>NZ_JBGKGM010000001.1:0-2204704 GCF_041333015.1 Phocaeicola coprocola | reverse complement strand
TTTTTGCAGGATAAAACGTGGAAATCCATACCTTAATAATACAAAGATATATGTGGCGGGACTTGTCTATAAAGGACAATTTAATCGTTTGAATATGCAACTTACAGGTGCATATACTACATATATCAATAATATAACTGTTGATTATTTTATTGAAGATGAAAAGCTTATATCTACCTACTGTTCTGATAGGAATATGAATCAGTGGTGGGCAGCATTGGCCGCTTCTTATCGAGTTTCTGATAATTTGCGTCTAAAATTCACAGCAAAATATTTTTACACTTATGTACCTCAGCTACAGGAAATAAAAAATAATAGTACCATTGCAATATTAGACATCAACTATTTTTGGAAAGACTTTTCTCTAAATATTTATGGTAGTTCTGCCACAAGTAAATTAAATCGCTGCTCTTTAATATCAGAAAAATCTCCCGCAACCTACGGTGCATCCGTAAGCTGGAGTCACAAAGGCTGGTATATCGAAGCAGGAACAGAGACCCCTTTCACCAGGCACAGCCGATACCGCGAACATGCAGATTACGGAGTATACCAGTATAATCAGGTACAGACCAGCCGCATCTACCAGCGTACAGGTTACGTGAAACTTGCCTATACTTTCGATTTCGGACGGAAGACTTCGCGCGACAAGAACGACGTAGACCGAAGCATCAACTCGGCTATCATGAAAGTCAACTAAAATCATAGGCTGCTATGGAACACTTCCTGCTGGTATTCTATAGCAGCCTCACCAATTTATCCTCAAACCCTTTTCAATAGCGGACCAGTTTCTTCGGATTCCCGTGCCATGAACAGCCCAGGCAGAATACTTCGCTCACATCGAATCCGTCGAGCGACTCTTCCGGATTTTTAGGTATGACCTCTCCTCCCTCAACAACGTATACCAGACGGCGGTCGCCTGCTTCATTCTTTACATACATGGCAGCAATCTTACACTGCGGACAAAGCATTTTTCTCATTTCTCTATGCTGATTTTTATTAACTTTACAAAAATATAAGATAGAAACAAAAAAAGAACAGTTGTGGTTCTTTTAACAAAAGAAAATTCAGCAAACCGGCATATATTCATATTGAAAAGCTTTATTTTGCAGAAATTATTTTAAGACGCATGAACAATACAACGCTCTATATTAAAAACATGGTGTGCTACCGCTGTATTATGGTGGTAGAAGACTTGCTTGCCAAACTGGGCTTTACACCCTTGCATGTTGAGCTGGGAAAGGCTATCATACAGGAAACTGTCGGAAAAGCCGAACTGGAACATATCCGGCAAACGTTACAGTCTGTGGGATTTGAACTGATAGACGACAAACGCAACAGGCTGATAGAGCAAATCAAGCAGGAAATTATCCGGCTGGTACATAGCCAAAACGGTGAACTTAAAACAACTCTGTCGGACTTTCTTGCCGACAGGCTTCATCACGATTACAGCTCCTTAAGCAAACTGTTTTCGGAAACCAATGGCATTACAATAGAAAAATACTTCATTTCACAAAAAATAGAGCGTGTAAAGGAACTACTTGTGTATGATGAACTCTCACTGAACGAAATCGCTTTCCTGCTAAATTATTCGAGTACGGCTCATCTTAGCCGGCAGTTTAAAGAAGTGACCGGCACTACTCCTAGCGAATTCAAAAAACAAAAGATCCAATTACGCAAAGGACTGGATGAAATCGTATAAATCATACCCATAATTTTATAACACACACAATGGTCTGCCGGTGTATCTTTGCGCCAGAATCAAAAAGAAAAGAACAATGACAGACCAACAAATAAAAAAACAGACTTTCCCCGTACTGGGCATGAGTTGTGCCGCCTGCGCTGCACGTGTTAACAAAACATTGAGCCGGCAGGAAGGGGTGTGCTCGGCCAATGTCAATCTGGCAACAGCTATCGCTACCGTAGAATATGATCCGTCGCTCTGCTCGCCCGAAATGATGAAGCAGGCTGTACAAAACGCAGGATTCGACTTGCTGATTGATACGGCTAAAGAAGCCGAAAAAGAGGCTGAAGACACACATGCCGCCCATTACAGGCAATTGAAGTTCCGGACTATATGGGCTATTATCCTATCGCTTCCTGTCGCTATTATCGGAATGTTTTTCATGGATATGCCATATGCCAATTACATCATGTGGATATTATCTACTCCTGTAGTGTTCTGGCTGGGAAGCGGATTCTATGTCAATGCCTGGAAGCTGCTGAAGCACCGTTCTGCCAATATGGACACGCTGGTGGCAAACAGTACCGGAATCGCCTATCTGTTCAGCTTGTTCAACTTGTTTTTTCCCGATTTCTGGCTATCAAGGGGAGTGACTCCGCATGTGTATTTTGAAGCGGCCAGCGTGATTATCGCCTTTATCCTGCTGGGACGCACACTGGAAGAACGCGCAAAAGGCAATACATCGGCTGCTATCAGGAAACTGATGGGACTACAGCCCCGTACAGTTATCATCGATGACGGAACCGGCGAACGGGAAGTGAGTATTGATCAGATTGTTCCAGGCAACATGATTGTCGTGAAACCGGGAGAACGTATCGCTGTAGACGGAACCGTAACGGAAGGCAGTTCTTTCATCGACGAAAGTATGCTGAGCGGCGAGCCAATTCCTGTCTGTAAGTCGGCAGGAGCAAAAGTATATGCAGGAACCATCAACCAGAAAGGAAGTTTCCGGTTTCGGGCTGAAAAGGTGGGAGCTGATACGATGCTTTCTCACATTATTCATCTGGTACAGGAAGCTCAGGGAAGCAAAGCGCCCGTACAGCAACTGGTCGACAAAATTGCAGCTGTATTCGTCCCTGCTATCATGACAATGGCCGTGCTTACTTTCATTGCATGGATCGTGCTGGCGGAGAACGGCTTTACGCACGGACTGCTGGCAGCCGTTACCGTACTGATTATCGCCTGTCCGTGCGCCTTGGGACTGGCTACCCCTACGGCTATTATGGTGGGTATCGGCAAAGGGGCCGAAAACGGTATACTGATCAAGGATGCCGAAAGTCTGGAAATGGCCAAAAAGATAGATACGATTGTACTCGACAAGACGGGAACCATAACGGAAGGGAAGCCTGTGGTGACAGACATTGTCTGGGAAGCTGAGAATGCTGATATACAGCGTATCTTTCTGGGACTGGAAAAGCATTCCGAACATCCGCTGGCTACAGCCGTAGTGCAGGCATTATCTCAGGCAAATGCTGATAACGGAGGGGATTGTCTGCTAACCGGTTTCGAAAGTATTACGGGGAAAGGTGTGAAAGCAAGCTGGAACGGCAAAACGTATTATGCAGGAAACCGCCGGATGCTTGCCGAAAGGGGTATTACTATCTCTCCTGCCCTTTCAGAAAAGGCTGAAGCTTTCGCACAGGAAGCCAAAACCGTCATCTGGTTTGCCGACGAACAGCAGGCACTGGCAACTTGCGCCATTGCCGACCGGATAAAGGAAACATCGAAAAAGGCCATCGCCGAGTTACAGCAAAGAGGTATTTCAGTTGTCATGCTGACGGGTGACAATGAGCAGACTGCCCGTCGGATTGCTGCGGAGGCTGGTATCGCCGAATTCCGCGCGGAAGTGTTGCCTCAGCAAAAATCGGAGTATATCAAACAGCTTCAGGCGGAAGGAAAGCATGTAGCCATGGTTGGCGACGGCATCAACGACAGCGCCGCCCTTGCCCAAGCTGACCTGAGTATCGCCATGGGACAAGGAAGCGACATCGCCATGGATGTGGCAAAGATGACCATTATATCGTCGGACCTGACTAAAATAAGTGAGGCCATCCGGCTTTCGACACTCACCGTACGTACTATTCGCGAGAACTTATTCTGGGCATTTATCTACAACCTGACAGGAATTCCCGTAGCGGCAGGTGTGCTTTACCCTTTCACGGGATTCTTGCTGAACCCGATGATTGCGGGAGCTGCCATGGCATTCAGTTCGGTTTCGGTAGTAACAAACAGCCTCCGACTGAGAATGAAGCGAATCAGATAGTCCTCTAAATCAACATATCAAATCAACGCAGACTGCCTGCCTGTTGTCTTTTATGCATGAAACGTTTTGCAAGATATTTACGCACCGGTTCATCGTATAACTTCAGACACAGGTAGGCTAAAACGATATTACCGGCCATCAACAAGGTTGCAACTTCCCATGTTTCTCCGAAAGTGAAATACTGATTCTTTATCAGCCACGCGTAAAACAGGTAATAGAAAGGATAGTGAATGATATAAACGGGGAAAGATATATCGCCCAAGAATTTACATACGGAAGAGGAAATCGTATCGGTGGTAGAACCGGAAGCGCCTAGCCATACCAGAACCGGGAAAACAATCATAATGCACACCATTTCAAACACGCCGTTGTAACAGATGGGTTCCAAGCCCGGAATAAACGGTACGTAAAACAGGCATATCAATACCAGTGAACAAATCCAGAATGCGCCACGAACCTTCACGGGTTTAAAATAACGGCACACCAGCATACCAAGACTGAACGGGAAAAGCATGCGCAGCAAGCCTCCGATGAAATTGACAGAGTCGAGTGTCCATCCTACTCCGAGCGAACCATAACCCGAATAATCGGTCAGTGTAAAGAAGGCTAAGCAAATTCCCATGACGGCCGTCCACACAGCCAGCGCTTTGTTGCTGAAACGATGAATAAACAATGCGTACAAGATATTGCCTATATACTCGAAGAAAAGTGACCATGCAGGACCATTCAGCGGAAACATTTCGCCATTTCCGCGTATTTCGTAACTGCAACCCGGCACAGCGGGGATAAAGAACATGGCGCACAAAAGGGCAATCATCACTGCTGATGTGGCAACATGTGTTCCGTCCCACTGCACACTGCCCTGTAACAAGAAGGTTATTACTCCCAATACAGCTCCCATTACGACCATGGGATGCAGACGGATTAAACGGCGCTTAAAGAAGTTGCCGGAAGACATTGATTTTCCCCAGCGGTCGTCATACGCATAAGCGATGACAAATCCGGACAAGATAAAAAAGAAGTCTACGGCCAAATATGCATGATTAGGAGTTTCGATGATTGGGGCATTTGCCGCAAAAGCATATCCTTCAAAAACATGATACCATAAGACCAAGATAGCAGCTACCCCACGCAGACCGTCGAGCAAGTCGTAATGAGGCTTTGTATCAGAAAAAGCTGCAGATGCTTTTAATTGTTGCATGATTATCGATTTTTAAATTAAACAAATAAACTTTCAAGGTTAATCACACAACAAAGGTAGCCTCTATCCGCCAATAAAAAGTTGTCCTACATCAAAATCGGCTGCCATTATGCCTTATCATTCTCATTCGAGCGAAGCCTGCTCAACGTAGAGAGAGTAATGCCCAGATAAGAGGCGATGTAGCCTAAATTGGTTCTCTGGCAAACATACGGAAACTGTTTCTTGAACTCTTCATACCGCTGTCTGGCCGGAAGTGTAAGCCTTTCCTTATGACTTCTGTGCAGCCTTCTGTATTCATTCTGATGTATGATTCTCCCCCAGTTACAAAACTCAAGATTGGTTTCGAACAGCCGTCTTAAATCTGTCAGTTCTATTCTATACACCTCTACGTCTTCCAGTGTTTCAACAAATTCTTCGCTCTTTTTATTATAATAGAGTTCGTCCATACTGAAGACAATCCCTCCCTCACACGAAAATGAGGTCGTAATTTCTTCTCCGTCTACCAGCCAGAAAGAACGCGTCATTCCCTTTTCTATAAAATAAGCGTATCGGCAGAAAATATTCTCTTTTATAAGCTGATATCTTTTGGGATAATTACATTTTACAACAAGACTTTCCAGTTCCTTCACTGTTTCATCCGATATAGGACATAAGGCCCTCATACACGCTATTACATGCTTCATAATACTATTTCGTTTTTCAAATGACAAAGATAAGCAAGAGAAACAAAAAGCATCACGAACCGCAAAAGATTTTAGCAGAACGCAGGAGAGGTTGCAGTGTTTCGGAAAATAGTTGTATCTTTGAACAAAAGATTAATAGGTAAGGGCTTTACTTTGTTTGTTATGTAAAGTCATTTTATTCAAGGATATTCATCTGCCATGTCTGGAAACTTAACGAACCACATCGAACTGCAATCTTTCGATTTATATAATCGCATCGAACAAATTCACCGTCAGCCTACAGCCGCTCCCGAAAATATCCGGGCCAAATATATTCTTTTATACAAAGTGCTCGAACAGGCATGTTACGAACTGACGGCAGGGGTTACGTTCTCTTTCGCAAATTTGTTTTCACGCCTCGACTATATCTGTAAAGAGAAACGGATGACTCCTTCGGACAAATATGCCATACAGACCATGCGACGCAACTGCAACGCTGCCATGCGCGACGATTTCCGTCCCGTAATGGAAGAATACCTGTACGACCTCCGTGCCATAGTCCGTTTCGTTTCCCTGGCTTTCGATGAAGATATTCCAGCTTCTTTAATTCCGGAAATTCCACATTCGAACCGTCCTTATCGCGGTACGCAGTACTCACGCATCCCCTATATACGCGCAGCCGTAAGCAGTTGGGATGATACAAAGATATTTGCGGCAACCGACAGTGATGAAGATCCTTTCATCATCATTGACTATGCAAAAGGAGGATATAACAGCGACATGCTTTACGTAAAAGACTTGCTTGCTGAAAATCTTCAGCTGAATCTGCTGGATGTACATGTGGATGAAGAGAATCATTATATACCGAACCTGATTGTCATCCATCCCGACTATCTGATAGATATCAGTTCGCTGGCTGCCTGTTTCCGCGAGTACGGGCATCATCCGCTGAACTTTTTCATGAACAAGGTCAAGCCAAAGGCTAATACGGCTCCTATTCTGCTGGGTAACCTGGCCAGCCAGTTTCTGGATGATTATATAAACGAACGCGAAGATGCCCCGGTAGCCTATAGCACAACGGTCAAGAAGTTTTTTGCTTCAGCGGCTTTGGAGTTTTGTACCTGCCCTATTCCCGCCAACTTTCACGAGCAGGCGCAGGCACAAATGATGAACATCCGCTCGTTTGTACACGATGTACTGCCACATAATATTCAGGCTTTCGACAAGCACAATACCTTGCTGGAGGCTTCTTTCATCTGCGAACAGCTTGGCTTGCAGGGACGTGTCGATATGCTTCAAAAGGATTTCAAGGTACTTGTGGAACAGAAATCGGGAAAACGGGATGAATACAACCGGCGTCATAAGGAGGATCATTTCATCCAGATGATGCTTTATCAGGGGGTACTGATGTATAACTTCGGACGGAAGACGGAGGACTTGCAGACTTTCCTGCTTTATTCCAAATATACCGATGGCCTCATGATAGAACATTTTGCCGAAACTTTGTTTCGTGAGAGCATACATCTGCGCAACCGGATAGCGGCACGCGAAATGGCTTTCGGTGACGGAGCTATCGCTTCTGTAACGGAAGAACTGAGCACCGACCTGCTGAACGAGCTACAGGTGAGCAACCGCTTATGGAATGATTTTCAAGAACCGCAGTTGCAGGAAACAATCAATACGCTGAAACGCTGTACGCCACTGGAACGGGCCTACTTCCAGCGGTTCTTCACCTTTGTATCGAAAGAGCAGATACTAAGCAAAACGGGAGGAAAGAATGATTCTTCGAACGGATTTGCCGGCCTTTGGCACACTCCTCTTGCCGAAAAAATCGAATCGGGAAATATTCTGCTCGGACTGACGGTCACCGAAAAGCGTCAAAGCGGACCGGGAAAAGGATATGATATTATCGAACTCCATATACCGCAACAGGGGGAAGACTTCCTGCCCAACTTCCGCACGGGGGATATCATCATTTTTTATGCATATCAAAAGGAGCCCGACGTACGCCAACAGATACTGATGAAAGGCAATATACTCGACATACAGGCTAACAGCCTTACTATATTGCTGCGTAACGGACAGCAGAACAAGGATATCATAGGTGGAGCCGATGAAGTGTTTGCCGTAGAACATGACTCGTCTGACTCTTCGGCCATGAATGCCATGCGCGGACTATATGCGTTCCTGTCTGCCCGAACCGACCGTAAAGAACTGTTGCTGGGGCTACGTACTCCGGGGAAACATCCGGAACGTACACTGAACGGTTCGTACGGACGTTTTGACGAACTGATTCTGAAAGAAAAGCAGACGGACGATTACTTCCTGCTGGTAGGTCCTCCGGGAACCGGAAAGACATCGTGTGCCTTGCGGTATATGGTAGAAGAAGCTCTGACCGATCCGGAAGCTTCTCTCCTGCTTTTGTCGTACACCAACCGGGCTGTTGATGAGATCTGTAGCATGCTGGTCGACTCGGGCATCGCAGAAAGTACTCCTTTTATCCGGATAGGCAGTGAACTGTCATGCGATAAACGTTTCGCGCCTTACTTATTGAAGAACAGCCTTGCCGACTGCCCCAAGCTGACGGATATTCAGCAGAAAATAGCTCATACACGCATTTTCACTGGTACTACGACTGCAATAAACAGCCGTCTGCACCTGTTTAATCTGAAACATTTCACACTGGCTATCATCGATGAGGCTTCACAGATATTGGAACCGGACCTGGTCGGTATTTTATCGGCACGCCACGACCGTAGTAACGCAATCGACAAGTTTATATTGATAGGCGACTACAAGCAGTTGCCCGCCATCGCCCAGCAGGAAGAGGAAGAAGCTCGCGTAGATGATCCGCTGTTACAGTCTATCGGACTGAACGACTGCCGCAATTCGCTTTTCGAGCGTTTGTATAAACAGAGTAAGGAGGATTTCAGAAGTATTCTGCATAAACAGGGACGTATGCATCCTGCCATATCGGAATTTCCTAACCAGACATTTTACTATCGTGAGCAACTGGAGCCAGTCCCGTTGCCGCATCAGGAGGAGTGCTTGCCCTACGCCTCCGCACCTGCCCCACAGGATAATCTGGATAAATTAATACAAAGCCGCCGTATGGTGTTTATCCCCGCAGATGCTCCCGACAATCTCGCTTATTCGGAGAAAACGAACATCAATGAAGCACGAATCGTCGCCGCTCTGCTCGAACGTATTTACCGGATGACTTCCGGCACTTTTGACGCCTACAAGACTGTGGGGGTGATTGTCCCGTACAGAAATCAGATAGCGATGATACGCAGAGAGATTGCCAGAAAAGGAATCCCGGAACTGGCCCATATTTCCATTGATACGGTAGAACGCTATCAGGGAAGCCAGCGTGATGTAATCATCTATTCGTTTACCATACAGAATTTCAGTCAGCTGAATTTCCTGACGGCCAATACTTTTCAGGAAGATGAATATGTAATAGACCGAAAACTTAATGTGGCGATCACCCGCGCAAGAAAGCAGTTGTTTCTTACCGGAAACCCACAAATACTGGGGGCAAACATCACATTTTATAAACTGATGGAATATATCCGCATGAACAACGGATATAGCCAGACTGATACCGACGCATTCTGCCGGGGAGATTTCACATTGCCTGAATATATGCCGGGATGGGATTTACAATCGGAAAACTATCCTCTTTCTGAAGCGTTCGACCATGCTTTCCGTCATATAGTAGAAGAAAACAGCAAAATAAACAAGGATGAAGCACGTAACCGTGAACTGACGGCTTACGGAAGATGTGATTTCCGGAACGGAACGGATACCGTTTCTGCATACGAGCAAATACAGCTCTACAACTGCTACTATATGAGGCGTGCATACAGTGCGGCACGTGCTTTGTTCGAAAGCAACGGAGGCTGGCTGTTCAGTGCTGTCCGCAACTTATCGGGACGTGTAGTGTTCTGCGACTTAAGCTACGAAACAGGTGCTTCCGGGCTTGCCTTTATCGACGCATGCCGACGGCTCCCTCATCTGGATCTGACTTATATGGGTATTTACCCGACAAAAGAAATGGACGATATAGCCTTGCAGTTCTTCCAGTCGGAAGCGTATCGCCATGCAACTCACTGTTTCTATCCGAGAATATCGGCTGTACCGACTTCATTCTGGACGGCACACGCTGTCTTATCTGAATTGATTATTTTCAATGTTTCCAGTCTTTTCGACCGTATATCGGCTCGGGAAGCCCGCTCACTTGCCCTGGAAATCAACCAGCTTGTGCATGCCCGTCCGCTTAACCATTATGCCATCCTTTTCCGTGACGATGCCGGCGAACGCATGAATATCCATTCATACAAGACATTCTGTGCCCATCTTACACAAGAGCTCCGGCCCTTGAATGAACAAATGCCTTTTGCCGACCAGTTCTTTTACAACTGTAAGGGTGCGGATATTCCAAACGCTGAAACATTCATATACGAAATACGTACAAACAAATAATTTACACACTATAACAACCACTGATATGGATTCACCGAAAACCAGACGTGCAGTCATCATAGGAGCAACCTCGGGCATAGGCTATGAGGTAGCACAGTTATTATTAGCCGAAGGATGGTATCTCGGCATAGCAGGAAGACGCCGGGAAAATCTGCTGGAATTTCAGAAGAAATCTCCCGACAGAATAAAAATCTGTGCACTCGACATCAGGAAAGAAGGGGCAGAAAACGAACTGGAGAAACTAATAGGGGAACTGGGAGGCATGGATTTGTTTCTACAAAGTTCCGGTATCGGTTTCCAGAATTTTGAGCTTTCGCCCGACATTGAACTGAATACGCTTGAAACAAACGGTACAGGATTCGTACGTATGGTAGGATATGCTTTCCGGCACTTCCGCCAGCAGGGTAAAGGTCATATCGCAATCATCAGTTCCATAGCCGGAACTAAAGGCTTGGGTATCGCACCGGCTTATTCGGCAACCAAGCGTTTCCAGAATACATATATCGATGCACTCGAACAATTATCGCGTATGCATCACCTGCATATCAGTTTCACAGACATCCGGCCGGGCTTTGTCGCTACCGGACTTCTGAACGACGGGAAACATTATCCCATGCTCATGTCACCGAAAACAGTAGCCGCACATATCGTACGAGCCCTACACAGGAAACAGCGCATTGCCGTTATCGACTGGAGATACCGTCTGCTAGTATTCTTCTGGAAGCTTATCCCTGCGGGAATCTGGAAACGGATGCCGGTGAAGAACTAACGTTCTTTGGCTACAATGACCTGCAAACGGCGATATACATAGATAAATGCGGGTATCAAGAAGAGATTGGCAAAAAGCCATGCGGTTGGGTCGCCCACACATACTCCTACAAATCCCCAAAGTGGAACAATAATCACACTTACCAGCACACGTGCTATCATCTCTGAAACGCCGGAAAACATGGCAAGCTTGGTATATCCCGCTCCCTGAATGGAATAGCGGAGTATGCTGAGCATGCCCAGCAAGGGGAAGAAAGAAACATTGAAGTGCAGAAATAAGGCTGTATCGGCTATGATTTCCGTTTCATCAGCAGAAATGAACAGCAAGGCAAACTTATCGGCAAATCCCCAGATAAGAGCTGCCACTACAGCTACATAGATTATCATCATCAGTGAAGCCGACTTAATGCCCTGCCAGATACGGCCTGGTTTGCCCGCACCGTAATTCTGCCCGCTGTACGTAGCCATCGCCATTCCCAGACTGTCGAGCGCGCACATCACAAACATCTTGATACGCATAGCGGCTGTGAAGGCTGCCACACATGCCGTACCCAGCGCATTATTCGCACTCTGAAGCATGATACTGCCAATAGCGGTTATGGAAAACTGAAGTCCCATAGGCACGCCAATGTACATCAGTTGTCTGGCAAGTTCCGGACGGAAGCGACGGTCTAAAGGTTCTGTTTTCAGAATATCAAACTTCCGGTACATATAAAAATAGCATAATACAGCCGAAACTCCCTGAGAAAATACCGTAGCGACAGCAGCTCCTGTTACCCCCCACCCCATAATCAGTATGCAGAAGAGGTCAAGTATAATATTCAAGATTGTCGAGAAAAGCAGAAACCAGAAAGGTGTCTTGCTATCGCCCAACGCACGTATGATGCTGGACAGCAGATTGTAGAAAAATGTACACGGCACTCCGATGAAAGTTACCAGCAGATAGCTGTATGCTCCTTGAAAAATATTCTCAGGCGTCTGCATCGTCCGGAGAATAAAGGCACACAGCAGGCTGGTAAGCAATGCGATGATGACCGACATGACTCCGGCTATTTTCAGACTGAC
This sequence comes from Phocaeicola coprocola, assembly GCF_041333015.1. Classification (NCBI taxonomy): domain Bacteria; kingdom Pseudomonadati; phylum Bacteroidota; class Bacteroidia; order Bacteroidales; family Bacteroidaceae; genus Phocaeicola; species Phocaeicola coprocola. The sequence continues at coordinate 2,192,516 of NZ_JBGKGM010000001.1, read as the reverse complement.
AGAAACATAACGCCGCATCGTCACATAGTCGCGCGCACCAAATTTCTGAGCTACGGGAATAGCAAATCCTCCACAGCATCCGTTGCAGAAGCCTAATATAAGAAAGACCACCGAAGTGCTTGCTCCGACCGATGCCAGGGCATTTATCCCAAGAAATTTTCCGACAATAGCCGCATCAACCAATGAATAAGTCTGCTGCAACAAGTTACCCAGCAATAAAGGTAATGTGAAATTGAAGATCAACGGCAGTGAAGGACCTGTTGTCATTTCTCTTAATTGTGCCATATCCGTGTCTGTTTCTGAAATAGGTTACAAAATTACGGAAACCCATGGATAATATTGCCGATTTAACAGTTTTCTCATTTTTTATCTTCAAAATCTTGCTATAAATCAAGACTTATTTCAGCGTCTTTCCCTTATCACGCAAATAGAGTAAATGTTTGGGAGTACCAACAACCTGCGACGTGTATATTCCTGTATGTCCGGAAAACAAATAGGCTACGACACAAGCTATGCCCAGATAAATTCCCGGCTCTATACCGAACAGTTCGATTCCCATAAAGGTACAGGCTATCGGGGTATTGGTGGCTCCGGCAAAAACGGCTACAAATCCGAGTCCGGCCAATAGGCTCATGGGCAATGGAATGATAAAAGATAAGGCACTGCCTAAGGTAGCTCCGACAAAGAACAAAGGAGTAACCTCTCCTCCCTTAAAACCAACACCAATCGTAAATGTTGTAAAAATCAGTTTCAAGAGGAAATCATACCACATCTGCTGTTCCGAAAAAGAGGCTACGATGGTCGGCACACCCAGTCCGATGTACTTGGTCGTACCCAACAGCCAGACTGCCAAGGCAATTATTATACCTCCTGCTACCGGACGTAAAGGTGGATAGGATATAAACTTTTTTGCCACTCCTCCCCAGAAACCGATAGAACGTGAGAATGCCATCGCGACAACTCCAAATACAATGCCCGAAAGAGCAACCCACAAGATATTTGAAACGCCCAGTTCCGGAACTACAGGAGCCGGATAAAGCGTATGCTCTACGCCCCAGGAATGGCAAGTCAAATGTGCAAAGGCAGCCGACAAAAAGACCGGAAGAATAGATTCATAACGCATTCTTCCCACAATGATTACCTCCAGGCCAAATACAGCTCCTGCCAGCGGTGTACCGAAAATAGAAGCAAAGCCGGCACTGATACCTATTGCCACCATAACCCGATGGTCGCGTCTGGGCAAACGGAAAAGCTTGGAAAAACGGTCGGCTATTGCCCCTCCCATCTGCACTCCGGTTCCTTCACGTCCGGCTGATCCGCCAAACAGATGTGTCAGAACTGTTCCTATATAAACAAGAGGAGCCATCCGAAAAGGAATTATGTCATGCGGAGAACGGATTTCTTCTATCAAAAAATTATTTCCCCGTGACGCCGTACCTGCCAGGTAATGATACATCAGTCCGATGACCAAGCCGGCTACAGGAAGCAGGGCTATAATCCACAGATGGTGTTCACGATATTGGGTTGCCCATTCCAGCGAAACCAACAATAAGGCGGAAGCCGAACCGATACACGCTCCGGATATAGCAGAAAGAAAAAGCCACTTGAATAAATAAAAAAGTAAAGGAAACTGTTGCAGTTTCATCGCAATGTTTTGATTTTTCTGAATCTTCATCTCTTGTCTATATTTTGTCAAACAATAAAAATAACTTCTTCGAAAACGGAAGCCGGATTCTTTTTTCAGACAAGCAGATATAGATTTTCCTGCCAGTCTTACTCCAAAGACCAACTCCGGCAGGAACTATCAGCTACTTTATTAGCGGTTTATAACAGGGAAGTCCCATTCCCCTGACTTTGAATCAGCCTGAATAATCGGTAAAATCGGACAGAATTCAAAATCGGCTGCAAAGTTATACAAAATTCTGCAAACAAAAAACTGTTTCCCGACTCACGTCGAGAAACAGTCACAACACAAACACAAAATAAAACACGACAAAACTACTATGCATTAACGCTCCTTTTCCACTTCTGGAACAGGTAACACTTACACATATTCACATACATCCAAGTGTTTTAAGCGTCTGCATCAATAAAACATTTCTTCAAACGTTTTGGTTTTATATATTAACGTTTTTTATCATTTTTCATTCAACCGATTACTGAACTCCTTTTTCACGAAGTTTCAGCTGCCAGTTCCATGCTGAACGCAGTGTTTCTTCGATAGAAGTTTCAGCCTTCCAGCCCAATTCATTGTTAGCGTAAGAAGGATCGGCCCACACTTGTTCGATATCTCCGGCACGACGACCTGCAATCTGATAATTCAGCTTCACTCCTGTTGACGATTCAAAAGCATGAATCAGTTCCAGAACAGAAAGGCCTCTACCTGTACCAATATTGAATACTTCAACTTTGTCTTTCTGTTTGTTTTCCAGGATACGGTTCATGGCAATAACATGTGCCTTAGCCAAATCGACAACATAAATATAATCGCGGATACATGAACCATCAGGTGTATTATAATCATCACCAAATACACTCAATTTTTCACGGATGCCGATAGCTGTCTGAGTCAGATACGGAATAAGATTCTGCGGAACACCGTTAGGCAATTCACCGATGAGTGCTGTAGGATGAGCACCTATCGGATTGAAGTAACGCAACAGAATAGCATGAATCGGAGAGCCGGAAGCCACAGTATCACGAATAATTTCTTCGTTTATCTGTTTTGTATTTCCATAAGGTGATTCTGCTTTCTTAATCGGAGCCTCTTCTGTAACAGGAAGTTTGTCGGGCTGACCGTATACTGTACATGAAGATGAGAAGATAATGCCCGGAACGTTATGCTTAGGCATCAGCTCCAGCAAGTTAATCAATGAAACCAGATTGTTGCGATAATACAACAAAGGTTTCTGCACTGATTCACCTACAGCCTTGCTTGCTGCAAAATGGATAATTCCTTTAATACCTGGATATTTGGTAAACACAGCATCCATTCCTGCATAATCCAAGCAGTCTACCTGTTCGAATTCAGGACGAATACCTGTAATCTTTTCAATATTATCGACTACATCAGCACGAGAGTTCGAAAGATTATCTACAATAATTACCTCATAACCACTATTCTGAAGCTCTACAACTGTATGAGAACCAATATAACCGGTTCCACCTGTTACCAGAATTCTTTCTTTCATATTGCTATAAAATTACGTCCTTCAAATTTTTTCTTCAACAAAAGTAGAAATAATTATCGAATATCACGTCATCTGTCAGAAAAAACTCTCTCAAATTTATCAAATAAATATGCAAAGGCATAAAAAAAGCAGAACTCTTTCATCCTTCCGGACAGAAAAGAGTTCTGCTCATTCAATATATTAACCAATCAGGTTTCGTGCGGATTACAGTCCAAATAAAACTGCCAGGCCTTTATCTACACCAGAGAAGCCCATGAATGCCATTGCCAGCAGACCAGCTGTGACCAATGCAATAGACATGCCACGCATACCTTTAGGGATATTCACCAGACTGAGTTGTTCACGAATTCCAGCAAAGACGATCAATGCCAAAGCAAAACCGAGAGCTGTAGAGAACGCATAGACAACACCTGTCAGCAAATCATAATTCTTCTGAATAACCAGAATAGTCACACCCAAGATACAGCAGTTTGTTGTAATCAACGGCAAGAATACTCCCAGAGCCTGATACAAAGCCGGAGAAACTTTCTTCAAAATAATTTCCACCATCTGAACCAATGCCGCAATGACAAGGATAAATGCAATGGTCTGCAAATAACCCAGTCCGAAAGCATCGAGCACAAACTTCTGGATAACGTAAGTCACAATGGTAGCCAGCGTCAACACAAAGGCAACAGCAGCTCCCATACCCATAGCGGTTTCTACCTTCTTAGAAACGCCCAAGAACGGACAGATACCGAGAAACTGTGACAACACAATGTTGTTCACAAAGATAGCGGTGATAAATATCAATATATATTCCATATCTTCTACTTTTTAGGAGTTATGCCTTTTTCAGACGGTTTACAATAGCAATCAGGTAACCCAATACGATGAATGCTCCCGGAGCCAGTACAAAGATCAGCATACCATATTCTTCCGGCATGATGGCAATGTTAAACAACTTACCTGTTCCAAGGAATTCACGAACACCGCCCAACAGTGTCAGAGCAATGGTAAAACCAAGTCCCATACCCAGTCCGTCGAAGAACGACGAAAGCGGATTATTCTTTGCAGCAAAAGCTTCTGCACGTCCCAGCAAGATACAGTTTACCACAATCAAGGGGATAAACAATCCGAGGGTAGCATACAGTGCGGGGACATAAGCCTGCATCACCATCTGCAACAAGGTTACGAACGAAGCGATAACTACAACGAAAATAGGAATACGTACCATGTCAGGAACCAGATTCTTAATCAACGAAATCACCACATTCGAACAGATAAGAACGAACATAGTAGCCAGTCCCATTCCCATACCATTAATGGCAGAAGAGGTAGTACCCAGCGTAGGACACATACCCAAAAGGAGTACAAACGTAGGATTTTCTTTTACAATCCCGTTCATCAATACTTTAAAATTATTCATAGTCTGCTCCTTCCTATTAATTATTTTCAACATTTGTACTATCAGCAGCAACAGCTGTTTCAGCATCTGCCTCTTCAGCCTGGGTAGTTGCACCGCTAGCACCATCTACATACTGATTCTTATATGCTGCATAAGCATTGTTCACTGCCAGCAAGAAAGCGCGTGAAGTAATGGTAGAAGCCGTAATCGCATCGATCTGTCCCCCATCCTTGCTTACAGTCAGGGCTGCTTCACCCGGATTCTTTCCGGTAATGTCGCCTTTAGCTCCCTTTTTAAACCAGTCGGCAGCCTTCGAACCCAATCCCGGAGTTTCTGCATGACTTAACAGAGAATAATCGATGATATTTCCATCATTATCAAAACCAACCAATACGGTCAGCGCACCACCGAATCCGTTTGCCGACGACTCTACGGCAGCTCCTATCGGCTCTCCGCCTTTAGTTGCTTTATAAATCTTATAAGTAGCACCGTTTACCTCTACAGTTTCGGGCGCTTCGGCAGGGTTGTTGTCAAATCCCGGAACCACTACAGCAATTGCATCACTCAATGTTTTAGCATTTGCCTGAGCAATCGGCTCAGCGGTAATATCGTTCACCCAGCCCAATAAACCTCCGGCTACTACAGAAAAGCCTGTTAGTGCCAAGGCCATATTCTTTAAAGATGATTCAAGTTTTTTCATTTCTTTACTACCTCCCCGAATCGTTTAGGTTTACAATAAGTGTTAATCAACGGAGTAAATGCATTCATGATGAAAATAGCGAATGACATTCCTTCCGGATAAGCACCGAAAAGACGAATTACCACTGTCAGGAATCCGATAGCTACACCATAAATGATCATTCCTTTATGAGTCATAGGTGAAGTAACATAGTCGGTAGCCATAAAGATTGCTCCCAACATCAAACCACCGGTAAACAGGTGAACGAACGGAGATGCATAAGCTACAGGGTTTGCCAGATGCATCAAGCCTGAGAATACGAACACTGTTGCGATGATAGATACCGGAATATGCCATGAAATGATTTTTTTCCATAACATATATACCAGACCGATAAGCAAAGCCAATGCACTGATTTCACCGATACATCCCGGATTGTTACCCAAGAAAAGACTCATTGTATCGGGCAACTGGCTCAATGCATTTGCATCGCCATGTACAGCCTGCTTCATCAGAGCAAGTGGAGTTGCAGCTGTTTCAGCATCTGTATAGCTTGCCCACTGACCGGTAACAGGCCATGAAGTCATCTGTACAGGGAAAGAAATCAGCAAGAAAATACGTCCTACCAAAGCAGGGTTGAACGGGTTACATCCCAATCCGCCGAAAGTCATCTTACCAATACCGATAGCAACCAGCGCACCGATGATGATAATCCATAAAGGAAGATTAGAAGGCAAGTTGAATGCAAGAAGAATACCGGTCAGCGCAGCAGAACCATCCATAATGGTAGTACGTTCACGCTTCAAGATATACTTTGTAATAGCCCATTCGAAAAACAGACACGCAATGACAGAAGTCAACGTGACAATGACAGCCCCCAGACCGAACATGTAGAATGATACAAGCAAGGCAGGCACCAAAGCGATGATTACACCATACATATTCTTCTGTACGCTGTCACCGCTATGCACGTGGGGTGATAATGATACAATTAATTTGTTTGCCATAATTAAAATTCAATTATTTTTTAGCGTTACGTGCACGGATAATTCCGCCCACCTTACCTTTACCTAAACGAATATAGTCCAGCATCGGACGATGAGAAGGACATGTGAACTGACAAGAACCGCACTCGATACATGACATAATCATTTCATGTTCTACACGTTCCCAGTCGCCATGAGCCGAGCAAGTAGCCAGCAAGAACGGTTCCAGTCCCATCGGACAAGCACTAACGCACTTAGCGCAACGGATACATGGCTGAGGTTCTGCACGACATGCTTCCTTATCGTTCATGATTAATACGCCCGAACTACCTTTGCAGATAGGAACTTCGGTATTGGCCAGTGCCTTACCCATCATCGGACCACCGCCGATTACCTTTCCTGTGTCTTCGGGCAGACCGCCGGCAGCTTCAATAAGCTGGCTCATCGGAGTACCCATACGTGTCAGGAAGTTTGAAGGGTTCTTCAACGATTTTCCTGTAACGGTTACGATACGTTCGAACAAAGGCTTGTTTTTCTGTACAGCCTCGTATACTGCATAAGCAGTTCCTACGTTCTGAACGACTGCACCTACATTAATAGGAATTGCGGGAGGAGCAGGAACCTGACGGCCAATAACAGCATCAATCAACTGTTTTTCACCTCCTTGCGGATATTTCACTTTCAAAGGAACAATCTCAATACCAGGATAAGCAGCAGCCTTCTCTGTCATCAGCTTGATGGCATCCGGCTTATTATTTTCAATGCCGATATATCCTTTGGTAACCTTAGCTGCTTTCATCAGAATCTGTACGCCAACCAATATTTCATCTGCCTTTTCCAGCATCAGACGATGGTCGGCTGTCAGATATGGTTCACATTCTACTGCATTGATAATTACGCAGTCTGCCTTACAGCCCGGAGGAGGAGTAAGTTTTACATGAGTAGGGAAACAAGCACCACCCATACCAACAACACCTGCATTTTTTATCTTAGCAACAATTTCTTCAGGAGTCAGGTTACATTCTTTTACCAGTTCGCTGCTGCGGTCGATGCTTTCTTCCCATTCGTCACCTTCCACATCAATAAAAATAGCCGGTTTACGATAGCCACTGGCGTCGATAACGCTATCCACTTTGTTTACTTTACCAGAAACAGAAGAGAAGATAGCGGCAGAAACAAAGCCTCCTGCTTCAGCAATCTTGGTTCCGACCTTCACTACATCACCTTTTTTTACGATAGCAGTAGCGGGAGCACCGATATGCTGTGACAAAGGGAAAACAGCCTGCTTAGGAAGAGCAAGCGTTTCGATAGCTTTGCCTGCTGACAATTTATTTTCTGCTGGATGAACTCCACCAATTCTAAATGTCTTCACTGTAAATATCTTTTTAATTTAATTACTAATTTTGATTAAGCCTCAGTTTTAGGAGCTTCTTTCGGAGCTTCAGCAGCTTTAACTTCCACTGTTTCCTTTTTAGGTTCAGCTACAGGCTGAGCAGCCTTTGGTGCAGCAGAAGCAGCCTGTGCTGCAGGAGCAGCGTCAGCAGGTTTAGCCTTGCGAGGAGGGAAATTTACTGCAACAATTGCATTCTGAGGACATTCAGTTTCGCACTTGCGGCAAGATTTACACTTAGCCGGATCGATGTATGCCAGATTATTTTCGAGTGTAATAGCTTCGAACGGACAAACCTTCACACACTTGCCACAGCCGATACATGCAGCGGTACAAGCCTTACGTGCAACAGCACCTTTATCTTTATTGACACACTGTACGTATACACGACGGTTGTTCTTTCCTTTCGGACGGATTTCGATAATGTTGCGCGGACATGCTTTGCTACAAGCACCACAAGCAGTACATTTACTTTCATCCACTTCGGGTAATCCGGTTTCCGGATTCATGTGAATGGCATCGAACTGGCAAGCACTCACACAGTCGCCACATCCCAAGCAGCCGAATGTACATCCGGTTTCACCTCCATAAGTGGAATTAGCTACTACACATGAACGCACACCGTCGTACTGAGTAAGTTTAGGACGGTTGGCACATGTACCGTTACATCTCACTACCGCTACTTTAGGTTCTGAAGCTGTAGCCTCCAGTCCTAAAATACCAGCAACCTTTTCCATGGTAGGCTGACCGCCCACCGGACACAGTTTTCCTTCGAGTGAACCAGCCTTCACGCAAGCAGCGGCAAAACCAGAACATCCCGGATAACCACATCCACCGCAGTTAGCTTGTGGAAGCACTTCGGCTACCTGAGCAATTCGCGGATCTTCATACACAGCAAATTTCTTTGAAGCCACAAACAAAATAACTGCGGCAATCAAGCCAATGGCCCCCAATGAAATCACTGCAACCAAAATTAAGTTCATAAAAATATAAAGTTAGTTTATTAATTATATATTGATTCTAGGGTAAACATAAACGAGCGGCTGATTTTCTGCCGGCACATATATATAATAAGGTAATAGGGAACCAGGGTAGCCAAAGAAATCAAAGCCGACAAAACCTCATCCCCCCCAGTCAGTTTCAACGAAAAAATCAGGGCAAGCAATAACACGACAAAAGGGAGTACAAAAGCTAAAAAGACAGCTTTCATACCCATTGAGGTAGTTCCAACAATCATTACTCGTTCGCCAATCTGGCATGGAACTCCATTCTTATTATAAACATCAATTATTTTTTCTTTGGTTTCGGAAGCACTACAGTGTCCTTTCACACTACAAGACGAGCAAGCTGAACTCTGCACAATTCTTACTTTCAAGCGAGAGCCATTGATGTTTTCCACAATACCTAGATGTTTTATACTATTTACCATGTTTTGCAAACCGTACTTTACAAATCCGTGGCAAATGTACTATAAAAATTGTTTCATTGGTAACGTTAACAATGTTTTTCTCATTAAAAAAAGTAAAATTTTATATCAAAGCATCGTCATATCCTTTAGCAATCATCCTTTTTCCAACTCCTGATAAGCAGACTTCAAGCGTTTTACAACTGTAGATCTATTAATACCTGTCTGTTCTGATATTTCCTGATAGGTCATCCCCTCCCAGATTTTCATTTTAACCAAACGGCCCAATTCTTCCGACAGGCCTTCTACAGCCTCTTTCAGATCCTCGAATTTCCGCTCTCTTCTTTCTGCTGAAATATAATTATCGACAAGACAATCGTCATCTTTCAATATATCAAGTTTCAATGGAAGGCAATCCTGATGTTTCTTACGATACACACTACATAAAAAATTCCCAACGACGCAATTCAGCCATGCTCCGAAATGGCCATTTGCCTTGTATACGCATTTTAGTTTTTCATAGAGATGGGTAACAATTTCCTGATACAGGTCTTCTACGCTATCATTATTATTAATGGTACTCTTTCGGATAGCTCTCATTATGCATTCATCATAACGTGACAACAAAATTTCGAAAGCGTGACTGTCACCATTACGAAACATAGAAACCAACTTATCATCCGGGAATATTCTTTCGTTATCTTCCATAGCAGGATTGACTTTTAAGGGTTTAACAATCTGCCCGCACACAGCGTCCCCTGCTCAATTATTCCTTCTGAAACCCAAAGACAACTACTGTAGAAGAGTGATACCGTGTTACAGACAATTTCAAAATCAAGAACTCAAAACCACAAACGAATTTATATTCAACAGAAAGCGTTTTTGAATTCCTATTAAACACGGATTTGTTTAATGATTTGTTACAAAGGAAACTCTTTTTTCCGTAATATCAAAATATTAATTAAAGACTTTGATGAAAAAGTGAAAAAACCTTTTAAAAAGAAGAGTATAAAGTTTTGCCTCCTTTTATAGGAAAAGACAAATTATTTATACAAAAAGACAAAGATTCTACAATAAATTTTCATATAGAACAGCTGGTCGACAAAAGGAGAACATAGACCCTAAGACATTACACCCTCTGTATTTTTCATTATTCAAAGACTGGTACAATACCAAGTCATTTACATATCATGAAAATACAGAGGGCGTCTTTAAAAAGAGCACAGTCTATAGACTGACTAAATTACCTGTTTAATCCAATTTCAACACAGCAAGGAAAGCTTTCTGAGGCACTTCTACCGTACCGATCTGCTTCATACGTTTCTTTCCTTTCTTTTGTTTTTCAAGCAACTTACGCTTACGGCTCACATCACCACCGTAACACTTGGCTGTTACATCCTTACGTACTGCTTTAATCGTTTCACGAGCAATAATCTTAGCACCGATAGCTGCCTGAATGGCTATTTCAAACTGCTGACGGGGAATCAGCTCCTTCAGTTTCTCGCACATGCGACGTCCCAAATCGTATGCATTATCAAAATGAGTTAGGGTAGAAAGTGCATCTACAGATTCACCGTTCAACAGGATATCCAGTTTAACAAGTTTCGAAGGACGGAAGCCCGACTGATGATAATCAAAAGAAGCATATCCCTTCGATATACTCTTCAACTTATCGTAAAAATCTATCACAATTTCACCCAACGGCATTTTATAGTGAAGCTCTACACGATTACCCGAAATATAATCCTGACGAACCAGCTCACCACGCTTACCCAAACACAATGTCATAATCGAGCCAATATAATCGGTAGCAGTAATGATGGACGCATCGATATAAGGCTCTTCGATATGATCGATAAGAGTCGGATCAGGCATGCCACCAGGATTATGTACCTCCTGCACATTTCCCTGCTTATCATACACCATATATGACACGTTGGGAACAGTCGTGATGACATTCATATCAAACTCACGGTCCAGACGTTCCTGAACGATTTCCATATGGAGCAATCCCAAGAATCCGCATCGGAAGCCGAAGCCCAATGCCAATGATGATTCCGGCTGGAAAGTAAGTGAAGCATCATTCAGCTGAAGTTTCTCCAACGATGCACGCAGATTCTCATAATCCTCAGCCTCTATCGGATAGACACCGGCAAAGACCATAGGCTTAACCTCTTCAAAACCATCGATAGCTTTATCACAAGGACGAGAAATATGAGTAATCGTATCGCCGACCTTAACTTCCTTCGAGGTTTTGATACCGGATATGATATAACCAACATCACCGGTACGAAGCTCCTTACGAGGAACCATATCCATTTTCAACACTCCAACCTCATCGGCATCGTATTCTTTTCCAGTATTGAAGAATTTAACTTTATCACCGGCACGAATCACTCCGTTTACTACCTTGAAATACGCAATGATACCTCTAAACGAATTGAATACAGAGTCGAAGATCAAAGCTTGCAAAGGTGCTTCTTCATCTCCCACCGGGCATGGAATCCGTTCGACTACCGCCTGAAGAATCTCTTCTACGCCCATGCCGGTTTTTCCAGATGCACGGATAATATCTTCACGCTTACACCCCAACAAGTCGATAATTTCATCTTCCACTTCTTCCGGCATAGCACTCGCCATATCACACTTATTCATTACCGGAATAATCTCCAGGTCATGTTCCAGTGCCATATAAAGATTAGAAATGGTCTGTGCCTGCACTCCTTGCGAAGCATCTACTACCAATAAAGCTCCTTCACATGCAGCGATAGAACGAGATACCTCGTAAGAAAAATCGACGTGCCCCGGAGTATCAATCAGATTCAGTATATATTTTTCACCTTTATAGGTATACTCCATCTGAATAGCATGACTTTTGATAGTTATACCACGCTCGCGCTCCAAATCCATGTCGTCCAACATCTGTCCTTCTGTGACCTTCACTGTCTGAGTATACTCCAGAAGGCGGTCTGCCAGTGTAGACTTTCCGTGGTCGATATGGGCAATAATACAAAAATTACGTATATTCTTCATTTCTTACTTTTATTATTTTCTGATTCTTCCGGCAGCGTAACATTATTTTACGCCATGCAAAGATAGCGAAAATTGAATAAGGCACAAAAAATCATCCTTTATTAGAAGACAGATTGAGCGCAATCTCGAAAAATTACTCTATTTTTGTACCGATTTTTATTATAAGACTCACAATATGATTACACTCGATTTGGCATCTACCACTTTTTTGCTGGTTGCAGTCTGTGGCATACTTTGTGCGATTCAGTTATGTTACGTTTTTGGAATCTACAACCGCATACATCGGCATTTCAAAAAAAAGAATGAAGCTGCCGGCACAGAACTTCCACCACTATCAGTTATTATCGTGACCAAAGACTCCGGAAGTGCATTAACCAAAAACCTTCCTGCCATTCTCGAACAAGATTATCCGGAATTTGAGGTAGTTGTCATCAATGACAAGTCGGCTGGAGAAGATGAAAACATCCTGAAGTTATTATCCGACAAATACAATAATCTGTATCACACCTTCATTCCGGAAACTGCCCGCTACGTCAGTCGGAAAAAGCTGGGCATCGCAATGGGAATACGTGCCAGCCGTTATGAATGGCTTGTAGTTACAGAACCTTATTGCTGTCCTGTCAGCCGGAACTGGCTGAGAAGACTGGCCGAACAAATGACTCCAAATACAGATATCGTACTAGGATACAGCAATTATCTACCCCAAAAAGGATGGTTTGCCCGACGAATCACAACCGACTCATTTTTCCATTCACTCCGGTATTTAGGTATGGCTTTAGCAGGCAATCCGTATATGGGTATAGGACGTAATCTGGCTTACCGAAAAAGTTTGTATGAAAAGCATAAGGGTTTTGCAGATCATCTGCAACTGCAACGAGGAGAAGATGACTTATTCATCAATGCAGTTGCAAACAAATACAATACTCGTGTAGCTTCAGGAGAAGACAGCATTGTCCGCATGCCGGTTCCTCCTTACAAGCGTATCTGGTTTGAAGAAAAAATGAATGCGATGGTTACCGGACACTATTATCAGGGCATGGCAAGGTTTATCAATGCTATCGACACATGGACCTGCGGACTATTTCATCTAGCTACAATTTCGGCTTTGGCATTCAGTATTATAGAGCAACAATGGATCGGTATGGGCCTCATTGTCTTGTTTTGGCTAATCCGTTTTATTTCGACAATGACTGTCTTTCACCATACGAGCCGCGATCTGAATGAAAACCTATGTTGTATTTTCCCATTGTTTGACATTCTTCGTCCATTATGGAGTCTGGTACGGCAAATGCAATATCTGCTACGCAAAAAGAAAGACTTCCTAAGAAAATAAAGAAAGAATACATAAAGAATTAGATTATCATCTATTGAACAGCTCGAAGGTAAATTTACATCCCACAGATGTGAATTTACCTTTTTCATTTCCCACGAATACCCCAAAATCAAACAGATGTGTACCTATTCCATAACCTAATTCCAGATAGGGATTCAAATGAGGCATGAACAAGATACCTGCATAAACTCTTTCCTTTTGAATAAACGACAGCAACCGACTTACAGGATATAATAATAAAAAAGGAGTTTCATATGTCATATTTCCACGGAAATAATGACGTGAGGCATTATACCAGCGCCCATCCAGCATCTGAAATGTACCTCCGATATCATCATTCCATCCTTGAGGCAAATTGCGATTGGCAAAATTCACATAATCCACAAAATACATATCATTCTGATTTGTAAAAAAACCTCCACCCAGATGATAAGCAATCGTATGCAGGTCACGAACACGTATCTTTTGCTCCGCTGAGAATTCAAAACGTTCATATTCCCCTGAATTCTTCATTATCTTTATTCCACGTTCATAATCTATAAGGAAAGTAGGATAACTCGAGCCAACATTCACCTTTCGATTTCCGTTTATATAATAGTGCATACCCGGTGTCCATTCAACACGCAATCGAGGAGCAAAACTGTTATACTTCAAACGTACCCGGCTTGCCACTTCCGGAGTACTTTCTGCTGCATAACGCCAGTGCATGGCCACCCCTGTCCATAAAGTCAGTCCGTTTATAATCTCAATATTATGAGAAATATTCAGATATACATCCTTAAAGTAATCCAGTTCAAGCCCATCAAAGCTAAACAGACTGTCCGGCATTTCTTTCAGTTGGTCGAGCACCAAACTACTATAGATACGGTTACCGTTTCCTACATTCACAGAAACAGATCCATGTTTCATAGGGTTGTAAACATATTCTGCATCCATTTTAGCATAAAGCTCTTTCTTCGTAAAATTATAACCGATCTGAGGTACGATGTGCAATAATCTCCCATCGTGGAAAAGTTTATTATATTTAAACTCCTGACGATACGAAATTCCATTGCGATGGCTATAACTTACGAGCAAAGGGTTTATTAAAGGAGAGCATGTAATATTACCAACTTTAGATATATCAATATCATAACTACTAATCAAGGCATCTCCCAACTGTCCGATATACACCAGATTTTTCTTAAATTTAGTTTCTACTCTTTGCAAAGTATCTCCCTGTTCCTTGCGGCGACGCTCATCGAAAGACAAATATAAACTGTCTTCCCAATCGGTAAGAGGCAAAGGACGAATACAGGCAAACGAATCACGATCCTGAACCAAACGTGTGGTATCACAAGTTAACGTGTAAGAATTAGACAAATTATATTTATGCCGTTTCTTCAGCAGTACATCCATTTCTTCTTTTTTCTTAAAAATAACCTCATCATACTTTAGCCAGCCCGTATAATTCATTTCCAGGTTATTACGCAAAAACTTAAATACGATATCCAAATTTATCAGCTGAGGAAGATACTTTGTTTTTTCCGTCTCCCCCATACGCATTGCCACATGAAAGCGAATCAGGTCGTACGTTCCATGAAAATTCAGATAACGTATCGTCCAGTCATTCGTAGTTATCCAAAAAAATCCCTCAAGCAACTGGGTACTACGATAACGGGGTATTACACGTATTTTATAAACTTCTCCCTCCTTCCAGTAATCGATCGAATCAAGCAGATAATAATAATGTACACTAGACTGTTCGTTAAGTGGTGAAAGAACTTTGTCTTCCATCAACGAAGGAGCATAAATATTAAACTTAACAAAATCCATTATATCAAAAAAACGGCTGTTACCTCCCGTAAAAGTTGTAGAAACAGCACGAATCTTCCGGTCGTATATATGAGGAGCCGTATAATGTAATTCGCTGATGGACTCATGTATATAGTCATTTACTCCCTTCTCAAAACGAAACATAGAAGGAACATACTTGATGATTCTATTTTGCTTATGAATCTGCAACCGACCTTTCAGGTACAAATCGGCTTTATACTCTCCCACCTCTTGAGCATAGACTGATGCCGAATGAAAAATATGGGAAAGTACAGAATCGGTAACATGTGGTTTGGAAAGATAAGACGGCATATTATCCCCTCCCCTTGCTTCAGTGGCAAAACTTAAAGCAAGAAGGTACATTAACAATCGGAATATAATATGATATATATTTCTTAATTTTCCCATAAACAGAAGCAAATATATAACAAATCCATATGTACACACGACATTTTTCAAGGATAAAATTAAGTTTTTAAATTTTTCTTCCTACCTTTGTGCTACAAAACATGGTTTTATAGCAGTTATGGTCAAGAAGGAATTAACAGAAGCCGAGATTGCCGAAAGTATCCCTGATTTGTGGCAGCCTCTTACCGAATCGCAACGTGAATTACTTGCGCAAAATTTTACAATACAGAAATATAAAAAAAACGAAACAATCTACTGTGAAGGAGAAACTCCCATGCACCTGATGTGCCTGCTCAGTGGCAAAGTAAAGATATACAAGGATGGTGTAGGCGGACGCAGTCAGATTATTCGTGTCATAAAGAATAAAGAATACTTTGCTTATCGTGCTTACTTTGCAGAGGAAAACTTTGTAACAGCAGCAGCGGCATTCGAGCCATGTACAATGTGTCTGATACCCATGCCTGTCATTATCAAGTTAATTCAGGAAAATGCAGATCTGGCAATGTTCTTTATTCGCCAATTATCAAAAGATTTGGGTATTTCGGATGAACGTACGGTAAACCTGACTCAAAAACACATTCGAGGACGTCTTGCCGAATCACTTCTGTTCCTTAAAGATACTTATGGAGTAGAAGAAGATCAATGTACACTTAGCATTTATTTGTCAAGAGAAGATTTGGCTAACTTATCCAATATGACTACTTCGAATGCTATTCGTACCTTATCTAATTTCGCAACAGAAAAACTGATTATTATTGACGGACGTAAGATAAAGCTAATTGATGAAGAACGTCTGAAGAAAATCAGCAAAATAGGATAGCCTCATACCAAGACATATAAAATGTCCTGATATTTTAGTGAAAGTCGATAACCTTCTTTAAAATATCAGGACATTTTTATATGGTTACTGTAAAAATACCCTTATTCGAATCTTACGGATTTAGCCGGATGAATACGACTGACAAGATAGGAAGGTCCTACCAACATTAAAACAGAAACTATCAATGTACAGATATTCAACAACAGCCAGACTCCTATATTCAGCTCAACAGGAACAGAATCGACATAATATGTCGCCGGATCTAGTTTTACAATTTTGAAGTAATACTGTAGAATACAGAAAGAAAGAGCGACAATATTTCCCCACAGCATACCTTTTCTGATAAGAAGTACGGAGAACGAAAGAAAAATCTTTCGGACAGCAGTATTATCAGCTCCCAATGCTTTCAGCACCCCTATCATATTTGTACGTTCCAATATAATAATCAGCAGTCCGGAAATCATAGTAAATCCTGCAACACCAACCATCAGAATCAGAATAACCCACACATTAACATCAAGCAAATCCAACCATGCAAATATCTGAGGATATACTTCTTCTACTGTACGCGAATAATACATATTGCCGTATCGATCACTCTTTTCATCAAACAAACCACGTATATTATCGTTGACCTGCTCGAGTAATGCATAATCACTGACTTCAATCTCCAATCCTCCCACCTGGTCTTTTTCCCAATTATTCAGACGAACGACTGTATATAAATCCGTTATCAAAAACAAATCGTCATAGGCAGAAAAATTTGTTTGATAAATACCAGAAACAGTAAGTCGACGAGCACGAATATTGTTCTCCAGATAATAAGTATACAGATTATCCCCAACCTTTAAAGACAAACGGTCGGCAATGGTTCTCGATACAAGAACTTTATTGCTGGCTATCGAATCTGTAAATGCTGGAATTTCTCCCTCAAGAAGATGGTTTTGCAAAAAAGTCATATCATACTCCTGAGCTATACCTTTCAGAAGCATTCCCTGAAAATTATCAGCAGTCATAATCATCCCCGGCTTACTGGCATAACGCTGTACATGGCTCACAGAAGGTAAGCTTCTTAACACTTGCATCACACTGTCTCCTCCGGCAACCGGAGTTGTCTGGTATGCCTGAGCCTCATCCATACTAGTAACAAGAATGTCCGAACTAAGACCGATAACCTTATCGCGTACCTGATGCTTAAAACCAATGACAACCGCCACCGAGATGATCATTACAGCCAGCCCAATAGCAATTCCAGCCATCGCAATACGTATGGCTGGCTTTGAAACTTCCTTTCCGCCTTCATTATCTTTATAGATACGGCGTGCAATAAAAAGCTTCCAGTTCATATCATTCGTCTACGTGTCCGGGATATGCTTCAAGGGCTTTACGCAACACAAACAAAGCACGCGCCAGGTCTTCTTTTTTCAGAACATATGCAACACGTACCTCATTGCGACCTGCACCCGGAGTCGTGTAAAAGCCTGCTGCAGGAGCCATCATTACAGTTTCTCCTTCATAATTAAAATCGCTTAAACACCATGCGCAGAACTTTTCCGCATCGTCAACCGGAAGTTTTGCCACGGTATAGAAAGCCCCCATAGGAATAGGTGAATATACTCCTGGAATACGGTTCAAGCCATCAATCAGACATTTTCTACGCTCTACATACTCATCATACATTTCACGAGAATACTCTTCCGGTTCATCAAGCGAAGCCTCTGCCGCAATCTGCCCAATCAAAGGAGGACTTAAACGTGCCTGACAGAATTTCATAACAGCTTTACGGACTTCTTCATTCTTGGTTATCAGAGCACCGATACGGATTCCACATTCAGAATAACGCTTAGAAACAGAATCAATCAAGACAACATTCTTTTCGATTCCTTCTAAATGACATGCTGAAATATATGGAGAACCTGTATAAATAAATTCGCGATAAACTTCATCAGAGAACAAGAATAAATCGTACTTCTTAACCAAATCGCGAATCTGATTCATTTCCCGACGAGTATACAAATAACCAGTCGGATTATTGGGATTACAAATCAAAATACCTTTGGTCCGTTCGTTTATCAATTCTTCAAACTTTTCTACCTTAGGCAAAGAAAACCCTTCTTCAATCGTCGTTGTTACTGTACGAATTATAGCTCCCGCCGAAATAGCAAATGCCATATAGTTAGCATATGCAGGTTCGGGCACAATAATTTCATCACCCGGATTCAGACAACTCATAAAAGCGAACAAAACAGCTTCAGATCCTCCGGTAGTAATAATAATATCATCAGCATCAAGGTTTATATCGTATTTTTTATAATAGCCCACCAGTTTTTCACGATAGCTACGATAACCTTGACTGGGACTATATTCGAGAACTGTACGGTCTATATTACGAATCGCATCGAGGGCCGCTCGAGGTGTAGGCAGGTCTGGCTGACCAATATTCAGATGATATACATGAATTCCTCTTCCTTTTGCAGCTTCAGCCAAAGGAGCCAGCTTACGAATAGGTGACTCTGGCATTTCGTTTCCTCTAATGGATATTTGTGGCATAAATAAACAATTTGATTTTAATGTGGCTACAAATATAACCCGAAAGAACAAAATGCACAACATTTCTTATAAAATAAATCCAAAGACGTATTGAGTGAAAAGACTAAACAGGCTCTAAACTCTATCAAAAAACATAAAAACTTCACACAACTTCAGAGAGCCAAAAAGAAAAAAATGTATATTCGTAAATGTTAAACCATTACATATAGAGCTATGAATTTATACCTTATTATATTCACATCCGGAAGTTATAAAATGGAGCAAATTTATCAAAGCCATAAAGAATTGTTCATGGCTTTAGAAAAGCATTTTACCCTCCATTTAGTAAACTATAAAGAAGTAGAAAGTATTCCAGCCAATGCATATAAAATGGCATTTATAGCAAGCGGAGGTGTAGAAGATTGTGTCATCAGAAATTTCAGTATACTTCCCTACCCTATTACACTACTCTCTGACGGATTGAACAACTCGCTTGCTGCCGCTCTGGAAATAGCAGCCTGTGTACGCAATAAGGACATGAAAGTACGCATTATCCATGGCCATACAAGCGATATGGCAAAACAAGTATTATTACACCACAAAGCTTTTGCAGCCAAACGTTCGTTAAAAGGCAAACGTATCGGAGTCATTGGAACTCCGGCTTCATGGCTGGTAGCCAGCCATGTGGACTATTTATTGGCAAGTCAACGATGGGGAGTAAACTATATAGACATACCTCTTCAGGAAGTCTACAAACGGTTCTATGAAATCACAGATGATGAAATCGGACTTGAAGCTTCTATCTTTGCCAACAAAGCAAAAGCATGTCAGGATGCTACAGCCGAAGATCTTTTAAAGGCCATGCGTTTATACAAAGCCATCAAACAGCTATGTGTATCAGAGCAACTAGATGCAATAGCCTTATCTTGTTTTGCCCTTGTAAAACAATTGAATACCACAGGATGTCTGGCACTATCCTTATTAAATAATGAAGGAATACCGGCCGGTTGCGAAGGTGATTTACAAGCTATCATGACCATGCTGATGGCTAAGGCCGTAACCGGACAACCCTCATTTATGGGAAATCCATCATTTATCGACGTCAAACGCAACGAGCTTCTGTTAGCCCACTGCTCTATTGCGACTAAAATGGTTAATGAATTTATCATACGCGACCATTTTGAGACCCAAAGCGGAATTGCTATACAAGGACTGATGCACGAAGGAGATGTAACAATTTTCAAGTGTGGTAGTGAATGTCTGGACGAATATTATCTAGCAGAAGGTTATATGACTGAAAATACAAATCTTTCAACATCCTGCCGTACACAATTAAAAATCAAGCTAAACAAGCCTGTCAGCTACTTCCTGACCAATCCATTGGGCAACCACCATATTCTGCTTCAGGGAAGCCATGCCGATGAGATACAAGAGTTCATGCAACAGAATCGGTGTAAGCCACGCGAATGAACAAATAAATTATCAGTGTAAGAGTTTTTATTAAAATTTTAGTGTACATTTGCATGAACATTGTCAAACTAACACAGAAAAAAAATTCATTATGATGCATAATTGGTTCGAATGTAAAATCCGCTACGAAAAAGTTGCGGAGAACGGCATGAACAAAAAAGTAACAGAACCTTATCTGGTAGATGCACTCAGTTTTACAGAAGCTGAATCACGCATCATCGAAGAAATAACCCCATTCATCAGTGGAGAATTTACGGTAGCAGACATTAAACGAGCTAACTATAGTGAACTATTCCCATGTGAAGAAGATGCAGCCGACCGCTGGTTTAAATGCAAACTGTATTTCATTACACTCGATGAAAAAAGCGGCGCTGAAAAGAAAACAGCAACAAACGTACTGGTACAAGCTTCCGACTTACGGGATGCTGTAAAAAAGCTGGATGAAGGAATGAAAGGCACAATGGCCGATTACGTCATTGCTTCGATTGCAGAAACAGCAATTATGGATGTATATCCCTATTCTGCCGAACCAGACGTTAAGCCGGAATTTCCAGATGCCGATAAAAGATAAGACTGAAAAAAACAACAATCAGAAATGGATATTCAAGCTAATTTAAAGGAAGTAATAGCGGAACTACCGACAAATGTACGCCTTGTAGCTGTATCAAAGTTCCATCCTGCCGAAGCTATCGAAGCTGCATATTCGGCAGGTCAACGCATTTTTGGCGAAAGCAAAGAACAAGAGCTATCCGGCAAGCATGAACAATTACCGAAAGATATTGAATGGCATTTTATCGGACACTTACAAACCAACAAAGTAAAATACATTGCACCCTACATCGCAATGATACATGCCGCCGATTCCTATAAATTACTGGTTGAGATAAATAAGCAGGCTGCCAAGCACGAACGCACTATTCCCTGCTTACTCGAAATTCACATAGCACAGGAAGAAAGCAAATATGGCTTTACATTCGACAGCTGTCGGGAAATGCTTCGTACAGGAGAATGGAAAAATCTGAACAATATCTGTATCGCAGGTGTTATGGGTATGGCGACGAATACTGAGGACGAAACAGAAATTGCCAACGAATTTCATTCTCTAAAAGTATTTTTTGATGAGCTGAAACAAGAATTCTTTTCCGATCGCCCTGAATTTAAAGAAATCTCTATGGGAATGTCACACGACTACCCGATAGCCGTAAAAGAAGGAAGTACAATGGTACGCGTAGGGAGCAAAATTTTTGGAGACAGAAACTATTAAAATCTAACTAATATGGCACAACTAAAAACAACTTTCGCAGGATTAGCACTTGAGAACCCTATTATTATCAGTAGTTCGGGACTTACTAACAGTGCTGAAAAAATAAAAAAACTAGAAGAAGCCGGCGCTGGAGCTGTTGTTCTGAAATCAGTTTTTGAAGAACAAATCAGCATGCAAGCAGGATCAATGCAGGGCTATGGTTCACCAGAAGCAGACGACTATCTGGGAGCTTACGTACGTTCTCATGCGCTTAACGAACATATCAATTTAATAGAAGAAACAAAAAAAATATGTCATATTCCTGTTATAGCTAGCATCAACTGTTACAGTGACAGCGAATGGGTAGATTTTGCTACAATGATGGAAAAAGCAGGAGCAGATGCTCTGGAAATTAATATCCTATCTCTACAGACAGATAAGGATTACACTCCAGGCAGTTTCGAACAACGTCATATAGACATTCTCTGCCACATCAAGAAAGTAGTAAAAATCCCTGTAATCATGAAATTGGGAAGCAACCTTACAAATCCGGTTGCGTTGATTAATCAGCTTTATGCTAACGGAGCTGCAGCTGTAGTTCTATTCAACCGTTTTTATCAGACTGATATAAACATCGACACCATGGCTTTCACCAGTGCCAATGTAATGAGTACTCCTAATGAACTGCCCGA
Source organism: Phocaeicola coprocola (assembly GCF_041333015.1). Classification (NCBI taxonomy): domain Bacteria; kingdom Pseudomonadati; phylum Bacteroidota; class Bacteroidia; order Bacteroidales; family Bacteroidaceae; genus Phocaeicola; species Phocaeicola coprocola. Next base: position 2,170,135 of record NZ_JBGKGM010000001.1, on the reverse strand, counting down.
CCGTCTGCGCTGGACAGCTATTGCTTCAGCAGCTGTTCCACGTTTGGATTACGCTGTTTCGGGTGGCGTACATTGCGGCAAAGGAGTTATTAAATCTATTTTGGCTGGCGCAGCTGCTGTTGAAGTATGCAGTGTAATTTATCAATATGGTGCAAAAGAAATAGAGAATATGAAAAAAGAACTAAGTGAATGGATGGACGAAAAAGGTTATGAAAGCCTGTCACAATTCAAAGGCAAGATGAACGCAGAATCAGCTGGCGAAATCAATCCATTCGAACGCACTCAGTTCATGAGATATTATAGTAACAGAGAAGAATAAGAATATCGTTGCGAATTAAAAACGAATCCGGCGGACTTAGATATTTAAGTTCACCGGATTTTTTATATCCTTATCTGTATAACTTTCCTCCGCAAAAGATAAAAGTTCCAGATAGAAACAGGATCTACTTATTGCTACCACAGTATCTAGAACATTAAAAAGATACTCTCAAATGTTTTTTTCAGTAAAACATGTTACTTTTGTGATATATCTGCGTCTAAATATATAAAAGACACCAAAACTTAATTTTATGAAAACATTTACATTTGCAGCCTCATTGGCTATAGCACTGACACTGATTACTTCCGAAAGTTGTTCTTTTGCTATAGGAAATACACCTATTAAACCAAGCAAAAAATACGTAACCAAAAAGGTAGAAATCAAGAATATTAATTCTATCAGCGCTTCAACTTCAGTAGACGTTGTATACACACAATCGCAAGGAAAAGCCTATGCAGAAGTATATGCGCCCGACAATATTATTCCATACATAAAAGTCCAGCAAAATGGAAATAAGCTAAAAGTAAACTATGATTTTCCAAAAGGGAAATCATTATCCATACAAGGAAAATATGTATGTGAAGTAAGAGTTTTTGCACCGGAAGTAACAGACTTTTCGACCTCCAGTTCCTCCGATATCAAATTTGCCAACGGACTAAAGACTCATAAAGATGTCACTCTCAACACATCGAGCAGTGGAGATATCGATGCAACAAACATTACTTGCAGCAATCTGAAAATGAGCACTTCCAGCAGTGGAGATATCACAATAGATAATATCACATGCCATATGCTTAGCCTTTCAACCAGCAGCAGTGGAGATATGAAAATTAACACAGCCCGGTGTAACGAAACTGACATTAAGTCGAGCTCATCAGGTGACTGCGAGATAGAATCACTATCATGCAGAGGTACAGTAAAAGCAACAACTAGCTCTTCCGGTGACATCAGCTTATCTGGAAAATGTGAGGATGCTAATTATTCTGCACAGTCAGGAGGAAATATTTATGCCAAAAGTCTGAAATCGAAGAATGTAACAGCCTCAGCCACTTCTGGAGGAGATATTGAATGTTATGCCAGTGACAGACTTTCTACTCATACAAGCAGTGGAGGTGACATCCGGTATGCCGGAAATCCGAGAAGCATAGAAGGGAAGTCGGATAATGTATCCAAACTTTAAAAAAGTAAACGGTTAGAATCTCCTCCTCTATCTTCCACAAGAAAAGATGCTGAAAATCAAGTATTCTATCTAAATCAAGAATCATTTTCAGCATCTTTTTTCTTTTCAGACTCAGTCATATCATGCTCCTACCCAAATCTTTCATCAGCCAGACACTGCATACTTCTTCAGATAAAGATAGCAAACAGCATAACTCCAATAAATAATCAGAATATTTCACCACATAAAGTGCAAAGAATGAAACAGTATGAAGCTGTTTAATTTGGAATACTAAGAATTAAACAATATCTTTGCACAATAAAGCACATTTTGTGCACTACTAAATTTTTACATTTTATGGAAAAAAGTTTTATTGCCTTTGTAGAAGAAAGCATCAAGAAACACTGGAATCTGGATGCATTGACTGATTATAAAGGTGCAACCTTACAATATAAAGATGTTGCCCGCAAAATAGAAAAGTTACATATCCTACTTGCAGAAAGCGGAATCAAACCGGGTGACAAAGTAGCTGTCTGTGGACGAAACAGCTCACACTGGGGAGTGGCCTTTCTTGCCATACTGACTTATGGAGCAGTAGCCGTACCTATCTTGCATGAATTTAAAGCAGACAATATCCACAATATAGTCAATCACTCAGAATCACGCTTGCTCTTTGTGGGCGATGTAGTATGGGAGTCACTAAACGAAGCAGAAATGCCTCTGCTGGAAGGTATCATCCTCATGACTGACTTTACGCTATTGGTATGCCGCAGCAAACAGCTGGAATATGCTCGCGAACATCTGAATGAACTTTTCGGCAAGAAATTTCCTCGTAATTTCCGCCGTGAACATGTATCATACCGCCGCGACAATCCGGAGGAACTGGCTGTAATAAACTATACTTCGGGAACTACAAGTTTTTCAAAAGGAGTTATGCTTCCCTATCGTTCACTGTGGGCTAATACTCAGTTTGCTTTCGATGTACTGACATTAAAGCCTGGCGACAGAATTGTTTCCATGCTGCCAATGGCACATATGTACGGTCTGGCATTCGAGTTTTTATATGAGGTTGCTTGTGGATGTCATGTATTCTTTCTCACTCGTATGCCTAGTCCCAAAATCATTTTCCAGGCATTTGCTGATGTTAAGCCGCATATTGTTATTGCCGTACCACTGATAATAGAAAAAATTATTAAAAAGAACGTACTGCCTAAACTGGAAACACTCAAGATGAAAGTCTTGCTGAAGGTTCCCATTATCAACGACAAGATAAAAGCAACTGTCCGTGAACAGATGATTCAAGGGTTTGGAGGTAATTTTTACGAAGTTATTATCGGTGGAGCTGCTTTCAACCAGGAAGTAGAAAAATTACTTAAAAGCATTGATTTTCCTTATACCGTAGGTTACGGAATGACTGAATGTGGTCCGATTATCTGCTATGAAGACTGGAAACGTTTCAAACCGGGTTCTTGCGGAAAAGCAGCACCTCGTATGGAAGTACGTATCGACAGTCCCGACCCACAAAATATAGTAGGAGAAATTCTAACACGTGGCGATAATGTTATGTTGGGATATTACAAAAATCCTGAAGCGACAGCACAAATTCTCGATGCTGATGGCTGGTTGCACACGGGAGACCTGGGTGTAATGGATGAAGAAGGTAACGTAACCATCAAAGGAAGAAGCAAAAACATGCTTCTCGGTCCTTCCGGCCAAAATATCTATCCAGAAGAGATAGAAGAAAAGTTGAATAACTTACCATTTGTCGCAGAGTGTATCGTTATCCAGCAAAACGATAATAAACTCGTTGCCCTGATTTATCCTGATTTTGAAGATGCATATTCGCAGGGTATGAGCGACAGCGACATAGAAGCAGCAATGGAAGAAAATCGCACAACGCTAAATGCAGAACTTCCAGCTTATTCACAAATTTCACGAATAAAAATCTATCCAGAAGAATTCGAAAAGACTCCGAAAAAGAGTATCAAGCGATTCCTTTATCAGGATGTAAAATAAAAACTGATGAAACTTAACACCAAACTTATAAGCATGTTCCTGTCAGGTTGTCTGCTGGCAGGAACAATGCCTTTTTATGCTCAAACACGCTCCAACAAAGGATTGAAAAAAGGAGTAAATCTAGCAGCTAATATCACAAATAAGAAGAAAGAGCCTCCACGAACCTATCTGAATCTTGGCCTCATAAGCAATTATAGTTGCCTGAATGGTGTAGGGATCAATGCAATTTCCAGTATAACTCATTATCATTCCATAGGATTTCAAGTAGCAGGAATAACCAATGTTACAGGATTAAACGCGTCAGGATTTCAGTTATCAGGTATAGCTAATGTAACCGGAAAAGACACAAAAGGAATTACACTTGCCGGACTGATGAATGTAACAGGAAATTCCTCATCAGGAATCGCAGTATCTGCTATTGGAAACGTTGCCGGACTAGATGCAAAAGGTATTTTTATAGGTGGACTGGTAACCATTGCAGGCAGAAATAGCTCAGGAGTACATTTTGCAGGACTCGCCAATGTTACAAAGAAAACACAAAAAGGTGTCTTTATAGGTGGTTTAATGAATGTAAGCGGAGAAACCCTGAAAGGAGTACAGCTTACCAGTTTACTGAACGTTGCCGGAACTCAGAACAAAGGTCTGCAACTTGCCGCATTAGGAAATATAGCTGTGGATAATCGAGGAATGCAATTGGGTATCACAAACTATGGAGAACAGAACAACGGTTTGCAGGCAGGTCTGGCAAATGTATCTGTCAAAACTGCAAAAGGTTTGCAACTGGGTATTGTAAATATCAGTCAAGATAGTACAGCACATCAAATAGGCTGTATCAACATTACTCCCCATACAAACTACCAGATGATTATCTCAGGAGGCAATCTCAACAAGGTAAATCTGGCTATACGTTTTAAAAATCGACATACATATACAGAACTTGGAGGCGGAGCATTTTACTTAAATTCCGATTATAAAGCATCCGTTTCGGCATTCTATCGGGGAGGTTTATATTGTTCTCTCCTCCCGCGACTAGAGCTGAGTGCAGATGCAGGATTTTACCATATTGAAACACTTGATAATAAGAACCAAGGAATACCAGCAAGACTATATGCTTTACAACCACGAATAAACGTAGAATATCGCATAGGAAGTAAATTGGGAATCTTTGCTTCAGGAGGATACAGCTGGACCCGCCAGTATGGTCACAGTAGCATGTTCGACCACAAAGCAACCTTCGAAGCTGGAATCGTATTATTTTAAATTACTATATCTCTAAAAAAATTACCGCTGTATAAACTCCCTATTCACCAAGGGAACTATACAGCGGTAATTTTATATTCTCAAAAAGAAATTTTATCCATTTAAGCTAGCAGAACGTACTCTACTCAATGTTTCAGGTGTCATTTGAAGCAGAGAGGCGATATAAACAAGCGGTGCACGTTTTAATATCTCCGGATGCAACTGAAGAAGCTTGTTGTACCGTTCGTGTGCTGGTTCAAAACGCAATGTATCTGCTTTAATCTGTGAGTCAATCAAAGAATATTCAAAGAACTTTCTATATAACACTCCGATATCTGAGTGTTCCATAGACAAGCGTTCTATATCATCTTTTTTTATTTCCCACAAAACTGTTGGTTCCAGAGCTTCAATCATTATACGAGTAGGCTTTTGTTTCAGATAACTTTCCAGACATATTATCATTCCTCCCTCATATCCGATATGCTCAGTCACATCCTTATCATATTTAAAATAAAACTGGCGAGTCATTCCTTTTTCTATATAGCGCATGCATTCACATACCTCGCCTTCATTCAAAATAATTTCGCCTTTTTTATATTTCCTACATACCAGAATGCCTGCCATTGCATGAATACTTTCCCGCTCCAGCAAAACATGCTTTCCGGCGGCTATTTGCCGCACAACCTCAACACTTGTCATCATACAATCTCCATATTACCTTTGTTAATATTATATCATCTCACCTTAATACGATCAAAACCTTCTCCAAAGACTCCGATTACTGCACTTTGAGATACAAAAGCTCCCGGATCTATATCTTTTATCAAACGGAAAATAGTATTCGATTCGCTTTTCTTTGCCAATACAAACATCATTTTCACATTGTTATGCGTATAACATCCTACACCATCAATAAAGGTTACACCACGATGGAGATCAAGATTAATACGCTTTCCTATTTCCTCATACTTAGAAGAAATTATAAAAAACTGTACAGACTGACGAGCACTATTCACAACCTGATCGAGAACAAAACTGGAAACAAACAAAACTACATATCCGTATACAACCCGTTCCCAATCATGTAAAACCAAATAGCTGGAAGAGATAATAATTATGTCACACATAAGGATGACACGTCCTAATGATATATCACGATATTTATTGACTATCGCAGCTATAATATCTGTTCCACCGGTACTTCCATTTGCAGAAAAAGCGACTCCGATACCTCCCCCGCAGAATGAAGCCCCTAACACACATGCCATAAAAGGCTGATCATGTATCAAGCTGCCCTTTATCAAATCTTGTATTATAGCCAACAATATAGTTAACACGGCAACCGCCCAAATTGTCTTCAGACAAAATTTAAGTCCCAGTATTTTCAAAGCCAGCAACAATAATGAAAAATTAATAATCAAATATGTGTACTGAACCGGAAAACCTGTTGCCCAAAACACGATAGATGCAATACCGGGAACCGCACCCGATGGGATGTCATTAGGCAACAAAAACACTGTCCATCCCACACCATACATTAGCATACCTAAAGCAATCATCAAATAGTCTCTAGTTTCCCTAAAAAACTGTTGCGACTTCGTAAGCGGCTTCATTTGATTCATCTTATAAATTACAAGTTATAGTTTTTGAATTTGGTGATACAAAATTACGAAAAAATCACCTATAACGATACAATGCAAACAAATTTCTTACAAGAAATAAAGAAAAGGAAATAGACGGTTTTGTAGATCATATAATTTTCGTAATTTTGCCCCAAATTGGGATAAACATTTAGAACTGTTTTAATACATATCATGGCGTTAGTAAACGAACATTTCCTGAAATTACCGAACAATTACTTCTTTTCGGATATAGAGAAGAAAGTAAATTTGTTCAGGGTAACTCATCCTAAAGCTGATATCATTCGTTTAGGAACAGGAGATGTCACTCTTCCCCTTCCCCCAGCTTGTATAGAAGCCATGCACAAGGCTATAGACGAAATGGGACATGAAGCAACTTTTCACGGATATGGTCCTGAAGAAGGTTATCATTTTCTCATTAATGAAATTATTAAAAACGACTATGCTGCAAGGGGAATACATTTGGAGCCTAATGAGCTATTTATCAGTGACGGTAGCAAAAGTGATACCGGTAGTATCGGTGACATTCTTCGTCATGATAATAGTATCGGAGTTACAGACCCCATCTATCCCGTTTACATCGATTCAAATGTTTCCTGTGGACGTGCTGGAGAACTTCAAAATGATGGTAAATGGAGCAATGTAGTATACATGCCTTGCCTTCCGGAAAATAATTTTATTCCTCAAATCCCTAGCCAGCGCGTTGATATCGTTTATTTATGTTACCCCAATAACCCTACGGGAACTGTACTTAGCAAAAATGAGCTTAAAAAATGGGTAAACTATGCTCTTCAAAATGATACTCTGATCATTTTTGATGCAGCTTACGAAGCATATATTCAGAATCCAGATATACCACATTCCATCTATGAAATAAAAGGAGCTAAAAAAGTAGCCATAGAATGTAGAAGCTTTTCGAAAACAGCCGGGTTTACTGGTGTGCGGTGTGGATATATGGTTATACCCAAAGAAATAACAGCAGCGACATTGGCTGGCAAGCGCATCCCACTCAATCCAATGTGGAAGCGGCATCAGGAAGTAAAATTTAATGGAACATCCTATATTACCCAGCGAGGGGCTGAAGCTATTTATACTCCAGAAGGTAAAGAGCAAGTAAAAGCAAATATCCGATACTACATGGACAATGTACAAATACTGAAACGAGCATTAACCGAACTCGGACTAAGAGTAGCAGGAGGTGAAGATGCTCCCTATCTCTGGGTACAAGCACCTAACGGAATGTCATCGTGGAAGTTTTTCGACAAGCTATTATACGAAGCACATATTATAGGAACTCCCGGTATCGGCTTCGGACCTAGCGGAGAAGGATATATGCGATTTACCGGTTTTGGCAAAAAAGAAGATTGCAAGGAAGCAATATATCGCCTCCGTCGATGTTTATAACCAAAAAAAGATAATATACAAGAAAAAACAACATAAAAATTATTTTTAGGTATTATGTCAAAATTAAGATTCAGAGTTGTAGAAAAAGCGTTTCACAAGAAACCAATTGAAGTTACTCCCCCGTCAGAGCGCCCAAGCGAATATTTCGCTAAATATGTGTTCAACCGGGAAAAAATGTTCAAATATCTGCCAAGTAAAGTATATGCCAAATTAATAGATGTTATTGACAACGGAGCTGCACTCGACAGAAGTATTGCAGATGAGGTAGCTGCTGGAATGAAAAAATGGGCAGTAGAATTAGGTGTAACTCACTACACTCACTGGTTTCAGCCATTAACAGAGGGTACAGCAGAAAAGCATGATGCCTTTGTTGAGCATGACGGTAAAGGTGGTATGCTGGAAGAGTTTTCAGGTAAACTTCTTGTTCAGCAAGAAGCAGACGGTTCTTCCTTCCCTAACGGTGGAGTAAGAAATACTTTTGAAGCACGTGGTTACAGTGCATGGGATCCGTCTTCACCTGTTTTTGTCGTAGATGATACATTGTGTATACCTACCGTATTTATAGCATATACGGGAGAATCATTGGATTATAAAGCACCATTACTAAAAGCTATTCAGGCCGTAACAAAATCAGCACTCGATGTAATGCATTATTTCGATCCTTCCGTAAAAAAGATTATTTCGTATCTGGGATGGGAACAGGAATATTTCCTTGTTGACGAAGGTCTGTACGCCGCACGTCCGGACTTACTGCTGACAGGACGTACACTTATGGGACATGAAGCATCAAAGAACCAACAGTTGGAAGACCATTATTTTGGCGCAATACCTCCCCGTGTTGCCGCATTTATGAAAGATCTGGAAATTCAGGCTTTGGAATTAGGTATTCCTGTCAAGACACGACACAATGAGGTTGCTCCCAACCAGTTCGAATTAGCTCCTATTTATGAAGAATGTAATCTGGCTGTAGACCACAACATGCTTATCATGTCGCTGATGCGTAAAATCGCACGTAATCACGGTTTCCGTGTGCTGCTTCATGAAAAGCCATTCAAAGGTGTAAACGGTTCAGGAAAACACAATAACTGGTCATTGGGAACAGATAATGGAACATTGTTGATGGCTCCGGGTAAGACATCGGAAGAGAACCTGCGTTTTATCACTTTCGTTGTCAACACGCTAATGGCAGTTTACCATCATAATGGTCTACTGAAAGCTTCTATCATGAGCGCAACAAATGCTCATCGTCTGGGAGCTCATGAAGCACCTCCTGCAATTATTTCATCTTTCCTGGGTACTCAGCTAAGCAAAGTTCTCGACCATTTGGAAGAAAGTACAAACAATGAGTTAGTAGCCTTGGGAGACAAGCAAAGTATGCGCCTGGATATTCCCCAAATACCAGAACTTCTGATTGATAATACCGACCGTAATCGTACTTCACCTTTTGCGTTTACAGGAAACCGTTTCGAATTCCGTGCTCCAGGTTCAGAAGCCAATTGTGCCAGTGCAATGATTGCTTTGAATGCTGCTGTAGCAGAACAGCTCACAGTATTCAAGAAAGACGTAGATGCATTGATCGAAAAAGGTGAGCCTAAAGTTTCGGCAATTATCCAAGTAATCCGCCAGTACATCAAAGAATGTAAACCTATCCGTTTCGACGGAAATGGCTATAGTGATGAATGGAAGGAAGAAGCCTTGCGTCGTGGACTGGATTGCGAAACCAGCTGTCCACTTATTTTCGATAATTATCTGAAACCGGAAACAATCCATATGTTTGAATCTACCGGAGTCATGAATCGAAAAGAACTGGCAGCACGTAACGAAGTGAAATGGGAAATGTATACTAAAAAGATACAAATCGAAGCACGTGTTCTAGGCGACTTAGTAATGAATCATGTGGTTCCTGTTGCTATTGAATATCAGACAAAACTGATAGATAATGCCTACAAGATGAAATCACTTTTCCCAGCTGATGAAGCAGCCGTATTATCAGCTGAAAATCTAGCAATAATCAAGGAAATAGCAGAACATACAGCATTTATCAAAGACCATGTAGATGCAATGGTGGAAGCTCGTAAAGTAGCTAACCGTATCACCACCGAAAGAGAAAAAGCTATCGCCTACCATGATAATATTGCTCCAATGCTGGAACAGATCCGCTATCATATCGACAAGCTTGAATTGATTGTCGATGACCAGATGTGGACATTGCCGAAGTATCGCGAGTTATTATTCGTGCGATAAACAAATTATTCTTGCCACAAAGGGCACAGAGTTGTACACAAGACAAATTTTACTTGTTTAGAGTGTCACTCTGTGTCCTTTGTGGCGATAATAATTTTATTTTATGTATCTTTACAACATGGAATGGTTATACGATTTATTTTTTGAACAAACAGCCTTACAGGCAGTAATCATACTGTCCCTCATTATATCTACTGGCCTTGGACTAGGGAAATTACACATTTGTGGAATATCCTTAGGATTGACATTTGTTTTTTTCATGGGTATATTAGCCGGACATCTCGGATTTGCTATTGACCCACAGATGCTTACCTACGCTGAAAGCTTCGGACTTGTGTTATTTGTATATGCCCTAGGATTACAAGTCGGTCCTGGTTTTTTCAGTTCTTTACAACAAGGCGGATATAAGTTAAATATGTTAGGACTAGGGGTTATTTTATTGGGTACGATTATGGCTGTGGCACTGACAGCGATTACTCCTATATCTATGCCCGATATGGTAGGTATTTTATGTGGAGCTACAACCAACACTCCTGCTCTGGGTGCTGCACAACAAACACTAAAACAGTTAGGAGAATCAACAAGTGGAGCTGCACTGAGCTGTGCTGTAACATACCCGTTAGGTGTCGTTGGGGTTATTCTGGCTATTATTGTAGTAAAGAAGCTTTTCGTTCGGCCCGCTGATATGGAGCAGCATGAACACGAAGATCCCAATCATACATATATTGCAACTTTTCAAGTGCACAATCCAGCAATATACAATAAAAGCATCCAAGATTTAGTACATATAAGCACCATCAAATTTGTCATATCACGCTTGTGGAGAAACGGACAAGTATCTATCCCTACTTCTGAGAAAATATTAAAAGAACATGACCGGTTATTGGTCATCACAACAGAGAAAGATGTACAGGCTCTGACAATTCTGTTCGGAGAGCAAGAAAAAAAAGACTGGAACAAAGAAGACATTGACTGGAATGCCATCGACAGTGAATTGATCTCAAAGCATATTGTCATCTCCCGCCCGGAAATAAACGGAAAAAAACTTGGTTCACTACGCCTGAGAAATACCTATGGAATAAATATCAGCCGTGTATTACGTAGCGGAGTTCAACTACTGGCTACCCCCGAATTAGTATTACAGCTAGGTGACCGTCTAACTGTTGTCGGCGAAGCCGCTGCTATAAAAAATGTAGAGAAAGTATTGGGTAATACTGTAAAAACCTTAAAAGACCCCAACTTGGCTTCTATTTTCATTGGTATTGTTTTAGGATTGATTGTAGGATCCATCCCTATTGCAATTCCGGGAATCAGTTCTCCTGTAAAATTAGGACTTGCTGGAGGACCGATTATTGCAGGTATAGTGATAGGTTCATACGGACCTCGCCTACATTTGGTAACATATACTACCCGTAGTGCCAGCCTGATGCTTAGAGGAATCGGTCTGTCACTCTATCTGGCCTGCCTGGGACTTGACTCTGGAGTCCATTTCTTTGATACAGTAATGCGTCCCGAAGGAGCATTATGGATAGGCATAGGCTTTCTCATTACTTTTATTCCTGTAGTCATTATGGCACTGGTAGCCCTTCGTCTTTGTAAAATGGACTTTGGCAACACCTGTGGTATGCTATGTGGAAGTATGGCTAATCCAATGGCTCTGAATTATGCAAACGATATAATCCCGAATGATAATCCGGCAATCAGTTATGCAACCGTTTATCCTCTCGGTATGTTTATACGTGTAATCATTGCACAACTTATTTTAATGATATTCTTATAACTAACCATTCTAACCTAAATAAATAACATGAAAATCTATAAACAGATTACACTGGAAATGATACAGAAAGATATCCGCTACCTGGAACTTCTTTCACATAGCTTTCCTACAATCGCTTCGGCCAGTACCGAAATAATAAATCTGGAGGCAATCATGAATTTGCCTAAAGGTACAGAACACTTTTTAGCCGATTTACATGGAGAGTATGAGGCATTCCAGCATGTTTTAAGAAATGCTTCAGGAGCTATCAAACGGAAAGTCAACGAAATATTCGGAAATACATTACGCGAATCTGAAAAGAAGGAAATCTGTACACTGATTTACTATCCGGAACAAAAGCTACAATTAGTAAAAGATGTCGAAACCGATATTGTAGACTGGTATGTTATTACGTTAAATCAGCTGGTAAAAATCTGCCAGAATGTGTCATCCAAGTATACACGTTCCAAAGTACGTAAAGCATTGCCTGAAGAATTTTCATATATCATACAAGAATTACTGCATGAAAGCAGTATGGAACCCAATAAGCAAGCATATATCAATGTTATTATCAGTACTATTATCGACACACATCGAGCTGATGATTTCATTGTTGCAATGTGTAATCTGATACAACAGCTAACTATCGACTCCTTACATATTCTGGGAGATATATTCGACCGTGGTCCTGGTCCTCACATCATCATGGATACTCTCTGCAACTACCATAATTTTGACATTCAATGGGGTAATCATGACATATTGTGGATGGGAGCAGCTTCTGGAAACGACTGTAGTATAGCCAACGTATTACGACTTGCCATGCGTTATGGAAACCTTTCGGCTTTGGAAGATGGCTACGGTATCAACTTGCTTCCTCTGGCCACATTTGCCATGGAAACTTATGCCGATGATCCATGTAAATGCTTTACCCCAAAAATAGACAAGGCAGTAAGTCCATACAATGATAAAACCATCCGTCTGATTGCCCAAATGCATAAGGCCATCAGTATCATCCAGTTTAAACTGGAAGCAGAAATTATCCGCCGCCGTCCGGAATTTGAAATGGAAGACAGATTATTATTGCACCATATAGATTTCGAACGTAAGGTCATCACATTAGATGGACAAGAATACGCCCTGCGTGATGGTTTGTTCCCGACTATCGATCCGGCAGATCCTTATAAGCTAACCGACGAAGAAAGAGATATAATACAAAAATTACATCATTCATTCACCGGAAGTGAGAAGCTTCGTAAACATATGAAGTGTCTGTTCCGCTATGGCTGTATGTATAATGTATGCAACTCTAACCTACTGTTTCATGCCTCCATGCCTCTCAACGAAGACGGCTCTCTGAAAGAAGTAGACATTCTAGGGAAGAAATATAAAGGCAAAGCATTATTGAGCCGAGCAGGCGAATTAATACGCACAGCTTATTTTGCAGAAAACGACAACGAAGAAAAGGTCTTTGCTCTTGACTATGTATGGTATTTATGGTGTGGAAAAAATTCTCCAGCATTCGATAAAAGTAAAATGGCCACATTCGAACGCTATTTCCTAACTGACAAAGAAACGCATAAAGAAGTAAAAGGTTTCTATTATACATTACGAGATCGGGAAGATATATGCGATATGATTATGGATGAATTCGGTGTAGAAGGCGAACATCGCCACATCATCAACGGTCATGTACCTGTAAAAGCTGTAAAAGGAGAAAAACCGATTAAAGCCAACGGAAAACTGATGGTTATCGACGGAGGTTTTTCTAAAGCATATCAGCCAGAAACCGGTATTGCGGGATATACACTTGTTTATCACTCACGCGGTTTCCAACTAGTACAACACGAACCATTTACTTCCACTCAAAAAGCGATAGAAGAAGGGCTTGATATTAAATCAACAACTCAAATCGTGGAAATGAGCAGTAAACGTATGATGGTAAAAGACACCGATAAAGGGCGAGAATTAAGCATACAGATAAATGATCTGAAGAAATTGCTTGTTGCCTACCGGACTGGTACTATCAAAGAGAAATCATTATAGTAATTATATAGTGGCATTTTTTTATGCCACTATATAAAAAGAAAAATCCCGAAGTCAGAAAAACCAACTTCGGGATTTTTTATACTATCTTGTTTGTTACCGTATCAGGGAATATCACTGTTGGCTTAAAGGTTTTGGCCTCTTCAAAGTCCATTAGAGCATACGACATAATAATCACCACATCTCCTACTTGCACTTTACGCGCAGCAGCTCCATTCAGACAAATGCATCCTGACCCACGTTCGCCTTTTATGATATAGGTTTCAAAACGTTCACCATTATTGTTGTCCACAATCTGCACCTTCTCCCCGGCAATCATATTGGCAGCATCCATGATGTCTTCATCAATAGTGATGCTTCCCATATAATTCAAATTAGCTTCGGTTACGGTAACACAGTGAATTTTTGATTTCAACACTTCTATCATCATAGCCGTTACTCCTTATATTTAATATTATCTATCAAACGAACTTCTCCACAGAAAACAGTTATGCACCCTACGATATAACTGCCATCTTTCCAATCGCATACAGTCTGCAATGAATTGCCATCTACAATTTCAAAATATTCCAATCTTAATCCTTCTGCAGTAGAAATAGCAGATTCCACGAATGCTTTTGTTTCAGCCAATGTATGTGTCTGAGCATATTCTACACTCGCAAACAAAGTTTTTGAGATCTGTAAAGCCTGAATACGCTGTTCATCGCTTAAACGAGCATTGCGACTGCTTAGAGCCAGCCCGTCTGCTTCACGAACAATAGGACAACCTACAATTTCCAAATTGAAAGGATATTTGCGTACCATTTCACGAATAATAGCAAGCTGCTGAAAATCTTTTTCCCCAAAATAAGCACGCGTAGGCTCAACAATCAGGAAAAGCTTACTTACAATCTGGCATACTCCATTAAAATGACCAGGACGGAACTTTCCTTCCATTACTGTATCAAGTGGAGCATAACTAAACTGACGAGTATCCGGCTCCGGATAAATTTCTTCAACTGACGGTGCAAATACAAACGAAGCTCCACACTCCTCCAGTAATTTACAATCAGCATCTAAAGTACGAGGATATTTTAACAAATCATTCTTGTCGTTAAACTGAGTGGGATTCACAAAATCGCTCACTACAACAACGTCATTTTCAGCAACAGCACGTTTTACAAGCGAAGCGTGACCTGCATGCAAAGCTCCCATAGTAGGAACCAGTCCGATAGTCTTGCCCTCCTTACGAAGCGCATCTAACTCCGTACGAAGTTCTTGAATAGTTTGAATTAACTTCATTTTCTTTGATTATTAAACCTATAGTTTTCTAAAATCGGCTGCAAAGTAACCACATTTTTATCATATAATAAAACAGATTGATAAAAAAGAGTAAAGTTTTTTATTGGGCATTTACTTGCAAAATGAAATAGTTTCATTTGCAACACTCTATTTTACAAGACATTAACAAACTATAAGGAATAAATAACAAGAGGTATTTGCCTTTCTCGTCCATTTTTTTTATATCTTTGCAAAATGTTTATGAGCAACTATTAAAATAACATGAGCGCGAAAAAAGTATTATTCATTACACAAGAAATTACTCCCTACGTACCCGAAAGTGAATTATCTCTAATCGGTCAAAATCTACCACAAGCCATCCAGGACAAAGGTCGTGAAATCCGTACATTCATGCCTAAATGGGGCAATGTAAACGAACGTCGCAACCAATTACACGAAGTAATCCGTTTATCAGGAATGAACATCATTATCGATGATACAGACCATCCATTGATCATTAAAGTAGCTTCTATCCAAGCTGCAAGACGTCAGGTTTACTTTATTGACAACGATGATTACTTCCAGCACCGTTTGATGACAACCGACGAAGAGGGTAAAGAATATGAAGATAATGGCGAACGTGCTATTTTTTATGCCCGAGGCGTATTGGAAACCGTTAAAAAACTTCGCTGGTGTCCGGATATCATACATTGCCACGGATGGATGAGTGCTATTGTACCTCTATTCATAAAAAAAGCATATTACGACGAACCCTCGTTTAGAGATTCAAAAGTAATTTTCTCGGTTTACGGCAACGGATTCCAATCAAATTTGGTTCCTAACTTTAAAGACCAGATTTTATTTAGAGACATAACTTCTGACGACCTTAACATGATAGCAGACCCAGTAAACCATGATGAATTATGCAAACTGGCTATCACATACTCAGATGGAGTTATCCAAAACAGTGAAAATGTAAATCCGGCTATTATGGATTATGCACGTAGCCTTAATATTCCGGTAGTCGACTATCAACCCGAAGATACTTACGCTGATGCATGCAATGCATTGTACGATAAAGTATGGGAAGAAGCCGAATAACTCTCTTAATATACAACATCTTAATTTGAAACAATGAAACTCAAGTTCTTGGTAGCATTAGGAATTGCCGCCACACTCTACAGTTGTGATGACGAAACGACAGGAATCGGTCAGTTTGTGGCCGACAATGACATGATTCCGGCTAAAGCCGATTCGTATACAATTGAAACAAGATCTCATTTGTTAGATTCTGTTTATTCACGTTCTAGTACGGCTTATCTCGGTAAATTTACAGATCAGGATTATGGCACTTTCAGTTCTGATTTTCTAGTTCAGATAAACTGTCCTGAGAATTTTATATTGCCAGATAGAATTGAAGAAATTAAAGAAGCAACGCTGGGATTATACTACACGAGTTATTTTGGAGATTCTTTGGCAAACCTTCGTGTGCAGGTTGATCCGCTAACCAAGGTTATCAAAGACGACGGCACGGATAAAGCATTATATTATAGTAATATGGAACCGACAGATTATTACGATAAAAATGCTGCTCCGCTAGCCACAAAAGATTATTCAGCATACGACCGTACTATTCCTGATTCTATCAGAAATGAAGATACCTACTACCCCAATGTTTCTATTGGATTAGGAAAAGATTTCTGTAAAGACTTTCTTGAGAAATACAATTATACAGAAACTGTAAACGGAAAGACTATCCATCCCTATTTTAAGGATTCAGAGTCTTTCATCAATAATGTACTAAAAGGATTTTATGTACATACCACTAGCGGCGAAGGTTCTATTTTGTATATCTCTGATATCTACCTTCATCTGACCATAGCATATTGGACAAAAACCGATGAAAACAAAGACACCTTGGTACATACAATCGTTCCGATGTCATCTACCAAAGAAGTTTTCATGTCTACCCGTTTTCAAAACTCAGGCATGAAAGAACTGGTAAACGATACCAAATGTACATACCTTAAAACACCTGCCGGTCTTTGTACAGAAGTAACTCTTCCAATAGACTCAATGTATAAAATACACAAAAACGATACCTTGAATTCGATTTCTGTTTCATTTCAAAAACTGAAAGATCAAAGCAATACTCCTTTTAAAATGGGAACCCCCGGAACCTTGCTTATGGTAAGAAAAAGCGAAATGAAAGATTTCTTCGAAAACAACAAGGTACATGACAATAAAACAACATTCTTAGCAACGTATGATTCTAACTCTAACTCATACTCTTTTTCAAAGCTAAACCGCTTAATATCATATATATTCAGTGAAATAAGAACTGAAATTGAAAAGGGAGAGACGGAATGGAATAATTGGAAAAACGAGCATAAAGACTGGAACAAATTATTACTTGTACCTGTAACAACAGAAACAGACTCACAAGGTAACATCATCGGAGTAGAAAACGACCTGAATGTAAATTCTGCTATGCTAGTAGGTGGTGAAGACCTAAACAATTCATCCGATGAAAATCAACGAATTAAGATGAGTATCATTTACACAAATCCGGTACAAAAGTAAATTCAACTCGTTTGTCATATCAATAAATACCAGATAAAAATATCCTGAATGCTCTTGTTGTAAAAGCATTCAGGATATTTTTATGCCCAATATTCTCTCTTCTCTCTCCTCTTCCTTTCCAAAGATCTTCTTAAAAGGGATATCTCCTAACCTAAGAATAAACATGCTACAAATCAGCAAACTTATCTTATGCTGACAATATCAATAAATGAGTTTCTCAATCCTATCCCTTTACGATAATAATACAAGAACACCCAAAGACATCATTTTCAGAGGAGAATTTAAGCACTTAACATTCAAAGAAAGAAAACAAAACTTGCATACAACAAAAAAGCCGATCGGAAATCCGAGCGGCTTTTTTGTTGTATGGTTTTAATTAACTGATTAGCAGTTTACAGAAGCCATGTGAGCGATCAAATCCAATACTTTGTTAGAGTAACCGATTTCGTTGTCATACCAAGAAACAACTTTAACGAAAGTATCAGTCAAAGCGATACCAGCTTTAGCATCGAAGATAGAAGTGTGAGTGTCACCCAAGAAGTCAGAAGAAACAACTGCATCTTCAGTGTAACCCAGGATACCCTTCAATTCGCCTTCAGAAGCTTCCTTCATAGCAGCGCAGATTTCAGCGTAAGTAGCTGGTTTAGCCAAGTTAACAGTCAAGTCAACTACAGATACGTCCAAAGTCGGAACACGCATAGACATACCAGTCAATTTACCGTTCAATTCAGGAATAACTTTACCTACAGCTTTAGCAGCACCTGTTGAAGACGGGATGATGTTACCAGAAGCAGCACGACCACCTCTCCAGTCTTTCATAGAAGGACCGTCAACAGTTTTCTGAGTAGCAGTTGTAGAGTGAACTGTAGTCATCAAACCATCAGTGATACCCCATTTGTCGTTCAAAACCTTAGCGATAGGAGCCAAGCAGTTAGTAGTACAAGAAGCGTTAGAAACGAACTGAGTACCTTTAACGTAAGTCTTTTCGTTAACACCGCAAACGAACATTGGAGTGTCATCTTTAGAAGGAGCTGACATTACAACATATTTAGCACCAGCTTCCAAGTGAGCCTGAGCTTTTTCTTTAGTCAAGAACAAACCAGTAGATTCTACTACGTATTCAGCACCTACTTCGTTCCAAGCCAATTCTTTAGGATCTTTGCAAGCTGTTACACGGATTTCTTTACCGTTAACGATCAATTTGCTGTTTTCAACATCTGCTTCGATAGTTCCGTTGAACTGACCGTGCATAGTATCATATTTCAACATGTAAGCCAAGTAATCTACTGGGCACAAGTCGTTAATACCTACGATCTGGATATCGTTTCTGTTCTGAGCTGCGCGGAATACGAAACGACCGATACGACCGAAACCGTTAATACCTACTTTAATCATTTTGTTTAAATTTTAAAGGTTTTATAATACAATTTTAAAACACTCGCTTTTTCAAAATCAATCACTGGAAATTTCAGAATCATATCATCCGTTCTTTCCCGATTGCGTTGCAAAAATAAGAATTTCTTTTTGAACTTAGGCACGAAAAGTATTAAAATTAAGAAAAAATCAAGACGTTTTTTCAGCAAATTTCCTTGATACCTCAGTAAGAAAGGATGTTTTATAGCATTTTGCAATCCATAGTTTACACGTTGCTTGAATTTCATCCAGCAAAACCTTCTACACAATGCCTCCCAAAAACATACGTTACAAAGTTTTTGATACATTTATTTCTTTTTAGGAAAAGACAAAAGCCCTCTCTACATGTTCTCTAACCAGGCTTTTTTCTACACCTTATTTATATTATGCCAAGAAGAAATTATCCATCTACATACTTCATATCCTCATTTCCGTAATATTTTGTAGCAAAAATGCCTGCCTCTGGATATTTCAACTAAAAGTTCTCGATATCTCTAAAAATTTTGTACAAAGGTTTTCTACTTTCGTACAAAAAATAAAAAAATATCGAGATGTTTTTCATAAAACATGCCCAGGTTTTTTGCAAAGCACTTGTAGTATTTATAAAAAAATATGAGTATCTTTGCACACATAGAAAATCTTACAGATAGAATAAATATATGCAGGAAAAAATTATTATTCTCGACTTTGGCTCACAAACCACGCAGCTTATCGGCCGCCGTGTACGCGAGCTGAACATGTATTGCGAGATTGTTCCCTACAACAAGTTTCCACACAATGACCCGTCGGTTATCGGAGTTATCCTGTCAGGAAGCCCATTCTCTGTTTATGATGAAAAGGCTTTCAAGGTTGATCTGACTGATATCCGAGGCAAATATCCTATTTTAGGTATTTGCTATGGTGCACAGTTTATGGCTTATACCAACGGTGGAAAGGTAGAACCTGCCAATACTCGTGAGTATGGCCGTGCACACTTGGCAACGTTCGATCATGAGAATCCCTTGTTGAAAGGTATCCGTGAACACTCTCAGGTATGGATGAGTCACGGAGATACAATCACAGCTATCCCTGAAAATTTCGAAATCATCGCTTCTACCGACAAAGTTGCTGTAGCAGCTTATCAGGCTAAAGGAGAAAAACTTTGGGGTGTGCAATTCCATCCGGAAGTATTCCACAGCGAAGATGGTACTCAACTGCTGAAAAACTTCGTGGTTAACATCTGCGGCGGAAAGCAAGACTGGAGTGCTGCATCATTTATCGAAACAACCGTAGCCGAATTGAAACAGCAATTGGGCAACGACAAGGTTGTACTCGGTCTGAGTGGCGGTGTCGACTCATCAGTAGCAGCCGTATTGCTGAACAAAGCGATCGGTAAAAACCTGACCTGTATTTTTGTAGACCATGGTATGTTGCGTAAGAATGAGTTCAAGAATGTTCTTCATGATTACGAATGTCTTGGTCTGAACGTTATCGGTGTAGATGCAAGCGAAAAATTCTTCAGTGAACTGGCAGGCGTAACCGAACCGGAACGCAAGCGCAAGATTATCGGTAAGGGCTTTATCGATGTGTTCGATGAAGAAGCTCACAAGATAAAAGATGTAAAATGGCTGGCTCAGGGAACTATCTATCCTGACTGCATCGAATCTCTGTCAATTACAGGTACTGTAATCAAGAGTCACCACAACGTAGGTGGTTTGCCAGAAAAAATGAACCTGAAACTATGCGAACCTCTTCGCCTGCTGTTCAAAGACGAAGTTCGTCGTGTAGGTCGTGAATTAGGCATGCCAGAGCATCTTATCACTCGTCATCCGTTCCCGGGACCGGGACTTGCCGTACGTATCCTCGGTGATATTACACGCGAAAAAGTACGTATCCTGCAAGACGCCGATGATATCTTTATCCAAGGTTTGCGCGATTGGAAAGTAAAAGATGCAAACGGCAATGAAACAGCTCTTTACCATCAAGTATGGCAAGCTGGTGTTATCCTGCTTCCAGTACAAAGCGTTGGTGTAATGGGTGATGAACGTACTTACGAACGTGCCGTTGCATTGCGCGCTGTCACAAGCACTGATGCCATGACTGCCGACTGGGCTCACCTGCCTTACGAATTTATGGCAAAAGTGTCAAATGACATCATCAACAAGGTAAAAGGCGTAAACCGCGTTTGCTACGATATTTCTTCAAAGCCACCCGCCACAATCGAGTGGGAATAAAAGAATAATATCCCAGTCCAAGCACAGATTACACGAGTTCCTTTCAGGTAAAAACATCTGATAAATTCGTGAAATCTGTGCTTTATTTTTCACCTTATTTTAGTATCCAGAAACAAAAGAAACATCATGTACACAAAATATATGGCATATCTTCTGTCGGGACTACTCTTGAGTACCCAGACAAGTCCCTGTATGGCAATAACAGATGAGCCAAAAGCATCGACAAACATACAAAAGAGTCAATGGAAAGGAAAAAGAGTCGCCTTCCTGGGTGATTCCATCACCGATAAAAAGCATGTAGGAACCACCAAAAATTATTGGCAATATCTGGCAGAAATGCTGGGGATCGAACCTCTGGTTTATGGTATCAATGGCAATCAATGGAACGGTGTATTGAAACAAGCACAGAGGCTGAAAGCAGAAATCGGAAATGAAGTAGATGCCATTATCATCTTTGCCGGGACAAACGATTATAATGCCGGAGTTCCCTTAGGAGAATGGTATACGTTCAGCTACGAAGAAACAACTATAAAAGGTGGAGGAAAAGAAGTACGCAAGAGAAGAAATACCGATCTGAACAGCAATACATTCCGTGGTAGAATCAATGAAGCCCTCAGTTACCTGAAACAAAACTTTCCCGACAAACAAATTATTTTAATGACTCCAATACACCGGGCTCAAGCACGTTTCAGCAATGAAAACATTCAGCCAGAGGAAGCCTTTCCCAATAAACTAGGATTATACGTAGACGAGTATGTAAACGTCATAAAGGAAGCCGGAAACGTATGGGCTGTTCCAGTAATAGATTTAAACAGCATCAGCGGATTATATCCAATGTTTGACACCCATGCCCAATATTTCCACGATGAAGTGACTGACCGCCTTCACCCTAATGCAAAAGGACACTACCGTATGGCAAAAGCTATCATGTATCAACTACTGGTCTACCCTGCCGATTTTGAATAAAGGACATACAGCTTATAATACAGACGGGCTCATGCAAACCGCTTTCTTTGTAAAGCATACTGCATGAGCCCGTAATATTTTTCAACAGAAGAATGATCAGAAAGGCAAATCATCTTTCTCATCCGATGCAGCAAAGTCAACCGGAGCAGCCGGTGCAGCATTCATCGGAGGGAAAGGAGCATCCATAGGCGGCATCTGCTGAGCAGCAGAAACGCGTTCTACCTTCCAGGCACGGATACTATTAAACCAACGTCCCTGCCATTCACGAGCATCTATATCAAAAAAGACATTCAATTCTTCACCTACCTGAATATTAAACTGCTGTATCTTGTCTGCCCCAAACACATCAAAGCACATCCGACGAGGATACTGGTCGTGAGTTTCGATGACATATTCCTGTACCTTCCATTCATTACCACTCTTAGAAACACCACCTCTGGGTTCAAGAACTGCTATAACTTTTCCTGCTAATTCCATATTTTAAGTTTTTAAATCGGTCACGAAATTACGCTTTTCCGAAGAAGAAAACTAATTTTTACCCTCTTTTTTGCAATGCATCTACAATCTTTTCGTAACTTTGGCAAGATTAACAGCACACTGCAAAGTGCTTTATTATCCGGACAAAAACATTCGTCCGAAAGACATATTTTGATATAATTTAGAAAATAATTAATATACGAAAGACCATGAAATTTATTGTTTCAAGTACAGCCTTATTCAGCCACTTACAGGCTATCAGTCGTGTTATCAACTCAAAAAACTCATTACCGATATTAGATTGTTTTCTTCTGGAATTACAAGACGGGACACTGTCGATGACTGCTTCCGACAATGAAACCACATTGTCTACTTCCATCGAAGTGAACGAGTTCGATGGCGACGGCCATCTTGCCGTTTCATCAAAAACGCTACTGGAAGCTCTGAAAGAAATTCCTGAACAACCATTGAGTTTCCAAATTAACCCAAGCAATTTGGAAATCACTGTACAATACCAAAACGGTAAATATAGTTTAATGGGACAGAATGCAGACGAATATCCGCAAACACAGGAACTGGGCAGTAATGCCGTACAAGTCAACATTCCTGCTGATGTCCTCATGGGTGGAGTAAACCGCAGCATCTTTGCAACAGCCGACGACGAATTGCGTCCGGTAATGAATGGTATCTATTTTGATATAACTCCGGAAGACATTACTTTGGTAGCTTCTGACGGTCATAAACTAGTTCGCTGCAAAACATTTGCTGCGCATAGTGATGAAAAAGCTGCATTCATTTTGCCTAAGAAGCCTGCAAACCTACTTAAGAACCTGTTGCCGAAAGAGCAAGGTGATGTACAAATCGGTTTCGACGACCGCAACGCTTCATTCACGTTAGAAAATTACCGCATGGTCTGCCGTCTGATCGAAGGACGTTACCCTAATTACAATTCGGTAATTCCTCAAAACAATCCACATAAAGCAACCATCGACCGTGCTGCATTTATCAGCGCATTACGTCGTGTTTCTGTATTTTCTTCTCAGGCCAGCAGTCTTATCAAACTGAGTCTGTCTGAAAATCAGATGAAAATCTCAGCACAAGACATCGACTTCTCTACCTCTGCAGAGGAAACAATCATCTGCCAGTATGAAGGCAATGCTATGAGTATCGGATTCAAGTCATCATTCCTGATTGACATCCTGAACAATCTTTCTGCACAAAATGTAGTTATCGAACTGGCAGATCCGTCGCGTGCAGGAGTCATCGTACCGGAAGAACAGGAAGAAAATGAAGATATCCTGATGCTGCTGATGCCGATGATGCTGAACGACTGATAAAAAACTAACTTCAGAGCTATTTAAAGCTTAAACAAAAATATTGTATATGAAACTGAATTTAAAGAACCCGTTGGTTTTCTTCGATCTGGAAACGACGGGAACGAACATAAATACAGACCGTATAGTCGAAATTTGCTACCTGAAAGTATATCCTAACGGAAACGAGGAAAGCAAAACAATGCGTGTCAATCCGGAGATGCATATACCGGAAGCTTCTACTGCCATCCACGGTATTCACGACGAAGATGTTGCCGACTGTCCGACATTTAAGGAAATAGCTAAAGACATTGCTCGCGACCTGGAAGGAGCAGATATTGCCGGATTTAATTCCAACCGTTTCGACGTACCGGTGCTTGTCGAAGAATTTTTGCGTGCAGGTATAGACATTGACCTTACCAAACGTAAATTTATTGATGTACAGGTTATTTATCACAAGTTGGAACAGCGCACTTTATCAGCAGCATATAAATTTTATTGCGGAAAGAATCTGGAAGATGCCCATACCGCTGAAGCAGACACACGTGCAACTTATGAGGTGCTGAAGGCCCAGCTTGATCATTATCCGGACGTATTGGAAAATGATATCAAATTCCTGTCCGAATATTCTACTTATAGTAAGAATGTAGATTTTGCAGGACGTATTGTATTTGATGACAACGGTGTAGAAGTGTTCAATTTCGGTAAATACAAAGGAATCTCTGTAGCAGAGGTATTACAGCGTGATCCGGGATACTATGGCTGGATATTAAACGGAGACTTTACACTGAATACAAAGAATGTATTGACAAAAATCAGATTGCGCGAAAGCGGATTGGTGAAATAAGTATAATGAAAGGGAAAAAAATAGTATTAGGTATTACAGGCAGTATTGCAGCCTACAAAGCTGCGGTACTGACACGCTTGTTGATAAAGAAAGGCGCAGAAGTACAAATCGTCATCACCCCGGCCGGAAAAGAATTTATTACTCCTATTACACTATCGGCACTGACCAGCAAACCTGTTATCAGTGAATTCTTTTCACAACGCGACGGAACATGGCACAGTCACGTCGACTTAGGACTGTGGGCTGACGCAATGGTCATAGCTCCTGCCACAGCTTCCACCATTGGTAAGATGGCACATGGTATTGCAGACAATATGCTGGTCACAACTTACCTCTCGATGAAAGCCCCGGTATTCGTTGCTCCGGCAATGGACCTGGATATGTTTGCGCATCCCTCTACTCAACATAATCTGGATATCCTCCGTTCATACGGAAACCATATCATCGAACCGGCTTCGGGCGAACTGGCCAGCCATCTGGTTGGTAAAGGAAGAATGGAAGAACCTGAAAAAATAGTAGAAGCACTGGAAAACTTTTTTGCCAAACAAGAAGATTTGAAGGGCAAAAAAGTAATGATAACAGCCGGTCCTACTTACGAAAAAATAGATCCGGTACGTTTCATCGGCAACTACTCTTCCGGAAAGATGGGTTATGCACTGGCAGAAGTTTGTGCTGAACGTGGTGCGGAAGTGACACTAATCAGTGGTCCTGTAAACCTGAATGTATCTCATCCTAACATTCACCGCATAGATGTAGAAAGTGCAGAGCAAATGTATCAAGCAGCCAAAGAAGCATATGCTCAGGCAGATGCAGGTATCCTCTGTGCTGCCGTTGCCGACTTTACTCCGGAACAAACTGCCGATCATAAAATAAAGCGTGAGAAAGACGATCTGGTATTACGTCTGAAGCCAACTCAGGATATAGCTGCTGCACTTGGAAAAGAGAAAAAGCCACATCAGCTCTTGGTCGGGTTCGCATTAGAAACTAATGACGAGATTCTGCACGCCCAAGATAAGCTCGTACGGAAAAATTTTGACTTCATCGTACTCAACTCCTTGAACGATAAAGGTGCCGGTTTCCGTTGCGATACCAATAAAATTACCATCATCGAACGACAAGGAGAAACTCCTTATCCACTAAAAGGGAAAAAGGAAGTAGCTGAAGATATTATTGACAAACTTGCCTCTATACTTCACTAAGCTCACCGAAAGGAATACATATGTTACAGTCCATTTACATACAAAACTATGCATTAATCGACAAGCTGGATATCAATTTCACATCCGGCTTTTCGGTTATTACAGGTGAAACAGGAGCCGGAAAATCTATCATTCTGGGAGCTATCGGATTATTATTGGGACAGCGTGCTGATATAAAAGCGATTAAAAATGGAGCATCAAAATGCATTGTCGAAGCCCATTTTCATATTTCAAATTATGGAATGGAATCTTTTTTTGCTGAAAACGATATCGAATATGATCCAGAAGAATGTATTCTCCGCCGGGAGGTTTCAATAAATGGTAAAAGCCGCGCCTTTATCAATGATACTCCGGCTTCGCTGGCACAAATGAAACTTTTGGGCGAAAAATTGATTGATGTGCATAGCCAGCATCAGAACCTGCTCCTTAACAAGGAAGGATTTCAGTTGAACATTCTCGACATTCTGGCACAAGATGACAGACAGCTCGTTCAATATCAGCAAGTATATACCGACTATAAACAGGTATGTCGGGAGCTGGATGATTTTATCGCACAAGCTGAAAAAAGTCGCCAAGACGAAGATTATATTCGTTTCCAACTGGAACAGTTGGAGGAAGCTAACCTACAAGAAGGCGAACAAACAGAATTGGAGCAAGAAGCAGATACGTTAAGTCATGCGGAAGAGATAAAAGCTGGACTATATAAAGCCGAACAGCTGATTGACGGAGATGAAGGCGGTGCACTTTCACATACCAAAGAGTGTATGCAAACCCTGCAAGCCATATCGCGTGTATATGCTCCTGCCTCCGATTGGGCTGAAAGACTGAACAGCTGTTATATTGAGCTGAAAGACATTGCACACGATTTATCCGGAGCTGAAGAAGAAATAGAATTTAACCCTTCACGACTGGAATATGTAAACGAGCGGCTGAATCTGATATATAGCCTTCAGCAAAAACATCGGGTAGAATCAACAGAAGCACTTATCGAGCTAACAGCACACTATCGACAGCAACTGGATGCTATTACTTCATTCGACGATCGCATTGCCGAATTGAATCAGCATAAGGAGAAGCTGTATAACGCTGTATTGGAACAAGCCTCCCAACTAACAGCACTTCGCACTGCTTCTGCACGACATATAGAAGAGCATATGAAGTCCCTACTCGTCCCGTTGGGTATGCCCAATGTACGTTTTGCAGTAGAGCTTACTCCACGCAAAGAACCAGATGCCAACGGGATGGACAGCGTGACGTTCCTTTTCTCAGCCAACAAAAACGGAACTTTACAAAATGTGGCTTCCATTGCTTCCGGTGGCGAAATTGCTCGTGTAATGCTTTCCCTAAAGGCTATGATTGCCGGAGCTGTAAAATTACCGACCATCATTTTCGATGAAATCGATACAGGCGTTTCCGGCTCTATTGCCGAAAAAATGGCACTCATCATGCAAGATATGGGACGTCAGAACCGTCAGGTTATCAGCATTACCCATCTTCCGCAAATTGCAGCACGAGGCATTGCGCATTATAAGGTATACAAAGAAGATACAGAAACAGGAACAAACAGCTACATTCGTCTGCTGAACAATGACGAGCGTATAAAAGAAATAGCCAACATGTTAAGTGGAAGTACGCTGACTGAGGCTGCACTGAACAATGCACGTGCACTGTTGGAAGGAAATTCAAATCTTTAAACGAAATTAGAAAACAGCATATGATTGAAAAAAATGAAATGATATTCGGCGTAAGAGCCGTTATAGAAGCCATACAGGCAGGCAAGGAAATCGATAAGGTACTGGTAAAAAAAGATATCCAAAGCGACTTATCGAAAGAGCTTTTTGCTGTATTAAAGGAAACATTCATCCCTGTACAACGTGTACCGGTAGAGCGTATCAACCGTATTACAAAGAAAAACCATCAGGGAGTAGTTGCCTTCATCTCTCCTATTACCTACCAGCGTACGGAAGACATTGTACCTTTCTTGTTTGAACAAGGAAAAAATCCGTTGCTGATCATGCTGGACGGACTGACTGATGTACGCAACTTCGGAGCCATTGCACGTACTTGTGAATGTGCCGGAGTAGATGCTATTATTATCCCTTCAAAAAATAGTGTCAGCGTAAATGCCGATGCAATCAAGACTTCAGCAGGAGCATTGCATACCATTCCCGTATGTCGCGAAAACAACCTTACTAACACTATCAAGTTCTTAAAAGATAGTGGATTCAAAATTGTAGCAGCAACCGAAAAAGGTGACTACGACTATACCAAAGCAACTTATACCGATCCAACTTGTATCATTATGGGAGCAGAAGACACCGGTGTTCCTTACGAGCATCTTGCTTTATGCGACGAATGGATAAAAATACCTCTGTTTGGCTCCATCGAGTCACTCAACGTATCTGTAGCTGCAGGAATCCTGATTTACGAAGCTGTCAAGCAACGTGGATTCACAAATGAAGAATAAAACGTAAACGCTAAAGACACATGAAAAAGACAATACTCATATTAGCTTGTGGAATGTCTTTCCTTACAGGATTTTCACAAGAACTCCCCAAATGGGCAAATAAAGCCAAAAAGGCTGTATTCTCGGTTATCACCTACAACAAGGATAATCAAATTCTGAATACAGGAAACGGATTCTATATAGATGAACAGGGAACAGCTGTTTCCGACTACAGTCTGTTTAAAGGAGCCGACCATGCAGTCATTGTTACCGCTGATGGTAAAGAACTACCTGTAAAATATATTATGGGCGCAAACGACATTTACGATGTCGTTAAGTTCAAAACGGAATTCGACAAAAAGGCAGCAGCTTTACAACCAGCATTACAAGCTGCTACACCAGGAGAAACAGTTTACCTGCTTCCCTACTCAACACAGAAATCTGCCAACGGACAGAATGGAACGATTGCCAAGATTGACACGATAGGGAATAACTCTTTCTACTATACGTTGAATATGCAAACGACAGATAAAACTGTAAGCTGTCCGATAATGAACGGAAATGGCGAAGTACTGGGACTTATTCAAAAAAATTCTGATCCGGAAAGTAAAGAAAGCTATGCTATTGGAGTAACTTATGCTTCATCACTATCTATCAGTGCACTATCGGTAAATGATCTTACGCTAAACTCTATCGGTATAAAGAAAGGGCTTCCTGAAGATGAATCACAAGCATTGGTTTATCTCTACATGGCAGCATCTACACTCGATCGTGACAGTTACCTGGGATTGTTAAACGATTTCATCAGCCAATATCCAGAGAATCAGGAAGGGTATCTGCGCCGTGCTACCTGTTACATAAATTTCGGTGATGACAGTCACAATGCACTTGCCGAAGAAGATCTGAAGAAGATGCTCGACATTGCCAAACAAAAAGATGATGCCCATTATAATATTGCCAAACTGATTTACAGTTACCAGTTGAATAAAGGAGACAAGCCTACATATGCAGACTGGACTTTCGAACGGGCACTTAATGAAATCAATACAGCTATCCAGATAACCCAACAGCCCATCTATTATCAGGTACAGGGAGATATTTATTTTGCCATGCAGAAATACGCTGAAGCTTTTGCAGCTTATGATACGGTAAACAAAAGCTCACTTGCATCGGCAGCTACATTCTATTCAAGTGCAAAAGCAAAAGACTTGATGGAAGGTGTAGACAAAAAAGAAGTCGTTGCACTAATGGATAGTGCTGTAGCACGCTTTAATAAACCATACGGAAAAGATGCAGCTCCATACCTGTATGAACGTGCGGGAGCCAAAACAGCTGTTAAAGATTTCCGGGGAGCCGTAGCAGACTACAACGATTTTTATGATGCCATGATGGGACAAGTTTCTGCCGAATTTTATCTGATCCGCACGCAGGCAGAAATGCAATGCCGCATGTTCCAACAAGCTATAAATGATATTAATAAAGCTATCGAACTGGATCCTCAAAATGTAAATTACTGGGTAGAAAAAGGAGGAGTATGTTTACGTGTCAACCAAACAGCAGAAGCAGTTCAAGCTCTCGAAAAAGCAATCTCTATTGATTCGCAAAACGCTCCAGCCTACCGTATGTTAGGTTATATTCAGGTTCAGCAGAAACAGACAGAAAAAGGTATTGCTAATCTGAAAAAGGCCAAAGAACTGGGTGATGAAGTAGCCATTGGATTGCTCGAAAAATACAGCAAATAAAAAAAACAGTTAAAGGGAATTCATCAGTGAATTTCACTGGATATAGAAAGAGCCATAGTAAACCTGTTTTTAGGAATACTATGGCTCTTCCGTTATTCATAAAAAAGAAATAATCAATGATGTTTGGTAAACATTACAAACGATCTAACTCATTAAAGTCTTGCTTATGAGTTCTACTCTTTTCTTTCCCAAATCTATAAGATATATTCAGCTTTATTTGTCTTGACTCACCCTTTCCCCAATTCCAAAGATGAAAACCTTCAAATGAACTATAATTATCCCAATTGTTAGTCCAAAACAAATCTGTCAATGATAAATTCACAGCTAACCGTTTATTCATAAACGCCCTGCCAAGTGCTATATCAATGTATCCACTTGAATCCATTTTTTCATTTGAGGCTCCAAGTCTTTTAGTTGCATACGACCCATTCATTTCCAATCGGAGTTCCCAAGGAAGACGAAATGTATTCATCATGGTAAAAATTCCAGCTATAGCATCTTTTTTAAATTTCCGGTACGTATCAAAAGCAATATCTTTATAAACGTAATAACCAACTAAGTTCAAATTCATCTCCCACCCCTGAACCGGAGTTAAGCCCTGATTAAAGGTTATCGAGAACTGTTGTTGCTTACCAATATTTCTAGGAGTCATAATTACTTTGTTAATAGACAGAGTATCAGTAATCTGCGCCTTATAATCTTTCATATAGGTATAAGCAGCGGTTACAGAAGTGTACTTATTACTATAGGTTGCACTGATCCGATAAGTTTTCTGAGGCATAAGGAAAGGATTTCCTTTCCAATACGAAAGTTCATCCAGTAAGTACTCAAACGGATTCAAATCCTGATAAGCAGGTCGGTCTATCCTACTCCCATAACTGATAGAAAGAGCCTGTTCGTCTGCTATCTGATAATTCATACTCACAGAAGGAAATATATTGAAATAATTTCTTTTGTTATTCTTATCACCCACTCCATCTACAGTAAACAAACCTCCCTCAGACCAAGTTTTTTCACCTCTTAACCCGACTTCCAAATTTATCCTACTATTCAACGGATATACATAGAGTAAATATGCAGCAAGTATTTGTTCTTTGTAAGTAAAGTCATTGGATTGCGTAACATCTATTATCTCTTTATTATCTTTTATCTCAAAAAATTTATAACCATTGTCTGCATTAACGTTAGAATATTTAATACCAGATTTTAAATCACCTTTTCCAATTTTATGTTGCTGGGCATATGCTAAAGCATAAATATGAATATTCCTACTGTTTACCGATTTATAAAGAAAATCGTTCAAAACCATCCCATCTGGCGATTGGTATGTATTAGGCTGTAAGTTACCAGAGCCACCATCAAACCATGCATAATTTGCATCAACTGTATATTTTACACCTTCTTTAGGAGTTGATACGTAATAGAGATTTGCTCCATAACGATTCCCTTTTTGCATATAATATTCGTTTCTAGCATAAAGAATCTGTTCAAGTTTATTTTGTTCCAAGTTTCTGATCTCTGTTGTTGTAATAGTCTGCCCAGGCCCAAACAAGGCATTTGCCGTAAGCTCTCCACCAACGAGATTTTGTTTATTGAATTTATATTCAAAATTTAAACTTCCGGCAATAGTCTTCCGCTTGTCTGTATCAATAGTCGGACTATAGAATTCTTTCCCCGCCTGAATACGACGCATCCCATAATCCAAGTTATAATATCCAAACTGATGATGATAATTACTTACTAGACTAAACTTACCATGTGTATAACCAAATGTTAACTCAGTATTCTGACGAATATTATCCCAATAAGATACACCATTATTTATCGAAAAGGAATAACCTTCGGAATGCTGTTGCTGTGTATTAATATTAATTATTCCTCCAGATCCTTCGGCATCATATTGAGCTGAAGGATTATTGATAATCTCTATTGAAGTTACGGCAGACGATGACATGGATTTCAGTATGGAAACCAGTTCTTCCTGTTTCATGTAAGTAGGCTTTCCATTAAAAATTATCAATACGCCATTTCTCCCACCTATACTGATATTATCGTTACCATTTACCAATATGCCTGGTGTCTTTTTTAACACATCTAAAGCAGAACTACCAGCTAAAGTAGAACTATTTTTTGGAAAAAATACTGTATTACCATTTACAATTCGTACAGACGGAGTCTGTTTTTCACCTATCACAAGTATATCGTCAAGAAGTATACTTGCAGATTGGAGTTTAATATGAAAAGTAGTATCCTGGTCAAGCTCAAAAGAAGAGGTCAAAAAGGGAATATAACCTAAACAACTGACATATAACTGAATATTTCCTTTTGCAGCGAGTTTGAAAATACCTTTATCAGACGTAATACCTTGACTTAGAGAAGTACTTGTTTGAGAATTTATTACGCTGACAACGGCAGCATCAATAGGGCGACTTAGAGAATCTGTAACCAAACCAGACAGTGTATATTCCAACCTCTTTTGTACAGAATCTGATTTTTGAATTACATAAGTTTTTTCACGTACTTTCGTATAAATAAGTGGCTTTTCTTGTAATATTATCCCTATTATATCCTCGAGGGTCTGATCTTTTGCATGAAAAGTCACATGATAAGACTCAACATCTTTATAGTCGAACAAGATATGAGTGCCACTTTCGTTTTCGAGCTTTTTCAAAGCTTCTGCCAGAGTTACATTGTGTAATTCAACATCGATAGCTTGCGTCGTTTGTGCAGTCAGGGCAGAACTACACAACAACATGAAGCAAAAGGATTGTGCTAACCGTAATTTCATAAAATTATTGTTTTAATTTGTAACCATTCTATTTTCCGCCACGACAATTTTATCGGCTGTTTTTCAGCCGATAAAATAAAAATGTCCGCAAGAAAATAGTTTAGTTTTAACATTCCGATTTATAAAAACATGGCAGAAGGACCTTCTTGTCGCAGTCCTTACCATGAAGAATACATTCAAACAAGTGCTTCAGGTAATCCTGAGGGGCTATATCATTAAGCTTGCAGCTTTCTATCAGAGAAAAGATGAATGCCGAGTTTCCTGCTGCATCCTCACTGCCTATGTTCATACAGTTCTTGAGCAGCAGCTTTACAGGTTTCATCCTTTGCTCACAGAGGTTGTTCGATATTTCCGCAGAACCGTCCTTGAGGATATTTTTCAGGGATTTCCACTGGTTTATCGTATAGTTCACAGCCTTTCTCATCAGTTCGTTTGCCATGAGTTTGGTATCCTGCATCATCATGACCACCTTATGATGGATACGTTCAAGAATAGGTCTCGTAAGCTTAAGTCTTTTTTCCTTAATCTGCTCACCGCTGAGTTTCATTGTGCGGAACAAGTCTTCATTTCTGAACATATCACCGATAGGGTCTATTATATCCATCGCAGTTCTGTCTGATGGCAAGGCATCGACCCACAGCCTCCTGCAGTGTGTCCAGCATCCTATATGAAGCACCTTTGAGTCTTCTCCGTCGAACATCCTGTAAACCGTATATCCGTCTGTAGATACAGATCCCATAAAATGTTCAAGGAAGGTCTTTGCTACATCAGAGGCTCTGCTGCCGTTATTGTAATGATAGTAAACCAACTTGACATGCTTTGCAAAAAAAGCCCATAAATACTTTCTCCTGTAAGCCTTGCCTTCCGGTGTTTCAACTCCGACAAGCTCGGTCGTCTCGTCAACCATAAGGTATTTTGCCTGTTGTACAAACTCCTTGAAGACATCTTCCATAAACTCCCTAAGCCTGGAGATTCCGTTATGGATATAGCCGTTCAGCGTGGTATTGCTTATGTGGATGCCTTCTCTTGCAAGCAGTCTTATCTGTCTGTTCTCAGGCATACTGAAGTCATATTTCAGACAAAGCAGACGGGCAAGCAAATCAGGGGAAAAGATTCCTCCAAGGTTTTTCAAGGGATGCTCCATCGTGTTAGTGAAAGTGCCGTCTGCAAGCTTTACCCTTGCCACCTTGTACACATGCTCCACGTTATGAGCACGCACATGTTCTATAAACCTGTATTCCCACACATCAGCCATTCCGTTACGCTTCATAAGCCTTGCACCATCCGGGAGTTGGTAATAGTCTTCTATTTCATGAACAATTACCTTATCCACCTTCAGCCTGGTCTTTGCTGCACGGGGAGCAGTTTCCTTTTTCCTTGAAGGCCTGCAGTTCTGTGCAGGTACGTTACCGGAAGAGGTATTGCTGCCGGTACCGTTACCATCGGTCTTATTATCATCATCACCTTTCTTGCCAGAACCGTCGTACTCGGACTTCTCCATTGCAGACTTGTCAATGTTACGGTTGTTCAGCAGCCTTCTTTGCTCTGAGGTACGGCCGAAACGGTGTTTCCTGCTGTCCTCAAGTTGAAGCCTGAGATTGGATATCTCATTTGCAAGCATCATGTTCACCTCGTCTTTTGCCTCAAGCTGCTTTCTCATAAGTTCCATTTCCTTTCGATTATTCTCGACTGTTGTGGACAACTCATTGATTGTATCAACCAGAGCCTTGGAGTTCTCTTTGTTTGATTCTTCAATAGCCTTAAGCCTCGCAATCAGTTCGTTTACCTGTTTGCGAAGCCCCGCCTTTTCCTCATTCGCCAGACCCAGTTGGCAGCAAAGTAACTCGTATGCCCTTTCATCAATCATGATATAAAGGTACGAAAAATCAGGCAGTTACGCAAACTTTTTATCGTTTATTCTTATATTATTTTTATTGATAATCAATGTATTAATATTAATCTTTCGGACTGACGTACATCTTGTCAACTACTATACTTTCCGTAAGATAGGCCATGTCCGACCATTGTATCCGGTAGCATTTGGAGACTTCATCAAACACAGGTTTCTTGAATCTCCCCATGACAGGACGTTTCTCGTAAAGCACATAAAATCCGCGTTCATAATGAAGTATTTTCACAACTTTTCGGTTCCTGGACATGAACATATATACATTGGATGCATCGCTCGGGTCAAGTGACATCTCTTCCCTTATACTCTCACACAGGCGGAAGATTCCTTTCCGCAAATCCACATTACCGTTGAACAGGTAATAGTTCAGGTTAGCGCTAAGTCCAAGCATATCATCCTATCATTTTATTAAGCAACAGACTCAAATCAAGAACTGTGGTATTTCTTAGGAACAATGTGGCACCTGATGTCAATTGCAGTTTTACCCACTTAATCGGAGATTCACCTTCAGGTTGTTTCACCTCCAACTTTACGGTTGGACTGTTGCAAGGCTTGCCGGTTATCCGGACTTTGGCAACCTTGGGCTGCTCAACCTGGACTGTCTTGCCTAACTTTTCGCTCCATAGCTGATGACGCTGCCAGTTCATGAACTTGTCGTAATTTACTCCATAATCCGCACAGAACTCACGAAGATCCTTGGTCTCACTGCATAACTGATAGAGGTCATATACCTCCTGGTAGTTTACTTTTTCTTTTGCCATAATCATTGTTGTTTAAGGGTTACGGCGCAAAGGTAGGTTTAGGGAACATGCGTGTCAAGGCGGAAAATAGAATGGTTACTTTTAATTTATATCTGCTATCAATACGAATTACACAATATAACGGGTACCACTTTAGGAAATTATTTTCCAACAATTATCGTTCTGTCTTCAAGTACAACAGGATTTTTACTGACATAATTCAATAATTCCACAACTGAAGCCAGCGATTCATTTCGAAATGCCTTAAAATGTAAACGAGTGTTCATACAATCCTTACTTTTAAATATTACACTCACATTATACCAGCGTCCCAGTTCACACAATATTTCAACCAATGTCTGATTATCAAAATAAAAATTACCTTCAGCCCAAGATGTAATATCTTCAGTTTGCGGTATTTTGACTGTACGCAACTCTTGTTGGTTTGTCAAAATAGCCTGTTCACCAGGATGAATAAATACACTATCCGTCTTTTGTTGTGAAGTAATTTTCAAAGAACCTGAGAGCAAAGTAATTTTCATCTCTTCTGTTGAATAGTCTTTTACATTAAAAACGGTACCTAATGCCTTAGTACTCAATTTACCAGATTGGACAATAAACGGACGAAGAGAATCTTTTGCAACATCAAACAGTGCTTCGCCTTGTAGTATAACCTTTCGTTCGTTTTGGCCAAATTGAGAAGTTTCGTAAGTAAGTTGACTCTCTGCATTAAGTGTAACACATGTACCATCAGGAAGTTCAAGTCGTTTTTGCATACCTCGTGGAACATAAACTGTTGTCATTCCATTTACTGTTTCTTCTTTTACAATCTGCACTGTTTGCGTTGCCTCAAAAACCCGCAATCCTCCTTCAACTTCTTTGGATAAACTAAATATAAAAAACAAAGCAATGCAAGAAGCTATCGCTAGACCTATTATTATTGGAATAATTGATGTTTTTTTATGATGACGCTCAAAAGTTCTCCATTCCTTATCAATATCAGGTTGAGGAATCTGTTGTCGAGCCAAAGATTCTTTAGCATATAATATAGTACGTGCATATCGCAAACATTCTTTATCGGAAAACAAACTTTTCAGTTCTTCTTGCGTAAAAGATGACGGATTTTCCAACGCTTCTAAAACATGAGCTAATTTATCTTCTGAATCTTGTTTCATGATACAAGTCTTTATTATAATGAATTATTATATGGTATCAGGATAATATCAAAGTTACTCTATATCAAATTCCCTCCGTATCAAACGTAAAACTTTCATAACATGCTTCTTTATGCCACTACTGCTAATATGATACTCCTGAGCAACTTCTGCATATTTCTTATTCTGAAAATAACATTGGATAAAAATACCTTTCGTGGGTTCTCCTAGTTTTTCAATAATTTTCTCGATACGTGACATCCGATATTCATATAGTTCTGAATCATCAAATTCTTTCTGTGAGATAAGATCGTAAAGATCAGCATACTGCTGTTCTACTTTTTTATGCCGTAAGTAATCAAGACATCTGTTACGAACAAGCGTATAAAGATAGGAAGACAATGTTTCTAATTTCAACTCATGACGCTGAATCCAGATTTTTTCGAAAACATCATTTACTATATCTTTTGAATTTTCCTCGTCTGTAATAAATTGAAAAGTATAGTAGTCAATACTTCGGTAAATTTTTACCGATAAATTAAAATTAAACATAGAATCGGCATAATCCGGTTCAAAAATATATTCAAGAGATCATTGAAATACTGTCAAGAATGAATCGTCAAGGAGTAAGAAAAGGGATGAAAAAGATATGCTAAACAGCTGAAAACCAACAGAAAAAGTATTACATAATTTGTTGATTATTAGTAAATTAGAAGTATTCCACCACTTTTAATTATGACTAAAGAATCACTCCTTATGCAATACCAATCCGAGTGCAGAAACGCTCTCGAATCAGTTGTAAATATAAGCAAATCTTTTCAGAAAGTATTCATGGATGCAATGAAATTGTTCATGGCTATACACGGCTCTTTCATTTAAAACAACCTCTATAATCCTTGTTATTCTCCGAAAAACCATTATTTTTGCGCACAGCGATGCAGGAAGCACCGCTTCCGGTGTTTCTTTTTATCGTTCATATAAAATTATTTTTGTAGGCGGAAATCAAATGCGACAGAGGTCGTTTTTTGATTTCCGCCTTAATTTTCGCTATGCGAAAATAAGATTTATTTTGCTGATATGCAACATTTTGCATATCTAATATATAAAAAAGAAACATGCATTCTGCCGTCGTGGCAGCATAATGAAACATCTGAAAGAATTTGTGAAATCAGTGCCGGATTACCGCAGGACAGACAAGGGAAACTACAAATACAAGCTGGAAGATATTCTTCTCCTTGTAATACTCGGACGGCTGGGCAAGTGTATGACAAGACCGGATATAATCAGATTCGGCGAGCGTAATCTGAAACGCTTCCGCTCTTTAGGAATTTTGTTGGACGGTGTGCCTTCTGAACCTACGCTCTGCCGTATATTCAAACATATTGATGATGAAGCCATGTCTGAGCGGATGTCTGAATTTACCTCCACCTTCCATGATGAGCTTGTCGGTTGTGCCGGAGACATCCTCTGTATTGACGGCAAGGCAATGAGAGGGACGGTACTTGAAAACGGACGCACCCCCGACATCGTATCCGCCTATTCCCTTGAAGGAGGTTTCACCCTTGCCACGGACATGTGTGAAGAAAAAAGCAACGAGATAACTTCCGTACCCAAACTGTTGGACAAGGTGGATGTGTCAGGATGCATAGTTACGGCAGACGCCATGTCCTTCCAGAAAGCCATCATAGATAAAATCCGGGAAAAAGGCGGTGATTTCCTTATCGAGCTGAAGGCAAACCAGAGAACTCTGCGATATGGGGTTGAGGACAATGTCGAACTTGCAGAGCCTGTGGATGTATATTCGGAAGGCCCTTTTCTTGAACATGGCAGAATAGAGACCAGAGTATGCCGTATCTTTCGTGGAAATGACCTGATTACGGACAGGAAAAAGTGGAATGGAAATCTGACGGTTGTCGAAATACGGACTGCAACGGAGAGAAAATCTGATGGTCAGAAATCTTCCGAGAGGAGGTTCTATGTCTCCAGTTTTCACGGAAGTGCCAGGCGGCTGAGTACAATAGCCAGAATGCATTGGGCAATAGAAAGCATGCACTGGGACCTTGACCGCAACCTGAGGCAGGACTTCATCAGGCGGAATAGTGCAAGGTCCGCCAGAAACCTTGACACGATACAGAGGATAGTACTGGCAATACTTTCTATATGGAAAGGTAAAAGGAAAAAGCTCTCCGACAAGGCTAAGGGAACGGCCGAACTTATTAGAGAACTTTCTTTGGACTTTACCGCAATGATACATATGCTGGATCAAAAATGAGATAATTTGTAATTTCAGAGGATTCGTAACGTTTTGGGTATCAATCATAACAAAATCCCTACTTCCCATAAGAAGTGGGTGGGGGAATTATGTGCCTTTATCTAAGCTTAAATGAAAGAGCCGTGATGGCTATACCTAACCGCGTCAATTTCCTTCAAATGGGACGATATGGATGTTTCTCGGAACAGACATACCGGAACAATTTTGAGAATGATGACTTTGACTGGTTTTCCTTCAATGAAGCCATCATCAGGGAACACCTTAAAGGTGGTCGCAAGGCGATAGCCGTTGATCCGTCTTTCATTCCAAAATCAGGCAGCAAAACGCCGTGGATTGGCTATTTCTGGTCCGGTTGTGCCGGTGAATACAAACGTGGACTGGAAATAACCGGTATTGGAGTTATAGACGTTGACAACCATGAATGTATGACTTTGGGCTCTGTACAGACACCTGATAACGCAACGTTGGAAAGCTACGGGAAGAATCTTGTAGACTGGTACAGTTCTTACCTTATCAGCATACAGGAACATCTGAAACGTATTTCTGGCACTGTCGTATGTGATGCGTTCTTTTCAAAGGCAACTTTCATCAAACCATTGTGTGAGAACGGATTCCACGTTATAAGCCGCTTCAGAAATGATGCAGTGTTGTTTTATCCCACCTTAGAAAATAGGACAGGAAAACGCGGACGTCCAAAATTGTATGACGGAAAGATTGATTTTGAAAATCTGGACATCACAAGATGTACCGAGTATAAAGTGAACAAGGGTAAACTTTATGGACTGAAAGCATACTCCAAAGCATTCAAACGTTTTGTGAGCTTAGCTGTATGGTATCCTATGGATGGAAGAACGGACAAATGGCAGCTGTATTTCTCCACGGACGAGATGCAGGATGCCAAGGAGGTTTTAGACTTCTACAGGACACGTTTCCAGCTCGAATTCTGCTTTCGCGATGCCAAGCAACATGCCGGAATGACGAACTGTCAGGCAACCGACTTCAGAAAACTGGCATTTCACTTCAATGCGTCACTTGCAGCGATAAACCTTGCCAAAGCTGCCTGTAAGAAGATGGGAATGAAATATTCCATATCATCATGCAAGTCAGTCATACACAATGCTTACATGCTTGAACGATTTATTTGCGTGTCTGGGATTGAGCCAAACACGCAATTAATTGACAAACTTTTCAAAGAACTCATTTTATTTACCGCCAAAGCCGGGTCAGTAGAAATTTCGTGGGGATTATTTTTTATACTCGTAAAGTATTGCTTACTTCGCATTATGAAAAACGATTATTTGAACATGCTAGCCAGCCTCGTGTTGCCGGCTCAGATATTAGATTACTTTCTTATCTCTGGAGTTGAACAAACCTCTCAAGAGATTCATATTAGTCTGGATGAAAAGATGAATTCCAAGTTAAGCAATGACGAACATTTTGAATCCAAAGGTTTTATGGAAGCTGTTAATGTGACAGACTTTCCCATACGGGACCATAAGGTAATCCTCAAGATCAGACGTCGTCGTTGGACGGACTTGCGCGCAGGTAAAAGTTTCAGTATTCCCATCGACCTCGATGTTGTAGCCAAGGGAACCAGATACTCCAAAGAATTTGGGGCTTTTTTAAAAGAAACGTATGGAGACATCCCCAGTGACCTGCCGTACGCTTGAGGAATTCTATCATATAGATGGTCATACATTTGAAAAACAGTACAAGGAGGTTCTCAGCGGATATCGTAATTGGGAACAGTTATCCCATGCCGGTGAATGGATGCTGTTTCCGGAAAATATGGGACCGTATCTGGCGATTGACGAGACCTCACTCTCCAACGGTGAACTTTACACCTTTGTAACCAACCGTGATGCCTGTATACATATTCCGGAGCATACCCGTTCACTTTCCGGCAGCTTATTAGGGTATAAAACCATACCTTAAAAGCGTAATTTTTATCCGTTCATCCCCTAAAAGGATGAAAAAATGGATAACCAGACATTAAAATCTCAATTTTTCCGGAGCATATCCGTTCACCTCCGAGAATTGCAGGTTGTAGCACCCTTTTTCCGGAGCATACCCGTTCACTTTAGACGTATGCTTTCAGATTTTCCGGAGTATATCCGTTCAGCCGTGCATGGAATTGTGAGCGTATATCTTCGTTTCCGGAGCATATCCGTTCATTCTTTCCCCGGTTTCAGTTTCCTTTGTGCTGGTAAGCTAACAAGAAACAGCACAGTCATGGCAGGAACAACAAAGGATATGAGTCTGATAAAACAAGTACTCCAGCTCAAGCAGGCCGGAGAATCCAACCGCGGTGTAAGCCGCAAGTTACCGATTGACAAGGAAACCGTCAACGGTTATGTGAATACAGTAAAAGCCAACGGATGGAACATCAGCGACCTCCTTGAGATTGACGATCCCGAGTTGGAACGGATGTTCCATGCTGGTTCTCCGGCATATACGGACAGGAGAATGGAAGAGTTTCTGATCCTGCTACCCAGATACAGGGAACTGCTGGCGGACCCCAAATCCCATGTAAGCCGTCAGGTCCTGTTCGATGAATACCGTGCGACTCATCCCGATGGTTACGGCAAGTCACAGTTCTATTACCATCTGAAGCAGAATCTCGTTGCGAAGAAGGATGTTACGGCCGTACTGGCCAACACCTACAAACCGGGTGAAAAGCTCATGGTGGACTTTGCCGGTGACAAGCTCAGCTATGTGGATGCCGAAACCGGAGAAATTGTCAAGGTGGAGGTGTTTGTCGCCTGCATGCCTTACAGCGACTATACCTATGTGGTATGTGTACCTTCGCAGAAGACGGAGGACTTTCTGTATGCCATAAGGATGTGTCTGGAACATCTGGGCGGTGTACCTTCCATACTGACTCCTGACAACCTCAAATCGGCTGTAATCAGCAATGACCGGCATGAGCCGAAGCTGAACAAGGCTCTTGAGGACATGGGCAACTACTACCATTTCGTGGTACTGCCATGCGACCCGGCATCGCCGACACAGAAGGCTCTGGTAGAGGACTCCGTAAGGATTACATATAACCGTGTCTATGCCAGATTGCGTAACCGTACCTTCCATTCACTCCTGGAACTGAACCGTGCCGTATGGGAGCTGATGGAAAGGCACAACCAGACCCGTATGCAGAAGCGTCCCTACAGCCGTGAGGAGCGTTTTCATGCCATGGAGAAGGAGCTGCTGAAACCCTTGAAACCGGAACCCTATGAGATGCGCCTGTATGCCGATCTGAAAGTACAGGCAAACTGCCATGTGGAGCTGAGACAGGACAAGGTGACCCATTTTTACTCCGTCCCCTATATCCATGTAGGAAAACAGGCAAGAGTAGTCTTTACGCGTTCATGGGTCAAGGTCTATGTGGAGCAGAAACTGGTGGCCTCACATATCCGCAGCCATACATACGGCTATACCACAGTCAGGGAACATCTCGCATCCAGCTGCAGGGTGATTATGGAGCGTTCGGCAGCCTATTATGTGGAGAAAGCAAAAGATATATCACCTGACTGCCATGAATATGTAAAAAGAATCTTTGACCCCAAACGTACCGCACAGCCTGAAGAGGTGTATTACAAGCTGTGCAACTCCATAGTCAGCCTCAGAAGGAAGTATGACCTTGCCACGTTTGACCTTACCTGCCGTCAGTGCATGGAGTACGGTATTTACTCCTACAGCAAGTTTGAAGCCATACTCAGACGTAACGGCATGAATGCATCCGCAGACGAGACGGTAATCTTCCATGCGCCTACACCGTCAAACCACGGGAACATGCGCGGAAAAGACTATTTTACAGGAAATGACATAAACCAACAACAATAAATGATTATGAGCAACGAAACAGAAAGAACACTGCACGAGCTGAAGCTTCCGGGAATGGCAAGCTGCTGGAGCTCTCTGGAAGAAACACATCAGTTGGACAAGCTTACCCTGCGTGAAGGCATGCAGATCATGCTCCAGTACGAACGTGACACGAGAGGGAACAACCGCATCCAGCGTCTTATAAAGAATGCCGGCTTCCGTCTGAGAGCCTCGATGGAAGAACTTGAAACGGACACGGCAAGGGGCATACAGACCTGCTCTGCAGCCGACCTTGCAACCGGAAATTACATCACGGGCGGAATGACGGTCATCATTACCGGACCGGCAGGAACCGGGAAGTCCTACTTTGCCTGTGCCCTG
This sequence comes from Phocaeicola coprocola, assembly GCF_041333015.1. Lineage (NCBI taxonomy): Bacteria > Pseudomonadati > Bacteroidota > Bacteroidia > Bacteroidales > Bacteroidaceae > Phocaeicola > Phocaeicola coprocola. The sequence goes on along the minus strand of NZ_JBGKGM010000001.1, from coordinate 2,126,787 downwards.
GGTGACAGGGCATGCAGGAACGGCCGGAAGGTACTGTACTTCACGATGAACATGCTCATCGAGAACCTGAAGCTTGCACATCTGGAAGGACGGGAAACAAACTTCTTCCGGAAGCTGAACGCACATGACCTGCTGATTATCGATGACTTTGGGATGGTCAAGCTGGACGGCCAGATACAGCATGACTTTGAACAGATCATAGATGACCGGTACAACCGGAAGGCACTCATCCTGGCCAGCCAGCTTCCCGTTGCAGACTGGTATGATGTGTTCCAAAGCGAGCTCATTGCGGAAGCCTGTCTGGACAGAATCGTGCATAAGGCAATAAAATTTGACCTTAAAGGAGAGAGCCTAAGAAAGAAGTATTAACTTTGCCAACAACACTGAATACTAACTGGGGACTGAACGGATATCACCGGAAATGCTGAACGGGTATCCGCCGGAATATGCAGCCTGTACGAGAGAGTGCTCCCTGGTAGCTGTCGTGGCAGGAACTAAATCAGAGGATGTAATAGCTGTGCTGCAACGAATTGACGAGGAAAGCCGTTATGCCGTTAAAGAAGTGACACTTGACCTTTCAGACTCCATGCGCAAGATTGTACGGACTGCATTTCCTGAAGCCAGCCGTGTAATAGACCGTTTTCACATTCAGAAATTAGCTTGTGATGCCGTGCAGGAATTACGCATCAAACACCGTTGGGATGCCATACAGCAGGCCAATGAGGAAATGGAAGAAGCTAAGCGGAAGAACGAAGATTATGTCCCATACCGATATTCCAATGGCGACACCCGTAGGGAATTACTTATACGCTCCCGGTATCTGCTTTTCAAGTCAGCTGATAAATGGACGGAAAAACAGAAGCAAAGGGCAGCAATCCTATTTGAGGAATACCCTGACATCAAAAAGGCATACGGTTTGTGCCATTCCCTGCGGATGATTTTCTCTAAGAACACCATAAAGGACGCTGCACGTTTGGCTATGGCACGATGGTATAATAAAGTAGAAGAAGCAGGGATGCATTCTTTTAATGTCATTGCTGCTACTTTCTATGAGCACTATGATGAAATACTGAATTTCTACAACCATCGTTCTTCAAATGCGATGGCAGAATCGTTCAATGCAAAAATTAAACTGTTCAGAGCAAATCTAAGAGGAGTAGCTGATAAGAAGTTCTTTTTATTCCGCATTGCGAAGCTATATGCGTATCCCCACTAAATTTCTACTGACCCCCAAAGCCGCTTAGGCTTGGCGAATTTTTAACGAACTATTGTGTAGTAGTACAACCGAGAATAATAAGTCTTATAAATTATCTCAAAGTCTTCATCCGACAATGTGCGATTCTTATTTGAGAAATGAAATATTGTCATAAAATAAAAGTAACAATAAAAAGGAGCCACGACATGCTTATGCCATCCTCAATATGTTTCATAATATCAAATTAAGATATTAGCATAAATCTAAATCCACAGATTTTATACTAACAAATTTATCCGATAAGAAGATACAGACAACGCTTCATCTACACAGAAAGTTCAAAATAACATTTTACACCCAATCAATTGCCTTTAAACTTTCCCTTCAAATAGCTTCCTAAATTATTCCATAAAATTCTTACCGGATAATAGTATTTGATTGAATCAGCGTTTCAGGAGTCCTATTTTCAGATTCAATTTAAAGTAATAAACTCCGTTTTCACGCTCCAGATATCCATATTTATCTTTCTCTGTTGAACCTTTTTCTAAACGTGAATTATAGAAAAGGAAATCGGCAAAGACCTGACGGTAAGCACGCTGATAGCACAAAACATCTCCGTCACCTGTCACAAACAGAAAACCGCATATAGCTGATTCAATTCCATTGTAAAGTTTGGCCGGACGCATACCTGTAGCAAGTGCCAATAAAAATTCTTTTATTTTATACTCATAAAAACCGTGCTTGTTTATCAGTTCGTCCTTTATTTTTAGAGGATTCAGCTGTTTTATCGCTTCTGTAAGCTCAGATACTTTCGTAATACCATCCAGCCACATCAAACGTGTCATTTCAGCGAGCAAACGTCCCATGTGAAGATCAATCATAGAAAGATTACTTCGGAATATCTTATCTGCTACATCATTATATTTCAAAACTCCTCCTAAACGTTCTATCATCAGCATTCGGGATATGACGTCGTCTTCCTCACCTTCCGCATTAATCTTATTTATTGTTGGTACGGCAAATTTTACTCCTGTTTGCTCAAATTTAAAATTAGCCGTACGCCCTCCATCAAGCAATGGTAGCATCATACCCAAGCGCGAACGTACACAAAAACCTGTCAGCGGAGCCGACTCATCGTAAAATGCAACACTAAAGTCGGTACGATCGTCAGTTTTAGCCTCCAAGTCATAAATAGCCACTTCATCAAGAAATTCTTCTACTCCATCTGGAGAAGTTACATCATCCTGACGACTATTACGAATAGCATGCAATATTAGTTCAGCTACTGTTTCGAAATCCTCGCGAGGAACAAGCTTATCTATCTTTTCGCCCTTTATATGGATATTATTTTTTTCGATAACATACTGACGCGTTCCATCATGTTCCTCACGCTGTACCATAGCTATAGGAATACACTGTTGCTCATTCTTTTTTACATCAGAAGTACCGGCATACACATAACCATTTGCCAATAGGCGAAAAAATGCATATAATTCGCCCCATTCTCTTTTTGTTGCCTCAAAAGCCATATTATTATCAGTTTTAACAGGTGCAAAGATAAGTAAAACAGATGTTAATAAAAAGGTTTACATAAGATACAAATATTAAACAATGTTATACAGCAGAAAATTATATCTTTTTTGTTTGCAGTATAACAAAAAGTACCTACCTTTGCAGTGTGTTTTTCATAGTATTAGATTTAAGGTTAACAAAAGGTTGGAGTACAGCGGTACTCCTTTTTTTATGCCCATAAGTAAAGAGATTAAATTCTTATAGATATTTCTCTAAAAATCGCATATATTTGCATACGGATTGTTTTCTTCTTTTTATAATGAGTTGATTCATCCAGCACAAATTTTTCTCTAATAATATATAAATATGGAACAAGAAACTCTACTTAATGAGCATAATAAACAGGAATATCCTCCTATGCATACTTGCGAACATATCGTAAACCGTACAATGGTAAACATCTTTGGATGTGGACGCGCAGTGTCGGCACACATCGAACGAAAGAAAAGCAAACTTGATTTTGCTTTACCTAAGGCGCCTTCAGTTGAGGATATTGAAAATATTGAAAAAACTGTCAATGAAGTAATTGCCCGCCATCTACCCGTCACAACAGAATTTATCACACAAGAGGAAGCTGTTGGAAGATTTGACTTAAAACGACTGCCAGACAATGCGTCAGATACAGTCCGAATTGTACGAGTCGGCGACTATGACGAATGTTTATGTATTGGACTGCACGTTACAAATACCTCAGAAATAGGTACTTTCCGCATTATTAGTTCTGATTATAAAGATGGGATATTCCGCATTCGCTTTAAATTAGCATAACTTAAATAACATATGAGTAAGAAAAAAACAAACTCTACAGGTTCACTGAAAGGGTTTATTCTTCTAATTATTCTTGTAGCAGGAGTTCTTTACTTCTACCAAAATAAAGACAACCCTACCATTTCCAAGCAGCTTCAGCAACAAATGAAGGAAGTTGTTGACAACACAAGTCAACAGTTAGGAAAAGAAACTTCTGAAGCAGAAGTAGATAAACGTACAATATCACAGCTGGAAATACCTGTTACGATAAAAAAACGCAATGAAATCAGACTAAATCGCACAGGATTTACCATTTCATATAATAATTTCTATAAAGTGCCTAATTGGGTTGCATGGGAATTGACACGTCAGGAAACAACCGGAAACGAAGAACGTAAAAGTAAATTTCTCCCTGATCCTGATTTGCCCGAACCACGGGTAGAACATTCTGATTACACTCACTCAGGATACGACAGAGGGCATATGGCTCCAGCTGCAGACATGAAATGGAGTGAAAAAGCAATGCAAGAGTCATTTTATATGAGTAACATTTGCCCTCAAAATCAAAAGTTGAATCGTGATGATTGGGGAGATTTGGAAAATGAATGCCGAACATGGGCAAAAAAATACAGAAATGTATATATTGTATGTGGACCTATTTATGACAGTTCTAATCCTAAACGCGTCGGGCAACATAAAGTAGCTGTACCCGACCGTTTTTTTAAAGTAGTATTGATTTATAACCGCAAAAATCCGGTTGCTATGGGATTTCTATTCGAAAACAAAGCAGGACATCATAAACTGGAAAAATATATGGTATCTGTCGATTCTATAGAAACAATTACTGGGTTAGACTTTTTTTCCCAGCTTCCTGATAACATAGAAAAACAAGTAGAAGCAAATATACCAGCTTTACCTTAAAGTCCCTTATTTGACTTATCAAATAGATACTGACCTTTTTTCTGTGTTAAACAACTATATTCAATGGTGTGCTTCGGACAAGAATGATAGCACGCCAGACACATAGTACAATGACTTCCCCACTCAGGCTTACCTCTCTCCTTTAAATGTATATTACGCACAGGACAAGCCTTTTCACACAAGCCACACGAAATACATGAATCTGCTGCCTTAAAAGGCTTAGGCGACATTAAAGTATGCATAAAAAGAAAATGGATTAAATAACTTTTTATCCATGGAAATGCCCCCTCATAACAATCGATAAGCCGCGCTCTTGCAGCTAATTTACTTGATATATATTCAATTCTTTCTTTTGCTTCTCTCAACTTCTTCGATACTATATGCAACGGATCAACATCAAATCCGGGTAAAGACACATATGTATTAGGCATAATTACAGAAAATCCTGCGTTACATTCCCAACCCTTCTCTTTAATTGCTTTACAAAAAATATCAGCAGTCTTACCTGAATCATCACCGCAAGTACATACAAAAAATACATACTTAGGAGCTGAAGATAGACGAAGCAAAGAAATAAAATCCATCACAATAGTAGGAGGTGCCCATGCATAAACAGGAAAAACAAACCCTAATATTTCTCCTTCTGACAGGGTATATTCTTCTTTCTCAATTTTCACATCTGCTATATCCTCTACCGCATCCCCCAATCTTTTTCCAAGAGATTCAGCCACCCATCGCGAATTACCTGTTCCAGAAAAATAAAATATCATATAAACTGCAATTAAAAATCAAAGGAATCCCTAAAAAGCATGATAAAAAAAATAAAGCGAAGATTATATATCAAATCGATATAAAATCTTTCGCTTACTATAAAAGAAAAGCCGCACCAGAGGCGTGACGAAACTCCGATAAACATGATTTGAGTGCTCTCCCCCTTTGTAATCCACCGGCATAAATGCTACCCGAAGGCGTGGCCCGCCATTGGAAGATGAAGCTGTTCTCGGTATTTCTTATAATTTGATGAGTTTCCCGATTCTGCAAGTGCGGCTTCATTCTTGTATTACAAAAATAATACTTTAATCTGAAAAAACAAAATATTAGTCAGTTATTTTATATGTAGCACACGGCTCTTTCATTTAAAACAACCTCTATAATCCTTGTTATTCTCCGAAAAACCATTATTTTTGCGCACAGCGATGCAGGAAGCACCGCTTCCGGTGTTTCTTTTTATCGTTCATATAAAATTATTTTTGTAGGCGGAAATCAAATGCGACAGAGGTCGTTTTTTGATTTCCGCCTTAATTTTCGCTATGCGAAAATAAGATTTATTTTGCTGATATGCAACATTTTGCATATCTAATATATAAAAAAGAAACATGCATTCTGCCGTCGTGGCAGCATAATGAAACATCTGAAAGAATTTGTGAAATCAGTGCCGGATTACCGCAGGACAGACAAGGGAAACTACAAATACAAGCTGGAAGATATTCTTCTCCTTGTAATACTCGGACGGCTGGGCAAGTGTATGACAAGACCGGATATAATCAGATTCGGCGAGCGTAATCTGAAACGCTTCCGCTCTTTAGGAATTTTGTTGGACGGTGTGCCTTCTGAACCTACGCTCTGCCGTATATTCAAACATATTGATGATGAAGCCATGTCTGAGCGGATGTCTGAATTTACCTCCACCTTCCATGATGAGCTTGTCGGTTGTGCCGGAGACATCCTCTGTATTGACGGCAAGGCAATGAGAGGGACGGTACTTGAAAACGGACGCACCCCCGACATCGTATCCGCCTATTCCCTTGAAGGAGGTTTCACCCTTGCCACGGACATGTGTGAAGAAAAAAGCAACGAGATAACTTCCGTACCCAAACTGTTGGACAAGGTGGATGTGTCAGGATGCATAGTTACGGCAGACGCCATGTCCTTCCAGAAAGCCATCATAGATAAAATCCGGGAAAAAGGCGGTGATTTCCTTATCGAGCTGAAGGCAAACCAGAGAACTCTGCGATATGGGGTTGAGGACAATGTCGAACTTGCAGAGCCTGTGGATGTATATTCGGAAGGCCCTTTTCTTGAACATGGCAGAATAGAGACCAGAGTATGCCGTATCTTTCGTGGAAATGACCTGATTACGGACAGGAAAAAGTGGAATGGAAATCTGACGGTTGTCGAAATACGGACTGCAACGGAGAGAAAATCTGATGGTCAGAAATCTTCCGAGAGGAGGTTCTATGTCTCCAGTTTTCACGGAAGTGCCAGGCGGCTGAGTACAATAGCCAGAATGCATTGGGCAATAGAAAGCATGCACTGGGACCTTGACCGCAACCTGAGGCAGGACTTCATCAGGCGGAATAGTGCAAGGTCCGCCAGAAACCTTGACACGATACAGAGGATAGTACTGGCAATACTTTCTATATGGAAAGGTAAAAGGAAAAAGCTCTCCGACAAGGCTAAGGGAACGGCCGAACTTATTAGAGAACTTTCTTTGGACTTTACCGCAATGATACATATGCTGGATCAAAAATGAGATAATTTGTAATTTCAGAGGATTCGTAACGTTTTGGGTATCAATCATAACAAAATCCCTACTTCCCATAAGAAGTGGGTGGGGGAATTATGTGCCTTTATCTAAGCTTAAATGAAAGAGCCGTGTATGTAGCAGGCACAGACATACTATTATTATCTACAGCAATCTACTCTTAATATTTTCGATAAAATCGAGTAGGAGGTAAACATTAATCATAGGTGTTTATCTCCTATTTTCATGTTCACCGACCTCTCACACCACCGTACGTGCCGTTCGGCATACGGCGGTTCCTATTTTGGGTACCATTCGAGATACGAGCCCATTAAGGTAGGATATCCTGCTTTTCGCAGGCTATCATTATTTATCGCCACTTTCAATATAGGACTGTCAGCGATACGCCAATAACCTTTGCGAGTGTTACCCCATTCACATGCCTTATATTTTTCTATACCGCATTTAATGAGGTTCCCCACCTTGGTCTTGGGTTTCTTCCAAGCTTTCCATATACACATACGTATTCTACGTCTTAACCACTCATCTGTGTCAAGAAGAAAGCGTTTCATATCGGCAAGGTGATAGTATCCAATCCACCCACGTATGTAATCTTTCAGCTTCTGTTTCCTCTTGACGTATCCCCATCCATTGCTACGATTAGTCAGCTCTTTGAGGCTCAATTTCATCTTTGCTTTGGATTTAGGGTGTACTGTAAGGCGATATTTGCCTTTCATTACATAAAAGGAATAACCGAGATACTTCACTCCTCGAACATACGATACTACAGTCTTTTCCTTGTTGACTTTAAGATATAGAGTTCCCTCTATAAATCGGGTTATGGACTCTTTGACTCTTCTTGCTGCCCTTTTGGACTTACAGAATATCATCGAGTCATCGGCATACCGCACAAAAGGAAGTCCTCTGCGTTCGAGTTCCTTGTCCAGCTCATTGAGCATAATATTACTTAACAATGGACTTAGTGGTCCTCCTTGGGGAGTTCCTTCCTCGCTCACTTCGAACAGACCTTTGTTCATTACACCGCTTCGGAGATATTTGTGTATCAGACTGACAACTCTGCCGTCTTTAATAGTACGGCTGAGAATTTCTATGAGTTTGCTATGGTTCACGGTATCGAAGAAGCGTTCAAGGTCAAGGTCTACAACGTACGTGTAGCCTGTATTGATTATCTCTTGGGCTCCTCTCACCGCGTCATGACAACCTCTTCTCGGACGGAAGCCATAACTTCTCCTGGAGAATTGTTTCTCATATATAGGACTCAGAACTTGGTTAATGGCTTGTTGCACCAAACGGTCTACCACAGTGGGGATTCCTAATAGACGCATCTTGCCATTGTCCTTGGGGATTTCTACCCTTTTGACGGGGTTCGGACGGTAAGAACCGTCCATCAAGGAACGGATGAGCGCATCTTTGTTGGCTAATAGCCATAAAAACAATTGTTCACATGACATATTGTCGATACCGCCACAGCCCTTGTTTCCAATCACTGCCTTATAGGATCGGTTTAGGTTCGCAGGACTCAGGATTTGCTCGAAAAGGTGTTCCTTGTCGAATGGTACTTCCACGATGTTGTCTTCACATATCCACATGAAAGTCTGCACTCCCTCATACCATTCGGTTTCCGACCTATCTCTTTGAGGGCAGTCATTAACTTCGGATAATGTTTTCTGCATTCGTTCTTTCATTAGGTATGTTTCAATTACTATCGTTTAATTATTAGGTTCAGTCCTTCGCAAACCTATCGGCTCGTTTGCTACTATGACTTCTGCTGACTTCTCACGGCAAGCTTTACTCCGCTGATTTCGATTTTTTTCTATTTTCATGCGTCCGTGAGACCTCCTCGGATAAGGGTATTAACTTTCAATCTTATGTCTGCTTCATCTACATTAACCGTTCCGAATAGCTATAGGGCTTTGGTTTGGGTAGCAACCTTACCCACGGTTTTTATGCCTTATATGAAGTTTCTGTTCGTCAGACCAGATGTTTGCCGCCAGCTTCTTTCAGATTCCACCTCACGATGGACACCCTTGCTATTGGCTGTATGATTCCCGCTATTAGGGCTCATTGGGGACTTGCACCCGTTAGCTAATACTCATGCCGAGCATACTATACAAAAAAGAGTACCACCTTTTGAGTGATACTCTTTTCTTATACGTTAATCGTTCCTATTTAAGCAGCTTTTGCTTTTGCAACAACAGCCTTGAATGCTTCAGGATGGTTTACAGCTAAATCAGCCAAAACCTTACGATTGATTTCAATACCTGCTTTGTGCAATGCACCCATCAATTTTGAATAAGACATACCTTCCAAACGTGCAGCAGCATTAATACGCTGAATCCACAATGCGCGGAAGTTACGTTTTTTATTCTTACGGTCACGGTATGCATAAGTCAGACCTTTTTCCCAAGTATTCTTAGCAACGGTCCAAACATTCTTTCTTGCACCAAAATAACCTCTGGTTAAACCTAAAATTTTCTTTCTTTTTGCTCTAGAAGCAACGTGATTTACTGATCTTGGCATAGTTTTAATTCTTTTTTGAATGATAGCGCCGATATTTTACAATCGAACTTAAAGCTAATACATTCGGTTGATAATTTAAAATGATACGTTTACGCTTTTTATACTAAGATTACTTCATGCAAAGAAGTTCCTTAACCTGAGCCAGGTTAGCACTATGTACCAATCCTGAGTGTACAAGGTTTCTTTTCTGTTTCTTAGTTTTCTTAGTCAAAATGTGACTGTGAAAAGCGTGCTTTCTCTTGATTTTACCTGTTCCGGTAAGAGCGAATCTTTTTTTAGAACCGGAGTTAGTTTTTACCTTTGGCATCTTATTAAATTTTAATTATTATTACTGAATGGCGGTAACGCACTATACCGGCGCATTACACGCTCTTTTTTCCTATTAAGTTAAGCTTCTTCTGGTTTTGGCGTAGCTGGTTTTACAACTTTTTTAGGAGCTGTAGCCTTTTTAGGTGATAAAGAAATAGTCATTCTCTTACCTTCCAAAAGCGGCATCTGTTCAACTTTAGCATATTCTTCCAAGTCATTAGCAAAACGTAAAAGTAACACTTCACCTTGTTCTTTAAATAAGATCGAACGTCCTTTAAAGAACACATAAGCCTTTACTTTATCACCATCTTGCAAAAAGCCAATAGCGTGCTTTAGCTTAAAGTTATAATCATGCTCATCAGTCTGAGGTCCGAAACGTATTTCCTTCACATTGACTTTTACCTGCTTCGCCTTTTGTTCCTTTGCACGTTTCTTTAACTGATAAAGGAATTTAGAATAATCTATAATTCTACAAACTGGAGGAACAGCGTTGGGTGAAATTTCAACTAAATCAGCATCATGTTCTTCAGCCAATTTCAAAGCCTGAGCTATTGGATATACAGCTGATTCGATATCATCTCCCACAATACGTACTTCTTTGGCACGAATCTGTTCATTGATTCGGTGTTGCCCTTTTAAAGTGTCATTCTTCATTAAAATTCTTTTCTTCCTTGTTTGCTTTTTAAAATTATAAATTATTTTGCCTAATTTCAGAAGCGAAGTAAATACTTTTCTTCCGAAACGGTTGCAAAGTTACCATTTATTTATCATATTATGAACTTCTTCTGCAACATTTTTTGCAAAATCTTCAATTTTCATGGTTCCTTTATCACCTTCTCCCTGTTTACGTACAGCTACTTCACCATTTTCAGCCTCTTTTTCACCAACAATCAGCATATACGGAATACGTTTCATTTCGTTATCACGGATCTTTCTACCGATTTTTTCGTTACGGTCATCCACAATAGCACGAATGTCGCTCTTCTTCAATTCTAAGCGAACTTGATTTGCATAATCATTGAATTTTTCAGAAATTGGTAAAATTGCTACCTGATCAGGAGTCAACCACAACGGGAACTTACCAGCTGTATGTTCAATCAGAACTGCGACAAAACGTTCCATTGAACCAAAAGGAGCACGATGGATCATCACCGGACGATGTTTCTGATTATCTGATCCCATATATTCCAACTGGAAGCGTTCTGGCAAATTGTAATCTACCTGAATAGTACCCAGCTGCCAACGACGTCCAATGGCATCCTTAACCATAAAGTCCAATTTCGGTCCATAAAAAGCAGCTTCGCCATATTCAACTTTAGCCTTTAAACCTTTTTCTTCGCAAGCTTCGACAATTGCCTGTTCTGCTTTTTCCCAGTTTTCATCACTACCAATATACTTCTCGCGATTAACTTTATCACGCAAAGAGATTTGCGCTTCGAAGTTTTCAAGTCCCATAGACTTGAATACAATAGATATAATATCCATAACTCGCAAGAATTCATCTTTTACCTGGTCAGGACGGCAGAAAATATGCGCATCATCCTGAGTAAAGCTACGAACACGAGTCAATCCATGAAGTTCTCCACTTTGTTCATAACGGCAAACTGTACCAAATTCTGCAATACGTAAAGGTAGATCGCGATATGAGCGAGGAGTATTCTTATAGATCATACAGTGATGAGGACAGTTCATTGGTTTCAAGAAGTATTCTTCACCTTCCTCTGGAGTATGAATAGGCTGGAATGCATCCTTTCCGTACTTAGCATAGTGTCCTGAAGTCACATAAAGCAATTTATTACCAATAGGCGGGCACATTACTTCCTGATAATCGTAACGAGCCTGGATACGACGCAAGAAGTCCTGCAAACGGATACGTAACGCTGTTCCCTTCGGCAACCACATAGGAAGACCTTTACCAACAGTATCAGAGAACATGAACAAATCCATTTCTTTACCGATCTTACGATGATCACGTTTCTTTGCTTCTTCCAGAAGTGCAAGATACTCATCAAGCATTTTCTTTTTTGGGAAAGTGATACCATAAATACGGGTCATCTGCTTACGGTCTTCCTGTCCTCTCCAGTAAGCACCTGCTACAGAGAGCAACTTGATAGCCTTAACAGGAGCAGTAGAAGGCAAATGCGGTCCTCTACAAAGATCTGTGAAAGCTCCCTGAGTATAAGTAGTAATATGTCCATCTTCAAGTTCTGAAATCAGCTCACACTTATAAGTTTCACCTCTTTCACCAAACATTTTCAAGGCATCTTCCTTAGATATGCTCTTACGAACCAGTTCTTCTTTCTTTGAAGCCAGCTCTGCCATCTTCTTTTCAATAGCAGGCAGGTCACCTTCTTTTATTACAGCCTCTCCCGGATCAACATCGTAATAGAACCCATTCTCAATAGCCGGGCCAATACCAAACTGAATTCCTGGATACAATTCTTGTAATGCTTCAGCCAGCAAATGGGCACTTGTATGCCAAAAAGCATGCTTACCTTGCTCATCTTCCCACTTATAAAGTACGAATTCAGCATCTTCGTTGATAGGTCTTGTCAAATCAATAGTTTCGCCATTTACAGCACAAGCCAAAACATCCTGCGCTAAACGCGAACTGATACTTTCTGCTATTTGCAGACCAGTTACTCCTTCGTTGTATTCACGAACAGAGCCGTCAGGAAAAGTTATTTTAATCATAATTTTTTGTATTGTTCTATTATTGAATCGCAAAATTAAACAAATAAATGAAGAATAAAGAATGAAGAATGAAGAATTTTAAGCTAGTAGCCGTAAAACCTCCATTCCTCATTCTCTACATTTTATTTATCTTTTGTCTCCGTCACCGAAGTAAAACGTTTTATCACACTATACGCCGAGAATATACCAAGTTCTCCAGCCTTACTCAAATCTTGTATTCCTTGACGATTATTACCCAAAAAGACATTCGTCAGTCCGCGGTTATAATACGCATCAGAAAAGCGAGAATCAAGCTCAATAGCCTTGTTATAATCTACTAATGCAGCATGATAATCCTTCATCACAGCCAAGATATTACCACGATTATAATAAGCATATGTAAAATCAGGAGCCAGACGAATCACTTCATCCAAATCACGACGAATAGCTGCATAATCTAAAACTCTAACTTGCTGTTGACTATTATTATCAACTTTCATCTCATACTCCGCTTCGGTATCACGCTTACGATACTCCAATTGCTTATAATGAATTAGTGCGCGCATGAAATAAGCAGGAAAGAAAGTTGAATCACATTCTATTGCTGCATCCAGATCACTTAATGCGTTATCAAAATCCTGCACCAAATAAAAATCTGTAGCACGAGCATAATAGTGCATCACATTATCCGGGTCTTTTACTATCTTTTCCGTCACCTCATCAATCGATGCAAAATGCAGTTTCACTTGCTCTTCGGTCAATGAAGTTTCGTTATTAATAATCAATAAACGTAATGGCAACACATGACGATTATTCAAATCATCGATGTATTTAGAATAGTTAATTTGTCGTTTTACCTCCTCACCTTTCTCGTAATATGTCAACGCAAACATCGGTTGTGGAAGAATCGTTACATTTCTATCCTGAACACGACCACGATAATCCGTCTTATATTTTGTTGTTTCATCCTCAGAATCAGCTACGATAATTTTACGATAGTTATTCATATTTTTATCCGACTTCTTACGGGTTTTATCATCCGCCGAAGCCGTTTGTTTCTGAGAAGTCTTACCATTCTGAGCATCAAGCTGAGCTTTTAATACCTTAAACTCATCTTCATCCGCGCCCCTCAAATCTCCGATCTTACGACGCGCCTGAGCACGATACTGATATCCAGTCAAGAAGTTAGGATATTCATCTATAACTGCAGTATAATCTTCCATAGCTCCAGAGTAGTCTCCTGTTTTATCACGCAACAAACCGCGATTAAATATTGCCATCATATTATCTGGCTCTACCTTTAAAACAAAATCAAAGTCCTCTATAGCACGATTATCATCACCAACCTGAGCACGTAATAAACCGCGATTATAATGCCCGATAAAATTATTACGGTCAATATCTAATGCAAAATCATAATCCTGCATAGCCCCCCTCAAATTATTTTGATAATAACGAGCCAATGCACGATTAATAAACAAACCTGCACTTCGAACAGATAAACGGATTGCCTCTGTTAAATCAGTTTCTGCATCAGCATATTTTTCGCGCTGCATAAACAACATCCCTCGCGAAGCCCATGTATCAGAATTATAACGATCCATTTCTATGGCTCTATCAGCATCAGTCATGGCCTGAAGGGTATCTTTTTGTTTCAACGAAACCTCTGTACGCATCAAATAGGCATCTGTATAGCGCGGAGCAATGCGAATCAACGTATCCAAGTCTGCTTTTGCCAAAGCATAATCCTCTTCACGCATCCGACATAAAGCCAAATTATGCCACAAACTAATATTCTCTGGATCCAGCTTCAATGCTTTTTCATAATCTTGTATAGCATCTTTAAACTTTTCCTGACGAATACGAGATATACCTCTTATCTGATATGCATTCGGCACAAAAGGATTACGCTTGATAGCTTCGGTACAATCATTTTCAGCACCCTGGTAATCATCCAAATTCATTTTCGCCAAACCTCGATAAAAATAAGGTTCAGCCAAATAAGGTTTAGCATTTATTACCTGATTAAAATACTGAATAGAAAGTACATAATCTTCAAAATACAGAGCGTTTCGTCCAATTGTCATTACCCTATCTGTATTGATCTGAGCATGTAGAGATAATGGCCAATATACACCTATTATATATAATATATATAGAAGCTTTCGAATCATTTTACAGTTTTCACCTTGTAGGCACACCGCGCCTTTCCTTTCAGCATATTATTAAGTTTACCCTTTATCATCTGTTTACGCAACGCAGACAAATGATCAATAAACATTGTACCATCCAAATGATCAAATTCATGCTGCATTACACGAGCCAGATAACCTTCAACCCACTCATCATGAGGATTCATATCTTCATCTAAATAAGTAACATGTATTTTATCAGGGCGCTTTACAGCTTCATGTATTCCAGGTAAGCTTAAACATCCCTCCTCCATAGAAACAAGTTCCTCTCCTGTTTCAAGGATATGTGGATTAATATATGCACGACGGAAATCTTTAAACTCCGGCATATCTTCAGACAAAACGTCCAAATTAATCACTACCACACGGATTGGCAAGCCTACCTGAGGAGCAGCAAGTCCAACACCATCTGCACGATCCATTGTTTCGAACATATTCTGAATCAGTTCTTTCAAATTAGGATAATCTGGAGTTATATCTTCAGCCTCTTGACGAAGAACCGGCTGACCATATACATAAATAGGTAAAATCATTTCTTTTTTATTTTTTAGTTTTTAAATTCTTCTTGACTCGAGATAAGATTGCAAAATAATAGTAGCACTTATTTCATCGACTAATGCCTTATTCTGTCGATCCTTTTTTTTCAGCCCACCAGCCAACATTGTTTGATGCGCTAAAACAGAAGTAAAACGTTCATCAACCAACTGTACCGGCATATCAGGCAGTATCTTTTTCAGGCGATTTATAAAAGGAACAATATTTTTCATGTTTTCAGAATCCTCATTATTCAATTGTTTCGGATGCCCAATAATGATACACTCTACCTGCTCTTGCTTGATATAATTCAACAAGAAATCCATTAACTGATGCGTGGGTACAGTTGTCAATCCGCTAGCGATAATCTGCAATGGATCTGAAACAGCTATTCCCGTACGCTTCCTTCCGTAATCTATTGCTAAAATTCTACTCATAGTTGCCGACAAAAATACAAAATTTGTCGAATACCGGACATACAGCCAGCAGCTTTTTATATTTTTTCACCACGAAAATAAAAGAGTAACATATATCGCAATAACTTTTGCCATACTTATTAATCAATATTCACCGAATATTTACGACCATATAAAACAAAAAAGAGGAAGATCATCATCCTCCTCTAAAATTAATTAATACACTAAGCACACATTATCTATCCAGAATTTATTACCTGGAGATCCGACAAATGCTCCTCCCAAACTAGAAGTAAACTGCAATATCAGATGTGTAGGAGTTTCATCAGAATCTGCCCAGCCATTTTCTTGTATAAGCACACTTTCGCCTTTACTATTTCGCGCATAATATCCTCCAACTCCCAACTTCATGAGTTCTGGATCATAGCTAGAATCATGGGTTATATCACCATACTTTATTTCATAAGTAGCCTTATCATTCCATCCTTCAGTACGGCTATAACGCACAACAGCTGTGCCCACACGTTTGGCAATAATATTTCCATTAGCATCTTCCGTACGCTTCTGAAGCAAACAAGTCATAATAGCGCAATCTTGTCCAGGAACAACGCTTTTACGACTAAAACCTGTCTGTTTTATACGATTTGCCTCACCAGACATCTGCACCTTATAATCATAACGTACTGCTTTAGGACGAGAAGTAAACTTTACACCAGAATTTAAAGCTTTTTCTCCATCTTTTGTTCCCGTAATAGGTTCTTTCATATCTCCTAAAAACATAGAACCTGAAGCCAATACAGTTATATTAACCAATCCTAATACTTTCACGCTTTCAATATGAGTTTCCAAACGAGCACAATACCCATTTCCCCGACGCTCCGGATAAACACTGGTATTTGTCTTTACAATACCCATAACTTTTGCCATAACATTAGAATTTGCCCAAGGAGATCCACCTTGATTTACGTATGCTTCATTCCCTTCTATTACTTTTGTAGGCCCTACCTCATATAATAATTTAGTATCACCTCCAATTACACCCGATTCATGTATCTTACGTGTAACCCACTGATCCATATTACCATATTTCAAAGGCACAACTTTTTCTTGTGCATACGCAATAAAAGGGAAAGCTATGAGAGCCATCACAGCTACTAGTTTCATTTTCATAATTACTACATTATTCATTTTTGCCGAACAAAGGTACAAAAAAAAGCGATAGCCTAAATGCTATCGCTTCGAATACGCTTTATAGAATAATATTTCTTACTTATCGGCCATATTAATTAACTCTATACAGCAACCATGCTCCCTGGAAATCTTTACGATTTGGGTATTTTGCTTTAAAAGCATCTCTAGCACGGGCAGCTTCGCTACGAGTATCAAAAGACTCTACTATAACACGATACATGTTATTTTGAGCATTATAAACAACCTTTGCATTATAACCCTCATTATCCATTTGAGCTTTCAAACCATCTGCGTTCGATTTAACACCGAAGCTACCGCAAACCACGCTATATGCTCGAAGTCCTTCACCTGATACCAATTCTACCTTTTCTTCACGTACTGGAGCTGAAGTTACAGGAGCTACAGGAGCAGTTTCTACCGGAGCAACAATTTCTGCAGGAGCTTCTGTAGTAGTGCTAGCAGCCGAAGCATCAGCTAACTCTTGCTGTTTAGCTTTTTCGTAAGCTTTCTTGTAAGCACTTTCACTTGATTTGCAGGAAGAGAATGCTAAAGCAACGCATAATCCCATTCCCAATACAACGATCTTTTTCATGTTGACTGAAATTTTATTTAAGTTTATTGTTCAATTTTCAGCATTTCAAAATTTACTTGCAAAAGTAGTAATATAAAAGCACCTGATAGTACTTATAATATTAAAATCTGTTAATATCCAAATAGGATTAGCAGCAATAAAAGTTTTTTCCGCACAAAAGAAATAATATCTCAAAGATTTACTTATATTTGTAAATGTAATAACAATAAAGACCATACTTATGAAAGCATTAAACGTAGTAGCTGCATTCTTAGGTGGACTAGCATTAGGAGCAGCAGCAGGTGTTTTATTCGCACCAGAAAAAGGTGAAGATACTCGTAGCAAAATTGCAGAACTTTTACGTAAAAAGGGAATCCGACTGAACCGTGAAGAAATGGATGATTTGGTAGACCAAATCGCATCAGAAGTAAAAGATGCAGAATAACCGAATTAATGAAAACCAAAGGCAGACTTTTACAGAAACGAATGAAAAAGTCTGCCTTTCTTCATCTAAAAACCAATGCCTATGTTTGCTAATGATAAAAGCATCGACAATCTAACTGAATTATTTAAAGAAGTAAAGAAATATCTAAAATTACAAGGAGAATATGTCAAGTTAGACTTAGTAGAAAAGCTAACTATTCTGTTATCTACTCTGACCCTTATATTTGTCCTTATTATATTAGGCACAATGGCAGCATTCTACCTTTCTTTTATGCTGGTATATGTATTAGCATCGGCTACAGGCAGTTTAGTTGCCGGATATGCTATTATAGGCGGAATACTCATATTACTTGCGTTTATAATTTACAGATTGCGCCAAAAATTAATATTTCAGCCAATGGTTAATTTTTTAGCAAGATTATTTTTAGATGACTCTTCCAACAACTCACTTTAAGTTTCAAACAATGAAAACAGAACAGCCTATTACATACAGTATTGAAAGTATCAGAGAACGTAGACTTGCCAAACAAGAAGAATTGAAACTTTCCAAAGACCGAATGCATAATCTGTCACAACAATTATTTGCCCCTCAGCAAGGTCAGAACAAAATAGACAGTTTAATGCAACAAATCAATATGGGTATTGCTGCATATGATGGTTTAATGACCGGTATCAAAATATTACGTAGAGTACGGGGATTCTTTGGAGGAAAGAATAAAAAATATTAAATCCTGTCTAGTAACAAAAATGCATGATAATGCGTATCCTGCTTCACAGGAGTAAGAGGCATATATCCTTCAGCGAGTTTACCATCGCATAAATGCAATTTATAAGTTGCCTTCATTTGACAAAATGCATCCCAAGCCTCTCCATCTTCAGAATAATATTTCACAATATACTTACCATGGCTTAAGCAATGCACATAACGATTGAATATCGTATGTGATACGACTCCCATATTCATACGCAAATTAATCTCTACACAAGGATGAAGTAAATATTTTCCATCTTCTAAACAGATCATCATATCTACTCCCAAAAATCCACAATAACCTTTATTCAACAGCGAGGCAAGACTTTCTTCCATAGTCCGGCAAACATTATTAAAAACCTCATCAGGTATATACTGCGACAGAATCTTTTTTATCTGTCCATCTGATAATAAAAAATTCCCCTTGTAGTTTCCATGTGCGTCAGTATCAAACAGAGAGTAGCCAACAAAACTAACACAACCATTTCCGTCCGCATAAAACTCCATTGCAAAATCACATACCTTATTATATAAAGGTTCTACCATAATTTCGCCCTGCACCCGCAATACACGCGACACCCATCCCTCAGCAGAGTCATTCCATTCCTTAGAAGGCACGTACATAATACCTCTTCCACTTCCTGACCACGGAGCTTTTAAGACACATCTTTCCAAAGAAGTAATATACTTTTTCACTTGGGTCATAGAATTACATGTCATTGCCTTACCACATAAACCATCCATGCGCGAAAAGCTCTCCAATATTTTCACACAACATTGCCGTCCAGAAAGTACTCTTATTTGCCCCATCTGCATATCCGACAAAAGAAAGCTATCATTTACCCCAGCCTTCCTTAAAGTATAAAGCAAAGAAGGACTCCAGCCCCATGGTTTATAAGGCATATTTTCCCATTCAGCACTCCATATTACATCAGGAAGAAAATCTGACGCCGGACACTGTTCTCTCCACAAAGACACACGTGACAAGGAGTCTACTTTTATCGTACTTCCTTCTGGTGCATACCATGCGGGAAGCACAGATAAATCATTCGCCATACGAATTATTTCAGAAGGAGCTTTATAATAAGGAGTAAAATTGGCTAAAGCCATATCATTTTCCGGGTTAAAGAGATAAATTTCGTTTCGCATAAAAACACTTTTTTTACAAGATACAAAGTTAACGTAAAAAAGAATATTTTGTCAACTCCAGTTTGCAAATTGATGAACTATTACTATATTTGCACCGAAGAAACAGAGATTCATGGAAGTATTTTACAGAACACATAATTATTTGGTCGAACATACCAATGCCCCTGTGCGACGCGACCTGATGGATGAAATAGATTGGAGTGCTCGCTTGATAGGTATCAAAGGTACACGAGGAGTAGGTAAAACAACATTCTTATTGCAATATGCAAAAGAAAAATTTGGTTTTGATCGCTCATGTTTGTTCGTAAACATGAATAACTTCTATTTCTCTCAATGCAGTCTGGTCGATTTTGCCGGCGAATTCGTTAAGCGAGGAGGTAAAGTGCTGCTTATCGACCAAGTATTCAAGTTGCCTCATTGGAGTCATGATTTGCGTACTTGTTATGAACGCTACCCTAATTTAAAAATTGTTTTTACGGGTTCTTCTGTAATGCGCCTGAAAGACGAAAATCCAGAGCTGAATGGAATTGTCCGTTCCTACAATCTACGCGGATTTTCATTCAGAGAGTTCTTAAATCTCCAAACAGGCAATCATTTTTCTTCTTATTCATTGGAAGAAATATTGAATAACCACGAACATATAGCTAAAACAATATTACCTCACACAAATCCGCTTAACTATTTTCAAGACTACATACATCATGGATTTTATCCTTTTTTTCTGGAAAAAAGAAACTTCTCAGAAAACTTATTAAAAACCATGAATATGATGATAGAAGTAGACATACTTCTTATCAAACAAATTGAACTAAAATATCTATCCAAAATAAAAAAATTATTATATTTGTTGGCAGTGGATGGTCCAGTTGCCCCTAATGTCAGTCAACTGGCTACCGACATACAAACCTCTCGTGCTACAGTAATGAACTATATCAAGTATCTTGCCGACGCACGACTCATAAATATGGTTTATCCCAAAGGTGAGGTCTTCCCCAAAAAGCCGGCTAAAATCATGATGCATAATACAAATCTGATGTACAGTATTTATCCGGTAAAAGTAGAAGAGCAAGATGTTCTGGAAACATTTTTCGTTAATTCACTATGGAAAGACCATAAAGTAAACAAAGGAGAAAAAGGAACATCTTTCATAGTAGACGAAAATTTAAACTTCCGCATTTGCAATGAAGGATATAAGTTCAAGAACAATCCTAATATCTATTATGCCATGCATAAATCAGAATTAGGACATGGAAACCAAATACCTTTATGGTTGTTCGGTTTTCTTTATTAACGTTTAACGGCACAGATTTTATTACCTAAATATAATTAGTAATTGTATGACTAAACAAAAAAAATTCATCACTTGTGATGGTAACCAAGCTGCAGCACATATTTCATATATGTTCTCAGAAGTTGCAGCTATTTATCCTATCACCCCATCTTCTACAATGGCTGAATATGTAGACGAATGGGCAGCCGCAGGTCGTAAAAACATCTTCGGTGAAACTGTTTTGGTTCAAGAAATGCAATCTGAAGGTGGTGCTGCTGGTGCTGTACATGGTTCTCTTCAGGCTGGTGCATTGACAACTACTTATACAGCTTCTCAGGGTCTTCTGTTGATGATTCCTAACATGTACAAAATTGCAGGTGAATTCTTGCCTTGCGTATTCCATGTATCAGCTCGTACATTGGCTTCACATGCATTGTGTATCTTCGGTGACCACCAAGATGTTATGTCTTGCCGTCAGACTGGTTTCGCTATGCTTTGCGAAGGTTCTGTACAGGAAGTTATGGATTTGGCTGGTGTAGCTCACTTGTCAACAATCAAATCTCGCGTTCCATTCCTGAACTTCTTCGACGGTTTCCGTACCTCTCATGAAATTCAGAAGATTGAAATGCTTGAAAACGAAGATCTCGCTCCGCTGGTAGACCAAAAAGCTTTAGCTGAATTCCGTGAACGCGCACTTAGCCCTAACAAGCCAGTTGCTCGTGGTATGGCTGAAAACCCAGATCATTTCTTCCAACACAGAGAATCTTGCAATCCGTTCTATGAAGCAGTTCCTGCTATCGTAGAAGAATATATGAATGAAATCAATAAGATTACAGGACGTAACTATGGTTTGTTCAACTACTATGGTGCTGAAGATGCTGAACGCGTAATCATCGCTATGGGTTCTGTAACAGAAGCTGCTCGTGAAGCTATCGACCACTTGGTAGCTAATGGCGAAAAAGTTGGTTTGGTTTCAGTTCACTTGTATCGTCCGTTCTCTGCTAAACATTTCTTGGCAGCTGTACCTAAGACTGCTACACGTATTGCAGTTCTTGACCGTACAAAAGAACCGGGTGCAAACGGCGAACCTTTGTATCTTGACGTAAAAGACTGCTTCTACGGACAGGAAAATGCTCCTCTTATCGTAGGTGGACGTTACGGTTTGGGTTCTAAGGATACAACTCCTGCTCAGATTCTTTCTGTATACGAAAACTTGGCATTGCCAACTCCTAAGAACCACTTCACTATCGGTATCGTAGATGACGTTACATTTACTTCTCTTCCACAAAAAGAAGAAATCGCTTTGGGTGGCGAAGGTATGTTCGAAGCTAAATTCTACGGTCTGGGTGCTGACGGTACTGTAGGTGCTAACAAGAACTCTGTTAAGATTATCGGTGACAACACTAACAAATACTGCCAGGCTTACTTCTCTTATGACTCTAAGAAGTCAGGTGGTTTCACTTGCTCTCACTTGCGTTTCGGTGATCATCCTATCCGTTCTACTTACTTGGTAACTACTCCTAACTTTGTAGCTTGCCACGTACAGGCTTATCTGCACATGTACGATGTAACTCGCGGTCTGCGTAAGAACGGTACATTCTTGCTGAACACTATTTGGGAAGGCGAAGAATTGGCTAAGAACCTGCCTAACAAGGTTAAGAAATATTTCGCAGAAAACAATATCACTGTTTACTATATCAACGCAACTAAGATTGCTCAGGAAATTGGTTTGGGTAACCGTACCAACACTATCCTGCAGTCTGCATTCTTCCGTATCACAGGTGTAATTCCTGTTGACTTGGCTGTAGAACAGATGAAGAAATTCATCGTTAAGTCTTACGGTAAGAAGGGTGAAGATGTAGTTAACAAGAACTACGCTGCTGTTGACCGTGGTGGTGAATACAAACAACTGACAGTAGATCCTGCATGGGCTAGCTTGGAAGTTGAAGCTGCTGCTGCAAACAATGATCCAGCATTCATCAACGAAGTTGTTCGTCCTATCAACGCTCAGGACGGTGACTTGTTACCAGTATCTGCATTCAAGGGTATCGAAGACGGTACATGGCATCAGGGTACAGCTAAATACGAAAAACGTGGTGTAGCTGCATTCGTTCCAGAATGGAATCCTGAAACTTGTATTCAGTGTAACAAGTGTGCTTATGTTTGTCCTCACGCTGCTATCCGTCCATTCGTATTGGATGCAAACGAACAGGCTGGTGCAAACTTCCCGACACTGAAAGCTGTAGGAAAACAGTTCGACGGCATGACATTCCGTGTACAGGTAGACGTTATGGACTGCTTGGGTTGCGGTAACTGTGCTGACGTATGTCCGGGTAACCCGAAGAAGGGTGGCAAGGCTCTGACAATGAAGCCGCTTGAAACTCAGTTGGCTGAAGCTGCTAACTGGACTTACTGCGCTGAAAACGTGAAGTCTAAACAGCACTTGGTAGACATCAAGGCTAACGTTAAGAACTCTCAGTTCGCTCAGCCATTGTTCGAGTTCTCTGGCGCTTGCTCTGGTTGTGGTGAAACTCCATACGTTAAATTGATTTCTCAGTTGTTCGGTGACCGTGAAATGGTTGCTAACGCTACTGGATGTTCTTCTATCTACTCTGGTTCTGTTCCTTCAACTCCTTACACAACAAACGAAAAAGGTCAGGGTCCTGCTTGGGCTAACTCATTGTTCGAAGACTTCTGCGAATTCGGTTTGGGTATGGAATTGGCTAACAAGAAACTGCGTAATCGTCTGGAAGAAGCTATGAAAGCTGCTATCGCTGCAGAAGGTACTCCAGCAGAATACAAAGAAGCATTCCAGGAATGGATCGACGGCCGCAACGATGCTGATAAGAGCAAAGCTGCTGCTGAAAAGATCATCCCGATGGTGGAAGCTGCAAAAGATAAATGCTCTTACTGCGCTACTATCGCTGAATTCAAGGACTATCTGATCAAACGTTCACAATGGATTATCGGTGGTGACGGTGCTTCATACGATATCGGTTACGGAGGTTTGGATCACGTTATCGCTTCTGGCGAAGATGTAAACATCCTGGTATTGGATACTGAAGTTTACTCTAACACTGGTGGTCAGTCATCTAAGGCTACTCCTCTGGGTGCTATCGCTAAGTTCGCTGCTTCAGGTAAGAGAGTACGTAAGAAAGACTTGGGTATGATTGCTACTACTTACGGTTATGTTTACGTAGCTCAGATTGCTATGGGTGCTGACCAGGCTCAGACTTTGAAAGCTATCCGCGAAGCAGAAGCTTATCCAGGTCCATCATTGGTTATCGCATATGCTCCATGTATCAACCACGGTTTGAAAGCTGGTATGGGTAAATCTCAGGCTGAAGAAGCTAAGGCTGTAGAATGTGGTTACTGGCACTTGTGGCGCTTCAACCCAGCATTGGAAGAAGAAGGTAAGAATCCGTTCTCACTTGACTCTAAAGAACCAAACTGGGAAGGCTTCCAAGACTACTTGAAGGGTGAAGTTCGTTTCGCTTCTGTAATGAAACAGTATCCTACTGAAGCTGCAGACTTGTTCGCTGCTTGTGAAGACATGGCTAAGAAACGTTATGCTTCTTACAAGCGTATGGCTGCAATGGACTGGAGTGAAGAATAATTCTCCTGTTTTATTAAACAAGTATTCTGATAAATAATAAAAGAGATTCAAGAACTATTTCTTGAATCTCTTTTTTATTTATGTAACCATTCTATTTTCCGCCACGACAATTTTATCGGCTGTTTTTCAGCCGATAAAATAAAAATGTCCGCAAGAAAATAGTTTAGTTTTAACATTCCGATTTATAAAAACATGGCAGAAGGACCTTCTTGTCGCAGTCCTTACCATGAAGAATACATTCAAACAAGTGCTTCAGGTAATCCTGAGGGGCTATATCATTAAGCTTGCAGCTTTCTATCAGAGAAAAGATGAATGCCGAGTTTCCTGCTGCATCCTCACTGCCTATGTTCATACAGTTCTTGAGCAGCAGCTTTACAGGTTTCATCCTTTGCTCACAGAGGTTGTTCGATATTTCCGCAGAACCGTCCTTGAGGATATTTTTCAGGGATTTCCACTGGTTTATCGTATAGTTCACAGCCTTTCTCATCAGTTCGTTTGCCATGAGTTTGGTATCCTGCATCATCATGACCACCTTATGATGGATACGTTCAAGAATAGGTCTCGTAAGCTTAAGTCTTTTTTCCTTAATCTGCTCACCGCTGAGTTTCATTGTGCGGAACAAGTCTTCATTTCTGAACATATCACCGATAGGGTCTATTATATCCATCGCAGTTCTGTCTGATGGCAAGGCATCGACCCACAGCCTCCTGCAGTGTGTCCAGCAGCCTATATGAAGCACCTTTGAGTCTTCTCCGTCGAACATCCTGTAAACCGTATATCCGTCTGTAGATACAGATCCCATAAAATGTTCAAGGAAGGTCTTTGCTACATCAGAGGCTCTGCTGCCGTTATTGTAATGATAGTAAACCAACTTGACATGCTTTGCAAAAAAAGCCCATAAATACTTTCTCCTGTAAGCCTTGCCTTCCGGTGTTTCAACTCCGACAAGCTCGGTCGTCTCGTCAACCATAAGGTATTTTGCCTGTTGTACAAACTCCTTGAAGACATCTTCCATAAACTCCCTAAGTCTGGAGATTCCGTTATGGATATAGCTGTTCAGCGTGGTGTTGCTTATGTGGATGCCTTCTCTTGCAAGCAGTCTTATCTGTCTGTTCTCAGGCATACTGAAGTCATATTTCAGACAAAGCAGACGGGCAAGCAAATCAGGGGAAAAGATTCCTCCAAGGTTTTTCAAGGGATGCTCCATCGTGTTAGTGAAAGTGCCGTCTGCAAGCTTTACCCTTGCCACCTTGTACACATGCTCCACGTTATGAGCACGCACATGTTCTATAAACCTGTATTCCCACACATCAGCCATTCCGTTACGCTTCATAAGCCTTGCACCATCCGGGAGTTGGTAATAGTCTTCTATTTCATGAACAATTACCTTATCCACCTTCAGCCTGGTCTTTGCTGCACGGGGAGCAGTTTCCTTTTTCCTTGAAGGCCTGCAGTTCTGTGCAGGTACGTTACCGGAAGAGGTATTGCTGCCGGTACCGTTACCATCGGTCTTATTATCATCATCACCATTCTTGCCAGAACCGTCGTACTCGGACTTCTCCATTGCAGACTTGTCGATGTTACGGTTGTTCAGCAGCCTTCTTTGCTCTGAGGTACGGCCGAAACGGTGTTTCCTGCTGCCCTCAAGCTGAAGCCTGAGATTGGATATCTCATTTGCCAGCATCATGTTCACCTCGTCTTTTGCCTCAAGCTGCTTTCTCATAAGTTCCATCTCTTTCCTGTAATGTTCAACCGTACTCGATTGCTTTTCGAGGGATTCTTTGAGGTCATTGATTGTATCAACCAGAGCCTTGGAGTTCTCTTTGTTTGATTCTTCAATAGCCTTAAGCCTCGCAATCAGTTCGTTTACTTGTTTGCGAAGCCCTGCCTTTTCCTCATTCGCCAGACCCAGCTGGCAGCAAAGTAACTCGTATGCCCTTTCATCAATCATGATATAAAGGTACGAAAAATCAGGCAGTTACGCAAACTCTTTATCGTTTATTTTGTATCATTTTGTTGATAATCAATGTATTAATATTAATCTTTCGGACTGACGTACATCTTGTCAACTACTATACTTTCAGTAAGATAGGCCATGTCCGACCATTGTATCCGGTAGCATTTGGAAACTTCATCAAACACAGGTTTCTTGAACTTTCCCATGACAGGACGTTTCTCGTAAAGCACATAAAATCCGCGTTCATAATGAAGTATCTTAACGACCTTCCGGTTCCTGGACATGAACATATATACATTGGATGCATCGCTCGGGTCAAGTGACATCTCTTCCCTTATACTCTCACACAGGCGGAAGATTCCTTTCCGCAAATCCACATTACCGTTAAACAGGTAATAGTTCAGGTTAGCACTCAGTCCAAGCATATCATCCTATCATTTTATTAAGCAACAGGCTCAAGTCAAGAACTGTGGTGTTTCTCAGGAACAGTGTGGCACCTGATGTCAATTGCAGCTTAACCCATCTTATAGGAGATTCACCTTCAGGTTGTTTCACCTCCAACTTTACGGTTGGACTGTTGCAAGGCTTGCCGGTTATCCGGACTTTGGCAACCTTGGGTTGCTCAACCTGAACTGTCTTGCCTAACTTTTCGCTCCATAGCTGATGACGCTGCCAGTTCATGAACTTGTCGTAATTTACTCCATAATCCGCACAGAACTCACGAAGATCCTTGGTCTCACTGCATAACTGATAGAGGTCATATACCTCCTGGTAGTTTACTTTTTCTTTTGCCATAATCATTGTTGTTTAAGGGTTACGGCGCAAAGGTAGGTTTAGGGAACATGCGTGTCAAGGCGGAAAATAGAATGGTTACTTTATTTATCCATTCTCCTCATTTCCTCACCAATATTACAGCTACTGATTACTATAAAAACATAATAATAAGATATCATTGCTGTGCGATATTTTTCTAATCATCAATAACTTATTGACACAATAAAATTAAGCAGTAACTTTAACAAGGGAACTTATCTATAAAAACAATACTTTTTAATAATATCTGTTTTTTTCTAATAACACCGAAAATATCGTAAAAATACTTCTGTATGTTTTCAGAAAACTTTCTATTTTTGCGCAAATTTATAATAACATTATCATGAAATATTTAATTGTATCCGACATACATGGCTCACTGCCAGCCTTGGAAAAAGTCTTAGAGTTTTATAAAGAGCAAGCTTGCCACATGATGTTCATACTAGGTGATATCTTGAATTATGGCCCCCGAAACAGCATCCCTGAAGGAATTAATCCCAAAGGAATAGCAGAACGCCTCAACAGCATGGCAGATGAAATTATTGCCATACGAGGCAACTGTGATTCTGAGGTAGATCAGATGCTGCTCGATTTTCCTATTCTAGCGGATTACGCTTTGGTAGCAGATAACGGAAAACGACTTTTCCTGACACATGGACATGTATATAATGAGGAGAAACTTCCAAAGGGAAAACATGATTACCTCTTCTACGGACACACTCACTTGTGGAAACTTGAAAAGAAAGAAAATATGGTGATATGTAACACAGGTTCTGTCACTTTCCCCAAAGGTGGAAATGTACCTACGTTTGCAATATTCGAAGATGGAAAGGTTTCTATTTATGACTTAAACGGTACGAAACTGAAAGAAGTAAGTAAATAAAAAAAGAGAAGGCTGTTTCTCATTATCATAGTTCTAAGACAGACAAGAACAAGAACCATGAAATGAGCAGACAGCCCCTCTATAAAAAAATCTTAGAATATAACTTATCATCTATATCAAATAGCATCATCGGTGGGTTTATTCTTTCCCAATGGAATCGACAAACCTATAAATCCATTAACAGCCTTGGAGTTGCTGCCAAAATACATATAATCAGTACCAATAAACAATCCTCCCAGTTTTAAGGCAAGTCCGAATGATTTTCCGCCTGCCTGAATAGGAGAATAACTTAGAGCTGCATTAAACCAGCTTTTCGGACGTATAGTTGCCAAGAACGTAAGTTCATTTAATGCTTTAGGCTGAACAAAGTGTACACCATACATAGCTCCAACACTCAACTTATTGTCCCAAAATGTATATTCACCAGCTAACAGAAGTGTAGACGATAGTTTTGTTTTATATGAAGAAGCAGCTTCTTTATCTTCAGCCAAATTAAAACGTTCAAGATTAAGGAAATCTCCATTCAAATATTCCTGATAATTGCTTTGGTCGATTTTGACATCGGCATTTTCGTTTACAGAAGCTACAGTCGTATTGCTGCTGTTCCATTTTATGAAGCCTAAATCGAGTACAGCAGCTGATAGGTTCAGGTTGTCGAGTAACTTATAGCTTGCTCCCAAATCAACTCCGAATCCAGTACCGGCAATACCAAAACCTCCTCCATCGAAGTCGAATCCGTCAATCTGACGGATAGCATTTCCATTACTGTCATACGAATCGGCGAAACTAAGTCCACCTCCTTTTATTGAAGTCATAATATGCGCACATGCCGTTGTAGAACCACCGTATGTACCATTCCAACTATTAGGATCATCCGGATTCTGAGGTATATTCATATCTACAGCAAATTCATCAACTTGCATTTCTGCATGAGCAACACCTAACAGAACCTTTACACGTCCTCCAACAGTCAATTTATCATTTACAGGACGAGAATACCCTAATCCAACCTCAGCATACGCATTCACTTTAAAGTTCATGTCTGTAATATTACCTTGAAGGGTTCCGCGACTTAAATCGAACTGATCTGCATCACGCAAATAATCAAACATGTTTTTAGGAATAGAAGCTCCAATATCGGTACGCAAACCTACATTTACACTCCAAAAACCTTTTCCTTTGTACCATCCAAAAGACAAGATATCTGTATTCAGATTAACATTCAAACGGTTGTCCGCTTTAAGTCGGCCATACAAGTCATCATTAGTAAACAAATCTGAACCAGAGTCGAGAACACCCACAATATCACTCATACCCAACACATCAGAATATGCTCCTATATTGAACGACCCCAAAACCGGAATATTAAAATATCCTCCCGATGGTTGTAAACCCGGATTCAACTGCAAGCGTGAACTTGCTCCTTCCATAAAATAAGAGGTACGAAGATACTGAGCATGTACTGCTCCCCCTAAGAACAATCCCCCAATTAAAAATAAACCTTTTTTTAATGTACTAGTCCACATAATTACTCTCTATTATTTAACGGATGCAAAAATAAGAATTTTCCTGTTAACAAAAAGTTACAAAAAACAGATTGTTGGACTATGTAGAACTAATCATGTACTAAACATACAAAAAACGCGACTATGTGAAAAATATTCTGTCTATGTCATTACCCGATATGTTCGGCTAACCATCAATAAAAGATCCAAATATCAAGCTACAGTCAAGCATAAAACCTCAGCAAAACACCTGATTTTTTCGTACAAAGATTCCGGACAATTGTACGAATTTTAAAAAAATATCAGCATGTTTTTCCTAAAATATGCTGATATTTTAGACAGAATATCCTGCACTTGTTTCAAGCAGATATTTTTGTCTCAAAGTTGATAAAAACGCTCTATCATTTTCTTTTTATACTTTTTAGAAACAACAAGTTCTTCCAAAGAATTAAAAGGTGGATACATGATACAGCGATTATCTTGAACCATAATAAGATAATGTAAATTGATAATATACGACTGATGTATTTGAGTGAAAGCAGTATCGTATGCACAAAGCTGTTCGGCAGTAGTATTTCTTTTTAAAGGGAGAAAAGTTCCATTGGTCAATGCTACTTCCCAAATCTTCCGCGCAGACTGATAACGGAAATAACCGATTTCAGAAGTATGCAAAAAACGTAAGTCACCAGTAGGAGTTGTTACCACAAACGGTTTTCCGGCATCCGCAGTAACAGGAGGCATATAGTTATGCACTATATATTCAGGTTTACACAGACGTGACAGAACAGTCTGAAGCTCAGCTGGTTCTACTGGCTTTAGAAGAAAATCGAAAGCCTTTGCCCGAAGTGCATCAATCACATATCTGTCGTGTGCAGTGTAAAACACGATTTTCATATTCCAGGAAACATAGCCCTCCAGTCTTGCCACTACATCCATACCCAGCATATCGGGTAGTTCTACATCCAAAAACACTAAATCAGGACGAACTCTCTCTATTATTTTCAATCCTAATGTACCAGTCTTTGCTTTACCCTCTACCGAAATATAAGAATAACGTTGTAACTCAAAGCACAAATTATCTATTGCACTCTCTTCATCATCAATGATAACTGTTCTATACACCTTTTCCATAAATTAGTATCCTTTGCTCTTCCTAACAGATATGAATAGTCAAGCGGAATAGTAAACTTAACTTCACATCCTAACTCTCCTCTTTCTTTTATCTCAACATTGTTTATTTGCATAATCAACGGATAACGGTTGTACGAATTCAGTAACTGAATAGTCTGCGACAGCACTTTCATCCCAGTACCAGTTCCGTAACTGTTGCTTTTCACTTTAAAGCCTCCACCATTATCACGTACCAAAGCCTTAATACAATCTTTATCTTTTTTTACTTCAATCCACAACATCCGGATTCCGTCCTTACAACTTAAAGCATGTTTTACTGCATTTTCAACAGGGATCTGTAATAACATCACAGGTATCTTCACCCTATGTATGTCTAATGCTGGATCTATATCAATATGAAATTCAAATCCCGGTTGTAAAACTTGCTCCTCAAGGCCAATATAAGTCTTCACAAAATCCAATTCTTCTGCTAAAGTTACAGCCAGACTTTCCGTCAATTCCAGATTATATCTTATTAACTTAACCAGCTCATATAAACGGTGATTACTTTCTCTATCTTTTAAAGAGCTTATTTCTCTGTTCAGTACATTAAAAATAAAATGCGGCGAAATACGGTTACGAATATTTTTCAGTCGCAAAGACGTCATGGCATTTCTCATCATCCACTCTTCTTTGTCCCGCTTGCGACTTCGATAAGCTATCCATGCTCCAGCAATAAGCATAAATACCAATAACACAATTTCCCCTCCGTACAGCCACTGATTTAAATGAAGCACCTTATTTTCTGCCTGTTGAATAAGCATTTCTTTTTTCATCAAAATACTGTCACGACGATACTTCATAGCAATTTCCTGTGTACGCATTTTTATACGCTCACTTCGTATAGAATCATCTATCCGGCTATTTTCCACCAAATAATAGTAAGCACGACGATAATCTTTACTTTCCTCAAAATAATGTTGCAAATAACGGTTACGGATATGTACCATGTTAGGCTCTACAAAATCCGGAACCACAGCCTCATCCAGACGTTTCTTTGCAAGCGACAGATTTCCTTCTTTCAGAGCCAGTTCAATAAGTTGCGTATCAATATAATAAAGAGCACTATTATTATCTTCTTTTTGAAAGAAATCACGACATCTTGACAAATAATAAGAGGCGGAATCGGTCTGATTCATCAGCAAAAATACTTCGCCCAAGTTTATCATTGTCAAGTTACGCTCATACTCCATTTCAGGATGCGCCAAGGCATGTGCCAACGAACGACGAAAATATTTTAACGCTGTTTTATAATCCTGACGATAATAATAAGAATTACCTCTGTTATTCAGATAGATACCTTTTTCATAAGGTTTCATTTCATCATAGTACTCTCCAGCACGGTCGAAATAAAAATCACACCGTTCAAAATCGTGCAACTGCATATAAACTTGTCCCAGTCCATAATATACAGGAAAGCACTGACTTTTAGGCAAACCCAATGAATCAGCCAATCTCAGCGAACGATGATACCACAAAGCTCCTTTATCACATGCTCCCTCACGAAGAAAAGCATCGGCCAGATTCAACATAACATTGAATCGCTTTAACTTATTACCCGTATGCATATAAAGTTCATATGCCTGAAGAAATTTAACTCGTGCAGAGTCAAACTTTGCCTGACGCGCCAGTATATTTCCCTCCATGTTACAGACAGAAGCATATAAATCGCTTTTATCTTCTTCAGAAGGAGAAGTACAAAACGAACCAGCCTGCCGAAGCATACGAGATGCATCACCGATACGTGACATCAACATATAAGCTTTCGACTTAAACACAATGCCACGGTAATAAGACATGCTGTCTTTCAGATAAGGCAGCAGACTATCCATTTTGTCCATAGCTGTCCCCGGATCATTTTCCAGCAACAATTCCATCTGCTTTATCTTCCATTCATCGGTGACAACATGAGCATCTTTTCTTTCGCCGGAAATACAACCTGTACACAATATTAGACAAACATATAATAATATAAGGTGTAATCTACACATCTTATTTCCTTTCATCCCGATTAACAAGACAAATGTATGTAAAAACAATCAACATACAAAAATAAGTTTAAAAATTATACACAACCATCCTATAAAATCATTACTTTTGAATAGTGGATTTTAACTACACTATTTCAATCAATGAACAACAAGAATAAACTAACAATAAAAAATAGAATATATGAAAAACCTGTCGAACGATAAAATCAGTATTCAAATTGCCGATCACGGTGCAGAACTGGTAAGTATTTATGCAAACGGAACCGAGTATTTATGGCAAGCCGATCCTCAATTTTGGGGACGTCATTCTCCTGTATTGTTCCCGATAGTAGGACGAGTATGGAATAATACCTACCGTCATAAAGGACAAACATATTCGTTAGGACAACACGGATTTGCCCGCGACATGGACTTCCAGCTTACATACGAGGAAGAAAATGCAGCAATCTATACCTTAGAAAGCAACGAAGAGACAATGAAAGTATATCCATTTCCTTTCGTGCTCGAAATAGGATACCGCCTGAAAGGCAACCGTATTGAAGTAATGTGGAGTGTACAAAATACTGGCGACAAAGACCTTCATTTTCAGATAGGTGCTCATCCGGCATTTTACTACCGTGACCTGAATCCTGAAACAAATGAAAGAGGATTCCTCGATTTTGGAAAAAAAATCAAAACATTAGAGTATATTTCTCCTGCAGAAAAAGGATGTGTACTACCTCAGCGTCATACCTTGACCTTGCATGAAGGTCTGATGGAATTAAGACGAGATACATTTGCATGCGATACGTACATGTTCGACAATAGCCAGCTGAAAAAAATAACTCTTCTGGATAAAAAGCAACAACCATACATCAGTCTGGAATTCAACAGTCCGCTGGTTGCAGTATGGTCACCAAGCGCAACTTATCCCAATGTTCCTTTTGTATGTATCGAACCCTGGTACGGACGTTGTGACACAGTAGGTTATGAAGGAGAATTCAAAGACAGAGAATGGATGCAGCATCTTGCTCCCGGAAAAAGCTTTGAAGCAAGTTACTCTATCATTCTGGAAGATATCGAATAACACCTATCTATCCGGAATCTATGATAATTTTCCAGTACGATAAAACATTTGAGGGACTTCTTACAGCTGTATTTGAGGCATACAGACTTAAGAAATTCCCCGATTCTATCATAAAAGAGGGAGACACTCTCCCTCTTTTTTATGATGAAACATATACTGTTATAACTGATGATGAAAAAGCGGAACGAGTCTGGAAATCATTGGAAAAAAAGTTATCAAAAGGAGCACTCTCCATGCTAACTTACAGCTGGCTGTCGGAAGCTTCCGACATAGCTATCGTGCTATTCCGTTATATACGGAAAATAACTGACGCTTCACGCTCAATAGAAACTAATTTTGCAGATCCTGATATTCTTACCATTTCAAAATTAGGGAAAAAAGTAGCCGATGAACGTTACCGCATTTTACAGTTCATGCGTTTCCAGAAAACTACCGAAGGCATATATTACGGAGCCATGGAACCGCTATATGATGTGTTTCCTCTTACTATCCGGCATTTTCGTGATCGTTTTGCCGATCAGAAATGGCTTATTTATGATGTAAAAAGACATTACGGTTACTATTATGATGGAAAAGAAGTAAATGAAATCACATTTGCAGATCCTAAACAGACGCATCTGCAGACAGGAAAACTGGACGAAAGTCTGCTGGATAAAAACGAAAAGCTTTTCCAAACATTATGGAAAAGCTATTTTAAATCTATCTGTATCAAAGAAAGATTGAATCCTGTCAAGCATAAAAAAGACATGCCGGTACGATACTGGAAATATCTGACAGAAAAGAATTAGCCTCAACAAACAGCAAACAAGTCGTCGGGATAGCCAATATCAACAAGAAATAAGGCATGTCCCGGAACCGATGTACCTGCACTGCAGCGATTCTTTTCTTCTATTACCTTACGGAATCCCTCTACAGTAAGTTTACCTCGTCCCACTTCCACCAGTGTACCAACTACGGCACGAACCATATTACGCAAGAAACGGTCGGCTTGAATAGTGAATACCCATTCATCTTCCCCTATCTGTTCCCAACGTGCATGCATGATACGGCAATTGTTTGTCTTTACATCTGTATGCAATTTACTGAAGCTGGTAAAATCTGTATACTCAAACAAAACCTTTGCTGCCTCATTCATCTTATCAAAATCCAATGACTGAAAAACTCTCCAGGCATAATTCCGGTTGAAGGGATCTTTACGGGTTGTGATATAATATTTATAAGTGCGATAAGTCGCATCAAAACGGGCATGAGCATCTTGTCTTACCCTGCGAACCTGATATACAGATATATCTGGAGGCAGTAAACGATTCAGTTTGTCTGTCACACTATCACAATCCAGCATCCGCTCGATATCAAAATGAGCTACCATCAGGCGGGCATGTACTCCAGCATCTGTTCTTCCGGCACCAGTTACTTCTATTGCATCATCACGCAAAAAAGTGATAAGTGCACGAGTCAATGTTTCCTGCACACTATTGCCATTTGGCTGAATCTGCCAGCCATGATAATTGGCACCATCGTAAGCTAAATAAATAAAATATCTGAACATTTCTGATTATCTTGTCGTTATGTGAAAACATCCCTGCTTCAATTCATACTTTACGTAGCAGCGTTCTGCTTTGCGCAAATCACGCAAGACTTCCGACAGGACCAGTTTCAGTGTATCGGCGCTCACATCTTGCATCGGACGTCCGCCTGGATCCTCCACCTTAGTAAAACGTTTCCAGCTTACATCGAAAGTAGTACCATAAAAATGACAGGAGTTCAACGACGCATTTCCGTTAGTACGACGCAGTTTTTTCACATCATCCTTAGTACGTAAAACAGAAGTTACGATTATTTTATTAGGGTTCAGTCCTTTACTTTCCAGAGAATCCAGAAAATTTATACCAAGGGTATCCAGTAAAGCTGCTGCACGAGGAACAAGAAACGGTATGGAGTGAGTCAGGGAATCTACATCATAGCGTTCGCACGATACGATCTCTTTTAAATCACCATCCAAGTCGACTGCTGCTTCACGCGAGGATATAGGACGTATCCCTATACGGCGTGCAGAAGCCAGCTGTACATCATTTAAATCACCAAAACTTCTTTTGTAACTCACCACCCCACGAATATTGCGTGGATTATTCAGTTTGATAGACTTGTCTTCATGGCCACAGCTACCCAATATACCAGCTGCAACCAAAGCTATCATACATGTTATTCCTGTTAGTCTTTTCATGTTTCCAGTCAATCTTTTTCCCAAAATTCATAGAAAATACAAGGGCACAAAGATAAAAAAGAAAGCTGTCTTTTAAAAATTCATGAAGAGAAACTTCCTTAGTTCACCTCACATTGCGGTAATCGTACAACAGATAGACAGAAAACAGCTGGCAGAAAGCAGAAATTAATTTACCGTATATCGTGTACAGATAAAAAGGAATGATTAAATTTGCAGAAAAATAAACAAACGAGCATATCAAAATAATCTGAATGATCGAAAAACATATTGTATTAGAAGATATTGATCCGGTT
Source organism: Phocaeicola coprocola (assembly GCF_041333015.1). Taxonomy (NCBI): domain Bacteria; kingdom Pseudomonadati; phylum Bacteroidota; class Bacteroidia; order Bacteroidales; family Bacteroidaceae; genus Phocaeicola; species Phocaeicola coprocola. The sequence continues at coordinate 2,090,269 of NZ_JBGKGM010000001.1, read as the reverse complement.
ATTTTTTACGGTGTAAACAATGCCAATATGCAAATGATTAAGGCATTGTTCCCCAAGTTACGCATTGTGGCACGCGGAGATGTCATAAAAGTAATGGGGGATGAAGAAGAAATGTGTGCATTCGAAGAAGCAATACTCGCTTTGGAAAAACATTGCGCACGTTATAATTCGCTGAACGAAGAAGCGATATTGGACATCATAAAAGGAAACAAACCGCAAATCGAAAAGACCGGCGATGTAATTGTATATAGCGTCACCGGAAAACCCATTACCCCCCGAAGTACCAACCAGCTGAAACTGGTAAAAGAATTCGATAAGAATGACATGATCTTTGCTATCGGTCCAGCCGGATCGGGTAAAACGTATACTGCTATCGCATTGGCAGTACGTGCTCTTAAGAATAAAGAAATCAAAAAAATCATATTAAGCCGTCCGGCAGTAGAAGCAGGCGAAAAGTTAGGTTTCTTGCCTGGAGATATGAAAGACAAGATAGACCCTTATCTGCAACCATTGTACGATGCCCTTCAGGATATGATACCTGCTGCCAAACTGAAGGAATACATGGAGCTGAACATCATACAGATTGCTCCTCTTGCTTTCATGCGTGGACGAACATTAAATGATGCAATTGTCATCCTTGACGAAGCACAAAACACTACCACACAACAAATCAAGATGTTTCTTACCCGAATGGGTATGAATACCAAAATGATCGTTACAGGGGATATGACACAGATAGACCTTCCCTCATCACAAACATCGGGACTGGTACAGGCTATCAAGATTCTTAAAGGTGTAAAAGGTATCAGCTTCATAGAACTGAACAAGAAAGACATTGTACGCCATAAGCTGGTAACCCGTATTGTAGAGGCTTACGAAAAATTTGAAGAGAAAACGAAAAGCCTGAAAAATACAGACAAACCTTCTCTCCAATAACTGGAGTTGTAAGTAAAGAAAAATATATTCATTACTAAATATAGAAAGAAAATGAGTAAAGCTTTAACTAAAACAGACTATCACTTTCCGGGACAGAAAAGTGTATATCACGGCAAAGTGCGCGATGTTTACAACATCAATGATGAAAAGTTAGTAATGGTTGCTACCGACCGTATTTCTGCATTCGATGTAGTATTGCCTGAAGGTATTCCTTACAAAGGACAAATGCTGAATCAGATTGCAGCCAAATTCCTCGATGCAACGACAGATATTTGCCCCAACTGGAAATTAGCTACTCCCGACCCTATGGTAACCGTAGGTGTTATGTGTGAAGGATTCCCTGTAGAAATGATTGTACGCGGTTATTTGTGCGGAAGTGCATGGCGTGCTTACAAGAGTGGAGTTCGTGAAATTTGTGGTGTACGTCTGCCGGAAGGTATGCGTGAAAATGAAAAATTCCCTCACCCGATCATTACCCCGACAACTAAAGCTGAAATGGGTATGCACGATGAAGATATTTCCAAAGAAGAAATTCTGGCTAAGGGACTTGCTACACCTGAAGAATATGAAACTCTGGAACGTTATACACTGGCTCTGTTCGAACGTGGTACACAGATGGCAGCAGAACGTGGCTTGATCCTTGTAGATACTAAATATGAATTCGGAAAGCACAATGGAGAAATCTATCTGATGGACGAAATTCATACTCCTGACTCAAGCCGCTATTTCTATTCAGAAGGATACCAGGAACGTTTTGAAAACGGTGAACCTCAGAAGCAGTTATCAAAAGAATTTGTTCGCGAATGGTTGATGGCAAACGGATTCCAGGGTAAAGAAGGACAGAAAGTTCCTGAAATGACTCCGGCAATCGTATCTTCTATCAGCGACCGCTATATTGAATTGTATGAGCACATCACAGGTGAAACATTCGTTAAAGCTGATACAGATCAATTGGCAGAACGCATCGAAAAGAACGTTACTGAATACTTAGGATAATATTTTAAAACGGAGAATGAAGAACAATCAATGAAGATTCTTTCTATACAACGGAATCTTTATTAGAAACAAGTTCTTCATTCTTCTTTTTCCATTCTTCAATCCTTTATTTTATTAAACTTATGCCTCATTATCCACAAGAAGAAATCAAACCTTACAACGAAAGCGAAAGTAAAGCCGTACAAGTAGAAAAAATGTTCGACAACATTGCTCCTGCTTACGACAACCTGAACCATGTACTCTCATGGGGAATAGATAAAAGCTGGAGGCGCAAGGCTATCAACTGTCTGAAACCCTATCATCCTCAACGTATCATGGATGTAGCTACCGGCACAGGAGATTTCGCCATACAAGCCTTTACAATGCTTCATCCGCAGGAATTGATAGGTACAGACATTTCGGAAGGCATGATGAACATAGGACGGGAAAAAGTTAAGCAAGCCGGATTCTCTGAACATATATCCTTTGCCAAGGAAGATTGTACTAATCTTTCTTTTACCGACAATTGCTTTGATGCCATAACAGTAGCTTTTGGAGTACGTAACTTCGAGAATCTGGATAAAGGATTACAAGAAATGCATCGTGTACTAGTACCAGGAGGACATCTCGTTATTTTAGAATTATCAGAACCTGAATGGTTTCCGATGAAACAACTATATGCCCTCTATTCTAAAATTGTAATACCCACATTGGGAAAACTTTTCTCTAAAGACCGCAGTGCCTATACATATTTACCCCAGTCCATCAAAGCCTTTCCACAAGGAGAAATCATGCAAGGTATCATCCGCAAGGCTGGTTTTAGTCAAGTACACTTCCAAAGACTGACCTTAGGCATCTGCACACTTTATTTTGCGACTAAATAATTAAGAACTTAAATATCTTTTTTATGAAAAAATTCGGTTTGATAGGCTATCCGCTCGGACATTCTTTCTCCAGGAATTTCTTCAATGAAAAATTTCAGTCAGAGAATATCGATGCGGAGTACGTAAACTTCGAAATCCCTACTATAGAAGATTTTCCACAAGTTATTGTATCCAACCCCACACTAGAAGGGTTAAACGTTACAATTCCTTATAAAGAGAAGGTCATTCCCTACTTAAACGAATTAGCCCCAGACGCAGCAGCTATAGGAGCTGTAAACGTTATCAAATTCGAACGCAATAAAGGAAAACTTAAACTGATAGGACACAATTCGGATGTTATCGGTTTTACCCGATCTATCGAACCACTTTTAGAATCTTTTCATACTAAGGCTCTTATCTTAGGAACAGGAGGAGCATCAAAAGCCATCAATTATGGTCTCAAGACACTTGGCATAGAAACACTTTTTGTTTCACGAAGTGCACACAATGAGCATACCATTACGTATTCAGAACTGACACCGGAAATAATGGACGAATACAAAATAATTGTAAACTGTACACCCGTAGGAATGTATCCGCAAGCAGACAAATGTCCGGAAATACCTTACGAATATCTTACTCCACGTCACTTGCTTTACGATTTGCTGTATAATCCTAATACAACACTATTTATGAGAAAAGGAAGTGAACATGGAGCTGTAGTAAAGAACGGACTCGAAATGTTACTCTTGCAAGCTTTCGGTGCATGGGATATCTGGAACAAATAAGGCATATAACTTGTTATTAAAGTAAATCAATCAGTAAGTTATATATGAAAAAACGAATTGCCATTGGCACAGGAATCTTTTTATTGGTTCTAGTGGGTTTACTTGCCGGAGGAAGCATATACATGATAAACTTTTCACTCCGCCCTGAAAACAGAGGAAAAGATATGGAAGGCTCTTTCACTTTTATGCGAGAAAAATATCCGCAAATTATCCCATGGGTAGACAGCCTTCAGAATCATCATGCACTACGCGATACTTTTATCATCTCTCCCGATGGTATACGGATGCATGCCTTCTATGCCAGAGCCATGAAGCCCACCTCGCATACGGCAATTATCGTACATGGATATACAGACAACGCTATCCGCATGTTTCACATCGGTTATCTGTATAACCATTCATTAAACTATAACATTTTACTCCCTGATTTACGCTATACAGGGTTATCTGAAGGTGACGCTATTCAAATGGGATGGTTAGACCGAAAAGATGTCATGCAGTGGATTGACATTGCTCCTGCATTGTTTGGTGATTCCCTACAAGCAGTAGTACACGGTATATCAATGGGAGCTGCCACTACCATGATGCTCTCAGGAGAAAAGCTTCCAGCATATATACGTTGCTTCGTTGAGGATTGTGGATATACCAGTGTATGGGATCAGTTCCAAAAAGAATTAAAAGAACAATTCGGACTTCCCGCATTCCCTTTACTATATACTGCCAGCTGGCTGTGTGAATGGCAAAATGGATGGAACTTCAAAGAAGCATCTGCTGTAAAACAAGTTGCCAAATGCCAAAAACCAATGTTCTTTATCCACGGTGATAAAGATAATTTCGTACCCACTTATATGGTACATAAAGTTTACGAAGCAAAGCCTCAGCCCAAGGAACTTTGGATTGTTCCGGGAGCTGACCATGCAACCTCTTATTTCTATTATCCTGAAGAATATACCTCACGTGTAGAACATTTCATCAAAAAGTATATTCCTTAAGAAGATTTTTATTCCTCCTCGAGCAAAAACAAAGAAATGCCCTTGGAGGAATTTTTATATCTATCAAAATAATCAGTTACTTTCTTTCATTCTGCCGACTAATGTTCCCCAACTATTTCGAAGGCTCTCATTGTCAACTTTATGGTTGTATGCTTGTAACGCACCTTTGGGAACGATAACTTGTTCAACTTGTTCCGGTAAAGAATAAATTTCTAAAGAAGGAGGTTCCGGTGCATTCACGGTAAACACCTTCACAGAACTGTTACCTAAAGCATTAAAAGCTAAATACTTCAGATTTCGACCAAGAGTAAGAACATCAAGGTGAACATTGGCAGAGAAAAGAGTTTGCCCTACAGATTCAACACTTTCCGGAAGTTCTACAACAGATAAATCCGGACAATATTGGAAAATACCATGATGCATAATACCTGTCACTCCCTGCTTTAAGATACCGGTACTTTTTACCTGACGCAGATTACGACACAAATAGAAAGCTCTTTCTTCTATCAGTTCAATACTATTCGGTAAAGTCACTTCACGTAATCCTGATTCACGGAAAGCTTCAATCCCAATTTTCTTCAGAGATTCAGGAAGAGCTATCGAACGTAAGTTGTCTGTATGCAATAACGACTGACTGCTTATTTCCTCCAATGAAGCAGGTAAAACAATCGTTTCTGCAGCAACATTCGAAAGTGCCCGCATCGGTATAGTTTTTATTTGGGTATGTCCTAAATCGAGCTGAATCAGATTCCGGCAACCATAAAAACAATATTCACCTATCTTTTTCAGACTTTCAGGAAAGACTATTTCCTTCACCGGATTGTTTGAAAAGGCATCAGCCTGAATTTCCTCCAATCCTTCATTTAAAATGATTTTATTGAAAGAACAAGAAGCAAAAGCAGAAGAGGCAATTACCTTTACATCGGTTGGAAGACGATATTCCTCCCCTTCTTTCATTAAAACTTCTGTCAGTACTCCGTCTTTGATTACATAGTCAACCACTTTAATTGTGAAGCTGGCTTGCTTACCATCTATAACAATTGTTACAGGAAGTTCTTCTGATACATTTTCTGTCGAAAACCCTAAAATATTATCAGCCGAAACAGACAGCCTTTCCCGCTTACCATTATCGTATATACCTTCCACAACAAGTCCTTCCAGGTTTAAACCAGTATCAGCATGAAGTAAATAAGTCGTTTGCACAGGAAGAGACACAATCTCTATACGTGTAAGAGTACCTTCCGGAGTTGAAGAAGAATCATCTTTTCCATGCTCGTCCGAGCTTCCATCCGACGGAGATATTGTCTGTTTCCGCTCTTCAACTATCGGGTCTTTCTTACAAGCAACGACAAGTAATACTGAGATTACAAGAAGTAAGGAATAACAAAGAAATCGCTTCATAAAATCTTCACTAAATAAAAAAAATGATAAAACAATAATGTATAATAACCATTTCGGCGAACTTTTGTTCAGCAGCTTTTCCTTTTTTATTCAAAAATACCTCCATCCTAGTAATCATGCTTTCCATTATAAAGCAAACTAACAGTTTTTTCAATAAGCCTTTCGGTTTTCCGCATAATTTTATGTATGTTTGTAACAGAAACCAAATACAACATTTACATTTATGAAAAAGACATGGATTATCATTATTGCCGTAATAGCTGTTATTGCTGTTTACGGAATTTCTTCGTATAACTCAATGGTATCACAGGAAGAAGCTGTAGGAACAGCATGGAGTAATGTAGAAAACCAATACCAGCGCCGTGCTGACTTAATACCTAATCTGGTCAATACCGTCAAAGGATATGCAGCACACGAAAAGGAAACGTTCGACGCTGTTGTGTCTGCTCGTGCCAAAGCAACCCAGACAACGGTAAGCATCGACGATCTGACTCCAGAAAAGATGGAAGCATATCAGCGTGCACAAGGTGAAGTAGGCAGTGCTTTGAGCCGTCTGCTTGCCGTAACAGAAAATTATCCAGACTTGAAAGCCAATGAAAACTTCCAGACACTTCAGGCACAGTTGGAAGGGACTGAGAACCGCATCAGTGTGGAACGCCGTAACTTCAACAATGTAGCACGCAAATACAATACAGCAATACGTCGCTTTCCGAAAAATATCTTTGCCGGTATGTTCGGATTCGAAAAGCGTCCTTATTTCGAAGCTCAGGAAGGAGCCGAACAAGCTCCTGAAGTTAAATTCTAACAAGAATGAGAAGAATCATATCGCTTGCACTGCTGCTTTGCAGCATCTTCACCACACTGTGGGCACAGTCGCATGCCTATAAGGTAGAAGAAATACCGATGGTTCACCTGCAGAACCGTACCCGCTATGTCAGCAATCCCGATGGAATATTGAGTGCCGGTGCAGTAGCTGCGATGGACACTACACTTTTTGCTTTGGAGCAACGGACTGGTGTTCAAACGCTAGTCGTAGCCGTAAAGCAAATAGACGGAGGTGACTGCTTCGAATTTGCTTATCAGCTGGGAGAAAAGAACGGTGTGGGAGAAAAAGGAAAAGACAACGGACTGGTTGTCCTGCTGGTTACAGAAGAACGTTGCATTCAGTTTGCCACAGGATATGGTCTGGAAGGTGTTCTTCCTGATGCTGTCTGCAAACAGATACAAGTAAGGTACATGAACAAATACCTGGGAGAAGGCAACTGGGATGCCGGTATGCTGGCAGGTATTCAAGCTATCAGCCGCCAACTGGACGGAACAGGTGAACCTCCCGTTCCCCGGAAGGAAGAAGAAACAGATTATTTACCTCTCATCATCCTGATATGCTGTTTCATCATTGTGCCTACACTTTTATGGTTCAGCGTACGACAACGCAAGAGATGTCCACAGTGCCATAAACATACGCTTCGCCAGCTTTCCATACGAACGATATCACGTATGAACGGCATCCGCACTGAAGAAATCGTGCTACACTGCACAAACTGTGGACACATTGTCCGCCGACAAAGACAAGTACGTGACGAAGACGATTTCCATCACCGTGGAGGCAACGGAGGTCCTTTCCTTGGCGGACCGTTCTTCGGAGGAGGTTTCGGAGGTAGCGGCGGTGGAGGCTTCAGTGGTGGCTCTTTTGGCGGAGGAAGCTTCGGAGGAGGAGGAGCTGGAAGCAAATTCTAACTAAAAACGAACATTAAAGAATCTATGTACAATAACACTTTTGGAAACATATTCCGTCTGACTAGTTTCGGCGAATCACACGGAAAAGCTATTGGCGGAGTGATAGACGGATTTCCGGCAGGCATTACCATAGACATGGAATTTATACAAAAAGAACTGAACCGCCGCCGTCCGGGACAGTCTGCCATTACAACTGCACGTAAAGAAGCTGATGAAGTAGAGTTTCTTTCAGGCATATACGAAGGAGTATCAACAGGATGCCCTATCGGATTTGCCGTATGGAATACCAATCAGCACTCAAACGATTATGACAACATGAAAGATGTCTATCGTCCTTCGCACGCAGATTATACTTACACCCAGAAATATGGCATACGCGATCATCGGGGCGGAGGACGTTCATCTGCCCGCGAAACAATAGCCCGTGTAGTGGCCGGAGCATTGGCCAAGCTTGCCTTACGTCAGTTAGGTATCAGCATTACGGCATTTACTTCACAGGTCGGTCCGTTTAAACTGGATAAAGACTATACAGCTTACGATTTAACCAGCATAGAAAACAACCCGGTACGCTGTCCTGACCAGGATCTGGCACGCCAGATGGCCGATTACATTTTCCGTATAAAAGGAGAAGGCGATACCATCGGCGGTGTAATAAGCTGCGTCATCAAAGGATGTCCCGTCGGACTCGGGCAACCAGTATTCGGTAAGCTGCATGCCGCACTGGGAAATGCGATGCTCAGCATCAATGCCGTAAAAGGATTCGAGTATGGACAAGGATTCAGCAACATGGAACTGAAGGGAAGTCAGCAGAATGATATCTTTTATAACAATAATGGAGAAATAGGCTTCCGCAGCAATCGCTCGGGAGGTATTCAGGGAGGTATCAGCAACGGACAGGATATCTATTTCCGGGTAGCATTCAAACCTGTGGCAACCGTTCTCATGGAACAGCCTACGGTAGACATTCACGGAAATGAAACCATTCTGAAGGCTCGCGGACGACACGATCCTTGTGTACTGCCCCGTGCTGTACCCATCGTAGAAGCTATGGCTGCCATGACATTACTCGATTATTATTTACTCGATAAAGCCTCAACATTATAAATCATAACCATGGAAATCAAACAATACATCAAAGAAAACGAATCCCGCTTTTTAGAGGAACTCTTCAGCCTGATTCGCATACCCAGTATCAGTGCCCTGCCTCAACATAAAGATGATATGCTTGCCTGTGCCGAACGCTGGCGTCAGTTGCTTCTGGAAGCAGGAGCAGACGAAGCAATGATTATGCCTTCACAGGGCAATCCGCTTGTCTACGCAGAAAAGCGCGTCAGTCCCGATGCACCGACCGTACTTATTTATGCTCACTACGATGTCATGCCTGCCGAACCGCTTGAACTATGGAAGAGCCAACCTTTCGAACCGGAAGTGCGCGACGGACACATTTGGGCACGTGGAGCCGATGACGATAAGGGACAAGCTATGATTCAGGCAAAGGCATTCGAATACGTAGTAAAAGAAGGGCTGCTGAAGCACAATGTGAAATTTATTTTCGAAGGAGAAGAAGAAATCGGCTCACCCAGCCTCAATGCTTTCCTGAAAGAGCATAAGGAATTGCTGAAAGCCGACGTTATCCTCGTTTCAGATACAAGTATGCTTGGAGCCGACCTGCCATCGCTGACAACCGGACTACGCGGACTGGCTTACTGGGAAATAGAAGTTACCGGCCCGAACCGTGATTTGCATTCCGGACACTTTGGAGGAGCTGTTGCCAACCCGATAAACACGTTATGCAGCATGCTTGCACAGGTTATAGATGCAGACGGCCGTATCACCATTCCTCACTTCTACGATGATGTAGAGGAAGTACCAGCAGCTGAACGCGACATGATTGCCCATATTCCTTTCGATGAAAAGAAATACATGGAAGCCATCGGTGTAAAAGCGTTGAAAGGTGAAAAAGGTTATTCTACTCTGGAGCGCAACAGTTGCCGTCCGTCGTTCGATGTTTGCGGAATCTGGGGAGGATATACGGGAGAAGGTTCAAAAACCGTTCTTCCATCGAAGGCATACGCCAAAGTATCTTGTCGTCTGGTTCCTCATCAGAACCATGAAGTCATCTCAAAACTGTTTGTCGATTACATTAACAGCATCGCTCCTGAATATGTACAGGTAAAGGTTACTCCTATGCACGGAGGCGAAGGCTATGTATGTCCGATATCTCTTCCAGCTTATCAGGCTGCCGAAAAAGGATTTACCAAGGCATTCGGTAAAAAACCACTGGCTGTACGACGCGGAGGAAGTATTCCTATTATCAGCGATTTCGAACAGATTCTGGGAATCAAAACTGTCCTGATGGGATTCGGCCTGGAAAGTGATGCCATTCACTCACCCAATGAGAACTTCTCGCTCGACATTTTCCGTAAAGGAATAGAAGCTGTAGTAGAATTCCACAAAGAGTTCAGCAAATAACAACAAATACATTAAGTAGCAAAGAGACTTTCTGAAAAACGAAAGCATTTGCTTCATCTTTATAAAAAACCCTCCCTGTTTCAGTCCTCATTTATTATGCAAGACTAAAACAGGGAGAGTTTTTTATCTGTACCCCAAAGTTTTGCAGCTGTTAACGCAAGCGTAAGATATCTCCAACTTTCGGTGCTGGAGAATCAGGGTCCATATTGTTCATCTTATACAGACGCTCCAGTCGTACACCAAACTTCTGTGAAATGCTATACATCGAATCACCGCTACGAACAACATATGCAATATGATCTTTAGTAGCACGACGACGCTTTTCTTCCAAATATACGATTTCACCACCGCGGAATACATAGTCCTTAGGCAGTTCATTATATTTACGCAACTTACGGTGACTGATATCAAACTCTTTTCCCAATGACTTGAATGTATCTCCACGACGTGCTACGACATAAAGAAGTTCGTTTGCCAGATAAGGCTGATGAGGATTCGGGAACTCTTCCGCCCATTCCAGTCCCCCTTTATGATCGTACTTATCCAAGTCATACAATTCTATGATATTAATCAGACGATTGGCATACTGCGGATCGGTAGCATAACCAGCTTTTTTCAATCCCCTTGCCCAGCCTTTATAATCAGTAATTTTCAAACGAAACAAAAACGCATAGCGCGCACCCGAACGTAAAAATTTTGAATGGTCGCGATAAGAGTCCTTCGGATGCTTGTAAGCACGAAAACACTCATTACGCGCATCATCGTCATGACGTACGGAACGTCCGTCCCATGAACCGCCACACTTGATACCAAAGTGATTGTTCGATTTCCGCGCCAACTCACTTTTTCCAGCTCCCGACTCCAGCAGTCCCTGTGCCAGCGTAATACTTGCCGGAATACGGTAATGCTTCATTTCATCTACAGCGATACCCCGGTATTTATGTATATAGTCTTCGTATACTTTGTTACGCTTTTGTGCCGACGTAGAAACCGTAATACACATCAGGCACATAAATATCAACCAATGAGATAGTTTCATTCTTCTTTCCGTTTAAATTAAAGCAGGGCAAAGATAAACTATTTACACGAATAATACCACAGATGATAGGAAATCTCCCTTTTTTTCCTTACATTCGTATAAACTTTAACCCCCACTGCCTATGAAAGAAATAAAGATTGAAATAAATATCCGCGCTTTACGTTACGAAGAACTGGACGAAAAAGACCGTAAGCTGATAGATGCTGCCAAAGAAGCTACGGCACGAAGCTATGCCCCTTACTCACACTTTTCGGTAGGAGCAGCAGCTTTACTGGCAAACGGTGTGGTAGTAACCGGAAGTAATCAGGAAAATGCTGCTTACCCGTCAGGAACATGTGCCGAACGTACCACGCTCTTTTATGCCAATTCACAATATCCGGATCAGGCAGTAGACACACTTGCCATTGCAGCCCGCAGCGAAACGGGTTATCTCGACTCCCCTATTCCCCCATGTGGAGCCTGCCGTCAGGTTCTTCTGGAAACAGAACAACGTTTCCACCAGCCCATGCGGATACTGCTTTACAGTAAAAACGACATTTATGTACTGGAAGGAACCAAAGACTTGCTTCCGCTTTCATTCGGAGGTGAATACCTGAAAGTCTGAAGAGTTTTCCATCGGCAGTCATTAAGTCCGATGAAAACAAAATAAAAAAACGGAGAAGTGACCCCGAAACAAGTTCCACTTCTCCGTTTCTTTGTTATTTCATTTCCTTCTTATTTATCACCATACATGCGTGCACGCATTTCTTTAATATGATCGGAAGTGATATATTCATCATATTCCATCATCTTATCGATGATACCATTCGGCGTCAATTCGATAATACGGTTCGCTACTGTTTCGATAAACTCATGGTCGTGTGAAGAGAAGAGTACGTTACCCTTATAAATCTTCAAGTTATTGTTGAATGCCTGAATAGATTCCAAATCCAGGTGGTTGGTCGGAGTATCCAGAATCAAACAGTTCGCATTGCGAAGCTGCATGCGGGCAATCATACAACGCATCTTTTCACCTCCCGAAAGTACGTTGACTTTCTTCATCACTTCTTCACCCGAGAACAGCATACGTCCCAGGAAGCCTTTCATTTCTACTTCATTGCCCTGACCATACTGGCTCAACCAGTCTACCAGATTCAGGTCGCAGTTAAAGTAGTCTGTATTATCGAGCGGCAAATAAGCTGTTGTAATAGTCACACCCCAGTTATAGTGTCCGGCTTGTGCCTTACGATTGCCGTTGATAATTTCGAACAAAGCAGTCATGGCACGCGGATCGCGACTCAGGAATACAATCTTATCTCCTTTTTCTACAGTAAAGTTCACATCATTGAACAAGACTACGCCGTCTTCTGTTTCAGCACGCAAACCAGAAACTTCCAGAATCTGATTTCCCGGTTCACGATCCATCGTAAAGATGATACCCGGATATTTACGAGATGACGGTTTGATTTCATCCACATTCAATTTCTCCAACATCTTCTTACGGCTGGTAGTCTGCTTCGACTTAGCCACATTGGCAGAGAAACGACGGATAAACTCTTCCAGCTCCTTACGCTTTTCTTCAGCTTTTGCTTTCTGGTTCTGCTGCTGACGAAGTGCCAGCTGACTAGATTCGTACCAGAAGCTATAGTTACCGGCAAAGAGATTTACCTTGCCAAAGTCAATATCTACCGTATGCGTACAAACTGAATCGAGGAAGTGACGGTCGTGGCTCACAACCAGCACAGTATGTTCGAAGTTAGAAAGATATTCTTCCAACCAAGTTACCGTATCCATATCCAAGTCGTTGGTAGGCTCGTCCAGCAACAGGTTGTCAGGATTTCCAAACAATGCCTGAGCCAACATCACACGCACCTTTTCCTTACCACTCAGATCACCCATCAGTGTATAATGCTTGTCTTCCTTTATTCCCAGACCGCTCAGCAAGATAGCTGCATCACTTTCAGCATTCCATCCTTCCAATTCAGCAAATTTTTCTTCCAGTTCCGCCGCCTTAATACCGTCTTCATCGGTAAAATCTTCCTTTGCATAAAGGGCTTCACGCTGCTTCATGATGTCCCACAGTACAGTGTGTCCCATCAACACGGTATCGAGCACCGTATGGGCATCGAACTTAAAGTGGTCCTGACTCAAGACAGAAAGGCGTTCGCCCGGTCCCAGTGTCACACTTCCTTTCGTAGGGTCAAGCTCTCCCGAAATCACTTTCAGAAAAGTAGACTTACCCGCACCGTTAGCACCGATAATACCATATATATTACCATTCGTGAACTTCATGTTCACATCATTATACAACACTCTTTTTCCAAATTGAACGGCTACGTTTGAAACTGTAATCATTTCTTTCTATACCTATTTAAAAATTAATCGGATGCAAAGATAATATAAAAAAGTGAGATACAGAGCAAAGCAAAGCGTAATGATTGAGGATAATAAAAAGAAGGAAGTCAGACAAGGGGAATTTGGAGGAATCAATCGGAACTGATACTTTTGCAAAATACTTTCAAAAAGACCTGCCGATAAGGTGTCAAAAACTTCAGCAAGAAAGGATTATTTTTCGTACAAAAAATAAAAAAAGATCTCGATGTTTTGTATAAAAGATGCTGAAGAATTAATAGCAACAAAAATTGAAACAAATGAAGAAATCTACCTGGAAAAAACATCATAAATGGTTCGGGCTGATATTTGCCTTTTTTATTATCTTGTTTGGTGCTTCGGGCATTGTCTTGAACCACCGGCAGCTCTTTTCTGATTATCAGATCAGCCGGAAATGGCTACCCGACGCCTACCGGTACAAGAGCTGGAACAACGGAATGTTGCGGGGAACTCTCTCCTGTCCTCCCGGTATCTGTCAAGAAGACAGCGCTATCTTATTGTTTGGCAATGCCGGCATTTTTCTGACCGACCATGATACTACTACGTTTGATGATTTCAACCGTGGTTTTCCTCACGGAGTCGACTGGCGTAACATACGGGGAATAGCGATTACTCCTCAAGGAGATTTATTCGCCGCCGCTCAGTTCGGACTTTACCGCTACAGCAAAAAGGCAGGATGGCAAGCAGTCAGGCTTCCTCTGCAAAAAGGGGAAAAATTATCGGACATCACCACGCTCGGTGACACCTTGATAGTCGTCGGGCGTTCCTGTTTGTATTACGCGACATCGCCTTACCGTCATTTCAGCCCAATCATTCTGCAAGCTCCCGAAGAATACAATGGGAAAGTTTCATTATTCCGCACCATCTGGCTGTTGCACAGTGGTGAACTGTTTGGAACTGCTGGCAAACTGGTCATGGATACGCTGGCAGTAATACTGATCATCCTTTCGGTAAGCGGAATCTTCTACTGGTTTCTACCCAAGTATATTCGCCGGATAAAACAAACCGGACGTTCAGCAACAACAAGTATTGCCTTACTGAAAACATCTCTATCGTGGCACGACAAGATAGGCAGAACGACTATCGTGCTGACACTCTTTATAGCCTTGACCGGATGGTGTCTGCGCCCTCCGGTACTGCTGGCACTGGTTTACGGAAGAATACCTGCCATACCTTTCACACAGCTTGGCTCGCCGAATGCATGGAACGATAAATTACGGATGCTCCGCTACGATGAGCAGCAAAACGACTGGCTACTTGCTACTTCGGAAGGATTTTATTCTCTTAAATCATTTCAGAGTACTCCTGTAAAAATATCCAAGACACCTCCCGTAAGCGTCATGGGAATCAATGTCCTAAAACAAGACAAACAGGGAAACTGGCTTACAGGTTCTTTCAGTGGAATGTATGTGTGGAACAGACATTTGGGAAACATTACCGATTTCTTTACCGGAAAAACAGCTCCAGAAGCAGCAGGACCACCGTTCGGCAATCATGCCATCACCGGATACAGCAGTGATTTTGACGGTAAACTCTGTATTGCCGAATACGAAAAAGGCAGCGATTTTGCATCGATGCCTGCCAACATGGAAACGCTTCCCATGTCGCTATGGAACTTTGCCCAGGAAATCCATACCGGACGCATTTATACAGTTTTAGGTAAAGGAACACTGGTCTTTATCTTTTTTGCCGGACTGGGAGTGTTATGGAGCCTGATTACGGGATATATCATCAGACGGAGAAAATCATAGAAAAGAAAAGCGGCATTTTCTTTTTCCCTTTCATCGGGAAAAGAAAATACCGCCTTTGTCATACTATCTGCACTTCCGTGGAATATTTTCCCGGAATAAGTTTACATTACAGAGGTTTATACTCTACAAAAGCTTCCATAGCTTCGTAGCATGCCAGACCAAGGCTGTCGTACAACGATGCAGTACCACGATTACGGTCTTCACTACGTTGCCAGAACAAACGTTCGTCGTTGCCCAGGAAAGGCGCACTTTCCATCTGTGACTGATGCTTCAAGATAGAGTTACGTTTAGCACGCAATTCCTCCGGACTCAATGGTACAGCCATCTCGATGTTTTCAATTTCCCATTCAGCCCATGCGCCACGATACATCCATATGCGGCAGTCTTTCAGCCATTCAGCTCCAGCTTTCTTCTCTTCGTCGATAGCAGCCAGTACAGCATCAGTACAAACTCGGTGTGTTCCGTGTGGGTCTGCCAAGTCACCAGCTACATAAATCTGATGAGGTTTTACTTCACGAAGCAAATTCATCACAATGTTTACGTCAGCTTCGCTGATAGGATTCTTCTCGATACGTCCTGTTTCGTAGAACGGAAGGTCGAGGAAGTGAACACGTTCCAACGGAATCTGATTGTATGTAGAAGCAGTGCGAGCCTCACCACGGCGAATCAAACCTTTGATAGTAAGAATATCGCGGGTATCCATGTCGCCTTCTTTCTTACTCAACAGGAACTTCTTGATTTCCGCATATTTGTTCTTAATGGTTTCATTCTTGTTCTCATCGAACAACTGGTTGAAACCGTTTATGAAATGCATGAAACGTACAACTTCTTCATCGCCTACAGCAATGTTTCCTGAAGTTTCGTAAGCCACATGAACCTCATGTCCCTGCTGTACCAGACGACGCAATGTTCCTCCCATAGAGATCACATCATCATCCGGATGCGGAGAGAATACAACTACACGCTTCGGGAATGGTTTAGCACGTTCCGGACGATAAGTATCGTCTGCGTTCGGTTTTCCACCCGGCCAGCCAGTAATTGTGTGTTGCAGGTCATTGAATATCTTAATGTTTACATTATATGCAGAACCATACAACGCCAACAATTCGCTCAAACCGTTTTCGTTATAATCCTTGTTAGTCAACTTCAAGATAGGCTTCTTGGTAAGCAGACACAACCAAACGATAGCACTACGAATCAGCTTGTCATTCCATTCGCAGCTTGTTACCAGCCAAGGACGCTGAATACGAGTAAGGTGTGCAGCAGTAGGCAGGTCAACACAAACGGTTGCATTCTGATGCATCTGCAAATAAGAAGCAGGAAGTGAATCAGAGATTTTGTCTTCTACTGCTTTCTTGATGATGTCAGCTTTTTCTTCTCCCCATGCCAACAAGAATACCTTACGGGCTTCCATGATAGAACCGATACCCATTGTGATAGAACATGGAGGCAGATTGTCTACTCCCAGATTATGAGCAGCTTCAGAACGTGAAGTAGCGTCTATCAAAATCAGTCTTGTCTGAGAAGTAGCAGCCGATCCTGGTTCATTCATTCCGATATTACCTTCACGACCTATTCCCATTACAGCAATATCGATACCACCATAAGTCTTGATGCGCTGCTCGTATAAGTGACAATGATCTATTACACCTTCTTGAGGAATAGTGCCGTTCAATGTAAATACATTCTGCGGATCAATATCAACTTGTTTCAGGAACAGTTCGTTCAACTGGTTGAAGCTGCTGTTATTAGGCTCTGTCAATGGATAGTATTCATACAAGTTGAATACTACAACATTGCGGAAGCTCACACCTTCTTCCTTATGTCTGCGAACCAGTTCCGCAAACAGCGGGCGAAGTGACGCACCAGTACCTGCGGCAATAGTGCAAAACTTACCGTCACGCTGACGTTCCTGTACCTTGCGGATGATTTCATCGGCAATGCATGACACTCCTTCATCTACTGTTTCATAGATATTGGTAGGAATCTTCTCGAAACGTGTCAGTACAGAACGTTCAATCGTATTTTCTGGTTTATAATATCTGGTAGATACTCTGTTCAGAGATATCTGTGAACTAAGGTTAGTTCTCATAGGCAATTCTCCTTAATAATATAGATGTTAATTACAGATTATTGCGCTCGATGTCCTTGAAGTATTTGTAAGTACCTACTTTCAATTCATCGGTAGCAGCCTCATCACAAACGATGATTCCATGAGGATGCAACTGCAAAGCGCTGATAGTCCACATTTGTGTAATGCCACCTTCTACAGCATGCTGCAAAGCACGTGCCTTGTTATGGCCGTTGCACAGAATAAGTACTTCCTTTGCTGCCATTACAGTACCTACTCCTACAGTTAACGCTGTTTTAGGAACTTTGTTCACGTCGTTTTCAAAGAAACGAGAGTTTGCAATAATAGTATCAGTTGTCAAAGTCTTGACACGAGTGCGTGAAGTCAATGATGATCCCGGTTCATTGAAAGCAATATGTCCGTCAGGACCAATACCTCCCAAGAAGAGATCGATTCCACCAAATGACTCGATCTGTTTCTCATAATTAGCACATTCTGCTTCCAAATCCTCAGCATTTCCGTTCAGAATGTGAATATTTTCCTTACGGATATCAATGTGGTTGAAAAAATTATTATGCATGAACGAATGATAGCTTTCAGGATGTGATTCCGGCAATCCTACGTATTCATCCATATTGAATGTCACTACATGCTCGAATGATACTACACCTTTTTTGTTCAGTTCAATCAGCGCTTTATACATACCCAGAGGGGAAGAACCGGTAGGCAAGCCCAAAATAAACGGTTTTTCGGCTGTAGGTTTTGCCTGATTGATTCTCTTAGCTACATAGTTTGCTGCCCATTGTGAAAGAGCTTGGTAGTTAGATTCGATAATTACTCTCATAGTTTTTCCAGATTTAATTAATATATTTGTAACAAGAATTGATATTCTTATTGTTTTCGCTACAAAGATATCTGTATTTATAGATAAAAGCAACTATAACAATAAGTAATTACATCCGATTTTTAAAGTTTTTAATTAAGTAATTGTATATTTTTAAAACCACATCCGCATGAAAGAACGATTATTAGAGGAAATACAAAAGGGGTCAAAAGGGGCGGTAATGAAGAAACATATCATTACATATTTGATATATAATGAGAATTCAACCATTACCGATTTAGCAAAAGATATGGATTTAAGTATTCCTACCGTAACAAAAATCATCGACGAAATGCATGAACAGGGGTATATAGATGAGTATGGAAAGCTGGAAACCAACGGTGGGCGTCATCCTATTTTATATGGACTGAATACAGATTCAGGATATTTTGTTGGAGTAGATGTAACGTGGAACAGTATCAATATAGGAGTTATCAATTTTAAAGGTGAGGTTTTGAAACTACAAATGGGAATTCCTTTTGAACGAAGAGACACATTAGAATGCATCGATGAACTATGTAACCACATCGAACATTTCATTGCGGGATTAACAATAGACGAAAAAAAGATATTACATATCAATGTAACTCTTTGCGGAAGAGTCAATCCGGAACTGGGCTATATCCACAGTTTCTTCAATTTCGGCGAACGCCCACTTGCAGAAATCCTGACCGAACGCCTGAAGATAGAAACATCTATTGACAATGACAGCCGGACCATGCTTTATGGTGAAAACATAAAGGGTGTTGTCAAGGGAGTCAAAAACGTTCTTTTCATCAATATCGGATGGGGACTGGGAATGGGAATTATGATAGACGGGAAACTTTACAAAGGAAAATCAGGATTCTCAGGAGAAATCGGTCACACATACGGCTACGACAACCAGATTATCTGTCATTGCGGAAAAAAAGGATGCGTAGAAACGGAAGTTTCATGTTCTGCGCTCTACCGTAAGTTTATCGAACATCTACAAGCAGGAGAAACTTCAATCATTCTTTCAGAAAAGGATATAGAAGAAATAACACTCGATGATATCTTCAGTGCAATAAACCGTGAAGACTTACTCGCCATAGAACTGGTAGAACAAATAGGCCAGCAGTTAGGTTTCCATATCGGAAGTCTGATCAACACATTCAATCCGGATATGGTCATTATCGGTGGAGAGATGTCACGTGCGGGAGATTTTCTTTTACAACCGGTTATCTCTGCAATCAGAAAATATACCCTCAGCCTGATGAGCCGTGATTCTGAAATTGTACTATCGAAACTGAAAGATCAGGCATGCGTCATAGGTTCATGTCTGTTGTCAAGAAGTAAACTGTTTGAAGCATAGAAGTATTTATGAGATATAATAAAAAACAATTAAGCAGAAAACTTGGATGTTGTGACTCACCCAAGCTTTCTGCTTATAGTATATTGATTCTAATCTTCTACGACTTTAATTATCTTACCAGATTCATCTATAAAGACTTTGTATTCTTTTCCCTGACGACGAACTTCTACCTCATACCATGAAGCATCGGGAGTTTGAACTACTTCCACTTCGTCATCATCTCTTTGATATCCTTCAGCCCCTAAAGCAGAAGTTACAACCGAAGGCAGTTCATTATATCTGATCTCCCAAGAAGTGCGTATCCATTCATTCTTTCCATTGAATAATAGTTCTTTTTCCTTTCCATCGTGACGGATATCCACTTCTATATAACCATCATCATATCCACGTTCAATAATAACTGCACCCGAATAATTTTCCTGAATGAATTTTTCTATATCAGTAGCAACGGCAACACCTCCGGAGCTTTCTCCTCCAAAACCAGGACGCCCCTGTAAAACAGTTCCATCACTACCTATATATACTTTCACATCATCGTCGAAACGATTCTCCAGTTCAAAGCAATAAAAGGTTCCTGCTTTCTCTGTTTCATACTTTTCGGCATCTTCTACCCATCCAGCTTCCAGATATTCGGGAGTTGCTTTTAAGGCAGCGAGAACTTGAGAAGGAATATCGGTTACCTCATCTATATTTCTGAATCGATACTCAGTCTTGGTATACACCCAGTTTTGAGAACGATCGAAGAAAGCCTCATGCTTCATATTACCGGAAATAAACTCTACTTCTGTTCCTCCATCTTCATTATCCACATCTATAATCCTGGCATCCGGATATTTTTCTTTCAACCAGCTTTCCACTGTTCCTGAAGGTGTCTGCGGCAAATAATCCTGATAATCCTTTTCATCTTCCGCATCAATGACTTCTTTTACCAGAACACCTTCTGCCGTGTAATACAAATCAACATCCGTTTCTTTTCCTCCTTCATTTTTTTCGACATCAATAACATATAAGATTTCAGAGTCACCGTTTCTTTTCAGCACATCAACTTCATCATCCGCACGCCACGGAGCCTGTCCATACTCACTTGCTCCAAAAGCATTTTTCACAGCCTCCGGTAAATCTGCAAATCTGATCTCTTTCTCTGTCATACCCCATACTCCATTTGCCAATGCAAACCAAGCAGTATGGTTACGAACGACATTATCTGCACGAGAGCCATCCCAATAGAAACTGGCTACAGCATATTCTCCCTTTGTACTCCAAACAACATTGGTAGCACCAGGAAATAAGCTATTAAACTCATCCAAGACTAGAGCAGGAACCTCTCCCGAAGTACCATCGGGCAAAGGAGTATTTTCATCGTTACTACATGATGCAAAAAGTAATGTACCTGCAACCATACATACTCCAAATAATAATCGGGGCTTTATCATAAAAAATCATTTTATTGTTACAATACAAAATAAAGGAACAAAACTGAAAAGAATCTGAAAACAAGGAAAAATATAAAAAAATAGGCCATCTTTTTAAAGATGACCTATTATGAATTTTGTCATAAGACGATTCGATTATCCCTGGTGGATTGCTTCAGAAGGACATACATCTGCGCATGTTCCACATTCTGTACACATATCCGGGTTGATAGAATACTTATCACCTTCAGAGATTGCGCCAACTGGGCATTCATCGATACAAGTACCGCAAGCGATACAATCGTCACTAATTACGTAAGCCATTGTAGTAAAAGTTAAATTATTATTAGTACTAATTTGATGATGCAAAGGTAATCTTTTTGGTGAGATTTGTAATATCTACATTGCAATATTTCCCTAATTTGTATTATGTCTAAATAGTATTAATACATTATAGATTGATACATTGCTTGTTGAATACGAGAACGAATATCCAGCTTCATCAAGTTATCATGACCAAATGCAACAGGATAAGTACGATTACTCAAAAAGACAAACACCAATTCATTATCCGGATCAACCCAGACACAAGTTCCGGTAAACCCAGTATGCCCAAAAACAGAGGCAGGAGCTTCAGGAGCACAAGGACTATTATCATCACTCTCAACATCAGGTTTATCAAAACCCAATCCCCGACGACTGTTTTTGGCTTTCATACCCATAAACAAATCGCAAGTAGCACGGCTCAGATAACGACGGTCACCACATATACCCCGATCAAGCAACATCTGGAAAATCACAGCAAGATCATGTGTTGTAGAAAAAAGTCCTGCATTACCCGATACACCTCCCACAAATGCAGCAGCCTCATCATGAACATAGCCCTGCAACGGACCGCCACGCAGGAAATCAATCTTCGCACTAGGGGCAATTTCCTCTTTAGGGAAACGTTTCAACGGATTGTATGCAGTATGCTTCAGTCCCATAGGTTTAAAGAAAACACTGTCCAGATATACATCCATAGGTACTTTCGAAATTCTCTCAACAACCTCTTTCAGCAGCATAAAGTTCAAGCAACTATACCGATATGAATGTCCCTTCAGCGGTGCATTAATGATTTGTTGCATAACGACGCGTTGATATTCCTTATTCAGATACATGCTGTCAGCAAGTTGCAATGAATAGATTTCAGAAGGAGTAGAAGACATCCATTCTTTTTTAAAAGAGAAATCGGTACATGCATATAAATTCGAAGCAATCTGCAATTTATGTCCCGCATCAGGTTTCTTACGGAACAATCCTCCTTTGCACGTTTTCAGGTCAATAGCCTCCTCATAAAATGGAAGATACGAAGGAAGTCCCGACTCATGAAACAGCAAATCCCGTATGGTTATATTTTGCTTATTCGTTTTTCTCAACTCCGGCAAATAAGTGCTGACTTTATCCGTTAAGCCGAATTTACCTTCATCGTATAATTTCATTATTGCCAGCAAAGTTCCCGCAGCCTTAGAGAGTGAAGCCAGATCGTATATTGTATGCTCTTTCACTTCTTCTTTTCCATCATAAGTCAATGTACCGAAACATTTATTATAGACAGGATAACCACCTTTGGTTATCAGTACATGACATCCCGGATATGCTTGCCGGCGAATACCTTCTTCTGCAATGCTATCGATAGCCAGAAGAATCTTAGAATCCATGCCCAGCTCTTCAGGACTGTAAGAACGAGGTTTATCCGGATCGATAGTAAGACCTGTGCCGCTTTTCCATAAACCGTTCATATCAACAGAAAGACGGCCATCAACAAGATCCTGCCCGGTCATAACATCTGCTACATAACGTTGAATTTCGGCTTTATCTGTATGTGCCAAGATCACAGCCGAAGCCTTCTTCAATACAGAAGACATCTCCTGCAAAACTTTTTGCGACGCAAAACAAACAACGACAAGAGGTTTATCGGCCGCCACCTTTTCTAAAAAAGGAAGAAAAGCAGACAAATCTTTTGTTTGGTGAACAGCTACAATAACCTGATGAGCTGGAGCTACACGTTCCTGAATTTGTTGCAGAGAATCAGCATTGCCATGCAACCAACTCAGCGAAACCGATTCTTTCAACTCTTTATAAAAAGGATATGCTTCCGACAATGAAGAGGATAAACTCAACAAAATATTTTCAGATAAAGACAGATCGAGAGGCAACACATCTACAGAATCTTTTAGAACTGTAACAGCAGCCTTCTCCAAAGCAATCATCAGACTGTCGCTTTTAGCAGAGCAAATACGGTTTTCAATTCCTTCGGCCGCTACCTGTTGCTTATGACTCAAGCCTAAGGCATATTTATAAGTAAGCACTTTCCGGCATTTTTCCGTAATGACATCTTCTGTAAGCTTGCCGCTTTTTACGGCACGCATTACACTTTCAAGACTCTTTTTCAAGTTCCTTGGAACCAGTAACATATCGTTTCCTGCCATCAAGGCCTGTGCACAAAGATCATCGGCATTTTTTGAAATACCTTTCATCTCCAGTGCATCTGTAAACACCAGTCCCGAAAAGTGCAGTTCTTTACGCAATAACGAAGTAATGACCTCCGAAGATATCGAGGCTGGTTTCTCATCAAGTTCCGAGACATGCAAATGACCAATCATTACGCCTCCGACTCCTGCTTCGACTGCCTTTTTGAAAGGATATAACTCTACGCTATCCAAACGGGTACGGTCAAAATCAAGCACCGGCAACACATGATGAGAATCCGTATCCGTATCACCATGTCCCGGAAAATGTTTACATACCGCCATTACTCCCCCGTCTTCCAGCCCGCGAGAATAAGCTACAACCTTATCGGCTACAACTTTCGGATCACTTCCGAAAGAGCGGACATTGATAACCGGATTATTGGGATTATTATCAACATCGGCTACAGGAGCAAAATTTACATGCACACCTATTTCACGCAACTGCCTTGCAACCTCACGTCCGTACTGGTATATTAATGTATCATTCTGCACACATCCCAATACTCTATTTCGGGGAAACTCCGGAGTATCTTCCAGACGCATGCCCAATCCCCACTCACCATCGAATGTAATCATCAAAGGTATATCTGCCCACTGCTGAGCCTGATTGGTAAGCTGCACCTGCTTCTTCAGTTCTCCTTTGGAGAAAAGCAAGCCTCCGACTCCATATTCTCTAACAGCTCTTTCTATGTTATCTTTATTCTTCTGTATGGTTATCGGTGCAACCGTATGAATAAACAACTGACCGATTTTCTGTTTCAATGTCATTCGGGCAAGCTGCCCGTCAACCCAACGGCGACACGCCACAGAATCATCTGCCTGCTCCAATATTCTTACAGACGAAGCATATGCACCTATCCATAACGATATACAAACCAATAATCCCGTAACACGTCTATTCATAATCTTTTCTTTATTTTTATAAACCTTTGCCGTAAATTTTACCTTTATACAAGCAAGTGTTTTCTAACAATCAATTCTTCTGAAGTTTTAAAATCATCTGTCCAACAAAGGCTCCGTTCTTTCCCATCTGCTGTACAGGAACCTCTATTCCGTCTAAATTCTTATAATACTTCGGCGCATCAAAATACGAATGAGAATGTCCACCCAATACGACATCAATATCACGCGTATTTTCTATCAGTTCAATATCGGAATAAGGTTCTCCCTCCCATCCCAGATGAGAAAGACAAATCACCAAATCGCAATGTTCCTGATTTTTCAACAAGTCCGTGACACGCTGAGCCTCCGAAACCGGATCTTCAAACTTTACATTCCCATAACATTCAGAAGCAACCAATCCTTCCAGTTGCGCTCCCAAACCAAAAACTCCGATCTTTATGCCGTTACGCTGAATGATAGTGTATTCTTTAACCAGTCCTTCGAGCACAGTGCCCGTCACATCATAATTTGCACATACTATCGGATAATTCGCCATTTTAAACAACCTTGCCATATTATCCAGCCCGAAATCGAACTCATGATTGCCAATGGTTCCTGCATCATAGCCCATTTCGTTCATCAGCTTTATTTCCACTTCCCCTTTAAACATATTATAATAAGGAGTACCCTGCGAAAAATCTCCTGAATCGAACAACAGCAAATCCTCATGTATTTTGCGTTGCTGCTTGATAAAAGTTGCACGGCGTAAAAGTCCAGCCTTATCAGCCAGCATCGTATCCTGAAAATCCTCCGGGAAAGGTTCTACACGGCTGTGCATATCATTTGTATGGAACAAATACAATTCCTTGGTAGACTGGGCAAACAATACTCCTGCAAAGAGGCAGGCCCATAAAACGAAGTATATTCTTTTCATATCAGTTTCTTTATCATTGTTCTACAATACGTCCCTCTATCTCAGCGTTTACAAAAACACCTTTGGCCTCACACTGCTTTACATAATCGATAAACAAATCACGCAACACAGCATCCTGTGGTTCTGTTCTCGATGTTGCTTTCTTAAAAGCCTCCATACGATCATTTCCTTCAGCCAGATAGTCAATCGTAGCTACCCGATATTCTTTTGCCGGATCAACAGGCTTTCCACCTACCTCCGCACGTAGCAGACGTCCGTCTTTCGAGATAACCAGTCGGGCCCCGCTCAAGCCTTCACCATGTACGGCCGCAATCTGTTGAAAGAGTTCCAACAAATCTTCTCCTTTTAATACAACAACAGAAAGAGCATTCTGGAAAGGACTGATTTCATAAATAGAACCAAATGTAATATCTCCTTCATTAAGAATATTACGGATACCACCTATATTCATAACCCCAACGTCAACACTTATTCCCAATTTACTTTTTGCTCCCTCGCAAAGAATATCTGCCATCAGGTTCGACAAAGGCGACTCCGGACGATACGCTTCGAGCTTACGGGCAGAATGTCCGATTACTGGAGTCATCAAACTATCTATTTTAGCCCGATAAGGTTGCAAAATTCTCCATGCAGCCTGATCCTGCTGTTCGTCATAAACACTGGTAATGGGTACTCTTCCTCCTTCTACCGATACTAAAGAATAACTGGAGTTGCAGGCCGTAAATATAAAAGAACCTGCCAAGAGAGTATAAAATACATGCTTTTTCATACAAAATTATTCATATTTAGTGTTCAAATATAGGGAAAAAAGCCAAGCAACACAAGATTTCGTATTAAAATACACGAAAAAGATTTGCCTATATCACAGAAAATTACTTACTTTGCACCGCTTTCGCGTAATCGCTGTCAAGAAGAGTTACTTGATATGTTACGTTGTAACGATAAACAATTTAATTTAAAAAGAAAAAATGGATTTAATTAAAATTGCAGAAGAAGCATTTGCTACTGGCAAACAGCATCCTTCATTCAAAGCTGGTGATACAATTACAGTAGCATACCGTATCGTTGAAGGTAGCAAGGAACGCGTTCAGTTGTATCGCGGTGTTGTTATCAAAATCTCAGGTCACGGTGAAAAGAAACGTTTCACTGTACGTAAGATGTCAGGAACTGTAGGTGTAGAACGTATCTTCCCTCTGGAATCTCCGGCTATCGACAGCATTACTGTCAACAAAGTTGGTAAAGTACGTCGTGCTAAATTGTACTACTTGCGTGCTCTTACTGGTAAGAAAGCTAGAATTCAGGAAAAACGCGTTAACTTGTAATACTGAATCTATTATTCCTTACATACAGAAAACCGATTCTCATTATGAGAGTCGGTTTTTTGTTTTTCTCCCTTTTATTCATCGAAGACTGCAAATTTCTCACTCAATCTGATTGAAATTCAACATCACAGCTGGTCGTATTTCCCAAAAAACATCTTGAAAAGTCAGGAAAAACATCACCTTCTTTTCGAAAAATTTGTACGAATGTCTGTTCCTTTTGTACAAAAAATACATAAAACAACAGCATATTTTTTGAATGAATCAAGTTTTTAAGAATGATTCGTCCTTATATTTCCAAAGAAATCCTTTACTATAACCATGAACACACTGATAATTCGTACAAATTTCACAAAACACACAGCCATATATATCAGCAAAAAGCTTTGTCGGGAAACAAAAAAATCGGACAGACTGCCTGAAATCTGCCCGAAGAAAGTAAAAAATTAAACCTTAAAATACTAATACCTATTTAACCTGAATAATTCATAGTCTCCACAAAAAAGAGAACGCCCTTCTTGTATATTTGCAAGAAAAGCATTAACTTTAAGGTGTTAAAAATAAACTTAATACCGGCGTTCTCATGTGCAAAGATACAACAAATAACGGAGTCAGTCAAGAGAAAAATCTTTTTTCTTTTCAAGACGTGCTTCCTGACAGGAAAATTCAGGTCGATTTCAATGCCCCGGACATCTCGTCCAATGGAGGACTGGTGCTTGTCGGTCTAATGAAAGACAGCATAGCGCGAAAGATAGCGCGCCTAATTCCGGATTATCGAAATCAACTTTTCGTACAGCATTCCTACGAAGAGATGGTCTGCCAGCGTGTCGGACAGATAATGTGCGGCTACGAGGATGCCAACGACTGCGACCGCCTGCGCCACGACAGTGCCCTTAAGATGAGCGTGGGCCGCAAGGCATCGGATCCCGGCCTGTGCTCACAACCGACGATGACACGGCTTGAGAATCATATTGACAAAAGGACCTTATGGAAAATAGCAGAACTGTTTGTCAAGGACTACATCTCATCCTTCGACAAAGCTCCGCGTAAGATTATTCTTGACGTTGACGATACAAATGCCAACACATACGGGGCGCAGCAGCTGTCGCTGTTCAATGATTACTATGACGAATACTGCTACATGCCGATGGTTATTTTCGACGGTATGAACGGCAAGCTGATACTTCCTCTACTGAGACCGGGACGACGCAACAAGTCGCTGAACATCTTCGGTATACTGCGCAGAGTCATTGAATACATCCATAAGGAATGGCCTCACACAATAATAGAACTCCGCGGGGACAGTCATTTCTGCAGCCATGAGTTTATGGACTGGGTCAAGACACATCTTTATGTGAGATTTATCACAGGGCTGTCGGGCAATCCTGCGCTTATGAAGAAAATCGACAAGCAATTGCGCCGTGCCAAGGGGGATTTCGAACTTCACCATGAGGATGTACGCCGTTACTACAGCTTTGAGTACAAAGCCAAATCATGGAAATACAGACAGAGGGTGATTGCAAAAATCGAAGTCTCCGACAAGGGTGTAAACGTCCGCTTCATAGTCACAAGCAACCGTAACAACAAGCCCGAGACAGTATATCGACGTTACTGTAAGCGCGGCACAATGGAGCTATGGATAAAAGACCTGAAGTATTTTCGAGCCGACAGGATGTCGTGCAGTTCTTTCAGAGCCAATATGTTCCGGCTGTTTCTATATGGCGCGGCATATGTGACCGCATACCGTCTCAGGTCGAAGGCTTTCTCCAATACAGAGGTCGGCGCCTTCACGATGGACAGCTTCATGAAGCGGATTATGCTGAGTGCCGTCTTCATAGTCGAAAAAAAGACTTTTATAAGGTTCAGCTTTTCCCCACACCATCGACACCTTGAAGCTTTGTCGCAAGCCTTGACGAGACTCTCTGCCTGACAAGTGGAATAATCTGAAATCAACCTGAGTCCGATTCTGTAATCGGACTTATAAGTCATATCCGCTCCATAAAAATGGACGTGATAATCAGACCTGAGCATGCCGAAATCAAGGCTTCGGACAGGATTATAACTCTACATCAAGCGGTCATTCGATGATAGACATTAGTTGGAGGCTTCAGATTGTCCCCATATCTGTTTTGATAACCTGAAATGAATCCACTATGAATAATGTAGGTTAAAATCTAAAACCTGTTTCCTGATTATATTGTCATTAACTTTAACATTTTCCAATACAAAATTATCAACACAGTCAACTTCTATTTTCGCATTCTTTTTCACCTTCAGATCCAAATTCTTAAAAGTAAAATCAGACAATTTATATTGATCGTCCGCCTTGGTCACATCAAACAAGACATCACATTCCATTGTGATATTCTGCATTGTCACATGACTGGAATAGGAGTATGGTGTATCCTTACGCCCTTTCAGGTCGAAAAACTGCTTCCATGGCTTTGCAAACAAGAAACTGGAAACAGTTCCCGTAATCTCTTCTACGGTAATATATTCATAATTCTGCGGTGTATCGGGACGCATTTTCAGCCACAACAACCGTTTCGCATTATCCAGCCGACAACGGCGAAGGATTATATTATGATTATGTATTGACTCACTGCCACAAGTCAGCGCACTATGGCAAAGACCATATACACAATCTTCAATAATAATATTGCGGTTAGCCCCATTATTTTCTTTATCTTGATCTGCCCAAGGACCTTTTCCACCCTTCAGTGCAACCGCATCATCATTGACAGACATATAGCAATTTTTCACCAAGACATTGGTACATACATCAATGTCGATAGCATCAGAACTGGGAGCTTTTACAGGGAAATGAGGTGCAAAAATATGGAGATTCAACAATTTTACATTTTCACAACGATACAAATGAGTAGTCCAAAATGGAGAATTCTCCAGACGAACACCAGACAACTGAACATCTTTCGAATCGGCAATATGAACTAAACGAGGACGCAGTTCTTCCAGATTCGTACACTTAGGATTCACCTGACGACGCAACCAGAAAGACTTCCAGTAACGCAGACCATTACCGTTTATACGTCCCTCTCCTGAAATCGTAAATCCGTCCACACCAATAGCATTGACCAGCGCTGCAAAATACTTCAGATTCTGTCCTTCCATACGTGTATCAATGACTGCAAAATCGCTGATATCATCACTACCTTTCAGTGTTCCTTCTTTCTCTATATAAAGATGGGTATTAGGTTTAAAAAATAATGATCCACTCAAAAAAGTTCCCTGAGGAATATAAATCACCCCTCCCCCTTCCTGAGAAGCTTTATCAATCACGGCCTGTATCTGCTGAGTCTGTATGATTGTGCTGTCATTCAATACTCCATAATCTGTAATACGATAGCTTTTTCCTAAATCTTCCAACTTAACGATTTCTGTCTGACGAAACCAGTCGGGTATAGGAGTTCCGTCCGGGAAAACTTCTTTTGCTGAAGCCTGCAAAACGAACAAAGCTAAAGCAATAGAAACAACACATCTTGTCCACACTTTATTCATAGTATATTTTTTATAAAACAAATTATCTTTACTTTTCACATTGGCAAAAATAGAGAAAAGCCTATAACCTCAAAATAGAAAATCATACATTATCCTGATAAATTCGTACATTTTTACCCTAAAACGAGCTAAATGAATAAAATCAAAGACTATTGTATGATTTTCCATTCTATATATAAAGACAGACAACTATTTTTGTCAATAAACTTATATTACAATAACTAACAAGCAAAGGCCATGAAAAAATTATTTATTGCAGCTTTAGTTTTCGCTTTGGGAGGGACAAATATTCTGCATGCACAAAATTTGCCCGACCAGAAAGAAACTCTGAACACTTTAATCAAAGTGAACAAACATTATATGAAGAATAATCCGGACTGCACACTACCCAGTTTTGTCAAAGGAAAGATGCGGGCCAGCAATATCTGGACACGCACTGTGTACTACGAGGGACTGCTGGCTCTTTACTCCATTTATCCGGATACTGAATATTACGCATATGCTTATCAATGGGGGGATTTTCATAAGTGGGGGATGTGGAGAGGAACAACAACCCGACATGCCGACAATTATGCCTGCGGACAAGTATATATCGACATGTACAACCTCTGCCCTAAACCGGAAATCCTGCTAAATGTAAAATCCAACCTCAACATGTTGGTCAACACTCCACAAATCAATGAGTGGTGGTGGATAGATGCCATACAAATGGGTATGCCTGGTTTCGCCAAAATGGGTAAACTGACCGGAGAGCAGAAGTATTTCGACAAGATGTGGCAGATGTACGAATACACACGCAACCAGCATGGAGAACATGGCATGTTCAATCAAAAGGACGGATTATGGTGGAGAGATCAGGACTTCGACCCTCCTTACAAAGAACCTAATGGAGAAGACTGTTATTGGAGCCGTGGAAACGGTTGGGTATACGCTGCCCTAGTCCGCGTACTCGATGAAATTCCTGCCAATGAAGTTCACCGCCAAGATTATATAAACGACTTTCTGACTATGAGCAAGGCTATCAAAGCTTGCCAGCGTGAAGACGGATTCTGGAATGTAAGCTTACACGATCCTAATCACTTCGGCGGAAAAGAGCTGACAGGAACTTCTTTATTTGTATATGGAATGGCATGGGGAATACGCAACGGATTGCTTGATCGCGACGAATATCTGCCAATAGTACTCAAAGCCTGGAATGCAATGGTGAAAGACGCTGTTCATCCTGATGGGTTCTTAGGTTATGTACAAGGAACAGGAAAGGAGCCTAAAGACGGACAGCCCGTAACTTACGACAGCAAGCCTGATTTTGATGATTTTGGAACAGGTTGTTTCCTTCTGGCTGGAAGCGAAATTTATAAATTGAAATAAGTTGATAATCGTCATTCTATAAAAGAGGCTCAAAATGAAGTACAAAAGTAAAAATCTTATAGATTAAAACTTCGCAATAAAAAACTCCTGCTTTAACCCTTATTTATTACAATTATAGGACTAAAGGCAGGAGATTTTTTATGTTGCGGCTTATAGATTGTAAGTAAACTTATCTCTGTTTTTTATTTTGAGCCTCATCTCCAAAGAGTCTTTTCCAGTTTTAATAATTTAGCTTAATACTAGAAAAAGTGATAGAATAAACTATTCCTCTTTCTCCCCTCTCAAATAAGATGACGGAGGTACTCCAAACTGAGCTTTAAAGCACTTACTGAAATAGAACGGATCATTCATTCCTATCTGATAAGTCACTTCTGCAACTGTATATTTACCTTCAGCCAAGAGTTCAACCGCTTTTTTCATACGCATAACTCGTATGTATTCATTCGGCGAATATCCTGTCACACCTTTTACCTTACGATAAAAGACAGTTCGGCCAAGTCCCATAATTGAAGTAAATTCATCGATTGTAAAATCCGGATCCGACAAATGCTCTCCTAAAGTTTCAGCCAATTTATCGGCAAACTCCTTATCACGGTCTGTTGTACAAATAGCCGGACGTACAGCATGAGGATCTTTTGAGAACTTTTCCCGCAAGCGGTCGCGCTGTTCTATCAGTTTAAATACCCGGGCGCGCAACAGACTGCTACTGAAAGGTTTCGTTATATATGCATCGGCTCCAGCCTCAACACCTTCCAGATGTTTTTCCTGAGAATTAAGAGCTGTCAATAAAATAATAGGTATATGACTGGTATTAAAATCATTTTTCAATTTACGCGTCAGTTCAAACCCTGAACATCCGGGCATTAAAACGTCACTTATTATCAAATCCGCATCATAAACTTTCGCACGTTCCAGTCCGGAAGTTCCGTCAGATTCTGCTACCACTTCAAAATAAGGACTTAGCTCCTCTTTCAAAAACTCACGTACATCATTATCATCTTCTACAATCAAAATCTTACGCTTATTAAGTGGCTCCGTTGAGGTGTTCTTTTCGTTTTTCTCATCTTCCGATACCTCCCAACTATCCTCTGCCTGGTGTGCTTTTTCAGCTTCTATCTCTTCTTTCAGCAAAGCATTGTCAGGTATAAGAAAATCCTTACCCTCATATACGGAAGCATCTGTTGGAAGCACAACTGTAAACACAGAACCGCCACCTGGATTTTCTGCATATGATATCGTACCTTTGTGTACTTGTACCAGTTCATGGGTAAGGTGTAAACCTACCCCCATACTGCTGCTTGAAAAACTGCTCTGCATAAAACGTTTGAACAGCTCTCCACGCTTTTCTACGGGAATACCTACTCCCGTATCGATTACTTTCATTATCAGTTTATGATTCACTTCGTCAACAGATACACTAAATTCAATTCTCTTATTAGAAGGAGTGTATTTAAATGCATTCGACAATAAATTATAGGCTACTTTATCAATATTACTTTTATCGATAAACATTTTATACGTTGACACAGAAGGAGAAAACACATACTCCATATTTTTCGACTCAGCAGCATCCTTGAAAATCAGATAAATTTCACGCAGAAATGCTATCACATCTGTTTCTTCAAGCGATAAACTTAACTTGTTATTCTGCATTTTGCGGAACTCAAGCAACTGATTAATAAGCCGCAGCATGCGTTGTGTACTTTTATCCATTACACGGACAGCTCCTACCATATCAGCAGGAATTTTCTTGGCACGATGAATACGTTCCAAAGCCCCCTGTATCAGAGTCAGAGGTGTACGGAACTCATGCGATATATTTGTAAAAAACATCAGTTTATATTCCGTCAGCTGTTCTTCTACCTTAATTTTATTACGTAGAGTATTCATCTTCGATATTATTCGATAAGCCGCATATAAAACAGCTATACTCAATAGGACATAAATTAGCATTGCCCATGTCGTTTCCCAGAATGGAGGAACAACTACGATTTTCAATACAGACTCATCCGACCATGTACCAGCTGTATTCCTTGCCTTTACATGAAGATGATAGGATCCTGGAGGCAGATTCTTGTAAGCTGCAAAATTCAAAGAAGAAGGAGCACTCCAAGTATCGTCATATCCTTCCAGTTTGTAAGCAAACTTCGACAATCCAGCATCTGAATAGTTGAATGTAGAAAATTCAATCACAAACGAATTTTGTTCATAATTCAACCGGACAGACTCTGCATAAGCCAATGAAGCTTCCAATGGAAAATCCTTATCTCCCGGAATGACTGATATACCATTCAGTTTCAAATCCGTAAAAGTAACTTGCATAGGAGTATCTTTCACCGAAACATGCTTTGGGTCTACAATAACAATACCTTGTCCTGTACCCAATGCCAGACGTCCATCTTGCAGCTTCAGAAC
This sequence comes from Phocaeicola coprocola, assembly GCF_041333015.1. Taxonomy (NCBI): domain Bacteria; kingdom Pseudomonadati; phylum Bacteroidota; class Bacteroidia; order Bacteroidales; family Bacteroidaceae; genus Phocaeicola; species Phocaeicola coprocola. Next base: position 2,056,296 of record NZ_JBGKGM010000001.1, on the reverse strand, counting down.
ACTGTTTTCACTATATACATTACCCAATATATAATCAGAAAAAAGATAATTTTCGAACGTAACAGTTTCCGGATTAAAACAAGACAAGCCATATTCAGTAGAAACCCATATCATCCCCTTATCATCTTCAATTAGGGCCTGTACCATACTGCTTACCAATCCATCTTGTGAAGTATAATGAGTAAACTCCAGCTTATCGTAATTATGACCGACAACAGACATACCAAATCCAGCTCCCGACTCAGCCAGCCACATATGTCCTTTCCGGTCACGTATTATCGCACGGATATCATTACTTTGCAAATCACCACTTTCCAACGAATAATGTTTATAGGCTTCCGGATCTGCAATCAGTTTATCCGGATCAAAGACAAATATACCTTCACTCGATCCGACCCATATCCATCCGTTACTGTCCTCACACAACGTACGGGTTTCCCGCTGTCCGTTAGTACGAGTAAAGAAATGGCGGAACTCATACTTTCCATCCTGCGTAGGAACAGCCAGATTCAAACCTCCACCGAACGTACCTATCCACATACGACCTTTACGGTCTTTCAACATACAAAAGACATTATCCGATGAAAGCGACTTATCATTCAATTTATCATACCGATATTTTACATCTCCAATCCATACGCCTTCACCACGGGTAGCAATCCACAGATTCCCTTCATTGTCTTCACAAACAGCATAAGTATTTATATCATGATGAAATTTCTTTTTCTGAATCTCCAGCTTTGCATCATAAATATATAAACCGCCACTACGTGTACCTACCCAGATATCTCCATCAGAAGTAGAAGCAATCATACGCACCGTATTCGAGCGGTCGGCCATAGAATCTTTTTCGGGATACACACGTGATGCGCCTTCATTCAATACACTCAACTTAGATATACCCGCAAATTCAGAACTTACCCAGACACTTCCCGACCGGTCTTCCATCAGACATTGCAGATAATTGGAAGCCAATAGAGAAGAGATACCCGAATCGGATGTAAAATGCTGTATGCTTTCCGTAGCCGGATCATAAGCAAACAGTCCGTTGCCATATGTAGAAATCCAGATAATCCCTCGGCTGTCGTGCACAATGTAATATCGTTCCTTATCAATGAATCCAAGCTTGTCATAAGGCATTACCGAGAACACTTTCTTTTCTCCTGTATCCGATTTTATATAATACAGATTACCAGTACGGTTATATACCCAATAATCTCCTTTATCATCTTTTTTAACCTGTCCTTCAGGAATATTATAGTATGCCGGAGCAGACTCAACCTTAAAAGTCTTCATATCCAGACACAGCGTACCTTCTGAGGTCAAGATATACTGTTTCTGACCAATCCGAAAAAGTCCGGTCATCGCCCATTTTTTTGTTTTACGAGGAAGGCTTCCCAAAGATTTCAGTTTTCCGTCTGTCTGAAAGTAAAACAAATCACCTTCTGATGTCACAAAAACAAGATTATCCTCGTAAAACATAGCCTTCCAATACGAATGAGATTCATCTACCGCCACCAGCTTGTTATCTTTCCAATAATAAACACCTTGCTGTGTTCCTATCCATACTCTATCTCCGTGCTGACGGATAAAATGAACATTGTTGCTCTTCAAAGAGCCATTTTGTACGGTAAATGATGTAGAAGTGAAACGACCATCCTGATAGGTCACACGGCGACATCCGTGAGAAGCTCCCCATAGCCACACAGCTTCTTCTGTTATAAAAAAGCCACGATAATGATCCTGATATTCTCCGCAACCGGTAAAATCGACAAAACAGTCATGCCTTAAATCATAACAGCTGATTAAATCGGCTGTCGTTGTAATCCACAAAAAACCATTCTGATCCTCTTCCAGCACCTTCACCCGATGGTCTGCCAGAGAAATCTTTTTCGATTTCTGAGGACGAAAGGTGATAAGAGAATTACCGTCATAACGATTCAAGCCATTCAGTGTGGCCATCCAGATAAACCCTTTACTATCTTGATAAATATAACGCACAGAATTGTTTGCAAGTCCATCAGCAGTAGTCAGTCGTTCGCTGCGAAGTTCGATTGCAGCCTTCGCCGAAAATGACGACAACAACAAACAGCCCAACCAGCATAGTATCCAAATCTTTTGGTTTTTCATACAGTATAAAAACAAATGTTTCTTGATGCAATTAACTAAGCACAAAATTACAAGAAAGATAAAACATAGCAAACAGAATCACACATCTTAGGTACGGTTTATACAATATTCTAGGAATATGTACTTTTGTACATTGAATTATATCAACAAAGCCCTTAATTTTGTTTCATCAAGACAAACCAATCATAAAATACCAATGAAAATACCAATGAAATACCCATGAGATAAAAAATCACGCCCAAGAGAATGTAAATAGTCAAGCTGAAGTTACCTTTGTATAGTGTAACCCTAAAATGTATCAGTTATGGCAGAAGTGACATTCCCTCAGTTGATACAGCGCGCTTGCGGTATCGACGTCCACCTGAAGGTTGTGGTGGCGACAATTGACGGAGCAGGCATCCAACGCGAGACCCGCTCATTCAAAACCTTCACGAGTTCTTTGAATGAATTGAAAGAATGGCTATTGTCCAATGGTGTAACGCATGTGGGAATGGAGAGTACCGGTGTTTACTGGAAGCCGGTTTATAAGGTTCTTGAAGATTCCATTCCCAATGTCTGGATAGTCAATGCCCGTCACATTAAGAATGTTCCGGGTCACAAGACAGACAAGATGGACAGCGAATGGATCTGCAAGCTTCTTCTGGCAGGTCTTCTCAAACCGAGCTATATTCCTCCCAAGGAGCAGCGTCAGCTTCGTGACCTGACGCGTTACCGGAACAAGCTTATTCAGCAGATAGCTTCAGAGAAGAACCGTATGATGCGTATTCTTGAAGACTGCAACATCAAGCTTTCAAGTGTAGTAAGTAATACAAGCGGTACGACAGCTACTTCTCTTATTGATATGCTTTGTGAAGGCAAAGTCCTTACTCTTGATGATATAAATTCAGTTTATCACGGTAAACTGTCAGCCAGTCCTGAAGAATTGCTTGAGGCGTGTACCGGTTTTGTTGAAGAGCATCACATTTATCTTCTTCAGATGATCCGAAAGGATATAGACCAGACTCAGACTTTGGTTGATGATTTGTCCGAACGTATAAAGAGACTGTTGTCCAAGTACGAGAATGTCCTTGAACTTCTCAGGGAGATTCCCGGTTTTAGCACCAAGGTTGTAGAGGATCTGGTTTCTGAGATAGGTCTTGACATGTCCCACTTCCCTTCTGAAAAGCATCTTTCGTCCTGGGCCGGTCTTTCTCCGGGCAACAACGAGAGTGCGGGTAAAAAAAAAGCGCACGAATCACTCACGGGAACAAACAGGTAAAGGCGGTAATCACAGAAGCCGCATGGGCTGCGACCCGTACAAAGAATACGTTTTTTAGTGAGAGATACCATCGTATAGCTGCCCGCAGAGGAAAGAAACGTGCCTTGATTGCAGTGGGACATTCTCAGTTGATATCCGTTTATCTGATACTGAGTACAGGGTCCCGTTACCATGAACTTGGAGCACAATATATGCAATCCAAGATAGAGCAGAAACGCAAGGTATATTTGTCTTCTGAACTTAAAAAGCTTGGATACAATGTCTCACTTACTAAAGTTCCACAAGCTGTAACACTGAACTAATAATATAGACCAAAGGCTGACTTTTACTGGAATTACCATAGCCCGACAATGAAATTGGTTTCAACAGCTAAGCGCCAAAGATTGTGACTTATGTACACGTGTATGAAACTTTTAAATTCTTAGCTGTTGCTATTTATTATTGTACAATAGCCGCACTTGTGTTCTCATAAGTGCTAATCTTTCTTTTATCCAAAACCTCGGATTTATATCAATTTTAGTATAAACCTGTCCTACTTTGTGTGTAGGACGCTTAATATTTACGTATGAAAAAGAAAGACATACTGACAGCTCTATTGCTATTAGGAAGTACTGTACAAGCACAAAACTGGCCCGAAATAAAGCCTGAAGCACGACCGGGAAGCCGATGGTGGTGGATGGGAAGTGCAGTCGATCAAAAGGGACTTGCATACAATCTTCACAAATACGGTACAGCCGGAATAGGCAGTCTGGAAATAACGCCTATCTATGGTGTAAAGGGAAACGAACAGCGAGATATCCCGTTTTTGTCATCCCGATGGATGGAAATGTACCAATACACCCAAGACGAAGCACAGAAGAACGGCATCGACATCGATATGAATACCGGAACGGGATGGCCATTCGGAGGACCGGAAATCACATTGGAACACGCGGCTACCCGAGCTATATTCGAGCAATATACTGTAACGGGGGGTAAGAAGATAGAACAACAAATAGAGATTACATCTCCCAAGGAACAAAAGCAACGTGAATTTGCCCAATTAAGTAGACTGATGGCTTATGCTGAAGACGGAACATGTCTGAACCTGACATCGAAAGTAAAAAACGGCAAGCTCGAATGGAATGCTCCGAAAGGTGAATGGAAACTGATTGCTTTGTTCGTAGGCAAAACACTGCAAAAAGTAAAACGTGCTGCTCCTGGCGGAGAAGGTTATGTAATGGACCACATGAATCCGGAGGCTGTAAAAGAATATTTCACCAAATTCGACCGCGCTTTCAAACAGAACAAAGCAACCTATCCGCGTACATTCTTTAATGATTCATACGAAGTGTATAAGGCAGACTGGACTCCTCACCTGCTGGAAGAATTCGAACGCCGCAGGGGCTATAAACTCGAAGAGCACTTTCCTGAGTTTCTGGATGCTTCACGTCCGGAAGCAACTCGCCGTATCGTGTCCGATTATCGTGAAACTGTCAGCGAAATGCTGATAGACAACTTTACGAGCCAATGGACAAAATGGGCTCACAAACACGGTAGCACAACTCGCAATCAGGCACATGGTTCTCCGGCCAATCTGATAGATACGTATGCTTCGGTCGACATTCCTGAATGTGAAGGATTCGGTCTGACAGACTTTCATATCAAGGGGCTGCGCAAAGACTCCCTCACCCGACCGAATTTTTCGGATATTTCGATGCTGAAATATGCGTCCTCGGCTGCACACATAGCCGGCAAGCCTTATACTTCTTCGGAAACATTTACCTGGCTGACGGAACATTTCCGTACTTCTCTCTCACAGTGTAAACCGGATATGGACCTGATGTTCGTATCGGGAGTCAATCACATGTTCTTTCACGGGACACCATATTCGCCACAAGATGTGGCATGGCCTGGATGGTTGTTCTACGCAAGCATCAATATGTCGCCTACCAATAGTATCTGGCGTGACGCACCTGCATTTTTTGAATACATAACCCGCTGCCAGTCTTTTCTGCAAATGGGACAACCCGATAATGATTTTCTGGTTTATCTGCCCATATACGATTTATGGGACGAACTTCCGGGACGACTTGTTTCGTTCGACATCCATAAAATGGACCGGTACGCCCCGAAGTTTATCAAGACCATCCAGACAATTATTGCCGGAGGATATGATGTAGACTATATCTCTGATGCTTTCATCAAGACGACACGTTGTGCAGACAATCAGCTCGTCACCAGCGGAGGCACGCACTATAAAGCACTCATTGTTCCTGCCGCCCGACTAATGCCTGCCGCCACACTCAAGAAACTGGTAGAACTGGCTCGTCAGGGTGCAACCGTGATTTTTGTAGAACAATATCCCGAAGATACTCCGGGATACAATCGTCTGAAACAAAACCGCGCCGCTTTCATAAACATCACCGGACAACTTCCTGACGTCGATTCCTTTACACATACACAGACATTCATACTCGGAAAAGGACGCATCATTGTCGGTTCCGACTATCAGCAGGTACTGGCACAGACGGGAACAGCCTCAGAAGAGTTGAAAACACGATGTGGACTTCAGTTTATCCGCCGCTCGAATCCCGAAGGGCATCATTATTTTGTTTCGTGTCTGCAAAACAAAGATATAGACGAATGGGTTACACTGAATGTTCCCGAAACGACTGCCATGTTCTTCAATCCGATGAACGGAGAAAGAGGCAAGGCACAAAGCCGGATAGAAAACGGGAAATTGCAGGTCCGTCTGCAACTGAAATCGGGGGAAAGCCTCATCATTCAGACATTCGACAAGTCACTGGACGAAGAACCAGCGTGGAATTATCCCGAAGAACAGACATACAGCCTGAGTCTGGACCACGGATGGAAACTGGAATTCGTAGAAAGCGCACCAGCTATAAACGGTCAGTTTGACATAGACTCTCCCACATCATGGACAGAACTGGAACAACCGGAAGCTAAAATCAATATGGGAACCGGCCGCTACTCCATCGAAATAAACATGCCTTCCATGGAAGCTGACGACTGGATACTGGATTTAGGTGACGTACGCGAGAGTGCGCGTGTACGTATTAATGGAAACGATGCTGGCATAGTCTGGGCAGTTCCATTCCGGTTAAAGGTCGGAAAATGGCTAAAACCAGGAAAGAACCGGATAGAAGTCGAAGTAACCAATCTGCCAGCCAACCGTATCGCTGATATGGATCGCAAGCATATAGAATGGCGCATCTTTAAGGATATCAATATGGCAAAGCTGAACTATGTAAAAGGCGACTACAAAAACTGGGATACAATGTCTTCCGGTCTTAACGGGAATATACGCTTAATACCAGTAAGTTACAAGGAGTAAAAGCCGTTTTACCGGATAGTAAAACTCAACGTTCAGCAAGGAACAAAAAGGCTTCAGCAAGTTTCTTTTAAAATATGCTCAAATTTCAGCCGGAATTTGTACAACACATAAAAAACATTTGTACAAACTTCCGGCATTTTTGTACAATCGAGTAGGAGGAAAACGAAGTAGTTTTCTTCCTACTTTCGTTTTCCGACCTCTCACACCACCGTACGTGCCGTTCGGCATACGGCGGTTCTTTACTATGGATGCCTTTCGTATTCTTCGAAAGACACTTCCACGACATCTTCTTCAACCATCCATTTGTAGGTCTGCGCTCCTTTATACCCTTCGGATTCCGTCCTATCTCTTTAAAGGTAGCCCAATACTTCTGTTTTGGTTTTATGCATTCGTTCCAACAAACGGTAGTTTTCAGTTATGCCGTTTAAATAAAGTTTGGTCCTTCCCTATAGGCATACATGCCTTGGGTACTACGACCTCTGCTGACTTCTCACGGCAAGCTTTACTCCATCATGGTACTTCGAATCATTCATCCTCACCATATGTCCGTGAGACCTCCTCGGATAAGGGTATTAACTTTCAATCTTATGTCTGCTCCATTTACACTAACCGTCCCGAATAGCTATAGGGCTTTAGTTTGTTTCGCAACCTTACCCACGGTCATATGCCTTATATGAAGTTTCTGTTCGTCAGACCAGATGTTTGCCGCCAGCTTCTTTCAGATTCCAACTCGCGATGGACACCCTTGCTTTTGGCTGTATGATTCCCGCTATTAGGGCTCATTGGGGACTTGCACCCGTTAGCTAATACTCATGCCGAGCATACGAAATAAAAAAAACATCAGCATGTTTATGTGAAAACATGCTGATGTTTTTATCCACTTATGGGCAGATTCTCTTTCTATCGTTGTAAAGTAACTCCCATCAGCCCGATAACTACGTCATTGGCAAGAGTTTCAAGGGTAAGCGATTCAAGCGTTTTTTCCGGATCGAGCGACATATCCAGCAGGACTCCTGCTCCGCCTTCTATCTCACGACCGTACACGCCCGTTATACCTAACTCTTTTCCCAGGTCACGACTTACTTTTCCGGTTTTCAAATGTAGGCGATACGGACGAGGTTCAGGCACTGTAAATGCTTTTCCATCTACATAAAAATCCTGTTCTATCGGACACCAGTTATCCGGATTAGTCAGAGTCAGTTCGGTATACGTACCGTCGGTATAACGCACTTTCAGCACCCCATTTGCAATGTGACACTGCATATGATTGGTACTTCCGGCAAGCAACAAATACGCATGCGACGCTTTTCCTGCAAGCGGAATACAAATACTGTCTGGATAATTGTCCCACAAAGAAGTAAATGCAATATTATTTCCTTCTTTCATCAGGCGGAACGGAACACCCAGCGAAGTATTAAACCGGTTGTCACGAACCAGATTCCGCAATCCACTGTCGTCAATCGAAGCGCTCAGCAACGGATGACACCACTCCCCTATGCCCTGCACAGGAAGCTGCAAGGTAGTATACGGAGAACGCGGAGAGAAATATTGTTCACGGAAAATAGAAGTAACCGAATCGTTCAAGTATTTATCCATATCAATCATGCGGCAAGCAGATGTATTCACCTCCGAGAAATCCTCTCTCGCTGCAACATAAGGAGACTGGATAAAGACATTTACCGGTTGCCACCAGTCCATATCTCCTTGTCGGGTACGGACAAAGAAAGTATGATGTCCTTCTACCCCCTTATTTATGTTTGTGCTGTAACTGTTTCCTTCAATCGTTGTAGATGCTGAAACACCCTGCGGATCGTAAATTTCACACAGTTGGATTCCCTGAGGCGCGCGAAGTGAAATCTGTCCACCGGCATCAACGTTCAGTTCTCCGGCAACAAGTGTCTGCAAAGGCTTTCCTTTCCAACGAATAGTTATTTCAGCATTTTCCGTTTCGGAAGCTACCACGAGTAATTCCGGACTGCCACTTGCTGCATCAACCAAACTCCAGTCCGCTTTCTTTCCGTTCACTTCAATCGAAGCCACTTTCTCGTGAACAGCCTTTATCCGAAGTCCGATTTCTAATGGTTTACCGAAACGCTGGGTAATTTGATAAGTATCTGTATCTTTTTCTCTTGAAAAATGATAGGTCACATCCGGCGTTGCAAGCGATGCTTTCTTCCAGTCGGACGGGAATCCCGGACGGATACCCAGCCTGTCGTTCATCAAATCGGGCAAAATACCATACACTCCCTGAATCATAACACGTGAAGCAACTCCTACAGGATCGCCAAAATCACGGTAACATTCCCCACGGGCAGCATCGTAAAAACTAATCTGCCCGAAGTTTCCGGGACTGTCGCCCAGATACATGCCATCGAGAACAGAGCTTTTCAATAGTTTATATCCCTCATCAGAACGACCTGCCTGAAAATAAGCAAGAGCCGTATGCATCACTTCGGCAAAGGCTACATTGTTGATACTCCACGAATAAGGCAGCCAGTTGGTGGTAGAGATTGTAGCATAACCTTCATCCTTCAGTCCCTTTCCTTCAACCGGAATATGAGGAATCTGCGTATCGACATACCGTGTTGCCTGATAAGCCTGAAACGGATTAGCCGTTTCGCTGTCCAACGCATGATAAATAGTCCAGACTCCCGCACTCTCATGCAAACGCTTGTGCCCCATGAAATCCTGATACTCCGCCCAATGACCTTTATCAGACAACCATAAACGCTTATTCATTGCAGCCAGAATACGGTCAGCCTCTTTCTGATACGGTTCCGGATTCTCCCCTATCTTACGGGCTATTTCCGCAGCCATCTTATTGGCACGATAGTTATAGGCAGACGAGTGCGTCACTGCCCCGCTGTTATAATACAAGGCATCGCTCGCCCAGATACAGGCATACGCATCATACAAGCCGTCATTGTCGGGGTCATAATTCAGTTTCTCCCAGGCAAGATGACGAGTTATGACCGGCCACATCTGGCGGGCATAATCCAAATCACCTGTCCAGTTGAAATGCCACAACAGTTCATCGATATAACATAAGTTCATGTCATAGTGATGCATCTGATTGTTTCGACGTGGATTACGACAAATATATCCGTTACTATACTGAGGAGTTCCCCATTTTTTGACAGAACGTGCCAGATGCAAAGCAGAATCCTGTGTCGGATGCGGAATCGTATTGGGTACATCGGTCACCTGACTGGCAGCATAAGCATCGAAATGCTTACGGGCACGGTCGTGCCATCCCAAAGCATCTCCCGTATAAGCAGCACGCCATCCGCTTAGCGGCATGCGCCATCCTACCGCTCCATGAAGCCAGACCTGCCCGTCCCAAATACCATCGGCAGCAACAGCCAGTGCTCCGCCCAGCGTATTGAAATAAGGATCGGGAGTAGTAAAACGGATACGCGAAGCCAGTGCCTTTCGAGCATCCTCAGCTTTCTGATACAAACGTCTTCCCTCATCAAGCGGAACAAGCTTCAAATCCAGATTTTCCAAAACCAGATAAGCCTCATCTGTCAACGGTAAATCGTACTCTCTCTGCTTTTGAGGCTTTTCGGGGGCTTCGAAACATCCAGGAGGATCGGCTCCCATATCACCGTTACGACTCAGTTTCTTCGCCCGGATTTCAGAGATAAAACAACGCAAAACCATATCCTCCGCCAAATCTTTCGCTGAGAATTTCCAGACAGCTCCGTCAGCATCCGGAAAAGCCAATACGGACACAGAGAGCGTTCCTTTTCCTAAAGCCGCATCTTTCAGTAGATACGTACGTCGGCCGGCAGTATATCTGGCTTCACAAAATTCAATTGAATCGAGAGCGACTGACAGTCCCCTGCCTTGCAGAAGGAAACGAATATGCTTGCTGTTACGCTTATCGTATGCAGCAAAAACCGGACGGTCGCTTGTTTCAAGACGAAAAGGCGACCAGCTTCCGTACAACGCTCTGGTAAACCGGTTCTTCCCGTTTATACACACAAAATCGTCCCCCTCGGGATAATACTGAAGCGTACGCTCAGCCCCTCGTTTATGCTCATTGTAAGAAGTCGACTCGATAAAGTCGCCGATCTTTTTAGCCTGTTTGGTTTGTGCCGGTAAGGAAACAGTTCCCAGTGCCAACAGCCACACAAACGAAAACAAGTTTCTTTTATTCATTTTTCAAATAGCTTTATTCATTCTAAAAAAATACAGATTAACCAGAAGTCATATACTCTTGAATACTTCCAGTTAATCCGTATTCTCTAAACATATTCAATTTATCATGGAAGTGGCTTCAGACCTTCCCAACGCACATTCCATTTACCATCTTTCGGAAATCCCGGATTTACACCTTCAGAACCATCCCAACCGGCACACATCATCGCTACCGCAGTAAGCAATCCACCATTGCCTGGCAAATATACACGCAGACGTCCGTCCTGATAGTTATGTCCGTTTACCAAATAAGTATTGGTACGCTTATCCATGAGCAAAGCCCCTACAGCCTTCTCAGGTTCACCCAGACGAGCAGCATCCATGGCAGTCATCGGATAGTCCCATCCCCATGTCTTGTTCCAGTTCCAGTTATCCCATACCCAGTTCAGCGTATTCTTCATATATTCAGGATTGACCAGCTTATTCATCGGCAAAATACCTACTGCTCCAAGCACAGCCATATGATCGGATGTAAAACGGATATCCTTATATGTATCGACAGCTGTTTCGGCGGCCAGATACAACTTATCTTCATTGTAAGCAAGAGGAGAAAGCTTTTCTATCAGTGTATCCCATTCAGGCACACGCTCCATACCGGCACGTTCGCGCCAGGTCTGTGCAGTCTGCATACCGAACAACCAGTATGACAATTCAAACGGAGGATTTACCGTATCGGCAGCACGCAATGTTTCTTGTGCAGGAATAGCTCCTTTCAGAATATAGCGGTCGTGTTCCTTATCGTAAACAGCAAACGAATACATGAACTCGGCTGTCTTCTGAATCAGATCATTGTATTTCTTAATCAGTTCATCCGATGGATTGGCACGATACAGAAGCTCTGCCAGATAAATCAAATGTGGCTGCTGCCAGATAAGGAAGCTTCCGACATTGGAAGGTGCTTCCATTCCGCTAGGATCTGTCATCTTCATCCAACGTATTCCTTCGAATCCTTGACGTTGTGCTATTTCACGGGCAACCGGCTCAGCCTGATGATACCATGCCAATGTACGGTCGAGCAGTTCAGGATGTCCCCATAAAGCGAATTGTGCCTGATGCCACCAAATCATTTCCATATGGAACTTGCCAAACCAAGAATTATAAGTAAGCCCTGTTTCTTGTGGAGGAGTAGAACCTGCACACTGAATTGCAAGCAGGTATTGACTCAAAACAACACGACGCTCCAGTTCTTTTGCTCTAGGATCGGTACAGAGAGAGAAATCAGCTACCCCACCTTTATTCCAGAAGTTATTCCAATATTCGGACGAAGCCTTCTCCGCTTCAGCAAATGTAACAGCAGGAGTCTTGGATTCCTCCGGAGTAAACTGACAAGTAAAGGCCAGAACAGTATCAGCAGGTGTCAATACAAAATAGTTTTTACTCTTCTCTGCCAATGTAGCTTTTCCTTCCCAACGGATAGTTACATAGTAAGTTGTAGCATCAAGTTCACGCTTCAGTACTGCCGACTGCTCGTCTTGACTGACAAGAGTAGTAGTATGTTTATCGTTTGCATTCCAGTTACACGCATCATCACAATGTCCACCTGTAGGATAAGGGAAATGGAATTTTATTCCAGGGTGTAACTGAGATGAAACACGGGCAGCAATCATATCATATTCCGGATGACAAACAGTCTGCACATAGTACGGAACGTCCGAAATACTGAAACTACTGCTCACCTCTCCATTCCACATATCCAGTTTATGCTGGATATTCTGCAACTGAGAAGCCGTAACACCCTCTTCCAGTTCCAATCCCACAATTCCCAAATGCAAACGATGAGGATTAACACGAAGCCAATTGGATGCCTCACGTTGACGTCCTTCTTCTTTAAATTGACAAGAATATATCTCCTTATGTCCACGGCCAAAATCGTATTCTCTCCAGGCATCCTCCGGCTTATATCCATCAGGGTTAGCAAAACTATGCCAGCCCCACTGACTCTGTGTTCCTAAAGGTACACCATTTTTATATACGTCGGGAAATGTTTGTAGTCCGGTAATATCCGTTGTAAAAGCAAACTCTCCATTACCAACAGACAAAGATGCCAGTGAATCTACTGCCGTCACAGAGGGATTATTGCGAGTAACCAGCGCAGGACGGTCGATAGGTTCTTGTTTTTCAGCGCTGCACGCCGCTAAAGTCAGGGCAGCAAGTGAATAAATCAGTTTTTTCATGTATTCTTAATTTTATTTCTTTAAATTAATGTAGAACCTTGAATAATAGCATATTTATGTACATTGCGAATATAAAACATCTAAACAAAATCCTACATAGAATAATGTACATTCTACTAGAAAAATATACAAATGCACGAATATCATACTCATTTAAATAAAAAATCCATTCAGATTAGTTAGTATTTCACCAAGCCATTAATATACAGTTCAATATTAGTGTAATATTTGCAAATCGTAAAAGATGAAGCATCACCAGCATCCTGCGGATTTAATTTATGCTCTTTTTCCCACTTATCAGGCATACCGTCGCCATCACTATCCTGTAGAGGAGTACCTTTTCTCAATTCAGGCCAGCCTCCTGCTTGAGCGGGTGTGTCAATAAAGCCATTCTTTCCATATAATGAAATACCTCGTTTTATCTGACTCACTATTTCGCTGTCATAATTGTCACGTACCAGGCTGCAACCAGCTTGTTCCAATACTCTACGATATGCTTCCTGAGGTGTATCCTCCTGAATAGTCTCGTATGCAAAAGGAAGACTAACCAGACAAGCAAGCGAATCTTTGCCAAAAACACCTTTTCTGTTGTCTTGAGAAACTGCTACATTCTCTTCTAATATATTACCACTTATATAATATTTTCCTGTACCGTCTTCAGCTACATCCAACAGTTTATAAGGACATTGAGTACCAGGCCCTGGTTTATAATAGTTGGCTACCATATTAATTTCACCATAACGTCCGCCTCCATAAGCCGCCTTAAATCCCCAGTTAAAGACAACATTATTACGGAAATCTACCATTTTCGTGCTATCAACCGATGAAAATCTCGGATTACGACTAGAATGATTTGCCAATAAATTGTGATGAAATGTCGCTTTATAGCCACCCCATATACCTCCAAAGCCATGACATCCTTTGGTATGAACAGAACATGTAAGACTCTGGTTAATCATGCACCACTGTACCGTCAGGTTCTTAGTCTTATAAATCGACAAACATTCATCAATCGACCAACTAGAGGTCAGATGATCCAGAATAACATGATGCTGTCCGTAACGTCCTCCACCTATACCGTCAGCGTCAGTTTTATATTTATCACCTACCCTGACACGAATATAGCGTATGATTACTTCGCTTGCATTCACAATTAAAGGATTATCTTTTAGACAAATCCCATCTCCCGGTGCGGTCTGACCGGCAATCGTAATACTATCATGATTGATACGTAGAGGAGTTTTCAATTCAATCGTACCATCTACATCGAAAACAACAATTCTAGCCCCGCTCTGCTCTACGGCTTCCCGAAAACCTCCCTTACCGGAATCGTTCAGATTAGTGACTTTTATCACTTTTCCACCTCTTCCTCCTACCGTATATTTTCCATAACCTTCTGCTTCGGGGAAAGCCAGGTGCTGTGCTTGAACATAGCTAAACATCCCCAACAGAATGTATAGAAACCCAATTCTTTTAAAAAACATATCTATAAACATATAGCTAATCAGAAACAATATTAAAAAAGGCAAGATTAGGGATATATCTCCAATCCTGCCTTTTCATTTCTTATTTTACAAGATTAATAACATGGATGCTGCTGACCTGCCAATCCAGGATTCACATCAATAATACTTGTTGTACTGAAGGGTAATATTTCAACCATATTTTTCTGTAATCCATAGAACATTCTGGTTATAAATGTATTATCTTCATACTCACTAGAATCAACATACAAACCACCTTTGCTCTTAATAGTATGGCAGCCAAACATATTCAAGATAGTATAAGTAACTGGAGTCAACTTAGTTCCAGCTGGAGCTGAATTTTCAGAGAAATAAACATTACCTGCTTCATCTTCGTAAAATTCTTTTTCCAAGAAACCTCCATTTACATTATCATTCAAAATATTCAGTTTAGCTATTTCATCAGCAGTTAGTCCCATAGTTACAAAATCACTTTCTTTAATTGAAATATATGGCAATGCAATAGTCGGGTCCTGATAAACTGCCGTACCACCTTTGTAAGCACGATATACATCTACATTAGCATATTTACCTTCTCTATTTGCCAACTGATACAATTTTTCTTTTTCGGCAGTAAGATGTTCATATAAGATACCCCAACGTGTCAAATCTGTTTTACGAAGAGACTCATGAGAAAGTTCCAATTTGCGTTCCTGAATTATTGCATTTTTAAATCCTTCATAATCAGATGGTATTGTTCCTATCTTACTTTCATCATATTTAAAAGCACGCATACGTACCTGCTTAAACGCATCAATAGCATCCGATGTAGGACCATTATTTAACTCGTTTAAAGCTTCCGCATACATCAACAACACATCAGAATAACGCAACAGCGGGAAGTTTATATCACGACGACTGTCGGAAGTACCTCTGCTCTTACACCAGTTAATGCGGTATTTACCAACTCCTGATCCTATATATGTATTCATCTGATATGTACCGTCTGTGTACAAACCATAATTACAGATTGAAACATCGCGACGCTGGTCACCTTCATCAAATTCAAAATAGAATGTAGGCATTGTTATCATTTGTGCACCGCCTTTACCAAACGTACCTCCAGAACCATTCGTCGGAATACCATTTACATAACCAGTACGAACATCCGAAGAATTTGCTCCATACCATCCATATTCCAACATGGTTTCTTCATTGTACTGTTTCGTACACAAATCACGAAAGACCTCATCATAATTATCCAAAAGTCCATTTTCTTTTTGAGTAATAACAGCTTTACATGCATCTGCTGCTATTTGATACAATTCATGGATACGAGCTTTATCTTCACGTTGTGCAATGCGAACTGTAGAAGCATTATACGGAACAGTACTCAAATCCCAGCGCAAAGAATATCCAGCAGCATACAAAGCAACACGAGCTAAAATACCATAAGCAGAATTCTTTGTAAAACGTTCAGGAGTTGAAACCATTCCTTCACTTTGCCAAGGTAGTAAATCGATAGCTTGTTGCAAATCTCTGACACAATGATCGTAAATTGTATCACGGCTTACACGAGAAGAAGAGAAAGTAGTCAAATCGGATGTTGGAATATCAGTATACGGAACATCACCATAAAAACGTACAATATTCCAATATGCATATGCACGAATAGCCAAAGCTTCTCCCAATAAAGAATTTAATTTTTTCTGCTCACTCTCAGCAACTTTCATCGAAGGAATATTCTTTATGCAGACATTCACATATTCAATAGCCTTATACATGTTTGTATAGGTAGAACTCAACATAGAAGAAGTCGAAGTATAGTCATAATTAGAAACATTGTATTTGGAGTTTGTTTCCGAAGAACTAGCCTCATCTGTACCTTCCAACAACTGATATCCCAGTTCCTGAGTATGAATATTAGGATATGCACCAACAACGGCCATTTCTGCACGACCAACTGTTTCGAAAACAGAAGAACTATCAGCCTTTGATTCTGAAGGCATATCCAACCAGTCTTGACACGAAGCGCATGTAAATAATAGTGCCGATACGCCTACAATATTTATTATCTTTTTCATATTTATAAAATGCTATTAGAATGTTAAATTTACGCCAACAACCCAGCTCTTAGAACGTGGATAAGAAGAATTATCAATACCCGGAGTCAATGCACCACCTTCAGCAGAAACTTCAGGATCATAACCGCTATATCCTGTAATTGTAGCAATATTATTCAGTGTGCAATAAACTCTTGCATTATTTAATTTCAAATTCTGAATCCAAGCTTTAGGGAATGTATAACCTAAAGTAATCGTACTAAAACGTAAGTAAGAACCATCCTCAATATAATAACTGCTATGATCACTGATAGCTGTTTTATTATTCTGAGAAATATTCCACATAATGTCATCACCGTATTGTCCAGGATTCAATTCAGCCAAACGCACCAAATCAGTAGCTTCTTTACCGGTAGCCGGATCAATCAATGTGAAACGATTATTCATTATCGCCAAAGAGTTCTGATTTGACAGATAAGGACCGATAAAGCGCTGAGTACTCATATTGAAGACATCATTACCAAATGAGAAATTCATAAATACAGATAAATCAAAACCTTTGTATCTGAATGTATTATTCATACCACCAGTAAACTTAGGTGCAGCGCTACCTATCACAGTACGGTCGTTTGTAGACCATACAGGATTTCCATTTTCATCTACTTCACCTGTTTGTGGAACATACTTAGCATCACCAGGTTTTACTTGTGAACGATCAAATCCTTTCAATGATGGAACGCCGTCTTTTAACATATAGGTTCCATCTGGCTGTTGAACAAAATCATCTGTTGTATAAATTCCATCATATACTAATCCATAGAACTGTCCCAATGGTTTACCAACTTCTATCTTGTATCCCATGCGACTTTCATAATCTTGGATAAAGTAATTAGTTTCTTTATTACCGTAAAGTTCAAGTACTTTAGAACGGTTGAAAGCGATATTAAAATCAGTATTCCAAGTAAAATCTTTCGTACGAATATTAGTTGTATTCAATACCAATTCTACACCACGGTTACGGATAGCACCAATATTCTGATACTGGTCACTATATCCTGTTGAAGTTGGAATCTTATTCTTAATCAAAAGATTTGAAGACTCATTATTATAGAAATCAACTGACAGATTTACGCGGCTTCCCAATACCGATATATCCAAACCAACATTTGTAGTTGTTGTTTTTTCCCATTTCAAGTTAGAATTACCAAGTGTAGATCCCGGTACATAAGTAATGTAATCACTTCCATTAATACCATAATGTCCAGATCCATAGCTTGTAGCATACATGTTATTATCGACATTATTATTACCAGCTGTACCATAACCAACACGAAGCTTCAAGTTATCCAGAAAATCAACATCTTCTAAGAAAGCTTCTTCAGAAATACGCCATGCAGCAGATGCAGAAGGGAAAATTCCCCACTGATTTCCTTTTGCGAATTTGGAAGAGCCATCAGCACGTAATGTTCCAGTAAACAAATAACGTTCCTTAAAGTTATAAGAAAGACGACCAAATACAGATACCAAACCTTCACGACTCTTACCAGACTTCCATGTATAAGGTTCACCCATGCTCACATCATTCAGTCCAAAATTACCATCTGTAAATTTACGGTACTCATTATCCAAATTCATTGATTCTGTATACCAAGTTTCCTGACCTAACAATATATTAAAATCATGAGCATGGTCATCTAAGTCGAAGGCATAGTTTAATGTATTAGTTACCTGCCATGAATATTTTTCATCATTATTACGATAGCCGTAACCATAAGGACTCTGATTAGCATCAGCCTGACGAGTAGAACCATTATCCCAATAATCTTCCCGCACCTGCTGCCACATATAGCTGGCTGCAGTACGCCAAGTCAAATTCTTTATGATATCAATTTCGATACCAGCATTTACAGTAGCAAAACGAGTGTATTTTTCCTGATCAATTGCTTCATTATCCAGCAAAGGGTTATTAATATCATAATTATCTGCTCCTGGCATATCAGAATATGCTTCTGACAAATCTTGGCTAAGCATCTGTTCGTTAGTAAACTGTACACCACCTGTAACCGGCTGCAAAATAGTTTGCTTCAGTTTACCACCCAAACTACCTCCACCTTCAACTTTAGTCATCTGAAGGCTAGAAGAAAAATCAAAACGAACTCCCTTCCATAATTCATGATTCACTTTAGCACGAATACTATTTTTCTGATAACCATGCTTTGCCATAATACCATTTTCATCTGTATAATTATAGCTAATCATGTATTTTGTTTTTTCAGTACCACCAGTGATATTAACATTATGATTTTGTGTAATACCAGTAGAGCCAAAAACTTCATCCTGCCAGTCAATGCCTTCACGACTTCCATAATTATCATGAATACGACTATATGCTCCAGTATAAAAATCAGCATCATTAATATTGCCGCCAAACAAATTAGCAAAGCTGCTCTGATTGCTTCTCAATAACTGGAATTCATACTGATATTTCACATAATCCTCAACTCCCAGCAGATCTAATTTTTTGCCAAGATGATCAAAGCTTACGAAACCATTGTAAGAAACCTCAGTCTTGCCAGATTTACCAGATTTAGTAGTAATCAAAATAACACCGTTAGAACCGCGTGCTCCATAAATAGCCGTTGCAGAAGCATCTTTCATAACATCAATGCTTTCGATATCATTAATATCGACATTCTGCAAACCATTTTCCATCTGGAAACCATCAACAATATATAAAGGTTGTGTTCCTTGAGTTATAGATGTTCCACCACGAACTGTAATATTAATTTCAGAACCTGGAGCTCCACTCTGCTGAACAATATTCACACCCGCAGCTTTACCAGCTAAAGCTTGCGCAGCCGTACTAACAGGTGACATCTTCAAATCATTCGCACCAACTGAAACAGAAGAGCCGGTCAAATCTTTACGTTTAACTTTAGCATAACCAATTGCAACAACTTCTTCCAACATTTGACTGCTTTCTTTCAATGTCACATTAATCTGTGTACGTCCCTTTATTGCTACAGTTTGTGTCTCGTAACCAATATAAGAGAAAGTCAGTTCTTTCGCCGATGCCGGAACAGACAGTGTGTAATTTCCATCCATATCCGTAATAGTACCAACAGAAGATTGTCCTTTTATTGTTACAGAAGCTCCGATGACTACATCATTCACATCCCTTACTGTACCAGTAATTGTTTTGTTCTGAGCAAGAACATTCAAAGGAAAACTTATTAACAAAATAATTAATAAGTAGAGATTTTTTTGTACGCTTCTCATAGTTGATTAGTAATACATAAATTAATTATTAATTGATTTTTTTTACATTACAAAGCTATGAAATCCACATAATTTATGCATATAAAATTGTACGTTTACCTATAAAACTGTACATGTAACTAATATTCAATATAATATCTACATAACAACATGAAACCAAGTATAAAAACGAATTTATCCTATTTCACATAATACATTTGGACTTAAGAAATAGGTCCTTAATCTATTCACATGTAAAAATTAGTAAACAAACAAGATAAAAATCAACAAACTATAGATCTTTCAAAAATCGAGTAGGAGGAAAACGAAGTAGTTTTCTTCCTACTTTCGTTTTCCGACCTCTCACACCACCGTACGTGCCGTTCGGCATACGGCGGTTCTTTACTATGGATGCCTTTCGTATTCTTCGAAAGACACTTCCACGACATCTTCTTCAACCATCCATTTGTAGGTCTGCGCTCCTTTATACCCTTCGGATTCCGTCCTATCTCTTTAAAGGTAGCCCAATACTTCTGTTTTGGTTTTATGCATTCGTTCCAACAAACGGTAGTTTTCAGTTATGCCGTTTAAATAAAGTTTGGTCCTTCCCTATAGGCATACATGCCTTGGGTACTACGACCTCTGCTGACTTCTCACGGCAAGCTTTACTCCATCATGGTACTTCGAATCATTCATCCTCACCATATGTCCGTGAGACATCCTCGGATAAGGGTATTAACTTTCAATCTTATGTCTGCTCCATTTACACTAACCGTCCCGAATAGCTATAGGGCTTTAGTTTGTTTCGCAACCTTACCCACGGTCATATGCCTTATATGAAGTTTCTGTTCGTCAGACCAGATGTTTGCCGCCAGCTTCTTTCAGATTCCAACTCGCGATGGACACCCTTGCTTTTGGCTGTATGATTCCCGCTATTAGGGCTCATTGGGGACTTGCACCCGTTAGCTAATACTCATGCCGAGCATACGAAAAAGCCTGAAAATGCCTCACGGCATCTTCAGGCTCGAAAACAAGATTTAATATTATCTCTATTTTACCAACAATTCTATCTTTACATCTTCTTTATGAATATTCTTGCAATAATAAAATTCAGCATCGTTCTTTGCACTGATACGTATATGTTTCAATGTAATACCATCTATAGGCATCTCGGGTATTCCATTAAAATACATAGCCCGGCGTGCATTTGAACAGGTCAGATGTTCAATATGGATATTCCGGAAACAGGGAGTTGTTTCATCTACCGGCATTGGAGCAACTTTTACAGGAACTACTTCACCGCTTTCCAGAACTTCAACAGCCGATTTGCCTCCATAATAAAGATTAAAGGTTACTGGTTCGGTCGGAATATCAATCATCGAAATATTACGGATCCATATATTCTCTACAACTCCACCGCGACCTCGCTTGCTCTTGAAACGAAGTCCAACGTCTGTGCCTAAAAACTGACAGTTGTTGACAGAGATGTTACGTACACCTCCACTCATCTCGCTTCCTACTACAAAACCTCCATGTCCTTTGTATACCGTACATCCGTCCACTATTACATTCTCACAAGCACGAGCACGACGACGTCCGTCTTCATCTTTTCCGCTCTTCAGACAAATACCGTCATCACCCACATCAAACGAAGAATTTACGATTAAAGCATTTTTACATGATTCCAAATCAAGTCCATCGCCATTCTGAGCGTAGCTCGGATTACGTACTTCTACATTCTCAATCAAAACATTCTCGCACATAAGCGGATGAAGATTCCATGCCGGGGAATTCTGAAAAACTACTCCCTCCAGCCATACATTTTTACATTCTATGAAGCTAACCATCACTGGACGAAGGAAATGGCGTACACTTTGCCACTCTTCTTCTGTCTTCAGATTCTGAGGTACATTCATGTTACTGATAGTATCTCCTTTCAATGTTTCAGGATAAGGGAACCAGTAATCGGGACGCTTATATACTCCTCCCCGGGAAGTAGCCGCTTTCCATTGCCCCTCTGTTACTTTCTGTTTCTTTAAAGGACGCCAGTAATGACCGTTCCCATCAATCGCTCCTTGACCTGTTATGGCTACATTCACCAGATTACGACCCGATATCGGCGACTGGCAGCGTCGGGTATCCAAACCTTCGAATACCGTTTCTACCAACGGATATAAATCGACATCTGGAGAAAACAAAACAATAGCTCCTTTTTCTATATGCAAATTGATGTTGCTTTTCAAAACAATCGGACCAGTAAACCATACACCAGCCGGAACTGTTAATTTTCCACCTCCTTTTTTATCCAAAGCATCAATAGCCTTGGCAAATGCTTCAGTACAAAGATGCATACCGTCGCCAACAGCCCCAAAATCTTTCAGGTTAACCTCATTATCCGGAAAAACCGGAGCCTTAACACGAGGCATCTCAAACGGTAAATCTTTATAAAGATACTCATATTTATATGGCTCCTCTGCCAACAACACATTCACAGCCAGCCACATACAAGATAAAAATACAAATACTTTTTTCATTTTTCACTCATTCTTTTAATATCCTAATTGCAAACATCCCATGATATAAGGACCGGTTGCCTTTGCGTCGTTATCACGCATTTTTTCTCCTATATAATATTCAAAACTTCCGTCACGGTAAGGATTACCTCCCAAACCTCCTACCTGACAGCAGCGAGTCAAGGTTAAAGTACCATCCGCATTTTCACGCATCAATTTGTCATTCAATCCTTTAAAAGCCTTTTCTGCAACCGCCCGATACTTCTTGTCAATGTATCCCTTATTTACCGCCTTGGCATATGCATACATACACTGGCTCGTTACAGAAGCTTCTGGAAAATTGCCTTCCCGTTTGGGCTGATCAATAACCTGATACCACAAGCCATTCTTGTCCTGATACTTTGGAAGCGTTTCAGCAAGTCCCTGAATCCAACCGATCATATCTGCCCGCCCCGGATGATTCTCAGGAATATAATCGAGAGCATCCACAAGAGCCATAAACCACCAGCCAATGCTGCGTCCCCAGAAATTAGGCGAATGTCCCGTTTCCGGATTAGCCCAACGTTGAGATTTACTTTCATCCCAGGCATGATAATACAATCCGGTCCGAGCGTCATACGTATACTCATGACAAAGTCTGAACTGTTTCACCGCCTCATCTATTAAATCCGGACGATTGAACTCCGCACCGTATTGAGCCAGAAAAGGAGAGGCCATATACAAACCATCCAGCCACATCTGATGCTGATAGACAAGTTTATGCCAAAATCCACCTTTTAAAGTACGAGGGTGATGTTCGAGTTGCTTAACCAACACGTCCATCGCTTTCTTATACTTAACATCATGTGTTTCACGATAAAGATCGAATAATACTTTTCCCGGATTGATAAAATCGAGATTATAAGTAGCCATATCATACTTATATATTTCTCCTTTATCGTTGATTATCGTATCCCCCCACTCTTCTACATAATCGAAGTAGCGTTTATCACCAGTAGCTTTCCACATGTCAAGCATCGCACAGCATCCTACCCCCTGAGCATACCCGAAGAAAAGACGTTTACCATGATCCAGCTGCCATGCCTGAGGGAAACGGCGCATCTCTGAATCGGCAAACTTCCGCGAAGCCTTTTCAGGAGCAAAGCAATCTGTACGGAAAGGAACTGCAGGTATACCTGCTCCGTTACAAAGATTTACCCGGAAGAAAGTTCCCCAACCATATCTCACTGCAACGGGACGCATTACTTTGTCTGAAGTAAGCTCCAGCTTATTTCCTTTTATAACAGCCTGTGCCGGATAAAAACGCTCATCTTCTCCGGATATGAAAAAGCCTTTTACATCACCTCCATCAAGGGTTTTCAAGCCACCTTCCGTATAATCAAAGCTCAATATCACTCTGCTCCCATCAATCTTCATCTTTTTATACACAGGTCCCGAATAGGCCACTTTTTTCCCATACTGCTTTGCCAATGCCCATGCAGCCAGCCGCTCGCCTGCCACACGTTTGTTACGCGGATGAATATCCGTAGAATCGGCAGCATCTACCACAACCGCCATTCCAACATTTTTCAGTCCGCTCTCACGCCAGGTCTTCAACTGTGCTTCGCGAATCTCGGCCGGCTGTCTGTAATGAGGAGCTATCTGCATAAAATAGAAAGGCATGTCTGATTGCCCCCACCGTTCACGCCAGGAATTTATCATATTGGTGAAAACCTGCTGATACTTTTCAGCGCGAATAGAATTAGATTCTCCCTGATACCAGATGTTTCCTCTTACCGTATATCCGGCAATAGGAGCTATCATTCCGTTCCAAAGCGTAGAAGGTACTTTACAATAGTCTTTATTACGTTTCACATTTTTCAAAGCAAACTGCTGAAGGACATCACTATATAAAGTATCATCTTTCATTACTTCCATAGAAGTCCACGATTCAGCATGTGTACCTCCCCATGTAGACTGAATCAACCCGACAGGAACTCCCAGTTCGTTATGCAGTTTCTTTCCAAATACAAACCCTACAGCCGAAAAGTCACGTATATTTTCGGGAGAACAGACAACCCATTTACCAGTACAGTCATCCTGTTCTTTTTCGTGGGCCAGCTGATGCTCTACATGAAACAAACGTATTTCGGGATAATCTGCATCTTTCATTACTTCCGCTTCACCCAGCATACCGGTTTTCCACTTCACCTTCGGGTCATGGGCTACGGGAAACTCCATGTTAGACTGTCCTGTACAAAGCCAGACTTCACCGATCAATACATTACGTATAGTAATGACATTTTCTCCTTTAACTGTCAGGGAGTGATTGTCTGACGCTTTGGGTGTAGATATATATACCCTCCAGCGTCCGTCTTTTCCAGCCGTAGTGCTAATGCTTTTTTCATTCCAGGAAGGTGCAACCGAAATGTTTTCACCTGGAGTAGCCTTACCCCATATACAGACTTTGGTCTGTGCCTGCAGAACCATATTGTCGGAAATAATGGAAGGAAGTGTCACTTTAGCCTCAACCGAAGATATACCCAGTAACATCCCCATACATAGACAATAGAATTTTTTCTTCATCGTGTTTTTAATAGTTGTTCATTATTCAAATAGTACAGACGCAAATATACAGGCTGAATGTATATCTTTCCATATAAAATAGTACGTTTACATGGAAACAGGTTCACAGACATAAAAAAACATCCTGACTTCTATATAAAATTATTATAGAAGTCAGGATGTTTTTTTATTTTATAATTCTCACACAACGTACAGGATAAGCATTTGCCCTTCTATCCGCACTTTTTTCAACTCCACTTTTCATTATTTTTATAAAAGGAGCCTTTGCATTTTTATTTCCATCTGGAGAACTAAACAGGCAACAACCATATTCATTACAAGCAGTTAATCCTCCTCCTCTAGCACTACGTACTCCTGTTACAGGATACCACATTGTTTGCCCATTATAAATTAATAAATAGCCCAGATTTGCAACATCCCAACTTCCATTATCATCAAATATAAGTTTCTCACTGTCAGCAGTCATCCAAGTGTCACGGGGAGCAACCATATACCCTTCTGGACAAGGATCATAAATAGATTTCTTTAAAAGAGAAGCATCAGGAAATTCATACCCATAAGGATTTCCCCAGAGAGCATCATCTGCATATTGCATCCAATCGTATGCATACTGATAGGGCAACTGAGAAGTATTACTTTTTGAATTTCCATCAACAATGTAAGTCATCGGATTTTTTATAGCATATTCTATTGTTCCTTTACTATTATCCGACTTTTGAGAACTCTCTTTTACAACCCCATCCTGATTATATAACACTGATTTCGTATTCATTCCAAATTCAGAAGTACTTACAAATGGATCTTTACGCCCCCATTGATACAATAGTCCAATAGATCTAGTATCTCCTGGTATAGTACATACAGCACCCAAATTACGATCTAAAACTATATAATTATTTCCTTTTATATTAGTACCTAAATTATGTTCATTTATTTCTGTTACCCATATATGGAAAGACCAAAGAACATTCGCTTCTTCTGCATCTGGATTTATATTATCATAAATAGCAACTACAGCATTTCCACATTCTCCATTTAAATCAACAAGAAATGATTTTCTATCATCGGCTAATGTTACCTTTGTAACAAAATTTGTTGAAACATCATTCCATAATAATTTAGCAGACAAAGGCAACTTATCATTATCAGCCAGAATATTTTCATAAGAATAATTTATATCTGTTGTATAATATGGTGTACAATCTACTGTAACAGTTCTCGTACCTGGAGCTACAATAATGGAATTAGATTTTCCATAATAATTAGAGGTGGCTAACCAGTTTATTGCTCCAACAGATATAGAAAGTATCTTTCCCTTTTCTATCGATTTACCTTTTACATTTACAATCGCAGTTCCTTCTCCTTTAACTGAATGAAAAACAATTTCAAGATCTTCACTAAAAGTTATAGATGGAAGTACAAAATATAAATCTTTACCTTCAGTCAAATCTATATTACCTTTTAAAGTTACTGAATGGAAACCTTCCCCTTTCTGTACAATTTCATTAGTTGAAGGATTCACAACTAAATCATTAACCAACACATCTTCTTTACTTTTTATTGTAACAGAGGTTACCGAAGTAAAGCCTTCATCAGCTGCCGGTACGGTCACTTTTAAACTACCACAAACAGGATTCATTACTAAATTGTCAAAACCTTCATTATTAGTAATAGCATAAAGAGGAAATGAAGCAGGATTAACCCCTTTCTCTTCAAACTCTTGCTGTTCAGGTATATTAAATTCAATATTTTTTTCTGAGAATTTAGCATCATACGGATGGTAAACAATATAATCAGCAGTTGCAGGTATTTCATATAAACTAATTTGCCCATTCGCTAACATAGTACAAGTTTGTTCATTTACTCCTATTAAATCCCCAGCCTTAAAATCAATCTGTAATTCTTTTTCAACAGCTTGATTAAAAGAAAAAGCAACCGGTTGCTTATGAATTATTTCCTCAACTATAGTCTTATCTTCTGTGCAACTGCAAAAAGCAGCCATTATAAACGCACAATATTTTATATATGTTTTCATTTCTGTATAAATTTATTTTATCTGAGCATCTAGTGTAAAAATATAATTTTCAATATTGGTATAGCCATTATTTGCAATCATAGAAGCATCTGTAGGGTCATTTTTATCCAATCCATATTGTTCCTCAAAAGAATCAGGCATGCCATCACCATCAGTATCTGGAGCTTTTTCACCTTCCATAATTTTTCCTGGTCCTCCCAATGGGTATTGCTTTTTATCTCTCTCATCTTGAATTATTGTGCCTTTTATACCCAATGAAGTTAATTCATCAATCAAATAGGCATCAACTTCATCACGCACAGGAAGACAAGCTCCTACATACTTTACAATCCATTTATAGGCTTCTTCCGCAGAAGTCTGTCCTAATATGGAATTATGTTTTATGGATGGAGTAGATAAAAAAGTCGGCATTCCAGAATATTTACCTGTTTCCTCATCAAAAGTTTCTTTTTCACAAAACTCCGGATAATTATTTTCAGTCAATTCTATACCATTTAAAACACCATCCTTATTATAATCATAATAATTACCTTTAAAATATGCCCTATAATCTCTATTTGCCCCTATAAAAGGAGGGGTCGGAGTCACAGGAATATTTTTTAATTCTATTTCTTGAGTCTCTTCATTTCTTACATTCATCCAATTATTGCACAATCCTACAATAAAATAATTATCTTCTATGGTTGTTTCAGACTCTCCTTCTGAATCTCCTCCCATATTATAGGCAGCTCCATTCCCCCAATTATATACAACATTATTTACAAATTGATTTAATCCTTTTACTTTAGGATTACGGGTCTTATTATCAATATAAAGATTACGATAAAGTGTTATGCCATGATCTACATCTGTTTGAATAAGCCCTCCACAAGAATGATTTTGTAACCCCTGTCCTATAATTGAATTTTGAATGGTAATATTATCTGCCTTACCACCAGCATTTATCGAAAAATTTTCATCTCGTCCCCATGTAACAGACAAATGATCAAAAATCATATCAGTTCCATCAGCCAATCCTGCAGCATCCTTTCCCTTCGGTCCATTCATTCCCATACGTATACGAAGATATCTACAAATAAGGTTTTTTGCACCTGAAAAAGATACACGATCCCCATAAAGAACAATACCATCTCCTGGAGCTGTTTGAGCTGCAATCGTCAAATTATGCTGATTAATAACCAAAGCTGATTCTAATCTTACAATACCCGAAACATCAAAAATAATAATACGATTAGGCTTACTTACAGCATCCCTCAGTGAGCCTTCTCCAGAATCATTTAAATTAGTAACATGATACACTTCACCTCCACGTCCTCCTGTTGTCTTACGTCCATACCCTTCAGCACCAGGAAATGCTAAGACTTCACCATAATCAGGAAAAACTCCCTCTGTGTCTTTCACATAAACATCTTCTTTTATTACCACTTCATCACTACATCCCATATTACATGTAGCAAAACCCAATAAAAAAACTATTGTTTTTGTTGGCAATCCAAATAAATCAATTTTCATAGTACTTAATAATTTGATAAATTCAACGAAAACCAAATTAAGCTAAACAAGTTTTTTTTCTAATGGAATACAATACACTTAATATGCAATATCATTCAAATGGATAATATTTAATAAATGGCGTACAAAAGGTCCACAATTCACCATAACAGACACATAGATTATAGCTTATCACAAAAACCAACGAATAAAAAAACATCCTGATGTTTCTAAAAAAATTGAGCAATTTTTTTCAAAAACATCAGGACGTTTTATATAAAAATTCACGTTCTTTTTTTAAAACTGAAACAGAGCTACCAGCACTATACGATGATTGAGTATAGAATGAGAGTTTATTGCTTTTGCTTTCGCATCAAATTCATCGCCATACCAGGCATTACAGAGTGAATACTCCGCCCCGAATTTCCAGTGGGGAATATTATAAGTAAGTTCAGCTGTACCGGTAAACAACTGGTCGAGCGTTGTTCCTGTTCCTAATGCACCATAAGGAACTTCTTTGGTTGCACCCAGATTTTTCAGATAACCAAAGAACAAAGCCGGACGCCATTTCTTTCCATAAGCCACATTCACCCATGTAGAAGACGTACGCAACGGGGAGTACTGCTGTTTTCCCGTCACCTCATCGATACTGGTTATTCCATATCCTCCCACAGTACTTGTCTGAGTCAGATTAGTTCCCAGTACAGTTTTGGCGGATACCAGCCAGTTCTCCTTTGTATACTTCACATGAGCCTCTCCGGAGATACCTGTTACACGTTCATTTACGAAATAAACCGCGTCTTCAGTTTCCGATTGGGTACGAGGAGTAATAGAACTTACATGCAATCCAGCTCCGGCTATCAGTCCCGGACGTTTATAATCTACCCCCAAATAAAATTCAGGAACACAGCTCTTTTTCATGAATTCCTGGCTTTTCTGGGTAGAGGTTTCTCCCGGTTTATTGGTTTTAGGACCAACTGACAAGTACTGCGACTGCCAGATAGCAGCAGCAGTAAGCATAAAATTATTAGAAGTAAAACGATAGCGAATCTGAGGAGCACGGCTAAACGGTTGGTAAGGTGCACCCATATTCAAATTCAATATTTCAGGAGCAACATCACCATACAACGGATGCCAGGTCTGTCCTACCAGCAGCGCTGATTTGCCCCAATCCAGATTAAAGTAGACATGACGAATACGGAACAACGAATAAGTAGTACCCGAACCACGGAAATCAACTTCTACCTTAGCCGAGGTCTTGGCTTTACCTAACATCGGGCCTGTAACATCTACCCCCAGACGAGTATATAACGTATAAAAATTACCATTACCAACTCCATTCAGATCGTGTCCGTTCGGATCCAGATTTTCATCCAGCGGGTACATATAAAACAATCCGTCTACAGTTTCCGAATTAGACCGGGTGTTATAGAACAAATCTGTACGTACCTGACCATAAAACTTATAATCAAACCCTTTTTTCTGTGCAAATACACTCCCCGAAACTCCAACGAGCAAGGCGAGTGACATGAATACTTTTTTCATCACTATTTAGATATATAATCAGAAATAAAAACCAAATCCTATCTTAAAACCAAGCTTACTGTATTCCGAACAGTTCGAAAAACTCAAGTCATAATATACAGCCGGCTCTACGGTAATCGTTCCATTCAGGAAAAATGCATACCCCAGCTCTGGAGTCAGACAGACAAGATCTTTACGATTTACACTATTCGACAAATGTTTATAAGCCAGGCCTAATCCACCATACAGGCCACAGTTAGACAAGTAATATCTTGCTCCGGCTCCCACACTTGTTTCATCCATACCGTGTTCTACATACTCTCCCTTGAAATTAACCAGCACCATCAGGTTGTCGACAACAAAAGCTCCGCTACCAACCTGAAAACCAAAGTTAGTTCCTTCGTATTTGCTATGCGAGAGATCCAGTCCGGTAAGAGAAGTATTCAGATACCATTTTCCTTCTTCGAACTGAGCATGTGCATTGATACAACTTATCAGTAAAATAAATACAAATAATAATTTCTTCACCATAAATATATTTTAAGAATTGATTGTCGCAAAAGTAACAAAAAAACGCCATGAAAAAATATTTTGCCACGGCTTTTTAGCAATTCACCAGCTCTGTCAGAAAAGCCTTGCCGATATAAAGAAAAAAGTCTTGCCGCAACTGACTATATGAGATGACATATCATCCTTAATCAGTAGCAGCAAGACTCTGCTATCCTTTGACCAAAGGATATAGTAAAAAATTAAATACGTTTTTTCTCCTTTTTATACCAGACAGCAAACCAGATTATTGCAATCAGCACACAAACAGCACCGAGAGGATAAGATATACTTTCAGATAAGGCAAGTCCTTCTGGAGCTATTAATATATAGGTAGAACATACTGCCGTCATGAAAAGAGCAGGAATAAGCGTTACCCAATAGTTTTTCTTTTCATGTACCAGCCATACAGTAATTGCCCACAGTGTGAAAACAGACAAAGCCTGATTGCACCAGGCAAAATATCGCCATATAATCTTAAAACCCTCTGTATCGCCAAAGCTGTACAACAGCAATGCAATAGTCACAAGGAATATAGGTATACAGATAAGCAAACGACGACGAATACTGCGTTGCTCTACATGAAAGAAATCAGCAACAATCAGACGTGCAGAACGTAATGCTGTATCTCCACTGGTAATCGGTGCAGCTACAATACCAAGTATAGCCAAAATACCCCCGAAGGTTCCCAGCCAGTCCTTCGAAATATCAGTAGCTACCTTCGCTCCCGAATAGGCAACTCCAGTTGCTTCATCTACAATACCGTTTTCATGGAAAAAATAAGTGGCCGCAGCAGCCCAAATCAAAGCAACAATACCTTCGGTCACCATTGCTCCATAAAAAATCGGACGACAATGCTTTTCATTGGTGATGCATCGTGCCATCAATGGAGATTGCGTAGCATGAAAACCACTAATGGCTCCACAGGCAATGGAAATAAACATCATCGGGAAAATAGGATTCCGTTCATATTTTGTTCCAAATCCATTCCACATTTCAGGCAAATCCGGACTTTTTACATACAGCATAACCAAAATTCCTACAGCCATGAAAAGCAAGGCAAAGGCAAACAATGGATAAATCTTACCGATAATCTTATCAATCGGCATCATCGTTGCCAATATATAATAAAGGAATATCACGATAACCCAAAAATAAACATCAAGAGAAGCGGGAGTCATACCAGCCAATAATTCCGCCGGTCCTGAAACAAACACAGCTCCAACCAATATCATCAACAGAACTGTAAAGACACAGGCTACCTTTCGGGTTCCGCTTCCCAAATATCGTCCTATAATCTGTGGCAGACTTTCGCCTGAATTTCGAAGTGACAGAGTTCCGGCCAGGAAATCATGTACCGCGCCTGCAAATATAGTTCCGAAAACAATCCAAAGATAAGAGGCTGTACCAAACTGTGCCCCCATAATAGCACCGAAAATTGGTCCGAGACCTGCAATATTCAAAAACTGGATCATAAATATTTTCCATGTAGGAAGAGGTATAAAATCTACCCCGTCGGTCATAGTCAGTGCCGGAGTCTTACGGTTGGGATCGGGAGCAAACAGTTTATTGACATAACCTCCGTAAATCCAATAACCGACTACTAACAGAATTAAAGCTATACTAAAAGTTATCATAATAAAAAGTATTTAAGTGAGCGCAAAAGTAATAATTTAAAAGAACATATTGCTATCTTTGCAAAACTAAAAAACGAAATTATGTACAACAGACTTATAACTATTTACATTGTTATTTTGGGGTTCATTATTCCCCTGTCCGGATATGCTCAACCCAAATATGAAATACGGGCAACCTGGCTCACCACATTGGGCGGACTGGACTGGCCTTCGCATAAAGCAACATCAGCCAAAACTATCGAACTTCAGAAACAAGAATTATGTAAGACACTCGATGCACTGAAACGTGCAAACTTCAACACCGTATTGTTTCAGACCCGTTTGCGTGGAGATGTCATTTATCCATCTGCCATAGAACAGTTTACAGAATCCTTAACCGGACACGAAGGAGGAAACCCCAACTACGATCCACTGAAATTTGCCATAGAAGAATGTCACCGCAGAGGTATGGAACTGCATGCATGGATTGTAACCATCCCTATAGGAAATACCCGACAGGTTAAGCTTTTAGGTAAAAAATCTGTAACACGAAAACAGCCCTCCATCTGCAAGCTATATAAAGGGACATGGTATCTGGACCCGGGAAACCCTCAAACAGATAATTATCTTGCAAGTATTGTGCGCGAAATTGTTTCCCGCTACGATATAGACGGCATTCATCTCGACTATATCCGATACCCGGAACGGGCATCAGACTTTCCCGACCAGAGTACGTATCGCAAATATGGCAAAAAAGAATCTTTACAGCAATGGCGCAGAAATAATATCACCCGCATTGTGCGGCGTATTTATACAGAAACAAAATCGCTAAAGCCCTGGGTAAAGGTAAGCAGTTCTCCTGTTGGAAAATACAACGATACCAAACGCTATCCCTCAAGGGGATGGAATGCCTATGAAGTCGTTTACCAAGATGCACTCCAATGGCTGAAAGAAGGAATACACGATGCTTTATTCCCGATGATGTATTTTCAGGGAAATCATTTTTATCCGTTTGCCCTCGACTGGCAGGAAAATAAAAACGGACGATGGATTGTTCCTGGGTTAGGTATTTATTTTCTCCACCCCAAAGAACAAAACTGGCAGCTTGATGAAGTGGTACGGCAAATCTCTTTTTTGCGTAATATAAAACTTGACGGACAGGCTTACTTCCGCAATCGTTTTTTGGTTGACAATACAAAAGGAGTGTTCGATGAACTGAAAGAGCATTTCTACACACAACCTGCTGCCATTCCTGCTATGACATGGATAGACAGCATAGCTCCTTCCGTTCCGGCAAATCCCGTTTTTATCCCGTTGGATAAAGGAGTAAAGTTAAGCTGGAATGCATCTACCGATAATTCCTCGGTTCCGGTATATTATCGTATATATGCTTCGAATACTTATCCGATAGATATCACACAGGCATCAAACCTGATTGAAATAAGAACTGACTCTACGCAGTATATCTTCTGTCCCGAAGTTCCATGGCAAGAACGGATATATTGGGCAGTTACAGCTGTAGACAGGTATGGAAATGAAAGCCTGCCTCTGGAAATGAATCAGCCATTCACGACAAGCTACGTAACAAAACAAGAAAAACGATAGGACATAAGCAAAATAATCCGTACTTTTGCACATTCAATTGAACAAAAACAAACAAATAATATCTCATGAGCAATCAACGATACATGCAGCGCGGTGTTTCCGCATCGAAAGAAGATGTGCATAACGCCATTAAAAACATTGACAAAGGTATTTTCCCTAAGGCTTTTTGTAAAATTATTCCTGATATTCTAGGTGGTGATCCGGAGTATTGCAATATCATGCATGCTGACGGAGCCGGTACTAAGTCGTCTTTGGCTTATTTATACTGGAAAGAAACTGGTGACTTGTCTGTTTGGAAAGGAATTGCACAGGATGCCTTGATTATGAATATCGACGACTTGTTGTGTGTCGGAGCTGTAGACAATATCTTGGTATCGTCAACTATCGGACGTAATAAACTGCTGGTTCCGGGTGAAGTGATTTCGGCTATCATCAACGGAACAGACGAATTGCTTGCCGAATTGAGAGAAATGGGAGTAGGTGTTTATGCAACAGGAGGTGAAACTGCCGATGTTGGTGACTTGGTTCGTACTATTATTGTCGACAGTACAGTGACATGCCGCATGAAACGTGCTGATGTAATTGACAATGCAAATATCCGTCCGGGAGACGTTATCGTAGGTCTGGCTTCGTACGGACAGGCTACTTATGAAAAAGAATATAACGGCGGTATGGGTA
Organism: Phocaeicola coprocola; assembly: GCF_041333015.1. Classification (NCBI taxonomy): domain Bacteria; kingdom Pseudomonadati; phylum Bacteroidota; class Bacteroidia; order Bacteroidales; family Bacteroidaceae; genus Phocaeicola; species Phocaeicola coprocola. The sequence goes on along the minus strand of NZ_JBGKGM010000001.1, from coordinate 2,021,837 downwards.
GCAATGGCCTGACAAGTGCACGTCATGATGTTTTCTCTAAATACCTTGCAGAGAAGTATCCGGAAAGCTACGACAAGGCAGTTCCAGAAGAATTGGTTTACAGCGGCAACTTGAAATTGACAGATGCAGTAGAAGGCTCTCCGCTGGATGCAGGAAAGCTGGTTCTCTCTCCTACCCGTACTTATGCGCCTGTTGTTAAAAAATTGCTGGATGCTCTTCGTCCGCAAATTCATGGTATGGTTCACTGCTCAGGTGGTGCACAAACTAAAGTATTGCATTTCGTTGGAGACAATTGTCGCGTAATCAAAGACAATCTCTTCCCTGTACCTCCATTGTTCCGCACTATCAAAGAACAAAGTGGAACCGACTGGGATGAAATGTATAAGGTATTCAATATGGGACACCGTCTGGAAGTTTATTTGTCACCGGAACATGCTGAGCAGGTTATCGAAATCAGCAAATCATTCAACATCGATGCTCAGATAATCGGACGCATTGAAGAAAGCGATCATAAAGAGCTGATTATCCGTAGTGAATTTGGAGAATTCAAATACTAACTAATAAGAAAGCTTACCATAGTCATAAATAATAAAGTTCTACAATAGCCATCTTAACAAAAATATCTATTCGATGACTATTTCATTCAGGAACAATTATTTTATGGCAGACTATGGTAAGCTTTTGTTTTGCAAAATAACAACTTATATATTAGAGAATTAATAAACTAACACTCTTTGGAATATGGCAGAAAACAATACCATATTAGAAAAATTGGACGGATTAGTAGCTCGCTTCGAAGAGGTATCAACCCTGATTACCGACCCGAACGTTATATCTGACCAGAAACGATATGTAAAGCTGACGAAAGAATATAAAGAACTGGGAGATCTTATGCAGGCACGCAAGGAGTATCTGCAGTGCCTCAACGGATTGGAAGAGGCCAAAATGATGATGGCTGAGAACGATCCTGAAATGAAAGAAATGGCTCGCGAAGAAGCAGCTGCTTGCGAAGCTCGTCTTCCACAACTGGAAGAAGAGATTAAGCTTCTGCTGGTTCCTGCTGATCCGCAAGATGATCGCAATGCTATTCTGGAAATACGAGGTGGTACAGGAGGAGATGAAGCCGCTATTTTCGCAGGGGACTTATTCCGTATGTACTCAAAATATTGTGAATCGAAAGGCTGGAAACTGGAAGTATCTAGTGCAAACGAAGGAGCTGCCGGAGGTTTTAAGGAAATTATTTGTTCGGTAACAGGAGATAAAGTTTACGGAACTCTTAAATATGAATCAGGAGTACATCGTGTACAGCGTGTACCGGCTACTGAAACTCAGGGACGCGTTCATACATCAGCCGCTTCTGTAGCTGTACTACCCGAAGCAGAGCCGTTCGATGTAGAAATCAATGAAGGCGAAATAAAATGGGATACATTCCGAAGTGGCGGTGCTGGTGGTCAGAATGTAAACAAGGTAGAATCAGGAGTTCGCTTGCGCTATAATTGGAAAAATCCTAATACCGGTGTAGTGGAGGAAATTCTTATCGAGTGTACAGAAACCCGCGACCAGCCTAAGAATAAGGAACGTGCCTTATCACGTTTGCGCACTTTCATCTATGATAAAGAGCATCAAAAGTATATCGACGACATTGCATCTAAACGTAAAACAATGGTCAGCACAGGAGACCGTTCTGCTAAAATCCGCACATATAATTATCCACAAGGACGTATAACCGATCACCGTATCAATTATACGATATACAATCTGGCAGCTTTCATGGATGGAGATATCCAAGATTGTATCGACCATCTGATTGTTGCAGAGAATGCAGAACGATTGAAAGAAAGTGAGTTGTAATAGCTGATTTTTCACTAAAATGCTAAGGCACTGGTTACAAAAAACAATTCAGACCTTCAATGGGGCGCTCCAGATTAATCTGAAGCGTTTTCCCATTACTTTATTCTTTATTTTATCTTTAACCTGTTATCTCTGTTATTTAGTAGCAGCTGATCAGCCGGAGAACAAGAAACTTTACTGGATACTAGGATACTACCTATCGGTAGGAACTTTACTTTCTCTTTCCCTGCATTTATGGTGTGAGGAAATCAAAAGTTTGATAAAAAAGAGTATTATTCAAACAGGAGCACATGCACTCCTGATAGCCGATGCATTTTATTTATACTCCTATTCTTATGAGAAGTCTTTCACTGAAATAGGAATTGCTCATGGAGCAGGACTTTTGGCCATAGGGCTTTCTATCTTTTTTCTCTCTTTTCTAAAAGAGAAAAATGATATACCGAGCTGGAATTTCGCAGTATCAAGTATTACATCATGCATTACAGCCAATTTGATAGGATGTGTGATGAGCTGCGGAATCAGTCTTTTGGTATTGTCATTGCATAAACTATTCAACATAGACATTGATACCCGATATTATTTATATATCGTTATCATATGTAATGTATGTTTGCCTCTGTTATTATTCCTGGGACTATTACCTTCCAGACAAGAGAAACATAACACATTCCCTTTATTACATTCATTCTTAAATAATGTAATTCACTATTTATTCCTTCCACTTACGGGAGGATATCTGATTGTACTTTACATTTATGCACTACGTATTCTAGCCAGTTGGGAACTTCCGATCGGATGGGTTTCATGGCTGGTCATTGCATTAATGACTGGATGTATTGCCATTGAATTCGGATTATATCCAACTCGAATGGCACATGGCAAGCGCATGGATGAATTAATAGCCCGCTGGCTTCCTGCATTTGTATTGCCTCTGCTTTGCTTAATGACTATAGGCATTATCCGGCGATTTAATGATTATGGAGTGACAATCAACCGCCTGTATTTAATCACACTCAACGTCTGGTGCTACTTTGTATGCATAACTCTGATTTTGATTAAGGCCAAAAGAATCAATTGGATTCCTGTTTCTTTTTCTATAATTTTTCTGTTGACTTCAATTCTACCGGTCAATTACTCAAGTATTACACAAAAAACCATTCAAAACGAAATTAATAAGGAGATTCAGAATACTCAACAGAAAAAACTTCCTTTTTCTCATGAAGAGTATACACAATGGCTAAAGAATTTTTCTTCTGCAAAAGCACAATCTATTAACGAAAAAATTATTTATCTTTACGAATGGTTTGGTAAAGAAAGCATAGCACAATGGATTGATGAAAACGTTTCATTATATATGCTCCGTACAGAGTTCAAAAATGAAGGCGAGACTCAAGGTACAACTTCCTATTCTGGAAAGTCAGCCTCAGAAGCTTTTATAAACATCCCTGACGGATATGATAAATTACAATACGTGAACCAATACTACGTTTCAACTAATGACGAATGCGAAAAACAAATATTGGCCATACCGTTACAACAAGAGAACGATACTGTGTACATAAGCTACCAGACCCTTGAGAAGCTTAACCAATATAAATATGGAGAAATGCCTCCGACAGAATTGAAATGCAACTCAAATAGAAAAATATTTTACCTCACCGAATTTTCGGTCGAGAATACCACAGAAAACAACAAAAAACATACACAAGTAAGTATAAACGGTTATTTATTCAGCAAATAATTTAAAACCCTATAGATATGAACAAACAGCAATTATTCGAAAACATTAAAAACAAAAAATCTTTTTTGTGTGTAGGACTGGACACTGATATCAAAAAGATACCAGAACATCTGTTAAAAGAGGAAGATCCTATTTTCTCTTTCAACAAAGCTATTATTGATGCTACAGCTCCTTACTGTATTGCTTATAAACCCAATCTGGCTTTCTATGAAAGTATGGGAGTAAAAGGATGGATCGCATTCGAAAAGACTGTAGAATACATTAAGAAAAATTATCCTGACCAGTTCATCATTGCTGATGCAAAACGAGGAGATATAGGTAATACTTCTGCCATGTATGCTCGCACATTCTTCGAAGAGCTTAACATTGATTCTGTAACTGTAGCTCCTTACATGGGAGAAGACAGCGTGACTCCATTCCTCACTTATGAAGGTAAATGGGTTATTTTGCTGGCACTTACATCCAACAAAGGTTCACACGATTTTCAGTTGACTGCCGATCCGGAAGGTGAACGTCTTTTTGAAAAGGTTCTTCGTAAATCTCAAGAATGGGCTAATGACCAAAACATGATGTATGTTGTTGGAGCCACTCAAGGACGTATGTTCGAAGATATTCGTAAGATTGTTCCTAATCATTTTTTATTGGTTCCGGGAATCGGTGCACAAGGAGGCTCACTCGAAGAAGTATGCAAGTACGGAATGACCAAAGAATGTGGTCTGATTGTCAACTCCAGCCGAGCTATTATCTATGCAGATAAAACTGAAAACTTTGCAAAAGTAGCAGGAGAAGAGGCTCATAAAGTACAGCAACAAATGAGTGAATTACTGAAAGCTATCTTATAATAAGATCTTTCCCAAAGAATAACTTCCTGCTACTAAATCAGGAGAATTTGTTAAATCAATCTAAAATACTGTCTTCCGTTTTTATACATGGAAGGCAGTATTTTATTTTATAAATCAGAGAAAAAGAACACTTTTCCGATAGGATACAGATAAATAATTTACATTTTACACGGATATATAAAAAAAAAATACGTAATTTGCATAATTAACAACGTGGATGTAGTTTTAAAGACATTCCAAAACTCAAACTATTAAAGTAAAAAAAGAACAAAAACATCAATTATGGAGTTTTCAGCCAAGCAAATTGCAGAATATATCCAAGGAACAATTGTGGGAGATGAAAATGCCACTGTACACACTTTTGCTAAAATAGAAGAAGGTATCCCAGGTGCATTATCTTTCTTATCAAATCCTAAATATACGCATTTCATATATGAGACTCAATCGTCCATTGTATTGGTCAATAAAGATTTCACACCTGAACATGAGGTAAAAGCAACTCTGATTAAAGTAGAGAATGCCTACGAAAGTCTGGCAAAGCTGATGACCTTATATGAAATGAGCAAACCGAAAAAAACTGGCATCGATCCATTGGCTTCAATTTCACCTAGTGCAAAAATTGGCCAGAATGTTTATATAGGTCCTTTTGCTTGTATAGAAGACGGAGCTGAAATTGGAGATAATACCTATATACATCCGCAAGTAACAGTTGGAGCACATGCCCGAGTTGGAGAAAACTCTATTTTATATCCTCAAGTAACAGTATATCATGACTGTCGCGTAGGGAACAATTGCATTATACATGCCGGGGCGGTTATCGGAGCTGACGGATTTGGTTTTGCACCATCACCTGAAGGTTATGAAAAAATCCCCCAAATAGGTATCACTATCATCGAAGATAATGTAGAAATTGGAGCTAATACATGTGTAGACCGTGCTACGATGGGAGCAACAGTTGTACATAAAGGAGCAAAGCTCGACAATTTAATCCAATTAGCACATAATGTAGAAGTCGGCAGCCATACCGTGATGGCATCACAAGTTGGAGTTGCCGGATCTGCAAAAATAGGAGAATGGTGTATGTTCGGAGGACAAGTTGGAGTTGCCGGACACATAAAAGTAGGTGACCATGTAAACGTTGGAGCACAGTCTGGAATACCGGGTAACACAAAATCTGGAAGTACTTTAATGGGATATCCAGCTATTGAACCGAAGCAATTTGCTCGCTCATCTGCAATATTCAAGAAACTCCCAGAGATGTACACTGAACTAAACCGATTACAAAAGGAAATTGAAGAACTAAAAAAACAACTTAATAAATAAACCCATGTTGAAACAACAAACTTTAAAAGGCAGCTTTTCACTGAATGGCAAAGGGCTTCACACAGGAGTCAAACTGACAGTTACATTCAATCCTGCCCCAGAACATCACGGGTATAAAATTCAGCGAATAGATCTAGATGATCAGCCCATCATTGATGCAGTAGCTGAAAATGTAGTTGATACAACCCGCGGTACAGTCTTGGTGAAAAACGGGGTAAAAGTAAGTACCGTAGAACATGCCATGGCCACACTTTATGCAGCTGGCATAGACAATTGCTTGATTCAGGTTAACGGTCCGGAATTTCCAATTCTGGACGGAAGTGCCAAAGCATATGTAGAATGTATCAAACGAGTTGGCATTGAAGAACAAAATGCGCCGAAAGATTTTTATATAATCAAGTCTAAGATTGAGTTCCGTGATGAAGCTACCGGTTCATCCATTACCGTACTTCCAGATGATAAATTTAGTGTCAACACACTAATTTCATACGACTCAAAAATACTTACCAACCAATATGCTACTTTAGAGAATATGGAAGATTTTCCAGCAGAAGTAGCATCGGCACGTACTTTTGTTTTTGTTCGAGAAATCGAACCATTGCTTAATGCTGGTCTGATTAAAGGAGGCGATCTGGATAATGCGATTGTCATTTACGAAAAGCAAATGACACAAGAGAACTTCGATAAGCTGGCAGATGTAATGGGAGTACCTCATATGGATGCAAGCCAATTGGGATATATCAACCATATTCCATTGGTATGGCCTAACGAACCTGCACGTCATAAGCTTCTTGATATTATCGGTGACTTGGCATTAATTGGAAAACCTATTAAAGGACGAATCATTGCTACCCGTCCGGGACATACAATCAATAACAAGTTTGCCCGTCAGATACGCAAGGAAATTCGTTTGCATGAAATTCAAGCACCTGTATATAATTGCAACGAAGCACCAATCATGGATGTAAACCGCATTCGCGAATTACTTCCTCACCGTTATCCATTCCAATTAGTAGATAAAGTTATTGCCATTGGAGCAAACCATATCGTTGGTATAAAAAATGTAACATCCAACGAACCGTTCTTCGTTGGCCATTTCCCTAACGAACCGGTCATGCCTGGTGTGCTTCAAATAGAAGCAATGGCACAAGTCGGAGGATTGCTGGTATTGAACTCTTTGGATGATCCGGAAAAATATTCTACTTATTTCTTGAAAATAGACAATGTTAAGTTCCGGCAGAAAGTTGTTCCGGGTGACACGTTAATATTCCGTGTAGAATTAATGGCACCTATCCGCCGAGGAATTTCTACTATGAAAGGCTATATCTTTGTTGGCGAAAAAATTGTCTGCGAAGCTGAATTCATGGCACAAATAGTGAAAAACAAATAAAAACGATACATAAACAAGGATGAAGAATTCTATCTAATACATTTAGACTGAATTCTTCATCCCTGCAATTTATACTCTTAATACTTAATACTTCTTATAAAAAATATGATTAGCCCATTAGCATACATACATCCAGAAGCTAAAATAGGAGAAAATGTCGAAATAGGTCCCTTTGTATTTATTGACAAGAATGTAGTGATAGGCGACAATAATACAATTATGCCCAACGTAAACATTTTATATGGTTCACGTATTGGAAATAATAATCGCATTTTCCCAGGAGCAGTCATCGGAGCGATTCCACAAGATTTAAAGTTTCGTGGAGAGGAAACAACCGCAGAAATCGGTGACAATAATACCATCCGTGAGAATGTAACAATAAACAGAGGAACAGCTGCAAAAGGAAAAACAATAGTAGGCAACAATAATCTGCTGATGGAAGGAGTACATGTTGCTCACGATACAATTGTCGGAAGCGGATGTATTATAGGAAACTCTACAAAAATGGCAGGCGAAGTTATCATCGATGATAATGCAATTGTCAGTGCCAATGTTTTGATGCATCAGTTCTGCCGGGTAGGAGGTTATGTTATGATTCAGGGAGGATGCCGTTTCAGTAAAGATATTCCTCCTTATATCATTGCCGGTCGCGAACCGATTGCATATAGTGGAATTAACATTATCGGATTACGCCGTAGAGGATTTTCAAACGAATTAATTGAAAACATCCACAATACATATCGCATTATTTACAACAGCGGAAAAAATGTTAGTGATGCTTTGCAGCAAATTCGTGAAGAGATTACTATGACTCCGGAAATTGAATATATCGTTTCTTTTATTGAAAATTCGGAAAGAGGAATTATCCGATAAAGAAAATTTTATATCTTTACAACATCAACGAATATTAAACAGGAAAGAACAATGGTATATAAATTCAGAATCATATCCGATGAAGTCGATGATTTCTTGAGAGAGATAAAAATCGACTCAGAAGCTTCTTTTTACGATTTACACGAAGCTATATTAAAATGTACCGGTTATAAAGATGATCAGATGACTTCTTTTTTCATCTGCGATGATGACTGGGAAAAAGAAATTGAAATTACTTTAGAAGATATGGGTAATGGAAGCTCTGAAGAAGATACTTTCGTTATGAAGGAAACTCCATTAAGTGAACTGTTGGAAGACGAAAAACAGAAATTACTTTATGTATTCGATCCGCTTGCTGAACGTGTTTTCTTTATAGAGCTTTCCGAAATTATTACAGGAAAGGATTTACAACATGCAACTTGCTCACGCAAAGAAGGAAATCCACCTAAACAAACCATTGATTTTGATGAGCAAATGAATACAAACACTGCTCTCGATTTAGATGAGAACTTCTATGGTGACCAAGATTTCGATATGGAAGACTTCGATCCGGAAGGCTTTGATATGGAAGGAGGAAGCAATCCTTACGATGAAGACAAATATTAATTAACAGATATTGTAATTGTTATTTTCATCTACGCGAAAAGGAGGAAAATCTCGAAAGACAAATAACGGATACGAGATTATTCCTCCTTTTTTAGTTGCTTTAAAAGAATATATGAATAAACCAACACTCATTGTACTGATAGGTCCTACAGGTATAGGTAAAACAGATTTAAGTCTATCTATTGCCGAAGCATATCATACCTCTATTATTTCAGCTGATTCACGACAGCTTTATGCCGACCTGAAAATAGGGACGGCAGCCCCTACCCCCGACCAGTTAGCACGTGTTCCACATTATTTTGTAGGAACTCTGCAACTGACAGATTACTATAGTGCGGCACAATACGAAAGTGAAGTACTGAAAAAGCTTAATGAATTATTCCAAGAAAAAAGCGTAGTAGTACTTACAGGAGGATCAATGATGTATGTCGATGCCGTATGCAAAGGTATTGACGACATTCCTACCGTAGACAATGATACACGTCAGTTAATGCTGGAACGTTACGAACAGGAGGGATTGGAACGTTTATGTGCAGAGTTAAAGCTTCTTGATCCTGAATATTACAATATTGTTGACTTGAAGAATCCCAAACGCGTAATACATGCACTTGAAATATGCTATATGACAGGAAAAACATATACATCTTTCCGTACACGTACATGTAAGGAGCGTCCTTTCAACATATTAAAAATCGGATTAAAACGCGACAGGGAAGAACTATACGATCGTATTAACCGTCGAGTAGACATGATGATGGAAGAAGGATTACTGGAAGAAGCACGAAAAGTATATCCGTACCTCAACCTGAATTCACTGAATACCGTAGGATATAAAGAATTATTTAAATATTTCGACGGAGAGTGGGAGTTACCTTTCGCTATCGAAAAAATAAAACAGAACTCACGCATCTATTCACGTAAACAGGTAACATGGTTTAAGCGTGATACAGAAATAGCCTGGTTTCATCCTGACTCAACACAGGAAATCATGCAATACATTGAACAACATCTGGCATAAAGCAAACATTTATTCCTGGTGAACTGCACATTTAAAATAGAAAAATAGTCCCGATTCGGTACAATTCTTTCAAATCCATCTCCGACCGAATCGGGACTAGTAACATAAAATAATACATGTTGTCCGATAATACTTTTCAAATCATCAATAACTTATTGATATACATAAAATTAAACAACAACTTTAATAAGGGAGCTTATCCATAAAAATAATACTTAGAATCAGCTTATTCAATATGTTTATCGAAAACAAATAACAATAATACCATTAAATTACACCCGTTCGAGACACAGAGCTAGTGTTTCACTGAGTGTATCCGAGGTAAGTTTGCCTTAGAAGTAATGATGGAAAGTTAATAGACAATTTTGCATTTCAATCGAGTAGGAGGTAAACATTAATCATAGGTGTTTATCTCCTATTTTCATGTTCACCGACCTCTCACACCACCGTACGTGCCGTTCGGCATACGGCGGTTCCTATTTTGGGTACCATTCGAGATACGAGCCCATTAAGGTAGGATATCCTGCTTTTCGCAGGCTATCATTATTTATCGCCACTTTCAATATAGGACTGTCAGCGATACGCCAATAACCTTTGCGAGTGTTACCCCATTCACATGCCTTATATTTTTCTATACCGCATTTAATGAGGTTCCCCACCTTGGTCTTGGGTTTCTTCCAAGCTTTCCATATACACATACGTATTCTACGTCTTAACCACTCATCTGTGTCAAGAAGAAAGCGTTTCATATCGGCAAGGTGATAGTATCCAATCCACCCACGTATGTAATCTTTCAGCTTCTGTTTCCTCTTGACGTATCCCCATCCATTGCTACGATTAGTCAGCTCTTTGAGGCTCAATTTCATCTTTGCTTTGGATTTAGGGTGTACTGTAAGGCGATATTTGCCTTTCATTACATAAAAGGAATAACCGAGATACTTCACTCCTCGAACATACGATACTACAGTCTTTTCCTTGTTGACTTTAAGATATAGAGTTCCCTCTATAAATCGGGTTATGGACTCTTTGACTCTTCTTGCTGCCCTTTTGGACTTACAGAATATCATCGAGTCATCGGCATACCGCACAAAAGGAAGTCCTCTGCGTTCGAGTTCCTTGTCCAGCTCATTGAGCATAATATTACTTAACAATGGACTTAGTGGTCCTCCTTGGGGAGTTCCTTCCTCGCTCACTTCGAACAGACCTTTGTTCATTACACCGCTTCGGAGATATTTGTGTATCAGACTGACAACTCTGCCGTCTTTAATAGTACGGCTGAGAATTTCTATGAGTTTGCTATGGTTCACGGTATCGAAGAAGCGTTCAAGGTCAAGGTCTACAACGTACGTGTAGCCTGTATTGATTATCTCTTGGGCTCCTCTCACCGCGTCATGACAACCTCTTCTCGGACGGAAGCCATAACTTCTCCTGGAGAATTGTTTCTCATATATAGGACTCAGAACTTGGTTAATGGCTTGTTGCACCAAACGGTCTACCACAGTGGGGATTCCTAATAGACGCATCTTGCCATTGTCCTTGGGGATTTCTACCCTTTTGACGGGGTTCGGACGGTAAGAACCGTCCATCAAGGAACGGATGAGCGCATCTTTGTTGGCTAATAGCCATAAAAACAATTGTTCACATGACATATTGTCGATACCGCCACAGCCCTTGTTTCCAATCACTGCCTTATAGGATCGGTTTAGGTTCGCAGGACTCAGGATTTGCTCGAAAAGGTGTTCCTTGTCGAATGGTACTTCCACGATGTTGTCTTCACATATCCACATGAAAGTCTGCACTCCCTCATACCATTCGGTTTCCGACCTATCTCTTTGAGGGCAGTCATTAACTTCGGATAATGTTTTCTGCATTCGTTCTTTCATTAGGTATGTTTCAATTACTATCGTTTAATTATTAGGTTCAGTCCTTCGCAAACCTATCGGCTCGTTTGCTACTATGACTTCTGCTGACTTCTCACGGCAAGCTTTACTCCGCTGATTTCGATTTTTTTCTATTTTCATGCGTCCGTGAGACCTCCTCGGATAAGGGTATTAACTTTCAATCTTATGTCTGCTTCATCTACATTAACCGTTCCGAATAGCTATAGGGCTTTGGTTTGGGTAGCAACCTTACCCACGGTTTTTATGCCTTATATGAAGTTTCTGTTCGTCAGACCAGATGTTTGCCGCCAGCTTCTTTCAGATTCCACCTCACGATGGACACCCTTGCTATTGGCTGTATGATTCCCGCTATTAGGGCTCATTGGGGACTTGCACCCGTTAGCTAATACTCATGCCGAGCATACTATCAAAAAAGCATGTGAAACAAAGCCTGAAGACTTTTATTTCACATGCTTTTTATATTAATCTATCAAAGCTATCTCTCCCTTAAAACAGAGAGAAACTAGATTCTACATAAAGAACTTAAAGACAAAGATAACCGACAAAATATACATAGCCGGAGTCAATTTCTTATAATTTCCGCATAATAAATTTATCAGCACATAGCTTATCATTCCCAATACAATACCATCAGAAATACTATAAGCCAAAGGCATAAAGATAATACATATAAATGCAGGTATAGCCTCCGAATACTCAGTAAGATCAACTTTCTTGATAGAAGACATCATCATCAATCCTACCAGAATCAGTACCGGAGCAGTAGCAGCCCCCGGAACAGCCAGGAAGAAAGGAGCAAGAAACAAAGCAAGCAAGAAACAAACAGCTGTAACAAAAGCTGTCAGACCGCTACGTCCACCCTCACCTACTCCTGAAGCACTTTCCACAAAAGTAGTAATTGTACTGGTTCCCAACATAGCACCTACCGTTGTACCAACAGCATCTACCAAAAATGCTTGTTTCAAGTGAGGAATCTTTCCTTCTTTTGTCACCATACCAGCCTTAGTAGTTACTCCCACCAGTGTACCGATTGTATCAAACATATCTACAAACAAGAAAGTAAACACTACTATTACCATTTCTTTAGTAAATATATGTTCCCATTGGAATTTAAAGAAAATCGGCTCAATAGAAGGAGGAGCACTTACAATGCCGTCAATATGTGTCAATCCCATTGGAATACCAATAATTGTAGTCAGCAAAATACCAAAAAGCAAAGCTCCGCGTACACGCTTCACCAACAAGATAGATGTAACCAGCAAGCCGATAATTCCCAGCAAAGCAGAACCTGAAGTTATATCCCCCAACGAAATAAGAGTCGCATCATTATTCACAATGATACCAGCATTCTGCAAACCCAGAAAAGCAATAAACAGACCAATACCTGCACCAATCGCATTTTTCAATGTAGCCGGCAAGGCATCAACGATCTTTTCACGCAAATTGGTAACTGTCAGCAAGATGAAGATAATACCCTCCAGCAAAACGGCAGTCAGTGCAAATTGCCATGAGTACCCCAGTGTCAAACAAACAGTATAAGCAAAAAAGGCATTCAGTCCCATACCCGGAGCCAGTCCGAAAGGTAATTTGGCATAAAAAGCCATAAGCAAAGTAGTAAAGGCCGACGCTATCACAGTGGTAGTAAACAACGCCCCTTTATCCATTCCCGTAGCACTCAGGATGTTCGGATTAACAGCAAGAATATAAGCCATCGTCAGGAAAGTTGTGATACCAGCCAGTACCTCAGTACGTACACGTGTCACTTTCCGGTCGAAGCCAAACAATTTTTCCAGCATACTATTTATAATTTTATGATAAATCTATTAGAAAGTCCACTTCATTGCCAGCGTAGGGATATAATAGAATCCGTTACGAGTAGCAAAATTCGTACTCATCTCCCACTCTGTACCAACGCTTAAATTCAAATCCTTATTTACATGCTTAAACTGATTCAGGTTTACCCAGAACTGAGGCTCAGTCATAAAGATGTAATTATGTTCGTTACCGTGAACATCAAAATGTTTCTCACGCCAGAAATCAGCAAAACCGCTGAAAGTATACTTACCCTGACAGAAGTTGATAGTCCATGTACCAGTCACCTGGAAGTTATGCGGTTCGTCATTCTTCTGGATATACTTATACATTACCTGCACACCAAACACACGAGAAAAGTCTGCACTGTTCCAGTTGTATGCCGGACCGGCCAGAAAAGCATTGTTAATATAATTCAAACCACCATTATATTCTATATGAGCAGATACAGGAGCTTTCCAGAATTTCAGTTCACGGCTGATTTCCCAATAAGCAGAAGCCACGCCCTTATCTGTATAGTCCATATCAACAAAGAAGAAAGTACTACCCCACTTGTCAGCTTTAAACATTTCTACTGTAGTAGTAACCCATGGACGGTCCTCCAGAGAATTGTACATAGCACGTCCTAAATCATAATGCAACTGGATGTTTTGTGCCTTTGCCACTCCTGCAAAACAGCACATCAAAAGAACGAATAAGAATGTTTTTTTCATCGAATTTTAATTTTGCTTAATAATTTGAAAACGCAAAAATAGTAAAAAATCTGTTTAAAAGCATAAATAAAAGCTATTTTGTTTCTCTTTTTAGCATTAATCTCCTTCTACACACCAATCATATACCTTAATTATATATGCGAAGAACATGCAGTCCTCATCGACTGCCCCGATTACTTTTTCCGCCAAAAGTCCAATACCCTCCGATAGAAATGTTCAGTCACGTCACACCTATGTAACAAAAGAAGGGCTTTTTTTGATTTAGGTCAAAAAAGAGGCACTTTTTGCAATATATATGCTATAAAACATATTTTCTATTAAAATAACTCGTATATTTGCAGTGTAAAACAAAAGGAAATAATAAAAGACTAGACTTAACTAGATTTGAATTTTTAAGGTTAAAGGTTGAAAAGATGAATTAAAAAGCCGGCCGTGAGGCTCGCCGTAAAATTAAAAAGTAAAGTTTTCAGGTATTATTTAATGTTTAACTAAAAAAGAAAGGATAACATTATGAAAAAGGTAAAAAACATTTTTCACAAGATCGTAAATGCAGATCCAATGATCTGGGGTTACGTAATGCTGAACGATAAGATCAGCAAGTAAAAACAAGCTGAATGCTGAAAAAGGCTTCAGCTTTGAGAGAGAATCTGATAAATGCCGAGAGGCGTGTAAATAATCAACTAAGCGGTTGCACATGCGACCGCTTTTTTTATGTATCTTTGTCAGCAAATCAAGTTTTCACCTATGGCATATACACCGATAGATACCGACAACGCAGAGTTCCAAAATGCTTTAAAGCTGATACAATACACCCGCCAGTCGGTTTTCCTGACCGGAAAGGCCGGAACCGGTAAATCTACCTTTCTGAAACATGTATGCCAGATTACCAAGAAAAAATTTGTGGTACTTGCCCCGACAGGCATTGCAGCCATCAATGCAGGAGGAAGTACCCTGCACAGCTTTTTCAAGCTCCCTTTCTATCCCCTCCTGCCCGACGATCCCAACTTTAGTCTGAAAGGAGGAAAACTGCACAGTTTCCTGAAATATTCATCAGACCACCGCAAACTCATCAAGAATATCGAACTGGTGATCATCGACGAGATTTCCATGGTACGTGCCGATATCATCGACTTCATCGACAAAGTGCTACGTGTATATTCACAGAACATGCGCGAGCCCTTTGGCGGAAAACAGCTGCTGCTCGTAGGAGATGCCTTCCAGCTGGAACCGGTAGTGAAAAGCGATGAACGAGAAATTATTAATCGCTTCTACCCCAATCCCTACTTCTTCTCTGCACGTGTATTCCGCGAAATGGAGCTGGTAGCCATCGAGCTGACTAAAGTATACCGACAGACCGACAAAGTCTTCGTCAACGTGCTCGACCATATCCGCACAAACACCGCCGGAGCAGCCGACCTACAACTGCTGAACACACGTTACAACGCCCCGGTAAAGGCAAGCGAAAACGACATGTACATCACTCTTGCTACTCGCCGAGACAACGTAGACTATATCAACGAACGTCGTCTTGCCGAACTTCCCGGCGAAGCCGTCACCCTGCAGGGAGAAATACATGGCGAGTTCCCCGAAAGCAGTCTTCCTACACTTATGGAACTGACCATAAAACCCGGCGCACAAATTATTTTCATCAAGAACGATTCCGAAAAGCGCTGGGTAAACGGAACCATCGGAACCATTTCCGGTATCGATGCCGACGGAATCATATATGTCATTACCGAAGACGGAAAAGAACTGGACGTTCATCGCGAAAGCTGGAGCAATATCCGCTACCGCTATAATGAAGAAGAAAAGAAAATTGAGGAGGAAGAACTGGGAACATTTACACAATATCCTATCCGCCTTGCCTGGGCTATAACCGTACACAAAAGCCAAGGCCTTACATTCAGTCGGGTAGTCATCGATTTTACCGGTGGAGTTTTCGCCGGCGGACAAACCTATGTCGCTTTAAGCCGCTGTACTTCATTGGAAGGCATCTGCCTGAAACGTGAAATAACCCGTGGAGATATCTTTGTCCGCCCCGAAATTGTAGCTTTTTCACAACGGTTCAACAACGAACAAGCCATCGAGCGTGCCATGAAACAGGCACAAGCCGACATACAATACGTAGCTGCTGTCAAAGCATTCGATAAAGGCGACTTCGAAGAATTTCTCAATCAATTCTTTAAGGCTATCCATTCACGTTACGATATAGAAAAGCCCCTCCAGCAGCGTTTCATCCGGAAAAAGCTTGGCACCATCAACAAGCTGCGCGAAGACAACAAGCGACTGAAAGAACAGATGCAGGAACAGCAGAAAAATCTTCAAAAATACGCCAAAGAATACTATCTGATGGGAAATGAGTGCATCACACACATGCACGACACCCGTGCGGCACTTGCCAATTACGATAAAGCCATCGAACTGTATCCTGACTACGCCGATGCATGGGTACGTAAAGGAGTCACCCTGTTTAATGCCGACCGTATAAATGAAGCTGAAGCCTGTCTAGACAAGGCTGTACGTCTGCGCCCGATGGAATTTAAAACCGTTTATAACCGCGGAAAACTGCGTCTTCATACAGGAGATACCGAAGGAGCTATTGCCGACCTCGACAAAGCTACTACCCTGAAGCCTCAACACGCCGGAGCACACGAATGCTTTGGCGATGCACTTACACAAGCCGGAAAAGAAATGGAAGCAGCCATCCAGTACCGCCTTGCCGAAGAGCTCCGCAAGCGTAAATCCAATCAATAAAATAGTTAGTTTTCTTCTTCAGACACAGGAATTGTCATCTGCTTCAGTTCCTCCAGTGTTCCGTTGAACACATTCAGGTCCACCTGTTCCCTTATGCCCGGCAATGTACCGGCATCTGTATGCTGCCAGAATCTCCACTGGCCCTTATATTCTACAGAATCAACATAATAATGAGCAATCCAATACGGATAAGTATTGAAGACAGAATCGTTCAGATAACGAGTTTTAAACTTATACGAAGTATAAAGAATAGGCTTCACTTTATAATGCTGTTCTATTTTACGAAGCCATACCAGCAAATCTTTCCGCAAACGGTCGTCATCATCCCCTCGCTTTTCTATATCCAGCACAGGAGGAAGATCTCCCGGCTCCAGCTGAACCGAGCGGATAAAGAAATCAGCCTGCCGCGAAGCATCTGTCTTTGGATTATAAAAATGATAAGCACCGCGGATAAACCCGTACTGTCGCGCCAGATCAAAGTTATGGACAAATGTAGTATCACTGAAATCTCCACCTTCCGAAGCTTTCAGAAAGACAAAACGGATAGGGAATGGAGTAAACTGTGTCTTGCTGAGCACTGCCCAGTTTATTTCACCCTGATGGTGAGAAATATCGAACCCATGCACCCGATAGCCTGAAGGAAGACATACGCCATATGCCTTTGTACCATAGCAAGGCTTCCATCTGTATGCATAAGGACGGATAAAGAAATAATAAAACCCGATGACCAGCAATGCAGCAGCCCCTCCCATCAGAATATAATATATCCACGATGGAACTTCCCACTTACGTGCTATTTTCTTTTTATCCTTGCTGCGTCTGGTTCTTCTCTTCGGTCCTCCAGAAGAAGTCGTATTCGATGAAGAAGAACTCGTGCGCTTACGGGATGTAGTTTTGCGAGGCTTATTTACCACCATTATGGGCGGTTCTTTTGTCATAGGTTCTATCCAGTTACATTAAAAAATAGTCACTGCACCTCTCTGCCAGTCACAGACAGGCAGAGAAGGCAATGACAGATTTCTTTATTTATAAGCAATTATTATTTTGCTTGTTCAAGCTGCAAAGTCTTAGTCGGCTGATCGCAAACTTCAGTAGGACCAAAGTACTGGATCGGACCCGGATAAACATAAGCAGTTTCTTTAGCCCAAGTTTCACGCTGAGCAGCGAAAGCCTTGAACGGAGCACCATCCAACTTAACCAGAGCTTTCTGGATAACCGGTTTCATTTCACCGTGACGGCGTTCCATGTTCATCATCATTGTGATAGGCACACCACCTGCAATCCATTCAGCAGCCGGAGCAGTAGTGTTACGAACTGATGACATATAACCAGTCTTACCGTTAGCAATCAACATAGATGCAGTGTAACCCAAAGAGTAGCAATAGTCAGCATCGAAGTTAGATGGAGCAGCGCAACGTCCTTCGTAACCGAAGAAGTGGTGCTGAGCAGCAAACTTACCAACATATTTACCTTCTTCTTTCCATGCAGCCAACTTAGTAGCAACCATTTCAGACAACAGTTTTTCAGTTTCGATCAATGAAACCTGAACGTTTCCGTGCGGGTCACGATCCAAAGACAACTGACGAGCAACACCTTCCGGCAGAGAAGCGTAGATAGCAGCATTTTCCGGAGTCAGCTTGCTGATGATGTATTCACGCTGTTTAGAACGTTTGATGTTGTTGAATTCTTCACCGTTAGCAGCCAAGAAGTCGTTCAATTCAGCGATCAGACGCTTCATAGCAGGGATGAATTCGATCAAACCTTCCGGAATCAATACTGTACCGAAGTTGTTTCCTGCAGCAGCACGGTCAGCTACAACCTGAGCAATATATGTTACTACATCATCCAAAGACATGTTCTTAGTTTCAACTTCTTCAGAGATGATACATACATTAGGCTGAACCTGCAAAGCACATTCCAAAGCGATGTGAGAAGCAGAACGTCCCATCAGTTTGATAAAGTGCCAGTACTTGCGAGCTGAGTTACAGTCACGCTGGATGTTACCGATAACTTCAGCATAAGTCTTACAAGCAGTATCAAAACCGAATGAAGTTTCAATCATGTCGTTCTTCAAGTCACCGTCGATAGTCTTCGGACAGCCGATAACCTGGATACCATAGTTCTTAGCTGCATAATATTCAGCCAATACACAAGCATTTGTATTAGAGTCATCACCACCGATGATAACCAATGCTTTGATACCCAATTCTTTCAAGATTTCATAACCTTTTTCGAACTGATCTTCTTTTTCCAGTTTAGTACGACCAGAACCGATAATATCGAAACCACCAGTATTACGGTATTCGTCGATAATATCAGCTGTCAGTTCCATATATTTGTGGTCAACCAATCCACCAGGACCCAGGATGAAACCATACAATTTGTTTGCAGGGTTCAATTTCTTTACGCCATCAAACAAACCAGAGATTACATTGTGTCCACCAGGAGCCTGACCACCAGACAAAATTACTCCCACGTTCATAGGAGCATATTCTTTTTCTTCTCCTTCAACAAATTTAATCAACGGCATGCCGTAAGTATTCGGGAACAATTTCTTGATTTCTTCCTGATCGGCAACCGACTGTGTAGGTTCTCCTTCCTGTACCTTTACAGCACCCTTCAATGCCTTAGGCAATTTTGGCTGATAAGCAGCTCTTGCAATTTGTAATGCGCTTTTTGTCATAATTGTTTTTAATTTATATAAGGTGTATAAATTTCGGTATGGCAAATTTCGCCTTTTTTTCGGAAATATGAAAACGTATGCAAAAAAAATGTTATCTTTACCCCGCAATCAATCTATTTTATTAACCCATTAAAACAATAAAACTATGGCTAGTAGAAGAAATTTAAAAAAGAACGTCAATTATATTTCCGACCTTATCGCAGGTCTGTGTATCGTAGAAAGCATGAATGCCAAAGATGAAAACCGTGAAGAACTGAGCAAATTGTTCCTTCAGGCAGTCAATCTCCGTCAGGACATCATCAGCCGCATCAGCCATACTGAACCGGGTAATGTAAAAGGCTTCTATAAGAAACTGAAAGAAGACTTCAACAACGGTACACAAACTATTTTCAAAAAATTGGAAGAACTGGGTAAATAAGGAGCATGAAACAAGCCATTTGCAGCTTTATCTACCACAAGATACTGGGATGGAAAGCTGAAGTTTCCGTCCCTGATTTCGACAAGTGCATTATCTGTGCAGCCCCTCACACCACGAACTGGGATCTGTTTATCGGCAAGCTGTTTATCAGTGCCATAGGTCGTGAGTCGGGATTCATGATGAAAAAAGAATGGTTCTTCTTTCCGTTGGGTATTTTGTTCCGCTGGATGGGAGGAATCCCCGTACATCGTGACAAACGTACCTCAATGGTAGATCAAGTCATCAAGCAAGTAAACGCCAGCGAGAAATTTCATCTTGCCATCACCCCTGAAGGAACCCGCTCTCCTAACCCGAACTGGAAAAAGGGATTCTATTACATAGCATTAGGGGCAAACATTCCTATCGTACTGATCGGCATCGATTACGAAAAGAAATGTATAACAGCAGGCAAGTATATCATACCCAGCGGGGATATAGACAAGGATATGCGCGAAATCAAACTGTATTTCAAAGATTTCAAAGGAAAACATCCTCACAAGTTCGTCTTAGGCGATATAGACTGACAATGTATAGTCTTTATATACAACGTCCTGTGTGCTTTTTCACACGGGACGTTTTGTTTTTATAATTCATCAGGAAGTTCCTTTTTCTTTTTGTACAAATTTTCTCTAAAACTTCATGATATTTTGGAGAAAAGATGCTGAATTTTTAATCAAAATATCTGCAATAATTTATTTCCCGCCTTCGATTCACCGGAAGTTGACAGACAGTGCTTTCGACAAGACAAACATACACGTCAAGATTCACATGAAATTTTGTAACTTTGCAGACAATTTTTGAGATAACAACAATGAAAAATAAACTCATCCAACTATCTATATGGATTGCCGCCCATATTACCCTTGTGGTAGTGCTAGTGACGGCTGTGGCCCTCTTTTTGCCTTCTTCGTTCGTCTGGATAGACACTTCGGCCATCACACCAATGCTGGGCGTAGTGATGTTCGGCATGGGACTAACACTCCGTCCGTCCGACTTCAGACCGGTCTTACAGCATCCGAAAGACATTCTCGTCGGCGAACTGGCACAGTTTCTTATCATGCCCTCACTGGCGTGGCTACTCTGTAAGTTACTGTCTTTGCCGGAAGAACTCGCCTTAGGAGTAATCCTCGTAGGATGTTGTCCGGGAGGTACGGCCAGCAACGTTATCTGCTACCTGGCCAAAGGTGATGTAGCCCTGAGTGTAGCTATGACCGGAGTTTCTACCCTGCTGGCTCCCATCATGACACCTGCCCTCGTATGGTTACTTGCCGGTGAATCGGTGGAAGTAGACGTAGCAGGCATGTTCTTAAGTATCGTACAAGTGGTGATAGTACCCATCGTACTAGGAGTGGCTGCCAATCATTACTTCCAGCGGACTACCCGACGAATAGTGCCGTTGCTACCGATGATTTCTACCTTATCCATTGCCTTCATCATCGGCATTATCGTAGCACACAACGCGACCAGCATCCTTACATGCAGCCTGATAGTAGCTGTAGCGGTAATTCTACATAATGTATTCGGACTAGTCTTAGGGTACGGCCTCTCTGCCATAACCGGAAGCGAACCGTCTAAACGTTCGGCCATTGCCATCGAGGTCGGCATGCAGAATTCCGGTCTGGCGACTTCACTTGCCGCCACCCATTTTGCCTTGTTTCCTATGGCAGCCGTACCTGGAGCCATGTTCTCGGTATGGCACAACTTTTCAGGCAGCATCGCAGCACAGATTTTCAGAAGACAATCAGAAAATCAGCATAATGTGATTTTATAAGAATCAAGGCCTATATGGTATTCGGTGCATTAGATAAGAAAAGTTGAGGTAAGGGCTAAAGTTAGCAATAAACCCTATAAAATTTTGCCATTCGTATCTATATAATACCAGTCGGGACTATCCCAGTAATATTTTTCATCTTTAGAATCAGGAACGACCTTACTTTCTCCTGAAAATGTAACCTTTGCCTTGCCATTCTCAAAAGGGAAGGCAAATTTGAATTGGGGCTTTATAACTATATTCCCTAAAGAATCAGCGAAGCCAATCAGTCCGTTTTCATCCGTTATACGAAACAGTCCTTCCCGAAGTTTATCCGGTCCGTTGTCATACTGAAAGACGTAGAACAGTTCTTCGCCTTGACCATTCAAGCAGACAATCCGGGTATCTTGCTTGTTTTCGTATGCGAAAACTAAATTTTTGACGCGATTTATTTGACAGTAATTATACTTGCCGTATGGCACAATGGTATCTCCCCGTTCATTCAGGAAGCATACGGGAACACCTGTCTCAAGATTTTTCTCAAATGTATGAGCAATCAGCTTGCCTTTTGTCTTCCTGAAGAAAACGTTCATGGTCCATATAGACTCCCGGTATTTGCTTTTGCCATAATAACTGATGGCAGGTGTCCATCGGGGCATACCTTTGATAATATCCACTACTTGCGCGTCCCACTCATGTATGCCGCAGCTACGGAAAACATCAACTTCGGATACCTCTCCATACGAATTTATTTTTACTTTATAAAATCCTCTCATCTGTTCTTTATTACCTAACAAACTCGGATCGTACACAAGTCTTTCGTCTATATAATTTTGTATAGTCCTTGGATTTCCATCCATGAAACGAGATGGTGATTCCCATTCCACAAAGCAATGTTTCTGTTCTTCTTCCCAAATACTGTCTTTTCTTACTCTGTCTTTATAGTGTTGTGGCAGAAATGGGACATATACTGTGTATAGACATTCCATACGCTTCCCGTTCTTGTCCCGACATGGTAGGCAGTGCGGAAGCTCTTTGGTCAATCTAATGACTTCCTTGTCGAAGTCTTTATATTTGGTTGTCAAAATATTGATAGCACGTGGCAATCCCAAAGTATCAATGGAAAACATCACTACAGAATACCCCGCCCTGTTCTTTTTCAGCAATTCTTCCGGGTATTTCATCTTGGCAACATAGTATTTTGTCAGATCATAATCCCAAACAGCCCATCGTGGAGGTTCTATCGTGGATAAATCTTTAACAGGTTCTCCGGTTATCATTGTAACACCCATGTTCCAAATTTCCTCTTTACGCCAGATACTGTCCAGCCGTTCTTCGTTCTTACGCTGTCCTTCAATACTGTTGTCTGTTACACATTTGACAGAGCCGACTCCCATCGTCAAGCTATCCGGCAGATATTGGAAAACCAAAGTGCTGTCTGTCAGTTCTTGAATGATATACTTTTTCCTTGACTCAAAAACCTTGATTGTATCTCCACATAAAGAATAAGAATAAAATGTTTCTGTTTTCTTCTCATCATATAAAAAAGTCTTTTCCCATCCTGCATCACGAAATTCCATCTTCATAGCATATTGCCTACCTTTTGGTAATTGTACATTCCAGATTTTGTTTTCCAGCAATGCGGATATGTCTGTATAATCGCTGTTTTGTGCGGTAAGCTTACTGATAACGACCAATGAACACAATATGAACAGAAACTTTTTCATAATCTTTCATCTTGATGATACTCAAAGATACTGATAATAAGTAACCTAACCAATTTTTGACTATTCCTTTTCGATTAAGACTAAGTAAATTAATTCTTATATTTGATTCCTTTTCTGTCTTAAAACTGTATAAGGCTTTTTCCGTATAGTTGTAAAACTTGTCGAACTGCTCCTTGAGCCACTCTCCAATGGGCTTCCCTTCGATGCAAAGTACAAGAAATCACGGTAGTATTGAGCTGTTGTCGTATGCCGTGCTTCTGAGCCACGTACACCTCGTTGCAAAACCGTATTTTTCCATTGCTTTTGCGTAACTGTCGTGGTAGGTAACGAGTTTCTTACATGTTAGCACATCATCGGCACACAGACGTACGGTATTGGCTTTCTTGTATTCTCACGTCACTATCCGTAGATGTGTGGTGTATGTTAGTCCAAATACTGGATATGAAATTTAATTTTCCACTTACACAAGCAATAAAAAAACTAACCTGAAGCCGAGTTTAAAACTATTATTGATAACATAACTATACACAGAATAACCAATTGATGCTACATCATATCAACTTTGACATCAAGACTTTTAGCATCATTTCCCCCGTTTCACAAGGTTATTCCACAGATTTTCTGTAAATCTGTATAAGGAATATAGCTATTTGATATTAAACAAGTTAGAAGGATTACCTTGTTTTGGGGTAATGATTTGGCAACCGTTCTAATTGCCGTGGTCTGCATCGCTTTGCTTGTTTGGGTAACTCTTACGGATGCAAATATACACAAATAAAGCGGACGAAAAGAAGAATATGGCATTTTCCTTTCGTCCGCCTTACATTTAATCAATGATTTCAAAACGTACCAGCATGGAATATTTTTTCTTGATGGTGCGGAAGTTGTCGAATGAAGAAGCATCGGATGACAGGACATTGCTTTGTGCAAACGGGAACATATTATTGCTGCTCCCTTCTTCTACAATACGTATCACGTTACCCAGTCTCTTACCCAACGCCTCCACCAAATAGGTTGCTTTCCGTTGAGCGGCTTTCAGTGCTTCAATCTTCCCCTTTTGGTGATAGGCAAGTATATCCTTGTTCTCCAATTCACCGATGCGCATGGTGTGGATACCTTTCGTATCAATGTGCTTGACGATTTCATTTATCTGATTGAAGTCGGTCAGTGTAATATCAAACTTCTTGGAAACCAAGAAGTCCTGCCCTTGCTGCCGCCAATAATCGCCGATTTCTTCTGTCCGGATAGCATTTTGTGGGATGCCTGCTTGGGCAATGGCTTCTCTCAATCCTTGTTCTATCTCTGCCAAAGGCACTTTGGTGCGGTATTCTTCGGGCTTCGATTTCCCGTCGAATTCTTCCTCGAAGTATTCACGGATTTCAATCAGATAATGGATTCTGTCGGGTACAATTTCTATTTCCGATGTACCTGTCACTTCAATGTACCGTTCATTGGTTTGCGCTTGCAAGGAAAAGGTTGCCAATAGACTGATAATGAATACTGATAATCTTGTTTTCATAAAGCTATTTGATTTCAAATTCTGCACTTAATTCTATATACTCTCTTTTCGCGGAGAACGATTTACATATCCGGTATTTCCCTTTGGGAAGATAATAGTACCTGCCGACGGGGAAACGAAAGCAATACAATAAAGGTGCTTTTTGCTTGTTAAACCCATCATCAAACCAACTTCTGTCACCTTTTGTTTTAGCTATACCCCATTCTTTCCCGTTCCATTGTTCTAATTTCCAACCTCTTCCATACATCAGCGAAACAGGTGTCGGGTTTGCAACGAACACATTAACGATTTGTACATTCTCCCCATAAACAGAACATTCCGTCCACATGGAAACTGGTTTGTCTTTGTACTTGTCCGACAAATCTTCGACATACCAAAGGTAACACTCTGGCGTATCATAGATGACGGTGTCTTTATCCGCTGATACAACTTGGATGCTTGTAACCGTATCGTTTCCTCCAATGATAGCCAATTCTTTGTCCGGTGTTGCTTCCGGCTGGAACTGTTGCCGCTTGTTGGTGCAACTCAGGCAAACGGCACTTGATAACATTGCTACTAAAATTATAGTTCTCATTGTATAATCTCTCCTTTCTTGTTAATATATTGCCATTTATCACTTACCCATTCGCGATGCTCTCCGTCAAATATCGCTTTCTCTTCTCCTGTAAATGTAACTTTTGCTTTGCCGTTCTTGAATGGGAAAGCAAATTTGAATTGAGGTTCAATGACTACATTGCCCAAAGAATCGGCAAAACCTATCAGTTCGTTCTCATCCGTGATACGGAAAAGTCCTTCACGGATATAATCGGGTCCGTTATCGCATTTGAACACAGAGAACAATTCTTGGCCTTGATTGTTTATGCAAACAATCCGTGCGTCCTGCTTGTTCTCATACACAAAACCGATGTCCCGTATAGTGTCTGTTTCGCAGAATTTGTATTTGCCGTATGGCACAATGGTATCGCCTTGTTCATTCAAATAGCATATAGGGACATCGACCTCAAGACGTTCTTCAGTTGTGTGGGCAATCAAACACCTGTCCTTCTTAAAAATTATAGGTATAGTCCATACAGATTCCCTATATTCTCCTTTCCCGTAGTAATTGATGGTAGGCATCCAGCGGGGCATCTTTCTGATGATGTTCAATACTTGATTATCCCAATCTTCAATGCTACAGCTTCGCAGGGTTTTGGCTTCATATACTTCCCCATACGAGTTAATCCGCACCGTATAGATGCCTCTCACCTGCTTCTTGTCCCCCAACAGCGCTGGGTCATATACCAGCCGTTGGGTGATATACTCTTGTGCAGACCACGGCTTCGCTTCTTGGAAATAAGCGACTGTTTCCCATTCAACGAAGCACTGTTTCAATTCTTCTTCCGCAATGCTGTCCGCCTTTATCCTATCCCTATAGTGTTGGGGCAAGAAAGGCACATACACCGTATAGAAACATTCCATCCGCTTGCCGTCCTTATCCCTGCATGGTAAGCAATGCGGCAATTCCCTTGTCAGTCGGATAACTTCTTTGTCGAATTTTTTATGTATGGTGGTCAATATATTAATGCCGCGCGATAACCCTAATGTATCGATAGAGAACATAACTACGGAATATCCGGCTTGGTTCTTCTTCAATAGCTCTTCGGGATAAACCATTTGGGAAGTGTAATATTTCTCCAAATCGTAATCCCATTTCGCCCATCGGGGAGGCTCTATGGTTGACAAGTCTTTGATTGGCTTTCCGGATATTGAGGCAATGCCCTTGTTCCAGATGTCCTCTTTGCGCCAGATACTGTCCAGCCGATTTTCATTCTCACGCATCTTTGCAGGCGAATTAACGATATTGATGTATTTCACCGCCCCAACACCTATTGTCATCCTTTCCGGCAAGTAAAGGATAACCAGTGTACTGTCTGTGAGTTCGAGTATTTTATATTGTTTACGGTCATACGTTTTGATGGTATCACCGCATATCCCGTAGGAGGTTTCAATCGTGTCTGTTTTCCCCTTGTACAAGAATGTAGACCTCCAAACATGGTCGCGAAACTCCATTTCCGTGACATATTGTTTTTCGTCCGGCAATTTTGCCCGCCAGATTTTGTTTTCCAATAAGACAAGCGTGTCTCCCTGAACGGTGTTTTCTTGTGCTTGGACAACACAGACGGTCGCAAGTAAAAGTATGAAGGCGAAGAATCTTTTCATGACACGATACATTGATAATATGACAAAAATAGCGAAAAGGAATAACCTAATCAATTATTAGACTATTCCTTTCCCGTTAGGTTTAAGCAAATTAACTCTTATTGTCGAAGACTTTTCCTGCTTCGAGGTGATATGACAGTCTTTCGCATGGATGCGTATAGCCTATCGAACTGCTCCCTGAACCATTCACCAATCAATTGCCCGTTGATGGCAAGTGCAAGTTTAGAGCTGTCTTTCGGGTCTTTCACCATTTGGAAGCCAGCCTTCTCGGTCTTGAACTTCCGTTTGTGTTCCTCCGAATAGAGTTCGCCCTCGTAGAATAGCGGCTTGCCACTGATGAGCGTAGCGGTCTGCCTCTCGTTGAAACCGACTTTAAGGCAGAACTTCTCCATATACACCAATTCTTGGAACAGCGGAAACCATGTTTGGGCTTTTGAAATGATGGATTTCAAAAATGATACCTTCTTTTGGTGTTCCGCTTCCTTGTCCGTTATTTCCTTCCGATGCTTGGCTTGCATTTCCATAAGCTGGCGGTTGTGTTCCTCCTGCTGCCACTCAATCTGTTGCTGCAATAGTTCTATTCTCTCGTCACGGGCTGCAACCTCGCTTTGCAGGGCATGATTGTCGGCTTCCAACTCCTTGAGTTTGCCGCTGCCGAAAAGAGAGCCGACCTTTGCCACAAGTGCGGTCTTAGCTTCCGTCTTGGCGGCTTCCAGCTTCTCCGACTTGATTTCCCGTTTCACTTCGTCAAGCTGTTGTTCCGCCTGTCGCTGTTCGGTCTGCAACTGCTGCACGTTGGCTTCCAGTTCTCCCGTATGCCGTTTCAAATCACGGTAGTATTGGGCGGTTGTCGTATGGCGTGCTTCCGAGCCACGCACACCACGTTGCAAGCCATATTTCTCCATTGCTTTTGCGTAACTGTCGTGGTAGGCAACGAGTTTATCACGTGTCAGCACGTCATCGGCACACAGGCGCACGGTATTGGCTTTCTTGCGGTACGAGCGTTTACCTTCCGTCTGCTTTTTCTTGGCTTTCCTGCGCTCTCCTGTTACTATCGGTACAACAGTGGCATGAATGTGCGGTGTGTGCTCATCCATGTGCAGGACTGCCGAAACGGTATTTTCCTTGCCGAAGGTGCGATGAAGCCATTGAAGGTTGTCATCACACCATTCGTCAAGTCTGCCCTCGTCCTGTATTTTCATCATATCCTCGTGCGTACCCGAAAGCACGATTCTGATTGCCCGTACTTGGTCGGGGGTTATCTTACGTTTGATGCCTGCCGTACGGATACGGTGGCTTATTGCTTCGGTACGGTCGGACACTCCATCGGGAAACTCCACCAGTTCACGGTTGAGATGTGTACGTGTAGGGTCTGCGTTCTTGGGTATGGTCTTACGTTCTATGTGGTCGGATGCGCCCGTGTCAGCCGAGCCTTTCGCTTTGTTGATTTGAATGCTTATATATCCCATGCTTGTTTTTCGTTTTCAGGTTTGACAAATTGGTTTGTTGGTTCCCGTCTGCTGCGGTCATGCCGCATGGCAAACGGGGGTGTCCAGAGGGGTGTAACCCCGTTGGCTCATTGGGGCGTTTTTAGCTGTGCTTGCACTGCGTAAAGAAAATGCCCTAATGAGCTATGGCTTTTCTGTTCTCAAAAGCCTGTGAGAGTACCAGCGGTATAGGCAGACCTTTTGATATGATACGCCTTTCCTTGTCGGCTGGTCGGACAGCAGGTAGGTCGGATGTCAGACCAGCCTGCGGATAGTGGCATTTCCTTCCGTTCGTATGTCCGGCAGACTTGTTGGTGGATAAAAATCCGATGAATTGATGAGTTGATAGGATAATAGACTGATAACCATAATGATATACATTCATCATTGTTTCATCAAACCGCTCGCCAAAAGAAAAGTGATGTAGAGTGCGGTGTGTCCTTTCTCTTTTCATCAGCCCGATTCTCTTGTTGAAAGGTTGATGAAGACGTAAGTTGCTGTTTCTCTTTATGTTTATATATACTTTCATCATTTCATCAAAATATCAGAATTTTTCCAGTTGTGTTTTGTTTATTGTGTAGTAACGTCCTATTCCTCTTATCGGTGAATAATGACAATCCCGATTTACAATCTTGTAGAGAGTTGTACCTACGCAAATGATTTCTTTTTTTCTTCATGTTCTTGATACAGGTTTTAGTGCTGCCTACATTCTGTCGGCAACGGGTTAAACATGATTGCAAAGCTACGGAAGTGTCGGTAAAATCTTGATACGCAAATCTATGCGGAACGGCGCAAAACAGGTCATGCAAAAAGAAAATGCAGTATAAACGGGTGGCTCTTTCAGGTAAAAGGAGATAAAAAAGCCCGAAGTCGTGGAATATGCACTTCTTCGGGGACTGGTTGTTGCAGATAATTACAGATTGACTGACGCACTGATTAACGGATTTAATGACTTCATGTCGTCACTACGTCAGATTAAACCGTTAATCATCAAATGGCTGAACATAAAAAGTTCATTCTAACATTCATTCGACATCCTGTTATTCATTGACACCAGCAGGACTTGTTTTTCTTTTCGGCGGCACAATCTTTCCAGCAGTGCATTGCGAACCGTTGCGGCACCTGACGTGTCAATGCGGAAAGCGAGTGCCACCACCATCGGCAAGGCATACATGTCCGCATAATAGCCGTTGGGCAGCTTGATACGTTTTTCAGCTTCAAGAGGATTAAAAACTCTACACTTGTACACGGCACGAATGGCGGCACGGAGCGTCGGGGCGATTACCCCGAACAGCTCTACCAGCTCCATTTCATTCATCCATATATTACCTGTATCGGATGGTATGGTAATTCTACCATAGCTGTCCGTTGTGATTATTTCCCGTTTCATATCCCTGCCATTTTCACGTTTCCGAATGATTTGCTCAGTTTGTCGCCCAGCATCGTGAGGTCATTATCCAATTTCTGCACGGTTATCTGTAGGCTCGGCAAACAACGCCTTTCCGCTTTACAGCGGTAGGTTTTCGTTTGCCTGCCCCCGAACCGTACTTACACGTCTCCATGTATACGGCTCTCCATCTGTAACATCATCTTACTTGACACATCTCTGGATTTTTGCGTTACACTCCGCACATACAACCAAAGTCTTTCTGTGCATGTAGAGCATTTTGCGTTCCCAGTCATTTTTACCTTTTAACTCTTTGAGTGTGCGGACATGGTGCATTACCACTTCTCCGTGCTTGCCACATAGTTCGCACGTTTTTGTTGTAAGCCTTTCTATCAGACTCAACGATGGCGTTTTGAACATGTACGGCAGATTGTCACTTGGGGCTGTTTCACAATCCGTTTTACGGGCATACCCCTCATTATAGAATACCCTGTACTTGGTTTCTCCTCCCTTGTTTACAAAAGGCACTGCAAAGAGATTGTCCTTGCGGTATCTTTCAATGACTTTTCTCACTGACATATTCAGCTTTTGAGCAAGAGTTTTGTACATGGAGAACTTCATAATACAGCCGAAAGAGCGTCCCAAAGCCGATGCATTGTTTGCTATTGAGTAATAGTTGTAGAACCCTCGTATTTCGGTATTAAACTGAGATACAATCTCGTGCGCTTCATTGTCAATCATATAAGTCCTGCCTTTTGACACCCATGTCTCCTTGCCGTGTTTGGTGACAACTTTCATGGCTTCGAGGCTGAGCAGCTTGTTCTTGATTACTTCTCTTGAAACGTGCAATATCACGTTCCCATTGAAGTATCTGCGCACTGTTCCGTTACTGTTTCTCTTTGTGGCATAGTCTTTACGGACATATATTTCGTAACCCAAAAATTTTGCGCTGTCTTGTGCATTTGTAATCAAAGTCTTTTCCTGTGACATCTCCAGTCTTAACTTTTCCTGCATAAACTTGGTGATGTCCGCTTTGATTCTCTCACATTCGTTTTTCGTTCCGATAACCCCGATTAGAAAATCATCGGCATAGCGCACATATCTCAGTCTGCGAAAATTTCTATCCATATCGTTGCCACTCGGCATTGTTAGTATCCACTTCTGCTTTTTGTGCAGTTCTTCTACCATCCTTGTTCTTACGTTTACATCCTCAACTTCATTTATCCTACGTTTTAGGTAGTGTACTCTGCTGTTGAGTTTGCAAATGTCCTTGTTTCGGCTTCTTGCTGTCCCTTTATTGAATTTCTTGGCATATTCATTCATGTACTTATCGAACTTGTCAAGGTATATATTTGCCAAAATAGGGCTTATGATACCACCTTGCGGTGTCCCTGAATAAGTCTTGTTGAATTGCCACTCTTCCATGTACCCTGCATTGAGGAATTTCCGTATCAGACGAAGAAATCTGTCGTCTGCTATTCTGCCTTTCATTATTTCTATCAGCACATTATGGTCTATGTTGTCAAAGAAGCCTTTTATATCTCCCTCAATGAACCATTTTGCACCGTTGAAATTGTTTTGTAGACTTTTCAGTGCTGTGTGGCAGCTTCGGTTTGGTCTGAAACCGTGCGATGTCCACTCAAAGTGTCCCTCATATAAGGCTTCAAGCACCATTCTTACTACCTCTTGAACCAATTTGTCTTCAAAAGACGGTATTCCTAGCGGACGCATCTTCCCATTCTTTTTCGGAATGTAAGTTCTCTTTGCAGGATTGGGACTATAAGTCTCATCCTTTATACTCTCTATGAGTTTGTTTATCCTATCAATGCTCATTTCATCCTCAGTTTTGCCATCTGTGCCGGGTGTCATGTTGCCCGGCTTTGCATACATACGTTGGTAGGCGACAAAGAACATCTGTTCATTGAATAGAATACGGTAAAGCCTTTCGTATTTATACTCGGGCTCATTGCTGTGTCCAGCTAAAATGTTTAATACTTGCTCTGGATTTCTCATACGTCTCTCACGTTTTCCGTTGTTTGTATTAAAGTTACAGACTACTTCCCTTCGCCATGTACAAGGCTTTCCCCTGCTCAGACTACTACGGAAGTTCCGTTACCATATCGGATATTCAAAAGCTTTCTTTATAGCTGTTTGTTCCAGCGTTCCGACTTAGGTAATCCCCAGTTAGTTCTCTTAATAACTATTAGCACGACATACTGTCGGATGCGACTTTCGTTCTTGTCCGCTTATTGCGGCTGTGTCATAGTCGGTTCTTTATGCTCTGCACTAACGCACAAAATAGGCAGAGTACTATGAAACAACGTATGTATAATAGTCTTCCGTTGTTGCAAGATTTGGTACCACTGAACTATCATTCAACCAATCAAGGCTTCATCCTTATGTATGTCTTTTCGTCTTGCCCCTCAGTCGCCACCTGACTATTAGTGGACTTGGAGCTTTAATCAGTATGCTACACTCCCCATCGGGTTTCCCCTTTGGATAAACTGATTGACGATAGGATTATATCGAACCCAATCCTAACTTCTTGCTAAAGAAGTATTTATTAAGCAACCATTCTGGGCGCACTCGCATAGATTTGCGTAGTCTTGATGTTCGTATGCCCCAAAATACGGCTGACACTCTCGATTGGCATCCCTTTGCTGAGAGCCAGGATCGCAAATCCGTGCCTTGAGCAATGAAAGCTGATTTTCTTGGTGATGCCGCATTCCTTTATCATCTTTCCCATACGCTTGCATATTGACCAATAGTTGAGATTGGGGAATACAAGATTGTTTTCCTGAAAAGCCTTGTAACGCTCGATTATCTGCAAGGGAATATCCAGCAGCTTCACCTGAAACGGTACACCCGTCTTGTGTCGTTTGGAAATAATCCATTTCTCACCGTTCACTTCCACAATCTGGTCGTTGCTTAATTCCTTTATATCCACGAATGAGAGGGCGGTAAAACTGGCGAAAACAAAAATATCACGGAGATAGGAGTTCTTGGGGTCTTTGAGCTGAAATTCCATCAATGTTTTTAACTCATTCTCCGTCAGATATTCACGCTCTTTCGTGTTCGGGCTTATATGGAACTGGGCAAACGGATTCCTCGGTATATGTCCGTTGAAATGCGCCCGCATCACCACACCTTTCAGCCACATGCAGTTTTCCCATATCGAACCGTTGTGCAGTCCGGCTTCGTTGGAAAGGAACACGGCGAACTCCTTGATGAAGTCGGGCGTAAGTTCAGGCATGGAGATGTCGTTCCGCTTGTAATGTGACCTGATGAATGCCGCCACATGGTTTCTTGCCCGTACCCTTGCCATATAGGTTGCCCTGCCCCTGTCTTTTCCGACACGCTTCTTGAACACTTCATTTTCCTTGTCGAAAGCACCGAGCAACGTTTCATACTCACCGCCCAATCCCTGATAGGCATTGCGTACCATTTCTGCCATTACATAGGCTTCACGGTCGGATATACGCTGGTAATGCTTGATGATTTGAGCCTTGATGTTGTCAAGCGCAAGATTGGTTTCCCTCGCTTCCATACTCTTGCCCTTTGCCTTGTTCCCTTTGGCATCCCAAAGCTCTTTCGGGATAGTCCGCTTGCAGCTGAACTGTGCTACCGTACCATTGATTGTAACTCGTCCCATGATGGGGACAATTCCGTTCTTTTCCTTACTGCCGTTCACGTAGAACAGCACCTTGAATGTGCTTCTTGCCATACTCGTTTCTTTTTGGTTGCAAAACTATAAATCAACGAGTTACCTATTGATAAGCAAAACTGCGCAGAACGCCGCAAAATGAAACAGGAACTGTTAAATCTGCACTTTCATCGGGTAATGATTAGGAAACCGTTCTTTTGCTTTAATCTGCTTTAAGACGGTTTTCAACTGTCTGCCCAACTTCTGCGTTTTTCCTCTAACTCCCTAATTATCAAATCCTGTTGCGTTAATCTGCTGCAATTCGGCGGATATTCCACAGATTTTCCGTAAGTTTGTCCCTCAACATAAAAACTTACATTATGAAACGATTTTTTCTTGCATATATCTGCCTGTTACTTTGTGTTTCAGGTAATTTACCGGCTCAAAGCTTGGAAAAAAATATTGAACAACGCTTGACGGACTATTTCATTAATTACCAGACGAGTTATGCAAATATCGGTACATGCAAACTCGACCACTTTACAGTCGATCATGAGCACAAGACTTTACAAGTATATGCCAATGATAATTTTGGTTACCAGCCTTTTACAGAAGAAAACACACAGGCTATTTACCGCTCTCTGAAACAGTTATTGCCTGGCCCCGTAAATTACTATCGGATAACTCTGTATGCTGACGGTCAGCCTATAGAAAATCTGATACCTAACTTTCTGCGCAAGAAGGGAAAGGACAAGGAACGTCTGTATGGAAAAATAGAATATAAAGGTGATGCATGGACGCAGAATATCTCGAAACCGTTCAAAATCAGTCAGGGATTACAGGACCGGCATATTGCCGTATGGCAAAGTCACGGAAAATTTTATAAGAACGACCGTAACGAATGGCGCTGGCAGCGTCCACGCTTGTTCGGTACTACCGAAGATTTGTATACTCAGTCTATCGTAGTACCTTATCTTATTCCGATGCTCGAAAACGCCGGAGCAGTGGTTTTTACACCACGTGAGCGCGACTGGCAAAAGAATGAGGTGATAGTGGACAATAATACATGTACTCCCGGCAGCCGGTACTTCGAAAAGAATTACAAAAAAAACGTATGGAAGACCACCTCGCAACCGGGGTTTGCCCAGAAATATCTCCGATATCCTGACAACTATAATCCGTTCCGCGACGGCACGGCACGCTTTATCTCTACCCTCTCAAAACCAGAAAAAGCTTTTGCCGAATGGATTCCCAATATTCCTGAAACAGGAAAATATGCTGTATATGTAAGTTATCAAACTTTGCCTCAGAGTGTTTCGGATGCCAAATATCTGGTATTCCATAAAGGAGGCGTCACCGAATTTAAAGTCAACCAGCAAATGGGTGGCGGAACGTGGGTGTATCTGGGTACATTCGAATTCGACAAAGGGGTGAACGATTACGGTATGGTAGTACTGAGTAACGAAAGTTCGCAAAAAGGTGTAGTTTGCGCCGACGCTGTCCGCTTTGGAGGTGGTATGGGAAATATCATTCGTGGCGGAAACGTCAGCGGAGTACCACGTTACCTGGAAGGAGCACGTTACTGGGGGCAATGGGCAGGAATGCCATACGAGGTATACAGCAAGAGTCAGGGGGAAAACGATTATAATGATGATATCAATGCACGTTCACTGATGACCAACTACCTAAGTGGAGGTTCGGTGTTCAATCCCACGGAAAAAGGTCTGAAAGTTCCTTTCGAACTGACTTTTGCCATGCATAGTGATGCCGGATTCAAGACTGACGATGCGCTGGTTGGCTCACTGGGTATCTATACAACCAATTTCAACGACGGAAAGGTAAACAGCGGGATTTCACGTTATGCATCACGCGACTTGACAGACATGGTACTGACCGGATTGCAAAAAGATATCAGTTCACGCTTTGGCATACAGTGGGCACGACGCAGCATGTGGAACCGGAACTATAGCGAAACTCGCCTGCCGGCTGTACCTTCGATGATACTCGAAACACTTTCGCATCAGAATTTCGCCGATTTGAAACTGGGCTATGAACCGGAATTTAAATTTACGGTAGCACGTTCTGTTTACAAATCGATATTGAAATACCTCGCAGAAATGCATCATAGCAACTATACAGTTCAGCCGTTGCCAGTCAGCCATTTTGCAGTGACTGAAGGAAAGAAGAAAAATACATTCGAACTGCGCTGGATTCCAACAGAAGACCCGTTGGAACCAACAGCAAAAGCTCAGGGATATGTGGTTTATACGCGTATCGGATATGGTGGATTCGACAATGGAACATACGTAAAAGGGAGCAGTTTTACTGTAAAAGCAGAACCTGGGCTGGTTTATAGTTTCAAGGTTACCGCTGTAAATAAGGGAGGTGAAAGTTTCCCTTCAGAAATTTTGTCGGCTTACAAGGCAAAGAGAAGTAAAGGTACAGTACTCATTGTAAATGCATTTCACCGTACAAGTGGACCGGAATCAATGAATAACCTTATGATGCAAGGTTTTGATATTCAGTCCGACCCGGGAT
The DNA here is from genome assembly GCF_041333015.1 of Phocaeicola coprocola. NCBI lineage: Bacteria > Pseudomonadati > Bacteroidota > Bacteroidia > Bacteroidales > Bacteroidaceae > Phocaeicola > Phocaeicola coprocola. Next base: position 1,985,623 of record NZ_JBGKGM010000001.1, on the reverse strand, counting down.
TGCCATACATCAGCACGACAGCATTTTGCGGCTACCAGCAGAATTTTAACCGCACAAAAGCCGGTATTGAAACTGAAGATGGTTTAGGTTATAGCGGCAATGAGCTGGAAGGAATGCAGATTGCCGGAAATACATTCGATTATCCGTTTGTGCACGGTAAAGCTATCCAGACAGCCGGACGCTATTCGTTTGTGTCATGCAGCAGCGAAACTGTTGAGAGTGGTTCTACTGATTTAACTCCGTATTACATGGTAGATATTATTTATGGAGCAGAAAACAGCACTTTGAGCAACCGTATGCAACAGGCTCTTACCAATTATTGTCGAGGTGGAGGAAAATTGTTTATCAGCGGTTCTTATATCGGTAATAAGCTGGGCGATACAAACTTCACCGCCAATGTTTTGAAATACACATACGGAGGAAGCATGAAACATGTACGCTCGGGAGAGATTTTCGGAACGAATATCAGGTTTCAGATTCCACGTGGTGCCAATGAGCAGACGTATGCTGTTCCTGCCCCCGACTGTATTCTTCCAGCTGAACAAGCTTTCCCTGTATTTTGTTATACAGAAGGAAAACAGTGTGCCGGAGTGGTTTATAAAGGAGCGTACCGTACTTTTGTTTTGGGCTTCCCTTTCGAAAGTATCGTGAATGCTGACCAGCGGACACATGTCATGAAAGCCATGCTGCACTTTTTTGAGGAGAAATAATGCTCTCTATTCATTTAATTTTTTATCTTTGCTCATGTAAACGTTAAAAATAATCAAGACTATGTACACAATACAAACAAACGTATCTGGCACACGCAGCATGGAGATATCGGAAGAACATCTGAAAACAATTCAAAAATATGCCTTGTTCCAACAACTGATAGACAGCAACGGTATTGTTGATGAATCGGTTCTTGACAAGCTGAAACTGAATGTCCGTTCGCTTATCGCATCCATGACAGAGAATTGTAAAGATTTATTAGATCTTTGCATTGATGTTATTTACCACAATAATATGAAGGCATTCGGACTTCATCAGTTGATTCTGCTTTACATTAAGTGGGAAAACGAACAACAGACAACAGAAGAAGAAACAGAAGAAGAATAATAAGAAAGGGCCTGTTTTAAATTTCATACCGGTTTATTTTTTAGTTTTCCGTAAAAGAAAGCTGTAAAAATGCCGGAAAAACACATATCCGAAATTTTAAAACAGGCTCTTTCCTTGTTTTCTGGCAAGGAATTTAAGAAAAGGGCAATGCCTGTGACTAACTAAAAATATTGAAATTTGAAAGAGTATAAACTAACCGACTGGTTGCCTACAACCAAAAAAGAAGTAGAATTGAGAGGATGGGATGAACTGGATGTTATCCTGTTCAGTGGAGATGCATATGTAGATCATCCTTCGTTTGGTGCTGCCGTCATCGGTCGTATGCTGGAAGCACAAGGACTAAAAGTGGCCATTATTCCCCAGCCTAACTGGCGTGACGATTTGCGCGATTTCAAAAAACTGGGACGACCACGATTGTTTTTCGGTGTTTCTGCCGGATGTATGGATAGTATGGTCAACAAATATACGGCCAACAAACGTCTGCGCAGTGAAGACGCATATACTCCCGACGGACGACATGACATGCGTCCGGAATATCCAAGCATTGTTTATACTCAGATATTGAAAAAACTCTATCCGGACGTACCAGTCATCCTGGGGGGAATCGAGGCTTCCCTGCGCCGGTTGACTCATTATGATTATTGGGAAGACAAAGTCCGTCCTTCTATCCTGACTGAATCAGGAGCCGACTTGTTGATATACGGAATGGGAGAAAAACCCATTACAGATTTATGCAAACGGCTGAAAACAGACGGTGCTATCCCCTACGACTTACCTCAAACGGCTTATTTGTGCCGGAAAGCTAAGTTTGCTTCCAGCGAAAACGATTTGCGCTTGTTTTCACACGAGGAGTGCTTGAAGGATAAAAAGAAACAGGCACAAAACTTCCGCCATATTGAGGAGGAATCGAATAAATATGAAGCTGCACGCATCTATCAGGAAGTTGGAAACGATGTGGTAGTGGTGAATCCTCCATACCCTCCAATGACACAGGGAGAACTTGATATGTCGTTCGACTTGCCTTATACCCGCTTGCCTCATCCTAAGTATAAAGGGAAGCGGATTCCTGCCTTCGACATGATAAAATTCTCGGTCAATATTCATCGGGGATGCTTCGGAGGATGTGCTTTCTGTACGATTTCTGCGCATCAGGGAAAATTTATCGTGAGCCGGAGCAAGGAAAGTATTTTAAAGGAAGTAAAGGCTATTACGGAAATGCCTGATTTTAAAGGTTACTTAAGTGATCTGGGAGGACCTTCGGCAAACATGTATGGTATGCACGGACGTGACGAACGTATGTGCCGCCGGTGCAAACGCCCGTCGTGTATCCATCCTAAGGTGTGTCCGAACCTGAATACCGATCATCGCCCGCTGCTGGATATTTATCATGCTGTCGATGCGCTCCCTAAGATTAAAAAGAGTTTTATCGGAAGCGGTGTCCGATATGATTTACTGTTGCACGAGAGCAAGGATCCTGAAGTAAACAAGAGTACGGCGGAATACACTCGGGAGCTGATAGCACGTCATGTAAGCGGACGCTTGAAGGTGGCTCCGGAACATACCAGCGACCGTGTGCTTTATATCATGCGTAAACCGCCGTTTGAACAGTTCTATCGCTTCAAACGTATCTTCGACCGAATAAATAAGGAGCTGAACCTGCGTCAGCAAATCATTCCTTATTTCATCAGCAGTCACCCGGGATGTACTGAAGAAGATATGGCTGAACTTGCCGTTATCACCAAACGGCTGGATTTCCACCTGGAGCAGGTACAGGACTTTACTCCTACTCCTATGACTGTAGCTACAGAGGCATGGTATACAGGCTATCATCCTTATACACTGGAACCTGTATTCTCTGCCAAAACTCAGAAAGACAAACTGGCACAGCGTATGTTCTTCTTCTGGTACAAGCCAGAAGAACGGCGTGCTATCATCAATGAGCTGAAGAAAATAGGAAGAAGTGACCTGATCGACAAGCTATATGGCAGGTAGTAAATGCAAAATACCCTAAAAAAGGTATTTGCTACAAAGCTGATAGGCGGTATCTTTGCAACAAACAAAATATCGCCCATGAATATAGCTGCACTTATCTCAGGCGGAGTAGACAGTGCCGTAGCCGTACATTTACTCTGCGAGCAAGGATACAAACCTGACTTATTTTACATTAAGATAGGAATGGACACCGACAACGAACTTAGTTGTACGGCAGAAGAGGATATCGAACTGGCTACTGCTACGGCACGCCGTTACGGTCTGCAACTGGAGATTATTGACCTTCAGAAAGAATATTGGGATCAGGTGGTAGCATATACAATAGAAAAGGTTCGAAACGGGTTTACTCCCAATCCGGATGTAATGTGCAACAAGCTGATCAAATTCGGTTGTTTTGAGCAAAAGGCTGGATATGCTTACGATAAAATAGCGACAGGACATTACGCGTCAACTTGTGAACTGAATGGAAAAACCTGGCTGGCAACAGCAAAAGATGCGATTAAAGACCAGACTGACTTTCTGGCTCAAATCAATTATCTGCAAGTTTCCAAATTGCTATTTCCGTTAGGCGGTTACATGAAAAAAGAAATACGCCATATTGCAGCTCAGGCAAAACTGCCCAGCGCACAAAGGAAAGACAGTCAGGGAATCTGTTTTCTAGGAAAAATCAATTACAACGACTTTATACGACGCTTCTTAGGAGAACGCCAGGGAAGTATCATAGAACTGGAATCGGGTAAAGAAATAGGCAAACATCGCGGATTCTGGTTTCATACTATCGGCCAACGTAAAGGACTGGGATTGAGTGGAGGTCCGTGGTTTGTTGTAGACAAAGATACAGAAAACAATATATTGTATGTATCGCATGGATATGACACAGAACAGCAATACAGCAATGAATTCAAATTAACAGACTTTCATTTCATTACAGACAATCCATGGCTTACGGAAAAAGAACAGCAAGTCTGCTTTAAAGTCCGCCACACAGACGGCTTTCATCAGGGAAATCTCATATTAAAGAATGGCATATGCCACATCAGAAGCTCTGAAAAAATACAAGGTATCGCTCCCGGTCAGTTTGGGGTTATTTACGACAAAGACGCCCATTTATGTATCGGAAGTGGAGAAATACGAAAATAAAGTCTCTCTACATCTGGATAAATCGGGAACAAGCTGCAGTTTTTCTCCTGCATGGCTTGTCCTGATTTTATTATTTTAACTGTTGGAACTGATCTATCAAAGAAGTTATATTTGCAGTAAACAGGCGAGCGGAAATAGCAAGCAAAATTATACCGAAGAATTTCCGGATAATATAAATACCACCTTTCCCTAAAATGCGTTCTATACGGTCGGTCATCTTCAGTACGATATATACCCACACCATATTTAGCAGTAGCGCGATAATAATGTTAATGGAAGCATATTCGGCTCTTAGTGAAAGCAAGGTAGTAAACGAACCGGCTCCGGCAAGCAGAGGGAAAACCAAAGGGACCAGTGTCGCCTCTTTTATAGGTCCTGTATTCTTAAATATCTCTATATCAAGAATCATTTCCAGCGACATTAGAAAAATTACAAATGCTCCGGCAACGGCAAACGAAGCAATGTCAACCTGAAATAGCTTCAGCATCATATCACCGGCAAAAAAGAACCCTAACAATAATGCCGCAGCAATTAAAGTAGCCTGAACAGCATTTACCGCACGACCTTTTTGCTTTAAATCTAAAATAATAGGCACAGCACCTATTATATCAATTACTGCAAACAATACGATAAAAGCACTGATCAGCTCTTGAAAATTTAAAGTTCCCATATTCTCTTCATTACGATTAATGTTACGCAAAGTTATGCAAAAATAACCATAATGCAAGGGAGCAGGCAAACATTATCAGACGGAAAGAAACGATAAAAAAGGTAAAAGCCGGAAAAACATTCAAAATATTCGCTACTTTTGTACGTTAAAATATAACTTAATAAAGTTAAATGCCGATGCAAAGCACTATGTACGATAAGCTTTTATTGCTACCTCTGTTTCAAGGACTATGCAAGGAAGACTTTACATCCATACTGGAAAAAGTTAGATTGCATTTTCAGAAGTATACAGCCGGAAGCCGCATTGTAAAACAAGGTGATTATTGTAACAATATCATTTTCATTTTACAAGGTGAAATACGCGCTGAGTCTGTAGACCATACTTACCATTATACCATCCACGAAACACTGGAAAGCCCTCAAATCATTGAGCCTTACTCACTGTTTGGCATGTATCCGCAATATACGGCATCGTATTATGCACATACAAATGTAAATGCCATAACCATAGACAAAGCTTATATTCTGTCGGAGCTTAATAAATATGAGATATTTCAGCTCAATTATTTAAACATGTTGAGTAACCGGGCACAAACGATCTACCGTAAGCTGAAAAGCCCACATGCAAGTGACACACTGGATAAAATAGTAAATTTCATGCAACTCCGGTGCATCACTCCTACCGGGGAAAAGAAACTCCAGATTCGCATGGAAGACCTTGCAGAACAGATTGACGATACAAGAATTAATGTATCGAAAGTGCTGAACGAACTAAAAGACGGAGGAGTTATCCGGTTGAGCCGAAGAATTATCGATATACCCGACATGGAAACATTGAGTAATTACAAAGAGAATAAAAAAACTTTATTTATGGAAAACCCGTTTTTACAACCATATACAACGCCGCACGGAACCGTTCCTTTTGACAAGATAGAGCTTGTACATTACGAGCCTGCTATCCGGGAAGGAATCAGCCAGGAAGATAAAGAGATAAATGATATTATATCGAATCCGGAAAAACCGACATTCAAAAATACAATACTGGCACTGGAACAGTCGGGCAAGTTACTGGATCAGGTAACTACAGTAATGTTTAATCTGATGAGTGCTGAAACCTGCAATGAACTGGATGAAATTGCAGAGAAAATGATGCCTTTACTTTCGGAGCACAGCAACAATATCAGCTTAAATGAAAAACTCTTTGAACGCGTAAAGCAGGTTTACGAAGACAGAAAGAACCTGAAGCTTACTCCGGAAGAATTGCGACTGCTTGAAAAGACATACGACGGTTTTGTACGAAACGGAGCTAACCTGTCAGAAGAAGATAAAGTAACATTCAGAAAAATAAGTACAGAGTTAAGTTCACTGACTCTGCGTTTCTCACAAAACCATTTGAAAGAAACAAATAGCTACGAGTTGCTTTTAGATTCTGAAGAGCAGTTGAAAGGACTCCCTGAAAGTATTATAGAAGCTGCGGCTCATACAGCAAAAGAAAAAGGGAAAAATGGCTGGATAATTACCCTGCAAGCACCCAGCTATGTTCCTTTCATGAAATATTGTGAGAACCGCGAATTGCGCCGTAAACTGTATATGGCTTACAATACCCAATGTATACACGACAATGAGCAGAACAATGAGGATGTTGTAAAACAATTGGTAAATCTGCGCATGCAGCTAGCACAGCTTCTCGGATTTAAGAATTATGCAGACTACGCACTTCGCAAACGTATGGCAGAAAACAGTGAGCGAGTATATCAGTTACTCGATCAGCTGCTGGAAGCATATACGCCAACCGCCCGAGAAGAAGTGAAAGAAATTGAAGCGCTTGCACAACGTACAGAAGGAAAAGACTTCCAGCTGATGCCGTGGGATTTTTCATATTATGCAGAAAAACTGAAAAATGAGAAATTCAATCTCGACGAGGAAGCACTTCGCCCCTACTTTGAGTTAAGCAGGGTCAAGGAAGGTGTATTCGGACTGGCAACCCGCCTATATGGTATTTCATTTAAAGAGAATAAAGACATCCCGGTATATCATCCGGACGTAAAGGCTTATGAAGTATATGATAAAGACGGCAGTTATCTGGCTGTTCTGTATACTGATTTCCATCCGCGTGCGGGAAAGCGCTCTGGAGCATGGATGACAAGCTACAAAGAGCAATGGATAGAAGCAAACGGAACCAACAGTCGTCCTCATGTTTCTGTAACCATGAACTTTACCAAACCGACAGCCAATAAGCCTGCATTGCTCACTTTTTCGGAAGTAAATACATTCCTTCACGAATTCGGACATGCGCTGCATGGTATATTCGCCAACACTCGCTTTAAAAGCATGAGTGGGACAAATGTCTACTGGGACTTCGTAGAACTGCCTTCGCAAATAATGGAAAACTTTGCCATTGAAAAAGATTTTCTTAATACATTTGCACGTCATTATCAGACAAACGAATCTATTCCGGAAGAATTGTTGCAACGGATTATAGATGCTTCAAACTTTAATGTTGCTTACGCTTGTCTGCGACAAATCAGTTTCGGATTACTGGATATGGCTTGGTACACCCGGGATAAGGTGTTCGACGGTGATGTTCGTGAATATGAACGTGAAGCATGGAAACGCACGCAATTATTACCTCCGGTAAAGGAAACATGCATGACCGTACAATTCGGACATATCATGTCGGGAGGATATTCTGCCGGATATTATAGCTATAAATGGGCTGAAGTGCTTGATGCCGATGCTTTCTCTGTTTTCAAGGAGAAAGGAATATTCAATCAGGATGTTGCCCAATCGTTCCGGGACAATATTTTATCAAAAGGAGGAACTGAACACCCGATGACTCTTTACAAACGATTCCGGGGACAAGAACCGACCATTCACGCATTACTAAAACGAAATGGAATAAAATGAAGCTAGATATAAGAAAATATATACGCTGTCTGCTATTTGTACTGCCTTTCTTGTTGGGCAGTTGCAATCAGGAAGATGACATAAATGAAATTTTTGTCAGTGGCCAGTGGCAACTGGTAAATTATTATACAGGCATAGACTGGAATAATTATAATGCCAATGCCAAACCTACATATACCAAGCCTGAAGATTTGAAAGTAATAAACGCTTTCAGCATTATGTTCAACGACGACGGAACGGTTCAGGGCAATATCGAGAATGGTACGTATAGCGGTAAATGGCAGGCCAATGCCAAAGACCGTTCTATCAGAATTACTCAGATAGAATGTACGGTAAGTCTTTCTGGAAAGAACAAAGAATTTATAGATAAACTGAAAAACGTTCAATTTTATCAAGGCGACAATATCATGTTGCGCCTTGCACCCAATGAACGTACCACATGTATGCAATTCAGACATTAATATATTATGTTATGGAAAATACGGAAAACAAACAAGAGATTCTTGACAAGCGCTATATGCAAATGGCTACTATCTGGTCGGAAAACTCATACTGTAACCGGCGAAAAGTAGGTGCCTTGATAGTAAAGAACAAAATGATTATTTCTGACGGATACAATGGTACTCCGGCGGGATTTGAAAACGTGTGTGAAGATGAACATGGCATCACTAAGCCTTATGTACTGCATGCAGAAGCCAATGCTATCACAAAAATAGCAAGATCGAACAACAGCAGTGAGGGAGCAACCCTTTATGTCACAGCATCTCCTTGCATAGAATGTGCCAAGCTTATTATCCAAGCTGGAATAAAGCGTGTGGTTTTTGCTGAAAAATATCGGCTGGAAGATGGATTGGAACTCCTAAAACGTGCAAATATAGAACTAGTTTATTTAACTCCTAACGAATAAAAGATATGAGTAGTAACAAGAATCGACTAATGCCTTTCCTACTGGCTATCTGTCTTGTAGCTGGTATCCTGATAGGAACGTTTTATACGAATCATTTTTCTGGCAACAAGCTGGGAATCATCAATACATCTTCTAATAAACTGAATGCCCTGCTGCATATAATCGATGAACAATATGTAGATACTGTAAGTATGTTCAATCTGGTAGAAGAAGCCATGCCGCAAATCCTTGCCGAGCTGGACCCGCATTCATCATATATTCCGGCAAAAGACCTGGAAGCTGTTAATTCGGATCTGAAAGGAAGTTTCAGTGGTATCGGAGTTCAGTTTACGATACAAGATGATACGATTCATATTAACAGTGTAATTCAAGGTGGTCCGTCTGAAAAAGTCGGCCTTCTTGCCGGCGACCGTATCGTAGAGGTAGACGATTCTAGCTTCGTAGGAAAAATAGTGACCAATTCGGAAGCCATGCGTCGTCTAAAAGGCGAAAAAGGAAGTAAAGTCAAATTAGGTATATACCGACCGGGAGAAAAAGAAATTCTTCATTTCACCGTGGTACGTGGAGATATACCTGTGAAAAGTATTGATGCAGCTTACATGATTAATGACAAATTCGGATACGTCAAAGTCAACAAATTCGGTGAGACAACCTATCCGGAGCTGCTGGTTGCATTAGCACAATTGTCTCAGGCAAACTGCAAAGGTATGATTATAGACCTTCGTGGAAACACTGGAGGATATATGGCAGCTGCCATTCAGATGGTAAATGAATTCTTGCCGAACAATAAACTTATTGTATATACGGAAGGAAGAAAGTCGCCACGTGAAAATTATACTTCAAACGGAACAGGAAGCAGCCAGACTATGCCACTTATTGTCTTAATGGACGAAGGATCTGCATCGGCCAGCGAGATTTTTGCCGGAGCAATTCAAGATAATGACCGAGGAACCATTATCGGCCGCCGTTCTTTTGGAAAAGGTCTTGTACAGCAGCCTATCGAATTCAGCGACGGTTCTGCTATCCGATTGACTATCGCACGTTATTATACACCTTCCGGACGTTGTATTCAGAAGCCTTATGAAAAAGGAAATGATGCAGAATACGAAATGGACATTATCACCCGTTACGAACATGGAGAATTTTTCTCAGCCGACAGTATCAAGCAGAATATAAAAGAAATTTACCATACAAGCTTAGGACGAACGGTATATGGAGGTGGTGGTATCATGCCGGATATTTTTGTTCCGCAAGATACAACAGGTATGACTTCATATTACAGAATGGCTGCTACACGCGGCTTAATTATCCGTTATACGCTCGACTATACAGATAAAAACCGTAACAAGCTTAAAGAGTATGATACTCCCCAAAAGATGGAAGCTTATTTAAAAACTCAAAATCTGTTAGAGAAGTTCGCTGAATATGCAGAGAAGAAAGGACTAAAACGTCGGAATATCCTGATGTATAAATCGAAACAGCTGTTCGAAGAAAGCTTATATGGAAACATCATTTACAACATGTTAGGCATAGAGGCATACATCACTTATTCAAACTTGACAGATAAGACTGTACAAAAGGCTCTTGAAGTACTGGAAAAAGGAGAATCATTCCCCCAAGCTCCAGAAAAAACTTCAGAAAAATAAACGAAGCGTCTTAATTCAACGAATATTCAAAGAATAAGAGAGTATGTCAAAACTCAAGTTCCATAAAAAGGAATTTAGAATCTGAAGCTTGACTACTTTATTTACAATAAAAGAGCCTTATCATTATCCTGAAACTGGGGTTTGATAAGGCTCTAAATATTTAGATTCTATAATAGATAATTATTACGGTTACTTTTAGTTGATCTTAATCCTCTCACTCAATATGTTAAAAGAAGAAAAACGTTTACTACGTCGCTGCATCGCAGACAAAAAAAAAATGTATACTAATCATGAATTGGCTACATACTCTACGTTGCTGCTAAGCAAATTGGAAAGGCATCCACTTTTTGCTGAAGCCCAAACAATATTAATGTATTACTCATTGCCTGATGAGGTACAAACGCACGATTTCATCGAAAAATGGAGTCATAGTAAAAACATTATCTTGCCTGTTGTAAAAGGTGACGAGCTCGAACTACGATATTATACAGGAAAACAGGATCTTCAAAAAGGCAGTTACAATATAGAAGAACCTCAAGGTGAACTTTTAAGCAACTATGACAAAATAGACCTTGCCATTATCCCTGGTGTAGCATTCGACTCACAGGGTAATCGTCTGGGAAGAGGAAAGGGATATTACGACCGACTGCTTAAGCAACTTAATGCATATAAAATAGGTATCTGCTTTCACTTTCAGATTTGTACGTATATCCCTACCGAAATATTCGACAAGCCTATGGATGAAGTGTGGAGTGAAGAGGAATCTTTCATACCAAACAAATAAAAGAGTATGTAAAATTCCACCGAATATCATCAACGGAAGATGATATTTACAATAACCTGTGCTCCTACTTGTGAATTCAGGTTACGAATCAACAATTGACGACTCATCATCAGCTCCTGACGGAGAACGGATGAAGACAAATGTACGAAAAGTACTTGATTCTTAATGTATATATTAGTCGTATAACGAGCAATAGCTTCCCCCACGACATCCTTCCAGGCATCAACCAGCCGATATTCATTCAAAGGAGTTTCAAGTCCCTCCTGTCTGAGAAGACGCCGCAACACCTCTCCTACCTGTTCTGTATTATTCCGCTTCATATTTCCTCCTCTTCATTGCAACGTTCAGATACAACTCCACCATCAACTTCAAAGAGTTTATAATCTCCTTCGATCTTACGTAAGATTTTATCCAAATGATCTCTGTTCGTATCGGTCACAAATATTTGTCCGAAACTGTCTCCAGCAACCAATTTTACAATTTGCTCAACACGAGAAGCATCCAACTTATCAAAAATATCATCTAACAATACGATGGGAGTGGTACGACTTCCGGTACGCTTCAGGAACTCAAACTGAGCTAACTTCAACGCTATCAGATACGTTTTATTCTGCCCCTGAGAGCCTTCCCGCTTAATGGGGAAATCTCCCAGCTGCATTATCAAATCATCCTTATGGATACCACGGGTAGAATATCCTAAAATACGATCACGCTGACGAACCTCCTTCAGTTGTTCAAGAAGATTTCCTTTGGCAGCATGCGACTCATAGGACAAGCTTACTTGCTCCCTGTCCTGGGAAATATAAGAATAATACGACTGGAAAACGGGAATAAATTCATCAATAAAGGCTTTACGCTTGGCATATACCGTTTCACCGGAAGCAGCCATCATCTCCTCCCACACCAACATCAGCTCTTCTTCCGGTTCAACATCTGCTTTAAGCAATGAATTTCTCTGAAGAAGGGCTTTGTTATAACGGATCAGAGCCTCTAAGTATTCACGGTCAAACTGCGAAATGACGACATCAATAAATCTGCGCCGCTCTTCACTTCCACCTGCAATCAACCACGAATCGGCCGGTGAAACCATGACAAGAGGAATCAGCCCTATATGGTCTGACAGGCGTGAATACTCTTTTTTATTACGTTTGAATTGCTTTTTCTGACGGCGTTTCAGCCCACAATATACTTCTTCGGGCTCTCCCTCGTCCGTTTCATAAAACCCCTGCACAACAAAAAAGTCACGATCATGCAAAATATTTTGTGAATCAATGGCATTGGTAGCACTTTTACAAAACGAAAGATAATAAACTGCATCCAGCAAATTGGTTTTTCCCATCCCATTTTTGCCTATTATACAATTCATTTTACGTGAAAAAGCAACTTCTACTTGCTCCAGATTTTTATAGTTTAATATAGAGATGCGTTTAAGCCACATAGTTCAAAACCTAAATTCAGACTACAAAATTAGCAATAAAAGCACGATTGATAAAAAAACATGCCCGCAAATTTCATTTATAAACATAAATAAACTACTTTTGCTGACCGAAATATAAATTACTAAATAATAGAAGAGAAATAATAAAAAACAATTAAATAAAATGGCAGAACAAAAACACACTCATGACCCATTGAATGTAGATGAAGCACTGAGTACTTCTGAAGCATTCCTTTTAAAGTACAAAAACCTGTTAGTAGGTATTGTAGTAGCTATTGTTGTTATCGTATGTGGCACATTGGCTTACAAACATTTTATCGGTGAACCTAAAGAGTTGAAAGCTTCTGAGGCACTTTTCAAAGGTGAACAGTATTTTGGCAACGACAATTATGAAACTGCACTGAAGGGTGACAGCTTGGGTTACGCAGGTTTTCTGAAAATAGCAGATGAATTCAGCGGTACAGAAGCAGGAAACTTGGCAAATGCTTATGCTGGTATTTGCTATGCACAGCTCGGAAAGTATGAAGAAGCTGCAAAATATCTGGATAAATTCAGCGCAGATGATTATATGGTTGCTCCTGCCATTATTGGTACAATGGGTAACTGTTATGCTCAGATGGGACAGCTTGACAAAGCAGCTGCAACATTGCTGAAAGCTGCAGACAAAGCAAACAGCACTACTTTAAGCCCAATCTACTTGCTTCAGGCTGGTCAGATACTTGAAAAGCAAGGTAAAAATGCAGAAGCTGTTGAAGCTTACAAGCAAATTAAAACAAAATATGCAAACTCATTCCAGGCAATGGACATTGATAAATACATTGACCGTGCTTCAATCAAATAATAACTAGCATATTTATTACATATATAATAAGGTATTGTCATTCGGAGCAAAGCGAAGAATCTCGGATACATCAACGTGGATGCTCATGAGATTCAAACTTTACTCCGAATGATTTTTTATTTCATATTCATCTAATCATTTATACATAATTATTATGGCAACAGCATATCACAACTTATCAGATTACGATTTCACCTCTGTACCCGACGCTTCTCAAATGCGTTTTGGAATTGTTGTCTCAGAATGGAACAGCAATATAACTGGCGCATTATTGGAAGGTGCGGTAAAAACATTGAAAAAGCATGGTGCAAAAGACGAAAACATACTTGTACAAACAGTTCCAGGAAGTTTTGAATTAACTTTCGGCTCAGCACAAATGATAAAAAGTGGAAAAGTTGATGCAGTAATAGCTTTAGGATGCGTAGTTCGTGGAGATACTCCACATTTTGACTATGTTTGCGCCGGAGCAACTCAAGGAATTACACAACTGAATGCAACTACCGATATACCAGTGATTTACGGCCTAATCACGACCAATAACATGGAACAGGCTGAAGAACGAGCAGGAGGAAAATTAGGCAATAAAGGCGATGAATGTGCAATTACTGCAATAAAAATGATAGATTTTGTTTGCAAATTAAAAAAATAGTTGTACCTTTGCATCGCAATTGAGAAAAACACTAGTCAATCAGTTGCGAAAGGGCAAATACCAGAGTGGCCAAATGGGGCAGACTGTAAATCTGCTGGCTTACGCCTTCGGTGGTTCGAATCCATCTTTGCCCACTAAAATTGCGGAAGTAGCTCAGTCGATAGAGCATTAGCCTTCCAAGCTGAGGGTCGCGGGTTTGAGTCCCGTCTTCCGCTCTTCTGAAAATATTATTAATCTGTTGGGCAAATACCAGAGTGGCCAAATGGGGCAGACTGTAAATCTGCTGGCTTACGCCTTCGGTGGTTCGAATCCATCTTTGCCCACTAAAATTGCGGAAGTAGCTCAGTCGATAGAGCATTAGCCTTCCAAGCTGAGGGTCGCGGGTTTGAGTCCCGTCTTCCGCTCTTCTGAAAAGACCATGAGATTCATGGTCTTTTTTTTATTTTACCCTTCAATATTTAATAAAACCAAACGGAAAGCACGGGTCAGTAGAAATTTAGTGGGGATACGCATATAGCTTCGCAATGCGGAATAAAAAGAACTTCTTATCAGCTACGCCTCTTAGATTTGCTCTGAACAGTTTAATTTTTGCATTGAACGATTCTGCCATCGCATTTGAAGAACGATGGTTGTAGAAATTCAGTATTTCATCATAGTGCTCATAGAAAGTAGCAGCAATGACATTAAAAGAATGCATCCCTGCTTCTTCTACTTTATTATACCATCGTGCCATAGCCAGACGTGCAGCGTCCTTTATGGTGTTCTTAGAGAAAATCATCCGCAGGGAATGGCACAAACCGTATGCCTTTTTGATGTCAGGGTATTCCTCAAATAGGATTGCTGCCCTTTGCTTCTGTTTTTCTGTCCATTTATCAGCTGACTTGAAAAGCAGATACCGGGAGCGTATAAGTAATTCCCTACGGGTATCGCCATTGGAATATCGGTATGGGACATAATCTTCGTTCTTCCGCTTAGCTTCTTCCATTTCCTCATTGGCCTGCTGTATGGCATCCCAACGGTGTTTGATGCGTAATTCCTGCACAGCATCACAAGCTAATCTCTGAATGTGAAAACGGTCTATCACACGGCTGGCTTCAGGAAATGCAGTCCGTACAATCTTGCGCATGGAGTCTGAAAGGTCAAGTGTCACTTCTTTAACGGCATAACGGCTTTCCTCGTCAATTCGTTGCAGCACAGCTATTACATCCTCTGATTTAGTTCCTGCCACGACAGCTACCAGGGAGCACTCTCTCGTACAGGCATCACGGTTGGTTACAAAGGTGTAAAGTTCACCGTTGGAGAGTGAGGTCTCGTCAATCGCCAGATACGGTCCCATATTTTCCGGAAACAGCATCCATTCACCGGCATGGGATAACTGTTCCCAATTACGATATCCGCTGAGAACCTCCTTGTACTGTTTTTCAAATGTATGACCATCTATATGATAGAATTCCTCAAGCGTACGGCAGGTCACTGGGGATGTCTCCATACGTTTCTTTTAAAAAAGCCCCAAATTCTTTGGAGTATCTGGTTCCCTTGGCTACAACATCGAGGTCGATGGGAATACTGAAACTTTTACCTGTGCGCAAGTCCGTCCAACGACGACGTCTGATCTTGAGGATTACCTTATGGTCCCGTATGGGAAAGTCTGTCACATTAACAGCTTCCATAAAACCTTTGGATTCAAAATGTTCGTCATTGCTTAACTTGGAATTCATCTTTTCATCCAGACTAATATGAATCTCTTGAGAGGTTTGTTCAACTCCAGAGATAAGAAAGTAATCTAATATCTGAGCCGGCAACACGAGGCTGGCTAGCATATTCAAATAATCGTTTTTCATAATGCGAAGTAAGCAATACTTTACGAGTATAAAAAATAATCCCCACTAAATTTCTACTGACCCGGGATACGCATATAGCTTCGCAATGCGGAATAAAAAGAACTTCTTATCAGCTACGCCTCTTAGATTTGCTCTGAACAGTTTAATTTTTGCATTGAACGATTCTACCATCGCATTTGAAGAACGATGGTTGTAGAAATTCAGTATTTCATCATAGTGCTCATAGAAAGTAGCAGCAATGACATTAAAAGAATGCATCCCTGCTTCTTCTACTTTATTATACCATCGTGCCATAGCCAGACGTGCAGCGTCCTTTATGGTGTTCTTAGAGAAAATCATCCGCAGGGAATGGCACAAACCGTATGCCTTTTTGATGTCAGGGTATTCCTCAAATAGGATTGCTGCCCTTTGCTTCTGTTTTTCTGTCCATTTATCAGCTGACTTGAAAAGCAGATACCGGGAGCGTATAAGTAATTCCCTACGGGTATCGCCATTGGAATATCGGTATGGGACATAATCTTCGTTCTTCCGCTTAGCTTCTTCCATTTCCTCATTGGCCTGCTGTATGGCATCCCAACGGTGTTTGATGCGTAATTCTTGCACAGCATCACAAGCTAATCTCTGAATGTGAAAACGGTCTATCACACGGCTGGCTTCAGGAAATGCAGTCCGTACAATCTTGCGCATGGAGTCTGAAAGGTCAAGTGTCACTTCTTTAACGGCATAACGGCTTTCCTCGTCAATTCGTTGCAGCACAGCTATTACATCCTCTGATTTAGTTCCTGCCACGACAGCTACCAGGGAGCACTCTCTCGTACAGGCATCACGGTTGGTTACAAAGGTGTAAAGTTCACCGTTGGAGAGTGAGGTCTCGTCAATCGCCAGATACGGTCCCATATTTTCCGGAAACAGCATCCATTCACCGGCATGGGATAACTGTTCCCAATTACGATATCCGCTGAGGACCTCCTTGTACTGTTTTTCAAATGTATGACCATCTATATGATAGAATTCCTCAAGCGTACGGCAGGTCACTGGGGATGTCTCCATACGTTTCTTTTAAAAAAGCCCCAAATTCTTTGGAGTATCTGGTTCCCTTGGCTACAACATCGAGGTCGATGGGAATACTGAAACTTTTACCTGTGCGCAAGTCCGTCCAACGACGACGTCTGATCTTGAGGATTACCTTATGGTCCCGTATGGGAAAGTCTGTCACATTAACAGCTTCCATAAAACCTTTGGATTCAAAATGTTCGTCATTGCTTAACTTGGAATTCATCTTTTCATCCAGACTAATATGAATCTCTTGAGAGGTTTGTTCAACTCCAGAGATAAGAAAGTAATCTAATATCTGAGCCGGCAACACGAGGCTGGCTAGCATATTCAAATAATCGTTTTTCATAATGCGAAGTAAGCAATACTTTACGAGTATAAAAAATAATCCCCACTAAATTTC
The DNA here is from genome assembly GCF_041333015.1 of Phocaeicola coprocola. NCBI lineage: Bacteria > Pseudomonadati > Bacteroidota > Bacteroidia > Bacteroidales > Bacteroidaceae > Phocaeicola > Phocaeicola coprocola. Next base: position 1,968,255 of record NZ_JBGKGM010000001.1, on the reverse strand, counting down.
TACTGACCCGAAAGCACACCTTTCGATTTTAATCACTATCTTAGGTTTAGAAATTTATCTAACCAACTATTAAAGACTAAACCATTATGAAGAACTTTAGAATTGAATCATTAATCCTTGCAATCGGATTGTTATTGCTGGGAATTTGCATCCAAAAAGGATTTAAATCGTTCGCAGAACGCGACAGAAGCGTAAATGTCAAAGGACTTGCAGAAATGGAAGTACCGGCTGATAAGGTCACATGGCCACTTATGTACAAAAGCTTAGGCAACGACTTGAATGCTCTATACGACAATATAAAGAACTCAAATAAAATCATTACTCAGTTTCTTATAGAAAAAGGTATAGACGAGAAAGAAATCAGCATTAATGCCCCTGAAATCATTGATCTAAAAGCTGAACGATACAGCAATAATGACAATAGTCCCTACCGATACAACGTTACAACTGTCATTACAGTAACTTCAAATAAAGTGGATTTAGTAAGAAGCCTTATAGCAGAACAAGGTGAATTGCTAAAAAGAGGTATTGCAGTAACAGGAGGCGACTACCGGTACAATGTGCAGTATGAATACACGGGACTTAATTCTATCAAACCTCAAATGATAGAAGAAGCAACCAAAAACGCACGTCAGGCTGCGGAAAAATTTGCAAAAGACTCGGAAAGCGAACTAGGAAAAATACGGCACGCCAATCAAGGACAGTTCACTATTACAGATCGTGACGCCAATACTCCTTATATTAAGAAAGTGCGTGTAGTTACGACTATTGATTATTCGTTAGAAGATTAACAGATTAATCAGACATCAAAAGAATATATAAGAAGCAGAGCTCGCGTGCAAAACAATCCACCTGCACGCGAGTTTTTTTATAAACCCATAACACTTCTCTCCTATCTTCCTCCACGAGAAGAAGCAAAACATCCAAACCTGCTTATACAAGAATCCAACTATAAACATAAAGTAAGACTGGAAGCATAACCTAACACAGCCTAACCAGAAATTCCCAATATCTCTTAAAGTTTCTATCAAAAAAATCATGAAATGTTGTATCATTCAGGATTTTATTGTACTTTTGCAGCCGATTTATATAAACAATATAAAGTCTAACACAATTAGTTATTTACAAACAATTTATTAATTTAATGGAAAACTTAAAAAACATTGCTCCTATTGAAGATTTCAACTGGGATGCTTATGAAAGCGGTGATGCAGTAACCAACGTAAGCAAAGAAGAACTTGAAAAAGCTTATGACAGCACCTTGAACAAGGTTAACGACCGTGAGGTTGTAGATGGTACTGTAATCGCAATGAACAAACGCGAAGTTGTAGTTAACATTGGCTACAAATCAGACGGTATCATTCCGTTGAGCGAATTCCGTTACAATCCTGATTTGAAAGTTGGTGATACTGTAGAAGTATACATCGAAAACCAGGAAGACAAAAAAGGACAGTTGATCCTGTCACACAAGAAAGCTCGTGCTACTCGTTCTTGGGATCGTGTTAACGCAGCTCTTGAAAATGAAGAAATCATTAAGGGTTACATCAAGTGCCGCACTAAGGGTGGTATGATCGTTGACGTATTCGGTATCGAGGCATTCTTGCCGGGTTCTCAGATTGATGTTAAACCTATCCGTGACTACGATGTATTCGTAGGAAAGACTATGGAATTCAAAGTTGTTAAAATCAACCAGGAATTCAAAAACGTTGTTGTTTCTCACAAAGCTCTTATCGAAGCTGAACTGGAACAGCAGAAGAAAGAAATCATCGGTAAACTTGAAAAAGGTCAGGTACTTGAAGGTACTGTTAAAAATATCACATCTTACGGTGTATTCATCGACTTGGGCGGCGTAGACGGTTTGATCCACATCACAGACTTGTCATGGGGTCGTGTAAGCGATCCTCGCGAAGTTGTTTCTTTGGATCAGAAGTTGAATGTAGTTATCCTTGACTTCGATGATGAAAAGAAACGTATCGCTTTAGGTTTGAAGCAATTGACTCCGCATCCATGGGATAGCCTTGATCCAAACTTGAAAGTTGGTGATCACGTTAAAGGTAAAGTTGTCGTTATGGCTGATTACGGAGCATTCATCGAAATCGCTCCGGGCGTAGAAGGTTTGATCCACGTTTCTGAAATGTCTTGGTCACAGCACTTGCGTTCAGCTCAGGACTTCATGAAAGTTGGTGATGAAATCGAAGCTGTAATCTTGACTTTGGATCGTGAAGAACGTAAGATGTCTTTGGGTATCAAACAGCTGAAAGCTGATCCATGGGAAACTATCGAAGAAAAGTATCCTGTAGGTTCTAAGCACACTGCTAAAGTACGTAACTTCACTAACTTCGGTGTATTTGTAGAAATCGAAGAAGGTGTAGACGGTTTGATTCACATCTCAGACCTGTCTTGGACTAAGAAAATCAAACACCCATCAGAATTTACTCAGATTGGTGCAGATATCGAAGTTCAGGTATTGGAAATCGACAAAGAAAACCGTCGTTTGAGCCTTGGTCACAAACAGTTGGAAGAAAATCCATGGGATGTATTCGAAACTGTATTTACTGTAGGTTCTATCCACGAAGGTACTATCATCGAAATGTTGGATAAAGGTGCTGTAGTAGCATTGCCTTACGGTGTTGAAGGTTTCGCAACTCCGAAACACTTGGTTAAGGAAGATGGTTCACAGGCTCAGTTGGACGAAAAGTTGGAATTCAAAGTAATCGAATTCAACAAAGACGCTAAGAGAATCATCTTGTCTCACAGCCGTATTTTCGAAGATGCAGCAAAAGCTGAAGAAAAAGCAGAAAAGAAAGCTACAAAGAAATCATCTAAGAAAGAAGAAGCTCCTATGATTCAGAACCAGGCTGCTTCTACAACTTTGGGTGACATCGATGCATTGGCTGCTTTGAAAGAACAATTGGAAGGTAAGAAATAATTCTTAAATTCTAGATATCAGGAAAAGGGATTGTGCTAAGCACAGTCCCTTTTTTTATACCTTAAGCCTTGATTAACTCAATCGTATTCCCTCATTTTATTTAAAATCTTTCTACCCATATTTTCGGTTCTCCATTAATATACCTATCTTTGTTTATATGGAAAAATTCGAAGTAAACATATTAGGATGTGGATCGGCACTACCGACAACCCGGCACATGGCAACCTCACAAGTCATAAACATCCGGGAAAAGCTATTTATGATCGACTGCGGAGAAGGTACTCAAATCCAGCTACGCCGCTCACGATTAAAATTCAGCAGGTTAAACCATATATTTATCTCTCACTTACATGGAGATCATTGTTTTGGACTAATTGGACTGATTTCTACATTCGGTATGCTGGAACGTACAGCCGACTTACACATTTATTGTCATCCGGAGCTGGAAAAACTGCTTACACCGCATATAGGCTTTTTCTGTAAAGGCATGCCATATAAAGTTATATTTCATACCTTTAACCCAAGCGAGCAAACAATCATATACGATGACCGTTCCGTTACGGTAGAAACAATTCCATTGCGCCACCGTCTGCCTACTTGTGGATTTATCTTCCGTGAAAAACCAACTCAAAACCACATCAAACGTGATATGATAGACTTCTATCATATTCCTGTATGTATGATAAACCGAATAAAAAACGGAGAAGACTATGTAACAGAAGAAGGAACGGTTATTCCCAATGAACGACTCACAACTCCTTCCAATCCCCCACGCTCTTATGCCTACTGCTCCGATACTGCATATCTTCCACGCATTACAGAACAGATAAAAGGTATAGACTTACTGTTCCACGAAGCGACTTTCGCTAAAACAGAGGCAGCCCGAGCCAAACAAACCATGCACTCTACAGCCGAACAAGCCGCAACGATTGCCCGCGATGCACAAGTCAAGCGGTTGATTATAGGACATTTCTCTGCAAGATATGAAGATGAGGCACATCTACTTCAAGAGGCACAGAGTATTTTTCCGGAAACAATACTGGCACAAGAAAACATGAACATTACTCTTTAATGAGAATGTTAATAAAATCCAACCAACTTAAACCCTATTGCCTAGACAACAATCCAAACAACTGAAATAAAGAATCGAACAATATGAATACATACAACGAGGAAGATGTAATCAATCGACTGCAATATCCGGAAACTCAACGTGCTGCTTTCGGAGAAGTAGTAAAAGCATACAGTGAGCAACTGTACTGGCAAATCAGGCGAATGGTTCTCTCCCATGATGATGCAAATGATTTATTACAAAATACCTTCATCAAAGCGTGGAGCAACTTAAATTATTTCCGGGGAGAAGCTAAACTTTCTACCTGGCTGTACCGTATTGCCCTAAACGAAAGCCTGAACTTTCTCAACAAGCAACGCGCACAGAATCAACTTTCGATTGATGATGAAGAAGCGATGGCCTTAAACAAGCTGGAAAGTGATCCCTATTTTGATGGTGACCATACACAGCTTCTATTTGAAAAAGCAATTCAAACGCTTCCAGAAAAACAACGCATGGTGTTCAACCTGAAATATTTCCAGGAAATGAAATATGAAGAGATATCCGAAATTCTGGGAACAAGTGTGGGAGCCCTTAAAGCTTCTTATCATCATGCCGTAAAAAAAATAGAAGAATTTTTAAACCAAAACGATTAATCCTTATGAGCAAACAGCTATCTAATATAATAAAGGAGGGTAACATACTATGAAGGAAGATAAAGATTTACTGAAGAAATATGGAAAGAAGAATCCTTTCACTGTTCCAGAAGGATATTTCCAGGATTTTAGCGAGAAACTGATGGAGCAACTTCCTGAAAAAGAAGTTATGCCTGAACCAGAAATCAGAATGTGGGATCGCATCAAGCCATGGGTTTACATGGCTGCCATGTTTGTAGGTCTGATGTTCACTGTACGCGCTTTCGTAGGCGAACAACCTTCATCACAAAGCACAGATATGGAAATTGGAAATTACACAGAAATACCAGACGAATACCTCGATCCGATCGTCAATCAGACAATGATGGATGACTACGAATTATATCAATACTTAACCGAAGTTGACAACAATATTTACAACTAAAGAAAAATTAAACCAGACATGAAAAAACTATTTTATATTTTGGCTCTTTTCATAGGCTTCTGCAGTAGTGTGTATGCGCAGAAGGCTAAACTGAGTAAAGAAGAGTTCCGTAATATACAAGAAAAATTCATTACCGAAAAGGCAAACCTTACAACCAAAGAGGCCAAACAGTTTTTCCCGCTTTATTTTGAGCTACAGGATAGAAAAACTGCCTTAAACAAAGAAGCCTGGAAAAAGATAAGAAAAGTTAAAGAAGAAAATGTAAGTGAAAGTGAATACGGTCAGTTGATAGAAGATGTTATAGAAACACGTATCCAAATTGACAAGCTTGACTTAGAATATGTCCGTAAATACAAAAAAATTCTTTCTGCCAAGAAAATTTTTGAAATACAGCGAGCTGAAATGAAATTTCACCGAGAGCTCCTGAAACCTAAAAAGAAAAAATGACACTGTCCAAAATTTTGTGTAAATGGAAACAGGATTCAGTTGTAAGTTTGTTCTTATATCTGAATTCTGTTTTCAAACATAAGCATAAATTGATTCATAATCAAGCCCCAGTTTGAAATAGGCATTGTCCATTTCTTTTCAATCTCCATAAGCGAAAGATAAACGGTCTTTTTTACAGCATCATCCGAAGGGAATGAAAGCTTTGATTTGGTGTACTTTCTGATTTTTCCGTTTAGATTCTCAATGAGATTAGTTGTGTAGATTATTTTCCTGATTTCCAGCGGAAACTGGAAGAAAACAGTCAAATCATCCCAGTTGTTTCTCCATGAAAGTATAGCATAAGGATACTTTCCTCCCCATTTCTTTTCCAGATTGTCAAGTTCTGTGGCTGCAACCTCTTTGTTGGGTGCATTATAGATATTCTTCATATCCGCTGTAAACTCTTTCTTATCTTTATAAACGACATATTTACAGGAGTTTCTGATCTGATGTACCACACAGATTTGAGTGGATGACTGAGGGAATATACTGCGGATAGTATCCGTAAATCCATTCAGATTGTCGGTACAGGTAATCAGTATATCCTGCACTCCACGGGCTTTTAAGTCGGTCAGGACGCCCATCCAGAAAGAAGAGCTTTCCGATTTGCCAACCCACATGCCAAGAACTTCCTTCAGGCCGTTCTGTTTCAGTCCGACGCAAAGGTAAACAGTCTTGTTTATGATCTTACCGTTATCCCGTACCTTGAAGACAATACCGTCCATCCAGACTATCAGGTAAACAGGATCAAGAGGACGGTTCTGCCATTCCTGGGCAGCCTGATTGACTTTGTTGGTAATGATGGAAATGGCCGATGTAGAGAGCTCTATTTCATAAATCTCACGCATCTCTTCCTCTATGTCAGAAACGCTCATTCCTTTGGCGTATAGGGAGATAACGAACTTTTCTATAGAAAGTCCACGACTTTCATGTTTGGGCACTGCTATCGGCTCAAACTGGCCGTTACGGTCACGTGGAATAGAAATGACAGACTCTCCATGTTCGGTCTGGATTTTCTTCGGATAACTGCCATTCCGGGAGTTGCCGGTATTGTTCCCTGTCACAGAATTCTTTTCATAGCCCAAATGGGCGTCCATTTCGCCTTCAAGCATCTTCTCCAGCACCTGGGCATGCAACTGTTTCAGAAACTTGCTCACATCCGCTTCTGTCTTGAACTGGCTAAGGAACTCCTTGCTTAACACCTCATCAGGCACTACTTGATTCTTTTCTTTCATAATCTTCTTCATTTTGCAAATCTATAAAATAAAAAATACGAGACTCAAACTTGAATCCCGTATTTTCCATTTACACAAAATATTTTATAGTGCCTTATGGAAAATGCAACGCATTTTTATTTTTATCCGATATAGTAACTCAGTTCGATATACAATGCAGTATTTTGTCCTTGCATACTTTCGTCGAGCTGGATTTTTCCTTCACATGCCAGTCAGCCGATAGCTGCATTTAGTTCTCTGTCGCGAAGACCGGTTGCTTTTTTAAGCTCTTGGTATTCCCATTTTCTGTTATCTCCATGTAACAGATGCCATATTGCCTTTGCTGATTCTCCAATACTTTGCGCGTTCATAATTATTAAATTTTGATTGGTTATTACAAAGTTTGTTTGATAATTAGTTATCAATTCTCACAAATGTAGTATTTTTTGTGAGAAAATCCAATTTCTTTGTAATTTTGTCTTTCAAAAAAAGAAAACTGTATATGTATACAAGAAAAGAACAAATGGAGGCTTTCGGGCGATTGCTCGATGTACTCGATGAGCTGAGGGTAAAATGTCCTTGGGATAGAAAACAGACAAATGAAAGCTTACGTCCAAATACCATTGAGGAAGTTTATGAGCTGTGTGATGCTTTAGTAAAAAATGACCAGAAGAATATCTGTAAGGAATTAGGAGATGTACTGTTGCATGTTGTTTTTTATGCGAAGATAGGAAGCGAAACTGGCGCTTTTGATATAAAAGATGTATGTGATAAATTGTGTGAGAAGCTTATTTTCCGTCACCCTCATGTTTTTGGTGAAGTGAAAGCTGATACGGCTGAGCAGGTTTCTGAGAATTGGGAACAGATAAAGATGAAGGAGAAAGATGGTAATAAATCTGTTTTAAGCGGTGTTCCGGATGCTCTACCTTCTCTTATAAAGGCATATCGCATACAGGATAAAGCTCGTAATGTGGGATTCGACTGGGAAGATCGCGAACAGGTATGGGAGAAAGTGAAAGAGGAAATCGATGAATTTGAATCGGAAGTGGCAACCATGGATAAGGAAAAAGCTGAGGCTGAGTTTGGAGATGTCATGTTTAGCTTGATTAATGCTGCACGCCTATATAAGATTAACCCCGATAATGCACTGGAACATACCAATCAGAAATTTATCCGGCGTTTCAACTATTTGGAGGAGCATACCATCAAACAAGGGCGGAATCTCACTGACATGACGTTGGAGGAAATGGATGCAGTGTGGAACGAAGCAAAGAAAAAAGGTTTGTAATATTCTGTACATTGTATAATAAAAAGACCGGATATGTATTCGTTGGGTACATCATCCGGTCTTTTATTGTGTAAGTGTACGATATCAATAAAAATTCTGATGGAGTCTTCCATAGGATATTGTAACGCATTTTTCAATACTCAAGATTCTACTTATTTCAACTTAATAAATAATTCACCTTCAACCTCGCTTGTTTCAATCTTGTCTTCTCTCAATAACCAACCCAATCCTAAGAACAAATCTTTATCTGCTTTCAATTTTGCAGCTTTTTTAAGTCCTTTCTGAGTCAAACCTTCATTTCCATTTAGTGCTTCCCAGATTTGTCCGGCAATAGCACCTGCTTTTTCTTGTAACATAGTTCTCTACTTTAAAACTGTAATATTAACTTCCTTCACAAAAGAAGTTTTGTCTGTATTGCGGTGCAAATGTAACGAAAAAAAACAGGAAGACACTTTTTTATGGAAAAATATTTTGATTCTGCCCCAATTTTAAACTTGAAAATATCCGAAAAGACAATATTTGTGTCAAAAGCTCTACAAATGTAGACATTATATAGACCCAATATACAAAAAACAACACTAAAGGTACGTTGATTCTTGCTTGAAACCGATATTTCTTTGTACAAAAAATAGAAAAATATCATGAAGAATAGTCAGAAATATCAGCATAAATTTCTTCTTTCTTCATGAATTTTTCTCCTTTGGGGTATTTCTTAAATCTTACCTTCGTTTTCCAGAAACTCACCAAATATGCGAGCTGCTGTTTCTACCATCCGGACGCAAGGACGTTTCGCATAATACTGAGGAGTGCGTGCTTCTGGAGTAGAGACAATGGGTTCCTTTTTAGATAAGCCAAGTAAATCAGCACAACGTAATGCTCCGGTTTCTTTTCTAAACTTATCTGCCAATTCTTGAACTAGGGCATAATTGGCAGCTTTCGCACCTCTGTCAGCACCTTCTAGCGCACAACGTTCCAAACCTGCAAGCAGAAACATTCCACATGCGGCTCCACACGTTTCTCGCATTCGTCCGATTCCTCCACCAAACGAAGCTGCCATATGCAAAGCCTGCTCATGCGTAAAACCATATAAATCTGCATAAGCGGCTACAACCGATTGTGAGCAGTTATATCCTTCCTTAAAAAAGTTTACAGCTTTCTGTATACGTTCTTCTTTTGTCATATTTCAAGTACATTATTAATTGTTCTTCCTTCCATCCACGCTTTCAGGTTTTCCACAGCCTGGTTCATCAAACGCATGCGCGACTCACGGGTAGCCCAAGCTATATGAGGAGTAATGAAGCAATTCTTCAATTTAAGAAGCGGATTACCATTAGGCACAGGTTCCGAAGAAAGCACATCCAGTCCGGCTCCCAACAACTTACCGCTCAGCAAAGCCTGTTCCAAAGCTTTTTCATCTATTAACCCTCCACGACTTGTATTGATTAATATCGCACCTTGCTTCATTAGTGAAAGGCGAAATGAATTTACCATTTCTTTGTTTTCTGCCGTCAAAGGACAATGCAAACTAACGACATCACATGCAGAAAACAATTCATTAAGTGTCACTTTTTGGTATTTCTTAGGCAAACTTTTCTTTGGCTTGCTGGTATACACCCAAACTTCCATCCCCAAAGCTTCAGCTATTTGCGCAGTAGCCTGACCTGTATTTCCAAAACCAACAATCCCGATTTTCTTTCCGGCCAGTTCTATCAATGGTGTATTCCAGTAACAAAAATCGGGCTGTGCACTCCATACTCCATTATGCACTTCATGTGCATAATGAGCTACTCGTTGTGTAATATTCAACAAATGCGCAATAGCCATCTGGGCAACCGATTGTGTACTATATGCAGGAATATTGGTAACAACGATTCCACGCTGGCGAGCCACATCCAGATCAACAACATTATATCCTGTTGCCAAAACTCCTATATACTTCAGCTTTGGCAATAAATTCAAAATAAATCCATCAAGTATCGTTTTATTAGTCAACACAACTTCCGCATCTTTTGCACGCCGAACCACATCCAATTGAGCCGTCCTATCGTGCACTACGACTTCTCCCAGTTCTTCCAATTCCTCCCACCTTCTTTCTCCCGGATTCAGTGTATAAGCATCTAAAACAACTATTTTCATAACTATATCTTAAATTTATTCTTTAAAGCGATCGCCCCACAACTGTACCATACGATCTTTTAATTTAGCTTCTGAAGGATTTTCCTGTGCATGCCAAAGACGATTATGACATACTTCATCGGGTAAAAACTGTTGTTTCACAAAATTGCCCTTATAAGCATGAGCATACTTATATTCCTTTCCATATCCTAACTGCTTCATCAGCTTAGTCGGAGCATTACGCAAATGAAGCGGAACCGGAAGATTCCCTGTCTGACGAACCAGCTCAAGAGCAGAATTAATCCCTTCGTAGGCAGAGTTGCTTTTGGGACTTGTTGCCAGATAAACTGTAGCCTCAGCCAACGGAATTCTTCCTTCCGGCCAACCGATTTTCATCACGGCATCGAAAGCTGCGTTTGCAAGCAGCAATGCATTCGGATTAGCAAGACCGATATCTTCGGAAGCAGAAATGACAAGACGGCGCGCAATAAAAGCAGGATCTTCCCCACCCTCTACCATACGTGCAAGCCAGTACAATGCCCCATCCGGATCGCTTCCTCGAATAGACTTAATAAAAGCAGAAATAATGTCGTAGTGCATTTCTCCATCTTTGTCATAAGCCAGCGGATTCTGCTGCAAACGCTCCACAACCTTATCATCTGTTATCACAACAGGTACGTTATCGTCTGCTTCTACTACCAGCTCCAGTATATTCAACAGTTTTCGGGCATCTCCTCCCGAATAACGTAGCATAGCATCTGTTTCACGCAATTCCACTTGTTTCTCTTTCAGAATAACATCCGTAGTTATCGCATGATGCAACAGTTCAAGCAAGTCATCTTTTTCAAGAGATTTCAATACATAAAGCTGGCAACGGGAAAGCAAGGGACGGATTACCTCAAATGAAGGATTTTCAGTTGTTGCCCCTATCAAGGTAACTACTCCTGTTTCTACTGCTCCCAGTAACGAATCTTGTTGCGATTTACTGAAACGATGTATTTCATCGATAAAAAGAATGGGACTCTGCTGCGAAAAAAAACGATTGCTCCGTGCCTTATCAATAACATCACGTACATCTTTCACTCCCGACGTAACTGCACTCAATGTATAAAAAGGAGTTTCCAGGCGGTTTGCAATAATCTGTGCCAACGTTGTCTTTCCCACGCCCGGAGGCCCCCATAAAATAAAAGAAGAGATGCGTCCGGAATCAATCATCCTTCTCAGCACCGCCCCTTCTCCTACCAAATGTTTTTGTCCTATATAGTCGTCCAATGTCTTCGGACGCATGCGTTCAGCCAATGGTTGAGCCATAATATTCTATTTTTTGGAATTTCCTGTATCTTGTATTATATTGAGAAAAGTTTTTCAAAAATAAGAAATTATTCTTTTAGAAAGTTCACAAAAAGGCAATAAAAAAAGCCTCTTTTCACAAAGAAGCTTTTTTAAGTTTTCAATAGGTATTAGTTTTTTTTAAGGTAAAAAGATTGTTTTCAGGATAACGCTACAAAGATGAGGGCTTTTTTTGAACTAAACAAATAAAAAACTATGTCTTAAAACATGTTTATCGTTTTTCTTTGTTTACATTCTGTCAAACTCCCCCTCCTCAATAGTATGACAAAGATATAAAATCTTTCTTAAAATAAAGAGTTTGCAGCCTTTTTTCTCTCTTTTGTAAAAATAATACATATTTGCTACCTTATAAAAAAGAATTTATTTTATAGTTTAATAAACAGTATCACCTCTCTTTTATAGGTAGTTCAGGAAAGAATCATTATTTTTGCACACAAAAGCGCGAAAACGCAAAAAAGTAAAAGTGTAAAACGAAAACGCTATGACAGAAATGAACGTAACGGAAAGTTCTGAAAAGAAAAGCCTGAACTTTATTGAGCAGATTGTTGAAAAAGATTTAAAGGAGGGAAAAAACGGAGGAAGAATACAGACCCGATTCCCGCCTGAGCCAAACGGATATTTACACATTGGCCATGCTAAGGCTATTTGCATGGACTTCGGTATTGCCCAACGATATGGTGGAGTATGCAACTTGCGTTTTGACGATACAAATCCTACAAAAGAAGATGTAGAATATGTAGAAGCGATAAAAGAAGATATTCAGTGGTTGGGATACCAGTGGGGAAATGAATATTATGCTTCCGACTATTTCCAGCAATTATGGGACTTTGCCATCCGTCTTATCAAGGAAGGTAAAGCATATATAGACGAACAAACTTCAGAAGAAATTGCAGCCCAAAAAGGAACTCCTACACAACCGGGAGTAGAAAGTCCATACCGTAACCGACCGATAGAGGAAAGCCTTGAATTGTTCCAGAAAATGAACAATGGCGAAATAGAGGAAGGTAAAATGGTGCTCCGTGCCAAGATAGATATGGCCAACCCTAATATGCACTTCCGCGATCCTATTATCTACCGTGTAGTAAAAACTCCTCACCACCGTACGGGTGATAAATGGAAAGCATATCCTATGTACGATTTCGCACACGGACAGAGCGATTTCTTCGAAGGAGTAACTCACTCATTGTGTACGTTGGAGTTTGTCGTACACCGTCCGTTGTATGACTTGTTCGTCGATTGGGTAAAAGACGGAAAAGATCTTGACGATAACCGTCCTCACCAGTATGAGTTCAACAAGCTGAATTTGAGCTACACGCTGATGAGTAAGCGTAACTTGCTGATTCTAGTAAAAGAAGGACTGGTAAACGGCTGGGACGATCCTCGTATGCCGACTATTTGCGCATTCCGCCGCAGAGGATATTCTCCGGAATCTATCCGCAAGTTTATCGATAAGATCGGTTATACTACCTACGATGCCTTGAACGATTTCGCATTGCTGGAAAGTGCTGTTCGTGAAGACTTGAATGCACGTTCTACACGAGTATCAGCTGTTTTGAATCCGGTAAAACTGATCTTGACTAACTATCCGGAAGGAAAAGTAGAAGAAATGGAAGCCATCAATAATCCGGAAGATCCGAACTCTCCTACTCATACTATTGAGTTCAGCCGTGAATTATGGATGGAACGTGAAGACTTTATGGAAGATGCTCCAAAAAAATTCTTCCGTATGACTCCGGGACAGGAAGTTCGTCTGAAAAATGCATATATCGTAAAATGTACCGGATGCAAGAAAGACGAAAACGGAAACATCGTAGAAGTATACGCCGAATACGATCCGAATACCAAGAGCGGAATGCCAGAAGCTAACCGTAAAGTGAAAGGTACACTGCACTGGGTAAGCTGCAATCATTGCTTGAAAGCAGAAGTACGCTTGTACGACCGCTTGTGGAAAGTAGAAAATCCTCGTGATGAAATGGCTGCTATCCGCGAAGCCAAGAACTGTTCAGCGTTGGAAGCTATGCAGGAAATGATAAATCCAGACTCGCTGAAAGTTTTGAAGGAATGTTATGTAGAAAAGTTCCTTGCAGATGCAAAACCGCTTGACTACTTGCAGTTCCAGCGTATCGGATACTTTAATGTCGACAAAGATTCTACTCCTGAACACTTGGTATTTAACCGTACCGTATCACTTAAAGATACCTGGAGTAAGATCAACAAATAAAATATAGACATATTCATAAAACCAGAAACACAGATTATGCAAAGCACTACGTAGAAGGGCGTATTTTTCTGACAAAATACATTCCTCCTGACTACGGAACAATTTGCATAATCTGCGTTTTTTATTTTACCTTTTAAATAAATAACAACCATGAAAGATGACTTGTCTTCTATTTTCCACAAACCAGAATTTAAAGAACTTCTGGCTAAATATGCAGATATGCTGGACAATCATACCAGTGTTTATTTTGAAGCCGACGAAATCACCCTATTGGCAGAATTCTATGCAAGCATGGGAAATATAAAGGCTTCGGAAGAAGTAGTGGACTATGGGCTGTCACTTCATCCCGATAATTTAGATATACTGATATTTAAATGTCATAATCTTATAGCAAAAGGTAATACCAACGATGCTCAATGCATATTAAATACTATAACCGACCAAAACGACTACGAAGTCAGGTTGCTGCAGGCTGAACTTTATCTGGCACAAAAGCGTACTCAAGAAGCTGATGCACTGCTAGATCAGCTTTACCAAGACGAAAAAGACATAGACACAATGCTCGACATTGCACATGTGTATATGGATGACCACCAGAAGAAAAAAGCCCATTACTGGCTGGAAAAGGCATACAGCGAAGCTCCGGAAAACATTGGAGTATTGGAAGAAATGGCTTCATACCACTTCAGTTTCGGCAATCCGGAAGAAGCCGTGAAACTATATAACCAGCTACTTGACGAAGCTCCCTATACACTCGATTTCTGGCACAATCTGATACGTTGCTATATCCGTATGTACCAATCAGAAAAAGCGATGGAAGCAATAGATTTTGCTATGGCCATAGATGACACCAATCTGATAACTTGGGAACTGAAAAGCAATTGTCTTTTGTTGGAAAACGAAATAGACCAGGCACTTGAATGTCTGTTTTATATAGAAAAACATACTACCGAAAAGCCATATATTCAAAATATCATCATGTCAATATACTTCATCGTACAAGATTACCAGAAAGTATTGGAGTATTCTGACAAGATAATAGCCAGCGGCAAACTGCCTTATTTTGAAATGGCATCCTTGTATCATAAAAGAGGTATTTCTCATTTACGACTCGAGAATCAATCTGCCTGCAAAGAAGATGTAGAACAAGGTCTGGCTTACGACAATCACAGCAGTGAATTATATCTACTGAAAGGTGAATTGCATCTGGATGAAAAAAAGCTGGAAGATGCACAAACAGCCTTTCACTATGGTGAGTTATTTGCCGAGGACGAAGCAGAAGCGGCAGCTTATATAGGTACAGCCTATTTCCATAATGAATATTGGGAACAGGCATTGGAATATCTGAGAAAAGAAGAAGAATTAAATCCAGATATCATGCACAGTAACTATTATCTGATGGCATACTGTTATTATCGTATGAAAGAAGAAAAACTGACTTTTACCTATCTTGTACGAGGGGCCGTCTTTTCTTCCAGTTCATTGAAGAAAGAAGAACCGGTATTATCTCCTTTCGAAACCGACGAACATTTCTACGAGCTGGCAAAAGACATTTTTCTGAAAATAAAAAGTGGAGAAATCAATCCAATGGAATACCTCAACGAATAAAGCAATAATAAAATTGAAAGTAAAAGTAAAGTTTTTCTGATAAATATTTGGATTTTACATTTAAACAGTTTACATTTGCCATATACAAATAAAAGAAATATTTATGAACAATAATCTAACTATTCGCCATCATCATTCTCCTGACGTTAACATACGGTAGGCTGAGGTGTCGTATAGCTACAAAAATATCAAAGGCTTGCCGTTTCGGTAAGCCTTTTTTTGTTTGATAACTTAAAACTTTACAGAATATGCTTAGAATTGCCGTACAATCAAAAGGCCGTTTATTTGAAGACACAATGGCCTTATTTGCAGAAGCAGACATCAAACTTTCTACGTCCAAACGCACGTTGCTCACACAATCGTCCAACTTTCCGATAGAGGTCTTGTTCCTGCGTGACGATGATATTCCACAAAGTGTAGCAAGCGGAGTGGCCGATTTAGGTATTGTAGGAGAAAATGAATTTGTAGAACGTAAGGAAAAAGCTGATATCATTTACCGACTGGGATTCAGTAAATGCAGATTGTCACTGGCAGTCCATAAAGAAGAAGAATATAACGGACCATCATGGTTCAACGGGAAGAAAATTGCCACATCATATCCCGGCATTCTACAAACTTATCTCGACAAACAAGGGATAAATGCAGATATTCATGTAATTACCGGATCTGTAGAAATAGCTCCCGGAATAGGTCTTTCTGATGCCATATTTGATATTGTAAGTTCCGGATCCACTTTGATAAGTAACAACCTGAAAGAAGTGGAAATTGTTATGAAAAGTGAAGCCTTGCTTATCGGCAATCCCAATCTGACACCAGAAAAGAAAGAAATTCTGGAAGAGCTCTTGTTCCGTATTGAGGCAGTAAAAGCAGCAGAAGACAAGAAATATGTGCTGATGAATGCACCAACCGATAAAGTAAAAGATATAATCGAAGTCCTTCCTGGAGTAAAAAGTCCTACCATCATGCCACTTGCAACCGAAGGATGGAGCAGTGTACATACGGTAATAGATCAGAAATGTTTTTGGGAAATTATCGGAAAACTGAAAGCGCTGGGAGCACAAGGCATTTTGGTTCTTCCCATTGAGAAAATGATTTTATAATTGAAGTATCACAGAAAACCAACAACACCATGAATATCATACGCTATCCAGAACGCCTGGAATGGAATTTCCTGCTGAAACGCTCTGCACTACAGACAGAATCTCTTCGTGAAACAGTTTGTGACATACTGGAAAAAGTACGGACACAAGGCGACCGTGCTGTAATCGGTTATGAAGAGCAGTTCGATAAAGTAAAATTAAACTCACTGGAAGTGACAGAAAAAGAATTCGAAGAAGCTGAAAAAGAAGTAGATATTAAACTTAAAGCAGCCATCATGCTGGCATTAAATAATATACAGACATTTCACTCTTCACAAAAGTTTGCAAGCAAAAAAATAGAAACACTTCCAGGAGTAACCTGTTGGCAGAAAGCCGTTGCCATAGAAAAAGTAGGACTCTACGTACCAGGAGGCACGGCTCCCCTATTTTCAACAGTACTGATGCTTGCCGCTCCGGCACAAATAGCCGGCTGCAAGGAAATCATTTTGTGTACCCCTCCCAACCGTGAAGGAAAAATCCATCCTGCAATTCTATATGCAGCACGGGTAGCAGGAGTAAAAAGAGTATTCAAGGCCGGTGGTGTACAAGCTATCGGAGCAATGGCATACGGAACCAGCAGTATTCCGAAAGTATATAAAATATTCGGCCCCGGAAACCAATATGTTACAGTAGCCAAACAGCAAGTTGCTTTACGTGATGTTGCGATAGATATGCCTGCAGGTCCTTCGGAAGTAGCCGTTCTTGCTGATGAAACAGCCAACCCGACATTTGTTGCTTCCGACCTTCTTTCTCAAGCAGAACACGGTGCAGACAGTCAGGCTATACTTATTACAACATCCGAAACTCTGATTGACAAAGTAGCAGCAGAAGTCGATCGTCAGTTATCTGAATTACCTCGTAAATCTCTCGCGGAGAAATCCCTCCAGTCGAGCAAACTTATCCTCGTACGAAATATGCAGGAGGCTATTGACATGATAAACGAATATGCCCCTGAACACTTGATTATCGAAACGAAAGATTACACAGATATAGCCGAAAAAATCATCAATGCAGGTTCTGTATTCTTAGGATCATACGCTCCTGAAAGTGCAGGCGATTATGCTTCGGGAACCAACCATACACTTCCTACCAACGGATATGCCAAAGCATATAGTGGAGTTAGCCTGGATAGCTTTATCCGCAAAATTACTTTCCAGGAAATTACCCGGGAAGGAATCGCTACCATCGGACCTGCTATTCAGGTAATGGCAGCCAACGAGCATCTCGATGCCCATAAGAATGCTATCACAGTACGACTTAATGAAAAACTTTAACCGAAACGCTTATGAAATCGCTGAAAGAGCTGACACGACCGAATATATGGGCTCTAAAACCTTATTCATCGGCACGTGACGAATATAGCGGAAAAGAGGCTTCAGTATTTCTGGATGCCAATGAGAATCCGTATAACACTCCCAATAACCGATATCCTGACCCACTTCAACGCGAGCTGAAAGATATGATTGCTCTCGTAAAAAAGGTCACCCCTGAACAAATATTTCTAGGCAACGGAAGTGATGAAGCTATAGATCTGGTATTTCGTGCTTTTTGCCGTCCGGGCATCGATAATGTTGTTGCCATAGATCCGACATACGGTATGTATCAGGTATGTGCTGATGTGAACGATGTAGAATACCGCAAGGTTCTGCTTGACGATACTTTTCAGTTCAAAGCAGATGAACTGCTTGCGGCTTCAGACGAAAATACGAAACTCATCTTCCTCTGCTCTCCCAATAACCCCACAGGCAACAATCTGTGCCGCAAAGAAATACTTACTTTACTTGAAAAGTTTCAGGGACTTGTCATAGTAGATGAAGCTTATATCGATTTTTCTGACGAACCTTCCCTTATAGGAGATTTAAAACAATATCCAAACCTGATCGTCTTTCAGACTTTCTCGAAAGCCTGGGGATGTGCAGCAATCCGTCTGGGCATGGCATTCGCTTCACCTGACATTATCGGTATACTGAGTAAAATCAAATATCCGTATAATGTCAACCGACTGACACAACAGGAAGCTATTCAGATGATGCACAAACATTACGAAGTGCAAAGATGGGTACAGTCATTACTTAATGAACGTGAACGCATGATAAAAGAATTTGCCAAACTTTCATGTTGTACGCATATCTACCCGACTGATGCCAACTTTTTCCTGACAAAAGTATGTAATGCTAAGGCAATTTACGATTACTTGGTAGAAAAAGGCATTATCGTACGTAACCGTTCTAGCATAACTCTCTGTCAGGATTGCCTGCGAATAACTATTGGTACTCGTCCTGAAAACGATGCTCTGCTTGAGGCTCTGAGAAAATATAAACCCTGATTACCCTATGAAAAAGAAAGTTTTATTTATAGACCGTGACGGAACATTGGTTATCGAACCTCCAATAGATTACCAGCTGGATTCTTTCGAAAAACTGGAATTCTATCCGAAGGTATTCCGCAACCTGTTTTTTATCCGACAGAAGCTTGATTTCGACTTTGTAATGGTAACCAATCAGGACGGGCTGGGTACCTCATCTTTTCCTGAAGAAACATTCTGGCCTGTACATAATCTGGTAATGAAGACGTTCGAAAACGAAGGAATTATTTTCGATGATGTACAGATAGACCGAAGCTTTCCGGAAGATAATGCTCCCACCCGTAAACCCCGGACAGGTATGCTTACCCAGTACATCGATAATGATGCATACGATTTGGAAAACAGTTTCGTGATAGGCGACCGAGCTACGGATGTGGAACTGGCATATAACCTGGGCTGTAAGGCCATTCTCTTACAAAAAGACGACTCTATACTAAAAGATAAAAAACTGCAAGACACCTGCGTACTTGCAACAGCCGATTGGGATAAAGTAGCAGAGTTTCTGTTTGCCGGAGAACGTATAGCCGAAGTACGCCGCACGACTAAAGAAACTGATATTTATATCCGTCTGAATCTGGACGGCA
This sequence comes from Phocaeicola coprocola, assembly GCF_041333015.1. Lineage (NCBI taxonomy): Bacteria > Pseudomonadati > Bacteroidota > Bacteroidia > Bacteroidales > Bacteroidaceae > Phocaeicola > Phocaeicola coprocola. The sequence continues at coordinate 1,948,825 of NZ_JBGKGM010000001.1, read as the reverse complement.
GCGGAACATGTAAAATAAATACCGGATTAGGCTTTTTCGACCATATGCTGGAACAAATAGGCAAGCATGGAGGTCTGGATCTTACAATTCAAGTAAAAGGAGATCTTGAAGTAGACGAACATCATACCATCGAAGATACTGCTATTGCTTTGGGAGAATGTCTATATCAGGCACTTGGCAACAAACGAGGTATCGAACGCTATGGATATTGCCTTCCTATGGACGATTGCCTGTGTCAGGTAACTCTTGACTTTGGAGGACGCGCCTGGCTAGTATGGGATGCAGAATTCAAACGTGAGAAGATAGGCGAAATGCCGACAGAGATGTTCCTCCATTTCTTCAAGTCACTGAGTGATGCCGCACGCATGAATCTGAACATCAAGGCAGAAGGTCAGAACGAACATCACAAGATAGAAGGGATATTCAAGGCGCTGGCACGAAGCATCAAAATGGCTGTCAAAAGGGATATCTACCACTACGAAGTTCCCTCCAGTAAAGGATGTATCTAACTTTCATCATTGTTTGAATATTCAGTAAAAAACAGAACCATGAGAAAATTGCTTGTTGTAATCATCATACTCATTGGCTTCACGATAGGAATAAACCTGTCGAGGGATCAAAAAGGATTCCGCACCTATCAGGAAGTATTGACCGAGTTAATCAACGATGCTCCAATGAAAACCTACCGCGACAGTTTCTACGGATACAGCATCCGTTATCCGGAGTTTTTCTCTCAGGAAATAACCGACAAAGGTTTTGTACGTTTAGGATATTGGGACAATGAGCGATTCGTTATTGAATGCTCTGTACTGAAAGCTCCGGACTCAAGTCCGGTAAAGATAAAAATGAAAGAATTGGCAACACAACTATATGCCGAAAAGCAAGAGTTATTACGTGACTCGTTTATTCTCAGCGGTCCACATTATGAAAATGGAAAGCGGATAGAAGGATACCGTTATTACGCCAAATACGTACGCAACCGAAAATTATGGTTTTCGTATACACTTTTTTATCCGGAATCATGCCACTCCTCTCTTACACGCATTTTCCGCCAAATAGACCAATGGGAAGTATAATAAAAAACATCCGGCATAAAGCTTTAAACGCGTATATTGCTTTTATGCCGGATGTAATATTTTTAGGAAAAGAGATGTCTTTCTCTAGCTTTCCATTAGCTTATTGATGTTGTTCGCGTAACAAATCGTTTACAGTCTTTACCGGATTGAATGTACTCAATGGAACTTCTACAAAGATTGTGCTCCAGTCGCTCATAGAGCCATTCCACAATCCCGGCAATTCCAAAGCTTTCAAATCTTTACCATTCTTAGATTTATAAGAGATAAATCCTGTAGCCTTATCTACATACTGTAACAAATTGAATTTATTTCCCTTATAGTCGCGTACAGCACAAACCAAATCTACCGGATTGAAGTGTGTACCCTTTTCGAACATAGCCTTCTTTTCCGGATCATTCATATCAATCTGAGAACTTTCCAAAATCTGAAGCGAAACAGTTCCGTCAGGATTATAAGCAAGGAACGGACCACCGCCCGGCTCACCTACATTCTTCACCATACCGCAAACACGCATCGGACGGTTCAGTTTCTTACGCAGGTAAATAACCAAATCGGCATCTTCCAAATCCTTGATATCGCTCTTGCGACAACGTAACTGCTGCTGAACGAAACGGATAATTGTTTCCAGCTGATCATGGCTGTAATGACCACTATCCAGCAATTCCAAATAATCGAAAGCCTGTTTCTGCAAAGTAACCAGCACACCGGCAAGCAGTTTTTTATAAGTTACAGTATCGTCTTTCAAACGGTCGGGTACGACATTATCAATATTCTTGATAAATACGATATCAGCATCCAGATCGTTCAGATTTTCAATCAAAGCACCATGACCTCCCGGACGGAAAAGCAATTTGCCATTATCACGGAACGGCTTGTTTTCCATATCAGCGGCAATGGTATCAGTACTTGCCTTTTGTTCGGAGAAGCTGATATTATATTCCACACCATATTTCTGGGTATATTCGGCAGCTTTAGCATCTACCAGTTTCTGGAATAAAGCACGATGTTCACCCGATACAGTAAAGTGCACATTCACTTTTCCGGTCTTTCCGGCAGCATACAATGCTCCTTCTACCAGATGCTCTTCCAATGGAGTACGTACGCCATCAGCATAACGGTGGAATTTCAGCAAACCTTTCGGCAGAGAACCATAATTCAATCCTGCAGATTCCAGCAAGTTAGCTACTACAGCCTTATAATTATGTTCCGACAAAAGAGCCTCAATATCCTTACCTGTATTATCCAGGCAAGCAGCATTCAAATCATTATAAAAAGCAAAACTATGAATATGATCGAAAAATTTCTTTTCAAAACTTGTAGTAGGCACGTCATAATCAGCACCCAAGAATTCGAACAAGTTTTTAAACATACGGCTTGCCGCTCCAGAAGCAGGCACAAACTTCACGATTTTCTTATCAGAGTCTTTATAAGCATCCCATGCTGCCAGATATTTTTTCTGGGCATCAGCATCGGCAATCATAATACCATTATTGTCTACAGATGCAGCCGCAGCCAGTTGCAAATAAGGGAATCCCTTTTCAAAGCAAGCCAGTTGCTCTTCAATCTGCTTCTCAGTAATACCTTTCTTTGCCAGTAATTCTTTGTCTTCGTGTGTTAACATATTGTGATAAATTTAAGTGATAAATATTCGTTTACAAATTGAATCCACCTCAAAAGTATAAAAAAACCATCAAGTTTGTAACAATAAAGGAAGAAAAAAACTATCTTTACCCACAGAAGCTGGCTGGAATACTTCTTTTTTACCCATTTAAATTAAAAAAGGATTTCAATTTGCAACAAACAGGTTCTCAACAAAACTAGAAAGACTATGGATGAACAAGTTTTTTTTACACCGGACGAACATAAACAGCTAATAGCGCTATACAAAAGACTACTGCAACTATCAGGAGACACTCTGCAAAAAAACGACTGCTGCAATCTGAAAAAACATTTGGTTAAAGTCATGTCGGCGGGAAGCATACCTCGTAATGCCTTTGGTATGAATCCGATTATAAAAGACATGCAGACAGCTGTTATTGTGGCAGAAGAGATCGGTATGAGACGTGCCTCTATCCTAGGCATCATGTTGCATGAATCCGTAAAATATAATCTGTGTACATTAGAGTCAGTCAAACAAATGTATGGCGAGGATGTAGCTGGAATCATACACGGGCTGGTAAAGATAAATGAACTTTATGCCAAAAGTCCGACCATAGAATCAGAGAACTTCCGCAATCTGCTGCTCTCGTTTGCCGAAGACATGCGAGTTATCCTTATTATGATAGCCGACCGTGTAAACTTGATGCGCCAAATCAAAGACTGTTCGAATGAAGAGGCCAGATTACAAGTTTCGAACGAAGCTGCCTACCTGTATGCCCCACTGGCTCATAAACTGGGACTATACAAACTGAAATCGGAACTGGAAGACTTGTCACTGAAATATACTCAACATGATGTATATTACCACATTAAGGATAAGCTGAATGCCACAAAGGCTGCCCGCGACCGATATATTGATGCTTTTATCGAACCGGTAAAAAAGAAACTGGAAGAGACAGGACTGAAATTCCATATCAAAGGGCGTACCAAATCCATACATTCCATTTATCAGAAAATGAAAAAGCAGGGATGCCCGTTCGAAGGTGTGTATGATTTGTTTGCTATCCGAATCATACTTGACTCTCCGATTGATAAGGAAAAGCAAGAATGCTGGCAGGCCTATTCTATCGTAACAGATATGTATCTGCCCAATCCGAAACGTTTGCGCGACTGGCTGTCTGTGCCTAAAAGTAATGGCTACGAATCATTACATATAACTGTCATGGGGCCTGAAGGTAAATGGGTAGAAGTACAGATTCGTACCGAACGTATGGATGAGATAGCCGAAAAAGGACTTGCTGCTCACTGGAGATATAAGGGTATCAAAGGGGAAAGTGGTCTGGACGAATGGCTGAACTCTATTCGCGAAACACTGGAAAATGCAGACAGTGACCTGGAGGCTATGGATCAGTTCAAACTGGATTTATATAAAGATGAAGTTTTTGTTTTCACTCCTAAAGGGGATTTATATAAACTGCCGCAAGGGGCTACTGTGCTCGACTTTGCTTTTGCTATCCATACCAATTTGGGATGCCGATGCATCGGTGCCAGAGTGAATGGAAGAAATGTGCAGCTGAAACAAACGCTCAACAGTGGCGACCAGGTAGAAATAACTACTTCAAGCACACAAACTCCGAAGCGTGACTGGCTGAACTTTGTAACTACGTCGAAAGCAAAGACTAAAATCCGGCAGGCACTGAAAGAACTAGTAGCACGGCAGACTGAATTTGCTAAGGAAACACTGGAACGTAAATTCAAGAACCGCAAACTGGAATATGATGAAGCTATCCTGATGCGCCTTATCAAGAAACTGGGATTTAAGACTGTGACAGACTTTTACCAGAGTATTGCCAACGAAACGATGGAAATAAACGGCATTATCGACCGATATGTCGAAATGCAACGTAAGGAAACCGAACAACGGGAAGAAATAAGCTACCGAAGTGCTGAAGGTTTCAACATACAACAGACAACTGAAGGAAAAGATTACTACAAAGATGATGTATTGGTTATAGACCAGAATCTGAAAGGACTTGACTTCAACTTAGCTAAATGTTGTAATCCGATTTACGGAGATGATGTATTTGGTTTCGTGACAATATCAGGAGGAATCAAGATACACCGTTGTGACTGCCCGAATGCAAAAGAGATGAAAGCTCGTTTCCCCTATCGCATAGTCCGTGCACGATGGGCAGGAAAAAGCCAGGGCAAGCAATATCCCATCACACTCCGTATTGTGGGACACGATGATATAGGTATCGTAACAAACATTACTTCCATCATCAATAAAGAGGATAATATTCTGTTACGTTCTATCAGCATCGACTCACACGACGGACTCTTTTCGGGAATGCTTACAGTCATGGTAGATGATACCTCAAAACTGGAATCACTCATCAAAAAAATAAAGACTGTAAAAGGGGTGAAACAAGTAAACCGTGGATAATCATTTCTGCCTCCTTTTCAGCCTTTAAAAAACATGCCCAAGTTATGCACAAAACTTGGGCATGTTTTCATAAATTTATCGAGAATTTTTTTTATTTTCTGTACAAACTTTCTGAACATGTATACAACTATTTTTAGTTCATCAGCATACAAGTCCAGAATTCCACTCTTCTTTTCTTCATTACCCAGGCGTAACAAATGTTAATAAACCTAATTATGGCATATGAAATACAAAGAAAATCAATATCTTTAGGGCGTTTTTTTAAAATCTGAAGAAAAATGAAAAAAACTATCTTAACCACATTACTTTTAGTTGTGGCAGTACTGATGGTCATCGCTCAGGGTACAGCCGAAATCAAGTTCGAAAAGACAACACATAACTTTGGAGCTTTTTCCGAAAATAACCCTAAAGTCACTTGCAAATTCAAATTCACCAATACAGGAAATGGTCCGCTGGTAATTCATCAAGCTATCGCATCATGCGGATGTACAGTACCACAATATCCCAAAGAACCAATCAAGGCTGGTGAAAGCGGAGAAATAACAGTTACTTACAACGGAGCCGGAAAATTTCCCGGTCATTTCCGCAAGTCGATTACATTACGTACCAATGCCAAACAAGAGGTGGTACGTCTTTACATCGAAGGTGATATGACACCTAAAGGTTCAGAACCTCAACAGAACTAAAAGACAATAAACGCACAATAAAAAACATCCGGCTAGATCTTGTACACATAGATTTAGCCGGATGTTTTTTATTTACACTTGCACAATCCGATGGATTTAGTACTTTTGTATACACATTTAAAACAAACGACAATTCTAAAAACACACAAATCTATGAAAAATCTAATTCTCACAGCCATTGCTGTATGCAGTCTCAATACCATACAGGCACAAGAAATAAGTTACAAAAAGTGGGTAAAAGAAGCTCCTCGGCTGGAAGACTCTTTTTTCACTACTCCCAAAGCAAAAGAAGTGGCAGAAACTGTTCTTTTATACCAGCAACCTACAGGCGGATGGCCCAAAAACATTAATTTTTTTCAGACACCCGACAACAAAGAAAAAGCTTTGGAAATCAAAAATGACGTCAATGCCAGTACGATTGACAATGGAGCCACCACAACAGAAATAATCTATCTTTCCAGATTATACAACTCCACTCACGACGAAACATATAAAGAAGCGGCTATACGCGGACTGGACTATCTGTTCGAAGCTCAATACGAAAACGGTGGGTGGCCTCAGTTTTATCCGCGTCCTAAAGGATACTATGTCCAAATAACTTACAACGATAACGCCATGATAAATGTAATGAATCTGCTTCGCGATGTAAGTAACGGAAAATCCCCTTTCACCTACCTGCCAGAATCAACCCGCCAAAAAGCTCAGAAAGCAATAGATAAAGGAGTAGAATGTATACTCAAAACACAGGTTAAACAGCATGGTAAACTTACCGTTTGGTGCGCACAGCACGACCGTGAAACATTTGCTCCGGCAAAAGCGCGAGCTTATGAGCTTCCGTCACTGAGCGGAGCAGAATCGGCTAATATCGTAATTTATTTAATGCAGCTTACTAATCCTTCAGCAGAGGTTATTCAAAGTATAGAATCAGCAGTACAATGGTTCAAAGATTCAGAGATAAAAGGCATTAAAATAGAATCCTTCATCAATAAGGATGGAAAGAAAGACCGCCGTGTAGCACCATGTGAAGACTGTAAGCCAATGTGGGCAAGATTTTATGAACTAGAAACTAACCGTCCTTTTTTCTGCGACCGGGATGGTATAAAGTGCTATCATCTGTCCGAAATCGGCTATGAGCGTCGTAATGGATACAGCTGGCTGAACCGATCTGGAGAAAATGTTTATAAAGAATATGCTCAATGGCAAAAAAGAATAAGAAAATAAGACAGTCTGAAATATAACACACACAGAAATAAACTGAGTATTTTCTGAAAGGCAGTTATATACTATTCTACACAAACGGGTAGCATATAACTGCACTTTTTTTATGATACAAATTTACTAAAATTATGTAATTTACCAAAAACTTTAAACTTATCTTTTTACAGCCTTAAACTTGTATTTAGTTCCAATGCTATTTGAATAATCTATACTTGCATTGTTACCTTCCAAGCTTGTAAATTTATAATATTCTGTGATAGGGTCTTTTGTCGTACCTACAACCGTATTCCCTTCAAGTCTGTAAGTTCCAATGTAATAATCATCAAACATCGTGGTTCTATAACTACCGTCTTGATTAAGCTTCATATAAATATAGCCTTTAGGTATATCTATACTTTCTCCGTCTTGTTCTGCCCAAATTACATCCCATGTGCCGATTATTTGCTCTGATGTTACAAATACTTCATCATCATCCGAGCAAGAAGATAGAGATAAAACCATAGTTGCACATAGCAACATTAATCCAAATAACTTTTTCATTTTACAAATCTTTTAGTTAAACATATACTTATTGCAATAAATTCAATCTAAAGCAATGCCATACGTTTAACCCAAAAGAAAAGCGCAGACAATCGCCATACGCTGTCTTGGCTCACCACAAGCCACAATTCTTTATGGGAAAGTCTACGCCTTATAGGTGTAACTCCCAACAAGAATTGTATATAGCTCTCATGCGATTTGAGGTGGTGATTCAGACAGCGGTTGAGCTAAAATATGTCAAAATAAAGCAAACTGGATATTTCCAATTCGCCGCAAAGTTATGTAAAATGTTTTAAGTTTCAAAGTTTAAAGTTATATTTGCATTGCAATTCTTTTCTGACGCTACTTAATGAGATTTGAAGGAGGCTCATGTGAGTAGGGTCAAGGTTGCTCACTTAAAAAAGAAAGGAGTAATTATGTTAAGAATTACTACTAAGGTTAGAACTCAAGTTAGGGTTACTATCAAGAGAACTATCCGTGTAACTCGCAGAGGCTAATCTTTAACGAAAGAAGAAGAGTGATAGTTAAGTAAACTTCCAATTTTACTAGTTTCTCTAATAATTCTTTTTCCATATTCATATCATTTAGTGTTGTTTCGTATATAACTGCCTTCTGAAATTACAGAAAGCCAAAAGGCTCTATCAGTTCCCCACTTGTTGGAATGATAGAGCCTTTTATAAAAACGTGTAAATCTCAGGAATTAAAAGATTACACCCAAACGAAAACCGACATTACTTTGTCCTGTCACATCTCCAGTAAGCGTTGACATTTCATTAGTCATATAATTATAATATCCTGCTATGTGGAAACCAAAGCGGCGATAAGGAGAAGGATATATTTTTAAGCCAAGTTCTGGAGAGGCATAAAATCCCCATCCGTCATCGTATACTCCTTCTGTACCGTAGTATGTAGTATAACGAGTAAAAGCAGCTCCCAGTTTTACACCAACATACGGTTTCACATATCTGCCGTTATACAAATTATAGGAAACACTTGCACCAAAAGGTAACTGATAGGCTGAGCGCTGCTGATCTGTTGTCAACGCCTCAGTTGGAGATAGCTGAAGTGTCTGTCTGCCTATATATTTATGATTGGTATGAAAATTAATAAAGGCTCCTACCGACCAACGAGGTGTCAACTCATACAGCCCTTCAAAATTCATTCCCCATCCGCTTATCTTATCGGCAAAATCTGTAGAAACCGGTGCATTCATCTGCCAATCAACAATAAGATGTGCCTTTTGAGAATCCCACTGAGCGTAGCTTTGCGTTGCAAACATAGCCAAAGCACAGAATGCCAAGGCCAGTTTTTTGAATATACTATTTGTTTTCATTATTACCATCCTCCATTATTTTTCAGTATTGATATAAGTAGACTGATTGAAAGCCTGATCAACTCCATTCAGTAATAGCTGCATGTTTATTTTACTATTGTTATACTGGAAGCCGGATGCACTGGCATACCATACAACCGGAAGCTTTTTCTGAGTGCCATCTTCACTTTTATCAGTCAAGTCGACTATTTCCATAACCAGCGTATTAGTATCATAGCTATAAGTTACAGGATATGAATAATACCATCCACTCCACCAGGGTCCCCAAAAGCCACTGCTCCACCAGCCGCCAAACGGATCGCCCCAATAGCCACCACCAGTTATCACCTGATTGGTTTGTGAAACATATGAGAGCTGCAAACCTATATTTGCCTGTTCTTTTAATTCCGGGTCAGTAATACGTTCATATCCCCGACGATTCATCTGACTTTCTACCGCGCTGATAATCATTTTAGCATTCTCATCCTTCCAGTATGAAGCATGTACTCCACTTGCTTCCAAAATACTATCCGGCAAGAAATAAGTCTGAAAACTACTGAAGTCTGTATTACTGTCATGGTCTGTATATACCACCAGATCTGCATCCAGTTCTCCCATATCTGGATCTTTTTCGCACGACGCCATAAATACTCCCGTCATGCAAGCCATAATAAATAAAATCTTTTTCATAAGTCTTAAATTCATTATATTTACAAATATCACAATGAACGTCCCTTAAAGACACTGCTTTTCTGTATAGGCAAAACCACTCCGTTCAACGTCATTCGGTTGGAATTGAAATTAGGATTGATTTCCACCGTAGCTTTGTTTGTTCCCTTCGGCATACTGATATTTACCCGGGCAGAAATACCTGTTCCCATTACATTCATCGAAAGTGAAAGATTTCCTTTTTTATCAGTCTTTACTTCATAATCGGAAACACTGCCATCAACAGTTACGCCACCTATTCCGTTCGGACCACCGACAGGTATATTGAATGCCACCTGCACTACAGCTTTATCGCCTTTTACGGAAACAAAATTGGTATTCGAATTAACGTAAGCCATATTGCCGTATTTAAATACAACCTGGTCGGCTTCCAATGTAAAAGCCTTTTCATTAATAGCCTGTATAGCTTCGACAGCAAACAAGCTATCCAACTGTTCTTGCAAAGCTTTTTTCTCTTCACGAGACAACTTCTTCTCTGTGTCTTGTGCCTGAATATGCCCCGCCAATAAGGTCAAGGTCATTATCATAAATAATACAATCTTTTTCATAAGCTTCTTCTTTTTAAAAGTTTCAATTATAAAACAAATATATTGCTCTTTTGCTGTATACATATCATTTAAAAAAGTATAAAAGCCTGATAAAAAATTCTTTTCACATTTATAATTAGTATCTTTAGAGAAACACAAAGCAATCTTTTATATGTAACCTAAAAATCTCTAATTATGAATAACATAACAGACATCACCATCCTGATAGCCGTCATCGCACTGACCATGTGGCCCGTAGTCCTGCTCGTATTGAAAACAATGAACATCCGGAAGAAACGTCTGGAACATTTAGAACGTATGACAAAGACAGAGCTAGAGAGCATAAGTACACAAGAACTTGTTATCAGCGTGCTGAAAAAAATCGGCTGTCAGCCTGAAATAAACAATGAAGGACATGTTACATTTAAATATCAGGGAGATGATTTTTATATCGCCGCCGAAGAGGAAAACCGTTTCATCATGATATGGAATCCTTGGTGGAGATCAATCAATACTGACAACGAGGCTTTTCCTTACCTGAAAGAAATCATCAATCTGGTCAATGTCAATTCATTGGTTACAACAGTTTTTATGGTAGATGAAGATGAAAAGACCGTAGGAATCCATTCACACTGCCACACTTTTTTCTCACCCAACGAAGGTGAACTGGAAGACCACTTAAAAATGTTGCTCGACTATTTCTTCGACACCCACAATGCTATAAAAGAATACATGAACCAACTGGGCAATACTGCCGTAGCAGAAGAAGAAAAGAAAGAACGGGTAAAGGTAAAAGGATTTGCCGCATACAAAGAAAATACAGTTCCTATCGAGACAAAAACAGAATAAGCTCGCAAAAAATACGTAAATTTGCGGCATGAAACGAGTTTTAGAAGAAAATAAAGGAATCCCAGCATCACTATTGTGGATGCTGGCTATTATTGCAGGAATATCCGTTGCCAATCTGTATTATAACCAACCATTGCTAAATAAAATAAGTGAGGACTTACGGGTTTCTGAGTTTACAGCGAACCTGATTCCAATGACTACCCAAATCGGTTATGCGCTTGGATTGTTATTCATTATTCCCCTTGGAGATTTATATAAACGCCGTAACATCATTGTTATCAACTTCCTGTTACTTTCCGTAAGCATGTCGGGATTTGCTGTAGCCCAAAACATTTATTTTGTTTTACTGGCTTCGCTGATTACGGGCATCTGCTCTGTCATGCCACAGATTTTCATTCCGATAGCAGCACAGTTTTCACAGCCGGAAAAGAAAGCACAAAATGTAGGAGTTCTGGTAAGCGGACTGCTGACAGGAATCCTTGGCTCGCGGGTTGTAAGTGGTATTGTGGGAGAATACTGGGGATGGAGAACCATTTTTTACATTGCTTCTGTATTAATGCTTATCTGCATATTCGTTATTGTCCGCATATTGCCTGACATGCCTTCTAACTATAAAGGTACTTACACCGGACTAATGAAATCTGTATTTACTTTGGTAAAGGAAAATGCTACACTGCGACTGGTTTCTCTACGTGCCGGAATCTGTTTTGGATGTTTTCTTACTTTATGGGCATGCCTGGCCTTTAAAATGAGCGGAGCTCCTTTCTACGCCGGAAACAATGTCATCGGTATGCTTGGTTTATGTGGTATTGCCGGAGCTATGACTGCTTCCTTTGTCGGTAAGTTTGTACGTATACTGGGAATTAGAATGTTCAATTACATAGGTTGCAGCATCATGATTCTCTCATGGCTTATCCTCTATTTTTTTCAGGACAGCTATATCGGAATCATAGCCGGTATTATTCTGATTGATATCGGTATGCAGTGTGTACAGATAAGCAATCAGACTTGTGCATTGTCGCTCGTTCCACAAGCCTCGAACAGAGTCAATACTATTTTCATGACAACATATTTTCTGGGAGGATCACTTGGAACATTCCTTGCCGGTACATTCTGGCACCAGTTCGGATGGGCTGGAGTTACAGGTGTAGGTATCTGTCTGGCAAGTTGTTCATTACTGATTACTGCCTTTTCTAAACATTAATTCATTTCCACTGCCATGAATAAACTTCAGATTTATACCAACGACTGGCTGAAAATACATCCATATACAGCCGTACAACCTTCAGACAGTTATTTTGTAAACCTGTCGAACAAACTATATGGTGCTTGTACATTAACCACACTACCGGATATTTTCCGTAAAAAATTAAGTATGTACATTGCTGCCTATCTGGAAGATCAGATATCAGAATTAGGATTATGGCAAAGTTTTACAGCCGAACACAAACGTTTGTACGGCAAGTATCTTCCCTTTTACCCTACAAACTCCAATTACGTAGCTGATGAAATAAACGAGGAAGATATCCGTTTTATCATTTGGAATACATGGCAGAAAGCAGCTTCTCTGCACGAAAAGACATATATAAATCCCAATGAACACGCTATTGAAGAACAGGCAGGAATCTTTTACGGAATCTTGGAGGAAGCTTATGAAAATGCTCCCGAAAATGAATCCTTAAATCATTATTTCGACCATCCGGGCACCGCTGTAGAAGCAGACCGTAAACTGACATGGCTATTCGGAGATAATTATCTGACAGAGCCTTCGATGCTGCCTTATATCGAACAAATTGCTCCAAATGACCGTTTTATTGTACCTGTCGGCCCACTGGCATTGTTCCTGCATGAATGGATTTCCCTGCTTACAACGTCAGATGCCTGGAAACAAATAAACGGACTCTTTACCGGCAACCCTGAAATTCCACAAGAAATTCAGGACAAGAATCGGGAAATATACCGTAATTTTATTGAAGGTACAAATGGCAAGAGAATTGTTTATCTGAACGGTTACACCGAACTACGCCGCTTTCTGGTAAATGTTCTCAAATGGCAGGATGATGACAACCATACTCTCCCTCAAATGAAAGAATATAAAAATTTCATTTTAATGACAGAACCAGAAAAAGGAGTATTGCTTGCGAAAGATATCTGTGAATATATTGCTGATCGGGAAAACCCACTTTATGACAGCGAAAAAGCACAAGCAAATGCTTTCCGGATGCTTACAGAAGAAATGCTTTGTCCACCCGACCTATTGATACACTGCATAAACAACAAACTTATTCCCGACGCACAACTACCCGACGGAACAGAAAAAGAACTGGTACAGCAGAACGCAGACTTCATAGCCAGACATTCTTTATTATATTATTATCGGGGAGATTAATCTCAATTGTATAATAAAAACAGAGAGGTGAAAATATCTTTTTCAAGACTCCTTTCACCTCTCTGTTTTATATAAATCTAATCAGTCTTATTAAAATTCGATTACCAATGACTGACGAGCAGACAAAGTAAGATTCTCTGTAAAATCAATTTTCTTACCTGTTGAAACAATCTTTCCTTCCTTAGATTCTTTTGTCAAAGCTTGATAATGACTACTTGGCAGAACTTGCTCTCTATCCGTACTGTTCAAGACAATCATTTCTGTTTTACCTTCACTTGTACGAGCATACAAATATATTCCTTGTTCCGGAATATGATACTTTACAGTTTTGCTTTCTGACATCTTGTTAAGTTTTTAGTTTTGCGCCGCAAAGATAAAATTTAATGAAGCATTTATAAAAACAATAGTTCGTTAAAAATTCGCCAAGCCTAAGCGGCTCTGGCAGTAAATAAAATGAGTTCTTTGAAAAGTTTGTCAATAACTTGCGGGTCTGGGCTAATCCCAAACACGCAAATAAATCGTTCAAGCATATAAGCATTGTGTATGAAAGACTTGCAGGAGGATATGGAATAGGTTATTCCGAGCCTCTTACATGCCGCTTTGGCCAAGTTGACAGCAGCAAGCGATGCATTGAAGTGAAAATCCAATTTCCTGAAGTCGGTAGACTGGCAGTTGGTGATTCCTGCATGCTGCTTGCCATCTCTAAAGCAAAATTCCAGTTGGAACCTGGTTCTGTAATAATCCAGCACCTCGCGTCCATCCATGGAATCGTCTGTAGAGAAGTAAAGCTGCCACTTGTCTGTCCTCCCGTCCATCGGATACCAGACGGCTAAGGAAACATACCTTTTGAGAGCTTTTGCATATACCCTCAATCCGTATAGCTTTCCTTTGTTCACCTCGTATTCCTTGCACCGGGTCAGATCCAGATTGGCAAAGTCAATCCTGCCGTCAAACCACTTGGGATGACCCCGTTTTCCTGTTTTCTTTTCCAATGTCGGACAGTACATGACCACGTCATTCCGAAAGCGGCTGATGACATGGAAATCGTTCTCACACATAGGCGTTATGAATGTTTCCTTGGAAAAGAATGCGTCTGCAACCACCGTTCCGGAAATACTCTGTATCTTGTCTTTTCTACTGATAAGATAGCTGCTGTACCAGTCAACGAGGTTCTTGTCCATATTATCCAAGGTTTTACAATCCGGCGTCTGGATGGAACCTAAAGTCATGCATTCATGGTTGTCGATGTCAATGACACCGATGCCCATGATTTCCAATCCTCGCTTGTATTCTCCTGCACAACCGGACCAGAAGCAACCTATCCAAGGTGTCTTCTTGCCTGATTTGGGAATATAGGAAGGGTCGATGGCAATGGCTTTTCTTTTGCCTGTGAGATGCTTGCTGATGATAGAGCCGTTGAATGCAAACCAGTCGAAAGTTTCATGCTCAAAAAGGTTACGATAAGTCTGTTCTGAGAAACAGCCATATCTGCCCAATTGGAGGAAGTTTATACGATCCGGGATGGCCATGAATAATTTCATGGTGTCCATGAACGTTTTTTCAAAAGGTTTTTGTATATTCGCTACTGATTTGAGAGCCGACAGGCACTCGGATTGGTATTGCATAAGGAGTGTTTCTTTAGTCATAATCAGAAGAGTTCAGAGATTTCTAATTTACTAAAAACCAGCGAATTATGCAATACTTTTTTACCTTTATTATCAGCAGGTTAGCTCTCTTTTTTTCAGCACATTTCTTCATGCTTAACCATTCGTTTTTGACAACATTTCAATGACCTCTTTAGTGTTTCCGAACCGACTTTTGCCGGTTTTATTGTTTAACTTTTAATTTTTCGGTAAAAATTTACCGAAGTATTGTAAAAATAGAAATAGTTAAAAATCAAGTATTAGCATATTTTACTTGATTTATATCAAGAATATATTCTGTAAAAATACTCTATTTAAAGTCTTTTGATCTTCTACATATAGAGAATGCGAAAACAACAATGTATAAAAATATTTATGCATAAAAAGAAACCGGATACATATTTCAATGAAACATGCATCCGGTTTTCATATCATTTCAGAATCAAATCAGAACATAGTATTTTAATATTTTATTTTGAAAAGTCTTTCTTCCTGAAGTGATTCTTCTAACTATAACAGATTCCTTTAAAACTCACTCGTAAAATGGAATTTAATATGCTTGAAGTCCATCTGGGCCATCTGAAGAACATAACCGCTATCGGCCAGGAATACATCACGTCCCTCACGGTCTTTCGCCATATACTGGTATTTACGTTTCTTGAAGGCTTCCAGTTCAGCCGGATCATCACTTTCTATCCAGCATGCTTTATACAGACTGATAGGTTCCCAACGGCACTTAGCATTGTATTCATTCTCCAGACGATACTGAATAACTTCAAACTGCAACTGACCTACTGTTCCGATAATCTTTCGACCATTAAACTGATTGACAAACAACTGAGCAACACCTTCGTCCATCAGCTGATCAATACCCTTATTCAACTGCTTGGTTTTCATCGGGTCAGCATTTTCTATATACTTGAACATTTCAGGAGAGAAGCTGGGCAAGCCTTTAAAATGAAGCACTTCTCCTTCGGTCAATGTATCTCCGATCTTAAATGTTCCGTTATCAGGTAATCCAATAATATCACCAGCCCAAGCCTCATCGACCGTAGTCTTACGCTGTGCCATAAACTGAGTAGGCGAAGAAAAACGCATCGTCTTGTTATGGCGTACATGTAAATAAGGCGTATTACGAGTAAACTTACCCGAACAAACCTTACAGAAAGCAACACATGAACGATGGTTCGGGTCAATATTTGCCGTAATCTTAAAGACAAAACCTGTAAACTTTGGCTCATCTGGCATTACAGCACGCTCTTCTGCTTGTACTGGACGAGGACTAGGTGCAATTTCGACGAAACAATCCAACAATTCCTGCACACCGAAGTTATTTAATGCAGAACCGAAAAATACAGGTGCCAATTCGCCTTTCAGGTATTCGTCTACATTGAAAGCCGGATATACTCCGTCAATCAGTTCCAGCTCACCACGCAATTTATCAGCAAGTGGTGTACCAATATGATTATCCAGGTCTTCTGTATGGATATCAACTTCTACTTTTTCAGTCACTACCTGCTTGGAAGGCTGAAACAAATTCAACTTCTGTTCGTAGATGTTATATACCCCCTTAAAACGAGGACCGCTTTCAATAGGCCATGTCAGAGGACGAACATTGATAACCAGTTCTTCTTCCAGTTCATCCAACAAGTCGAACGGATCTTTTGCTTCACGGTCCATCTTGTTGACGAAAATAATAACAGGAGTGTTACGCATACGACATACTTCCATCAGCTTACGTGTCTGCGTTTCCACACCCTTTGCACCATCCACAACAATAATAACACTATCTACAGCAGTAAGTGTACGGTAAGTATCTTCCGCAAAGTCCTGGTGTCCCGGAGTATCTAGAATGTTGATTTTATAGTCGTGATAATCAAACTCCATCACAGAAGTTGTTACAGATATACCACGTTGCTTTTCGATGTCCATCCAGTCGGATGTCGCAGTTTTCTTAATCTTATTCGACTTAACAGCTCCAGCCACCTGAATCTGTCCACCGAAAAGCAATAACTTTTCAGTCAACGAAGTCTTACCGGCATCCGGATGCGCAATAATCGCAAATGTACGTCTTCTTTCTATTTCAGCGTTCATTCTTATTTATCTATTTACCTTTTTATTTATCTTGATAACAGTTTATCGATACATTCTTTCAGGCTGTCTACCCAATAAGGAATTTCTATACCATACGTTTCCTTAATTTTCGTTTTATCGAGTACGGAATAATGAGGACGGTTCGCCTTTGTAGGATATTCTTCCGTATGAAGAGGTCTAAGTTTACAAGTTCCAATACCAGCCAGATGATGAATCATCTGAGTAAAATCGTACCACGAACAAACTCCTTCATTACTATAATGATATATACCTGGAACAATACCTTTATTGATAGCTGCAAAAATAGCAACAGCCAGATCACACGCATAAGTAGGAGTTCCAATCTGATCGAATATTACTCCTAATGCTTCTTTTTCCTTACCCAAACGAATCATAGTCTTCACGAAGTTATTTCCGAAAGTAGAATATAACCACGCAGTACGGATAATCATCGTATTGGAACAATATTTCATAGCCTCCTGTTCACCGGCAAGTTTAGTCGTTCCATAAACAGAGTCAGGACAAGTAGCCTGTTCTTCCTTATAAGGAATATGCGCAGTCCCATCGAAAACATAATCGGTAGAAACCTGTACCAGATATCCTCCACGGCTTTGAATAGCCTTTGCCAAATATCCCGGAGCAAAATGATTCAGCTTGTCACAAAGTTCTCTATCATCTTCCGCTTTATCAACAGCAGTATATGCTGCGCAATTCACAATAATATCTATTTGATGATCAGTTACGAAATTCATCACAGCCTGCTCATCACATATATCCAGTTCAGCAACATCTGTAAAAAAGTATGTATACTCTTTATTAACCTCTGCAAGCAAACGCATTTCATTACCCAATTGTCCGTTTGCTCCTGTAATCAAAATATTCTTCATCTCACTATTTGATTTATTCCAGATCCAGTTCTCCCTGTTTATCCTTTATATAATATCCGGCAAGCATAGCCAGTAAATCTCCTATTACTTTCAATGCTTTCTGTGTGCCTTCGGTAATTTCCTTTTTCTGAAGCTTCAACATCAGGACACCATACATGGCATCAAAACAAGTTTCAAGTTCAGGCACATCTTTATCGGCTCCTTTTGAGCGTAATTCCACAATAAAAGGCAAGGCTTTATAATAAGCTGCGCTATAATACGGAAATTTAGGAGAAGCCAGCAAACGCAAATGCAAATCAGTCAACCAGACGATTATATTTTTATTAATCTGGATATGCCCTTTTTCCATCACACCCTCATCATGCATCATATTAATAAGATCGGCATACCATTGTATCAATGCTTTTTTCTGCTCTTCAGACAATGAAGGATAAGGCTCTACAATATTTTTTTTAATCCGCTCTATATCAAAACCGTTAGCACGAATCAAATCTTCCACCTGCCACATATACAGCAGGTATTCGGCAATATTCTGTTGTTTTAATTGTTGAGAAATATACATATCAAGATAAAGATTTTCCTGCAATAGCCAATACGATACCAATAATCGAAGCAATTATCACTACCACGCCGATAATACGATTCAAGATCCAAATACCTCGTACATTAAAGCGTGTACGTACCTTATTTACAAAATAGGTAATGCCAAACCACCATGTCAAGGCTCCTATGATAATAGCGAGATATCCCACCAATTGAAATCCCAACGGACTACCCGGCATTACAAACGAAAAGCGGGCAAACAAACCAATAAAAAGAAAGATTATCAATGGGTTGGAGAATGTAACAAAAAAAGCAGTAATAAAATTATGAAGATAAGTACCACGATTGGCAGAAGTGGGGCGAAGAGATTTTACCGGATTACTGCGAAAAGTATATATACCGAAAGCCAGCAACATTATACTACCAACAATCTGAAGAAAAATCTGGTGTTTAAGAATCAGTTCATCCATAAAGCTCATGCCGTACCCTGTTATCAAGGCGTAACATATATCGCTTAAGGCAGCTCCCAAACCTGTTACAAAACCAAACCAGCGTCCCTTGTTCAGTGTCCGCTGAATACAAAGTACGCCCACAGGTCCAAGAGGAGCTGAAACCACTACCCCAACAATAAACCCTTTCACCAATAAATCCAGTATAGTAACCTGTTCTATCCAATTCATAGTGCAAAGATGCTACTTTTTTTATAAAGTACCTATATTTCGTTTCGTTTTTCTTTCGTACAAAAAGGAGTTTATGTAACTTTGCACTGCATTATTCCGATAATAAGATTATCATTTTAACAAACATAAACAAGTGCTATGATTCTATTTTTCAGAACACCCACTAACAGTGTAATTGCTACCGAATGTAGTAAAGAACTGAACTCTGAAGACATCAAGAAATTATGTTGGCTGTACAGCGACGCTACTGTAGAAGTGGAAGAAAACCTTAAAGGCTGGTTCATCGGTCCACGACGTGAAATGATTACTCCGTGGAGTACAAATGCCGTCGAAATTACTCAAAACATGGGTCTGGAAGGCATCCGCCGTATCGAGGAATATTTTCCGGTAAAAGATGAAAACGCAGATCATGACCCGATGCTGCAACGTATGTATCACGGGCTGGATCAAAAAATATTCGATGTAAACATTAAGCCTCAGCCAATCGTTTACATTGAGAACCTAGAAGAATATAACGAACAGGAAGGTCTTGCACTTTCACGTGAAGAAATGGACTATCTGCTGAAAGTAGAAAAAGACCTGGGTAGAAAACTGACAGACTCTGAAGTTTTCGGATTTGCACAAATCAACTCAGAACACTGCCGCCACAAAATATTTGGTGGAACATTTATCATCGACGGACAGGAAATGGAATCATCACTTTTCCAGATGATCAAAAAAACCACTCAAGAAAATCCTAACAAAATCATTTCTGCCTACAAAGATAATGTGGCATTTGCTGAAGGTCCGGTAGTAGAACAATTTGCTCCAAAGGATCACTCAACTTCCGATTATTTCATCATCAAAGATATAAAAACAGTTATCTCTCTGAAAGCAGAGACACACAACTTCCCGACAACCGTAGAACCATTTAATGGTGCTTCTACAGGTACAGGAGGAGAAATCCGTGACCGTATGGGCGGTGGTAAAGGTTCATGGCCTATTGCGGGAACTGCTGTTTATATGACTTCATACCCACGTACAGACGAAGGCCGTGAATGGGAAAATATCCTTCCTGTACGCAAATGGCTGTATCAGACTCCTGAACAAATCCTGATTAAAGCGTCGAATGGTGCTTCTGACTTCGGTAACAAATTTGGTCAGCCACTTATTTGTGGTTCTGTACTTACTTTCGAACACCAGGAAAACAATGAAAAATATGCTTACGATAAAGTAATCATGCTTGCCGGAGGTGTTGGATACGGTACACAACGCGACTGCTTGAAGGGTTCTCCCGAAGCTGGTAATAAAGTAGTTGTGATGGGTGGTGATAACTACCGCATCGGTTTAGGTGGTGGTTCTGTATCATCTGTAGAAACAGGACGTTATTCTTCAGGTATCGAGTTGAACGCTGTACAGCGTGCCAATGCAGAAATGCAGAAACGTGCTTATAACGTAGTACGCGCATTGTGTGAAGAAGATGAAAATCCGATTGTTTCTATCCACGACCACGGATCGGCCGGACACGTTAACTGTTTGTCTGAGTTAGTAGAAGATTGTGGTGGTCTGATTCACATGGACAAGCTTCCTATCGGCGACGAAACATTGTCTGCAAAAGAAATTATTGCCAACGAATCTCAAGAACGTATGGGATTGCTGATTGATGAAAAAGCAATCGAACATGTACAGAAGATTGCCGACCGCGAACGTTCTCCTATGTACGTTGTTGGAGAAACAACAGGCGATCACCGTTTTGCATTCGAACAAGCTGATGGCGTACGTCCGTTCGACTTGGCAGTAGACCAGATGTTTGGTTCTTCTCCTAAAACATACATGGTAGACAAGACTGTAGAACGTCATTATGAAAATGTATCATACGATACTGCAAAATTAAATGAATATATCCGTCAGGTACTGCAATTGGAAGCAGTAGCTTGTAAAGACTGGTTAACCAACAAGGTAGACCGTTCAGTTACAGGTAAGATTGCACGCCAGCAGTGCCAGGGTGAACTCCAGTTGCCGTTGAGCGACTGTGGTGTTGTAGCTCTTGATTATCGTGGAGAAAAGGGTATTGCAACAGCATTAGGTCATGCACCTCAGGCTGCATTGGCAAATCCTGCTGCAGGTTCTGTACTTGCTGTTTCAGAAGCTCTGACCAATATTGTATGGGCTCCTATGGCAGAAGGACTCGACAGTATTTCTTTATCAGCCAACTGGATGTGGCCTTGCCGCTCACAGGAAGGTGAAGATGCACGTTTGTATACAGCAGTAAAAGCTCTGTCTGATTTCTGCTGCGCATTACAAATCAATGTGCCTACTGGTAAAGACTCTTTGTCAATGACTCAGAAATATCCGAACGGAGAAAAAATCATCAGCCCGGGAACTGTTATAGTTTCTGCAGGAGGAGAAGTTTCGGATGTCAAGAAGGTTGTTTCTCCAGTTATGGTCAACAAAGACAAGTCAACTTTCTACCACATCGACTTCAGTTTTGACGAACTTCGTTTAGGTGGTTCTGCATTCGCTCAGTCACTGAATAAAGTTGGTGACGACGTACCAACCGTACAGAATCCGGAATACTTCCGCGATGCCTTCCTTGCTATTCAAGAACTGGTAGACAAACAACTGATTCTTGCCGGACACGATATTTCAGCCGGAGGTATGATTACTACTTTACTTGAAATGTGTTTCGCTAACACAGAAAGTGGTATGGAAATCAACCTCGACAAAATTAAGTGCGATGATATCGTCAAGATTTTGTTTGCTGAAAACCCAGGTGTTATCATTCAGGTAGCAGACAAACACAAATCTGAAGTAAAGAAGATTCTGGACGAAGCCGGTGTAGGTTATGTCAAGATTGGTGTTCCTACAGAAGAACGTCATATCTTAGTAACTAAACACGATGCAACTTATCAGTTCGGCATTGATTATCTGCGCGATGTATGGTATTCTACTTCATATCTGCTCGACCGCAAACAGAGTATGAACGGATGTGCCAAGAAACGTTTCGAAAACTATAAGCAACAACCTTTGGAAGTTGTATTCGATAAATCATTCACTGGTAAATTATCACAGTTCGGCCTTAATCCCGACCGTCGTACACCAAGTGGAATCAAAGCTGCCATTATCCGTGAAAAAGGAACCAACGGTGAACGCGAAATGGCATACATGCTCTACTTGGCTGGATTCGATGTGAAAGATGTTACCATGACTGACCTGGTAAGCGGACGAGAAACTTTGGAAGACATCAACATGGTAGTTTACTGTGGTGGTTTCTCCAACTCAGACGTATTAGGATCTGCAAAAGGTTGGGCGGGAAGCTTCTTGTTTAATCCGAAAGCTAAAGCAGCCCTCGACAATTTCTACGCTCGTGAAGATACACTGTCACTGGGTGTTTGCAACGGTTGCCAGTTGATGATGGAACTTGGTCTGATTACTCCGGAAGACAAGAAAAAAGGCAAGATGCTGCACAACGACTCTCACAAATTCGAATCAGCATTCTTGGGTGTAACAGTACCGATGAACCGCAGTGTAATGTTCGGATCTTTGAGTGGTTCAAAACTGGGTATCTGGGTAGCTCATGGAGAAGGTAAGTTCTCATTGCCTTATCCGGAAGATCACTACAACGTGGTATTGAAATATTCATATGACGAATATCCAGGTAATCCGAACGGCTCAGACTACAGCGTAGCTGGTATCGCTTCTCAGGATGGACGTCATCTGGCAATGATGCCACACTTGGAACGTGCGTGCTTCCCATGGGAAAACGCTTATTATCCATTAGGCCGTAAAGACAACGACCAGATCACTCCGTGGATGGAAGCCTTTGTCAATGCACGCAAATGGGTAGAAGCTCATAAGAAATAAAAATATCACTTGATTTATAAAAAGGTGCTGTTCTTTTACCAGAAGAAACAGCACCTTTTATTTTTCTTCGTTTTGTTTTGAGAAATCAGCCTTTTTCCCGACATTTGCATAATTTCATTCTCGGAACAAAACAAATAATAATGAAACGAACGACTCTAATTATAACGTGCTTATTACTATCGTTTTTCCTTCCGCTACAAGCCCAGATTTTTGAATATATCGATATGGATAATGGACTCAGCAGCCGAAGAGTTTTATCTATCCAGCAAGATAAACAAAATTATATATGGATTCTTACTCACAAAGGTCTTGACCGGTATAATGGAAAGCAATTCAAGCACTACCAACTCCACCGATGCAACAATCCTCTCAGCTTCTATCCCAATCTGAATTTTCTTTATACAGATAAAGACAGTACTATTTGGGAAGTCGGCAAAGATGGATTCGTTTTTCGTTACGACGAACAAAGAGATTCCTTCCAGCTAGCGTTCGACTTACGGGCAACATTTCCCGCACTGAAAAAAGCTCCTATATCCAGTGTTTACATGGATTCAGAAGCAAATATTTGGTTTTGCACAAACCAAAGCCAATACATATATAATTATCATCAAAGCAAAAATTATCAGTTGTCACCTGTTATTTCAGATAAAATTATCTGCATAACTCAGGCTGAGAAAAACAAATATTATCTCGCATCCGAACATTTGTTATACGAAGTACAACTGAAAGGAGAACAACTCACTGAAATAAAGAAGATACAACTTCCCAATGTTCATCTGATAGACCACATATATTACCATAGCCCGACCAAGCAATTGATAATAAATACGTTGCTAGACAAATTGTTTATATACGATATCAAGGAAAAACAACTGGAAAGCATAGGCAACTCCATGAAAGACATCGGAGTAAACAAGATTATTCCAAGCAAGAAAGAGAAAGATGTCCTCCTCATTGCAACAGACGGTGACGGAGTATATAAACTGAACTTGAAACAATTAACGTTAAATCACTTTCTGAAAGAAGATACCCGTAAGCCTAATAAGATGAACGGAAGTATCATCAAAGATATTTATATGGATAGTGCCAACCGAATCTGGAATGTTATCTATCCAACAGGTATCACCATATACACCGAAAAATATCCTGCTTACGAATGGTTCATGCACTCAGCCAATTACACTAATTCGCTGGCAAACAACTGTATAAACGGAGTTATGGAAGATTCGGAAGGTGATTCCTGGTATGCAACGAGCAACGGTATATGTTATTTTGATGTAAGTGAAAACAAATGGATAAACTTCTCACCATCACATTCACCAAATGGAGAACGAAGTGAGAATCACATATTTACGTCACTATGCGAAAGCAGTCCTGGTATCATCCTGGCAGGAGGATACATGTCCAGCATTTATAAAATAGACAAAAGAACAAAAGAAGTAACCTTTTTCCAGCAACAAAACATCCGGCAAGGAGAAGGGCCAGATAAGTATATCCGCAGCATTTACCGCGACAATGAAAGACTTATCTGGATTGGAGGATTTTACCGACTAAAATCATATAGCCTGACGACAAAGGAGGTTTGTGAATACAACATTGGTTATCCTATTACATGTATTACTCAAAAAGATGAGCATTCTTTATGGATAGGAACAATCAATGGAGTCTTTGTATTCGATAAATTAAAAAAACAAGCCATACCTCTGGATACGGAATTTGATATTCAATGTATCAACATGATATACAATGATCCGTCAGGAAACTATACATATTTCGGTACGTACGGTGACGGATTATTTATTTTCGAAAAGAAGACAAGAAAAGTAACCCGATATTACGACGAAAACTGTGGACTAATCAGTAACAACATATACAGTATCGTACCAGACAGAAACGGAGATCTTTATCTTGGAACAGAAAATGGACTGTCCTTTTTCGACATAAAGGCCAACAAGTTTATCAACTGGACCAAAGAACAAGGATTGCTGGCTGCCAGCTTTAATCCTAACGCGGCCATACATTCGCGCGACGGTTACATGATATTCGGAAGCAATGAAGGAGTCATCGTATTACCCGATAGTATTCAGCTTCCGGAAACATTTTCCAGCCACATGATATTCTCTGATCTGAGTATCATGTATCGTACCGTACATCCGGGAGAAAAAAATTCCCCCCTTACTCAGGCGTTGGACAAAACTTCATGCATTGAGCTGGACTACGATCAGAATACATTTTCGATGAACGTATCGTCTATCAACTTCGACAATCCTTCCAACATCATGTACAGCTGGAAGCTGGAAGGATTTTATGATCGCTGGTCACCACCTTCAAGCGATAACCTGATAAGATATACCAACCTGTCACCGGGAAATTATACATTACGCGTGCGTGCTATACTGATGGACAACCATCAGATTCTGGAGGAACGTGAAATACAAATTTTAATCGGACGCCCTATCTGGATGACATTCTGGGCATTCCTATTGTACGCCCTGATTATTATCGGAATTAGCTATGCTATTATCCGTTACCAGATGATACGCCGCGACAAGCAGATTTCACAAGCCAAAATCAACTTTTTCATGCAAACGGCACACGACATACGTACGCCGCTGACGTTGATAAAAGCACCGTTAGGAGAAATCCTGAAGAATGAACAACTTACAGAACAAGGTACAACCAACCTGAACCTTGCCATACAAAGCACGGATAATCTTTCGGAGCTGGCAAACAACCTGATGGACTTTCAGAAGGAAGAATTATATAGCTCCAAGATATCAGTAGTACGCTATGAACTGAATCAATATATACAAAATTATATGCAACAGTTCAAAGCATATGCAGAACAAAAAGGAATAGACTTCCAGTATAAAAGTAGCTTTACCAGTCTGGAAGTCTGGATAGACCAGAACAAGATAGATTCCATTTTGCAAAATCTGCTGAGCAACGCATTAAGATATACACCAAAAGGAGGAAGTGTCACCATAGAAACAGACCATAATAAGAACCGGTGGATATTGACTATAAAAGATACCGGAATAGGAATTCCTAAAGAAGACCAGAAAAAATTATTCAAATTCTTATTCAGGGGAAAAAATGCAACCAATCAGCTTATCACCGGATCTGGAGTTGGCATGCTACTTACTTACAGACTTATCAAAAACCATGAAGGAAAAATAAGTTTCAGCAGTACAGAAAATGTAGGAACAACATTCCAGTTAAGCTTCCCGATTCAGAGCGAACATTATCAATACAGAAATGAAGGTGTTGATCAGAATCTCAGAACCGTTTTGTTGCAAGATGGTATAGTTGCCCCTATGCCCGAAGCAGAACAGACACAAATTACGGCTCATCCTGACAGTCCTCGAATCATGATAGTAGAAGATAATGCCAGCCTTCGTTTATTCCTGATGAAAAGCTTGTCGGATATCTATCAGGTAGATGGAGCCGAGAACGGTCAAGAGGCAATAGACAAGATAAAAGTTCAGCAACCCGACTTGATTATATCGGATGTTATGATGTCGGTTATGGACGGGGAAACGATGTGCCGTACACTGAAGTCGGATATCGAAACCAGCCACATACCTATCATCCTGCTGACAGCTTTAGGCGACAAGAAAGATATTCTCCGCGGACTGGAAACAAAGGCTGATATGTACATTACCAAGCCTTTCGACCTGATGGTGCTGAGAGCCAATATCAGCAACATATTGGAGAACAGGGAAATCATACGCAAGAAACTTCAGCAAGCGTCGGTCAATATCGAGTCTAAAACAGAAGATATACCGATGCCGACCAACCTGGACAACGAATTCATGCAAAAGGTTACCGTACTGGTAAAAGAAAATTTAGGCAAAGACCTTACGGTAGATACCCTTTGTGCTGGAATGAATATGAGTCGTACCAGTTTCTATAACAAGATAAAAGCACTTACAGGAATGGCTCCAAATGATTTTATAAGAAATATACGTATGCAAGAGGCAGCTGCTCTTCTCAAAAGCCAGCGGTATACTGTAGCCGAAGTAGCCGACATGATGGGATTTGCAGATCCTAAATATTTTACCGATACGTTCAAGAAATTTTACGGCGTGCCACCTAGCATATACAAGAAAAATGAAGAATAAACAATAAGTATAAGACAATGATTTTTTACATCAAATCGTTTCTGATTTTTACCCGTATCGGAGCATTTACCATAGGAGGCGGATATGCTATGGTTCCTTTGATAGAGAACGAACTGGTAGACAAACGAAAATGGATATCAAGAGAAGATTTTCTCGACCTGATGGCATTGGCACAGACCGTACCGGGTATTTTTGCTGTCAATATAGCTATTTTCATCGGATACAAACTGAAAAAGTTCTGGGGCGCTTTCTGGATGGCACTGGGAACGATCCTTCCTTCTTTTATCATCATGCTTGCCATTGCACTGTTTTTCCAGCAGTTCAAGCATATTCCGGCAGTAGAAAATATCTTTAAAGGCATCCGTCCCGCAGTTGTAGCACTCATTGCTGCTCCAACATTTAAAATGGCCAAATCGGCAAAGATCAGCCGGTATAATATCTGGATTCCCTGTGTTTCTGCCCTGCTGATCTGGCTGCTCGATTTCTCTCCTATCTACGTTATCATACTAAGTGGACTAGGAGGATATCTGTACGGACGATACAAGAATAAACAAAACCAACAGAAGTAAAATAAACAGCTATGATATTTTTACAATTATTCTATACATTTTTCAAGATAGGGCTCTTCGGATTCGGAGGCGGATATGCCATGATTTCGATGATCCAAGGCGAGGTAGTGACACGCCACGAATGGCTCAGTTCTAATGAATTTACCGACATCATAGCTATCAGCCAGATGACTCCCGGTCCGATCGGAATCAACTCCGCTACCTATGTGGGTTATTCAGCTGTTGTCAATGCTGGATATTCTCATGCAGTAGGCATCTTAGGTTCTACTATCGCCACAGTTTCTGTAGTGCTGCCGTCATTCATTCTGATGGTACTGATAAGCAAGTTTTTTCTGAAATATCAGAAACATCCGATTATTGCTTCCGTATTCGAAGGATTACGCCCGGGTGTTGTCGGATTGCTGGCAGCTGCAGCACTGGTTTTGATGAACAGAGAAAACTTTGGAACATACAACTGGCAGATTCTCACAAGTATCATACTGTTTGCCGGCACATTCATAGCATCGTATCGCTATAAAGTAAATCCGATTCTGCTGATAGTAATTTGCGGTATTATCGGTTATGTAACTTTCGGATATATTCTCACCCCTCAATAACACAATCAGAAATTGCTGAAATTAATAAAAAAACATCAGCATGTTTTCCTAAAAACATGCTGATGTTTTTTATTTTTTCGTACAAACTTTTCGTACGATTTCAGCTTCTTTTAAGACATCTGGATGCAGTAACCCGATACCTCCCTCACAATTCACAGACAAGTTGAGAAGAAGCAAACAAGGCTTCGAATGAACAATAAACCTCGGAATTCCTTTCTGTACTTAATATCAGATGATTAGCAGATTTCACTTCGAGCAAGGGCAAACATTCCTTTCTGTCCGCTCCCGGCAATTCAAGACATAAAAAGCCATTACGGTTCATCGCATTCTGCGCCCAATGGCGGAGAATTTCATCGGAAACCGACAAATAAATAGATTTTCCTCCCTTTACTTCTGGAGAATAAATGCCATGCATCGAATCAAAACGAATGTCTTCGTGAGGAAACAGTGTATCCATTCTGTGAGCCAGTATCAAGTCTTCGGTTACCCCACATTCCAGTCCTTTCCCTTTTTTCAGCAGCCAGAGTTTATCACCAAGCACCAGCGCCTGTTCTATATCGTGAGTAGACATTAAGATAGCACGCTGTTCTTCCGATGCCAGGCGATGGAGCAATGTCATTATCTCAATGCGACTTACCACATCAAGAAAGGCAGTCGGCTCATCAAGCAAGATCAACGGACATTCCTGAACCAGTGCTTTGGCTATCATCACTTTCTGACGCTCTCCATCCGACAGTTCCGCTGTATATTTTGAAGCTTTTTCCGCCATGCCGACTGCTTCCATCGCATGGTCGATGATTTCATGATCTTCTTTTCCCAAACGTCCGAAGAATCCGGTATGAGGCTGACGTCCCAAGGCAACCAGTTCACGTACGGATAATCCTCCAGCCTGTGTCTTATCCGTCAGAACAATACCAATTTTCCAAGAACGCTCTTTAGGAGAATAACTGGCCAACGGCTTACCTAGTAAAGTAATATCCCCCGACAAAGGAGGCTGGACAGCAGCCAACGTACGAAGAAGTGTCGACTTTCCCGCACCGTTTGATCCAAGCAAACAAGTCAGCTCACCACGGCACAAAGCAAAATTTAAATGACTATGAACTACTTCTCCCCGCTTACCATGCCGATAACCGATAGTTAAATCCTTGGCCTCTATGACAACAGACTGTACTTTCATTTTTAATTAAAATACTGAATCTTACGCTGATTGATAATAACATAAATAATGACCGGAGCTCCCAGAAGAGGAGTCACGGCATTGAGTGGAATAATGCCTGCTTCTCCGGGTAAAATACAAATCAGGTTACACAACAGTGCGACAGCACTTCCCGTAAGCAACGTTACCGGCATAAGCATATTATGATTGGATGTGCCCAACATTAGTCGCGCCATATGAGGAACAGCCAGTCCGATAAAGGCAATCGGACCACAAAAGGCTGTAGTTACCGCAGTCAGCAATCCGGTAGCAATCAGCAGCCAGTTGCGTACCCTGCGTATATTTACACCCAGATTTTCTGCATAGCGAATGCCAAGCAACAGAGCATTAAGAGGTTTTATCATCAACACCGCGATAAGCAATCCCAACAGCGTTATGATGGAAAAGCCGGGAAGCTGCTTCATCGACACGCCACCAAAGCTTCCCATTCCCCAAAGTACAAACGAGTGTACCCCTTCGGCTGTAGAAAAGAAGTTTAATAATGAGATGATGGAAGAAACTACATAACCTATCATAATACCGGCAATAAGCAACATCACCGTATTTTTAATTATGGCAGACAGAGATAAAATGATTGCCATCACCAAAGCCGCACCGGCAAATGCCCCAGCCACTACAGAAAGAAAACCTGAAAGTACAAACTCTCCGGCAATGATACTTCCTCCACCTGCCAGCAGAACAAGTGCAACTCCCAGACTTGCTCCCGAACTGATACCTAAAATAGAAGAATCGGCAAGCGGATTACTAAATACGGTTTGCAGCATCAAGCCCGACGCAGAAAGAGCCGTTCCACAAAGCAGAGCTGTGATACACTGAGGAACACGCGACTCCCATACGATAAACTGCCAGCTGTCTTTTTCTACTTCTCCGCCAAAAAGGATGTTTGCTACGGCTTTCACCGGAATATCTACCGAACCGAAAACCAGATTGGCTGCCATAAGCAGCACAATCATTACAGCAAGTACACAACCATATATATATCCTCTATTTGTCTTCATGCACACACTTTCTGAGATATCACTCCGCTAAATTAGTAAAATATCTTGGAGTATAATCTTTCAAGATATCAGGATGAAATACTTTTACCAAATCCTTGAGCAACAATTCTGGATGAAAAGGTACTTCCTCATAAAAAGAAATGCGGCTGGTATTACATCCATATACCCGACGATTGCGGAACGCATCAAAATTGGCATATGGCGCATAGTCACTCTTCAGTTCTCTATAAGTTTTATCCACCTGCTGATTGTATTTTATCAGCCAGAAATCGGCGTGCTGTCCTTTATCGAATACTGTTTCAAAAGCCAAAGAAGCAGAACCGCTTTGAGGAATATCGGCAAATATATACCGTGCCCCCGCATCGGCATACAGTTTTGCCATTGTACTGTTTCCCCCCGGCACATACCATGTACCACCGGTTTTCAGTTCTGTAATGACAGTCGGTTTCGGTGTTATGTCTTTCACTTGATTCCGGAGTGAAAGATAGGCCTCCTCTACCCCAGCAAACAAAGAGTCTGCCTCAGCCTCTTTTCCAAACAGCAACCCATAAAAACGTACCCATTCGGCACGCCCCAATGCTGAAGTTTCCATATAGTCGGCACATTCAAGAATCGGTATATTCAGCTTTTCTATACGTCCGTAACCACCACTGTTTTCGTAAGGTGAAAGCAAGATACCGTCGGGATGCATGTCTATCACTTTCTCTATGTCCGGATTCATACTGCTCCCCGCATCGGTTATTTCTTTTTTCCGACAACTTTCCAATATAGCAGGAACACGGATGTACTGCAAATCACATACTCCTTTTATTTTATCCAGTGCGCCCAACTCCTGTAAAAGTCCGCAGTGCACAGACGAGAATATCAGGGAGTTTGATAAAGGAACCCGAACAATTGTACCCTCCGGCAAGGATGAAGGACACGAATCCTGTTTATTGACCAACAAATATGTATGCAACGTTTTCAGTGTGTCCCAGGGATTACGCAGGGTAACCTGAGTATAATGCTGGTATTTTACAATTTGCAGATTCTCTGCATAGCGTAAATTCAGTGTATCACCTCCTTCTTGCATAAAAGAGGTCTTGCTCTTTCCGTTACAAGCGGAAAACAGCAAGACCATAAGTACTATATGGGCAGATAGTATGTATTTCTTCAGTTCATTTGCCATGATTATAATAATTTATCGGTCTACAATAAACAAAGCAATATGAGAAATAATCATTCTCACATCAGCTTCCTCAATATTAACATAGTAAAAACATAGTTCTTGCTACTCTTTCCTCGAGAGCACAAGCATGATTTCGTTTTGCAGGTCTTCTGACTTACTCCGGTTTGTTATGCCTTCCCACTTTCTCAAACAGAAGAAAGCAGTGACCTGAAGTAGTAAACAAACCTTTACAAAGGAGCTTACAGCAGCGGGACTGTCCGGGACTTTCACCCGATTCCCTTTTCATCCGTGGCCTCGCATATACCAATCGGAAGCCCGACGGAACAAAACTGTGACAAATATATGCAATAAGTACTTATAA
This sequence comes from Phocaeicola coprocola, assembly GCF_041333015.1. Lineage (NCBI taxonomy): Bacteria > Pseudomonadati > Bacteroidota > Bacteroidia > Bacteroidales > Bacteroidaceae > Phocaeicola > Phocaeicola coprocola. The sequence continues at coordinate 1,916,732 of NZ_JBGKGM010000001.1, read as the reverse complement.
TGCAATAAAAGGTGAACCAAAATCCAATTTTATTTGTTTACTTTGTGTTTATATTAAAAGTTGATATCATCTATGATTACTGCAGAAAATATTTTACTAGTCGGGTCTATTTTAATCTTTACAAGTATTCTAATCAGCAAAACCGGATATCGTTTCGGTATCCCTACCCTGCTGTTATTCCTGCTGGTAGGTATGGCTTTCGGCAGTGACGGTCTCGGCATTCAGTTCAACAGTGCTTCAGACGCTCAGTTTATCGGCATGATGGCACTCAGCATCATCTTGTTCTCGGGAGGAATGGATACCCGATACGCCGATATCAAACCAGTCTTAAAACAAGGTATACTGCTCTCTACTGTGGGAGTATTGGTCACCACACTGCTTACCGGATTGTTTATTTTCTTCCTTTCGCATTACACGCATGCCAACATAGAACTTACTCTGATGGTTTCTTTGCTGCTTGCTGCAACCATGTCGTCTACAGACTCGGCTTCGGTATTCAGCTTGTTGCGCTCACAACGCATGAACCTTAAATACAATCTCCGCCCCATGCTGGAGCTGGAAAGTGGAAGTAACGACCCGATGGCATATATGCTTACCATTGTACTGATTCAGGTTATCGGCAGCGGAAGCAATTTCGACGTAACAGTCATACTGAAAGACTTATTTATACAGTTCCTGTTCGGAGGAGTCATAGGATACGCCTTCGGTAAGTTCGCTGTCTGGCTTGTCAATAAAATAGAACTTTCCAACAGTGCTCTCTACCCGATTCTTCTGCTTAGTCTGGTCTTCATCACATTTACTCTTACCGACCTGGTTAAAGGAAACGGCTATCTGGCAGTATATATCGCCGGAATGATTGTTGGAAATGCCCGACTGGCTTACCGGAAAGAAACCAATACGTTCATGAACGGACTGACATGGCTGTTCCAGATAATCATGTTCCTGACTTTGGGACTTTTGGTCAATCCTCATGAAATGCTCGATATCTCTGTAACAGCTCTGCTTATCGGCGTCTTTATGATTCTGATAGCACGCCCGGTCAGTGTATTTTTGTGCCTGCTTCCATTTAAAGGAATCACTAATAAGGCACGAGTTTTTATTTCCTGGGTAGGACTAAGAGGAGCCGTTCCTATTATTTTTGCAACTTATCCGGTAATAGCACAAATTCCCGGCTCAAACCAGTTGTTCAATATCGTATTCTTCATTACTCTGTTATCGCTTACTATACAGGGAATGACTATTTCGAAAATGGCACGCTGGCTCAAGCTTGACTTGCCTGAAGAAAAAGAAGGTAATGAATTTGGTGTAGAACTTCCGGAGGAAATCGACACCCACCTGGATGATATCACGCTTACAGAAGACATGCTCTCAACCGGAAACCGGCTAGCCGACATGAATATTCCTAAAGGCACACTCGTGATGCTTATCAAACGAGGAAACGAATTTATTATTCCTAACGGACAGATAGAACTTCATGCCGGAGATAAACTGCTGGTAATGTCTGAAAAGAAATAAAAGTAAGGTTTACAGCTGTTTATTTCCATTTTATTTATTACATTTGGGAAACAACTTTAAAATCAAATCTTATGGAAACATATCTTTTTTGGTTGGTTCCCATTGCATCAATTCTGGCATTAGCTTTTGCCGGATATTTCTACAAGCAAATGATGCGGGAAAGCGAAGGCAGTCCTGAAATGCAGAAAATAGCTGCCCATGTTCGCAAAGGAGCCATGTCGTACTTAAAACAACAATACAAAGTTGTTACGCTTGTTTTTATCGGACTCGTTATTTTGTTTGCCATCATGGCATACGGATTCAATCTGCAAAATCACTGGGTTCCGATTGCTTTCCTTACAGGAGGATTCTTCTCGGGACTGTCGGGCTATCTGGGAATGAAAACTGCGACCTATGCTTCGGCACGTACTGCCAATGCTGCACGCAATTCATTGAACGACGGGCTACGAATTGCTTTCCGAAGCGGAGCAGTAATGGGACTCGTAGTAGTCGGACTAGGGTTGTTCGACATTTCCTTCTGGTATATTCTTCTAGACAAATGTATTCCGGCAGATGCCATGAATCCGACTGCTAAATTATGTGTCATCACCACTACAATGCTTACATTCGGAATGGGAGCTTCTACACAAGCCCTATTCGCCAGAGTTGGAGGAGGTATTTATACGAAAGCTGCCGATGTAGGAGCTGATTTGGTTGGTAAAGTGGAAGCCGGAATTCCCGAAGACGACCCACGCAATCCGGCAACAATAGCCGACAATGTAGGTGACAATGTCGGTGATGTAGCTGGCATGGGAGCCGACTTGTATGAATCGTATTGCGGATCAATACTTGCAACAGCCGCACTAGGAGCAGCAGCCTTCATCGGAACAGGCAATACAGAAATGCAATTTAAGGCTGTTATTGCTCCGATGTTGATAGCAGCAGTAGGAATTATCCTTTCCATTATTGGCATATTCGCTGTACGTACAAAGGAAAACGCTGGCATGAAAGAATTGCTCAAAGCGCTCTCTACCGGAACAAACCTCAGTTCTGTTCTCATCGTAATAGGTACATTCCTTATTCTTTGGATGCTAAACATAACCAATTGGGTTAATATTGCCTTTGCTGTAGTAGTAGGACTATTGGTAGGAATCATTATCGGACAGTCTACCGAATATTATACATCCCAATCGTACAGACCGACTCAAAAGCTTTCGGAAAGTGGAAAAACGGGGCCTGCTACTGTTATTATCTCCGGAATCGGGCTGGGAATGATCTCTACAACAATACCTGTCATTGCAGTTGTAGCTGGAATCATCCTTTCTTACTGGCTGGCATCGGGCTTCGATTTCACCAATATCGGTATGGGACTATACGGTATAGGTATAGCCGCTGTAGGAATGCTCTCGACATTAGGCATCACCTTAGCAACCGACGCTTATGGTCCGATAGCTGACAATGCAGGAGGAAATGCCGAAATGAGCGGATTGGGCGAAGAAGTACGTCACCGTACCGATGCACTCGACTCTTTGGGAAATACAACAGCTGCTACTGGAAAAGGATTCGCCATCGGTTCGGCTGCACTGACAGGGCTTGCTTTGCTGGCTTCCTATATTGAAGAAATACGTATCGGTTTGGAACGTATCGGAACAACACTTCTCGAACTACCAGGTGGTATCAGCATAACGATCCGCGAGGCTAGTTTCACAGATTTCATGATGTATTACGACGTAACACTGATGAACCCAAAGGTTCTATCGGGTATGTTCATCGGAAGCATGGTGGCCTTTCTGTTTTGTGGTCTGACTATGAATGCCGTAGGACGTGCTGCTGCCAGCATGGTAGAAGAAGTTCGCCGGCAATTCCGTGAAATCAAGGGTATACTGGAAGGCAAGGCAGAGCCGGATTACGCACGCTGTGTACAAATCTCTACCCAAGGAGCCCAGCGCGAAATGGTCTTTCCATCACTTCTGGCTATAATAGCTCCTATTGTCACCGGATTATTATTCGGGGTCCCTGGAGTAATCGGACTGCTTATCGGAGGATTGTCTTCTGGATTTGTTCTGGCTATTTTTATGGCAAACGCCGGCGGTGCATGGGATAATGCCAAGAAGTATGTAGAAGAAGGTAACTTCGGAGGTAAAGGCAGCGAAGTACATCGTGCAGCAGTAGTAGGAGATACAGTAGGCGATCCATTCAAAGACACGTCAGGCCCCAGCTTGAATATTCTTATTAAATTGATGAGCATGGTAGCTATTGTCATGGCAGGACTGACTGTATCCTGGAGCTTATTCTAAAAAGAATAATACTCACATTGATAATTTTTATCCCCAATATCCTTCACTATCTTTATTTTCTTTACTGTCAGTAATAAAAGGTAGTGAAGGATTATTTTTATAGAATCGATGTGCTTTTCTTTCATTACTTCTCAACGCACCACACATATTAGTTTCTTTTAAAACTATTTCTTTTACAAATAAAAATCACCAAAAGTTTGTGAAGCAGATAAAATAAAGCTACCTTTGCGGCTTTAATTTATCAAAAATATATTTTAATGAAGAAATTTTTACTTATCGGCGCAGCGACACTAATTGTTTCAAACTCAACTTTCGCAGGAGATTATTTAACTAATACAAATCAACATGCCGCCTTTTTACGTATGGCAGCGCGTGGTGCCTCTATTGATGTAGACGGTGTATATAGCAACCCAGCCGGACTAGCCTTTTTACAAAAAGATGGTTTTCACCTCTCACTAACCGGACAAAGTGCATATCAAACTCGTGAAATTGCTGCCACTACAGGATTATGGACATTAGATGGCAAAGAAACAACACAAAATTATAAAGGTACAGCATCAGCACCGTTCATCCCTTCTTTCCATGGTGTATATAAAGATGGGAACTGGGCTGTTTCTGCAAGTTTTGCTATAACAGGAGGAGGAGGAAAAGCTTCCTTCGACAACGGTCTGCCAATGTTTAACTCTCTGGCAATTGGGGGAATTTATAAAAACGAACAACTGGCTGGTTTAATAGGAAAACCTGTTACTCCTAATATGTATGATATCAATACCGCAATGGATGGTAAACAATATATTTATGGTGTACAGCTAGGATTAAGCTATAGAATCAACGACTGGCTGAGTGTATACGCCGGAGGACGTATGAACTATGTAAAAAGCGGCTATGAAGGATATCTGAAAGCACAGTTAAAACAAGATTTCGGAGGAACGCAATTAATGAATCTGGCACTCGACTGCGAGCAGACAGGTTGGGGAGTTACTCCGATAATCGGTGCCGACGTAAAACTTGGAAAATGGAACTTGGCTGCCAAATATGAAATCAAAACAAACTTAAATATCGAAAACAAGACTAATACTTTAGATGCTCCAGGGGTACCGGAAGAAGTTCTTAAACCTTATGCTGATGGAGAACAGACTCCCAGCGATATTCCTGCATTTCTGAGTGTAGCTGCCGGATACGAAATTTTGCACAACCTGCGTGCTTCAGTAGAATACCACTTCTTTGATGACAAACATGCCGGTATGTTGAATGACCGTCAGAAGACGTTGAAGCACGGAACACACGAATACCTTGCCGGAATAGAATGGGATATCATCAAAAAATTAACTATCAGTGGAGGTTTCCAGAAAACGAACTATGGATTAAGCAATGATTTCCAAACAGATACAAGTTTCTACTGTAGTTCATACTCACTAGGATTCGGAGCAAGAGTCAACTTCAATGAATCATGGAGTATTGATGTTGCATATTTCTGGACTAACTATGATGATTATACAAAGACTACAGAAAGTTATAATAATACCGGAGTAAAAGGTACAGATGTATATAGCCGTACGAATAAAATATTCGGTCTGAGTCTGAATTATCATTTCTAAAAAGTAAGATATATTTTCGGGGAAACTAAATATTCTCTCCTCTTCGCCTGTCATTGATTTTATCATCTGTTTGTCGATAAAATTAATGACAGGCTTTTTGTTTTTTACCATAAAGAAAACGAATACTGCTCCCTAAAAGTTTTACATATAACTTTGAAGGTGCAGTTCATTTTTTTAATAGAAAATAACACCCCCCCAATGAATTTAGCTGAAAGAGATTGAACTTCGTAATTTTTTTTTCTTAACTTTGCGCTGCATCTTAAAGAGATTACAAACAACTTTAAACAAAAAATATTGAGATTATGATGACTATTGACAAATTCAACTTTGCCGGAAAAAAGGCAATCGTTCGCGTTGACTTCAACGTACCTTTGAACGAAGAAGGTAAAATTACTGACGATACTCGTATCCGTGGTGCTCTGCCTACTTTGAAAAAAGTATTGGCTGATGGTGGTGCTCTCATTATCATGTCACACATGGGTAAACCAAAAGGCAAAGTAAACGCTAAATATTCTCTGAGCCAGATTGTAGACGCTGTTGCTGCTGCTTTGGGTACTCCAGTTCAGTTTGCTCCAGATTGCGCTAAAGCTCAGGAAGCTGCTGCTGCTTTGAAACCAGGTGAAGTTCTGTTGCTCGAAAACTTGCGTTTCTATCCTGAAGAAGAAGGAAAACCTGTAGGTATCGAAAAAGAAGATCCTGCTTACGAAGATGCAAAGAAAGCTATGAAAGCTTCTCAGAAAGAATTTGCTAAAACTTTGGCTTCTTACGCAGACTGCTATGTAATGGATGCATTCGGTACAGCTCACCGTAAACACGCTTCTACTGCAGTTATCGCTGACTACTTCGATGCTGATCACAAGATGTTGGGTTACCTGATGGAAAAAGAAGTTCAGGCTGTAGACAACGTTTTGAAAGATATCAAACGTCCGTTTACTGCTATCATGGGTGGTTCTAAAGTTTCTACTAAGATCGGTATCATCGAAAACTTGATGGACAAAGTAGATAACTTGATCCTTTGCGGTGGTATGGCATTTACTTTTGCAAAAGCTCAAGGTGGTAAGATCGGTAACTCTTTGGTTGAAGATGACAAACTTGACTTAGCTCTTGACATCATGGCTAAAGCTAAAGCTAAAGGTGTTAACTTGGTTTTGGGTTGCGACTGTGTAGCTGCTGATGCATTTGCAAACGACGCACACACTCAGGTTTGCGACGACAAGAACATTCCTGACGGATGGATGGGATTGGATGCAGGTCCTAAGACTCGTGAAGAATTCAAAGCAGCTATCAAGGGTGCAAAGACTATTTTGTGGAATGGTCCTGCCGGTGTATTCGAAATGGACAACTTCGCAGGTGGTTCTAAAGTAATTGCAGAAGCTATTGCTGAAGCTACAAAAGAAGGTGCATTCTCATTGATCGGTGGTGGTGACTCTGTAGCTTGTATCAACAAGTTTGGTATGGCTGATCAGGTTTCTTACATCTCTACTGGTGGTGGTGCTTTGTTGGAAGCTATCGAAGGTAAAATCCTTCCGGGTATCGCAGCTATCCGTGGCGACAAATAATTTAGACTAACACTCTATACCTAAGAGTTATATGAGAGGACAATTCTCTTCCGAGGATTGTCCTCTTTCTTTTTTCATACATCGAGCAACACGTTTTTCATTTTGACATTACAGTTATTATTGCTGCCCGATAAGAAATCTTCATGAGCCTTCATAGGTCGTTTGAAAAAGAGCTGGTCATCATACTACTTTGAAAGAGCTGTTTTTCTGTATAAACATCACTCTATAAATTATTATGTATCAGACCAAGATATATTTACACTGGCAGTTCCCGTTTTATTAAAACAATGTTCAAACGACTATATTCAAGCAAATGCCAACAATCGTAAAAGTTCTACCGGACAGCAATAGAACAAAATAAAATAAAAGATATACCCCTAATAAAAAAACTCCTTTTACACCCGCCCAGAGCAGTGTATAAAAGGAGTTTTTTATTAGAATACAAGAGTCTTATCCCAAGAAAGAAATCAGCACACCGGCAGCAACAGCCGAACCGATAACACCTGAAATATTACTTGCCATACAATACTGAAGCACATGATTCTTCGGGTCGTATTTCAAAGCAATTTCATTGGCTACACGGCTTGCCATAGGCACAGCACTCAGTCCAGTAGCTCCAATCAGCGGATTAATCTTCTTCTTAGTGAAGAGATTGAAAACCTTCACAAACAAAATACCACCTGAAATAGACAATGCAAAGGCAAGGAAACCACCAATTACAATGCCGATAGTAGTCCAATTCAGGAAAGCATCTGTTGTCATAGTTGCTCCTACTGAAATACCCAGGAAGATAGTTGCTGCATTCATAATACTATTGGAAGCTGCATCAAACAAGCGTGAAGTATTGCTACCGATTTCCTTTACCAGGTTACCGAACATCAACATACCGATCAAAGGTACTGCACTCGGAACAAACAAAGCTACAATGGTTGTAACTACGATAGGGAACAATATCTTCAGCACACGCAGGTTCTTGATTTCTGTCTTCGAAGGATATTTCTTCTCCTGTTCTTTCATATTGATAGAAAGTTCCTTCTTAGTACACCAGATACGAACAACCAGCGGAATGATAACCGGAACCAAAGCCATGTACGAATAAGCCGCAATAGCAATAGGACCTAACAAATGAGGAGCCAGCTTGATTGTTGTAAAGATAGCTGTCGGACCATCTGCACCACCAATAATACCCAGTGAAGCAGCTTCCTTAGGAGTAAATCCCATCAGGATAGCTACCAGCAGTACAGCAAAGATACCCAACTGAGCAGCCGCTCCAAAAATAGAAAGACGAAGATTACGAAGCATCGGTCCAAAATCGGTCAATGCACCTACTCCCATAAAGATGATAGGAGGAAGGAATCCTGTCTTGATCAACATATAATAAATGAAGTTCATCAAGCCCAGCTCATGAGCAATTTCATGCAGAGGCATTTCCCAGACGTTCTTCATCACACCATTCACCATCACCATGCCATTCTCATCAGCCTGTATAACTCCCATATCGCCACCCGGGAAATTGGCTAGCAATACCCCGAAAGCTATCGGCACAAGCAGCAAAGGTTCATACTGCTTTTTGATACCCAGATAAAGGAGAATAAAAGCAATGGCATACATGATGAGAAACCGCGGATCAGCAACAATATTGCTGAACGCAGTCATATCATATAATCTTGCAAATATATCTTCCATTATAATATCTTCATTAATACATCATCTTCTGATACGGAATCACCCGAATTAGCACAAATGGCAGTTACGGTTCCGCTAAACTCGGCACGTATCGCATTGTAAGTCTTCATGGCTTCCACGTAGCATATTACGTCGCCCTGGTTCACCTTATCTCCTACCTTCAGCGGAGTTTCCTGAGCATTCTTGGTCAGGAAGAACTTACCTTCAAGCGGTGAAAGCACTTCTTTACCTTCGCCAGCAGGAACTGCCGCAGGCTGTTCTGCAGGAGCAGCTGCCTGAGCACCATGCAAAGTTGCAGGATTAACATCACCAAAGGCTACTGTCACACGATATGGCTGACCGTTGACATCAACAGTCAATATCTTAGTCTGATCGTTGGCCATGTGTACTTCTTCCTTCGCTTCACGGCGTTTCTTCACATCTTCCAAGAAATCAGCTTTAGCCTTTCCACTCTTGTAGGCCTCATACTGAGCCGGATGCATAGCATATTCGAAGAGTTCTTCATCGTCCTGACCGGTTTCCCATTTCTTTTCCCACATCATCTGACGATATTTATCCAGCTGGTCAGGATAATTATCCTGAGGATTACCTGTAAAGAATTTACGTCCTTCACGTTCAGCCTTTTCCACAATTTCCGGAGCCAGCTTGCCGGGCAACTGTCCTGCCTTACCCAAAATCATATCCCAGATATCATCGGCAATCATACCCCAGCGTTCCTTACCTTTTTCCATCTGGATAACATTCATCATAGCCAGATTCTTTACATATTGGCTAAACGGAGTAACCAGACAAGGATAACCTACACGTGGCCATACATATGCCACTTCATCAAACAGCTTAATAAGCAGTTCATCCTGAGTCATAAACGGCAAATTACGTTTTGCCTTATATTTATTGATAGACTCCAGATTGGTTTCCAAATCGGCCATCAAGCTACCCATCATACCACCCGGAAGTCCCGGACCGATCAGTAATGAGTTCATCAGACGGTTACGCGGACTGATATACAAGCCCAGGAAATCATCCATAAATTCCTGAATCAGCGAACGTACTTTCATGTAGGCCTGCATATTGATTTCAGGAACCTTAAAGCCGGCATCTTTCAACATTGCCTGCACACTGATTACATCGGCATGTCCTGTACCCCATGAAAGAGGTTCCATACCAACATCTACATAGTCACATCCGGCCTTACATACCTCGAGAATAGAAGCCATGTTAAAACCAGGTCCGGCATGAGAGTGATACTGGATAGTAATATCTTTCTTTATCTGCTTGATGCCAGCAACGATCTTACCTAAGAAAACCGGACGTCCGATACCTGCCATATCCTTGATACAGATTTCATCACATCCGGCTTCAATCAGTTTCTTTGCCATATCCAGATAATATTCTACGGTATGCACCGGTGAATATGTGATACACAGACAGCACTGAGAAATCATTCCAGCATCGTGAGCATAACCGATTGAAGGGATAATATTGCGAACATCATTCAGTCCGCAGAAGGTACGTGTAATATCTGTTCCCTGAGCTTTTTTTACCTTATAAAACAATTTGCGTACGTCGGCAGGAACCGGACTCATGCGCAAGCCATTCAAGGCACGGTCTAACATATGTGTCTGAATACCTGCTTCGTGAAACGGTTTTGTCCATTCACGTACAGCTTTATTCGGGTTTTCTCCAAAAAGCAAATTAACTTGTTCAAAACCTCCCCCATTTGTTTCAACACGAGCAAAACACCCCATTTCGATAATGGCTGGGGCCACCTTAACCAACTGGTCTACGCGAGGCACATATTTTCCTGCGCTCTGCCACATATCACGAAAGACCAGACTAAATTTTACTTCTTTTTCCATTGTAAAAGTAATGTGTTTTTCTTTAACAGATTCATTTCAATTTTTCAATCTTTATCACCTGACCCTTACCGGCAGTCAGAATTTCCACAGCGGCCTTAATAGCATCCATTGCCCCGGCATCTGTAGAAGGCCCACTTGTAACAGGCTTCTTCTTCGGCTCTTCTTCAGGGGCTATCTTATTCACCACAGAAATAAGGAACTGACTTATCCAGATAACAATCAGAAGAATCAAGAAAACGGTGCACATTCCGACCACCATTAACAATAATCCGACTCCGATGTTCTCCATAATATAAATAAGTTATTAATTGTACAAAAAAACACTCTCCAGAAAACCAGTTTCTAAAGAGTGTCCCAAAATTACGGATTCAGATTACATTTCGTAAATATCCGCTATTAAATAATGTAAATTTATCAGAATAAAATATCCTGTAAAGGCTTGCGGTTCTTCTCCGGAACCTCCTGCGAGGCAGGATATCCTACCGGAACAAGGGCTACCGGCTCTATGTTTGCAGGCAATCCCAATATCTCCTTACAGAGAGGTACATCAAAATTGCATACCCAGCATGTTCCCAATCCTTGTTCGGCTGCAGCCAGACACAAATGTTCTACTGCAATAGAAACATCCACATCGGTATGATCTTTGTTGTCCAACTTACGATGCCATGCTACATTATGATCGCCACAGGCCACAATGATACAAGGAGCTGTCTTTATCCATTCACGGGGATAGGCAGATTTCAAGGCTTCCAGCAGTTTTTTCTCGGTTATCACAGCAAATTTCCAAGGCTGGAAATTTACAGCCGACGGTGCAAGACGCACACACTCCATTATATAGTCCAGCTTGTTTTGTTCTATCGGACGTTCCTCATAATTCCTTACTGAATAACGTGCTTTTACAAGTTCCAGAAAATTCATTTTATCAAACAGTTAAAGATTTCATATCACAAAAATAACGAAAGTTATTTCCACAAAAAAGTATCCGTCTGGATTTTTATATATTCGGCATATCCGCACAGAAAAGTCGAATGCATACTAAATGCTGACAGAAAATTCGATTCCTACGATATTGGCAGACCGTTTCGGTTCATACTGACGGCAATAGAAAACATTACATGAGCACTGACTTGACAGTTTTACATTTACTCCTGGACGATAACGCATACGCGCTATACTGAAAAATACGTCCTCTCCTACCGGCTGGTAAAGCTCTACAGAAAAATAGGGTTGTACTTTCCAGGATACAGGTGCGTAATCGATCTTTATCCGCGAGCGGAGCCTGCTTTCTACATCTCCTTCGAAAAAGGTCTGCTGAAAAAATTCCCGTAAAGACAATTTAAAATCATGACATTTCAGATATCCCTGCGCTCCGGCAAGATAACGATGTCTGAACTTCCACCCTTCACTACCTCTATTCCGGTAATGTACTTCATACAGTCCTTCCAATTTTAAGAAAGACAATATATTGTAACCAGTCCCCAAATTCAGACTTACACGATCGGCTTCCTTCAGATGGTTTTTCGAACGAAACTCTGCCGCCCCCGACAGATTCCAGCGGCTCGTCACTTTATAATTTAATTTGACTCCTGTCCATGTGGCAAATTCATCCGACTGTGCACAGGCTGTATGTACGGCCATAAAAGTAAGACACACCATACAGACTAAACGGATAAGAAGCTTTATTATGTTTTTCATGCCACAAACAATTATCAGCGTTAACCAGAAAGAATACAAAGATAACAAATCAGCTTTTAGTATCCGAAGAATAGTCCTCAAAAAAACATCAGCAAGTTTAGCTGAAAAATTGCTCAATTTTAAAAAAAACATCAGCAAGTTTTCGCAAACATTTCATGATGTTTTTTCATTCGCTCCCCAAAAATCTAAATGAACTTTATTCATTCATTTATTGTATCTTTGCAAAGCATAAAAACAAGACATACAGATTATGAAAAAACTAGCAATATTCGATCTTGACGGAACATTGATTGATACAATTGCCGACCTGGCAGGAGCAACCAATTACGCATTGCAGGAATGTGGATTTCCTACACACGAAACAGATGCCTACCGCTATTTTGTAGGAAACGGAATAAACAAACTTTTTGAACGTGCCTTACCTGAAAATGAACGCAGTGAAGCGAATATTCTGAAAATACGTTCTCTGTTTATACCTTATTATAATATACACAATGCAGACCTTAGCCAACCCTATCCGGGTATAACCGATGTACTGGATACACTGCAACGCAAAGGTATGATGCTGGCAGTAGCCTCTAATAAATATCAGGAAGCTACCTCCAAACTGATCAAACAATATTTCCCGCAAATAACATTCGCACAAGTATTCGGACAGAGAGAAGGAGTACCAGCCAAACCCGATCCCAGTGTCATTTTTGAAATTATTGAGAAAACGGGAGTAAAAAAAGAAGAGGTCGTTTATCTCGGAGATTCATGCGTAGACATGCAGACCGGAATAAATGCAGAAGTAACCACCATAGGAGTAAGCTGGGGATTCCGTCCACGCACGGAACTGGAAGCATACCATCCTGATTTTATAGCCGACCGGACTGAAGATATACTACAATATCTGGCAGAATAAAAAATGCCACAGGCTGCAATAATCATACAGCCTGTGGCAAAACAAAAAACTGTTATCAAATAGAAAGTTCGTCTAGCACTTCAATCAGCGACTTATCCAAAGGTTTGTCTTTCTTGATAGCCTCAGTGAAAGGAACATACACAATTTTATCATTGCGGATACCTATCATAACATTACGCTGGTCTTCTTTCAATGCCTCGATAGCTCCTACTCCCAGACGGCTAGCCAAAATACGGTCGTAAGCACTAGGAGAACCACCTCGCTGCAAATGCCCTAAGATTGTTACACGTACATCGTACTGCGGATATTCATTTTTCACACGCTCTGCATAGTACATTGCACCTCCGTTTTTCGGAGCTTCCGACACGATGACTATACTGCTGTTCTTCGACTTACGGAAGCCACGACCGATAAATTTCTCCAGCTGGTCTACGTCAGTCTGGTCTTCAGGAATAATGGCTGCTTCTGCTCCAGAAGCAATCGCACTGTTTTGTGCCAGAAAACCGGCATCACGTCCCATCACTTCAACGAAGAAAATACGATCGTGTGAAGTTGCTGTATCACGAATCTTATCCACACAGTCTACAATTGTGTTCAAGGCTGTATCATATCCGATAGTAGAGTCCGTTCCATACAAATCATTATCAATAGTTCCCGGCAAACCGATGCAAGGAACATCAAACTCATTGGCAAATATCTGCGCTCCGCTTAATGAACCGTTTCCGCCGATTACAACCAATGCATCAATACCAGCAGCTACCATATTATCGTATGCCACCTTACGGCCTTCGGGAGTCATAAAGTCTTTCGAACGTGCAGTCTTCAAGATTGTTCCCCCACGCTGGATAATGCTGCTGACATCCTGAGTCGTAAGTTCCTTAATCTCATTACGGATCAAACCTTCATACCCTCTGTAAATACCTTTCACAGTATAACCGTTACAAATGGCACTGCGAGTCACAGCACGAATCGCTGCATTCATTCCTGATGCATCACCACCTGATGTCAGGATACCAATACACTTAATTTGTTTCATAATAACTCGTTTGTTGAATTTTCCAATTCCTAAATATTCTAAAAACAGTCCCCAAAAGTAGAACATTTCTACAAAACAAAGTAATCCGTATGTATAAATAACTATAAAAAGACAGTTTTCACGTCCGATAGAACATAGTATAATCTATGTTACTTATTTTTTCAAATACCGTACATATCCTCAATATTTACCTGACACGCTGGTACATAATGTTATCAATAGAACAATATTTGCAACATAGCTGTCAATCTCCAACAACATAAATCCATATTTTTGCAACAAACATTAATTCAAATCAACAATGAAAAAACACATCCGTCTACTCACATTAGCAGCCATAAGTCTGGCAGGATTTACTTATGGCAACCAGCTTCAGGCTTCATCACCCGATAATGCCATTTTCAGTCATTTCACCTATACCGGACAGGACAAAGTTTATAACGATAACAAGCTTTCAGCAAATGAATTTTATAGTCCCATATTACAAGGATGCTATCCAGATCCTAGCATTTGCCGAAAAGGAAATGATTATTATCTGGCATGCTCTTCATTTGCCGTCTATCCGGGAGTACCTATATTCCATTCTACTGATCTGGTAAACTGGAAACCGATAGGTCACGTCCTCGAACGTCCTTCACAACTAAAACTACAAAACTGCAAGATCAGTGAAGGTATTTATGCCCCCACTATCCGATATAATCCATACAACGATACTTTCTATATGATTACGACCCATATCGGAGGAGGATTGGGGAATATCATTGTGAAAACATTCGATCCGGCAAAAGGCTGGAGCGATCCTATCAAGCTAACCTACATTATTCATAGTGGATTCATTTCAGGTTATCAAAACAGATATGGGGACAATCTGAAGCCTCCAACTAATGTCTATCATCGAATGACCGCTTGATGTAGAGTTATAATCCTGTCCGAAGCCTTGATTTCGGCATGCTCAGGTCTGATTATCACGTCCATTTTTATGGAGCGGATATGACTTATAAGTCCGATTACAGAATCGGACTCAGGTTGATTTCAGATTATTCCACTTGTCAGGCAGAGAGTCTCGTCAAGGCTTGCGACAAAGCTTCAAGGTGTCGATGGTGTGGGGAAAAGCTGAACCTTATAAAAGTCTTTTTTTCGACTATGAAGACGGCACTCAGCATAATCCGCTTCATGAAGCTGTCCATCGTGAAGGCGCCGACCTCTGTATTGGAGAAAGCCTTCGACCTGAGACGGTATGCGGTCACATATGCCGCGCCATATAGAAACAGCCGGAACATATTGGCTCTGAAAGAACTGCACGACATCCTGTCGGCTCGAAAATACTTCAGGTCTTTTATCCATAGCTCCATTGTGCCGCGCTTACAGTAACGTCGATATACTGTCTCGGGCTTGTTGTTACGGTTGCTTGTGACTATGAAGCGGACGTTTACACCCTTGTCGGAGACTTCGATTTTTGCAATCACCCTCTGTCTGTATTTCCATGATTTGGCTTTGTACTCAAAGCTGTAGTAACGGCGTACATCCTCATGGTGAAGTTCGAAATCCCCCTTGGCACGGCGCAATTGCTTGTCGATTTTCTTCATAAGCGCAGGATTGCCCGACAGCCCTGTGATAAATCTCACATAAAGATGTGTCTTGACCCAGTCCATAAACTCATGGCTGCAGAAATGACTGTCCCCGCGGAGTTCTATTATTGTGTGAGGCCATTCCTTATGGATGTATTCAATGACTCTGCGCAGTATACCGAAGATGTTCAGCGACTTGTTGCGTCGTCCCGGTCTCAGTAGAGGAAGTATCAGCTTGCCGTTCATACCGTCGAAAATAACCATCGGCATGTAGCAGTATTCGTCATAGTAATCATTGAACAGCGACAGCTGCTGCGCCCCGTATGTGTTGGCATTTGTATCGTCAACGTCAAGAATAATCTTACGCGGAGCTTTGTCGAAGGATGAGATGTAGTCCTTGACAAACAGTTCTGCTATTTTCCATAAGGTCCTTTTGTCAATATGATTCTCAAGCCGTGTCATCGTCGGTTGTGAGCACAGGCCGGGATCCGATGCCTTGCGGCCCACGCTCATCTTAAGGGCACTGTCGTGGCGCAGGCGGTCGCAGTCGTTGGCATCCTCGTAGCCGCACATTATCTGTCCGACACGCTGGCAGACCATCTCTTCGTAGGAATGCTGTACGAAAAGTTGATTTCGATAATCCGGAATTAGGCGCGCTATCTTTCGCGCTATGCTGTCTTTCATTAGACCGACAAGCACCAGTCCTCCATTGGACGAGATGTCCGGGGCATTGAAATCGACCTGAATTTTCCTGTCAGGAAGCACGTCTTGAAAAGAAAAAAGATTTTTCTCTTGACTGACTCCGTTATTTGTTGTATCTTTGCACATGAGAACGCCGGTATTAAGTTTATTTTTAACACCTTAAAGTTAATGCTTTTCTTGCAAATATACAAGAAGGGCGTTCTCTTTTTTGTGGAGACTATGAATTATTCAGGTTAGCACTTAACCTGCCATTTTGCCAATGCGATGTTATGTGAAGGAATTTTTAGTATCTTTGTATTCAAATAATTCACATTTTATGTATTTCTCCACGATTTGAATTCAAGTATTCACCTGTAAGAAGTTACTAATGACAAAAAAGAAATTGCCCGTTCGTTTTACGGGTCAGCACTTTACTATTGATAAAGTGCTAATAAAAGATGCAATAAGACAAGCAAATATAAGTAATCAGGATACGGTTTTAGATATTGGGGCAGGCAAGGGGTTTCTTACTGTTCATTTATTAAAAATCGCCAACAATGTTGTTGCTATTGAAAACGACACAGCTTTGGTTGAACATTTACGAAAATTATTTTCTGATGCCCGAAATGTTCAAGTTGTCGGTTGTGATTTTAGGAATTTTGCAGTTCCGAAATTTCCTTTCAAAGTGGTGTCAAATATTCCTTATGGCATTACTTCCGATATTTTCAAAATCCTGATGTTTGAGAGTCTTGGAAATTTTCTGGGAGGTTCCATTGTCCTTCAGTTAGAACCTACACAAAAGTTATTTTCGAGGAAGCTTTACAATCCATATACCGTTTTCTATCATACTTTTTTTGATTTGAAACTTGTCTATGAGGTAGGTCCTGAAAGTTTCTTTCCACCGCCAACTGTCAAATCAGCCCTGTTAAACATTAAAAGAAAACAGTTATTTTTTGATTTTAAGTTTAAAGCCAAATACTTAGCATTTATTTCCTGTCTGTTAGAGAAACCTGATTTATCTGTAAAAACAGCTTTAAAGTCGATTTTCAGGAAAAGTCAGGTCAGGTCAATTTCGGAAAAATTCGGTTTAAACCTTAATGCTCAAATTGTTTGTTTGTCTCCAAGTCAATGGGTAAACTGTTTTTTGGAAATGCTGGAAGTTGTCCCTGAAAAATTTCATCCTTCGTAGTTCAAAGTCGGGTGGTTGTCAAGATGATTTTTCTGGTTTGGTGTCGTCTTTTAAGCTGCCGCATAACGAAAAATGGTAGCCGTAGTTGCCGGATTTACAGCACTTTCGTATCAATTTAGCACTTCGGTTCGTTAAAAGCACCAAAGTATCAAGTTGGCACGAAAGCCGGCAATTATCGGCTACCATATGTTAGTGGCATTTATCATTTCATTATATTCATTTGCTTTAACGCATTTTTTGTTACATTAATTCTCGATGAAATAAAATCATCAACATTCAATCCGTCTGTCGGAATTACATTTGTTGCAAAAAAATAAACATTAGATTTTGTTTCAACATAACCAACAAACCAACCATTATATTTTTCTTCTATCGAACTTAATCCAGTCTTACCGCTTAAAATGTAATTTTCAGTTCGCTCAATTTCCATAATATTTTTGACAATCTTTATTGTCCTATCAGAAATTGGAAATTTTGAAAAATAGAATTTCCTTAAAAAGTCGATTTGTTGTTTTTGAGATATTTTTGAATTTCCTTCAAGCCAAAAATTGTCAATCGTTAAACTGTCAAAAATCATATTTTTATACTCAAATTTTTCTAAATATTCTTTCATTTTAATTGTTCCGATTTTCCTTGCAATTTCCTGATAGCAAGGAACACAGGAAATTCTAAAAGCATCTTTAAATGATAAATCTTTTTCCCAAATATCCATTTTTCTCTGCTCGCCATTCCATTTTAAAATAGTTGTATCATTTTCAATAATGCCTAATTCAACAGCAATTATAGAATTTGGAATTTTGAATGTTGATGCAGGTAATTTTCCGTTTTTAGCCCAATCAAAGTCATTTGAGTAAAAAGTATTCTTGTCGTTATCATAAATTAGAATTGAACCATTTACTTGAAAACTATCTAAAATTTTGTCAAAATCAGAAATTTCTGTTTCAATTATGTTTTTATTCGTTGTTGTGTTACAGCAAACAAATAAAAATATCATTGAAATAAAAACTACAAATAAAATATTTTTCATTTATTGTCTAATTATCGTTTGTTTTTGTTGCCACTAACGGGAAACGCATTGGCGAAGTGGCGGATAAATTGGACAAAAAGTTCAATTTAGCAGTGACGTAGCCGATGTGTTTCCACAGAAGCTAAATTATTAACCTGAATAATTCATAGTCTCCACAAAAAAGAGAACGCCCTTCTTGTATATTTGCAAGAAAAGCATTAACTTTAAGGTGTTAAAAATAAACTTAATACCGGCGTTCTCATGTGCAAAGATACAACAAATAACGGAGTCAGTCAAGAGAAAAATCTTTTTTCTTTTCAAGACGTGCTTCCTGACAGGAAAATTCAGGTCGATTTCAATGCCCCGGACATCTCGTCCAATGGAGGACTGGTGCTTGTCGGTCTAATGAAAGACAGCATAGCGCGAAAGATAGCGCGCCTAATTCCGGATTATCGAAATCAACTTTTCGTACAGCATTCCTACGAAGAGATGGTCTGCCAGCGTGTCGGACAGATAATGTGCGGCTACGAGGATGCCAACGACTGCGACCGCCTGCGCCACGACAGTGCCCTTAAGATGAGCGTGGGCCGCAAGGCATCGGATCCCGGCCTGTGCTCACAACCGACGATGACACGGCTTGAGAATCATATTGACAAAAGGACCTTATGGAAAATAGCAGAACTGTTTGTCAAGGACTACATCTCATCCTTCGACAAAGCTCCGCGTAAGATTATTCTTGACGTTGACGATACAAATGCCAACACATACGGGGCGCAGCAGCTGTCGCTGTTCAATGATTACTATGACGAATACTGCTACATGCCGATGGTTATTTTCGACGGTATGAACGGCAAGCTGATACTTCCTCTACTGAGACCGGGACGACGCAACAAGTCGCTGAACATCTTCGGTATACTGCGCAGAGTCATTGAATACATCCATAAGGAATGGCCTCACACAATAATAGAACTCCGCGGGGACAGTCATTTCTGCAGCCATGAGTTTATGGACTGGGTCAAGACACATCTTTATGTGAGATTTATCACAGGGCTGTCGGGCAATCCTGCGCTTATGAAGAAAATCGACAAGCAATTGCGCCGTGCCAAGGGGGATTTCGAACTTCACCATGAGGATGTACGCCGTTACTACAGCTTTGAGTACAAAGCCAAATCATGGAAATACAGACAGAGGGTGATTGCAAAAATCGAAGTCTCCGACAAGGGTGTAAACGTCCGCTTCATAGTCACAAGCAACCGTAACAACAAGCCCGAGACAGTATATCGACGTTACTGTAAGCGCGGCACAATGGAGCTATGGATAAAAGACCTGAAGTATTTTCGAGCCGACAGGATGTCGTGCAGTTCTTTCAGAGCCAATATGTTCCGGCTGTTTCTATATGGCGCGGCATATGTGACCGCATACCGTCTCAGGTCGAAGGCTTTCTCCAATACAGAGGTCGGCGCCTTCACGATGGACAGCTTCATGAAGCGGATTATGCTGAGTGCCGTCTTCATAGTCGAAAAAAAGACTTTTATAAGGTTCAGCTTTTCCCCACACCATCGACACCTTGAAGCTTTGTCGCAAGCCTTGACGAGACTCTCTGCCTGACAAGTGGAATAATCTGAAATCAACCTGAGTCCGATTCTGTAATCGGACTTATAAGTCATATCCGCTCCATAAAAATGGACGTGATAATCAGACCTGAGCATGCCGAAATCAAGGCTTCGGACAGGATTATAACTCTACATCAAGCGGTCATTCGATGATAGACATTAGTTGGAGGCTTCAGATTGTCCCCATATCTGTTTTGATAACCTGAAATGAATCCACTATGAATAATGTAGGCTAAACTTCGACGGAATAGATCCGTCTATCTTTTTCGATGACGACGGTAAAGCTTATATAGTGCATAATGACGCTCCCGAACAGGCTTTATATGAAGGACATCGAGTAATTAAAATCTGGGAATATGACGTGCAAACAGACCAAATAATAGCCGGAACAGACAAAGTTATAGTAAATGGAGGTGTTGACATCACCAAAAAACCAATATGGATAGAAGCTCCTCACCTATATAAAAAAGAAGGCAAATATTATCTGATGTGTGCAGAAGGAGGTACGGGCGACAACCATTCGGAAGTAATTTTTATCAGTGACAGTGCTACCGGACCGTTTGTTCCGTCGAAACAGAATCCGATTCTTTCGCAAAGACATCTTCCGGCAAACCGTCCGGATAAGGTCGACCGGGCAGGACATGCCGATATAACAGACACTCCTTCCGGAAAATGGTACGGAGTATTTTTAGCTGTACGCCCTAATGAATGCAACCGAGTTAATACTGGAAGAGAAACCTATATACTGCCTGTCGACTGGTCGGAAGAGTTTCCCGTTTTCGAAGGTGGCATGCAAGCGTTGCAACCCAAATTAAAAATGCCTGATGGTGTAAAAAACCAGACGGGAACAAACGGGTTTGTTCCCAACGGAAACTTCACATTTACAGATAACTTGAATTCACTCCCACTCGATAACCGATGGGTAGGCATTCGTGATGCCCGTGAAAAATTTATCTCAATAGGAGAAAACGGATTACAAATAACTCCTTATGCTACTGACATAACAGAGGCAAGACCAACTTCAACACTTTTTTTCCGCCAGCAACACAACTGCTTTACGGCTTCTGTAAACCTGCAATATAAACCGACAGCAGAAAATGAACTTGCCGGAATGGTGTGTTATCAGAAAGAATCGTTTAATTATGTATTCGGGATAACCCGAAAAGGAAATGAATGTTACTTACTGCTTCAGCGTACAAATAATGGAAAATCGGAAATCGTTGCTAATACTCCTGTCGATATGCAACAACCCTTATATTTACAGATACAAGCCGAAGGAGATAAATACACATTCAACTATTCTACCGATGGACATTCTTTTAAAAATTTAGGAGGTATTGTTTCCGGAGATATTCTCTCAACTAATGTAGCTGGCGGATTTACAGGAAATATGATTGGGCTATATGCTACGTCTGCCAATATGGCTCATCCTCAATAAACAGGTAAGCAATTATCAGCAAAATCCCGGCTCCTCTCTAATAGAAAATGAGCCGGGATTTTGATATATATCAGATAAAAGAGTTTTCTGCTGCAACTATTTAGCAGAAAGTTTGTCGATTTTTACAACTTCGTACACTCCATCGTACTCTGCAGCAAAACCTTCCTGCGATTTACCCATATCTCTTACCTCTAGTTCTGCATGCACAGGTACTCCATTCTTTTGTCCTTTAGTCAGTTCATCATACTGCTTGTAAAGCTCTCCGGTTTTGTCTATCACCCAATAGCAAACAGTATCTCCATCAGCAACAAACGACCGGACTTCATGAGCTATAATCAGCTCTCCTTTTACAGAAATTGTTTCTTTTTGTTGTGCAGGCAATGCTGTCTGAGAGGTCTGTGCCTCATCACTTCTGGAATAGGAATATACCGTACCGTTTTTCTCCAAAAGTAAAGTTTTATCAGACAAATCTTTAATCACCAATGTATCAGAAAAAGCAATCGTCTAGTGGTTGCCAATACTTTTACCGGCGAAAATAAGTACATCCCCCTCTTTTTTCCATGATTCATACTGAAGAGTAGCCATATTTATAGAAGAAGCTGTTCCATCGGGCTCAAGAACAAAACCCTGCTGCATATTTTCCATACCCGGTACAGGTTCAACCCATGCACCTTCTATACTGGCTCCGTTACATGCCGGAAGTAAAGCCATACAACCTAAAGCCATTGTGCTTATCCAAATAAGATTCTTCATAACTTTTATTAATTTAATATTGAATTTAAAATGCAATTTATCAAGAAAATATCGAATCTGCAAAAACTGAATCTAAAGATAATTTAATGCACGCCTGAAAAATCGAGTAGGAGGAAAACGAAGTAGTTTTCTTCCTACTTTCGTTTTCCGACCTCTCACACCACCGTACGTGCCGTTCGGCATACGGCGGTTCTTTACTATGGATGCCTTTCGTATTCTTCGAAAGACACTTCCACGACATCTTCTTCAACCATCCATTTGTAGGTCTGCGCTCCTTTATACCCTTCGGATTCCGTCCTATCTCTTTAAAGGTAGCCCAATACTTCTGTTTTGGTTTTATGCATTCGTTCCAACAAACGGTAGTTTTCAGTTATGCCGTTTAAATAAAGTTTGGTCCTTCCCTATAGGCATACATGCCTTGGGTACTACGACCTCTGCTGACTTCTCACGGCAAGCTTTACTCCATCATGGTACTTCGAATCATTCATCCTCACCATATGTCCGTGAGACCTCCTCGGATAAGGGTATTAACTTTCAATCTTATGTCTGCTCCATTTACACTAACCGTCCCGAATAGCTATAGGGCTTTAGTTTGTTTCGCAACCTTACCCACGGTCATATGCCTTATATGAAGTTTCTGTTCGTCAGACCAGATGTTTGCCGCCAGCTTCTTTCAGATTCCAACTCGCGATGGACACCCTTGCTTTTGGCTGTATGATTCCCGCTATTAGGGCTCATTGGGGACTTGCACCCGTTAGCTAATACTCATGCCGAGCATACGAAAAAAGATAATGCCCGTAAAAACCGGGCATTATCTTAAAAACAGAAGCATAACCTTATCAGTTTTTCTTAAGTTCAAAATCGAATGTTGCCGGAACAAAACCAGGCAATGCAACAGGTTCATTGTCACCTTCACCCAACGAAACTTCAGGGACATAAATCTTGAACTTCAGATTTGTTGTTTCTACTTCGTAATTCGCTCCATCAACCGGAGATACTTTAACCTCAATATGTAAATTCTGAGCCTCTCCACCTTCAGTTTCCGACGGAATTGATACATTCAGTTCCAAAGGCTTCGGATCGAGAACGAATAAAATACTATCTTTTTCTGTATTCAGTTCCGGTTCGTATCCTATCTTATAACTTACATCACCTACTGCTTCTACAATCTTATTCGCAGTTTCCTCATCACCAACAATATCAAGTACAATATCTTTTATCGGGAAACTGTCAAAATAAACAGTATCATTGTCCACCTTTACCGCAACATCTGTGCCCTCAGGAGTATCTTCTCCTCCATCAGTTCCGTCTTCCGTTGTAGTAGATTCGGTCAGATAAAACATTTTTCCTGTATAATTGCCAAACATATGATCTGTTGTCACTTCGACAGGAGGTGTCGGAGTTGTTTCGTCGTCATCACTGCAAGCTACAAAGCCCAAAGAACATCCAAGCATCAGCATGGAAATAAATAAACGGTTCAGTTTAATTTGTTTTTTCATTTCTCTAATTTTTCGTTTGAAACTTCAATTATTAGTTTTATCAGCTGACACATAAAAAATGTCAGGCAACAAGTATTACCGCACAAGTTTATAGAGAAAAATAAATAAAATTTTTATTGAAGAATTTTAACATTTAGCCATGCAGGATTCATATCAATTCATCATTTAGAGAGTAAAAAGCCATTTAATGTTCAACAAAAAAACATATATTATGAAAACTCATTTTCCATTTTGCAAGGGATTTATAATGGCAGCAGCACTGACAAGCATTATGGGATTGTCATCTTGCCTGGATGACGATGATGAAAACTATTATAATATTAATTATCCTAATGCACTGGTTACTGTTAAGAGTGATGCAAATGATAGTTTTTTCCTCCAGCTGGATGACAGTACAACACTGCTACCGGTAAATCTCGCATCTTCTCCCTTTGGAGATAAAGAAGTGCGTGCTCTTGCCAATATAGAAGAAGTAGATGAACCGAGCGGAGCATATACTAAAGCTGTACATATTAATTGGATAGACAGCATTCTCACCAAACCGATAGCTACTGACTTGGGAGAGGAAAATGACCAGACTTACGGAACAGACCCTGTAGAAATAGTTAAAGACTGGGTAACAATAGCAGAAGACGGATATCTGACCTTACGATTCCGTACTGTATGGGGAGCAGGATCTCAACCTCATTTTGTAAACCTATTACTGGGAAATAATCCTGACAATCCGTATGAAGTAGAATTCAGACACAACGCATATGGAGATACATACGGCGAGTCTGGAGATGCACTGGTAGCATTTAAGCTGGACGGGCTTCCTGATACAGAAGGAAAGACAGTAAAGCTTACTCTCAAATGGAAATCATTCAGCGGAGATAAGTCTGCAGAATTCGATTATTGTACACGTAAATCGCTGGCTCCTCAGAACTCAGCAATTACATCTGTAAGAAGCAATTACAAACTCAAGTAACCCCTTTATAAATATATAGATACACTTAAAGAAGACAAAAACCTAGAAAATGTCCCGGTAGCATGATTTTCCATATTCTAAATAACCGCATACCATAACTTTTATCATGCTTACCGGGACTTTTATTGTAATATGTTATCCCTACGTATTATACAATCTTCACCAATTGATCCCTTTCCTATTGAAAAAATATTGGTTGCCGAAAACCATGTCCCGACAACCAATAACGAATCTTTATTTACACTCAAATTCCACAATATTTTGCGTATCAGCCGATGAAGAAGATATATAAGCTTTAAACTTGCCCGGCTCTGCAACCCATTCATGTTTGCGATCATCAAAGAATTGTAAGTCCTCCGGTTTTATCGTAAAAGTTATTTCTTTTTCTTCACCTGGTTGAAGTGAAACTTTCTGAAATCCTTTTAACTCTTTCTGCGGGCGAAGCAAAGAACATTTTTCATCTCCAATATACAATTGAACGGTTTCTTTTCCGGCTACCGTTCCTGTATTCTTAACCTTTACTGAAACCGACAGAGTTTCTCCTTCATTCATTTGTTTAGCCGACAAAACAGGCTTACTATACTTGTAAGTAGTATAACTCAATCCATAGCCAAACGGGAAGAGAGGTTTAATCTTCTTAGTGTCATACCAGCGATACCCAACTAATATATCCTCTTTATATTCCTGTTTGATACTATCGCCCGGATAACTCATTTCGCCATAAAAATGAGCCGGACAATCTTTCAGTTTTACCGGATAAGAGAAAGGAAGCTTTCCGCTAGGATTTACTTTTCCAGTAAGCACATCAGCCAGTGCATCTCCTCCAACCGAACCTAGATACCAGGACTGTACGATAGTTGGAACCTCTTTTACCCACGGCATCTCGACAGCATTTCCACTTACGATTACAGCTACCAGATTCTTATTTACTTTCAACAAGCCCTCAATCAGTTCATTCTGACCAAAAGGAAGTTCGTAAGACAAGCGGTCACCTCCTTCACAATCTTGGAAATGATTCTTGTTCAATCCGCCAATAAAGATAACCAGATCAGCCTTAGCTGCCTTTTCTACGGCATCATTGCGTAAAGAATCGACTTTAGCCTGAGATATTTTTTCCTCACGTCCATACATTGGACGGCCAGCTGCATATCCTTGTGCATATACAATACGATTGCCAAAGTATTTTTTCAGTCCATCCAACGGTGATATAAATTTCTTCACCTTCAATTCGGAAGAACCTCCTCCCAACATCAAATTACGTGTAGCATTATCACCTACAACCAATATCTGCTTATACTGATCAGGAGCAACAGGCAATAAAGCTGGTTGCTTTTTGGCTGCTTCATTTTTCAATAGCACGATACCTTCTGTTGCTACCTGATAAGCAGCCTGTTCATGAGCTTCATTGGTCATCGATCCAAAAGGTTTCTGACGATTCATGGCTGTACGGAAAATCAAGCGCAAGACACGAGCAGCCTTATCGTTCACTACCTCCATCGGTATTTTTCCTTCCTTAACCATCTTCAGATAGTTCTTTCCCAAATAGTAGTCGTCATACCCAAACTCCGACTCAGAAGTCAAACCATTGGTATACGATCCCATTTCAATATCCAGTCCGTACATGGCAGCTTCATATGTATCATGTGCGGCTCCCCAGTCGGTTATCACACACCCGTCGAATCCCCATTCATCTTTCAGTATGTCATTATTCAGCAGTTTATGGTGAGTAGCATGCATTCCGCGTACTTTATTGTATGCTCCCATGATGCTCCATACACCACCACGCTGTACGGCGGCTTTAAATGCCGGAAGATAAATTTCATACAAAGCACGATCACTAACCTGTACATCGATGTGCCCGCGCCAAAGCTCCTGATTATTTAATGCATAATGTTTCACACAAGCAGCCACACCGTTTTTCTGAACTTCCTGAATATAAGGAACACACATCTCAGAAGCCAGATAAGGATCTTCTCCCAAGTATTCAAAATTTCTTCCGTTAAGTGGAGTACGATAAATATTCACCCCCGGTCCTAACAGTACATCTTTCTTGCGGTAACGCGCTTCTTCACCAATCGCTTTACCATACTTCGCAGCCAGATCCGGATTCCAGCTAGCTGCCAGACAAGTCAATGCCGGAAAAGCTGTACAGCTATCACTCGTCCATCCGGCATATCCCCAGTCGTTCCAATTAATTTCGGCACGAACTCCATGTGGCCCGTCACTCATCCACAGTTCAGGAATACCCAAACGTGGACAACCGGGTGAACTGAATTTACCCTGAGCGTAACTGAGTCTTGTCTTCTCTTCCAATGTCATTCGCTTCAGAGCATCCTGTACTCTTACTTCCAACGGCTGTTTATCATCCAGATAAACAGGAATATCCGTTTTATTTTGTGCATGTAACGAAGCACATGCAATACTCAATAATCCTATAAAAATAAACGTCTTTTTCATAATATTCTTTTTTCAGCCAAGATAATATTATTCTGAAACAATATCAACTACAGCTTCTTTTAATCCCTCAGAAATCGCTTTCAAACGCGCTGCTCCTGTTTTTCCATTATTCTGCAATACGACCAAGCATTTACCGTTGAACGCCTTTCGTTTATTATCTTTAAAACGTTCCATCGAAGTCTGGCTTCCATTGTCAACTCCAGCTATAAACAGGTTTCCTTCTACCTCAAAACGAACCAGATTATCCGCAAGAGGACAAATATTTCCTTCTGCATCCAAGATTTCTACTGTTACAAAACTCAAATCAGTACCGTCTGTTTTCAAGATATTTCTATCTGGAGTCAGATGTATCATACTCGGTGTTCCCGCTGTACGAATTTCTTTTTCGGCAACCACTGTTCCTGCTTTTCGAGCAACAACCTTAACACTTCCCGGCTCATATTTTACACGCCAAAAAACATGTAAATGATTATCATCTTTCGATTTTATTCCTTGTGATTTACCATTCACAAACAGTTCCACTTCATCTGCCTGATTATAATAACACCACATATCAACATCCTGTTCCTCGGTCCAGTTCCAATGCGGGAAAAGATGCAAGACTTGTTTATCTGTCCATTCCGACTGATAGAGATAGTATACATCTTTAGGGAAACCAGCCAAATCAACAATACCAAAATATGAACTGCGTGCGGGCCAGCCATAAGGAGTCGGTTCACCGATATAGTCGAAACCAGTCCATACATATTGCCCGCTGATAAAATCATTTTTCTTTATCAACAGCAAACTTTCTTCATGAGTATTTCCCCAGGGAACATGACAGTTTTCATAAGAAGAACATGCAAATGTTGAATCATAAAATGGTTTATCCCAGCGTTCAGGCCAAATAAACATTTGGTCGCTCGGCATCCGGTAATATCCACGTGTCATCAGAGCCGAATTACTTTCCGTAATGATAAACGGTTTGCCAGGGAAATTTTTTGGAACCTCAGGAATGTTGACATTATGATAATTATAGCCAATGATATCCAACGCTCCGGAACGGAACAAATGATTAGCAGGATTAGGTTCATTGCATCCAGCTGTAATCGGACGAGTCGGATCCAAGGTTCTTACAAAATCGGCCAGTTTCTTTGCAAGTAAAGAGTTTACACTTTCTTCACCTTCCTTAGCCAGCATGTCTGCCGAGTGGCCGAAATTCAGAATCAGGTTAGCTTCTTCCAGACTTAAAGTATCAGCCTGCGCATCACTCCATTGTTCCAATACCTCATTTCCGATACTCCACATAAAAATAGAAGGATGATTACGGTCGCGAAGAATAAAATCGTGCAAATCTTTTTCATGCCATTCATTGAAGTAACGTGCATAATCATGAGCAGTCTTTTTCTTGCGCCACATGTCAAACGCTTCATCCATTACAATAAATCCCATACGGTCGCACAAATCAAGCAGTTCTGGTGCCGGAGGATTATGTGAACAACGGATACCATTACAGCCCATTTCTTTCAAGATCTGCAACTGGCGTTCGATGGCACGTACATTGACCGCTGCTCCCAGACATCCCAAATCATGATGCATGCAGACACCATTTATTTTGACCGGCTTGCCATTCAGCGTAAACCCTTTTGCTGCATCAAAAGAAAACCTACGAATACCGACAGGAGTTACATAACGATCGACACATTGTCCATCTTTCTGAATTTCTGTAACCAAAGTATACATGTAAGGACGCTCAATGCTCCACAATAAAGGAGAGCTTACCTTTAAATCTTGAGAAACATCAACAGCCTTTCCTGCTATTGTATTCAGAGAAGACTCTGCCTGAGCAACTTTCTTTCCCTCTGCATCTTGCAGGATAGAATAAACAGATACTCCAGCATCTGCCTGCGTTCCTATATTCTCAACCGTTGTAACGACTTTCAAAGAAGCCTGCTGAGTATCGACACTTGTTGTAGTAACATATGTTCCCCACTCTGCAACACGGATATCTCCTGTTTTCACCAACCATACGTTACGATAAATACCACATCCCGAATACCAGCGAGAATTAGGCTGTTCAGCATTATCAACACGTACAGCTATCACATTCTTTTCTCCCCACTTCAGATATGGAGTCAAATCGTAACTGAATGAAATATATCCATAAGGACGCTTGCCCAACGAAATTCCATTAATGAAAACTTCCGAATTCATGTAAACTCCATCAAACTCGATACGAAAATGTTTTCCTTTATCTCCGTCCGCTGGAATAAACGTCTTCCGATACCATCCGATACCACCAGGCAAAGCACCTCCACCTGTTCCCGAAGAATTATCCTGACTGAAATCTCCTTCGATGGCCCAGTCATGGGGTAAATTTAATTTTCTCCAACCCGAGTCAGCAAAATCTACTTGTGCAGCCAATGAATCATCAATCAGAGAAAAACACCATCCGTCATTAAAGCTCAGTCTTTCTCTCGGCTCAGAAGAAGGAGAGCTGCATGCTCCCAATAAGAACATGCAGCACACTCCTATTATAATAGATTGAATAAATTTATGACTCATAAATTTTACAACTGAATGGTTTGTGAAGTTCCATTATATTTTACAACAATACCTTTAGCATTCATATCGAACGGCTTCGGGCTATTGGCATTCACTTGAATTATTTCGAATGTACGTTCTTTCAACATACCGTCAAACTCACCTGTACGTTCTCCTATTACCAATTGCTTTTTAGCTTCGTTGTAAGTCATCGGAATCATCGCATATTTACCTTGCTCATAATTATAGTTTACACCTTCATCTTCATATAAAGTAAAGGCAGCATCCGCACCCTGATAAACATACAACTTGATATGTTCTGCCTGCTTTTCATCCGTATACTGGATCTCAGGACCGAAAGGTACAATTGAACCGGCACGCACGAACAACGGAATACGTTCGTAAGGAGCATCTACCATTTTCTTCTCACCACCTGCCTGGAACTTGCCAGTATAGAAGTCGTACCATCCTGCTGATTTCGGGAAATATACCTCACGACTTCTGTCACCGTAGTGATAAACCGGAGAAACCATGAATGACGGACCGAACATGAACTGATCGCCAACATTGTTTACATTCGTATCGGCAGTAAAGTCCATTACCAGCGGACGCATAATCGTATAGTCGTTAAACCATGTCATACCAGCCAATGAGTAGATATACGGCATCATGCGGTAACGCAGTTTAGAATAGTAAACAACCGAATTGTAAGCCGGATGACCTTCGGGAGCAATTTCCCATATTTCGCGGAACGGATATTGTCCGTGTGCACGATACAACGGACAGAATGCACCAAACTGATACCAGCGTGCATTCAGTTCACGCCATTCCTTATAATCAGCATTTTCTGTTTTTGTTTCATTCCACTGTTTCTGTCCTGCTACATAGCGGTTCTCTACACAGAAACCACCAATATCCATTGTCCAGTAAGGTATACCGCTTACTGCAAAATTCAATCCGGCAGTAATCTGTGCTTTCATATCTTCCCAGCGGGTTCCTATATCACCACTCCATGTAGCTGTAGAATAACGCTGCAAACCGGCGAATCCAGAACGGGTTAGCAGGAAGACACGCTTATTATTGTCTACACTGCGCTGGCCGTCATAGATTGCTTCAGCATTCATCAGTGCATAAGCATTGAAATATTCGGCAGAAGGTCCCAATGCTGTAGGACCGCATAAATCCTTACGATATTGCAAATCCGTACAGTCGCGTACGTTCGGTTCGCTGGCATCCATCCACCAGGCATCAATACCCAACGGATAATAATGTTCGTACATCTGCTTCCAGAACAATTTACGTGCATCTGCATCGTAAGCATCATAGAAGCCATAATGATAACCCGGACCTACCCAGTCTTTCAGGCTGTCCTTAACTGACTGCTGATAAATCCAGCCATTCTTATCAAACTCCTTGTAATGTTCAGTTGTTACATAGAATTTCGGCCATACAGAAATCATCATACGCCCGTGCATGGCATGAATGGAGTCGACCATAGCCTGAGGATCAGGGAAACGGTTCTTGTCGAATTCATGACTTCCCCAGGCATCTTCCGGCCAGTGATTCCAGTCGAGGACAATATTGTCAATCGGAATCTGACGGTTGCGGAAACCTTTCAATGCACCAAGCATTTCATCAGAGGTATTATACTTTTCACGGCTCTGCCAGAATCCCATTGCCCATTTCGGCATGATAGGAGCTTTTCCGGTAAGAGTACGGTAACCGCTGATTACATCATCCATATTATCACCGGCTACAAAATAATAATCAAGCTGCTTGGTCATTTCACTCCACCACGACTGCTTGCCCTGTTCTTTCGGATCAACTGGGCTCAGTACACGCAGTCCCGAGTAAGAAACAGCTCCATCCGGCTCCCATTCTATTTTAAGAGGAACTTTCTTTCCAGCTTCCAGGTTGACAGCAAATTTATAACTGTTCGGATTCCATGCCGTACGCCAGCGTTCAGGAACTACCAGTTCATTATTTATATATACTTTCGTATAACCGGCATAATAAAGGATAAACTTAAACTCACCCGATTCTGAAGGTTCAATCATACCTTCATACGTTACTTTTGCTCCCATGAACGGGAAATTCTCAGGCAGGTTAACTACCTTCGACAAGTCTTCACGTTTCAGATGTTCGAAATAAAGAGAAGGCTCACGGCAAACAATGGTTTCTGCTCCTGACTTCGCATCAGGTACATAAGTACCGGTCAGTGCTCCTTCCTTGCCGTCCTTGTCATATAGTTTAAATACCTGTCCTAGCTGAGAATAGTCATTGGGGTTACCAAAACGACAAAGAGAATAACTGTCCAGCAGAACACCATAATTCTTGTTCGATACAATGAATGGAACAGATACCTTTGTATTATACTGGAACAACTCTTCGTTCTTTCCTTTATAGTTGAATTCCTCTGCCTGATGCTGACCCAGCCCATAAAAAGCTTCATCATCGGGAGATTCGAATACCTGACGGATTGAATATCCTTTGGTACCTTCCACTTCGATAGGAGTAAATGTCTTTCCTCCCCCCTTATTTTCCTGAAGAATCATCTTTCCGTTTTCATCCGTAAACCAGACTTCACCGGTAGAGCTTAAAACAAAAGCCTTGACTTCTTTGGTTGAAACAGTGATTGTATCTCCCTGCTGTGAAACAGTAAACGGAGTCTGTTTTTCCTGAGGAACAACAACCAGACTCTTTGAATCGGTAAATTTGCTTTCCGGAGTAGCAGATACATGTATCAACTTATCTCCCATTACCTGAAAACGAACCAGGCGAGTATCCTGTCCTCCCTTTTGCTGAACCTTAACGATGACACCATTATCTGTCTGTTCATAGACCTTGCCAGAGCAGGACCCAAAAATCAGCCCCGCCAACAAACAGTAAGAAATGTTTTTCATATTCATAAACCTATGTTTAAAGTTAAATACTAAATACATCTTTATCTCGTATTGCAAATTTAAACATTCCCCTATAAAACAACTAGTTATAATGTTTTACAAAAGGGAAAGTTTTCAATACATAGGTCTATCAAATGTTTCTAACTTAGGTATAATTTGTTACTTATCTTCCCTTTCCTGATATGCAGAAGGCAAAACCCCAAATTCTTCTTTAAAATAACGACTGAAATACTTAGGATTATTAAATCCTACCTGAAAAGCAATTTCCGAAACATGAAGCTGACTGTCACGCAACAGTTGAGCTGCTCTTTTCAGACGAATTACACGAATAAACTCGATAGGAGTTTTTCCTGTAATCTGTAACATCTTCTTATACAAATGAACCCTGCTCATGCCCAGTTCACGACTCAGCTCTTCTACCGACAGATCACTGCGAGAGATATTGTCCTCTACATATTTTATAGCTTTCTCTATCAGCTTTTCATCCAAAGAAGTAATGACAATATCACTAGGCGCAGGATCGATAGTACCCTTTGACACATTATAACGGCTTAATTCTATCAGTTTTCTGATACGCAGAACCAAAATAGTCATATTAAACGGTTTCGTCACATAATCATCTGCCCCCATGGTCAATCCTTCCACTTTCGATTCCGTATTTTGTTTAGCTGAAAGCAGAATCACCGGAATGTGTGCTGTACGTTTATCTTCTTTTATCAAACGGCACAATTCGTTTCCATCCATTTCAGGCATCATAATATCACTAACCACCAAGTCGGGCATTTCTTCACTGTTTTGCAAGATATCCCATGCCTCTTTTCCGTTCGATGCCAGTTTCACCCGATACTGCAATCCCAGACTATACTCCATAAACAGACGGAAATCGTCATTATCATCTACAATCAGCAACAATGGGAATTTGCTCTTGTCGGCCTCTTCATTAGACTGTCCTGCTGCTTCAGGAAGTAAATCCGGAACCGGCATGGAGTTAGCCGGATGATATTGCACATCAACATGCTTCACCGGTATATGTACAACAAATACAGCTCCTTTACCGATATTATCGAAAACTGTGACATCTCCTCCATGTAAAGCAACAAAATCGTGTACCAGACTTAATCCAATGCCTGTACCGCTCGTTGCATCCACGTTTTCTTTGTTTTCTGTCTGATAAAAACGATCGAATATATGTTCCTTATCCGCATCACTTATTCCTACCCCTGTATCGGCAACCTTTATTTCTATCACATCGATATCTTCCTGAATGTGCTCTACCATAACCGTAACCCTGCCACCTTCAGGAGTGAACTTAAACGCATTAGCCAGCAGATTCATCACAATCTTACCTACCTTGTCGGCATCGAAAGCCATTGTAAAATGATCCACACTCGAAAAGAACGAAAAGTGTATCTGCTTTTTATCGGCCATCAGCAAGAAAGAATCGCATACCCCTTGTATGTAAGTAATGATATCTCCTTCAGAAAGTGATAAATGATGAGAACTCATTTCACCTTTTCGGAAATCAAGCAACTGATTGACCAATGCTAGCAAACGATGTGCGTTGCGGTACATGAGCTGAAGTCTCATTTTTCGGGATTCATCATTGCTTTCTTCTTTCAGCATCTGTTCCAGCGGAGCAATAATCAGAGTCAGCGGAGTACGAAGTTCATGACTGATATTGGTAAAGAAACGGAACTTCATATTATTTACTTCCTCATTCTTGGCTACTTCCAGTTCTATCTGATGTAACTTGAACTTTTCTCTCTCACGCTTCAGCAAACGGGAACGTGCCAGGAACAGTAGTCCTACACCAATCATAAAATACAATAAATAAGCCCACCAGGACATCCAGAACGGAGGCAAGACTTCTATTTCAAGACTCGATACATCCTGACCGATATATCCGTCGCTATTGACAGCTTTCGCGCTCAGAATATACTTTCCGGGAGCCAAATTTGTAAAAGTCAGACTATGCACGCCCTCAGGCAGTGAAAGCCATTCTTTGTTAAAACCTTTAAGCTGATACATATAGCGTGTTTTCTCCGGCAAAAGCAAATTGTCGGAAGCCAGGAATATAGAAAAAATATTCTGCTTATAATCCAGCGTAAGTTTGCCTATACGATTAAGAGATTCTGACAACAATACACGACCGTCTACACGTTCGCCTACCTGTATTTCTTTGTTGAACAATGAAAGACCAGCAAACAACACCTTAGGAAGTAATTTATTATAACGGACATTTTCCGGACTAAATACATTTATGCCATACAGTCCTCCTAAAAGTATTGCTCCATTATTCAATTCACGGATAGACCTGAGATTAAAATCACAATTTTGAAGTCCATCTTTGTCATTATATACATGCGGAACAAACTGATACTCACCTGTATCACCTTTCGTTACATTCAGATGAATCAGCTGGCGTGCCGATGTTACCCACATATCTCCGCTATTATCTTCTGCCACTCCTGCAATAATACCTCCGTTATCCGGCATGACATCAGACAAACCCTTCACTTTTCCAGACTTTACATTATAGATATTAAGCCCGCCACGAGTGGCAATCCATACAAGTCCCCGACTATCTTTAAATACCTGATTTATTTCATTATGAGTAATTCCTACACTATCTTTTTCCTGCAAAACAGCCTTTATCTTACGACTTTCTACATCAAAGACAGCTACTCCCTGACTGGCAGTACCTATCACCAGGTCGTTTTCATTGGTAAAGCACAAGGAAACAATATGATTATCATTTAAGCCTGCCTTCTCCAAGTCTATCGTCTGAAAACTATGATCAGAAGGATTCAGACATTGAATACCGGCATCCAAAAAGCCAATCCATATATTACCTTTCCGGTCTTCCTGCAAAGCCCAAATCTTATCACTCAGAAGCTTACTTCCATCACCGGCTTTAAACGAACGTACCGCAGTACCTTCGATACAATACAAGTCCCCATTGAATGTGCCTACCCACAGTTTTCCGTCGGAAGCTCTCAGCAAAGCAACAACAGGTTCTTCTCCCAATGTAAAATGTTTTTCTATTTGACGAGTAGTATAGTTCCAAAGCATTACTCCATTGTCATTTGTACCCAGCCATGCCTTATCTTTTCCTTCAGGCTCTATACTTGTCACATCACCTGTATAATCTATTTCGAATTTAAATATGCTTTCGCCATAGTAAGAGATACCTTTCTTGTAAGTTCCAACCCATACAATTCCATCTCTGTCTGTATACAACGTATAAACCGTATTATGAGATAGGCTCCGGTCTGTATTTTTCTCAGAAGAAACAGATACTACTCGTCCGTCAGCTTTCGTAAGAATATCTATACCGCTATAATCCTTGCCCATCCAAATTCTGCCTTTAGCATCCTGCGTAATGCTATGCACAAAGTCAGAACGGTTACGCCAACGTTCCGTAACGTCTTCCTGCCATTTTCCTTTCTCCAAATCGTATACCCACACGCCTGAGATACTATATATCCAAATACATTCCTCCCGATCGACAAATAAGGAAAAATCTATTTGCTTACCATCCTGGTTATCATTCTTCACTTCTTCCTTTATCCATCTGACAGTCAACCGGTCACGATCAACACAAACCAGCAAGCCTGTATCATAGACAAATAAAATTCCATCCTTACACTCTGCTATATCCGAAATACCGACCAACGGCAATTTATGTTCCTGAAAAGAAAAACATGCCGGCTTACTGTTCTTATTATACCGGTAGCATCCCTCTCCCATTACATAAATCCAAACATTTTCCTTTGAATCGACAAAGATATCACTTGGAACTCCTCTGCTTCCCAATGAAGTCATAAACGGAGTTAAATCGGTTTGAAACACTTCTTTTGCCTTGTCAAACAGTACATACCCCTTTGCTGTCTTTACCCAAAATTGCCCGTCAGGCAGTTCTACTATACTCTCTATAAAGTTATCAGGAAGTGAATTCTGATTATACTCCTGACGAGTAAAAACCTTAAATGTATACCCATCGTAACAGTTTAACCCTGCTAATGTACCAAACCACATAAGTCCCTCACGGTCTTTATAAATACACCGTACAGAATTATTTGATAATCCGTCGGATACTTCGAGATGCTTAAACATGAAAGACTGCGCATGCAGGGAAAGCAATGAAAAAAGCAAGGCTAGCAAAGTGTATATTCTTATCATATCACATATCAATTTCTAAAGCAAAGAAAGTAAATTTTTGTAAAGCAAACAAACCTTTTACTTCCTTTTTTCTCTCTCGACACAATGACTAACTCAATCTGTTATCGTTGTATTCCGCATAAGCAAAAAAACGATTTATCTATCTGAAATAAAAGGAGTTGCATACCCATTCCCGAATACTATAAAAAATATCAAGATGAGTTACTTTTTCTTTGTACAAATTTTCAAAAAACATCAGCATAAATAAAACAAAACATGCTGATCTTTTCTGAGAAAGAACAGCATGTTTTTGTTCCATATATAAAAAGCCCTTCACACTTACACAAATAAGTAAAAGGTGTGAAGGGCAAAACTAGTATTTATTTTATACCTTCCATCAATCCATTATATTCCAGTTCATCATAAACCTGCAAATTTTTACGGTCGAACACTCCATCACCTCTATCCCAGTAGAACGGAACGAGTCCACGAGCATTGGCCTCGCGTACAACACACTTATCGAAAGCGGCACGCGACAAATCATGTCCTTCCTGAGCCTGCTGATCGGACAAAGTACGACGGACAGCTGCAAATTCTCCAATAATAACAGGTACTCCCTGATCGGTAAACTTCTCTTTCAGCTTCTGGAACTGCGACTTTATATAATCTTCCCCACAGATATTATCCCATCTGCCTTCATACGTTCCGGTAGCATATTTTTTGTTTTCCTCACCCCAGAAATAGAAAGCCTTTCCCCAGCTTTCATCATTTTCCATTCCACAGAACTGCCAGGAACTATAATAATGCACTTCCACACTCAAGCGGTCAGGAGTCATATCAACAGGCAAAGAAGTCATATACTGCATCGTTTTGTCTATGTCAGTAGAAGGTCCCTGAACAATCAGGTTACGGTAAACATTCTTTCCACCGGTAGCTCTTACAGCATCCACAAAAGTCTGTTCGTATTTCAGCAAAGTAGCCATATCATCTTCATCTTCTACATTAGGCTCATTACATCCGGCAAACAGCAAATGTTCATCATAGTCGCGGAAATAGGTGGCAATCTGTGTCCACAATACTTTCTGCTTATTATTTACCTCTTCACTATATCCGTTGGGAATATCATTTTCAAGCCATCCGCCATCCCAGTGTATATTCAGAATAGCATATAAATCGTTCTGCATGCAATAATCCACCACTTCCTTCACACGTGACAACCATGAAGATTTTATTTCGTAAGTAGTTTCATCACTCAGATACTGATCCCATGCACACGGAATACGTACAGCGTTGAATCCCATCTCACGTATCTTGTCTATCATGGCAAGGGTTGTAGCAGGATTTCCCCAAGCAGTTTCACCACCTGTTGCCTCCAGTGAGTTTCCCAAGTTCCATCCTGTTTTGATATTTTTCATCAATTCAGGAGCATCCTGTTCCATTCCAGTCTTGTCAGCTTCAGGTACAGAAAGAGCTTCCTGAGTAACAGTAACAGATTCTGTCAGATTATCCAATGTAAATACAATGGTAGCAGTACGTATCTCTCCTGTTGCATTCTGAGCCACCATGAATGTTTCAGTACGTGTTTCTACCGCACGTGTATCCACATGTTGAATCCAGTCTGCATTAATGTCAATCTGACAATCACCGGTAGTCTGCATCTGTACTGTAAATTCTCCTCCTTCACCAGGCAACGTGTATTCATGTTGTTCTACCAGCAAATAGTCATTGGCTGTCTGTACCACCTTCACCGTTCCATTTACCTCAGCTCCTTTTACTGTAATTACAGCTGTTCGATTTTCTGTATTCGGATTTTCTGTGACATGTACCAAATATTTAGCTGTTTTTTCGGATGTTGAAACTTGTTGAACAACAGAACACCAGTCGGCTGCATCGGAAGTTACTTCATAAACAGCATTAGACTGTATATACAAAAGAGCTTCACCTTCATGCTTTCCAAAAACCAGTTCCTCTTTCGAAATCTTCAGATATGGAGCACCGGTAGCATCATCTTCAGAGCAAGCACTCAACAGCAAACTCATTAAACAAGTAAGAGTTCCCAGAAAATAAATAAAAGTATTTTTCATAGTTCGTTATGGTTAATAGTTTAAGAGGCATACATATCTGGCAGCAGCCATCAATATGTATGCCTCTTTATATTTGTATTACAAAATTTTCAGACTGTCAATTGTAACATTTACAGCATCCAGATCAGCTATATCACTGAACATATCGAAGATATCGATTACAAATACAATGACACCATTATAAGCAGCTTCCGGTTTCATCTTGATGGTATAAGTACCGTTACCTTTCACCTTCACATCGCTTGTACCTGAATAAGCAGGCCACCATCCATCAGCAGTACACATCAGTCCTGCATTATATTCTTTGGTAGCAGCATCTCCAGTAAGGCCACTGATAGTAAATGTCAGTTCCATCGAATAATCGAAAACAATGCTTGCCGGATCAATCGGACTGGCAGATGCAGTTTCGCCATACATATTATAAAGCTCGATACGGAAATTATTCTTATCGGTTTCCAGATGTCCCCAAACCAGTTTAGAGTTGTCTACAGCTATCGATGTAGCCTCCGGCTGTGAGGTTCCTCCTCCTGCATTAGGAATAAAGTGATAAGCCTGGTATTCATCTTTTTCAGCACTGCGTGCACCTACCCACATTCCCATAACATTACCGGCAGCTGACTCAATGCTCAAAATACGTAACTGATTATTGCCATCAGCTCCAAACATGATATCACCACCACCGATATGATAAGAAGGAACATTTCCACTAAAGGTATAAATACCCTTTTCATCCAATGTATAAGTTCCACTTGCAGTAGTACCGTCAGGCATTGCAAACTCATAAGTCATAGTTTTTGAATCGAGAGTCATAGAAAGCTGATCCAATCCGCTAACAGGTGTTGCCCAGTCTGGATAATTGCCAGCAGTAAAGTTATTCATCAGACTACCGTCCAGATTTGCCCAGTCAAAAGGAACATCGGCCGACATTGTCCATTTTATTTTGCTGGTAACCACTTCCGATACCATATCTTCCCATCCGTCGGGCAAAGCTGGTTCTGGATCTGGTTTATCTTCAGGCACATAATTGTCAGCATATTCTTTCGAAACGAAGTTCCAGATTAACCACCACGGACCTTCACTGTTATCACGCATTACTCCAATACGCATATGGTTTTCATCCAATTCGAGCAACTTCAAGTCGCGGCTCCAGTTAGTACTTCTGTCGCTCCAAGAAGGAGTATGCAGCAGTCCACAGTCAGTAAATGTGATTGTATGATTGCTTGTATTAAGCATGAACGTACCAGAAGCAGTTTCTTTCGAAGAAGAATTGTAAACAGTCACGTTTGCTCCACCTTTCAGACCAAATGTCATGGTACTTTCCCAAATAGCATCATCAGCAGTATGACCTACTCCCGGATCCCAGTTAGCACTCCAGTTATTCCATTCTACTGTTGTACTAGGATCGGCATAAGTCATTTCTCCAGCAGCATAGCCATACGATCCATTATCGAATATCCATACTTTTTTATTGTTTACACCTCCGGTAAGATATGTCCACAAATCATCATTTACGAAATCTGCACAGAAGCTATCTATTGTAAATGTTGCCGGATTACCATAAACAATACCACCTCTTGTCTGAACACCGAAAGTCACTTCATACTCTCCCTCAAAAGGCATTTGCAATGTTACTTCTCTTTCCTGACTTCTTCCCTGAGGATGTTGCCAGCAAACCTGATAACTTGAAGGCATTAAACTCTTCAGATAAACAATATTTGGATTTTCCGAATCGTGAGTGATAGAGAAAGCTATTCCTTCTACCAGATCGTCTACGGTAACGTCTTTCCCTTCCAGTTCAAAGGAATCGGGAGTACATGCCGAAAACAGTCCGACTGTTATAATCAGCCATGCAATATATAATTTAGATATCAGTTTTTTCATAACTTCTTGTATTTTTAATTCCAACCTTCATTTTGTTTCAATACCCCATTTGATAATGTAATCTGATTGTTAGGTATCTGAGAGAGTCCCTGCTTCTTTACGATATCTGATTCCTTAATAGTTACATTATCAGGATTGCCACCACTGGTTACAGAAGTATTGGTTGCAATCTGAGAAGCGGCATATTCTACTCCCTGACGTAACAAGTCCCAATAACGCTGTCCTTCGAAAGCAAACTCCAGCATACGTTCATTCATGATATTATCTTTTGTAGCTGTCACTTCACGATAGTTGCTTGAAAGAGTCAGACTACCATCTTCATCCTCAGAAGTATAAGCACGCTGGCGAACTTTATTCAAATACTCTTGTGCATTTGGACTTCCCAGCTCTGCGGCCATCAACAAGACATCAGCATAACGCATTACAATGAAATTCTGATATTGAGAAATCTGGAAATCTCCTTCTCCAAGACCTGAAATTTCATCAACCAGCGACCAGGCACCACTAGCTTCGTCTTTCATCCATTTAGACATCGGAGTATATTTCTTCACTGTATATCCGGTGTATTCACGCTGGTCTTTATAAGAAGTTTCAAAATCAGCTTCATCAGAAATACCCTCACTTACCAGATTAATGATAGAAGCTTCACGACGTTCATCACCTGTACCGTATGATGTCCACATCTTAGGATTTACTGTACATCCTCCCCAGCCTCTTCCGTAAGGTGCATGTCCCAGATAGTTACGTAATCCCATGTTAACCAGCCAGCGGTTACCATCATTGTTTCCGTTATAGTCTTGAGTATAGTTAAACTTCTGTGCCAAAACAACTTCTTTATTACCGTCGCCAGCATAAGTAGAAGTTTGTTCGTAATCGTCAGTACTCTTATTTAAAGCCCATGTAGTAGAAGCAGCAGGCCACAAATTTTTAAATTCGTCTACCAGTCCGTAGCCTTCAGATTCG
The DNA here is from genome assembly GCF_041333015.1 of Phocaeicola coprocola. Lineage (NCBI taxonomy): Bacteria > Pseudomonadati > Bacteroidota > Bacteroidia > Bacteroidales > Bacteroidaceae > Phocaeicola > Phocaeicola coprocola. The sequence continues at coordinate 1,874,918 of NZ_JBGKGM010000001.1, read as the reverse complement.
GCAACAGCGATGAAATCTTCCAGTCCCTGCAAAACAGTGCTCTTTGTTACACCTTCTACCTGAGGTTCCTTTCCATAATAACCGGTATAGAACAGATATACTCTGGCCAAAAGAGCTGATGCTGCATATTTGGTAATATGACCATCATTTGATGCTGCCGCACTCTTCGGATAAGCACTAGCCGGAATATTATTGACAGCATACAGCAAATCACTGAATATTACATTATAGACTTCATCCGGATCTGACTGTGGACGATTTTCATTGACAGGTTCAGTAAACAAAGGAATATTTCCCCACATACGTACCATATCAAAATAACATAATGCTCTTATCGCACGACATTCGCCCAGATAAGTACCTTTTGTTTCTTCGCTGCTCCAAGCTATCTGGCTTTCATGAGCCAGCAATTCATTACAACGATATACTGCTGCATAATAATTAGTCCATTCTGTTTCCAGAATATTCATATCCGAAGGCGACTGATTGACATCAAAACGGTCGAGTACCTGATAATTACGGGCATCTGTATTTCCCATGCCGGCAAAACATTCATCAGCCATAACTTCTGAGGCAAAATAGAATGCACATCCTGCACTAGAACTTGTACATTGCCATCCATCGTAACAACCAATCAGTGCACGCCATGCATCACTCTCAGTACGATAGAAATTGTCTGTCGTTGATTCTGTTTTAGATTCCACATCCAGGAAACCAGCGGTACATGAGACCAATCCCATAGAAGCCAGCCCCAGTCCCAACATATATAGTTTAAATTTATTCATAGAGATGTTCTTTTAAAATTTATAAATTAGAATTTCAGATTAACACCAACCAAGAAGGTACGTGGACGAGGATAATATCCTAAATCGATACCAGAAACCCAGTCGGAAGTACCGTAACCGATTTCCGGATCCATACCGTCATACTTGGTAAATGTAAATGCATTCTGTACCTGGAAGTACAAACGTGCCTGACTGATAGCCTTCACATTTATCAACTTGGCAAAATCGTATCCCAACGTGATATTACTGATACGAAGATAATCGCCATCCTGTATATACAAATCAGAGAACTGCCAGTTGATATTAGTATTAGTCACACGCGGAATTCTGTTTGAAGTACCTTCACCAGTCCATCTGTCCAATATAGCTGAAGTATAATTGGCTTTGCTGTTTGCATGGTTTCTATAAGACTGTACAATCTGATTGCCTGCAGCTCCATATGCCACCAACGAGAAGTCAAAGTTCTTATAATTGAAGCCAAGGTTAAAGCCATAGGTAAAATCAGGAGTACCGTTACCCAGATCTACTTTATCGTTATCGTCAATGATACCATCCTGGTTCTGGTCGACATAAATCACATCACCCGGCTGAGGATCAGACTGTAAAATACCATGTTTTCCGTCAGCATTCCAGTTTGCAATCTGTTCCTTGTTCTGGAAAATACCAGCTGTCTGATATCCCCAGAAATAACCGATAGCATGACCATTCTCTGCACGATAGAATTCAGGAGAGTTATCATACAACATATTGACATCACCATGAATAATTCCATCTTCAGTCGGAATGTTACCTACCTTATTTTTATTGTAAGCTCCGTTGATACCAACATTATAGCTAAAATCACTTCCGATCTGATCATTCCAGTTCAAAGCCAGTTCAATACCGGTATTTTTCACATCACCACCATTGATGTATGGTGCACCAGTACCAGCTGTAGCCAGAATAGGAGCCTCAACCAACCAGTCTTTGGTAGTCTTGATATAGAAATCGGCAGTCAAGCTCAAACGGCTTCTCAAGAAACGTGCATCAATACCGATGTTAGTCTGTTCTGAAGTTTCCCATGTTACATCAGAGTTTGCCAGACGGCTTGGATATGCTCCCCAATAACTAGACTGAGCAGAAGCGCCATAATTAGTTCCGAAAATATAATGTGTATTCGAAGAAGTAATAGGAGCTGTATACTGGTAATTGTCTATATTCTGATTACCAACCTGTCCCCAGCTGATACGTAATTTCAAGAAATCCAACCAGTTCTGAGTAGTTTCCATAAACTTCTCGTTCGAAATAGTCCATCCGGCAGATACAGAAGGGAATACACCATAACGTTTACCTCTTGCAAACTTAGAAGAACCATCGGCACGCAAAGTAGCGTTAATCATATATGTTTCTTTCCAGTTCCATCCAAAACGTCCGAAGTAAGAAACTGAGCGGCTTTCATCCTGAGGATATCCGTCAACCGACATACCATCGTCTGCACTCGATGCTGTACCGTTTGCAACATAAGCATGATCCCAATCGTCGAAACCTTCTCTCAGTGTACCTGTACCGGCAGAAAGATAAGTTCCTGAATACTGATAAACTTCCATACCAATCAACGCATTGAAAGCATGATCTTTTACTTTCCAGTCGTAAGTAGCTGTATTAGTCCAAGTCATACCCAAGCTGTGACTCATATTCTGTGAAGCAGAAGTACGTGTATTGTTGTAGCTGTAAATAGAGAACTGATACATCGGAGTAAAACTACGATATTCAGAAGAGCCGTAAACAGCACCAAAAACAGTTCTCAATTTCAAATTTTTCACAGGCTGCAATTCAGCATAAACATTACCAGAAAAAACAGCATTTTTATTTTCATTATTTGTGTTTGTCATCATTAATCCATAAGGATTACCGTCGCCGTTATACCAATCAGAATTGGAAGTATCGTTGTAAGGAGAATCATAAATATTGTTATCACTATAAATCGGCGATAAAGGAGAAGTACTGAACGCTCCTCTTAATGTATTGTTATATTGATTACCTACTGAAACACCATTATTTAATTTATAAACGAAACTAACTTGTTCGCCAACCTTCAACAAATCCGAATCCTTAAAAATCTTATGTTCCGAATTGATACGGAAATTATAACGTTCATAGTTTGAAACATCCTTACCACCTACAATACCTTCCTGGCTCATATATCCCAAAGACATAGCGTAAGTTGATGTTTTCGATCCACCAGTAACACCCAATGTATAGCTCTGTGTCTGAGCGTTATCCTTAAACATAGAATCTACCCAATCAGTATCATAGACATTTCCATTGGCATCATAAATACTTTTAAATGAACTCCAGTCATAAGGAGCATTACCTGAATTGACAGCCTGTTCGTCCATGATAGTCATGTATTCTTGTGCATTCAGCATATCAGCCTTACGAGCTACATTCTGTACACCGTAATAAGCATCGAAAGCAATCTGTGCCTTACCTTCTTTTCCAGATTTAGTAGTAATCAAGACAACACCATTGGCAGCCTGTGCACCATAAATAGCGGCAGAAGCAGCATCCTTCAAGACATCAATACTTTCGATATCGGCAGGATTCAATGTTGAAATATCACCACCAACACCATCAATCAAATAAAGAGGAGAAGCATTTCCTACTGTACCCAAACCACGGATACTTACCTTCATATCAGAACCCGGCTGACCAGAAGTAGAAGAAATATTCACACCCGGAGTCTGTCCCTGCATAGCCTGCAAAGGGCTGTTAGTATTCATCTTTGCCAAGCTTTCTCCTTTCACCTGCACAGTAGCACCGGTTACCAGTTTCTTTTTCTGAACACCATAACCTACAACCACAACTTCTTCGAGGGTTTCGGTATCTTCTTTCATTTCAACATTTAATGTTTTCTGATCGGCAACAACAATTTCTTGTGTAACAAAACCGATATACGAAAATACTAAAGTCTGACCTTTTTCCACTCCCAAGGAGTAGTTTCCGTCAAAATCCGTAATAGTTCCATTAGTGGTTCCTTTCACCAACACACTCACGCCAATTAAAGGCATCTTGTCTGTTGCCGAAGTAACAACTCCCGAAACTGTCAAACTCTGAGAAGCAGCCTTTATTGCCATCGAAGGCAAGAACAATAGTAACATTACCATTGCAAGACTACATAGATGCACGTTTGTGCATTTTACGAATAAGTGTTTACTCATGGTACATTGTTTATAGTTAAAGTTTACATTTATTATGTTTTTCTTTCCAGTATTATTATATCATCAACATTGCAAAGTAAACCAAAAAGAAGAATCTTAGAGGTACGGTTTTGTTTCCCTATAGGGTATATTTTGTTTATATCACCTCTTTATAACTTTTTATACCCATATAGATAAAAAGTTAATTATCAGAGAGAAACAATATAATCAATCTCTTTATCTTACTTTACTTGCCATTCATATATACCCGCTGTTTTTTCAGCGGGAAGTACGACTTCCAATTTTATTGCTTTCGTTTTCACTGTTTTAAATTTAACAGCACTTCCCTCTCCTTTAATGATACTGTATGCATTCAGATTCTCTACAGGGAGCCATTTTCCTTCAGCATTTTTATAATAAATCTTCCATGATTTCGGAATGCTGCAACTGCCCCAAGGAGTGTCATCAAACCAATAAACAGTCGAAGTGGAAACCTGCACTTCTTCCGGAAATTCATAAGAAATCCATTCGGTCGTACCAGTTTTAGGATACCAGTGGTAATAAGGAATTGTACGGTCATTTTCATCCTGAGGTATTAGTCCATCGGCAACAGAAAATAATGTCGGTATTTTATGTGATGCATCTATCTTACTTTTTGAAGCCAAAGCAGGAATAGCTTTCGGACGAGTTGCATTGACTTCATCCGGTAACCACACTGCCATATTCCCAGTTCCACGATGTGCCCATGCATAATAAGGAATCAGTGTCAGTATACGGTCTTTTACCAGCAACCGTCCTGCCTTATCATATTCCAGCGACTGTGCCTGTGTCTGAATCTGATTAATGCCACAAAGCAAATCTTTCCTCTCGATTACTTTAAACTCCGAACGAGGATTCAAGAGTACACTTAATACATCAAAATCATTATCTGCCCACTCAGCACAATAAACGACAGGTCCACGTTCTATAGCTACACGTCCCCGATCGGCTTCTACTTTATTATTGGCTGTAACTGTACGCACATTCATATCAAAATGTACTTCCACTGAATCTCCTTTCTTCTATTGGCGGTTAATAGAAAAATAGCCATCTTGCAAATCGGCATGAACTTCTTCACCGTTCACCATCACACGATATGAAGGATCAAACTCATCCGTGTATGCATACAAATTACTAGGGACAACCTGATTTCGTACCCAACCAGGAATACGGATTTTCAGTGTAAAATCCTTTGCAGAGTTATGAGTAATCCTAAGCTGGATATCTCCATTCCACGGATACGAAGTTGTCTGCGAGAGAGAAACCTTCTTACCTCCTACATTCAGTGTAACATCATTCGACATGAACAGATTAACATATACATCCTTGTCTTTCACAGCATATATATAGCCGGGGACAGAAGGTATAAAACGACAGATATTGGAAGGACAGCATGCACATCCGAACCAAGGCTGACGTTGATGTTGCCCCATAGACTCCAGTGGATTAGGATAAAAGAATTTACCACCATCAAGAGAAACTCCCGAAATCAGTCCATTATATAATGTACGTTCAAGTACATCATAATATTTTGCATCTCCATGTAATAAAAACAGCCGGTAATTGACATACACATTTCCAATAGCCGCACAAGTTTCACAATAAGCCGACATATTAGGAAGTTCATAGTTCTTGCCAAAAGCCTCTCCGTTGCTTGTCGCTCCGATACCTCCTGTAATATATAATTTCTTTGATACTATATTTTCCCAAATCCGGTCTATAGCATGCACATAAGCAGTATCGCCTGTAAGTGCCGCAACATCTGCCATGTCGGCATACATATATGCAGCACGCACTGCATGTCCGACAGCTTCATCTTGTTCTACAACTGGCTTATGTGCCTGACTATATGCATCCCTTCGGGAAGTATATCCGCGCTTATCCAGAAAGAATTTTGCCATATCAAGATATCTCTGTTCACCCGTTACAAGATAAAGTTTAGCCAAAGCCATTTCCGCAATCTGATGTCCGGGTACACGTACCAGTTTTCCCGGTCCTTCCCCTATCTCCCTACAGACACAATCTGCATAGCGAATTGCAATATCAAAAAAATTACGTTGTCCCGTAGCCTGATAATGAGCTATGGCCCCTTCAATCATATGTCCCAAGTTATAAAATTCATGACTTAGCTCTTCCACTTTTTCCCAACGCCGACTGCCAGCCCATTGATGTGGATGTGCCGGATTCATAGTGCGTGAAGTATATAGATAGCCGTCAGGCTCCTGTGCACCGGCAACAATGACCAGCACACTGTCTATGTATTTCTTTAGTCGTTTATCCGGATAAGTCTGAAACAGATAACTTGCTCCTTCAATGGTTTTATATACATCAGTGTCATCAAAAGAATATCCCGTCACTTTATTGCTGTCACTGGGGTGGGCAGCCATTTCAAAATTTTTATAACGTCCAGTTTCTTCACATTTACTAAAAGCCAGTGGAATGGTAACTTCACGACTTGCCTGTAAACGTTGTCCCCAAAATGAATCCGTCAATTTCACAGATGTAAAAGGTACTGGAGTTATAGGATAACCGTGAGATATCACCTTTTCACGAGCATAAATTCCACCTCCTGTTATTCCCAAAAGCAATGCAGAAATTATCAGTTTTTTCATAGGTTTATTTTTGTGTTTTCCATATTGATTCAAAATCTCAATCGTATAATACAAATGTAAAAAAGACATATTTGCAAACTGGTATAAATTTGTTTCTTTATATGGTACATTTTGTTTTTCTCTGCATCAAAAAGACAGTATTTTCCCTGTTTCAGAAGAGGTGAAAACATTTTATACCCTTTTGTGAAACATTTTTCATTCCATTAAAAAACGCTTTCCATTAGTTTTGTATCAGTCTTTAATAACATCACATTATGAAAACACATAGGAAACTTTTTTTCACCTTGCTCATAGCAAGTACTACAGGAATCATACATGCCCAAAATGTATTTAACGATCCGGCAATAAACGAAGAACAACGGCTTGATGATTTGATTGCGCGAATGACTCTCGACGAAAAAGTGGATGCTTTGGGAAACAATACTCAAGTCCCCCGCCTGGGAATACAAGCATCAGGAAGTGTAGAAGGACTGCACGGAATCGTACTGGGAGGACCAACATACGGCGACAGAGCTAATACTCCAACAACAGGCTTTCCGCAAGCTTACGGACTGGGAGAGACTTGGGATACCGACTTACTACATCGAGTAGCAACTTACATCAGTACAGAAAACCGTTATCTCTTTCAAAACGCAAAATATCGGAAAAGCGGACTTATCATGTGGACTCCCAATGTAGACTTGGGCAGAGATCCTCGCTGGGGACGAACTGAAGAATGTTATGGTGAAGATGCATTTCTTACTTCACGGCTTGCTGTAGCTTTCATCAAAGGCATACAGGGAGATCATCCTAAATACTGGAGAAATGCTTCACTTATGAAACACTTCTTATCGAACAGTAATGAATACGGACGTACATTTTCTTCTTCCAACTATTCCGACAAACTGTTCCGCGAATATTATGCTTATCCTTTTTATAAAGGAGTAACCGAAGGAGGATCACAGGCTTTGATGACTGCTTATAACGCCTACAACGGAACTCCGTGTATCATGCACCCCGTATTACGAAACATCGTCATGAAAGAATGGGGACTGAACGGTACGCTACTGACCGACGGAGGAGCATTCCGACTGCTGTTGAGCGACCATAAACGTTTTGACAACGACCGGGCAGCTGCGGCAGCTGCATGCATCAAAGCAGGTATTACGAAGTTTCTGGATGAATATAAGGATGCCGTATACGAAGCACTGCACCGAAAACTCATTAGTGTGGAAGATATAGAAAAAGCAATCCGAGGAAACCTCAGAATATCTCTCAAACTTGGTTTGCTGGACCATGCAGAAGACAATCCTTATGCAGCCATCGGTGTCACTGATACCATTGCTCCATGGAGCAAGCCGGAAACCAAAGCACTAGTACGCGAAGCTACGCTTAAATCGATTGTCTTACTCAAAAATCAAGACCATTTGCTTCCACTTGACAGACATAAGATAAAGAAGATAGCAGTCATCGGACAACGTGCGACTGAGGTCCTGCAAGACTGGTATGCCGGCAAACCTTTTTATACAGTAAATGTACTTGATGCTATTCGCGAGGAAGCAGGTAACGATATTGAAGTACGATATGTAAAAACCAACCGAATGGACAGCGCACGCACGGTTGCAGCATGGGCAGATGTTGCCATTGTATGTGTCGGCAACCATCCTACCTGCAATGCCGGCTGGGAACAAGCTCCCGTCATAAGTGAAGGAAAAGAAGCCGTCGACCGCCAGTCGCTACAACTGGATCAAGAAGATTTGCTTTTACAAGTTGCTCAAACTAATCCCAATACAATTGGAGTATTGATCAGCAGCTTTCCTTATGCCATCAATCGAGCCAACCAGACAGTACCCGCTCTGCTTCATCTCACCCAATGCAGTCAGGAGTTGGGACATGCTGTAAGCGATGTTATATTCGGACATTATAATCCGGCAGGCAGACTAACCCAAACCTGGGTGAAAAATATCACCGACCTTCCTCACATGATGGATTACGATATTACTCACGGTCGGACATATATGTATTTTAAAGAAAAGCCATTATATCCTTTTGGTTATGGACTAAGCTATACCCGCTTTAATTACTCTGGAACAACTCTCAATGACCGTGTTATTGAACGTGGCGATACCTTAAGGGTATGCTTCAACCTGAAAAATTCCGGCGATATGGATGGTGATGAGGTTGTACAACTTTACGTTTCCGCACGAAAACATACGGACAAAGATCCTATCAAACAACTGAAAGCATTCCAGCGCATCAGTCTACGTAAAGGAGAAACGAAAAAAGTAGAGTTAACCGTCCCTTATACGGAGTTACAAGTATGGGATGAAAAGCAGAACCGTTTCATTCTTCCTGACAAAGAAATGACACTGGAAATAGGAGCCTCATCATCGGACATCCGTTTACGGACAACATTCCGAACAGAAGAATAAACCTCCAGCCAATTAATAACAGGAAGGAGTTGTACCACTACCACGATACAACTCCTTTTTTGATAGTTCAAAATTAGAAAACTCCAAGCTATACAGCCAAACTTACCATATTTAAATCGTTTTACTAGAGTGAAACGATAGCTTCACCTAAATGGAAATAACGTTTCACAGTAATGAAACGATAGACTCAGCCTAGTCAAACGTTATTTAGATATTCAATTCAGTCATTGTTATACCACACACAATTATCAGAAAGCCCCGAAGCACGCACTGTTACCTGATTCTCTCCCGACTGTAAAGGAACATTGTTCCATGTAGCCACACAAACCTCATCAGGCGTACATTTTCCCATACTTTTCCCATTCACAAATAACTCTACATCACCACAATTGCTAAACACCTGAATGTCAACCGATGAATTCGACTTATTCTGACAACGCTTCGATGCGATATACAGCACTTTTTCTTTCTTGTTCCAATTTGCTTTATAAAAATAAAAAGCATCTTTCTTAATCCTCCGATCGTATGTCACCAATCCCTTATCGTTTCGGCCAAAAGTCGTGCCTTCTTTTCGACCGGCCGCCGAGAAATCAAACATACACCAAACAAATTTACACCACAAAAACGGACGTGAAGCAAGCTGTTTCCAGTTTTCTATATGGTAATAAGTCTGCCAGTTTTCTGGATGCCACTGTCCCCACGGCTCTGGATGAATCAAGGAATCTGCCTGTTGAAACACATCCGCACCAGCACCGTATTCACTTATGCCCATACATCGCTGAGGATATGCCCGATGCTCCTTATCGATCCACTCACCCATCTCTTTACAATCGTCCCCATACCATCCGAAATAACGGTTGAATGCAATCAAGTCAGGTATTCCGTTCAAAGGATCTTCCTGGTTACTTGCCCCCGTTGTCGGTCGTGATATATCCCATTTTTTAGCCAACTTGTTCAGTTCTTCTGCCATAGGGTTTGGATTTTCCAGCCATCCCGGGTTGATTTCATTAAAAAGTCCCCATGTCAAAATACAAGGATGATTATAATACTGACAAATCAGTTCCACTAATTGCTGCTTTAAATTTTCTCTATACAGAGGATGGCTGACAAATACATTTACAAAAGGAATTTCAGCCCAGGCAATCAGTCCTCTCCTATCCATTAAATTATGCAACTGTTGTGCATGCGGATAATGCACCAGTCGAACAGCAGTACATCCCATTTCCTGTATCAAGTTCAAATCCGATTCAAAATCTTCAGGACGAAAAGCCGATGCTCTTTCTGCACGGTCCTCATGATAATTGACTCCATGTATCGAATAGGGCTTACCATTTAAGAAAAAGCCTTTATCCGGATCTGCTGAATAAAACCGGAAGCCAACATGTTCTTCCCGACGATCAATCTCTTTACCACCTCTTTTCAGAACGACAACTCCGGTATATAAATATGGATTATTAACTCCATCCCACAAATGCGGATTATTAAGTTCCATCTTCACCAGGGCTTCCTTACCAGACACACTTGTTTCCTTACACAAAACAACTTTACGTTTCGCATCCAACAAAGAAAACTCAATAGAACAATCATTCAATGCCATTTCAGTTCCCGATAGCAATGCTTTCATTTCCAGTCCGGCATACTTTTCGGAAACATCACACTGAGTAAAGAAAACTCCAGATGAGCCATAAAATGTCGGATCAATACAAGCATCATCCGTATACAAAAGCTCCACACCACGATTCAGCCCACCCCATATATTAAAATCGCCGCATATCGGAGCTATTTCCATAGTTTGAGCATTACTCACCCTGATATCCAGTTTATGTTTTTCTCCTTTCCGAATCAGATGAGTCAGCTCTACGGTAAAAGAGGTATATCCACCTTTATGCTGAGCTACAAAATGATTATCCAAATACACATCAGCTACAGTCTGTGCAGCTTTTACGCGCAAGAAAACACGCTTAAAGTTCTCCGATGAAGGTACAACGATAAAACGTGAATAAGTTGACATTCCCCGATAATAAATCACATTACCAAACATCGCATCAGCAGCATTCCACGTATGCGGAAGATCAACCGTTACCTTATCCGCAGCCTGAGATTCATACCCGCGATTAAAAAACCATCCCCTATCTAATGACTCAACTTTCATTGCAGCCAGCTTCACCCCCGTAACACACCATAAAACAAGCAATATGCTCCACCTGATATTCCATCTGCCCATCTGTTTATCCTCCTTTATTACAATATATGATATTTTTCTATTTGTTCTATCCACAAGTCTGCCATCCGCTTATGTCCGGCAGGTGTCGGATGAATTCCGTCCCAAATCCAATAAGTATCCGGCAATTCCGGGTTTTCTTCCAGCAAACGGTGAAACATCGAAGCATATGGGATGAATACAGCTCCATAATCGGCTGCTATCTGTAAGGTTATTTTTCCCAGACGCTGTATCAGGCTATCCCGTAAAGCAAAATCTTCAGTCTTTTTCATATTTCCCGTACAAGCTGTAAATGGCTCACCCAATACAATCTTCACCTGCGGATTATCCTGATGCAGACTATCCAGTAAATTCCGATAAGTCTGTTCCCACAAAACAAAATCGAAAGCTCCATTGTCTTTTTTACCTAAATATTCATTCACATCATTCGTTCCTATCAAGACAGAAACTACATCAGCATGTATCGCAAGAGCATCTTCCTTCCACCGGGTCTTCAAATCGTTCAATGTATTTCCGCTGATACCCCGGTTGAAGAACTGATATTCTTGCTCAGGATAATTACTTTGATAGTAAGAAGCACACAGATACATGTACCCACTTCCATAGATATGATTCATATCCCAATGATTGCGGACAGAAGAAGGTTGGGCACTTCCATCACTATTTCCCCAGTTGCCATCAGTAATGGAATCACCGATGAACAATATTTTATGTCCTGCGGTCCAAAGATTACCCCCGCCAATTAACAGAAAAAATAACCAGACAAAAAATTTCATAGTAAAATAAGATTATAGATTTTATTATTAGATACCTACTTTATTCAACAAAAATAATGTTTTCTATGTACGTTAAATCATAAAAGAACAGGGAAATAAACAGGTTTGAAACATTTGAATACCCTATTGGAAACATTTTAGCTCGTGACAGGAAACAAAAGAACGGATGCAGAAAATCAAAATTATGTATCTTTGTAATCGAAGTCAAGTAAAGACTTAGTAACTTTTTAACTTTAATGAATTATGCGAAACATTGGTATCTTACTTTGCGCCTTAGCTTGTTCTCTATGCGAAACATTTGCTCAGGGTTATAAAAACCCGGTAATTCCCGGATTTCATCCTGATCCTAGCGTATGTAAAGCTGGCGATGACTATTATCTGGTAAACAGCAGTTTTCAATATTTTCCAGGAGTACCTCTCTTCCATAGTAAAGATTTGGTAAACTGGGAGCAGATAGGCAATTGCCTGACACGGGAATCACAACTTAACCTGAAAGGAGCCAATGGAGGAAGCGGTATCTTTGCTCCTACCATACGTTATCACGAAGGAGTATTCTACATGATTACGACCAATGTATCAGGCAAAGGTAATTTTCTGGTTCACACAACCGATCCCAAAGGAGAATGGTCGGAACCCGTATGGCTGGAACAAGGAGGAATCGACCCTTCTTTGTATTTCGAAAACGGTAAATGCTACATGGTAAGCAATCCGGACGGTTACATCAATCTGTGCGAAATAGATCCGATGACCGGAAAACAGCTCACACCTTCCAAAAAGATATGGAACGGAACCGGAGGACGTTATCCGGAAGGACCACATATTTATAAGAAAGACGGCTGGTATTACCTGCTCATTTCAGAAGGAGGAACAGAAGTAGCACATAGCATCACCATCGCACGCAGCCGTTACATTGACGGACCGTACGTAGGAAATCCGGCAAATCCGATTCTGACTCATGCTTGTCAGGCTGGAGAAACTAACCCTATCCAGGGTACAGGTCATGCCGATCTGGTAGAAGGTACAGACGGTTCATGGTGGATGGTTTGTCTTGCTTACCGTATCATGCCGGGATTCCATCATACCCTGGGACGTGAAACTTATCTGGCTCCCGTACGCTGGGACAAAGATGCATGGCCCGTCGTAAACGGAAATGGTACAATCCAGCTGGACATGAATGTTCCTACTCTTCCACTTCAGACAGTAAAACAAAAACCCGAAACCATCACTTTCGAGAACAAACAATTATCCCCCGAATGGATGTACCTGCAAAATCCCAATATGCAGAACTATGAATTCAAGAACGGAAATCTCCGTCTGAAAGCAACTCCGGTTTCTTTGAATGAGCAAAAGAGCCCGACTTTTGTTGCTATCCGACAAGAGCACTTCAATATGGAAGTCGCTACTTCTTTGGAGTTGAAAAATGCACAAGCGAATGATGAAGCTGGTATCAGTGTATATATGGAATACCACTCACACTACGATTTGTTCGTCCGTCAGAACAAGGATAAAAGCCGTTCGGTTGTCCTTCGCTACAAACTGGGAGAATTGGAACATATCGAAAAGGAGATGCCACTAAACAGTAAAGGAAACATAGAACTGAATATTAAATCGGACATAAACTTCTATTACTTCGGCTATACAGAAAACGGTATTTATCATGAGCTGGGAAAAATGAATACCCGTTACCTCAGCAGTGAAACAGCTGGAGGATTTACCGGAGTCGTACTCGGACTATATAGTGTATCTGCTTCCACACAATCGAAAGCGTATGCCGACTTCCGATACATAAAATATAAAGGAGAATAAACATGAGAAAACTATACCTGTATATATTAGGAATATTCCTGATTCTTCCTCTTGCCATACAGGCACAAACGGAAAAGAGAATCAAGATAGCTTGTGTAGGTAACAGCATTACCGAAGGGTTTCTGTTGAAGAATCCTTCAGAAGAAAGTTATCCGGCTGCCCTTCAGAAATTACTGGGAAACAATTACGAAGTAGGCAACTTTGGCGTGACCGCCCATACATTGAGCCAGAAAGGAGATCTGCCTTATATGAAAACTACACGTTTTCAGGAAGCGCTGGATTTTCTGCCCAATATCGTAACCATCAAACTTGGAACCAATGATTCCAAGCCGCAGAACTGGCAGCATCGTGCTACATTCAAGGACGATCTGAACCTGTTGATCGATAAATTCCAGGCACTTGCATCACATCCTCACATCTACCTTTGTCTGCCTATTCCTTCTAACCGTAAAGAATGGGGCATCAACGACAGTATCATTGTAAACGGAATCATTCCATACATCCGGGAAGTTGCAGCCGAAAGAAGCTTACCCGTGATCGACCTCCATACAGCAATGCTTCCTTATTACCCACAACTCTACGTCGACGGAGTGCATCCAGACAAGTACGGAGCTGCTATTATTGCTGAAACATTGTATAAATGTATTACCGGAGAAGAACCTCATCCAACTCCAGGACGCAGTGACCAAACATTGTGGTACGACGAACCTGCTGCACAGTGGGAAGAAACTCTTCCGTTAGGCAACGGCAGACTGGGTATGATGCCCGACGGAGGAATCGGCAAAGAACATATTGTTCTGAATGAAATCAGCATGTGGAGTGGGTCGGAAGCCAATTATCTGAATCCCGACGCTTCCAAAAGCCTGCCCGAAATACGTCGGCTGTTGTTCGAAGGAAAGAACAAAGAAGCACAAGAACTGATGTATACCAGCTTTGTTCCTAAGAAACCGGAAAAAGGAGGAACGTATGGAGCCTTTCAGATGTTGGGCGATTTATTTTTGGAGCATCAGTACGGAGTACATGAAAAGGATGTTCCTGCTGATTACCACCGCTGGCTGGATTTAAGTAAGGGAATCGCATACACAACTTTCTCCCGCGGGAATGTAAATTATGTGCGCGAATACGTCGTTTCACGTGATAAAGATGTCATGCTGATACACCTGAAAGCAAACGTTCCTGGTTCCATCAATTTCAAAATGAATTTGAGCCGTCCGGAAAGAGGAAGCGTACGCAAACTGGCTGAAGGAAAACTGGAACTGTACGGCAGTCTGGACAGTGGTTCTTCGCAAACGGATGTCCGTTATGCTGCCATTGCCGGAATAACATGCAAGGGCAGGCAGACAAACCAGTCGACTGACGAACAGTCTATCACTGTACAAAATGCGGACGAAGCATGGATTGTAGTATCGGCAAAGACCTCCTTTCTGGCAGGAGAAATTTATGAAACGGAAGCAGACCGAATACTCAACGATGCATTGAAAAGCAATCTCTGCGAAACTGTATCGGAAGCAATCCTAAGTTACCAGGCTCTGTTCAACCGTGCAGGAATCCGTCTGCCCGAAAATGAAGCCGTTTCACATCTGACTACCGATCAGAGAATTGAAAGATTCCAGCAGCAGGACGATCCTTCGCTGGCAGCTCTTTACTATAATTACGGACGTTATTTGCTGATAAGCAGTACACGTCCGGGAAGCCTGCCTCCCAACTTGCAAGGACTTTGGGCTAACGAGCCGGGAACTCCCTGGAATGGCGACTATCATACGAACATCAATGTACAAATGAACCACTGGCCGGTAGAACAAGCTAATCTATCGGAACTATATCTACCACTGGTTGACTTAGTGAAACGCCTGGTTCCCAGTGGAGAAGAAAGTGCAAAAGCCTTTTACGGTCCGCAAGCAAAAGGCTGGGTACTCCACATGATGACCAATGTATGGAACTATACCGCTCCCGGAGAACACCCGTCATGGGGAGCAACGAATACCGGAGGAGCATGGCTTTGCGCACACTTGTGGGAACATTATCTTTTCAGTGGCGACCGGAACTATCTGGCAGATATTTACCCGATTATGAAAGGAGCTTCAGAGTTTTTCTACTCTACCATGGTACGCGAGCCCAAACACGGATGGCTCGTTACAGCTCCCACTTCTTCACCCGAAAATGCTTTTTATCTACCGGGAAAAGACCGTACGCCTATCAGTGTATGTATGGGTCCGACAATGGATATCCAACTGGTACGTGAACTTTACACCAACGTGATAGAAGCTTCACATATTCTGCATACAGATACTGCTTATGCCGAAGCTTTGCAAGAGGCCATCGGGTTATTGCCACCTCACCAGATAAGCAAGAAAGGATACCTGATGGAATGGCTGGAAGATTACGAAGAAACGGATATTCATCACCGTCATGTATCTCACCTGTATGGTCTGCATCCGGGAAATCAGATTTCGGTTCTTAAAACTCCCGAGCTGGCAGAAGCTTGCCGGAAAACCTTAAACCGACGAGGGGACGAAGGTACAGGATGGAGCCGTGCATGGAAAATCAACTTCTGGGCACGACTGGGAGACGGCAACCGCGCATATAAGCTGTTCCGCAGCCTGCTTTACCCGGCATATACGGCTCAGAACCCCACACAACACGGAAGTGGAACATTCCCTAATCTCTTTTGCTCACACCCACCCTTTCAAATGGATGGCAACTGGGGGGGAACTTCAGGTATCAGCGAAATGCTGTTGCAAAGTCAGGATGGCTTCATCCACCTGCTTCCCGCCCTGCCTGAATCCTGGAAAGACGGAAGTTTTTACGGACTAAAAGTAAGAGGAGGCGCCACAGTCGATCTTGTATGGAAAGATGGAAAGCCAGTACAGGCAACCATCACCGGAGGATGGCAGAACAATCTGAAGATGAAATGGCCCAAAGGAGTCAAAAAAGTACTCCTCAACGATACAGCCTGTCGCACAGACTCTTTCATCCCGTTCACTGTAAAACAAGGAGAATGTATTACGTTCATATTCGAATAACTGATAAACAAACTATAACAACTAAAAAATAATTGACCATGAAAAACTTCAAGAAACTGGCACTGGCATCTGTGTTATGTACTGGTGTCTGCCTGACAGCAGGAGGACAAAAACCAGCTCCGGCTATTCCTTCCGATCCGGTTATCGAGGCACATATTCAGAAATGGCTGAAGAAAATGACACTCGAAGAAAAAATCGGCCAGATGTGTGAAATCACCATCGACGTAGTGAGTGACTTCGAAGCTAGCAAGAAAAACGGATTTACACTGAATCCTGCCATGCTCGACACTGTAATTGGTAAATATAAGGTAGGTTCATTGTTGAATGTTCCACTGAGTGTCGCACAGAAAAAGGAAAAATGGGCTGAAGCAATCAAACAGATTCAGGATTTGTCCATGAAGGAAATCGGCATACCTTGTATCTATGGTGTCGACCAGATTCACGGAACTACCTATACACTCGATGGAACCATGTTCCCGCAAGGCATCAATATGGGAGCAGCTTTCAATCGTGAACTGACAGAAAAGGCAGCAGCCATTTCGGCATACGAAACTAAAGCCGGCTGTATCCCCTGGACTTATGCTCCGGTAGTCGATTTGGGACGTGATCCACGCTGGTCGCGTATGTGGGAGAACTACGGAGAAGACTGTTACGTAAACGCTGAAATGGGTAAGGCTTCTGTCAGAGGTTTTCAGGGAAGTGATCCGAATCATATCGGCGAATATAATGTGGCAGCCTGCATGAAACATTACATGGGATATGGTGTTCCTGTTTCGGGTAAGGACCGTACACCTTCTTCTATCTCACGCAGTGATATGCGCGAAAAGCACTTCGCCCCGTTCCTTGCAGCTATCCGTCAGGGAGCACTGAGTGTAATGGTTAACTCAGGTGTAGACAATGGCATACCTTTCCATGCTAACCGTGAATTGCTGACCGAATGGCTGAAGGAAGATTTGAACTGGGACGGTATGATTGTAACCGACTGGGCAGATATCAACAATCTGTGTACACGCGACCATATTGCAGCAACCAAGAAAGAAGCTGTCAAGATTGCCATCAATGCCGGAATCGACATGTCGATGGTTCCCTACGAAGTAAGCTTCTGCGACTACTTGAAAGAACTGGTACAAGAAGGTGAAGTCCCCATGAGCCGCATCGACGATGCCGTAGCCCGCGTATTACGTCTGAAGTACCGTCTGGGACTGTTCGAAAATCCATATTGGGATATCAAGAAATACAACAAATTCGGTTCTGAAGAGTTTGCCCGTGTTGCTTTACAGGCCGCCGAAGAATCAGAAGTACTGTTGAAGAATGAAGGCAATATCCTGCCACTTGCCAAAGGAACAAAAATCCTGCTTGCCGGTCCAAATGCCAACTCCATGCGCTGCCTGAACGGAGGATGGTCGTACAGCTGGCAAGGACATCTAGCTGACCAATGTGCCGGTGCTTACAACACAATCTACGAATCTCTATGCAACAAGTATGGTAAGGAGAACATCATCTACGAACCGGGCGTGACTTACGCTCCTTATAAAAACGATAACTGGTGGGAAGAAAACCAGCCGGAAATCGAAAAATCAGTTGCCGCAGCCAGTCGTGCCGATGTGATTATTGCCTGCATCGGAGAAAACTCTTACTGCGAAACTCCGGGTAATCTGACCAACCTGACCATGTCGGAAAACCAACGTAATCTGGTAAAAGCCCTTGCTGCAACCGGAAAGCCTGTCATTCTGATATTGAATCAAGGTCGTCCGCGTATCATCAACGACATTGTTCCACTGGCAAAAGCCGTAATTAACGTGATGCTTCCGGGCAATTATGGTGGCGATGCCCTTGCCAACCTGCTAGCCGGTGATGCCAACTTCAGCGGAAAGATGCCTTTCACCTATCCTAAATATATCAACGCATTGGCAAACTACGACTATAAGCCTTGCGAAAACATGGGACAGATGGGCGGAAATTACAACTACGACTCGGTAATGGATGTACAATGGGAATTCGGATTCGGTCTGAGTTACACAACTTACAGCTACTCAAATCTGAAAGTCGACAAGACTTCTTTTACAGCCGATGACGTGCTGACAGTCAGCGTTGATGTTACCAATACAGGAAAAGTTGCCGGAAAAGAAAGCGTACTGCTTTATTCAAAAGATTTGGTGGCAAGCAGCACTCCCGACAACATCCGTTTGCGTAATTTCGAAAAAATCGAACTCAATCCGGGTGAAACCAAAACCGTAACCATGCAACTGAAAGGCAGTGATCTGGCATTTGTTGGTTACGACGGTAAATGGCGTCTGGAAAAAGGTGATTTCAAACTGAAATGTGGCAACCAATGGACAGATATTCAATGCAGCGAAACCAAAATCTGGGACACACCAAATAAATAATTTTCCAGAAAGTATTCATTTGAAAATCAATAAGTTTTAAAGTTCCCCTCGCCTATACGTATTAGTTAAAAAAACTTAACGGAAAAGGCGAGGGATTTTTTGTACAATTTTAAAAAAAACATCAAGATAAATCAGACAAAAGATGCTGTTCTTTTTAATAAAAGATCTGCATCTTTTTATTTTTAGAGTCTCTGCTCATTCCTTCTTATCCCATCATATACTTTAATTTAGACATTGAATTAATCATATCAAACTACTTTACTTCTGTTTCTTGTACCTACATAAAATATCAGCAGGAGAATAAATAAAAATATCCAATTATAATTATATTTGTAACTACAGAATTCAGGAAATCAGAAGAAACCAAAGATTATTTTATTTATAGAAACCTATAGCCAAGCTTATGAAGAAACACAAGTTTGCAGCGATCATTCTTTTCATCATCGGCACATTACCGGTAGCTGCACAAGACAAAGCTTCCTCCCTATCCTCTCGCTCCCCATTTATCATGTCGTTTTCAATAGGTCCTAATTTCAATACCGGAGGAAGTGAACATATTGAATATTTCGGGTCACGCGCAGATGTTGCTACCCAGTTCGACTGGCGGATAGCTGTAGGATTCGCACGCCACTGGAACGCCTATCTGGATATAGGATTAAGCTTCTTCAAAATTCAAACAGATGATGTATGGAGCAACATCGCTCAAACCATAGGCGATAAATTACTTCCCGGATTAAGCAGAATAAAACCTTCTGCAAGTATAGGTATCGGCTACATGGAAGAAATAGGAAGATGGCAGTTGATGCCAAGAGTCGGTATAGGACGCATGAGTGCCGGAGGCTCTGAAAAAACTCAAACCATTGAAGATACAACATATAAACTTGAAATAAGCCGTTCATCCACATACCTCAATCCCGGAATATCAGCAGGATACCGTACTTCCAATCTGTGCAGTATAATTCTAGACGTCAGCTATCGCTGTCCGTTACAGTCCTGTAATACAACCTATACCGTAACAGAACCCGATCTGCCATCTGTAACAGAAACCGTAAAATCCCGTTCATGGTCAAACGATCTCAGCGTTTCTGTGGGCATTCAATTACATATGGGACTAGGCAAGAAAAGGTGAAAGTAAAAATTTTCCCCAGCCGGAACACAATCCAACTGGGGAAAACAACATTCAGTAATCCGAAAAATAATCAAGATAAGCAGTTACTCAATTATCCTTAGTATATTCTTCAATATCATGAATAGCTTCTTTGGCTTTATGACGAACACGAATACAGTGTAAAATACCTCCGGCAGCTCCCAAAACAAAACCAACACTTCCTCCGTAACATATCATTTCACCTCCTACTTTCGGATAACTTTCAAACATAAACCAAACAATCCAGCATAAAGCAAACGGAATGCCGAAATAAAGCCATCTTAAATTCAGTTGGTTCATGCGAAGCAATGCCTTACTGATATCCAGCAAATTACCTTCTGATATGCAATCTATACCTACTCCCTTATGACTATATCGCTGGTAACATCCGGCAATAATTAAAAAGACAGAAGTAACAGCACAAAAAATCCATGAATATCCCATCAGCAAGAAAAATACATTACAATAAACAAGTGCAAAGACTATAAAAAAATACATGAACTTCTTCTTCCGGTTGATATAGGACACCTTATCTTGGGTAGAATGTCTAATTAACTTTTCACTAACAATGATTTCTTTAGCCAGCTTATCCTTCAGCAACTGAATCTGTTGCTTCATCTCGTCTAACTCACATCTATCTGCATAATTTTCCATGACAGTACATTTTAATGGTTCGACATTTTTTTCAATTCTTCCTTAATACGATACAAACGTACAGATACGTTCTTGGTGGAAATTCCGACAATAGCTCCAATTTCTTCGTAACTCATATTTTCCAGCCATAATAAAACGATAGCACGATCGAAGGGACTCAACCGGTGGATACGGTCGTAGAGCAAACGAATCTGTCGGGAATTTTCATCCTTATCTTCAAAAAGGTTGATATCCATGGTCAGAGGAACAGCGGCCCGCCTTTTCTTTTTCCGCTCACATGAAATACATGTATTAAAACTCACTTTCCAAATCCAGGTATTGATGTTACTGAGATTCTTAAAAGAATCATATCCTTTCCAAAGATTGATAAGTACTTCCTGAAAGAGATCACTCACTTCATCGGAATCTTTCGAGAACATAAAACACACTGTATAAATGGTACTTTTATGCTCTTTCACCATTTGCGCAAATGCAGTATCCAATATTTCCATATCGTATGAATTTATTTTTTGACCATTAGACGCCTGGAGTATCACAAAAACTACACAAAAGTAGAAACTTTTTTAAACGGAATATAAAAAACACAAAACTCAAAGATAGAATAATCCTAAATCTACAGTCTGCTTCAAACAAAACCTGTAACGATATCATTACAGTTTATTACACATAGAAAAAAGAAAGTATCTGTTTCTGCAAGAATAAATCTTAAACAAATAAATACCACAATATATTTAGACTTCAGATCTATCGAATCGGTTTTTAAATTGACATAAAAAAAGTCCCGTAAAACCTTAGTTTTACAGGACTTAACTTTATCAGCCTAGCGGAGAGACAGGGATTCGAACCCCGGGTACCTCGCAGTACAACGGTTTTCAAGACCGCCGCAATCGACCACTCTGCCACCTCTCCAAAACTCTTTTGTAAGAGTGCTTCCTTTCAAAAGCGATGCAAAGATACATATTATTTTTTAATTTACAAATTTCAATAGTTCGTTAAAAATTCGCCAAGCCTAAGCGGCTCTGGCAGTAAATAAAATGAGTTCTTTGAAAAGTTTGTCAATAACTTGCGGGTCTGGGCTAATCCCAAACACGCAAATAAATCGTTCAAGCATATAAGCATTGTGTATGAAAGACTTGCAGGAGGATATGGAATAGGTTATTCCGAGCCTCTTACATGCCGCTTTGGCCAAGTTGACAGCAGCAAGCGATGCATTGAAGTGAAAATCCAATTTCCTGAAGTCGGTAGACTGGCAGCTGGTGATTCCTGCATGCTGCTTGCCATCTCTAAAGCAAAATTCCAGTTGGAACCTGGTTCTGTAATAATCCAGCACCTCACGTCCATCCATGGAATCGTCTGTAGAGAAGTAAAGCTGCCACTTGTCTGTCCTCCCGTCCATCGGATACCAGATGGCTAAGGAAACATACCTTTTGAGAGCTTTTGCATATACCCTCAATCCGTATAGCTTTCCCTTGTTCACCTCGTATTCCTTGCACCGGGTCAAATCCAGATTGGCAAAGTCAATCCTGCCGTCAAACCACTTGGGATGGCCACGTTTTCCTGTTTTCTGTTCCAATGTCGGATAGTACAGGATTACGTCATTCCGAAAGCGGCTGATGACATGGAAATCGTTCTCACACATAGGTGTTACGAAAGTTTCCTTGGAAAAGAATGCGTCTGCAACCACCGTTTTGGATATGCTTTGCAGCTTGTCTTTTCTGCTGATAAGATAGCAGCTGTACCAGTCAACAAGGTTCTTGTCCATATTATCCAAGGTCTTACAATCCGGCGTCTGAATGGAACCTAAAGTCATGCATTCATGGTTGTCGATGTCAATGACACCGATGCCCATGATTTCCAGTCCACGCTTGTATTCTCCTGCACAACCGGACCAGAAGTAACCTATCCAAGGTGTCTTCTTGCCTGATTTGGGAATATAGGAAGGATCGATGGCGATGGCTTTTCTTTTGCCTGTGAGATACTTGCTGATGATAGATCCGTTGAACGCAAACCAGTCGAAAGTTTCATGCTCAAAAAGGTTGCGATAAGTCTGTTCTGAGAAACAGCCATATCTGCCCAATTGAAGGAAATTTATACGATCCGGGATGGCCATGAATAATTTCATGGTGTCCATGAATGCTTTTTCAAAAGGTTTGTGTATATTCGCTACTGATTTGAGAGCCGACAGGCACTCGGATTGGTATTGCATAAGGAGTGTTTCTTTAGTCATAATCAGAAGAGTTCAGAGACTTCTAATTTACTAAGAAATAACGAATTATGCAATACTTTCCTCCTTTATTATCAGCAGGTTAGCTCTCTTTTTTCAGCACATTTCTTCATGCTTAACCATTCGTTTTTGACAACATTTCAATGACCTCTTTAGTGTTTCCGAACCAGCTTTTGCCGGTTCTGTTGTTTAACTTTTAATCTTTCGGTAAAAATTTACCGAAGTATTGCAAATTTTCAACAATATATTTTTATCTCTTTACTATACTTATTTATTCCTCTAAAAAATGTACTTTTGTACATTCATTGATTTGAAACAATAGGAATTTTCATCAGTTTAAATACGTAACCGAATGGAAAGTATTATCGCAAAACCTGAAAGAGAGCAAATTATAGCTCTTATAAAAAGAGAAGTAGTCCCGGCGATTGGTTGTACAGAACCTATTGCCGTAGCCTTATGTGTTGCAAAAGCTACAGAAACTTTAGGCTGTCATCCTGAAAACATAAAAGTATTTTTAAGTGCCAATATCCTGAAAAATGCCATGGGAGTAGGTATTCCGGGAACGGATATGATCGGTCTTCCCATAGCTGTAGCTTTAGGGGCTTTGATTGGAAAATCTGAATACCAACTGGAAGTATTGAAAGACAGTAACCCCGAAGCTGTTGAAGCAGGAAAAAAAATGATAGAATCACAATGCATCGACATTGCCTTAAAGGAAAATATTGAAGAAAAACTTTATATAGAGGCAGTTTGTACTCATGGCAATGATTCGGCAACGGCTATCATTAGCGGCGGACATACTAATTTTGTTTACATAAGCCGCAATCAGGATGTTCTTCTCGACAATAGAACACCAGCCTCAGCCGAAGCTCAGGCTGCTCACGTTGAACTGACCTTACGTAAGGTCTTCGATTTTGCAACAACAGCTCCTCTTGAAGAAATTGAATTTATTCTAGAGGCCAGGCGTCTGAACAAAAATGCAGCCGAACGTTCCTTCCAAGGGAAATATGGACATGAACTGGGCAGAATGTTAAGAAACAGTCAGACAGAAAGAAATATCATGGGAAATAATACATTTACCCACATATTATCGTATACTTCTGCTGCCTGTGATGCCCGTATGGCAGGAGCCATGATACCGGTAATGAGTAATTCTGGTAGCGGTAACCAAGGTATTGCCGCCACATTGCCTGTCGTTGTTTATGCTGAAGACAATCATAACTCGGAAGAGGAATTGACACGTGCCCTTATACTCAGCCACTTGACAGCTATCTACATCAAACAAAGCCTGGGACGTTTATCAGCCTTGTGTGGTTGTGTTGTTGCCGCAACAGGAAGTAGCTGCGGTATCACCTACCTTATGGGTGGAGGATATCAGCAGGTAATGTATGCAGTACAAAACATGATTGCCACACTTACCGGCATGATCTGCGATGGAGCCAAACCAAGTTGCGCACTGAAGTTGACAAGTGGAGTTTCGACTGCTGTTATGTCTGCCATCATGGCGATGGAACAGAAATGTGTAACTGCCGTAGAAGGTATCATCGAAGAAAACGTAAATCAGAGTATACGCAATCTTACCAAGATAGGTTCGGAAGGAATGAACGAAACCGACAAGCTTGTATTAGATATTATGACCCATAAGCACTGTGACTAAATAAGTACAGAAGCCTAAAGACAACGGCTGTTTTTCGCAAAAGATAGCGTACTTTCATGCGGGAGAACAGCCGTTTTTATTTATTTGCGCCGTTATGAAAACAAATTCAAATACATTATACATACAAAAACTCATATCTGAAGGAGAACATATACATCAGGATTTTAAATTTGCCATATCCGACGCAAGAAAAATTGCCAAAAGCCTGTCTGCATTCGCCAATACAGAAGGAGGAAGACTGCTGGTTGGAGTAAAAGATAATGGGAAAATAGCCGGTGTCCGCTCGGAAGAGGAAATCTATATGGTAGAGGCCGCAGCCACATTATACTGCCGGCCGGAAATAGAACTGGAAACACATATCTATCACATAGAAGGGAAAGATGTATTGGAGGTACAAATAAACGAAAGTACACAAAAACCCATATATGCATTAGACGAAAATAATCATCCATGGGCCTACGTACGCATCAAAGACGAAAATATATTGGCCAACCCTATACATCTGAATATATGGAAACACGACCGCGAAGAAAAGAGAGTAATCATAACCTATACTCAGCGGGAACAGCAAATCCTGACTATCTTAAAACAGCAGGGGGCTCTGACGCTGGGACAATGCAGTAAACTTACACGTATGAACCGCAAACAAATAAGCCGCTTGCTGGCCGACTTCATCCGCTTCGGACTGATAGAACAATATTTCGAGGAACATACATTTTATTTTCGCCTTAAAGACGGTGAATGAAAAGAATGAACAAAAAGATTTTCTATCTTTGCACCTAAATAAACAAATTATATCATTATGAGCATATTTTCTAAAATATTCGGAAAAAAACAAACTTCAGAAACCGACGAAACTGTACGCGTAGGAGGAATGGAAGATTTTATGACACTTATACGTGTATATTATCAGTCGGTAATGGCTGCGCAGCTAGGTATCAGCAACATCAATTTCCTGCCTGACATGGCTGTATTCAAGCGTACTCTTAAAATTCCTACCCAAAACAATAAACTGGGAATCGCTGAACGTTCAAAATGTAAAAAGATGCTAAGTGATATCTATGGATTGAATGACGTATTCTTTAAAGAAATTGACAATTCTATCAAGAAGAACTGTAAAAATGCAAATGATATCAAGAATTACCTCTTCATGTTCCAAGGTTTCAGCCAGGATCTGATGATGGTAATAGGCAACCTGATGCAATGGAAATTCCGTATGCCGGGAGTGTTTAAGAAAATGTTGCGTGGCATGACAGAAAAAGCTATCCATGACATTATGACTAAGACAGACTGGAAAGATGATGGAGTACGTAAAACTTGTCATAATATCCGTATTTACCAGCACACCTTAGGCTATTCAGAAAGCTGGATGACCGAATATGTATACAACATTGTATTGCTGGCTAAAAAAGAACCTAAACCTAAAGCCTGATTGACAGATTCAGATATGAACGCAGAAAAGATTATTCCGCCAATAGAAACTCATCCATTGGAACCTTTCCTTCCCGGTAACGCGGTGTTATTGATGCTGGGAAGCTTTCCTCCCCAGAAGAAACGATGGAGTATGGATTTCTTCTACCCCAACCTGCAAAACGATATGTGGAGAATCATCGGAATAATCTTTTTTTCTGATAAAGATCATTTTCTGCATCCGGACAAAAAATCATTCGACAAAGAACGAATCATAGAATTCCTCAACGAAAAAGGGATAGCCCTATACGATACAGCTTCTGCCGTACGACGGTTACAGGATAATGCATCAGACAAGTTTCTAGAGATAATTAAACCTACAGACATCGATTTGTTGCTAAAACAACTCCCTAAATGTCGGGCAATCGTTACCACAGGTCAGAAGGCAACAGATACATTACGCCAACAAATACATGTATCAGAACCTCCTATTGGAGGAAAATCCTCCTTTGAATACAACGACCGTACACTTTATCTATACAGAATGCCTTCATCCAGTCGAGCTTATCCACTAAAAATAGAAAAAAAAGCAGAAACATATCAACTCATATTCAAAGACTTAGGATTAATATAAGAAAAAGGGTACTACTTTTTATAGGAAAGGATTTGCAAATATAGAAATTTATCGTACCTTTGCAACCGCAAACACGGGAATAGCTCAGTTGGTAGAGCATCGGTCTCCAAAACCGAGTGTCGGGAGTTCGAGCCTCTCTTCCCGTGCCGAGATAAAAAGCTGTAACTCAAAAAGTTGCAGCTTTTACCCGTTTATAGGCCGGACAAATATCGGACAACCCATTTTCATGATGTCAAACCGTACTGCGTTTTCAAACTCAACAAAATACAACAAAGAATCACAAGCAATAAAAACGCGCTATACCCCTAGAAGATTAATTCAGCTATTCAAAAAAAACATTTCTGATTTTTTCAGATTCAATTACACGAGCAACCGATCATATAGAAAACTAAATACACGATTTATCCCCAAAGGAAATTACGACTTTTTCTAAAAATTTAGATTGATTATCATAAAAAAGTCCCATAGAATAAATTCTACGGGACTATATTTAATCAACCTAGCGGAGAGACAGGGATTCGAACCCCGGGTACCTCGCGGTACAACGGTTTTCAAGACCGCCGCAATCGACCACTCTGCCACCTCTCCAAAACTCTTTTGCAAGAGTGCTTCCTTTCAAAAGCGATGCAAAGGTACGCATTATTTTGAAACCTGCAAATAAATTGCCGCTTTTTTGATTATTTTTTCTCATTATCGTAACTTTGCAAACGAAAACTTATTTGTTATACAGACTAAAATACAGTAATGATATACCCTCAAAATTTTGAACAGAAAATCGGATTTGATCAGATTCGTCAACTTTTAAAGACCAAATGTCTTAGCACATTGGGAGAAGAAAGAGTTGAGTCAATGGATTTTTCTGATAGCTACGATGAAATAAACCGCCGGTTGGAGCAAGTGACGGAATTTGTACGTATCATTCAAGAAGAAGATGATTTTCCCAGTCAGTACTTTTTTGATGTACGCCCATCACTCAAACGTATCCGTGTAGAAGGCATGTATATGGATGAACAAGAATTGTTCGACCTGCGTCGTTCATTGGAAACAATACGTGATATCGTACGTTTCCTGCAACAAACGGATGATGAGTTGACTGACAATGATGAAGCCCACTCTCCATATCCTGCTTTATATGAGCTTGCGGGAGATATCATGGTTTTTCCCCAACTCATTACACGCATAAACAACATTCTCGATAAATTCGGAAAAATAAAAGATAATGCATCTCCAGAATTACTGCGTATCCGACGTGAACTGGCATCTACGACGGGAAGTATATCACGGAGTTTGAATAATATTTTACGAATGGCTCAATCGGAAGGTTACGTCGATAAAGATGTAACTCCTACGATGCGCGATGGACGACTTGTCATTCCAGTTGCTCCGGGTATGAAAAGAAAAATACGAGGAATCGTTCATGATGAATCGGCTACCGGAAAAACAGTCTTCATCGAACCAGCTGAAGTTGTAGAAGCCAACAACCGTATCCGTGAACTGGAGGGAGAAGAGCGACGTGAAATCATCCGTATACTTACCGAGTTTTCGGCAACTGTACGCCCACAAGTTCCTGCGATTCTACAGTCGTATGAGTTTTTAGCTGAAATAGATTTTATCCGTTCTAAAGCTCTTTTTGGAATCGACATCAAAGGCGTAAAACCTTCTTTCGAAAGCAAACAGGCCATAGGTTGGTTCGAAGCTGTACATCCGCTTCTTCAAATGTCACTTGCCAAACATAATAAGAAAGTTGTACCACTCGACATTGCATTGACAACGGAGCAACGGATTCTATTAATTTCGGGTCCTAATGCCGGAGGTAAGTCTGTATGTTTGAAAACTGTCGGCTTGTTGCAATACATGCTTCAATGTGGTATGCTTGTATCAATGAATGAGCGGAGTCATGCGGGTATTTTCCATAGTATATTCATCGATATCGGTGACGAACAGAGCATCGAGGATGATTTGAGTACTTATTCTTCACATTTGACGAATATGAAGAATATGATGAAGTATTGCAATGAAAAGAGTCTGATATTGATCGATGAGTTTGGAGGAGGAACAGAGCCACAAATCGGAGGAGCCATAGCAGAAGCTGTACTGAAACGCTTTAATGCTAAAAAGACGTTCGGAGTCATTACAACTCACTATCAGAACCTGAAACATTTTGCAGAAGATCATGAAGGAGTGGTAAACGGAGCCATGTTGTACGATCGTCACGAGATGCGTGCCCTGTTTCAGTTACAGATTGGTAATCCGGGAAGTTCTTTTGCCGTAGAAATAGCACGTAAAATCGGACTTCCGGAAGAAGTCATAGCAGATGCTTCTGAAATTGTGGGAAGCGAATATATACAAAGCGACAAGTATCTGCAAGATATCGTACGTGACAAACGATACTGGGAAACTAAACGCCAGAATATCCGCAAGCGAGAAAAAGTAATGGAAGACACCATTGCACGCTACGAAAGAGAACTGGAAGAACTGGAAAAAAGTCGTAAGGAGATTCTGAAAAAAGCAAAGGAAGACGCCGAACACTTGTTGGAAGAATCGAATGCAAAGATAGAAAACACTATCCGTACCATAAAGGAAGCTCAGGCTGAAAAAGAACGTACTCGCATGGCACGTCAGGAATTGACTGATTTCCGCCAGCAGGTAGAAGCCGCAGACAAAGCAGCTTTAGAAGAAAAAATAGCACGCAAGATGGAGAAATTGCGTGAGAAGCAGGAACGAAAGAAAGATAAGAAGAATAAGCAGGCTAATCAGCCAGCAGCTCAACCTGTCCCTAAAGTTGTTCCTATTCAAGCAGGCGACTATGTACGTATTAAAGGACAGACCAGTGTCGGACAGGTTATGGAACTGAACGGAAAGAACGCTGTAGTCATGTTCGGACTGATGAAAACAAACGTAAAAGCTGAACGTCTGGAACGTGCCGAAGCTCCCAAACAAAGCTTAAATACAGCAAAAGCAACTTTCGTAAGCAGTGAAACGCAAGAACGTATGTATGAAAAGAAGCTCAACTTCAAGCAAGATATCGATGTACGAGGTATGAGGGGCGATGAAGCTATACAAGCCGTAACTTATTTTATCGACGACGCCATATTGGTTGGAGTTAGCCGAGTACGTATCCTCCACGGAACTGGAACAGGCATCTTGCGTACACTTATCCGCCAATATCTTGCTACCGTACCCGGAGTCAAGCATTTTCAAGATGAACATGTACAATTTGGAGGAGCAGGTATTACGGTAGTTGATTTAAAATAAAAATATCATATCTTTGTATTATGAAATCAATAAGAGAATTATATCGCATTGGTACAGGTCCCTCAAGTAGTCATACAATGGGACCTAGAAAAGCAGCCGAACAGTTCCTTGCCCGCCATCCGGAGGCAACATCTTTTCAGGTTACCCTATACGGAAGCCTTGCTGCTACCGGTAAAGGGCATATGACCGACGTCGCTATCTTAGACGTTCTTCAGCCTCACGCTCCTGTAGAGATTTTATGGAAACCTCATATTTTCTTTCCTTTCCATCCTAACGGAATGACTTTCAAATCGTTCGATAGCAACAAGAAACAAACTGAAGAGTGGACGGTATTCAGTGTAGGTGGAGGAGCTCTTGCCGAAGAAGGACATGACAAAAATGCCACGCCTGAAGTATACAATATGAATACCATGAACCAAATACTTTATTGGTGTGAACACACGGGCAGAAGCTATTGGGAATATGTAGAACAATGTGAAGGTCCCGAAATATGGAAATTCCTTGCTGAGGTGTGGGAAACAATGAAAGAAGCTATCCAGCGAGGTCTGGATGCCGAAGGAGTTCTTCCCGGTCCTCTTAACTTGCGTCGAAAAGCCTCTTCATATTATATCCGCGCTAAGGGATTTAAAGATTCTCTCCGTTCAAGAGGATTAGTTTTTGCTTATGCCCTTGCTGTCAGCGAAGAAAATGCTTCGGGAGGAAAAATTGTAACCGCACCTACCTGTGGAGCATGTGGAGTAGTGCCAGCTGTATTATATCATTTGCAAAAAAGCCGTGACTTTAGTGATGCTCGCATCCTGCGTGCACTGGCAACAGCCGGATTGGTAGGAAATATCGTAAAATACAATGCTTCCATTTCAGGAGCCGAAGCTGGATGTCAGGCCGAAGTTGGAGTAGCTTGCTCCATGGCTTCAGCTGCAGCTAGCCAATTATTCGGAGGAAGTCCGGCACAAATTGAATATGCAGCAGAGATGGGATTGGAACATCACCTGGGAATGACGTGTGACCCTGTATGTGGACTGGTACAGATTCCTTGTATCGAACGTAATGCTTATGCGGCCGCTCGCGCTCTTGACGCTAATATTTATTCAGCATTTACAGACGGACATCACCGCGTATCGTTCGATAAGGTAGTAGAGGTTATGAAACAAACCGGTCATGACCTGCCTTCACTTTATAAAGAAACCAGTGAAGGAGGATTAGCAAAGAACTACCAGCCAATGGAATAAAGGATATCAATCTCTTTAGCCAGAATTTTCCTTAAAAGCTTTTCAGAGAACATAAAGCGACTTTTAAAGAAAGTTCTGGCTAACTTTTTATAAACAACAAGATGAAATTATACAAGGTTTATTTATTCGATTTCGACTATACACTTGCAGATTCTTCCCGAGGTATCGTAATGTGCTTCCGCAATGTATTGGAACGCCATCAGCATACTGGAATAACAGATGATGAAATTAAACGAACTATCGGAAAGACTCTACAGGAATCATTTTCTATCCTGACAGGAATAACAGATGCCGATACACTGGAAGCATATAAAAAGGAATACGTAAAAGAGGCTGACGTACATATGACAGTCAACACCTTTCTTTTTCCGGAAACAGAAGAAGTGCTCACCCGCTTAAAAACACGTGGAGCCAAAATAGGAATTATTTCCACCAAATACCGCTATCGCATCATGGAGTTACTAAGCAAGAAACTTCCATCAAACTTTCTCGATATCATCGTAGGAGGAGAAGATGTAAAAGAGCCTAAACCTTCTCCCGAAGGAGTTTTGCTTGCAATAAAAGAATTTGGATGCAACAAGGAAGAAGTATTATATATAGGAGACAGTATTGTAGATGCTGAAACAGCTCAATCGGCACAAGTTGACTTTGCCGGAGTGCTACATGGGGCTACAACCCGAGAAGAACTTTCGGCTTATCCGCACGTAGAAATAATGAAAAGCTTGTCTGAACTCTAAAAAAATCAGATAATTTCTTGCTAAACTATTGGTTATATGAACAAAAACCTGTACCTTTGCACCCGATTTTAACCCGTGGAGGTAGAAAAGCAACCGAATGAGAACGGTTCACCTTGCGGAAGAAACCCGTTTAATATATATTTAAAATGTACGTAATTGTAGAAATTAACGGTCAGCAGTTCAAAGCTGAAGAAGGCAAAAAACTGTTTGTTCACCACATTCAGAATGCTGAAAACGGTGCAACTGTTGAATTTGACAAAGTTTTGTTGGTAGACAACAACGGTACTGTTACAGTAGGTGCTCCTACCGTAGAAGGTGCAAAAGTGGTATGCGAAGTAGTTTCTCACTTGGTAAAAGGTGATAAAGTATTGGTATTCCACAAGAAGAGAAGAAAAGGTTACAGAAAACTGAACGGTCACCGTCAGCAGTTTACTGAATTGACTATCAAACAAGTTATTGCTTAATCATTAAAAACGTAGAAAGAAATGGCACATAAGAAAGGTGTAGGTAGTTCTAAGAACGGCCGTGAGTCAGCTAGTAAGAGATTAGGCGTAAAGATATTCGGTGGTTCAGCTTGCAAGGCTGGTAACATCATTGTTCGTCAAAGAGGAACAGTTCACAACCCAGGTGAAAACGTAGGTATGGGTAGCGATCATACTCTTTACGCATTGGTAGATGGTACAGTATGTTTCAAGAAAGGTCGCGAAGACAAGAGCTTCGTATCTGTAATTCCTGCTGAAGCATAAACTTTATACCACAAAGGAATCAAAAGAAGATATTCTTTATTAAAAAGAATATCTTCTTTTTTTATATACATACACAAGGAAAAACAGATTCCTATCAAAAAAATCAGGGAAAAGCTATTCTTATAAGAACTAACTTTTCCCTGATTTAAATATCCTTATTATTCTCTCCTTTATCATTCAGCAGGAGTTGCTTCTACAAAATCAGACTCACCACTAGAGATAAGCAGGTTATACCATTGGATCAATTTCTTAATATCACTAGTATGAACACGATCACGGTCGTATTCTGGCAAAACTTCAGCCATGAAAGCATGCAATTCTTCAACAGAAGCCTTTTTGTAATCCAAAGAAGCTACCTTTCCGTCTTCTTTCTTTTTTACAGATTCCAAAACTGTAGCCAAAGGTACTTCATCATCGTTAGTATACATAGCGATATCACCCAGTGAAATCACCTTGTCACTAGCATAGATAGGCATTCTTTTCTTATTTTCAACAGCTTCTACAATCAGCATATTTTTAGCTTGAGAAATCAGTTTATACAATCCCGGTTTTCCAGAGATAGCTAAGATAGTTTTCAACATACGATTTTATTATTTTTAGTTATTCGAAAAACAAAAATACAACTCACATACGACATACACAAGCATCTCGCCCACCTTTTCCATTTTTTAAGGCTTTCAGCAAATTCTCCAATTGAGGAAGTAACGATCTGCCATCATTTATTACAACAAAATCTGCTCGAGAGCATTTCAAATCCTCATCCATTTGAGAAGCGATACGTTCTTTTACTTGTTCTGCGGTAGAATGATCGCGCTCCATTGCTCGAGAAATCCGAATTTCCAAAGGTGCATATACCGTAACTACATAGTCTACCACATCTTCAAATCCTGATTCATATAGAATAGCACTTTCTAAGACAACCAGTTCATCATTAGACCTGGCTGCAGCCCAACGCAGAAAATCTCTCTTCACGCAAGGATGTACAATAGAGTTCATACGAGCAGCATTATCTTCAGTTGCAAACAAGTAATTTGCCAATAATGGTTTATTGAGTTTTTCTCCAGAATACACCTCTGGTCCCAACAGTTCTATTAACTCTCTACGAATATCTGTATCAGAAATCATCAGGCGCTTTGCCTCACTATCTGTATCATAAACCGCAAAACCTTTCTGGCTTAACATACGTGCCACATACGACTTTCCGCTTCCAATACCCCCTGTTATACCTAATTTAATCATAACCTTAAGTAATTAATCTTCTTCTACAGTTTGCTGTTCGATTAGATAATCAACAGAAGAAGGAACAACTCTTACATGACTCACAAAATCAGGAGATCCTTTTACTACCAAGGGCAATTTATCCCCTTGAGTTCTTAATACATCTTCATAAGTAACCCCAATAAAAAAGTCATCAGACGAAACGTCTTTAAAGTGCCTCAAACCTACCTGAAAGGTAACCTGCACTTTAGAAGGAAATGTTCGCAACACCTTACCAGCAGGAAAATTAATACCCACAACAGGTACATCGACTGTTTTTTCAGAGTACATGTCAACGTATACAGACAAATCATTATAAGCAGGAATAAATTTCACTCCTTTCACTTTATTCATCCCTACCCGCTTCTTCAAAGTATCAGAAATGTTTTCCCAAAAGAAGTTTTCCGTGTAAGCAGCCTTAAGCGTATCCAATATTTCCTGCGGTGCATACGCCATAACAGAATCAGGACTAAAATCTATCTTAGAAATATAATACTGACGGTCGGGCTGAATAGTTCCGGCAAGTTTGACAGGGACTTTTTTTGCTTTTGCTTGCGTATAAATGAAATCAAGTGTATCAGGACGTATTGCCAGTACTTTAGTAGAAACATTCAACTGTGCTGCAATCTTTTTTGTCAAGTCTGACGATGAGATATGCACATGCGTACCTTCATCCTTGTAATCATTAAAGTCGAAAGAGATAGGGAAAAAAGTTCTACCCAACATATAATTCAGCAGAACTGTCCCTCTGTCTTCCACTCGTATACGTACCTCACTAGGGAAATCAGATGTAAGTACTACCTCTTTAGGGACATTTTTCAAACGCAAAGGCACTTTAAACTCTGTCTGATAAGACTCATCCAAGGTTTGCAGCATCCAAAAGCAAAACGAAACCAGCACAAAAAACAAGAAGACCAGACACTCCCTGCACTTATCGCTAAGCAAGAATGTTCTGATCTTCCGTAATCCCAGTCTATAATATCTTTTTATGTTCTTTACATCGAACATACCGACTTATTCTTTATTTAGCCTGAGCCTGAGCATCTGCATAGATAGAGTTTTTATCTACCTTAATTTTAACGCTAGATGCTATTTCTACGATAACAGTGTTATCTTCTATTTCCTTAATCTTTCCGTAAATACCTCCGGCAGTAATAACAGACTGACCTACTTCCAAATTCTTACGGAAGTTTGCTATCTCTTTTTGTTTCTTGTTCTGAGGACGAATCATAAAGAAATACATAATAGCAAAAATTGCTACCATCATAATCAGGAAAGAGTAATCGCCTCCACCTCCTGCAGCCTGCAAAAATACAGTTAACAAATTCATAAATTCTTCTTAGTTTAATTAATATTAGACGAACAAAGATATTAATTTTTCGTCAACTTGTTTTCCTTTTTTAATTGATTAACTATTCCGTCAAGTGTTCCATTGATAAATCCACCACTTTTCGGCGTACTATACAGTTTGGCTATCTCCACATATTCATTCAATGAAACATTGATTGGAATATTCGGGAAACTCAAGATTTCAGCAAGCGCAATCTGCATAATAATAACATCCATTACAGCAACGCGATCCAAATCCCAGTTCTTAGAGTTCTCACTGATAAGGTGACGATAGTAGTCTGCATTCAAAATAGAACGACGGAACAAACGACGTGCAAAATCCTGATCTTCCTCATCCTTGAATTCCGGAAGCAATTCCTGCTTATCTCCGTTTTTCGGATCAAAACGCTTGATTGTTTTCAGTACAAAAGTATCAATAATCTCTTTGTCATCGTTCCAATAAAGACTCTGGTCTTCCAATACAGCATCAAGCTTTTCGTTATTGAAGACAATTCTTTTATAAATTTTTCTCCAAAGTTCCCGGTCCTCTTCGTAAGATGACGTTTCACTTGCCATATATTCCTTATATATATCGCTCTGCAAAATCTGTTCGTAAAAGCCCTTTACGAAATCTGTTTCATTTTCCCAAGTTTTCTTCTGGGTACTAGCAAATTCATTCAACTGACGGTTTACTTCCAGCTGAGCAATGAAACGGTTGTCAACAAACTTTGTGTTGGGATTCAAATCTTCCTTTGTCGGCGCTAATTTGTGCTTTGCCGCATCCAGCCGCTTGCTGGCATAACGTGTAACCTCCACCATTAGAAGCAGGAGATAGTTATACAAATCATACGCCTTGGATAAACTGAAGAATAACTCCTTTTCTGCAGTATCCAAATTCTTTCCACCGTTCTGATAATAAGCATAGATAATCTGAACTACCTTAAGACGAATAAGAACTCTGTTAATCATACTATAGTTTAAATACAATTTCGAGTTGCAAAAATAACTATTTTCCAGCATTCAAAGCAAATATAATACGCTTTTTTACACAAAAAAATTATCTAAACGCAATTTTGAGAGGCAGTTCTTTTGTATATTTCAAAAAAATCATCAAATTTGAAGCGATTTTATAACATACAAATTATGGAAGACTTGAAAAGAAATACAGCAACAGACGTAGACAAAGAAATTGTTTTTTCTAAAGCCATTAAGGCAGGAAAGCGTATTTACTATCTGGACGTAAAGAAAAACAGAAAAGGAGAAATGTTTCTTGCCATAACAGAAAGCAAGAAAGTAGTGTCGGCCGAGGGAAGTTCTCCTCAAGTCAGCTTCGAGAAGCATAAAATATTTTTATACAAGGAAGACTTCGAGAAGTTCTTAACCGAGCTTCAGGAAACTATTCAGTATATAGAATGTGAACAGGGTTCGATAGCCGGAGAAAGCCATGTAGCTGATACAACAGATGCTTCTCAATTTTCCAATGTATCTAGCGAACACTTGCAGTCAGATGAAATAAAGATAGACATAGATTTCTAATAAATACGGAAAACGCTTTCCGATAATAAAGCTATATCAAAATAGGGCAACAGACACATACGTCAATCTATTTTGATATAGCTTTATTTTTTACACATTACGGTGACAGACTGTTCCGTTAGCCTGATAAGTAGGCATAACCAGCACTTCGGCTATCTGTACATGTGCCGGAGCAGAAGCTGCGTAATACACCACCTCAGCAATATCATCCCCTGTAAGCGGACGTATACCTTTATATACAGCATCGGCTTTACTTTTATCTCCCCGGAATCGTACGACAGAAAAATTTGTTTCTACAAGCCCCGGCTTAATATTTGTTACTCGCAGAGGTGTATCAACAAGGTCTATTCTCAGTCCGTCGGACAATGCTTTGACTGCTGCTTTCGTTGCACAATACACACTTCCACCTGCATAGGCTGCATCACCTGCTACCGAACCTATATTAATAATGTGTCCGCACTGACGCTCTACCATTCCCGGAACTACCATCCGAGTCATTGCCAGCAATCCCTTTATATTGGTATCGATCACCACATCCCATTCATCAAGCGATCCTTCATGTTCCTTATCAAGCCCGATTACCAGTCCCGCATTATTAATCAGCACATCAATATTCTTCCATTCCTCTTGGAGAGAGTCAAGAGCTAGCTTCATCGCCTCACGGTCGCGCACATCGAAAGGCAAGGTAAGCACTTCGCACCCTGACAAAACAAGTTCCCGCTTCAGCGCTTCCAGCTTTTCTACATTTCTTCCGTTCAATATCAACCTGCATCCTGCTGAAGTAAATTTACGCGCACACCCCTCTCCTATGCCACTTGTAGCACCTGTAATAAATATTGTCTTTCCTTTCATAAAACCAAAATATATTTAGGTATTATACCAATCATTATCATTCGCAAAAATATAAAAGTTATTGTTTCGAAGAATTTGTTTTATATCGAAAACTAACATTCACACATTTACCAGAAAAATATTCTGACATTTTTTAGACAAACATTGGCTTCATTACCATTCATTTCCAACAGATTTTTATCAGAAAAGGTTAAAAAGCTTCATACACATTTTGCAAACTCAAAGATTATCACTACCTTTGTACCGCTTTTTTAAGCTCATCGTGTGATATACCACATCGTGTGATGGCGAATTAAGCAACAAAAACAACTTAATTTAGAGTAACACAAAAAATTTTCAAACAATGAAATCAATCGAAATTAAAGGTTCTTTGAGAACTGAAACAGGAAAGAAAGCTGCTCATAGCTTGCGTCAGAACAATGGTGTTCCTTGCGTATTGTACGGAATGCAGAAAGACGAAAACGGAAACCAAGTCGCAACTCACTTTACTGTAACTGTTGACGGTTTGCGTAAGTTGGTATACACACCGCATATCTACGTAGTAGACTTGAACATCGACGGTAAGATAGTAAACGCTATCATGAAAGATATTCAGTTCCACCCTGTAACAGATGCTATCCTGCACGTTGACTTCTTGCAGATCAACGAAGAAAACCCAATCGTAATGGAAGTTCCTGTACAGTTGGAAGGTTTGGCAGAAGGTGTGAAAGCCGGTGGTAAATTGGCTCTTCAGACCCGTAAGCTGAAAGTGAAAGCTCTTTACAACTTGATCCCAGAACGTCTTGTTGTAAACGTAACTAACTTGGGCCTGGGTAAGACTATCAAAGTTGGTGAATTGAACTACGAAGGTCTGACTTTGCTGAATGCAAAAGAAGCTGTTGTTTGTGCAGTTAAATTGACTCGTGCTGCTCGTGGTGCTCAGGCTGCTGCAGGTAAATAATCTGATTTAACAATCTGACAAACAACAAAAATCCCTTTCAATGAAATATTTGATTGTAGGGCTGGGCAACATTGGTGCTGAATACCATGAAACCCGCCACAACATAGGATTTATGGTATTGGACGCCCTTGCAAAGGCGTCCAATATTGTTTTCAAGGACGGACGATACGGAGCAACTGCAACACTCTCGCTCAAGGGTAAACAGCTTATTTTATTGAAGCCTTCTACTTATATGAACCTGAGTGGAAACGCTGTACGATATTGGATGCAGCAGGAAAAAATTCCGTTGGAAAATGTACTTATCGTTGTAGACGACCTTGCACTCCCATCCGGAAGCTTGCGCTTAAAAGGTAAAGGAAGCGATGCGGGACACAACGGATTGAAACATATAGCTGCAACCCTTGGTACACAAAACTATGCCCGTCTGCGCTTCGGTATCGGAAATGAATTTCCCAAAGGAGGACAGATAGACTATGTTCTGGGTAAATTCAATGATGACGACATGAAACTGATGCCCGAACGTCTTGAAACTGCGGCTGAGATTATCAAGAGCTTTTGTCTTGCCGGACTGAACATTACCATGAATCAGTTTAATAACAAATAAAAAGCAATATGGCTGAAGCAAGAATTGACAAATGGATGTGGGCTGCCCGCATATTCAAGACTCGCACCATTGCTGCCGAGGCTTGTAAAAAGGGCAGAATATGTATCAATGGTGCCCAGGCCAAACCTGCACGAATGATAAAGCCGGGTGATGTAATCCAAGTGAAGAAACCACCTATTACCTACTCGTTTAAGGTATTGCAGGCTATAGAAAAACGCGTAGGAGCGAAGCTGGTTCCTGAAATCATGGAAAACGTTACCACTCCCGACCAATACGAACTATTGGAAATGAGTAAAATCAGTGGTTTCGTGAATCGTGCAAAAGGTACGGGACGTCCCACCAAAAAAGACCGACGAGATCTGGATGAGTTCTTTACTCCCGAATATCTCGATGATTTTGATTTTGACTTCGATGATAATGAAGATGAAGAATAAGCAAAACCGGATACGGATCATGCATATCTTATGCTATCCCGTATCCGGTTTCTTTATTTGATAAAATTATAAGTTAGCCTTAATTGCGTCAATCAGTTCCTGATATTCAGCATCACTCAAATAAACTTTACCCGGATTCATCTGGAATGTTCCTCCATAATCGGGACCATCTACATACTTCGGAGCCAGGTGAAAATGTAAGTGAGAAAGTTTGTCACTATAAGCTCCGTAATTAATCTTTTCCGGATGAAATGCCTTGTCCATTGCACGAGTCACACGTACAACATCTGCCATAAAAGCATTTCTTTCTTCATCACTCAGTTCATTCAAGTCGTTTACATGATCTTTATAAGCAACCAGACAACGACCTCTGTAAGTCTGTTCTTTAAAAAGGAATACACGTGAAACACTCAGTTGAGCGATTTCAATCATTAAATTATGCAATGTTTCATTGTTCTGACAATACAAACATTCTTTCGGATCACTTTTCATAATAACTTTATATTTAATAAATTATAATAACTGCTTTCAACAACAATAGGCAAACAACTGGTTCAGGTCGTCTTCTTCCCCTACTACCCAAACCACATCATCCTCTTTTAGAGGCATATGCACCTGAGGAGTACGCAATACATCTTCTCCAGCCGATTCTATACCTACTACCAGACAATGATATTTATTACGTATGCCACACTCTATAATACTATGTCCGACGAAAGGTGAATCTTTAGCGACAACAAACTGCTTCAGCTTCATCTCATGCTTTCCAAAATCTTCATCGTCGTAAGTATGTATTGCCTTCTCGGCTACCGATGCAAAAAGCGACAACTGTTCATCTGTTCCGATAACCTGAATCAAATCATTTGGGAAAATACAAGTATTTCCATCAGGAATGTTCAGCCTATGCTTTCCTCTGATAATAGATGCTACATGCACATCATACTTTTTACCTAAATCAAGTTCTCTCAATGTTTTTCCGGCCCATGCAGATTCTGCCGGAATCAAGAAGTCACTTAAGTGAAGGTCACGGTCGAGCAATCTTCCAGCATACTCAGGTTGCTTTTCTCCCAAATACTCCTGCTGGATTTCCTTATAATGCAAATTCCGGACAAACGTACGTTCCAGCACAATTGACTGCTTTTTAAGGAAACGAGATAAAATCATAGCACAAACTACAATAATAGCTATACCAACCATCAAGGCAGCCGAAGCACGGAACAGGTTTTCAATTATAAATACAATAAAGCCTATAGCTATCACAATACGAAGCAGAATAATTGAAATAAGCGGAGCATGATTAAACCGGCTGTCCGACCACAACGACTTAAATTCTTCCGAACGGTTTTTCTTCATAATCATGGCGCGCAAGAAAGGTGCTATAGCAGCAATCGTTAGAGCCGCACCCAATATCCGTCCCCATAAATCTCCCAACATATCTGTAGCCAATGGTACAATAAAATGCAAGAACAGTGCTGTAACAGCTATCGAAAGCACAGCGTAAATCAAGACTATGCGGATAATAGCTATAACCAGCTTCTTCCAGTTGTTGCTATAGTTAGCCACTGAGGCTCCCGACGAGTATCTGTCCAGCAACCGACGCCAACGGGATGGCATATATTTATCTATCACATTATATGCCGGTACTGCAAGACGAATCATATAAGGAGTAAGGAATGTAGTAATTACCGAAACAGCCACTACTATAGGGTAAAGAAAATGACTTGTTACTTTCAGGCTTACTCCAAGTGAAGCTATGATAAATGCAAACTCACCAATCTGTGTCAGACTGAAACCACATTGCATAGCCGTTTTCAGCGGTTGTCCGGAAAGCAATACACCAGTAGTTCCGAAAATAGTCTGTCCCAGCAAAACAGCAAGAACGATAACAAGAATCTGATACTTATACTCTACAATCATCGCTGGATCGACCATCATACCTACAGATACGAAGAATATAGCTCCAAACAAATCTTTCACAGGTGAAACCAGTTTTCCTATATGCTCCGACTCGATTGTTTCCGATAAAATAGATCCCATGATAAAAGCACCAAAAGCAGGAGAAAAACCAACAAGAGCTGCCAGATAAACCATTCCAAAACAGAGTGCCAGCGACACTATCAGCAAGGTTTCGTCGCTCATCAGTTTACGAACCCGTTTCAGGAAAAGCGGAATTCCATAAATTCCCACTACAAACCAAAGAATCAGGAAAAACAGCAGCTTCAATATACTATATACCATCTCTCCCCCTTCGAAGTTCTGGCTCACTGCCATAGTAGACAGCATAACCATCAGGACAATGGCAAGAATATCTTCCAGAATCAAGATACTCAAAACCAAACCAGCAAAGCGTTGCTGCCGGAGTCCCATATCATCAAATGCCTTATAGATAATAGTGGTAGATGACATGGCAAGCATACCACCCAAATAGATACAATCCATACGATTCCAGCCAAAAGTCCAACCGACGAAGACTCCTACCAGAATCATACAAAAGATAATGGTACAGGCAGATATTACAGCAGAGCCTCCCACTTTCATCAGCTTTTTGAAACTGAACTCCAGTCCCAATGCAAACAAAAGAAAGATTACACCAATCTCCGACCAGATATGAATACTGGCAGAATCAACAACCGAAGGAGTAAACTTAAAATGTGGGGTACAGATAAAGCCGGCAACAATATACCCCAGTACCAGAGGTTGCTTCAGCTTTTTAAATATAAGCGTCATGATACCGGCACAAATCAGAATCAGTGCCAAATCGCTTATTAATGGAGTTAATTGGGACATTTGTAACTACATTTTATAATTATTGCCGCAAAAATAAGTAATAATTTTAAAGTTGCGTCGCCAGAAAGCAAGTTATTTCCTTTCGGATAAGAAAACCTTCCAAAAAGATTTTTTTATACTTACAGAGGGTATGAAGAGGATAAATTACGAATTGAAGCAACGGACAATTACTATATGAGTATTTTTGACTAACTTTGCCCGACAATAATCATAATATTATCAGAAAGGAAAGATGATAGTCTGCATAGCCGAAAAGCCCAGTGTGGCACGCGACATAGCCGAAGTATTAGGTGCAAGAAACCGGAAAGAAGGATATATCGAAGGAAACGGATACCAGGTAACCTGGACCTTCGGTCACCTTTGTACACTGAAAGAGCCGCACGAGTATACTCCGTCGTGGAAAGCATGGAGCTTAAGCAGCTTGCCGATGATACCTCCCCGGTTTGGCATCAAGCTGATAAACGATCCGGGTATAGAAAAGCAGTTCCACATTATAGAAGGGCTGATGCAGCAGGCTGATGAGATTATCAACTGTGGTGATGCCGGACAAGAAGGAGAATTGATTCAACGGTGGGTAATGCAGAAAGCAGGAGCACACTGTCCGGTCAAGCGCCTGTGGATTTCATCACTTACTGAAGAGGCGATTCGAGAAGGGTTTGCCAGCCTGAAAGACCAGTCCGAATTTCAGCCGTTGTACGAAGCCGGCCTGAGCCGTGCCATAGGCGACTGGGTATTGGGAATGAATGCAACTCGTCTGTATACATTAAAATACGGACAAAGCCGTCAAGTACTTTCCATCGGAAGAGTACAGACTCCGACACTTGCCCTGATAGTCAAACGACAGCAAGAGATAGAGAACTTTAAACCTGAACCTTACTGGGAACTTAAGACTGTATACAGGGAAACGACTTTCAACTCTACAAAAGGTAAATTTTCTTCTAAAGAGGAAGGAGAGAAATTCCTGGAAACAGTAAAAAATTCAGATTTTACCGTGACCGATGTATCGGCCAAAAAAGGAACAGAAGCTCCTCCCCGCTTGTTCGACCTGACTTCATTGCAGGTAGAATGTAACAAAAAGTTCAGCTACTCGGCCGATATGACCTTGCAGCTTATCCAGTCGCTTTACGAGAAGAAAGTAGCTACTTATCCACGTGTAGATACAACTTTTCTAAGTGATGATATTTACCCCAAATGTCCGAATATTCTTGCCGGACTGAAAGATTATGCAGGTTTTACAGCCCCGTTAGCCGGAAAGAAACTACTTAAATCAAAAAAAGTTTTCGATAACTCAAAAGTTACC
Organism: Phocaeicola coprocola; assembly: GCF_041333015.1. Classification (NCBI taxonomy): domain Bacteria; kingdom Pseudomonadati; phylum Bacteroidota; class Bacteroidia; order Bacteroidales; family Bacteroidaceae; genus Phocaeicola; species Phocaeicola coprocola. Next base: position 1,830,947 of record NZ_JBGKGM010000001.1, on the reverse strand, counting down.
GACCACCATGCCATTATCCCTACCGGAGTACAGCCTCAGGGACTGACTGACATGGAAAAGCGTGTATTCGATCTGATAGCACGCCGTTTTATCGCTGTATTTTATCCGGACTGTAAATTTTCTACAACTACGGTATTGGGAGAAGTCGATAAAGTGGAATTTAAGGCAACCGGAAAGCAGATTCTGGAACCCGGATGGAGAGTAATTTTTGCCAAAGAACAGCAGGAAGAAACAAAAGAAAATGAAGAAGAACGTGTACTTCCTCTCTTTACCATAGGGGAAAGCGGACCTCATACTCCCGATTTGACGGAAAAATGGACCCAGCCCCCCAAGCCTTATACCGAAGCCACTCTGCTCCGTGCCATGGAAACGGCTGGTAAGCTGGTTGACAATGACGAATTGCGCGATGCCCTGAAAGAAAATGGTATCGGCCGTCCGTCTACCCGTGCGGCTATCATCGAAACACTTTTCAAGCGTCACTACATCCGCAAGGAAAGAAAAAATCTGATTGCTACTCCAACAGGAGTGGAACTGATACAGCTTATTCACGAAGAGTTGCTAAAATCGGCAGAGTTGACCGGTATATGGGAAAAGAAACTTCGTGAGATAGAACGCCGCAGTTACGATGCCGCTACATTTCTTACCGAACTGAAACAGATGGTAACAGAAATTGTATACAGTGTACTTCGTGACAATACCAACCGCCGGGTAACTATCATGCCCGAAGATACACCCGAAAAAGGAACTCCGCAAGCAAAAACAAAGAAGAACAGCTCTTCGAAAACAAAATCATCGGATACCGAAAATGATGCATCTCCAGCTAAACCTAAACGTACACGTAAAGCGAGTGGCAATACCAATAAAGAGAAAACACCTCAGGCTGAAACTCTTTTTTCGGTATCAACAGAAGGTAACGAAATAAAAGGAGATGAAATAATAGGTACCCTCTGCCCACTCTGCGGCAAAGGGCATATTATCAAAGGGAAGACTTCCTACGGGTGTTCGGAATGGAAAAATGGATGTACTTTCAGAAAACCATTTTAAGATTTTCCGGCAAATAACCGCTACGTATACGCCATTCCTGTGGATAAAGATTGTTGGCACGATTTCCGATGTTCTTTACAAAGCCCAAAGGGACATCCTGATATGCTACCAAAACATATCCACGGGGTACTCCTGCATCCAGTACAACCGCTTCTTTTCTTAAATAGGCAATAGCCTGTTCGTACGTCAGGTTTGCTACGGGGAAACAGTCTTCACAGCGCCTTGTCGACATAGCCAGCGAATGGTCGGGAATACAATCCTTCCCTTTCAGCTCGGCTACCGTTACTCCGGCATGCAAGACTTTCAAAGTAGACTTTATCATTTCATACAAATCCTGATATGCTACAGGAAAAACCGTTACGATATTGTTATCTACTGTCCATAAATAGTCTTCCGGACGGTTTACCCATGCCTTAACATCCTTCGGACATGCCACCGTCTGTCCACCGGCTTTCTGTCCTTTTTTCTTTTTATCTTTTTTCAGACGCTTTCCCATACAGTCTGAGGAACTTAACGTATCATCTTCATTCTTACGAAGCACAGCCAGAAATAATCCCTCTCCTACCGTACGGTGAGGCAGAAAGCGATATACCGGAAACTCGCCACCGGTCAGATTCCCTGTAATGTTCCATTCCTCACCAACCGCAACAGGAAGAATTTCAGCTCCCAGTTCACGGGCAATCCATGACACATTATCTTCGTTCTCTTCACGGTTATATGTACATGTACTATAAATCAAGAAACCTCCCGGTTTCAGACAAGGCCAGATATCTGTCAGAATACGGCGCTGCCGCTGCCAGCAGATATCGACATTTTCCACACTCCACTCGTCTACCGCTACCGGATCTTTGCGGAACATCCCTTCTCCGGAGCAAGGTACATCAGTCAGAATCACATCAAACACAGCTTGCAGTGGAGCAAAATCAGCCGGATCATTATTCGTAACAACGACTCCTTCATCTCCCCATTTTATCAGATTTTCTGCCAATACCTGAGAACGGTTTCTCATAACCTCATTGGCTACCAGCATACTGCCTTCAGGCAAAACCGAACGGGCCAGTGTAGATTTTCCTCCCGGAGCAGCACAAAGGTCGAGCATAACAACAGGTTCGTGTACATACTGGCGCAAAGCTTGTTCCACAAACATGGAAGATGCTTCCTGCACATAATAACTTCCGGCATGAAACAAGGGATCGAAAGTAAACGTAGGACGTGTACTCAGGTAATATCCAGTTTCGCACCAGGGAATAGAAGTACTTTCAGCAGGAACAGACTTACATTTATTCCGGTTCAAGCGAATACTTACGGGAGTATCATGCTGTAAAGCTTTAGCTAATTTTTCAAACTGTTCTTCTCCCATCAAACTGCGGGTACGTGTAACAAAATCGGAAGGAAGGTTCATATAAATAATGTGTTCGATATGGTTTTCGTGCTGCAAAAATAAGATAAATAGCATTTTCCCCCAAGATATTTTCTATACCTTTGCAAATAAAAATAAAGAAACTCATTCTAATGAAACAATATTTAGACTTACTACAACGCATCCGCACGGAAGGTGTCAAGAAAGAAGACCGTACCGGAACTGGTACGATTAGTGTATTCGGACATCAGATGCGCTTCAATCTGGAAGAAGGTTTTCCGCTGGTAACAACCAAAAAGCTCCATTTGAAATCGATTATCCACGAACTACTCTGGTTCCTGAAAGGTGATACCAATGTAAAATATCTACAAGAAAACGGTGTACGTATCTGGAATGAATGGGCCGACGAAAATGGTGACCTGGGACATATTTATGGCTATCAGTGGCGTTCATGGCCTGATTATGAAGGAGGATTCATCGACCAGATTTCGGAAGCAGTGGAAACCATCAAGCACAATCCTGACTCAAGACGAATCATTGTCAACGCATGGAATGTGGCCGACCTGAAGAACATGAATCTTCCGCCTTGCCACATGTTTTTCCAGTTCTATGTAGCCAACGGACGCCTGAGCCTGCAAATGTATCAACGTAGTGCCGATTCGTTCCTCGGAGTGCCGTTCAATATTGCTTCGTATGCCTTACTGTTGCAAATGATGGCTCAGGTTACCGGACTGAAGGCAGGAGATTTTATACATACGATAGGTGATGCACACATCTACCTGAATCACCAGGAACAGGTAGACTTGCAACTAACCCGCAGCCCTCGTCCACTGCCTCAGATGCTTCTGAATCCGGATGTAAAAAATATCTTCGATTTCAAATACGAAGATTTCGAACTGGTAAACTACGATCCGTGGCCTCACATTGCAGGAAAAGTATCTGTTTAACCCATATAATCAAACATAAAAAATATGCTGTCGATTATCGTTGCTATCAATAAAAACAGAGGAATCGGATTCGAAAACAAACTGTTGTATTGGCTGCCCAATGACCTGAAACGCTTCAAGGCGCTTACTACCGGACATACCATCATCATGGGTAGAAAGACTTTCGAATCACTGCCCAAAGGCGCCTTGCCCAACCGCCGCAACATCGTGCTGAGCCGTAGCTGTCACGATTTTCCCGGTGCTGAATGTTTTCATTCCCTGCAAGAAGCTTTGGAACAATGTAAAGAGGAAGAAGAAGTATATATTTTAGGAGGAGCAAGTCTGTATGCCGAAGCGCTGCCTCTTGCCGACAAGTTAAACATCACCGAAATAGAGGATTCAGAAAAGGAAGCCGACGCATTTTTCCCTCCCATCAATTCCGAAGAATGGAAAGAAGTACAACGAGAAAGCCATTCTACCGACGAAAAGCATGAATATGCTTATCACTTTGTAGATTACGAACGTATCTAAAACAATAAATCCCCGCTTCATCGGCGGGGATTATCTTTTTTATCTCTTCTTTTTGAAAAAGTCTTTCATCAGTTGTGCACAGTCATCGGCAAGAATGCCTTTTACTACCACCGTCTTGGGATGTAAGGCATCGGGGGCATATCGCTGATAACCTCTTTTGTCATCTTCCGCACCGAATACCAGTTTACCCGTCTGTGCCCAAGCAATCGCTCCAGCACACATTACGCAAGGTTCTACCGTCACATAAAGTGTACACTCATTCAGATACTTGCCACCCAAAGTATTGGCAGCAGCCGTAATAGCCTGCATCTCCGCATGTGCCGTCACATCGTTCAGGGTTTCCGTCAGGTTATGCGAACGCGCAATGATACGGTCGCGACAAACAACAACTGCTCCCACAGGGACCTCTCCCCTGTCGGCAGCTTTCTGCGCCTCAATCAAGGCCTGCTTCATATAAAAAACATCATCAGCCATAAACTTATCTGCGCATATCGTGTTCCTTAAACAAAGTAGGATAATCGTCCTCCATATTCTGATGAATGAATGCCAATATCGTTTCACGAAGCCAGCGCGCCTTGTTCTTTATCTGGTAAGTTTCCAGATAACGGTCTACAATCTGCACTTCTTCTTCACTCATCAAACACACCATCCGCCGTTTGCGTGGCGGAACCGATGGAGGTACCTTTTTTCTTTTTTTTCCGTTATTCATCATTGCAAATACAAAATTAGTACACTTCAACCAAATACAAAACAGAAAATGCGTATTTTTGCAAAAAACAAAATGGCTAAACACAATGAACTAGGGAAAGAGGGGGAAAACGCAGCTGCCGAATACTTAATGAGCAAAGGATATAGCATCCGTCACCGCAACTGGCATTCCGGCAAGAGAGAACTGGATATTGTTGCACAAAAAGACGGTGAACTGATTGTCGTTGAAGTAAAAACCCGGCGAAACGAAGAGTTCGGCAAGCCTGAAGAAGCTATCACCGACCGGAAAATAAGAAATATCATCATTTCGACTGATACATATATCAAAAGATTCGAAATAGACCTTCCGGTCCGCTTCGATATTATTACAGTAACGGGCACAGAACCTCCCTTTCATATAGAACATATCCAAGAGGCATTTCTGCCTCCCGTTTGGTAAAATTGTAAAAACAGAAAGTTTAAAAGCTATGGATATAGAAGCACTCCGTCAATATTGCTTAAGCAAGAAAGCCGTAACAGAATGTTTCCCTTTCGACGAAACAACCCTTGTATTTAAAGTGGTAGACCGCATGTTCCTGCTGGTTGACCTGGAACATCCAGACTGTGTCAGCATGAAATGTAATCCGGATTATGCCATCGAACTGCGCGAACATTATAACGGAATAGAAGGAGCTTATCATTTCAATAAAAAGTACTGGAATCAGGTCGCCTTAAACAGTGATGTGCCCGACAGCCTCATCCGCGATCTGATAGATCATTCGTACGAAGAAGTCGTCGGGAAGTTCACGAAAAAACAACGTGATGTTTTCAATAAAATATCAGCAAGTTTTCAGGAAAATATCAGCATATTTTCCGAGCATCTTCCTGAACCTATTTTTTTACATGAAACCACCTCGACAAACAGTTATCTGGACGAACTGTGCAACAATTCTTCCGTAGAAGAACTGACCAGCGTTTATACCGATTTTCAGACAGCCGGACGAGGACAGAGAGGCAACAGCTGGGAGTCGGAAGACGGAGCAAACCTGCTTTTCAGCTTCGTACTTTATCCCGACTTTCTGGAAGCCCGGAAGCAATTCTATCTTTCACAGATTACAGCCCTCGCACTGCAAGAAGTTTTATCGCAATACACCGACGGAATCCGCATCAAGTGGCCCAACGATATTTACTGGAAGGACAAAAAAATATGTGGTACACTGATAGAAAACGACCTGACAGGCATACACATCAGTCGTTCTATTTCGGGGACAGGAGTCAATCTGAATCAGGAGCGTTTTATAAGTGACGCCCCCAATCCGGTATCGCTTTTCCAGATAACCGGACAACGCTACGACCGTAAGGAAATACTTCATCAATTGATGGAGCGTGTGGCTCACTACTACACACTTCTGAAAAACGGAGAAACCGAATTGATTGCCTCACGCTATCAGGACGTGCTTTACCGTAAAGAAGGTTTCTATCCCTACACAGATAAAGACGGAAGTTTCCGCGCCCGCATCTGTGGAATTGAGCCATCCGGAGCTTTGATTCTGGAAGACGAAAGCGGGAAAAGAAGAGAATATATGTTTAAAGAAGTATCTTTCGAATTATAACTTCAGCACATGTCACCAACCAGCCAGCGAATACTGCATATAGCCATACCCTCTATTATTTCAAATATCACAGTACCTCTTCTAGGACTGATAGACGTAACCATTGTAGGACATCTTGGTTCGGCTTCTTACATCGGAGCCATAGCCGTAGGAGGCATGCTGTTCAATATGATTTACTGGATATTCGGTTTCCTGCGGATGGGAACAAGCGGCCTGACGGCACAAGCCTACGGAGCACACGATCTGAAGGAGGTAACCCGCATCCTGCTGCGTTCTACTGGTATCAGCCTGATGCTGGCACTAGCTCTTCTCATCCTGCAATATCCGATACGTCTGATAGCTTTTGAACTGATCGACACAAGCGCCGAGGTACAACAACTTGCCACGCTGTATTTCCATATCTGTATCTGGGGAGCACCTGCCACACTGGGATTGTATAGTTTCTCAGGATGGTTTATAGGTATGCAAAACTCACGCTTCCCGATGTTCATTGCCATTACACAGAATATCGTAAACATAGTTGCCAGTCTGCTTTTCGTATTTGTATTCGGCATGAAAGTGGAAGGAGTTGCCCTGGGAACCCTCATTGCACAGTATGCCGGACTTTTCATGGCTTATCTGCTCTGGCTGCGTTATTACCGTCCTTTACGAAAATACATCAGCCGTAAGCAACTCTTTACTCATGATGCCATGAAACGTCTGTTTCAGGTGAACCGGGATATATTCCTGCGTACACTCTGCCTGGTGGCCGTTACAGTATTCTTCACATCAACCGGAGCTGCATTCGGCGATGTTGTTTTGGCTGTCAATACATTGCTGATGCAATTGTTTACGTTATTCTCTTACATCATGGATGGATTTGCCTATGCAGGCGAAGCGTTGACCGGAAAATATATAGGAGCCGGAAACAGGCAGGAATTACGACGCACTATCCGTCATTTGTTTGGCTGGGGAATTGCCTTATCGCTAGCCTTTACTCTGCTGTATGGCATAGGAGGAAAAGAATTTCTAGGTTTGCTTACAAACGAACAATCGGTTATCTCTGCGTCGGGGGATTATTTCTACTGGGTACTTGCCATCCCTCTTGCAGGATTTGCAGCATTTCTGCTAGACGGTATCTGCATCGGAGCCACTTCCACCCATATCATGCTGAAAGCGATGGTTGTAGCTTCGGGAAGCTTTTTCCTGATTTATTACAGCCTGCATAACGTATTGCATAACCATGCGCTATGGCTGGGATTTATCGTTTATCTGGCATTGCGTGGCATCATGCAGGCACTATTGCTTAATTCTTCCAGTCTTCGTACTGCCAGATGATGCCTTTTTTCTGCTGCTTTCCGATACCAGAACAAAGCTTTTTCCATATCCGGTGTACCTGTCCATCCTTCCTCGTAGGCTTGTCCGATACGATAAAGCGCATAGATATCTTCCGATTTTCTATATGCCTCGAAAGCCAGAGGAAGAGATGACGGCAGCTCGCCGCACCCTTTTCTGTATAAATCTCCCAAATTAGTAGGGGCATACAAATGGTCTCCCTGAAGATAAGCCTGCTTGAACCAATACTCTGCCTTCAGTCCGTCGCGTCCAACACCGATACCTTCCTGATAAATGGTTCCCAAATCATTCAAAACGACTCCTGCAACTTCCCTGCCCGACTGATAGTCTTCACCCAGTTTAAGCAGCATCTCCGTATCTTCACGAGAATAACTTTCCCACGTTTCCGCTCCGTCAATTTGCCACGATTTCACCCTGCCTATCGATATATGCTGGGGAACGTCAACTTCCGTTTCCAGGTCTTCCCGATTACGGTCTTCTTCCAGTTCTGCATCTGTCGCCTGAGGAAGCAAGCCATTTCTCATGATATACTGTATGTAGCCATAAATCCGCGGAGTTGAAGAATGCAGATTAACCCCATATTGTGCCAGCAAGTCTAAGGAAATATATCCTACACCCTCCAACGGAAATCCCACATAATAGCGGGGAAACACAGACAAGGCGGACTTTAACATAGCGACCTCTTCCCCGATGGAGTCTTCAATCCAGGACTCATCGTATACACGATAAGCTGTTCGACCTGCCGATTCGGGAATAGCCAATGATTCATGATTGAGATGCTGACATAAGCAATCGGCCAGATATGGAAAGAATTTATAATCGCTATAAGAAGCAAGTCCGTCTATCATAACTTCATATTCATCCGGACCTTCTGCTATGACAAACAAAGTAGTGGAAATCCCCGGACGGCTGAAATAGTAATAAGAACGTTCTTCATCATACCCTTCAAACTCAAAACGCACAGGAACATCCAGTTCATGCAAAAAAGCATCCAGATTCAACCTTTCCGACGAATGTATACAGACCGATCTCATGCTTTTTCTTCCTCCTCAGTACCATCCAACAGATATTCTTTTCGGAACATATCGAGGAACAACAAAAACAAAGAAACCAGCAACGGACCGAAAATAATTCCCATAAAGCCAAAAATAGGCAGTCCGGCAACTACACCAAAAATCGTAATGAGCGGATGGATGTTTGCCATTTTCTTCTGAAGGAGAAAACGGATCAGATTATCACACTGGGAAATTATAATACCTCCATATCCCAAAAGGATAAGCGCATTGATCCATTCGCCCATTATCAGGAAGTAAATGGATACGGGAATCCAGATTAAGGCAGTACCTACCAATGGAATAATAGAAGCAAAGGCTGTAAGCAAAGCTGTCAGATAAGGATTGGGAGCATCACATAATAAATATCCTCCTAACGAAATAATTCCTTGTATAACAGCCAGCAATGGTATACCTATCGCATTAGAACGAACCATCAGCTGAATTTTATTCAACACTTCACGCTTATTGCTTTCTTCAAAGGGCATGATCGTAGATACATAATGTTCCATTTTCCGACCTTCCCAAAGCATGAAAAACATCAACATAATAGCAACAGCCAAGTTTACAATAAGATCACTTACACCTGTCATGATTTTCTGGCCAATAGACGATGCCTGTACAACCATAAATGACAAACTTTTCTCCGACAGCAAATCGAATCCCGTACGTTCTTCGATGATGTCAATAACCTGATGAGCCGGCTGGATAATGGCCTGAGTATCGAAATGCATTCCTGAAATCTGACTTACAATAGCCCAACTGAACAGCGACACCGGAATCAGAATAAAAAGTGTAACGCCGATAGTTATCATCCACACAGCCAGCAAAGGTTTTATCTTCGTCTGAAGCCAGTTGGAAAAGTTACGCAACAAAATATATAAAGTAAATCCTCCTAATATCCCGTTCATAAAAGGCTGAGCCTGACGAAATAACAATATTCCTAACCCTATGATGAAAATAATTAGAGAATATTTCCAGTATTGTTCTTTCATACCTAATAAGTTCCGTTTTTAGTTTGTAATAAATATATTGTATGCTTGGGGCAAAGTTACGGAAATATACTTATCAGCAAGTGATTTACAATTGAATTTTCAATGAAAAATTACCGGAAATTAATATTCTGAGAGCCTTGTTACTTTATCTGCTTAATTCCAACAAAATCCCTGTAATAAATTATACCTAGTACGATTTTCAAATCATGAAACAACTTTAAACAAACAAGAGTGATAGCATGAACAAAAAGGTCGTTTATGGTAACCGTCATATATACTTCCCAGCATAAAACAAACGTCCCATAAACGACCCGGCATTGACTATCAACATATAGTCAAATGCCTCAACCACTTAAAAAATACCTAATACCTAGATATTTTTTTCAACATTTTTATTCTAATCCAACTTCATCGACAAAAATGAAAGCAGGTCGGCCGCTTCCCCAATGCCATGAAGGAATCTTATATTCCGGCTTCGCTATAATCTTGATATAACGCGCACTTACTGTATCAAAGTCCACTTCATGTTTGTAAATACCATTTTTATCTTTTGATGTGACAGCCGGATAGTCGACGGTCTTTAATTCTTTATAGATTTTACCATCGGCAGATGACAATACAGAAATACTTCTTACGTCCAGGATTTCTTCACCAATCTCTACATAAGTACGTACCCAAGCTTTATGGACAGAGGTTTCTTGTTTCAAATCGACAACCAGCTCCATGTCATTTTTGTAAAATGCAATCCACCTGCCAGTTCTGTAATTAGGTGTTCCACTCAAACCATCAACCAACGTATATTCACCATTATATTTATACTTTTCATTGATTGGTTGTAACAATATCAGCGGTTTGGCAGTAGCCTTGTTAAAATCGATCTTTTCTGTAAGTACGGCACTCTTAGCATTACGACGTATCGTAACAGCCTTTAAGACACAACTTTCCTTTAAAGCGAGCGTATCAGTATATTGCTGAGATTTTTCTGTAGGTTCACTACCATCAAGCGTATAATAAACAGGAGAATCTCCTATAGCTGATAAAACAACCTTTATGGAATTATCTGTATAATCAGTAATATACTCAGCCTTGACATTGAAGACATGTTCGGCATAATTATATCCGTTATCATCATACACTGATATCAGCTTCGGCAGACGCTGCAAGAAATTATCGTAGTTTTTCTTTTCCGGAAGAGTCCACTGAACTTCTGACAAAGCAGCCAGACGAGGTAATTCCATATATTCCAACTGACTATAAGTAGGAATATATTCGGTCCATAAGTTAGCTTGCACACCGATAATATGAGCAGCCTCCTCTGGTGTCAGACTCTTATCTACCGGTTCGTAGCTATATACTCTTTCTACAGATACATATCCTCCGATAGCCAAAGGCTCATTCTCTGTATCTATCGTCTGATAATAATCAAAATACAGATGCGAAGCTGGAGTCATGATAGCGTCATTGCCCATCTTGGCAGCCTCAATGCCACCTTCGCTGCCTCTCCATGACATAACTGTAGCTGTAGGCCTCAAGCCACCTTCCAATATTTCATCCCAACCTATAATTTTACGTCCTTTTTCATTCAGGAACTTCTCTGCATATCCAATAATATAAGACTGCAATTTCTGTTCGGCCGTATGTTTAGCATCAGACTTAATTCCCAAAGCCTTAATACGTGCCTGACATTTCGGACATTTCTGCCAACGTACCTTTGGGCACTCATCTCCTCCTACATGAATATACTCAGAGGGAAAAACTTCAACAATTTCGCCCAAAACATCTTCTATGAATTTAAGCGTTTCATCATTACCCGCACACAGGACATCCTCAGATACTCCCCACTGCTGCCATACTTCATACGGTCCACCCGTACATCCCAGATAAGGATAGGCAGCTAAAGCAGCTTGCATATGTCCTGGCAAATCAATTTCCGGAACGACTGTTATAAATCTTTCCTGAGCATATTTTACAATATCACGGGCTTCATCCTGAGTATAAAACCCTCCATATTCTACATTATCATATTCTCCCGAATTACGTCCTATAACAGTCTTTGCACGTTTAGAGCCAATAGTCGTAAGTTCCGGACGTTTCTTTATTTCAATTCTCCATCCCTGATCGTCAGTAAGATGCCAATGTAATCTGTTTATATTATGCAAGGCAAGCATATCTATAAAACGCTTAATAGAATCTGCCGGAAAGAAATGACGCGAAACATCCAAATGCACTCCACGATATGAAAAACGCGGAAAGTCATTTATCTCTACTGCCGGATACACTACATTTCCATGTTCCGTATCAGCCATAGCCTTACGCAAAGTCTGAATCCCATAAAATACTCCTGCTGCTGAAGCACCTTGTATGCAAATATTATTATCACCAACAACCAGGCGATATGCTTCCGGGTTCTTATCATCCAGTCCGGTTGACAAAACAATTGCATTCTTCTCTACTTTCTTATCTGTAACGTCCAGTTTCTTGCCTGTCTGTCCAGCTATATACCCAGACAAAAACTCAGCATTACGTTTCATAGCCTCATCACCTTCAGGATATACAATAGAAGTCGTACCTGCTAGTTCAAAACCCTTATCCGATGAGATTTTTTCAACATGCTGTGGTAAAGGAATAATATCAAAATCGGCCTGAACAGTCTTCTCACTCGTACACGAATAAAAAACACTTCCCCATACCAAAAGAACTAATCCCGTAATTATATTCTTCTTCATACAGAACTTTATTAAAAAAATTAAGAGCAAACTCAATATAATACATAAAAAAGTCTGCTCTTAAATAACTTAATGTGTAACTAAAAAATAAATGCAGCTATAATATTAGTTCGCAGTATAGATATAGAATTTTGTAATATCTACTCTAGACGGAACCTCAATCATCTGATACTTCAAGTAACGAGTTGCAACTGTGTATTTAAATGCAATATCATGATAAGCACCTGATGTTGCAACTTGTCCCATAGATTTCCAAGAAGAACCATTTTCCGAAGTAAAGATTTCAACTTTAGTCGGACAATAGCCTCCTCCCCAGTGAGAAGTCTGAATACCTGTAACATTCTTTACTTCTTTTAGATCGACAGTAAGCCAGAATGGAGTACCATTAGTAGCAACATCACCACCTCCTTTACCATTCACAGAATTAGCAGCTGCATTCTCTACTCCATCCATAAAAGTAAATACCCAATTAGTGATATCTGTATTCAAAGTACTATTTTCCGGAGCCTTTCCAAAGAATAATAAATCTTCTTCTCTTTCTTCCTTCTTTTGAATCTTTACAGAAAGTGACTTATGCAAATCAGAAAGAACAACATCCGAAGCAACTGACTCAATTCCTGCTACATTAATATTTAATGTATATTCAGCAGCTTCTGAAACAGAAGCAATATCCGACCAATCTGTGATAGATATAGAAACTGGTTCTGATTTTGTACTACCAGCTTTTATCACAGCTTTATTTGACGACATTGTTATTTTTTCTGAACTAATTCCTTCACATGTAGCACTTATATCTACCGTAATATCATTACTAGCCGCTTTCTGTATAGTAGCCATCACATCCATAGCCACTGTACCCTCAATCTCCTTTCCTGTAAAATGGTCCAAAGTTACAGTTTGTATAGGCTTCAGATAATTCGTCGGCAACAGAGAAACATATGTCATATTCCATTCATTTACCGCATTCTCATCATCATCACTACATGAAGAAAACGGAATGATGCAGCTCGAAATAGCCGCAACTAATATATATCGTAAAAACTTTTTCATATTATTAAGATTCTTTTCAAAGGTACTATCCTCTAAATCGGGATAGCACCTTTATGTTAACAAAATAATTATTCAGGCCATGCTGTAGATTCATCTGTAGATAAAATATCGTGAACCCAAACAACATCTTTAGAAGTAGTTAAAGAATGATTATGTCCTGTAGCATCAACAAAGTTCTTACCTTCTCCTTCATTCAAGCGCCAGTATGCTTCCAATCCTTCAGAACTTGGACTAACTTGTACCATACTATTCTGAATCTGAACGGCAGAACGTGCAACAGACCAGATACGAGCTTCACTTACTAAGATCTTACAGCTTCCCCACCAGCCACTTTGGTTACCATCACCATCGGTAAACCAATTTATACTAGTAAATGTTCTACAAGGATCTGAGCAAGCTAATGTACCACTATCTACACCGTTAACATAAATCTTGTAGTTCATACCATCAAATGTCACAGCCAAATGCTGCCATTTGTTAACTTCAAAATGATGACTTGGGTTAACATAACCATTATGCAACTGAATCTGAACTTGAGAATGCAAAGGATGATCAGGATTTTCAGCATTCGGGTCTTCGAAACGTAACAAAATCATTCTACCTTGTCCATCACTTGTTGAGAAGACTGCACGGTTACGATTATCTGTATCACTCACCTGGAAACGTACTTCAATGGTATACTGAGCATAAGTTTCCGGATTATCAATATAGCTCTGTGAGAATAGTTTTGCACCTCCAACAAACATTGGGGCAGAGAAACGAATAGTACTTTCTGCTAGAATAACAAAGCTACCAGTATTATCCATTGCAGGCAAAGCTCCATCTTTGGCAACCAAACGTAAAGGTAAAGCGTAAGACTCGCCCGATTTCATCATTTCATCAGAGAAAGCTTCCAAAGTAATTTCTGTTTTCTCTGCATTGTACTCACCAGCTTTAACCAATATATCTTCCGGCAATATATACTGACCTTCAGGCAAGGTAATGTAACTTGTTCCATTCTGTCTATTAAACTCATCCAGAACAGAAGGATCTACAACTAATTTATAATGATTATCAGTAGTTGACAAATCACTCAAATGTATGTTCAAGGTTGTTTTACTTTCACCATCTACACTGACATTAACCTTCGAACTAGTACCAGACAATGCTTCTTTAATAAATGCATGAGTATCTAATACATCATATTCAGCATTATCGCAAGATGTAAAAGCTCCCAATCCAGCAATAACAGCTGAAAGAAGCCATATTTTTATATAATTTTTCCGTTTCATAAATTATTTCTCTTATTTTTTTAATAATGTGTGACTAGAAGGATTCATTATCTGAATAGCATTTCGCATATTCTTATATTCAGGATTTGTTCCAAATTCAGCTTCCATACGATAAGCTCCGACGCCTGCTTTCTGGAAACCGTTACGTGGAACCCAACGAGCCATGCCTTCTAATGACTTCATTTTATTTCCATAACTATCAGTAAAATCATATCCACCATTCATAGCAATATCTACTGCTTCAAAATTTTCAGTCATTATAGTCATATTAGTAACCTTCTCTTCACCTAATTCTTCGCCAAATGTAGAAATCAGAGCAGGTCCCCAAACATTTCCGTCAATCAAACGACCATTCAAATTACCATCCCCAGAGCAACTATAAGCCTGAATAATGAAATAATCGAAATAATGTCCAATTTCCGGTCTGTCTGTTATTCTCTGAGGCTCTCCGTCTATAACCAACAGCTTTCCTGTTCCAGATTTAGGTCCAAAGTACTTACCTAATTCATCTACAAAAATGAAAAAGTTATTATTATCACTCTGTTTGACAATATTACCATGATAAGGTCCAGCAACGGGCTCATAGTCAATATCAAACCCATCATATCCATACTTATTCAAGGTATCAGCTACAGCTCTGGCATACGTACGGATTGCATTTTCTACAGCTTCTGCATTACTTTCATCTTCAGGCCATCCCCAAAATTCATTAATAGCATCCTGTTCACTGGCATATCCATTTTCTTCCCAGTTGGCAGTAACAGATTTAGGAGTCATACCTTTGCCAATATTATCTATAATAGAGCAATATATGATTTTAGTACCTTTTACCTGCTGTACAAACTGCATATCTCGTTTTTGAGCATCAGATAAATCCAAGCCATTATCCCAAATAGATACAATATCCATACTATCCGGGATACCAGCTAAAGATGTTTTCATAAAAGCACCTTCAGCATTCCATCCACTATACCATCCGAAAGCAACCTGATGATCAGTCTGCTTATACGCTCTTAATGCAGCATAATATTCTTCAGATGTAATTTCTTCAGGAAAGCTCTCTGCTTCGGTTTCTGTCCAATCGCTACAGCTTGCTACAAAAGGAGCGGCTAAGGAAAGTAACAATGCGTATATATAATATCTCTTTTTCATAGATTATTTCTTTTTTGAATATTCAATTAATTTTTCTTTGCCCATTTCAAATCAGTAGCTTCATTGTCAGCGCCACCCAATTCAGCTACACCCTGATTATAGTTTGCTGTATTATTCTGCGCTTCTGTATATGGGAAGCTCAAACGACGCATACCTCTTATACTACTTACGCCACAATCGGAAAGATTATCAATGCAAGGATAAAGTTCAGGATAACCTGTTCTACGATATTCAGCCCATGCTTCCATACCCAAAGGATAATTGGCAATCCACTTCTGAGTAATAATACGCTGGAAGTTTTTACCTGTAAGCGAATTATCGTTGTCATCCCATTTCACAGATACTGTATTAGTAATAGAAGCCGGTGCGTTTTGTACATCATCACTAGCATGTGATACGACAGGAGCTTGATCTATAGCTAAATAATCATCAGCAGCTACAGTATATTGTTCCATAGAAAGATTAATACCTGTTTCATAATATTCCTTAGCAGATTTATTACCAACATTCCAGCCTCTTAAAATACCTTCTGCACGTAAGAATGCTGTTTCTGCAGCACAAAATACCAGCAACTTATCAGATCCAGAAATGGCAGGTGTAGAGAAAGCAGAAGCAGCTCCTTTATCAAAATTGCTATCACCTGTACGCATACCGACATACTGATCTGTTTTGCCTGTCATAGTCGACTTATTAAAATACTTAGGCATACGAGGATCGTTATAAGCATTCATATAATCGACAATATTAGCATTTACACGCAAGTCACCCCAGCTGACAGCAGCCAATTGATAAGGATTAGTCTGTGTGCCACAGTCCATCATAGCATTGTCAGCATTAGTTTCAATTAATCCAGCCTTATCGGCAACAGCAGCCTCAGCTGCTTCCTTTGCCATATCAGGCCAAGCATTACTGATACGCATTGCAACGCGTAAACGCATAGAATTGGCCAATTTAGCCCAACTTGCATAATTACCGCCAAACACCGGATCATTTGAACCTAGAGGAGCAAATCCACTTGTACCTACATAATAGTCATAAAGTACACTTGCAGCATTTGCCAAGTCTTCCAAAATATGCTTGTAAACTTCTTCCTGAGAATCGTAAGCTACATAGAAATTACCTTTCTTTACCTGACTATAAGGAAGAGGACCATAACAGTCTGCTACACGCAACATGGTAATGGCACGAATCATGCAAGCAAATGCATAATAATGACCTGTAGAATTTGTTGCTTCCTGAATTTGGAAAAAGTTTCCATAAATCTTTTCAAACGGAGTATTCCATGGACCTGCACTCCATGCATCACTTGGATTGAATGTTCCAAAGTTTGTTCCACTCCATGTATTAGAACAACAAAGATAACCGCCTAACTGTCCTACCATCTGATCCATCATCTGAGAATCATTCTGCTGAATATTGACAATAGTTTCAATCATTGATTTCATCAGTGTAGCAGGATCGGCCTCATGGATCTGATACTGATTAGTATTATATTCTTCAAATTTATCGGTACAACCTCCTGCCAACATCAGTAAAGCTGCTCCCAATGTTATATGTTTCAAATAATTTTTCATAACGTGAATCTCCTTTAAAATTAGAATTGAACTTTTACATTAAAACCAATATTACGCAAACTTGGCTGCATAAAATAGTCCACATTCATATAATAGTTACTTGAAGTAGCTGCAGACAATTCTGGATCGAAAGGAGCTTTACAATAAATCATCCACAAGTTACGTCCTACAACACCTAAAGTAACATTAGCTACATTCTTAAACCATTTTTTAGGCAGAGTATAGTTCAAGCTCAATTCCTGCAAACGTACATTTGTTGCACTATACAAATAATAGCGAGCATATCCACCTTCACCTGTACCAATTGTCTGATAGTATTTCTGAGCATCAACCATACCATTATTAATAGGAATACCACCATTATCACGAGCTGTAGCAGAAGCTTCAGATACACCGTAATAATCCAAAATACCTTGTGTTGCTGAATAAGCCAATCCACCAACTCGAGCAGATAAAACAACTCCTAAATCAATACCTTTATAAGTAAAGTGGTTAGTCCATCCCAAATTGAAATCTGCATCCAAATCTCCAACTTTAGTCGGCGTAGAAGAAGATGTCATTGAAAGATTTCCATTCTGGTCTACTTTAATGTTACCATTGTTGTCACGAGTTAACTGATTGTATACATAAATATCAGTCATTGAACCACCTTCTGTCAAAATAACGCGGGGAGCAACATTTTCTTTTCCTAACCAACCAACAGGCATATTATCCATTTGAATTTCTTCTCCTGTTACAGGATTTATACTACCACTAGCCAAACGTACAACTTTATTACGGTTCAATGTGAATGTTGCATTTGAAGACCATCCAAATCCAGCCCATTCATCCTGGAAGCCAAGAGCTAATTCCAGACCTTGGTTTTGTACGTTACCAGCTTGTACAATCGCTTTATTATAACCAGAAGAAGAAGGTATATCAACCTTAAATGTTTGATTTAAAGTATTTGACCGATAATAAGTTGCATCTAAATTGAAACGGTTTTCCCAGAACTTCAAATTAAGACCGATTTCCCAAGACTTAGTCTTTTCTGGTTTCATATTATCCATCGGGTATACAGTCGGATTTTCCCAGTTGTGAGTTTGAGCATTATATTCATAACCAGGATTTGTCAGATAACGATCAAATGATGAAGCTACAACTGTATATGAACCACGAACCTTTGCATAAGTAATAACCTCTGGCAGTTCAAACATCTCAGACAATACAGCAGACAAACCAACTGATGGATAGAAGAAAGAAGCCTGATCAGAGAAAGCTAATTTAGAATCCCAGTCATTACGCCCTGTTAATGTTAAATACAACTGATTTCTCCAGCTTAACTCAGCACTGGCAAATACACTCTGAATTTCATCTTTGTATCCTTGAGGATCCGGTTTGTAGTTAGCAGAGAAGTTAATGTTATTAATTTGGAAGAAATTCGGAATAATCAAGTCACCGGCAAGGAACAATTCATCCATCGAAGTATGATAGATAGATGCACCAAAGTTTGCATTCAGTCTAAACTCACCAAAAGTTTTATCAATATTACCTAAAACATCAGCATACAGCGAACGTTCCTGGCGCATTGCATCTTCCAAACCACCATTCACACCACAGAAAGTAGTAAGAGTAGAAGCCGATTTTTCATTACGGTTACGATAATCTGAGTTATCCAAATTTACACGTCCTGTAATATTGAACCAATCGGTAACTTTCCATTTTAAAGAAGCACTCAACATATAACGTTTCTTTTCAGAAGTACGCAAAATTTTATTTTGAATCCAATACGGATTTTGTAAAGACATACCACCATCACCATATGGCCAATATTGCCTCATATATCCATAATCTGTATCATAACGTTCATACAAACGGATTTCATCGAAGTTATCACCACGAGGGAATAAATACAGAGCTGGCAATGGGTTGTAATACTGTCCCTGTGACACCATATTCTTATTATTCTGAATAATGTATTGAGCACCGATGTCCAAAGTCAAACGATCATTCAAGAAGTTTGTTGTATTACGAGCCGTAAAGTTATAACGGTTATAACTATTATTAGGAAGGATACCATCTGAATTTGTTGTAGATGCAGACAAATAAGTCTGGTTCTTTGAATTACCTGTAGATAAAGCAATTGAGTTAATGATGTTTGTTCCTACATTGAAGAAATCCGAAGGATCATATCTGTTAGCTGTAGCAGCTCCCCAGCTAAACAAACCAGAACTTGTACCATAACGATTTTGCATTTCAGGCATGATATATGCCTTAGAGAAAGTTGTACTGTTTGATACTGTAATATTAGTTTTTTCAGTCTGACCTTTCTTTGTAGTAATCAATACAACACCATTTGCAGCAGCAGAACCATACAAGGCAGCAGCAGAAGGACCAGTCATCATACTAACACTGGCAATATCATCCGGGTTCAAATCGGCAACAGCATCAGAGCCCCCCATATCACCGTACTGACCTTCACCACCACTCGAACCTGTATTAAAGATAGGCACACCATCTATTACATACAAGGCATTGTTATCCTTTGTCAAAGATTTCATACCACGCATAACGACACGAGCAGCACCACCGGCACCAGTTGCACCGCTACTGATTTGTACACCAGCAACTTTACCAGCCAAAGAATTCATAAAGTTCGCATCTTTTACAGCAGTCAAAGCATCACCTTTCACTTCCTGCACATTATAACTCAAAGCTTTCTGTGAACGCTTGATACCTAAGGCAGTTACGACAACCTCATCCAAGACTTCTGTGTCTTCCTTCATTACAATCTGTCCTAACTGAGGACGAACTGTCATTGTCTGAGTCTTATAGCCGATATAAGAAATCTCAAGAGTTGCTCCTTCATTCACAGACAAGGTAAAATTACCATCAATATCGGTAATAGTACCGTTTGTTGTTCCAACTTCAAGGATACTTACGCCAATCAAGGGCTCACCCTTTGCGTCAACTACCTGACCTGTTGTGGTAACCTTTGCCACTGAACTCGATGACAACGATTCATTTGATACTGAACTGCTACTTGATGAAGCATACAATGCTGCATTATGACCGGAAGCAATCAGCAAGAACAAGAGTAATTTTGATAATTTACTTCGTTTCATAGATTAAGATTTAATTTGTTATTAAAAAAGGTATCCTATTTTTTAAAGCAGATGCAAATATAATTATTTTATATTATCGATAGTATAAAAAACAAAATAATTATATATACATTTTATAATAATTAAATATCTTAAAAATGTTAAGAACAAATTTAAGATATTTAATTACTTATCATTTCACAATGATTTCATCGACAAACTGTATACCATCTTTATATAAAGAATCAGCTATTGCCTGATATCTGATATATCGTGCATCAGTTTCACCTTCCCAACTGAATTTTTTAAATGACACTGAATCATCTTTTTGAACCTGATGATCAATAGCAGTCAGTTGAGTATAATCTTTACCATCAACAGAAGATGATATGACAACTTTTGATGGCATATATACATAAGGTCCCCAGATCTGCATGAAATCAGCAGATACAGAATGAATCTTTGTAACCTTCTCCAAGTCAATCACTACATCCATCCGATGATTATTTGCAAATCCCAGCCAACGTTTATCATTATAATTCCATCCTCCACGCAGACCATCAGTCAATGTTTTTTCTCCATTTGCCGGATAATTAGGCCAATACGGAATATTGAAAGTCACTTTTTTACCCAAAGCCAAATGTTCTACCGGCTGGCTATATTCTTTTCTATTACCTATTTCCTTAGCATAATCAAAAGTATTATATCCTTTCTCTTTAAGTACCGGTATTATCTTTAATATTCTTTCGTGGAAAGAATCCCAAGATTTTTTTTCAGGTGCAGTCCATGCTACTTCCGACAAAGCAATGGCACGCGGATAAAGCATATATTCCATATGCTCATCAGTTGGAATATATTCTGCCCACAAATTTGCTTGGACTCCCAATATAAAATCTTGTTTGTCTGCACTAATAGAATCAGGAACAGGATTATAAGAATATACTTTTTCCAACGGCAGATAACCGCCAATAGCCTCAGGCTGAGAATATGGTGCATCCTGATAACTGTCAAAATAACAATATTCTCCAGGAGTCATAATTGCATGATGACCAGATAATACGGCATCAATTCCGCCTTGTTCACCACGCCATGACATAACAGTTGCATTAGGAGCTAATCCACCCTGAAGTATTTCATCCCATCCCAGCAAACTGCGTCCATGTTCGTTCAGGAAACGCTCCATGCGATGAATCAGATAACTCTGCAATTCATCAACATCCTTCAACCCTTCTTCTTTCATACGCTTCTGACATAACGGACAGCTTTTCCATGCAGCTTTCGAAGCTTCATCACCTCCAATATGAATATATTCGGAAGGGAACAACTCCATTACTTCTGTCAGCACATTTTCAAGAAATTCAAATGTCTTTTCATTGCCGACACAAAAATCAGACTGCTTTCCCGGTTCATGGGTACACGATAACTCCGGATATGCAGTAAGCACCTCTTCTGAATGAGAAGGCATTTCTATCTCTGGAATGATAGTGACACAATGTAACCGTGCATACTCTACCATCTCACGGATATCATCTTTTGTATAATAACCTCCTTGTGCTTCCGGATCTGTTTCTTCACAATATCCTCTATCACCATTCCACCACTCTTTCCAAGTCTTTCCTTTACGCCATGCAGCCAACTGAGTCAAACGAGGGTATTTATCAATAGCAATTCTCCAGCCTGCTGCATCAGTAAGATGCAGATGCAATCTGTTAAATTTATAATGAGATAACAGATCTATCTGCTTCTTTACAAATTCTTTCGAACGGAAATGACGCGAAACATCAAGCATAATTCCTCGATAGGGAAAACGAGGTTCATCTACTATATCAACAAACTGCACACGTCCTTTACCCTGCTCCGCCAACTGGATTAAACTCTGTACACCATAGAACAAACCGGCATCAGACAAAGCTTTTATAGAAACTCCATCTTCGCCAACATGTACAGAATAACCTTCGGGAGAAGAAATACCCTCAATAGCATCTACCAGTTCCAGACGAATAGAATTTGTCTTTGTATTATCCGCTTCGTACGATACTGGTAAGTTAGTCTCAGTAAATGCCGTTTTAACTATAGCCCAATCATCTTCATTTCCCTCAAAAGAAACACGAGTGTCCTTGTTCCATTCGAACGCACCGTTACCAAAAGAACATGAAAGCGGCAAAGGTGTTATAGCTACTTCATCTTTCTTTGTACAGCTGCCAGCCAGCAACAGCACCAGACTCAAAAGAGCCAACAGTGATTTTTTCATATAATCATTAATTTAAAATTATTTCGTCTACCAATAAAAATGGAGCCTTACCTGCATCCCAGTGCCAATCGGGCATACTCTTTTCACTGATTACCTTTATTTTAACATATGTAGCCTTACAAGGATCAAATGAAAGCTCATGTTCTATAATTCCATCTGAGTCAGACTCCTGCATTTGCTTATACTCTTGAGAAGCAACTTCTTTATAATTCTTATTGTCGGAGGATACAGAAACAGAAAAACCTCTGGCATCGAAAAGCCATGCATCTTTTCTGACATATACATGAACTGAAGCTGAGCTCAATATAGTTTCAGCCTGCATATTTATGACAGCCTCCAAATCATTACCTGCTACAGCCAGCCATGCTCCTGTATCGAAACTGTGATTACCATTTCTTCCGTCGACCAAAACGACCGGTCCGTCAGGGCTAAAACGGGATTCATTGGGCTGCAACAGCACAACAGGTTTCAAGGTAGCTTTATTGAAACGAATGGTATCAACAGATATTTTACTTGTACGGTCCGGATGAACTGCCATTGTTTTTAATACAACAGACTGGTCTATCGTAAAAGGTTTTGTATATTTCAATGATTTTTCTGTTGGATCCTGACCATCAAGTGTATAATAAATAGGATCATCGGCCATCGTACTTAACTGTACATTCAATACATGATTTACCGTATCAGCTTTCATGTCAACATTTACATCGTACACATGTGTGGCATAATTCCAGCCATAACAATCGTATACAGCAACCAGATGAGGAACTCTCCGCAGAAAATCTTTATAATCTTTTTTAGAAGGATCAGTCCACTGAACTTCCGCAGCTGCTCCCAGACGAGGAAGAACCATATATTGAACCTGAGAGAATACAGGAATATATTCTGTCCATAAATTAGCCTGTACACCTTTTATATATTGCTGCTCTTCTTCCGTCAGTTCCTTAGGCATCGGTTCATAATTATAAGTCTTTTCAATAGGCAAATATCCACCGATAGCCAAAGGCTCATCTTCCACTTTCTTAGACTGATAATAATCGAAATACAAATACGTATTGGGAGTCATTATCACATCGTGATGCTGATGAGCAGCTTCAATGCCTCCACTTTCACCAATCCACGACATCAATGTAGCATCAGGCACCAAACCTCCTTCCAGTATCTCTGTCCAACCAATGATACGTTTTCCTTTCTCTTTCAGATATTTTGCAGCTTCCTGAATCACATAACTCTGCAAACGTTGTTCCTTTGTATGTTTGGCATCCGATTTCAATCCCAGACTCTTGATTCGCTCCTGACACTTCGGACACTTTTCCCAACGTACTTTCGGACACTCATCTCCGCCAATATGAATATATTCAGACGGGAATATATCAGCAACTTCAGACAACACGTCTTTTACAAACTGCAATGTAAAATCATTTCCTACACATAAAACATCCTGAGATACCCCCCATATCGTTCTAACTTCATAAGGTCCTCCGGTACAGCCCAATTCAGGATAAGCTGTCAGTGCAGCCTGCATATGTCCCGGCAAATCAACTTCAGGAATGATAGTAATATGACGCTTGGCTGCATAATCAATTACATCACGCAATTCATCCTGAGTATAATATCCACCATAAGATTTCCCGTCGTATATACCACTATACCAACGACCGACTACCGTTTCTTTACGCTCTGAAGCAACAGACATCAGTTTGGGATATTTCTTTATTTCAATACGCCAGCCCTGATCATCAGTCAAATGCCAGTGGAAACGGTTAATATTATGCAGCGCGAGCATATCAATAAAAGTCTTGACTTCATCTACCGTATAGAAATGACGAGCCACATCCAGCATCGCACCACGATAAGCAAACCGAGGCTTATCATAAATCTCTACTGCAGATAAATTCACGTTTATATCCTGAGCCACAGGTAAAGATTTTCTTAAAGTCTGAATACCATAAAAGACACCAGCTTCGGAAGCTCCGGAAATGCAAACTCTTTTATCATTAACAATCAATTTATATGCTTCTGCGTTATCGTCACTCAGATCAAGAGTCAGGCAAATCGCTCCATCTACCGGCATACCAGCATGGGAAGTCAGCTTTACTCCTGTCTGTCTTTCTACATAATCAACCAAGAACTCTGCATTATCCTGCATCTTCCGATTGTTTTCAGGATATATAACAGCAACTCCGTCTTTCAACAAAAAAGAAGCATCACCTTTACAATTTACATCTAGGGGCTTGGGAATGATTTCATAATCAGAATTCAACGTTCTTTTTTCGGAGCATGCATAAAAACAAGTAGAAAACAATATACACAGCACGCCCATCAAATTAAATGAAATCCTTTTCATACAGCAAGTAAAGATTTAAGTATAACAAAATGGCAATTCCATCTATTTTTGCAATTACCTTATGCAAAGGTATAAATTTAAATAACAATAACAAGAATATTAATTAAATATTTTAATAATAAACAAATTCTTACTTCTGTATTTAAATAATTATAACATATATAATTGACATCATCAATATATCAGCAAAAGAAGTTCGATAGAAATGCTGATAGAAATAAAAAACATATACAAAAAACGTTATTTCTATTCAGATTTTTAAGGACTATTGCTGTTTAATCAGCCAATAAGATAAAATCAGTCAATACAGATTCAAAAGCCAAAACCAGAAACAGAACTCAACAAAATAACCATCGGCTTATGCAGCATATATAATAAGGAGTATAAAAATTACCCATTCCTTCTTTTCTTCCACAACTGCCAGCTATTGATTATGTTCTGCCATACCACATAACTCCCAGGAGCTATCGCCGATGCCGGATTCAAATAAGTGTATGCCATCCATATTGCAAGTACCGTATTTTTTTGTCCTAATGCCTGGCCACCACTGATACGGTTGTCGTGTCGGCCACCAATATACTTTCCAAGCCAGAACTGCAACACACACACAACAAGAGCCCAGAAAGCAATCAGAAGTTCTTCACCCACAGAAATGTTTCCTTCAACAACCGAACGGGTAGTCTGTCCCATTACAATAATCAGAGCTAAGGCCCACAAATAAAAAGCCATATCTTTCAATCCTACAAGAAAACGGTGAACAGAAGGAAAGAAACGGCGCAAAAGAACAGCTGTAAAAAATGGGAACAACAGCAATGGAAAGACCTTTCCTAATATACGCAAAAAAGATTCCCCAAAAGCAATATCAGTTGGTTCTACCAAAGGAAAGACCAATGGAACCATGATAGCCGCAAGCAAATTTGACAACAATGTATAAGTAGTAAGCGCAGCAGCACTTCCTCCCAGCTTTCCAGTAATAACAGCTGCTGCTGTAGCAGTAGGACAAATCAAACATACCATAGCTCCTTGCAATGCAGCACGCCAATATTCATCCAGCGGCAAAAAAAGCAACAGACATGCTACTAGCAAACAAGACAGGAACTGGACAAGCAACAACCATCCCTGCCAGCATTGCGGAACAAGTTCTTTTACCTCAACCTTACAGAAAGTCAGTAACAATTGGGCAAAAATAAGAAATGGTGTAAGCCATGCTATCAGAATTTTCACAACCGGCCGAGTCGGAGTCAGAAAATCGAATGTCGCAAAACAAAAATAACCTATAACTCCTGCAAGCATTGCAAGAGGAAGTGTCCAATTCTTTATAAACTGTAACATAATCACTCTGTTTATTCAACCGACAAAAGTACGCAAAACCATCAAAACATATTGTAATTTTAATTGTTTTTATAGGCGTTATCTACTGAAAACTAATTCTTGTCAATGTAAAATAGAAACAGAATGCAAAAAAAATATTAACTTTGCAACGAATGAACTATATGAAAAAGAATATATTCCACATACTATATATTATTTGTTTTCTGCTGATTTTCGGACAATCAGAAAATGGACAGGCTGCTGCACAGAAGCAATTTACTGTAGTTATCGATGCAGGACATGGAGGAAACGATCCCGGTGCCATAGGAAAACGCGGACGTGAAAAGAATATCAACCTGAATGTCGCATTAAAATTAGGACAGCTCATCGAAAACAACTGTAATGATACACGCGTCGTATATACTCGTAAAAAGGATACGTTTGTTCCACTGCACAGACGAGCAGAAATAGCCAATAACGCAAAGGCCGATTTATTTATTTCAATACACACCAATTCTCTTGAATCACGAAATAGCAAAGTCAGTGGTACAGAGACCTATACACTAGGTCTTCACCGTACACAAGAAAATCTGGAAGTTGCCAAGAAAGAAAACTCTGTAATCTTAATAGAGGACGACTACAAGCAACGTTATGCAGGATTTAACCCAAATTCGGCTGAAAGCTACATCATATTCGAGTTTCTTCAGGATAAATACTTGTCGCAGAGTGTAAACTTTGCTTCAATGATACAAAAACAGTTCCGCCAAAGTGCGCGCCGTATAGATAAGGGAGTGCATCAAGCTGGCTTTTTGGTACTACGTGAAACATCAATGCCTAGCGTGCTGATAGAACTGGGATATATCACCAATCCTAACGAAGAAGCGTATCTGTTATCAGAACAAGGTTCTTCTGCTTTGGCCAAAAGCATTTATCAGGCTTTTTTAAATTATAAACAGCATAGCCGAAAAAGTGCAACTGCAGTTTCTCCAGTCAGTGAACCGGAAGAAGATATAGAAACTCCAGAATCAGAACCACAGCAAACAAACATAGAAAGTATGCAAAGTCCTTCTCCTGTTGCATCCAAGCCTTCTGAAAAGAACACTACAGCTACTTCAAAGAAAACAGAAACAGATAACAAGCCGGTATTCAAAATTCAGATACTTACTTCAGACAGAATACTTCCTGCACAAAGCAGATTATTCAAAGGACTATCGCCTGTAAGCCGTTATAAGGAAAACGGAATCTACAAGTATACTTATGGAGAAAGTACGGATTACAACCGCATACTCCGCTTAAAACGAAGTAAAGTAGACGGTAAGTTTAAGGATGCTTTCATTATAGCCTTCAAGAACGGAGAAAAAATGAATATCAATCAAGCTATCAGAGAATTCAAGAAAAACAGATAACAATAGAATCCAGACAAATATGAAAAAAGAAGTAAAAATAGGTTTAGCAGGAATTGCCGCGTTACTTATACTTTTCTGTGGCATCAATTACCTGAAAGGTATTAATATGTTTAAGCCGGAAAGCTATTATCATGTAGAGTTTACCGATATTAACGGACTTGCTCAATCCAGCCCCGTATTCGCTAATGGATTTAAAGTTGGTATCGTACGTGATATAGAATATAATTACCAAAAGCCAGGACATGTTGTTGTGGGTATCGAAATGGATCAGGAAATGAAGATTCCTACAGGAAGTAAAGCTGAGCTTATAACAGAAATGCTGGGAACTGTAAAAATGAATCTCATCCTGAATCACGAAAGTACCACATTTTATAATGAGGGAGACACATTACCAGGTACAGCTAATACAGGACTGTTAGGAGCAGCAGAAAAAGATCTGCTTCCCAAAATGGAACAAATGCTTCCTAAACTGGATTCCATTCTGGGTTCATTAAATAAATTATTGGCAGATCCTGCATTGAGCAAAACATTGCATAATGCAGAACAGCTGACAGCTTCTTTAAATTCAACAAGTGCCCAGTTGAATAAGTTAATGTCAACCGATGTTCCTCAGCTGACAGGTAATGTAACTGCTATTACAGAAAACTTAAAGACTATTACCGACAATTTAAAAGGTGTAGACTATGCATCTACTCTTGCCAAAGCTGATTCTACACTGCAAAATGTATATTTGCTTACAGATAAATTAAACAGAAAAGACAATACGCTAGGATTACTTATGAATGATTCCAGCTTGTATAATAACCTGAATGCAACAACAGCCAACGCTGCCAGCCTGCTAGAGGATTTAAAGTCTCACCCAAAACGTTATGTACATTTCTCACTTTTTGGGAAAAAAGATAAATAAACACACTATATAGAAATATTCCAAATAATAAATTAGACTAACATCTAAACAAATAGAATAATAACTTCTTGATTATCAAGCAAAAGCAATCAAGAAGTTATTATATTCAAAGACAGAAACAAATATATAAACATTTGAGAAACAACTTCTTGCAAACGAGCAAATCTGGGAATATTTCTAAAGAAGCCATTCAACAAACAAATCACTGATTCCCAACCTATTGTAAGAATAATTAAAAAAGCAAACAAAAAGACATTTGTTTTTCTGAAAATTGATTACGAAATTTGCAAACGTAGAAGTTTCGCTTTATTAATAACAGATTAAATATGATTGAAAACAATCAGGCTATTGCATTGTGGAAACGTTGCTTAAACTTTATAAAAGATAACGTTAATGCGACAGCCTATAAAACATGGTTCGAACCCGTCGTTCCATTAAAATACGAGGATAAAGCCTTGACTATAGGGGTCCCCAGTCCTTTCTTCTATGAATATTTGGAAGAAAAGTATGTGGGGCTCTTGCGTGCCGCCATTTATAAAGAAATTGGTGAAGGCACAGAGTTGATGTATTCTATACTCACAGACAAGACAAACCATATAGCCATCGATATGAAAGGGACAGAGCGTTCATCAGCTTTGCCTCCTCAGGCTCCTATACATAATGGTAATAAGGCTCCCAGCCTATTACAAGCCCCGGCTGTGCAAGACTTAGATCCACACTTGAACCCTAATTATAACTTTGAAAATTTTATAAAGGGAACAAGTAATGAGTTTTCAAGAACTGTGGCCGAAACCGTAGCTCAAAATCCGGCACGTACATTCAACCCCTTATTTCTGTATGGTCCGTCAGGTGTTGGAAAGACACACCTTATCAATGCCATAGGTACACGTATAAAGGAACTTTATCCGGAAAAGCGTGTTTTGTATGTATCTGCACACTTATTTCAGGTACAATACACAGACTCTGTGCGTACAAATCACTTCAATGATTTCATCAGTTTCTATCAAACTATTGATGTGCTGATTATCGACGATATCCAAGAGTTTGCCGGTGTAACCAAGACACAGAATACATTCTTCCACATATTCAATCACCTGCACCAGAACGGAAAGCAGTTGATTTTAACTTCCGACCGTGCCCCTGTCATGCTGCAAGGTATGGAAGACCGACTGCTGACACGTTTCAAATGGGGACTTGTTGCTGAATTGGAGAAACCAGACATTGAATTACGCAAAAACATCTTGCGCAATAAAATCCGTCGCGACGGTTTGGTTATTCCAGAATCAGTAATTTGCTACATAGCGGAAAACGTAAATGAAAGTGTTCGCGAACTAGAAGGTATTGTAAACTCACTGTTAGTATATTCTATCCAGCTGAAGCGCGAAATAAATCTGGATTTAGCTCAACGTATTGTCCGCAAAGCTGTACGCTGCGCTGAAGTCAAACCACTTACAGTTGATAATATCATCGAAAAAGTATGCAGTCATTATAAAGTGGATGCTTCTACCATCCATACCAAGACCCGCAAACGTGAAGTGGTTCAAGTACGCCAAGTAGCAATGTACCTAGCCAAGAAACATACAGATACATCATCTTCAAAAATCGGTCAGCTGATTGGTAATAAAGACCACGCTACAGTACTTCACGCTTGTAAAATAGTGAAGGATCAGGTAGAGGTAGACAAAGCATTCAAAGCTGAAATTGAAGAAATAGAGGCTAGTTTACATCAAAAATAAGACCAAGAGATACATAAAATAAAAGCCGTGGTATTCGAATACCACGGCTTTTATTTTATGTATCAGACAAGAACATCCCAATTATTTATCAAACAACTGCTGCTTCAATGTTTTTTTCAACAAATCCGACATCGCTTCATTATCAGCCTTTCTATATCTGATATCTGTAAAAATCTGGGCAAGGGTTTCTGTATGATTTATTTCTACAAAATGACGGTTTTCAGGAAGAGATTCCTTATAAGCAAAAATGTCCTCAATCTCTTCTGGTGTATAATCATGATACTTTTCCTGATGGATAATACCCTTTATCGGCAAACGGTCTGGCTGAGCAGGAGATTCATCGGGGTAGCCTACAGTTATTGTTGCAACCGGTATCACCAATTCTGGCAAATTTAATATTTCTATAATCTGATGAGGATTGTAAATGGTAGTTCCTAAAAAACATGTACCCAACCCTTTATCCTCAGCAATCGTACAAAAATTCTGTGTCACCAGCAATGCATCTGTCATTGCATTCATAAAAGAAAGCAAATTATCATATCCCGGTTCAGCTTTTCTTTGGCGACACCATTTACTAAAACGATTAAAATCGGCACAGAAAGTCAGTACAACTGGAGCAGAAGTTACCATCGGCTGGTTAAAATGAGCCGGAGCCAACTGTGCCTTCATTTCCGGATCACGAGTAACAACAACACTATATAATTGCATATTACCCATTGTAGCTGCACGGAAAGAAGTTTCCAGCATATCATTCAACAAATCGACAGGAATATCCTGTGCCTTATATTTACGTATCGTACGTCTGTTCTTTATTGAATCCATAATTAAAAAGTTGATTTATTTACAAAGGTACAAATAAAAAATAAGTATATAACAATGAATAGCAAATAAACACACCAAAAAGACAAAGTTATTCAAAACAGTAAACTTCAAGAAAACCACAAAATCATAAACAGTTAATAATCAAACAAATATAAAAACAAAACGGAAAACTTTGCAGATTGTTAATAACTTCTTTCTCTTTTATTTTGCAAATAAGAAAAACATCTTTAGCTTTGCAGCGGTTTGTTATTCAATAAAGCAATTCTACAAATTAAAAAGAAAATAACGAACTAATATCATTATATAAAAGTGGAAAAACAAACGTACAGCTATGACGAGGCTTACAAGGCATCGTTAGAGTATTTTAAAGGAGATGAACTTGCTGCCCGCGTTTGGGTAAACAAGTACGCTGTAAAAGATTCCTTCGGAAATATTTACGAAAAATCTCCCGTGGATATGCATTGGCGTATTGCCAATGAAGTAGCCCGTATCGAGGCAAAATATCCTAATGCACTCAGTTCGGAAGAACTCTTTGGATTATTCGATCACT
This sequence comes from Phocaeicola coprocola, assembly GCF_041333015.1. Classification (NCBI taxonomy): domain Bacteria; kingdom Pseudomonadati; phylum Bacteroidota; class Bacteroidia; order Bacteroidales; family Bacteroidaceae; genus Phocaeicola; species Phocaeicola coprocola. Next base: position 1,799,218 of record NZ_JBGKGM010000001.1, on the reverse strand, counting down.
TCAAGTACATCGTTCCTCAGGGAAGCCCGATGACAGGTATCGGAAATGATTATCAAATTGCTTCATTATCCAACTGCTTCGTTATCGGTCTGGACGGGAAAGCCGACTCTTACGGTGCTATCATTCGTATCGACGAAGAACAAGTACAGCTGATGAAACGCCGTGGTGGTGTAGGACATGACCTTTCACATATCCGCCCGAAAGGCTCACCTGTAAAAAACTCAGCACTGACTTCTACCGGACTGGTTCCCTTTATGGAACGTTATTCAAACTCAACCCGTGAAGTAGCTCAAGACGGACGTCGTGGAGCACTAATGTTGAGTGTATCTATCAAGCATCCCGACTCTGAAGCATTTATCGATGCCAAGATGACCGAAGGGAAAGTAACAGGAGCCAATGTTTCAGTTAAGCTGGACGATGAATTCATGCAGGCAGCTGTAGAAAACCGTACCTATACACAGCAGTTCCCTATCGATTCAAACGATCCACAGGTAAAAAAAGAAATCAACGCTTCTGCTCTGTGGAAAAAGATTGTTCACAATGCATGGAAATCGGCAGAACCAGGAGTTCTTTTCTGGGACACCATCCTGAGAGAATCAGTACCCGATTGTTATGCAGACCTAGGTTTCCGCACTGTTTCAACCAATCCGTGTGGTGAAATTCCTTTGTGTCCGTATGACTCTTGCCGTCTGCTTGCCATCAACCTTTACTCATATGTAGTAAATCCATTTACTCCTGAGGCATATTTCGACTTTGAATTATTCAAGAAACATGTCGGATTGGCACAACGTATCATGGACGACATTATCGATCTGGAACTTGAGAAAATCGAAAAAATCATGGAAAAGATTGATTCAGACCCTGAAAGCGAAGAAGTAAAGGGAACTGAACGTCATCTGTGGGAAAAGATTTATCGCAAATCTGGTCTAGGACGCCGTACCGGAGTAGGTATTACAGCCGAAGGAGATATGCTTGCCGCCATAGGATTGCGCTATGGAACAGAAGAGGCTACCGAATTTTCTGAAAAAGTACACAAAACAATCGCAATAGAAGCTTACCGTTCTTCAGTCAATATGGCAAAAGAACGTGGAGCATTCGAAATATACGATGCTGCACGCGAAGTAAATACCCCGTTCATCAACCGTATAAAAGACGCCGATCCGAAACTCTACGAAGACATGAAAAAGTACGGACGTCGTAACATTGCCTGTCTGACAATCGCTCCAACCGGAACAACAAGCTTGATGACTCAAACAACATCGGGAATTGAACCGGTATTCATGCCTGTGTACAAACGTCGCCGCAAAGTAAATCCAAACGATGCAAATGTACACGTAGATTTCGTAGACGAAACTGGAGATGCTTTTGAAGAATACGTTGTATTCCACCATAAGTTCCTGACATGGATGCAAATAAACGGATACGATCCAGACAAACATTATACACAGGAAGAAATAGACGACCTGGTTGCCAAATCTCCTTATTATAAAGCTACATCAAACGATGTAGACTGGCTGATGAAGGTCAAAATGCAGGGACGTATCCAAAAATGGGTAGACCACTCAATCAGTGTCACTATCAACCTGCCAAATTCTGTTGACGAGGAACTGGTAAACCGCCTTTACGTAGAAGCATGGCGTTCAGGCTGTAAAGGATGTACCGTATACCGTGACGGTTCACGCGCCGGAGTTCTCGTTTCTACACAGAAGAAAAAGGATAAGAAAGAAGAAGAGTGCCAATGCAAACCACCTCAGGTAACAGAAGTACGTCCTCGTGTTCTGGAAGCTGATGTCGTTCGATTCCAAAATAATAAAGAAAAATGGGTGGCTTTCGTAGGACTACTCGACGGACATCCATACGAAATCTTCACAGGTCTGCAAGACGAAGAGGAAGGTATCCTGCTGCCGAAATCAGTAACTTCCGGACGTATCATCAAGAGTTACGATGAAGACGGAACGAAACATTACGACTTCCAGTTTGAAAACAAACGTGGTTACAAGATGACCATCGAAGGACTTTCTGAGAAGTTCAACAAGGAATACTGGAACTATGCAAAACTGATATCCGGTGTGTTACGTTGGAGAATGCCTATCGAACAGGTTATCAAACTGGTAGGTTCATTGCAGCTCGACAGTGAAAACATCAACACCTGGAAAAACGGTGTACAGCGTGCATTGAAGAAATACGTACAAGACGGAACCGAAGCCAAAGGTATGAAATGTCCTAACTGCGGACATGAAACCTTAGTTTATCAGGAAGGCTGTCTGATTTGCAAGACTTGTGGAACATCACGCTGCGGATAAAATGATGAAGCAGGCTACAGACATGTATATTCATCTGAAAGGTATCAGACTGTACGCTTATCACGGTGTACTACCTCAAGAGAATCGTGTAGGAACGCAATATACAATCGACTTACGTCTGAAGACAGATTTTACACTCGCTGCTGAAACCGACCGGCTGGAAGGAACCATAAACTACGCAGATGTATTCAATGCCGTAAAAGAAGAAATGCGCATTCCTTCCCAACTGCTTGAACATGTAGCATGGAGAATTGCCCAAAGGCTATTGGATGATTTCCAGACAATAAGTGAAATCAATATTGCACTTTACAAGCAAAATCCTCCGATGGGGGCCGACTGTTCACAAGTAGGTGTAGAAGCAACTTACATCAGATAAATAAAATCGAGTAGGAGGAAAACGAAGTAGTTTTCTTCCTACTTTCGTTTTCCGACCTCTCACACCACCGTACGTGCCGTTCGGCATACGGCGGTTCTTTACTATGGATGCCTTTCGTATTCTTCGAAAGACACTTCCACGACATCTTCTTCAACCATCCATTTGTAGGTCTGCGCTCCTTTATACCCTTCGGATTCCGTCCTATCTCTTTAAAGGTAGCCCAATACTTCTGTTTTGGTTTTATGCATTCGTTCCAACAAACGGTAGTTTTCAGTTATGCCGTTTAAATAAAGTTTGGTCCTTCCCTATAGGCATGCATGCCTTGGGTACTACGACCTCTGCTGACTTCTCACGGCAAGCTTTACTCCATCATGGTACTTCGAATCATTCATCCTCACCATATGTCCGTGAGACATCCTCGGATAAGGGTATTAACTTTCAATCTTATGTCTGCTCCATTTACACTAACCGTCCCGAATAGCTATAGGGCTTTAGTTTGTTTCGCAACCTTACCCACGGTCATATGCCTTATATGAAGTTTCTGTTCGTCAGACCAGATGTTTGCCGCCAGCTTCTTTCAGATTCCAACTCGCGATGGACACCCTTGCTTTTGGCTGTATGATTCCCGCTATTAGGGCTCATTGGGGACTTGCACCCGTTAGCTAATACTCATGCCGAGCATACGAAAAGGAGTCCGGATGATGAAAGTGACCTGAACCAATCATCACTTCATCTATCCGGACTCTTTTTTTATACCCTTTACTATGCAAAATATCAGTGCCCGAAAGATATCTCTTTTCTTAAGGAAAATCTGAAAACAAAGCTAAAAAGACTTCTAAAAAACATGCCCTTTACCGATTCAGTCTCAACTCCAAAACAGTAATAGAAAGAGCTGAAAACAGGTAAAAGACATGTTTTTTATATCTCAAGGAAGTTTTGCAAAAACATCGTGATATTTTCTAAAAAACTGTACGAAAGTTTGTGTCACTTCGTACAAAAAAACAGCCAAAATTCATGTTCTTTATACGAATAATTCATCTTCTTTTTCATAACTTACCAGCAAGTTCTTGCAATCGGCCTCAAACACCTTATAATCCTCTTGTCACAACGTAATCTTTTCCGGCTTCTGTTGCCAGATCATACTCATAGACTCTCGGAATAACCGGATATTGCGGATTGATTTCCTTCGATACCAAAGGCTCTTTAATGGCAGCCTGGCGGAACAGTGGATTAGGATTTGTTCCCGATGCCGGCTTCAGCCCCTCTCCTTTCAATGGAACATACGAACGCAGACGCAGGTTTCCTCCTATGCGGGAGTGAATCTTAGCAGTATTCAACTGTACGCCATTCCAGTCCATATCGACAACAAATCCTCCGCGGGCAACCAATCCTTTGACTTTACCTTCCGCCCATTTGTCGGGTAAAGCCGGAAGCAAATGCACTGCCCCGTCGTGACTCTGAAGCAACATTTCTGCAACTCCAGCCGTAAATCCGAAATTTCCGTCTATCTGGAAAGGAGGATGCGCGTCAAACAAGTTAGGATACGTACGTCCTTCAGGATATTCTTCTTTTACCTCGTCATTGGGCAGCAGAACCAGCAAATTGGAAATCATCTTATATGCATGATTGCCGTCGAGCAGGCGTGCCCACAGATTAATCTTCCATCCGATAGACCATCCGGTAGCCTTATCACCACGTTGCAGCAAGGTGTTTTTTACAGCCTGAAAAAGCTGTGGATGAGTAAACGGAGAAATCTGATTGCTGGGGAACAATCCGTATGCATGCGATACGTGGCGGTGTCCGTCTTTCGGATCGTCCAGATCTTCCAGCCATTCCTGCAACTGATTGTAACGCCCTATCTGCATAGGAGCCATTTCGGAAAGCAAGGTTCTCAACGAATCTCTGTAAGCAGCCGAAAGTTCCAGAATTTCAGAAGCAGCCAGTGTATTGCTCAATACATCGAAAATAATCTGATTATCCATCGTACAGCCCGATACGATAGTAGAAGCTTTCTTGGTGTCTTCACCCTTCGGACCATGCTCGGGCGACATGGAAGGAGCTGTAACTTTCCATCCATATTTCGGATGAGGAATCATATACCCCAAGAAGAAATCGGCGGCTCCTTTCATTGCCGGATAAGATTTTCTCAGGAAATCTTTATCGCCGGTATACAGATAATGCTGCCATAAGTGAGTAGTCAGCCAGGCTCCTCCTACCGGCCATGTTCCGTAGAAAGCTTTGTCTACCGGACCAGTGACACGCCAGATATCAGTATTGTGATGTGCCACCCATCCGTTGCAACCATACATCGTACGTGCGGTTTCACGTCCGGTTACAGATAAATCCTGAACCAGACCGAACAAAGGTTCATGGGTTTCCGACAGATTGGTAACCTCTGCCGGCCAGTAATTCATTTCGGTATTGATATTGATGGTATACTTTCCATCCCACGGAGCATTCAACTGATGATTCCAGATGCCTTGCAAATTGGCAGGCTGTCCTCCCGGCTGTGAAGAAGAAATCAGCAGGTAACGGCCATACTGGAACATCAAAGCTGCAAGTGCCGGATCATTTCCCTGACTGAAACCGGCAATACGCTTCACCGTTTCCTGTCTGGCTGTTTTAGTGTTTTCTCCTCCTAGCGAAAGCGAAACACGATTGAACTGCGACTGATAATAGTCGGTATGTGCTTTCAGCGCTTCGGAATACTCTTTTTTCATTGCACCAGCCAGCAAAGCAGAAGCTTTCTTGCTTTCATTTCCCTTTACATTATGATAATTGACGAAATTGGTTGCAGCAGCGATATACAAGGTAGCCGCAGTCGCATGCTCAACAGAAATATATTTATCCGTCAGACTGACCTTACCGCCTTCTGCTATCACCTGACTCTGAGTTTCAACTTCGATTACTCCTTTCACACCTTCATGGTCTCCACCCTTGCCGCGAAGAACCAGCTTTTTCCCCTGCTTTCTTACCGTACTTTGCAGCGGAGAATCATAGCTTACCTTAAAATTCAATTCACCTGGTTTATCGGTCGTGAAACGGACAATGATTACCCGATCGGGAAAAGAGGCAAAAACCTCACGCTGAAAGTTCACTCCGTCTACCTGATAACGGGTTGTCGCCACGGCTCTTTCCAGATTAAGGTCACGATAATAATTCTTAGCTTTTTCATGGCCCGGCGCTTCAATAATCAAGCTTCCGATTGTCTGATAAGGCATACCGTTGCGCCCCGTATAAAACGTCTGGTCAATCAGATTCTGGGCGTCCATTGTCTTTCCGGAGAAAATCAGGTTACGTACTTCAGCCAGACTTTCGAGCGCTTTCGGATTGTCATTCCGATACGGTCCTCCTCCCCAAAGCGTTTCTTCGTTCAACTGCAATTCTTCGCGCGATGTTCCTCCATAAACCATCGCTCCCATCGATGAGTTTCCTACGGGCAGTGCCTCTACCCATGTTTTTGCCGGTTGCTGATACCACAGCTTCAAATTTTGTGCGTGTGCCGAGAGCATCATCCAAACACATGCTCCCACTAATAACAAATGTTTTTTCATATAAGGTTTACTTATTGTATTTACGACGACAAAGATAACTAAAAGAGAAATAGCATCCAACGGTTCAAAATATTTTATTCCGAAAACAGAAAATACAATAAAAAAGCTGTCCGGATTTCCGTTTTCAATACGCAAATCCAGACAGCTTCTCTAATCTCTTTAAAAGAAATTCTATCTCTCTACAATCGGAGTATATGCTACTTCATCGAGTACATTCTTATATGCCGGACGAATAATTCGTCTTCCTTCGAAGTTCAGTTCCTCAATGCGGTGTGCCGTCCATCCCACAATACGTGCCATGGCAAAGAGCGGCGTATAAATTTCCATCGGAAGTCCCATCATTTCATAAATGAATCCCGAATAGAAGTCAACATTCGAGCAAACCTGCTTTTTCGTTCCCTTCACCTTCTTGAAACATTCTATGGCACGCTGTTCCAGCAGTTCGAGGAAAGCAAATTCCTTTTCGCATCCCTTTTCGGCTACCAGTTCACTTGCCAGCTCCTTCAGAAGCACTGCACGAGGATCGGAAATGGTATATACAGCATGTCCGATACCATAAATCAGTCCGCTTCCGTCGTATGCCTCTTTCCGTAACATACGCATCAGATATGTATCTATTTCGTCCACATTGGTCCAGTCGGAAATAACCTCCTTCAAGTGGTGGAACATCTTTACTACCTGTATATTAGCACCTCCATGCAGCGGACCCTTCAACGATCCGATACCTGCCGCTATGCTGGAATAAGTATCTGTACGGGTAGAACTGGTAACACGTACCGTAAATGTTGAGTTGTTACCACCACCGTGTTCTGCCTGAAGTACCAACAGCAGGTCGAGCATACGAGCCTCCAGCGGTGTATAGTCTTTCTTTATCATATAGAGAAAGTTCTCGGCAATCGAGAGATTCTCATGCGGATGGCGGATATGCAGCGAACGTCCGTGAATACTATGACGGTAAATGCTGTACGCATAGGCTATGATGGTAGGGAACTTCGATATCAGCTCGATGGACTGGCGCATCAGGTTATCGCGTGAAATATCGTCCGGATTCGGGTCGAACGTATACATCTCGAGCACACTGCGCGCCAGAATGTTCATGATATTCTGACCCTCCAGGTCGATGATATTCATGGTCGTCTTCTTGTCGAGTGGCATATTGTCGTTTATCAGCTCTTTGAAAGCAGCCAGTTGTTCACTGTCGGGGAGTTCTCCCGAAAGCAGCAGATAGGCAACTTCCTCGAATCCGAAACGTTTTTCCTTCAACAATGCATGGGCGATGTCATCCAAATCGTATCCTCTATAGAACAACTTTCCGGGAATAGGTTTCAAACCCTCTTCAGTACGCTCATAACCTACAACGTTACCAATCTTAGTCAGTCCTACAAGAACACCTGTGCCGTCTTCATTACGCAGACCACGCTTCACATTATATTTCGTGAAAAGCTCATTATCAATCCGGCATGCCTGTTTGGCACATTCCGAAAGTTTATATACGATATATTCTTTTTTCATTCTGATACGTTCTTTTGATTATAATGACTCTATTACACGCTGTCCGAACTCTTTCGTACCCAAAGCTTTTCCGTCGGGCATGAAACGAGCCAGATCGACCGTTGCCTCTCCTGCTCCGAACAATTGTTCCAATGCATTTGTGATGAGTAAAGCAGCCTCTTTCCATCCCAGATACTCCAGCATCATGACAGACGACAGCAATAACGAACAAGGATTAACTACATTCTTTCCGGCAATATCAGGAGCCGTACCGTGCGTTGCCTCAAAAATAGCATGTCCTGTCAGGTCATTGATATTGGCCCCCGGAGCGATTCCGATACCTCCTACCATAGCGGCCAGCTGGTCGGAAACATAATCTCCGTTCAGATTCAACGTTGCAATAACCGAATATTCTTCCGGGATAAGCAAGGTATTCTGCAAGAAGGCATCAGCAATACAGTCCTTAATAATAACTTTTCCTGTATTCATAGCCTCAGCCAGTGCAGCCTTTGCCGATTCTTCACCCAGATCCTTCTTCAACTGGTTATACTGGTTCATCGTAAATATACGGCCGGCAAACTCTGTTTCTGCCACTTCATACCCCCAACGCTTGAATCCTCCTTCGGTAAATTTCATAATATTTCCCTTGTGTACCAGTGTAACCGAAGGCAATTTGTGCTGCAATGCGTACAAGATAGCTGCACGCACCAGACGTTTCGTGCCTTCTACTGATACAGGCTTTACTCCGAACGAAGAAGTTTCGGGGAAACGTACTTTCTTTACACCCATCTCATCACGCAGAAAAGCATAAAACTTCTGTGCTTCGGGAGTACCCTGCTCCCATTCGATACCGGCATAAATATCTTCTGTATTTTCTCGGAAGATGTGCATATCCACTTTTTGAGGTTCTTTAACCGGAGAAACTACTCCACGGAACCAGCGTACCGGACGCAGGCAAACATACAAATCGAGTGTCTGACGCAAAGCAACATTCAGCGAACGAATACCTCCTCCTACCGGTGTAGTAAGAGGGCCTTTAATACCTATCAAATACTCACGGAAAGCATCCATAGTCGCTTCGGGCAGCCATTCTCCAGTCTGTTCGAAAGCTTTTCCTCCAGCCAGAACTTCTTTCCATTCGATAGAGCGTTTTCCACTATAAGCCAACTTTACAGCTTCGTTTACTATTTGCTGACATACGGGAGTAATCTCTGCTCCCACTCCGTCACCTTCTATAAAAGGGACAGTTACACAGTCGGGCACAACCAACCGACCGTCTTGCATATATACCTTACTCATAATCTTTTTATTGTTTTCTGAATGTATTCAGGGCACACCCTGCCTTAAACCAACCTATCTGCATTTCGTTGTATGTATGTGATGCCAAGAACATATCTTCTGTTCCGTTTTCATGTTTTACGATTACCTGCAACGGCTTTCCCGGAGCAAAGCTATCCAACCCTACAATTGAGATGCAATCGTGTTCCTGTATCTTGTCGTAATCATCTTTATTCATAAAGGTAAGCGCCAGCATACCTTGTTTTTTCAAATTCGTTTCGTGAATACGGGCAAAGCTCTTAGCAAGAATCACACGTACATTCAGGAATCGAGGTTCCATGGCCGCATGTTCACGGCTCGAACCTTCTCCGTAGTTTTCCTCTGCCACTACAATAGAAGGAATACCTTTTGCCTTATATTGCTTTGCCACAGCCGATACAGCCTCATAATCACCAGTCAGTCTGTTCCATACACTATTGGTCTTGCCATTGAATGCGTTTACAGCCCCCATCAGCATATTATCGGAAATATTTTCCAAGTGTCCACGGAAACGGAGCCACGGTCCTGCCATCGAAATATGATCAGTAGTACATTTACCCTGTGTCTTGATCAGCAACGGCATATCTGTCAGATCCTTTCCATCCCATGCTGCAAAAGGAGCCAGTTTCTGTAAACGTTTAGAATCGGGAGCGATAGAAACTTCCAGATTCTTTCCGTCGGCAGCCGGAGCTACATATCCGTTGTCGTCTACCGTGAATCCTTTATCCGGCAAGGTTTCTCCTGCCGGAGCATCGAGCTTGACCTGCTCACCTCTTTCATTTGTCAATGTATCAGTCAGCGGATTGAAACATAAATCTCCTGCAATAGCCAGCGCCATAGCTAACTCAGGCGAAGCGACAAAAGCATGCGTATTGGGATTGCCGTCGGCACGCTTGGCAAAATTACGGTTAAACGAAGTCACGATAGAATTGGCACGCTGCGGATCGTCAGTTACACGCTTCCACTGTCCGATGCACGGACCACAAGCGTTTGTCATAATCACTCCTCCTACCGCTTCAAAATCGGCTATCATTCCATCACGCTTTGTCGTACAGTAAACCTGCTCCGAACCTGGATTTATAATTAACTGGGCAGTCATTTTCAACCCTTTTGCCTTCACCTGACGGGCCAATGAAGCCGCACGAGTCAAGTCTTGATACGAAGAGTTTGTACACGAACCAATCAACCCCACTTCCATCCGTTGCGGATAACCGTTTGTCCGCACCTTTTCTGCAAATTCCGATATCGGACATGCTGCATCGGGTGTAAACGGACCATTGATATATGGCTTCAATGTAGACAAATCTATATCAATAACTTTATCATAATATACTTCCGGATTAGCCTCTACCTCTGCGTCAGCTTTCAGATACAAAGCATTGCCCGAAGCCATTGCAGCCACCTCCTTACGTCCCGTAGCACACAGATATTTCTCCATTTCCGCATCATAAGGAAATATGGAAGTTGTAGCTCCTACTTCAGCGCCCATATTACAAATGGTCGCTTTACCGGTAGCAGACAGTGAAGCCGTTCCTTCTCCAAAATATTCGATAATGGCATTGGTAGCTCCTTTTACAGTAAGCATACCCGCCAGCTTTAATATTACATCTTTGGGCGAGGCCCAGCCATTAAGCTTACCTTTCAGACGCACACCGATAATTTTAGGCATTTTCAGTTCCCATTCCATTCCGGTCATTACATCTACCGCATCAGCTCCTCCTACTCCGATGGCAATCATTCCTAAACCGCCGGCATTGGGAGTATGAGAATCTGTTCCTACAATCATTCCGCCCGGGAACGCATAGTTCTCTAATACAACCTGATGAATGATACCAGCTCCCGGTTTCCAAAAACCGATGTTATATTTAGAGGCAACACTCTTCAGAAAGTCATATACCTCCTTATTTGTCTCTTCAGCTACAGGTAAGTCTTCTTTAAATCCCCGATATGCCTGTATCAAATGGTCACAGTGTACCGTAGCCGGAACAGCAGCACTTTCTTTCCCTGAATTCATAAATTGCAGCAACGCCATCTGAGCCGTAGCATCTTGCATAGCTACTCTGTCAGGACGGAAATTTACATAATCCTCACCACGGCGAAAAGAAGCAACTGTATCTGCATTATATAAGTGTGCATATAATATTTTTTCTGCCAATGTCATGGCTTTACCTAATTTCATTCGCGCTGCATCCACATGTACTGCATACGATGCATAAAAGCGTTTCAGCATCTCAATATCGTAAACCATTCTGTTTTCCTTTCTTTTTTACCTTTTAAATAATGTCACAAACATATAGAAAATATTTTCAACAATCAATAAAAATTAAATAAATTAATTCATTTTGAAAGAAAATATCGCAATATTGCATAATTATAACATAAAGAAAGATTCTATTCTTTACAAAGTTCTTTATTTCTTCATTCAATTTACAGAAAAGAAAACAGGAGGTTTCATAAGATTATAAAAACGGAAACAACCTTACATCGACAGTTCTGAAAAAATAAAATCAACGAACATATATACTTCATAGATTATCACTATCTTTGCCTGTAAATCATTAAGAACATCATATGAGCAAACTGAAAAAAGCATGGGAATATATCCGTCAGCATAAATACCTTATTACAATACTTGTCTTTTTGCTGATAATCGGTGTATTAGATGAAGAAAACAGTCTGATACAGCGCTTCTCACACTGGCGTGAAATCCAGACATTAAATACGGAAATAGAGCATTACCGTAAACAATATGAAAGGGACAGTCGCGAACTAAAAGAACTGACTTCAAATCCGGAGGAACTGGAAAAAGTTGCACGCGAAAAGTACTTGATGAAGAAAGAGAATGAAGATATTTATATTTTTGAAGAAGATTTGAAAAAGATCAAGGATGAGTAAATACTATTCTGCTATAGCTACTGTAGGGGCAGTAGCACTACTGTTGGGAGCTGCACTGCAAATCACCCAACTGGCATGGGCTCCATACTTATATCTGATAGGAGCCATTATGTTTGCCTATGTACAAGTAATGAGCGGTTACGAAGGGAAAAACATCATTATCCGCCGCCTGCGCCGCCAGCAAATAATCGGAGCAACTTTACTGGTTGTTGCCGGAGTAATGATGATTCTCTGGAAACGAAATGAATGGGTAGTATGTCTGACTATTGCTGCCGTACTGGAAATGTACACCGTATTCCGTATTCCTCAGGAAGAGGAAAAAGAAAAGAACAAATAATCCGGTTCAAGAGCATATACACAAAACAGAGTAAGTTTTTGATAGCACAGTAACCGGTTACTATTAAAATATAAAAGCCATATCAAACTCAGTATCGAGTAATGATATGGCTTTATTTTATCACCGTGATTTTATAAACATGAATCAACGGACAATGGTCAGTTCATCAATCAAATGCTTGGCTCCCGCATATTTATCGATGACAAACAACACATATCGAATGTCAACACAAGCAGCACGCTGCAACTGCGGATTGTAAGCAATATCTCCTGTCAGTCCTTCATAGTTACGGTCGAAACCTACTCCAATCAATTCACCTTTTGAGTTGAACACCGGAGAGCCAGAGTTACCACCCGTATTGTCAGTCGCTGTAACAAAACATACCGGCATACGTCCATCAGCCATAGCATATGGTCCGAAATCTTTCTTCTCGTACAACTCTTTCAGCTTAGGAGATACCACAAATTCAGGATTTTCCGGATCTTCTTTTTCCATTACTCCCTTCAATGTAGTATAGTACAGACATTCTTTGCCATCGGCTGGTTCATACGAACCAATCTTACCATAAGTCAATCGCAAAGTAGAGTTGGCATCCGGATAAATAGCCTTTCCTTCCTTTTGCTTCAAGGCAAGCATACCTGCCACCCATGTCTTATGTGCACGGTTGTAAGCATTGGTTTCTGCCTTCATAGCCTCATCCGTAGCCTTATACCCTTCTTTTACAGATTTAGCATATTGCACCATCAGATCTTTCTTCAGTTTGTCAGCGCTCGGATTCTGCAAGAACGCAGCCAAAGCTTTAGAACTTCTAAAGATAGAACGATCGAAGCAAGCATCAACAAAAGCATCTGTACTGCCAGCAAACTGTCCGTCTATTACTTTAAAAATACTGATACGTTGTCCGGCAGGAATCAGTTGCGCATATAAAGCAAGCAATTGTTTAGACACCTTACGGTCGACTATCGTACTGTAATCCTTGTTAAAGAATTTCCTTCCCTGTTCCTGCAAAGCAGTAATGGCAGCCTTGATACCCTTCTTGTCATTCTTTTCCAAAGCTTCCAACAGCTTATCAGTATCAGGTATTTTAGAAAACTCTGTACCCAGCATCAAAGCTTCATAAATGGCCTGCTGATGATATACAGCGTCATGGCGTTTTGCAACAATCTGCTTGATACTTTCATAAGCCTGACGATAAGATTCATTTCCTGTTTCGTCGCCAAAAGCCAGAAGACGTTTCTGCTCATCTTTCTTACGATCGAGTACCTTGAGCGATACAAGTCCTTCGTTCATACCGATGGCATTCTTCCAGTAATTGGCAGAAGAAGCATACTTGGCTGCATACTGGATGCGTGTCTTGGCATCTTTTGCCATTTCCTCACCCAACACACGCAGACGAACTCCGCGCACGGTATCACGCATAAAGTTGGTAGTCTGCATACGTTCCTCCACTTCATCACTGATCATGTAACGCCAGTTACGTCCGGGGAATCCCATTACAAAAGTAAAATCACCTTCCTTAATGCCATTCATATTGATAGCAAGGTGCTTCTTGACTTTCAAAGGAACATTGTCTGCCGCATAATTGGCTGGTTTACCATCTTTCGATGCATAAATACGGAAGATAGAAAAGTCACCACAATGACGCGGCCACATCCAGTTATCCGTATCAGCTCCAAACTTTCCGATAGAAGAAGGAGGAGCACCTACCATACGAATATCCTTATATACTGTCTTTACAAACAGATAATATTTATTAGCTCCGTAGAACGGTTTCAGTTCGAGAACAGCAAAATCGTCTGTCTTTATATTCTCTTTCTTGGCAAAACGTTTAGCCACAGTCGACAAGTATGAAGGAGAAAGATAATTCAATCCTTCAGGATCCTCATCCTTTTTTAACTGCTCCTGTACATAGTCAGTCACATCGAGGATGCGGTCGATAAACGTAATGGTCAGTCCTTCACAGGGAAGTTCCTGTTCACGGCTCATCGCCCAAAAACCATCCGTCAGATAATCGTGCTCCACAGCACTGTGCTGCTGAATATACTGATATCCGCAGTGATGATTGGTAAGCACCAGTCCCTCTGCAGAGATTACTTCGCCGGTACATCCTCCCCCAAAGTGTACAACAGCATCCTTCAGGCTGATGCTGTCGGGACAATATACCTTATCTATACTGATATCCAAACCCAAATCCTGCATCACGGCAGCGTTCTGCTTCTTCAGGTCTGTCAGCATCCACATGCCCTCGTCGGCATATCCGGCGAGAGAGCATGCGGCAAGCATAGAAAATAATATGGTTTTCTTCATTATTCTACGATAGTCATTTCGTCAATCAGGTTCTTGCAACCACCCAATTTTTCAACGATGAATAATACATAGCGAATATCTACAGCAATACAACGCTGGAGATTGTTGTCGAAATTAATATCACCCGAAAGTGATTCCCAGTTACCGTCGAATGCAGCACCAATCAGTTCACCATTACCATTCAACACCGGAGAACCAGAGTTACCACCGGTAATATCGTTGGTAGTAAGGAAACAAGTCGGCATTTCACCGTTAGGCAATGCATAGCGACCGAAGTTCTTTGTAGCATACAACTCTTTCAGCTTAGCAGGAACGACAAATTCCGGATTGCTCGGATCTTCTTTTTCCATTACACCCTTCAGCGTAGTGTAATATTTATAATGGATACCATCCTTCGGATCGTAAGATTTTACGTTACCGTAAGTCAGACGGATAGTAAAGTTTGCATCCGGAGCTTTCGGAGTTGGAGCATACATTTCACACAAGCCACGTACATATGTCTTATGCAACAAATCGATATTGCCGCTTACTGCATCATACTTTTCATTCAGTTTCTTCGACAATTCATTTTTGCTAGAAGAATATTGTACTGCAAGGTCGTTTTCGATAGCTTTAACGGTAGGGTTGCTGATGAAAGCATTGAAGTTTTTATCGTTAGAGAAAATGCTATTGTCATACAAAGCATCAATGTAAGCATCATAATTGCCTTTATACTTTGTCTGGATAGTCTGATAGAATGCAGGCAAAGCATCAGCTGGTACACTCTCTGCATACAGCGGAATCAAGACTTTAGCTACCTTACGGTCTACTTCATGATCATAATCCTTGTTGTGTACATCGGCATATGCTTCTTTCAGGCTGCTGATAGCTTTTTCAATATCTTTCTTTTTGTTCTTCTGCAAAGCAGTTTTCAAATCGTTGAACAAAACGTATGTAGCGCCAAACTCGATACCGCTTCTGAAAGTTTCACTGAAGTAAATCATCTGCTTGGTAATCGGAGTAGCCTTCTGAACATACTCGTCAATCTGGCTTACAACCTTAGCATAGTCGGCATTGTTCTGTTCTTTTGCAAACTGCGCAAACTTAGCTTCCTGTTCAGCCTTTGCTTCCAATACTTTATTGTCGACGATAGCCTTGTTCATACCGATAGAGTTTTTCCAGTAGTTGCTGGAAGAAGCGAACTTACTTGCATACTGGATACGTACCTTATCGCTGGCAGCCATTTCCTTACGCAATACGTTCTGACGTGCTTCACGAACTTCAATACGAGGAGTGTTTATTCCTTCCATACGCATTTTCACTTCACTTTCAGTCAGGTAACGGCTGGTGCTTCCCGGGAATCCCATAATCATAGCATAGTCGCCTTCCTGCAAACCTTTCAGCGAAATAGCAAGATGCTTCTTCACTTTCAAAGGTACATTGTCGGCACTATATTCAGCCGGGTTACCATCTTTATCGGCATAGATACGGAACATAGAGAAGTCACCTGTATGACGCGGCCACATCCAGTTGTCTGTTTCTCCACCGAATTTACCGATTGATGAAGGAGGAGCAGCTACCATACGCACATCGCTGTATGTCTTGATGAAGAACAGATAAAATCTGTTTCCTTCATAGAACGGAAGAGCTTCGGTAGAAATACCCGGTTTGTCCTTCAAATCACTATTCTTCAGTTCATCAGCAGCAAGCTTATCCAGATATTCTGCACCAAAAGAATTGATTTCAGTCACTTTTCCGTCTTTGATATCCTGGTTCACCTTGTCGGTTACATCTACAATTCGTTCTACAAACTTAAATGTCAACCCCGGAGTTGGAAGTTCTTCTGAACGGCTTTTTGCCCAAAATCCGTCAGTCAGGTAATCGTGTTCAACAGAACTATGCTGCTGGATAGCATCGTAACCACAGTGGTGATTAGTAAGAATCAGTCCGTCTGGAGAAATAATTTCACCGGTACATCCTCGTCCGAATATACCAACAGCATCTTTCAGTGTTACGCTGTTCGGATTGTAAATATCGGCAATATCCATTTTCAAACCTTGTGCTTTCATACGGTCGGCAAGGTTCTGCTCCTTCATCAGCTGAAGAAGCCACATTCCTTCGTCGGCTTTCACCGGTGAAAAGGCAGCACAAATCAGTGCCAATGCTAATACTTTAAGTTTTTTCATTGTTATGATATTTAAAAATAATAATTGATATTTTTTCGTTGTCAGCAAATAGCCAGCAAAGATAGCGAAAAATACGTTTTGAGTAGCTTAATTCAGTAATAATCCTCTATTTAGTTTAATTTTTGATAATTTATTTTCACGTCATTTCTAAACGTTATACCTTTGCCGCAGAAATTTCTAAAGGCTTATTGCATGTACAGATTTTACTTTTTTCTCTTTTGTGCCATTATTTGCGCTTCGTGCGGAAAGAAATATAAAATAGAAGGTATTTCTTCTGTATCGAAACTGGATGGAAAAATGCTTTTCATAAAAGTGCCGTCCGGAGATAAGTTGGTAAATATAGACTCGGCTGAAGTGGTACACGGGATATTCAAGATGAAAGGAAAAGTCGACTCTACCGTAATTGCTTCTTTGTATATGGACGACGACTGCATCATGCCGGTTGTCATAGAGGAAGGAAATATCAGTATCAATATCGACAAAGCAGGTTTTTCTGTAAAAGGAACTCCGTTGAACGACAGTTTCAATGAGTTTATCATAAAGAAAACTTCGCTGGAAGATCGTGCGTATGAAGTGGAAAGAATAGAAAGCCGTATGATTATGGACGGCAAAGATCCTAAATTTATCCAAGAAGAGATGGAAAAACAGCGTACCGCGTTAGGAAACGACATGGACGACCTTGCCAAGACATTTATCCAAGAAAATTACAACAATGTATTGGGAACAGGAGTCTTTCTGATGCTATGCAACGGATTTCCTTATCCGGTATTGACTCCGATTATGGAGGAAATAATAAACGATGCTCCCGATTCTTTTAAAAACAATCCGATGATAAAGGAATATGTATCGGTTGCACGCAGCAACATGGACAAGCTGCAAGCCGTACAATAAAACTCTTTTTCCTTTAGAAGTTCGCCATCTCAGAGAATCAAATAAAAAAAGAAGGTATAATTTTACGGAAAACATCAGCATGTTTTCCGTTTTTTTGTACAAATTTCACCCAACATTTCACGTTGTTTTTTCGCAGATATTAAATCACTCTGTTTCAAGCAATAACAAAGTTTACCCCTTTCATCTGACGCTATCATTCAACAACAAGAATGATCTTTTGTTTAAGCGAAAATGAAAGGGGTAAACTTTTTATTACTGATCGGGATTCTCCATCTTGCCTTTATATTTCTGAGGTAAATCTTTTTCGATAGCCTTATACGATTCAGCCATCAACATTTGCAGATTCTCTTCTCCCTTTTTTCCTAACGGATAAATAGGTTCGTGTATCGTCAGAGTCATCGGATGCCAATGCAAAAGCTTACCTGTGCGGGGAAGAATATCAAACGATCCGTCTATGGTAAGTGGAACAACAGGAAGTTGCAACTGGTCGGCAAGCAGAAAAGCTCCCTTCTTAAAGTTTGCCATATGTCCTGTAAACGTACGTGCTCCCTCGGGGAATACAACCAATGAAGTTCCTCCCTGCAATACTTTTTCCGCACTCTTTATTGTTTCGTATACCTTACGAGGACTAGATTTGTCGACAAAAATAAAGCCGGCAGATTCGCACGCCTTACCAACGAACGGAAGTTTACGAAGGCTTTTCTTCATCATCCATTTGAAGTTACGCCCCAAAAATCCATAAACCAAAAAGATATCGAATGAACCTTGATGATTGGCAACGAATACATAGGATGTTTTCTTATCCAGGTGTTCATGCCCCTTGACTTTTACCGGAAGCAAAAACAAAAAACATGTAAGCTGTGACCACAATTTGCCCGGATAATATCCCCAGAAATGTCCGTTACCCAACCAACATCCCAACATGGTAGTCAAAGCAGTAAGTATAGTTGCCACCAGAAAAATCGGCACCCCGATACAGATTTGATAAATAATGTATAAGAATCTCATTGCTTGTTATAGTTTAGGAATTATTATTTTCTTCGTAAAGTAATGACTGTAATCTCTGGCCATGCTCCCAGCCTCATCGGAAAGAGTACATAACCTAGCCCGATATTGACATAAAGTCCCCGCTGACCTTCCAGATACAGACCTTTATGCTCGGGATAAATAAACTGTGAAAATGAAAAGCCGAATAAGTTGATCTGCATATCGTGAGTATGTCCGGCAAGCATCAGTTGAATATCGGTATCCGGAAGAACGCTTCTTCTCCAGTGAGTTGGATCATGACTCAGCAAAACCCTGAACATACTTTCCGTGCCTTTCTGTGCCCGAGGTAAATCCCCACAATCGGGAAAAGGAGGTTTACCACTGTTCTCTACTCCTATTAAAGCGATAGAATCATTTCCACGATGCAGTATCTGATGGTCATTCATAAGCATCTTCCAGCCCATCTGTTCCTGTCTTGCCAGAAGCGTATCAATATTAGCAAGACGGTCTGCTTCACTGTCCCACTGCACATACGTAGCATAATCGTGGTTTCCCAATACAGAAAATACCCCATCCTTTGCACGAAGTTTTGACAGAACAGGCATAAACTCCTTAATCTCATCGGCCCGACTATTTACCAGATCACCCGTAAACACGGCCAGATCAGGGTGCTGTGCGTTACAGATTTCAACAGCCCGACGGAGTGCTTCAGCATTACCTTTCCAGCTTCCGGCATGTATGTCGGACAATTGAAGAATACGATATCCGTCAAAAGACTCAGGTAAATCGGGTGAAGAAAAGACAACTTGCTTAACCTGGAAATATTCCTTTCCTTTAATTGCTCCGAAAAGCAGATAAGCAAGCGTGACAATTGCTACAACAGACGATACGGTTTTCCCAAACAACGGTATACGAAGAAACTTACGCAACACCTTCATCAGGATATCACATAATACAAAAACCAGTTTGGGAACAGCAGCGCACAATGTAACAATAAGATAAATGCCAAAAGCATCGTGTAACGAATCATGTGCTACGATGAAAACAAGCAATACCATCAGCAACAAAACTGTGGGCAGCCAATATAATCTTTTTTGCCATTTATGCTGGATATACTTTATATATACCTTATATATATACCAGTCGGGCAACAGTAACAACACGATAAAAAACAACGAAACTCTCAGCAATATCATAATCCTATTATTGTTGCAGGTTAGCTACTAAGTATTTTCTGATTTCACTTACCTCACATCCTCGTCGGGCAGCATAATCGGCAAGCTGTTCTTCGTCTATCTTCCCCACAGAAAAATAACGAGATGCAGGATGGGCAAACATCAACCCACATACTGAAGCATGAGGCTGCATCATACCGTTTTCAGTGAGTTTGATACCGATACGCTTCATATCGAGCAGCTCATCCAATAAAAAACTGACCGATATATCAGGAAGAGACGGATATCCTACAGCAGGACGTATACCTTGATAATCCTCATTGAGCAATTGTTTCATGGTGAGATGTTCATCCTTGGCATACCCCCATACGCTTTTCCGGATAGTTTCATGCACCTTTTCGGCCGCAGCTTCTGCCAGACGCTCGCCCAAGGTTTTGACAAGCATCAATTTATAATCATCGCCCTCGAACGGTTGTTCCATATTCTCGTCGATGGTTGTAGCAAAAGCTCCTACTGTATCTGGTATCCCCGATGACAACGGACGCACGAAATCGCTCAAGCATAAAAACGGATCGTCCGGACGAACTCGCGTCTGCTGCCTCAATAGCGGAAAGCGAGTTCCTTCCAACAGCAGGTTATCACCATCCGAATTGGCATTCATGAGCCGGTAAATGGCATATACCTTATATTTTCCGTCCACACTGTTCAGCATACGGTTTGCCTCCTTATGAAGCTGCATAGCCCCGGCAGCTTTAGCCCTATCTTCCACGGGAAAAGAGGCAAGCCAGCTCGCTCTGCAAGCATCGCACCCATGAATATCTGCAATAGCCGCAAAACGAGGCTGAAATCCCCATGCATGAAAAAAATAAATCCAGTTAATATACTCTGTCAAATCGTGTATATCGTAAACTACTGTCGTAATGTCTGTCTGCATTTCTTATCGGTTAAAAGCAAGCGGCTCTCCCCGGTGAAGAGTATCCACCTTGCCGTCGCTGTAAACTAATGTTCCGTTTACAAATGTCTTTTCTACTTTCGCATGGAAGCGTCTTCCTTCCATCGGACTCCATCCACACTTGCTCAAAACACAATCTGACGTTACTTCCCATTCGCTATCCGGGTTAACCAGAACCAGGTCAGCTTTATATCCCGGACGGATATATCCACGCTTTTCTATTTGGAATAACTCAGCAGGAGCATGACACATCTTCTGTACCAGCTGCTCTACGGTCAAAACGCCTTCATGTACAAGTTCCATAATGCTGACCAGAGAGAATTGCAGGCTCGGCATACCAGATACAGCCTTCAAAGCTCCTCCCTCTTTTTCTTTCAACAAATGAGGAGCATGGTCTGTACCAATGACATCAATGCGATTTGTTGTCAGAGCCCGGCGCAACATATCACGGTCGTTCTTTGTTTTAATACTTGGATTGCATTTAATGCGTGCTCCTAACGTTTTGTAGTCTTCATCGCAGAACATCAGATGTGAAACACATGCTTCCGAAGTTATCTTCTTTTCAGATATCGGTTTATCTTCGAAAAGTTCCAGCTCGCGTGCTGTACTGACATGGAGAATATGCAAGCGTGCTCCTGTTTCTTTAGCCAGCTGTACAGCCAACGAAGACGAACGCCAGCAAGCCTCTTCGCTTCGTATGCGAGGATGGAAGAGAATATCCACATCTTCTTCACCATACTTTGATTTTACAAGTTCCGTGTTCCATCGAATTATAGTCTGGTCTTCACAGTGAGCAGCAATCAGTATACCTGCTTCCGAAAAGATTTTCCGCAAGGATTCAATACGGTCAACAAGCATATTCCCTGTACTGGCTCCCATAAACAGTTTTACACCGCACACATGTTTCTTGTCCAGCTGCTGCAACAACTCCGTATTGTTATTGGTTGCTCCGAAATAAAACGAATAGTTTACGATACACTTGTTTGCAGCATCGGCAAACTTGTTTTCCAGAGCTTCCAGAGTTGTTGTCTGCGGATTACAGTTAGGCATATCCATAAACGAAGTTACTCCTCCTGCTGCCGCAGCCGCAGTTTCACTTGCCATGTCAGCCTTATGCGTCAATCCCGGATCACGAAAATGTACATGATCATCTATAACTCCAGGGATGAGGTAACAACCGCGGGCGTCGATTTCGGCATCGCAAGGTACAGAAGGGCGAACTTCTCCTTGTAGCACTTCACAGATAGTATCATCTTCAACGACAACAGAACCGGCAAATTTTAATCCTTCGTTTACAATCGTTGCGTTATAAATCCATGTACGTTTCATATTTACTTATTTTTTAGATAACTTTTAAACCAACTGTCCCATTTCAACCGTATCACTCCGAACACGGCCTCACCAAAAATACTGCTATTCATCTTAGAAGTTCCCAGTTCACGGTTGACGAAAATAACCGGAACTTCCACTACTTTAAAGCCACACTTATAAGCAGTAAACTTCATTTCTATCTGAAAAGCATATCCCTTAAACCGAATATTGTCTAAAGGTATCGTTTCTAAAACCCTACGTTTATAACACTTGAATCCTGCTGTTGTATCATGCACAGGAATACCTGTTATAAACCGTACATATTTCGATGCGAAATATGACATCAATACACGTCCCATAGGCCAGTTCACCACATTTACACCACTTATATATCGTGAACCGATAGCAACATCAGCTCCTTCATCGTGGCAAGCCTTATACAAACGAGGCAAATCATTCGGATTATGGCTGAAGTCCGCGTCCATCTCGAATATATAATCGTATTGATGTTGAATAGCCCATTTGAAACCTGCAATATACGCTGTACCCAAGCCTAATTTTCCTTTTCTTTCTATCATGAAAAGGCGTTCTGGGAATTCAGCCTGCAATTTCCGTACAATATCAGCAGTACCATCGGGAGAATTATCTTCAACAATCAGAATATGAAAACATTTCTCTAAACCGAAAACTGCACGGATGATATTTTCGATATTTTCTTTTTCGTTATAAGTAGGGATAATAACGATACTGTCACTTGTCTGCATAACTTACTTTATTTTGTGACAAAGATAAATATATTTCAGGTCAAGCCCATGAGAAAACCGAGATTTTATGTACTTTTGTATTTCCGAACATAAAAACTATTAATCACTTATATCGGCATATGGAAAATTATATCGTATCGGCACGTAAATATCGTCCCGCAACATTCGATACTGTTGTAGGACAGCGCGCCCTGACGACCACCCTGAAAAATGCGATTGCCAATCAAAAGCTGGCACATGCTTATCTGTTTTGCGGTCCACGAGGAGTCGGAAAAACAACATGTGCGCGAATATTTGCAAAGACAATCAACTGCCTGCATCCTACTGCCGATGGAGAAGCATGTAATGAATGTGAGTCATGCCGTGCTTTCAACGAACAGCGTTCGTATAACATTCATGAGCTGGATGCCGCATCCAATAACTCGGTAGAAGACATACGCTCGCTGATCGAACAGGTACGCATCCCGCCACAAATTGGAAAATATAAAGTATATATCATCGACGAGGTACACATGCTTTCTCAGGCAGCTTTCAATGCCTTTCTGAAGACATTGGAAGAACCGCCTCATCATGCTATATTTATTCTTGCCACAACCGAAAAGCATAAAATTCTTCCTACTATTCTGAGTCGATGCCAGATATACGATTTCAATCGTATCAGTGTGAACGACACGGTAGAACACTTGGAAAATGTAGCCAGAAAAGAACATATTGAAGCAGAACCGGAGGCTCTGAACGTTATTGCACAGAAAGCTGACGGTGGCATGCGTGATGCCTTGTCTATTTTCGACCAGGTTGTAAGTTTTACCAACGGGCATATCACTTATCAAAGTGTAATAGAGAACTTGAATGTGCTGGATTATGAATATTACTTCAAACTGACGGATGCCTTTTTAGAGAACAGGGTTTCCGACTGCCTGCTTACATTCAACGAAGTTCTGAAAAAAGGCTTTGACGGCAACCATTTTATAACAGGATTAACTTCACATTTCCGCGACTTGCTGGTAAGTCGTGATGCTGAAACATTACAGTTATTGGAAGTAGGTGCATCCATACGCGACCGCTATCAGGCTCAGGCTCAGAAATGCAGCCCGCAGTTCTTATATAAAGCCATGAAATTGTGTAACGACTGTGACCTGAATTACCGAGTAAGCAAAAACAAACGTCTGCTGGTAGAGTTGACCTTAATTCAACTTGCCCAGCTAACAGGCGACAATGATGTTCCTGGTGGGGGGCAAGGCCCTACCAAACAGACCTTAAAACCAGCCTTTAATCAGGGACAGCCATCTTCTTCATCCTCTCAGGCCTCAAACAGCCAGCCTTATCCGCAGGCTACCCATGAGGTATCAGGCAACTACGGAAGTACAGCTCCCAAGCAGCCAGCAAAACCATCTGCTCCTAATGGATCAGCTGCGGTACAGCAGCCAGCGGCTCCAACTACCAACGTTTCTGCTGCGGCACATCCCAGTCCGATACCTAAAGCAAATACAGAAAAGAAAATTCCTGTAATGAAAGCAGGAAGCATAGGTATATCAATCCGGCGACAAGCTGTCCAGCCACAAGCTGCAAACAACGGACCGGTAAATACAGCTGCAACTGTACCGGCAGACCAGACCTACGAGGATTATATCTTCAATGAAAAGAATCTGAACTATTACTGGCGGGAATTTGCGACTCGTCTGCCCAAAGAGGAAGCAGCCAATGCTGCACGTATGATGAACATGCAGCCTCACTTGCTCAAAGACCAGACAACATTTGAAGTGGCTGTAGACAACGATATGGTACAGAAATACATGTCGCAACTGGCCCCACAAATAGAAACACATTTACGCCAGCAGTTGCACAACCGAAAAATAAAGATGACAGTCCGTGTAAGTGCAGCCAATGAAAATCTCCGCGCCTACAGTCATGTAGAGCGTTTCCAGATGATGAGTAAAAAGAATCCTAGTCTACTGAAATTAAAAGAGGCTTTCGGACTGGAATTATCTTAAATATTGGAATTATCTTAAAAAAACAGAGGAATGAAAGACGGTTGAAACTAAGTCCGTTTTTCATTCCTCTGTTCTAATATATCTTTACGATTTACAAATCGTGATTCTGCATACGATATTCTGCCAGTTTCTCATATTTCGTACCAGGACGACCGTAGTTACAATACGGATAAATGGATATTCCACCACGAGGAGTAAAGATACCTGTCACCTCAATGTATTTAGGATCCATCAGCTTAATCAGGTCCTTCATGATAATATTCACACAGTCTTCATGAAAATCACCATGATTTCGGAAACTAAACAGATATAATTTCAAACTTTTGCTTTCTACCATTTTCACATCAGGCAAATAACTGATTCGAATTTCTGCAAAATCAGGTTGCCCTGTAATAGGACAAAGACTGGTAAACTCAGGGCAATTGAAACGTACCCAATAATCATTTTCAGGATGTTTGTTTACAAATGCTTCCAGAACTTCAGGAGCATAATCCTGTTTATAAACTGTATTCTTTCCTAATATTGTCAGTTCGTCTTTTCTTTCCATAGCCGTTTATTTATACCGAATAGAGTATCATCTGTTACTTATTCTTTATTGCCAAATATTTTTCAAGTCCCTCACGGCGCAATTTGCATGCCGGACAATGTCCGCATCCATCTCCGGGAATGCCATTATAGCATGTCAACGTTTCATTCCGCACCAGATCAAGAACACCCAGTTCATCTGCCAGTGCCCATGTCTGAGCCTTATCTATCCACATCAACGGAGTATGAATGACAAACTGTTCCTCCATGGCGAGATTCAACGTAACATTCAACGATTTGATAAAAGCATCACGACAATCCGGATATCCACTAAAATCGGTCTGTGATACTCCTGTCACAATATGATTGATACCCCGTTCACGAGCATATACAGCAGCAATACTCAAAAAGAATAAATTACGGCCGGGAACGAACGTATTCGGAAAAGTACCTTCTGGCTTTTCTTCATCCATATGAATGGAAGTATCGGTTAATGAGTTTTTACCCAAATGGCCGATAAAAGAAACATCCATCACATGAAAATCAACTTCTGCCTTGCGAGCTATCTCACGTGCCAGTTCTACTTCTTTCACATGTTTCTGTCCATACAGGAAACTCAAAGCATATACCTTTTTAAAATGTTTCTTCGCCCAGAAAAGACAGGTCGTAGAGTCCTGTCCTCCGCTAAAGACAACAAGTGCAGCATCTTTATTCATATCAAATCTCCTTTATTTTCAACACATTGTAAGAAATATGTTCATCGTACACGTCACAATCGTCTACATGCTTGATGTATTTCACTACTCGAATAGTTATAGGCAGAATAATTATTTCGTACATTGTCTTAAGAACAACCTGAACCAACATCATTTTTCCTAATTCAGAGATAGGCATCAGTCCTCCAAAAGCCAAAGGGAAAAAGATCAGCGAATCAGCACTTTCACCAAATACAGTAGAAAGGATGGCACGCGCTGAAAAATTCTTCCCATGCGAAGCAATCTTCATACGGCTCATCACATATGCATTGATAAACGAACCAACTAAAAATGCAAGCAAGCTGGCTACAGCAATGCGTGGCGCCATACCAAAAACAAAGTTAAAGCTTTCTTCTCCCTCCCAAAAAGGAGCTGCTGGCAAAGCTACTGCTATCTGCCCCAAGGCAACTACCATAAAGTTCATCAAGAATCCCATCCAAATGATAAGACGCGCTTTACGGAAGCCCCAGACTTCAGCAATACAGTC
This sequence comes from Phocaeicola coprocola, assembly GCF_041333015.1. NCBI lineage: Bacteria > Pseudomonadati > Bacteroidota > Bacteroidia > Bacteroidales > Bacteroidaceae > Phocaeicola > Phocaeicola coprocola. The sequence continues at coordinate 1,772,635 of NZ_JBGKGM010000001.1, read as the reverse complement.
ATTGATAATGTAAGAAATAGGAAAAACAAGCAGTCCGGCAGTAATAGAAATCGGACCTAGTTGAACTACTTTGGTTTCTAAAAGATTGGCTGCCACTAAGCAGACACAAAATACAATGCCCAAAACCATAAAAGGCACTGATACGAGGTTGTCTTTTTTCATCGCTCCTGTTTTTTACGTGGTGTTCTAGAATACACGACCGCTATTCACGGCATCGCATGTTAATGTTCTCTTTTTTAATTTGGCTGCAAAGGTAGGAACTTTTTGCCAATTTACAAATAAACCGTTATATTTGTACATATCAAATTCATTCAGACATGACGAAAAATAACCTGCTCAGCGAAAAACTGAATTACATAGGAGAAAGCGAAACTCCTACCCATTTGCATGTTTCCAGCTACAACGCTGAACAAATCCAGACTTTTCGAGGACACGATATAAAAGATATACAGCCCTTAATAAAAGAAAACTGTATCAACTGGATACAAGTGCACGGATTACAGAATACAGAAACCATACATGAAATATGCAACTATTTCAACATTGATTTCCTGACCATACAAGATATCCTAAACTCAGAGCATCCAACTAAAATAGAAGAACACGATACTTATAATCTGGTTATTCTAAAACAGTTATCGAATACTGACTGTAATGAATTCGTACCACAACAACTCTGTATCGTGCAAGGGAAAAATTTTGTACTTACCTTTACCGAAAAAGAAACTGATTTCTTCAACGAAATCAATACAGCACTTGAAAAAAATGTCTTGAGGATACGTAACCGCCAATCCGACTTTTTACTAAGTGTAATCCTGAACAGCGTAATGGCAAGTTTCATGTCTATCATTTCTAAAATGGAAGATGGTCTGGAGGATCTGGAAGAACAATTCTTATCGCCTCTTTCTCCCATACCCGAAAAACAACCGGGAATAGAAGAAATACAGAGATACCGCAGAAATTACCGGCTGATTAAAAAAAGCATATTTCCTCTGAAAGAGCAAATCAATAAATTACTTCACAGTGAAAACCAATTATTGAATAAAGCGAACCGACCTTTTTTCAGTGATGTAAACGACCACCTGCAATTTGTATTGCAGACACTGGAAGGCTGCCGTGATCTGCTTTCTGCAATGGTAGATCTTTATTTGGCAAACAACGACCAGCGAATGAACAGCATCATGAAACAGCTTACCATTGTTTCTACCATCTTTATCCCACTGACGTTTTTAGCCGGGATATGGGGAATGAACTTCCAATGGATGCCTGAACTGGGATGGAAATACGGTTATTTCTTTGCCTGGGGACTGATGCTTGTTGTAGGGGGTATCGTATATTTCTACTTTAAGCATAAAAGATGGTATTAATAAAAAATACTAAATAAGACTTATCTTCAATCTGTAAACACATGAAAAAACAAGAATTATATAAACAAGTAATAACTTATTTTCAACAGGCAATTCCGGTAGCAGAAACAGAATTGCATTATGAAAATCCTTTTCAGTTGCTTATAGCTGTGATATTAAGTGCGCAATGTACAGACAAGCGTGTCAATATGATAACTCCTCCTCTTTTTTCGGCATTTCCAACTCCCGAAGCTCTGGCAAACACCACCCCTGAGGTAGTTTACGAATACATACGTAGTGTAAGCTATCCGAACAACAAAGCCAAGCATCTGGTAGGAATGGCTCAAATGCTGGTAAAAGACTTTCAGAGTGAAGTTCCAGGAACTTTGGAAGAACTGGTAAAACTCCCCGGAGTAGGAAGAAAAACCGCAAATGTAATTCAAAGTGTGGTATTCAACAAAGCTGCAATGGCAGTCGACACCCACGTTTTCCGTGTCAGTCATCGCATCGGACTTGTACCTAAAACATGTACTACCCCTTTAGCAACAGAAAAACATCTGGTAAAATATATTCCTGAGAATTTAATACCGACGGCTCATCACTGGCTGATTCTTCATGGAAGATACGTCTGTACAGCACGCAACCCCAAATGTGAAGAATGCGGACTCAACGGAATATGTAAAGAGTCTTTGAAAGCAAAAATCAAATAGCTTCAATTATTGTTCTACAACCAGTCCGTCGTATGCCATATGCACATGCGGAGGAAGTTGCTTTTCGACCTCTGCATGCAATCCCATATGATGACTCATGTGTATGAAATAAGTTTCGCCAGCTCCGATACGTGAAGCTTGCTCCAAAGCCTCAGCCAGCGACTGATGTGTCCAATGCGGCTCTATCCGTAATGCATTTATAAACAGATAATCCAATCCTTGTAAAAATTCAAACGATTCATCAGGCATTGTAAGCATATCTGTTATCCAAGCTACCTTACCCACCCGATAACCCAATATCGGCAGTTTACCATGCATTACTCTAAAAGAAACAACCTCCAGCGAATGTCCGGACAAGTTTGTTACCTGAAACGGTTTATACGGCTCGATGACAGAAAGTGGAATACTGGGAACTCCCGGATACGGATGTTCTACAAAACAATAAGGCATACGTCTTTGTAAACGCTCGGCAGTATATCCTTCCGCATAGACAGGTACATCCCGGAAACTGCAAAAAGGACGAAGATCATCCAACCCACCCACATGGTCATAGTGCTCGTGAGTTATCAATACCCCGTCAATAGGACGAAAATCGTTCATTCTAATACATTGTTCTCTGAAATCAGGACCGCAATCTATCAAAATGCGCACTCCTTCCATTTCAATCAATCCAGAACAACGCAAACGGTTATCGCGCGGATCGGTACTTGTACATACCGGGCATCCGCATCCCACTTGAGGCACTCCCGTAGATGTTCCACTTCCTAATACAGTAACTTTCATTATATAATCAAGTAGTCTTAAATGTAATTTACTTCCGGATGGATATCAATACCAAACTTTTCCTTTACCGAAGCAACAACTGCTTCTGCAAGAGCCATGATTTCCTTTCCGGTAGCTCCCCCCAGATTGACAAGGACCAACGCCTGACGGGCGTGTACTCCTGCACGTCCCAACGATTTTCCTTTCCATCCGCAACGGTCTATCATCCATCCGGCAGGAACTTTCACGCAATCTTCGCCTGCCGGATAAGAAGGCATATCGGTATATATGGACTGTAAATCAGCAAACTGCTTTTTAGGAATGACCGGATTCATAAAAAAACTTCCGGCATTTCCCATTTGAGCCGTATCAGGAAGTTTTTCTTCCCTGATACGAATGATGATACGACGCAGATTGTCTAACGTCAACGGACAAGATGCTTTATCCAGCTCTGTACGGATATTACCATAATCTAAATGCCATACCGGAACTTTACTCAAACGGTAAGTGACATGCGTGACAATATATTTGCCCTTCAGTTCTTGCTTAAATATACTTTTACGATATGCATAACAGCATTCCTCATTCGAGAACTGCCGTAATTCTCCGGTAGAAACGCAAACTGTATCTACACTTACTATCAAATCTTTAGCCTCAACTCCATAGGCTCCGATATTCTGTACGGCAGAAGCTCCAACCTCTCCAGGTATCAAAGACAGGTTTACAGCCCCATACAGATTTTTCTGCACAGTATATGTCACAAAGTCATCCCATACTTCGCCGGCTCCTACACGCACATCTACAGTATCTGACGTTTCACTTACTACCTCATAACCTTTTATCAAGGAATGAAGCACTGTTCCTTGATAATCGCCCGAAAAGAGCAAATTACTTCCCCTTCCAATATGTAATAATGGAAGTTCATAATTTTTCTGCTTCAAAAAAGCACAAAGTTCTTCTACTGATTCATATTCAACAAAATGTGCAGTACGCACATCCATGCCAAATGTGTTATGATATAAAAGAGAATAATCTGTCAGTTCTTTCATTTTATATTACTATTCTATGCTGAACGGAGCAACCTAGTCGCTCAAATCTTCAAATTTCATCAATATCCATTTACCTCCGTGATATTCAAAATAAAGCGTATTGCTAAAGCCATTACCAAATCCTTTAAATTCAATAATTTTCTGATTGGCATCAGGCATTTCCTTCTGTCCGTAATGGACATTAGTCAAACGCTCTTTAAGCATAGGAGGACGAAATGAAAACCACTGTCCTTCATCCAATGTAGTTTCGAGAATCTGAAATTCATCTTCAGGATCTACAGTTACAAAACTCAATGGGCGATGTAAACGTTCAAGCTGGAATATGGAATCGTTGACAAAATGGTTATAAAAATCGAAAAAATCTTCACGACCATTCGCATCAGAGGCAAGCTTCTCTTTATTTATAGCTTCCAGATACCAGCAATCTGAAACTCGCTCAAAATAATACCGTTTTACTTTTCTCTCTTTCAGATAAATCCAGTCCACCTGTACACTATGCACAGCTGTATCTTTTTCCATCTCCATATCTTCTTCCTTATCGAAAAGGACAGTATAAACCGGTTCACGACTGAACATTGGATCGTATATCCATTCGTTCTTTGCCATTCGTACTACCTGTTCACCTTTGTAATAAGAAATAGGAAACTTCACCCGAGAACGTTGGAAGTGTTCATCGGAAGCAAAATTATAAAAGAAATCGGCAAAGCTTTCATCGGCCGTAGCTGGAACTATTTCTTCTACAACCGGAGCTTCTCCCTGCAATGTGTCATGCCCAACTGTCAGCGAGTCAATTTGTTTAGTTAACGTTTCAAAAGGGTCTACATTCTTTTTTCCTCCCCCACAAGAACTGACCAGCATACATACACAACACCCAAATAAAATTTTTTTCATCTTAGTGCTTCTGAAAAATCATGTGCAAAAATACGTCTTTTTTTCTTTTGGCGAATAAAACATTTACAGTTTTCTTTTTTATGAGCATAAAAAGACAAAATTTCAGTTTAAATCCTTACCTTTGTGCACTAGAAAAAAATAATAATATAGGAAAATATGTTAGCAAAAATAGAACAGTTACTTCAGGAAGTGGAGAACTTAACTGCTTCGAATGCAGAAGAGCTGGAGGCTCTGCGCATAAAATACCTAAGTAAAAAAGGTATAATCAATGCGCTTATGGCGGATTTCCGCAATGTACCCGCTGAACAGAAAAAAGAAGTCGGCATGAAACTGAATGAATTGAAGAATCATGCTCAGGAGCGTATTAATACACTGAAAGAAGCTTTCGAATGTCAGGATAACAGCGCAGCTGAACTGGACCTGACTCGTACAGCTTACCCGATAGAGCTGGGTACACGTCACCCGTTAAGCATCGTACGTAACGAAATAATCAATATTTTCAACAGATTGGGATTCACTATTGCTGACGGTCCGGAAGTGGAAGACGACTGGCATGTATTCTCATCTATGAACTTCCCCGAAGATCATCCGGCACGTGACATGCAGGATACTTTCTTCATAGAAAGTCACCCTGATATTATCTTACGTACACATACTTCATCTGTACAGAGCCGCGTAATGGAAGTTTCTAAACCTCCTATCCGCGTAATCTGTCCGGGACGTGTGTATCGTAACGAAGCTATCAGCTATCGTGCACACTGCTTCTTCCATCAGGTAGAAGGATTGTATATCGATAAGAATGTTTCATTCACAGACTTGAAACAAGTTTTGCTTCAGTTTGCACAAGAAATGTTCGGTCCTGAAACAAAAATCCGTCTGCGCCCTTCATACTTCCCGTTCACTGAACCTAGTGCGGAAATGGATATCAGCTGCGATATCTGTGGTGGCGAAGGATGTCCTTTCTGTAAATATACAGGATGGGTAGAAATTTTGGGTTGCGGTATGGTTGACCCTGCTGTACTCGAAGCTAACGGTATCGACAGTAAAGTTTACACTGGTTATGCATTCGGTATGGGAGTAGAACGTATTGCCAACTTAAAATATAAAGTAAAAGATTTGCGTATGTTCTCGGAAAACGATACTCGTTTCCTCGAAGAATTCGAAGCAGCAAACTAATTTTTTATTATATATAAAGAAAACGCGGATTAACGCAGGCTCTTTATAGATTCAACCTTAAAGAATTCTGTAAAAGTCTATGTTAATCCGCGTTTTGCAAATTTCAAATATGGAAAAGGAACGTCTTATTACACCAAGCTATTGTTGTATACTGGCAGCCAATTTCCTTTTATATTTCGGCTTTTGGCTATTGACTCCAGTCCTTCCGTTTTATCTTTCAGAGATATTCGAGGCTTCAAATACAACAATAGGTATAGTGCTTTCCTGCTATACCATTTCCTCTCTTTGTATCCGTCCGTTTTCCGGATATTTTCTCGATACTTTTGCCCGTAAACCTCTCTACCTGATTGCCTACTTTATCTTTACACTGATATTTGCCGGATATATGGTAGCTGGCTTGCTGGCATTATTCATTATATTTCGTGTGATACACGGTATATCATTCGGTATGGTTACAGTTGGCGGAAATACGGTAGTAATAGACATTATGCCTTCCAGCCGTCGCGGAGAAGGTTTAGGATATTATGGACTGGCAAACAATCTGGCTATGTCCATCGGACCGATGTTCGGATTGTTCCTTCATAGCGGAGGAGCTTCATATATCACCATTTTTTCTTATTCACTGGTCTCTTGCATATTAGGCTTTCTGGCAGCTACCATGGTGAAAACACCCTATAAACCTCCCGTAAAAAGAGAGCCGATTTCATTGGACCGGTTTATTTTGTTAAAAGGACTTCCTGCCGGATTCAGCTTATTACTGTTATCTATTCCCTACGGCATGACAACAAACTACGTAGCAATGTATGCCAAGCAAATAGGTATCACTGCAGAAACAGGATTCTTCTTTACTCTTATGGCTGTAGGAATGGCTATCAGCCGACTCTTCAGCGGACGCCTGGTAGACAAAGGAATGATCACACAGGTCATCCCTGCCGGGTTATACCTTGTCTGTATCTGCTATTTCGGCCTGACAGTCTGCGGATGGCTTATCAATTGGAACAGTTCATTTACTATTATTTTATTCTTCCTTATCTCCCTATTGCTTGGAATCGGGTTTGGAACAATGTTTCCCGCTTATAATACCTTATTCGTCAACCTTGCCCCCAACAGCCAACGAGGAACGGCTACAAGTACTTATCTGACCTCATGGGATGTCGGATTAGGAATAGGAATGCTGAGTGGAGGGTACATTGCAGAAATAGCTTCTTTCCGAGCAGCCTATCTGTTTGGAGCCTTTCTGACTGTAGTTTCTGTTATTTACTTCCATTTTAAAGCCGGTCCGCATTTCCTGAAGAATAAACTCAGATAAACCAAGAATCTCCTATTCTTTATAGGTAAAAACAAATATATGCGAAAGCTTATTGTTTACATTCGTAATTTGGACTGATAAGATAAACGAACGGAATAATTCTACATGATCATAAATAAACGCAGGTAGATAATTTTTATATGCACCCAGATTCTGCGCCAGCTTATCTACATCTGCCACCATAATAAAGGATGCATCGCGCGATAGATTCGAAACACACTCATCAAACAACGTGTGTTGCGGAACAGACAATACTTGCGAAATGCAGGAATCCACCTTTTCCTGACCGGAAAGGATGAGCACACTGTCCTCACGAAGAGGCTGAATGGACTTTAACCGTTCTTCTACCCTATATAGGCATGAATCGGAAGCATACATAGAGCCACTCAGATAAAACACTTCACTATTCAAATGAATATCAAATTCACTCCAACAATCAGTATTTTCTTCTGCCAGTAAAGGTATCGACGCTGTATGTCCGTATAAAGTCAAAAAATTTGCCGTCTTAGTATGAGCGATAGAAGTAAATCCGACATCCTGGCGCAATGACTTTTCGTCTTTCTCGGCATCTATTACTTTTTCTATCAGATTCTTCTGATAACTGACAGCCAAAAATCCCTTGCCATTGTAACAAGATATGAAATCATTATTACTTACGGGGTAAATCTCTATCGTTTTTCCTCTATAAGTTTCTTTTTTAGCTGAAAAAGAAAGTCCCTTTCTGGTTATCATTTCGCGAATGAAGTTCCTTCCAGATTCATTTGTACGGAAATACATAACCAAATTACGAGAAGAAATCGGAGCATGAAAACTCACCATCATATAATTCATCTGATTATGTAAATCGTGAGCATTCTCTACGATGTAAGGAATCATGCCTTCTCCCACAACAGAAAAAAGTCCACTGCTTTGAAGTGTATCAAGCTGTCCTGCATAAGCAGCCTGTGGAAACTCATTGACCATAAACTCAATATTATCAGTTTCCAAAAGTCCGATACAATCAGAAGGAACAACAGCAAGCAAATCAGCACCCTTTCCACTTTCTGCAAGACTCAAACGAGCAAAGCTATAAAGCCCTACTCCTATGCAAAAAAGTATAACAGAAAGTATTACACCTAATTTACCAACTGTACGCAATTTCATAGTTATTTATATTTTTATGCAAATATAAACAAATAATAAAGAAAAGCAAACTGGAAACACAAAAAAAGCGACCTTCATTTGAAGATCGCTTTCATTTTCAGAAGGGTGACTAGTGGGACTCGAACCCACGACATTCAGAACCACAATCTGACGCTCTAACCAACTGAACTATAGTCACCATATTAAAAATGGTTGCTTCTATGAAAGGGTGACTAGTGGGACTCGAACCCACGACATTCAGAACCACAATCTGACGCTCTAACCAACTGAACTATAGTCACCATGTTGATTACCCTTTCAAAAGCGAGTGCAAAGATATATGTTTATTTTGAATTTGCAAACACTTTTGAGAAAAATCTTTCATAAAAGTTCATTTTATGCTGTAAAACCTTCTAGAAGGAGCATTATTTATATATAGCCTTCTTACCAGCCAGCAATGTATTCTTCATCAACGATACAATTGTCATCGGTCCTACACCACCGGGAACTGGAGTTATATATGAGCATTTTGGAGCCACTTCATCAAATTTCACATCTCCGGTAAGTTTAAATCCTGATTTTTTTGTTGCATCGGGTACACGAGTTGTACCGACATCAATTACAACAGCCCCTTCCTTAACCATATCTGCCTTTACAAAATCAGGCTGTCCCAAAGCTGCTATAATTATATCCGCTTCACGACATTCTTTCACCAAATCCTTACTACGGCTATGGCAGACTGTTACGGTAGCATCACCCGGATATGCTTTCTGCATCATCAGCATTGCCATTGGTTTTCCGACAATATTACTTCTTCCAAGTACAACACATTTTTTACCCTGGGTTTCTATATTATAGCGTCGAAGCAGTTCCAAGATACCATTGGGAGTTGCAGAAACATAACAAGGAAGCCCGATGGACATACGGCCTACGTTTATCGGATGGAAGCCATCAACATCTTTACGATAGTCGATTGTTTCTATGACTTTCTGTTCTGAAATATGTTTAGGCAAAGGCAATTGTACGATAAATCCATCCACATCGGGATCATTATTCAGCTCTTGCACTTTCGCTAGAAGTTCTTCTTCGGTCACATCACTTTCGTAACGAATAAGAGTAGATTTGAAACCGCAAACTTCACAAGCCTTTACTTTTGCTGCAACATAGGTTTCACTACCCCCATCGTGCCCTACCAAAACCGCAGCCAGATGTGGACGCTTACCGCCACGGGCAACTATATCGGCAACTTCAGCAGCAATTTCCTGCTTTACTTGTTCCGAAACCTCTTTTCCATTAATTAATATCATAACAATACTTCGGTAAATTTTTACCGAAAGATTAAAAGTTAAACAACAGAACCGGCAAAAGCTGGTTCGGAAACACTAAAGAGGTCATTGAAATGTTGTCAAAAACGAATGGTTAAGCATGAAGAAATGTGCTGAAAAAAGAGAGCTAACCTGCTGATAATAAAGGAGGAAAGTATTGCATAATTCGTTATTTCTTAGTAAATTAGAAGTCTCTGAACTCTTCTGATTATGACTAAAGAAACACTCCTTATGCAATACCAATCCGAGTGCCTGTCGGCTCTCAAATCAGTAGCGAATATACACAAACCTTTTGAAAAAGCATTCATGGACACCATGAAATTATTCATGGCCATCCCGGATCGTATAAATTTCCTTCAATTGGGCAGATATGGCTGTTTCTCAGAACAGACTTATCGCAACCTTTTTGAGCATGAAACTTTCGACTGGTTTGCGTTCAACGGATCTATCATCAGCAAGTATCTCACAGGCAAAAGAAAAGCCATCGCCATCGATCCTTCCTATATTCCCAAATCAGGCAAGAAGACACCTTGGATAGGTTACTTCTGGTCCGGTTGTGCAGGAGAATACAAGCGTGGACTGGAAATCATGGGCATCGGTGTCATTGACATCGACAACCATGAATGCATGACTTTAGGTTCCATTCAGACGCCGGATTGTAAGACCTTGGATAATATGGACAAGAACCTTGTTGACTGGTACAGCTGCTATCTTATCAGCAGAAAAGACAAGCTGCAAAGCATATCCAAAACGGTGGTTGCAGACGCATTCTTTTCCAAGGAAACTTTCGTAACACCTATGTGTGAGAACGATTTCCATGTCATCAGCCGCTTTCGGAATGACGTAATCCTGTACTATCCGACATTGGAACAGAAAACAGGAAAACGTGGCCATCCCAAGTGGTTTGACGGCAGGATTGACTTTGCCAATCTGGATTTGACCCGGTGCAAGGAATACGAGGTGAACAAGGGAAAGCTATACGGATTGAGGGTATATGCAAAAGCTCTCAAAAGGTATGTTTCCTTAGCCATCTGGTATCCGATGGACGGGAGGACAGACAAGTGGCAGCTTTACTTCTCTACAGACGATTCCATGGATGGACGTGAGGTGCTGGATTATTACAGAACCAGGTTCCAACTGGAATTTTGCTTTAGAGATGGCAAGCAGCATGCAGGAATCACCAGCTGCCAGTCTACCGACTTCAGGAAATTGGATTTTCACTTCAATGCATCGCTTGCTGCTGTCAACTTGGCCAAAGCGGCATGTAAGAGGCTCGGAATAACCTATTCCATATCCTCCTGCAAGTCTTTCATACACAATGCTTATATGCTTGAACGATTTATTTGCGTGTTTGGGATTAGCCCAGACCCGCAAGTTATTGACAAACTTTTCAAAGAACTCATTTTATTTACTGCCAGAGCCGCTTAGGCTTGGCGAATTTTTAACGAACTATTGATCATAATATAAACTGCAATTATTAGGTTATCTGTAGTATTAACAAATGTACAATTTTTCAGGGATGCTTAACCGAGAAAAAGAACGGTTTATGTTTTATTAACACTGATTCAGTTTGTATTCTACCCATCTATCAGTGGGTACGACGAGGTTTCCAAGAGCGAGAAACAAGCCTCAAAACAAAAAAACTTTTTATTTCACAGGTAAATCTGCATATTTTTTTCTACCCAGCAGTTTCGACTGCCACAGGATGCTGAATTTAAAATGCTCTGGAATATCTGCGAGAGCAGTCTTATCCAAATTCTCCTGACGAGCTGAAGCAAATTCCGGACGTAAACGAAGAAATTCTTTTCTAGCCTGAAGTACCGCACGAAAATTAGAAACATCTCCTTTAAGCAGAAAGAACAAGGCTGCGAGATAGTCCAAGCATGTACGTATCCGCATTACTGAAACAAGCTCTTCAGCCGGAAGATTTTTATAAAGCATAAGCAGGTTATTGCGAAAGTTCAAGAACGTCTTCCGAGGATTTTCTTTCTTCAATGTGGCCCCACCTACATGATAGACTACGCTTTGAGGCAGGCAAACCAGCTCATAGCCACGGCTGCGCAAACGCCAGCACAAGTCTATTTCTTCCATATGTGCAAAGAAACGTCCGTCGAGTCCCCCTGCTTCCCGATATTTGTCAAGCCTGATAAATAAAGCTGCACCCGTAGCCCAGAAAATGGAAACCGGAGCATCATATTGTGCAATATCCTTTTCTACCGTATCAAACACACGGCCGCGACAGAACGGATACCCATATCGGTCGATAAATCCACCAGCCGCCCCTGCATATTCAAAATATTCTTTATTTTTCCAGTCGAGAATTTTAGGCTGGCAGGCTGCAACCTCCGGATGCAAATCCATATATGATACCATTACTGACAACCAGCCTGATGAAACTTTCACATCGCTGTTAAGCAACACAACATATTCAGCATCAACCTGTTCCAATGCTTTATTATATCCTTCTGCAAAACCATAATTCTCAGGCAGACGAATCAGACGGACAGAAGGGAACTCTCCTTCTACTATCCGGCAGGAATCATCAGATGAGCCATTATCGGCTACACAAACCTCTATTCCCTCTCCTTGCGAACACGAAATGACAGAAGGCAAAAAACGGCGCAGCATATCTGCGCCATTCCAGTTTAATATAACGACCGAAACTTTTATCATAATATAATACCTTTCAACGCGGTTCCGTCATCATTAAAATCACCTAAACGTACGCGTATTAACTGATTGTCTAAAGCATCGTTCTGCTCCAGTTCTACACGGATATAATTATCGGTGAACCCATGCATAGGACAACCTGGCTTGGAGTGTTCCATCAATACAGTTGCTTCCTGACCAATATGACGAGCATAAAAACTTCTTGTCTTTTCGTCCGATAATACCAGTAAACGCTGACTTCTTTGATATTTATCATCGGGAGAAACTACATAATCTATTTTCAAAGCCTGAGTACCAGGGCGTTCCGAATAACTGAACACATGAAGCTGGGTTACATCCAACCCTTGTATAAACTCATAAGCCTGTTCAAAGTATTCGGGCGTTTCTCCTCTTGTACCGACAATCACATCTACACCGATAAAGGCATCGGGCATCAGAAACTTGATTTTATGTATCTTGGAAGCAAAAAGCGCAGTATCATACCGGCGACGCATCAATTTAAGCACCTCATCACATCCTGACTGCAACGGAATATGGAAATGAGGCATAAAACGACGTGACCGTGCTACGTACTCTATAATCTCATCGGTAAGCAGGTTAGGCTCAATGGAAGAAATTCGATACCGCTCAATGCCTTCCACCGCATCAAGTGCCTTTACCAAATCGAAGAAACTTTCTCCTGTAGTTTTTCCGAAATCACCTATATTTACTCCAGTAAGTACAATTTCTTTTCCACCTTCTGCTGCCACCTGACGAGCTTGCTCTACCAGATCAGCAATTTTACCATTACGGCTTCTCCCTCGCGCAAAAGGTATAGTACAATACGAACAAAAATAATCACATCCGTCTTGTACCTTCAGGAAATAACGGGTACGGTCACCTCTAGAACATGAAGGAACAAAGGTACGTATATCCTTTGTGGCAGTAGTGATAGCTTCACCATGCTCATGCTTCTCCAAATTTCCCAAATATTTCATCAGATCGCCTTTCTGTTCAGCACCCAAAACCAGATCGACTCCCTCAATATCTGCTACCTGTCCAGGCTTCAGCTGCGCATAACATCCAGTCACTACGATAAAAGCTCCCGGATGCTCTTTCGCCAAACGATGAATAGCCTGACGGCATTTTTTATCTGCCATTTCAGTGACCGAACAGGTATTAATTACACAAATATCAGCCTGCTCACCTTTACGTACGGTACGGACTCCTACTTCCTTAAGCATTTTTCCAATGGTAGAAGTTTCCGCAAAGTTCAGTTTACAGCCTAATGTATAATAAACAGCCTTTTTATTTTGAAAAATAGTTGTATCTGTCATACTTTAAATATAATAATTTGAATGCAAAGTTACGTATTATTATCGGAACACAAAGATAAGGAAGAGAGCTTTCACCACCGAAAAAACATCTCCCCTAAAAACATGCAGAAAAATCGTTTAAATATACGAATATTCTCCCATATTCCCATATCCGAAAAGATCTTTTATGAAGAAAAGTATTTTAAAACATATTTTTTTTGAAAAAAAATGCCCTAAAGAGAACAACGTATTAAAAAAGTCTATATCTTTGCATCGTTTTAAGAAAACAACATAAGTATTACAGATTTTAAAAAGCAAAGAAAATGAAAAAATTAGTATTTTTGTTCGTAGCATTCGCTGCTGTATCTTTCGCATCTTGCGGTAACAAAGCAGCTAACAATGAATCAACAGTTGACTCAACTGCAGCAGTTGAAACAGTAGAAGAAGCAGCTCCAGTTGTTGATTCTACAGCAGTAGTAGCTGACTCAGCAGCAGTTGATTCTGCAGCAGTAGTAGCTGAATAATTTCGAACAACATTCGAGAGAATTGAAAGTCTGGCATGCGAAAGCATTCAGACTTTTTTTATGCCCTTTTATATCCTCTAATGAGCGATAAGAAATATTTCCTTTACCACCTTTCCCTATATTTACGTAGTAAATTCTCTACCAATCATATTCTTTCACCAAAAACATGCTCTTGTTTACTTCTCTTTTTGTACAAAAGAGAAAGACATTCGTACAAAAATTTCAAAAATATCCTGATATTTTTCCAGACTCTTGAGGAAGAATAAATCAGTATATCCACAAATTTCTGTAACACCCCATCTATTCCACTAGAGAAACAAAAAAAATCCAGCCCCTCATTTAGTAAAAAGAAAAACACTATAAATACTACCTTTTACAAAACCCCTTCTATTCTTTACCACCTCCTTAAAAATAATCACTGGTCATTACTTCAACCAGCAAGATCCACCAGCATAAACATAACCAACAATCAAGCAATTTTGAATATACTTATTAAGATAATAAAAAAAGAAATCCCGAGCAGATTTTCATCTACTCGGAATCCTATCAAGTATTTACAGACTGCAAAATTAAGCTTCTTCTGCAACAACTTCGAAAGGAATTTCAACAGAAACTTCCTTGTGAAGTTTAACGACTGCTTTGTAATGACCAACTTCTTTTACAGAATCCTTAACAACGATAATCTTACGATCGATGTTGTGACCCAATTTAGCCAATTCTTCAGCAATCTGAATATTACCAACTGAACCATAGATAACGCCAGTTGCGCTAACTTTTGTAGCGATCTTCAAAGATACATCTTTCAAAGATTCTGCTACTGCTTCAGCATCTTTCTTAATCTTTTCCAATTTATGAGCACGCTGTTTCAATTCTTCAGCCAACATTTTCTTTGCAGCTGGAGAAGCGATAACTGCTTTGCCTGTCGGAATAAGATAGTTACGACCATAACCTGACTTAACGGTTACAATATCATTCTTGTAGCCCAAGTTAACTACGTCTTCTTTCAAAATAATTTCCATACTCTTACTCCTCCTTTAATTATTTCATCATATCAGTTACGAAAGGCAGCAAAGCCAAGTGACGAGCTCTCTTAACAGCCTGCGCAATACGACGCTGGAACTTCAATGAAGTACCTGTAATACGGCGCGGAAGGATTTTACCCTGTTCGTTCAAGAATTTTTTCAAGAATTCAGGATCTTTGTAGTCGATATACTTAATACCACTCTTTTTGAAACGGCAGTATTTTTTCTTCTTAACGTCTACTGAAGGCGGAGTTAAATATCTGATTTCTGATTGTTGCTGTGCCATGATTAGTTTTCCTCCTTTTTAGTTGATTTTACATTTCTTCTCTTAGCAGCGTATTCTGCAGCGTATTTGTCCATCTTGAAAGTCAAGAAACGGATAACACGTTCGTCACGACGGTAGTTTACTTCAAGTTTTTCAATAACCGACGGTTCTGCTTTAAATTCAATCAGTTGATAGAAACCTGTAGATTTCTTCTGAATTGGGTAAGCCAATTTCTTCAATCCCCAGTTTTCTTCATTAATGATCTCCGCACCCTCCTGTGTAAGGATAGCTTTGAACTTCTCTACCGCTTCCTTCATCTGAACATCAGACAAAACGGGAGTTAAAATGAAAACGGTTTCGTATTGATTCATACTATACGTTAATTAAATTATTAATAATAAATTTTTTAAATGCGGCGCAAAGTTACGACTTTTTCTCTAATATACAAACCATTGCATTCTTTTTATATGATAAAGAATGTTATTTTGAGGCATTTTCATATACCATATATAGTAAAAGTATCGTATATTTGCGTAGTTGTTTAAACAATAATTACATGATAGAACAGTTTAACTTTGACATACAGCTCATTTTTGCGATCCTAAACGGAAAGGTTTCTGCTGCAATCAACCGTAAGCTAAGCCGTAATTTCCGACAGAATGGAATGGAGATAACCCCTGAACAATGGACCGTATTATTGTTCTTATGGGAAAAGGACGGAGTTACCCAGCAGGAGTTATGTAATGCGACTTTTAAGGACAAACCTAGCATGACTCGTCTGATAGACAACATGGAGCGCCAGCATCTGGTAGTACGTATATCGGATAAAAAAGACCGACGTACCAATTTGATACATCTTACAAAAACAGGAAAGGAACTGGAAGAAATGGCACGCTTTATAGCCAACAAAACATTAAAGGAGGCTCTTCACGGGCTGACATTGGAGGAATTAAGAGTGAGCCAGGAAGTTCTACGCAAAATCTTTACCAATACAAAAGACTAAGAGTAAGCTTTTTTATTTTTTTTCATCAAATAATTTCTTCAATACAAGAATTATCCTTTAATTTGTAACCAAGAAAAAATAAACCATAAAATAGAAGACACACATGAAAAGCTTATTAAAGAACTTAGGATTGTTACTGGTTATTATCGGAGCAGTAATCCTGATTATTTGCTACTATGGAGGCAACGTAAACGACAATGCGATTTTGGCAACTTCTTTGGTTCTCATTATCGTTGGATTAATTTCTCATATCGTTCTGAATAAACGTATTGCCGATTAATATTGAGCTAACAAAAAAGAGAAATAAAAAAGCCTGGGTTTTATAAACTCAGGCTTTTTTATTTCAGTTATCAGTTATTTCTTATTCTTGCTCTGGGGTAATCAATTTATATCCTTTACCATGGATATTGATAATCTCGATAGAATCATCATCTTTCAGATGCTTACGCAATTTAGTGATATACACATCCATGCTTCGTGCGTTAAAGTAATTATCATCTATCCAGATAGTCTTCAATGCAAAGTCACGCTGAAGAATTTCATTAGCATGAGCGCAAAGCAATCCTAACAATTCAGACTCTTTAGTTGTCAGTTTAGTCTGCTTATCGCCAATAGACAAAATCTGTTTCTGAGTATCGAATGTGAAACGTCCGATTTTATACATATTGCTTTCCTTATTGCGTTTTCCACGTACACGACGTAAAATAGCTTCGATACGGAAAGTCAGCTCTTCCATACTGAAAGGTTTAGTAATATAATCATCAGCACCAATCTTGAATCCTTCCAGGATATCTTCCTTCAGTGTTTTAGCTGTAAGGAAAATAATAGGAATTTCAGCATTTGCCTGACGTATTTCCTGTGCCAAAGTAAAACCATCTTTCTTAGGCATCATTACATCAAGTACACACAAATCGTATTTATTTTTCAAAAAGGCCTTGAAACCAGCTTCACCGTCAGGAAACAACTCTGCCGAATATCCTTTTGCCTGCAAATATTCTCTTAAAAGCATGCCAAGATTCTCATCATCCTCGCACAACAAAATACGCAATTTTTCGTCCATATCAATCTTCTTTAAATAAAGGTAATACAATAATAAATTTAGTTCCTACATTCAGTTCACTTTCGGCACGTATAGTTCCCTTGTGATCTGTAATTATCTTCTTTACATAGGCCAAGCCCAAACCAAAGCCTTTCACATCGTGTAAGTTGCCTGTATGAACCCGGTAGAACTTTTCAAATATTTTTTTCAGGTTTTCTTTCTTTATACCGATACCATTATCTTCTATCGATATATGAAGCTTGCCTGATTCATTCCAAGTACGGACTTTCAGATGAATATTAACATCCGGTTTCTTATATTTCAATGCATTATCCAAAAGATTGAATATTACATTCGTAAAATGCATTTCATCTACATAGATGAACGGATCGTCGGCATCCAGAGCAACATCCAAAGTTCCGTTACAGTTTTCCACTTTCAGGCGGAATGTGTTGGTTACACCGTAAACCAGTTCATTGGCATCAACCTCTTTTTTCTTCAGTGTTGCCTTTTGTCGTTCGAACATAGACATCTGCAAAACCTTTTCTACCTGGAAACGCAATCGTTTGGTTTCATCATTTATAACCCCAGAAATATGCTTAAACATGGCAGGCGATTTACCTACGGCCGGATCATTCAACATCTGGGCAGCCAAAGAAATAGTAGAGATAGGTGTCTTGAATTCATGAGTCATATTGTTAATGAAATCATTCTTTATCTCTGTCAGTTTCTTCTGACGGAAAATGATGTATATGGTAAAAATAAAAGTCACCAACAATACCAGCGTAAAAATAATAGATGGTATCATGAACCGTACAGAACTGAAAATGTAATTGTCCATTGTCGGGAAAAAGACATTTACAAATCCCATCTTTGCGGGAGGATCTTTTTCGAACAGCAACCGAGAGTAAACCTTTTCGTTATCGTATTCATAATCAGAGCAACGATAAATTTCTTTATTATCACGGTCTGTTACCGTAAAATGATAAGGTATGTCTACCCCGTTATTCTTTAATTCCGAATTCAGAAAATAATCCAGCTGTTTGAAATTTACTCGTTCTTTCAACGGCTTATCACTCGCCGTATAAAGAATATTGTAAACTACCTCATTCAACAAAGCACGCTGGTAAATATAACGTTCTTTTACGATCTCCTGCAACGTACGTGAAGTCTGAGGAATATTCTTTCCGGTTGAAATAATCTCTTTAGGAATACTAGAAGGACGATTTATCACAGTTTTCCACTCGAAAGTAGAAATCGTACTTCCATCGGAAGAACCGATCAACACACTTCCACTAGACTGAGACTGATGTTGACCTTGAAATTGTTGAGAAAGCTGTGCAGCACGTTCAGTGGCCGCAACATCTTTTTCAAGATATTTTTTCGTTTCCACCAACTCTAAGTTATGAACAGCCTGAGCAAGACTCCGTCCTACATTCTCTTCGAACTGCTCCTTGCGCATCTTGACCATCTCTTCTATATAACTTACCTGCAAATAGAGCAAGCTAAGAAAAGAGAGTCCCATTACAATACCTAATATCCAAATAGTTGACTTTTTCATGAAGGCAAAATTAAACAGCTATCACTTACAAGATACTCTGCTTAACATGTTTTAATCCGTGATTCTCTTATATTAACGAAAAGCGGATATTTACATGTTATTTTAAAAACTTTACGCCACACATTACTCTGCTTTAATGCAAAAATAATAAAATTTTAAATTAATAACAAACAAAGTATGCTAATTGTTTAAGCTTCGTTAAATAAAAAAGGCCGCATTTTTAAGAAATGCGACCTTTGCAACCTATAAAAACAACAACTAGAAAGTTTATACCTCTTCTTTTTCTTGTTCTTCGAATTCTTTCATCAACTTATTCTGAACATCAGTCGGCACAAGTTCATAACTTGCAAACTTCATAATGAACGAAGCGCGTCCTCCTGTAAGTGAGCTCAATGCTGTAGAATAATTAGACATTTCTTTCAAAGGTACCTTTGCAGCAAGCTTTTCATAGCCTTTTTCACTGCTCATACCCATAATCATACCTCTACGGCCTTGCATATCACTCATAACATCACCCAGTTTATCACTTGGTACGAATACTTCTACGTCATAAATAGGTTCCAGAATCTTCGGACCAGCATTTTTAAAGGCTTCACTGAAGGCCTGGCGTCCGGCCAGCATGAAAGAAATTTCATTTGAATCTACCGGATGCATCTTACCGTCATAAACAATTACACGTACGTCACGGGCATACGAACCGGTCAAAGGTCCCTGTTCCATACGGCTCATGATACCTTTCAAAATAGCCGGCATGAAACGAGTATCAATAGCACCACCTACTACACTGTTAACAAATACCAATTTACCGCCCCATTCCAGATCAATTGTTTCTGTACTCTTTACATTCATCTTAAATTCCTGGCCGTTGAATTTATACAGTTCAGGAGCAGGCATTCCTTCATAATAAGGTTCTACAATCAGATGAACTTCACCAAACTGACCAGCTCCTCCCGACTGTTTCTTGTGGCGATAATCGGCACGAGCAGCTTTTGTAATAGTTTCACGATATGGAATCTTAGGTTCATAGAACTGTACCTGAAGCTTTTCATTGTTTTCCAGACGCCATTTCAAGGTACGCAAGTGGAATTCACCCTGACCATGAACCAAAATCTGTTTCAACTCTTTAGACTGTTCTACTACCCAAGTCGGATCTTCCTCACGCATGCGGTTCAATACAGCCATCATCTTTTCTGTATCAGCTTCATTGACCGGCTTAATAGCACGAGTATATTTCGGATTCGGATACTTAATAAAGTTAAAACGATTTTCGCAGTCTTTACCATTCAAGGTATTTCCTGTCTTCACATCTTTCAGTTTCACTGTACATCCGATATCTCCCGCACGAAGTTCGTCTACCTTTTCACGGTTAGCTCCGGCACACACATAAAGCTGTGCCATGCGTTCTTTAGAACCACGATCGGCATTATTCAAATCATCACCTTCGTGTACAACTCCACTCATAACCTTGAAGTACTGTACATCTCCGATATGTGGTTCAACTGCTGTTTTAAAGAAATACAAAGAAGTAGGTCCGTTTGCATCAGGAGCAACAGGAACACCACGTGTATTATGTACAGTAGGCATTTCATCAACAAATGGAACGACATTACCCAAGAATTCCATCAGTCGGCGAACTCCCATATCTTTACCTGCACATACACAGAAAACAGGGAACATACCACGTGCAGCCAATCCTTTACGAATACCTTCACGCATTTCGTCTTCTGTAAGCGATTCAGATTCGAAGAATTTCTCCATCAAAGCTTCATCATGTTCGGCAGCAGCCTCTACCAGAGTCTTATGCCAAGCCTGAGCTTTTTCCATTTCCTCAGCAGGAATTTCTTCGATAGTCGGTGCTCCACCGTCAGGACCCCATGAATATTTTTTCATCAAAAGTACATCGATCAACGAATTGAAGTCTGGTCCTGTAGCCAACGGATACTGAACCGGAACAACTTTAGAACCGTAATTTTCCTTCAACTGTTCCAATACATGATCGAAATCACATTTTTCACTATCAAGCTGGTTTACCAGGAAAATCACAGGTTTTCCCAACTTTTCAGTATAACGGAAATGATTTTGTGTACCTACTTCGGGACCATACTGGCCATTCAACAATAAAATAGCCGTATCCGTTACGTTCAATGCTGTAATAGCAGCTCCCACAAAGTCATCACTTCCCGGACAGTCGATGATATTCAGTTTTTTGCCATTCCACTCTACATGATAAACGGTAGAGAAGACCGAGTAACCATACTCCTGCTCTACCGGAAAATAGTCGCTGACTGTATTTTTGGCAGTGATTCTGCCGCGACGTTTTATAATACCACTCTCATAGAGCAGCGCTTCTGTGAGGGTGGTTTTACCTGATCCGTCATTGCCAAGCAGGGCAATGTTTTTAATTTCGTTGGTCTGATATACTTTCATGGTATTTCAAGATTTAATTATTGAACAAAAGGATATGCTTTTCATATCTCTAACATAGTGATGCGCAAATTAGAAATTAATGAGCAGAAATGCAACAAATTTATTCGTGTTACTAAACTATGTTTTTAGACAGAAAACGTCAAGATTCATCTTTTTCCCCTCTACGGCATCAGACTAAATACAATAAAAAAGGCCATGCCACGGCAAACCCAAATTGCCTTGACATGACCTTTTCTAAGATATATAAAGAACTGTATTACCAGATATTTACACGGTTTTCAGGAGCAATATACATCGGACTTTCCGGAGTGATATTGAAGGCATCATACCAAGCCTGAATATGAGGCAGAGCACCATTTACACGCCATTCGCCCAATGAATGAGGATCTGATTTTGTACGAGAACGCATATCTTCTTCACGAGTATTGGCAGCCCATACAGTTGCATAAGCCAAGAAGAAACGCTGTTCCGGAGTAAATCCGTCTACATCACCCAGAGGATTTTCTTTCATTGCATTCTGGAATGCAAGATATGAAACATTCAGACCTCCATGGTCAGCCAGATTTTCACCCAAAGTCAGTTGTCCGTTAGCTTTCAGTCCCGGCAATACTTCGATATTGTTGAAGAAATCAACCATCACTTTTGCACGAGCATCGAAACGTTCTGCATCACCTTCTGCCCACCAGTCGGTCAGGTTACCATTCTTGTCATACTGACGACCCTGATCATCGAATCCGTGAGTCATTTCATGACCGATTACTACACCGATAGCACCATAGTTGAATGCGTCATCAGCGTTCATATCGAAGAACGGATATTGCAGGATACCTGCCGGGAAGCAGATTTCGTTAGTAGAAGGATTATAATAAGCATTTACTGTCTGTGGAGTCATCAGCCATTCATCCTTATCAACAGGTTTTCCCAGACGGTTGTACATGTCATCCAATCCCCATTTGTTTGCACGGCAAGCATTAGCCCAATAAGAGTCCTTCTTGATGTCCAGATTTGAATAATCTTTCCACTTGTCAGGATATCCCACCTTAACATGGAAAGTAGACAGTTTTTCCAAAGCAACCATCTTCGTACTGTCACTCATCCATTCCTGAGCCTTAATACGTTCTCCAAGAGCATCCTGTAAATTCTTAACCAGCTTAACCATACGTTCTTTGGCTGCTGCAGGGAAATATTTTTCTACATACATTTGTCCTACAGCTTCACCCAGCATGCTTTCTACAGCGCTAACGGCACGCTTCCAGCGAGGAGAGTTCTGCTGACGTCCAGACAATACCTTTCCATAGAAATCGAAACGAGCTGTTACAAAGTCATCGCTCAGATAAGGAGCAGCAGCGTCCAGCAAATTATACTGTAAATAAGAGATATGTTTTGATACAGGAAGTGTGTTGATCAGTTTTTCAACTTCTTTCAGAGGTTCTATCTGCATCACGTTCAATTCAGTAACTTCCTTG
The DNA here is from genome assembly GCF_041333015.1 of Phocaeicola coprocola. Taxonomy (NCBI): domain Bacteria; kingdom Pseudomonadati; phylum Bacteroidota; class Bacteroidia; order Bacteroidales; family Bacteroidaceae; genus Phocaeicola; species Phocaeicola coprocola. Next base: position 1,749,673 of record NZ_JBGKGM010000001.1, on the reverse strand, counting down.
ATGCCCAAGCCTTTCAAATAAGTATCCCAGTCAATACCAGAGAAAGTCTTTTTCAGATCGGCATACGACATCTTATGGTAGTTAGCCTCTGGATTACGTTGCTGTACAGCGTTGAAAGCTTCCTTAGCGATAGAAGTTTCTATTTCCATTACATCAGCCATTTTCTGCTGAGCCTCAGCTTCAGAGAATCCTGCCAGAGTAAAGAGTTTAGCAATATATTTCTTGTAATTTTCACGCACATTTACAGTTGCGCTGTCATTGTCGAGGTAATATTCTTTCTCACCCAAGTTAAATCCACCCTGAGCAATCTGGAACATATTGACATCACTGTTTTTCGGATCTGCATAAACAAAGCTTGAGAAATAAGTTCCGATACCACAGTTCAGCAGTTCTACTACCATAGGGATAATTTCTTTTTTATCCTTCAAAGCAGCAATTTTATCCATTTCTGCCTTTACCGGAGCCATGCCCTCTTTGTTAAGAGTCACGCTATCCATTGCCATGTTATACACATCCCCGATCTTCTGAGCCAGCGAACCCGGTTCATTCTGCTTAGAAGCCAGTCCTTCGATAAGTTCCTGCAATTGTTTGCGGTTGTTTTCAATCAGCACTTCAAATGTTCCATAACGAGAATACTCGTCTGTGAGAGGATGATTCTTCATCCAGCCGCCACATGCATAACGATAGAAATCCTGACTAGGAGCAACTGTAGTGTCAAGATTTTCCAAGTTGATACCGGAAGTAGTTTTAGCTTCCTTTTGTCCGGCACAACCTGTCATGGCAGCAGCAACCAGCACTGCCATAGCAGCAAAAAGTTTTGTTTTCATAATCAATTATAATTAGCAGTTTTAACTTTTAAGTTCTTCCAGTTCAAGAGAAACATTCTCCCATTCTTCTTCAGCATCCGAAATCTGTTTTTTGAGTTGCTGATGCTGTTCGTATAATTTCATATCCGATGCCCCTTCTGGAGTAGCCATCCGTTCTTCCAGTTCGGCAACTTCTTTTTCCAGACGTTCAATAAGCGTTTCACAATCCGCAACCTGTTTTTCCAGTTTACGGATTTTTTTGTTCTGCTCTTTCTGTGCTTCGTACGAAAGTTTATTGTCACTGGCCTGTACCGGTTCTTCTTTCTTCGCAGCAGAAACAGTAGGCGACTGAGAAAGCTGAAGTTCATTGAGGTTTTCCATTTTCTTTTTCTGCAAGAAATCGTAAATCCCTCCAATATGTTCTTTCACTACACCTCCTCCAAACTCATAAACCTTTGTAACCAGTCCGTCCAAAAATTCACGGTCGTGAGAAACTACTATCACCGTACCGTCAAATTCACGGATAGCCTCTTTCAGCACATCCTTGGAACGCATATCCAAGTGGTTGGTAGGTTCGTCCAGTATCAGGAAGTTTACCGGTTCCAGCAACAGTTTTATCATCGCCAGTCGGCTCCGCTCCCCTCCCGAAAGCACCTTTACTTTCTTGTCGGAAGCTTCCCCGCCAAACATAAATGCCCCCAATATATCGCGTATTTTCAAGCGTATATCTCCTTTGGCTACAGAATCTATCGTATCAAAAACAGTCAGATTTCCATCAAGCAGCTGCGCCTGATTCTGCGCAAAATAGCCGATCTGTACATTGTGTCCTATTACCAGCTTTCCTTCGTATGGAATTTCATCCATGATACATTTCACGAGAGTTGACTTACCTTCACCGTTCTTTCCAACGAAAGCAACTTTCTCTCCACGATTGATAGTCAAGGTTACATCATGAAACACAACATGGTCGCCATATGCTTTCTTTACCCCTTCGCAAATTACCGGATAATTGCCGGAACGCATGGCAGGAGGAAATTTCAAACGAAGTGCTGAGTTATCTTCTTCATCTATTTCAATAGGAACTATTTTCTCCAGTTGCTTGATACGGCTTTGTACCTGAACGGCTTTTGTCGCTTTATAGCGGAAACGCTCTATAAAGTCTTCAGTATCTTTTATCTCCTTCTGCTGATTTTCGTACGCACGCAACTGCTGTTCGCGACGTTCTTTACGGAGGACGACAAATTCATCGTAAGCAACCTTATAGTCATAAATACGTCCACAAGATATCTCGATAGTCCGGTTTGTTACGTTATTGATGAAAGCACGGTCGTGACTGACCAGCACAACAGCACCGGGACTCATTTTCAGGAAGTTTTCCAGCCATTGAATACTTTCAATATCCAAATGGTTGGTCGGCTCGTCCAGCAACAATACATCAGGGCGGCGTAACAACAGCTTTGCCAGCTCAATACGCATACGCCATCCTCCACTGAACTCACTGGTAGGACGATCAAAATCAGACCGGCTGAATCCGAGTCCGACCAAGGTACGTTCTATTTCCGCTCTGTAATTTGTACCGCCCATCATCAGGAAGCGTTCGTTATCGTGAGTAAACCGATCTATCAGCTCATGATAACTTTCCGAATCGTAATCCGTACGGTCGGCAAGTTCCTGATTCATTTTTGCCAACTTATCCTGTAACTCGAATATATGTTCGAATGCCATTTCGGCCTCAGCCATTACCGTACGCGTATCACTCAGAATCATCACCTGAGGCAAATATCCGATTGTCACTCCTCGCTGTACAGCAACATTACCTTCAGTAGGTTGTTGCAGGCCTGCCAGAATCTTCAGCATGGTCGATTTTCCCGCACCATTTTTACCTACTAATGCTATACGGTCTTTCTTATTTATAACAAATGAAACATCCTCGAACAAAGGAGTAACTCCAAACTCAACTTTCAGTCCTTCAATAGAAATCATATATTCGTTCCAACTTTACAAAGTGCAGGCAAAGGTAGCATTTATTTCCTTTTATTTTATACATTTGCTTATACAAATCAATCATTATATTACTTATTTATGAAAAACGCGACAAAAAAATTTCTTCTATTATCCGCCGGCATATGTATTTGCTGTCACTCAAGCGGACATTTTAAAACACATCCGGGCATGCCTATCCACATAACGGAAGAAGGAAAAATCGTATATTATGCTTACCCTAACGGCGACCGGGTTCCTGATTTTTCATATTGCGGATATCAGCGATCGGAACATCCCATTCCTTATATAGAAGCCAAAGTTTATGTTCATCCGCCTCAAGGTGATGCAACAGCCGTCATCCAGCGGGCAATTGATTATGTCAGTTCTCTCCCCTTGCAGGATAATCAGTTCCGGGGAGCTATACAGTTGCTTCCGGGCATATACCACATCGAAGGACAGTTATTGATACGCAAAAGTGGTATTGTACTACGTGGTAGCGGATGCAACGCTTCAGGAGGAACAGTTTTGCAAGCAAAAGGATTTACAAAAAACGAATTAATCCGTATACTGGGATATGACAATGCCGAAACATCCGACAGCCTGAAAGTTTCCGACAAATATGTTCCTGTAAATGCAACTTTCATTCCTTTAGCTTCGGCCGACAAGCATTTAAAGGTTGGAGATAAAATACGAGTAATACGCCCGTGTACTCCCGAGTGGCTTGCAGAGCTAGGAACAGACCGTCTGGGTAACCAGCAGGAGTACAACTTTTCGAAATGGCAGCCCGGACAGTATACAATGGCATGGGAACGTAATGTCACTCAAGTCAGTAAGGAAGGTATCGAAATAGACGTGCCAATTACCATGAGCCTTGATCCTGAATATGGAGGAGGATATGTCACTCCCCTGAAATGGACCGGACATATATATAATATAGGTATAGAAAACTTATGCTGCATTTCCGATTTTGATGCGGCCAATCCCAAAGATGAAAATCACCGCTGGCAGGCTATTACTTTCAATCACATACAAGACGGATGGGTAAGAAGAGTAACAGCCAAGCATTTTGCCGGTTCGGCAGTGATGTTGCTGGAAGGAAGCAGCCAGATAACCGTAGAAGACTGTAAGTTTCTGGAGCCGGTTTCAGAAATAGCAAATCATAGGCGGTATGCCTTTCACACTCTCGGCCAGCAAACACTTTTCCAGCGTTGCTATTCCGAAAACGGCTATCGTGATTTCAGTGTCGGAAAAGGTGTGCCGGGGCCCAATGCCTTTGTACAATGTCATTCGGAATGTCCTTACAGTTTCAGCGGGTCTACCGGAGGATTTTCGAACGGTATTCTGATGGACAAGATTACCGTATCCGGGGGAAACCTGGAGTATGGCTATCGCGACATATCCGATCAGGGAGCAGGATGGACAGCCGCCAATTCTCTTTTCTGGCAAGGTCGGGCTTCACAGACTCACTGTGTTACCCCTCCGACAGCACACAACTGGGCTTATGGTATGTGGACTCAGCCTTACGGCAACGGATATTATCAGTTATCCCATACATTCATAAAACCGGAAAGCATATTTTACGCACAGCTGACAGAACGTACAGGGAAGAAACAAGAGCTGGAAGAAAATAAGATTTTTGTCTATCAGACACTCGAAACAGCCAAACCTACGGTAGAATATGCAGCATGGATGTCTAAGCAATCATTACATCCTGATATCCGAATGGATAAATGGATAGACAGCATGATTGTGTCATACCCAATAGATTGCAGCATACATGACATTCCGGAAGTTTCACAAGTAAAATATAAACCGAGAAAAGAACATACTGATGCCGTAAAGTCTGCTCCACTCACTATCCGCAACGGATGGGTGACACGAGGAAGTCAGATTATGACCAGAGGCACTTATCCACATAAGTCGGAACCGAGAACAACAGGATGGCAGGGCATTGGTTCACTCACACTTTTTTATCCGGGAAGAACCGGACACGGATATACGGAAGAACCGGACAGCATTGCCCGGCAACTGGAAGCATCGGGAAGCCATGTGTTGCACCACCGCACGGGATTATGGTACGAACGCCGGCGAAACGATCATGAACGGAACATGCAGGCTGACTCGGAGGTCTGGGCTCCTTTCAACGAATATCCATACAGTCGCAGTGGAACAGGAGAAGCGCAAGACCGACTGAGTAAATACGATTTAAATAAATTCAATCCCTGGTATTGGTACAGACTCAAACAGTTTGTCGACCTTGCCGACAGAAAGAATCTGTTACTCTGGCACGACCATTACAACCAGCATAATATCATAGAAGAAGGAGCGCACTGGTGTGACTATCCCTGGCGTTCGGCAAACAACATCAACAATCTTGGATTCCCCGAGAAAACATTGTTTGCAGGCGACAAGCGTGTATATATGGCCGAACAATTTTATGACATCACCCGTCCGGTTATCAGAAAATATCATCAGTTGTTTATCCGACAAAGCGTTAATACGTTCCACGACAACAATGGAGTCATACACAGCATCGGAATGGAATATACCGGTCCGTTACATTTCATGAAGTTCTGGCTGGAAGAAATCGCTTCCTGCCCCAACCATCAACTGGTAGCTCTGACTGCAACCAAGGATGTGCAGGATGCCGTTCTGCAAGATTCTCTCTATAAGAAAATGGTAGACATCATCGACATCCGGCAATGGCACTATCGTAACGACGGAAGCTTGTATGAGCCCCAAGGAGGATGTAGTCTGGCTCCCCGACAGTGGGCACGACTCATCGATCCCGGTACAACGTCTTGTGAAAGCATTTATCGGGCTGTATACGAATATCGTTCCCGTTATCCGGAAAAAGCGGTAACCTACAACGCTGCCATGCCACGCAACGTCGAAGGTAATGCAGCCAACTGGGCTGTTTTCATGGCAGGCGGTTCACTGGCAAAAGTTCCTCCTATCGAAGCTATGGATGTATATACACTGGCTTCAAAGTTTCAGCCTGTCGCTTCACTTACGGAAAGCAACCGGCAATGGGTGATGGGAAAAGCCCAAAAGGGATACCTCGTATATTGTCTTGAAACAGATATCCACCTGGACCTGAGTCATGACCGGAAGACATACAAGATAGTATGGATCAATCCGGTAAACGGAGAAATATTCAGAAAAGAGCAGACACGTCTAAAAGGAGGAAAAGTAATCTCCCTGAAAGCACCACAGAAATACTGTGTATGCCTGCTTTATTAGAAAGATAAAAACAAAGCCCGTCGGAATATTACCAACGGGCTTTCGTTATATTATTTATTATATCTCAGATTTCCGAATCAATCTTCAACGTAACGTTCGATAGTCTGTGCACGGTCCGGACCTACAGACACAATCTTGACAGGAGTTTCCAACTGTTCTTCAAGGAAAGCAATATAAGCATTGAATTCTTCTGGGAATTCATCTTCACTTGTCATCTTAGTCATGTCGGTCTTCCAACCCGGCATTTCTACATATACAGGTTCAACTCCTTCGGTAATATCGAATGGGAAGTAATCGATTTCTTCACCATTAACCTTATAAGCTACACAAGCCTTGATGGTTTCAAATCCATCGAGCACATCGCTCTTCATCAGAATCAGCTGAGTAACTCCATTCACCATAATAGCATAACGCAAAGCTACCAGGTCAACCCAACCGCAACGACGTTCACGACCAGTTACTGCACCATATTCGTGTCCCAGATCGCGGATAGTCTTACCTGTTTCATCGAACAATTCTGTTGGGAACGGTCCTGCTCCAACACGTGTACAGTAAGCTTTCATGATACCATACACTTCACCGATTTTATTCGGGCCAAGACCCAGACCTGTACAAGCACCGGCACAAATTGTGTTAGAAGAAGTAACAAACGGATAAGAACCGAAGTCAACATCCAGCATTGTACCCTGAGCACCTTCACACAACACACTCTTGCCTGCTTTCAGCAAATTATTGATTTCATGTTCGCTGTCTACCAAATTAAACTGACGTAAGTATTCAATACCTTCCATCCACTGTTTTTCCAGTTCGGTAATGTCATACTCATAGTTCAGGCTTTTCAGAATCTGTTCGTGACGAGCTTTAGCTGCTGCATATTTTTCTTCAAAGTTATGCAGGATATCTCCTACACGAAGTCCGTTACGGCTTACCTTATCAGTATAAGTAGGACCGATACCCTTACCTGTAGTACCTACTTTAGAAGCTCCTTTTGCAGCCTCATAAGCAGCATCCAGAATACGGTGAGTAGGCAAAATCAAATGAGCCTTCTTTGAAATGTGCAAACGTTCTTTCAAAGGATGACCGCTTGCTTCCAGCGCTTCGGCTTCTGCCTTGAACAAAGACGGATCAAGAACAACACCGTTTCCGATAATATTTACTTTATCTCCCTGAAATATTCCGGAAGGAATAGAGCGGAGTACATATTTCTGACCTTCAAATTCAAGAGTATGACCTGCATTCGGTCCTCCCTGAAAACGAGCAACAACATCATAGCGCGGAGTCAAGACATCGACTACTTTCCCTTTTCCTTCGTCGCCCCATTGTAAACCTAGCAAAACATCTACTTTCATGATTTCCAACTTTTATAATAAGTTTATTTACTTTTCTTACGTTTAGCCGCCATACACTTGTTGCACAACCCGTATATGTACAAGGAATAGTGCGAAGCATGAAAACCTTTCAACTTTGTGTCGGCAATAGCCTGCTTCAAAGTTTCATCTTCAAATTCAGACACTTTCCCGCACGAGGTGCATATCATGTGATGGTGGGTTTCATTGTTGTACGAACGTTCGTACTGTGAAGTATTGCCGAACTGATGTTTGATCACCAGCCCCGCATCAATCAGGAGTATGATTGTATTATAAAGAGTAGCACGACTTACACGGAACTTTTCTTTTTCAGCCATATAGGAATAGAGCATATCTATATCAAAATGTCCCTTTATGGTATAGATTGTATCGAGTATAGCATAACGCTCGGGTGTCTTCCGATGCCCGTTCTTCTGAAGATAATCCGTCAGAATCTGTTTTGCTTTATCTTTTATATTCTCTTCCATCCGGTAATTCGTTCAGGGTTCAAAGTTAATCTTTTTTATGCAATTAAGAAAAACAATAAAAGAAAAATTTCTCTAATCAGGGATCTCTAAAACATCAGAATTCCAAATCTGCCTTAATCTCTTCTGCCAATGCCCTGACAGCCGGCTTCTCCGATTTTGCCCAGATACCCAACTGCTTGCTTACGGTTCTTTTATTGTCACGCGACTGGTGTGCATACTTGCGCAATGCCACGGATGCCGCCTTCTGAACCGGACCGCAATCTCCTTCCACAGCCGTACAGGCCTGATCCAGAAATTCAGCCTCAGCACGCTCATTCAGTTTTTCTCCTTTCATCAACAAACGTGCCATCAGTAAAAAGCCACAAAGCTGGAACATCTCGCGTTCATCTGCCATCCAACGGAACACAACTTCCGATGCATAAGGCAAACGCTGGAACAGATTCATCACCGTATATTCTGCCAGTTCAGGATAGTCCATACCCTCTATCCAGATATCAGCTATTTCCTGATAAAACGTATCTGCCGGCTGAAGCAGACCTGCCAGAATCTTACATTCTCTGATATTTTCCTTCCACAGTGCCTGAGCCAGTTCATGATCGGGCTCATATCCCGCAGCTATCTCCTTGATACGGGGATATTCAATACCGAAATTCAGTTTGTACTCCATCCCTTTTTCACGCATGCTTTGCGAAACCATGCCGTTCATGAAAAGACGGAATTTCGATTTGATATCTTTAATTGTTTCGTGTATATTATTGTCCATAATAAAAAGCAATCATAAAATCCTCCGTTGCAGATTTCGTATTCTACAACGGAAGTATATTATAAATTAGAATAATCTCCGCTATATCGGAGCATCTGCTCTGCATACCCTTCCGAATAAGAAATATGCACATCGGTAATGTTTCCCTCCGCATCGGTTTGTGGCGTATACACCGGATTGACAAAACCTTTATAAGGAGCCAGATGCAGACTGCGATATCGTTGCAAGACTTCGGCATGCAATACCGGATCTACTTGTACGGCATACGTTTCAACCAGCTGACGGGCTGCCTCATAATCTCCCTCGCTCTTGATGCGCTGAATTTCGGCCAGCAGTTTACCAAACAGCATACGCAACTTGGCATAATCGTTAATACGTACGTAAGTTTTTCCGTCACGGTTCACCATTTCCACCACATGCTCTGCCTGTCCATGTTCCAGTGCCCAGCGAGCTATCAGCTGACGGTTGCGCATATGTGCCTCTTCTACCGTACACCCGGGCTCTATACGTACCAGCTGCGTCATCAAGCCGTTCATCATGTACGAATAATATTCAGCCTTATAAGCCTCAGCATCCGGCACAAGTCCCAGTTCTATCATTTTAGCGTCGGGCAAATAGTAAAGACCGAACAAATCGGCACGTGCTTCTTCAATCGTAGAACCATGCGCTTTCAAAGCATCCGGATCTACTCCCGGAAGCAGTTTTCCTGAACCATGCCCTAGACATTCATGCAAATCAGTATGCAAGTCGTCGGTTATATCGGCATACTTCTCAAGCAACTGGCGTTCTGTTTCACTATATACAAATTCTTCGCGGAAACCATTACCTCGGGCAGCTTTGTTATAAGCATCGGTCAGATTGCCAATCGTCACCGACTTCGAGCCATGTACACTACGAATCCAGTTGGAATTCGGGAGATTGATACCGATAGCAGTCGACGGATATAAATCGCCGGCCAGAATAGCTGCTGTAATAACCTTTGCCGAAACGCCTTTCACTTCTGTTTTCTTGAAGCGGGCATTTACCGGCGAGTGGTCTTCAAACCACTGGGCATTACTGCTGATGGTTTCTGTACGGTGAGTAGCTTCCATATCCTTAAAGTTGACAATCGATTCCCAACTTGCTTTCATTCCCAGCGGATCGCCGTAGCTTTCGATAAAGCCATTCACAAAATCCACCAACGAGTCAGTATCCTTCAGCCAGGCTATGGAATAAGCATCAAACAGTTTCAGATCTCCTGTGCGATAAAACTCTATCAACAGACGGATAACTTCGCGCTGTGCGTCATTTTCTGCTACATCTTCAGCTTTTTGCAGCCACGAAATAATTTTTTCAATGGCAGACGAGTACATTCCTCCAACTTTCCATACCTGTTCGTACACGTGTCCGTTTTCTTTTACCAGACGACTGTTCATACCATACATTACCGGTTCCTGATCGTCTGCTTTCTTTTGGGCTGCATAAAAGGCTTCTGCTTCCTGCTGAGTAATCCCTTCATAATAATTGGCAGCAGAAGTGAGCACCAGGTCTTCGCCATCCGACTGGTTCACCCGCTTGGGCATAACGCTTGGATCGAAGATTACCGGAAACAGCTTATCGCACATAGCCTGACATGTTTCACCTTCTTCGAGCGGAAGCACCTCTTCAGGCAGTGAGTTGACAACCTCTTCCAGGTAATCAGACGTAAATGCCGGTACGAACTTGTCGCATGCATAATGATGATGAATACCGTTTGCAAACCATACACGTTTCAGATAAACTTCCAGTGCAAAAAACTGCTCATTGGTACGGTCACCTTTGAAATGTATATAAACAGCTTCCAGCAGACGACGAATCTGCAAGTTGTATTTTCCGTTCTGATCGAACAATATATCTCTTCCTTCAAGAGCAGCCTGAGATAGATAATAAATCAACTGCTTGCGCCGTAAGGGCAAGTTTTCAAATCCGGGAACCCGGTAACGCAAAATCTGCAAATCCGCAAACTGTTCTACTGTATATGAAAATGAATCTTGCAACATATATATTCTTCTTTTTTATAACCATCCATTATCTACTTATAAAAAGCCCTCAAACTAAATGTCATTCTAAACGAAAAGAAAGTATACTCGGAAAAGCCTTGCATGTACTTTCTCCCGTTTAGAATGACATCTGTTGTTTTTATAAGTTCTATTTTCTTTAACCGTTACCTATTATTTTCCAGTTTTCGTCTTCTATAGTTATTAGGTGTTTCGCCAACATTCTTATAAAAAGCCGCATAAAACGACTGACGGTTGGCAAAACCGACCATTGCACTGATTTCTTCTACATTCTTTTCCGCATAACGCTTGTCGATCAACATATGCAAAGCGTCCTTGATTCGGTACTCATTTACCAGGCATGAATAGTTCATTCCGAAGCGGGAATTGATGACAGCCGACAAGTAACGAGTATTGGTTTTAAGTTCTTTCGCAAGATCTTTCGCCGAATAATTAGGATCCTTGTATTTCTTCTGAAGAACAATAATGTTCATAATTCGGTCATACAATTCATCAGCCAGTTCGGCACGAATCATGTTACGGTAAGGTGCGTCCTTTATCTTCCTCTCCCGAAGATTATAGGGCTTTTTTTCTAAAACTTGACCTTGCTCGGTCATTAATTTCTCCTCTTCTCTCATCTGTCTTTATATTTAGATAATGGTTGTTTCTTCTCCCCGAAATACTATAATTATACAAATTTGCTAAGACTTTTTGTATTTTACAACATATTTACGAGTTTATTTTTCTAGAATATCATTTTTTTACATTTAAAACAGGCTAAAAATAAAAGATAACCGATATTTTAAAAGATTGAACTATCTTTGCCCGCTAATTACATAAATATAGAAAATGATACTAAAAACGCTGAAATCATACTTCGGATACACTCAATTCAGGCCACTGCAAGAAGAAATCATCACTCAAATTTTACATAAAAAAGATACACTTGTACTCATGCCTACCGGCGGCGGAAAATCTATTTGCTACCAGCTTCCGGCTCTGCTCATGGAAGGAACTGCCATTGTAGTTTCCCCCCTGATATCGCTGATGAAAGACCAGGTGGAAAGCTTGCAGGCAAACGGCATCATTGCCCGTGCCCTGAACAGCACGAACGATGAGACCACAGATGCCAATATCCGTTTCGAATGCAGGCAGGGAAGGGTCAAACTGCTATATATCTCACCGGAAAGACTCATGGGCGAGGTCAACTTTCTGATGAAGGATATCCGCATTTCATTGTTCGCCATCGACGAAGCACACTGTATCTCACAGTGGGGACATGATTTCCGTCCGGAGTATACACAGTTGAAAATACTTCGCCAGCAGTTTCCGGATGTTCCGGTCGTTGCACTGACTGCTACAGCCGATAAAATTACACGACAAGATATCATCAGACAGCTGGCAATGAAAGACCCTCAAATTTTCATCTCTTCTTTCGACCGTCCGAATCTGAGTCTGGACGTCAAGCGAGGTTTTCAGCAGAAAGAAAAAATGCGTACGATATTCGATTTCATTGCACGACACCGCGGAGAAAGTGGAATCATTTACTGCATGAGCCGCAGCAAAACCGAAAAGGTGGCGGAAATGCTGGAAGAGCATGGTATTGCAACTGCTGTCTATCATGCCGGACTCAGTACTGCCGCACGTGAAGCTGCACAGGATGATTTCATCAATGACCGTGTTCAGGTGGTCTGTGCAACGATTGCTTTCGGCATGGGAATAGACAAATCGAACGTACGATGGGTCATTCACTACAACCTTCCTAAAAGTATCGAAAGTTTTTACCAGGAAATTGGACGTGCCGGACGCGACGGACTTCCCAGCGATACCCTGCTGTTTTACTCTTTCGGCGATATCGTCCTGCTCTCGAAATTTGCAGCCGAAAGCAACCAGCAGGAAATCAATATGGAGAAACTGAACCGCATGCAGCAATATGCTGAAACGGATATCTGCCGGCGACGAATCTTACTGAACTATTTCGGTGAAACAATGGATCACGATTGTGGTAACTGTGACGTATGCCGTAATCCTCCCGAACGTTTCGATGGGACAATTATTGTACAAAAGGCGTTGAGCGGCATCGCACGTGCCGACCAGCAAGTATCTATCAACACGCTGATAGATATTCTGAGAGGTGCAGCCACACAGGAAATCATCGAACGGGGATACGATAAGCTGAAAACTTACGGCGTAGGACGGGATATTCCGGCACGCGACTGGCAGGATTATCTGCTGCAAATGTTGAACCTGGGATATTTTGAGGTTGCCTACAACGAAAAGAACCACCTGAAGATAACCGAAGCCGGAAGAAAAGTACTGTTCGGGCATGAACGAGCCCTGCTGGTAGTTATTAAGCGTGAAGAATACGCTGCCAAAGGAACGAGAAAAAAACAAAAACAGCCCCTTGCAACAGAAGCACTGTTCCCTACCCCTATGGTATTCGACAACGAAGACGAACAGCTGTTCGAAGAACTTCGCCAGTTACGAAAAAAACTTGCCGACCAACAGGCTATACCGGCTTACATTGTTCTTTCGGACAAGACGCTCCATCTCCTGGCTTCTTCACGTCCTACTACGGTAGAAGCTTTCGGTGAAATAAGTGGTATCGGTGAATATAAAAGAGATAAATACGGAAAAGACTTTATTGAGGTCATCCGGAAGTTTACCAGATAACCCATACAACTATTTGCCAGTATTTTTTACCGACAAAACAACCTGAAAAGTTAATGTCCGAATAAAAATTTTCTCCACCTGACCGCACATCATATCTGACATAAAAAAGACAGGGATGCATTATAATAAAACGTCAGCATATCTTTTCCAAAATATGCTGACGTTTTACCGAAAATCTCTGCATGTTTTTTAAAAATATCATGCAAAATTTTTGTAAACTGACAAATTATTCGTTTTCAACTACTTACACTTTTTCAATTTTTCCATCAGTTCCATACGAGGAACACCTAGCGAAACAGCCTTCTCATAAGCCTCACGTGCCTCGTGTTTCTTCTCCATCTGTAAATAAATATCTCCCATCATCACATGCGTATCAGCATCACGGGCATCCAGTTTCAAGGCTTCTTCCAAATCGAGCAAGGCAGCATCGGGCAAGTTCTGCTCCAGTTCCAGATTAGCTCTCATCTTATATAGGGAAGCATCTTTCGGATAGTCTTCGATAAGCAGGTTCATACCATCGCGTGCCGCGATATACCGTCCTTCTTTCTGATCCAGCATAGCCAGTCCCAGACGGGCAGCCTTATGTTTGGCATCTATTCCCAGTATCACATTATAGTCGATGCGTGCTTCCTTATACTGTCGCCGTTTCATATAGATATAAGCACGAAACAGACGAGCCTCCTTATCGTTCGGCAAGAGATCGATTACATTGCAATAGTCCAAATAGGCTTTTTCCGTCAGATTCTTTTCCATATAAAGTGTGGCACGATTCAGCAGAATGGCAGTTGCATAAGGAGTAATGTTCAGTGCCATCGTATATGAATCTATTGCCTCGTCTATCTTTCCCTGACGTTTCAGCACGGTTCCCAAGTTAGAAAAAAGCAACGCATTCCGGGCATTGTAAGGATCGAGCCGCAAAGCCTCACGAAAGAGTTCCTCAGCTTGTTGCAGACTATCCTTGAAAGTATAGTCCATAGCTTTTTCCACCAGTTCATTATACGATTGTGCCTTACTGCCCAGCAACGAGAAAATACATATCAAACACAGGAGTATTCTTTTCATCCGGATATAATTTTAATTAAATTCGAAAGCAAAGGTAATGGAATAATCTGTGGAGTGGGATGTATATTAAAAAGTTTTTGTAAGTTTGAACAATCATTATAAACAAGAACTATCATGAAACTGGAAAAAGCTATATTTGCCTGCGGATGTTTCTGGGGAGCACAGTATCAGTTTGAACATGCCAAAGGAGTGGTACGCTCCACAGTAGGCTACATAGGCGGACACAAGGAACATCCGGCTTATGAAGAAGTAAAGGCACACACTACCGGACATGCAGAAGCAACACTGGTAGAATTTGATGCAGAACAAACATCGTTTACAGAACTGTGTAAACTCTTTTTTGAGATTCACGATCCGGCACAGACCGACGGACAAGGTCCTGATATCGGTCCGCAGTATCGCAGCGAGATATTTTATCTGAATGACAAGCAAAAAGAAGAGGCAGAAGCTGTCATCGCCCTGCTAAGGGAAAAAGGATATGAGGTGAATACGAAACTCACTCCCGCCACAACGTTCTGGGAAGGAGAAGAATATCATCAGCACTATTACGATAAGACAGGAGGAGAACCTTACTGCCATATCCGAGTTAAAAAATTCTGACCCGATTCATCAGCAACAAACGTATCCGAACTATAAAAAAACAGAACCCCGAAAGTCAGCATAAAAACTTTCGGGGTTCTGGGTATCAAACAATAGCTGATACGATTCTTACTGTCATGCTTTTTTAATGTAATCGACCACCCATGCACCAACTTCCTTGGTTCCGTATTTAGGCTGTCCCTCTACCTGAATTTCAGGAGTACGCACATAAGCATCGAGTGATGCATCTACTGCCTTGCGGATCAGTGCACCTTCTTCTTTCAGATCGAAATATTCGAAAAGCATTGCCACCGACAGAATCTGTGCCAGCGGATTGGCAATGTTCAACCCCTTAGCCTGCGGCCATGAACCATGGATAGGTTCGAATACCGGAGTGCTTTCGCCTGTAGAAGCTGAAGGAAGCAATCCCATAGAACCACTGATTACTGATCCTTCGTCTGTAAGGATATCTCCGAAAGTATTTTCTGTCACCATTACATCGAAGAACTTTGGTTCCTGAATCATCTTCATAGCTGCATTGTCAACAAACATATAGTCTGTAGTAACTTCCGGATACTGAGGAGCCATTTCCTGAGCAATCTGACGCCACAAGCGAGAAGATGCAAGTACGTTTGCCTTATCGACTACGGTAAGGTGTTTGCGACGCTTCATGGCATATTCAAAACCGACCTTCAATATTCTTTCAATCTCAGGACGTGTATACATATTTGTATCGTAAGCCTTATCGTTGTCCTGATACTTCTCACCGAAATACATACCTCCTGTCAACTCACGGATGCAAAGGAAGTCTGCACCGTCAACAAGTTCTGCCTTCAACGGAGATTTGTGTACCAGACATTTGAATGTCTGAACCGGACGGATATTGGCAAACAGTCCCAGTTTCTTACGCATGGCTAACAATCCTTGTTCCGGACGGACCTTTGCTGTCGGGTCATTGTCGAATTTAGGATCACCTACGGCAGAAAACAATACAGCATCTGCATTCTTACATATTTCATAAGTTGCTTCCGGAAACGGATCGCCTACTTTATCAATTGCATCCGCACCACACAAAGCATATTCGTAACTTACCTTATGACCAAATTTCTCACATACAGCCGACATTACATCTACTCCCTGAACAGAGATTTCAGGACCGATTCCATCGCCAGCCAACACTGCTATCTTAAAATCCATAATTATTGTTTATTCTTTAGTAAATAGTCTATTTATCTTTAAATCTTCTATTATACATATTATACAAATAATGTATAATAATAAAACACCCAGTCAGAAAAGATGCTAATACCAAATTCACCAATAAATTTCCATCTTTTATATCATCACAAGGAATCACCCTGCGTAAAAAAACAATCAAAGTAAACGACACGGTAAACACCAGGATATACCTTTGCCAAGACTTCATTTTATTCATGATTTAACTTGATAAAAAATCAATTCGAATTGGAATATTCATCTTCAATCATATTAAGCATCTTCATTGTTGCTTTGATAGCTGCTTCTGTCTGGTCAGCATCAAATCCACGGGTGCGGAACTCTCTGTCACCGTAATTCCAGGTAATAACTGTCTGAACAAAGGCATCGGTACGTCCTCCGGGAGGAATTGTTACCGCATAGTTGACCAGCATCGGGAATGTACGTTCCTGTGTTCCTTTGTAAATTTTACGCAACGCCCGTACAAAGGCATCATACTGTCCGTCGCCGGATGAGCTTTCCTGATAAACCTTTCCGTTGATCTCTATACTCAATGTAGCCATCGGTTTAAGACCTTTTGCCAAGGTTACAAAATAGCTCAAAAGTTTTACCTTATTTTCTGCTGTATCGTGCTTCAGCACATCAGATATAATATAGGGCAAATCTTCTTGTGTGACCTGCTCTTTGCGGTCTCCAAGCTCGATGATACGGTCGGTTACTTTCTTCATCGACTCTTCATCCAGCTCAAGTCCCAGACTCTCCAGATTTTTCCGGATATTTGCTTTTCCGGAATTTTTACCTAACGCATATTCGCGTATTCTGCCAAAACGCTCGGGAAGCAAGTCATTGCAGTACAAGTTATTTTTATTATCACCATCGGCATGTACACCGGCTACCTGAGTAAAGACACTGTCGCCCACTATCGGTTTATTTGCCGGAATGGTAACTCCTGAATACGATTCGACCAGTCGGCTCACTACATTCAGACGACTTTCATCGATATTGGTGATTGCATGGAAATGGTCTTTCAAGATAGCTTGTACACTGGCAAGCGGTGCATTTCCGGCACGCTCTCCCAAACCGTTGATAGTAGTATGCAAGCCTTTTACTCCACTCAGCACGGCAGCCAGCACATTACTTACAGCCAAATCATAATCATTATGCGCATGAAAATCGAAATGCAAGTCGGGATAGCATTTTTTCATCTTCCTCATGAACTCGATTACCTGTAACGGATTCAGTACCCCCAAGGTGTCGGGAAGCATGAAACGTTTTATTCCGCAATCTTTCAGTCCATCTACCAGGCCAAACACATAATCGGGAGAATCTTTGATTCCGTTGCTCCAGTCTTCCAGATATACATTGACATCCATTCCTTTTCCATGAGCATAACGGACTACACCCAGAATATCTGCCAAATGCTGGTCTAATGTTTTCTTCAACTGAAACGTACAATGTTTTTCAGATCCTTTTGTCAGCAGATTGATAACCCGGCATCCTGCATTGTAAATCCAGTCGACAGACATGTTTCCGTCGACAAAGCCCAACACTTCTACCCGAGATAACATTCCCCGACGAGCTGCCCAGTCGCAAATCATTTTTACTGCCTTCGCCTCTCCTTCGGACACACGTGCCGAAGCTATTTCAATACGGTCGACCTTCAGGTCTTCCAGCAGCAAACGGGCTATCATTAATTTTTCATGTGGTACGAATGACACTCCGCTGGTCTGTTCACCGTCGCGGAGTGTGGTATCCATGATTTCTATTCTCGGATGATTGTTCATTGAATTTATCTAATTAGTTACGAGCTTTTTCGTAAGCCTCTATTTTATCTTTATTCTCTACCAGAAAATCGATGTCATCGAGTCCGTTCATCAGGCAATGTTTCTTGTATGCATTAATCTCAAACTTTTCAGACTTGCCTGTCGCTTTATTGGTAATGGTCTGTTCGGGTAAATTGACTTCGACTTCTGTTTTTGGATCGGCATAAATAGAATCGAACAATTCTTTCAGGAAAGCCTCGCTGACAACTACCGGCAATACGAAATTGTTCAGTTCATTGTTTTTATGAATATCGGCAAAGAAGCTCGATACGACTACGCGAAAGCCATATCCGGCAATAGCCCATGCAGCATGTTCACGACTGGAGCCACTACCGAAATTCTTACCGGCAACCAGAATCTGTCCGCTATATGTAGGATTGTTCAGCACAAAATCTTTATTCAGCGAACCGTCCGGATTATAACGCCAGTCGCGGAAGAGATTGTCGCCAAAGAATTTTTCATCGCGGGTAGTTGCTTTCAGGAAACGTGCCGGAATAATCTGGTCTGTATCCACATTCTCCAAAGGCAAAGGAATACAAGTACTTGTTATGATGTTGAATTTCTGTTTCATAATGATGCACAATTTTACGAATTACATAAGTGTTCTGGGGTCGGTTATTACTCCGGTCACAGCAGCGGCGGCTGCAGTCAGCGGACTGGCAAGCAAGGTGCGAGAACCTGGTCCCTGACGTCCTTCAAAATTTCGGTTGCTGGTAGATACGGAATATTTTCCTGCCGGAATCTTGTCATCATTCATGGCAAGACAAGCCGAACATCCCGGCTGACGGATTTCGAAACCGGCTTCTTCCAAAACTTTATCCAAACCTTCCTGACGAATCTGCTCGTCTACCATCCACGAACCAGGAACAAGCCATGCTGTAATATTGTCGGCTTTCTTACGTCCCTTTACGATAGACGCAAATGCCCGGAAATCTTCGATACGTCCGTTTGTACATGCTCCGAGGAATACATAGTCCACTTTCTTACCAAGCAAAGATTCACCTGCCTGAAAGCCCATATACTGCATGGATTTTTCGAATGAGCCTTTCTCTACATCACTCATACCTTCAGTAGTAGGGATATGATCGGTAACAGCCATTCCCATTCCCGGATTGGTTCCATAAGTAATCATCGGCTGAATATCGGCAGCGTCGTAACGAACTTCTTTATCGAACACTGCATCTTCATCGCTCTTCAGCGTTTTCCAGTATGCGAGAGCCTTGTCCCATTCAGCCCCCTTCGGTGCATACTCACGTCCCTTGATATATTCAAAAGTTACTTCATCGGGAGCTATCATACCTCCACGTGCTCCCATTTCGATACTCAGGTTACACAAAGTAAGACGTCCTTCCATGGTCAGGCTGCGAATAGCTTCTCCTGCATATTCCACAAAATATCCGGTTGCACCGCTTGTTGTCATTTTCGACATCATATAAAGTGCCACATCCTTGGCTGTCACACCTTTGCCCAGTTTCCCGTCGATGGTAATACGCATAGTCTTGGGGCGAGCCTGAAGAATACATTGAGAAGCCATTACCATTTCTACTTCACTGGTTCCGATACCGAAAGCAACTGCTCCCATCGCTCCGTGAGTAGACGTATGTGAGTCACCACATACGATGGTCATTCCCGGCAAAGTAAGTCCTCTTTCCGGACCTACCACATGAATGATACCATTCTTCTTGTTCATCATACCGAAATGAGTCAGTCCGAAATCGGCAGCATTTTTGGCAAGCGTATCTACCTGCGTACGCGAAACCGGATCTTCGATAGGCTTATCCTGATCGTGTGTCGGAGTATTATGGTCGGGCATGCAGTAAATCTTTTCCGGACGGAAACATTTCAATCCACGGGCACGCATTCCCGCAAAAGCCTGAGGACTGGTCACCTCATGGCAATAAAGACGATCGATATACAACTGGGTAGGTCCTTCGTCCACCTTCTGCACCACGTGTGCATCCCATATCTTGTCGAATAATGTATTAGCCATACTTAAAATCTCATTTAGTTATTTTCTGAATTTATTGATACAATCTATATAAGCTTCTACTGATGCTGCAATGATGTCGGTATTTGCTCCGAAACCATAATACATCTGTCCGTCATATTCCACCTGCATGTGAACTTTACCAACATCGTCACTACCTTTGCTGATAGCCTGAATTGTAAATTCCTTCAAGGTCATCTGACGTTTAATAATCTGTTTTACTGCCTTGATGGCTGCGTCTACCGGACCGTTACCCGTTGCAGCAGCTTCAAAGTGTTCACCGGAGATGTTAAGTCCCAGACTGGCAACCGAACGTACTCCGACACCGCTGGTGACTTGAAGATATTCCAGCTTAATGTGATGGTTTACATTGCGATCGGCTCCGGCAAGTACGAGAATATCATCATCGGTGATATCTTTCTTCTTATCAGCCAGTTTCAGGAAGTCTTCGTACACTTTGTCCAGTTTTTCCTGATTCATTTCTACACCCAATACATGCAAACGGTGTTTCAACGCTGCACGACCGCTGCGGGCTGTCAGTACAATTGCATTATCGTCGATACCAACATCTTTCGGATCGATAATTTCATACGTCTGTACATTCTTCAATACACCATCCTGATGAATACCTGAAGAGTGTGCAAAAGCGTTTCTTCCTACAATAGCCTTATTGGGCTGAACCGGCATATTCATCAGGCTAGAAACCATGCGGCTGGTAGGATAGATTTTCTGAGTATTAATATTTGTGTCAATGTCAATGTCATTGTGACAACGTAAAATCATGGCAACTTCTTCCAGTGAAGTATTTCCGGCACGCTCACCGATACCGTTGATGGTAACTTCTACCTGACGAGCTCCATTCAACACACCGCTGATAGTGTTGGCTGTTGCCATACCTAAATCGTTATGACAGTGGGTAGAAATAATGGCTTTGTCGATACCGTCTACATGGTCAACCAGATATTTGATCTTTGCACCATATTCATCGGGCAAACAATATCCCGTTGTATCCGGAATATTCACTACTGTTGCCCCTGCCTTAATAACAGCTTCTACCACACGAGCCAGATATTCATTGTCTGTACGACCTGCGTCTTCAGCATAAAACTCCACATCGTCTACATATCGGCGAGCATATTTTACGGCAGCAACCGCACGCTCTATAATTTCCTCGCGGGTAGAATTGAATTTATATTTGATATGAGAATCTGAAGTTCCGATTCCTGTATGAATACGTTTGTGTTTGGCATACTTCAAAGCTTCGGCTGCAACGTCGATATCTTTTTGTACGGCACGAGTCAGTGCACAGATAGTAGGCCAGGTTACAGCCTTTGAAATCTCAATTACCGAATTAAAATCTCCCGGACTTGAAATAGGAAATCCTGCCTCAATTACATCCACTCCCAAAGCTTCGAGTTGCTTGGCAACCTGAATTTTCTCGACTGTATTCAACTGACATCCGGGAACTTGTTCTCCGTCGCGCAATGTCGTATCAAAAATAAATAATCTGTCACTCATAAACGTATATCTTTTATTGTTTCATTTTAAAGAAAAAGCCTTTCGCACCAGAAGTGAGAAAGGCTTTATATCATAAATCTTATACCGTCATGCACACGGCTCACTTCCCACTGGTTTCACCAATAGAATAATAATACCGCCTAGCAAAATATGTATAAGAAATGTATTCATAATTATCTGTTACTTGTTCTAAACGCTTGCAAAGGTAGAGAATATTTCGACAATACAAAATAAAATGAAAGTTTTTTATTCATTTTAGCAACAAATTAGTATTTAGCATACTATTTTAAGCGTAATTCATACAAGCATGCTTCGACTTCAGCGTTACTTCCCATGTGTTTTCCCATATCATCTGACAGTTTAACACATTCTCTCCATTCCTGGTTGTGATTCATCTTACAACGGGATAATTTCATAACAATATTTGACGGATGATATCCCGTATCATTTGTAAGATTCGTTCCGATACCGAAAGAACAGTTTATCTTGCCTTTACAATAATCGAAAAGATGCAAAGCCTTCTCAAAGTCAAGTGCATTGCTGAAAATAATTGTTTTCGTCCGCGGATCAATACCCAGTTCTTTATACCTGGCAATCAAGCGGTCAATAAATTCAAATTCATCTCCTGAATCGCATCGCACTCCATCGAAAAGCTTTGCCTGCTTCCGACTAAAGTTCGACAAAAATGAATCGGAAGTATATGTATCCGAAAGAGCTGTTCCCAAATCTCCGTCATATACATTCACCCAGTTTTCCAAAGCCATATAATTGGCATGCTTATAACCGAACTGTGCTCCATGGAACATAAACCATTCATGCGGATGGGTTCCCATCGGACGCATGTCATATTTCATGGCAAGATAGCAGTTTGACGTTCCGGTACAATAACGAGCATGTTCTTTCAGATAAGCGACAACAATATCGTGTACATCAAATGAGAAACGACGACGTGTTCCAAATTCTGAGAACGGCATCTGATGCTCATTGGATAATTCAACTTTCCCAGCCAACTTAGCTATAATTGATTCTTTATCCGGTATCCGGTTCAGGAACTGGTTTTTTATCTCAGAAACAATAGCCAGCAAAGGAACTTCATAAAGTGTCACTTTATAGAGGTAGTCTGTAACTTCGATATGCAAATGGTGTTCTTCGTCCAGATACACTTCTATCTTTTCAGGATCAAAACGGAAAGAAGACAGCCACTCCCAGTAAACATGCGGCAGGAAACGACAATGTGTATACATATACTCCAGTTCCTCTTTACGCAATGCAACCAGTGACAGATTATGAATCTCGTTTTTCAATGCTTCCAGGAAACCTTCTGTATATTCTGTTTCATCTCTATCTTTAAAAGTAAACGTACCTAATGCATAAGGAAAGAGTTTTATATATGCATATGAAGTAGTAAACTTATACAAGTCTGTATCTAAAATTGTTTTTATTACCATAACATCACTTTTATTTCTTTTTGTAAAGATAAACAAGAAAAATCATTTCCTATACATTTTACTTCAACTTAAGTGATATTATGCAGTCTACCGAAGGTTTCAAATTGGCTGTATGCAGAACTATACCTCCCTGAATTTTTTCATATTTTACCTTTTCTCCCGTATCAAACAAGGTAGCAGATATCACCTTTTCGTTCAATGGCAAAGTAACAAATTCAGGCATCTTCTGTGATAAAATATGTATATAGAGTGTGTTTCCTTTTCTGGTAGTAGTTCCCCAAGAAGCTGTAACAACATTGCCGGAAGTAGAACCGTAAATTGTTTCTCCATACTTCGACATCCACTCACCTACTCCTTTCAAACGTTCAACAGCTACTGCAGGTAATTCTCCATTAGGCTGAGGGCCAATATTCATCAATAAATTGGCTCCTTTTCCGGCAGCACGCACCAACAGATGAATCAACTCATTAACAGACTTATAATTCTGATCTTTGATCTTATATCCCCACATACCATTCATTGTTTCACAAGTTTCCAATGGCAAAGTACTGATAGACTGACCAGAAAGTCCAGCTTTATTTTCTCCGGGAAGATCACGTTCAAACATCTGAAAATCTTCTCCTGGGAAAGGAGATTTGTGATGATTGTTTCCGATCAAACAAGCAGGTTGTAATTTATGAATCAAAGCATACTGTTTATCCAGTCCCCAATTAAAATCGTCTGGCTGATCCCATAAACCGTCAAACCAAATAGCTCCTATCGGCCCATAATTGGTCAGTAACTCAGTCAACTGGTTATTCATGAACTGATAGTATGTACTCCATTCGCCATGGGAGGTACGTCCAGTTCCATGGCCAGTTCTACCTAAAGGATAATAATCCTCTCTACTCCAATCCAAGTGTGAATAATACAGATGCAATTTTATTCCCTGTTTCTGACACTCCTCCGCCAATTCTTTAATAATATCCCGCTTAAAAGGTGTAGCATCTACAACATTATAATCAGAATATTTAGTATCAAACATGGAAAATCCGTCATGATGACGAGAGGTGAAGCAAATATATTTAGCTCCAGAAGCCTTTATAGCTGCAACCCAATCGTGTGCATTGAAGCGTGAAGGGTAAAAGCCTGATGCAACCTTAGCATATTCGTGACAATCAATATCGGCATTATGCATATACCACTCTCCTTGCCCAAACATACTGTAAATTCCCCAATGGAGAAATATACCAAACTTACTGTCTTGAAATTCTTTTCTAGCTTGCAGATTCTCTGGAGCAGGTACGTAATCTGCTTCTGAATTCTGCGCATAAAGAGAAGATATCCCCAAAAGGCCACTTAAGCAAATAGCTTGCCAAAAACGAAAAGCACGTGTTTTCATATTCTTCCAATAAATTTATAAATGAGAAATTAGATTTGGTTTTCCAAAGATACAATAAAATTCTGAGTTTACAGAAAAAAAGAAAGCCCCGCGGCACTTGTGATGCTGCAGGGCTTCTCCTAAGACGGCGACTACCTACTCTCCCACTTGCGCAGTACCATCGGCGTGACGAAGCTTAACTTCTCTGTTCGGAATGGGGAAGAGGTGGAACCTTCGTGCAATAGTCACCTGAATATCCTTTATGTATTCATGACTAACAAGCAGGTAATTCAAGCACTTCTCAAGAAGCTGAAAGTATATATCACCCATCCTTCCTGACAAGGAAAGCATACGGGCAATTAGTAATGCTCGGCTTTGGTATCTCTACCTTTACACCTGCATCCTATCAACGTCATCGTCTTTGACGACCCTGAGAAATCTAATCTTGTGGCCGGCTTCGTACTTAGATGCTTTCAGCACTTATCCGATCCCGACTTAGATACCCGGCGATGCACCTGGCGGCACAACCGGTAAACCAGAGGTCGGTCCAACACGGTCCTCTCGTACTAGTGTCAGAGCCACGCAAATTTCATACGCCCACGATAGATAGAGACCGAACTGTCTCACGACGTTCTGAACCCAGCTCGCGTGCCACTTTAATGGGCGAACAGCCCAACCCTTGGGACCTTCTCCAGCCCCAGGATGTGACGAGCCGACATCGAGGTGCCAAACCACTCCGTCGATATGAGCTCTTGGGAGGGATCAGCCTGTTATCCCCGGAGTACCTTTTATCCTTTGAGCGATGTCCCTTCCATACGGAAACACCGGATCACTATGCTCTAGTTTCCTACCTGCTCGACTTGTCTGTCTCCCAGTCAAGCGCCCTTCTGCCATTACACTCTGCGGACGGTTACCGATCGTCCTGAGGGCACCTTTAGAAGCCTCCGTTACGCTTTTGGAGGCGACCACCCCAGTCAAACTACCCACCAAGCAATGTCCTCTTACCAAGAGTTAGAATTCAAACAAACAAAGGGTCGTATTTCAACAGCGGCTCCACAAACACTGGCGTGCCTGCTTCAAAGCCTCCGACCTATCCTACACATCGCGTGCCCAAATTCAATGCTAAGCTATAGTAAAGGTTCACGGGGTCTTTTCGTCCCATCGCGGGTAATCGGCATCTTCACCGATACTACAATTTCACTGGGCTCACGGTTGAGACAGCGTCCGGATCATTACACCATTCGTGCAGGTCGGAACTTACCCGACAAGGAATTTCGCTACCTTAGGACCGTTATAGTTACGGCCGCCGTTTACTGGGGCTTCAATTCAATGCTTCTCTTGCGATGACATCTCCTCTTAACCTTCCAGCACCGGGCAGGTGTCAGGCTGTATACTTCTACTTTCATATTCGCACAGCCCTGTGTTTTTGTTAAACAGTTGCCTGGACCTATTCTCTGCGCCCTCTCTTGCGAGGAGGGACCCTTTATCCCGAAGTTACAGGGTCAGTTTGCCTAGTTCCTTAACCGTGATTCACCCAAGCGCCTTAGTATATTCAACCCGACTACGTGTGTCCGTTTGCGGTACGGGTACCTCTGAAGTTATGTTTAGCGGATTTTCTCGGCAGTCTGATTACCTGCGCTGTTGGATTGTCCCGAAGGACGCTCCATACTGTCAAGTTCGGCTCTTTCCGTGGATTTGCCTGCGGAAATCAACGCCTACACTCTTTAACGGGCTATTCCGTCAGCCCGCGGCAGTGTCACTACTGCTTCCCCACGTCACCCTCAAAGGTAGTAACGGAATATTAACCGTTTCTGCCATCGGCCTCGCCGTTCGGCTGAGCCTTAGGACCCGACTGACCCTGATCCGATTAGCGTTGATCAGGAAACCTTAGTCTTTCGGCGAGGGGGTTTCTCACCCCCTTTATCGTTACTTATACCTACATTTGCTTTTCCATACGCTCCAGAATGGCTCACGCCACGCCTTCGACGCGGAATGGAATGCTCCCCTACCGATCATTGCTGATCCCACGGCTTCGGTAGACAACTTCATACCCGATTATTATCCACGCCCGATTCCTCGACTAGTGAGCTGTTACGCACTCTTTAAATGAATGGCTGCTTCCAAGCCAACATCCTAGCTGTCTTAGCAATCAGACTTCGTTAGTTTAACTTAGCTGTCATTTCGGGACCTTAGCCGGTGGTCCGGATTCTTCTCCTCTCGGGCACGGACCTTAGCACCCATGCCCTCACTCCTGCGGTAGAACTGATGCGCATTCGGAGTTTGTCAGGACTTGATAGGCGGTGAAGCCCTCGCATCCAATCAGTCGCTCTACCTCACATCAGTAACCCGCAAGGCTGCACCTAAATGCATTTCGGGGAGTACGAGCTATCTCCAAGTTTGATTAGCCTTTCACCCCTACCCTCAGCTCATCCAGAAGCTTTTCAACGCTTATTGGTGCGGACCTCCATCTGGTGTTACCCAGACTTCATCCTGGCCAAGGGTAGATCACTTGGTTTCGCGTCTGCCGCCGCTGACTTGACGCCCTGTTCAGACTCGCTTTCGCTTCGGCTGCGGGACTCATGTCCCTTAACCTTGCCAAAGACGGCAACTCGTAGGTTCATTATGCAAAAGGCACGCCGTCACACTTTCGTGCTCCGACCGCTTGTAGGCGCACGGTTTCAGGTACTATTTCACTCTTCTGTTCGAAGTGCTTTTCACCTTTCCCTCACGGTACTGGTCCACTATCGGTCTCTCGGGAGTATTTAGCCTTACCGGATGGTCCCGGCAGATTCACGCAGAATTCCTCGTGTTCCGCGCTACTCAGGATACCGCTATGCTTCGTCTTGCTTAGAATACCGGGCTGTCACCGTCTTCGGCCGAACTTTCCAGATCGTTCTTCTCGCAAAATTTCTTGCAACGACGCGGTCCTACAACCCCGTCCATGCCGTAACATGAACGGTTTGGGCTCTTCCCCGTTCGCTCGCCACTACTGGGGGAATCATTGTTATTTTCTTTTCCTGCAGGTACTAAGATGTTTCAGTTCCCTGCGTTAGCCTCCATCATTGATGGATGTTACCTCTTCAAGGTAACGGGTTGTCCCATTCGGAGATTCACGGATCAAGGGTTATTTGCACCTCCCCGTGACTTATCGCAGCTTATCACGTCCTTCATCGCCTCCGAGAGCCAAGGCATCCGCCATGCGCCCTTTCCTACTTTCCTTATCACGTGCACACTATATATTATAGTGCGGGATGATATATACTTTTAGCTTTCGTACTAAAATTACTTTTTGCTTGTTACATCATGTCATAGACCTATCTTTATGGTGGAGAATAACGGATTCGAACCGTTGACCCCCTGCGTGCAAAGCAGGTGCTCTAGCCAGCTGAGCTAATCCCCCGTTTTTTGCGGCTGCAAAGGTAAGCGTTTTCCTTCGTTACTGCAAATTTTTAAGGAAGTTTTTTTCTTCCTTCCTTTCGGGTAGTCCCAGGCAGAGTTGAACTGCCGACCTCTACATTATCAGTGTAGCGCTCTAACCAACTGAGCTATAGGACTAGCTTTTGTGATTCAGTTCAACCTAGTCTGTTACCGACTCGGCTTCATCTTTCTCTCTTCTATATCGTTAAACAAACCCCCATGCAGCACAAGGGACAAAACCCTTATTCAGGTCACGCTCCAGAAAGGAGGTGTTCCAGCCGCACCTTCCGGTACGGCTACCTTGTTACGACTTAGCCCCAATTACCGGTTTTACCCTAGGGCGCTCCTTGCGGTTACGCACTTCAGGTACCCCCGGCTTTCATGGCTTGACGGGCGGTGTGTACAAGGCCCGGGAACGTATTCACCGCGCCGTGGCTGATGCGCGATTACTAGCGAATCCAGCTTCGTGGAGTCGGGTTGCAGACTCCAGTCCGAACTGAGAGAGGTTTTGGGGATTGGCATCCCGTTGCCGGGTAGCAGCCTTCTGTACCTCCCATTGTAACACGTGTGTAGCCCCGGACGTAAGGGCCGTGCTGATTTGACGTCATCCCCACCTTCCTCACATCTTACGATGGCAGTCTGGCCAGAGTCCTCAGCTTAACCTGTTAGTAACTGACCACGAGGGTTGCGCTCGTTATGGCACTTAAGCCGACACCTCACGGCACGAGCTGACGACAACCATGCAGCACCTTCACAGACGCCTTGCGGCTTACAAGTTTCCTCGTAATTCGTCTGCAATTTAAGCCCGGGTAAGGTTCCTCGCGTATCATCGAATTAAACCACATGTTCCTCCGCTTGTGCGGGCCCCCGTCAATTCCTTTGAGTTTCACCGTTGCCGGCGTACTCCCCAGGTGGGATACTTAATGCTTTCGCTTGGCCGCTGACAGTATATCGCCAACAGCGAGTATCCATCGTTTACCGTGTGGACTACCAGGGTATCTAATCCTGTTTGATACCCACACTTTCGAGCATGAACGTCAGTTACAGTTTAGCAAGCTGCCTTCGCAATCGGGGTTCTTCGTGATATCTAAGCATTTCACCGCTACACCACGAATTCCGCCTGCCTCAACTGCACTCAAGGAAACCAGTATCAACTGCAATTTTACGGTTGAGCCGCAAACTTTCACAACTGACTTAATCTCCCGTCTGCGCTCCCTTTAAACCCAATAAATCCGGATAACGCTCGCATCCTCCGTATTACCGCGGCTGCTGGCACGGAGTTAGCCGATGCTTATTCATACGGTACATACAAAATCCTACACGTAGGAAACTTTATTCCCGTATAAAAGAAGTTTACAATCCGTAGGACCTTCATCCTTCACGCTACTTGGCTGGTTCAGGCTCTCGCCCATTGACCAATATTCCTCACTGCTGCCTCCCGTAGGAGTTTGGACCGTGTCTCAGTTCCAATGTGGGGGACCTTCCTCTCAGAACCCCTATCCATCGCAGGCTAGGTGGGCCGTTACCCCGCCTACTACCTAATGGAACGCATCCCCATCGTTTACCAATAAATCTTTAATGGTGTTATCATGCAATCTCACCATACTATCAGGTATTAATCTTTCTTTCGAAAGGCTATCCCTGAGTAAACGGAAGGTTGGATACGTGTTACTCACCCGTGCGCCGGTCGCCATCAAACTTAGCAAGCTAAGTTCATGCTGCCCCTCGACTTGCATGTGTTAAGCCTGTAGCTAGCGTTCATCCTGAGCCAGGATCAAACTCTTCATTGTAAAATATCTTTTTACTCTTGCGAGTACTTTTATCTCTGTTCAGGTGACCGAATGTTTCTTGATTGTTTAATCAGATTGACGGTTTTATCACTTCATCACGGATACACATTATATATATATATCACATGACTACTGCTTGTACTACATTTCGTTTGTTTATCTAAAGTCTTTCAAAGAACTATCTCTTATTTCTAAGCTTCCGTTTGTTAGCGAAAGCGTTTGCAAAGGTAAGAGGTTTTTTCTTAACCACCAAATTTTTTCGAAGTTTTTTTTTCGAAAAAATTTTCCAGCGGTCAGAAACCGGAACCGCAAGCCCTTCTCGCTCCCTTAGCACCGCTAAGGTAAGATACAAGGCAACAACCGAAAAACCGGAAACCTCACGTTCACTCTGTCAATGCTTCAGCGCGTTTCTCTCTCGAAAGCGGGTGCAAAATTACGCACTTTTTCGCAAACTCCAACTTTTACACGACTTTTTTTTGACTTTTCCTGAAAGTTTTTTCGTAAGACACTGGAAAACAGCTATGTTACGCGGCATATTTTTTTACCGGACGCAGAAGGAGGAGGAAAACATGCACAATAATATTTATTGCGCGGGCGGGCGCATGTGCGCGAAGGAAAACACACCGCATTATCCGCAAAAAACGGCACAATGGAAAAACAACGCCTTCTCTTCATCAAAACAACGGCATGTTTTCACCTAAAATACACCTTCTTTTTTTAAAATTACAGCATATTTTTTTCAGCATAATGAACAGACTGATTATCAGCAATGACGGAAAAAGGACTATATACTGAATTTTGCTATCAGTTTCTGACATAAATCCAGATCAAGCTAGCAGGTTAAATTCCCTATCATATACATGCAGGATATAAATTAAAGGTCTACACACATAAAAGTATTACAAATAGAAACTAAAACACAGAAAACAAATGCTTAAAATTTATCTTTTTCAAAAAAATTATACAAAATATTGATTCGTTAATATATTTTCCATACGTTTGCATCCGTAATCTTACAATAACTAATAACTATGAATTTAAAGAAGCATTCTAATTGCTTGTCGCAAGCCATCCCCCCAATCAAAAGTTGGCTACATGGCAACAAGCTTAACTATCTGGCTCTGGCCGTAAGTGTTTTTCCAATCGCTAGCCCACAGATACATGCAGCCACGGAAAACAATCTTAACCAAACTTTCAATCTGCTCAAAGCGATAAAGTTACCTACCAAGGCGTTGTCATCAATGAAAACGGCAATCCTTTACCGGGTGTAAACATTACCTATAAAAATGCTCATGGAGTAGGAGTCATAACAGATATAGACGGTAAATTTACTTTTGCCATCCCCTCAAACATCCACTCGCTCATATTCTCATATGTCGGAATGAAAACACAGACGGTTCGTGTTTCCAATCCTTCCGAGAAATTAAAAGTCCGCCTGGAACCGGATGCCGTATCCTTACAGGAAACCGTAATTACCGGCATCTATACCCGAAAGGCTGAAAGCTTTACCGGATCTATGGCTACTTATTCGGAAAAAGAATTGAAAACAGTCGGCAACCAGAATGTTCTGCAAAGTTTGAAAGTACTTGACCCATCTTTCATCATTCTGGAAAATAATCTTGCCGGATCTGACCCGAATGCAACCATGAACCTCAATATCGGAGGTAACACCAACATCGTAGGTCTGGAAACAGAATATAGCACCAACCCTAATTTATTCTGGATGGATTTGAAACCACTCTATCGACCATTACTGACCTGAGTATGGACCGAGTAGCAAGTATCACGATCTTGAAAGATGCTTCATCTACTGCTATTTACGGTTCGAAAGCAGCCAATGGTGTAGTAGTTGTGGAAACCAAAAAGCCAGAGGCCTGAAGACTGAAATTTAACTATAACGGTAACTTCGGTATCGAATGGGCAGATTTGACTGACTATAACCTGATGAACTCTTCCGAAAAACTTGAATATGAAAGACTAGCTGGCTATTATGGTTCACTCGACTCAAACGGTAATATCATCGATGAGTATTACAGGAGTCTTTATAACCTGCGTTTGCTGAGAAGTAAGCAGGGAATTGATTCATACTGGCTGAACGAGCCTTTGCAAACAGGTTTCACTCAAAGCCATAACATCTTTGCCGAAGGAGGTGATGCCGCTTTCCGCTACGGTGTCGGTATGACTTACACACAGACAAACGGTGCAATGAAAAACTCCAGCCGTGACATTCTGAACGGAAACGTACAATTGACTTACCGTATTGATAAGTTTGCATTTACCAACCAGACCAACATCACTAATACTGATGTAGAAAATCCAACAGTTTCGTTCAGTAAGTTTGCACAAACTAACCCATTTTACGACAAATACAATGAATATGGAGAAGTAGAGCAAGTCATGGAAGAGATTATATCTGCCACTTCCGGAACCCAGTACATCACCAATCCTCTGTGGGACTTCAATCAGAGCAGCTATGACAAGAGCAACCAGCTGACCTTTGTCAACAACTTCCAGATTGAATACCGTCCGATATCGGAACTCCGCATCAGAGGAAAGTTCGGTCTTACTGTAGGACGCTATAATGCCCAGGTATTCAAATCACCGGAAATGAGTGAGTTTCTGACTACCGAAGTTCTGAAAAAAGGAAGCTATAACGAATCGAACACAAAATCTTCTTCATACGACGGAAGCTTAGACGTTTCTTATGGTAAGACTTTCGGTAAACATACTGTCAACGCCATCGGAAGTATGCAAATCAGCGAAAACCAATCTAACTTATCTATCTTCCAAGCAATAGGTTATTCAGCGACATGTTCTCGAATCCGAACTTCTCAAACGGATATCCAGAAGGCGGTAAACCAAGTTCTTCGATTTCCAGAATCAGACATGCCAGCTATTATGCTAACTTCAACTACGGATATCAGTTGCGCTACTTGCTGGACTTCAACCTTCGTTCCGACGGTTCGTCTGTATATGGAGTAGATAATCCGTTCTCTACCATCTGGTCATTAGGTTTAGGATGGAACATTCACAACGAATCGTTCTTCCGTCAGAACAACATCCTCAACTACATGAAGCTGAGATACTCAGTCGGTAATCCGGGAAATGCCAACCTGAATGCTAAAATGGCTAACAGCGTATATACTTATTATACCAGCTATCCGAATATGTTCGGTCTGTCAGCTTTAGTCAAGACATGGGGTAACAGTGGACTGCAATGGCAACGTACCAATGAACAGAACTGGGGTCTTGATGTAGAAATGTTCCAGAACCGCCTGCGCCTGAACGTAGACTATTTCAGAAAGAAAACCGACCCGTTATTGCTGAACATCGACTTCCCGCCCTCTTCTGGTATTACATCTGTTCCGATGAACATTGGTGCCATGAGAAACCAGGGTGTCACTTTTACAGGAAGTTACATCATCATCAGAAAACCGAATATGAACTGGACAGTAAATGCCAACCTGCGTCATATTACATCGGAATATTACAACATAGGTGATCTGCTGGAGAAATACAACGAAAAAGAACGTACCAACCAAAGTCTGATCCGTTACTACGACGGAGCCAGCCCGACAGCTCTTTATGCAGTACGCTCAGCAGGTATTGACCCGATGACCGGTAATGAAATATTCATCCGTAAAGACGGTTCGTATACCTTTAAGTGGGATTCTGCCGACGAAGTAATCTGTGGTGACTCTACTCCGGATATGGAAGGAGCATTTGGTTCCAGCTTCTACTGGAAAGGATTCTCTATCAATGCAATATTCAGCTATCGCTATGGCGGACAAGCATTCTTGTCTACCCTGTTCAACAAAGTAGAAAATATCAGCGACGTTCAAGTAAAATACAATCAGGACAAACGAGCACTTTACGGCAGATGGCAGAAACCGGGTGATATCGCCAAGTTCAAACGTATCGACGATACCACTGTAACCAACATGTCTTCCCGCTTCATTGCCGACGACAACACACTGGAATTGTCTACTCTGTCAGTGGGATATGAAACCACTACCGAAAAATGGCTGCAATCCATCGGTGCTTCTTCATTCAATGTGCGCATCTATGGTAATAACCTCTTCCGCTTATCTACCATCAAAGAAGAACGTGGTATCGATTATCCGTTCTCCAGAAAAATATCAGCCTCTATAGGAGTTCGTTTCTAAATTATAAAACATACTATTATGAAAAAAACACTTATAACACTTTTATTTAGTCTGACACTGGCAACAGGTACCGTAACAGCTCAGACCAATTTCCGCAACATTGATTTCAATGAAGCGCTTAAACAGTCACAAGCAGAAAACAAACTTGTATTCATCGATTTCTATACAGACTAGTACGGTCCTTGCCGGAAGATGTCTAAAGAAGTATTCCCGCAAAAACAAGTAGGCGATTTCTTTAATGCACAGTTTGTCTGCATTAAACTGAACGCAGAAAAAGAAGGAAAAGCATTTGCACAGCAATTCAATATAAAGGCTTATCCGACTTTTATCATTGCCGACCAGCAAGGTAATGCAAAAGTAACCATTACCGGTGCTTTCCCCGCCGATGCTTTCATCACGAAGGTAAAGAACGAACTAAATCTGGAGCTGACTCCTGAGCGTATGAAACAACGTTACGAAAGTGGTGAAAGAACTCCGGAGCTCGTTAACGCTTATGCCATGGATTTCATGGAAAAAAAGAAATACGATGAAGGGTATAAAATCATTAATGACTATTTCAACTCACTGACTGACAAACAGAAACTTTCGGCAGAAAATCTGTTTGTTTTCTCACGATACACTTTTGACATCTCCGACCCGAAATGTCAATATTGGGTAAAACATATCAATCAGGCTGACGCAAAAGTAAAAGAAGAAGCATTGAGCCATATCCAGAAGCTATATCATTCGGCTCTTTCTACTTACCTGTCAGGCTATACGTTCGAAGAAAACAAATATAATGAAGCAGAATATCAGCAGACGAAAAAGGATATCCGTTCACTGAAACTTGACAAAAAGTATCCTTTCGCACCAATGTTCGAACTGATAGAATGTTATGCCAAAGGAGACAAAAAACAATTTTTCGAAATGGTAAAAAACAAGAAAGGAGAATTAGATCAAAAAGATTTCGAGCTTATTCTGCTCAATGTAACTCGTCTGTTCCCCAACTCACCGGAATTGACACCGGAAATTATCAGTTACATCAGAACTTCGCTTCCTGAGCTCCGTGGATCAACTATCATGATGCTGGGACGTGTATTAATGAATTTGGAAAAAAATTAATTGTCAGCTTTTTTAAAATTTCAAGAGAAACCTTGGCTTTTTGTCGGGTTTCTCTTTTTTTATATCCGGTACTTCCCAAAGTACGGACATAAAAAAAGGAGTACCGCTGTACTCCAACCTTTGTTAACCTTAAATCTAATACTATGAAAAACACAGTGCAAAGATACGGAGTATCTGGGAATTAGCAAATAACCAGGTCAAAAAACTGTGTTTTACAACATAAATTAAGAAAACAGACTCTGTTTGTAACAGTGATTCACAAATAAATGACTCCTTAGAGCCAAGAAAACAGACACAACCACAAAAGAAAACTGAGTTCCAAGAGGCAACATGCCATCTTTAGAACTCAGTCTATCTTAAAAAACTATGAAGCAAAAATATATTTTAAAGAAATAAAACTCATTGTACAGTAACTTCATCGATAAAGAACCAGGAAGGATGTCCTACTCCGTAATGCCAGTGAGGACATACCTTTGTTCCGGTAACCTCTACTTTCAGATAACGAGCCTGCAAAGGCACTTCCGAGTCGGCTTTTACACCTCTGAAAAGCACCATACCCGAACGCTCTTCAGGCATATCGATGGTCTTCCACAAATGATATTCTTTTCCGTCGGTTGAATAGCTGTATGATACACTCAGCGGGAAGAGAATCCACTGCCCTATCTGATGCAGGAAGTCAGTTTCAATACTTCTCACCTCTTTCACCTCGCCCATATCAAGAACGAAAGCTCCATCGGTTCCTTCCCAGCCTACCCAGCTCTCAACAAAACTGGAACCACCAAACAGTCCGTCGGTCAGTGCTGTTTCACCTAATTTCATATAACGGTCATGAGGTTTCTCCAGCCAGGTTACTTTGGCACCTTTAGCCAGATTGACTTCTTTTCTCGGCAAATAACGCTCGCGGTACAGTTTACAATAATCCATTGCATGATTATTACGTTCGTTTAAAGCCGGATCACCCATACGTTCTACTTCTTTTTCAAAATAATCTAGTTTCTGAACAACAGCAGTAAAGTCTTTTTCCTGTTCAGTACGCAAAAGTTCCAACTCAGAATAGAGCAGCGGAAGACGTGCTCTCTTTACACGTTCCAACAGCACCGGATCATTGCTTACCGAAGCTTCAGCCTCATCGAAAAGCTGCTGATAGCGCTTCATCAAAGCCGGACGAAGCATACCGTTTTTATGTGATACCGGAGAGTCGTAAATCCACAGACGCAATCCACTTCCCAGCAAAGCCCCTTCCATCACTTTGATATAGCGGTATAAATAATCTCCTGCTGCACCATAATAACCGTTCAGAAAATGCTTCATCAGCTTATCAACATCAGCATCCGGATTCCACATCAGTTTGGCAACAAGATAAGCTCTCAATTCGGCAAAATCGCCACACCAGCTACCTGCTATCTGAGAGAAATGCATCTTTACATGATGATCACGGAAGGTACGTATATTATCCTGCAGAATATGAAAATTCGGGAAAGGTGACAAATAATTGTCGAAATTAATTCCATAGTCCCATACAAAGAGATTGTCTGATATCTGCGACCAGCCTTCGAGGGCTTTCATAAACTGACGTCCACTGGCATTTTCGGTCAACGAAACTTCTCTCTCGCAATCAATATCACACAACATCACCGTTACATTAGGCAAAGGCTTGATATGCTTGGGAGGATTCATCGTATACAAATAAGCAAGTGTAGCAAACTCCTTGTCGGGGAAACGTGCAGCCAACTTATTCAAGAAATAAATCATAGAGCCAGACAAAGCTCCTTCTTCCTCGTCTATTTTCCGGCAATTTTCACATGTACAGTTTGTATAATTTCCATCATTCTGACTTACACAAATCAGCTTCCTGTCAGGATTCGCCTTAAAAATAGAATCTATACGCTGCGATACTATTTCGAATACGTCCGGATTGGTCAGACACCACTGACTGGCTTTTCCCGGATGTCTTTTTCCGTTGAAATATGCATAATACTCGGGATGTTTCTCGCCATATACTTCAGCCGGAAGCAACTTGTCGAAAGTATGTACCCAATATCCGGCTGCAAATGTTTCCTGAGGTTCTTCCAGGCGGTTCCACCATTTATAAATGGAATCGCTCCGCATGGCATAACACTGACTCTGACGATAGCGGAAAGCCGGGTTGTCCACTTTCTCTATCATGGGCAGGGAAATATCAGGCGACTGCTTCAGTGAATACTCGTTTTCTCCCCAATAATCTACTTCCAGATAATCTTCGAGCAGAGAAACCGCTCCATAAACTACTCCATTAGCCTCACCGGATATTTTTAAGATACCACCGGCAGTAGACAAAGCATAGCCGTCTTCTTTCACTCCGGCAGGAACCTGTCCACCAATCAGTATATCCCCTTTCTTTACTTTACGGTTTGCTACAACTGGAATATCAGCTCCCGAAATACGTCCTACAAAAAGTTGCAGGATATTTGCTGCTGTACGGTTCTCTCTGGTGTTATCTTGTAGAATAATTACCGATTTAGTCTTACCACCCCTGACTAAATCAACTTGTGCTTCTGCTTGCAGGCAGGAAGAAGCCAGCAAGGCACAAAAAGCCAATTTTGAAAATTGTCCTAGTGTTTTCATAATATATTTTATTAAATAAGAAAAAAGAAGGCGCCAAACCATCTTACTGGTAACGCCTTCTATATAATATTTTTACCTATTAAAAATAAATGTTGTAAATTTTAAAAACATCATTTATTGTTTTCCATCCAGACGTTCATTTGGTGACCACACTGTTGTACCAACTGAATATCCGTTATTACCGTGTCCTGTATAATCTTTAAAGTCATTTCCTGAACCTTCATCCATTTTCCAATAGGCTTCCAACCCTTCTGTTGTCGGGTCAATAGAATACATATTCTCTTTAATCTGAGTCTGAGATATAGCCTTAGTCCAGAATCTTAATTCTGAAACCTTTACATTTGCTTTCAAATAATCAGTATTACCAAATCCAAATTTATCCTTTCCAAGATTAGTAACCTTACCAGTCACTGCAATCTGATTATCCAATTCGCCATTCACATACAAAGAAAGAGTAACACCATCACAAACAACAGCCAAATGATACCATGTATTAGTACTAAACTCCATGTTAGAGTTAATCTGAGTACCCTGATTCTTTATCTGGAAGATATTCCCCTTTATAGGAGCATCACCAAAACGGGTATAAATCTCACCATCCATACCACCAGGAGCAAAAGCACTAAACATAGCCTGATTATTCAACTGTCCAATGCCAGTGCCTAGCCTGTCTATATTAACACAGAACTCAACAGACCATTGAGTTAATGAATAATCGTTTATCATGTTGAACTTAGCGTTATTCCCACTGTTAAGAATCGGAACTGTAACAATAGGAGTTTTTTCCAACTGATAAAGAATAGAAGAAGCACCTGCCAGCAAAGTTGTGTTAGCTCCTATAATCCCAACAGGAAGTGCATATTTTTTTCCACTATCCACCATTTCTTTCGACAAAGGCTTTATAGTTACTTCAACAGTTGAAGATAAAACCTCACCAGCTTTCAATGTGATTTCCTTATTCGAGAATTCTACATATTCATCTGGAACAACCTCTAAACTTGTACCATAACGAGCATTATATTGATTTAAAAAATCCTTATCAATGCCTAAAGACATAGTTACATCCTGATCCATTGGAGATATCAGACGTGGAGTAATTGTAAAATTATAATGTCCATCATCTGCTGAAATGATTTTCTTTCCAACCAAAGATTTTGTACTAGTCTCTGCCAAATAAAGTCCAGTATCTACAGGTTTATATTTAGCATCATCACAAGCACTGAAAGATAAGCCCATCAAAACAACGGACAGTAGTCCTAATTTTCTATATAATGATTTCATAGCCATTTATTTTTTTGCAGGATTCATAATCTGTATGGCATTGCGCAGGAACGGATAGTTTCCAGACATACCACTTACTTTATATTCATATTCCATGTGGAAAGTACCTACGCCTCCACTTCTGGAGAAAGTTTCACCATTATATTGCGGTTTCCAACGTGCCATACCTTCGAGCGACTTATAATTATTTCCCTCACGGTCGTAATAATATGATACTCCTCCTGTTTGTGCATAATTCTCAAAATTCTCACAAACGATGAATTTCTTAGCACATTCTTCCGGGGTAAGGACACCGTCATAATGGTTAATAATTCTAGCCAAACGTCCATCCAGGTCGCTATCACCCCATGAACTATACGCCTGTCCGATGAAATAATTGAAGTCTTTACCCATTTCAGCCGGTATTTCTGAATGTTCGGGCTCTCCATCGATTACGAGCAGTTTGCCTTTTCCAGCACGAGCACCCATTCCCCGGTCAATCAATGTTTGCAGGAAAATAGCTATTCGGCCATTCTTGCACATCTCCTTGTTAGTTTCGAAAGGCTGATCATATGAAGGCTCCCAATCCAGATCAAATCCATCCAGATTATACTTATCGATAGTATCAGCAAAAGCATTAGCAAATTTCACGATAGAAGCCTTGATAGCCTCTTCATCACCATCAACCCATCCCCAGAACTTATGACGGTCTTCGCGAGTAGCATTATATTCTTCCGGAGTAATCTGGTCACCCATTTCCATGATGATACAGCAAGCCAAAGCCTTTGTACCCTTTACAGTCTGTACATATTTCAGGTCTCTCTGCACTTCGGGAGTCATACCCTTCCAGCCTCCCCAAAGAGAAACAAAGTCGACACTATCAGGCAAACCTGCCAGACAGTTTTCGAGACTGACTCCAATACCTGTAGCATTACCATACCAACCAAAAGCTACCGCATGATCCGATTGCTTATAAGCTCTAAGTGCCTCGTAATATTCCTCAGATTTATCTGTCTGAGTCAAATCTTTTGCATATTTAGGTTCCAGTTCTGTCCAGTCACTACATGCAGTAATCATAAGTCCCAGTCCAAAAAACGGAATAATTATTTTATTCAATAAACTTTTCATATATTTATTCACATTAGTGTCCCGTTAAAATCGGGACGAATTAAATATTAATCAAACAACCCCGGGAAAAGGGGATTTAATTGCTCTTTGACATCATTGAAATTAGTCTTATTGAACAACTCTTGTAAAGGTGTTTTATCCGTTAATGAAATGCTCAAAATCTGTAGGACCTCATAGGTCGAACGGCTTAAGTGCAAATCATGTTGGATAATAGCTACCAAACAATAAGTGATAATAGCCACACTTATCTGAATACGGACTGCGTTTTCTGTGGCGCCCCAGAACCTTTTGATTTTAAGGTGCTGCTTCAACCATTTGAAGAACAGTTCTACAAGCCATCTCTTTTTATAGAGATTAGCTACATCAAGTGCAGATATATGTTTGGCATTTGTCAGGAAGGTAAATTCACGATCATCTTCTTCATCATAGAACCTGATAATCCTGAATGATTCCGGATACTTCTTTTCAGAGGTATATCCTGATAATTTCACTTCAGCATCAGATAGTATATTCTTTGGTAGTCTGCGTTTCCATTTGCAGAACTTAAATTTAAGATTCGACTTGGCTCTTACGACAAAGAAAGAGCCAGTAAGATGAATCCGATATAGTTCCTTAAACGAATCATACGCTCTATCAAAAATATAGTATGCATTTGGTTCATAATGAATTGCAGACATTGCTGTTGAGTCATGTTTTGAAGCTGTGGTTACTGTAAAAAAAGCCGGAACCTGAGCCTCAATGTCATAAAGGACATGTGCCTTGACTCCACCTTTTTTACTTCGAAATTTAGCCCAAGGAAATGTTGCCAAACATAACGGAATGGTGGTTGAATCAAAAGCGTACTTCTTTCCTTCGATATCCAGAATATGAGTAGCTCGTTTATCACTGGCTTCTTTCATCATGAAGAATGCAAAATCTTCAAAGATTCTGTAATCCCTATTTTGGTTAGCTGATGCAAGTGTGGTTTTGGCCAAGGGTTCACGACCCAATCCCAAATGATAACACTTGGCTTGATGTGCTTCCAATGCAACAATCAGGTCGCGTAGGCTCTCACGATTGCTTAGCTGTCCGAACATCATAGCAAGAAGCTGGTTCCAGCAAGTGAAATGTTTGACGTAACGATTTCCATCGTATTTGTCCACGATTCTTCTGAATTTATTGTTGTTCAAAAACTCTACCAATTGAGCGAAAACATATTTGTCTTGATTCATTTGAAGCCATTTGATTTGGTTTCAAAGGTACAATTTCAAATCGTCGCGCTTTACAAATAGAGTATAATAAGCTATATTTCAGTTATTTCAAAGAACTATTTATCCACTTTTACGGGACAGTAATGATTTATTCATTTAAAATTCTACCATTAGTTACCTTTCTGCCACCAAAGTTTAGTAGCAAAATTATCTTCTCCACCCAACAATCCAACAGCATTTTCTGTATTAGTCTTGTTGTTCAGATATTCATTGTAAGAGAATGGCAAACGATTTGGAACCGTTTCGATATTGTCATTTGCCTGATTTGGCAAGTTAAATACTTTAGGGAATCCTGTACGTCTGATTTCACTCCAAGCTTCCTGCCCCAGCGGATACAATGCAATCCATTTCTGAATCATTATCCGTTCCAGCTTTTCGCTAGCATTAGCAGATTCACTCCACTTGACAGTCATTGTACTAGGTGGA
Source organism: Phocaeicola coprocola (assembly GCF_041333015.1). Lineage (NCBI taxonomy): Bacteria > Pseudomonadati > Bacteroidota > Bacteroidia > Bacteroidales > Bacteroidaceae > Phocaeicola > Phocaeicola coprocola. Next base: position 1,708,222 of record NZ_JBGKGM010000001.1, on the reverse strand, counting down.
TCCATCGTTCTATGCTTTCCTGCAGGATCAACATATTTATCAGGAACCGAAGTAGCATCTTCAATATAATCGGCAACCCCAGAAGCATTCCACTGCTCAAACGAAAGCTGTATACCTTGATTATAAAAAGTTTCAGGATCAGCAACACTTCCACCATCGCCAACATTCCATCCTAATAAACCGCCTTCAGCTCTACAAAAAGCAACTTCCGCTGCATTCAGCCACATCAAGCGGTCGGTCTTCATAATATTAGGAGCTGAATATTTTTTTGTATTAGTCTGCAAATCAACATACACTCCTGAAGGAATTGCCGCATATTCTACAGTACTCCAATCTCCTGTATGCTTCTGCATATATTTCTCCAGGCGCTTATCTTTATAACCGTTCATGTAGCACAAAATATCGGCGCACATACGAGCATCACCGTAACTATCCCACATCACATTGATTGGATTTCCTTTTTCATAATAATAGCTGGCATTATCTGAATTTGAAGTTATTACACCGAGCGAATGCTTAACAGCACTTTCAGCCTGTTCTCTAGCATAATCGGGCAACGCCTTACTAATACGCAATGCCATACGCAGTTTCAAAGAATTGGCATATTTAACCCATTGAGAGAAATTACCAGCATAAACATTATCATACTTAGCCATCGGAGCAGCTCCCGGATTGGCCTGAACGTAAGAAGTCAAAACCTCTATAGCTGCATTCAAATCATCAAACATTGCACGATACACATCCTCTTGAGAGTCGTAAGCCACTGTCAGTGAAGTAGAATTAATACTCTTATATGGAATAGGACCATAAGTATCAGTTAAACGCTGCATGAAACTTACTTTCAGAATCTGTGCCCAAGCATAGTTTGTACCTTTTTCTTCTGTCTGTTTTTTCACCTCATTATAAGCCGCATAAAACTCAGCCATATAATTAAAAGGAGAAGAATACCAATCTGAAGGGACATTACACAACGGAGGATTTTTCGCCGCGTTCCATCCATCATTTGTATACATCATATAACGTCCATAAATGTCACCTACCAAATTCTCTGCCATCTGATAGTGATTTTCCTGTGCCGGAACAACGAGGTCAGTCATAGGCAGGAAAAATGCTCCCAAGCCATAATTATCTCCCTCCAGATCTTCTTTAGAAATTTTATGTATTGGGTCATTCAGGTCATCGCTAATACATGAATTCAGCATGACAGTTCCCCCCATCATAAGCCCCAAAGCAAATATACTTAGTGTCAATTTATTTTTATTCATAATAATCAATGTTTAGAATTGAACTTTTACATTAAAACCAAAACTTCTTTGGCTCGGCTGCATAAAATAATCAAGCCCTTGATAATAAGTTCCTGTTGAAGCTGTAGCTTCCGGATCGAATGGAGCTTTACAGTAAATCATCCATAAATTACGTCCCACAACAGAAAGATTAATTTTCACAGCGTCATTAAACCACTTAGCAGGCAATGTATATCCTAATGACAATTCTTGCAAACGAAGGTTAGTTGCATCATACACATAATCCTCCAACAAACCGTTCGAACCACCCACTTTTGTATAATATGCTTGAGCATCGATTACCCCATTATTAACAGGAACTCCGCCATTATCACGAGCTATAGCCGTTGTTTCAGACACACCAAACTGATCCATAATAGCCTGAGTCTGCGAAAGAACAACTCCACCAAAACGAGCAGAGAACATAAATCCAAGATTTATTCCCTTATAATTGAAATCATTTCTAAATCCTAAATTTCCACTAGGCAATACCGAACCAACTTTCTTAGGTTCTGATAAAGTTTCAAGTACAACGTTGTTGTTTTCAATCATCACATTACCGTTCTGGTCGCGTTTCAATGCAGTCTTGACATACAAATCACCCATTGTACCACCTTCTGTTAAAATATACTGACAAGCATCGATTCCACCTTTTTCAATACGGTCTACAGAATAATGTATACCGGTTTCATCTACATAATCTTTCAACAATTCTGTCACCTTATTTCTATTAAAACTATAAGTTACATTAGAACTCCAGGAGAAATCACCCCATGTATTATTGAATCCCAAGGCAAACTCCATACCCCAGTTACGTACGTTACCAGACTGGCAATACATCTTTGTATATCCGGAAGTAGCAGACAATGGCACTTCTATAGTCTGATTTTTAGTATCCGATTTATACCATGTAGCATCCAAATTCAATTTTCCGTCGAAGAAACGTGCATTGATACCAGCCTCCCATGAATAAGTCTTTTCTGGAAGAAGTTCACCTAGCGGCTTATATGACATTGTCTGCCACTTACCTGTAGACTTATCCCATTCATAACTATAAAGTGAAGTAAGATTACGAGGAATAGAAGTACCCACAACCGCGTAAGAACCTCTTACCTTCAAATAGCTGAACCATTCAGGAAGCTTCACCATTTCTGAGATAACTCCAGAAAGACCCACTGAAGGATAGAAGAATGACTTATTAGGAGTATGTGCCAGAGCCGAATCCCAGTCATTACGTCCGGTTACAGTCAGATACAGCATATTTCTCCAGCCAGCTTCCACGCTTGCAAACAAAGCATTGGTACGCTGTCTCCATCCTTCGAATAAAGGATAAGTATCGCGTCCGTTCTTATCGATATTATAATAAGTAAATACATTAGGCATATCTCCAAGAGCTCCCTGATACCCAGAGTTCTTATAATTCAACTGAGTAGTACTTGCTCCTAAGTTGGCATTCAAAGTAAAACTTTCCCAAGTCTTAGAGATATTTGCGATAATATCGGCATATACCTGACGGTCATCTGTCTTATGGAATTTATAGAAACCCGTCGTACTAGCAAACAACGTATTAGTAGAAGCATAGCGTTTTTCTTCATAGTCAATAGAAGAGTTATCAATACGTACACGTCCTGTTACGTTCAACCAGTCTGTAATGTCGTATTTCAAGCTGGCATTGGCCATATAACGCTGCTTATTATTCGTACGTGGCATACGGTTCATCACCCAATAAGGATTCTGCATTTGCAGACCCTGGTCACCCCATTGCCAGTTTTGTGTATAGATATTACGTCCGATATCGAATGTTTCATAAGCCTGGATTGCACCAAAGTTCTCACCTCTCGGGAAAAGATAGACAGCTGAAAGAGGGTTAAAGTACTGGCCTTGAGCTGTCAAGTTCAAATCCTTCTGAATAATGAAACTGAATCCCACATCAAGAGTCAGCTTATCGTTCAGGAACTTAGTGGTATTACGTGAAGAGAAGTTATATCTCTCATATTCATTGTTAGGCAACATACCGTTCGCATTGGTTGTACCGACAGACAAATATGTCTGATTTTTTTCATTACCCACTGATAATGAAGCCGAATTCTGAATATTAGTTCCTGTACGGAAAAATCCCATAGGATCATAATCACCATAACTAGACGATCCCTTTTCACCCCAAGAAGAAAAACTTCCAGGCACATTTAAATAACTGTTTTGAAATTTAGGAGTAAAGAACGGCTTAGAAAAAGTTGTAGAGTTTGAGACAGTTACACTCACTTTACCTTCCTTACCTTTCTTTGTTGTAATCAAGATAACACCGGCAGAAGCAGCAGAACCATACAAAGCAGCAGCAGAAGGTCCACTCAACACCGACATACTTTCTATATCATCCGGATTAAGGTCCGAAATACCTTCACCTCTAGGCTGTTCAGAATAAGCACCTTCTGTTCCACCATTATTGGTATTAAAGATAGGTACACCATCAATTACGTACAAAGCATTATTATTATTGGCAATAGATTTAACACCACGCATAACTACACGAGTTGCACCACCAACACCCGAAGCAGAAGCATTGATATTGACGCCAGCCACCTTACCTGCTAAAGCATTCATAAAGTTAGCATCCTTTACAGTAGTTAATTCATCTCCTTTTACCTGCTGTACATTGTAGCTCAATGCCTTTTCCGAACGTTTGATACCAAGTGCGGTCACAACAACCTCTTCAAGCACTTCTGTATCTTCATGCATGACAATCTGGCCTAAATTAGGTTTAACAGCCAACTTCTGTGTTTTATAACCAATGTAGGAAATTTCCAATACAGCATTGGGAGAAACCTGCAAAGAGAATACACCATCAATATCAGTGATGGTTCCATTCGTAGTTCCCTGTTCGAGAATACTTACACCAATCAATGGTTCACCTTTTGCATCGACAACGACACCTTCAGTTTTCACATTGTTTGTTTGCTGGGACAGGGATGTCCTATTACTAGAAACATCATTCGAACCTGCCCACGCAACACCTCCTGGAGTTAACAACAAGAGCAACATTAGTTGCGCAAATTTACTTTTTTTCATAAAGATTAGTAAATTAAAGGTTTTTAACTTTTATTTTTTACACAGCATTTCAGTAAAGCCATAGTAAAGAATAAAGATTACAATAAAAAAATCAAATTTAGTTTAGTCTAATAACAAAATAGCAGTCAACAATATTGTCTCAGTTCCTGCAAAAAATAAACGTAGAGACCATTCCTTCTTTTTTACAAAACTTACACAATAAGATTTCAAACTTTCAAATAGAAATATTGAAAGCACTAAAAAGTTTCAATTGATTTTTTAAACAAAAAATTAACAAGGTATTTATAAGGTTAAACAAATAAAGAGAAAAGCCATTAAAGACTCTTTTCTTTAAAATATCGAGCAAATATAATAAATTTTTTATATAACTACCACAAGAAACAAAAAAAATAATAAATAGCAGATGTCATTTTATAACAAACAATCTGTATGTGAAAATAAATCAAACAAAAGTCAATAAGCGATATATTTATAAATCAGCTATGTATGAAAAGATCTAATTTAACAACAAAATAATGACATCCACAAAACCTGATAAATTATAAGCTTCTCATTTCAGAAAAATAAAAAATCGTTTCTTCCTTTTTAGATTAAAACAGGCAGAAACGACTTTTCTATGATTATTGCATCGAGGTATCAAATCATGTTCCGGAAAGGAGGCTTCACCACTTTCGCTTTCAGATGACGTCCACGATTATCCAGATAAATCTCCGTATCCGGTTTGGCAAATGCAATCTGTACATATCCTAATCCGATTCCGATTTTACGGGTTGGCGACATCGTTCCGGATGTTACATTTCCGATAACATTTCCCTCTCCGTCGGTCAGTGCATATCCATGACGAGGAATACCACGGTCTATCATCTCAAAGCCTACCAACCTGCGAGTTACACCTTCTGCCTTCTGTTTCTCCAGTGCCTGACGATTGGTAAAATTCTTGCCGCCGACAAATTTGGTAATCCATCCCAAACCGGCCTCCAAAGGAGAAGTTGTGTCGTCTATATCATTGCCATACAGACAGAATCCCATTTCCAGACGAAGCGTATCACGTGCTCCCAGTCCGACAGGTTTAATACCATATTCAGCTCCGGCTTCAAATATAGCATCCCAGATACGATCGGCATCCTGAGGATAAAAATATAATTCAAAACCACCCGCACCGGTATAACCTGTATTCGAGATTATCACATTCGGTACTCCGGCAAAATCACCTACACGGAAGGTATAATAAGGTATTTCCGAAAGATTAAGAGAAGTGAGTTTCTGTAAAGTATCAATAGCCTTTGGTCCCTGAACAGCCAACTGAGCAATACGGTCGGATGAATTTTCGAGTTCAGCCCCTACCGTATTATGAGCCACACACCAGTTCCAGTCTTTTTCTATATTAGCTGCATTGACCACCAGCATATATTTATCGGGTTCATAAAAATAGACAAGCAAGTCATCGACGATACCTCCGGTTTCATTTGGGAAACAAGTGTACTGCACTTTTCCCAGAGTAAGTACAGCCGCATTATTGGATGTAACCTGCTGAATAAACTCAAGTGCATGCGGTCCCTTCACCCAAAATTCTCCCATATGGGAAACATCGAATACTCCTACCGACTGACAGACTGTATGGTGTTCATCAAGAATACCCGAATACTCGATAGGCATGTTATAACCAGCAAATTCATGCATTTTGGCACCGAGAGCAATATGCTTCTCGGTAAAAGGAGTAGTTTTCATCAGATAGAATGTTTAAGGTTAATATTTTATATAATCACCACAGATTCCTAGCTTTCCTGTAAAAACCGACGGCTCATCTGGAAAAGCCAACAATCTGTGGTGAGATTGTGATAAATTTCTTTATCGGATCAGCTTTCTTAGTATCTCTTGGCAGTCAGTTCGGCTATCTTGACAATCACGTTCATAGCCTTTTCGATAGACTGAATAGGAACAAATTCGTAGCGACCGTGGAAATTCAGTCCGCCGGCAAAGATATTCGGACAAGGCAATCCCTTGAACGACAACTGAGCACCGTCTGTTCCTCCACGGATAGCCTTCACTTTCGGTTCCACTCCGGCTTCCTGCATGGCGGCAAAAGCAATATCGATGATATGCATCAACGGCTCTACCTGCTGGCGCATATTGTAATACTGATCTTTAATATCTACCCTAACCGTACCTTCGCCATATTTTTCGTTAACCTTTTCAGCACATTTCTGCATAAAAATCTTACGTGCCTCAAACTTCTGGCGGTCGTGATCGCGGATGATATAAGATACAGTAGCCTGCTCTACCTCACCTTCCATACCGATCAGGTGATAGAATCCCTCATATCCTTCGGTTGTAGCCGGTGTTTCGTTTTCAGGCAGCATACCTACAAACTCGTTAGCTACCAGCAGCGCATTAATCATCTTTCCTTTAGCATAACCCGGATGTACATTTCTACCCTTTACATGTACCTTGGCAGCAGCTGCATTGAAGTTTTCAAACTCCAGTTCACCTACTTCACCTCCATCCATTGTATATGCCCATTTACATCCGAATTTTTCTACATCAAACTTATGTGCTCCCAGTCCGATTTCTTCATCCGGATTGAAGCCTATGCGAATTTTTCCGTGTTCTATTTCAGGATGTTCTTTCAGATATGCCACAGCAGCAATGATTTCGGCAATACCAGCCTTATCATCAGCTCCCAGCAATGTACGGCCGTCGGTTACAATCAGATCCTCTCCTACATGATCGAGCAGTTCTGGAAACTGCTTGGGAGAAAGAATGATTCCCTCTTCCTTACACAGTGTAATATCCTCGCCTCCATAATTACGGACGATATTAGGATTTACATTTTCTCCCGACATGTCGGGGCTGGTATCCATATGAGCTATGAAACCGATTGTAGGTATATCTCTATCTACATTTGCAGGAAGAGTGGCAAACAGATAACCATTGTCATCCAACGAGATTTCCTCCAGTCCCAATGCCTCAAGTTCTGTTTTCAGATATTTGGCAAAAACCATTTGTTTGGGCGTACTAGGAGTTACACCGGTTGACTCGTCAGACTGTGTGTCGAAAGTTACATACTTCAAAAAACGTTCTATTACTGTCATTATTCTTTCGTTGTTAATAATTCTGTTGTGTAAAAATAGGAAATAGCTTTCGAACAGCCAAACGCATTACCATTTTTTAGCCGTTATTTATAAACGATACTCCCGTTTTAGCATAAAGCAGTTAAAAACACATACCATACCACAAAGTCTTATAAAAAGACGGGAGCTATAACGCTTTTTTTCTTACTTTTGTCATCGAAATTTATAATTTATGAAAAAAATAATTCTACTGTGCACCGCATGCTTGCTTACCATTGCCTGTCTTGCTCAAGAACCCACAGGCATCTTTGCAAGCGATACGCTTTCCACTCCATCTTCAAACATCAAAAAGAAGCATCAGAAAAAATCAGCAGAACGCAATTTACACTATAACATTCTGGGAGGTCCGAGCTTTAGCCCAGACTTCGGTCTTCTGGTGGGAGGTAGTGCGCTGATGACATTCCGTATGAATCCACAAGACACAACCATGCGGCGCTCTGTACTGCCCGTCGCAATGGCATTCATGTTTAAGGGAGGGCTGAACATCATGGTTAAGCCTCAGCTTTTTTTCAAGGATGACAAGTTCCGCATCTTCGGACAGTTCAGCTATAAAAATACTCAGGAAAATTTCTACGGAGTAGGATACAGCACAAACAAGGACTATGTGCGCAGCGATACTACCAGTCAATACCGGTACAACGGTATACAGATAAACCCATGGTTTCTGTTCCGTATAGGAGAAAGTAATTTCTTCGTCGGTCCGCAAATCGACTTGAACTACGACAAGATAACCGATCCTGCCAAGTATCTGACAGAACAGGAAGATTACAAAAGAGCCGGAGGAGGTACAAGCGGATACAGTAATTTCAGCTCCGGACTGGGATTCTTGCTGACTTACGATACACGAGATGTTCCCGCCAATCCGTACAAGGGAGTTTATCTGGACTTCCGTGGAATCATGTATCAGAAATGGCTGGGAGGTGATGACAACTTTTATCGCTTCGAGTTCGACTACCGACAGTACAAATCAGTTGGTCAGCGAAAAGTGCTGGCATGGACGGTGCAGACCAAAAATGTTTTTGGAAACAACATACCTTTAAATAAATATGTGCTTAGCGGTACACCTTTCGATCTGCGCGGTTACTACATGGGACAATACCGTGATAAAAGCTCGCACATCGCTTTGATGGAATACCGCCAAATGTTCAATACTGATCAAAGCAACCGGATAAAGAAGATCATTCATCACCTGGGTTTCGTGGCCTGGGGAGGAGCCGGATTCATGGGACCAACTCCCGGAAAAATTGAAGGAGTATTGCCTAACGCCGGAGTAGGTCTGCGCATAGAAGTGCAGCCTCGCATGAATGTCCGATTGGATTTTGGACGTAATTTCATCAACCGACAGAATTTGTTCTATTTCAATATGACAGAAGCATTCTGATACAGTGTAAACCTGCTTCAGAAGTCTATAAAAAGAATAAGCGCAGAATCCATCCGGAACTACCGGAATTATGGATTCTGCGCTTATTTCATATCAGAAAAAGCTGTTTAAAAGTGACTTGAACCGTCGAAACAGTGTGTGCACACCTTGCATTTCGGCAGACCGATAGCCTCTATCAGCGTTTCCAGTGTATTGAACTTCAATGATGTCAGTCCGAAGCGGGCACGGATGCGTTCTACCAGTTCCTTGTATTCAGGTGAGTCGGTAGTAGCATACTTGTCCAGCTTAGCATTTTCATCACCTTCTATTTCCTTAATGATACGGCGGGTAATCAGTTCCATATCGCTCTTTGAAGAAGTGAAACCGATAAACGGACAACCGTAAATCAGCGGCGGACAGGCAATACGCATGTGAACCTCTTTAGCTCCGTAATCGTACAACACATTCACATTGTCACGAAGCTGGGTACCGCGTACGATAGAGTCATCACAGAACAGAATACGCTTACCCTGCAACATGGCACGGTTGGGAATCAGTTTCATTTTTGCCACAAGCGAACGCATAGCCTGATTGCTGGGAGTAAAGCTACGTGGCCAGGTTGGTGTATATTTCGCAATGGCACGATGATAAGGAATACCCTTTCCTTCGGCATATCCCAATGCCATACCTACACCTGAATCGGGAATACCGCAGGCACAGTCCACTTCCGACTCATCGGTCTTACCCATTTTGTAACCGCTCATGAAACGAACTTCTTCTACATTACGTCCTTCGTAGCAAGATACCGGAAAGCCATAATAAACCCACAGGAACGAGCAAATCTGCATATCTTCATTCGGTTTGCGAAGCTGCTCCAGTCCGTCAGCACGCATACGGATAATTTCTCCCGGACCTACATAACGGTCGATTTCGTAATCCAGATTGGGCAGACTGCTTGATTCGCTGGTAGCTGCATAAGCACCATTTTTCTTTCCTATCACAATCGGAGTACGCCCCCACTTGTCGCGTGCCACGATAATGCCGTCTTCTGTCAGAATCAGCATCGAGCAGGAACCTTTGATTTTCTTGTAAACATTTTCAATACCGTCTACAAAATCTTTTCCCTGTACAATCATCAATGCAATAAGCTCTGTCTGGTTTGTTTTTCCCAAACTCATTTCCGCAAAATGCATATTTGCATCGAGCAAATCTTTTTCAAGTTCAGCCACATTGTTGATCTTCGCAACCGTTACAATGGCGAATTTTCCAAGGTGAGAATTTATCATGATAGGCTGAGGATCGGTATCGCTGATTACACCTATACCCGACTTGCCTCTGAATTTTGGAAGTTCCGATTCAAACTTGGTGCGAAAATAAGAACTTTCCAGACTATGAATAGAACGAACGAAACCTTCGCCTTCCGAATATGTTGCCATACCGGCACGTTTCGTACCTAAATGTGAGTTATAATCCGTACCGTAAAATAAATCGGTTACGCATTCAGCCATTGAGACTGTACCGAAAAAACCACCCATTCCTTTTTTATTTTATAATTAATAGTTCGATTTTCGAGTGCAAAAATACGCAAAAGACAAGAAGTACAGAAGAATGCAATGCGAAATCTTAATACGGTATATTGAAAATTTTCACTTCAAATGTTTTACAGAAGACTAAAGATTCAGTATATTTGTTTTATTACCTGCTTATTAACCTCTCTAATAATCAAACAAATGAGAAAGATCTCACTTACAAGGTCCGCGTTAGTTACCGGATGTATCCTTATCTCTTCCATACCACTTCAAGGGAAAGCAAAAAATCTCTTTCAGGAGCAAGACAACCGGATTACTGGATTAATCGTTTCGAGAATCACAAATACTTTGATACACACCAAGCACCTGTATTCGACTCAGTCAACATAAAGGCTTTATTACAGCAGAAACAACCAAGCAATATTCCCGAAAAAGAATAAACCTAATAACGGAATCCATTTTCCGCTATCAGGATACATCATACCACTGGCATGATTGCTGATATAATATTTTTTAACAAATAAATATAGGGGGATTCGGTTGCTTTGACGTTTATATGAAAAAGACATTAAAGACTTTCAGTCAAATCCGAAAAAACAATTATAAACCCAAACCATTACCTGCATGACAAAGATTATTTTACCACTAGACTTTCTTTTTGGGGGAGGCACGCAGACTGCCGCATGTGGCGATGAAGAACGAATGACTGAACCGACTGTTTCATCTGACCTTATGCCGAATCAGGGCAATCAGGAAATTCCTGCGAACGAATTGCAACAGTACATAGACTAAAATGTTAGTTGACAAACTGACATTTTGCATATTTTTCCCTTCGAGATTCGTTTCTTTTCAGCCTGCACCGAAGTCGATATTTTCAAAGGAACAATCTCGAAGAGATGCTGCTCATAACCAAGATGATAGATAAAATTTTAACACTTTATGAAGAACAAAACAGCTCCTTCCAGAAACATTAAAGCACCTTTTTTAAGGGTATCTGTACATGTTACCGGAAGAGTCAGCCAACTTATCGAGTCATTTTTTTAATTTATCTCGATGTTTTTTTAATTTTCCACAATATTTTTCCAAAAACATGAGGAAGAAATACGCATAAAAACAGACTTTTCTTTTATCTTTTATGCAGGAATCTGAATAATTTTTCAGTTTTCACTAGCTTACTTTTCTCTCGAACAACAAAATTTGATACAAGCCATGTCAATAATCTTCCGTTTTTCCTAACAAACAGACAACCGTTATCGCTTTATGCTTTCTTTTAGAATCCGGTTGTATACCTACGGCAAAGCCTGACTGAAAAATTTTAATAAAAAAACTGGAAGTTTTTTAAACAAAAACGGAACAAGATTGTTTTATATGCAGAAGAATTAAAGAGGAAAACGATTAGACTAGACTAATTTTATGTACACAAATGTCACCGCTACAACACCGGTGACATTTTTTTGCACTTAAATAAATTCTTTGGAGGGAATAATCGAGTAGGAGGAAAACGAAGTAGTTTTCTTCCTACTTTCGTTTTCCGACCTCTCACACCACCGTACGTGCCGTTCGGCATACGGCGGTTCTTTACTATGGATGCCTTTCGTATTCTTCGAAAGACACTTCCACGACATCTTCTTCAACCATCCATTTGTAGGTCTGCGCTCCTTTATACCCTTCGGATTCCGTCCTATCTCTTTAAAGGTAGCCCAATACTTCTGTTTTGGTTTTATGCATTCGTTCCAACAAACGGTAGTTTTCAGTTATGCCGTTTAAATAAAGTTTGGTCCTTCCCTATAGGCATACATGCCTTGGGTACTACGACCTCTGCTGACTTCTCACGGCAAGCTTTACTCCATCATGGTACTTCGAATCATTCATCCTCACCATATGTCCGTGAGACCTCCTCGGATAAGGGTATTAACTTTCAATCTTATGTCTGCTCCATTTACACTAACCGTCCCGAATAGCTATAGGGCTTTAGTTTGTTTCGCAACCTTACCCACGGTCATATGCCTTATATGAAGTTTCTGTTCGTCAGACCAGATGTTTGCCGCCAGCTTCTTTCAGATTCCAACTCGCGATGGACACCCTTGCTTTTGGCTGTATGATTCCCGCTATTAGGGCTCATTGGGGACTTGCACCCGTTAGCTAATACTCATGCCGAGCATACAAAAAGAAAAAGGTTGGATTCATATTCCAACCTTTTCGAGCCTCTTGTCGGATTCGAACCAACGACCCCGAGATTACAAATCACGTGCTCTGGCCAACTGAGCTAAAGAGGCAATAAATATGTTTTTTTCGAGCCTCTTGTCGGATTCGAACCAACGACCCCGAGATTACAAATCACGTGCTCTGGCCAACTGAGCTAAAGAGGCAGGTGGGCAAGCTTGCCATATCGCGCCGCTACAACCAACTACCTTTGCTGCGATCAAGCCCTGGAGGATTCGAAGGGAGCTGGCCGTATGGGACTTACCCATGTTATGTCTGCATCAGAGATTCATCATCGATGTTTCTCGATTGCGGGTGCAAAGGTACACATATTTTTTGAACCTGCAATACTTTGCCACAAAAAAATGCACAAAAATTGAAAGAAATACGTTTTTTACAAGTTTTATAGCCCGGAATATCTCCAAAAAGCGTACTTTTGTAGTCTTAATATATAAAGTTATAAAGTAAAGACAGAGATGCCAACAGACAAACCGATTACACTTCAGGAACACGCTATGCGGTTCGGTACTTTTATGGGAATATTCTGGATATTCAAATTCATTTTTCTTCCCTTGGGATTCACTATCCCTCTCCTTCAGCTATTGTTCGTACTGCTTACCCTGTTCGTTCCTGTGTTAGGATACATTTACGTACGCAAGTTCAGAAATACATACTGTAACGGTGAGATTTCATTTTTCCGTGCTTTTTTATTTACCCTGTACATGTATCTGTTTGCCGCATTGCTGGCAGCAGTAGCACACTATGTCTATTTCCGCTTTATCGATCAGGGATTTCTGACAGACTCATACCTGCAACAGCTGGAAAGCATCAAAGCAAGTGCCCAGGGCGAAATGGTATCTTCCATCGACCAGCTTATTCAGGCTTTTGATACGATTTCATCGTTGACTCCGCTGCAACTTACATTTCAGTTGATTTTTCAAAATATATTTTACGGCATCCTGCTGGCTATACCTACCGGCCTGGTGGCAATGAAACAAAAAAAACGTTTTTAAACTATGGATATATCAGTAATCGTTCCTTTATATAATGAGGAAGAGTCTTTACCCGAACTGCATGCGTGGATAAAGAGAGTTATGGACGCGAACGGATTCAGTTACGAAATCATCTTCGTAAACGACGGAAGTACCGACGGTTCATGGAAGGTCATCGAATCTTTAAGTAAGGACAACAAGGAGGTGAAAGGAATAAAATTCCGCCGTAACTACGGAAAGTCTCCGGCACTGTTCTGCGGATTCGAACGTGCGGAGGGAGATGTGGTCATCACAATGGATGCCGATCTTCAGGACAGTCCCGACGAAATACCGGAACTCTACCGCATGATTACTGTCGACGGATATGATCTGGTTTCGGGATGGAAGCAGAAACGGTATGATCCGCTGTCGAAAACAATTCCGACCAAACTGTTCAACGCTACGGCCCGCGCAGTTTCAGGTATCCATAACCTGCACGATTTCAACTGTGGACTGAAGGCTTACCGCAAGGAGGTTATCAAGAACATTGAGGTATATGGCGAAATGCACCGCTATATTCCTTATCTGGCAAAAAATGCCGGTTTCAGCAAGATAGGCGAAAAAGTGGTTCACCACCAGGCACGAAAATACGGAAAGACAAAATTCGGATTGAACCGTTTCGTCAACGGTTATCTGGATTTACTCACACTCTGGTTCTTGTCTAAATTCGGTATCAAACCGATGCACATCTTCGGCTTTCTGGGTTCTATCATGTTTATTCTCGGTTTCATAGCCGTAGCTATCATAGGAGTCAACAAGTTGTACGACCTGTATGCCGGTAATCCGTACAGACTGATTACAGACAGTCCGTATTTCTATCTGGCTCTTACAACCATGATTATCGGTACACAACTCTTCCTTGCCGGATTCATCGGAGAACTGATAGCCCGCAATGCTCCTGAGCGAAACAAATATCAAATAGAAAAAGAACTGTAACCATGAAGAAACTACCGGCCATATTAGGCTTGCTTTTATTAATATGCATATTCTTCCCGGGGTGTGAAGTAGAAAACTGTCCACCCAACTCCATGTCGTATGCATATTTTTCATTAGTAGACCAGCACGGAAGGTCTTTCAATACATCAGACACCATTACGATTGTGGGACAGACACATGCCGACATCGTAGTATACGATACCCTGCCCGACGGAAGCCTCCAGCCCCGTACCGTACAGGATTCACTCGTATCGGATACACTCATCAACAAGGAAGCGGGTGCCAGCAGTTTCGAACTCCCGTTCAGCTACGGCACTCATACACGGTTTGTCTTTATCTATCGCAGCCTGGAAAGACGGTATGCCGGTACTGATACCATCAATATCGAACACCGGAACATCCCGTATTTCACCAACCTGGACTGTGGCTCCATGATGTTTTACGAGGTCACCAAAGTAGAGAATACCCGTCACCGCCTCGATTCATTGACTATAACCAATCCGAATATAGACAATAATGAAAAAGAAAACTTTAAAATATATTTCACTGTTCTTGATACTGACGAGTAGTCTTTTCCTATTGCCGTCGCATGCATATGCACAAAAAAAGGACAAAGAGACATTGAAGGCAGAATACAAGGCTTCTCCGCTTTATCAGGGAACTTCCGTCGGCATAGAAGTTGCCGGCGCAGGAGGATATTTGCTGGGAGGTGACATTTTGAGCAGTGAAATCATCGTTCAGACTAACTTAAAAAACCGCTTCCTGCCCGTAGTGGAAATAGGATATGGAAAAACTGACGTCATCAATGATGCCAACGACATGCATTACAAGAC
The DNA here is from genome assembly GCF_041333015.1 of Phocaeicola coprocola. Lineage (NCBI taxonomy): Bacteria > Pseudomonadati > Bacteroidota > Bacteroidia > Bacteroidales > Bacteroidaceae > Phocaeicola > Phocaeicola coprocola. The sequence continues at coordinate 1,692,851 of NZ_JBGKGM010000001.1, read as the reverse complement.
GTCGGCTCCTTATTTCCGTATTGGTATGGACTACAATGTCTTCTACCAGAAACCTTATCTGCCGGGATACTTATATGTAGGCTTACGATATGGTATGAGCAGCTTCACTTACGATGCCAGCGGTCCTGACATGACCGACCCAAACTACGGAGGACATATAACAGTTCCTTTTGCCGATCTGGGTGTAAAGAGCAATGCCAGCTGGCTGGAAGGAGTTGTGGGGATTAAAGTTAAAATATACAAGCGTTTCCACATGGGATGGGCTGTACGATATAAAATGCGTATGAGCGTAGACAGTCACGAAAACTCTAACCCATGGTATGTTCCCGGTTTCGGTAAAAACGCCGGAAGCAGCTTCAATCTGACGTATAACTTAATATACAATTTACCTTTTTAAAAGCGCATGAGTACACTTGAAATATGGTTGCTTGCCGTCAGCCTGGCTATCGACTGCTTCACGGTTTCGGTGACAAGCGGCATCATACTACGCCGTATCCAATGGCGGACATTTTTAAAAATGGCTTTTTTCTTCGGGTTCTTTCAAGCTTTGATGCCACTGATAGGATGGTTCGGAGCCAGCCGTTTCAATCACCTTATCGAATCGTACGACCACTGGATAGCATTTGCCTTGCTGGCATTTCTCGGTATCCGTATGATACGCGAGCATTTTAAGGACAGCGAAGAATGCAGTTTCGACCCTACCAGCCTGAAGGTAATCCTTACCATGGCGGTAGCTACCAGCATCGATGCACTGGCAGTAGGAATCTCCTTCGCATTTACGGGATTCAACTCTATCGGCCAGTTGTTCTCTCCGCTCATTATCATCGGCATCGCTTCATTCGTTCTCTCGATAGTCGGAAACCTGATCGGTATCTTTTTCGGAAAACGCTTCAACCTGCGTATGGAACTTTTCGGAGGTCTGGTATTAATAGGTATCGGTGTAAAAATTCTTGTAGAACATCTTTTTTTATAAATTAAACTCAACGATATAATCTATGGCAAACAATAAAGGTTTAAAATGGCAACTGCCTTTTCTGGCATTCCTGATAATCGGAACGGTATTGATTCTCCGGAAACAAGCTCCTTTCCAGACAGACGAAGGACTGGTGTTCGGCACAATGTACAAGATAACTTACCAGTCGAAAGAAAACCTGAAAAAAGATATAGAAGCTGAATTGCAGAAAGTAAACAATTCGCTCTCTCCATTCAGTAAGGAATCGGTTATCACACGCATCAACAACAATGAAGAAATGACGGCCGACAGTATGTTTACTTATGTTTTCCGTCTGGCGAAAGATATTTCTCAGGAAACTTACGGAGCTTTCGACATTACCGTTGCTCCGCTGGTAAATGCATGGGGATTCGGATTCAAGAACGCCACAAACATACAGGCGCATACCATAGACAGTATACGTCAGTTTGTCGGATTCGAGAAAATAGACCTTATCGATGGGAAAATCGTCAAGAAAGACCCGCGTGTAATGCTCGACTGTAGCGCCATAGCCAAAGGGTTCGGAGTAGACTGTGTGGCACGCCTGCTCGACAGCAAAGGTGTAAAAAACTATATGATAAACATCGGAGGAGAACTGGTTATGAAAGGAGAAAACCAGAATATGGAAAGCTGGCGCATCGGTATCAACAAACCGATAGACGACTCACTGGCTGTAAATCAGGAATTGCAGACTGTGCTCGAAATCACCAACGCCGGACTTGCCACTTCGGGTAATTATCGCAACTTCTACTATAAAGACGGTAAAAAATATGCGCACACCATCGACCCGCGTACGGGCTATCCGGTACAACACAATATACTCTCGTCTACTGTCGTAGCAAAAGACTGTGCAACAGCCGATGCTTACGCCACTTCGTTCATGGTGCTCGGACTTGATTCGGCAAAGGCAATCTGCAATGCTCATCCTGAACTCGATGCTTATTTCATCTACGAACGTAAAGACGGGAAAATGGATATTTACTTTACCAATGGCATGAAGAAATATTTAAAAAACTAAATACCTGAAAAACCATGAAAGAAACAAACGAAAAACAGACAGGACTGCCGGAAAATGCATTCCGCCCACTGAAACCGGGAGAGCAGTATCACCCGCTGATGTCGCCCGACAAAAACTATCCGGAGGTAAACCTCTGGTCTGTATTATGGGGTATCGCCATGGCGATACTTTTCTCTGCCGCCTCAGCTTATCTGGGACTGAAGGTCGGTCAAGTATTCGAGGCTGCTATTCCTATCGCCATCATTGCCGTAGGTGTTTCGAGTGCAGCCAAACGTAAAAGTGCATTAGGTGAAAACGTCATTATACAATCCATCGGAGCCTGCTCGGGAGTTATCGTAGCAGGAGCTATCTTCACCCTGCCCGCATTATACATCTTGCAGGACAAATATCCGGAAATGACAGTCGACTTCTTCCAGATGTTCATCAGTTCACTGCTGGGAGGTGTGCTGGGAATCTTGTTCCTGATTCCGTTCCGCAAATATTTCGTCAGCGAAAAGCACGGAGAATATCCGTTCCCTGAAGCTACCGCCAGTACACAAGTGCTCGTTTCGGGCGAAAAAGAAGGAAGTCAGGCTAAACCGCTGCTCTTTGCCGGACTGATAGGTGGTCTGTACGACTTTATCGTAGCTACCTTCGGATGGTGGAACGAAAACTTCACAACCCGTGTCTGCGGATGGGGAGAAATGATAGCCGAAAAGGCCAAACTGGTTGTAAAAATCAATACCGGAGCTGCCGTACTGGGACTGGGTTACATCGTAGGTCTGAAATATGCTGCCATTATCTGTGCCGGTTCGCTTACCGTATGGCTGATTATCGTTCCGGGTATCTCACTGATCTGGGGCGATCAGGTACTGAACGCATGGAATCCGGCTATCACCGAAACTGTAAGCAGCATGTCGCCTGAAGCCATTTTCTCTCAGTATGCCAAAAGCATCGGTATCGGAGGTATCGCCATGGCCGGTATCATCGGAATCGTACGTTCATGGAGCATCATCAAGAGTGCCGTAAGTCTGGCTGCCAAGGAAATGGGTGGCAAGAAAGCGGAAGCCAATGTAGTACGTACACAGAAAGACCTTTCGATGAAGATTATTGCAATCGGCTCTATCATTACGATTATACTGGTAGCTCTGTTTTTCTACTTTGATGTAATGCAGGGCAATCTGCTTCACACCATTGTAGCCATTGTCCTGGTAGCAGGTATTTCCTTCCTGTTTACTACCGTTGCAGCCAATGCCATTGCCATCGTTGGAACGAATCCGGTATCGGGTATGACACTGATGACACTGATTCTGGCCTCTGTAGTGATGGTAGCTGTCGGTCTGAAAGGTGCAACCGGAATGGTAGCCTCACTGGTCATGGGAGGTGTAGTTTGTACAGCATTGTCAATGGCTGGAGGTTTCATCACCGACTTGAAAATCGGTTACTGGCTGGGTAGTACGCCTGCCAAACAGCAGACCTGGAAATTCCTGGGTACACTGGTATCTGCCGCTACCGTAGGAGGTGTTATCATGATTCTGAACAAGACTTACGGATTCTCATCGGGTGCTCTGGCTGCTCCTCAGGCTAATGCCATGGCTGCCGTTATCGATCCGCTGATGAACGGTGTAGCTGCCCCGTGGCTGTTGTATGGCATAGGAGCTGTACTGGCTCTCGTACTGACTTACTTCAAAGTACCGGCACTGGCTTTCGCTCTGGGTATGTTTATTCCACTGGAACTGAACCTGCCGCTTATCGTAGGTGGAGCAATCAACTGGTATGTAACAACCCGCAGCAAAGATGAAGCTGTCAACACCGCACGCGGAGAAAAGGGAACACTCCTCGCTTCCGGATTTATTGCCGGAGGTGCACTGATGGGAGTAGTCAGCGCTGCTATGCGTTTCGGAGGAATCAACCTCGTAAACGAAGCATGGCTTGAGAATCCGCTAAGTCAGGTTGCATCGCTAGTAGCTTACGTACTGCTGATTGTATATCTGGTAAAAGCAAGTATGAACATCAAGAAGTCATAATAATCAGATAGACATATATTTATACATTAAAGCAACATTCACCCACAGACATTCTGCTCCGACGGAAGTCTGTGGGTGTTTTTGTTATCTTAAAAGATTTATGCTATCTTTGAACCTGCCAATCCGACCATCCGGCAGTTATGATTCAAACCGTCATCGGACAACTTTATGTCCGAAAAAGCATATAGGCTCACTCCTATAACCATAACAGCGGATAAGGTACAAACAACCGGATAATATTCAAACAACCAAATAAAATTAATACACGTATGAAAAAACTATTTCTTATGAGCCTGGTCTTTTTTTCGACTATGCTCACAGCCCAAAAACCTGTGGAAATCAAATTATGGCCCAATGGAGCTCCTAACACAAACAACATGACTCAGCAAGTAGAAAACGGTCCGCTTTATGTAGCAGAACCCACTCTGACCGTTTATCCGGCTAAAGAAGGAAATGGAATGGCCATTGTTGCCTGTCCCGGAGGAGGATATACTCACCTTGCGATGAACCACGAAGGTCACGATCTGGCAAACTGGTTCAACAGTCAGGGTATCACCTATGCCGTACTTACCTACCGCATGCCAAATGGAAATAACGAAGTTCCGCTAAGCGATGCACAACAAGCTTTGCGCATCATGCGACAACATGCTGCTGAATGGAACATACAACAAGTTGGTATCATGGGATCTTCGGCAGGCGGACACCTTGCCAGCACTGCTGCCACTCATTTTACCGATGCTGAGACTCGTCCGGATTTCCAGATTCTTTTCTATCCAGTAATTACTATGGACCCGACTTATACTCACATGGGATCTCACGACAACCTGCTGGGCAAAAATCCATCGAAAGAACTCGAACAGAAATATTCCAATGAACTGCAAGTCACCCCACAAACTCCTCCGGCTTTTATCATGCATAGTAGTGACGACGGTGCGGTACCGGTAGCAAACAGCGTGAACTATTATATGGCACTGGTAAAAAACAAAGTTTCTGCCAGCCTGCACACCTATCCCATCGGAGGTCATGGATGGGGATTCCGTGATTCTTTTATCTACAAACGCCAGTGGACAGGCGAACTGGAAAAATGGCTTCGCGAAATAAATAACAAATAATAACTACTTAACCTTTTGTAATACAAATAAAAGTCGTACCTTTGCACCCGCTAATACGAGATATTAGCATAATTCAAATCATTAACATTAAAAAATTAACGTTTAAGAAATGGCAACTAAAATCAGATTGCAGAGAAACGGACGCAAAGGTTATGCGTTCTATTCAATTGTTATTGCAGATGCAAGAGCACCACGTGATGGTAGATTTACTGAAAAAATTGGTACTTACAACCCTAATACCAATCCTGCCACAGTAGATTTGAATTTTGAACGTGCATTACACTGGGTAATGGTAGGTGCACAGCCTACTGATACCGTACGCAACATTTTGTCACGCGAAGGTGTTTACATGAAGAAACACTTGTTGGGTGGTGTTGCAAAAGGTGCATTCGATGAAGCTGCTGCTGAAGCTCGTTTCAACGCTTGGAAAGAAAACAAGCAGAACGGTCTGGCTGCTTTGAAAGCTAAAGAAGAAGAAGCTAAGAAAGCTGAAGCTAAAGCACGTCTGGAAGCAGAAAAGAAAGTAAACGAAGAAATCGCTAAGAAAGTAGCTGAAAAGAAAGCTGCTGAAGCTGCTGCTAACGCAGAAGAAGCACCTGCTGCTGAAGAAGCTCCGGCTGAAGCATAATTCGTTACTTCAAAACGACATTACAAAGAGGTTGTCCGATGGGGCAGCCTCTTTTTTTATGCTAAAAAACAGAGATCTAAAAGGTTAAAAAAAGAAATGTTTAAAACATGTTAATAAATAAGACTTTTTCAACCAAATAAAACAAACGTTTATATATTTGCATCAAAATTTAATATAATTAATATTTGATAACCTAATCTATTACAAGATTCCTTTGTGGAAGATATATACAAACCAAACAAAATACGACACTAAAAAACATGATTTATGAAAACACATTTTTTTTTGATCTTTATCCGTGCGCGTTAACACACATTCTTTACTAGAGTTGATCTACTATTGACAGTCACATTACATCCGAAAATCTTCAATACAAGATTATTTCACAATTTAAGACACGGCAATAAAATTATTCATATGTATTGATCTAAACTTTATGTAACAACAAACTATTAATTACTATGAAAGACAAATTATCAATTTGGTGGAAATTCTGCCTGCTAACCCTTTTACTAGTATTAGCTCCACCTGAAATTATGGCACAAGGTTTAACCATAAAAGGACAAGTCTTAGATTCAAACAATGAACCTATCATTGGAGCATCTATCGTAGAAAAAGGGAACACTTCCAACGGAACCATCACAGACTTCGATGGTAATTTCAGTTTCAAGATCTCAGGCAAAGGAAAAACAATCGTTATTACCTACATCGGCTATCAGACTCAGGAACTGACTGTAACTTCCGGCAAAGCCTTGAAAGTTATAATGAAGGAAGATGCACAGGCTATGGACGAAGTCGTAGTCATCGGTTATACCAGCAAAGCACGTAAAGACCTTACAGGTTCTGTAGGTTCTGTTTCAGGAGTTAAAATCGCAGCTATTCCGGTCAGCTCGGCAGCTGTTGCATTGCAAGGTAAAATCGCCGGTGTACAGGTTACTACAGTCGATGGTGCTCCGGGAGCAGATATCAACATCCGTGTACGTGGAGGAACATCTGTAACCCAAAGCAACGAACCTCTTTATATCGTCGATGGTTTCCAGGTAGACAATATCAACGATATTCCTCCTACAGATATTGCATCTATCGATGTATTAAAGGATGCGTCTATTACAGCTATCTATGGAGCCAAAGGTGGTAACGGTGTAGTTGTAGTTACCACAAAATCGGCAAAAGCCGGAAAGATCCAGGTGAGCCTCAATGCTCATCTCTCTACCAGCCAGCTTGCTAAGAAACTGGATCTGATGAATGCAGCAGAATTTGCACGTTATCAGTATGAATGGTCTGCATGTAACGGTAGCCGTTCATCAAATGCCAAATTCTTCCGCGCAAACTTCGGTAACCCGCAAGACCTTGACATGTACAACACCTTACCTACTCACGACTGGCAAGATGAAGTTATGGGAGAAAATCCGATTAACTACTCTACCAATGTCAGCATCGGAGGAGGTACTGAAAAAATGCGTTTCAACGCTTCATTAACCCAGAGTGAAGATAAAGGTATCATCATGGGTTCTGGAGTTCGCCGTACTAACCTTAACATCAAGACAGCTATTGATATCACCAAGAACCTGACTTTGCAAATCAATCCTAAGCTCTCGTTCCGTCGCGATGAAGGAGCCGGTGGTGACAATATCGGTACAGGTGGTATCATCGATGTATTGCGCTATCGTCCTACCAATGGTTTACGTGAATTCGGATACATCGACCCGTCTTATGCAGACCCGGATGAAGAAGCTCTTTTCACTTACACCAATCCTAAGAGCGATATCAGCATTAACCAGCAGAAAAAGTATTCATACAACTATACCAATGCTTTCTCTTTGGAATGGAAACCGATCAAAGGTCTGGTACTCCGTTCTGAAGCAACAATCGGATTGACTTGGAAAGACCAGTACCGTTTCTATGGTGCACTAACCAGCGAAGGTCAGAAAAACAACTCACAGCCTGTTGCCAATATTCAGAAAGACTATACATTCAAGTATATCTGGACCAATACTGCATCATACGGCTTCACACTGAAAAATGTTCATAACATCTCCTTGCTGTTAGGACAGGAAATCTATCATAGCCAAAATACCAAGAACGTACAGAAGAACCGCTATTTTCCACGTGCATTCGAAGCTGATCAGGCTTGGGCAAACATGGGATTCGGTACTCCACAGGAATCGTATACACAGCTTTCTACTCCTGACCGTACAGCTTCATTCTTCGGACAGGCAAGTTATAACTACAACCACAAATACTTGCTTTCATTGACAATGCGTGCCGATGGTTCTACCAAGTTCGCACCAGGAAACCAGTGGGGCTACTTCCCTTCTATCTCCGGAGCGTGGGTGCTTTCTGAAGAAAACTTCCTGAATGATGTAGAATGGATCGATCAACTGAAACTTCGTGCTGCTTTCGGTCTGGCAGGTAATAACCGTATCGACAACGATATGTGGCGTTACTTATATTCTGTCAATTCTACTGGCGGTCCTGGTTTCGGAGAATCTACTCAGTTTGGTGAACAATGGTACGGCAACCAGGGAAATACTACCTTTGCCAACAAGGATATCAAGTGGGAAACTACATTGACACGAAACCTTGCTGCCGATATCACTTTGTTTGGCGGCCGTCTGACTGTAACTCCTGAAGTTTACTGGAATACTACCAAAGATTTGCTTTACAAATCAGACATACCTTCTTCTGTAGGTTATATCAGCCAGATGCAGAACATCGGTCAGGTAACAAACAAAGGTATCGAGTTGAGTATATCAGGCGATATCCTCAGAGGTAGAGATTATGTACTTTCTGCCAACCTTTCTCTTGGTATGAACAAAATGAAAGTAGACAAACTGAACGGTACCGACAATGTTATCTGGGACCAGAACAACCGCTGGAAATCAAGCTACAATGACTACTGTCTGAAAGTAGGCGACCAGGTAGGTCTGATCTACGGTTTCGTTTACGACGGACTGTACTCGATGGATGAATTCTATTTCGACCCGACAAATAACCTTCAGGCTCTGCCTTGGGGATCGACAGCTGCCGAAAACGGAACATCTAAAGACGCTCCGCTGGTAGATGAAAATGGAGTAGAACATCCTAAGACAGTCATCAACGAAGTATCAGGAAACTCTAACTCAGGTATTGCTACTCTTCCTGGAAAAATCAAATTCAAAGATTTGAATGGTGACGGCAAAATTACAGAAGACGACCGTACTGTCATTGGTAACACCAATCCGAAAGTACAGGGAGGATTTGGCGTAAGCGGACAATGGAAGAACTTCGACTTCGCCATGAACTTCAACTTTATGCTCGACTTCGATGTAAACAATGCAACAGCTTATCAGCTTTCTTCATCAGAAGGCAACGATAAAAAGTTCTATAATGTACTCGGTACATTTGCCGACAACGGATGGAGATATACTCGTGATGGCGACGGTGAATGTATGTACAAATGTTATTTCATCGATGGTTCTATCGACATGTACCGTCAGCTGAACGAAGGCAGAACACTTTGGAACCCAACCGATGTAACTCAGAAGATCACTCATTCTTACTTCATCGAAGATGGTTCATTCGTTCGTTGCCAGGACTTGACTATCGGTTACACACTGCCAGAAAAGCTGACATCAAAAATGGGTATTTCAAAAGCTCGTTTCTATGTTTCAGCATCCAATCTGTTTATCATTACCGGATATTCTGGTTACGACCCGGAAGTAGATATTCAGACAGGTCTGACTTGCGGTATGGACTACAACCGCTACCCACGTAGCCGCAGCTTCGTATTTGGAACAAATATCACCTTTTAAAACTTGAAAGTACATGAAACTCAAAAATATATTAGTCATAGGCTTGACTTCTCTGACATTGGCATCATGCAATGATTTTTTGGATGTCGAATCCCCGTCAAGCTACAGCGAAGAGTTCGTTTTCAGCCAGAAAACAGAAATCAACCGCGCACTTAATGGAGTATATGCATCTATCCTTGTAAACGACTTGTATGGAAAAGCTTTCCAGAGAAGCTTCATCCTCAACAGCGATGTAGAAATGATGATAAGCAGTACAAACGTAGCTACCCACAACAGTTATGCACGCTTCGACTGCGATGATCAGGGTAGCGAAATCAACAAGTACTGGCAAGCTGCATACAAAGCTATCGAAGATGCCAACCGTTTTATATACAATCTGGAAAACAGCCCGCTTTACAATGAAGAAGACGCTGAAATCATGCAGATGATGGGAGAAGCCAAATGTATCCGTGCTATGGTCTACCATGACATGGTCGTTATGTTCGGAGATATTCCTTTCACTTTCCGTCCGGCTTCACAACTGGGAGGTGATTACGTCATTCCTATCATGGACCGTAAAGAAATACAAGACAATCTGATAAATGACCTGAAGGCTATCGCTCCTAAAATGAGTTCATCCGCTTCTGTCACTGTAGAACATGCTTCACAGGAATTTGCATACGCCCTCATCGCACGTATTGCACTTACAGCAGGAGGATATTCACTCCATCCGGATAAAAACAATCCTAAAAGCTACGGTGTCATGAGCCGTCCGGAAAATTATCAGGACTACTACCGTATTGCCAAGGAATATACCAATCTGGTTATCTCGTCAGGTTCTCACTCCATAGGAACTTCTTATAAAGATGTATTCCTGAAAGAAAGTAATTTCGAACTAATCAGCAAGGGAGATCCTATTTTCGAAATACCTTTCGCTAAAGAATCAACAGGCGAAACTGGAAATATCCAGGGTCCTACCTCTACAGCCAATGAAGGACAGACACTTGGTAAGAACGTATGGGGAGCAGCCGACGGAAACGGCAGACTGAATGCATTCTACCGCTACTCATTCGATGAAAAAGACAAACGCCGTGATTTCGTCAACGGACTCTGGTATTACGGAAACAGTACAAACAATGTCAGTCAAGATTCCTGCCTGATCCGTTCAGACTACACCGTACACAACAACAAATGGTCTAAACTATGGGCCAATGCCGGACAATTCCTTAATACAAGTTCAGGAAGTACAGGTATCAACTTCCCTTACATGCGCTATGCCGATGTCTTGCTGATGAATGCCGAAGCTATCAACGAACTGGAAGGTCCGACTAAAGAAGCCCAAGAGTCACTCCGTCAGGTACGTAGCCGTGCCTTCGACGATCAGGGTGCTGTCAATACTTACGTTACCAATGCAGCTTCTTCGAAAGAGAAATTTCTCCAGGCCGTACTGGACGAACGTAAATGGGAGTTTGCAGGTGAAAACATCCGCTGGCGCGACCTTGTACGTAACAACCTGTACAGTCAGGAAGTAGTATACAGCTTCTTACGTTACCTGTCGGTTGCCATGTCAAACGCCGGTACATATACCGGATTTGAAGATGATATAGCCGAACACGACGGAAGCAATTATCTGGTCGAACTGCCAGAATATATGTATTACCATGTACTTCCTCAGAGTGCAGAATGGCGTGTAGATCCCAGTCAGGTATATGGTTATCCATACCCGAACACCACACTGGACATCCTCTATATTTACAATCCTTACAAATCGGCAAGCCAGCCGGCAACAGCTCTTACCGCTATCGATGGAAAAACATGGGAATCAGCCGAATTCTATCAGTGGAGTAGCGATTCTGAGCCAACCAACCAATGTAAATATTCATTCTATGGATATATCCGCCACACAGAACAAGGTACTATAGTATTGGTAAAAGACGGAACAGAAGTTCCATTGGAAGGCAACAGCGTTCCTTCAGTCAGCGCATTGCCTCCGGTACGTTATATTCTGCCTTATCCAAATGCAGCTATCCAGCGTTCTGCCGGAGCCTATAAGAACTATTATGGATATTAATAACAACACTCAAAAAAGATTACCATGAAAAAACTATTTCTATATTCCTTAATGCTATCATCTGTGCTTTCATTCAGCTCATGCTCTGACGAAGATGAAAGTTTTGGAGCGTCACTAGACCGGGAATGGATGACAATGTTCATCTGCGACAACAACAGAGGCAAGGGAGATGACTACGCATACAACTGTAAGGCAGAAGGTCCTAACGGAAACGATATTCATCTGTACTGGTACGGTGTAAATGACTGTGCCGGATACCAGATTCGCCAGGCACTCCAGCCTAATGTGTCAAACGGAGCTGATGCATGGGGAACATCTGCTGAAAACGGCTTACTGCTACTCGACACAATTGTGGGTCCCGACGTACTCGATCTGGTTATCAAAGACCAGCAGTACTCTACCGATTTCCGTTTTGCCATTCGTGTATTGTCGAAGAAAGATGACAATATAACCGACTTCTCACATGCATCCAAATGGTACGGACACGGCGATGGAAGACAATGGGCTGAATTTCTCGGTATTACTACAGCCGACCGTTATGCTACTCCATTCTGTGTATATGTCGACGGTTCAAAAACAACTGAAACAACCATGCGTGTCATGCTGAACCGTAATTTTGATGTAGTATCCGAAGGTGTATCCGAAGATGACAAAGCCATCTATCGTGAAAAATTTGAGCTGGATGCCAACAACAACTTCGTTTACCAGTGGCTGGAAGTAGCTCCTTCACCCAACAATCCGGAATCTACAGTAAACGAAAAATGGAAAAACTATAAACTCACAGAAGAAGACTTTGCAAGAGGTTATGTAGATATCGACGGACTTCAGAAAAACTCAGTATATGTCATCAACGTACGCAATGAAAACGTCAAGGTAAAATGGGATGCATATTACAATACCTATTCTGCACGTTCCGACGGTGAACCGGGAGAACCTATCCTTGTTACTCACGAACTGACAGCTCCAAGCCGTGACTACTTCGATACAGAAGAAGCTTACCAGACAGCTCTCGAACAACACGAAGTTGCACTGAAATATGACGCAATGCGTATCGACTTCATGCTGACCGACTTTATCTCGGATGTTAATCTGGCAGAAGGACAAACATACTATCTGGAAGGTGGAAAAACTTACTGTATGTTCGATAACCTGACAACCTGTAAAGGATTCATCCTCCGTACAAATCCGGAAGATGTAGCTGCTGGTAAACGTGCAAAAGTATTGCTTGGAGGTATGCATACAACAGGAACAAATGTCAACTCAATGAACCTGATGTTTGGTCGTCAACCACAAGCCGGAGAAGGTGGAGAAATCTACATGAAGATGCTTGAGTTCTATGACATCGATTTCGACTGTCCGCTTGCCCTCAACTATGGTGATAATATAGCTGGAGTTGGTTCTACTACAGGTAACTACTTCATCAATATGTTCTCTAACGGTATGGCAGTACACTTGGAAAACTTTGTTATCAAGAACTGTACATTCAAGAGACTTGTCCGTGGATTTATCCGTGAACAAGGACCTAACTACAAAATCTGGGATCATGTATTGATTGAAGACAACCAGTTCTTCGATTGTGGATACTACAGCAACGGAGCCGGAGGTTATCCTTGGATTGCTGGTTCGGGCAACAATGCCAACTCTAACCTTTACAAAGATTTTGTTGTTCGCGGAAATACATTCTACGATTGTCCGTTCCCGTCATTCTTCAATGAAACCAAACAGGCTAACTGGAAGGGCGGAGCATGGAATATCACATTCGAAAACAATACGCTGGTCAACTGGAATACCCGTGCTGCCGGCAATATCTTCGCCATGCGAAATATTCCTGACGGAAGTACCTATACCGTAAGAAATAACCTGATTATCCTGACCAAGCAAGATGGAGATGCCCGTAACATGATTATGGCAGGAGCTGATATCCGTAAGACTATGACTTTGCCAGACGGATCTGCCGGACATGTCACACTGAACTTTGAGAATAACTATTCTACAAATACTTTCCTCAGCAACGGACAGATATTCAGTAACAACCCATGGACTGCAACCAAGAACAACTTCGGTAGTCTGGTCAACGACGGTTCTGCAACTCTGAACGGTTCTCTGGAAGTTCTGGTAGACGACATCTCACCGCTGGAACTGATGATTGCTCCTAACCCACCTCACAAAGCTGCAACTAACAGTGACCGCTACATGCACCGTGCAGATGCATTGGACGGAACAGGTGGTGAACATGGTGTGAACCTGTACTACAGACAAGATAGTAAGGTATTGAATTCTAAGATTTACCAGCTGGGTATCGGTGCTCCAAAATGGAGAAACGGTCAGAAATAAGTCTGTAAAAAGAAATCTCAGAATCATTAAAGTCATATTCTGAAACCCCAAGCCCTATCATTACCCCGGAAAGGAGTTTTGATAGGGCTTTTTTATGTTCATCTTCTACACTGGCTATTGTCCGATAACAGTCAGAGCATCCTCAATACATTATTCCACAGCTGCCACCTAACAGTCGGGTAATAAGGGATAACTTTTTTTTATGGTAGATTCTCTTGAATATATTGTACCTTTGTAATGGAAAAAATCAAATAAACCATTACCACTATGTATAAATCAATTATTCGTCCCTGTCTGTTCCGTATCGACGCCGAAAAAATCCATGATCAGATTATAACCCTGCTTCATATATATCGCCATCTGGGGCCAATAAGAAGTCTGACTCGCTCACTGTTTCATCCCAAAGCTGTTCCCTTCCAATGGCATAATCTGAACTTCAGCAACCGTGTAGGATTGTCAGCCGGATTCGATAAAGAAGCAAGCTGTTTCGATGAACTGAGTGACCTGGGCTTTGGATTTATAGAAGCGGGAACGGTTACTCCACACAAAGTCGATGGAAATCCTTCTCCACGTATATTCCGGTTACCTAAAGACCATGCTCTCATTTCACGTACCGGATTCAACAATCCCGGAAAAGAAATGGTATTACAGAATCTGAGGCAGAAACAAAACGGGAAATATATATTGGGAGTCAATATCAATACCAATTATCCTGCCGACGAAGAGCTGGCTAGAACAGAAATTACAGATCTGTACAGCACTTTCAGCGAATATGCCGATTATTATACAATCAACTGGGGAAGCATTGCTCCAGAAATCCTCAGTTCCGTACTGATTGCAGTAGCAGACAAAAAGAAGCAGATTGGCAAACCTATATTTCTGAAGCTTCCGGCTGATGTACCTATAGAAAAGCTGGACGATATTATCAGCTTTGCCCGCCAGCATCATATCGACGGATTTATCGCAACCGGTCCGTCACAAGATCGCTCCTTGCTTATTCATTCTTCTCAAGCTGAAGTCACTCACGTAGGTGCCGGAGGAATCAGCGGACTGCCGATTATTTATAAATCAATAGAGGTTGTCAGATATCTTTCTGCACATGCTCCTAAAGAAATGCTCATTATCGGAGCAGGAGGAGTCATGACTCCAGCAGAAGCAACCAGCATGCTGAATGCCGGAGCACATCTGGTACAGATCTACTCAGCGTTCATCTACGAAGGACCCTTTGTCGTAAAACGTATTGCAGAAGCATGCAAATAAACAAGTGTTTGATATAAAAAGAAAATAGACCGTTCCGATTGGAGCGGTCTATTTTCTTTTTATATCATTAAAACGTAACGTATTACTTTTTAATAAAATATACTACAGTCGGAAGATGGTCGCTATATCCGTTCATCCATCTGCCTCCAGCCTGCGTACGCAAAGGATAGCCTTTGTATTTTCCATCCGCTTGCATCAGGTAATCACGCTTGAATATTTCATGAGTGAAATAACTCAGCTTTTTATGGCGCTTGTTCAGGAAATTACCAGTAAAAACAATCTGGTCGAACAAATTCCATTTACCTCTATACTTTAATGTACCATCGCCTCCGGCAAGCGTATTCCACCAAGGATTATATAAATCTTTCTTCTTCACATCTTTCATTTCACGCTTTGCTCCCAAGGCTTCTGCCATACTTTTATCCATAGGATCATCGTTCATGTCGCCCATGATTACAATCTTGATTTTCGAATCCAGACGTTGCAGCGAATCCTTCAGTGCACGTACCTGCATACCTGCACGCTCACGAGCCGGAGATTCAGCTCCACGCGACGGCCAGTGATTTACAATAAAGGCCACACGTTCGCCAGCCAGTTTACCGTCAGCAATCAGAAAACCGCGTGTCGGACGATCTGTCGGTTGAGCCAATACATAAGGAACCAGTTTGGTAGCTGTCACTGTATACAGTTTCGGGTTGTAAAAGAAAGCACAATCCACACCTCTTTCGTCCGGTCCTTCATAATGAATAATCTCATACCCGCGATCGGCCAGTGCCGGCTGTTTCAGCAAATCTTCCAGCACATGACGGTTTTCCACCTCAGCCATACCTATTACCGCAGCCCCCTCAGGTGTCTTGTCGGTAGCCAGCGATCCAAGTACCGTCGACATATTTTTCAGTTTCGACTGATATTTCTTATCGTCCCATTTATTTCTTCCGTCGGGCAGATATTCATAATCTTTCTTACCCTCATCGTGCTTCGTATCAAACAAATTTTCGAGGTTATAAAAGGCAACTCCGTAAACCGTACCTTTCTGCTCTTGAGCATAGCCCGCTATTACCAGACATGCCCAGAAAAACGCAAACAGATATTTCTTCATATATGTGCCTCCTGTTACCATGCCCAGTCATTCAGGTTACAAGCAGCCTCTACCTCATTTTCAAGTACATCAGGCAAATTACAGAAGAAATCAATGCCTGTTTCTTCTTCCAGTTTGTCTACAGAAACCACATATTCTTTCAGTTCGTCAGACGAAGGATTTCTGGTCATACCTTCTTTATGAGGTACCAGGAAAGCAATAGCATGGAATACATCGTCTTTCTGGCTCAGAACAGCCATATAGTAATATTCCGGACAAGCCAGTCCGTG
This sequence comes from Phocaeicola coprocola, assembly GCF_041333015.1. Lineage (NCBI taxonomy): Bacteria > Pseudomonadati > Bacteroidota > Bacteroidia > Bacteroidales > Bacteroidaceae > Phocaeicola > Phocaeicola coprocola. Next base: position 1,676,290 of record NZ_JBGKGM010000001.1, on the reverse strand, counting down.
TATAGTAAATCCGTTTGCGTCTGTTGTAGGAGTACCACCATCAACTGTAGTACCTTTGAAGTTTTTCAGCAGCTTATTCAGCGTACCACCTTTTGTAACATACACCTTATCGTATACACCATCGGCTGTAGAACGTCCCCATGTCTGTACACGAGTCTCCAGCTTACGCCAGAAACCACCATTGAAATCATTCAACTGCGGTGAAATGTTGCTGTAGTAGAAAGTCTGATCGTTTGCCTCCTTCAGGTACACACGGTCTTCCGAAGCGCACAGGTGTCCCCTATCAAAACCGTCGTTCTTATGATCGCTTTCCTGAACTTGCATTTCTGCCGGAAGCTTCGGATCTACGGACCAGGCATCTGTACGTTTCACATTATCAGCCGAAGTTGTAGTATCGAACGTAAAAGCTACCCAGTTGGCATGACGTTTTGTATTATCCCATTCTAATGCATAGTTCAGAATCTGTACTCCGTCCATTGTTACATAATGATCGGCGTATACATTCTGGTCATTCAAATGAGGAATTTCATAACCGGTTACCGAAACATTATCATAACCAGTATTTGCATTGACATTATCGTTCGGACGTTCTTCGGTCTGGTCGGTAACGACATACTCAATCGTTACATTGTTTCCATTAATATCAGATACACGGAATTTTACAAAACGATATACCGTTGAAGCAGCATAGCGAGCCCAGTAAGCCGCACCAGCTGTTACAGTAGCATCCGACTGCCATTCTACATTTGCAGGAACAGTTGTCATTTCATCCAGACGTGCAGCTGCTACCTGGGTAAAACTGTAAGCGTTTCCGGCAAACTTTTTATCCTGTATATAAAACGGAGAATCAAATCCTTCCGGTTGGAATACAGAAAAGCCTAATGCAGCATTTTCGTATCCTTTCAGAACAAGCGTAGATGCTCCTTCCTGAGTTGTCTGTACATAACCATTAGGTATGGTATTCTGATCATCACAACCGACATTGAACAAAGCCAGTGCCAGTCCTAAAATAAATAAATGTTTTTTCATGACTAAACCTGTTAGATTTCGTTAGTAAAGAGAAAAATATCCGCCGGTTCTCACCCTTCGGCAGAGAAAGAACCAGCGGATATACATTATAAAATTATTCTGCTTCGTTTACCAGAACATTCTTAATTTCCCAAGTAGGAGCAGCACTGCTTGTGCTCTTGTAAACAAAGGCAATACGGATAACCTGACCAACATATGCGCTCAAGCTATAAGGACCTACTTTGTAGAAGTCCCAGCTCTGTCCGTCAGACCACTGTGTTTCATCAACTTCAACGGTTTCCCATGTACAAGATTCTACATCGTCTATATAATCAGTAGAAACTTTTACCATCATGTATTCAGAAAGCGGATTACCGTTCAGGAACTTATGAGCTTCTTCGAATGACAGCTGAGGTGTCATAGCTTCCGACAAATCGATAGCCGGAGTCAGCAGCCAGCTTTCAGTTTCATAGTTCGTATTGTTCATAAACGCTGAAGCCTTCCATCCATAGCTTGCATCACTCTTCCATACATAACTTACACCTGTCAGTGCAATATCCTGTACGGTAAATCCTCCGTCATTGCCACCAGTCAGCGCTTCGTCCAGATAAACACCAGCCTGTGCTGTATATGTACCGTCGGCAGCTTTTTCGAAGATAGTAGTACGTGTAGAGTAGTTAGTAGAAGCAGCCCATCCACCGTTGAATGTATACTCTTCAACAATCGGGTTACTGTCGGCAGTCTTCTTATAGACTACAGCTACCTGTTCTCCCTTCACTGCATACGGGAACTTCTGTGCCAGATAAACCGGGAAGATAATAGATGGTTTAGAAACATAGTCAGTACCAATTTCAGCGTAGAACTTCGGATCAGCAACCAATACATTAACGTCTTCTTTAGCATATTCAGCCCATGTACCATTAGTGTAGACATACAATGCAGCAGTATTAGCATAAGCACCCGATGCACGTGTTGTCATACGCATCATAGCAGCAGCTACTTCGTTTTCAGGAACTTCCTTAAACAAGCATACATCCCAGTATTTTGCATCTTTTTCTTTCACTAAAGTGTTTTTCAGTTCTACAGTCGGAGCGCACTGGTCTGTACTCTTATAGCCGTATGCAATCACGATTTTCTGTCCCTTAAACTGGCTCAGGTCGATAGACTGATCGGTAAAGGTCCACGAGCTGCCCACCTTCGATGCATCGTAAGTCAGGTCTGTCCAGGTAGCGCCTGCCACATCACCCGTATAATTAGAAGAAACTCTCACGGTAAAGAAATCGGTAGCCTTGTTACCATTCAGGAAGTTGATAGCTAGGTTGAAGCTCAGCACCGGAGCAGTAGCATTCGAAAGATCGATTTCCGAAGATACCACATAACTTTCAGACGGCAGATTCTTTTTGTTTACGAAAGCAGAACCTTTATAGTAACCATATGAATCGATTTTCCATACATAATCAGAACCTTCCGGCAATTTTACATCCTTAATGGCAAACTTATCAGTTTCCTTATTCATCGGATCTGAGAAATAAGTATAAGTAGACTCCGGATAAGCACCGAAACTATATTTTTCGTTTACATACGTCAACTTCACAGTTTTGTTTTTCTCAACATTCTTCAGTGCGAATGTACCGTCACCGTTTTCACTCAAGGTCCATTCTCCACCTTCTGTCGGAACAGATGAAGTTACATTAAAGCTATTGAATGTACCGCTCATGTAAATATACTGCGACCAACCGTTCAGCAAGGTAAAGCCATTATCAGTCTTACCCAAAGTAACTACCTGTTCTGCACCGTCGGCATTTGCAATTACACCATTTTCACCAACTGTAATAGGCGACGGATTCATATATCCATAGTTATAGCTTTCCTTATCCAGCTTTCCGAACGGATAGTAGTTACCGTCGTCAGCCTTGGCAGCTATCACATAATTACCTCCCTCACCATCGAATGAAGTCACCTTCTGGTATACCATCGGAACAACTGAACCACCGCCACTACCGGGTTCAAATTCTGAATATGCATAATTCACAGCTACCATATCTCCTTCGGCAGGATTGCTCATAGCACCAGCCAGCACTTCCGGAAGTTTCTTCATCGTAGACGGAGAAAGGTAGGTAGCCGTAGCAGTTTCTGCCCATACCTTTTTATAATCAGCATTCGAAAGCGTATACTCTTTCAGATTCTTGAAGTCGGCCAAATAGGTAGACGGAGCTTTATACATGTTATATGAAACAGAAAAACGAGATCCGGCATCAGCCTGCGGATATTTTTCTGTAATAAAAGCTGGCAGGAACCATTCTGCTTCCGTTTTGTCTGCAAAATATCTGTTTTTACCAATTGCTTCAAGAGCAGCTACATATGTACCCTTTTCAGGATCTTTCGACAAAGCGATTTCCTTATTGGTTGCATTATTGGCAACTGTCGCATAATCTGCTGCAGCCAATTTGATAGCGACTCCCTTCTTGACATCCGAGATCTGAGAGCCGAGGTTAAACTGGTCATTGTAATCTTCACATGCAGTCAGTGAAGCTAACAATGCTGTAGATATAAATAATATTTTTTTCATAAATTCTTTTCTTTAAAACAGGTGATTAGAAATTAACTCTCAGTCTTAGACTATATGTACGTCCGAAAGCATAGTAACAGTAGATAGTTTCTTCCGAAACAACACCTGATTTAGGATTATATGCCTTAGAGATGTACTGGTAGTCAAGTAAGTTATTTACATTTCCTGACAATGTAGCATCCAGTTTGCCCAGTTTGAAACGATAAGAAGCATTCATATCGATCTGGCTTGCTGCAGGTACTTTCCATGGTTCAGCAATACTGATTTCCTTACCCAGTTTCAAATCGCTTCCGCTGAATGAATAGTAAGCATAGTTACGTCCGTAATAAGTCCAGTCAGCACCAACACGGATAGACTTGCCAATCTTGAAAGTTGCACCCAATGCAGCAGTAGTCTGTGCAGAACCACCCACACGTACACCCTTCAGGTTGATAGAAGCCGACACATGATCGGGAGCACCGATTCCGCTTGCCTGAGTACCGTCTTCCTTCAGCGGCATACCCTTGTCATCGTAAGCATAACCGGTAGCATTGCTGTCCCATTTCCAATCACCCAAAGAGAACATACCTGTAATATCCAACCATTTTACCGGAGTAACCTTCACATCCAGTTCCACACCTTTATGCAAGGCATTTACACCAGTCATATTCATATAGTATTCAGTACGTTCCTGATTATCCAGCTGACCAGATTTAGTCATCGCCTTATCCAGCCATTTGGTCCAGTAAGCATTGACATTAGCAGTCAACCAGCTGTTGCGGAAACCATAACCCAATTCGAAAGAAAGCACTTTTTCATTCTTAGCATCCTTGTTGATGGCATGACTTGCATTCGCCTGCATGAAAGCACCATAAGAGAATTTAGGCGCACGGCTAATATAACCCAAGTTGAAGAAAACGTTATGATTTTCAGTAATGTTGTAGTTAGCTCCACCTTTTGCAGTAAATCCGAGGAAGCTAACTTTATCTGATTTAGCATGAGCTTTGTCGTAGAACAAGCGGTCGTAACGCCAATAAGTAGTATTCGACAATGAACCGGCAACGAAAGCCGAAAGTTTGTCTTTATTGAATTCGCTCTGGAAGAAAGCACCTTCCTGCATTACATGTCCGTCATAATCACGGTAAACTACATCACCAACACCCAGCTTTTCATATTTCCACATCGGATCGGCAGCTGCGATATTATTTTCAGCCAACACATCACCACGAGTAGAGTCCATGAAATACTGACCACCGTACAAGTCCGAAATTTCATTGGTATGAGTTCCCTTGTAATAACGGAAGTCTACACCACCATAGAAGTCGATGTACTTACCGAACTTAGTGGTATAAGTCGACAGCAAACCATACCAGTTGTGATAGTTCTTTGACAAGCTCATGGCAAGCATAGAACCATATTCACTTTCCGCGTTGATATCCTGGATAGCTCCATAGTCGAATGTACCATCAGGATTACGGAACTTAGTCTGAAGCACACCATAGTTGGCACCTTTCCAATCCTGATAAGAATATCCGTAATATTCGTTACCTTGTCCGGAATAACCATAACCACGTCCGATAGAAACATAAGCAACAGTACTCAAAGAAGATTTGTCATCAATCTGCCACTGATGATTCAAGCTGATCTGCGGTTTGTGGTAAGAGTTGTACTCACTGGTTCTGCGACGACCTTCGTTGTCAAAACCGTAAGTTGAATTATATTTATAATTCTTAATGCCATACACTTCTTCAGTCATTTTCCAGTCAGCAATTGTCAAAGCGCCATTACGCTGATAGTGTGTTTGAGGAGCACCAAATACTGTAAACGACAGCTGATGAGCGTCATTCAATCGTTTTGAGACATTCAGGAAGTAGTTGTAGCCTTCAAAGTCAAGTCCTTGAGCATATCCGTTACCCCAGTTCTTAGAACCCAGCAAAGTCATAGCCCATCCTGATTTAGTAAGACCTGTAGAAACACTGAACAAGATTTTGTTCATACCATCGTTACCCAAAGAATACGATACTGTACCACCTTTCTTGCTTTCCAGACTCTGAGTAATGATATTGATAGTACCTCCCACAGAAGGAGCAGAAACTTTTGAAGCACCTAATCCACGCTGCGTCTGCATTGTACGAGTCACGTCAGTCAGTCCTGACCAGTTAGACCAGTAAACACCTCCCCATTCCATATCGTTCATCGGCACACCATTTACCATCACAGCAATATTCTCATTACCGAATCCACGCATATAGATTTCAGAGTCACCGTAACCACCACCATCTTTATTGGCATGCACACCCGGAGTAGATTTCAGGATTTCAGGAAATTCCTGAGTACCCAGTTTTTCTTCGATGAAGTCCATTGCCACGCTTGATACGGCAACAGGAGTTTTACGTGCTACCGCAATAGAAGAAGTTACTACGACATCATTCAGTACATGTGAATCGGCCTCCATCGAAACTGTACCCAAATCCACAGTACCCTTCTGAGTTATTTTCATTGTTTTGGTCTTATAGCCCAAATACTTAAATTCGACAGTAGTTCCCGATGTTGTAATTTTCAACGAGAACACTCCGTCGATATCGGTTACAGAACCTTCAGTAGAACCTTTTACGGAAACCGTTGCCCCGATAAGAGGCTCATTACTTTCCGCATCTACAATCTTGCCTTTCAATGTAGCCTGAGCTACTGCAGTGGCTGTACCAAAAATTACAAGCACCGCAAACAATAGAAAATGCTTCAATTGATTTTTCATACGTTTTCTTAAATTGTTTTTGTGTTATTAATAAATCAGAAACAAATATACTAAAAAAAATTAAAAAATCAGCATAAAAATTCAACTTTGTCAACACATTAACTTGTTTATGTTAATTATTCTATCAGCTTTCCAGACAGAATATTCAAGTAAAGCCAACTTATCCTTTTTATAACAAAACAGTATCACACTTAAACATGCAAAATTCCTTGCAAATTCAAACAACAATACACAAAACAACTAGCAAATTATCAGAAAGTCCAAATTTTAATCGGAATGTCACACACCTGCCGTACTTGCGATTTTAGCAAGTTTCCTATAACACAAAAAGCAGGCGGGCCACTAGTGTACCCAAAAGGTAGCATACCTACCACACTTATTTACAAGCTATTACAAGCTCCTACGGGCCACAACAGCACCACTAGTGTTGCCACCCTTTCCTATTATATATTAAAAGAAAGAGTAAAAGCAAGGGAAGTTTTTTCCGAAAAAACTTCAACCGGATTTTTTTTAAGAATTCGTCAGATCGTTTTTAACACTTCAAAGCATACTGTAAATCTCCTGCAAGAATACGATATATTTTGTACAAAGCATTTCTCTATTCGTACATAAATTAGAGAAAAGTTCGGCAAGTTTTCGCTAAAACACCAGCATTTTTCATTTTCAAAGACCACACAGCCACTAAAGAAAGACATCCAAACATGAGGAAAACAGTCCGGTTTTTAGTATCTTTGCAAAGATAAGCAATCAATCGGAATAAAAAATCATGGCGAAAGAAAAAACCGTATATGTGTGTACCAACTGCGGACAGGAATCTCCCAAATGGGCAGGCAAGTGTCCGTCGTGCGGACAGTGGAATACGTTTGTAGAGGAAGTGGTACGCAAGGAAATGCCCGTAGCCAAGCATGTGGCACACGGTATCGAATCGGTGCGTTCGAAACCCCAACGACTGCACGAGATTACCTCAGGCGAAGAACAGCGCATCGACATGGGCGACGACGAGCTGAACCGCGTACTGGGAGGCGGACTGGTAGAGGGCTCGCTTACGCTGATAGGCGGTGAACCGGGTATCGGAAAGTCGACGCTGGTACTTCAGACAGTGCTCCGCCTCACGGACAAGAAGGTGCTGTATATCTCGGGCGAAGAAAGCGCACGGCAGCTGAAATTGCGCGCCGACCGTATCCCCCATCCTGAAGCAAACAACCTGCTGATAGCGTGCGAAACGTCGCTGGAACAGATTTTCACAAACATCAAGAATACGGCTCCCGATCTGGTCATCATCGACTCGATACAGACCATCTCGACGGAAAACATCGACTCGTCGCCGGGCAGCATCGTACAAGTGCGCGAGTGTTCGGCTTCTATTCTGAAATTCGCCAAAGAAACAGGAACACCGGTTATTCTGATCGGTCATATCAACAAAGAAGGCAGCATTGCCGGACCGAAGGTGCTGGAGCACATTGTCGACACGGTGCTTCAGTTCGAGGGCGACCAGCACTACATGTACCGCATCCTGCGGAGTATCAAGAACCGCTTCGGAAGTACGGCGGAACTGGGTATCTACGAAATGCGGCAGGACGGACTGCGACAGGTGAGCAATCCTTCGGAACTGCTGCTTACGCAAGATCATGAGGGTATGAGCGGCATTGCCATCGCCTGTGCGGTAGAGGGTATCCGTCCGTTTCTCATCGAGGTACAGGCGCTGGTGAGTACGGCGGCGTACGGCATGCCCCAGCGCTCGGCTACGGGATTCGACCTGCGACGCATGAACATGCTGCTGGCGGTACTGGAGAAGCGTGTAGGATTCAAACTGGCGCAGAAGGATGTCTTTCTGAACATCGCAGGAGGGCTGAAGGTGAACGATCCGGCCATCGACCTGGCGGTAATCAGTGCCATTCTGTCGAGCAACATGGATACGGAAATCGAAGCAGGTGTATGCATGGCGGGTGAAGTGGGACTGAGCGGAGAAATCCGTCCCGTAAACCGTATCGAGCAGCGCATCAGTGAGGCCGAGAAACTGGGATTCACACGGATGCTCGTACCCAAGCATAACCTGCAGGGACTGGACCGCAAGAAGATTAAGATTGAACTGGTTCCCGTGCGCAAGGTGGAAGAAGCTTTCCGGCAGCTGTTCGGATAAAAGAGTGCAAAAAACAACATACAAGTCATGACGCAGAATGAAGAATTGGACAAGATTTTCTTTGTGACTTTCTGCATGGAACAGTACAAGCATGAGCACAATATGACAGGAAAAGAGGTTGCCGACCTTTTCTCCCAACAAGGAGCATTGACTTATCTGGAAGAAAATTTCGAAATTCTCCACACACAAAGCCGCCAGTGACTGATGGAGGAAATCAACCATCAAGGAGGTACATCTATGAATCTGGAAGTGACAGATAATAACCTGTATTTGTTTTTACCCGGCAAGATAGCCCGGATGATACAGATTTGCCCTGTTACGCTTTTACCGTTCTGATACATACCGCCGTCTTACAGACCAGTCAACCAAACTGTGGCATTATGATCCCACAGCCGTATGAAGAATTCATGGAAGAAGAAAACGTAAACAAGAACAACCAGTTATGATACAAGAATATCAGTTAAGAGTTCTGCCCGAGCAGGCAGCCAGCGAACAACATATCAAGCAATACGTGAGCCGTGAAAAGGGGCTCGACATTCGTACCATACACGCCGTACGGGTACTGAAACGGAGCATCGACGCCCGCCAGCGGACGATTTACGTAAACCTGAAGGTACAGGTGTTCATCAACGAAACGCCTACCGAGGAGGAGTTTGTACGGACGGAATACCGCAACGTGGAGGGAAAGCCTCAGGTGGTTGTGGTGGGAGCCGGACCGGGCGGTCTGTTTGCTGCCCTGCGTCTGATAGAGCTGGGACTGCGTCCGGTGGTGGTGGAGCGCGGAAAGAACGTGCGCGACCGCAAGACGGACCTTGCCCGCATCAGCCGTGAACACAAGGTGGACCCGGAATCGAACTACAGCTTCGGCGAAGGAGGTGCGGGAGCTTACTCCGACGGCAAGCTGTATACGCGCAGCAAGAAGCGTGGCAGCGTGGACAAGATTCTGAACGTGTTCTGCCAGCACGGAGCAAGCACATCTATCCTGATAGACGCGCATCCGCACATCGGAACCGACAAGTTGCCGAGGGTGATTGAAAACATGCGAAACACCATCCTCGCCTGTGGCGGAGAGGTGCACTTCCAGACGCGCATGGATGCCCTGCTCATCAAGGACAACAAGGTAGCAGGCATTGAAACGAATACTGGAAAGACTTTCCACGGTCCGGTGATTCTGGCTACAGGACATTCGGCACGCGACGTATACCGCTGGTTGTATGCCAACGGGGTGACCATCGAACCCAAGGGTATCGCCGTAGGGGTACGTCTGGAGCATCCGTCGATGCTGATCGACCAGATTCAGTACCACAACAAGAACGGACGCGGAAAGTATCTGCCGGCAGCCGAATACAGCTTCGTGCAGCAGGTAGAAGGCAGAGGGGTGTACAGCTTCTGCATGTGTCCGGGAGGATTTGTGGTTCCGGCAGCCAGCGGGCCTCACCAGCTGGTGGTAAACGGCATGAGTCCCAGCAACCGTGGCACGAAGTGGAGCAACTCCGGTATGGTAGTGGAATTGCGTCCCGAAGACCTGCTCCTGCCCGACTTGCAGCTTCAGGAGTGTGAAACCATTCAGGGTTCGGCAGAAGCGCAGACCGAAGAACTGATTGCCCGTTCGGGAAAACTGCCCGAGGGAAGCGTACATACACTGGCTGTAATGCACTTTCAGGAGAAACTGGAGCAACTCTGCTGGCAGCAGGGTAACATGCGGCAGACGGCTCCTTCGCAGCGTATGGCGGACTTCATCAACCGGAAAATCAGCTACGACCTGCCCGATACCTCGTACAGCCCGGGACTGGTTTCTTCGCCGCTTCACTTCTGGATGCCGAAATTCATCAGCAGCCGACTGAGCCGGGGCTTCCAGTTGTTCGGCAAGAGCTCGCACGGCTTCCTGACCAACGAGGCAGTGATGATTGCCGTAGAAACACGTACTTCGGCCCCTATCCGCATCGTACGCGACAATGAAACCTTGCAGCACGTCACCGTAGAGGGACTGTTCCCCTGCGGAGAAGGAGCGGGATATGCCGGCGGTATCGTGTCGGCAGGTGTAGACGGCGAACGGTGTGCCGATGCCGTAGCGGCGTACTTGCAAAAATGATTCTAATCCTCCAACAACCTATCAACCAAGATGCAACATATCCCTGAAATAACAATCGTAGAACAGAATACGCTGACAGCATTGGGCTTGCAGACCATTCTGGAAGAGCTTATCCCCGTAGCGACCATCCGTACGTTTCCGTCGTTCGCCAGACTGATAGACGATACGCCGGATATGTACAGCCATTATTTTGTTTCGGCACAGACATACTTCGAGCATACGTCGTTCTTTCTGGCACGCCGTCCGAAGACTATCGTGCTGGCGGCAGGCGAACAGCCTTCACTGAGCGGCATTCCCACGCTGAATGTCTGCCTGCCTCAGGACAAGCTGGTGAAAGCCATCATGCAGATGCGGAAACAGGGACACGAGGCGACACATCATCCCGTATCACCGCAGGAAATGCAGCAGGAGCATGATCTGTCGCCTCGTGAAATAGAGGTACTGACTCTGATTACCAAAGGGCTTATCAACAAGGAAATAGCCGACAAACTGAACATCAGCCTGACGACGGTTATTTCGCACCGAAAGAACATCACCGAGAAGCTCGGTATCAAGTCGGTTTCGGGGCTTGCCATCTATGCCGTGATGCACGGGTATGTAGAAGCGGACCGGATATGATACGGGGTACGTATCAGTCCAGTCTAATCTCCGCCAGCGGAAAGTCCATCTTCTCTCCGTCTACATACAGGCTGGAGTGTACGACAGGATTGTCTGTATTTATTCCGTCCACCCAAAAATCAAACGATATGTTCCACGTACGCCCTGTACCTAAATCGAGCGTAAAACATTCATTCTTGTACATCTTGGTCGGACCAAACTCACCGAACTTCAGGCAAGGTCCGCAGTCGTCTGTCATTCCCAGAGAAAGTCCGTTCCAAGCCGGTAAAAGCATACGTGTGGCTGGTACATCGGATTCCGGCTGTCCACCTCTTCCGGTTTCATCTGCCAACGGATAAACTTCTCCGGCATATTCTATCCGGATATCGTTTTCAAGAATATTTCCGGCAACACCGGCATCCAGCAGATTCGTTCCTTCCTGACTGGTAACATGCAGCACAATATCGGAAACGTTAAAGTCCCATTCGTAGTCAGCCGAAGGTTTTTCGGAATCATTGCAGGAAGTCAGACAACCCAGACTCAATGCCAGAAGCGAAACGATAAAGAAGAGCTTTTTCATATTCTCATTGTATTTAAGATTACGGATGCAATTTTAAAAAAAACGATAAAATAATTGTCTTAAGATAAATCTGTCAGACGACAGTTTTCGAGTGCTTTCTCCACACGACGTTCACGACGCATAGCCTGAATGTACTTGTCGAGGTTATGGAACGGATAATCAGCGTCAGTATTATATTCGCGGTCGAAATCTACATCCGGCATGTTCACACGAACGCGCAACGGATGCAAAGCTTTCTGAATTTCGCTGGCATTGTTTGCACCGTCCAGTTCAGCCAATGCCTCTGCATAGTTCAGCAGGATATCAGCATAACGTACCTGAATAGCCGGAGCCTGACTACGGTTTGCAGTAGTGTAGGCAGCTGTCTTAGCCTAAAAAAGGCTGACTGTTTTTTTAATTAAACCTGAAGTCTGTTGACTTCTTTATCTTATCCCTATAGTTTGTTGCCATAATATTTGTATTCTCACCCTTTGCCTGACGGTTTATAGCAGCAGAGAACAGACCTACATAACCGAACTAGTCAGGATTATTGGCAGAAATATAAAGAGAATGGAATCCACCCATCGACAGTCCGGCAATCGCACGGTGATTCTTATCATTTATAGTACGATAATGACTTTCCACATACTTCATGATATCCGGAAAGGCCTTTTCGAAAGAACCTTCCATTGTCTTCGGATTGGCAAACGAAGGCTTATACATACTGTTAGGATATTCACCTAGTACAGCTCCCTGAGCACCGTTTCCGTTAGGCATAACCACAATCATCGGCTCAGCTTTTCCTTGTGCTATCAGGTTGTCAAGTATCTGAATAGCTCTACCCAGCTCACTCCAGGCATTTTCATCACCTCCCGCACCATGCAACAGGTATAATACCGGATATTGTTTATTGCTGTCTTCATAACCGGCAGGTGTGTAAACCGTCATGCGGCGACGTTCCATACTCAATGTTGGACTAGGATACCAGACCTTCGATACGGTTCCGTGAGGAACTTCACGTACAAAATAGTTTTGAGACAATTCTCCATCGACCAGAAAATAATTGGTATACGTAGCAATATCACGAATCATATACACATTGCTGGGATCGAGCATACGCATGCCGTCAACGTAAAAACAATAAGTATGGAGTTCGTTCAAAAAAATCTGCCTCAACCACTACTTCTTTGGCATTTGAAGCCAGTAATTTAAAAGTTACTGTCTGGTTCTTCAACTCAGGAGAAACAATATCTCCCGTGTTTACAGCTACAGTTTCCTGAGCCCATGCGGAAAGAGAAATCAAACATCCTACCGCCAAACTTAAAAATGCTTTCATAACTAATTTATTTTTCATATAATTATCCTATCTGCTTATCGTTTCTCAAAGTTACAACTTTTCTTCCATCCAGACGCCGTATCAAAACAGCTTAGTAGAAAAATCAACTGGATGCCATCTTGTGTATCTGACAAGTTGGTAAGGAAAGTGACTACAGCATGGGTAACAACTTCCTGAACTTATACATTTAAAGTAGGAACATCAAGCAGAGATATTAAACTTGAAAAAGCTTTAGAAGTTAAATCGCATAAGCAAAAAACAACCAATAGCCTAAAACCGCAGATTACTTTGAATTTTTTGAAGCCATAAAAATAGCGAGCAATAAAATTTCTATAAACAAAGAATCATCAGAAAAGACGTTGTAAGTTCCTTTCTGATGATTCTTTTTGACACACAATATAATTATATACCTAAAGAAAATAGTCGCCGTCATTATACCCTATTCGGACAGATTGGACCAGCTAGGCCTATTCCGTCCAAATATAAGTATAACATCATATTACCTTTAAACAGTTATCTCGTTTTTGGCTACTGCTTCCATCACATTGGCTGGAGGACGCTGAGCCAGCAATTCTTTTTTCATGTAGTCCATATAAGGTGCAACATGCTTGAAGAATTGAAAATATCCTTTACACAAGTAATTCAGGCCAGGCTCTCCCGAAGCGGTTTTCATAAAACGGTTCTTCGGACATTCACCATTGCAGGCAAACAAGAACTCACATTCTTTGCACTGGGAAGGCAGGGAATCGAATTTATTCTTGCCAAAACGCAACTGCCGCTCACTATACATCATCTCCACCAAAGAATGAGTATAGATATTTCCCAGCTTGTACTCCGGAAAGACAAAATGATCGCAAGAATACACATCGCCATTGAATTCCATGACTCCTGCATGTCCGCAGGTCTTGGCCAACGTACAGATGCCCGGCTGACTTCCCACCCAGTTTGCCAGTGTAGCATCGAAAAGTTGTATGAAATACTCTCCCACATCCTCACGGACCCATTCATCAAAAATCGTACATAGAAAATTGCCCCACTGCTCGGGAGTGATGGAGAAATCGGCAAGTCCCTCTTCCGTTCCTTCATTCACGGCAGCAAGGTGTCTGCCGTCGCTGTGAGGAAGTATACGCTCCACAATCGGGGCAAACTGGATATACCGGCATCCTATCTGCTTAAAGAAGTGGTAAAACTCCAAAGGATAATCCGCATTGTAGTCGTTGACCACAGCCAAGGCGTTCCATTCCACATGATGCTTGTTCAACAGGCTGATTCCCTGCATCACCTTCACGAATGAAGGTTTCCCCTGCTTGTTCTTTCTGTATTCATCATGAAACTCCTGAGGTCCGTCTATAGATATGCCAACCAGCCAGTTGTTGTCATGGAAAAACCTGCACCAATCATCGGTAAGCAAAGTTCCGTTGGTCTGGATACAGTTGTCAACCGTACGTCCGCGGGCATACTTTTGCTGCAGACTGATCACCTTCTCGTAAAAAGAAATCGGACGCATCAATGTTTCGCCTCCATGCCAGGTAAAGAGAACCTGAGGCATCGTCTGGGCTTCTATATATTCTTTGATGAACTTTTCAAGCAGTTCGTCACTCATAATATGTTTTGGATTATCTTGGTAAAGATTCGACTTTTCCAGATAATAGCAATATTTACAAGCCAGATTGCATAAAGACCCTGCCGGCTTAGCCATTATATACAGAGGTTTTGCAAAGGGAGATAGTGTATTCATGTTATCAAATTTTTCAGGGTAATCCGGACATTGCTTAAAAATATGCAATGTCCGGATCGGTAGATTTCTATTTTATATATGTCAGTCTGTCCAACGGAGTTTTTAATAAAAGGATATTAGAAGTTTCTTGTTTCAAACCTTTGACTTCTGCACTCACTGATGCTCTGATGTCACGAGAAGAAGCACCAATCTTAAACTGATATTCTCCCTCATCGACCAACCACGAATGATGTGCCTCATCGTACGAAGCCAGGTCGGACACAGCAACCTTCAATGTGACTGTCTGACTTTCACCCGATTTCAGTTCTCCAGTCTTAGTAAAGTCCTTCAGTTCCTTTTCTGGTTTAACCAGACTCGTGTTCGAAGGAGCAGACACATACAGCTGTACCACTTCCTTTCCGCTGGCTTTTCCTACATTCTTTACTTGCAACGTCAGGACATAGCTTCCATTTTCAAACTTTATTTCCGGCTGTGAATAAGAGAACTGAGTATACGACAATCCATAACCAAACGGATAAGATACATTTTTGTGGAAAGTATCGAAATAACGATATCCCACATAAATGTCTTCTTCGTAATCCGTATAGTCCCAGTTTCTTACCTCATGCTGTTTATCCTTCGTGTCAGCATCAAAACTGACATAGGTTCCATCGGTAGGGAAATTCTTCGTAGAAGCGACATCTTCCAGTTTCTCGGGGAATGTCATTGTCAGCTTACCCGACGGAGATACCTTTCCGCTCAGGATATCTGTCACGCTGTTACCCCCCTCCTGGCCCGCAAGCCATGACAGCAGAATAGCATCCGGCTTATCTTTCCAGGAACTGGTTTCGATTACTCCTGCAACATTCAGAATGACCACCACCTTCTTATGACAAGCATGGAAGGCCTTGCATACATTCTCCAGCATCTGCCGTTCTTCCGAAGAAAGAGTAAAATCGGAAGAGGAACGATCGACAAACTCACCTGAACCACGCCCAAATGTCAGTATGGCCATGTCCGATTTCAAAGCCTGATTGTTCAAATCAGACACTGGCAGAACCAGTTCAGCAGGACGCTTCTTCGGCAGATATTGAGCCAGACGATCCTCGTTCTTTACCTTTGCCTGTTCCGCATAGAAGTCCGCATTGTACTTTTCATACAAATCTTTCAGGTTACCGTCGACTGTATATCCAGCATTGTTCAGGCCATCCAGAAGAGATACTGTATAAGCCCGGTTCACATTGCCAGATCCTGTTCCACCAGCGATGAAATCGTATGAAGTACAACCATACAAGGCAATATTCTTTATCGCATTGGAAAGTGGCAATGCCTGACCGTCATTTTTCAACAATACCATGCCTTCGGTAGCTGACTGACGTGTAACCGCGGCATGTGCCTTCAAGTCCGGCTTATTGCTATAAGCATATCCCTTGAAGCGAGGAGTCTTCACAATAAGGTTCAGGATACGTTTCACATTACGGTCGAGAACCTTCTCGTCAAGCGCTCCATTCTGCACGCCTTTTACGATAGCATCATACTGTTTAGGCAGACCAGGCTGCAACATATCATTTCCGGCATTCATCTGCGCAACGGCATCGCTTCCACCAAACCAGTCGGTCATCACCATTCCATCAAACTTCCATTCATCCCTCAGCAAAGTTGTAAGCAGTTCCTTACTTTCGGAGGTGTACGTACCGTTCAGATAGTTGTACGAAGACATGACTGTCCATGGGGAGGATTCCTTTATGGCAATCTCGAAGCCCTTTAAATAAATCTCACGCAGGGCTCTCGAACTGACATGAACTTTGTTCGATTTACGGTTACTTTCCTGATTATTGGCTGCAAAATGCTTGACGGAGGTACCGACACCATTGCTCTGCACTCCTTTTACATAAGCGGAAGCAATCTTTCCCGAAACCACAGGATCTTCTGAATAATATTCAAAATTGCGTCCGCACAAAGGATTACGATGGATATTCAATGCCGGTGCCAGCAGCACGTCGGCACCATATTCCAGAACTTCATTACCTATGGCTTTTCCCACATTTTCTACGAGTTCCTTGTTCCAAGTAGAAGCAAGTACCGTACCAATGGGGAAATGCGTACAATAATAAGTAGCCGTATCATTGTCACGGGTAGGAGATATACGGAGGCCCGCAGGACCGTCGGCCAGCACGATACCGGGAATGCCCAGCCGGGGAATAGGATAAGTAGTTCCCGCAGCACCGGGAACAAGTCCTTTTGTTTCACCCACAATGGCACTATCGCCCGACGTACCCTCCATGCCTGTACCGATTACAAGCCGTGCCTTTTCTTCCAATGTCATGGCAGCAATAACTTCGTCTATTGTATTCTTTCCCAACTGAGGCAAAGAAGGACCACACGAAACAAGCGTCATTGCTACAAACGACATTCCTATGAATTGAAGTTTTTTCATTTCTGTCTTTTTCAGATTTAATACTCAGTTACATTCAGTTTTGTACGATAATCATCAAGTAGCCCCTGAAGCTCCTTCGTAATTTCCTCATAACCGGGCTGACCGTAGAGGTTGTTCAGTTCGTTCGGGTCTTTCTCCAAATCATACAATTCATTGTAGTTTATATCCTCGCTCGAAGTCGGGAAATAATTAGCTTTACTCAACATGTTGAACGTACGGTTTTCACGCGTGCCAGGTTTCAGCATGTTCGGGGTAGCTCCTTCAACACCACCTTTGCCATAGAAATGAATCAGCTTGTAGCGGTCAGTGCGTACCCCATCATGACGACGAACCAGATGGAAGGTAGGATAATCATAATAATGATAGTAAAGGCTCTTTCTCCACTCTACTGTATCACGGTTTTCACCGAACAAAGGAACCAACGAACGGCCTTCCATCTGTTCGGGTACTTTTACACCGGCAACATCCAGCAACGTTGGCGCAAAGTCGAGATTCTGTACCAGACGGCTACAACGACTGCCCGCCTTGATAGCCTGAGGATAGCGGATGAGCAACGGAGTGCGGAACGATTCCTCATACATAAAACGTTTGTCGAACCAGCCGTGTTCTCCCATCCAGAAACCCTGGTCGGAAGTATAGACAATGATCGTATTGTCAAGCAGACCTTCCTTTTCCAGATAAGCCAGCAGTTCGCCGACACTGTCGTCTACCGACTTGATGCAACGGAGATAATCTTTCATGTAATTCTGATATTTCCATACAGTCAGCTCCTTCCCCGTTAGTTTGGCTTCCAGCAATTTCTTGTTTCTCGGGCCATAATGCTTGTCCCATGCAGCACGCTCTTCCGGAGTAAGACGACCGAGTTCTCCCATAAGACACACATAAGAGAAATGGCCTTCGGCTGTAGTTGTATCACATAATTCGGGAACTTTCAAATCTTGTGCCATCTCCATGGCATTGGCTATATTCAGTTTCTGTGTATGAGCCGCTACTCCACGGGTTTCATAGTCATCCCAGAATGTAGCTGGTACAGGAAATTCCACATCCTCATACAAATCAAGATATTTCTGTTCCGGCATCCAGTTACGATGAGGAGCCTTGTGGTGTACCATCAGACAGAAAGGCTTGCTCTTGTCGCGGTGATCAAGGAACTCGATAGCATGCTGAGTAATGAGAGAAGTAGCATAACCCTTTTCCTGAACATATTTTCCATGAGTTTCCTTACTTTTGAAAGTCGGATTATAATACTTACCCTGATCGTCCAGGATATGATAATAATCAAACCCTTTAGGCTCGCACATCAAGTGCCATTTACCTACGATTCCGGTTTCGTAACCATCGTCGTGCAGAAGCTCAGTAAAGAAAGTCTTTGTGGTATCTATGCCCTCGCAAAGCTGTTCCTGACCGTTCTGATGACTGTAAAGAGCTGTCATCAGGCAGGCACGGCTCGGAGCAGACAGGGAGTTCTCTACAAAAGCACGATCGAACAACATTCCTTCACTGGCAAGACGGTCAATGTTCGGTGTAGGAGCCAGTTTGGACACCTCACTGCCATAAGCACTGATAGTCTGGTAGGAATGGTCATCGCACATGATGTACAAGATGTTGGGACGAGTCTTTTCAACAGTCTGCTTAGTAGTACAACTGCTCAATACAGCTGTAGAAGCCAACAGTAAATTTATATAAGGAGAAATCTTCATAATTTGTTTATTTTTCAATTAATTGAAATAAAAATCTGTTTATAAATTCGATTCATGACGAAAAGTAAAAGAGCATTACTTTTTGATTCATTACTTTTCGATTTTTTTATAGAGCTTTTCCTGCAACTCTTTCTGTATTTTCTTATACTTTGGATTATTATACAAGTTATCGTTTTCATTCGGATCTACCTGATAATCGTACAATTCACCACCTTTTTCCCCATCGTTCCATTCTGTATATCTGTAGCGCTCAGTACGAATAGTTCTACCCAAAGCACGCTCTCCTTTTTTCATATATTTGATAAAGCGGTTAGGAGTACGCAACAAAACACTATAAGCAGCTCCGTCCCAGGCAGCATCCGGATTCTGAAGCAACGGAAGCAGATTCTTTCCCTGCAAATCCTGAGGAATATTCTTCAGATTACACAAGTTAGCCAATGTAGGATAGATATCCAGCATTTCTACCACACGTGAAGACTTTCCTTCATCGTTCGTCAATCCCGGAACAGAAATAATCAACGGTGTACGGGTAGTGTGTTCAAACAAGGCCTGTTTCTTCCACATACCATGCTGTCCCAGATTATAGCCGTTGTCGCCACAGAATACGATAATAGTCTTGTCTGCAACACCTTCTTCTTCCAACGTTTTCAACAGCTTGCCAATCTGTGCATCCATGAATGAAATGCCAGCATAATAGCCACGCTTAGCCTCTCTTAGTTTGGTTTCTTCAACTCCCCAGTTGATAGGATCGGTAAATCGTTCGTAAATAGGACGGTTTGCCCAGTCATCCTCAGGTACTTCCGGCAAAGTTATCTGATCCATCGGGTACAAATCAAAATACTTTTTAGGAGCGACATAAGGTGAATGAGGACGATAAAAGCCCATGGCGATAAAGAACGGCTTATTTTTGTTCTTCTTTATCATAGTGCAGGCTATATTGGCTCCAATTGCATCTGTATGTTCATCGTCAGAACCATCTGTAGCCATGTAGCACAAAGCAGTTCCTACAGGACGATCGGGAGTGACATTGATAACTTTATCTTCTTCCGTACGGTCAATGCCTATCGGATTATAAGTATCTATCCATGACTGTGGATCATCCATACCCGGTTTACCTATATCATTAGGCACATTTGCATGGAATACTTTACCGACTCGTGCTGTATAATATCCGTTCTTTTTATATAATTCCGGCAAGGTAACAGCCGCTGACAGATTGTCACGAAAGTTTGCCTTTAAATCAAGAACACCTGTACGGTCCGGAGTATATCCAGTAAGGAATGAAGCACGGCTTGGTCCTGAGAAAGGATACTGACAATAAGAATTGTTAAAACGTACGGCATGCTGACGCAGTTTATCCAAATTAGGAGTCTTCACGATAGGATCATCAAAACATCCCATATCACAATTCAAATCGTCAGCTACGATGAACAACACATTGTATTTTTTATTGCCATCATTCGAAGTTACATTTGATGCCACCTTCTCTTGTGCAAAGACATTGCCCTGATTGCACATAAGCATCGAAAACAAGATAACTTGTGCTTTTTCCTGAATATTAAAATTAAAAGGTCTCATATTTCTAATGTTTTAACTAAACAATAGTTCGTTAAAAATTCGCCAAGCCTAAGCGGCTCTGGCAGTAAATAAAATGAGTTCTTTGAAAAGTTTGTCAATAACTTGCGGGTCTGGGCTAATCCCAAACACGCAAATAAATCGTTCAAGCATATAAGCATTGTGTATGAATGACTTGCAGGAGGATATGGAATAGGCTATTCCGAGCCTCTTACATGCCGCTTTGGCCAAGTTGACAGCTGCGAGCGATGCATTGAAGTGAAAATCCAACTTCCTGAAGTCGGTTGACTGGCAGCTGGTGATTCCTGCATGCTGCTTGCCATCTCTAAAGCAAAATTCCAACTGGAACCTGGTTCTGTAATAATCCAGCACCTCGCGTCCATCCATGGAATCGTCTGTAGAGAAATAAAGTTGCCACTTGTCTGTTCTTCCGTCCATCGGATACCAGACGGCTAAGGAAACATACCTTTTGAAAGCTTTAGCATAAACCCTCAATCCGTATAGCTTTCCCTTGTTCACCTCGTATTCCTTGCACCGGGTCAAATCCAGATTGGCAAAGTCAATCCTGCCGTCAAACCACTTGGGATGGCCACGTTTTCCTGTTTTCTTTTCCAATGTCGGATAGTACAGGACAACATCATTCCTAAAGCGGCTGATAACATGGAAACCGTTCTCACACATAGGCGTTACGAAAGTTTCCTTGGAAAAGAATGCGTCTGCAACCACCGTTCTGGACAGGCTCTGTAGCTTGTCTTTTCTACTGATAAGATAGCTGCTGTACCAGTCAACGAGGTTCTTGTCCATATTATCCAAGGTCTTACAATCCGGTGTCTGAATGGAACCTAAAGTCATGCATTCATGATTGTCGATGTCAATGACACCGATGCCCATGATTTCCAGTCCACGCTTGTATTCTCCTGCACAACCGGACCAGAAGTAACCTATCCAAGGTGTCTTCTTGCCTGATTTGGGAATATAGGAAGGGTCGATGGCGATGGCTTTTCTTTTGCCTGTGAGATGCTTGCTGATGACAGATCCGTTGAACGCAAACCAGTCGAAAGTTTCATGCTCAAAAAGGTTGCGATAAGTCTGTTCTGAGAAACAGCCATATCTGCCCAATTGGAGGAAGTTTATACGATCCGGGATGGCCATGAATAATTTCATGGTGTCCATGAACGTTTTTTCAAAAGGTTTTTGTATATTCGCTACTGATTTGAGAGCCGACAGGCACTCGGATTGGTATTGCATAAGGAGTGTTTCTTTAGTCATAATCAGAAGAGTTCAGAGACTTCTTATTTACTAAGAAATAACGAATTATGCAATACTTTCCTCCTTTATTATCAGCAGGTTAGTTCTCTTTTTTCAGCACATTTCTTCATGCTTAACCATTCGTTTTTGACAACATTTCAATGACCTCTTTAGTGTTTCCGAACCAGCTTTTGCCGGTTCTGTTGTTTAACTTTTAATTTTTCGGTAAAAATTTACCGAAGTATTGAACTAAAAAGTAAAAGTTTTTATATTTTCCTCATATCCAATGCGTTTTGCATTGACAATCAGCGTATCACCCGGATTCAGTTTCAGAACAGTATTTTTCTGGTACACATTCCACGGAGTGCCGACCTGTATCTGCACATCATTCGGCTGAAGTCTGATCACGTAACCCATATCGAAAGACTTACGAGTCACATTTATTTTTTCGTCCTTTTCTCCTTTCTTTAAAATTTTATATCCAATGGAAGCTCCTATTGTTGGACATGACAACGTATATCCTCCCTCTACTTTATGCAGTTCAGGAGCTTCTGTTAACGGAGCATGCGATTCACCATGCCACCAGTTGGCGAGCATTTCTTTTTCAGGCATATACGACAAATCGCCGACTTCGTTCATCCAAGTACGGAAAGCTTTGCGCAATTCTTCCAATTTTTCTTTATAAGCAGGATCACTTGCCAAGTTATGCAACTCATCCGGATCATTCTCTACATCATACAATTCTTCCAGCGGTTTCGTTGGTTTAAACCAATCGTCCTGATATTCATTCAACTCACCCTTTTCATGAAGTTCCAACATTTCTTTCATCATCGGAAGGCCGCGTCTGTAACTTACATCCATGTATTTAGGCTGATTGGGCATAAAATTGTAAATATATCGGAACTGTTTATCACGAACACTGCGAACCCGATCGTAGCACTCATCCATACGGTCACGAGCTGCAAAAACATACCGGCGTTTTTCTGAAGAAGACTGTTTTCCCAAGAATGCCTGTCCCTGTATATAATTAGGAATATCAATCCCGGCCAAAGACAATATTGTCGGAGCGAAATCAACAGAACTAATCAAATCAGTATTCACTGTTCCGGCATTTTTTCCTTTAGGAAACTTCACGATAAACGGAATATGAGTACCCCTTTCCAGAATTTCCCGCTTCATCCATGGCATCGTACCTCCGTGATCGCTGAAGAAAAAGATATAAGCATTATCATATACCCCATCCTTTTTCAACTGCTTGATGATTTCTCCAACCTGATAATCCATCAGTTGCACGTTACTCAACATTCGAGCCATACATTTTCGAGCTTCCGGAGTATCTTTATAGTAAGGAGGAAGTGTAACATCCTCTGGCTTCACAAGCAGGTCCTCATGTCCTTTATACCACGGTGACTGCTTGAACAACTGAGATTCGTGCGTAATGAACAAATTGAATACACTGAAAAACGGTTTACCTTTCGGAGCTCTCTGATAGGTAGCAGCCGGACTACATTCATCCCAAACAGTAACAGGTTCTATAAATTGATAATCCGTTTTCTGATTATTCGATGTATAGTATCCATTCATACGTAAATATTCAGGAAAAGCCTTCACATATTCGGGAATAACTGCAGAATAAGGATATATGCCAAGTTTCTTGGAAACTGCCGGATTTCCTATCAAGGTACGCATGTGCTGTGTACCAATTGACATAGGATACATACCAGTGATTATACAAGAACGGCTTGGAGAACTGACTCCGGCAGTCGTATACACACTTTGAAACTGCTGACCTTCGGCTGCCAGCCGATCAATGTTAGGAGTCTTGACAACCTTATCTCCGTATGTTTCCATGTAGGGAGATATATCCTCGCACGTAATCCAGATAATATTGGGGTGCTCTTCTTGTGCATAAAGCCAAGTACCCTGCATAAACAGGGTACTACCGGCTAGAAAAATAGGATTAAACAGATTTTTCATTGAATCTTGATTATTTTGCCTTATTATGAGCAGCACCAGCTTTTACTGGTTCCAATCCAGGAAGAACTACCATCGGTACATTCTTTGAAGTCAAATCCCATTTAGGTAATTTGTCCATCATGGCTTTGAATTTTTCCTTGACAGCTTTCGCTTCCGGAGTCAATTTCTTCAAAGGACGCAATTCCTGAGGGTCTTCAACAAAGTCATAGAACTGTCCTGTAGAGTACAATTTATAACGATGATCTTTGAAATAACGTGCCGAATATTTTTCCAATCCTGCCTGTGGAACATGATTTGGTTTATAATGTACAAATACCCATTCTCTGGCATTTGGATTCTTTTCACCTTTCAAGACCGGCAAGAAGCTGACACCGTCTACATCCCATTCAGCTGGAACGTCAATCTTCATCGCTTCCGCGAATGTCGGCAGGAAATCTGTAAAGTCGACCAGGTCGGCAGTAGTGTGCTTCAGATATTCGTACTTGCCCCATCTTGCCAGCATGGGCACGGCTGTTCCGGTTTCCA
This sequence comes from Phocaeicola coprocola, assembly GCF_041333015.1. Classification (NCBI taxonomy): domain Bacteria; kingdom Pseudomonadati; phylum Bacteroidota; class Bacteroidia; order Bacteroidales; family Bacteroidaceae; genus Phocaeicola; species Phocaeicola coprocola. The sequence goes on along the minus strand of NZ_JBGKGM010000001.1, from coordinate 1,652,076 downwards.
AACTCATACCTTTACCTCCCTTGACAACTGAACCGTCTTTCATCGGTGTAAAGATATAGCGTGCTGTTCCGTTATCTCCTATAAAGATGACAATGGTATTGTCTGCTATTTTCAAATCTTCCAGCTTCTTCATAATTTTACCGAACAGTTTATCTGTATAGCTTACCATATCCGGGAAATATTTATCATTTTCGCTAAAACGCAATTTAGGATCAATATCCCAGTCATCGCTTTCCGGAGTCGGATTGAAAGGATCGTGCACCAAAGTCATAGCATAGTATGCAAGGAAAGGATGCTCCTTGTTCTCTTCCATGAACTTAAGCAAATAATCAGAGAAATAATCAGGTCCGTAATCGTTTTCCGTACAATTTTCATGACTTACTCCGTCTTCTTCAAACTGAGGCTGAGCATATTTGTTACCCTTGTAACGCAAATGGTACAGACAATAGTTATCGAATCCGAAATGTGCCGGCAACTTACTGTTGGTTCCCAACTGCCACTTTCCAGTAATCATAGTCTTGTAACCAGCCTGCTGTGCCAACTGTGCAAATGTATGCTCATCCTGATTCAAGAATCCGAACTTGGAATAATTTTTATGATTATAGCGTCCTGTAAGCAGTTCCACACGTGAAGGGGTGCTCAAAGGCTGTGAAGTAGCATAATTAAACTTCAGTCCTTCCTCTGCAAATCTGTCCAGATTAGAAGTATGGTATGTACTGCCATAAGTACCAAGACATTCTTTACCCATATCATCAGCCAAAATAAGCAGGATATTCGGACGTTCATCATTAGCCCTCTTATTTTGTTTGGCCTGAGAAACGGCAGGGATTAGGGAAAGACACCCTCCTACAAAGCATGATAAATAATGCAAATTCATAGTTCTTGTCAGTTAAAGGTTATACATTAAAATTTAATCTGTGTCTTGAATTCAACAGTGAACGGACGGATGTAAGTACCGGCAACCGGTGTATTATAATAAGGAGTCGGATCAATAGCTGTATTAGTTCCAGAAATACGTCCCTGAGCACCAGTCTGATTCAACAAGTTGACAACATTTACACTGAAATTGATATGCTTGTTGTATTTATAGTCAAATCCGGCAAAAGTTTCCCATCTTGAAGGGAAGTAAAGAGTAGCAGGATAACTGCAGGACTGTTTGCTGAAATAACGTGCGCTAGCCCATACTCTGAATTTGCTCCATGAATAGCTAGGGTCAATTTCAATCAATGTCTTCGAAGTAATACGTGCAGGCAGACCGCTATAATTATAATGTTCGCCAAATACATCAAATTCGAAATCCTGCATAACCGGATTCTGCAAAGTCAGCATCAAGTGCAGATTAAATCCCTTGAACGGAGTAATATTGGCATCGGTTGTCCATCCCAATGTTTCAATACCATAGTTAAAGCTCAGTTTTTCATTTTCACCAGCCGAATTATTGAAACCACCTGATGCAACCAGATTAGAACGGCTGATTCTGCTTACACGAGAAATAAGGCTGATCCACTTGCTGTTGTAGAAAATTCCACCAGCAAAATAAGGAACGACATTTGTTTTAGCCAGCGGGTCGTTAGCTGTCTTGTAGGCACTCAGACCATCGGTCACTTCAATATAATAAGCATCAGCAATCAGGCCGAAATTCTTTAGGATATTCCAAGTCAAAGTTGCTGTAAAACTCTTGTTGAAATTATCCTTTTGAATAGCTTGAGGATCTCCCGAAATATAAGTTTTATCATTCCAAGTATTTCTCACTTCATTAGGCGCCCACCATCCGTCAATATGATGCCATTCAAAACGAGCGCCTAAATCCAATGCAAGGTTGGAACAAATTTTCCAATTGGCAGTTGCATAAGCAGCATTCTTAAATTCAGAGCCATCGTAAAAGAACATAGATTTATTATAGTTCCATTGTCCATATTCGTCTGCCTGTGCATTTTGCCATACACCATCTACATTCTTCTGCAAAAGAACGCGTTGAGGATTCTCCGCAACTTCTTGTAAGAAAGTTACAATACCACTGGTATAATTATCGACCTTATAATAAGAAGAATTTAAACCAACCAACCACTGGATTTTATCATGCTTCTTGCTTAGTTCCAGACGTCCCATCACTGTATTTATAGGTACACCACTTGTATATTGTACCGTACCGTTCTGTACCAAACCGGAATACACCTGTGTTGTCGTTTTTCCAGCATAGATATATCGCTGATTGTCTGGCAAGTTTGTAGCATCTGTTATGGCAGAATAAGCAAACGAATTGGAACCGGCTTTTGAATGTTGATATCTAAAATTATAATCCAAATTCATGCCATTATCAAACTTATGATTACCCCAGACATCAAACATATGTGTACGTGAACCTGTATCACCCAACAAATCAATATCCTTATACTCTCCAGTCATCGGTTCTCTGAAATGCCATATACTCGAGTTACCCAGATAGTTTCCATGTGAGATATCAAATCCGTCCAAAGCAGTTACCTGTTCTCCATTTCTATAAATATAAGGAGACATCTTGGTATTAATCATCTGAGAGTTTGCATATTTGTATTGTACATTGAAAACACCTTTATCATAGCGTTTAGTCAACACTCCTTTATAAATCTGAGTTTTATCCAAAAAACGAGCAAAATTTACATTCGTAGTTCCGGGATCAAGATTGACAAAAGCATTGACTGCATATCCCCATCCGTTTTTAATAGGTCCACTTAAAGAAATATTACCATTTAGCAGACCAAATGAATTGGTCTTGAAATTTACAGCTCCTGCAAATTTCTTTCTACCTTGCTTGGAAACAGTACTCATAGAGACACCAACTTCACCAAGTTTAATAGCTGTTTCTGCCAAATTACGAGAAGCACCTTTTGTAAAACTACCATCCTGTCGCCATGCCTTATTAGTAGAAAGAGCATTTGTATCGTAGCTGACAGGCATACCATTTTCTGTTACAACCGTCCCTCCTGTCGCTTCTGGCAGCCCGACATTAATAAAACGTGGGGTACTTTCATCAGAGGCATTAAGCATCATGTTATCCGCATCTCTTCCTACAGAAGCTGTAGTAAGCGAATCCTTTTCAGCTATTTTAGCTTTCTTTTTCTGTGCATTCATCGGAACTGCACACATGGCCAGCAAAATCATTGTGGCTCCCAATTTTGCATTCACATTTCTCATAATGTATTAGTTATTGATTTCATCGGCAAAAATGGGAGTTTGCCGCACAACCGGCTTTTTCAGGCTTACAAATGATTTACATTTTATAAAATTTGATTTTCTTTTTCTTGCAATTTTTTATGTTATCTGACAAAACAAAATACATAAAGCACTAATTATCAACGCAATAAACACAAAATAAATTTCCGCATACGAACTGATATTTTTTTTCATTTTTTTAAGTTCTATCTTTGTAATATAAAATAATACCTATGAAAAAGCTTGTACAAACTTACATTTATATCATTCTATTGGGAGTATGCGCGTCATGTACTTCCCATAACAATCGATTGGTCAGATTATCAGCGACCAACCTTTTCCCGACTCTTTCTTCCGAAGATGTAACTGCTTTCGTCATGGATGAAAACGGATATATGTGGATTGGCACATCGAACGGACTGAATTTGTTCGACGGAAAAAATTACCGTCAATATATGTATATGCCGGGCGATTCTTCTAGCCTGATGGACAACTATATAAATTTTCTTTTCAAAGACCAGCGCAAAAGAATATGGATAGGAACAAATAGCGGTGTTTGCCAATACGCAGGCGCGGACCGGTTTAAAACAGTTGCCATCCCACAGGAATACAGAAAAATCAACCAAATCCTGGAGAACAGCGAGAAAGAAATATTTTTCGTGACAGAAACAGGAGTCTTATCGTATAATGAACAAAAGAACAAGTGCGAAGGAATCTTCACCTATTCATCATCCAGCAGAACCCGAAGTATCTTTTTTATTGATAATGAAAACCGCTTCTGGCAGGTAACGACCGATTCTATCTACTGCTATACCGACAGTCTCAATAAAATATTCTCCTGCTCAAATCCTGCCGCAAAAAATGTGGTGAACGCTGTCATGGACAATAATTGCATTTGGAGTGCCGGAGGAAACGGACTATTAAAGCTCGACCTTGCCACTCTAAAAACAACGGTCATACAAGATTCGGCATATTTCAACCAAGCTGATATCGTACCCCGGAATATCATTGCGTACAATCATAAGATATGGCTCATAGCCAAAAAGAACATCTACTCGTACAATGAATCTACCAACGAATTTCTGAATGAGAAAAAAATGACTACTGTCATTTTCAAACACTTTTCCTCACTCATCTCGGCATGGTACGCAGACAGCCAGAACAATCTCTGGTTCGGATTCCCCAACGGGGGGTATACCAATCTGAAACGGCTATCGAACGATGCCGCCCTGCATCATCAGCCATTGACAGAAAAACTGAACAATACTTCCATCCGTGCTTTGTCGGCCGAAGGCAATATGATATGGGGGCTTCAAGACAACAACAATGTTTTCTCTTACGATATTTCAACAAAAAAATTTCTACAGTTCAAAGGGGAGGAAGATATAGAAGGGATCTTCACACGAAGATTCCAACACAAAATAAACGACATATATTGTGTCAAAAACCACATATGGCTAGCTTCAAACTCCCGCCTGATGTGCTACAGCTATAAAAATGAGGCACTCTATCTGAAAAAGGTATTCCGTTTTGGAATAACAAACACATTCCTCGGTAGTACCTGTACAGACAATGAAGGAAATATATACGCAATCACGAACGACAACCGGATGTTAAAATTTTCTCCAGACGGCAGCCAAACGGAATCTGTCGCACTCAACTTTCCATTTTATGAGCGAGAGAGCGCCATTCTTTACTTAGAGCCGGAAATGATACTTGTCTGCACCAACAATTTACAACTGGCTACATGTACCTTTCCCGACGGTAACATAAAGCCTATCCGAACAAGAATACCGAATGACATAAAAGGAATCACCCCTATCTGTATGCTGGAGGACAAGCAAAGCAATATCTGGATAGGAACCAACAAGGGACTGTATGTAATGCGCATGGACTCCCAAACATTAACGCACATAGACGCTGTGCCAGATACCTATATCAGCAGCATAGTAGAAAATGGAAGCCAGGGATTATGGATCGGTACGCATCGAGGAATAGCAGAATATACACAGCAGGACAACAGAGTGACCTTCTATCCTACCACCATCAACTCACAAGATAAATATAGAGTCATATTCAACAAAAACAGCGCCGCCATCATGCAAGACTCTATTTATATCTTCGGGCATACCAAAGGATGTACGGTCTTTACAGCATCGGCAATGGAAAAGAGTGCACTGCCTACTGTTCATCTGGAAAAAATTCTGATCAACAAAGGTAACCAAAGCAAGGGTATCGACTTTCTGAACACTCCAGCTGAGTCAGTACGGTTAAACTATAAGGACAATGACATAACCATCAGTTTCGGAGCTGTATGCTACTCTGTTGCCCCACAATATTCCTGCTATTACAAAATGGAGGGATTCGATTCGGAATGGATTGAAAGCAATGAAAACAACCAAGCTATTTATTCTAATCTGCCGGCCGGCAGCTATACATTCAAAGTAAAGCTAGCCCTACCCGGAAAAGAAAATATCTTCTCAGAACAGCAAATCCGGATTTCCGTCGACAAAGCTCCATGGCTCTCGACCCCTGCCATATTTTTATACATCATCATAATCATCGGAGCCATTATGTATATCAACCGTCTATATCTACACATCAAATCAGACCGTCTGGTCATGCAGATGCTCCAACGTGACAAAGAGCGGGAACACCTCACCAATGAAATGAATATGAACTTCTTTGCCAATATATCCCATGAATTCAGAAACCCGCTGACCATGATTTCCGGACCAATCATCATGTTGCAGAATGACAAGAAACTATCAACGGAGAGTCACCAGTTACTTCATATCGTTTTACGCAGCATCAACCAGATGCTGAAGCTGATAGACCAGATGCTGGACTTCAACAAACTGGAAAGCGACGCCCTGAAAATGCAAGTAAGCAAACACGACATCGCCAATGAGATAGGCGACCTTGTAAAAATCTTCAGTGCAAGCACCGTTCAAAAAAATATTAAGGTGGAATATGCCGGAATGCAAACGTCTTTATTTGTATGGCTCGACAAAGACAAACTATCCAAAATACTCAGCAATCTGTTTACAAACGCCTTCAAGCATACTCCACAAAATGGCTGTATCAAGATAGGACTGGACTGCATCGACTATAAACAGGCCATTTCCATCATCGAAAATCTGCCCGAATATCAGAAATATATCCATATTTATGTGCAGGACAGCGGAAAAGGCATTCCCGAAGAACAGCTTAACGACATTTTCAAAAGATATTATCAGGCTGACAACAAATCCGGATTAAAATATGCCAACTGGGGCACTGGCATCGGACTGTACTATGTAAAGCGACTGGTCGAACTGCACCATGGAAATGTGAAAGCCCAAAACGTAGAGAACGACACGCAATGTACAGGAGCTATATTCCATGTACTACTTCCTGCTGACGAAAAAGCTTATGAGAAAGACGCCAGGATATCTGTCGAGAAAAACAATTTCGATGATATTTATTCGGAAACCCAATCATATATACCAATGAACGCAACTGTAGTAACGGATCCGTCAAAGCCTCACATGCTGATTGTTGACGATGACATACAAGCATCGGTGTACCTCAGAATGCTGTTCGAAAAAGAATATAATGTGACCAATAAATACGATGCCGAATCTGCTATAGCCGCCTTAGATAATTTAGAACCTGATATCATTTTGTCGGATGTTGTCATGAACGACATGTCAGGATACGAGTTTTGCAAAAAATTGAAGGCAAGTCAGCTTTATTGTCACATCCCGGTCATTCTGATTACAGCAAAATCGCAAATAGGAGAACAAGTAGAAGGGCTGAATATAGGGGCCAGTGGATATGTTACAAAACCATTTAATCCCGAATATCTGAAAGCGCTGGTTAAATCGCTCTTGCAGAACAGAGATAACATACGTTCCTTGCTGTTGTCATCATCGAAGCATTCACAAACAGTGACAAGCGCCCTATCTGCACAAGATATGACCTTCATGAATAATCTCTACCAACTAATGGATACGATGATGTCACAGGATAACCTAAACTTCAACCTCATAGCAGAAAAATTATGTATGAGCCGTTCCAAATTCAATTATAAACTAAAAGGGTTGACGGGAGAAACACCTATACACTTCTTCCTTAAGTATAAGCTCAACAAAGCGGCAGAACTGCTAAAAAGCGGAAAGTACAACGTTTCCGAAGTAGCAGACATCACCGGATTCGGAACCGTATCTCATTTTTCGGTAAGCTTCAAGAAATACTTTGGCGTAACCCCCAGCGAATACAAATAAAGAAACAGGTATTTTTTGAAAAAAGAACAGATAATTTCCTCCACATAATCCTCATAAATTAGGATTGCCGGATAAAGAGAATTGACGTTACTTTGCAACCGAATTACAAAAAACCACTAGACAGATATGAAACGTACAATTCTCGCTTCGCTGGCAGCAGCCGTGACAACAACCGTTTTTGCTGCCCCGACTGATACAGACAATGCATTGGTCAAAGATACAACTAAAGTGATAGACATCGAGGAAGTAGTTGTCATCGCTACTCCGAAGGAAAATAACCGTCTGCGCCAGCAGGCCATTTCGTCAACATCGCTTTCGCAAAATGAAATGCGTAACAACTCGGTGACCTCGGTCAAAGCGTTGTCGGGACTTGTACCCAATCTGTTCATCCCTGATTACGGCTCGAAGTTGACAACTTCGGTATATGTACGCGGTATCGGTTCGCGCATCAATACCCCAGCCGTAGGTCTGTATGTCGACAATATCCCATTCATCGACAAGTCGGCATTCGACTTCAACTACTCTGACATCGAACGAATAGACGTAATGCGTGGTCCGCAGGGAACACTGTACGGACGAAATACGATGGGGGGACTGATTCGTGTATTCACCAAATCACCTTTCACTTATCAGGGAACAGATATCCGTCTCAGCGCAGCTACATACAATGACTATAAGGCTTCTCTTACTCACTATCACCGTATTTCTTCACAGTTTGCGTTTTCTACGGGATTCTTCTACGAACACAAGGGAGGTTTCTTCAAGAACAACTTCAACAACAAGCGCATTGATACAGACGATGAGTTCGGAGGACGTTTCCGCGCCATTTATCTGCCTTCGGAAAATCTGAAGCTGGACTTCACGCTGAATTATGAATATACCAATCAGGGAGGATATCCATACGAATATACCGGACGTACCGATGACAAGACAGAAGACCGCGGTGAATATATCGGAAAAATATCTTATAACCGTGAATGTGGCTACAAGCGTAACCTGCTGAACGGTGGATTGAATCTGGAACATCAGGCAGACAACTTTATTCTGAGCAGTGTGACTGGTTTCCAGTATCTGTATGACCAGATGAATCTGGATCAGGATTTTACGGAAGCTGACATTTATACCATCATGCAGAAGCAGAACTCCAAGACTATCAGTGAAGAACTGGTGCTGAAATCGAAACCGGGCAATCGCTGGCAGTGGACTACGGGAGTGAGCGGATTCTACCAGTGGCTGAAAACCGACGGACCGGTTACTTTCCAGGAAGCTGGTATACAGAGTCTGATTGAAGACAATATCAATGCAGGGCTTTCTCATCTTCCTGCCGGAGCACCTACACTGGCAGCAAAGATTACCACACGTCCCTTGCCTGTTTCGGGAGTATTCGATACACCTATATTAAACGGAGCTATCTATCATCAGTCTACTATCAATGATGTGCTGGTAGAAGGACTGTCTGTTACAGCAGGACTTCGCCTGGACTACGAAAAGCTGAAACTGGATTATAACTCAGTATGCGACATGAACTTCGATTTCAGTGTATCGGCTCCTTTCCTTCCAACGGCGATTGTCAGACAACTGAATGCCAAGACACAGTTCATCGGAAAAGAATCGACCGACTACCTTCAACTGCTCCCCAAATTCACTATACAGTATGCATGGAACAGTAAGAACAATGTATATGCTACTGTCAGCAAAGGATATCGTTCGGGAGGATACAACATCCAGATGTTTTCCGACCTGATACAAAACAACATGCGAAGCGACATGATGAACGCCATCAAGCAGGACGAAGTACTCGGAAAGTTCGCAGGTATGATGCCTGACGTACCAGCCTCTGATGTAAACGTATCGGATGCAACACTTTATAAACCTGAATATTCATGGAACTATGAAGTTGGTTCACACACCACTTGGTTTGATGACAGACTGCAAGCCGACGTCGCTCTCTTCTACATGGATACTCACGACCAGCAAATCTCACGTTTTGCCGAAAGCGGACTGGGACGTATCACGGTCAATGCAGGAAAGAGCCGCAGTCTGGGAGCTGAAGCTTCCCTGCGTGCACAGGTGACTGATGCTTTCAGCCTGAACGGAAGCTACGGATATACATACGCTACCTTTACCGATTACGTAGTGAGCGATGAAGAAAACTATAACGGCAACTATGTGCCTTTCGTTCCCAAACATACATTTAATGCAGGAGCACAGTATGTGTTCGGTCTGCGTAACGGAGCTATATTCGACAACATTACTGTAAATGCCAACTACAAGGCTGCCGGACGTATCTACTGGACAGAACAGAACAATGCCAGTCAAGCACTGTACGGCACACTCAACGGACGTGTAAGTTTCAACAAAGGCAACGGACAGCTGGCTTTCTGGATAAATAACGCACTCAACACCGACTATCAGGCGTTTTACTTCGAAACCATGAACAGAGGCTTTGCACAGAAAGGTCGTCCGCTTCAGGTAGGTGTGGATATCCGCTGCCGCTTCTAAACTAAGGATTAAACAGAAGTTTTTTATTTTCTAACCGATATTTTATTAGTAAGGCTTTCTCAAACATAGAAAAAAATGAGAAAGCCTTGCTTTTTATATTTTCATACCAGCTATTACCTTCCGCCTATATTCACACTGTATTCCTCCTTGGAAATGCGCGCAAAATCATTATTTTTAGGTATTTCAAAACTCCTCCATACACCGTTACTTTGCAATGTCAAATCAACTAAAAGTATAAAGCAATGAAAAAAACTGGTGTATTTTACGGTTCTACAACAGGCACAACCGAGTCTGTTGCACGTACGATAGCAGAGAAGCTTGGCATTCCTTCAAGCGATGTATACAATGTAAGCAAAATGACTGCCGATGTAGCAGGAAGTTATGAAGCACTGATTTTGGGAACTTCTACCTGGGGCGACGGTGAATTGCAGGACGACTGGTACGACGGCATCAAGGTTTTAAAAGGAATGGACCTCTCCGGCAAGACGGTTGCCCTGTTCGGATGCGGTGATTCTGAATCTTACTCCGATACGTTCTGCGACGGCATGGGTATCTTGTTCGAAGACTTGAAAAACAGTGGCTGCCGCTTCATTGGTGCCGTTCCGGATGCAGACTATACATACAGCTCTTCCATTGCTGTAACTGATAGTAATTTCGTGGGACTCGCCATCGACGACATCAACGAAAGCGACAAGACCGACGAACGTGTAACGGCCTGGACTGAAAAATTAAAGACTGAACTGGGCTGAAAGCCTTGAATACAAACGTCACTAAAACCTAATCTCCATGACAGCTCCTGATATAAATCCCGTAGAACTGAAAGTTTTTCTAAACCACATCTACGAATACAAGAAAGGTGTACGCCAGATGGTGCTCTACACCACCAACCGAAAATACGAAGCATTCGCCGTAAACCGACTGAAAAGCCAGCGCATTAAGTTTGTGATTCAACCGGTAGATGAGGAACGTATCAACCTGTTTTTTGGTAAGGCAGAATGTATCAATGCTATCCGGCTGATGGTAACCCGCCCTTTAAATCTGCTTACGCCCGAAGAAGACTTTATTCTGGGAGCTATGCTGGGATATGATATTTGTGCACAATGCAAGCGTTACTGTACCCGCAAGGCACGCAGAAGCGTATCAAACTAAAATCATTTTTCCTATTCATTCAGTGCACCACAATGCGGACAAATCCCTTTTGTCCGCATTTTTGCTCCACACGCACCACAGGCGTACGGATATTTGTCCGATTTCTTTAAACGCTCGATACACCACACCGCATATACTGCCAGGCAGATGTATGCCGCATATACCCAGATGCAGGTAAAGAAGATATATAAGAAAATACAATACGAAGCCAGTCCCAGCAAATAGAAGAAAGCCGTTTCAAGCTTTACCTGATGGAAAAGGTCATCGAGCATAGCCACTCCAAAAAGCAAAATCATCCCTACACATACGATGAACAGTCCGAGAATAAAAGGAACTTCAAAAGGATTCAGTGTAGGATCATAATAATAATGCTCCCACGTTTCGGGAACGAAATGCTGAATACTGTTATATACGGTAGCCGCCACAGCCAGTAGAAATGACAGGATAATAGGAAATACACTGTCGATATCATTCAGACCTATCAGCTTAATCTGTTTCCTCTGTACTGCCCGATAGACAAACCATAGAAAGAATACGGCCAGCACCAGAAAGAAAGGCAAGGTATGCGAACTGCTGAACAAATGAATAAACTGCGAAATAGGATCGATCGGTACGATATTCTCCAGCAGCTTATGTTCCTGAATCCAGCCGATAGTTTCCTGGTCACGCGCGACCTTTACCCATACCGAATCGACTGAATCCTGAGGATGTACATCAAACTCCGCCACCACAAGCTGGTTCCCTTTCACAACGGGAATAGTATCCATAAACGGCAACTGATGAAGCCACAAAGTATCAGCCTCAACTTCAAAATTGCTGCTCAGTGCATAGGCACGCTTGTGTAAGGCCTCCGGAACTGAATCTGTCTTATTCTCTGAAGTCCCGTCTGCCGGCAGATCCGGATGATAATAACAAGCCACAAGCCCTACCAGCAACAGGAGAATCAATATGTACTTACTCTTCTGCATATACTTTCATCTGACACAGCTTACAGTCGAACTGTAAACGGAAACGTTTGCCATCGCTGCTCACCAAGAAATACGGTTCACGATAAGGAGAACGCACCTTATGATGTACCGGACACCAGCCCATGCTATAACGCAGACAATGCTTGCAGAACATCAGCACAGCCTTTTCGGGTGCTTCTTTCTCGAATGCCGGTGCAATACGACGTACCCCATGGTCATGATAGAAAGCAGCAGCAGCCCCATTCATGACATTTCCCAGATACGTCAGTTCCTGAGCCGGAAAAGCATGATGAGTTTCAGGCACACGCCATACTTCCCGCGGATAATTGATACGGCGGGCTTCCAGCAGTTTTTCTACTGCGCGTCGGCGTAAGTCTGACAGTTCGGATGAAGGAATAAACCAGTTGTCCGATAAAACGATTTCCACACTTTCCGCCTCGAACGGTGTATTTCCCAGCTTACTCAACTGATTCTTCAGGTTCTCCAGCTGAGGAGTACGAGCCAGTTCCTTCTCTCTAGGCATAGCCAGGCTGATACGGTTATCATCCTCATCAGTAACCGACAGGGTAAATCCGAAATTATTTTCTTCAAGTCTCAGCGTAACGGCAATTTTCCGTTCGGCCGACTTTTTCTGCATCACCCGCTCAAACTCCTGATCGAAGTTACGGTAAAGTCTGGTTTTAGGTTTCACACGAGGCATTTCCTGCGGATAGAGCTTGTTGCCGTCTACCCGGTTCACACGGAATCCGCACAACTTACCCCGCTCGTCAAGATAGCATAATCCATCGCCATTGCTGAACGACTTCACTCCCGCTACCGTCAGGTAATTGCCACGAATCTCTTTTACTGTTCCTACCTCTTCTCCCAGTGACTTCGGCGTATCGAACGAGAAAATTCCCGGATTACGCCCGTGAACAAAATAGTCGGTAAAGCCACGGCTGAAGCTCTTGTCCAGCTGCGGACGGAAAGCAAGCTTCACTGTACCCGACGAGGCACGTATGTACTCCTTACGACGTTTCAGAATGGCATCCAGTTTCTGACGATAATAAGCCGTCACATTCTTTACATACGAAACATCCTTCAGACGTCCTTCTATCTTGAGCGAAGAAGCACCAGCATCAAGCAAAGCCTCCAGATTCTCACTCTGGTTCATATCCTTAAGCGACAGCAAGTGTTTGTTTCGCGCAATGACTTTTCCATCGGCATCTACCATATCGAAACCTAAGCGACAGAACTGCGCACACTCTCCACGGTTGGCACTGCGGCCGAAGCATGCCTGACTGACATAGCACTGTCCGCTGTAGCTCACACACAATGCACCATGCACAAAAACCTCGAGCAACGTATCGGGACAGGCAGCATGAATTTTGGCAATCTCATCGAGCGTCAGTTCCCGAGCCAGCACCACCTGACGGAAACCGACATCAGCCAGAAACTTCACCTTCTGTACCGTACGGTTGTCCATCTGCGTACTGGCATGCAACGGAATAGGCGGCAGATTGAGCCGTGTTATTCCCATATCCTGAATAATCAGTGCATCTACACCGGCACGATATAAATCCCAGATCATCGCCTCGGTATCTTTCAGTTCCTCATCACGCAGGATCGTATTTACTGTAACGTAGATGCGAGCATTGTACACATGCGCATGCTGCACCAGTGCAGCAATGTCTTCCAGCGAATTGCCGGCTGCCGCACGCGCCCCGAAACGGGGAGCACCGATATATACCGCATCGGCACCGTGATTAATAGCCTCGATGCCGCACTCCAGATTCTTTGCCGGAGCCAAAAGTTCTATAGGACGTTGTCTGATCATTATTTAATCTGATTAATATCGTATGGAGTTTCCTGATATACATAATAGTTCAGCCAGTTGGAGAACAGCAGGTTTGCCGTACTCCGCCAGCGAACCAGCGGACCCTTTTCAAGATCATTATCGCGATAATAATTCTTCGGCATGTCGATAGGCAGACCTTTTCCCAGATCACGGCGATATTCTGTATCGAGGGTATAAGGAGAATATTCCGAATGTCCGGTCACGTAAAACTCACGTCCGCCACGAGCCATAACGATATGTACCCCCGAATCGTCCGACTCGGAAATAATAGTCAGCCCAGGATGTTTCTCGATATCCGCACGGCGTACCTCCGTATGGCGGCTGTGAGGCACGAAGAACACATCATCGAAACCACGGAAGATAGGCAGCTTGCTCATACCCTCGCAGATATGATGCTCGAAGATACCGAACATCTTCTTGTCGAGCGGATACTTGGGGATACCATAGTGATGATACAGTCCTGCCTGTGCTGCCCAGCAGATATAAAGTGTAGAAGTGACATGTGTACGTGTCCAGTTGAAGATATCCTGAATCTCGTCCCAATAGTTCACATCCTCAAATTCGAGATGCTCCACCGGTGCACCCGTAATAATCATTCCGTCGAACTTTTCATTCCGCATACATTCGAAATCGCGATAAAACGCCTTCATATGTTCGATAGGCGTATTCTTCGAAGTATGACTTTTCAGTTTCATGAAGCTGACCTCAATCTGTAGCGGTGAGTTAGACAACAGACGAATCAAGTCAGTTTCAGTAGTTATTTTTATCGGCATCAAATTGAGGATAACAATTTTCAGCGGACGGATATCCTGCGTACTGGCGCGTGAATTGTCGATGACGAAAATATTTTCCTCCTTCAGTATATCGATAGCCGGAAGTTTGTCTGGTAAATTAAGTGGCATTTCTTTATCCGTTAATTAGTTGCAAGTGCAAAATTAGGAAATAAAAATAAAATCTCCCTTATTCTTCCACCGGAAAGACTAAGTGAGAGAACAGATTATTTGAACATTACAGAGCTATCCGGACACTTTCTCTCTGTCTCAACAATAACCACCGATTACAATCATGCCACAATTACACTTTCTCCGTAACACAAACGAACGCTCACAAGCTTGCATATATTAAAAAATTTTACGAATATTGCATATAAGTTTGCCGATAACCTAATCTATAAGTCTAAACTTAAAAAAACCATTAACCTAAGTATCTATACAGCTACTTATATAATATTTAAACATAAAAGGGTATGAAAAAAATAAAATCATTCTATTATGAGATTGTAATTGCAAATATTTATTTGCTGGATATAAACAAACGAGAATATGATGAAAGCAGTGTTTACGATGGAATTTGGGTAACTTTACAGACATTTGTTGTATATACTGTCATAAGTTTTATCTTTATTCTTATACGCATCTTTGGTACTCTGCAAAATCCGTTAGCAACTGGCATAGGAGTTGTTATTTTGTGTCAAATAGCGGTTCATTTAATTATGAAAAAGCTTAAGAAAAGTAGTTATGTTCAGATAGTCCACGAAGAATATTTAAAAATGAATGTAGAAGAAAGAAAAAAACATTATAAGCGTGGATTATGGAAAGTAATACCTATATTCTTTTATCCTATTATAATTATTGCGTTCTTAAAGCTTAATAGTTCGTTAAAAATTCGCCAAGCCTAAGCGGCTCTGGCAGTAAATAAAATGAGTTCTTTGAAAAGTTTGTCAATAACTTGCATGTCTGGGTTAATCCCGAACACGCAAATAAATCGTTCAAGCATATAAGCATTGTGTATGAATGACTTGCAAGAGGATATGGAATAGGCTATTCCGAGCCTCTTACATGCCGCTTTGGCCAAGTTGACAGCTGCGAGCGATGCATTGAAGTGAAAATCCAACTTCCTGAAGTCGGTTGACTGGCAGTTGGTGATTCCTGCATGCTGCTTGCCATCTCTAAAGCAAAATTCCAGTTGGAACCTGGTTCTGTAATAATCCAGCACCTCACGTCCATCCATGGAATCGTCTGTAGAGAAGTAAAGCTGCCACTTGTCTGTCCTCCCGTCCATCGGATACCAGACGGCTAAGGAAACATACCTTTTGAGAGCTTTTGCATATACCCTCAATCCGTATAGCTTTCCTTTGTTCACCTCGTATTCCTTGCACCGGGTCAAATCCAGATTGGCAAAGTCAATCCTGCCGTCAAACCACTTGGGATGACCACGTTTTCCTGTTTTCTGCTCCAATGTCGGATAGTACAGGATTACGTCATTCCGAAAGCGGCTGATGACATGGAAATCGTTCTCACACATAGGTGTTATGAATGTTTCCTTGGAAAAGAATGCGTCTGCAACCACCGTTCTGGACAGGCTCTGTAGCTTGTCTTTTCTACTGATAAGATAGCTGCTGTACCAGTCAACGAGGCTCTTGTCCATATTATCCAAGGTCTTACAATCCGGCGTCTGAATGGAACCTAAAGTCATGCATTCATGATTGTCGATGTCAATGACACCGATGCCCATGATTTCCAGTCCACGCTTGTATTCTCCTGCACAACCAGACCAGAAGTAACCTATCCAAGGTGTCTTCTTGCCTGATTTGGGAATATAGGAAGGATCGATGGCGATGGCTTTTCTTTTGCCTGTGAGATGCTTGCTGATGATAGAGCCGTTGAACGCAAACCAGTCGAAAGTTTCATGCTCAAAAAGGTTACGATAAGTCTGTTCTGAGAAACAGCCATATCTGCCCAATTGGAGGAAGTTTATACGATCCGGGATGGCCATGAATAATTTCATGGTGTCCATGAACGTTTTTTCAAAAGGTTTTTGTATATTCGCTACTGATTTGAGAGCCGACAGGCACTCGGATTGGTATTGCATAAGGAGTGTTTCTTTAGTCATAATCAGAAGAGTTGAGAGACTTCTAATTTACTAAAAAACCAGCGAATTATGCAATACTTTTTTACCTTTATTATCAGCAGGTTAGCACATTTTTTTCAGCACATTTCTTCATGCTTAACCATTCGTTTTAGACAACATTTCAATGACCTCTTTAGTGTTTCCGAACCGACTTTTGCCGGTTTTATTGTTTAACTTTTAATTTTTCGGTAAAAATTTACCGAAGTATTGTAAAGCTGATAACTGTAATCTTTTAAGTTGACTCTTTCAGCTGTAACTGTTTATAAATAAGTACCTATGAAAGCAATACAAAACTGCTTACAGAAAATAGTTATCTATAAAATATATTCTTTAGAAAAGCAAAAAATGGAATATAATGACAATGAAGTATATAACCACATAGGAGTAGGTTTTTTGATTGTATTCTCATATATAGTAATTATATTGCTTTTTTTATCCGTACGATTATTTAATGAATTGAGAAACAATTCCACACTTATTGTTTGCGTTACAATATTATGTTTTTCGGCTAAGTATTTTTTCGTAAAACACTTAACCTGAATAATTCATAGTCTCCACAAAAAAGAGAACGCCCTTCTTGTATATTTGCAAGAAAAGCATTAACTTTAAGGTGTTAAAAATAAACTTAATACCGGCGTTCTCATGTGCAAAGATACAACAAATAACGGAGTCAGTCAAGAGAAAAATCTTTTTTCTTTTCAAGACGTGCTTCCTGACAGGAAAATTCAGGTCGATTTCAATGCCCCGGACATCTCGTCCAATGGAGGACTGGTGCTTGTCGGTCTAATGAAAGACAGCATAGCGCGAAAGATAGCGCGCCTAATTCCGGATTATCGAAATCAACTTTTCGTACAGCATTCCTACGAAGAGATGGTCTGCCAGCGTGTCGGACAGATAATGTGCGGCTACGAGGATGCCAACGACTGCGACCGCCTGCGCCACGACAGTGCCCTTAAGATGAGCGTGGGCCGCAAGGCATCGGATCCCGGCCTGTGCTCACAACCGACGATGACACGGCTTGAGAATCATATTGACAAAAGGACCTTATGGAAAATAGCAGAACTGTTTGTCAAGGACTACATCTCATCCTTCGACAAAGCTCCGCGTAAGATTATTCTTGACGTTGACGATACAAATGCCAACACATACGGGGCGCAGCAGCTGTCGCTGTTCAATGATTACTATGACGAATACTGCTACATGCCGATGGTTATTTTCGACGGTATGAACGGCAAGCTGATACTTCCTCTACTGAGACCGGGACGACGCAACAAGTCGCTGAACATCTTCGGTATACTGCGCAGAGTCATTGAATACATCCATAAGGAATGGCCTCACACAATAATAGAACTCCGCGGGGACAGTCATTTCTGCAGCCATGAGTTTATGGACTGGGTCAAGACACATCTTTATGTGAGATTTATCACAGGGCTGTCGGGCAATCCTGCGCTTATGAAGAAAATCGACAAGCAATTGCGCCGTGCCAAGGGGGATTTCGAACTTCACCATGAGGATGTACGCCGTTACTACAGCTTTGAGTACAAAGCCAAATCATGGAAATACAGACAGAGGGTGATTGCAAAAATCGAAGTCTCCGACAAGGGTGTAAACGTCCGCTTCATAGTCACAAGCAACCGTAACAACAAGCCCGAGACAGTATATCGACGTTACTGTAAGCGCGGCACAATGGAGCTATGGATAAAAGACCTGAAGTATTTTCGAGCCGACAGGATGTCGTGCAGTTCTTTCAGAGCCAATATGTTCCGGCTGTTTCTATATGGCGCGGCATATGTGACCGCATACCGTCTCAGGTCGAAGGCTTTCTCCAATACAGAGGTCGGCGCCTTCACGATGGACAGCTTCATGAAGCGGATTATGCTGAGTGCCGTCTTCATAGTCGAAAAAAAGACTTTTATAAGGTTCAGCTTTTCCCCACACCATCGACACCTTGAAGCTTTGTCGCAAGCCTTGACGAGACTCTCTGCCTGACAAGTGGAATAATCTGAAATCAACCTGAGTCCGATTCTGTAATCGGACTTATAAGTCATATCCGCTCCATAAAAATGGACGTGATAATCAGACCTGAGCATGCCGAAATCAAGGCTTCGGACAGGATTATAACTCTACATCAAGCGGTCATTCGATGATAGACATTAGTTGGAGGCTTCAGATTGTCCCCATATCTGTTTTGATAACCTGAAATGAATCCACTATGAATAATGTAGGTTAAAACAAAAAAATATGTTCAGGCAATTCACGAAGAATATTTACAAATGGATTTAAAGAAAAGAAAGGAAAACTATAAAATTGGATTATATTACGTTGTATTTGTTATTTTATTTCCTCTATTCAGCATACTGATCATGGAATTAATGACTATCATTATTGTAACCATTCTATTTTCCGCCTTGACACGCATGTTCCCTAAACCTACCTTTGCGCCGTAACCCTTAAACAACAATGATTATGGCAAAAGAAAAAGTAAACTACCAGGAGGTATATGACCTCTATCAGTTATGCAGTGAGACCAAGGATCTTCGTGAGTTCTGTGCGGATTATGGAGTAAATTACGACAAGTTCATGAACTGGCAGCGTCATCAGCTATGGAGCGAAAAGTTAGGCAAGACAGTTCAGGTTGAGCAACCCAAGGTTGCCAAAGTCCGGATAACCGGCAAGCCTTGCAACAGTCCAACCGTAAAGTTGGAGGTGAAACAACCTGAAGGTGAATCTCCTATAAGATGGGTTAAGCTGCAATTGACATCAGGTGCCACACTGTTCCTGAGAAACACCACAGTTCTTGACTTGAGCCTGTTGCTTAATAAAATGATAGGATGATATGCTTGGACTGAGTGCTAACCTGAACTATTACCTGTTTAACGGTAATGTGGATTTGCGGAAAGGAATCTTCCGCCTGTGTGAGAGTATAAGGGAAGAGATGTCACTTGACCCGAGCGATGCATCCAATGTATATATGTTCATGTCCAGGAACCGGAAGGTCGTTAAGATACTTCATTATGAACGCGGATTTTATGTGCTTTACGAGAAACGTCCTGTCATGGGAAAGTTCAAGAAACCTGTGTTTGATGAAGTTTCCAAATGCTACCGGATACAATGGTCGGACATGACCTATCTTACTGAAAGTATAGTAGTTGACAAGATGTACGTCAGTCCGAAAGATTAATATTAATACATTGATTATCAACAAAATGATACAAAATAAACGATAAAGAGTTTGCGTAACTGCCTGATTTTTCGTACCTTTATATCATGATTGATGAAAGGGCATACGAGTTACTTTGCTGCCAGCTGGGTCTGGCGAATGAGGAAAAGGCAGGGCTTCGCAAACAAGTAAACGAACTGATTGCGAGGCTTAAGGCTATTGAAGAATCAAACAAAGAGAACTCCAAGGCTCTGGTTGATACAATCAATGACCTCAAAGAATCCCTCGAAAAGCAATCGAGTACGGTTGAACATTACAGGAAAGAGATGGAACTTATGAGAAAGCAGCTTGAGGCAAAAGACGAGGTGAACATGATGCTGGCAAATGAGATATCCAATCTCAGGCTTCAGCTTGAGGGCAGCAGGAAACACCGTTTCGGCCGTACCTCAGAGCAAAGAAGGCTGCTGAACAACCGTAACATCGACAAGTCTGCAATGGAGAAGTCCGAGTACGACGGTTCTGGCAAGAAAGGTGATGATGATAATAAGACCGATGGTAACGGTACCGGCAGCAATACCTCTTCCGGTAACGTACCTGCACAGAACTGCAGGCCTTCAAGGAAAAAGGAAACTGCTCCCCGTGCAGCAAAGACCAGGCTGAAGGTGGATAAGGTAATTGTTCATGAAATAGAAGACTATTACCAACTCCCGGATGGTGCAAGGCTTATGAAGCGTAACGGAATGGCTGATGTGTGGGAATACAGGTTTATAGAACATGTGCGTGCTCATAACGTGGAGCATGTGTACAAGGTGGCAAGGGTAAAGCTTGCAGACGGCACTTTCACTAACACGATGGAGCATCCCTTGAAAAACCTTGGAGGAATCTTTTCCCCTGATTTGCTTGCCCGTCTGCTTTGTCTGAAATATGACTTCAGTATGCCTGAGAACAGACAGATAAGACTGCTTGCAAGAGAAGGCATCCACATAAGCAATACCACGCTGAACGGCTATATCCATAACGGAATCTCCAGGCTTAGGGAGTTTATGGAAGATGTCTTCAAGGAGTTTGTACAACAGGCAAAATACCTTATGGTTGACGAGACGACCGAGCTTGTCGGAGTTGAAACACCGGAAGGCAAGGCTTACAGGAGAAAGTATTTATGGGCTTTTTTTGCAAAGCATGTCAAGTTGGTTTACTATCATTACAATAACGGCAGCAGAGCCTCTGATGTAGCAAAGACCTTCCTTGAACATTTTATGGGATCTGTATCTACAGACGGATATACGGTTTACAGGATGTTCGACGGAGAAGACTCAAAGGTGCTTCATATAGGATGCTGGACACACTGCAGGAGGCTGTGGGTCGATGCCTTGCCATCAGACAGAACTGCGATGGATATAATAGACCCTATCGGTGATATGTTCAGAAATGAAGACTTGTTCCGCACAATGAAACTCAGCGGTGAGCAGATTAAGGAAAAAAGACTTAAGCTTACGAGACCTATTCTTGAACGTATCCATCATAAGGTGGTCATGATGATGCAGGATACCAAACTCATGGCAAACGAACTGATGAGAAAGGCTGTGAACTATACGATAAACCAGTGGAAATCCCTGAAAAATATCCTCAAGGACGGTTCTGCGGAAATATCGAACAACCTCTGTGAGCAAAGGATGAAACCTGTAAAGCTGCTGCTCAAGAACTGTATGAACATAGGCAGTGAGGATGCAGCAGGAAACTCGGCATTCATCTTTTCTCTGATAGAAAGCTGCAAGCTTAATGATATAGCCCCTCAGGATTACCTGAAGCACTTGTTTGAATGTATTCTTCATGGTAAGGACTGCGACAAGAAGGTCCTTCTGCCATGTTTTTATAAATCGGAATGTTAAAACTAAACTATTTTCTTGCGGACATTTTTATTTTATCGGCTGAAAAACAGCCGATAAAATTGTCGTGGCGGAAAATAGAATGGTTACATCATTATTTAAGAAGATCCTTTACTTTAACAGAATCAATACAACCATTCACAAAAAAAGAAAAGCCACTGGAAATATACGTCTCCAATAGCTTTTCTAACTTTATAAACTCAGGTAGTTCGAACCAATGTGTGTTACAAACTATCCTTTATTATTATTTTTCAATGCTTCTTTCTTGTCTTGATGATTAAAGTAAATCACACCGACAATAGCTATAACCGACACAAGTACTGACATGATAATTGCTCCCATATCATTCTCCTTCCTTTTTTTCTTCTCTTACAAGCCATAAGCCTGAAAGTAGTGTTAATACTATGGCAATAGACACAACAAAGTAAATTATCCAAGAGTCCTTTATGTCGTTGAAAACAGAGGACAACAAAACCGCTGTCGTCAAATACTTGGCTATATCCATCAGCCATTTACCTAATTCTTTCTTCATATTTGCAAAGATACAAAACAACTCTTAATCCGACAATATCTTCTGTTACCAATAGCAACTTTCAGAGAACAAATTATAGCCATTTTACAACCGATTTTTGTAAATGCTTGCCATCAGCTTCTGGTACTGATTCTCCAGTTCCATGTAAGCCTGCAAGTTACGATATACGTTGTCGGCTTCCGTATAGTAATCGATGATGGAAAGTTGTCCTGCGGTAACGGCTTCTTTCAGCATGTCCAGCGTTTGATGCATCAGCTCCACGTCGTATGCCTGCATGGCGGTAGTCAACTGCTGCATTTCGTTGAACTGGCTCTGGACCTGAGCCTCTGCCTGCAAGCGGGCATTATCCAACTGATACTGGGCACTGATAGCTTGTGCACGGGCTATCTGGTGCTTCTTCCTATTCGAAAAGATCGGTAAACTTCCTCCGATAAGGAAACCGTTGCTCTTTTCATCGAGTGAAGTGTTTCGACGATAGCCTATTTCCAGTTTCGGCAACCAGCTCTGACGACTTACACTGATGTTCTTCTCGGCAGCACGCGCAGCGGCATCAGCAGCCAGCAGCGTAGCATCGGTAGCCATCACCTCATCGTACAAGGCGTTATAGTCTTTCAGCGCTTCCACCTGCGGATAATCGCGTGAGGTAAAGTCCATCGGAAGATTGCCGTTCATGGCAAGCAACTGCTGCAAGGCGGTACGATGAGCCGCATTGTTCAGCGAAACTTCTGTCTGCACACTCATCCGTTCCATCTTGATTTTATTGACTTCCAGTATGCCGGCATCCCCTTCTTCCAGCCGTTTTTCGAACAAGGCAAGCAGTTCGTCGGCATTCTTTTTCCGTTCTTCCAGCAGACCTTGCTGTTTATTCAGCATTACAAGATCCAAGCAGAGATTCTTTGCATTCAGCAGTATATCGCGACGGGTAGCCTCATACTGACGGTGAAGGGCTTCACGCTGCAACTTTCCCGAACGGCTGCGTGCCGCATACAAGGTGGGAAAATCGAATCCCTGTGTCACGACCAGTTCCGAACTCGACATACCGGTAATACCTTTGGTATAAAACGGACTATATTCTACCGAAGGATCTTCCAGGTTATTCTGCGTCTGGACTTCCAATTGTGCAGCTCGTGTAGCATGTTGCTGTGACTGCAATTCTTTATTATTCTGTTCTATCTGACGGAGCACCTCATCGATGCTCTGTGCCTGCATGCCTGCCGTAAAAAACAGACATGCAGCCAATGTAATATAGGTATGTTTCATAATTACTGTTTATTAGCATCTGACTTCTTGCGGTTCATCAGTTCGTACACAATAGGGATGACAAAAGCATTGAGGAAAGTTGAGGTAAGCAAACCTCCCAGGATAACCTTTGCCATCGGACTCTGGATTTCGTTGCCGGGCAGACCTCCACGCAAAGCAAGAGGTATCAATGCCAGAGCAGACGACAAAGCGGTCATCAGAATCGGATTCAGACGGTCGAGAGAACCTCGAAGGATACTTTCGCGCAATCCCATTCCTTGTTCATCACGCAACGCATTGTAATGGCTGATAAGCAGCATACCGTTACGGGTAGCAATACCGAATAATGATATAAATCCGATGATTGCCGGAATACTGACTTCACCTGTAGTGCACAGCAAGGCAAATACACCGCCTATCAGGGCAAGTGGCAGGTTCAGCAAAATCACGCCACTCTGTGAAGCATTGCGGAACTGCATGTATAGCAACAGGAAGATGACCACAATACTCATCAGGGAAGTAAGCAATAAGGTACGACTGGCGGCCTGTTCACTTTCAAACTGTCCGCCGTATTCGATGTGATAACCTTCGGGCAACTGTATCTTTTCGTTCACCCGTGTCTGGATATCGTTTACTACACTGCGCAGGTCACGTCCGCTGGTATTTGCCGAAATGACAATCTTACGCTTTACGTTCTCACGGTTAATGGTATTCGGTCCCATAGACGATTCCACGCGCGCCACGTAGCTCAACGGTATCTTGCGTCCCTGAGCATCGTCTATCATCAGGTCTTTGATACGTTCCATCGAGCCACGGTTATCTTCCGCTGCACGTACCACAAGGTTGAAGGATTTTCCTTTTTCGTATACCTGAGAAACAACTTCTCCGGCCATGTTTACCGTAACAAATTCATTGAACTGTGCCAGTGAAATGCCATACTTGGCAAGCATTTCCCGGCGAGGTATAATTTTCAGTTCCGGACGCTCAATCTGTTGTTCCACATTCAAGTCAGCAATACCTTCCACATCGCTTACAGCCTCTTTTATCTGATTACCCAAAGAGAACATCTTGTTCAAGTCATCACCGAAAAGCTTGATAGCGATATTTGCCTGCGTACCACTCAGCATGGCATCAATACGGTGACTGATAGGCTGACCGATTTCGATATTTGCCCCAGTCAGCACCGACAATTTATGACGAACCTCTTCGAGTACTTCCTGATGGGAACGACCGTCCAGTTCGAACGGAGCTTCTATTTCCGAAACGTTTACACCCAATGCATGCTCGTCGAGTTCGGCACGTCCTGTCTTGCGTGCTACGGTCTTTATTTCGGGAATGGTAAGCAGCAGTTCCTCTGCCTGACGACCAATCTTATCAGACTCTTCCAGTGAGATACCGGGAAGAGAGCTTACATTGATGGTGAACGAACCTTCGTTGAATGGTGGCAAGAAACTGTGCCCCAACGTAAAGAACGCTCCCAGTGCCACGATAAACAAGGCTATAGTACCACCCAGCACCGTCCGCTTATGTTCCAGTGCCCAGAGCAGTCCGCGTTCGTAATGCTTTTTCATCCATACGGCAACAAAAGCCTCTTTGGGCAACCCGTTTTTCTTGAAATCTCCTCCCAGCAGATAGCTGCACAGTACAGGAGTAAGTGTCAGCGCTACAACTGTTGAAGCGAATAATGAAACGATGAACGCGATGCCCAGCGGAACCAGCATTCTGCCTTCCATACCACTCAAGAAGAACAGAGGTACGAAACTCACTACGATAATCAGGGTTGAGTTAAGGATGGGCATACGCACTTCACGCGAAGCATGGAATACGACATCCAATACGGGTTTACGTTCGCCGGCAGGAAGCATACGGTTTTCACGCAGGTGCTTCCATACGTTCTCCACATCGACTATGGCATCGTCTACCAGCGAACCGATGGCAATGGCCATACCTCCCAGACTCATGGTATTGATACTGAGTCCCATATAGTTAAGTACCAGAATAGCTACCACCAGCGATAAGGGAAGTGTAACCAGCGAAATGATGGTAGTACGTGTGTTGGCAAGGAAAAGGAAAAGTACGATAACCACAAAGATAGCTCCTTCATAAAGAGATTCCTGTACATTGCCAATAGAGCTTTCGATGAAACGTGACTGACGGAAGATATCGGTAGAAACCTTTACATCTGCCGGAAGATTCTTTTGTAAGTCTTTCAAAGCAGCTTCCAGTTTTTCCGTCAGCTCGATAGTTCCTGTATTCGGCTGTTTGGTAACAGTTATCAGTACGGCAGGTTTACCTTTTTCCGAAGCAAGTCCCAGTTTAGGCTGCTGGGCTCCTACCTGTACGTCGGCAATATCTTCCAGTGTGACCGGAGCACCGTCGACTGTCTTTACAACCGAACGTGCCATCTGGCGTACATTATCCGTAGAAACGACTCCACGCACGATGTATTCGTTGCCATATTCATAAATTACTCCTCCGTTGGTATTCTGATTCATGCCACGAGTTACTGCCATGACTTCTCCCAATGTCACACCGTAGTGCTTCATACGCTCGGGATGCAGCAGTATCTGGTATTCTTTAATGTCACCTCCCAACACGGCAACCTGAGCAACTCCTCCGGTAGACAGCAAACGCGGACGGATAGTCCAGTCGGCAAGTGTACGTAAATCGAGCATAGAGGTACTGTCGGCAGTCAGTCCCACAATCAGCAACTCACCTAAAATAGATGACTGTGGACCGAGTGTAGGATTGCCCACATTATCGGGTAAATCCTCACCTACCGTTGCCAGTTTTTCAGATACAATCTGACGTGCCAGGTAAATGTCCGTATCCCAATCGAACTCTACCCATACTACAGAAAATCCCGTTGTCGACGATGAGCGTACACGACGTACTCCCGTAGCACCATTCACTGCCGTTTCGATAGGGAACGTAACCAACTGTTCCACTTCTTCGGCAGCCATGCCTCCCGCTTCCGTCATTACGACTACGGTAGGTGCATTCAAGTCGGGAAACACATCCACTTCGGTATGAAATGCCGTATAGGTTCCTCCTATCAGCAATAATATCGAAGCCACCAGAACCAGCAAGCGGTTCTGTAATGAAAAATGTATGATTTTATTCAGCATAATATTCTATAATGATATACGTGTCTGTAACAAAACATGTCCGACGATTAATGATTGTGTGTATGTCCCGGAATGGTATTGCCGGCAGCAGCCAGTTTCACATGCATGGCTCCTACAGTCACCACTTTTTCTCCGCCTTTCAGTCCTGAAAGAACTTCCACACGGCAGCCATCGTTCATGCCAAGCTTTACTTCCTGTTTCTTGTAACATTCCGCATCTACCTGCAAGTATACGAAATTCAGTCCCTGCTCTTCGGTAATTGCCGAAACAGGCAGGCTGATAACTCCCTGACGCTCTTCCGACAACAGATATACCTCTACGAAAGAACCAGGTATCACGTCGCCACGGTTATCAAATTCAAAAGTTACCGGGATGTAATAGGATGCATCGCCCGATGATTTGCCATACGACAGCAGACGTCCTTTCAAATCATCCAGCCGATATACTTTGTCATCGTAAGTAGTTGTGAAATTAGCCGAAACAATCGATTTCAGTCCAGCATAATAACGTTCGGACACTTCAGCTTTCAACTGTAAACGGCGAGTCTGGGTAACGGTAAGCAAAGGCTGTCCCACGGTTACATAGTCGCCTTCCTTTACCAGACACGACTTGACATAGCCTCCTATCGGCGACTTGACAGCCACTCCTTTTCCGTCCTTGCTGGGAGAAAGTGCCTCGTAAGCTATGCGGGCATTTTCATAATTTTCTTTCAGCTGATTAAAATCTTTCTGCGAAACGATTTGCTTGTCCACCAGCTTGGCCGCACGTTCGTATTCACTCTTTGCCGTTTCGTAAGCAATACGGGCACGCTTTACCGGATCCCCCTCCTGAATATGCTGTGAAGAAACTGTAAGCAGTGCCATACCGGCAGATACTTGTGTACCTTCAATCAATGAACGGGTAAAGTTCACAACACCCGAAACAGCAGCAACGACAGTGGCTTCATCGCCTTGAGCAGCCAATACCTGTCCGCTGGTAGGAATCACACTACGAAAAGCAGCTGGTTGTACTTCCTCTACTTGTACACCGGCGGCCTGAGCTTTTTCAGGAGTTAAAACTATTTCGTCTGCGTGGGCAGCATGCGCCTCTTTTGCTTCCCCCTCAGCTTCGTGGTCATGTCCTTCATGACCTCCACAAGAGCCCAGCATACACGCTGCCAGAGCTCCCATAAAAATATAATGCTTCATAATGATGTAATTAATGTATTAAAGACAAAAACTTATTTCTCCGCACCGCGAAGGTACGGACATTGTCCTGCAACCGGATTGCAGTTTTTTATACAAGAATTACAGAAGCGGGAGGTGCACGTAACCCAGCTGTCTGAATAAACTGGTACGCATGCAGACTTTCTACAAAGAGCGCCCAGTCGGCATCAGCATCGTCAGTCGGTAAGGCCAGTACGCCCAATACGTTAACCAACGGATAAAGTATGGAATAAAAAGAATAATCGGGAGTTATGTCAGACAGATGCTGGTCAGGTGTACTGCATTGAAAATTGGTAACACACACACTGGTACACGAATGGCGGTCGGCATCGTCGCTATGATGCATATATCTGCTGCATGTTGCAGTAGCCTCATGTGCCACCAGATCGGTCGACAAACAGAATATTTCCGAATGATGATGATGTGGGAAAACCTGAGCAACCAGCATCAGCATGCAGATTGCCAACAAAAAATATGATTTGAATTCCCTTTTCATCATCATTCTGTATCACTTAATAATATCAAGCTTCTTCATCACCGTTATCTTCGGCTATCGGTGTGGTGACGAGTACCTTATCGATACGCGCTCCGTCCATATCGACAACCTCGAAAGTAAATCCGTTCCACTGGAGTGTTTCACCACTGGTAGGAATGTGCTGCAATTCCTTCAGCAGCAAGCCTCCCAACGTATGATACTCTGAAGCTTCGAATAAGTCACTGCGGTTAAAATAACACAAGAAGTCATATAATGAACACTGTCCGTCTACCAGCCAGCCTTCCTTATTTACTCGTTTGATGATATCCGGTTCTTCCTCCGGATCGTCTACATTACCCACTAATCCTTCCAGAATATCACGCAGCGTAATAATACCGGTACAGATACCAAATTCATCACAAACCAGTGCACGACTGATTTTCTGCATCTTCATCTGCTCAAGCACTTTATAAACGTTCATGCTCTCATGAAAATACGTAGCCTCATGAATCAAAGACGCCAGCTTAAAATCGGGATTAGACAGATGTACAACCAGATCTTTCAAGTTTACAATTCCTTTCACATGATCCAGGTCACCGTCGGCTATCGGATAAAACTCAAACAAGTTTTCATTTACTACCGCTCTGACTTCGTCGGCAGTCATATCCATGTCCAGCCAGACAATATCACTCTTGTGTGTCATGATCGAGCTGACTTTCAAATCTCCCAACAAGAATACACGCTGCATGATATCTTTCTCTACAGGCTGTACCTCTCCTTCTTCGGTTCCCTCCTCGATGATAGATTTGATTTCCTCTTCGGTCACCTTATTGTCGGTTTCCTTGATCCCCAGTAAATTGAAAATAATCTCAGTACTCTTGGAAAGCAGCCAAACGAAAGGAAGTGCGATAGAAGCAAGTACCCGCATGGGACGTGCAACCACTTTAGCAGCCTTTTCGGCAACACTCAATCCGATACGCTTCGGTACGAGTTCTCCGAAAATAATCGTAAGGTAAGTTACAACGACTACAATGATACCCTGAGCCAATGCCGAAGCATAGGTAACAGATACTCCCCACGAAATCATGGTTTCGGTCAGGTCGGCAGCAATGCGGTTTCCCGAATAGATACCGGTTAAAATACCAATCAGGGTAATTCCAATTTGTACTGTTGAAAGGAAGCGGTCGGGGTCGTTAGCCAGCTTTAAAGCTACTTTAGCAGACTTGCTGCCTTTTTTTGCATCTGAAGAAAGCCGAGATTTACGGGCTGATATTAATGCCACCTCGGACATAGCGAAAATACCGTTAAGTACTATCAATCCGATAATTATGATTATCTCATCCATATAATAAACAAGTGTGTTTGCCTCACAAATATAGCGCAATGTTCCATGACTATAAAAGATAGTTCCTACAATTAAACAGTTTTAACAAAAAAAACTGAATCACTCACCCGAATGCATACATTTTGTACGCAAACGGAATTTATGATAGTAAATTCTGCCAGTATTTTTTGCCAATTCCCTAAAGTTTGATGTCTGTTTTTCTGTTCATGCCTAATTTCCTAAACGTAAAAATGCCTATCTTTGGCAAAAAATAAGAAAACAGATGAATACAGAATATTTAAACAACTTTGAAGAGAAACTACAGCAAGAGTTACTGCACTTGTGTACCAATTACGGCATGCTCGACAGCACGCTACTTGCTGCCGATGACATAGACAACCGCTGGCACGACCTGGCTCCCGAATATGTAGCCGATGCAGTAGGACAAATTCGTGATTATCCTGTCGTATCAGTAGCTTGGGCTGCTTATCTTGGCCTGGGAGTCGCTTTTGGATGGGATGAAGACTGGGAATATTACGCACAGGTCAGCTATCAGTCGTATTACGGTGAGCAAGGTTTCGATGATATGGACGAACACATCGTACGCGATCTGCTGCAGCTACCGCTCGACAGCAAAGAAGCGGGTCAGCTGGAAGACATTATCCGCCGCTGCGGACAAGCTACAGTAAGCATGATACGCCATGAACAGATAGAACCTCAGAGTCCGATGGCTTTTCATGTTTTCGCACGTGCCTGCCGCACAATGTTCCGTATCGGTGCAGCCATCGAGCTGAAACGTCTGGGATACAAGTTCGAGAAAATAGAATTGGGACGGAATTTGAATGAGTTGCCCTCATAAATTCTTCGTTTTTTTCTATCTTTGCCACACAACAAATTTGCAAACAACAAGAAAAGATATAGCATGAAGCGGATAAAAGTCACTTCCCCCCACGGAATAAATACTTGCATACAGCTTCCTTCATCGAAAAGCATCTGCAACCGTGCACTGATAATCAATGCCCTTGCCAAAGGAAACTGTCACCCGGAAAACCTGTCCGACTGCGACGACACACGGGTGATGATACAGGCTTTGCAACACATGCCTTCCATCATCGACATTATGGCGGCCGGTACGGCCATGCGTTTCCTGACGGCTTTTCTTGCCGTAGGCGAAGGCACACACATCATAACCGGAACACAGCGTATGCAGCAGCGCCCTATCAGCATACTGGTCAATGCACTCCGTGCACTGGGAGCTGACGTAGAATATGCAGGCAATGAAGGTTTTCCACCGTTGCGCATCGTAGGACGCAAGCTGGTAAACAGTGAAGTGACTTTGCCAGGAAATGTAAGTTCACAATATATCTCTGCCTTGCTGATGATAGGTCCGGCACTGACTAATGGACTAAAGCTTACACTGACGGGAGAAATTGTATCTCGCCCATATATCGACCTTACACTGAAACTGATGCGCGACTTTGGAGCCAATGTTGCCTGGATCAGTGAAAATCAACTGGAAGTAAAGCCTCAACCTTATCAAGCTGTTCCCTATTATGTAGAGAGTGACTGGAGCGCGGCTTCGTACTGGTATGAAATCTGCGCATTATCGGAACAGGCAACAGTCTGTCTGCCGGGATTATTCCGCGAAAGCCCGCAAGGTGACTCGGAAGTAGCACGGTTATTCGAACAGCTGGGGGTAGAAACAGTTTATGGGGAACGTGAAGTGACTCTTCGAAAAACAGGAAAAATCACTGCACGCATGGAATACGATTTCGTTAATCAGCCTGACTTAGCCCAGACATTTGTAGTGACTTGTGCCGTAATGGGTATTCCTTTCCGTTTCTCCGGACTTCAGAGCCTGAAAATTAAAGAAACCGACCGCATAGCCGCTTTAATAGCCGAAATGAAAAAGCTGGGATACCTCATTACAGAAAGCGAAGGTTCCGTACTGTCGTGGAACGGTGAACGTTGCACTCCTGACACCAGCCCTTGCATAGACACTTACGAAGACCATCGCATGGCTATGGCTTTTGCTCCCGTCTGCATCCGATTGGGAGATATATACATCAATCATCCGCAAGTAGTTACCAAATCATATCCGCATTACTGGGAAAACCTGATACATGCGGGATTCAACATCACGGAGGAATAAATCATCATGTGGATACTTATTGTCATACTGATAGGAGTAGCATTATTCGGACTGGTAGCCGGATATTTCTATAACCGGAACATACAAAAGAAAATCGATCGTGGAGAGCTGGAAGAAGCTCCTCCTGTAGTAACCGTAGACAGTGAATGCTGCGGTCAGCATCAGATTTGTGAAAAAGAAAGTCTGCTGGCAGCTGTAAGCAAGCAAATAGAATATTACGACGACGAAGAACTGGACCGCTTCAAAGGACGTCCTTCTGACGGATATTCGGAAGAGGAAATCGAAGAGTTCCGCGACATTCTGTACTCCATGCAGGAAGTGGATGTGGCAGGATGGAGCCGGAGTCTGCAACTTCGCGGCATTGAATTGCCCGACGAACTGAAAGATGAACTTTTCCTTATCGTAGGAGAACGAAGATTTCATTAATCTTCCTGCCGGTCTGTCTCATTACCGAATACAACTATCATGGATATATTAGAACTGTTACAATATACTTTTTTCCAACATGCCTTACTGGGTAGTCTGTTTGCCAGCATCGCCTGCGGAATTATCGGAACCTACATTGTCACCCGTCGGCTTGTTTTTATCAGCGGAGGAATCACACATGCTTCTTTCGGAGGTATCGGAATCGGACTCTATACGGGTATTTCTCCCCTACTCACGGCAGCCATCTTTTCGGTGCTGTCAGCTTTCGGAGTAGAATGGCTCAGCAAGCGGAGTGATATGCGTGAAGATTCTGCCATTGCTGTATTCTGGACATTCGGAATGGCTATCGGAATCATTTTCAGTTTCCTTGCTCCGGGATTCACTCCCGACCTTTCTTCATTCCTTTTCGGAAATATACTTACCATCACACAAAGTGACATACTGCTGCTTGGTATACTGAGTATAGTGCTTATCATATTCTTTTCACTGTTTCTACGCCCAATTGTAGCTATCGCTTTCGACCGTGAGTTCGCGCGTTCACAACATCTTCCCGTAGCCACTTTCGAGTATCTGCTGATGATGTTTATCGCTCTGACTATCGTATCATGTCTGCGCATGGTAGGCATCGTGCTTGCCATCTCGCTACTCACTCTCCCACAGATGACGGCAAACTTGTTTACCAGCCGTTTCAAGAATATCATCTGGCTGTCTATCGGCATCGGCTATATCAGTTGTCTGGGCGGACTGCTGTTCTCATACAAATATCAGATTCCTTCAGGAGCAGCCATCATCTTTATATCCATACTGATATATGTCGCAGCAAAAATCTGCCGGCAGTTCCGTAAACAGGAATAAATATTCGCGATTTTTACTTACTTTTGCAAGAACAATAAAAACAGATACTTATGGAAATAAAAATTACTTCACTCGATCATATCCACGAAGCTGCCAAAGAGTTTATTGCAGCTATGGGCGATAACACAGTATTTGCATTCTACGGCAAAATGGGAGCAGGAAAGACTACTTTTACCAAAGCTGTATGCGAAGAACTGGGAGTAACAGATGTCATCAACTCACCTACATTCGCTATCGTAAATGAGTATCGTTCGGAAGCTACTGGAGAACTGATTTATCATTTCGACTTCTACCGTATCAAGAAACTGGAAGAAGTATACGACATGGGGTATGAAGATTATTTTTACAGTGGAGCTCTGTGCTTTATCGAATGGCCTGAACTGATAGAAGACTTGCTTCCGGGCAATGCAGTAAAGGTATATATCGAAGAAAACGAAGACGGCACTCGTACCGTCCGCTTCGATGCCGAAGAATAATGCATTATGGTGACACACTATATCATACAGGGCATATTTGTCCTGGTGGGGCTGCTGGCGTTGCTGGCTGCCCTATTCAACTGGGACTGGTTTTTTACGGCCCATAACACACAATTCATCGTAGCCAATGCCGGCAGAAACCGTGCACGTCTGTTTTATGCCGCCATCGGTCTGCTGATGATAGCTACGGGAGTATTCTTCTTCCTTTCCATTCAGGGATGCATCTAAGTAACAACTAATCTATGAAAAACACCAACCTCAAAAAATGCTTCACAGCAAGCTTACTCGGAATCATTGCACTGGGAGGCTATGCACAAGTCAATTACGTAGAACCACCTATAATGGGATGGAGTTCATGGAACACTTACCGCGTCAATATCAACGAAGAGCTGATCAAGAAACAGGCAGATGCCATGATTTCACAGGGCCTTGACAAGGTTGGCTATCATTTCATAAACATCGATGACGGATTCTTCGGATTCCGCGATGAGAAAGGTATCCTGCATACCCATCCACAACGTTTTCCAAACGGAATGAAAGGAATAGCCGACTATATCCATTCACTGGGACTGAAAGCTGGTATTTATTCGGAAGCGGGAGCCAACACATGCGGTTCGCTTTGGGATGGAGATAAAAACGGAATTGGGGTTGGTCTTTATGGATTTGAACATCAGGACGCCAACCTTTTCTTCAACGAATGGGGATTCGATTTTATCAAGATTGACTACTGCGGAGCCGGACAGCAGCTCGACCTTGAAGAACAAGAAAGATATACGGAAATTGTTAATGCCATCCGCGAAGTTTGCCCACGAAATATTTCTCTGAATATCTGCCGATGGGCTTATCCGGGTACATGGGTAAGCAGTCTGGCACGTTCCTGGAGAATCAGCGGAGATATCAATCCGTCGTGGGAATCTGTCAAATATATAATCGACAAAAATCTGTATCTCTCAGCCTTTGCCAGTAACGGACATTACAATGATATGGACATGCTGGAAATAGGACGAGGATTAAAGCCGGAAGAGGAGGAAACTCACTTTGGCATGTGGTGCATAATGAGTTCACCACTGCTGATCGGCTGCGATCTGACTGCCATCCCGGCATCTTCACTGCAACTGCTGAAAAATAAGGAACTCATCGCACTGAACCAAGATCCGCTGGGACTTCAGGCGTATGTAGTGCAACACGAGCATAGAGGATATGTACTGGTAAAAGACATCGAAGAAAAAAGAGGAACAGTACGGGCAGTAGCTCTATATAACCCGACCGAAGAAACCTGTTCCTTCCGGGTTCCCTTATCAGTACTCGAACTGGAAGGTACAACACGTATACGCGACCTTGTGAAACAAAAAGATGAACGTTCGGTAACAGACTTCATACAGTTTGATGTACTCCCCCACGGAACAAAAATTCTGAGAGTAGAAGGTGAAAGACGTATGGAACCTACCCGCTACGAGGCAGAACAGGCTTATCTGAATCAGTTTGACGACTTGGGAAAACGTAAACGGGGAATAGCTTTCATGCCTTTCGAAACAGCATCCGGAGGCATGACAATAACCAATCTTGGCGGACATAAAGACAACTACGCACAATGGAATGAAGTTTTCAGTGAACAAGGTGGTACGTACCAGATGACAGTTCAATACATACCTGCCGAAAAGAAAGAACGTGAAATAAGTGACCGCCGCCTGGAAGTTACCGTCAACGGAAACATGACAGTGGCCGACAAACTGGAAACAGACCGTTCTAAAGGTGTCGCTCAAACGACATTCACCGTAAATTTGCAAAAAGGATATAATGTGATAAGAATAGGAAGCCGATTCAGCTGGTCTCCCGATTTAGACTGTTTTACCCTCACTCCTGTAAAATAAATTCGCAGTAGCTTATTACACAAGAAAACTGCATAACACAAATATAAAATTCTTAAAAAAAACATCAAAAAAAGAGGCTTCCTCATTTTTGAAGAAAGCCTCTTTTTCCCTATTTCTTGCTGACAAATCAATCGACTTGTCCCAATGAATTTCCGTATTCCATTTCGCCCTGAACTACAAAGAACACATCGTCGGATTCGAAAGGTCCCATACCGTCTTTTGCAGCCTCTTTGACTATGTAGTTTACAATTTCATCCTGGTCGATGTTGATGTAACCTTCTTCGTCAGGTTGAGCGTCCAGACATCCGCTGGTTGTATAATAGTCTACTATCAAGTCGAGAATGTAATACAAATCGTCGTCTGTAAACTTCTCTTTCAAATCCTGAGGCAAATAGTTCTTAATAAACTCGATGGTCTTTTCATCGTCCTCATCTTCCAACAAGAAATCGTCTTCCATTCCCATAGTCTTAGCGCGTTTTAAGTTATTTTATTTCAATAAAGCTTCAACTTTTTCTTTCAAAGCAGCCTTTGTAGTAGCACCAACCTGTTTGTCTACCACTTCACCGTTCTTGATGAACAATACGGTAGGAATATTACGTACACCAAACTGTGCAGGAAGATCAGCGTTATCGTCTACATCACATTTACCGATGTTTACAGTATCTTTATACTCTTCTGCCAATTCTTCGATGTAAGGAGCAATCTGCTTACAAGGTCCACACCAAGTAGCCCAGAAATCCAATACTACAGGTTTTCCTTCTGCTACAATAGCTTCAAAATTGTCATCTTTAATGTTCAATGCCATAATTCTAGTTGTTTAGGTTATTCAATTATATACGCAAATATATACTAATTTATTTTATAGTCCAACAATGGCTGACTTTTTAAATAATTTACAATGTCTTTTCGTACTGATATTTTCATCGTACGTGACATCAGATTGACATACATCTGTCCGTCTTCATCTCGGATATAGAAGTACAGTTCGGCATTTCCAGGATTTTCTTTTACCAGCGAACTCAGCTCCATAATCATCTCGTCGTTGACAGCAGACAAAGGAGCGGTAACCGTCAGCTTTTCTATCAGCCGGTCTTTTACTTCCGACAGCAGTTCGATGTTATTGATCTTCACTTCCCATTCTTCCTGCTTCCACTGGCGAGGCTGACACTTACCGTGCATAAATAAAAACATTCCTTCGGCAAAAAAGTTTTTCTTTTCTACCCATTCATTGCCAAAAAATGCAAATTCGGCCGTACCGGAATAGTCTTCCACTTTTGCCACGCCAAAAGGTTTTCCTGTTTTGGTATATCCTTCGCGTACACCGGTTACGATACCTCCCAGTGTCAGGTCATGATTCTGCAACGGAGTCAGATCAGACAGTTGTGCCATATGGGTATTGCATACATTTTCAAGTATTACAGAAAACTCATCCAGCGGATGTGCAGACAGATAAATACCTACTAGTTCACGCTCTTTGTTCAAGCGTTCCAGATCGCTCCATGCCGATGCACGGACAATTTCGGGAGTAGCTATTTCCACCTCATGCTCACCACCAAACAACGAATTGGCGGCAGCTGCCTTATCCATCTGATATTTGTTTCCATAACGCACCAGTACTTCGACAAATGTTTCGTCTTTGGCATTCTTTACAAAGAAGTCTTCGCGATGAATGTTCGGGAAGCTGTCGAATGCTCCGGCCAAAGCCAGATTTTCGATATTCTTACGGTTACATGCCGAAAGATTCACACGCTGCACAAAGTCGAAGATATCTTTAAACGGTCCGTTTTTCTGCCGTTCGGTCAAGATGCTTTGTACAGCAGATTCTCCCACTCCCTTAATAGCTCCCAGTCCGAAACGGATATCTCCATGACGGTTTACAGAGAATTTCAGGCTACTTTCGTTTACATCAGGACCCAGTACGTTCACCCCGGTAGCCTTACTTTCGTCCATCAGTTTGGTAATTTCGGTAATGTTCGAAATGTTACGGCTCATGGTAGCCGCCATATATTCCGACGGATAGTTGGCTTTCAGATAAGCAGTCTGATAGGCAACCCACGAATAGCAGGTAGCATGCGACTTATTGAAGGCGTAGGAAGCAAATTTTTCCCAGTCTGCCCAGATCTTTTCCAGAATCTTCGGATCATGACCGTTTTTCTTACCTCCCTCGATAAACTTAGGCTTCATATGATCCAGCTTGTCGCGCAACTTCTTACCCATCGCCTTACGCAAGGCATCCGATTCACCACGGGTAAAGTCGGCAAGCAGACGCGACAGCAACATCACCTGCTCCTGATAGACAGTAATACCGTATGTATCTTTCAGATACTTCTCCATGACGGGAATATCGTACTCGATAGGCTTACGTCCTTGCTTACGGTCGATAAAGTCGGGGATATAATCCATCGGTCCCGGACGGTAAAGGGCATTCATGGCAATCAAATCCTCGAACGTAGTCGGCTGAAGTTCACGAAGATATTTCTGCATACCAGCCGATTCGAACTGGAACGTACCGATGGTTCTACCCTCACTATAAAGGCGGTAAGTAGCAGGGTCGTCGATAGGTATCTCGTCTATATTCAGGATAATTCCTTTACTCTGCTTAATATTTTCGAGAGCTTCCTTGATGATGGAGAGTGTCTTCAGCCCCAGGAAGTCCATCTTGATCAGTCCCGTATCTTCAATAACCGAACCTTCATACTGGGTAACGAGCATCTTCTCGCCGGTTTCTTTATCGTCGGCCGTACTGACAGGAACCCAGTCAGTAATATCGTCACGGCAGATAATAGTACCACAGGCATGTACACCCGTATTGCGGACGTTTCCTTCCAACATCTTGGCGTACTTAATGGTATCACGAAGCACAGGATCCGACGATACTTCGGCTGCCTGAAGCTCGGGCACATAGGCTATTGCATTGGGCAAGTTAAGTTTCTTATCAGGAATCTTATCGGGTACAAGCTTACACAAACGGTCGGACTCCGAAAGAGGCAATTTCTGTACACGTGCTACATCCTTAATGGCAAGCTTGGTAGCCATCGTACCGTATGTAATAATATGAGCAACCTTTTCCTGTCCGTACTTCTCGGTTACCCAGTTCAACACGCGTCCTCGTCCGTCATCATCGAAGTCGACATCGATATCAGGCAAAGAAATACGGTCAGGGTTCAGGAAACGCTCGAACAGCAAATCGTATTTGATAGGGTCGATCTGCGTAATACCCAGACAGTAGGCTACAGCCGAACCGGCTGCTGATCCACGTCCCGGACCGACAGATACATCAAGTTGATTGCGGGCCGCAGAAATAAAGTCCTGTACAATAAGGAAGTAACCCGGGAAACCCATGGTTTTCATGATATGAAGTTCGAACTTGATACGTTCTTTTACTTCATCTTCCAGATGCTCACCATAACGGCGGCGTGCTCCGTCGTATGCCAGCTTTGCCAGATAATCGGCTTCCAGCTTGATACGATACAGCTTTTCGTAACCTCCCAGTCGCTCAATCTTGGCCTTTGCCGACGCTTCATCCATGACCACATTGCCATTTTCATCTTGGGTAAATTCATCGAACAAATCTTTTTCGGTGAATTTCTTACGATATTCCTCTTCTGTTCCGAAATCTTCGGGAATGGCAAAAGTAGGCATGATAGGCGCATTATCGATCGAATAAAACTCTACCTGATCGCATATATCGCAAGTATTCGCCAGTGCTTCGGGCACATCGGCAAACACTTCGTTCATTTCTTCACGGGTTTTCATCCACTCCTGTTTGGTATAAAGCATACGGTTAGGATCGTCCAGATCCTTACCCGTACTCAAACAGATTAGACGGTCGTGTGCTTCAGCATTTTCTTCATCGACAAAGTGTACATCGTTTGTACACACCAGTTTGATATTATATTTTTTTGAATACTCTACCAATTTTTGATTTACAACTTCCTGAAGCTTGTAAGTTTCATGATTTGCACGAGGTACAGTAGCCTTGTGACGCTGAAGTTCAAGATAAAAATCATCGCCAAACAGATTCTTATACCACTGGATAGCTTCTTCTGCCTCTGCAAACTGACCTGCCGTAATGCGGCGTGGAATCTCTCCACCCAAACATGCCGAACAGACAATCAGTCCTTCGTGATATTTTTCCAGTTCCACACGGTCGGTACGCGGACGCATATAGAATCCCTCGGTCCATGCTTTCGATACCAGTTTGATAAGGTTGTGATAACCCTTCAGGTTTTTAGCAAGTACCACCAGGTGGTATCCACTCTGGTCAGCCTTTCCTTCCTTATCAGTCAGACGACGGCGTGCGACATACATTTCACAACCGATAATCGGCTTGAAGAGCTTCTTCTTGGCAGCTTCCAACTGTTCACGGCAAGCAGCAAGGTCGGCTTCCGGATTCTCCGACTCAGCTTTT
The DNA here is from genome assembly GCF_041333015.1 of Phocaeicola coprocola. Lineage (NCBI taxonomy): Bacteria > Pseudomonadati > Bacteroidota > Bacteroidia > Bacteroidales > Bacteroidaceae > Phocaeicola > Phocaeicola coprocola. Next base: position 1,612,110 of record NZ_JBGKGM010000001.1, on the reverse strand, counting down.
CCACTTTCCAGTGCAGCTATCTTTTTCTTCAAATCCTTTATTTCACCGTTGGTCCCGCCATTCTTCTTATTTACATAATTGAAGAATTCCTTTATACCGAACATATCACCATGATCGGTAACAGCAATGCCTCGCATGCCGTTGGCTATGGCTTTATCTACTAAACGGGGAATTGATGCCTGACCATCGAGAATAGAATATTGAGTATGGACGTGCAAATGAACAAAATCTTGCATATTTTCATTATTAAAAACAGAGTTCAAAGATACCGAGCTTTCGGAGAACAACCAACTACAAACGATAAAACTTGTAACGAATGAATACTTTTTAGTAAAAAAAAGGCATAAAGGACAATTCTAACGGTTGTTTATTTGGCAGGTTTTTAAATTAAATATATTTTTGCACGATAAATAAACTTTGTTATGACCCGATTGAACAAAATAAAAAAGATAAAGAAAATAAGATTACACCGGGAAGGTACTCACATTCTAATCACCAGCGCACTTTTATTGCTTATTGTCAACGCAGCATTGTATTGGGGATTAGAGTGCAAAATGCCTTTCTACATCATAGCTTTTGCCAGCATCATTCTTTACCTGCTGATGGCAAATTTTTTCCGTTGCCCTATCCGTCTGTTCGATGGTGAAACAGAAAAAATTGTCGTAGCCCCTGCCGATGGTCGTATCGTTGTGATAGAGGAAGTAGATGAGCATGAATATTTTCATGACCGTCGTCTGATGATTTCTATCTTTATGGATATTACAAACGTTCATGCCAACTGGTATCCGGTAGATGGAGTTATTCGTCACGTTGATCATCATAACGGGCGTTTCATGAAAGCATGGTTACCGAAAGCGAGTACAGAAAACGAACGCTCGATGGTGGTAATAGATACTCCGGAAGGACATACGGTCATGGCCAGACAGATTGCGGGAGCAGTAGCACGCCGTATCGTTACTTATGCAGAAAAAGGAGAAGACTGCTACATTGACGAACACATGGGATTCATAAAATTCGGATCACGTGTAGACGTATATTTGCCTCTGGGAACTGAAGTGTGCGTTAAGATGGGGCAAAAGACAACAGGTAATCAGACTGTCATAGCAAAATTAAAGTAATACAGGAAGGAAGCAAAAACATGGCAAACGCAATCGTTCGCAATATTCCCAATACACTTACAAGCTGCAACTTGTTTTCAGGTTGTATAGCTGCGTATATGGCTTTTCATGGCAATTATAAGGAAGCCTTATTATTCATTGTATTAGGTGCTATGTTCGATTTCTTTGATGGAATGACCGCACGTTTGCTACATGTATCATCTCCTATCGGTAAAGAACTAGACTCACTGGCTGATGACATTACATTCGGACTGGCTCCGGCAGCCATTGCTTTTTCCTTGTTCAAGGAAGTATATTATCCGGATTTTTTAATGCCGGTAGCAGGCATTATGCCATACACGGCTTTTCTGATTGCTGTATTCTCGGGATTAAGACTAGCCAAATTTAATATAGACGAACGCCAGACCAGTTCTTTTATCGGCATGCCTACGCCTGCCAATGCATTATTCTGGGCTTCATTGGCTGTAGGAGGACATTCTTTTTTAATATCCGACAATTTTAATGCTATCTATCTTTTTGTATTAGTGGTAGTCATGTCATTACTGCTTGTCGCAGAACTGCCAATGTTCTCATTGAAGTTTAAAGATTTGTCTTGGGGACACAACAAAGTCAGTTATATATTTTTGATTGTCAGTCTGCCATTGCTTATCATTTTCCAGTTAAGCGGTATAGCAGCGGTCATTATCTGGTATATTCTCCTGTCATTGGCAACACGTAAAAAATAATTAAAACAATAATCGCGGCACGGTTATTGTTACTTTATGAATAAAAACAATAACTATGTTTCATATTTTAGGATTTCTATTTTTTTTCATTCTGATAATTCTTGTTATCGGACTTGCCTTAATCTCCAAGGTGATACGTACAATATTAGGAATCGGTCGTCGTATGACAACCGGAAACGCATCTTCCTCGACTAATACGAGTTCGCGAAACAGTCAGTATAACTCATCATCTTCCAGCGAAAGCAATTCACAGCGTCAGCCCAATGAAACTACATCGGGCAGGAAAAAGATATTTGGAAGTGACGAGGGTGAATATATTGACTTTGAAGAGGTAAAGGAATAAGAAACTGAGAATATTCAATGTATATAAGTAATTTCCCCACTTAAAAAAGACTTTCTTTTTACAGATAAGTCTGTTTTTAAGTGGGGAAACTTTTTTATATCTCTATACTCAATATATCAGGTTATTCTTCATCATCGTCCACCAAATCTTGTATCGGCATCTGACGCTTAATAGCCTCACGGAAAGAAATAATGGTTTCCGAACGCGCCAATCCCAAAGGCTGCAACTTATCGTGGATAATATTTAGCAAGTGATGATTGTTTCTGGCGTAAATCTTTATGAACATGTCATATTGTCCGGTTGTATAATGACACTCTACCACTTCGGGAATACATTTTAGAGCTTCTGTCACCGAATCAAATTGTTCGGGATCTCTCAGAAACAAACCAATATAAGCACAAGTTTCATAACCGACCTTTTCAGGATCTATTATAAACTCGGAGCCTTTCAGTATTCCCAAGTTTGTCAACTTTTGAATACGCTGATGAATCGCTGCACCCGAGACATTACAAGCACGAGCTACTTCCAGAAATGGAATACGAGCATTGTCAGCAATCAAGCGCAAAATCTGTTCGTCTAATTTGTCTAATTGATGATGTCCCATTGATTAATGTTTTATTTGGTACAAATATAGTATATTTATTCCATACGCTAGATACCAATTATAACTTTTATCTTTGTTTTAGCAGTAAATTGGCAGATAGTCCTATCTTTGTAAAAATTTAAATCTTTTGAATTATGAGAAAAAATATATGGGCAGCATTGCTGATTTCAGCATGCACGCAGATTGGAGCATATGCACAAAACTTCGATGATTTCTTTATTAATAAAACACTGAGAGTAGATTATTTGTTCAACGGAAATGCGCAAAAACAAGAAATAAGCCTTGATGAACTGGTATCACTTCCCGGATGGGCCGGAAGAAGAAATTTTCTTGATAAACTTCCGTTAGAAGGCAACGGACAGATTACAATGAAAGATAAGGCATCTGGAAAGGTAATATACCGTACATCCTTTTCCAGCCTATTCCAAGAATGGGTAAGTGAAGAGGAAGCCAGCCGTGTGACCAGGGGATTCGAAAACACTTTTTTACTTCCCTGTCCTAAACAACCAGCAACGGTAACCATCGAACTGAAGAACGTTTATCATCAGGCCTGTGCTTCACTCACGCATGAAATCAATCCGGATGATATCCTTATTCACCAACGCGGTACAACGCATATAACTCCTCATCGCTATCTGCTTCAAAACGGTACACCCGAAAAATGTATTGATCTCGCTATCATGGCTGAAGGATATACCGAAGACGAAATGGAAACCTTCTACAAAGACGCCCAGACTGCTTGTGAAGCAATATTTGCTCACGAACCATTCAAGCATCTGAAAGAACGTTTCAACGTCGTAGCAGTAGCTACACCTTCTCACGATAGTGGAGTGAGCATTCCGAGAAAAAGGAAATGGAAAAATACTGCTGTCAGTTCTCATTTTGATACATTCTATTCCGACCGCTACTTGACAACTCGCAGCGTAAAAGCCATGCATAACTGGCTTGCTGGCATTCCTTATGAGCATATCATTATTCTGGCCAATACTGACACTTACGGTGGAGGAGGTATCTATAATTCATACTTGCTGACTACAGCACATCACCCGATGTTTAAGCCCGTAGTAGTACATGAGTTAGGCCATAGTTTCGGAGGATTAGGTGACGAATATGCGTATGACACAGCTCCCAGTCCGCAATACCCATATAGCGTAGAACCATGGGAACCTAATATAACTACACTGGTTGATTTTGAAAGCAAATGGAAAGATATGCTTCCGGCACAAACTCCTGTCCCCACTCCAGCAGAAACAGACCCTAATACGATATACACTAAAGTAGGTGTATACGAAGGAGGAGGATATACATTAAAAGGAATCTATCGTCCGACAACAGAATGCAGAATGAAAATAAACGAAGCACCTCGTTTCTGTCCTGTTTGCGAACGTTCACTCGAAAAAACAATTCATTTCTATACCGATTAAAATATTTAAAACCATGTTGACATTTACCAAAATCCAAACGAATCACAAACATTATGACTTTGTAGAAGAACTTTTACATCAGTCATTTCCTCTTAACGAGCGCAGAGATGATGATTGCCAACGGTTTAATACAGACAACAACCCGTTATTCCACTGCTATTTGATTACAGAAAACGTGGATGAAAAAGAAGAGAGTCTTATCGGATTGATTACAGTCTGGGAATTAAATGGTTTTCGATATGTAGAACATTTGGCTACCTCACCAGCCATACGTAATAAAGGCTATGGTAAACTTATCATGGAAGCTCTCAAAAAGAAATTCTCAGGAATTATCATCTTGGAAGTAGAAAGACCAGAAGATGAAATAAGCAAGCGCCGAATAGAATTTTATAAGCGATGTGGCTTTTCTCTTTGTGAAAAAGACTACATTCAGCCAGCCTACAGAAAGGGAGGTGAAGGAGTACCTTTATATCTGATGTATATTGGAACAGATAACATAGATCCGCAATATCCTGAAATAAGAAATGAGATCTATCAAAAAGTATATAATGTAAATTAGAAACGGCCTCAATTACCATCGCAATTCTCATAAACACATAAATATAGCTGAAGATATATCAATCTCTAATTGCATAAAGATAATCGTATAAGTTGACGCTTGAATATCTTTATCGAAAATAGAAAGACGCTACCAAAAGATAATGTGTTTTCTAAAAATGAGGCTATTTCAAAATAGAACAGCGAAAGTAAAAATCTTACAGATTAAAACTGAGAAATAAAATCTCCTGCTTTAGTCTTTATTTATTATAATAATAGGACTAAAAGCAGGAGTTTTTTATGTCGTAATTTATATAGATGATAAGTAAACCTATCTCAGTTTTTTATTTTGATACAGCTCCATTTTAATGGAGCATACTGGCCTTTTCATTATAGATTTACCTCCCTTTAATATTTCTGAATATTCGTTTTAATCTAACAGAATCTGCAAGAATAAGCCTGAAAGACAATAAGAAACGGCATACTTTGATTATCTCAATAAAAAAAGAGAGGTTACTCTTCAACGGAGTAACCTCTCTCATTATAGCTTATCTTAAACTATTACTGACGCTGTGTAGCAGAATAGTTAATCTTCAAAGCATAAGCCTGACGAAGTGCCTGTTTTACTTCTGTTACAATACCCATCTTAGTCTTAGCATCGACTTTCAATGATACAGTCATAAACGGCTTATCAGCTTCTTTCATGTTTTCACGTTCCTGATAGATGTAGTCCTGAACTTCTGATGCTTCAGCAAACTTATCATTCAACTGAATACGGTCAGTAGTACCCATCTTCTTCTGGAATTCCGGCAAAGGTTTACCGATATAGATGAAAGAAACCAAAGATTTCTTTTCAAGCTTTTCCAATTCTGTAGCCTGAGGAACCTTAAACTGAACCTTCAATGTAACTTCACGCATAGTTGTTACAATCATGAAGAAGAACAACATGGTAAAGATAAGGTCAGGCAAAGAAGAGGTGTTCAATTCAGGCATCTCACGCTTGCCACTCTTATTAAATTTTCCCATGATTAGTTTCCTCCATATTTTTTAGGTTCTGCTTCAGAAATCTTTTGTGGATAGTAATCCATAATAGCATCCTTCTCTTCCTCTGAACATTCTGCATATTCCTTACCAAACTTAGACTTAGCAAGTTCGCTACGTAATTCGTTATATGCAGCTACCAATTCATTCTGAACCTGAAGGTAAGCTTCATAGCTTGTACCAACGTCGTTCTGTACAGAAATTACATGCTTTTCAGTAATCATCACATCACCAAAGAATGGGATATTCTTTGCATGCTTTTCAGGCATGTTAGGATCATCATTCGGGTTTGCAATGAATTCTTTAGCCTTTTCTCTTAATTGCTTAATATCAGACCATTCTCCACCAACCATCAACTGGTCGTCTTTGTTCAAACGAACCTGGAGAACGTTTCTTTCCTTAACAATGATATCATCTTTCTGATCTTTGTTTTCTGGTGGAGGCGGCAAACGTCTCGCCAAACCACGGTCAGTATCCATTGATGTTGTAATAAGGAAGAAGATAAGCAACATGAAGGCGATATCTGCCGTTGAACTAGCATTAATTCCCGGCACTTTTCTATTCCTTTTTGCCATTTTTACTTACTTCGTTTAATTAAACTTCAATGATAATTACTTTTTAAAGATACCAGACAAGTTAATCAATGTACCGATAGCTGCGATACCGAACAATACATAAGTAGAGTAAAGCAACATATCAGAAACTTTCAACATTGTTACATCTGAATATTCAGATCCGTCACCTAAAACAACAGTTTCAGAAGAACCGATATTGTAAGTTACGATTAACAGTACAACCAATAAGATCAATCCCAGCAAAGATTTAACAGCGCCTTTCGGATTATCTTTCAATGCTCCACCAAACTGAGCGATAGCACCAATAAGTGTAGCAATAACAGTCACAGCAAACATTCCGTACATTAAGTACATCAGAGCTGGCGTATTAGCAGGTTCAACCAAACCTGCTGCATTTGTTTCGTTGTATCCTACTCCGAAGAACATGCCAAGCACAACCAAGATAAGGGCGATGCAGACATAGAATACGTAGTAAGAAACTTTGTATGATAATTTAGCCATTGTTCAAAAATTATTTTTTGTATTTCAAGTTGTATTTCATGATCATATCAAGCAATGTGATAGAAGAATCTTCCATCTGGCTTGTGATAGCTTCAATCTTAGAAAGAATGTAGTTATAGAATACCTGAAGAATCAATGCTACAATCAAACCGAAGATAGTAGTGATCAACGCAACTTTCATACCACCAGCAACAACTGTCGGAGAGATATCACCTGCACGCTGGATATTATCGAACGCCATAACCATACCGATTACAGTACCCAAGAATCCCAAAGACGGAGCCATTGCGATGAACAGTGTAATCCAAGAACATCCTTTTTCAAGGTAACCAGCCTGAACACCACCGTAAGATACTACAGAACGTTCAACAACGTCTACACCTTCGTCGATTCTCATCAGACCCTGATAGCAGATAGAAGCAACAGGACCACGAGTGTTACGGCAAATAGTCTTAGCACCTTCTACATCACCTTTTTCCAAAGCTGCTTCAACTTTAGCCATCAATTTTTTAACGTCAACTTCTGCCAAGCTCAAGTAAATGATACGTTCGATACAGAAAGCCAAACCAAGTACCAATGCGATAGCAACCAATGACATAAAGCCAGCGTCACCTTCGATAAACTTAGTTTTCAACTCTTTGTGCATACTGCCTTCTTCAACTGTAGCAGTAGCTACTTCTTCAGTTGCAGCAGGTGCAACCTGTTCTGTTTGTTCTGGAGCTGCTGTAGCTGTAGAATCCTGAGCCATAGCTGTCTGAGTCATTCCAAATGAGAGGACTCCCATCACTGCAAGAATTGCAAATAACTTTTTCATTGTGTGTCTAATTTTTAAGATTAAATAATTAATAGTTATAAATTGTTTTTAATTGTTTCATCTTTTTCTCACTGCGGAGAGAACGGGATTCGAACCCGTGATACGCTTTTGGCGTATACACGCTTTCCAGGCGTGCCTCTTCAACCACTCGAGCACCTCTCCTCATGACCTCGCTTGAAAGCCTTTTTCTTAAATCGAACGCAAATTACAAATAAAAATGCGAACGGCAAGCGATTTCAGCCACAAATGTATTCTTTTTTTTCGTCTTACATAACATTCACTAGCCAAAAGTTTATTTATACCCCTAAAATTAATAAACTTTAAAAACTATTCTCGGCATTTTTAAAAACTTTCAGCGCGTTTTCCGAGGTCACACGACCTATTTCCGACAAGGAAACATCATACACTTCGGATAGTTTTTCGGCCACTTTTACCAGGTATGCACTTTCATTGCGCTTTCCTCTATAAGGAACTGGTGCCAGATAAGGTGAATCTGTTTCCAGGACTAAACGCTTCAAAGGTACAGATTTCAAAACCTCCGGCAAAATACTTTTCTTAAAAGTTACGACTCCATTTATGCCAAACATAAATCCGGAATACTCCATCAGCTTATGTGCGTCCTCTATTGTACCGGTAAAACTATGAAATATTCCGGTAAGTGATGTTTTACGATAGGGTTCCAGAACTTCAAGCAACTCCGGATAAGCCTCACGACAGTGAATAATCAGCGGTAAATCATACTCAAGAGCCCATTTCACCTGAATATCGAGTACCTCCATCTGCTCTTTTTTAAATGTCTTATCCCAGTATAAGTCCATCCCTACCTCTCCGATACCATAGAAAACTTGCTCCGAGCGCAACCATTTTTCTACCGTACCCAGACGCTCTTTCCAGTTTTCATCTACCGAAGTCGGATGAAAACCAATCATAGGGTAGCACCCATCGTGAGAGTTACATAAAGCCAACATAGCTTCTACTGAAGTATCATCTATATTCGGCATAAAAAGACGTGTCACTCCTGCCTCTGTAGCACGAATAATTGCCAACTCACGATCTTCATCAAACTCTTCTGCAAAAAGATGTGTATGTGTATCGATTAAAGCTACCATATTGCTTATTTATTAAACGTTATAAATTACGTTCCATCAAACTCATTACAAAATCAGACAGATTTTTCTTGTATTCTTCTTCCACGTTCACCTCTTTCAGCAGCCTCATTCCTTCATGATAATATTCATTTATCTTATCTCGGCATATATTCTGCAAGCCCACCTTATTATATATAGCAGTAACAGCTTCTATCTTCTGGGCTGGTACATAGTCTTCAGCTTTCAACCATTCTTGCAAGGAAGCACGTGTCTTGTCATCCGACTTTTCCAATGCTGTTATCAGCATAAACGTTTTCTTATTACATAAAATATCACCTCCGATATTTTTGCCAAATACCAGTGGATCACCATATACATCCAAATAGTCATCCTGCAATTGGAAAGCAAGCCCTATCTGTATACCAAAATCATAAAGCAACTGTGCATCTTTTTCCGAAGCTCCTCCAAGCACCGCTCCTATTTTTAAAGCACCGGCAAGCAGAACTGAAGTTTTCAAACGAATCATTTCCATATATTCATCAACAGTCACATCTTCTCTGGATTCGAATTCCATATCCCATTGCTGTCCATCACAAACTTCCAGAGCCGTACGCGAGAAGATATCCATAACCTGATGTGTATATTCTACCGGACACCCCTGCATCATAAACTGAAAAGAAAGTATCAGCATTGCATCTCCGGAAAGAATAGCTGTATTTTCATCCCATTTTTTATGAACGGTAGGTTTTCCACGGCGCATATCCGCTTTATCCATCAAGTCATCATGCAAAAGCGTAAAGTTATGATAAGTTTCTATTGCCGCAGCCTGAGAGAATATTGCCTGCACATCTTCCTTAAACAGGTTATAGGCAAGCAGCATTAACACCGGTCTCAGTCTTTTACCTCCCAGTCCTAACACATATTCTATCGGGTCGTACAATCCTTTAGGTTCATGAGAATAAGGCAATGATTCGATATAAGCATGAATTTGCTTCAATAATTCTTTTGAAGTCTGTTGCTCCATGATTTTTCTTTTTATTAAGGTTATAAAAAATTTTTAGGCACGAATGCACAGTTTTCAATTCTGCGCAATCCGTGCCTAAACAATATTATCTAGGAAAAGCTTACTGCAACTTGAATGTTACAGGTACGGTATATTTTACACGTACAGCTTTACCACGCTGCTTACCTGGTTTCCACTTCGGCATCATCTGGATCACGCGAAGTGCTTCCTTGTCCAAATACGGGTCAACACTACGAACAACAACCGGATCGACGATAGAACCATCCTGGTTTACAACGAACTGTACGATAACACGTCCCTGTACACCATTTTCCTGTGCGATAGTCGGATACTTGATGTTCTTAGCCAAGAACTTCAAACATTCTGCCATACCACCCGGGAATTCCGGCATTTCTTCTACCACCTGGAAGATCTGCTGTTCTTCAACTTCCTCTTCTTCTACGACTTCAGGTACATACTTGATTTCAACAGCTTCACCTTTATCTTCGTTAGACTGAATAGTAGATTCTTCTACATCTGCATCATTTTCTGCAATCTGCAAAACTTCTTCTACTTTCGGTGCTTCGGGAGGAGGAGGAGCTTGTTTCGGTTCTTCCTGTTCCGTAATAGGAACCATTTCTTCTTCAAAAGGCACATCTACGATACCACTATCGGCAGTGATTACGACATCACGTTTGGTCCATTCAAACGCAACGAACATTGCTGCCAATATCAGCACGAGCCCGATCAGTAAACCAGTGGTCTTCTTGCCTTCAAGATCGGCTTTCGGCGATTTTTTAATTTCCATAAAAAAACTTTTATAGGTTAATAAATTCTCTGTTCGGCAAATGTAGTGCAAATCTTCGAATATGCAACAAGATAAGGGTAAAAAATTGCAAAATACGTTCATTCCGTACTATCTGTCACGAAAATAGACTATCTTTGACTTCTGATTCTTTTTAACTCTATAATAAATAAGGTATGAACAAAATCATCATTGCAATCGACGGGTTTTCTTCCTGCGGAAAAAGTACAATGGCAAAAGATCTGGCTAAAGAAATCGGTTATATATATATAGACAGCGGAGCAATGTACCGGGCTGTTACTCTTTACTGTATCGAGCACGGACTTTTCCTGGCGGATGGAAGCATCGATGAAGATAAACTAAAGCAGCAGATGAGCAATATTCATATATCATTCCGTCTAGATACAGAAAGCGGACGTCCTCGCACATTTCTGAACGGAACGGATGTAGAAAACCAGATCCGGACATTAGAGGTATCCTCACATGTCAGCCCCGTTGCAGCTTTGGGATTTGTACGTGAGGCTCTCGTACGCCAGCAGCAGGAACTTGGTAAAGAAAAAGGTATCGTAATGGACGGAAGAGATATCGGCACAGCGGTATTTCCTGATGCAGAACTGAAAATATTCGTCACTGCATCTGCCGAAATTCGTGCACAGCGACGCTATGACGAACTGAAAGCCAAAGGACAGGAAGCGTCTTTCGAAGATATCCTGCATAACGTAGAAGAGCGCGACCGCATAGACCAGACGCGTGAAGTAAGTCCTTTGCGCAAAGCAGACGATGCAATACTGCTGGACAACAGCAACATGACTATTGCAGAACAGAAAGAATGGCTTATGAATCAATATCTTCAGGCAACTCATGCTTAAAGTAGAAATAGACGAAGGATCAGGCTTCTGTTTCGGAGTAACTACTGCTATCCGGAAGACAGAAGAGGAGCTGGCAAAGAGCGATACGCTTTATTGCCTGGGAGACATTGTGCATAACGGACGTGAATGTGAACGCCTCAAACAACTGGGACTGAATACAATCGACCACGAGGAGTTTGCACGACTTAAAAACACCAAAGTTCTGCTCCGTGCTCACGGAGAACCTCCCCGCACCTACGAACTGGCTAAACAGAACAATATAGAACTTATTGATGCAACCTGCCCTGTCGTACTTCGCCTGCAGAAGCGAATCAAACAAGAATTCGACACTCCAAATCCGGAAGGACGGGAAAAACAAATCGTAATATTCGGGAAAAACGGACACGCTGAAGTATTGGGACTGGTAGGCCAGACCAACGGTCAGGCTATCATTATAGAAAATCTGGAAGAAGCCGAGAAGCTTGATTTCAGCAAAGACATCCGTCTGTACTCACAGACAACCAAGTCACTGGATGAATTCCGGCAGATCGTTGCATACATTCAAGAACATATTTCACCCAATGCGACTTTTCAGTATTACGATACAATATGCCGTCAGGTAGCAAACCGCATGCCTGATATACGCAAGTTTGCAGCCCGCCACAATCTGGTATTCTTTGTATGCGGACATAAAAGTTCAAACGGGAAGATTTTGTTTCAGGAATGTCTCAAGGTAAATCCTAATTCTTATCAGATAGACCGACCAGAGGAAATCGACCGGAAACTGCTGGAAGGCGTGCAGTCCATCGGAATATGTGGGGCAACCTCCACACCGAAATGGTTGATGGAAGCCTGCCGAGAAACAATTTTGTCGTATTCTTGACATCCAAAAATACAGACTTTTATTTGCTTGTAAACTAGTTTTTTAATACTTTTGCTCCAAAAGATTTTAATAAAGAAATAACATATGGGAATTATTAAATGTATTGGTATCTTGACTTCAGGTGGCGATGCTCCTGGAATGAATGCTGCAATCCGCGCCGTCACTCGTTCGGCTATATACAACGGACTGACCGTAAAAGGTATTTATCGAGGATACAAAGGCCTCATCACCGGTGAAATTCAAGAGTTCAAAACCCAAAATGTCAGCAATATCATACAGCAGGGAGGTACTATCCTGAAAACTGCACGCTGTCAGGAATTCAAGACTCCGGAAGGACGTAAAATAGCTTACGAAACCATGCAGCGTGAAGGCATTGACGCACTGGTAGTCATCGGTGGTGACGGTTCACTTACCGGAGCACGTCTGCTGGCACAAGAATTCGATGTTCCTTGTATCGGATTGCCTGGAACAATCGATAACGATTTGTACGGAACAGATACAACAATCGGATATGATACAGCTCTGAACACAATTCTGGATGCAGTCGACAAAATCCGCGACACTGCAACTTCACACGAACGTTTGTTCTTCGTAGAGGTTATGGGACGCGACGCCGGCTTCCTGGCGCTGAACGGAGCTATTGCAGCAGGTGCCGAAGCTGCAATCATTCCTGAATTCAATACAGAAGTCGACCAGCTGGAAGAGTTCATTAAGAACGGATTCCGTAAATCAAAGAGCAGCTCTATCGTACTGGTAGCCGAAAGTGAAATCACAGGTGGAGCTATGCATTATGCAGAACGTGTAAAGAACGAATATCCGCAATATGATGTACGTGTAACTATTCTGGGACACTTGCAACGTGGTGGTAAACCGACTGCACACGACCGTATCATTGCCAGCCGAATGGGTGTAGCAAGTATTCAGGCTTTGATGGAAGGACAGCGCAATGTAATGATCGGTATAGAAAATGACCAGATTGTTTATGTTCCGTTTACAAAGGCTATCAAAAACGACAAGCCTATCGACCATGAACTTGTCAATGTTCTCCACGAATTATCAATCTGATAAATAGAAGTTATATATATAAAAAACTCCTTCATGAAAACATGAAGGAGTTTTTTATGAGGTAGTTATTCTTTTACGAGCCTTATACCGTCATCTTCCAATACTATCAGACGCTTTTTATATAAATCTCCGACAGCCTTCTTAAATGTCTTCTTGCTTACCCCGAACGTATTATATATCTGTTCGGCATCTGTCTTGTCATTTATCGGTGTATATCCGTCGTTATCTTTGATATACTGCAACAGAAGTTCTGCAAAATCATCGACCTTCTTCACTCCTCTTTTCTGAAGTTCCAGGTCTATTTTTCCATCTTCACGCACACGTTTCACATAAGCATGCAAACGCATTCCCGGCTCCAGCGGCTGGAAAATCTCATTATGAAACAACATGCCCGAATATTTGTTATCTACAATAACCTTGAATCCCAAATCGGTTTTCTGCCATACAAGCACCTCAGCTTCATCACCCTGATTATACTCAGGACGTTCCTTCGACAGATAATGCTCTATCTTAGCCGATGCCACAATACGGTAACTTTCCTCATCCAGATGTACATGCACCAGATATCGTCCTCCTTTCTGCATCTTGGCCTTCTGTTCACGGAACGGAACAAAAAGGTCCTTCATCAGTCCCCAATCCAGAAATGCACCATACTGGTTTACCCATGCTACTTCCAGACAGGCAAATTCTCCTACTTGAACATAGGGCTCCAGCGTAGTAGCTACCAAGCGCTCATCCATATCAAGATAAATGAACACGTTCAGCACATCGCCCGGTTTACATCCCTGAGGCACATAACGCTTGGGAAGCAATATTTCGCCATCTTCATCACCATTAAGGTACATGCCGAAATCAACTTCCTTAACAACTTCCAACTGATTATATCTTCCTAACTGTATATGACTCATAACAATCACTTATTTCTGCCAAAGATAGCACAAAAAACTTATATACCCGACAAATGAGAGCTACAAAAGAAAGTCTGACAAACCTATTGACTACATTTGCTAAGTCTGAAAGTCATGAAATAAAGTTTTATGGTTATTTTTATCAGAAAATTTATTCCGCCTATAAGTGAAAAACATCATAAAATTGTTTTACTTAGCGGAACATTTTCAAACGAAAAACAACATATAGCATATCATTAAATTTTTTATTCTATGAAACACTCACTTTTCACTTTGGGAATCGTGGCAGCTTCACTTTCTGTCGCCACTCTTTCGTGCACAACTCAACAACAGCCTACAGAAGTTACTTGGGGAACATTCAACATCCGTTATGATAATCCAGGCGACAGCCTGAACAACTGGCAATACCGGAAAGACAATGTAGCTCAATTCATCAAATCACAGGACATCGACATCGTTGGTATGCAAGAGGTTCTTCACAATCAGCTGGAGGATTTAAAATCACGCCTGCCAGAATATGCAGAAGTTGGTGTAGGACGTGAAGATGGAAAAACAAAGGGAGAATACTCACCTCTATTCTACAAGAAAGACCGCTTCGAAGTACTCGACAGTAACACTTTCTGGCTCTCACAATATCCGGACAGTATAGGATTTATCGGATGGGACGGAGCTTGCAGCCGCATTGCAACATGGGCAAAACTGAAGGACAAGAAAACCGGAAAGATCTTTATGGCAGTAAATACCCATTTCGACCATGTAGGAACGGAAGCCAGAAGAAAAGGAGCCCTGCTGATCATTGAAAAAATTAAAGAAATTGTGGGCGATCAGCCGGCTGTACTGACTGGAGATTTCAACGTAACAGACCAGTCGGAAGCTTATGAAACTATAACAACCAATGAGTTTGTACTGAAAGATGCGTATAAAGAAGCTGCACAACGCGAAGGAGTAGATTACACCTTCCACGACTTCGGACGTATCCCTGCCGACTCTTGCGACAAGATTGACTTCATCTTTGTTACCCCACAGATCAAAGTTGAAAGCAGCTATATTCCTCAAGAAGCTGAAGAAGCCGGACAATTCTTGTCTGACCACAACCCTGAGGTAGTTCATCTGTCATTCTAAATGGATTTTATAAAAAAGATTTGCATCAGAAAAGACTGTTCAAAGTCAATTCTGATGCAAATCTGCATATGTAAAGATGTAGCTTGCTATTTTATCATTCCATCTACAATGTGAATTGTACGGTCAGTCTGCGCAGCCAGTTCCTCATCGTGGGTTACAATAACAAAAGTCTGTCCCAGTTTATCACGCAAATCGAAGAACAAGCGGTGAAGTTCAATCTTATTCTGTGTATCCAGACTGCCAGAAGGTTCATCTGCCAGTACGACAGAAGGATGATTTATCAGTGCACGCGCTACGGCAACACGCTGTTTTTCTCCTCCCGACAGTTCAGCCGGTTTGTGCGAGGCACGTTCGGCAAGTCCCAGAAAATCCAACATTTCACGGGCATTTTTCTTTGCCTCAGAAGCAGAAATTCCCTGAATTAAAGCAGGAATCATTACATTCTCCAATGCCGTAAATTCAGGCAACAGCTGATGAAACTGAAAAACGAATCCGATTTCCTTGTTTCTGAAAGCCGACAGTTCTTTCTCTTTCAGACGGTTTACTTCCGTATCATTCAGCACTATCCTTCCGCTATCAGGTTTATCGAGCGTACCCATTATCTGAAGCAAGGTAGTCTTTCCTGCCCCGCTAGGTCCGACAATACTTACTACTTCTCCTTTATTTATTATAAGGTCTATCCCTTTCAATACCTGCAGTGAACCAAAGCTCTTGGTTATTCCTTCCAACTGAATCATCGTTCTACAATTTTCGTATTACATATTCTGCCAGATAACAGCCAAATACGGCGGGCATATAGCTCACTGTTCCGGCTGTAGACTTTTTATTCTGTTCATCGTCTACCAGTATAACAGCATTCGGATCTGCCTGTTCGGTACTGAACACTACCGGCAACTTACGTTTCATTCCCATTTTCTGCAAACGTTTACGCACTGCCTTACTCAGTCCGCAATGATAAGTTTCCCATAAGTCAGCAAAACGCACCTGCGTAATATCTCGTTTGGCTCCGGCCCCCATGCTGCTTACAATCTTAATACCACGCTGCAAGGCATGGTAAATAAGATAACACTTGGGAGCTACCGTATCAATTGCATCAACCACAAAGTCGAATTTGGCACTGTCAAGCAGTTCAGGTATTGCTTCATCCTTCAGATACACTGGCAATACCGTAAGTTGAAGTTCCGGATTTATATCGAGAAAACGCTCTGCCAGAACCTCAGCCTTCTGTCTGCCTAGTGAAGAGTGTGTAGCAGGGAGCTGCCTGTTAATATTGCTGGGTTGTACTGTATCGGCATCTACAATAGTCATCCGGCCTACTCCAGCACGGCAAATCATTTCCGCTGCATAGGCTCCCACTCCTCCGAGTCCGACCACCAGTACATGTGCCTGTCTTAAACGGTCGGTCTTATCTTTTCCCAACAACAACTCGGTGCGTTGCTGCCAGGCCTTACTATCTTCGCTCATGAATTCTTTTTAAACCATTTATAGAACCAGTTGCCCACCTTATCATAATATTGTGTTTCAGCCCATCCGCGCGGATCGGAGAACGACAGACTTTCATTCGGATCACCCTTCTGTTCGGGATAAAGCAACATGATGCTGTTATTATTAAAATATTTAGATATCTGCATCGGCAATCGCTCAAAAGCTGAATCATATGAGATAGAGCCACGGCGTGCACTGATGATTACCAGCAAATGATCATAGTTCACCTGTCCGGTCAAAAGAAGCAAGTCATCCCAGTCCTCCAGCTCAGAATAAGCCACACGCGTATCCTTATGCTTTTTCTGTATATATCCACGTATATAACCCAATGTCTGGGGATGAGCATAGAAGTGTACCCTACATCCCAACCGGCTGCTCATACGACACATGTGAGTTATCCATTTCATAAATCCGTGTTCGAACTCAGCTTTCGGAGGTACAGCCACGATAATACGCCTCAACGTATTGACAGGAATCAGGAAGCGTGCTACCATCACTTGCAGATAAGTATTTTTCAGCAGATTTTCTGTCAGATTACCAAAGAAAGAATCGACGATACTCATTTTACAATGCAGACCAATGATGATATTCGTCGCTTCGTATTCCTTCGCAGTATGCAAGATACCGGTAGTAATATTCAAGTCGAAACGCGATACGGTTTTCAGCCTTACGCTGGTCGAAGCCGCTATCTGTGCTGCACGTTCCAGACTGCGTTTGCCACGCATTTCCTGTTTTACCGAACCGTTATTATCGTTGATTACGTTTAGAGCTACCAGATTATCCGGCTGCTTTTCGTCGCGTACCACCATAGCCAGACTCATCAGACTTTCCAGCGTTTCAGGATTTGCTACTGGAATCAGGAATTTTTCTTTTTCCTGAGCCTTCTCGTCACTCACTTCCGCATCGTCCATTGCAATACGTTTGGCCGCATGCTCTGTAATAAACGAACTAACCACACAGGTCACCAGAATAAGTAAGATTGTTCCATTCAGTACATCTTCGTTCAACAGACGTTCTCCATTGGGAAGAATGATATTATATCCCACCAGTACGGCTGCCAGTGTAGCAGCTGCCTGTGCATTGCTCAAGCCGAACATCAGTTCACGCTCCAAAGCACGCATCTTATATATCTTCTGTGTAAGCCATGAAGCAATCCATTTACCCAACAGTGCAACAATAATCATCACTACAGCTACCTTGACAGAATCTATATGACCGAACAAGACATTTACGTCGATCAACATTCCCACACCGATAAGGAAATAAGGAATAAACAAAGCGTTTCCTACAAACTCCAGATGACTCATCAGCGGAGAAACATGAGGTATCAGCCTGTTTAATACCAGACCGGCAAGAAAAGCACCCAAAATACCTTCCATTCCCACAAACTCCATCAGTCCGGCTCCGAGGAAAACCATTGCCATTACAAAGATATACTGCACTACATTGTCACTGTAACGACGGAAGAACCACCGTCCGATACGAGGGAAAGCATACATAATGACTACGCTCAGCACAACAACTTTCAGCACCAGCCATATCCAGAACATTTCGGAAGTTTCACCCTTATACATACCTCCCACTACTGCCAGAACCAGCAATGTCAGTGTATCTGTCACAGCAGTACCTCCCACGGCAATGCTTACAGCCCGCTGACGGTTAATGCCATAGCGGATTACAATAGGATAAGCAATCAACGTATGCGACGCATACATACTGGCCAGCAAAACCGAAGTAGCCAGACTATAACCAAGCAGGTGAAGATTGGTCCATATACCTATTCCCAACGGAAAAATAAAAGCCAGCACTCCCAGCACGGTAGCCTTTACACGAATGCTCTTAAAATCCTCCATGTTCATTTCGAGTCCGGCAAGGAACATGATATAATAAAGTCCCACCTTGCCAAACAGCTCAAAACTGCTGTCACGTGCCAATATATTGAATCCATGCTCACCGATAACGACTCCCGCCAGAATCATACCGATAATGTGAGGAATACGCAACCGTTCCAAAACAATGGGAGCGAACAATATAACAACCAGCACCAGGAAAAAAATCCACGTAGGGTCGGTGACAGGAAGATGAAAATCAAAGTTTACAAAATCGAGCACTTCTTTCATAAATAGGCGTTACTATTTCATTTTAGAAACAAAAATACAAAAAAACTTCCTATTTTCCGTATTAATAATTCAGAATGTTTTATTTTTGCAATCGGAAATATTGGCAGACGAAACACATCGTTTCAAAAACAAATAAGTTTCTTAACAAAGAGAAGATAAAACAGTCTGCACAGTAAGAAAATGTAAGTATTAACAGTTTAAGAATTTGTAAAAGAAAATGAGAGTAGCTATTGTTGGTGCAAGCGGAGCAGTAGGACAGGAGTTCCTGCGTGTGCTTGATGAGAGAAATTTTCCGATAGACGAATTGTTATTATTCGGTTCTTCACGCAGTGCAGGACGAAAATACACGTTCCGCGGAAAAGAAATCGAAGTGAAACTGCTGCAACACAATGATGACTTCAAAGGTGTTGATGTTGCCTTCACTTCTGCAGGAGCAGGTACTTCTAAGGAATTTGCCGAAACTATCACCAAATACGGCGCTGTAATGATAGACAACTCAAGTGCATTCCGTATGGATGCTGATATTCCTTTGGTAGTACCCGAAGTAAATGCTGAAGACGCTTTAAACCGTCCGCGTGGTATTATCGCTAACCCGAACTGTACTACTATACAGATGGTGGTAGCATTGAAGGCTATCGAAAAACTGTCACATATCAAACGTGTACATGTTTCTACTTATCAGGCTGCCAGTGGAGCTGGTGCAGCTGCAATGGACGAACTCTACGAACAATACCGTCAGGTACTTGCCGGCGAACCTGTAACTGTTGAAAAGTTCGCTTACCAGCTTGCGTTCAACCTGATACCTCAAATCGACGTATTTACCGACAACGGTTATACTAAAGAGGAAATGAAAATGTTCAACGAAACACGTAAGATCATGCACTCTGACGTAAAAGTAAGCGCAACTTGTGTACGTGTTCCGGCTCTTCGTTCTCACTCAGAAAGCATCTGGGTAGAAACAGAACGTCCGGTTTCTGTAGAAGAAGCTCGTCAGGCTTTTGCTGAAGGAGAAGGTCTGGTACTGATGGATAATCCTGAAAAGAAAGAATATCCGATGCCGTTGTTCCTCGCAGGTAAAGATCCTGTATATGTAGGACGTATCCGTAAGGATCTTGCAGACGAAAACGGTCTGACATTCTGGATTGTTGGTGACCAGATAAAGAAGGGTGCTGCGCTGAATGCTGTACAGATTGCCGAATACTTGATTAAAGTAAAGAACATCTAAGAAACCAATTCCATTCATTATACACGAAGAGATAAAACATCTTCTGTCGCCACGTAACAGGGAAGATTGTTTTATCTCTTCTTTTTATTTTCTGCTTTTCTATCTATGGAATACACCAGCCATTATAATTCTCCACTCGGACAGATCACTTTAGCCAGTAACGGAACATGCCTCACCGGTTTATGGTTCGAAGGCCAAAAGTTTTTTGCACGTACGCTGGCCAATTGCACTCAAGAAAAAGATCTTCCCGTTTTTCACCAAACATCCGAATGGCTGGATTGCTATTTCAGTGGAAAGAAACCTGACTTTACCCCTGCTCTCCAGCTGAATGACACACCCTTCCGAATTGCTGTATGGAAAATCCTGCAACAGATACCTTACGGAGAAGCAGTTACTTATAAAGATATTGCTCAAGAAATAGCACGACAGAAAGGTATTTCAAGCATGTCGGCACAAGCTATAGGAGGAGCAGTAGGACACAACCCTATCAGTATTATCATTCCTTGCCACCGTGTAATAGGAAGTAACGGTAACCTGACGGGATATGCAGGAGGGCTTGACCGGAAAATAAACTTACTAGCTCTTGAGGGTGCTGACATTGCAAAATACCTCATATCCACAACTGATTTCATACACGTTAAAAAAACATGCTGATGTTTCTTCTAAAAGATGCTCATGTTTTCCCAAAAAGATGCTGATGTTTTACAGAACTTTTGCCCATATTTTTCAAAAACATGCTGATGTTTTCAGTACACCATACCTCTAAAAAGAGAACACCATCTTCTGCACATGCAAAAGATGGTGTTTTCCTTTCAATATCTGTTATAAAGATATTCTTATTTATGCGTTTTTACAATCTGAGTCGGAGCTAGTTCGGCATTACGCTTTTCAGTCTGTGCTACAACGTTACGTGCCAGTTCAAGGAAAGCTTGTCCGGTCACAGAGTTTTCATCCAGCGCAACCGGTGTACCTTTATCTCCGTTTTCACAGATACTCTGTACGATAGGAATCTGTCCCAGCAACGGAACATTCAGTTCTTCGGCCAGTTTCTTTGTTCCTTCTTTTCCGAAAATATAATATTTGTTTTCAGGCAGCTCTGCTGGAGTAAACCACGACATATTCTCTACCAGTCCGAGAATAGGTACGTTTACCTTATCGTTCATGTACATATTGATACCTTTGCGTGCATCGGCAAGAGCAACCTGCTGAGGAGTGCTGACGATAACAGCTCCTGTAATAGCCAACGTCTGAAGCAAAGTCAGATGAATATCGCTTGTTCCCGGAGGAGTATCGAGAATAAAATAATCCAAATCTCCCCATTTGGCATCACCGACCAGCTGTTTCAAGGCATTGCTAGCCATACCTCCACGCCATAAAGTAGCCTGATCCGGATCGACAAAGAAGCCGATAGAAAGCAGTTCGATACCATACTTTTCAATCGGAACAATCAAATCACGACCATCTACCATTTCAGCATAAGGACGAGCATCTTCTACCTGGAACATTTTAGGTACAGAAGGTCCGAAGATATCCGCATCGAGCAAACCTACTTTATAACCCAGTTTCGAAAGTGCTACTGCCAGATTGGCCGCTACGGTAGACTTTCCTACTCCACCCTTACCGGAAGAAACGGCAATCACGTTCTTTACCTGCGGAAGCATCTTTCCCGGTTCCGGACGGGCAGCCTGACGACTTTCTGTAGCAATCGTTACTTCTACATCCTTTGATATATAGGTGTGAATAGCAGTTTCGGCAGATTTAACTACCGATTTCATAAACGGATCGGTCGGTTTCTCGAATATCAATGAGAAGCTCACCTTCATCCCGTCAATACGAATATTATCGGCCACCATTTCGGCTTCTACAATATTCTTTCCATTTCCCGGATAACGCACCGTTGCCAGCGCATCAAGAATAAGTTTTGGATAAAGTGTCATAATATCTCAAATTATTATTATTATTTACTTGTTTTCAGCCCGCTGCGTTTGCTGCGGTTGTAACTGCGATAATCATCCAGTTCAATTTCTACATCCGGTTCCTGCAACTCTCCTTCCTGAGGCAGACGGAACTTGATGTACTTTATATTTAAGCCACGATCCAGCCATTGCTGTTCGTAATAGGTACGGATACTCAGAATATCATCATCCATACCCGAATGGTACAGGTCATCGGTCATAAACTCTACCGGCAGATTATTGGCTTCTATCATGTATTTGGTGTAAGTATACATGAAATTACTGTCGGTCTTGAGATGTACCAGTCCGTCGGGCACAAGAAACTTACGGTAACGGTTCATGAAATAGGTAGAAGTAAGTCGCTTGGTAGCCTTCTTCATCTGCGGATCAGAGAAAGTCAGCCAGATTTCACTCACTTCTCCCGGAGCAAAGAAGCGGTCGATAATTTCGATATTGGTACGCAGAAAAGCAGCGTTTTTCAATCCTTCATTCAAGGCTTCGGTAGCTCCTGTCCACATACGTGCACCTTTTATATCTACTCCGATAAAGTTTTTGTCGGCATAACGTCGTGCCAGTCCCACGGTATATTCACCGCGACCGCACCCCAATTCCAATACAATCGGATTATCGTTCTTAAAGAAATCCTTGTTCCATTTTCCTTTCATCTCGAACGGAACATCATCTACCACCGAATATGGATATTCGAACACATGCGGATACTCCGCCATATCTGCAAACTTTGCCAGCTTTCCTTTTCCCATTTTTTACTGAGTTCTTCTTGTTTTGGGCACAAAGTTACGTTTTTTCACCGGAACGGACAAAAAAGATTTACTACAGAAACACCACGGGCAGACAGAGATTTCAACCTCTCTGCCTGCCCGTTATATATACAATGATTACAACTATCCGTATTATACTTCTTCGCTGGCGTTTCTACTGCTCAATTCTGCTTTCAGATCTTCATAAAAAGCTGCACGTGCAGTAGACATATAAGGCTGCAAAAACAGTAATCCGATACCCAAAGTCAATACAGATAAAATCATCCAGCCGATAAAACTCAAATCAAGCAAGAATAACTTCATCTTATAACCGTTCATCATGCTCATACTTTTTTCGATAGCAGCATTGTATTTCAATTCCGGTTCATCTTTTAATATATAATAAGTCATAGCATAAGAATACGATTTGATAATACCCGGAACAATCAGCAGACAAGTCCATAACACCGTATAAATAGCGACTAAAATACCCGTACCCCAAATTCTTCCGAAATTCTTGAATCCATCAAACAGTTTTCCAATCTCAAGCGGTTTTCCTTCGCGGAACAAGTCGAGGAACAATATGGCAAATCCATACACAAGCGGATACGTTATTATAAGTGAAACAACAGTTCCCACCTTAGGAATAGAACTAACACCTCCTGCTATCAGTAAATATAGCAACGTAACAAGTGCAGCTATCGTCCAGTTACCCGACAGTGTAGTACGTGAAGCTGCGCGCAATTCAGAATTAAGTTTTAACATAGTATTAGATTTTAAAGGTTAATAATTCATTTACTCTACAATCATTACCCATCCGTATGAATCTGCTTCATCACCATACTGGATAGCACGCAGTTTGTTGTAAAGCTTTTCACTGATAGCACCCGGCTTACCGTCTTTTGCGATGACATACGATTTATGGTTTTCCAAATCGTCGATACGTTCAATCGGACTGATAACGGCTGCTGTTCCACATGCACCTGCTTCTTCGAATGTAGCAAGTTCTTCTTCCGGAATAGGACGGCGTTCTACCTTCATACCCATATCTTCTGCAAGCTGCATCAAGCTGCGGTTTGTAATAGAAGGAAGGATAGAAGAAGACAACGGTGTAACATATGTGTTATCTTTGATACCGAAGAAATTGGCAGCTCCACACTCATCAATATATTTCTTTTCCTTGGCATCCAGATAAAATTCACTGGCATAACCTGCATCGTGAGCCATCTTATTGGCACGAAGACTGGCAGCATAGTTACCACCGACCTTGAATGTACCGGTTCCCAGCGGAGCAGCACGGTCGAACTCACGAATAATAACATAAGGATTGGTTGCAAAACCACCTTTGAAATAAGGACCTACCGGAGTAACGAAAATGACAAAAAGATATTCGCTTGCCGGATGAACACCTACCTGTGCACCCGTACCGATCAGCAACGGACGAATATAAAGAGATGCACCGCTTTCATAAGGAGGAATGAAACGCTCGTTTGCCTTTACAACCATACGTACAGCTTCACAGAACTTTTCAGTCGACAGTTCCGGCATCAGAATACCTCTACAAGTACTTTGCAGACGTTCTGCATTAGCCTGCGGACGGAATACACGGATTTTTCCATCTTTTCCACGATAAGCCTTCAATCCTTCGAAAGCTTCCTGTCCGTAATGCAGACAAGTAGCAGCCATATGAATATTCAATGTTTCTTCCGAACAAAGTTCCAGTTCACCCCATTTTCCGTCGCGATAGTAGCAACGTACATTGTAATCTGTCTTCATATAGCCGAAAGACAGTTTAGACCAATCTATTTCTTTCATTGTTAATATAATGTTTATGTTTTACATTCCGTTACAAGTATTTAAGCAAAAGTAAAGTTTATATTTGCAAAATCCAACTTAATCACAGCTTTTTTCCACTTTATCACCCTCATCGAGCATCTTTTTGATTTCAGCATCTGCTTTATACAGTTTATCCCGACAATACTTTATCAGTTTTTGAGCTTCTTTCAGATTATCGCCCAGCTCGTCTATATCGAGTTCGTTGCTTTCTATTCGTGCCACGATAGCTTCCAGGCGTTTCATTGCTTCGGTATAAGTTTCTTTTTTTGTTGCCATAATTATATCACTTTACTCTTAAATTCTCCTTTCGCTACTTTAGTAACAACTTCATCACCGGGAAGAAGTTGTGTTGCATCCGTTACCGCTCTCCCATTTTTTAAGGTAATACTGTACCCTTTCTTTAACAACAGTTCCGGAGAAGAGGCCTTGACTTGTTGTTCGATCAGTGCCAGACGATGCTTTTCCCGTTGTAGAATCACCTCCAAAGCCGTAGCTATACGACGGTCAATCTGCAACCGGTGTTCTTCTTTCAGGAAACGTGTCTGCCATCCCATCTGTATCTGCTTGGTCAGTCTTTCCTGACGGAAATGTTCATGCTGGAGGCGCATCTGTACCCGTACAGGAATGCGAGATACCCAATGCTCAAACTGTTCCTTTTTACGAGTAAACAAAACCGGCAGTTCCTGATAAATAAATTGTGTATAGCGTTCAAGGCGTTCTGCTGTCTGCCTCAAATGATTTATCAGAAACTCGGCAGCAGCAGTCGGAGTTTTAACTCGTGTATGCGATACCATATCGAGTACCGTATCATCACGTTCATGACCAATGCCGGTTATGACAGGTAATGGAAACTGTGCACAGTGTGTAGCAAGCTCATACGTATCGAATCCGGACAAATCGGATGTAGCCCCTCCTCCACGGATAATGACAACGACGTCCCAACGGTCGCATTCTGCATTGATCCGTTCCAGAGCAGAAATAATAGAACTTTCTACAGCTTCTCCCTGCATGACTGCCGGAAACAATCGAGAATGGAAAGCAAAGCCAAAGGCGTTGTTCTCCAATTGATTACAAAAATCACCATAACCGGCTGCTGTAGCCGAAGATATAACCGCGATACGCTGTGTAAGTTCCGGCAATTCCAGTTCCTTATTCAGTGTCAGGACACCCTCTTCATCCAGACGTTTCAGAATTTCTTTCCGGCGAAGTGCCATATCACCCAGCGTGTAAGTAGGATCTATATCTGTTACAGTCAACGAATATCCATAAAGTTCATGAAAATCGACACTGACCTTCACCAATACCTTAATACCCGAAACGAATGCCTGACCGGTTTCCCGTTCGAAATAAGCTTTCAGCTGATAATATACATTACTCCAGATAATCCCCCTTGCCTTTGCAATCAGGGCATTGCTTTTTGCATCCTTCTGCACAAACTCCAGATAACAATGGCCGGAATAATTTGCCCGCACATCGCTAAGCTCCGCCTGTACCCAATAAGTATCAGGAAGACAAGTACGAATACTTTTGCGTACCAGTGAGTTCAGTTCTTGCAAAGATAAAGATGAATGTTCCATAAAATCTGACACTTTCGATGATGCAAAGATAAAGAAAGTTTTTCCTTGTATGGAATTTTAAGTACCTTTACCGCGAATTTAATCGTAAAAAGAGTTTTATGACACAAAAAGGAACAGCAACCGAACTGGGAAACCAACCCATCGGCAAACTATTGACGCAGTATGCCATTCCGGCCATTATCGCGATGACAGCATCTTCACTTTATAACATGGTAGACAGTATTTTTATCGGACATGGAGTAGGTGCCATGGCTATTTCGGGTCTTGCCATTACTTTCCCTCTGATGAACCTGGCTGCTGCTTTCGGTTCACTGGTAGGTGTAGGAGCCTCTACCCTTGTTTCTGTTAAGTTAGGACAAAAAGATTATTCCACAGCCCAACAGATTTTAGGGAATGTAGTATCCCTAAACCTGATTATCGGTATCTTGTTTACGATACTGACACTTGCTTTTCTTGATCCTATCCTGTACTTTTTCGGAGCCAGTGAAGTTACTCTACCCTATGCACGCGACTATATGGTCACCATTCTTCTCGGAAACGTAGTTACTCATATGTATCTGGGACTAAACTCCGTACTGCGTTCTGCCGGTCATCCGCAAAAGGCAATGGCAGCAACCATACTGACCGTCGTCATCAATACCCTATTAGACCCTTTGTTCATTTACGGATTCGGTATGGGAATACGTGGAGCAGCTATAGCAACCATTCTGGCACAGATTATATCTTTATGCTGGCTAATTAAAATATTTTGCAATAAAAACGAACTTTTACATTTCCGCCGCGGTATTTACCGATTGAAAGGCGTGTTGGTAGAAAATATTATCGGAATCGGTCTTGCTCCTTTCTTCATGAACGTAGCCTCTTGTATGATAGTGATTCTGATCAACAAAGGGCTGAAACTGTACGACGGCGACCTTGCCATAGGAGCCTTCGGTATAGTAAACCGAATTGTATTTCTTTTCGTAATGATTGTCATGGGGTTAAACCAAGGTATGCAACCTATTGCCGGATACAATTTCGGGGCACGTCAATTTCATCGGGTAAACCATGTAATGAAACTGACCGTAATAGCTGCTACAATCGTCACATCTACCGGCTTTCTTGTTGGTGAACTTATACCGGAACTTGCTGTATCGGCTTTTACAACCGACAGCAAGTTGATCGAACTGTCCGCACGGGGACTCCGAATAACTGTCATGTTCTTCCCGATTATCGGATTCCAGATGGTAACATCTAACTTTTTCCAGAGTATCGGAATGGCAAAAAAGGCCATTATCCTTTCATTAAGCCGTCAGGTACTGATTCTTATCCCATGCCTGCTGATACTTCCTTTATTCTGGGGAGCAGACGGAATCTGGTTCAGCATGCCGATATCCGATGTCCTAGCCAGCCTGATTGCAGGATTTATGCTATACAACCAGTTCAAGCAATTCAAGCAAAAGGCAGCAGAAATAAATTAAAAGCAAAAATTTTTATTTATATTTGCCTTACAAACCAAACCTCATTCAATTATGAACAATCACTATATAATTAACCTCGGACGTCAGCTGGGCAGCGGCGGAAAGGAAATTGGTGAAAAACTGGCTAAAGACTTAGGTATAGCTTTCTACGATAAAGAACTGATCAATCTGGCTTCTAAAGAAAGCGGACTATGTAAAGAGTTCTTTGAAAAAGCAGACGAGAAGGCTTCGCAAAGCATCTTGGGAGGATTGTTCGGAACACGTTTTCCTTTTATAACAGAAGGAGCTTATCCATATAACTCTTATTTAAGCAACGATTCGCTGTTCAAGATACAAAGTGATGTGATACGTCATCTGGCAGAACAAAAGTCGTGTCTGTTTGTAGGACGCTGTGCAGATTATATTTTACGCGATTTCCCGCGTTGTGCCAACATTTTCGTATCAGCTTCTCCCGAAGCGCGCATTGAAAGACTGATGAAACTGCATAACATCAGTGCAGAAAAAGCAGAAGAACTGATGGAGAAAGCAGACAAAAAACGTTCTTCATATTACAACTACTACAGCTATAAGACATGGGGAGCAGCTGCAACCTATCACCTTTGCATCGATTCTTCGGTTTTAGGCATTGACGGAACTGTTGAATTCATCAAACAATTCGTAAAGCTGAAATTACAGCTTCCTTAAATTCTTAGAAAGTTATTTCACAGTCAAAAGAGAATATGTCTAAACCATATATTCTCTTATATAATAAAAGAACCATATCATTACTCACCCAATTAGAATCTGATATGGTTCTTTTTTATTTAGCTTATCGGTTGCTACACTTTTTCAAACTTTCTGTTTAGTTTTACGAGCTTTCTCCTCACACAGATTTTGAGAATTATCAGAACAGTTCTCAATATTTTTCTTATACAAATACTGATAAAAATCATATTGAGCACGTACTTTCGGTTCGTCAGGAGTACGTTTGAATATATTCTTCAGTTCCTTGTCTACCCAGCAAGCTTTCCAGTTAGCACGAAGCTGCATATCGAGCATATCTATTAATTCCTGCTTCAAGCTCTTGTCCAAAACAGGTGTTACAGCCTCTATACGGCGATACAGATTACGCCTCATCCAATCAGGAGAACCGATAAACAACCGCGGATCTCCATCATTACCGAAATACCATACGCGGGCATGTTCCAGAAAACTGTCGACAATACGGGTAACACGAATATTGCTACTAAACGACTCTCCGGAAACCAGACAGCATATTCCTCGTACAATCAGATCTATTTTTACCCCGGCCTCGCTTGCTTTGTACAGTTCGTCTATCATGGTGAGGTCTTGTAAAGCATTCATCTTAAGAATAATTCTCCCCTGCCTGCCAGCTTTAGCCAAAGCAATTTCATGATGAATCATACGTTTTAACTCTGGAAGCAAGTTAAAACGGGCTATCAGCAAACGTTTAAACCGAGGTTCATCCACTTCCTTACGCAAAAAACGGAACAGCGTATGCATATCTTCCACTATCACCCGATTGCACGTAAATAGCGCAATATCGGAATAAATCTTAGCTGTTTTCTCATTGAAATTTCCTGTACTTACATAGGCATAGCTACGTATTTGTTCCCCTTTTTTATTATAACGTAATACAAGTGCGACCTTAGCATGTACCTTGAGTCCCGGAATACTGTACAGTATCCTGATTCCGGCTTTCTTCATCAGTTCGGCCGTAGCCAGATTGTTTTCTTCGTCGAAACGAGCCTTCAGCTCTACAAACACTGTTACCTGTTTACCGTTTTGCGCGGCGGCAATCAGCGTATTGATAACCTCCGAATGTTCGGCTACCCGATATTGGGTAATCATAATCTCCCGACATAAGGGATCGTGAACAGCCTCGTAAAGAAAATGTGTAAAATGATCGAAACTATGATACGGATAATGCAACATCAAATCCTTACGAGCTATCCGGCGATACATAAAATTCTTACCTTCCAGTCCGGAAAGCCTCATCGGAACCGGCTTAGCCAAAGGCTTCAAATCTGGATTCGGATTAGGTAGTGAAGACAAATCTTCCAAATTCAAATGTTTATCTCCCGGAACCAGTTCCTCATTGTCGATAGAAAAAGCATCGGTCAGAAACTCCAGGAAATCAGCAGGCATCTTACGATCGTACACAAAACGTGCTATCGCTCCAATCTTACGCTTCTTAACTTTCTCTTTCAGTTTCTCCACCATATTTTCCGAAGGAACATCATCTACAAATACATCCGCATCACGCGAAATTTTACAGCAATAGCTGCAATCTACATCGTAGCCGACAAAAACTTCAGCAAGATTAGCCTTTACGATATCCTCCAGAAACATCAGATAATAATTATCACCTTGTTTGGGAAGTTCCACGAAACGAGGTACCTTGCTGTATGGCATCTTGATAATGAAATACTCCATCCGTTCTGTTTCATGGCAACGCACCCGTACCGCCAGATACTGGCGTTTATCACGAAGAAACATCCTGACCTTCTCTTTTTCAATCTTTACCGGTTGCAAGTAAGGAAATACTTCCTCCATGAAAAAGCGATGTACAAAATCACGGTGAAAATCTTCCACTTCCCTTTTCGACTGATAAAAGATTATATGATTCTGACGGAGTCCGGGCAATATCTTCTGCTCGTAAATCCGGATTCTGTCTTCCAGTTGTGCATTGACTATCTCCGCAATTTTACGAATCAGCTCATGTGCCTGGTCTACAGTCATGTCTTCGCTTTTTCCACCGGAAGCAACAACTTTATGTTCGGCAACACGGACCTTATAGAACTCCTCCAGATTGGATGAATAAATTGCAATGAAGTTTATCCGCTCATACAATGGCAAATCATCGTCATCAGCTTCAAGCAACACACGATGATTGAAGGAAAGCCAGCTTATGTCGCGGTTAAAATATCTATATTGTTTTTCCATAATGCCATGAATCAAGGTTGAGTCAAAAATACTATCTTTGTCCGACAAAACCAAAGAAAAAATGACAAGAATCGGATTATTATCGGACACTCACGGCTACTGGGACGAACGTTACCTGAAATATTTTGATCCGTGCGACCAGATATGGCATGCCGGCGATATCGGTTCGATGGAAGTAGCAGAACGACTCGCAGCCTTCCGCCCCCTGAAAGCAGTATATGGAAATATAGACGGACAAGACATGAGGCACACGTTTCCTGAAACAGCACGCTTCACCGTCGACGGAGCAGATGTACTGATGAAACATATAGGAGGATATCCCGGTAAATATGATCCTTCTATCCGCTCTGTCCTTTTTGCCAATCCTCCCAAGCTTTTTATAAGCGGTCATTCACATATTCTGAAGGTGAAATATGACCAGACACTCGGATTACTGCACATAAATCCCGGAGCAGCAGGAATATACGGATTCCATACGGTCCGTACTTTAGTACGTTTCAGCATCGACAACGGAAACTTTTCCGACCTGGAAGTAATAGAATTAAACAAGTAATTGTTTGCCTGATTAAAAAAACTTTCCGAAATTTGTAACCGATTTTAAGCAACATCTTATATGAAAACTTATTTAGTAACAGGAGCAGCCGGATTTATCGGCGCCAATTATATAAAGTATATCTTAGCAAAACACGAAGACATTAAGGTTGTTATACTTGACGCTTTGACTTATGCCGGAAATCTAGGTACTATTGCCAAAGATGTAGACAACGAACGTTGCTTTTTCATAAAAGGCAACATATGCGACCGTGAGCTTGCCGACCGACTTTTTTCAGAATATAAATTCGATTATATCGTAAATTTCGCTGCCGAAAGCCACGTAGACCGCAGTATAGAAAATCCACAGCTGTTCCTTCAGACTAATATCCTGGGAACTCAAAACCTGCTGGATGCAGCCCGCCGTGCATGGGTTACCGGAAAAGACGAAAACGGTTATCCTACATGGAGAAAAGATGTACGCTATCATCAGGTATCAACCGACGAAGTATATGGTTCGCTGGGTGAAGAAGGCTTCTTCACTGAAGAAACTCCTTTATGCCCGCACAGCCCATACAGTGCGTCAAAGACCAGTGCCGATTTAATCGTAATGGCATATCGTGACACTTATAAGATGCCGGTTACTATCACACGTTGCTCAAACAATTACGGTCCTTATCACTTCCCGGAAAAACTGATTCCGTTAATTATCAAAAATATCCTTGAAGGAAAACGCCTTCCAGTCTATGGAAACGGTACAAACGTACGCGACTGGTTGTATGTAGAAGACCACTGCAAGGCTATCGATCTGGTAGTACGCCAGGGTAAGAACGGAGAAATTTACAATGTAGGCGGACATAACGAAAAACAGAATATAGAAATCGTAAAACTTACCATTGCTACAATCCGACGTTTAATGGAAGAAGAACCTGCTTACCGTAAGGTTTTGAAGAAAAAAGAACTGGATGAAAATGGTGAAATCCGCATCGACTGGATAAACGATTCACTGATTACTTTTGTAAAAGACCGTTTGGGACATGACCAGCGTTATGCTATCGACCCGACTAAAATTACTCGTGAACTAGGATGGACTCCCGAAACTAAGTTCGAAGATGGTATTGTAAAAACCATTATCTGGTATTTGAACAATCAGGACTGGGTAAAGAGCGTTACTAGCGGTGACTATCAGAATTACTACGAAAACATGTATAAAAACAGATAAATATATTTTTATCTGAACTGCTATATAACAAAAAATGTCCCGCAGGATTGAAAACAAATCCTGCGGGACTTTTTGTCTTTATACCTCATACATACAATACATTATTATTGTTTAGCAATCTATATTAACTTTCTACCAGCAAACTGACATTCTTTTGAGGCTCAAAATAGAAAATAACAGACTTACTTATATTGTATCCATACGTTAGAGTACAAAAAATCCCCTGCTTTAGCTTTGTTCATATTGATAATGTGGCTAAAAGCAGGAGATTTTTTACTATTAAAGTTTCAACCTATAAGATTTTTACTTTATACTTTATTTTAAGACAAGTTCGGAAAGCTGATAAAACATCAGGAAAAAGCCTTATTTTTTTGTACAAAGAAGTACAACTTTTGTAGAAAAATAAAAAAAACATCAGCATGTTTTCTCTGCCTTTTCAGCAAAAATAAAAACACTTTCCCAAATGAATCATAAAAAGCTGTCAATCACTACTGTTTCAGCAGATAAGCTTTAAATGACGCAAAGTCTTTTTGCATAGGTACACTTTGTTTTGTACCACGCATGAAAGCCTGTAGCTTTTCGGGTATCTTTACTTCTGTACCGATAATCGCTTCTACTGTTTGCAGGAACTTCGCCGGATGAGCAGTTTCAAGAAAGACCCCGTTTTCTTCAGGCTGCAAGTCTTCTGCCAAGGCACGATACCCACATGCACCATGAGGATCGAGCAGATATCCGGTTTCTTCGTAAGTTTTCTGTACTGTTTCACGTATCTGTTCGTCGGTATAAGTCTCCCCACTAATTTCGGATGCTATAGCATCGTGACTACCTTCATATAAATCGAGGATACGGGCAAAATTACTCGGATCTCCTACATCCATAGCATTGGCAATGGTTGCTATTGAGGGTCGAGGACTGTATTCTCCAGTCTTCAGGTATTGATAAAAGATGTCATTACGGTTATTTGCCGCAATGAAGCGTTTCACGGGTAGTCCCATACGCTTACCAAACAGGCCGGCTGTTATGTTTCCGAAGTTTCCGCTAGGCACGCAAATCACCAAATTGTCTGCTTTTCCTCGCTTTTTCATCTGTGCATACGCATAGAAATAATAAAAAGCCTGAGGCAAGAAACGGGCCACATTGATAGAGTTTGCCGAAGTGAGCTGCATATGTTCGTTCAGTTCCTTATCCATAAAGGCATTCTTCACCAGTGCCTGACAGTCGTCGAACGTACCGTCTACTTCAATAGCCGTTATATTCTGTCCGAGTGTAGTAAACTGCTTTTCCTGAATCTCGCTGACTTTACCTTTCGGGTAAAGCACATATACATGAATCCCTTCTACCCCCAGAAAACCATTTGCTACGGCACTGCCTGTATCTCCGGAAGTAGCAACCAGTACATTCACCTGTTTCTTGCCTTCCTTACGGATGAAATATCCCAGCAAGCGTGCCATGAAACGTCCGCCTACATCCTTAAAAGCCAATGTAGGACCATGAAACAGTTCCAGCGAGTAAATATTGTCCTTCACCTTCACTACCGGAGCATCAAAACTAAGTGTATCGTATACAATGTGTTTCAACGTTTCGGCAGGAACATCTTCACCGAAAAAAGCATCAGCTACACGATAAGCTATTTCCTGAAACGAAAGATTTTCTATCTCATCATAAAAAGACTGAGGCAAAGCCTTGATGGCACGAGGCATATACAAACCTTTATCGCCTGCCAGTCCACGTACTACAGCTTCCTCAAGTGTTGCGTCGGAAGCCTTCTTATTTGTACTGTAATATTTCATAACTCTCTAGTGTAAATTCATAAACTCATTCATAAACTCATCTTTTTCCATCGTACCGTATCCTCCTTCCCGGCAGGCTATTTCATCGTAACTCTGCACGCTATCGGGAGTAATACCTGGATAATAAATCAGGAAAGGTATCGGTTCGGCTGTATGTGTACGCAGTTCGCACGGAGTAGGATGATCGGGCAACACAGCTATCGCTACCGGCTCATCCCAGTTTTTTACTTCTTCGTAAATAGGTCCGACTGCACGGCTGTCCAGATATTCAATGGTTTTCAGCTTCAAGTCTATATCTCCTTCATGTCCGGCCTCATCACTAGCCTCGATATGCAGGTAAACAAAGTCATCAGTTTTTAACGCTTCGATAGCTGCCTGAGCCTTGCCTTCGTAATTCGTATTGTAAAGTCCGGTAGCTCCCTCTACATCTATACAACGCAGCCCCGCATAACGTCCGATACCACGAATCAAATCGACAGCTGTAATGACCGCCCCTTTATGAATGGAAGGGTATTTCTGTGATAAAGGTTCCATCTGCGGACGATACCCCGGGCTCCACGGCCAAATGCTGTTGGCTGCATCTTTTCCTTCCGCCAGACGCTTCTGATTGACCGGATGAGTGGCAAGCAATTCCTGCGACTTCAGAATCAAGGCATTCAGCAAGTCGGCAGTTTCTTGTGCTTCCGGACATAAGGCTTTTACCAGATTCGGACGGAAAGGCTTCAACGGAACATCGTGTGGCGGCACACAAGCCAGACGTTTGTCGCCTCCTTTGATGACAAGCAAATGACGATATTGTACTCCCGTATAAAAACGAATACGGTCTGTACCTAATTTCTCATCAAGAAACTTAATCAGCTGGTCGGCTTCTTCGGTCGTGATATGTCCTGCCGAATGATTTTTCAGGATATCTCCTTCTACACAAATCAGGTTGCAGCGCATAGCCATATCGCCCGGTTCCAGATCTACACCGATACTGGCAGCCTCAAGTACGCCTCTTCCTTCGTAAACTAACGGTAGGTCGTAACCCATAACCGACATGTTCGCAACTTCACTTCCGGGATGAAAACCGTCGGCAACTGTTTTCAGCATCCCCGTACGCCCCATCTGGGCTAGTTTGTCCATGTACGGAGTATTTGCATATTGTAGCAATGTTTTGTTTCCCAGCGATGGTACGGCCCAGTCCGCCATACCGTCGCCTAAAATAATAATGTACTTCATAAGCCTAAATGTTTGCGATACTCATTATATCGGCAAAGACTCCGGCTGCGGTAACACCTGCTCCGGCTCCATAACCCTGAATGAGCATCGGGTACTCGTTATATCGTTCAGTTGTAAGCAAAATAATATTATTACTGCCTTCCAGTGTATAGAACGGATGATTCCGGCCTACTTCCTGCAAAGCCACGACTCCATGTCCATTTTCCAGACTAGCTACAAAACGCCAGTGTTTTCCTTCTTTTTCCAACACTTTACGACGTGCTTCAAATTCATCGTCAAGAGCTGGAATCTTTTTCCAGAAGTCATCCAGTGAACCTTCGAACAATTCGTTAGGAATAAACAAGTGCTTCTCTACATCTTCCTGATTCAACCGATATCCTGCTTCGCGTGCCAGAATAACAAGTTTGCGGATAACATCTTTCCCGCTCAGGTCGATACGCGGATCAGGTTCTGAATATCCTTCTTCTTTTGCTTTATGAATAGTTTCACTAAGAGGTACATCGGCACTGATAGTATTGAATATGTAGTTCAGTGTACCGCTAAGTACAGCTTCAATCTTTACAATTTTATCTCCACTGTTTATCAAATCGTTTATCGTATTTATCACAGGAAGACCTGCTCCCACATTTGTTTCAAACAAGAATTTCACTCCACGCTGGCGAGCAATCTGCTTCAGTTCCGCATAATTCTCGTATTCCGACGATGCGGCAATCTTATTGGCTGCTACAACCGAAATATTGTGACTTAAAAATTCCTTATAAAGTCCGGCTATTTCTGGGCTTGCAGTACAGTCCACAAATACAGAATTGAAAATATTCATGCCAACAATCTCATCCTGAAGTACCTGAGGAGATGAAGGTATTCCTTTTTCATCCAATTCCTGACGATAGTTAGACAGGTCGATTCCTCTGCGGGTAAATAAAGCTTTATGTCCATTGGCTATACCTACCACATTCAGCATCAGTCCACGTTCACGTTTCAGTCGTTCCTGCTGACTGCTGATCTGTTCGATAAGACTATGCCCTACCGTTCCGATACCACAAATGAAAAGGTTCAGTACCTGGTATTCGGACAAGAAGAAAGAATCGTGAATAACATTCAATGTCTTACGCAACGAAGCTCCTTCTACTACAAACGAAATATTTGTTTCGGAAGCTCCCTGTGCACAAGCTATCACGTTGATACCGTTACGTCCCAGTGTACCAAACAACTTTCCGGCAATACCCGGTGTATGCTTCATGTTCTCTCCTACGATAGCCACAGTAGCCAGTCCGCTTTCCGCTTTCATCGGGCTGATTTCGCCCATTTCTATTTCCTTGGCAAACTCTTCATTCAATACTTCGCAAGCTAGATCAGCATCCACGGTCCGTACACCTATAGACGTTGAATTCTCCGAAGAAGCCTGTGAAACGAGGAACACACTGATACCATTTTCAGCCAATGTCTTGAATATTCGGTAGTTCACTCCAATCACACCGACCATTCCCAGTCCGGTCATGGTTATCAGACACGTGTCATTAATAGAAGAAATACCCTTAATGGCTTTCGATGAGTGATCAGCCTCCTGTTTTACGATAGTTCCCGGAGCATCTGGATTGAACGTATTCTTTATTAAAATAGGTATATTCTTATGACAAACCGGATAAATAGTAGGGGGATAAACTACCTTCGCACCAAAGTTACACAACTCCATTGCCTCTACGTAACTCAATTCCGTAATAGGATATGCAGTACTGATAACTCTCGGATCGGCTGTCATGAAACCATCTACATCTGTCCAAATCTCCAGCACATCGGCATCCAGTGCAGCTGCCAGAATAGAAGCTGTATAATCGGAACCGCCTCGTCCAAGATTGGTCACTTCTCCTGTAGTCTTATCAGTAGAAATAAATCCAGGAACAAGTGATATAGAAGGAATTTCATGGAACGTTTCACGAACCAGACGATTGGTTAGTTCCGAATCAAGTATATGTTTGTTGTGTTTCTTTTCTGTTTTAATAAACAGACGGGAATCAAACCACTGGGCTCCTTCTATCAGTGTTGCTACGATAATAGAAGAAAGACGTTCGCCATAGCTTACAATTGTAGCCGAAGTCTTTGGCGACAAATCACGTATAAGATATATTCCCTGAAAAATATCTTTCAGTTCACTCAGCAGTTCATTCACACAGTCAAGCAGCAATTCACGTTTCTGTCCTGCCGGAATGACGGTATAAACCATTTCTATATGACGGTTTACAATCTCCTTCATCTCCTTTTCATAACCGGAATCACCGTTGGCAGCCATAGTCGAAGTCTTAATCAACTTATCAGTTATACCACCCAATGCTGAAACGACTACTATCACTTTATCATCAACCGCTTCAACAATTTTCTTTACATTCAACATGCTGCTGACAGAACCCACTGATGTTCCACCGAATTTTAATACCTTCATGTACTTATATTTTTATAACAAGGACTGTTCTTTCATACAAGAAAGCCCACTTGTCAGATAAAACAAAATAAATAATTGATTAAAATAAAACGAAATGCCTGAGTCCACAGGCGTGTAACACGTAGAAACACCTAAATACAATCTCTCACCCCCGAGGGGTCATCCCGGTTACAGATGTGAATGTTGCAGTGCGCCCCATTCCGACCATCATTGTGATATGAAGAGAGTATTTGTTCATGTATTATTGTTTTGTTGTCGGCAAATATAGTAACATTTTTCTTCAATCAAACATTTTTCAACTATTTTTTCGCATAAAAAGTAGAAAAATTGGGACAAAACGTTTATTTCATCACTAAACCCATCCTCTTTTCATAGAAGGCACATTTATTTATTCACAATAAAAATCCCGCTCTTTTATCATACTAAATACAGACATTCACTCATAGCCATTAGCATAATTATCAGTAAACTATTGCAGAAAAATAAAAAATCATGTATTTTTGTTCACATTAATTTAGCATAAGTCTAACCCGATAAACTTTAGAATTTTAATATGGCAGACTCAAAGACAATTCTCAGCGGAGCTGAAGAGAAAATGGATATGGCAATTATGTATCTGGAAGATGCACTGGCACACATCCGTGCAGGAAAAGCAGACGTACGCTTGCTGGACGGCATCCGCGTAGATTCTTACGGAAGCATGGTCCCCATCAATAATGTAGCAGCAGTGACTACCCCTGATGCACGCAGTATCGCTATAAAACCTTGGGACAAGAGTATGTTCCGTGTTATTGAAAAAGCAATTATCGACTCTGAATTGGGTATCATGCCCGAAAACAATGGAGAAATTATCCGTATAGGTATTCCTCCTTTGACAGAAGAGCGTCGTAAACAACTGGCAAAACAGTGTAAAGGTGAAGGCGAAACAGCTAAAGTCAGCGTTCGTAACGCACGACGTGATGCTATCGATGCTTTGAAAAAAGCCGTAAAAGACGGTATGCCTGAAGACGAACAAAAGAACTCTGAAGCAAAATTGCAGAAATCTCATGACAAGTATATCAAACAGATCGACGATATGCTTGCTGCTAAAGACAAAGAAATCATGACTGTTTAATTAATTTTATAAAGGATGAAGAACGAAGCTTCAACGACGCTCTGAAAACAGAATGCGTCAGCTTTTCTTCATCCTTTATCTTTCATCCTATAAAAATTTGGAAAAAGGCTTAGTCATTAAAAACACAGGAAGTTGGTATCTCGTCAAAACAGACGACAACCGGCAAATAGAATGTAAAATCAAAGGAAACTTCCGCCTGAAAGGAATCCGTAGTACCAATCCCATTGCCGTAGGCGACCGGGTACAAATCTCAATCAACGCTGAAGGTACAGCTTTCATTACAGAAATAGAAGACCGGAAAAATTATATTATCCGTCGTGCATCAAATCTGTCCAAACAATCGCATATTATTGCAGCAAATCTGAACCAGTGCATGCTGATAGTTACTGTCAACTATCCGGAAACATCAACTACGTTCATCGACCGTTTTCTGGCATCAGCAGAAGCTTATCGTGTACCTGTCTGTCTTGTATTCAACAAAATCGACCGGTATTCGGATGAGGAACTTCATTATCTGGAAGCATTGACCAATCTTTACACACATATCGGTTATCCTTGCTTCAAGATTTCTGCATTAAATCAGACAGATATCGAAGAAATAAAAAAAGAGCTGAAAGGAAAAGTCACCTTATTTTCCGGACATTCCGGAGTTGGAAAATCGACATTAATTAACGCCATCCTTCCAGATCAAAAAATAAAAACAGGAGAAATATCGACAGTACATAATAAAGGTATGCACACTACGACTTTCTCTGAAATGTTTCCTATAGGTGAAGAAGGTTATATCATTGACACTCCGGGAATTAAAGGGTTTGGTACTTTTGACATGGAGGACGAAGAAGTAGGACATTACTTCAAAGAAATCTTTGAGTTCTCAGCTAAATGCAAATACGGTAATTGTACCCATCGACATGAACCGGGATGCGCCGTACGTGAAGCCGTGGAAAACCATTATATCAGTGAATCACGTTATGCTTCTTACTTAAATATACTGGAGGACAAAGAAGAAGGGAAATACCGCTCAGCTTATTAATCTTTTAAATCTAACAGACATGAAAAAATTCACTTTTTGTATACTACTTGCAACCATGTCGTGGTTTGCAACTACAAATGCATATGCAAAGAAAAACTCAGGACCTACTCCAGAGGAAAAAGGACTTGCTCAAATCAACCAGGCAAATGCAGAAGCTTTTGTCCGTTTCCTGGCAGCAGATGAGCTGAAAGGCCGGGAAGCCGGAACAGAAGAGGGAAGAATAGCCGGAAACTACATTGCTTCGCTATTACAGCAATGGGGTGTTTCTCCGGTATTCGACAGCTATTTCCAACCGTTTGAAGCATACCGTGTAGAACGACAGAAAAAAGGCAAGTTGCAAGTTCATCCCGATTCAATCCAACTAATCAAACAGGGAGTACATCAAAAATATCACATGCGCAATGTACTTGCAAAAATAGATGGAAAGAACAAGGACGAGATCGTCATAATAGGTGCACATTATGATCATATCGGTTACGATCCCATGCTGGATGGTGATCAGATTTATAATGGCGCCGATGACAATGCATCGGGAGTTTCAGCCGTTCTACAGATTGTGCGTTCCTTCCTGGCTACAGGCAAGCAACCAGAACGTACTGTTATTTTTGCCTTCTGGGACGGAGAAGAAAAAGGATTGTTAGGTTCAAAATATTTTGCACAGACCTTTCCGCAAATCAAGCAAGTGAAGGGATACTTAAATTTCGACATGATAGGAAGAAATAATGATGAGTCACGTCCCTGGCATGTAGTATACTTCTTTACCAAAGGAACACCTGCCTTCGGTGAATGGCTGAAAGAAGATATCGAGCATTACAATCTGAATCTACAGCCCGACTATCGTGCATGGGACAATCCTGTAGGAGGTAGTGACAACGGAACCTTTGCCAAACTGGGTATTCCAATTATGTGGTATCACACAGACTGGCATCCGGATTATCATCTTCCGGGTGATGAAGCTGATAAAATAAACTGGGACAAGCTGGTAGAAATAACCAAAACATCTTTCCTTGGGCTATGGAAAATGGCAAATATATCTTTCTAAATATCTAACCTACATTATTCATAGTGGATTCATTTCAGGTTATCAAAACAGATATGGGGACAATCTGAAGCCTCCAACTAATGTCTATCATCGAATGACCGCTTGATGTAGAGTTATAATCCTGTCCGAAGCCTTGATTTCGGCATGCTCAGGTCTGATTATCACGTCCATTTTTATGGAGCGGATATGACTTATAAGTCCGATTACAGAATCGGACTCAGGTTGATTTCAGATTATTCCACTTGTCAGGCAGAGAGTCTCGTCAAGGCTTGCGACAAAGCTTCAAGGTGTCGATGGTGTGGGGAAAAGCTGAACCTTATAAAAGTCTTTTTTTCGACTATGAAGACGGCACTCAGCATAATCCGCTTCATGAAGCTGTCCATCGTGAAGGCGCCGACCTCTGTATTGGAGAAAGCCTTCGACCTGAGACGGTATGCGGTCACATATGCCGCGCCATATAGAAACAGCCGGAACATATTGGCTCTGAAAGAACTGCACGACATCCTGTCGGCTCGAAAATACTTCAGGTCTTTTATCCATAGCTCCATTGTGCCGCGCTTACAGTAACGTCGATATACTGTCTCGGGCTTGTTGTTACGGTTGCTTGTGACTATGAAGCGGACGTTTACACCCTTGTCGGAGACTTCGATTTTTGCAATCACCCTCTGTCTGTATTTCCATGATTTGGCTTTGTACTCAAAGCTGTAGTAACGGCGTACATCCTCATGGTGAAGTTCGAAATCCCCCTTGGCACGGCGCA
Organism: Phocaeicola coprocola; assembly: GCF_041333015.1. Lineage (NCBI taxonomy): Bacteria > Pseudomonadati > Bacteroidota > Bacteroidia > Bacteroidales > Bacteroidaceae > Phocaeicola > Phocaeicola coprocola. Next base: position 1,570,194 of record NZ_JBGKGM010000001.1, on the reverse strand, counting down.
ATTGCTTGTCGATTTTCTTCATAAGCGCAGGATTGCCCGACAGCCCTGTGATAAATCTCACATAAAGATGTGTCTTGACCCAGTCCATAAACTCATGGCTGCAGAAATGACTGTCCCCGCGGAGTTCTATTATTGTGTGAGGCCATTCCTTATGGATGTATTCAATGACTCTGCGCAGTATACCGAAGATGTTCAGCGACTTGTTGCGTCGTCCCGGTCTCAGTAGAGGAAGTATCAGCTTGCCGTTCATACCGTCGAAAATAACCATCGGCATGTAGCAGTATTCGTCATAGTAATCATTGAACAGCGACAGCTGCTGCGCCCCGTATGTGTTGGCATTTGTATCGTCAACGTCAAGAATAATCTTACGCGGAGCTTTGTCGAAGGATGAGATGTAGTCCTTGACAAACAGTTCTGCTATTTTCCATAAGGTCCTTTTGTCAATATGATTCTCAAGCCGTGTCATCGTCGGTTGTGAGCACAGGCCGGGATCCGATGCCTTGCGGCCCACGCTCATCTTAAGGGCACTGTCGTGGCGCAGGCGGTCGCAGTCGTTGGCATCCTCGTAGCCGCACATTATCTGTCCGACACGCTGGCAGACCATCTCTTCGTAGGAATGCTGTACGAAAAGTTGATTTCGATAATCCGGAATTAGGCGCGCTATCTTTCGCGCTATGCTGTCTTTCATTAGACCGACAAGCACCAGTCCTCCATTGGACGAGATGTCCGGGGCATTGAAATCGACCTGAATTTTCCTGTCAGGAAGCACGTCTTGAAAAGAAAAAAGATTTTTCTCTTGACTGACTCCGTTATTTGTTGTATCTTTGCACATGAGAACGCCGGTATTAAGTTTATTTTTAACACCTTAAAGTTAATGCTTTTCTTGCAAATATACAAGAAGGGCGTTCTCTTTTTTGTGGAGACTATGAATTATTCAGGTTAATAATTTAGCTTCTGTGGAAACACATCGGCTACGTCACTGCTAAATTGAACTTTTTGTCCAATTTATCCGCCACTTCGCCAATGCGTTTCCCGTTAGTGGCAACAAAAACAAACGATAATTAGACAATAAATGAAAAATATTTTATTTGTAGTTTTTATTTCAATGATATTTTTATTTGTTTGCTGTAACACAACAACGAATAAAAACATAATTGAAACAGAAATTTCTGATTTTGACAAAATTTTAGATAGTTTTCAAGTAAATGGTTCAATTCTAATTTATGATAACGACAAGAATACTTTTTACTCAAATGACTTTGATTGGGCTAAAAACGGAAAATTACCTGCATCAACATTCAAAATTCCAAATTCTATAATTGCTGTTGAATTAGGCATTATTGAAAATGATACAACTATTTTAAAATGGAATGGCGAGCAGAGAAAAATGGATATTTGGGAAAAAGATTTATCATTTAAAGATGCTTTTAGAATTTCCTGTGTTCCTTGCTATCAGGAAATTGCAAGGAAAATCGGAACAATTAAAATGAAAGAATATTTAGAAAAATTTGAGTATAAAAATATGATTTTTGACAGTTTAACGATTGACAATTTTTGGCTTGAAGGAAATTCAAAAATATCTCAAAAACAACAAATCGACTTTTTAAGGAAATTCTATTTTTCAAAATTTCCAATTTCTGATAGGACAATAAAGATTGTCAAAAATATTATGGAAATTGAGCGAACTGAAAATTACATTTTAAGCGGTAAGACTGGATTAAGTTCGATAGAAGAAAAATATAATGGTTGGTTTGTTGGTTATGTTGAAACAAAATCTAATGTTTATTTTTTTGCAACAAATGTAATTCCGACAGACGGATTGAATGTTGATGATTTTATTTCATCGAGAATTAATGTAACAAAAAATGCGTTAAAGCAAATGAATATAATGAAATGATAAATGCCACTAACATATGGTAGCCGATAATTGCCGGCTTTCGTGCCAACTTGATACTTTGGTGCTTTTAACGAACCGAAGTGCTAAATTGATACGAAAGTGCTGTAAATCCGGCAACTACGGCTACCATTTTTCGTTATGCGGCAGCTTAAAAGACGACACCAAACCAGAAAAATCATCTTGACAACCACCCGACTTTGAACTACGAAGGATGAAATTTTTCAGGGACAACTTCCAGCATTTCCAAAAAACAGTTTACCCATTGACTTGGAGACAAACAAACAATTTGAGCATTAAGGTTTAAACCGAATTTTTCCGAAATTGACCTGACCTGACTTTTCCTGAAAATCGACTTTAAAGCTGTTTTTACAGATAAATCAGGTTTCTCTAACAGACAGGAAATAAATGCTAAGTATTTGGCTTTAAACTTAAAATCAAAAAATAACTGTTTTCTTTTAATGTTTAACAGGGCTGATTTGACAGTTGGCGGTGGAAAGAAACTTTCAGGACCTACCTCATAGACAAGTTTCAAATCAAAAAAAGTATGATAGAAAACGGTATATGGATTGTAAAGCTTCCTCGAAAATAACTTTTGTGTAGGTTCTAACTGAAGGACAATGGAACCTCCCAGAAAATTTCCAAGACTCTCAAACATCAGGATTTTGAAAATATCGGAAGTAATGCCATAAGGAATATTTGACACCACTTTGAAAGGAAATTTCGGAACTGCAAAATTCCTAAAATCACAACCGACAACTTGAACATTTCGGGCATCAGAAAATAATTTTCGTAAATGTTCAACCAAAGCTGTGTCGTTTTCAATAGCAACAACATTGTTGGCGATTTTTAATAAATGAACAGTAAGAAACCCCTTGCCTGCCCCAATATCTAAAACCGTATCCTGATTACTTATATTTGCTTGTCTTATTGCATCTTTTATTAGCACTTTATCAATAGTAAAGTGCTGACCCGTAAAACGAACGGGCAATTTCTTTTTTGTCATTAGTAACTTCTTACAGGTGAATACTTGAATTCAAATCGTGGAGAAATACATAAAATGTGAATTATTTGAATACAAAGATACTAAAAATTCCTTCACATAACATCGCATTGGCAAAATGGCAGGTTAAGTGCTAACCTGAATAATTCATAGTCTCCACAAAAAAGAGAACGCCCTTCTTGTATATTTGCAAGAAAAGCATTAACTTTAAGGTGTTAAAAATAAACTTAATACCGGCGTTCTCATGTGCAAAGATACAACAAATAACGGAGTCAGTCAAGAGAAAAATCTTTTTTCTTTTCAAGACGTGCTTCCTGACAGGAAAATTCAGGTCGATTTCAATGCCCCGGACATCTCGTCCAATGGAGGACTGGTGCTTGTCGGTCTAATGAAAGACAGCATAGCGCGAAAGATAGCGCGCCTAATTCCGGATTATCGAAATCAACTTTTCGTACAGCATTCCTACGAAGAGATGGTCTGCCAGCGTGTCGGACAGATAATGTGCGGCTACGAGGATGCCAACGACTGCGACCGCCTGCGCCACGACAGTGCCCTTAAGATGAGCGTGGGCCGCAAGGCATCGGATCCCGGCCTGTGCTCACAACCGACGATGACACGGCTTGAGAATCATATTGACAAAAGGACCTTATGGAAAATAGCAGAACTGTTTGTCAAGGACTACATCTCATCCTTCGACAAAGCTCCGCGTAAGATTATTCTTGACGTTGACGATACAAATGCCAACACATACGGGGCGCAGCAGCTGTCGCTGTTCAATGATTACTATGACGAATACTGCTACATGCCGATGGTTATTTTCGACGGTATGAACGGCAAGCTGATACTTCCTCTACTGAGACCGGGACGACGCAACAAGTCGCTGAACATCTTCGGTATACTGCGCAGAGTCATTGAATACATCCATAAGGAATGGCCTCACACAATAATAGAACTCCGCGGGGACAGTCATTTCTGCAGCCATGAGTTTATGGACTGGGTCAAGACACATCTTTATGTGAGATTTATCACAGGGCTGTCGGGCAATCCTGCGCTTATGAAGAAAATCGACAAGCAATTGCGCCGTGCCAAGGGGGATTTCGAACTTCACCATGAGGATGTACGCCGTTACTACAGCTTTGAGTACAAAGCCAAATCATGGAAATACAGACAGAGGGTGATTGCAAAAATCGAAGTCTCCGACAAGGGTGTAAACGTCCGCTTCATAGTCACAAGCAACCGTAACAACAAGCCCGAGACAGTATATCGACGTTACTGTAAGCGCGGCACAATGGAGCTATGGATAAAAGACCTGAAGTATTTTCGAGCCGACAGGATGTCGTGCAGTTCTTTCAGAGCCAATATGTTCCGGCTGTTTCTATATGGCGCGGCATATGTGACCGCATACCGTCTCAGGTCGAAGGCTTTCTCCAATACAGAGGTCGGCGCCTTCACGATGGACAGCTTCATGAAGCGGATTATGCTGAGTGCCGTCTTCATAGTCGAAAAAAAGACTTTTATAAGGTTCAGCTTTTCCCCACACCATCGACACCTTGAAGCTTTGTCGCAAGCCTTGACGAGACTCTCTGCCTGACAAGTGGAATAATCTGAAATCAACCTGAGTCCGATTCTGTAATCGGACTTATAAGTCATATCCGCTCCATAAAAATGGACGTGATAATCAGACCTGAGCATGCCGAAATCAAGGCTTCGGACAGGATTATAACTCTACATCAAGCGGTCATTCGATGATAGACATTAGTTGGAGGCTTCAGATTGTCCCCATATCTGTTTTGATAACCTGAAATGAATCCACTATGAATAATGTAGGCTAAAGGATTTATAAAATATATTTTATCAAAACAGCTGTAATTCCTTTCATTCTTTAAAGTCTTACGTTTACAGGCAAAAGAATGAAAGGATTTTTTATTTGCAAATTTTTGCAAATAAGGTATTCTCTATTTAAACAATTCCTTAAGTTTGTTATCAAAGTTAATAATCATTATTTCCAAATCTTAATTTATACCATAAAAACACATGGACAAACGAGTAAAATGGGGAATTATCATTCTGGTAGGAGCCGGATTAATCGGCTTAGGAATCCATAATTTCACTCCCAAAGAAAATGAAGAACTAAATGAAGCTAGCCCAACAATAAAAACAAATAAAAAGAAAAGTCTGAATGTAAATGCACAGATCATTAAACCACATTTACTGACCGACCAGTTATTTGTCAGTGGTAAGCTTATGCCCGACGAAGAGGTAGATTTGTCTTTCGAGACTTCAGGAAAAATCATCGACATTAATTTCACGGAAGGTAGTTTTGTTACTAAAGGTCAGTTGCTGGCAAAAGTAAATGACAGTCAGTTACAAGCACAATTAGACCGTCTAAAGGCACAAATGCCACTTGCCGAAGACCGAGTATTCCGACAGAATGCACTATTACAACGAGATGCAGTAAGTAAGGAAGCATACGAACAGGTTAAGACAGAACTCGCTACGCTTCATGCAGATATAGAAAACATCAAAGCCAATATTGACATGACCGAGCTACGTGCTCCTTTCGATGGTGTAATCGGTCTGCGCCAAGTCAGTGTAGGAGCATATGCCTCTCCTACTACAGTTATAGCCAAACTCACCAAAATTACCCCACTAAAAGTAGAATTTGCCGTACCGGAACGTTATGCACGACAAATCAAAAAAGGAACCAGATTATCTTTCAAAATAGAAGGAAGACTGGATGCTTTCGATGCTCAAGTATATGCAACGGAATCGAGTATTGATCCGGAAACCCATACCTTGACAGTGCGCGCCTTATACCCAAACACCAATGGTGAACTGCTTCCCGGACGGTATGCCGACATCACATTGAAACAAAACGAAATTAAAGATGCCATAGCTATTCCATCGGAAGCCATCGTTCCGGAAATGGGAAAGAATAAAGTGTTTGTTTATCGTTCGGGCGTTGCCCAACCGGTAGATGTCGAGATTGGAATCCGCACAGAAGCAGAAGTGCAAATAGTACGAGGGTTAGCCGCAGGAGATACAATCCTTACCTCCGGAACCTTACAGCTGCGTACCGGCATGCCTGTTGTTCTTGACAATATCAATTAATACCTGTCCGCCGTATGAATATATCCGAACTTAGCATCCGCCGACCGGTATTGGCTACCGTACTCACCATTATCATCTTGCTTTTTGGATTAATTGGTTATACAACGCTGGGAGTACGCGAATATCCCTCGGTAGACAATCCGATCATCTCCGTTACGTGTAGTTATTCAGGAGCCAATGCCGACATTATAGAAAGCCAGATCACCGAACCGCTTGAACAAAATATCAACGGTATTCCCGGTATACGTTCTCTTTCAAGTGTAAGCCAGCAAGGACAATGCCGTATTACTGTTGAATTTGAATTGTCTGTCGACCTGGAGACTGCCGCCAACGATGTACGCGACAAAGTTTCACGTGCACAGCGTTATCTCCCGCGCGACTGCGACCCTCCTACTGTTTCCAAAGCTGACGCCGATGCCAGCCCTATTCTGATGGTGGCCATCCAAAGCAATACACGCTCACTGCTAGAGTTGAGCGAAATAGCCGATCTCACCGTCAAGGAACAGTTACAGACAATATCCGATGTAAGTAGTGTTTCCATTTGGGGAGAAAAACGCTATTCAATGCGTCTGTGGCTGGACCCGACCAAAATGGCCGGCTACGGAATTACTCCTGTAGACATCAAAAATGCCATAGATAATGAAAATGTGGAACTTCCCTCCGGCAGTATAGAAGGTAACACAATGGAACTTACCTTACGTACTATGGGACAGATGCACACGGCTACCGAATTTAACAACGTAGTAATAAAGGAAGTAAACGGACAGGTTATACGCTTAAGCGATATCGGCTATGCCGAATTGGGAGCTGCCGATATTAAAAGTTATATGAAAATGAATGGAGTTCCTATGGTAGGAGTAGTAGTCATACCTCAACCGGGAGCAAACCATATCGAAATAGCGGATGCTGTTTACGAACGTATGGAGCAAATGAAAAAAGATTTGCCCGAAGACGTTAGTTTTTCTTATGGATTTGACAACACGAAATTTATCCGTGCCTCTATTGCCGAAGTAGAAAGCACCGTATACGAAGCTTTCATTCTGGTAATCATTATCATCTTCCTTTTCCTGCGCGACTGGCGTGTTACTCTTATACCTTGTATTGTAATTCCAGTTTCGCTAATCGGGGCCTTTTTCGTAATGTACGTAGCAGGTTTTTCTATCAACGTGCTTACGATGCTCGCCGTTGTCTTGTCGGTTGGATTGGTAGTAGATGATGCCATTGTGATGACTGAAAATATTTACATCCGCATAGAGAGAGGTATGAAGCCTTTCGATGCCGGTATAGAAGGGGCCAAAGAAATATTTTTCGCTGTTATTTCTACTACCATAACATTGGTTGCTGTGTTCTTGCCTATCGTATTTATGGAAGGAACCAGTGGCAGACTTTTCCGGGAGTTCAGCTTCGTTGTAGCTGGTTCGGTATTAATCTCTTCTTTTGCAGCATTGACATTTACCCCAATGCTTGCGACCAAAATGCTTGTCCATCGAGAAAAGCAAAGTTGGTTTTACCGAAAGACTGAACCGTTTTTTGAAGGAATGAACCGCATCTACAGCCGCTCCCTCAATGCATTCTTAAAGAAACGTTTTATTGCTATTCCTGTTTCTATTATCACCTTAATTCTAATCGGTGTATTATGGAATGTAATACCAGCAGAAATGGCGCCTTTAGAGGACCGTTCGAAAATAACCATTAGTACAAAGGCTGCCGAAGGAGCCAGTTATGAATACATACGCGATTACACTGAAGACATCAATGCTTTGGTAGATTCTATCATTCCCGATGCAGAAGCCGTTACAGCACGTGTGTCAAGTGGTAGTGGAAATGTCCAGATTACATTGAAAGACATCAAAGACCGTGACTACTCCCAGATGGAGGTGGCCGAAAAAATATCGAAAGCAATCAAGAGCAAAACGAAGGCAAGGGCATTCGTCCAGCAGCAATCTTCTTTCGGAGGAAGAAAAAGCAGTATGCCTGTACAATATGTATTGCAGGCGACCAGCATAGAAAAACTGGAAAAAATCCTGCCCGAATTTTTAAATAAAGTGTACGATAATCCTACCTTCCAGATGGCCGACGTTGATTTAAAGTTCAGCAGCCCCGAAGTACGGGTAAACATCAACCGAGATAAAGCAGGAACAATGGGGGTAAACGTGCGTGATGTTGCCGAAACACTTCAATACGGACTGAGCGGACAGCGTATGGGATATTTCTATATGAATGGTAAGCAGTATGAAATATTAGGACAGATAAACCGCCAGCAACGTAATCAGCCGGCAAACATCAAATCTATTTACATCCGTAACGATGCAGGAGAAATGATTCAATTGGACAATCTGGTAGAATTCGTGGAATCCATTGCGCCTCCTAAGCTTTACCACTACAACCGATTCATATCGGCAACAATATCAGCCGGACTGGCAGAAGGAAAAACCATCGGACAGGGATTGGAAGAAATGGATAAAATAGCATCTGAAACACTGGACGAAACATTCCGTACAGCCTTATCGGGCGACTCGAAAGATTATCGTGAAAGCTCATCCAGCCTGATGTTCGCTTTTATTCTTGCACTCGTGCTGATATATCTGATTCTGGCAGCACAGTTCGAAAGTTTTAAAGATCCATTCATCATCATGCTGACAGTACCACTTGCCATTGCTGGAGCTTTGATATTCATGTATTTCGGTGATATAACGATGAATATATTCAGTCAGATAGGCATTATTATGTTGATTGGACTGGTAGCCAAAAACGGTATTCTGATTGTGGAATTCGCCAATCAGAAACAAGAAGCTGGAGAAGATAAAATGCTGGCTATACGCGACGCGGCCTTACAGCGCCTACGCCCGATCTTGATGACCAGTGCATCAACAATTCTAGGCTTGATACCATTGGCATTCGCTACAGGAGAAGGCGCTAACCAACGTATTGCAATGGGAACAGCCGTCGTAGGAGGTATGTTAATATCTACTTTCCTTACGATGTATATCGTACCAGCTATCTACACTTACATTTCTACTAACCGAATAAAAAAAGAGAAAAAAGCATGAAACATTTTGCATATATATCACTGATAATCTGGTTTGTCACTACCCTTCCGGCCCACGCACAATATGAATACACATTAAAGCAATGTCTGGAGGAAGGACTGTTGAACAATTACTCTCTCCGCATCTCTCGCAATGAAGAACAGATAAGCAAGAATAATGCAACGCTTGCCAACGCCGGTTATCTGCCTACAATAGACTTGACGGCAGGGTATACCGGAAACATTGACAATACCAACTCTACACAACGAAATGACGGAAGTGTTGTCAAAGAACGAAACGTATTCGACCAGACTCTTGATGCCGGTGTGGATCTGAACTGGACCATCTTCGACGGATTCAACATCAGTACAACATACAAGGAACTCAAGGAGCTGGAACGCCAGGGAGCAACCAATACCCGTATAGCAATAGAAGACTTTATCGCCAGTCTGACAGCAGAATATTACAATTATATTCAGCAGGAAATACGCCTGAAAAATTTCCGTTATGCTGTTTCGTTATCAAAAGAACGTTTACGTATCGTAGAAGAGCGCTATCACATCGGAAACTTCTCTCGTCTGGATTATCAACAGGCAAAAGTCGATTTTAATGCCGATAGTGCACAGTATATGAAACAGCAAGAGCTGGTACATACCTCGCGTATCAACCTGAATGAAATGATGGCAAATAAAGATGTGGACCGTCCGATAAAAGTAAAGGATTCTATTATCGAGCTGAAGCATTCGCTCGATTTCAATGAATTGTGGAATGCTACGCTAAACACCAATGCCAATTTATTGAAAGCTGACCAAAATTCAACTTTAGCTGAACTGGACTATAAGAAAGTGTTGTCACGCAATTATCCTTATCTAAGGCTGAATGCCGGATATGGCTATACCCTGAACAAATATGATATCAACTCCATCCAACGACGGAACAACTGGGGATTTAATGGAGGTATTACCATCGGATTCAACATTTTCGATGGCAATCGTCGACGTGAAAAACGCAATGCAAGCCTTGCTATACGAAATGCCCAACTTGAACGCGAACAACTGGAACAAGGTTTACGTGCCGATCTCAGCAATTTGTGGCAGGCATACCGTAACAATATTCGCTTACTCAATCTGGAACGTCAGAACTTGATTGCAGCAAAAGAAAATCACGAAATAGCCAAAGAACGATATCTGTTAGGAGATTTGTCTGGTATTGAAATGCGTGAAGCACAAAAGAGCCTGTTAGATGCAGAAGAACGAATACTTTCTGCCGAATACGATACAAAGATGTGTGAAATATCTCTGTTGCAAATTAGCGGAAAAGTTTCTTTACACCTGAAATAAAAACATTCGCAGACTCATAAACAATGCAAGTATCCTTTATATAAACAATCTTTCAATCAGCACAAATAATAACAAAAACGTCCTGATAGTTTTGGTTAAAGTACATATAATTTACCCAAAACATCAGGACGTTTTTCTGTATATATCAACAAGATACATATAAAAAAGAGTCACACATCCAGAATAAATACTATCTTTGCAACCTATAACATTCAAGCAAATACTTCAAAATGGGATTATTTATAAGAAAAAGTATTGAAACCCTACAAGCAGAAGCACAGCAGTCGGGTAGTAAAACGTTGAAACGTGTACTCGGACCAGTCAGCCTGGTAGCTTTGGGAGTAGGTGTCATTATTGGAGCCGGACTATTTTCCATTACCGGAACCGTAGCTTCCGAATATACAGGCCCGGCCATTACTTTATCCTTTATCGTTGCAGCCATAGGTTGCTGTTTCGCCGGATTGTGTTATGCAGAATTTGCATCCATGATTCCAGTAGCAGGAAGTGCTTACACCTATTCGTATGCAACAATGGGAGAACTGATAGCCTGGATTATAGGCTGGGACCTCGTATTGGAGTATACCGTAGCAGCAACGACCGTCAGCATCAGCTGGAGCCGTTATCTGGTTGTCTTTCTGCAAGGTATAGGCATTGAGTTGCCACATGCCCTCAGTGCATGTCCGTGGGATGGAGGTATAGTCAATATTCCTGCCATGCTGATAGTAGTACTCATGAGCCTGATTCTGATGCGTGGCATAGCAGGCAGTTCTTTATTCAACGGATTTATTGTTTTCCTGAAAATAGGTGTTATTCTGGTATTTGTTATTCTCGGCTGGAGATTCATCCAAGCAGAAAATTATGTGCCTTATATTCCAGAGAATACAGGTAAACTTGGAGAGTTCGGCATTTCCGGCATATTGCGTGGAGCAGCCATCGTATTCTTCGCTTTTCTAGGCTTCGATGCAGTAAGCACTGCTGCTCAGGAAACCCGAAATCCACAACGAAACATGCCTATCGGAATCCTCGTTTCTCTGCTGGTATGTACCATCCTGTACATTCTGTTTGCACATGTCATGACAGGAGTAGCACACTATACAGAATTCAAAGGACAAGAAGGTATCGCTCCCGTGGCAGTAGCTATCGAACATATGGGAAGTACAAATGCAGCAGGTGTATTCGTGCAAGCCTATCCATGGCTGAATAAAGCCATCATTCTTGCCATTCTCTTCGGATACTGCTCGGTCATCATGGTAACATTACTCGGACAAAGCCGCGTATTTTTAAGCATGAGCCATGACGGACTGTTGCCTCCATTTTTCTCACGCATCAACGAGCGTTTCCGCACTCCTGTACATAGTAATTTCCTCTTTATGATTGTAGTCAGCCTGCTGGCCGGATTTGTGCCAGCCCAAGTGGCAGGAGAAATGACAAGTATAGGAACACTGCTTGCATTCACATTAGTATGTGCAGCTGTATTAATCGTACGAAAAACCATGCCCAATGTGCACCGTACCTTCAAGACACCGTTCGTCCCCTTCGTTCCTATTATGGGTATCCTTACCTGCCTGTGTATGATGTGTTTTCTTCCGGCTGACACATGGATAAGACTTGTTCTCTGGATGTTGATAGGTCTGGATGTATATGCTTCGTATGGTAGAAAATACAGCAAGCTGGAACCGGGACAAGCACATCGTAAAGGAGATATCGTATTAAATATCTTAGGACTTGCTCTGTCTGTACTATGTATCATTACCGGATTATGGCATCAGCAAACCGTAGGATGGGATGCAGACAAAACATTATTGACTATTTCGTTCATATTTGCATTTACTCATTGCGCGTATTATATGCTACGAGTATGGAAGCAGTCGAAAGAGATAAAACCACTCGAATAAAAGCGGTTTCTGCTTAAAAGAAGTTATAAACAATGACGAAGGCCAAAAAAAGCGAAGATTAAACTACTAACAATAGGATAAAATGTTGTTATTTTACAACGATTTAGATAATATGGACAAGAATTTATTACTTACAGCCATCCGCGCATCACTGGAAGCCGGATCAGAAATAATGAGTGTATACACCGATCCTAACGCGGATTTTGAGATAGAGAAAAAAGCAGATAACTCACCACTGACTATCGCCGACCGCAAGTCGCATATGGTCATTGCAGCACGATTAGCTTCAACTCCTTATCCTGTTCTCAGCGAAGAAGGGAAAAAAATTCCGGTTGAAGAACGGCAAAGCTGGAATGAACTTTGGATTGTTGATCCGTTGGACGGAACTAAAGAGTTTATTAAACGTAACGGAGAATTTACCGTCAACATTGCTTATGTAAAAAATGGAAAGCCGGAAGCAGGAGTTATCTATATTCCTGTAAAAGAGGAATTATACTTTGCCGACAGCCAGTACGGAGCTTACAAAATAGAGCATATCACTCAATTGGATTCAGAGGAAACAGTCGACAGCCTTATCAGCAAGGCACATCGTCTGCCCTATCAGGAAGAAGCGCAGCGAAGCAGTTTCATAATAGTTGCATCCCGCTCTCACCTTACGCCGGAAACAGAGGCTTATATCGAAGAGATGAAGCAAAAACATCAAGAAGTGGAAACCGTATCGAAAGGTAGTTCACTGAAGCTCTGTCTGATAGCTGAAGGAAAAGCAGACGTATATCCCCGTTTTGCTCCTACTATGGAATGGGATACCGCTGCCGGTCACGCCATAATTCGTGCCATGGGAAAAGAAGTCTATCAGACCGGCACCCAACATCCTTTGGTATACAATAAAGAAGACTTGTTAAATCCATGGTTCATTGCCGAATAACCTATTTATGACATTAGAAGTTATTATTGTACTTGTCGCGCTTGTTGCCATGCTGACTGCGCTGATAATGGATAAGATGCGTCCGGGAATGATTCTATTCTCGGTCGTTGTCATATTCCTTTGTACCGGAATCCTCAGTCCTAAAGAAATGCTGGAAGGGTTCAGCAACAAAGGTATGATCACCGTTGCCATGCTGTTCCTGGTAAGCGAAGGTATCCGCCAAAGTGGTGCACTGACACAAGTTATAAAAAAGCTATTGCCTCAATCACAGACTACTGTTTTTAAGGCACAGGCACGCATGCTGCCCACGATTGCTTTTATTTCAGCTTTTCTGAATAATACTCCGGTTGTAGTTATCTTTGCTCCTATTATCAAGAGATGGGCAAATTATGTAAAACTACCCGCAACCTATTTTCTGATACCTCTGTCGTATGTAACTATCCTGGGAGGTATCTGTACACTGATAGGTACTTCAACCAACCTGGTAGTACACAGTATGATACAAGAAGCCGGAATGAAAGGATTCAGCATGTTCGAGCTAGGGAAAGTCGGTATTTTCATAGCCATTGCAGGCATTATTTACCTGTTCCTTTTCTCTAGTAAACTTCTGCCGGCCGACCGTCCTGAAACTCTGTCAGATGAAGAAGAAGAAAACAATCCCTCCCTCCATCCTGTAGAAGCCGTCATCGGTGCACGTTTCCCCGGTATTAACAAGCGGGTTAACGATTTCGACTTTAAACGCCATTATGGTGCAGAAGTAAAAGAACTCCGCCGAGGAGGTAATACCTATAAGGACCTGAGCGAAATCCGTTTCCGTGAGGGTGACACACTGATATTACTTGCCGACGACAGTTTCGTGAAGACCTGGGGAGAATCTTCTGTATTTATCATGCTTGCCAATGGTAAAGATTATGAACCGGCAGGGAAAAAGAAACGCTGGTTTGCCTTGTTCCTATTGCTTTTTATGATCATAGGAGCAACTATTGGTGAATTACCTGCTATACAGAAACTCCTGCCAGAAGGCATTAAGCTGGATATGTTTTTCTTTGTATCCATCACAACGGTCATTATGGCATGGACCAAGATATTCCCACCTCGCAAATACACTAAATATATTTCATGGGATATCCTGATAACCATCGCATGTGCCTTTGCAATCAGCAAGGCAATGGAAAACTCAGGAGTAGCAGACTTACTTGCAGGTTACATTATCGATCTCAGCCGAAGCCATGGTCCATATATTCTGTTGGCCGTACTGTTCATTATTACCAATATCTTTACAGAACTGATAACCAACAATGCTGCGGCAGCTTTATCTTTCCCGTTGGCTCTTTCTCTGTCACAGCAGCTGGGAGTAAATCCGATGCCTTTCTTCGTTGTAATATGTATGGCAGCTTCAGCGAGCTTCTCTACTCCAATCGGTTACCAGACAAATCTTATCGTACAAGGTATTGGAAACTATAAGTTTACCGATTTTGTACGAATCGGATTACCATTGAATATTATCACATTCTTAATTTCTGTATTCGTCATACCTCAAATATGGCCTTTTTAATTAACTAACAAACGATATGGAAGAAACTAAACATATTTACCCGATATTCGACCGCATGCTAAGCCGTTCTGATAAAGAAGAATTATTAAAACAACATAGCGTAATGATTTGGTTTACCGGACTGAGCGGCTCTGGAAAAAGTACTATCGCCATTGCTTTAGAGCGTGAACTTCAAAAGCGCGGATTACTTTGTCGTATCCTGGACGGTGATAATATCCGCAGCGGAATCAATAATAATCTGGGATTTTCTGCCGAAGACCGTATAGAAAACATCCGCCGTATTGCCGAAATAGGCAAACTGTTTGTCGATACAGGTATCATTACCATTGCTGCCTTCATCAGTCCGAACAATGACATTCGAGAAATGGCAGCAAATATTATAGGTAAGGAAAATTTTATGGAAATTTACGTAAGCACTCCTATCGAAGAATGCGAACGTCGCGACGTAAAAGGTTTGTATGCCAAGGCACGCAAGGGGGAAATCAAGAACTTTACAGGTATATCTGCACCGTTCGAAGCTCCGCAACACCCAGCTCTTTCACTGGATACTTCCAAACTTTCCGTAGAAGAATCAGTCAATAAACTGCTGGAATTAATCCTGCCGAGAGTAACCCGGTAAACATGTCAGGACTACGACTTTTGCACAAGAAACTACTGGTTTATGAAATAATATGAGTACTTTTGTGCGAGTCTGTTTTTCACTTATCCAAAAATTTGAACAAAAACATTCATAATTCAGATATGAAAGAAGAATATAAATTAAGCCACCTGAAAGAACTCGAAGCCGAGTCTATCCATATAATCCGTGAGGTGGCTGCCGAATTTGAAAATCCGGTTATGCTATACAGCATCGGAAAAGATTCATCTGTAATGGTACGACTTGCCGAAAAGGCTTTTGCTCCAGGAAAAGTCCCATTTCCATTGATGCACATCGATTCGAAATGGAAATTCAAAGAAATGATCCAATTCCGCGATGAGTACGCAAAAAAATACGGCTGGAACCTAATTGTAGAAAGCAACATGGAAGCTTTCCGCGCAGGTGTGGGTCCGTTTACTCACGGAAGTAAAGTACATACCGATCTGATGAAGACACAAGCTCTGCTACATGCACTCGACAAATATAAGTTTGACGCAGCTTTCGGAGGTGCCCGTCGCGATGAAGAAAAGTCACGTGCCAAAGAACGTATCTTCTCCTTCCGTAACGAATTTCACCAGTGGGATCCCAAAAACCAGCGTCCGGAACTTTGGGACATATACAATACCCGTATCCGCAAAGGAGAAAGTATTCGTGTATTCCCGTTGAGCAACTGGACCGAACTGGACATCTGGCAGTATATCCGTCTGGAAAATATTCCTATCGTTCCATTGTATTTTGCCAAAGAACGACCGGTTGTCAACATCGACGGACAGCTGATCATGCCAGACGACGACCGTTTGCCGGAAAAATACCGCGATAAAATAGAAATGAAAAAAATCCGCTTCCGTACGCTGGGATGCTGGCCTCTGACCGGTGCTATCGAAAGTGAAGCCGACACGATAGAAAAAATCGTAGAAGAAATGATGACTACTACCAAGAGTGAACGTACAACCCGCGTCATCGACTTCGACCAGGAAGCTAGTATGGAACAGAAAAAACGTGAAGGATACTTCTAACAAAACTGAAAATCATGGAAGAACTAGATAAAAACAAATCGGGAAACCCAATGGAAGGTGAAGCCAGAGGGACTATGTCTATCGAAGAATTTCTTAAAAAGGACGAGCAGAAAGACTTGCTCCGTTTTCTTACAGCCGGATCGGTAGATGATGGAAAGTCTACACTTATCGGACGCCTTCTCTTTGACAGTAAGAAACTGTATGAAGACCAGCTCGACGCATTGGAACGTGACAGTAAGAGAATGGGAAATGCCGGAGAACACATCGACTATGCTCTGCTGCTGGATGGACTGAAAGCTGAACGTGAACAAGGTATTACTATTGATGTAGCATACCGCTATTTTTCAACCAACAACCGTAAGTTTATCATAGCCGACACTCCGGGACACGAACAGTATACCCGTAACATGATTACCGGTGGTTCGACTGCTAATCTTGCCATCATTCTTGTTGACGCCCGCACAGGAGTCATTACACAAACTCGCCGCCATACATATCTGGTATCCCTGCTGGGAATCAAACACGTAGTTCTGGCAGTCAACAAAATGGACCTGGTAGATTTCTCCAAAGAAGTCTTCGACAAGATTGTTGCCGACTATAAGGCATTTATCGACCCGCTGGGAGTACCCGATGTAAATTGTATTCCGCTGTCAGCACTCGACGGTGACAACGTGGTTGAAAAATCCGACCGTACTCCGTGGTACAGCGGTCCGTCACTGCTGGAATTCCTCGAAACCGTACACATCGGCAACGACCACAACCTGACTGATTTCCGCTATCCGGTACAGTATGTACTTCGTCCAAACCTTGACTTCCGCGGATTCAGCGCCAAAGTTGCTTCGGGAGTTGTACGTAAGGGAGATGAAGTAATGGCATTGCCTTCAGGCAAGAAGTCACGAGTAAAGAGCATTGTTACTTACGACGGTGAACTGGATTATGCTTATCCTCCAATGTCGGTAACCCTGACACTGGAAGACGAGATAGACGTATCACGTGGCGAAATGCTGGTTCATCCGGATAATGTTCCTATGATAGGACGTAACTTCGAAGCCATGCTGGTATGGATGGATGAAGAAAAAATGGACATGGAGAAATCATTCTTCCTAAAGCAAACCACCAACACCAGCCGCACCCGTGTAGACAGCATTAAATACAAGGTGGATATCAATACAATGGAACATCTGAGCGTAGAAAACGGACGTCTGACCAAAGAAGACATCCCTATGCAGTTGAACCAGATTGCTCACGTTGTACTGACCTCATCCAAAGAACTGTTCTTCGACCCTTATACCCAAAATAAGGCAACCGGCTCTTTCATACTCATCGACCCGATTACCAACAATACCAGTGCCGTTGGTATGATTCTGAACCGTGTAGAAGACAAGGATATGCACAATACGATGGAATTGCCAGTTCTCGACCTGCCTAAACTGGGCATTGCTCCCGAACACTATGAAGCTATAGACAAAGCTGTAAAAGAATTGTCCAGACAAGGCATTGCCATCGAAGTAAAAAAATAAGTTTTTAAAGTATCAACTTAAATTTATAAAATGGGATTACTTGAATTCAGTAAACTGCCTATCAATACCCTTGTAGGTGCAGACTGGAAAACATTCAACCAGATAACAGCAGGTAGAACGATAGATCAGACATATAAAGGGAAATACCGCCTCACCAAGGCGGTATGCCGTCTGCTTTCTACCTTAAAGCCGCTGCAAGACAAGCGTTACGAAAAATTGCTTGCCAACCAACCGCTGGAACACGATCCGGTATTTATCCTGGGACACTGGAGAAGCGGAACAACTTTCATGCATAACGTCTTTTCATGCGACAAGCACTTCGGTTATAACACTACATACCAGACTGTATTTCCACACCTGATGATGTGGGGACAACCGTTCTTCAAAAAGAATATGAGCTGGCTGATGCCCGACAAACGTCCGACAGACAACATGGAGCTGGCTGTCGATCTGCCTCAGGAAGAAGAATTTGCACTGGCAAATATGATGCCGTACACATACTACAACTTCTGGTTCTTGCCTAAGCACATGCAAGAATATGCCGACAAGTACCTGTTGTTTGACGACATCAGTGATGAAGAGCTGAAAGTATTCGAAGAAACATTTACCAAACTGATTAAAATCTCCTTATGGAATACCCACGGAACACAGTTCTTAAGCAAGAACCCTCCGCACACCGGACGAGTAAAAGAGTTGGTAAAAATGTTCCCGAATGCCAAGTTCATTTACCTGATGCGTAATCCATATACGGTATTCGAATCAACAAGAAGCTTCTTCACCAATACCATCCAGCCGCTGAAATTACAGGATATCAGCAACGAACAGTTACAAGAAAACATCCTCTCTGTTTATGCCAAACTGTATCATAAATACGAAGCTGACAAGAAATTCATTCCGGAAGGTAATCTGGTAGAAGTCAAATTCGAAGACTATGAAAAGAATGCTTTCGACCTGACCCAGGAAATTTATCAGAAACTTTCTATTCCTGGATTCGACGAAGCTCGTCCTGCTATCGAAGCATACGTGAACAAAAAGAAAGGTTACAAGAAAAACCAATATCAGTACAAACCTGAAACGGTAGAACTGGTAGAAAAGAACTGGTCGTTTGCTCTCGACCAATGGGGATATAAACTCTAAATATAAAAGACACAGACTTTGTGCTTAGAAGTAAATTCCGGCCAAACACCCAATCAGAATTTACTTGTTCAGGCATCAGGTCTGTGTCTTTTTTATGCCTTCATTTCACGAGAAACATACATATTCATGCATTTTATCTAAAATTTTCACGCATTTTATCCACTCAAAATGCATATTTAAACAGATTTGTTGTATCTTTGCGCCCGCTAAACAATTAAGATATAATGAATTCAATAAAAAAATTCCCTTCACCACTGATTTCTTTTTTACCGATAATTATACTGATATGCATGTTAGTTGCTACCATCAGTACATTCGGGAGCGACGCACTAAACGGCGGTAGTCAGATTTCCTTGCTGGTAACCACCGCTGTCTGTATATTTATAGGAATGGCTTTCTACCGCATTCCATGGAAAGATTATGAACTTGCCATAACGAACAATATTTCGGGGGTTGCTACAGCCATTATCATTCTGCTCATCATCGGAGCATTGAGTGGAAGCTGGATGATAAGCGGTATTGTTCCCACACTTATCTATTATGGAATGCAAATTATTCATCCAGACTTTTTTCTGACATCTACCTGCATCATCTGCGTACTTATCTCTGTCATGACAGGAAGTTCGTGGACAACAATCGCCACCATCGGAATAGCATTGCTAGGTATAGGCAAGTCACAAGGTTTTCACGAAGGCTGGATAGCTGGAGCAATCATTTCAGGCTCTTACTTCGGTGATAAAATCTCCCCACTGTCTGAAACAACGATTCTAGCCTCATCCATTACGGAAACTCCTTTGTTCCGCCATATCCGCTACATGCTCATCACGACCATCCCTTCACTGGTAATCACACTCATTCTGTTTACCATCATGGGATTCACCCATAATGCCCATACTATGGAGCATATGACAGAAGTAGCAATAAGTCTGGAAAACAAATTCAACATTACCCCCTGGTTACTTATCGTCCCCGTCGTAACCGGAATCCTGATAGCCCGAAAGGTTCCTTCTATCATAACTCTTACGATTTCTACATTTTTAGCCTGCATAGCAGCAATCATTTTCCAACCTAACCTGTTGAATGAAATTGCCGGAGAAGAAAACTTGTTTAAAGGAGTGATGATAACCTGTTACGGAAGTACCAATCTTGAAACCGGTAATGCAGCTCTGACAGAGCTCGTTGCCACACGGGGAATGGCAGGCATGACAAACACGATCTGGCTGATACTATGCTCCATGTGCTTCGGAGGGGCCATGACCGCAAGTGGTATGTTGGGAAGTATCACATCTGTTTTTGTACGTTTTATGAAAAACCGTTTCAGTCTGGTTTCATCAACAGTATGTTCTGGTTTATTCATGAACTTAGCCACTGCCGACCAGTATATAAGTATCATTCTGACAGGAAGCATGTTTGGTAATATATACAGAAAACAAGGATATGAAAGCAGACTGTTAAGCCGTACAACCGAAGACTCAGTAACGGTAACTTCCGTATTGATTCCCTGGAATTCATGTGGTATGACACAGGCTACCATCCTGAATGTTCCTACCCTGACCTATCTGCCTTATTGCTTCTTCAATATTCTCAGCCCGATTATGAGTATCATCGTTGCAGCTATCGGATACAAAATAATCAAACATCCAACACCTGAAAAACAATAGTTTATTAAAAAAAAGGCTGTTTCAAAATAAAAAACTGAGATAGGATTACTTATAATCCATTAGTTACAACATAAAAAACTCCTGCTTTTAGTCTTGCAATTGAAATAAACAACGACTAAAGCAGGAGATTTTTATTTCCCGGTTCTATTTTAAGGAAGATTCCTTTTACATTTACACTTTTAAATCATTGATTTACAACGTCCAATAAAAGCTCTAAATTTTCGTACAAATTTTTCAAAAATATCAAGAAGAATTCTCCAAAATATGCTGATATTTTCCAGAAAACAAGGTATTGTTTTTTGTCCTGCATCTTTCTTCCCTTCACCCGATAGTACAATTATATGGGAAACGTCTTCATTCTCACATGCCATGAAGAAAGTGAAGGGCCAAAAAGAAGAAACAATCTACCATTTATGACTCAAACATACTTCTACGCGATAACATACAAGCTCCTATGACTCCAGCCTTATCGAGCAACTTCGACAACGCTATAACTGAATCCTTATTTACCAAATTCAATGAATACTTACGGACCGCACTCTTTATCGGTTGCAGAATATAATCTCCCGTCTGAGCTAAAACTCCACCAATAATAACAAGTTCGGGATTAAGCAAATTAATCAATCCAGCCAGATAACGTCCCAATTTCTGTCCGATTTCCTCAACCAGTTCGATACAAAGCAAATCTTCTTTGTTGGTTGCAGATATGATTTCATCTAATGTCAAAGAAGTATCGCCATGTAAGATGCGTTTGGAAAGAATAGACTGTTTGCCATCTTGCACACATTGCACCAGCTTCCGATGCAAAGCAGCTCCAGAAACCTCCGTTTCCAGACATCCACGCTTACCACAATGACAAAGAATCTCATTATCGAACACATTAAAATGTCCAAACTCTCCCGAAAAGCCTGACTTTCCGGTAAAAATATCTCCATTTATTACCAATCCGGCTCCAAGTCCCCAACTCAAATTTATAAAGATGATATTTTTTTCTCCTTTCACCAACCCTTTGACCATTTCTCCATACGTCATGGCACGGGTATCATTATCAATTGTAACCTTATAGCCTATCTTTTCAGTCATAATCTCTGCCAGCGGACGTTCCTCGAAATTAAACAGACTGAAACTGTATCCTAACTCAGGATTGACCCGACCGGAAATATTGACTCCTATATTCAAAATCTTCTCTTTATCAATATTTGCATGATTTATGAAATCTGTGATGTATCCACACAGTTTATTCAATCCCTCCGGACTATTTTCTGTTTCGTAAGGGATACCCATCTTCAGGTCTACAAAATCTCCCACAAAATTCATAAGTCCAATGTTTAAACTGAACTTCTTAATGTCAACTCCTATAAAATATCCAGAATCGGAAGTCAATCCATACAAAGTAGGAGGACGCCCTTCGCTGGTTTCCTGCTTTCCGTAACTCATGATGTACCCTTCATCACACATCTCCATAATAAATTTTGTAACGGTAGGTACACTTAAATCAAGTTCTTTCGACAAATCTGGTATAGTAGATGAACGGTTATACATATAATAAGTAATAATCCGTTTCTTGGTCAGTGCATTCTTCGACCCCCTTTCGATTTCTTCCAATAACTTTCGAGTCATATTTCCTTCCTTATTAATTCCTCTTTCAAATATAATAATATTTTTTAGAAAGCATCTCTTTCAAATATAATAAATCAAATTACCCTATAAATAAATTCATATTCAAGGAATTCTGCCTTAAACAGACAAAATTGAATAAGCTTATAAAAAACATTAAACTGTATACCCATCGTTACATTAAGAAAAAATTAATTATATATTTGCGATAATTAATAATTAATTTTATTAACTATCTAATTTGTTATATTATGAAAAGAACCATAAAACTTTCCCTTTGCCTACTATCAGCCCTACTTACACTTTTGTCTTGTCAAGAAGAAAGCATACAAGCTGATTACCAAATCATCCCATTGCCTCAACAAATCCAATTAAAAAGTAATGAAGATCCATTCATTATCAATAAAAAAACAAACATACTATACCCAAAAGGAAATAAAAAATTGAAAAAGTACGCACAACTATTGGCACAATATATAGAAGAAAAAACTCATAAAGAAATAACAATAGACTCCGGCACTAAGGCAAATAACTCTATTATTCTACAAATTGTACCCCAAAGTACTAATTTGGAAGGATATCAGATAGACATCAACTCCCATCAAATTACCATTAGTGGCAACAGTGAGGCTGGTATTTTTTATGGCATACAAAGCTTATGGAAAGCATTGCCTATAGCACAAGAAAATAAAGTTATAGCACTTCCAGCTGTACACATTAACGATTTTCCCTACTTCCAATATAGAGGAGCACATCTTGACGTAAGTAGACATTTTTTCAGCGTTAACGAAATCAAGACATATATCGATATGATGGCCATGCACAACATGAACACCTTACACTGGCATCTTACAGACGACCAAGGATGGCGTATAGAGATAAAAAAATACCCTCGTTTAACACAAATCGGCTCAAAAAGAGAAGAAACATTAATAGGACATCTCAATGATTATCCTGAAAAATATGATGGAAAACCTTACCAAGGATTTTATACCCAAGAACAAATAAAAGACATAGTCAGCTATGCATCTCATAAACAGATTACAATCATACCAGAAATAGATTTACCAGGACACATGCAAGCAGCATTAGCATCATATCCAGAATTAGGCTGTACAGAAGGTCCTTATAAAGTATGGACCAAGTGGGGAATTTCAGAAAATGTACTCTGTGCAGGAAACCCCAAGACACTCCAGTTTTTAGATGATGTCTTTAATGAAATTATCGAAATGTTTCCTTCCACATACATACATATAGGAGGCGACGAATGCCCTAAGACCCAGTGGCAGCATTGTCCTAAATGCCAGGCATTTATTCAAAAA
Source organism: Phocaeicola coprocola (assembly GCF_041333015.1). Taxonomy (NCBI): domain Bacteria; kingdom Pseudomonadati; phylum Bacteroidota; class Bacteroidia; order Bacteroidales; family Bacteroidaceae; genus Phocaeicola; species Phocaeicola coprocola. The sequence goes on along the minus strand of NZ_JBGKGM010000001.1, from coordinate 1,546,532 downwards.
CAAAACATAAAATCAGATTCAATATATACAAAAGAACAATATCTGCAAAGCTTTATAATGAAGCACGTATCAGAATACCTTAAGAAAAAAAATAGAAAAACAATTGGATGGGATGAAATTCTAGAAGGCAATGCTGATCCTCAAGCAACAGTTATGTCCTGGCGTGGAGAAGCCGGTGGAGTAAAAGCTGCTCAACAAGGACACGATGTCATTATGACCCCTAATACTGTTATGTATTTTGATTTCTATCAAGCATTAGATACAGACAAGGAACCTTTAGCTATAGGAGGATATATTCCTATTGAAAAAGTATACAATTACACTCCAATCCCCAACCAACTAACCCAAAATCAGCAAAAACATATCATAGGAGTACAATCCAATTTATGGACTGAATATATACCCGACTTTTCACATGTGCAATATATGACACTCCCCCGATGGGCAGCACTAGCAGAAATTCAATGGAATAACCCCAAACAGAAAATTATAATGAATTTCTTAATAGACTAAGAAATATGCTAAAACTATATGATTTAGAAAAATACAATTACGCTAAACATGTACTAAACGTAGATGCTACCTATGTATCTAACCCTGAAACAGGATACACAGAAGTAACTTTATCTACATTAGGAAACGCACCCATACACTATACACTCGACGGCACTATTCCAACAAACCAATCACCTGTATATCAGAAAAAACTACAAATAAACAAAACAACAACTCTACAAGCTATTGCAATCCGCCCAGAAGGAAACAGTGAAATCTACAAAGAACAATTTCATTTCAACAAAGCAACCAACAAACCTATAATACTAAAATTCCCTGCCGACGAAAAATATAACGGACAAGGGTATGGAACATTGGTAGACGGAATCTCCGGAAATACAACTTACGGAAGTGATAAATGGCTAGGATTCAGTAATGGAAATGACATGATTGCAACAATAGATCTAGAAAAAGAAACACCTATTACATCAGTCTCACTCAACACATGCATAGCGACTGGTGATGGTATATTTGACGCGCAACATATTTGCATAGAGCTATCAAGTGACGGGAAAAACTATAAAAAAACAGCATCACAAATCTATACGATGCCAACAGAGCATAGAAAAGAAGTCAAGCAACATACACTAACTTTCCAAACTCAAACAGCACGATACGTCAGAATATCGGCTACATCAGAAAAGAAACTGCCTTCATGGAGTGGACTTCCAGCCATACCTGCCTTTATTTTTGTAGATGAAATATCAATAGAATAATCCTACCTTATAAACCAACCATGACTCAAACCAAAAACACCATATATCCCTAGCACAACAAACCGTACATATTACAAATATCTCACACTATCAACGCATTTAATAATAATCTAAAACAAAATACACAATATTAATAATATTGTAAAACAAAAACAACACCAAATAGTAACAAATAGCCAAAAGAAATTAAATAAAAAATAAAATAATACACCAATAGTATAATAAATAAAATATTTTATATATTTGCATTATAAGAGTACTCTACATTTATTAATACAATTAAATCGATAAATAAAGTATTATGGACGATTTAAAACAATTAAAAGAACAGTATAAGGAAGAATTACTTAATAATGTACTTCCTTTTTGGATTCAACATTCCCAAGATAAAGAATGCGGTGGTTATTTCACATGCTTGGATCAATTCGGAAAAGTTTTCGATACCGACAAATTCATCTGGCTACAAGGTAGAGAAGTCTGGATGTTTTCTATGTTATATAATAAATTGGAGAAAAAGCAAGAATGGCTGGACTGTGCCATACAAGGTGGCGAATTCTTAAAAAAATATGGACACGACGGTAATTACAACTGGTATTTCTCATTGAACAGAGAAGGAAAACCTCTGGTAGAGCCATATAATATTTTTTCATATACATTCGCAACAATGGCCTTTGGACAGTTAAGTCTGGCTACCGGTTGTGAAGAATACGCTGACATTGCCAAAAAGACATTCGATATTATTCTTTCCAAAACAGATAACCCGAAAGGAAAATGGAATAAACTCCACCCCGGTACACGAGACCTAAAAAACTTTGCTCTTCCTATGATTCTTTGTAATTTAGCCTTAGAAATAGAACATTTACTCGACAAAGATTATCTGCAAAGTACAATAGATACGTGTATACATGAAGTAATGGATATCTTTTACCGACCTGAATTAGGAGGACTCATTGTAGAAAATGTAAATAGTGATGGAACCTTGGCCGACTGTTTTGAAGGAAGACAAATAACTCCCGGGCATGCTATTGAAGCAATGTGGTTTATTATGGATTTAGGAGAACGTCTCAATCGTCCTGACCTGATAGAAAAAGCTAAAGATACAGCATTGAACATGTTCGATTACGGCTGGGATAAAGAATTTGGTGGTATTTTCTATTTCATGGATCGCAAAGGTTTTCCACCTCAACAATTAGAATGGGATCAAAAATTATGGTGGGTTCATATTGAAACATTAATCGCCATGATAAAAGGTTACCAACTGACAAAAGACAACCGATGTCTAGAAGTTTTCAAAAAGGTTCATCAATATACATGGAGTCATTTTAAAGATCCAAAGTATCCGGAATGGTTTGGTTATCTAAATCGAAGAGGTGAAGTTTTACTTCCACTAAAAGGTGGTAAATGGAAAGGATGCTTCCATGTTCCTAGAGGGCTTTATCAATGTTGGAAAACACTGGAAAAGCTATAATACATAACCTATCTTTACCTTAATCTTTAAAACCGCATTCTTATGAAAAAAAATTTCAAACGCGAAAAATGGATTTCAAGGATATCACTTGTAACCATTGCTTTAACCTGCCAAAATGCAGTATATGCCACTGATGTTCTATCAGGATCAACCGTGGTATCATCTATTATACAACAAGAAGGTCGTACGATTTCTGGTACTGTAACAGACGAACAAGGTAATAGTATTCCTGGTGCAAATATTCTTATAAAAGGGACTTCTATCGGTACAATTTCAGATATGAACGGAAATTTCGAAATACTAGTTCCCAGCAATCAAAATATCCTACAAGTTTCCTTTATAGGCTACAAGAATAAAGAAGTTACCATAGGGAATAATAAAAGATTGAATGTCCAGCTAAGTGTTCAGTCAGAACAACTCAATGAAGTAGTTGTCACAGCACTGGGTATCAAGCGAGAGAAAAAAGCGTTAGGATATGCCATGCAGGAGGTTAAGACAGATAATCTGACAGAAAACAAATCTATCAGTCTCAGCAATATGCTACAAGGAAAAGTAGCCGGTGTACAAATTGCACAATCAGGATCCGGAATGGGAGGATCAACGCGTATCATTATGCGTGGTCTAAACTCACTAAGTGGCAAAAATCAACCTCTTTGGGTAATTGACGGCATTCCTATTAATGATGATTCAAATGGTGATGCCGATGAATATGGAGGTACAGACCTTGCCAGTGCAGCTTCACAAATTAATCCGGAAGATATTGAAAGTATTTCTATCTTAAAAGGAGCCAATGCTGCCGCACTTTATGGTTCAAGAGCACAAAGCGGAGCCATCATAATTACCACGAAGAAAGGAAAACAAGGGCAACCTTTACAGCTGGAATATAACGGCAATATCCAATTCAGCAAAGTATACAATCCATACGACTATCAAAATATTTATGGTCAAGGGTCCAGTGGGGTATTCAGTACTTCAGCCAAAGGTAGCTGGGGTCCGAAAATGGAAGGTCAGATGGTTGACAACTGGAAAAATGTCATCTATGGCAATACAGATTATGGTCAATATGCATTGCTTCCACAAGATGACTACATCAAGGAATTCTACGATACCGGCGTACAATATTCAAACACTGTAACAGCATCAGCAGGAAGCGACAAACTTACGGGACGTTTATCATTTACAGACAGCAGAAACAATGGTATTGTTCCTAACCACTCTATCAATCGACAATACTTCGACTTAAACACTGAATTCAAAAGCGATTTTCTGACTATCGGAGCAAAAGCCAATTACATGATAGAAAAGACTAATAACGCTCCGGCACAAGGTAGTTACGGGTTAATGTCGCAGTTCATTACCATGCCACGTGGTATTCGTCTATCTGACCTTAGCACTGATATGTTTAAATCAAACGGACAGGTACAAAACTGGACAGGCCCGGCAGAAAACTATACCAACCCTTATGGAATGATATTGCCCGATAACGGAAATAAAAATACCAGAAACCGTTTCTTAGGACAAATCAAGGCATCGTTAAAACTGACCAGTTACCTGAACTTGACGGGACGAGTAGGTGTAGACTGGTACAACGACCAGTACCGGAAATACGCTATTCATCAGTCTGATGGATCGACAGCTTCACAATATGTTCATAGTGAAACTTCTCATAAGGACTTTACTGCCGATTTAATATTGAACTTCAACAAGACATTCGGAGATTTCGGTGTAACAGCCAATCTCGGTACTTCTGTCGAAAACCAATCGTATGAAGGTCTTGCAGGCGATGCAGGTACTTTCCAGATTACCGACTTCATCTGGATGGGCAACGGCGACAAACGAGAAGCATCTGAGTCTTTCTATAAAAAAGAAATTCAATCTGTATTCGGTAATGCATCTCTGAGCTGGAAAAGTATGTTATACTTGGATGTGACCGGACGTAACGACTGGTCTTCCACTTTACCTAAAGAAAATAGATCGTATTTCTACCCTTCAGTCAGTCTGAGTGGTATTATCTCTGAAATGCTGAAAATGCCAGAATGGACCGATTACCTAAAGGTTAGAGCATCATGGGCAAAAGTCGGAAATGATACTGATCCTTATAAATTGGCTTATGCATACAGTAAATATGGTAGTCTGGTAAATGGAGGAACCATTCTTGAAATGCAATTACCGGATGAACTTCCACTGAGCGACTTGAAACCGGAAAGTACCAATTCATACGAAGCTGGCTTAGAATGGCGTATGTTCAAAAACCGATTAGGTGTTGACTTTACTTATTATCAAAGTACAACTACCGATCAGATTCTTGCCATCAATACTCCGGTTCCATCAGGATATACCAGCAAGTTGATCAACGCAGGTAAGATTCGCAGTAAAGGTTATGAATTGACCGTAACAGGAACACCTATTCTGACCAAAGACTGGAAATGGGATATCACATTAAACTGGGGATCAAACCGAACCGAATGTATAGAACTAGGTGGAGGAATCAAACGTTATACACTAGGTAGTACCAGTATCGCATCAGTTGTTATCAACGAAGGTGGAAAATACGGTGATATTGTTGCAACCAACGCTTATCAGAGAGATGCCAATGGCAATATTTTGATTGGTGATGATGGACTACCTCTTACTGAGACAGATAAGGTTATTGGTAATATGTTACCAAAATGGACAGGTTCAATAGGCACCGGATTACAGTGGAAAAATCTGTCTCTTAATGCTTTGATCGATATACGTTATGGTGGCGACTTTATCTCTATGACTGATGCCAACGCATGTTCTGCAGGAACATCTGCACGAACATTGGAAGGACGTGACAAAATGGTTGTAGATGGCATTTTAGCTTCAACAGGAGAAGTAAATACCATTCCTGTTACAGCACAAGAATTTTATACTAAAATAGGAAGTTCAAGTGGTGTAGCCGAAGAATTTATGTATAAAGGAACCTATGTAAAAATGAGAGAACTATCTATAGGATGGAATCTTCCAACTTCCTGGCTTAAGCCACTCAAGCTACAAGCTGTTAAGGTTTCTGCAGTAGGACGTGACCTCTTCTATTTCTACAAAGATGCACCTGTAGATCCAGAATCAGCTATTTCTAGTGCTGACTATGCTCAGGCATTCGAATATGGTTCAATGCCTCCTACTAGAAGTTTTGGATTTTCTTTAAATGTTAAATTCTAAATTTAGAGCTATGAAACAATCTTTGATTTTATCCAGTATATTTTTGGTTGGTATGGAACTATTCAGCAGCTGTACTGATAAGTTCGAATCCATGAATACCAATCCCGGAGCTGTTACAGAAGCAAGTTTAAAATATATCTTGCCTTATGTACAGGAAGTAGGTGCTCACCTTGATTGTACACCCTACCAAAGAGCAGACAACTTATATGCACAAATGTATTGTCAATATTTTGCAAATGCAGACGCCGGCTTTGCATCCGACCGATACGGTTACAACGATTCATGGTCCAATGAAGGGTTTTGGCAACCATATTACAAAACTCTAAAACACATGAAAGTAGCAAAGCAAACAGCTGAGAATAATCCAGAAGAAACAAATATATGCCAGATGATTCGTATAACACAAGCCTATAACACAGCTGGCATGACAGATACATTTGGAGATATTCCGTACTCAGAAGCTGGATTAGGAGAGACAAAAAACAAATATGACTCTCAGGAATCTATCTATCAAGATATTTTTAAAGAATTAACAGAGGCTGTAAACATATTAAAAGAAAACAGAGAAGGACAAACAACCTGTACTTCAGACAATGATCTAGTCTTTGGAGGCAATATTCAAAAATGGATCCGTTTTGGTAATTCATTAAGATTACGCTATGCACTGAGAATTTCATATATCGATCCGGCACGTGCAAAATCAGAAGGTGAAGCAGCCTTGGCAAGCGGAGTAATGACCAGCAATGATGACAATGCCTATATGACAGCCTCTGCTACCGGAGATTGGGGATGGGGACATCCTTTATACATGATGAGCTTATGGAACGGATTCTGTATGAGTAAAACTATGGAAAATATTTTAAAAAATGAAAGTACAGTCACTGATCCACGTATGCCTCTCTGGTTTGGACAAACACAAGATTACGTTGCAGCTTTAAGAAATGGAGACAATACTTATACTGGAGAACAATTTGCCGGCATGTCAAACGGAATGAATGCAACAGAAATCGGATTGCCGGAAAACGGAGTAAGAAGACATTCTGTTTGCCTTGGATTACAAGCATATCCCGACTGGAATTCTCAAACAACTCCTTCGGAAGATGTATTAAATATAACAGTTACTCTTCCTCTAAAAATCATGACTTACGGTGAAGTTTGTTTGTTAAAGGCTGAAGCAGCTCTACTTGGTTGGAACGGCGCTGGAGATGCTGGAGAAAATTACAAAGAAGGCATTAAAGCTTCTTTAGCAGATGAGCGTTCATTCTTAAGTGACGCTTCACTGTCTCCATCAACCAACGACGAAACTTATATGACAACAGGTAAAGTTGCATGGAACGACAACGATACAAAAGAACAGAAATTAGAAAAAATCGGAACACAAAAATGGCTAGCCCTTTATCCTAATGGCATAGAGGCATGGGCAGAATGCCGTAGAACAGGATATCCGAAACTTTCACCTGTTCTGCATAGTGAAGATGCTAACATTAATCCTGCCAATCATGAATTCATCAGAAAATTAAGATATACCGACGATGAACGACGTGAGAACAGTGAAAATGCAACAAGCTCCTCCCTTAATCAAAATCAAGGAGACGGCTCTACTGTACACGTTTGGTGGGATACAAATCGTCAGCAAGAAGTTCAGCAATAAATAAGTGCCTTATAAAGATACAGATTATCAAAGATGTTGATAATCTGTATCTTCAAACTGATATAAAACCTTATCATTATGGAAAAAGCACAGCGCCTTATCTCCTTGGATGTTTTAAGAGGAATTACAATTGCAGGTATGATTATCGTCAACAATCCTGGCTCATGGAAACATGTCTACACGCCATTGACGCATGCTGTATGGAACGGACTAACACCGACAGATTTGGTGTTTCCTTTTTTCATGTTCATAATGGGTATCTCAACTTATATATCACTCAAAAAATTTAATTTTTCATTTAGTTTACCATTAATAAAGAAAGTAATTAAACGTACCATCTTATTATTTCTCGTCGGATTATTCATCAACTGGTGTGCTAAGGGTATGTGCAGCTTTCAAGAATTAAGAATACCAGGAGTATTGCAGCGCCTAGCTCTTTGTTACTTTTTTACAGTTATCATATGTACAAATATTCACGAAAAATATATTCCTGCTTTAATCACTGTATTACTCCTCATATATCAAATTATATTAGTGACTGGCAATGGATTTGTCTATGGACCACAAAATATAATCGCTGTTATTGACCAATATATTTTAGGAGCTTCACATCTTTACAACGATCATGGTATTGACCCTGAAGGAATATTAAGCACGATACCATCCATATCACATACACTCATCGGATACTGTATTGGCAAAATTTGCATTGAAAAAGAAAATATACACAGTAAATTAGAGAAACTTTTTCTGATAGGTACTGTACTCTTGTTCGCCGGATATCTATTCAGCTATGGCTGTCCGATAAACAAGAAAATTTGGTCGCCCACTTATGTATTTATGACTTGTGGTGCCGGCATTCTACTATTATCTTTACTTATTTGGATAATTGATATCCGAAAATATCAAAAAGGATTCAAACTTTTTACTGTATATGGCGTCAATCCATTATTCTGCTATACAGCAGGCGAACTATTATTCATCGCTCTGATACATATTTCAATTGGAGGAAACACACTTCATACATGGTATTATCAGCATGTATTAGCTCATTACTTTGGAGATAATTGTTTTTCATCGCTACTCATGGCATTATCTATAGCTGTTGTTATCGGAATAATAGGATACACATTATACAGAAAGAATATTTATATCAAAATATAAAACAGAAAAAATTAAAATTTAAGCAATATGACGAACCGTAGAGATTTTATAAAAAAGACATTACTGACAGGTGCCGCAGCTTTTGCAGCTCCCTCCTTCCTGCACTCAGAAAATGAAATGCCCGCTATTGCCTCATTGGCCAATGAAAGCAATATGAAAAAAGAAAATGATAACAATCCGTTAATTATTCCCAAAAACAATGGCTTACGCATCACTGGGACTTTTTTGGATGAAATATCACATGACATACCACATCAGAATTGGGGAGTAAAAGAATGGGATCGTGATTTTCAATATATGAAAAACATTGGAATCGATACTGTAATCCTTATCCGTTCTGGTTATCGTAAATTTATTACTTATCCATCAAAATATCTATTAAATAAAGGATGTTACATGCCATCAATGGACCTAGTAGATTTATTTTTGCAATTAGCTGAAAAATATAAAATGAAATTCTACTTCGGGCTATATGATTCGGGAAAATACTGGGATACAGGTGACCTTACATGGGAAATAGAAGATAATAAGTATGTTATCGATGAAGTATGGGAACAATACGGTACCAAATATAAAAGTTTTGGAGGATGGTATATAAGCGGAGAAATCAGTCGAAAAACTAAAGGAGCTATTGGTGCCTTTCAAGCATTGGGGAAACAATGTAAAGATGTATCAGGAGGACTTCCTACGTTTATTTCACCTTGGATTGACGGTAAAAAAGCCGTTATGGGAACAGGTAATCTAACAAAAGAAGATGCTGTATCCGTACAAGAACACGAACGTGAATGGAATGAAATATTCGATGCTATACACAATGTAGTAGATGCTTGTGCTTTCCAAGATGGGCACATCGACTACGATGAACTTGACGCTTTTTTCAGTGTCAACAAAAAGCTAGCAGATAAATACGGCATGAAATGCTGGACAAATGCAGAATCATTTGATCGTGATATGCCTATCCGCTTCCTTCCAATCAAGTTCGATAAACTACGAATGAAGCTAGAAGCAGCTAAAAGAGCCGGATATGATAAAGCTATTACTTTTGAATTTTCGCATTTCATGAGTCCTCAGTCTGCTTATCTGCAAGCAGGACATCTTTACGACAGGTATAAAGAATATTTTGACATTAAATAATAAGGAGAAATTATAATGGAATCAACTAAATTCAATCTGGGATATATGATTTTTCTTTCCTTTGTTGCAGCCATAGGAGGATTACTTTTCGGTTATGATACTGCTGTCATTTCTGGAACTATCAGTCAGGTTACCGATCAATTCCAACTCGATGCATTACAACAAGGTTGGTATGTAGGATGTGCTTTAATTGGTTCTATATGTGGTGTAATGTTTGCAGGAATGTTAAGCGACCGTTTAGGACGAAAATGGGTAATGATTATCGCTGCTCTTTTATTCTCTATATCAGGTATCTGGTGTGCAGCTTCATCTGATTTCAATCACTTAATAGCTGCCCGTATTTTAGGAGGTATTGCTATTGGAGTAGTTTCAATTGTTTCCCCTCTATACATATCCGAAGTTGCAGCAGCACAGTATCGAGGTAGGCTAGTGTCACTTTATCAAGTAGCTGTAACCGTAGGCTTTTTAGGAGCATACATTGCTAATTTTTATTTATTGAGTTTCTCACAAAGCGGATTCGAATCAAATATAGAATGGATTAATAAAATATTTATATCAGAAGTATGGAGAAGTATGCTCGGGATGGAATCAGTACCAGCTATTATCTTTCTGATAACAATATTCTTTATTCCCGAAAGCCCACGTTGGCTTATTGTCGTACAAAGAGAAAATCAAGCTCAGAAAGTACTTCAAAATATTTATCTTACCACTTCTGAAGCACAATTACAAATAGAACAGACCAAAGCTATTCTGGCAAACGAACATCAATCCAGCTGGTCTATGTTGTGGCGACCTGGCATATTAAAAGCAGTTATCATCGGAGTATGTATAGCTATGCTTGGACAATTTATGGGAGTAAATGCCGTACTCTATTATGGACCTTCTATCTTTGAAGATGCAGGATTATCAGGAGGAGATTCCCTATTCTACCAAATTCTAATCGGCACAGTCAATATGGTAACAGGAGTTTTGGCTTTGCTAATCATTGATAAAATAGGACGTAAAAAACTCATTTATTATGGAGTCTCAGGTATGATTATATCTCTTATCGCCATTGGAATCTATTTCTTGGCAGGAGAGAAAGTTGGTTTATCTAACACATATTTATTACTATTCTTCCTAGCATACATATTTTTCTGTGCAGGTTCTATCAGTGCTGTTATATTCGTTTTGCTTTCTGAAATGTATCCAACAAAAATACGAGGACTGGCAATGTCTGTAGCCGGATTATCCTTATGGATCGGAACTTATTTAATAGGACAGCTTACTCCTTGGATGCTAGAAACACTTACTCCTGGCGGAACATTTTTCTTATTTGCATTCATGTGTCTTCCCTATATGCTAATCGTATGGAAACTGATGCCGGAAACTGCTGGAAAGACACTTGAAGAAATAGAACTGTTTTGGACTGGACAAAAATGTAAATCTTAATAAAAAAATATCTGATGAGACATATTTTATGCATATTATTATCGGTTTTTGGATTAACAACCGGAATGACACAGCACCTGCATCAGATAAGAGGTACTGTATTTTGCGAAAATAAAGGCATTTCTGGTGTTGTTGTTTCCGATGGAAAGAATTGCGTACAAACAGATAAACAAGGTAACTATAGCCTCAATATTGATAATGAAAGTCGATTTGTATTTATATCCACACCATCTGGATACCTGACAGAAATCAAAGAAAATACGATTCCATTATTCTATAAGCCAATAGATCGTTCTGTAGATAAGAACTATAATTTTCATCTTAAAAAGAACCCTCATGATGACTTAAATCATGTATTCTTTGCCCAAGCCGATGTTCAAGCTATCAGACCTGAAAATTTAGAAACATATCATACTTTTCTAAATGATTATCAGGAAGAACTTGCATCATATCGTAATACGGATATCTTCGGTATTGACTGTGGAGATATTACGGGCGATAATGCCCAACTATTTCCACCATATATTGAAGCAATCAAGTCATTGAACATCCCTGTATACCGTGCCATAGGAAATCATGATATGGATTATAACGGACGTTCTTTCGAAACCTCACAGCATAGCTTCGAAAGCTTTTTTGGTCCTACATGCTATTCCTTCAACAAGGGTAAAGTACACTATATTATTTTAAATAATAACTTTTACATCGGAAGAGAATTTTATTATATCGGCTACATCGACGAAAAAACTTTTCGATGGATGGAAAAAGATCTCTCTTTTTTAGAAGAAGGAACTCCACTTGTAATTGTCATGCATATACCTACCCGACTTACAGAAAAACAACAACCGTTCCAATTCGACTATAATACACTAGCCGACCAGACTGTCAATGCAGAAGCATTTCACCAGTTAATTAAGGATCATCCCACGCACATTATTTCAGGACATATGCATTACAATCTCAATATATGTTACAATGACAAACTTATGGAACACAATACAGCTGCAATCTGTGGTACTTGGTGGTGCTCCGATATCTGTCTAGATGGTACTCCACGAGGATATGGTATTTATCAAGTCAACGGCAATCAGCTTATCTGGAAATATAAATGCATCGGAAAACCTGATAACTATCAGGCCAGAGTATATCTGCCTGGAGCCTCAAAAGAATTTCCACAAGCAATAATCGCTAATGTATGGAATTGGGATAAGCTATGGAAAGTTGAATGGATGGAAGATGGAAAACTCATGGGAGAAATGACTCAGTATACAGCTTATGATCCACTAGCTGAAAAGATGTGTCAAGAAGCTGTACAGACATATAGCTGGATTGCTCCGGTTAAAACAAATCATCTATTCAAGGCTATACCCCAAAACCCACAAGCTCAAATAAGTGTAAAAATAACCGACCGATTTGGACATGAATATATACAATCGGCACAAGATTTTTCATCTTTCTTTTTACAATACCAGAAATAAATTTCATAAGTTATATTAAGGTTTTTATTGATTAATGATGGAGGGATAACGCATAAAAAGGTGACCATCATTTATAGAGGCGTCAGTCATTCAATCTCGATGAGATGAGAACTACGCCTCTATTTGCAGAATATTTATAAAACATAAATCTAAACACACAACCAATGAATCAAAGAGCTTTAGCACTAGACGCTTTACGAGGATATGCTATCATCACAATGGTATTATCAGCTACCATTATATCCTCCATTTTACCAGGATGGATGAGTCACGCCCAAACCCCTCCTCCTGAGCATATTTTTAACCCGGAAATACCTGGTATCACATGGGTAGATTTAGTTTTTCCATTTTTCCTTTTTGCTATGGGAGCTGCATTTCCTTTTTCCATCGGCAGACATGCAGAAAAAGGAAGAAGCAAATTAATGCTATGCTATGATGCGATCAAAAGAGGAATACAATTAACCTTCTTTGCTATTTTTATCCAACATTTTTATCCTTACGTAATAAGTTCTCCACAAGACTTACGTTCCTGGTTATTAGCAATAACTTGCTTTATGGTTTTATTTCCTATGTTTATGCGTATTCCATATCAACTACCTGAAAAAATACATAAAATCATAAAACTATCAGCCTATCTAATCGCCATTATTATGTTGGTAACGACACAATATGCCAATGAAAGAAGCTTTTCCCTATATTTTAGTAATATTATCATATTAATATTAGCCAATATGGCTATATTCGGCTCGTTACTTTACATATTTACTATACATAATCGCTTGCTAAGAATCTGTATTTTAATCTTATTAGGAGCTTTGATGATAAGTAAAGATATCGAAAGCTCATGGGTAGAACATTACCTGAATATTTCTCCTATACCTTGGCTGTACCGGTTTGAATATCTGGAATATCTGTTCATTGTTATCCCAGGAAGCTTTGCAGGAGAGATTCTAAAAAAATGGCTCTCAGAGAACCATGAGAATATCTATCCGACAAAAGTCATAACAGGAGTTGCTTTATTGAGTATTCTGGTATCTGTCATATTAGTAAATCTATATTGTTTATATAATCGATTTCTTGAAGCAAACCTGATTATTACTATTATTTTACTAACAACCGGATATTTATTACTTAAAGGTAAACCTAAAACTGATATTAGAACACTTTGGTACAAACTGTTCGACCTAGGAAGTTTCTTCCTGCTATTAGGGCTTTTTATTGAACCTTTTCAAGAAGGTATCAAAAAAGATTATGCAACATTCAGCTATTTCTTTGTTACATCAGGATTAGCTTTTATGACATTGATTATTTTCAATATTATTTGTGATTACTTCAAATGTGTTCGTTCCACACGTTTCTTAATCATGTCTGGACAAAATCCGATGATAGCCTATGTAGCAACAGATCTTTTGATATATCCAATACTAAATATCTTAGGAATAACTCCTTTATTAAAATATTTTTATTCATCTCCTTGGCTAGGATTTTTACACGGAATTATATTAACAAGCTTAACTGTATTTATAACTATGTTTTTTACTCGTATCAAATGGTATTGGCGAACTTAAAATAAAAGATGAAACAATAGTATCTTTTATTAAAGTATATTTTTCAAGTTCAAGCAAACATTTTGCCCTAAAACAACTTTCTTTTACAAGGAAATCAATAGCTTTGTAAAGCAAAACCTATTTTATATGGAAAAAAGATACTATAAAAAATCACTAATGGCAGGAGTAATATGCGCAATGGCATGCAGTAACCTCCTTGCACAAGAAACTGAGTTTGATTTATCGTCACAACGACTGGAAATCCAACAAGTATTGCCCGTTCCCGGAAAGAAGATAGACCATCAGGGAATTATCATCAATCCGACTCCCCACAAACTAACAGTAGATCGAAACAATATGTTGGATATTGCTGGTGGATTGGTTCTTAAAGATAAACAAGAAAAATTTTCAGAAGATCTGAAATTTCTTACTCTGACAAAGAAAGGAGTGAAACTAACTATCGATTTTGGAAAAAAGGTGGCACTTAAGCAAGGGGTCAAGGAGATTTCTGGAGCTTACACCATGCGTATTGACAAAAAAGGAGTTACAATCGTTGGATATGATGAACGAGGAGCTTTTTATGGCATCCAAACATTGCGCCAACTTATAGAAAGCCCTATCGCTGCAGAAAAACAATTACCTTATTTGGATATCAACGATTATCCAGACTTACCCAACCGTGGTGTAGTAGAAGGTTTTTACGGCACACCATGGTCACATCAGGTACGTATGTCATTAATTGATTTCTACGGAAAATTCAAAATGAACACTTACTTATATGGTCCTAAAGATGATCCATTTCATAGTTGTCCGAACTGGAGACTTCCTTATCCCGAAAAAGAAGCTCAGAATATCAAGGAACTGGTTCAGGCGTGTAAACGGAATCGCGTAGATTTTGTATGGGCCATCCATCCGGGGCAAGACATCAAATGGAACGAAGAAGATTATCAGAATCTGGTCAATAAGTTTAACTGGATGTACGACCTGGGAGTAAGAGATTTCGCAATTTTCTTCGATGACATTTCAGGAGAAGGAACCAATCCGTTAAAACAGACAGAATTACTAAACCGTCTGACTGATGACTTTGTAAAAGCCAAAGGTGATGTATCTCCATTGACAGTCTGCCCGACAGACTACTCTAAGCTTTGGGCTAATCCTACTCCGCAAGGGAGCCTGGCTATTTATGGAAATAGTTTGAATCCAGATATAAAAGTATTCTGGACAGGAGATGTGGTATGCAGTGACCTGACTCCGGAAACAATGGAATGGATTAACTCACGTATCAAAAGACCGGCATATTACTGGTGGAACTATCCGGTAACCGATTATATCCGTAACTTCATTCTACAAGGTCCCGTATACGGTCTGGATACTTCGCTGACTAAAGAAAATGTCTGTGGTGTTGTCAGCAACCCAATGGAACACGGTGAGGCTTCCAAGCTTGCTTTGTACGGAGTTGCAGACTACACATGGAATATCGCAAACTATAATCCTATAGACAGTTGGGAAAGAGGATTGCAGGAGTTGACTCCAAAAGCCAAAGATGCTTACCGTACATTTGCCATTCACTCCAGTGACACTGAAAACGGATATCGCAGAGATGAATCTTGGGAAACTAAGACATTCCGGATTGCAGAATGGAATGATGCCACGGCTCAGGCTCTTAAAACAGAATTCGAAAAAATAGAAAAAGTCCCGGCTGAAATGGAACAGGGATGTGAGAATAAAGCCCTGCTGCAAGAACTCCGTCCGTGGCTGACAGAATTCGGGAAGCTGGGAACAAGAGGGAAACAAGCTATTGAACTGGCTCAAATTTATCGCTCAGGCAACGACGACAGTAGCTTCTGGAACAAATATGTGCAGAACTTGATGAGTAAAGAAGATCGTAAAGCTTATGAAGCTCATAAATTCGGAACACTCAAACTGCAACCGTTCTATGAAAATGCAATGGACGATATGGCTCATGGTTTCTTAAAGAAACTGCTGGGTACAACACCTAAAGATTATAAAGGCATTGGTTCGTTTGGTAACTCTGGTACAATCCTTACTAAATTAATGCTTGATAATGACACTACTACTTACTATACGTCAGGTATCGGACAAAAAGAAGGTGACTGGATTGGAGTAGACCTGAGAGACATCCGTGACGTGACAGAAATATCAATCCTGCAAGGACGAAATTCTGTAGACGATGTAGACTACTTTGACCATGCGATTTTGGAATGTTCTGCTGACGGCAAAACATGGACTCCCCTTATCAAAGAATTGAATAAGCAATATGTCATCAACTGGAAAGGAGATGCTGTAAAAGCACGTTACGTACGACTGAAAAGACTGGAATCTGAACGCAAAAATTATGCTTCTGTCCGCTCTTTCGAGGTCAACCCGCTTCATGTTGAAAATCTAGGATTCAAACTGGAGTCAGAGAATCCACAACAAGTTGTTTATGCATTCGATCAAAATCTGTCTACTTTTTATAAGGTTTCTAATGCATTAACTTTCGAAGTTCCTCAAGGAACAAAAACTTATACATTATTGATGGATAAACTTTCAGCTCCGCTCAAAGTCAAACAATTTGATAAAAAAGGAGAATTGGTATCCGAAACAAGTATTTCTTCGCCTTTCTTCAAACTTGAACTGACAAACGATAAAGTAACCAAAGTCACTCTGGAAGGCAAAGCTGAAATATTCGAAGTCGTCGCTAATCCTCAATAATAAACCGACTAGGAACATAAAAAGAAAAGGCATCATCCTCTTTCAAATCAGTAGAGGATGATGCCTTTCTTATAGTTGGAAATAAATTACTTATTTACAGTTTCCAGTACAACGTGGTTTGATCTGTTTAAAGAAATCATTACCCTTATTGTCAACCAGGATAAATGCAGGGAAGTCTTCTACTTCAATCTTCCAGATTGCTTCCATACCCAGTTCAGGATATTCTACACATTCGATGCTCTTAATATTATTCTGAGCAAGAATAGCAGCCGGACCACCGATAGAACCCAGATAGAAACCACCATGCTTCTTACAAGCATCGGTTACAGCCTGGCTACGGTTACCTTTAGCCAACATAATCATGCTACCACCATGACTCTGGAACAAGTCAACATACGGGTCCATACGTCCGGCAGTTGTCGGTCCCATAGAACCACAAGCCATACCTGCAGGAGTCTTGGCAGGACCAGCATAATAAATAGGATGGTCTTTAATGTACTGAGGCAAATCTTCACCACGATCCAAACATTCTTTCAGTTTAGCATGAGCGATATCACGACCAACAATAATAGTACCATTCAGTGACAGACGAGTGGCAACAGGATATTTATCGAGTTCTGCAAGAATTTCCGGCATCGGACGGTTAAGGTCAATCTTCACAGCATTACCTTCACCTGCCTGACGCAATTCTTCAGGAATCAATTCACCTGGATTTGAATCCAGTTTTTCAATCCAGATACCATCTTTATTAATCTTACATCTGATATTACGGTCAGCAGAACAAGAAACACCCAAGCCAACCGGACAAGAAGCACCGTGACGAGGCAAACGAATGATGCGTACATCGTGAGCATAATATTTACCACCAAACTGTGCTCCCAAACCAATACGGTGAGCTTCTTCCAATACTTGCTTTTCAAGTTCTACATCGCGGAATGCACGTCCGTATTCATTGCCTGTAGTAGGCAAGTTGTCATAGAAACGAGTAGAAGCCAATTTCACAGTCAGCAAGTTCTTTTCAGCAGATGTACCACCAATTACAAATGCAATATGATAAGGAGGACAAGCAGCTGTACCTAAAGTCTTCATCTTTTCTACCAGGAACGGAACCAATGTAGCCGGATTCAAGATAGCTTTGGTTTCCTGATACAGATAAGTTTTATTAGCAGAACCACCACCTTTTGTTACACACAGGAAGTTATATTCCATACCTTCAGTAGCTTCCAGGTCGATCTGTGCAGGCAAGTTACAACGTGTGTTTACTTCTTCATACATACTCAACGGAGCATTCTGAGAATAACGCAAGTTGTTTTCTGTATATGTTTTATATACACCCAGTGACAAAGCTTCTTCATCACAGTATCCAGTCCATACTTGCTGACCCTTTTCACCATGTATAATAGCAGTACCGGTATCCTGACAGAAAGGTAAAACTCCTTTTGCTGCAACTTCAGCGTTACGCAAGAAAGTCAAAGCAACGTATTTATCGTTTTCGCTAGCTTCCGGATCATTCAATATTTTGGCTACCTGTTCGTTGTGAGAACGACGCAACATGAAAGAAACATCGTGGAATGCAGCGTTAGCCATTGCAGTCAATCCTTCTTTTTCAATTTTCAGGATAGGTTTTCCTTCGAACTCGCTTACAGACACATAATCTTTTGTAAGCAAATAGTATTCAGTAGTATCCTTTCCGTGTTCAAACATCGGCTGATACTTGAATTCTGGTGTTGCCATAATGATAAGAAATTAATTGTTAGTTACTATGCCAACAAAGGTACGAAGTATTATCGAAATTTTTCCTTAATTAAGATAAAATCTTTGTTCCGAATGATTCAAAAACTCTGCCGTATTTCACTTTCATGATTCAGTAAGAGATTTACTGAAACTCTCCTACTCCATAGCTCTCAACAAATCTCTCTGCAAAATGTCAACTCCAGGAAATCCTACATAACGATCCTGAAGCTTACCATCGTAACTGATTACCAGATATCCCGGAATTCCTGTAATGCCATACGAATTACAAAGATATTCCCATTGTTTCTGAGTCAAACGATAATGTATACCATTTATTTCCGCAATAGCAGTCTTCCAGACTTCTTTTGGAGAAGATGGTCCTGTAACATAAACATATACTACATCTTTCGATGACATCCGCTGCTTTAGTACATTTACCGCAGGCATGCTTTTCCGGCAAGGACCGCACCATGTAGCCCAGAAATCAACAAGTACAGCATTACCCCGATGCTGAGATATGATAGCAGGCAATATATCAGCTCCCGACACTAATGTATCCAACTCTGCAATAACATATTTTTCAGAAGCCTTTGCCCGTTCGGCAACAGCCTGCATGGTCTTTATCTTTTCTCTTACATATGCACTTATTTCCGGATGTTCTATCGAAGCCAGCATTTTTTTGTCTGCCGATTTCAGACGTTCTTCTTTAACAACATTCTGATAAATATTTCTTGCCTTTTTTATATCTTCCCACAAATCTAACGTTTCCCCCGTATCACGTTCCCGATACTGTAAGTATGTCACATAATCGTAACCATATTTATCATAAGGAGAGTTTACAATCCCCTGCATTTTAGTACGGGCACCTTGCAGAACAAGAGCATTTATCTGCATATTTGCAGATACGTATTCCTTATACGCTTTACCGGCTCGTTGGTCATGGTCTAAATCCGATTCAAGTCTTTCCAGCTCAGACTGCACCTGTTTATTATATTCTTCATCAGATAAATCCAGCGTCTTACTTGAGAAATCAGGATCATCGTTAAGAGCCAGAGGATATCCCCAGGTAGCCAGTTCCGTATTCAACAAGGATTCAGCTCCATCAAACCACGCTTTCTGCTTCCGGTCATACTCATCCTTCAACAAACGGGAAGCCGACATACTCAATCTGGGAAGATGAATATACACAGTCATTTCTTTACCTGGTAAAAGGAAAAGATCCAACTGTGCCTTATTTATCTGAAGTTTTGCCCCTCCGGCGAGCAGTAAATCGGTTTCAATATGAAAAGAACCATCCTGACGTACCTTTACAGTCTTTCCCCAATCATTATAAAACAGCCAGTCTGAATGACGAAAAACAACATCCAATGCAATTTGAGGATCATAACCTAATATATAACCGTTTATTATAGACTTACCTGCTTTTAACCGGGGAGCAGGCAAATCCTGACTTTGCTCCAGATGATTAGTTTGCAAAAAACTTGGTATATATACATAGGGTTCTGCCTTACTTAGTTGTACTCCCCATATAATCCATCCTTCTTCTTTCTCTACAAAATCAACAGCATGCACCCCTGCAGGAATCGGAGCAAAAGAAAGAGTTACATGATGCTTCCCCGACTTCGAAATAAGCTCCGGCTCGGTTTTTCCATCAATAGACACCCCTTCAGCTTCACGCAAGCTAAATTCTTGCTGCGTGGTACGCAGACATGTTTTCGAAGAGATAACAGCAGCTTCTCCCGGCTCACCATACAAAACAGCATCTACCTGCGTCTGCTCATCCGTTAATATGATTTTCTTTATTTCTATTTTCGACGTATTTGTCGTAATAAAGCACGGGCGGCTAACTTCTCTTTTACGATAAGTTCCCGCCTGCAAAAACAAAAACATACAACTAAAAACAAAAAATAGCCATACGCCTTTCATAAATCACATTCTTTTTAATTATATATATTGCTTAAACGAGCAACTAATTCATTTCCAAGTTCAGTCTTCACTTCTATATGCTTCAAAACGGCTGTTACAAAAGGATTACTTTCGAACACACCGCGCACTTGTTCAAAGTCAAGCATTTGCTCTTCCTTACTACCATCAGCACCAAAGCCAGTCATCGAAGACAAAGAAAATTCTTTCTTTGCATCTTCATATACCATCTTATCCAGCCATACCACAGACTGTTGCCATTGATGCACAATGTTTATAATATCCTTTGCAGTTATTGTTTCGGCATCCAGTCTGTAGAACTCCAGCATTTTTCCATACGCCCAAGTCCATTCATAGGTATAATAATTGGCATGCATTTCTGCAAAACGGTCATGTATCTGGTCAACAGTATGCAAAACACCTGTTTCTATATCGCTCATCAATCGCTCTATCTCTGTTTTTGGAGCTATTAAGCCAGAAATGTCAACCCATTCACCTTGTCCGATCGAAGTATCCGGCAATAAACGCTGTCGTACTTCCTCATCATTCTTAAAATGTATTTCCTCCAGACGCTTGATAACCGAATTACCCAGGAATTTATGAATAGCTGTTTCATAAAACTTGATACCTTTATTCAACGCCGAGTTTTTAATCTTTGCGCTCTGATAAGAATATGTTTCCGAAGTTTCTCCCGATACTCTTTCCAACTCTTTCAGAATACTCCGTCCTTTCATCATCTTCTGAATTGTGTATGGACTGAGCAAATTATAATTAATCTGATCCAGACGGAAAGGATCTTTACGCAAATCACGTTTCGGCCATTTCTGTGCATCACGAATTGTGCCGACGCTACGAAGATTAACCCCCGGAACCAGATAAGTCGTATTTTTATCCTCTATCAAATAAGAGAAAGGTAAATCCGATGTATCAGGATGATTGACATGACGTCCCATTACAAGTGAAAAGGCTCCGATACGTGCAGACCAAAGGATATATGAATCCGAAGTAGTCTTAGCACCTCTTTCCAACGCTCCCTGATGAATCGGCCCCAGCTTATACATATGATTACTCTGGTTAGATCCTGAACCCGCATTCATAAATGAAAACATCCCGGCAATCAGCAAAGTTGACTTATGATGAGTCACCGTAAACGGTCCGGCAAAAATAGCACATGCTTCTCCATTTTCCTCCTGACAATTGCTGAAAAACAAAGAATCCGAAGCCGAATAATTATGCCCCATATGACAAGCCTGTCCCACAAAACAGCGAGTCATCATCGTGCCATCCTCTATGTGCGAACCACTGGAGATAATAAAATCATCACATACCACTCCGTAACCGATATGTACCGGATCGTCAGCATTACTGTTAATACTACCGTTCTTCAGTCTGCCAGCTCCCTCTATTTCACAATGGTCACCGATACGCACATTTTTAATATATCCCGAATTGACAATCGTGACGTGCGAACCTATCGTTCCTCTATCCGAAGCATGTTCGTCTGCATAAGCCTCAACCAACGCTTTCATACGCTCAATGAGCTGCGGACGATGACGGTAAAGTGCCATAATATATGCCTGATGTGCAGAAAGACGGTCATGAATCATAACCTCACGACCTCCTGTTTCATTCAAGACAGACACCTCTACCCCATTTCCAAAACGAGATTTCCGGTCTACCAGAATAATATCCACATTCTCGATAAATGTATATGCCCCAATCTCATAGTTAGCAATGTAATTCTTTACATTTTCAATGCAACAGTTATCTCCCACTGTCACATTATGCAGAGTCACATACGATAATTCGGAATGCTTACAGATACCTCCCGGCAATGTAAATTCGTGTTCAAATACTCCCAGACACACCTTCCCGGAAAAACGAGCATGATGTACATAGTCAGGAGTGAAACGTTCAGCCACCCGTACATCCTTCCAGTCGGAAGCCGAACAAAGCTGCGATTCCAGCCTGTTTATTTCTTCATCAGTCAGCGAACGGTAATTTATCATAATTATTCTTCATCATAAGTTTGATAAAGGAAATCATTATAAGGATACTTCTGCACATGCAACTCTCTTACTTTCTTATAAACAATTTCCTTCAGTTCATCGATATTCGTTTTATTTCGAGCCGAAATAAAGATACAATTATCATTCATCTTAGCCATCCATGTATGCATAAGCTCTTCCAGCGTAATATTCTCCTTCGTTTTCGGAGTCAAATCATCTTCAGCCTTTTCTACATAGGTATACGCATCTATCTTATTGAATACAATCATGGTAGGCTTTCCTCCTGCTCCTAAATCAGCAATTGTTTTATCTACCACCTGTATCTGCTCCTCAAAATCAGGATGAGAGATATCTACCACATGAAGCAATAAATCAGCTTCACGCACTTCATCCAGTGTAGATTTAAACGAATCGACCAAATCAGTTGGAAGTTTACGAATAAAACCTACCGTATCGGAAAGCAGGAAAGGCAAGTTTTCAATAATCACCTTACGTACTGTCGTATCAAGAGTAGCAAACAGCTTATTTTCAGCAAAGACTTCACTTTTAGCCAATAAATTCATCAATGTCGATTTTCCGACATTCGTATATCCAACCAGAGCAACACGAATCAAGCGTCCGCGATTTTTACGCTGAGTAGATTTCTGAGTATCTATTTCAGCCAGACGCTGTTTTAGTAAAGCCATACGATTCAAAATAATACGACGGTCCATTTCAAGCTGAGTTTCACCCGGTCCACGAAGACCAACAGAACCCTTACCACCTCCGGCTCCGGAACCACCACCCTGACGCTCAAGGTGAGTCCACAAACGTTGCAAACGGGGTAGCATGTATTTATATTGTGCCAATTCAACCTGTGTCTTGGCATTGGCAGTTTGTGCACGCATCGCAAAAATATCCAGAATAAGCGATGTACGGTCCAGAATCTTTACATTCAGCTCCTTTTCGATATTACGTATCTGTTTGGCAGAAAGTTCATCATCAAAGATAACCATACCCACTTCTTCTCCTTCTTCCTCCTTTTTCTGAAGAAGATATTCTTTAATTTCCTGCAACTTACCTTTACCTACGTATGTCACAGTATTGGGATAATCCATTTTTTGAGTAAAACGTTTTACGACCTCAGCTCCTGCCGTTTCTGCAAGAAAAGCAAGTTCATCCAAATATTCATTCGTTTTACGCTCGTTCTGTGTCTGGGTAATCAAACCCACCAATGCAGCCTTTTCAGTCTGCGCATCTGATATAACAAATTCTTTCATTCAGTATAGTTGTATGTCTAATTGTGGCAAATATAGCGAAAAAGCACGCACCAAGTATTTTATCAAACAAAAAATTAAAGAAACATTCATACAATAAGTATTTATCATACAGCCCCAAACATCATGCTATGTATTTTATGAAAATCATCCGAAACAATAAAACCCCGTCATCAACAGTTTAATGCCAATGACGGGGTTCTAAAATATCAGTGCTTATGCTTTAACTTAATCATCCAAATTCGGATTATTTATAATCTCTTTTTCTGGAATTTTAAATGTCAAGCGTTCATCTTTATAATCATAAGTTTGTCCAGGAAGCATAGCATCTTCTGCACAACGAGTAATACTCTTCTGGAAACGCTTCATTGTAAGCAATCCACGTCCTTCAGCCCATAATTCCAAACGCCAGTTAAAGTAAATTTCATCCAAAAGCCCTTCTTTACCCATCTGTTCTACTTTTGCGGCTGCTTCTGTATCACGCTCATCCAATAAAGCTTTCAAAGAAATTTTCGCATCAGAAAGATTATTCTCTCGTGCATTAGCTTCTGCATTTATCAAATACATTTCAGCGACACGCATATATACTTCATCGTCATACCATTCTCTGTTTCCTAAGATACGCTTGCTGTTATAGAATTTCCACCAGTTTGTCAATTCATATTGTTCTCCCTTTTCATCTGTTTCAGTAAACCATTTTTTACGAACATCTGTATCCGGTATAGAATTATACAAATTAGTATCAATCAATTTTTCACCGCCGGCATACGCATAGCTATATGTAAACAAGTCCATATGTCCCCAGAATGTAGGCAGAGCCGGAGAGTTACTTGTTGTCAGATCAATAGCCCACATCCATCCAGGAATAGAAACAGAACTAAATCCTGAATTGATAACTTCCGTTCTATTCATCAAGGTAAACTCTTTCGAATCAATCACCTCTTGAGTCAATCGAGCCGCTTCTCCATTTTCACCCATCATAAGATAAGCATAAGCCAGCATACCTTTTGCTACCGCCTGATTAATCTGGTCCTTTTGTCCTGAAGGACGTTCATATCCTTCAAGCATAGGAATAGCATCTGTCAAATCTTTAACAATCAGTTTATAAACTTCTTCTACACTTGATTTCTTTGCAGCTTCCGAAGTTAATTGAGTACGATAAATAGGTATTGCTAAAGCTGTTTTATCTTCCTGATAAGGACGGGCATATAAGTTTACCAAGTTAAAATAAGAATGCGCTCTCAAAGCTTTGGCTTGTGCAAAATACACACCATTTTCTCCAGTAGGTTTCGCTTCATCACCTCCAGCAGCATCAATAATTTCATTGGCAGCTTTGATAAGACGATAATAATATCTCCAGAATTGATAAGAGAACTGAGATGCTGTACGAGTTGAACAAGTCAAATCACCAGCATATTCAAACCAGCCATATCCTTTCATCATAATGACCATATCTCCACTCATCAAGTCTGTTGCTATATCAACAGCTTTCTGTCCGAAGTCATCATGACCTTTTACATCACCTGTAGACATTGCAAATGTTGTAGAATAAGTACCTAATGCTTGTCCCATCAATATATTGGTATTCCATTTAGCCACTTCTTCCAAATCACCAGATGTGATATAATCCGAAGGACTTTTTTCCAAAAATGAATCTGAACATCCACTGTTTAGAAGCATCAAACTTAAAGCAGCAACCGGAATGTATTTATTTAATTTCATAAATTTCTGATTTTATTTTAGTTAAAACTGAACTTTAATACCTCCCATAATTGTACTCAATGGGCTGTATTGGCTTCTGCCTGATTCTCCTGAGTCATTATTATTATCATTGTTGACCGTATCTCTACTACCTGAAGAAGCATTAGCCACATAACCTTTACGAGCCGAAAGGAAGAACAAGTTGTCTCCAGATACATATACGCTCAGACCTCCCAGGTGCAGTTTAGAAGTAATGCTTTGTGGGAAAGTATATCCCAAACGAAGATTAGACAGGTTCAGATAAGAACGGCTAGTCAAGAAACGTGTTGAAGTTGCATTAGCATAACTAGTACCGTCATCCCCTCCACCATAGTTATTGGTAAGTCGAGGAACATCTGTAATATCACCAGGCTGCTGCCAACGGTTTTCAATATCTTTATGCCAATTATGCTTTCCAGCCCCATCATTATGCATTAATTCCTGATAATTATAATCGTAACCATATCCTCCCAAGCTATATGAGAATGTCGCATTCAAAGTAAATCCTTTTGCATATAAATCAAAACCAAAACCACCTTGTAAAGCAGGTATTGCTGATTTATCAACAAATTTCTTAGTAGCTTGACTCCAGTCGCTTGTCTGCTCTACTTCCAGTTTATTGATGGTTTTAGTTGATTTATAAGTTTCCATATCTGTAATCAACTCTTTAGTACCATCAGGCAATACATTATAATACTGATTATACATAGCGTATCCGGTCTGAGGATCTACACCTGCATATTCACGCATGTAGAAATCATACAAAGAATGTCCTTTTGCCCATCCATAGTAAGTGCTTAATTCCAAAGCCTTCTCTTTACCTGTAGTTTCATCAATAGGCATCTTAGTCATTTCATTCTTATAATATCCACCATTAACACGGAAATCGAATTTATAATCTTTCTTATTCAAAAGATGTGCAGTCAAAGAAAATTCTACACCCTGATTTACCAGCTCTCCATCATTAACAGGATAAGAAGCATATCCCAAAGAAGGAGCTACCTGCTTCATAAACAACATATCAGTTGTCTTTTTATGGAAATATTCAACTTCACCTTCAAGTATACCAGCAATATCAAATTCAATACCAGTATTAATAGTAGAACTTCTTTCCCAAGTTAAATCAGGATTACCTTTATAAACAAAGCTGAAAGTATAATTATCGTTCAAGTTGTTAATCTGATACAAATCTTCATATGGATAGTATCCAGCGACAACAGGACTTGTTATAAAATCCTGATTACCAAGAACACCCCAGCTCAATTTATATTTCAAATTCTTCAACCATTTGATATCTTTCATAAATTCTTCGTTAGTAATAGCCCATGCAGTTCCAATAGATCCAAATGTTCCCCACTTATGACCTTTAGCAAAACGTGAACTACCATCAGCACGAAGTGTTCCGTGAATAAAATATTTATTATCCCAGTCATAACGCAACTGACCAAAATAACTTTCAATCGCATAACCATAAGTATACGATTCCATATAATCCATTATAACAGCATTACTCCATTCTGTATTATCCGGACGAACCATTTTTGATTTAGCACCATATGATACGTTGGTTGTACTATTTGTTGATTCATGAGCAACAAAAGCTTCAAAATTATTTCTTCCAAAACTTTGAGTCCATGATAAAATCTGGTTAGCAGTAAAGTTCAAATAATTCACCTGAGTTTTCACAATTTGTCCTTTACCAGCACTATCACCATAATATGGATTTGTCAATTCGTTTTCAGCCTGACCATAATACTGCAAACCAACATTAGCAGTTGCTTTGAAGTGTTTCAAGAAACGAGCCTCAAATGAAGCATTACCATTAAACTGGTGTGTCTTGATTTCATCTTTATCCAAAAGCAATGCACCAGCAGGATTAATACCAGCAGCAAACGGACGGCTATAACCGGCATTCATACCATAATCGTATTTATTTCCTCCAATGCTTGTATCTTGTACAATATTTCCGTTTTCATCACGTTCAAAAACAGGGAACAATGAAGGCATACCGTTTATAAACTGGAAACCATTGTTCATATTACTATCAGACTGTCCCGGCTTATTGGTAATCATATATGCATACGATAATGATGTTGTAGCTTTCAACCAAGGGGCAATCTGATTACTCATATTGTTACGAACATTGAATCGTTCGTAATCCGAAGAAATATAATATCCTTCATCCTTCAGATAACTAAAAGCTGTATAATGGGTCATTTTCTCGTTACCACCTGAGATTTTAAGGCTAGCATCAAATTTCTGACCTGTTCTAAACAAATAATCCTCCCATTTTTCCGGAGTATATTTACGTGTAATGCCACTATAAAAACGTCCTGTAGAAGGATCAATCAACTTGTCACCATCTGCGTTCCACATATTATATATAGGAGCAATACCATTTTGTCCTCCGAACAACTGTTGTGAAGCCCATGTTGCAGCTGTAGCACGATCATACCCACCAGCAACTTCTGCATAACCACGTAAACTTTCCCAAGTAAGCTCTGTAAATCTTTCCGGACTATCAATTACATCATAAAGCGGAGTCAAACGCATGTTTGCACCATATTTAACTTCAGCATCAACACGTGTTTTACCTGCTTCACCTTTTTTAGTAGTAATCAAGACTACACCATTTGCAGCACGAGATCCATACAATGCAGTAGCAGTAGCATCTTTCAAAACTGTCATAGAAGCAATATCACTTGGATCGATACCACTTAAATCAGCTTCAAAAGGAATACCATCTACAACATACAACGGAGAACGGCTAGAATATGCTGAACCTAAACCACGAATACGGATACTAGCATTACTTCCAGGTTGTCCAGAAGTAGACATCACTTGTACTCCGGCAACTTCTCCAGCCAATGCTTTAGATAGTTCAGTCGGATTCTTCAACGAGATTTGCTCTCCACCAATTTCAGTAGCTGAACCTGTAAAAGAACGTTTGGTAGCTCCTCCATAAGCAACAACCATAACTTCATCCAATTGTTCTGAATCTGAACGAAGTACGACCTTAACAGTAGGCTTGATAGTTACTTCTTGGCTTTCCAGACCAATGAACGAAACAACCAAAGTTTTTGCCGGACTAGGCACATTGTTGATTGTAAAGTTACCGTCGATGTCTGTTACAGTACCTACAGTAGTACCTTTAACTAAGACAGACGCTCCAACAACCGGCAAACCGTCTTCTTCAGAGGTGACTGTACCAGTAACCTTTGAAACTTGCGCGTTTACCAGACCTATACCTATCATCAGGAAGGTCATTAAAAGCATCAATTTTCTTTTCATAAGATTCTCTCTTAAAGTTTAACTTTGAATTAATAATTTTTCATTAGTTATATTTCTCGGTCGCAAAAATAGTTAAAAATGTAATAACTGTATACTTTTCGATAGAAAAAACTCAATATAAACCTTTTATTTTAACACTTACACCACGTTTTTTACACCAAAATGCTTCTATTTTCAACTCTAAAGCATTTCACTTTGTCATTATTAAAAGCTATATAAGAAAAAAACAAAATATAGAAAATGACAATAATTTCTTTGTTATTATTACGTTTTTCTAAAAAAAGCGATGGTTAATATTCAATTTCTAAGTCTATTTTTGTAAAGAGACCTATATGTTTTTTTAGACCATCAATGCATATATATTCACTAATTGTATATATAAACGCAATAAAGATTATTTAAGATAAAGATATAATACTTTCACATAATAGTTGAAAATGAAAAAGATTAAGTATCGCATAGTTTATAACCGCAAAAAACGGTTAGATAGCCAGGGAAAAGCTTTAGTTCAAGTGGAAGCTTATCTATTAGGGAAAAAAGCTTATTTTTCTACTCATATTTATATTAAACCCGACCAATGGAATAGTCGTAAATCAATAATTTGCAACCATCCCCATGCTGAAGAATTAAATTACATGTTAGAAGAATTCATATTGAATTTGCAAATGCGTGAGATAAATGCTTGGAAACAAGGAAAAGAAATTTGTTTGGAATTACTAAAGGAAATGGAAGAAAAAACAAGTTCCGACAATAAAATAATTTCTTTTGGTAGAAAATGGATAGAAAATTCCCCCATACGCAGTAGTACAAAAAATAATTTGTATACCACACTTACCCTATTAGAAAGTTTTGCTCATGAGATTACTTTTAAACAGATGGATTACAAACTTTTATTATCATTCGAGCAATTTATGAAGAACAAAAAATTAGGAATAAATACCATCGCAAAACATTTACGACATATAAGAACGATTATAAATGAAGCTGTCCGTCAAGGAATTATAGCTAAAGAAGATTCACCTTTTACAGAATATAAGATAAAAACAACAGAAAGCCACCATACATACTTATTACCAGAAGAATTGGATAAGTTAGAACATATCAATCTTTCCAGAAAGAAGAATACACTTCGCCATACTCTCGACGCATTCTTATTTTGCTGCTATACAGGCTTACGTTATTCTGATTTTATAAGTATGAAAAAACAAAATCTTATTCAAACTGATAAAGAATTATGGCTGGTTTTCAAATCACAAAAAACAGGAACTGTCACTCAACTTCCCCTTGGCTATTTATTTCAGGGAAAAGCTATCCGCATTTTATATCATTATCCAGATATAGAAGAATTTTTTCATATAAAGCCTAACGCTTCGGTTAATAAAGAATTAATTCGTATAGGAAAACTAGCAGGAATAACAAAACATTTTTCTTTCCATACAGCACGTCATACGAATGCTACCTTATTAATATATAAAGGTGTACAGCTTTCTACCGTGCAAAAACTATTAGGACATCGTAATATAAAAACAACCCAAGTTTATGGTGAAGTACTACCGCAAACGATAATCAAGGAACTAAAAAAATGCAAGTTTTGATTAAACAGGTAAATGTAGAATGTATAATAGAAGAATTAACCTAACAACAAATAGGTAGAAAATCAAAGTATTCCATTAGACAAAAGTACACATTGCATCTAGATATATTATCAGAATCTACATGAAACTGTTTTTATTATGTATCAGTTTTCCCAAAACTGCCTATTAGTTTAGTCCGG
This sequence comes from Phocaeicola coprocola, assembly GCF_041333015.1. Classification (NCBI taxonomy): domain Bacteria; kingdom Pseudomonadati; phylum Bacteroidota; class Bacteroidia; order Bacteroidales; family Bacteroidaceae; genus Phocaeicola; species Phocaeicola coprocola. The sequence goes on along the minus strand of NZ_JBGKGM010000001.1, from coordinate 1,515,760 downwards.
CAAAAACTTTGGTTGTTTCGTTCATTGGTCTGGAAAGCCAAGAAGTAACTATCAAGCCTACTGTTAAGGTTGTACTTCGTTCAGATGCAGAACAATTGGATGAAGTTGTTGTAACAGCAATGGGTATAAAAAGATCGGAAAAAGCATTAGGCTATTCCGCTACTTCGGTAAACGGTGAAAAGATTTCTGCAAGCCGTACTTCAGATGTAATGTCCAGCCTTGCAGGTAAGGTTGCCGGTGTACAGATTTCTGCCACATCCTCCGACCCAGGAGCATCAAACTCTGTTATCATCCGTGGTGTAAGCTCATTAAGTGGCAGCAACCAACCTTTATATGTTGTTGATGGAGTACCTTTGGACAACTCATCTGTATCTTCTAGCGATGGGTTGAATTCAGGGTTCGACTTTGGTAATGGTGCTAATGCTGTAAATCCAGATGACGTAGAAAACATGACTATCCTGAAAGGAGCTGCTGCTACAGCCTTGTACGGTAGCCGTGCAGCCAATGGTGTAGTAATGATTACTACAAAAAGCGGTAAAAAAGGTAAAGGATTAGGAATTGAATACAATGGTGGTGTTCAATGGTCTTCTGTTTTACGCATGCCTGAAATGCAGAATGAATTTGGTATGGGATGGAGTGGATCACATACTACGCTAGAAAATGGTTCTTGGGGACCACGTTTTGACGGTTCAATGCAGTTGTATGGTAACGTATATAACAATTCACAAAAGATAAAACCTTATGTCGCTGTAGAAGACAATATGAAAAACTTCTTCGATACAGGTTTCAGATATAATAATAGTTTATCTTTCAACGGAGCTACAGATAAAAGTACCTACTTTGTATCATTCTCACAAATCAGTGATGATGGTATTATTCCTACAGATGCAGACTCATATAATAAGTATACTTTCTCTGGAAGAGGTAGTCATAAAATTGGTAATCTGACATTTAGTACTTCTTTGAACTATGCATATCAGGATAATAAGTTTGCAACAACAGGTCAGGGACTGTCAATGGCTAATTCTCTATGGCAGACTCCACGAGATATTAATGTAGAAAGCCTAGCCGATTTGAATGATCCATTCAATACTCCGGGATATTATTATACTCCTTACGGCGTTATGAACCCTTATTATATATTGGAACATAATTTAAACACTTATAATTCTGAACGTTTTTATGGTAAGTTCCAATTAGATTATGATTTTTTGAAATACTTTAAGTTTACATATCGTATGGGTTTGGATTCTACAACAGGACAAACTGAATATGGAACAGAAAATCTGTACGCGTTATATTATGAAGGAACTCCTAATGGAGAAGGTATGGGAGCAAGTAGCCCGTTTGCCGGTCAATACGGAGAATATAGCATCATGACGACTCGCCGTCGTGAAATCAACCAAGACTTCTTGTTATCTTTTGACATGCCAATCAACGATTTTCATGTAAATGCATTGGTCGGATTCAATGGAAACGAACGTAAATACTCTTATCAAAAATCAGCAGTAAACAACCTGACCATTCCTACTTGGTTCAATCTGTCAAACTCATCACAAACTCCAACTGTAACTCAATATAGCGAACTCCGCCGTTTAATGGGTGTATTCGGACAGTTTGAAGGTTCATGGAAAAACATGTTGTATTTAACAGTAACAGCTCGTAACGACTGGTCATCTACCTTACCTAAAGGAAATCGTGATTTCTTCTATCCTGGTGTTACTGGTAGTTTCATTTTCAGCGAACTTTTAAATGACGAAATAAAAGACATCATTACTTTCGGTAAAGTACGTGCCAGCTGGGGTAAAACAGGTAACGATGCTGATGTATATATGTTAAGCCCAGTATACGGTTCAGCTCAATATTCCATTCCATTTGGTTATCTGAAGTTCCCATTAGGTGGAGTAAACTCTTATACATTAGGAAATATTTTAGGAAGTAATACTTTAAGTCCAGAAATGACAACCGAATACGAATTCGGATTAAATATGGCTTTCTTCAATAATCGTCTTTCTTTCGACGCTGCTTATTACAATCGTAATTCTGATAAACAGATCATGTCTTTAAGCATGGATCCAGCAACAGGATATGGTTCTCAAAATATCAACTTAGGTAAGATCAGCAATAAAGGTGTCGAATTATTAGTAAGCGGAACTCCTATCCAAACTAGAGATTTCAGTTGGGATGTTACAGTAAACTTTACCAAAAACTGGAGTAAAGTTGTAAGCTTACCAGAAGAACTGGGAGGTGAAACAGTTATATATGGATTGAACGGTAGTACTAGTATGTATGCAATTGTAGGACAACCATTAGGTGTATTCAAAGCCGAAGCTGTAGAACGTGATCCGCAAGGCAGAATCGTAGCTGATGCCAATACAGGTCTGCCAGTTGCAGCAGCAGAATTTGCTACTTACGGTGATATGAATAACCGTTATCAGATGGGTGTTTCTACTACACTTACTTACAAAGGTGTATCATTAAGTGCTGATTTTGATATTCGTCAAGGTGGTATCATGTATTCAAAGACAAAGAATACTCTTTACTTCACAGGTAATGCAATACAAACAGCATACAACGACCGTAATACATTCATTATTCCCAACTCTGTAAATAAGGTTACTAATGCTGATGGCAGCATCAGTTATGTAGAAAATACAACACCTGTTTCAAGCGCAGATATCTGTAACTACTATTACGACCCTATGGGAGGTATTGGTGGAGAAATCGATTTAATAGACAAATCATATGTTAAGTTGCGTACTGTTGTGTTAAGCTGGGATTTACCAAAAAAATGGTTAGCTAAAACTCCGCTACAAGGGGTTCGTATTTCAGCATACGGAAATAATCTCTTTATCTGGACACCATCAAGCAACACATTTATCGACCCAGAAACAACATCATTTGGTAACGACCTGTCAGGTAATTACGGTGAATACTCTTCAAACCCAACTTCACGTAACTTCGGTATCAACTTAAATGTGAAATTCTAACGATTAAAAAGAAGTTTATATATGAAAAAATTAGCATTATATACCTTATTAATGGCAAGTTTATGCACAAGCTGTGACCTTGACATTAATGAAAATCCCAACTACCCAAGCAATGAGCAAATGACGCCAGACTTGATTTTTCCTTCTGTTGAAGCAGGTATTGCAGCTGCTGTAGGAGGAGAAATTCATAACTATGCGGGGTATTTTGCACAGTATTATGAACAGAATCCAGAACAAAGCCAATACATAGAAATCAGTCAGTATATGTTCAATGAGTCTTCACAGCTGATGGACTATTCATACCGCATTATTTATGCAGGGGCACTGATGGATGCTCAAGAAGTTCTAGAAAAAAGTACAAACCCTGCTGACCGTTTTGCTACAACAGTATTGCGTGCATATGTCTTACAGGTAATGGTCGACAATACTAACGAAGCTCCATATAGTGAAGCGTTAAAAGGTAACTCAGTCAGCAATCCGAAATGGGATAACGGAGAAGATGTATACAAAGGTGTATTGGCAGAAATGGATGCAGCAGAAGCAGCTTTGACAGATAATGCATCTATGGATAGCCAAGATCTGATTTTTAACCGTGATATGAAACAATGGAAAGGATTGGCTAACGCATTACGCTTACGTATGTATCTGCGCTTCATAGATGCAGGAGTAGATGCTGCTACCTATACTGAAAAAGTAAAAACTTTAGTAGCAGAAAATAATTTCTTTACTGGTGATGCTGCATTTACAGGTTTCGCAGACGAAACATCAAAACGTAATCCATGGTATGAAACGAATGCAGTAAATACACCGGGTAACCAGTGTGCAGCTTATCCGATCGTAGCTTACTATCAGGCAAATAATGACCCACGTATAGCTTACGCTATCAATAAAAACAAAAAAGAAGGCAAATATTTAGGACAGATTCCGGGTGGTAGAACAAAATCTGATGACAACAACGGTTCGGATACTTGGAAGAATGAAAATGTAAGTGCCATCAATTATCAACATTCTGACGGAAACGGAGCAACTCAGCCATTCTATCTGTTTACTCAAGCAGAACTTCAGTTCCTTATCGCAGAAGTTAATTTACGTTTCCTGAATGATGAAGGAAAAGCTCAAAATGCTTATAATGCTGGAGTTACAGCCGATTTTGAAGCACGTAGTATGAGTGGTCAAGAAGCAGGAATTTTGGCATTATGGGACAATGCTACCTCAACAAACGATAAACTTCATTTAGTATACATGCAAAAGTGGGCAGCTTTATTCTGTATGGATCATATGGAAGCATGGAGTGAAATACGCCGTACCGATTGTCCGAATATTACTACTGTTTCTCAGTTAGATATTTTTAAAGGTAACTCAAGTTATGTTCCGGGTGATTTAATAGAGCCATGGATCAACGGTCTTGGTAATGGACTGGTAAAACGTATGACATACCCATTGAGTGCACGTATGTATAATGTAAACACTCCCAAAGCAGTACCAGTAAGTACTCCTGTATGGTGGGACAAGAACTAATAACTTAAATGTTTTATAGAAATGAAAAAAATATTTTATTACATACTCATGGGAGCATTCTTATTGGGAACTGCCACCTCATGTGAAGACTCAGTAAAAGACCTTTCTAAGGTAACATATTTTGCAGAATTAAACTTGAAAGGAGATGATTTTGTAAAACTATCATTAGGTGAAACTTATACAGAGCCTGGATATGAAGCAACCGAAAACGGGGAAGATATCAGTGAAAAGGTAAAGGTCACTGGTAGTGTAGACAGCTCAACACCTGGATTTTATAACTTAGTTTATTCTGTAGCCAACGTTGATGGATTTTCAGTAACCAAAACTCGTCAAGTAATGGTAGTTAATCCTGATAGTTTTGCAAGTGCATATCAGGGAGAATCACAGGCTGGAACTCGTCACTATACAGGCGCACCCATCTTGATTACAGAAAATGAAGATGGAACTTACCTTATTGATGATTTATTGGGAGGCTTGCAGTTTTATGGAATGAATCCGGGATTTGAGCCAATGTACGATTTCCATGCTGAAGCAAAATTAAAACTGAACGCAGATAATACACTCACTTTAATTAAAGTAGGAAACTGGTATTTTGCTTCAGAACTTGCATTGAGCTTAACAGAAGGAAAATATAATCCAGAAACAGGCGTAGTCACTATGACCGTAGATTATGGAGGAACACCTCTAAGCGTTACACTAACTAAATAATTATTGAAGCTTTATGAAAAAATATATCATATTTTTATTTGCCATATTGGCTGTAGGACTAACTTCTTGTAATGACGATACCGAGCCAGGAGGAACATCTGTTGAAAAGATGGCAGGCGACTGGTGGGTTACTGCCACTGCTATAAGTAACGGACAAGAGCTTGGTGATGTAGGTTTAGGACATTTTCGCATGTACACATACAATACAGCTGCCAATGTATCTACTGAAATGTGGCTAGAAGACGGAGCAAATTTTTGGGATTATAAAGTTAAAGTAAATGTAGACTATAATAACAGAACATTTACAACCAACGACTTCATTGACAATACTTCATACGATTGCAAAGTGAAGATAACTGATGGAAAAATACTCGAAGGAGCAGCCCTTACTCCTAGTGGAATGCCTGCCGACAGTATTGTGTACATGATACAGTTTGATGATGACCCAGACGGACTGACTTATAAAGTTTCAGGATTCCGCCGCACAGGTTTCCCTGCTGATGATTTTTAATTTATTTTGCAAATCTATAAATGAAAAAACTCCTGCTGTTTTTCAAAATGGCAGGAGTTTTTTTATAAAGGATACCCTGATAATCCTAAATTTACACCTCATATATACAGTAAAAATCAATATAGTCATAGAACCATAAAAACTGTATTGTATATTCTCGTCAATACTTCGGTAAATTTTTACCGAAAAATTAAAAGTTAAACAATAGAACCGGCAAAAGCTGGTTCGGAAACACTAAAGAGGTCATTGAAATGTTGTCAAAAACGAATGGTTAAGCATGAAGAAATGTGCTGAAAAAAGAGAGTTAACCTGCTGATAATAAAGGAGGAAAGTATTGCATAATTCGTTATTTCTTAGTAAATTAGAAGTCTCTGAACTCTTCTGATTATGACTAAAGAAACACTCCTTATGCAATACCAATCCGAGTGCCTGTCGGCTCTCAAATCAGTAGCGAATATACACAAACCTTTTGAAAAAGCATTCATGGACACCATGAAATTATTCATGGCCATCCCGGATCGTATAAATTTCCTTCAATTGGGCAGATATGGCTGTTTCTCAGAACAGACTTATCGCAACCTTTTTGAGCATGAAACTTTCGACTGGTTTGCGTTCAACGGATCTATCATCAGCAAGTATCTCACAGGCAAAAGAAAAGCCATCGCCATCGATCCTTCCTATATTCCCAAATCAGGCAAGAAGACACCTTGGATAGGTTACTTCTGGTCCGGTTGTGCAGGAGAATACAAGCGTGGACTGGAAATCATGGGCATCGGTGTCATTGACATCGACAACCATGAATGCATGACTTTAGGTTCCATTCAGACACCGGATTGTAAGACCTTGGATAATATGGACAAGAACCTCGTTGACTGGTACAGCTGCTATCTTATCAGCAGAAAAGACAAGCTACAGAGCCTGTCCAGAACGGTGGTTGCAGACGCATTCTTTTCCAAGGAAACTTTCGTAACGCCTATGTGTGAGAACGGTTTCCATGTCATCAGCCGCTTTAGGAATGATGTTGTCCTGTACTATCCGACATTGGAAAAGAAAACAGGAAAACGTGGTCATCCCAAGTGGTTTGACGGCAGGATTGACTTTGCCAATCTGGATTTGACCCGGTGCAAGGAATACGAGGTGAACAAAGGAAAGCTATACGGATTGAGGGTTTATGCTAAAGCTTTCAAAAGGTATGTTTCCTTAGCCGTCTGGTATCCGATGGACGGAAGAACAGACAAGTGGCAACTTTATTTCTCTACAGACGATTCCATGGATGGACGCGAGGTGCTGGATTATTACAGAACCAGGTTCCAGTTGGAATTTCTTTAGAGATGGCAAGCAGCATGCAGGAATCACCAGCTGCCAGTCTACCGACTTCAGGAAATTGGATTTTCACTTCAATGCATCGCTTGCTGCTGTCAACTTGGCCAAAGCGGCATGTAAGAGGCTCGGAATAGCCTATTCCATATCCTCCTGCAAGTCATTCATACACAATGCTTATATGCTTGAACGATTTATTTGCGTGTTTGGGATTAGCCCAGACCCGCAAGTTATTGACAAACTTTTCAAAGAACTCATTTTATTTACTGCCAGAGCCGCTTAGGCTTGGCGAATTTTTAACGAACTATTGTTCTCGTAGCTTTATACACTTTTGAAAAAAAATAAAAATTAATAAAATTAATCCAATAAAAAAGATTTTGTTTTTAGCAACACTCCTGATCAGTATTTTTTGTTTTTCATCATGTTCTAAAGACGATGAAGCTATCGAAGTAAATCAGTTAGAAGGAGTATGGGGTATGACTGCCGTTAACGGATATTACTATTATGAAGGTGAAAAAATTTCTTATAATGAAAACTTCAATCCTTTTGAACCTACAGATGACTGCGAAAAAATTACTATAGAAAAAACAGACGGTAATAAATACACTGTAACTCACTATGAATACTATAGTGGTACTTGGCGTCAATACGATAGTGAAAACTTCTACCTGGAAGGAAACAATATGATTCCGGAAAGCATGGAGGGAGTCGATGTATCTACCGCAAAAATACTTGAAGCTTCTTCAGACAGACTTGTTATCGAAACAACTGGAGCAGACGAATACGGTAGTTTCTATGATAAATATACATATACACGCATGGCAGAATAATCTGCATTTCAATAAAACAACACGAGAGAGGATGCTAAACAACATCCTCTCTCGTGTTGTTTTATTTATTCTTTATCCATAAATTTGTGATATCAAAATAATATCAATTAAATATGAGTTTATGGAAGCAAAAGAATTAAATTTCAGAGGATTTAAAGCTAACGGATTTCTCATGCTGGCTATGCACCTGTTATTGATCTCAGGCATCATTATTTGCTGCTTTATGCAAATGACAACTCCATTCTTCATATTGGGTGGAGTACTCTTGCTTATCTGGTTTATTTTATTTGGTGGTTATATGCAACTGGAACCTAATGAAGCGCGTATCATGGTCTTTTTCGGGAAATATAAAGGAACTTTCAAAGAGACAGGATTCTTTTGGGTAAATCCTTTCATGAACAAGAAAAAATTATCCTTACGTGCCCGTAACCTTGATGTAGAACCGATCAAGGTAAACGATAAAATAGGAAATCCGATTCTTATCGGTCTGGTACTGGTATGGAAACTGAAAGATACATACAAAGCCATGTTCGAGATTGATTCACAAACTATGGCGAGCGATACGACCTCTTCTGGTAACGGCAAAGAAATCAGTGTTGGAAATGCTGTAGCCAATCGTATGAATGCTTTCGAGAACTTTGTGAAAATACAGAGTGATGCAGCTCTCAGACAAGTAGCCGGACAATATGCCTACGATGACAATGAAGCGGGAACTGATGAACTTACTCTACGTTCGGGAGGAGAAGAAATCAATGAACAACTGGAACAAAAGCTGAACGAACGTCTGGCTATGGCCGGCATTGAAGTCGTAGAGGCACGTATCAATTATCTGGCATATGCACCGGAAATTGCTGCCGTCATGCTACGTCGTCAGCAAGCTTCTGCTATTATCAGCGCACGCGAAAAAATCGTAGAAGGAGCCGTATCAATGGTGCACATGGCGCTCGACAAGCTTTCTCAGGAAGATATCGTAGAGCTGGATGAAGATAAAAAAGCTGCTATGGTAAGTAACTTGCTTGTTGTGCTCTGTGCCGACGAAGCCGCCCAGCCGGTTGTGAACACAGGAACGCTGAATCATTAATCAAGAAAACGGCCAATGGCAAAAAAAGAGAATACGACTAAAAGTTTCGTTCTACGTGTAGATGCCGCAACGATGGAAGCTATCGAAAAATGGGCTGCGGATGAATTTCGCAGTACCAACGGGCAACTTCAGTGGATTATCAACGAAGCATTACGCAAAAGCGGAAGATTAAAGAAAACAAAGAAAACTGATACAAAAGAAGAATAATATGTTCACCATCAATTTAGGTCCGTTTTCCGGAAAAAACGCTCCTGAAATACATTATCATCCATCTATCGCAGATAGGATATTGGAAGGTACAGCAGCTCTCTGCTTGCTTTCTGGCATCGGAATAGTATGCTGGAATTATTTCCATACAGACCTCCTCTCCGATTATGGAGTATATGGAATATTCATCAGTATAGTAGTATTTGCTTTATTGTTTGGAGGAGCCTATGCTCCCGTACGTTGTATCAATTTTCCGGTACGCATTGGAAAACATAATGTTGTCAAACAATATATACTGGTCATTAAACTCATACGTATCTTCAATATCTTTTTGACAATGTTTATGGTTGCAGGCATTTTATCTGACTATTATAAATGGGCAGCAATCTTAAAAGTTATTTCATTGATAATATGTGTTTTATCAATTGGTGTATATTATATACTGGCATTCCGATACAAATAAAATCTACAAAATAAGAAAGGACAGCAAATTCTACTGAAAATCTGTACAAATCATTGTAACTTTTGTACAGATTTCTATAAAAAATTGCTGATGTTTTCATGAAAACATCAGCAATTTTTTTCTTAAACAAGTTTTCTTATATTTTTCCCCTTTTGCACCCTTCACATATATGAGTTATTATACGATAAAAGGAAAAATCAATCACCCCATTTTTCAGTCTAGAATTGGAAATAAATAAACGGCTGTATGTCGCTGCTCTTTACCTGTATGACCAGAAATATCAGGGCTATCAGAATCAATGCCTGTCCTACCAACGGCATGCGTGTCATGCCACGGCTACATGCATTCTGCCAGCTATCCGGACACCAATGAAGCATATAGCCTATTCCCATCAGCACGAATACTTTCCAGTATCCTTCTACGAGTTGTACGAACAGTTCGGGATGGAAAGAAGTGAATATCTGACGAATCATCGATACTGAACCCTCGAATTCGGTGTTACGGAAGAATATCCAGCAGAAACATACGAAATGGAAGGTAATGATGACAGCAAAAACACGTCGCCAGCCGGTACTGCGGTAGTTCCTGGGGCGATGGAACAGACTGCGGATAAATTTATGCACGGCCAGAGCTACACCGTGAAGTGCTCCCCAGATAATGAAATTCCATGAGGCTCCATGCCACAGACCTCCCAGAAGCATGGTCAGAATAAGATTGATATAGGTACGTATCTTGCCTTTCCGGTTCCCTCCCAACGAAATATACAGGTAGTCGCGCAGCCAGCTGGACAGAGATATATGCCAGCGATGCCAGAAATCGGTTACACTGTCCGACTTGTAGGGTGAATCGAAGTTTATCGGGAAACGGAAGCCCAACAGCAAAGCAATACCGATTGCCATATCACTGTATCCGGAAAAGTCGCAGTATATCTGTAAGGCATAGCCATAAACACCAAATAGGTTCTCCAAACCGGAATACAGACTGGGATTATCGAAAATACGCTCTACAAAGTTTATACTTATATAATCGGATATAACGGCTTTCTTAAATAATCCGCTCACAATAAAGAATACTCCTTGTCCGAACATTTCTTTCGAAACAAACAGGGGCTGACGGATTTGCGGAATAAAGTCACGGGCACGTACGATGGGACCTGCTACAAGCTGTGGAAAGAATGAAACATAAAACACATAGTCCAACAGACTGTCTAGAGGCTTCAAATCACGGCGGTATACATCGATAGTGTAGCTGAGCGACTGGAACGTAAAGAAAGATATTCCTACGGGAAGGAAGATATCGAAAGCTTCATAATGGCCGTTCCACAACGGACAGAGTATTTCATAGAAAAAGTTAGTATACTTGAAATAGCACAACAGCCCTAAATTGATACATAAGCTCACTACAACCAGCATTTTACGTTTCCAAAGAGTTTCGGTACGTGCCATTCTAGCGGCCAAGAGATAGTCGCTTACAGAAACGACTCCCAATAAAAAGAAATAGACACCGCTACTCTTATAATAAAAATAATAAGAGAAAGCTGATACAAAAAGCAGACGTGCCGTAGTACGTTTCTGCAAAAGTGCGTATATCAGGCTGAATCCGAGGAAAAGAAACAGAAACAGTCCGCTGCTGAATATCATCGGCTGCCGGGGATCGTAAGTCAGTATGTCTGCCAGTTTAGTCCAATCTAGTTGCCACATAATTATTGTATGCTTTTATAAATGCTTCATGTAATAATAATCCTTGTAAAGTATATCCTTCGCGGGTAAAATGTATTTTATCTCGCTGATACATTTTTGCTGCATTCCAGTTAAGGCAGGCACGTTGTCGGCCTCCTACGATGTCATACATATCCCAGATAGCAATGCCATGCTCACGGGCAAATTCCAACTCGTTTTCTACAACCAGCGGTATACGTGGATTGATAACTCTGCCTCTTCTCCCGTTTCTGACATATGCTCCCGGAGGAGTTGTCATGAGAAAATGAACATCAGGACACGCTGTCTTCAACATATTTATCAGATGGCTCATAGCTTGTGTATGCTCCGATGCATTATAACGACGTGCGTGTGCCTCATTGGTCCCGAATGACAGTATGACCAGATCAGGATGTAAATCTACAATTTCATGAATGCGTTCCGGAGTAGAATAAGTCTGGCAGGTTGCTCCGTTTACACCAAGAATATGGTATACTATACCGTTCGAACCTGTTTCCTTTGCTATTCCAGAGGTATGGTACGATACAGGAATATGCTCTACTGCCTTTGCTCCAAAATCATCTTCCAGACAGCAACGCATTACATAGGGAAAAACATGACCTCTGACGTGTGAATCGCCTATATGTACAATACGTAACGGACGGTCTAATTCTCCGAGCTTTTCCCAAAAAGGATATAAAGAGCCCGCAGGATCTGTCAGTTCGTTTTCTGTAACATTCTTGAAAACATCGGGCATCGGGCTGTCTACTGCAACAAACTGCATGAGTTGTTTCATCTCACGGCTTGGATAGACGGGAGATGAATGTGTATCCGGCTTTGGACATACAGGTATAGCATCCTGTGCATACCCCGGCCTCACAACTAATAGTCCCAGAGCACTAAGCAGATAAAAAATCAGAACATTCAGCTGTTTCATAGTGCATTAATTTTCATATGCCTTACGCTTTTCGTATTGTTCCTTGTCGTACATCAGCGCTTCGAACAATATTTTTGCCAGATGTTTTCCTCCTCGGAAATTAATATGCGTATAGTCATAATTTGCCATTGCCGGTTTGCTGTTTACCATTTCTACCATACTTCCTTCACCTCCCATCGCTTCGAACATATTCCAAAAAGCAACATGAGTATTTGCAGCCAAAGCCTGCTGGTAGCGGATGAGATTTTTTACTCCAGGCATAGTTCGCAACTCTCCGGTTTCTGTTTTATTTTCTCTGTCGCCGATTCCGATTATCAGAATAGCTGCTTCAGGAAAAGCTTCTTTCAGATGTCTGACAACTTTCTCCATTTCGTGTGTGTAATAAGAATAGTTCGATACATTTTCGGAAGCGACATTCAATCCATATTGCAAAACAATCAGATCGTAGGTACGCAAGCGGTTGTATGCTTTCAGGATAGACAGAGGAATGCTGGCCAGTTGCTGTCCGCTACTGCCTCGGGTACTGAAATTATCGAGTATAACTCCTTCTTTCGAATCCATTGTAGCCGCAAAGCACCGGGTATTTTTTCCAGCCTGCAATACGTTCCAAGATACATTTCCTATTCTACCTTCTACCTGGGCAACCTGCATTCCCGTACTGTCGCCGGGGAAAATGTATTCTGTATCCTCACCTCCATTGACTTGCACGGACAGTTTTACGGAATCAGACGAAAAGAAATAGAAAGAAGATATATCGCATGTATCCAAACAAGAAGTATAATTTTTACCACCTTTCAGACTGACAGATGCTCCCTGACGAGGGATAAAATAATGATTGGATATATCTTGCATGGAACGATGAAAGGCTACGGAATCGGTTATAGCATGGCTCTCCCACCCGCTGAAAGTGTGTTTTACAGTGGGACGGAATCCAGCAATACGGGAAGTTACAGGCACGTATCCTACACCTCTTCCTCCAAACTTCTGCTGGAACAGAGTACGTAAATCGGCTGTCAATATATCACCTTCTATAAAGGAATCGCCAAAATAAGCGATACGAACGGGACGATTGAGTGAAGCACGATTCTCCAAAGCTTCATAGAAAGCTCCCATTCCCAACTCCAGAGAATCTGCATAGTCTTCTATACAGGTCATACCAGCCTTACAAGTATCAACAAATATAGGCTTTGCCACAACAGGCAAAGGTATGGAATCGGTATCGGAAACTTCTTCGATTACAGGATCAGGACGTAAGTCGGATAATAAATCGACCTTACGCAAAGGACTCCCGTTAAAATTTACAGGAGGCAAATAATAGAGTGCCAATAGTCCGCAGACTACCAGTAATGTAAAGGCAAAAGTTATTGTTATTTTATTCTTCATCGATGATTCTTTGCAAACAGCTGCAAAGATAGAGGTTTTTTGAAGAATATAGGGGGTATTATCAAGGCTTTTCTTTTACTGACTGTAAAAAAGCATCTACCATCTGCATACCTTTCGGGGTAGTAATTCCTCTCATATGCAGGAAAGTAACTTCACTATAGATTTCTGAAATAGGGTAATTTTCTGTTATATCCGAATATATCAGCATTTCCATCTGCATCGACATTGCCTGATTAATAATGGCAAAATTTATATCATTACGGAATATGCCTTCTTCTACTCCCTTTTGGAAATGTACCAATGCCGCTGCATCGTTCAATTTCTGATGTTCGCGTATATATGTCAACACATTAGGATACTTACGTAAATCGCGGAAGAAAAGCGGATTTATCTGTCCCAACTCATTCAACTTACGCTTATAAAAAGCAAAGATTACTTCCAGAGCATTCTCAGCTCTGGAAGCAACTTCGCTAATGTATGTACTCATCTCTTGCTGGTGCATGGCAAACACTTCCAGCAAAAGCTGTTCTTTATCGCAGAATAGCTCGTAAAGAGTCCGTTTGGATATAGAAAGTGCGCACGCAAGACTGTCCATATGAACATTCTTGATGCCAGATTTGGCAAAAGCACGGGAAGCTTCTAGTATTACTCGTTTCCTCAGCTCTGCTCTGTCACACTTATTTCTCTTTACGCCTGCCATAAAATACAATTAATGAATAATGCCTAACTTCGATGTTTTTACAAACTCTATAATCCGTTCGATTTCCGGACTATTAGGAACCTGTTCCTGAATACGAAGCAATGCATCGTGCTGAGAAGTATTTGCCTTATACAGAATACGATATGCCTGAGCAATATGTTTAATCAGAGTTTCAGAGAAACCAGCAAGCTCGAGCACTTTCGTATTTATGCTGTAAAAAGCAATAGGTTCGTGAGCTGCCACGATATAAGGAGGAATATCTTTGATAAAACGGCATCCTCCCTGTACCAGAGAGTAACTTCCCAAACGTGTGTTACCCTGCATCAGCACATTGGATGTAAGAATCGCACAGTCCTGGATAATACAATTACCAGATACCTGCGAGCCATTTCCGATAATACAATGATTTCCAACTTCAACATCATGTGACAGACGTGCACCTGTCATAATGAAGTTTCCATCGCCAACGCTTGTAGCATGTCCGGCATGTGTACCACGAATAATCACAGCATTTTCACGGATTACATTATTATTGCCAATATAGGCTAATGTATCTTCACCTGTATAAGCAAAATCCTGTGGAACTGCAGCAACAACAGCTCCCTGATACACTTTATTGCCATTTCCCATGCGAGTACCACTCATCAAGCTGGCATAAGGCATAATCACATTATCGTCGCCTATCTCGACATTTTTGTCGATATAAGCAAACGGATGTACCGTAACATTTTTCCCAATCTTGGCAGACGGGTCAACGTAAGCTAAAGGACTAATCATAGTTTCTTTCATATTTAAGGTTAATTATTCTCTTCCTCCTCCCAAAGCACTATACAAGTTTATAACAGCTTGCATACGCTGGAAACTATCAGAAACCTCGCTCAGCTGTGCACTCAGCAAATTCTGCTGTGCTGTCAGAATTTCCAGATAAGTGGCTTCTCCACTCTGGAACAAAGCTTTGGTATAAGTAACAGCTTTATCCAACTGTTCTACCTGTCCACGGTCTTCTATAAGTTTCTTGTTCTGTGTATCATATAAGAACAATGCATCACTTACTTCCTTACCAGCTTCCAATATCGTCTGCTGATAGTTCATCTTGGCAATTTTTTCTTCTGCCTTAGAAACTTTCAAATTGGCTACCAGTTTGCCGTTATTGAATATAGGTTGAGCCAATGAAGCCAGTGCCTGCAACATAAATTCACCCGGATTAACTACAGATATACCTGAACCGTTTGTCCATCCGGCTGTTCCTGTTATGTTTAAACCTGGATAGAATGCTGCACGGGCAGAGTTCGTGGTATAATAAGCTGCTGCCAATGTCATTTCTGCCATCTTTACATCAGGACGATTTTCCAGCAACTGCAATGGTACACCGGCTGTCAATTCTTCAGGCATTACCTGTTCGCCCAGAGTATTACGGTCGATAGTTTGCGGAGCTTTAGCCAGTAATACAGCCAGAGAGTTTTCTGTTTCGCGTACCTGACGTTTCAAATCCATCAGCGAAGCTTCTACCTGATGACTAGCAGCACGCATTTGTGCAACTCCCGCTTCGGTTGTCATACCAGCCACTTTCATAGCTTCCATTACACGTACATTTTCTTTGTAGATGGCAGCAGTTTCTGTTGTAATTTCCACCTGACGGTCGAGCATCAGCAACGAATAATAGATATTGGCTATGCCACAGATAATCTGTGAACGTACTGCCTGTTCCGCATACTTGCTTTGTTCATAAGCAACTTTCTGTCCACGTTTTGTATTGAGAATCTTGCCAAACAAATCGATTTCCCAACTTGCAACAGCTGGAAGTTGATAAGCTTTTACATAACTTCCTCCTCCCATACTAGTTGTTGTTCCTTGAGGAGCCAGATTAATAGAAGGAAGATACGACAGTTTAGCGGCAGTCAGCATCACTTTAGCTTCCTGTACACGAAGAGCTGCAGCCTGCATATCTACATTGTTTGCCAATCCCTCTTCAATTAAAGCCTGCAATTTTGCATCGCGAAAGACTTCTTTCCATGGCAAGTTTCCCATATTTGAAGTATCGGCAACCAACGTATCGGTAGCCGACGCCGGGTCACGATAGATGCCTGAGGCATCTATCGATTCCGGACGATCGTAAGCTTTATAGATGTGACAACTACTCATCATGGCAGCCAGACACATCGCACCTAATATTTGTTTTTTCATTATCGTCTTTATCATTTATGAGTTTTAGCAGTAGGAGAATATTGTTCGATTTCAGCCTCTACTTCACTTTCGTCAAGGCTATCCCATTCCATCGGCTTAATCTTCTCCTGTAGCCATTGGAATATAACAAACAGTACCGGAACAATGAAGATTTGCAGAATCATACCAATCAACATACCACCGATAGCTGAAGAACCCAGAGTACGGTTACCGTGAGCACCTACGCCAAACGCAAACATCAACGGAAGCAATCCGACAATCATAGCCAAAGAGGTCATCAAGATCGGTCGCAAACGAGCTGCCGCACCCAGCACAGCTGCCCAGGAAATACTCATACCTTGCTTACGACGGTCGAGGGCAAACTCTACAATCAAAATTGCATTCTTAGCCAACAGACCCATCAACATAATCAATGCAATCTGCATGTAGATGTCATTTGACATAGTTCCCAGAATCATCTTCAATGCTGGTATATTTCCTAATGCACCGAATCCGTTAACGAAAATAAAGCTACCCATCAAACCGAACGGAACTGAAAGCAATACAGCCAACGGAAGAATATAACTTTCGTACTGAGCACTCAGCAACAAGTAAACGAATACAAAACACAACACAAAGATAATACCTGTTGTACTACCACTTGTAGATGCCTCTTCACGTGCCATACCTCCTAATTCGTAACCAAATCCAGCAGGTAAGTTTTCCTTAGCAACTTCGGCAATAGCCTGCAATGCCTGACCTGAAGTGTATCCTGAAGCCGGAGCAACCATGACTTTCATAGAAGTATACAGGTTGAAACGGTTGATGATATCCGGACCATACACTTTCTTCATGCTGACAAACTGTGTAATAGGAGCCATTTCGTTACCACTACGAACTTTGATACTGTTCAGAGATTCCATGTTTTTAGTAGCATCCGGCTCAGCCTGAATCATTACACGGTACATCTTACCGAAACGGTTGAAGTTTGATGCATATAAACCTCCGAAGTATCCCTGCATAGTAGAAAGAATATCGCTCGGGCTGATACCTGCTTTCTTACAAGCTGCGGCATCGATATCCAGCTGATACTGCGGAAAGCTAGGGTTAAATGTTGTTTTTGCTGAGTTAATTTCAGGACGTGCTTCAAGCGCAGCTCTATAGTTATTGACTACTTCGAAGAAGTGATCCAAACTACCACCGGTCTTATCCTGCATATTTAACTCGATATCACTTGATACAGAGTAACCCGGAATCATAGGAGGAGCGAAGAACAATACCTGTGCATCTTTGATGATTTTCTGCGCACGCATGAACAATGTTGCATAAATAATATCAGAGTTCTGCATCATAGAACGTTCTTCCCAGTCTTTCAACTTGATAATGACAGAACCGTAAGAAGGTCCCTGACCACCAATGAAGCTATATCCGGAAATAATAGTACGAGATTCAACAGCAGGTTCGGCTGCAACCAAACTATCTACTTTAGCCAAAACTTCCATTGCACGTTCCTGAGATGTTCCAGGAGGTAAAGTTACAGCACCCATGATAGTACCTGTATCTTCATTAGGAACCATACCTGTAGGAGTGATCTTCATAAAGAATACCAGCAAAACAATAGAAGCAGCTACCAAACCTAATGATAACCATTTCTTATGGATAAAGAATACAACACGTTTCTTGTAACTCTTCAACAATGAATCGTAAGCAGCGTTGAATGAAGTATGGAAACGATCGATAACACTCATTTTCTTTGGCTTGTGTTCTGAATCATGTGGTTTCAGGAAGATAGCACACAAAGCCGGAGACAGTGTCAACGCGTTCAGTGCAGAGAATGCAATAGAGATAGCCATGGTAATACCGAACTGACGGTAGAATGTACCTGCTGTACCTCCCATGAAACTTACCGGAATGAACACAGACATCATGACCAATGTAATTGAAACCAATGCTCCACCCAGTTCGCTCATGGCATCAATAGAAGCCTCACGAGATGATTTATATCCCTGATCCAATTTTGCATGGACACCTTCTACCACCACTATGGCATCATCGACCACAATCGCAATGGCAAGCACCATCGCCGACAGAGTCAACAAGTTCACACTAAATCCAATCAGCTTCAATACGAAGAATGTAGCAATCAAAGCTACCGGGATAGCAATAGCCGGAATCAATGTAGAACGCATATCCTGCAAGAATACATATACAACAATGAACACCAGGATAAATGCTTCGATCAAAGTCTTGATTACTTCATGGATTGATGCATACAAGAAGTCGTTTGCATTTTGAGCAACGTTGATCTTCAGACCGGCAGGCAAACTTTCTTCTGCCTTGCTGATAACATCAAGCAGGTTATTAATAGTTTCAGTAGCATTAGTACCTGCCATCTGGAACACAATACAAGTTACAGCCTTATGTCCGTTTACTGTATTATTAAAGGTATAAGCCAAACGTCCGAGTTCGATACGAGCAACATCACCTAAACGAAGAACTTCTCCATTTGGCAATGCTTTAATAACGATATCTTCAAATTCTTCTGTCTGCTGCAAACGTCCCTTATAACGAATAGTATATTGGAATGTCTGATTTCCACGTTCACCAAACTGTCCGGGAGCAGCTTCAATATTCTGTTCGGCCAATACACCAGAAATATCAGATGGGACCAAATTATATTGCGCCATTACATCCGGCTTCAGCCAAATACGCATAGAGTAGTCCTGACCCATCACGTTGGCATCACCCACACCCTTTACACGCTGAACTTCCGGAATCAAGTTAATCTTGGCATAGTTTTCAATAAACTCGATGTTATACTTATCTTCTGCATCGTACAAAGAGAAAATCAACAACATAGAGTTCTGACGCTTCTGAGTTGTCACACCGACTCTTGTTACTTCGGCTGGCAGCAAACCCTGCGCCATAGAAACACGGTTCTGTACATTGACCGCAGCCATATCCGGGTCAGTACCCTGGTTAAAATAAATACTGATATCGGCCGAGCCGTTGTTTGACGCACTAGACTGAATATACATCATGTTTTCTACACCATTGATCTGGTCTTCCAGCGGTGCAATAACTGAGTTCAATACAGTTTGCGCATTGGCACCCGTATAGGCAGCTTCTACCGATACGGTAGGAGGCGCAATATCCGGATACTGTGTTACCGGCAATGTAGCAAGGCCGATTATACCCAGGATAACCATCAAGATAGATATTACCGTTGACAGTACCGGACGATTAATAAATTTATCTAGTTTCATTCTATTCCTTAATAATATTATACGAATACATTATTCTCCCCACACAATCAATTGAAAGCAGTCTGGATATTTCCATCACGCTGATCCTGGAGGGCTTTTTGATATTTAGCTTCTTTTTGAGCAACAGTAATAGGAACGATCTTCTGTCCATCCTGTAAAGTTTGAACACCTTCCACTACTACCTTATCTCCTTCCTTCAAACCGCCGGTTACGATATAATTCTTACCGTCGTTCAAGTTAGAAACCTGTATTTCCGTATGTTTCAGTGTACTGTCTGCCTGCAATACATAAACGAATTTCTTATCCTGAATTTCCTGTGTAGCTGTCTGAGGTATCAAAATAATATTATCCATTGCATAAGGGAATACAACATTTGCCATACCTCCACTACGTAAAATATTTTGCTTGTTCGGGAAAATAGCACGCATGCTAACAGAACCTGTAGTCTGATCGATAACTCCACTTACAGCATCAATTTTACCTTCTGCATCATACATAGTACCATCAGAAAGTTGCAGTTTTACTGCCGGCATTTTTTCCAGCTGTTCTTTCAATGTACCACCAGCTTTTGTCAAAGCCAACAACTGTTTTTCTGTCATAGAGAAATATACATACATATCACCAATCTGAGAAACAGTTGTCAATGGTTGAGCTACCGATGCACTAACCAAAGCACCTACACGGTACGGGAAAGTTCCGATAACACCATCAGACGGACTTGTAACTGTACAGAAGCCAAAATTTTGTTTTGCAGCAGCATAAGCAGCTTCAGCCTGCGCCAGATTAGCCTTAGCTGTCAGCAAATTATTTACAGCTGTCTGATATTCAAAATCGCTGATAATCTTCTGTTCATGCAGCATTTTCTTATTTGCTTCTGTTTCTGTAACAGTCTTTAAATTAGCTTTAGCAGATTCTACACCAGCCTTAGCCTGGTCGTAAGCAGCTTTATACTGAGTTGGGTCTATCTGAAATAGAGCCTGACCCTTACGAACTGTAGCTCCTTCATCTACGCATAATTTCACTATGAATCCTGACACCTGAGGACGAATTTCAATATCCTGCAAACCTTTGATTGTAGCCGGATACTGAGTGGTCTGGCTACTAGAAGTTACTGTAACCGATTGCACAGCAAACTCGTTGTCACCCATTTTCATGCCGCCTTGGCCCCCACCACAGGCAGTCAAAACCGATAACCCTAAAGCCATAAGGGAAATTCGGCTAGAAAAAAAACTTCTGTTTCTTTTTACACTCATATTCATATTATAAAAAAATTAATGTTTTTCTTACCCTCGTTTTATCGTTTTAATAGAAAACTTTTTCAACCCGATTAGTTTTTAACCGTGCAAATATAATGAAAAAATCACTCACAAAACCAACTGTTTAACTAACAATAACCATAAAACTAGGATAGTTATTACATATAGCCAAATTAAAACGACTAATTGACAAATATTATCGACAGAAACTTCTGCATATTATACAAATTACAGTTTTTTAAAAGAAAAAATCTTCCATTTGTTATTTTATTCCTACATTTGCGCTACACATTAATTGATAATTCATAAAACCAATAAAATTATGGTCAAAATAACAAAAGAAGCCGCTTTGCTCTATCACTCACAGGGCAAACCGGGTAAAATTGAGGTCGTTCCGACCAAACCTTATCAAACACAAAGAGACTTGTCATTAGCATATTCGCCGGGAGTTGCAGAACCATGTCTTGAAATCCAGAAAAGTCCTGAAACAGCATACGACTATACTGCTAAAGGTAATTTGGTTGCTGTCATTTCAAACGGAACAGCTGTTCTGGGATTGGGTGACATAGGTGCCATGAGCGGAAAACCCGTAATGGAAGGAAAAGGATTATTGTTTAAAATATATGCCGGCATCGATGTATTCGACATAGAAGTAAACGAAAAGGATCCTGACAAATTTATCGAAGCTGTAAAAGCTATCGCTCCTACATTTGGAGGTATTAACCTGGAAGATATCAAAGCACCCGAATGCTTTAAGATAGAACAACGCCTGAAAGAAGAACTTGACATTCCTGTCATGCATGATGACCAGCACGGAACAGCAATCATCTCAAGTGCCGGTCTGATCAATGCTCTGGAAGTAGCAGGAAAGAAAATAGAAGATGTAAAAATCGTCGTAAACGGTGCTGGAGCTTCTGCTGTATCATGTACCAAGCTGTATGTATCGCTGGGTGCACGCCTGGAAAATATCGTCATGTTGGATAGTAAAGGGGTTATTTCCAAGCAGCGTACCGACCTGAACGAACAAAAGAAATATTTCGCTACCGATCGTACTGACGTACATACATTGGAAGAAGCGATCAAGGGAGCTGATGTTTTCCTCGGGCTGTCAAAAGGAAACGTGCTTACTCAAGATATGGTAAGAAGCATGGCAGACCATCCGATTGTTTTTGCTTTGGCAAACCCAACTCCAGAAATATCTTACGAAGATGCTATGGCATCACGCCCTGATGTACTGATGTCAACCGGACGTTCAGACTATCCTAACCAGATTAATAACGTTATCGGATTCCCGTATATATTCCGTGGAGCATTGGATACACGTGCTACTGCTATCAACGAAGAAATGAAACTGGCAGCTGTACGAGCTATCGCCGGCCTTGCTAAAAAGCCTGTACCCGATGTAGTAAATGAAGCATATCATGTCAACAACCTGACATTTGGTCCCGAATATTTTATACCGAAGCCAGTAGACCCACGACTGATAACAGAAGTTTCCATGGCTGTAGCTAAGGCTGCAATGGAATCGGGAGTCGCACGTAAGCAGATTACCGACTGGGAAGCATACAAGAATCACCTGCGTGAACTGATGGGTCAGGAAAACAAACTGACTCGCCAGTTATATGAAACAGCACGTCGCTGCCCGCAACGCGTTGTATTTGCCGAAGGAACTCACCCCAACATGCTGAAAGCTGCAGTAGAAGCCAAGGCCGAAGGTATCTGTAACCCAATCCTATTAGGTAATGAAGAAAGAATAGCTAAGCTTGCCAAAGAACTCGACCTGAATCTGGATGGAATAGAAATCGTAAATCTCCGTCACGACCGTGAAGCAGAACGCCGCGAACGTTACGCACGCATACTGTGTGAAAAACGTGCCCGCGAAGGAGCAAACTTTGCCGAAGCAAACGACAAGATGTTCGAACGTAACTATTTCGGTATGATGATGGTGGAAACAGGAGAAGCCGATGCATTTGTTACAGGTCTGTACACCAAATATTCAAATACTATCAAAGTAGCCAAGGAAGTTATCGGTATACAGCCGGGATACAACCATTTCGGAACAATGCACATCCTGAATTCCAAGAAAGGAACATATTTCATCGCTGATACATTGATCAACCGTCATCCGGATACCGATACACTCATCGACATAGCAAAATTGTCAGTAAAGGCAGTACGTTTCTTCAATCAGGAACCGGTTATGGCCATGCTTTCATACTCCAACTTCGGTTCAGATACTGAAGGAAGTCCGGCAAAAGTACACGAAGCAATAAACTACATGCACAACGAATATCCGGAACTAGCTATCGACGGAGAAATGCAGGTAAAATTTGCCTTGAACAATGCATTGCGTGATGAAAAATATCCTTTCACACGCCTGAAAGGAAAAGAAGTCAATACGCTTGTATTCCCTAACTTAAGTTCGGCAAATGCAACTTATCAGCTTATACAAAATATGAGTGAGACAGAGGTTATCGGTCCGATTCAGATGGGATTGAACAAACCTATCCACTTTACCGATATAGAAAGTTCTGTACGTGATATCGTGAATATCACCGCTATTGCCTGTATCGATGCAATAGTAGATAAGAAAAAGAAACAATGTTAAACCCTTTATAAAAGGAAAAGCTGAAATCGGGAAAATGACGAATTAAAATTCACAGAAGAATTACTTCATTTTCTGATTTCAGCTTTTCCTTTTTTATCCATAAACAAAAGCTATGAGAAAACCACTAACAAAAACCCAAAGTGTCATACTTACCCTGTTTTGGGCAGCTCTTTGTTTTGTAGTCCTGACTTCTTCTCCACGTATTGACGGACCGCTTATCACAATGCTTCTCATTTCAGGAGCTTTGGTATTTATTCCTATCGCTAAATCTATGAAAGACAATAAATAATAAGCATTTACACATATTTAATTCACAAAATCAAATATTTTGATATTTTTTCTTTGATTTTATTTATCAAATGTTGCACAAATAAATTTTTATCTATATTTTTGTCACATCAAAAATTGATCAATTTAGAAAATCAAATAATCCAACAACTAAATAGATAATTTATGAATGCAGCTAAAGTATTGGAAGATCTGAAAAGAAGATTTCCTAATGAGCCTGAATATCACCAGGCAGTAGAAGAAGTGTTAGGCACTATCGAAGAGGAATACAACAAACACCCAGAATTCGACAAAGTAAATTTGATTGAACGCTTGTGCATTCCTGATAGAGTTTATCAGTTCCGTGTAACTTGGATGGATGATAAAGGCAATATCCAGACTAATATGGGTTATCGCGTTCAGCACAACAATGCAATCGGCCCGTACAAAGGCGGTATCCGTTTCCATAGTTCTGTAAACTTAGGTATCTTGAAATTCCTTGCTTTCGAGCAGACATTCAAAAACTCTCTGACAACACTTCCTATGGGTGGTGGTAAGGGTGGTTCTGACTTCTCTCCACGTGGTAAGTCAAATGCAGAAGTAATGCGTTTCTGCCAGGCGTTTATGTTGGAGTTATGGCGTCATATCGGTCCTGAAACAGACGTTCCAGCCGGAGATATCGGTGTTGGTGGTCGTGAAGTAGGTTTCATGTTCGGTATGTACAAAAAGCTGGCTCACGAATTTACCGGTGTATTGACAGGTAAAGGTCGTGAATTTGGTGGCTCATTGATTCGTCCTGAAGCAACTGGTTACGGAAATATTTATTTCTTGCTGGAAATGCTTAAGACACGTAACATAGATATTAAAGGTAAAACTTGTCTTGTATCAGGTTCAGGTAACGTAGCTCAGTACACAGTAGAAAAACTGATCCAACTGGGAGCAA
This sequence comes from Phocaeicola coprocola, assembly GCF_041333015.1. Classification (NCBI taxonomy): domain Bacteria; kingdom Pseudomonadati; phylum Bacteroidota; class Bacteroidia; order Bacteroidales; family Bacteroidaceae; genus Phocaeicola; species Phocaeicola coprocola. The sequence continues at coordinate 1,490,912 of NZ_JBGKGM010000001.1, read as the reverse complement.
AAGTTGTTACAATGTCTGATTCAGACGGTTATATTTATGATCCGGACGGTATCGACCGTGAAAAGCTGGATTACATCATGGAACTGAAGAACTTGTACCGTGGCCGTATCCGCGAATACGCTGAAAAGTATGGCTGTAAATATGTAGCAGGTGCTCGTCCATGGAACGAAAAAGCAGATATCGCTCTTCCTTCTGCAACTCAGAATGAAATCAATGGCGATGATGCAAAAGCATTGGTTGCAAACGGTGTAATCGCTGTTTCGGAAGGAGCAAACATGCCTTCTACTCCAGAAGCTATCCGTGTATTCCAGGAAGCTAAAATTCTTTATGCTCCGGGTAAAGCTGCTAATGCTGGTGGTGTTTCTGTTTCTGGTTTGGAAATGACTCAGAATTCTATCAAACTGAGCTGGAGTCAGGAAGAAGTAGACGAAAAACTGAAGAGCATCATGAAGAACATTCACGAAGCTTGTGTACAGTATGGTACAGAACCAGACGGTTATATCAACTACGTGAAAGGTGCAAACGTTGCCGGCTTCATGAAAGTTGCCAAAGCTATGATGGCTCAGGGTATTGTATAAACAGATTATCCCTAACATAAAAACAGAAACGGGTGGAATGCAAATAACGTTCCACCCGTTTTTTATATCAGTAAATACTGTTCACAACAACAAAAAATCCTCCTTTATTCATGAAGAACAAGAAGGATTTTGTGAATGTTATCAATCCTTTACTCTTTCAAAGACAAAGAATGAGTATCCCAGTTGTAAACAACAGTATATATCGTATTTGTGTTTATGACTTCTCCTTCATCTTTTCCCCAATCACCATTTAATGTATTCGTTTCTGAATCAGAGTTTGTCAAAGTCAACTGATAACTGAAAGAAACACCTTCAGAATAGGGAAAATAAACAATATCTCCATTGTCTAAAGCTACAGTTCTATCTCCAGCAGTCACTGTAAAATCATATCCCTGTAACCAATCCCCGATCACCTCCGACAGATTTAGGCTTACAGCAAATGTAATCGTAGTAACCTTAACTTTCAATCCAGTAGTTTCTCCCAGTTTTACGACAAAAGGAACTTCCGTATAATAAACAGGCTCGCCTTTCTCATCGTTAGTCCAGCCTTTTTCCACTCCATAATTCGGACTATACACTTTCAACATATAATCATCTGCAGCATCCAATTCGATTTTATTCTGCATTTCTTCAGTAGAAAGTGTGCGAAGCTTCTCACCCCCCTTCCACAATTCAACAGTCCAGATTATATCATCAGTTGAACGCGAAGCGACTTCTGCCACAGTTTGCGATTGGACTTCTATACCAGAAACAGACATATAACCTGCCCCAGATAAAACTTCTTTTTGCTGACAACCAATCAGCAAAAAGATTCCACACAATATATAAAGTATATTTCGTTTCATGACTTCATCTTTTATTTATCAAATGCCAAGGAAATATCATCTATCTTCAAAATACTTCCCATATGCACAGTCCAATCGCCAATCACTGGATAAGTTATAGTTGTTCCTAAATCAAAATCACTCTGAGAAAGTGAAGTTTTATTCGAGGCCAAAAACTGCACACATATAGAAGTTGCTTTCTCAAAAGGTTCAGTATAATTAAAATCAACTGTGGCGTGTCCATATTCACCATTTTCTTCCGAAGAGGCAGCAGGTTCATACGTTCCAGTTGCAATTTCCCGATCTCCATTCTTTAAAGACACAACAACCTTGAAAGCATCAGAATTATAGGGCTTATATTTATACCAAAAAGACATCGAAGTTGGACGAGAACCAAAATCATGCCCTTGTATAATACCAGAGTCATAAGTTCCAATAAACAAGCTACCTACCATAGCACCACCGACATAAGTACCCGCAGTATTGGCATAGCCATCACCACATCCCGAAAGATACATCAACGCAGCTTTTGTGCCTCCATGAGCATCTTCTGTATAACTGACACAGGATGCAAAGCAACCTTCATACCAAATTCCAAAAGCATACGTTCCTCCTTGAGCTTTATCGTTGTTTGTTGCCCACCAAGACGAGCTGGCATTACCTTCTGCATAAGGATGGAAAGTGTAATAAGTTTTATCCTTAGAGGGCCATGTACCCGATTTTTTCTTTTCCTCAATATACCATTCTTCCATATCCGAATTCGGTAACTGTTGCGGAGTTTCCAGCACCACATCCACTGGCTCTGTTTCGATACCCTCACGATAAACAGCACGTATCTGATATTGCTTATCCACAGGATAGTCGTCAAACTGTACCAAGCGATCACAGTCTATCCATTGCTCGTCGCCTTTCTTACGATATTGATATTGAATTTTCTGCGAAATCGTTTCGATATCTCCAGTCTTTATATCACAGCTGTCTACACTAAATTCCTTACACCAGAAGTTTCCCGGATTAGTTACGATAGAGAACTCCGGCTTATTACACTTAAGTGTATAAACCCGATTTACTGTTGCATCTTCACTAGCCCAGCGGTTATTGGCCTTCACATCCACTTCTATTGTTGACGTAACAGTTGCTCCCTTATTCGTCATCAGCTGTGGTAATAAAGAAGTAAAATCCAAAACAGCCTCCGTTGCTCCAACTTCCGGTAAGGAAATACCTAATGCATTTTCAATCGCAGACTTATCTTCAGCACTAGACAACAAATATTCTTTTCCTTGTTCCAATCCAGCAAACTTAGTATCTGCCGAATTAAATTTCAACTTCAACTCCTGCAAGGCAGATGAAAGTTTCAAACGAATAGTTGCCGATTTTTTTTCTGTTTCAGCGAACGAGAGCTCGTTATTCAGAAAACCATCCGATTCCAATTTCGGCTTAGGCATAAACTCTGAAGGTATCGTTTCAGCAATAGAAACCGTTTCCGTTTCAAGTTTCTCAATAGAAATACCTACTCCCGATGAAATTTCTGAATCATCCAGACCTAATGTAACCTTTACATGAGTCTTTACTGCAATATTTGCAAACTGCTCCTGATCCGGAATATCATATACGACCTCTTTTCCCGTACCAGATAAACGGCCATGGAAAACCAGCTTCACTGACGAACCTGCACGAAAATAAGCACTCTTTCCTGAATCAGCATCCAGATCGACAGACTCACTGCCTACAGATACTGTTACGAAATAGGATTCATACATCTTGTTCAGACTCTCTCTGTTATAAATGACAGACAACAGAGAATTGGCTACAGAGCAAGATATAGAAGCTGAAGTCATTTCTCCTTTTATCACTTCCCGTGCATTCAAACTTCCTACATAATAGGGAGCATCCAATGCAATCACTGGATTATCACCATACGTAGCAGTCAAATCGTACAGGCCTTCCTGTAATAAAACATATTCCTTACAAGTTCCCTTATAGGCAGATTTATCGGTACCACTATATAGAATCTTCAACTGAAACATTTCTGTCAGCGGATCTTCCAACTCAGAAGGAGCTTTACGTGAATATGCTTTATTATCCTCATCAGTCAAGGTAACAAGCAATCCCGTTTTGCCAGATAAATCAGTTTCCTCATTCTCCTGACACCCTCCCAGTAGCATACATAGCAGCAGCGAGCACAAGCCTCCTATCCACTTCATATATTCAATAACTAATTTATTCATAACCTAATTCAAATTCATCTACCCACAACGTACTGCCGTCGCCAACCTGTCCGATTACTTTCTTTCCATTCTCATCAAAATCACCGCCATACTTACTGGAAGTAGCAACAATCGCGATTTTCGCAGGTTTCGATTCAGTATTACTATACTTAATATCAAACTCAAATTTCGTATATTCAGTAACAGTCTCTGTACCAATAAACTCACCATAAGCTATTTCCTGTCCGGCATCATCCCATAATCTTAAATAAATATGGCATTGATCTGTTTTCAGATTTCCGGGAACAGTACCAGCGTATGTAACAGGCATTGATTTATATTTATAATACCCACTCAGTTTTGTAGGACGGGCTCCAGAATAAGCACGTCCAAACGACGGACTCGACTCAGGTTTTCCTACATTCGTTTTATAAGTCCCGATAAACAAATTACCGGCAGCAGCACCGACCAATAAAATATCTCCGTACGTATACATTTTGGCAGACTTTCCTTTATAAGCATCACTACCTGTAACAGGTACGGTACTCGACTCCTTATAAATAGTCACTCCCTCATTACCTGTAGCCCAATAAGCCTGTGGATCATCCAGATTATCGGCAACAGGGTTCGGATACCATGTTTTTCCATCTTGTGTCCAAGTTTCGAAATTCATGTTGGGAAGAGTCACAATCGTTTCTGTCTGGAAAGAATATACATCGCCTTCACTACCTCCGGCCAGTGCCCGTACTTCATAATCCGTACCACTCTGCAACCCCGTAAGTTCAGCAGAATAAGAAGTGCTTCCTGTTTCAGTAATAGCCGAATTATCCAATTTCGTCCATTCCTCATTACCTTTCACACGATATTCCACAGAAATATCAGTTCCAGCACGAAAACTTCCACTGATATAAGCCTTAGTAGCCCATGCATTTACTTTTTCTACAGAAGCGGCTACCGATGATTTCTGTACATCCACCGTCCAGTCGCATATATATCTGCCATTACGGTAAGCCTTAAACACACGTGGACGAGTAAAATCCGTTACTGTTGCCGGATCTGGATCTAATACTGTTTTTGAGCCCTCCAGATTTAATTTTTTAATCTTGATATTCCGGTAATCAGCATCTTCCGTGACATAAATAATAGCAACATGATTATATAAGTCCAATGAAGGAGCAGTACCCGACTGATTCTCCACCTCAATCACACGTTCAATTTCTTGCTTTACAGTCACCCTCCACTGATAATCCTGATAAGTTTTCAACAAGATTCTAACTGGATTCGTAAAATCAATAGCCGTATTGGCATTAGCAGGAAGTTCTGACAGCGAACTAAAACTGAAATTAGGAAAACCATTCGGTTTAATACATGCTGCAACATCCGGATAGATTGAAGCTTCCGTATTGGCAATCAGTTTCGTAACAGGTAAACTGTCAATAAAAGCATCCTCCCCTATAGTAAGCTCAATAGTACGAGCCTGATTATTGAACACAGCCTCCCCTTGCATTCCTTCCACCTGAAATTCCTGAATTACTCCCTCAATATAAGGGTAAGGAATATCATTTTCTATACACGAAGACATGTTCAGCAATAAAAGAAAAGCAAAGCTATATTTCAAAGCCTTCATTATCATAATCCATCAGTTTAAAAATAGGTACAGATACCTATATTTATCGAAAATATATTAATCTTAAAATCAGCCGAGCTCTGACGGTACGAACCATGTTCTACCTGATTGGTAGTCTGTTCAATCCACTTGAAGTCCAGACCAACGACATTAATCGACACCTCGACTGCCATATTGTTCGTAACGAAAGCCGTCAAGCCCGGCGCCGCACCAATCTGTAAACGATGAGAGGTCTGATAGGTACCCGTAGCTTTCTCATCCGACCCGGACAACGTTTTTCCCTGACCATATCCATACGTCAGACGAAGCTCATTGAAAAAGCCAAAAACTTTACTGTTTCCCAGCCCCATATATGTGCGTAAAAATCCGGCAGCAGTATATTCATGCTCCAGATATTTATAATCGCTGATATCGAATGTCAGGTCATCTCCCAAATCCAGATTAATACTACCTATATCCGCATAGGTACGGTTATAATTCAAACGCACACCGGCAGCCATATTATCACGGAAAAAATATCCGGCATATGGACTTACCTTAAAGGTATACCCTTCACCGTTTACATCATCCAATATCAGAAGCTTATAATTATCACCGGTCAATTCTGTATAAGAGAATGTGACACCTCCCATCCACGATCCTTTCGGAACAAATAAGGAGGGCTTTATATTACGATCATAACCTTTTCGTGCGTAGACCGAAGTTACGCACAAAAAGGTTAATAATAAAATGAAATATTTCTTCATGCAAACATTAATAGTATGACAATTCAAAATCATCTACCCAAAGGGTACTGCCGGCTCCAATCTGACCAACTACTTTCTTACCACTAAAATTACCACCATAACGACTGGAAGTAGCAACGATTGTTAACTTAGCAGGACGTTTCTGAGTATTACTATAATTAATAGTAACTTCAAACGGAGTATATGTACCAACAGATTCAGAACTCACGAACTCACCAAAACCTATTTCTGCCCCACTTGCATCCCATAAGCGAATATAAATATTACATTCATCAGTTGTAAGTGTACCTGGTTGAGAACCATAATTGATTGCACAAGAAGTATATTTATAATAACCTGAAAGTTTTACAGGACGAGCCCCTGCATAATCACGACCAAAATTTACACTCGTTGATGGATTCGTCATATTGGTTTTGTAAGTTCCAATAAACAAATTACCAGCAGCAGCTCCAACCAGCATTACACCATCAACAGTAGTCATCTTAGCAGCTTTTCCGCTATGCGCTTCACTCCCCTCAACAGGAACAGTTGTAGCATCCTTGATAAGAGTCACTCCAGAATTACCGGTAGCCCAATAACTATCTGAAGCATCAGCATTGGCATACCAGTTCTTTCCGTTCTGACTCCAAGTATCAAAGTTCAGATTCGGAATTTCCACATACGATTCTGTAGTAAACGTACAAGTTTCGCCTGTTTTATCTCCACATACAATATAATATTCGTACTCCGTACCGAAATCTAGCGGGGCAACCTTTACAGAGTAGTTCTTAGTGCCTTCTTCCTGAACAGCTTCAATTGTAGTCCATTCAGCATCGGCTTTCTTCTTGTAACGGAACTGTACCGGAGAAGTAATTTCCGCTAAATTACAAGAACCCGACAAATAAGCAAACTGTCCCCAAACCTTAGAAGCATCGTTCTTAATATCGCTGGTTACCATATCAGCACTTTCCTGCTTGGTAGGTACTTTTACTGTTACGTCGTACTGATGAATAGTCTGGTCTACAGATATATCGAATCCGGCATTACCTTCCGTAATATCCAGATTTACTTTATAGTGATAAGCAGCTTCCGCTTTCGAAGTGATTTCCTGAGAGAAAGACTTTCCATTACCGAAATCAACTTTTACAGTCAAAGGCTGACCAGCTTTTACATAAGCAGCACGTGCTTCATCTTCTACAAATGGAATGCTCAGCGCATCAGCACCTTCTATATAACATGTATAACCAGCAAAAGTAGATTTAAAAGTTTCCGAACAATTTACAGAAACCATTGTCTGAGCCAGTTTACAAGCTACCTTCACACTTTTTGCCTTATTAGCCTCAATAAGCACACTGCTTTGTCCTTCATAATATGGCAATGCATCAAACCCTTGAGTTTCCACAACCTTATCGGCTGAGTATGCCTTGATGGTATAAGTTGCTACTCGCAGTAATACATCATCCAAGTTTCTCCAGTCATCGGCATGCTGTACAACAGTATTCGATTCATCCAATATATCAACAGCTATTGCTTCCGATTCGGTTATATCGGCACGAGTAGTTACACTCTTATTGATATCAACAGCAGACAGCTGGAGATAGCCATATCCTTTGGTCTCATCTATTTCTGACTGACAGGAAGAAATCAATCCTGCCAAAAGAAATAAACTAGTAACTAATATATTTGTTTTCATTTACCTCTATGTTTTATTATTATCCTTTTAAAGCAGGATTATTATTCTGTTACATTCACGGTTAAAGCTCCCTCCTTAGTTTCGTTACCATCAGAAATGGTCAAATTAAACACATGAGAACCTGTAAGATTACTTGCAGGTAACATCCCTACTAATGAAGTTACCTCAAATTTATAAGATGTTAATGTTCCAGCATGCAACTGGGTATAAACTTTTTCTGATATTAATCCTAAGTTAAGTAAATTATCCTTAGCAGTAGGTCTTTCTTCTAAATTACATAAATCAAAAGGTTCCGCCAGGTCCAAACCCTCCAATAAAACAGGAAACTCTTTATTATCACTGCTTATTGAAACAACTAATGACTTAATGCCTTTCTCCGATGCCATATCGACTTTAACCGTAGGAACTTCTCCTGTAAGAGTCAAATCATATATCTTTGGGATACCTGTAACAGACAAAGTTCCGGTAGTCGGTTCTTCCGGTTCTTCACCACCACCTTCACCCGGGTTTTCCGGACCTTCATAAATAATATTACCTACAGGGATTTTAATTGTTTCACCCACTTCAGTGAATGTCAGGTCAACTATAATACCGATAGAAATATAAGAATCTGTAGAACCGTCTTCTGTCAGTTGAATATTAAAAGAATCTCCACCAGCCAAATAAGATTCGCTACCCTCTGCATCAGAAGGCTTCTGAATAGTTACTTTCAATTCAATAAAATTACCTTCTACAGAAGTTGCCTTGATAGAAGCATTCAGGCTGTTCTGGCGTTCAGGAACCTGAAAATAATATTTCTTACCAAGAGAACTCTTATCGAATATTCGGGTGGCACCATCTCTATTATCAACTATTACTGAATAATCATCTTTAAAAGCTTCTTCAAACGAGCTTGTCAAACCTATTGATACTTCAACACATGCCAACTTACAAGTCAGATCAACATTTGTAGCAATACCCTTCTTTACAGAGAAAGTCTGTTCCCCTTTAAAATAAGGACGCTCGGATACTGTTACATTTTCACCTTCGTAATTGTAAGCAGTTACAGCATAGCTTCCTTCACCCAAAGGAAGAACTACCTTACCGTTTTCGTTCTTCAATTCACTGACTTTACCTCTGGCTGCTTCTTCCTGAGTTTCAGTATTCGTAACAACCAGTGTATAATTGTCTACATTTACATCTTCTTCATTAAAACTTCCGGTAGTAGTTCCGCCGTCTACAGTTTCTCCGGCACGACTTATTGTTACTCCGTTATAAATAGATGCCAGGTCAAGCTCCAGTGTACCGGCATTTTCTCCGGCTCCTCCTTTACCCAAAAGTTCGTCACGCATTTCGCAAGATGACAAACTTACAATAAGGCCTAAAAGCCATATTAAACTCTTATATTTTTTCATTTTATTCGTATTTTATCTTAATTTGGAATGTAATCACCCGGGATATTAACAGTAACATCTTCTTCTGTTACCCCACCATCAACAGTAATAGTCAAGCCCAGCTTACCTCCTGCAATAGCTGCTTTATTCGGCTTGATAGTCAAAGTATAAGAATAGCAAGGTTTCAAATCGATTACCTTAGAAGTATCGAAACCATCAACAGATACAGGTTCACCATTTTTATCGATTAAAGAGAAGGACAAAGTAGCATTTGTACCTTCATCACCGGTTTTCAGATAAAGCTGCTGACCTTCATTCGACTTGTTCATAGTCCAAGCCTCATCCATATAGTCGGTCTTTACAGTAACGGTACAATCCTGGAAGTAATCTTCGAATGCATCGTTATCACCATTTCCTTTATAAACCAAAGTAATTCTGGCATTGGCAGGTTTACAAAGAATAGAAACAGTTTTTTTATCACCTTGAGATACCGTAAATGTCTGACTACCCTTTACGTACAGTTTGTCGTAACCAGCAGCAACATCCTCTCCATAATAAGCGGTCAGTGTATAAGAAACACCAAAATCAACTTTCTGTTCTACATCCAAATCTCCATAAAGCTGATCTGTATAAACAGGTTCTTCTCCTTTATATAGAGATACCTTATAATTGTTTACGTTACGGTAAGCGCTCTCATCTACAGCGCGACTATAAGACAGATTGGTCGACAAATCAACCATGATACTGCCTTGCCCTGAAACACTCTCTTTTCCTTCTTCACCCGAGCAACTGCCTAAAAAAGCCAGTAACATTACAGAAGAAAGAACTTTTAAATAGTTTTTCATTTTCAGTCAATTAGTAATTTTATTTTTTCGGAGCACAAAGTAATAGAATTTTCAGCTTATCGAAAAGGTCTGTTTTTTCTATTTTTGTTCTATTTTTTATCTTTCCATACTTATACCATATCATAAAGTATCGAAACTCATATATTTTACTAATATTGTTTTAGTCTATTTTTCATAAATATAGTATAAAAATTAAGATGGAATTAGCTTCCAGCCTGCTTTTTTTGTTGTATATTTGCCACGTCAACGATAATTAAAAAGAAACATGAATTTTAAAAACATTTTAATCGGAATCACCTTATCCTTATCCACAATATCCTGCATTCAGGATGAAGCATTAAATGTAGAAGCGGCAATAGACGGATGCAGTGGAGCAAATATCCAATTAATAAACATCAATGAAATAAGCAGAGAAATCGAGATTTTCGTTTTCGAAGGCTCTAATATAGCAGCTCAGGAATTGAATTTCACTCTCCCTGACGGAGCTACCATCAGTCCAGACCAATCTCAAAGCAAGGACAATCCACCTTACTACGATTTCAGCACTGAAAAAGAGCGTACCTTCACTGTCACATCCGAAGATGGAAGTAACAAGGCAACTTACACAGTTAATCTATACACAATAGAGCTGCCTTTAAAATATTCATTCGAAAACTTAAGAGAAATCAATCCATATCATGTATTATACCTGACTGATGTAAATGGTATCATGCAATGGGCAAGTGGTAATCAGGGATATAATTTATGCGGCATGGCAACCAATGCCATACAATATCCGACATCACAGGCTGACGGAGGAGTAGAAGGCAAATGTGTAAAACTAGTTACTCAGTCAACAGGAACCTTCGGTATGAATACCAATCCTAAAATGCCGATTGCAGCCGGAAATCTCTTTATCGGCTCTTTCAACATGACTTATGCTATCATTGCTCCACGACAAGCAACTCAGTTCGGCTTCCCCTTCACACGGAAACCTCTGAAAATGTCGGGATACTACAAATATAAACCGGGAGCAACATTGACAGACCAGAACGGAAATGTCATTTCAGGAAAAACCGATACCGGTGATATCTATGCCGTGCTTTATGAAGCACCCAACAGTGACTTCTCGCTGGATGGTGACTTATTTACAGAAGGCAACGAGAAGGCAAAGAACATTGTTTCAATGGCACGTATAGACAAAACAGAAGCAACCGACCAGTGGGCCAGATTTGATCTGGACTTCAAGCTCCAAAATGGTAAAACCATTAATGAAGATAATCTGAAAGCTGGTAAATATAAACTTGCCATTGTCTTCTCTTCCAGCATTCAGGGAGCCTATTTCGAAGGGGCTATAGGAAGTGAGCTTTGCATTGACGAAGTAGAAATAACTTGTGAATAATACAATTCAATCATCTAGATATTCGAAACAGGAATATGAAAAAATATATATTTATATTAGCCGCGGCACTTACCGCAGGAGCAAATTTGTTACATGCACAGTCTACCGAACATAAAGGTTTGCTATGGTCATCCCTACATGGACTGGATTACGAATTCAAGGCAGGAGTAAATATCGGAGGAACTTCACCGCTTCCTCTTCCAAAAGAGATCAGAAGTTTGGACAGTTACTCACCGGGACTTGCCATAACAATTGAAGGAAACGCAACAAAATGGGTTGATGCTGCCCAGAAATGGGGAATAAGTCTTGGAGTAAGACTTGACAGCAAAGACATGACCACACGTGCTACAGTAAAAAATTACGGAATGGCTATCTTCAACGAGGTAGGCGGAAAAGTAGAAGGACTCTGGACCGGAGGTGTCAAAACCAAAGTCAAGATGTCGTATATCACTATTCCATTGTTGGCAAACTATAAAATCAATAACCGCTGGAAAGTTGTAGCCGGCCCTTATTTCTCATACATGATGGATGGAGATTTTTCAGGAGAAGTTTATGAAGGACATTTGCGCACTCCCGATGCAACGGGAAGCCGCATTGATTTTGAAGGTGACAACTCAGCTGCATATGACTTTTCTGATGAATTACGTCGTTTCCAATGGGGTATTCAGGCTGGAGGAAGTTGGAAAGCTTACAAACACCTCACTGTACACGCCGATTTGACATGGGGACTCAATGACATATTCAAGAAAGACTTCAATACTATTTCTTTTGCCATGTACCCCATTTATCTGAATTTCGGATTTGGCTACGAGTTTTAACCTCGCATAATGGAAATGCATATTTTTCAAGCCTCTCATCAAGTTTTCAGCTATTGAAGAAAACGTGAGGGCAAACCAAAGATCAGGCTCTTCCCAAAAGAGTTTATTACATTAAGAATCAACCACTTTACTTACTATAAAAAAGGCTCTGTCATTCTCCCAAATACGATTGATAGAGCCTTTTTAGTTTATATCAGATATCTATATTTTAGGAATCACTGCATACTAAAAAAAACATGAGCATAAATTCAAGAAAACTTGCCCAAGAATTGGATAAAACATCAGCATGTTTTTTTATAATTTGTACAAATTCTTTTTGTACAAAAAAGTTATATATTCTATCAGATAAATACATAAAAAAATAAAAGACAAGTATCAAAACATAACACTGATACTCGTCTTTTATTTTTATAAAAACAAGAATTAATCTCTATTTCATTCAGCGACCAATTCAAAGTCGTCTACAATCAGCGTACTTCCCGGAGCTCCCCAAAATTTATCACCATCTTTACTAGCAGAACAGATAATAGCCATACGATATTTTGTATCAGCATTGTATTCTTTCTTCCAGTCAAGAGTCAAATTAAATTCTTTCCATTCTGTCTGTTCACCACCAGTCAACTGCGCAATAGCAGCAACACGACTAGAAGTATAAATATTCTTTTCAGTATCAGCAACTCCTGTTAAACAATCTGACCAATTCTTTGTATCATACTCCTCAGTTTCATACAAAACAACACTAATCATAAATTCATCAGTTTTTGTTTTGTCCAAAACAGCCTCATGACAATGCTGATCGTATGGTTGTTCATTTACCACGTAAAAGTCCGGTCCCGGAGTATACTTATACCAGCCTTTCAATGAAACTGGTTTTGCAGAATAGGGAATACCAAACTTAGTACTATTCAATGTATTAAATATATCTGTAATAAAAGTACCCAAGAACAAAGATCCGGTTGTAACTTTAGGTGCTTTAGCAAAATACATATCTTTTCCTTTAGTATCAACAGAAGTTATTAAAGCAGCTTTCTCACCAGAATGTGCATCATTGGTAGCTTCAACAGCATAATGATCTGCCAGTTCCATTCCCTTTAGCATCTGAACTCCAGCATTACTTGAACACCATCCATCCGGATTATAGAAAGTCATATCAGGTTCCTGACCTTCTACACCAGCAACCCAAGTTTCAAAACCATAAACTGTAACCTGAGAAGAAACAGAAGCCACATATTCTGCAGTTGAACCGTTTTCAGCAGTAACTATGTAAGTTACAGTCTTACCATTCGAAAAGTCTCCAACTTCACCACTTGCAGGAGTAACCGTTGCTTTTTCAGAAACTTCAATAGTCGGAACTAAAGCAGCCAGTTCTTCTGCTGTAGCTTCTGAATTTACAGTAAATTTAATAGTCTTAGACGTTTCATCGATAACAGGTTCTCCCATTACTACAGCATTAGCAGCTGCAACTTCTTTGTCGAAAACAAAAGAAAGGATCTTAGCTTCACTGCTTTCTGTACCAGAAAGTTTAGTACCAGAATAAGCTACTTTTACAGTATAAGGTACTGGAGATCCCATCAGTTTGACATCATCTATATCCAAATCGAGTGTAAGAGTTTTATCTTCAAAAACTCCATTTGCTTTGATTCCAGCAGACAGCAGCCCTGTTACGTCCATCGAAGAAGTTGCTGTAAAAGTATATTTACCATTTCCAGCATCAGTCAACTGGCAACCACTTACTTCAATATCACCTAGTTGCATTCCACTGAAAGAAAAGTTACTGATTTTTAAATCTACAGTATTTTCTCCAGCATTAGTCACAGAAACAAGCTGAGCAGGAACATTACCAGCAGGAACATCTCCAGTTTCCATTTTCAACGTAACATTCAATGCTCCTTTATAATTACCTGCAACATTAGCACTGACCGGTACTGTTACAGCAGGTTCATCATTATCACTACAAGAAGTGAACAAGCTCACTGTACACAATACAGCAAACAAGTAAAAAAACAAATTCTTTTTCATTTGATACCTTAAAATTTTATTTTTATTAATCGATGCAAAGTAATAACCTTTCAGACGAACTGACAAGGTCTAATTTTATTATTTTTGTTCTATTTTTTAATATCACATTGATAGCTCACATGTAAATCATTAATTTATAAAGTAAAACAGATTATTTAGTCTGCTTATGAATAGTCTATATTTCAAAAAACATATAACTTTGTAGAAAGTTTTAAACGATGGAAAAAGAATTACCCAAAATAGATTTACCGGAAGAATGGATTGTAGGAACAGGCATAAGCAAGGAACTTTTAAGCTTATACACCAATTTTCCCTGCCGGATAAAATCGGAAATTTTCGTTCTGTGTATGAGCGGTGAGGTAGAAGCATCGGTCAACCTGAACCGTATAATTGTACGCGCCAACGATTTTGTGACAATCATGCCCGGAACAATTCTTCAGATACATAGTGTAAAAGGAGAAATGGAGCTATACTTCGGAGGGTTTTCATCGAAATATGTAGAACAGGCTAACTTAAACCGTTCTACAATGAATACTTTATACATCACTTTAGGACGCCCGCTCATTACCCTCCGTCAGGAAGGTGCTGCACTGCTGAAAGATTATCTCTGTTTTTTGATAAAGCTGTATGAATTCTTTAACGAGAATACCCGAAAGTTCATAACTCCACACCTCTATAATAATATACATATAGGTATAGCAGCCATGTACAGCAACCGGGCAAATGAAAACAAAAGTAATTTGTCGAAGAGCGAAATATTATGCAAAAACTTCACTCAGCTGGTCATGCAGAATTACAATAAAACACGTAATGTAGCATGGTATGCCGAAAAGTTAGGAATAACTCAAACACACCTCTGCACTACGGTAAAACAGGCAACGGGAAATACCTGCATGGAAATTATTTCGCGCATGGTTATCATGGATGCAAAGTCGCAACTAAAATCAACAAATCTTTCGATTCAGGAGATTTCAGACTCGCTCAACTTTGCTAACATGTCCTTTTTCGGAAAATATTTTAAAAGATATGTGGGGATGAGCCCGCTGGATTACCGGAATAACGGATAAAATCAAGTAAACTTCTAACTCATTTAATATAAGAAGGGACATTCAGTAAATAGTATAAAATTAGCCAACTAATTCATACACAAAGTGTTGCAAATTAGTTGGCTTTTTTGTATCTTTAGGTATTCCCCCGAAAATAAGGTTTGACGGCCAAAACAGGGGAAATCCTCCAACAAAGATATGGCTAAGATACAAAATATTTCGGATATTCACCCTACCTTGGGTTTTACAGAATTTGATATTCTGGAAAAATATCGCAAGAGTTTTAATGAGAGTGAACTGGGCAGGCTTCATTCAGTGTTTCCTTTTGAAGTTATGGCAAAAAACATGGGGCTGTCTGAAAATCGTCGGCCGCAGGAACATATTCAGTCCTTCCGCAAAGATTGCCATTATGGTCCTAAAAGCCTATACCGGACTCTCTGACAGACATCTTGTGGAACATCTTAACGGCAACCTACATTACTGTGGATTTTTTTCGGAATACATACGGCAAATGCCGTACTGATGATAGACAAAATCAGGACCAGAACAGCTAAAACGGCATGACATGATTTTCATAACCAGAATCTGAAGAGGGCATCAGACTTCTTCCGGAGAGCCATGTCTTAACGGTTAGAATCAAGAGAGAAAATACAGAAAAACTACAAGAAAAATGGCATATGGAGGATTATGTTATATCATCTTCATATGCCATCATATATTTTAAGGACATTTACTGAATATCCCTAAGAAATAATACTTTTTAATGCCTCAGGAATCACTGGAACTTTAATACTTAATATCTAATTAATAGTGTTCCTGAAGCAAAAACTATTATATCTTATAATGATAAATTACAGAGTTTATTATTTTGAATTAAAAAACTCAACAAAATCAGATCCAGCTTGAACGGCATACTTTTGCAAAACTTCAGATATTTCAAAATCATCACCACAATACAATTTTATATCTTTCTTAAAATTTATATCCACCAGACTCTTCTTGGATTCTGCTGAGAGAATCTCCCAATCTGCCACATAAGTAACTGTGACATCACCCGAATAGGTTTTAGGCAAGTTATCTAAAGCCGCTTGACTAACATCATTCATTAAATAATCCCTACGAGTAGAATTTGAAGCAATTCGAATATCTCTAGATCCTTCTACATACATCGTCAAACTTTTCAAATTCACAATATAATCTCCCTCAGTACAAGGAAATTTCTCGTTTTTCAAGCCATTAACTTCATCACTCAAAACGCATACATTATTCTTTCCTTTTTTTATTCCTCGGAAAACCTGAGAGATTGCAGCATCCGACAAAATACTACTTGTAACCAACGTATCAACCTTAAAAAGACTTCCACCTGCTCCCTGATATTGCTCACCCTGTTTTAAATTAATCAACTTCCGACTTTCTGCTTTCAAAAAGACCCCATTATCCGGCAAATAGTTCGGATATTGTGTTGTACTTATGAAATAAGACTTTCCTTTTTCCATCAAAGTCTTTATTTCAGACAAAGATTGTCCAGATTCATGTACCAATGCAGGTTGTTGTTTTGCAGTTTTACATCCCAATAAACATACAGAAACTAAAATAGACAAATAAAGTGGCACTTTCATACGCATAGACTTTTAGTTTAACTATAAATATTTTTCAATCTTATTCTGTGTAATAAACACAAAATTACAATTTTGTCCTGCTCCGTCAATAAAATAAAGAGTTCCTTAATATTAATTGAAATACAACCTTTTTATGAGTTTTAAATAAGATAATTTGATTTTCAATAAATTGATAAACAAAGACAAGTAATTTTTTCCAATAAATTAGAATACTTCAATAAAATAAACTAAACACCCAGTTGATAAATATGATAAAAAACAAAATGTTAGCCACTCCATCCACTGACTAAAAATCAATTGTCGACTTTTATGTTTAATTAATTCTGATAAAAGTAGTTTGTAGGATATTATAAAACTTTAGAAATATCAATAAATAGAACATATCAAATAATAAAAGCTATCTTAGAAGTCTATTTGAAAAGATTAATTTCAACAATAACAAAAAAATTTCCTTTTCTCTATTTTAACAATACACTAATGATGTAATACAATTAAGAATAAAGAAGCCATTTCAATAAAATTGTTTAATAGACAAAATCTTCCAAAGTAAAATTTACATAGATATGTTTTGTACTTTTATTATATTCACCCGTTTTTTCTGCACTTCTATACTCCGTACTTCCACCTTGGTGTATTTGCATAAAAGCTGAAACCGTATAAGTTCCATTTTCCTTCTTTCGCTCATAAACGTAAATATTATTCGTATTTTTATAAATTTGATTATCATCAATAAAAACAGAACAAGTAAACATAGCCATTGTTTGAGGAAATGAAACATGAATAAACAATTGCTCCACAAATGAACCACCCTCATTCATGATAACCATTCCAGAACGTGATACCATAGTCCATTCTGTATACATAATATTATCATAACCAGGATCATAATATTGACCTGGGTATGCCATATGTAATAATCTATACCGTATTCCAATTTTACCTTTAGGTAAACAAGCCGCATCAATATCCACACATCGACTCGGTGATTTTTCTTCTATTATACCATTTTGATATTTCCCTTTTCCATCCCCTAGCCACTTCCACTCAGATTCCGGTATAAACTGAAGATATTCATCCCCATCAGAAATTTTTCTATATTGAACTTGCAATCTATGGTAATACTGCCAATCATAAGAAAATCCCCATGAGTAAACCAAACTAACATATCCTGCACATGTATCAATCGTAGCTACATCATATGGAGTATCTCTATATCCACTCCAATATTCACTGGGGGCAGGCAATCGCTCTGTAGAATTCCACCAAGTTGGTTCATAACCAATGGACCTTGATTTGGGTATACTTTGTACCTCCTCTAAAATATTAGAGGAACAAGAAGAAATAAAAGCAAATAAGCACAAATAGATAAACGATTTTTTCATAATATATATAATTAACGTGAATTCGAAATAACAATAAATATATTTCACTGATAATTAAAAATATATCAATAAAAGCATTAAATTTATAGTGCTGAATCATTACATTTAAACGATTGCCGTCATGTTTCTAAGTGACTTAAATTTACAAAAAATTATTGTATATCCAAAGATTTTTATAAGGAATTTACATTGCAACAGGAAAAATATATGATTTAAGGATAATAAGACCAATCACCGTAATAAGCCCAACCGTATAGTAATGTTGATATTATGGTTATTCTTATCCTATTTCATTCTGGTAGTTTCCGCTGTTTCAAGCATTACTACAAGGAATATGTGTGCAAATATCTGAAAAAACTTTTTCCACGTTTGGTATCCTATAACCGTTTAGTAGAATTAGAGAAGGAGGTATGCTTTCCTTGACCATTTTTATCAAGAAAGCATTGCTGGGACCTGTACAGGCATCAGTTTTGTTGATTCAACTCTCTTACATGTGTGTCGTAACCCAAAAATCTTGATTCATAAGATATTTGAAGGGCTTGCCGAGCGTGAAAAATGTTCTATGGAATGGTTCTTCGGATTCAAACTGCATCTAATAATCAATGATAAAGGAGAGTCCTCAATTTCATGTTCACTCTTGGAAACGTGGATGACCGAGAACCTTTGAGGCTGGGAAAGCTCCTAGAGAACATCAAAGGAAAATTATGTGCTGACAAAGGATATATCGGTCAGGCTCTGTTTGAGAACCTTTTCCTTAATGGCATACAGCTTGTCACTAAAGTTAAAAAACAATAGTATGAAGAATTCACTGATGAGTATTGCCGACAAAATTCTACTCAGAAAAAGAACCTTGATTGAAACAGTCAATGATGAACTGAAGAACATAGCACAGATAGAACACTCCAAACATCGTTCATTCAATAACTTTATAGCCAACTCCTTTCGGCTATAGCAACATACTGCTTGTTTGAAAAGAAGCCCGCCATTGAAGTAAACTTTGTTAATGACAGGCAACTGTCTATTTTCTAATTTTATTTCACGTTATATTAGTTATTAAATCTAGAAATAGCCGTATCACAGACTTTGTTTTTAAGTTATGATACGGCTATTATTTTTATTACGTCACAGAACACCTGTATTACACTTCTCGTCCGATCAGTCAAAACTAACCACTCCTATTTTCTTCTTACCATTCATCTTGACAGCAAGCGGCTTATCGAAATGTACCCAGCGTAAATACTTGGTTTCTTCCACAGCCGGCATACTGTTCAGCAATTCCTGATTATACAGTCCGTCGTTCATATAAGCATTTATCGTAAAATAACCGACACCGAAGGATGTCAGATTCTGGAAGAAATGAGTACCCTGACTCGGATCGACACGATAATTGGTGAGTCCAGCCTCTACAATGACACGTGCAGCCGATATATTAGGCCATTTTACCGGAATACCCAGCCATGTATCACTGCTTCCCCAGCGTCCCGGACCAATAAGAATATAATGCTTTCCTTCATCCAGGAAGCGTTTGTTAAGTTTCTCTATATCATAGGCAATCAGCTGATTATTGGAAGCGGAATATCCTTCGGTCTTTACATATATTACGTCTTGAATATCGTCCATAATACCTTGTCCGAGAGAATTTACACTCTTCAGCAGGAGCTGGTCTTCGGGGATAGCATCCAAATCTTCATTCAAATCGGCTTTCATATCTACCATCGGACGTATCTGTAACAAATAGAATACTCCTTTCTTCTCTGCTGCATTCAGATTTACGGCAAACTCAATCTCTACGGGACGACGCATTTCTCCCTGTCCATATTTTTGAACCAATTGAAGAATACGTGCCAATGGAAAGACATCGTGCTGAAGAATATTGGCAAAAGTTATCACTTTACGTCCACCCGGATAGATTCCGTCGCGTATTACCATATCATACGGATCGTATGTTGAAGCTATATAATTCAAAGAGCCATCGTTTTCGGCTTCCTTCACAGGAAGCTTTAACAGGTTAAAACCATCATCGAGTGAAAAATTTTGCCCCATATTTTTCAAATCGAGGGCATAAAAACGCGTCTGAGTTTCACGCAAAGCCATTTCCATCTCACTTGTCTGGAGCACTTTATCGGGATGGTAAGGACAAACTCTCAACGTAAGTCCTCCATCGACAATATATTTTCCTAATCCCAGAGCAAGACTTACAGTTCCCTCTTCTGCCAGTTCATCGTTAATCGGATAATAATTGATAGAACGTGCTACTCCTGAAATAGAAGGATAAAAACGGTCACCGTATTGAGTACCTACCACTTCCTGTAAAATAACAGCCATCTTTTCCTGATCGATAACGTTGCTGGTAGCTTGCATATATGACTTACTGTCTTTGTAGTAAACCGATGCATAAACACCTTTTATCGCATCACTCAGCATGCGCAGCATCTCATATTTATCTGTAAGGTAAGGAATCATATAAGTAGAATAGATTCCAGCAAATGGCTGATAATGAGAATCCTCTAGCAAGCTGGACGAACGGATAGCAATAGGTGACTTCACAACATCGAAGAAGGCGAAAAAGTCTTCAACCAGTTTGTCGGGCAACTTGGCTCTTAAAAAAGCACGTAATATGGTTTCATCATCAGCATCACTCAGTGCCACCTGATACAGCTGGTTCATATCCATGAATTCATCGAATATATCTGTACAAAGTACCACCGTCTTGGGAATCACAACCGAAGCATTTTCAAACTCTTCGAATTCGGCATGCCTCTTTACCATATTATCAATAAAGGCAAGTCCTCGTCCCTTTCCTCCCAGCGAACCGTCACCGATACGGGCAAAGTTAGAATAACGGTCAAAACGGTCACGCTGGAAAACAGCTACAACTCCCTGATTTTTCATTTTGCGGTACTTCACAATCGCCTCGAATATAATCTGGCGATGAGCATCGATGTCTTGCAAAGACTCCCAGGTTATTTGTTTCAAGAACTCTGCAACGGGGAATATGGCGCGCGAATATAACCAACGCGATATATGATTACGACTGATGTGATAAAGGAATGATTCGGCCGGTATAGAGAAAATGGCATTTTGAAGTTCCTTCAAATTATGCACACGTACCACTTCCTCCATCGTATTCGGATTGCGGAAAATGAAATCACCAAAACCAAAATTTTCGGAAACAGCTTCGCGCAGGTCGATATTCATTTTCTTCGAGTTCTTATCGATAAACTGAGCACCGCAACTAAGGGCAAACTCTTTGTTGCTGACTTCTGCCGATTGAAGAATCAATGGAATAAATGGATCACGACTTCTAACTTCGGTAAGAAAACGAATACCTGCATGCGGATCAATTTTATCCTCACGCGGATAACGGGCATCCGATATGATACCCAACGTATTATTCTGGTATTTATTGTATAAGTCCATCGCCTCTTCGTAAGAGCGGGCCAGTACTATTTTAGGACGCCCGCGCATACGCAACGTACGCTGGTGCTCATTCAATGCTTCGGTGGCAAACTCCTGACTTTGGCGAAGCACGAACTTATACAGATTAGGTAGTACAGACGAATAAAAACGGATGGAATCTTCTACAAGTAATATCATCTGTACACCCACCTCTTTTATATCGTGTTCCAGATTCATCTTGTCTTCTATCAACTTTATGATAGATACCAGCAAATCTGTATTTCCCAACCAGCAGAACACGTACTCGAAAATACTCAGGTCTTCATGTTCCATTCGTTCTTTAATACCATGAGAGAAAGGTGTCAGAACAACTAATGGTATATGAGGATATTTTTCCTTTATCTGACGAGCAATGTCGAACGTATCACTATTGTCCGATCCGGGCATACAGATAACCAGGTCGAACATTGTATTTCCCAGTTGCTTCCATGCATCTTCCTCAGTAGACACTTGTGTAAAGCGAGGAGGATAACGAAGACTGAGATTCATGTATTCGATAAATATCTTTTCATCAATGCGACCGTCATCCTCGAGCATGAAAGCATCATACGGATTTGCCACAAGAAGTACATTAAAGATGCGTTTAGTCATTAAACTGACAAACTGGGTATCTTTAAAATAAAGTTGGTTTAATTTTAACTTACTGAGCATAGCTTCAAGGTTTAAGCTTTATTTGTTTAACAAATAACGTGATTTCTATTGATTTGTGCAACTTAGCAGCAGATAAAAATTACTTTCAGACAAATGTAGCACCTTTCAGGCTTTAACTTTTTATCACTTTTCACCCGCAAAAACATTCTGAAATATTTTGATGTTCTACATAAAAACCTATCTTTGCAGTAACAAACAATTTCATTTTGTCAGACCTTAAATTAAAAATGTCATGAACATTAACCAGATTATGTCATCTCTGGAAGCTAAGCATCCGGGTGAATCAGAGTACTTGCAGGCGGTTAGAGAAGTTCTACTTTCTATTGAAGATATTTACAATCAACATCCCGAATTTGAAAAAGCATCACTGATAGAGCGTTTGGTTGAGCCAGACCGTATCATAACATTCCGTGTACCTTGGGTGGACGACAAAGGCAAAGTACAAGTAAATTTAGGTTATCGTGTACAGTTTAATAATGCCATCGGCCCGTATAAAGGTGGTATCCGTTTCCATGCATCTGTAAATCTTTCTATCCTGAAATTCTTAGGTTTCGAACAGACATTTAAGAACGCATTGACAACTCTTCCGATGGGTGGTGGTAAAGGTGGTTCTGATTTCTCACCACGTGGCAAGAGTGATGCTGAAGTTATGCGCTTCTGCCAGGCATTCATGCTTGAATTATGGCGTCATGTAGGTCCAGACATGGATGTTCCTGCCGGTGATATCGGTGTAGGCGGCCGTGAAGTTGGATATATGTTCGGTATGTACAAAAAGTTAACACATGAATTTACAGGTACATTCACTGGTAAAGGTTTGGAATTCGGCGGTTCATTAATCCGCCCAGAAGCTACTGGATTTGGTGGTTTGTACTTTGTAAAACACATGCTCGATAAGAAAGGTATAGATATAAAAGGAAAGACTGTGGCTATTTCCGGTTTTGGAAACGTCGCATGGGGAGCAGCAACCAAAGCTACTCAATTAGGCGCTAAGGTAGTTACTATCTCTGGTCCGGACGGATACATTTATGATCCAGATGGTATCAGCGGAGAAAAGATTGACTATATGCTTGAACTGCGTGCTTCTGGCAACGATATCGTAGCACCGTATGCCGACAAGTTCCCTGGCTCTACTTTCGTAGAAGGACGTCGTCCATGGGAAGTAAAAGTAGATATTGCTCTGCCTTGTGCAACCCAAAACGAATTGAACGGAGAAGATGCCATGAACTTGATAAATAATTCCGTACTTTGCGTTGGAGAAATTTCTAATATGGGATGTACTCCAGAAGCTATCGATGCATTCATCGAACATAAGCTAATGTATGCTCCGGGTAAAGCTGTAAATGCCGGTGGTGTTGCAACTTCAGGACTGGAAATGAGCCAGAATGCAATGCATCTGAGCTGGACTGCTCAAGAAGTGGACGAAAAATTGCACCAAATTATGCATAACATCCATGAACAATGTGTAAAATACGGAACTGAACCTGACGGATATATCAATTACGTAAAAGGTGCCAACATTGCAGGATTTATGAAAGTAGCACATGCTATGATGGCTCAAGGTATTGTCTAAAGAACTAAAAAACAAAAGAAAGAATAGAAATTGCAATTTTCTTGTCCTCAAATTTTTATTTGCAGTTTCTATTTCTTAATTTTACAATATATCTCGTTTAGTTGTATTTGTATTTTGTATTGTAGCTTGCGCTGCCTGCCTGAGAAGGTTCGGCAGCGTATTTTTTTCCAAAAAAGTACATAAATTTTAAATATGGCGTTATTCTTATAAAAAGTCAAGTTGAAATAATGCCATGAAATATATATCAACAATCATAATCTTATTTACAATATTAAACGGATGTACATCCGAAAAGCTTTCCGAACAGAAATTGAAGCAGGTAATCATCACAGGAAAAGAATATGCCACTTTTGGAGAAAAAGAATCAAGAAACAATATTTCCGGACAATTGGAAGAAAACTGTATAATCTCTTTTTACAGCAGAGGAGGTATAAGTGCAGAAAATATACCACTTACTTACACGCACGGAGTATGGAATTATACTTCCGAACTACAATGGAATACTGATCAGTCGGACGCGGTTGTCAGTGCCTATTACCCTTACATGGAGAGTGACAATTTTACGATATATGAACCTGACGGAAAATTAAAAGACATTTTATATTATACAGGAAATACCCGATACGGTTTTCCTATTTTTTTAAAATTCAGTCATTTATTCTCTCAACTTGTCTTTCATGTTGATCCGCTTCTAAACAAGCAGCTCCAAGAAATACAGTTTACTCCTTCTGTTTCAGTACACACATTCAATCCTTTTTCTGCTGAAATGGAATACACAGAGGAGCACCCTTATCCCCAAGTATTTACAAAACAAGAAAATGGTATATATACGCTGCTTGTTCCTCCAGCTCCAGAGATACGGGTAGATATAAGTATCACAACTGAGGAGGAAACATACACAGCATCCGTTCATTCTTCAGCCTTTCAAAGCGGATATCGATATAATTATAACATAAAATCATCAAACGACGGATGCGGAATCAGTACAGCTGAAGATTTTATCGCTTTTACTTATCTTATCAATGGAGAAGCGTATGGCGACAGATGTTTAGAAGAGTTCGGAACATCTGTCAATGGAAAAATGACTTATTATCTATTAAATGACATTCATTTTACTCCCGAAGAGTGTGCACGTTTGCAAAGTATCGGACATTATAACCAATCAGGTTTCGAAAACTCAGGATTTATAGATTGCCTGGACGGACAAAATCATACACTGTACGAACTAAAATTAGAGCCTAAAAGCAATATGGATTCATATGCTTTGTTTTCTTTTGTTGATACAGCTGGCATTATCAAGGATTTAAATATTGAGAACGTATCATACTCCAATGCCGGATATACCTGTAAATATGAAGCTATTCTTACAGGTAGAAACAATGGTACAATAACAGGATGTCATATCAAAGGGAACAATTCTTTTACAGGAGAATCGGTTAAGCAGGCTGGCGGTATTGCCGGAATCAATAAAGGATGCGTCATTAACAGCTCTGCAGAGAACATTGATTTTCAACTGCCAAACGCTCAGGCTTCCGGTATTTCTTTCAGTAATTTCGGACAACTGTTAAACTGCTATATGGCAAGTTGTGATTTTACTTATACACTGAGCAGTGGAGGTATCTGCTATACCATGGAACCAAGAAGTGAAATGAAAAATTGCTACACATACAAAACGATAGGATATCCATCAAAAAAGAAATATGGATCACTGGTATATAAAAGCAACAACTGTACGATAGAAAGCGGACTTTACTGCGATGTAGATGTCAGAGGAGTATACGACACCTACCAAACTACCCCGAAACAGATATACACATACGATGAAAACACGATGACGGCAGAAAATGATATACCAGTTATCGACATACTTAACAACTGGATATCAGATAATGCACAGCTTTATCCGGAAAAGATCTTTTACCAATGGATTAAAGGAGATATTCCTCCTATAATACTGGAACTCCGCTAGATTTTGTTTTTTTTAGGCTAAAGGACGATGCTTATGAGTAAAATATTGTATTTTTGCCACAAAATCAGTTTTCATGGAAAAAAATAAGAAATTAATCATCGTTATAGCAGCATTGATTGTTGTAATTGCTGGAGTTTCATTTTTAGCGTTCAATGAATTTCGCAAAAATAAAGAAATGACTGAAGTATTCGCCGTCGAAAAAGAAGAGATGGAAAACGAATACAGCACTTTTGCCACTCAATATGACGAGCTTCAGGTACAAATAAATAATGACTCTCTACGCGAAAAGCTGGAAAGTGAAAAGTTAAAGACTCAACGTTTGCTCGAAGAACTCCGTCAGGTAAAAAGTAGCAATGCCGCTGAAATCATACGCTTGAAAAAAGAACTGAAAACTGTTCGTGCCGTATTGAGAAGTTATGTCATGCAAATCGACTCACTGAATCGAATCAATGCTGCACTGATGGAAGAAAATCAGGAAGTGAAAAGTAAATATACAGCAGCTACTGCACAAATCAATACCCTAGCCGCTGAAAAGAAAAATCTTAATGAGCGAGTATCACTGGCAGCCCAGCTTGATGCAACGAATATATCTGCTCTTCCAATGAATAAACGAGGTAAAAAAGCACGTAAAGTAAAGGACGTGAAGAAAATTGCTATCTCGTTCACCATCGTCAAGAATATTACAGCCAAAACGGGTAATAAAACTCTATATATCCGTATTGCCAAACCTAACAACGAAATCTTATCAAAAGGTGATACAACATTCCCATACGAAGATCGTCAGATTACATATTCCATTAAGAAATATATTGAATATACTGGTGAGGAACAAAGCGTTACTGTATATTGGGATGTAGAAGAATTCCTCCCTGCGGGAACATATACTGTATACATCTTTGCTGATGGCAATATGATCGGTCAGAACTCATTCGAAATGAAATAAAACTTTATGAGAAAATACTTAATTTATTTCATACTCAGTTCCATTTTTCCAACGTTTTTTCTATCGTCATGCGGAGAAGACCGTTCTGGTGAATACTATGCCTTAATTGCAAGTAAGACATGGATGTATGAAACCATGCAACAGAATTATCTGTTCCATGAGGATCTTCCTGCTGAAGACGGACTGGATTTTTTCGATAAGCCGGCAGATTTTTTAACATCGGTGGCATCTGATCGTGACCAGAAAAATGGTGTTCTTTTCTCTCACATCGATTCTGTTAAAATATCCCGTGTGCAAAGCAGTTATCCTACATTCGGCATCGAAGGAAGTTTGGTTCGCGGTGTAAGCGGAGACTATTATTATACAATATTATATACTCAACCGGATTCTCCGGCCAGTGAAATGGGATTGAAGCGTGGCGATCATATTTTTATGGTCGACAGTCAGAAAATTACGAGCAGCAATTATACAGAATACTTCCAACGCCCAAGCAAAACTTACCGCTATCAGGTTGCAAGAATGAATGACAACGGAGCTCCGGACAGTCTGGAATTTACGACACCTGCTCCACGAATCGTTGAGGAACCAAGTGTATACTTAACACGCAATTTTACAACATCGGGCGGAAAAAAAGTTTTCTATATCATGTATAACAGTTTCGAAATAACAGAGGAAACTGAGCTGAAAAGCAAATTTGCAGAAGGGCTAGCCTCATCACCCAATGAGATTGTTCTGGATTTAAGATACAACCCCGGTGGCTACGTTTCTACAGCTTTGCTGTTGAGTACCATACTTGCTCCTGCTGATGCAATGGGAAAAACATGTTTCAACCTGATATTTAATGATAAACTGAATAAAACAGAAAATTATGTGTTCGACCCAGCTCTTCTGCAAGGAGTATCCAATGCTTCGTTCGACCATCTTTATGTGCTGACAACAGGAAATACAGCTTCAGCTTCAGAAATCATAATCAACTGCCTGCGCCCATATTTAGGTGACAAATTAATTCAGGTAGGAGAAAATACATTTGGTAAAAATGTAGCTCAAAGTTTATTCACCAATGCAGCTCATCCGCAACTAGAATTCTGGCTAACAACTTCGTACATAAGTAATTCAGAAAATTATTACGATTATTATACAGATGGCCTGAAGCCCGATTATGAAGAAAGTGAGGACCTTACCGGATATTTGGGAGAACTGGGAACAGAACAAGATTCCTTGATGGTCCCTGTATTGTATCACATAGAGCATGGCAATTTCCCATCAACAACTCCTAGTGAAACTAGAATAATGACACGTTGGTTTGGTGTAAACTCTACCCCACAAGTGGTTTCTAATTCTGTCGCCAATAAACCCAAACGTTCAAAACTGACAAGTTTCTAATTTTTCAAAAAGACAGTTAAGCTAAAAAAGCAAAAAAGACACAGAAACGCTCTTCCTTTTCAACCTTTTTACTTGGTGATTTGTTTTTATTATAATACATTTGCAATGTTGCATAAGCAACTAAACACTAAAGAAAATTGGTAATGAAAAGAATTTTAAGTTTCATTTTATTGTTCGGGCTGGTTCTAAATGGTTATGCCCAACGAATCTTAAATTTGGACAGTTGCCGTGCACTGGCTCTCGCGAACAACAAAGAACTACGCATCGCGCAAGAAAAAATAAATGCTGCTCACTACCAGCAAAAAGCAGCATTTACGAATTATCTCCCAAAGATAGATGTGACGGGAAGCTATATGCGTACCCAAAAAGAAATATCTTTACTAAGCAATGACCAGAAACAAGTCATTGGCAATATGGGAACCAGCGTAGGAAACGAATTACAGCATTTTGGACAAGAATTGCAACAAATAGCAATGCAACATCCTGAATTGCTTCCCCTCCTTACTCCTTTAAGTAATGCTATGGGAAAAATTCCAGGAGCATTAAACAATGCAGGACAAAGTATTATTGATGCATTTCGTACTGATACCAGAAATTTATATGTAGGAGCTGCTACCCTTACCCAGCCTATTTTTATGGGAGGAAAAATCGTAGCATATAATAAAATAACGAAGTATGCAGAGCAGTTGGCACAATCACAACATGCTACAGGCATGCAGGATGTAATATTAAGTACGGATCAAGCCTACTGGCAAGTCATCTCTCTGGTCAATAAAAAGAAATTGGCAGAAAGCTTCCTGAAACTTGTTCAAAAGTTAGACTCTGACGTGAGTAAAATGGTTGCCGAAGGAGTTGCCACGACTGCAGATGAACTCAGTGTAAAAGTAAAAGTAAATGAAGCAGAAATAACACTTACTCAGGTAGAAGATGGGTTAAGTCTATCTAAAATGGTACTATGCCAGCTCTGTGGCATCCCATTGGATACAGAAATACGACTGGCAGATGAAGAAATTAAAGATTTGACATTACCCAATACATACACGGAAAGCAATGTAAATACCGCATTTGCAAACCGTCAGGAACTTAAATCGCTAGAACTTGCCGAAAAAATTTACAGACAGAAGGTAAATGTTGCTCGTGCCGAGTTTCTTCCTTCAGTCGGATTAACAGCAAACTACTTGTTCACAAATCCTTCACTGACTAATGGATTTGAAAATAAATTCCGAGGAATGTGGGGAATCGGTGTTGTCGTAAAGATACCGGTATTCCATTGGGGAGAAGGTATATACAAAGTCAAAGCTGCCAAAGCTGAAGCCAATATAGCACGCTACCAACTGGAAGATATAAAAGAAAAGGTAGAACTTCAGGTCACACAAAGCTCGTATAAAGTTAATGAAGCTGTGAAAAAGCTGACCATGGCAGAAAAAAACATGGAAAAAGCCGAAGAAAATTTGCGATATGCTAATCTGGGATTTAAAGAAGGAGTCATACCTGCAAGCAATGTGTTAGAAGCACAAACGGCTTGGTTGTCAGCACAATCTGGCAAGATTGATGCACAAATCGATCTAAAAATGAGTGAAATATATTTGAACAAATCAATGGGAACATTAAAATAATAAATCAATATGACTGAAAAATCTCAACACAGCAATATCATGCTGGCATTTTTTACACTTGCTGCAGTAATTGTCATTGTAAGTATCATCGGATTCTTTACTCTCGGAAAAGGTCCTGAAATTATTCAAGGTCAGGCAGAAGCAACTGAATATCGCGTTTCGAGCAAAGTGCCAGGACGTATACTTAAATTTTTAGTAGATGAAGGAGAAAAAGTAAAGGCTGGAGATACACTTGCTATACTTGAAGCTCCGGATGTACAGGCTAAATTATCTCAGGCACAGGCAGCAGAACAAGCTGCACAGGCTTTAAATGAAAAAGCAATCCGTGGCACTCGTTCAGAACAGTTGCAAGCAGCATTCGAAATGTGGCAAAAGGCAAAAGCTGGTCTGGACATCGCAGAAAAATCATATAACCGTGTAAACAGATTGTATGAAGAAGGAGTTATGTCTGCTCAAAAAAGAGATGAAGCAAAAGCTCAATATGATGCTATGGCCGCAACAGAACGGGCTGCCAAAGCACAATACACAATGGCTAAAAATGGTGCACAACGTGAAGACAAAGCAATGGCAGCAGCTCAGGTAGAGCGTGCGAAAGGTGCTGTGGCCGAAGTTACTTCGTATATAAACGAAACTTATCTGATAGCGTCTGCCGATGGAGAAGTTACAGAAATATTCCCTAAAGTAGGTGAACTGGTAGGTACTGGAGCTCCAATCATGAATGTTGCTCAGCTAGACGATATGTGGGTAACCTTTAATGTACGAGAAGATTTCTTGAAAGATTTTACCGTAGGAGGGGAAATTACAGCTTATATACCTGCATTAGAAAAAAATGCAACTTTCAAGGTCACATACATGAAAGATTTGGGAACTTATGCAGCATGGAAAGCAACCAAGACAACCGGACAATTCGATTTAAAAACTTTTGAGGTAAAAGCCAAACCCGTACAAACAGTAGAAAATTTACGCCCCGGCATGTCGGCTATTATTGAAAAATAAAGAATAAACTATGTCAATTACTGTCCATAAACGCCTGTTACAAATTGCGAAACGAGAAGTTATACGCATCGCAACCAAGCCGATGTATCTCTTTTGCATGGTAATAGCTCCGATTTTCAGTTATATTTTCTTTACTACGCTAATGAGCAGCGGGCTACCTACCAATATGCCTGCAGGCGTAGTGGACCTTGACAATACTTCAACTACACGTACAATCATACGTAATCTGGATGCTTTTCAGCAGACTAAAATCGTAGCCCACTACGGTAGTTTCAACGAAGCAAGGGAAGCCATCCAGCGCGGAGAAATTTATTCATTCTATTACATTCCGGAAGGGACTACAGAAAAAGCAATAGCAGGCAGACAACCTAAAGTGTCTTTTTACACAAACTATTCATACCTGATAGCCGGTTCTCTACTTTACAGAGATCAACGTACGATGAGTGAGCTTGCTTCTGCTGCCATAGGTCAGAGTACCTTATTGGCCAAGGGAGCTACAGAAGATCAGGCTGTAGCATTCTTACAACCAATTGTCATTGATACTCATCCACTGAATAATCCCTGGCTAAACTATTCCGTATATCTGTGTAACACACTATTTCCCGGAATATTGATGCTACTGATTTTTCTAATTACAGCATATACAATAGGAGTTGAAATAAAAGAAAATACGGCAAAGGAATTACTTCATTTAGCAGATAATTCCATTGTCACAGCATTGGTCGGCAAATTATTGCCACAAACAATTCTGTTTTTTATCATAGCTGTATTCTACAATGTATATCTCTATGGATTTTTACATTACCCATGTAACAGTGGTATCTTCCCAATGTTATTGTCAGGACTCTTATTAGTACTGGCTTCACAAGCTGTAGGTCTGTTTTTCTTTGGCCTATTTGGCACGCTTCGTCTGGCTCTTAGTGCAGCCTCACTTTGGGGAGTTTTATCTTTTTCCATTTCAGGATTTACATTTCCGGTTATGGCCATGCACCCGACTCTTCAGGCACTCAGTGTGCTATTCCCATTGAGGCATTACTTTCTACTATATGCCAACCTTGCACTCAACGGTTATCCACTTATTTATGCCTGGCATTCTGTAGTGGCATTACTCATATTTATGCTGCTGCCATTCTTTGTATTGAAGAAACTGCGTACAATCATGTTACACTATACATATATTCCTTAAAAGGTCAATCATGGAAAAATATTCACTCCGACATATTATACGGCAAGGGCTGAATGGACTGTTCTATATATTCAGAAAGGAACTTAAAGCTACGATAAAAGATCAGGGAGTCCTGATATTTTTCCTGCTGGTTCCATTAGCTTACCCGTTGATATATGCTTTCATCTATACAAACGAGGTTGTTCGTGAAGTTCCCACAGCAGTGGTAGACGCGAATAACAGTTCTCAAAGCAGAAAATACATACGTATGGTAGATGGAAGTCCCGATGTACATATACAGTCTTATTGTGCCGATATGGAAGAAGCAAGGCTATTGCTTAAGGACCAAAAGGTATATGGCATTATATATATCCCTGAAAGCTTCAGTCAAGATCTGGCCGAAGGTAAACAAGCTCACGTAAGCATTTATTGCGACATGAGCGGAATGCTTTATTACAAAGCAATTTTGCTGGCAAATACAGAAACCTCCTTGAAAATGAATAAGGAGATTCAGGTAAAGAGATTAGGTAATACAACAGAACGACAAGATGAAATCAGTACAACTCCAATAGAATATGAGTCTGTTTCTTTGTTCAATCCACAAGATGGTTTTGCCAGCTTCCTTATTCCAGCTGTTTTAATACTTATTATCCAACAAACTCTATTGCTGGGAGTAGGTTTGTCTGCTGGAACAGCACGCGAAAACAATCGATTCCGCGACCTTGTACCTATCAGCCGGCAATATCAAGGGACATTACGCATTGTATTAGGAAAATCGCTTGCATACCTGATGATCTATACTGTTATGTCGACATATATTCTCTGTCTGGTTCCTAAAATATTCAGCCTGGTACAGATAGCTCAACCAGCTACTTTATTCTGGTTTACTTTACCTTATCTGCTGGCATGTATTTTCTTTGCCATGACCTGCTCTATATTCGTTCATCACAGAGAATCGTGCATGCTGATATTTGTATTTACCTCTGTACCTTTACTGTTTATATCAGGTATATCATGGCCAGGCGCAGCTATTCCTAAATTTTGGGAAATATTCTCATGGCTCTTCCCTTCTACGTTTGGAATAAACGGTTATGTACGCATCAATACCATGGGAGCAACACTACATGATGTCTTACCTATAATCAGGGGATTATGGATACAAGCCGTAGTGTATTTTATTACAACCTGTATCGTATACCGACGCCAAATCATGTTAAGTCGTAAACACGCGTTAGAACGATTAAAAACTTACCGGAATAAAAAGCGTCTTCAAGCAGGATAAATCCATATCCATATTTTAAAAAGCATTATAAAAAAACTCTTCTTTTATCATCTGTAAATGATTGTTTCCAGAAATAAAAGAAGAGTTTTTGTTTATCAGTGTATCAATATCCTCGAACTATTCATGCAGACTTTCTATGTAAGTATATAGCTTCTTGTAAAAAGCATGCCGGGTTAATGTTGAAGCATCTCCCAATATAATCAGTTTCATACGAGCTCGGGTAATCGCAACATTCATACGTCGTAAATCATTCAGGAAACCAATCTGTCCTTCCTCGTTAGCACGTACCAAACTAATCAGAATCACATCACGTTCCTGTCCCTGAAATCCATCCACAGTATTAATCGTGATAGCCTGCCGGTAAGGCTTAAAAAAAGCATCATTTCGGACAAGACGGCGCAAATATTGTACCTGTGCCTTATATGGCGAAATCATACCCACATCAATCCGTTCATCCAAGAAACGTTCCCGCCCTATTTTGGTAATATAACCTTTCAGCTGCTCGATAGATAATTCAGCTTCCGACTTATTTATTCTTCCATAATTTTCACCAATAAACTCCTCATTACAATCTAATCCTTCAGTATTGATCCATTCAATAGGAGTATCAAAATCGAGAATGCTACGATATTTTACTTCAGGAGCAGACTGCAACATCCCTCCGTAAAACCATTCCGATGAAAAACGCATAATCTCATCATTCATACGATACTGGAGCTTCAGCAGTGAAACAGTATCGGGTTTATTCTTTACAATAGTCTGCATCAGCGTATGTCCCAGTCCTGCACGAAGAGCTTCCGGTGCCTTTACCGTCGGAGGAAGCTGACAATGATCTCCTGCCAATATCACCCGGTCGGCTTTCCGTATCGGAATCCAGCAGGCAGCTTCAAGTGCCTGAGCGGCCTCATCAATAAACAATGTTCCGAATTTCTGCCCTGTCAACAAGCGATTGGCACTGCCAACCAATGTGCAGGCAATTACACGAGCCTCAGAAAATAAAGATTCATTGATACGAATCTCCAATTCTGTTGCACGGTCTTTCAGCGAATTAATCTTTTGCCGGACAGCTTCTCGTTCAGCGCCTTTTCTGCTCCTGGCATACAATTCGCGTATCGCTTTACGAATACTCCATAGCTGCGGATAATCAGGATGAGATTCAAAACGGCGTTCATAAGTGAACGATAACATCTTATCATTCACCCGACTAGGATTTCCTATACGTAATACACTTACTCCCCTGTCGACTAGTTTTTCACTTATCCAGTCGACGGCCATATTACTCTGTGCACAAACCAATACCTGATTTTCCCGATGAAGAGTTTCGTATACAGCCTCTACCAAAGTAGTAGTTTTTCCCGTTCCGGGAGGCCCATGTACGATTGCTACATCCTTAGCATGAAGTACTTTATTCACAGCTTCCTCCTGCGTAGCATTTAACCAAGGAAAGCGCAAAGGATGAAACGAAAAAGTAGAAGCAGGCTGAGTTCCATGAAAGATATCACGCAACTCTGCCAAACGATTATTTTTTGCTCCGATAACTTGCTTTAAAGCCTCAAACATCAGGCGATAACTTGTTTCATCAAAATAAAGTTGTACACCTACGACTTCTTTACTTTGCAAGGCAAGCAAAGCATCAACGGAAGGAAGAATCACAACCATCCGATCTTCATCCACGTAGTTTACTGTTGCGACAAAGTTCAGATAATTCAATTTACCCGAAACATCTTGCGTAAAGAAACATACCGGACGTCCATATTCAAACTGATGTTCGATATCCTTGTCTTCACGCCGCTCAACTTCTATCACCAGCTGATTTAAGGCGTTATAATAATTTCGTCCCAGATTTAACGGATACCAGCACATACCGCGCTTGATTTTCCGTCCAATGCCCATCAGCTCTGTTTGCTGCTTAAACTGTTCCTTTTCGTATTCATATTCTATCTGCAACAATTCATATTGATGTTGCAAATAAAGTACAGGAGATTTTATACACGGATCTTCTCTCATAGGCTAAACATTTATTCCTTCTCACCTTCAGCCAGCATCTGTGCCCGCGACTTACTCTGGGTTACAACATAAACACCTACAAAAATCAATACCGCTGCCAATGCTTTGGTCCAGCCAAAGACTCCCATTCCTAAAAAGACTGATACTGTAGTTCCGACAATGGGCTGTATATAGTTATACATACTTACGACGGTAGGACGAAGTGTCTTCTGACCTACGAGCATCAAAATATAGGCAAAGAATGTTCCGAATAAGACAACATAACCAACTTCCATCCATACCGTAGCAGAGAAAGACATAGTCGTCATTGCTGAAAAATCACGGTAGGAAAAAGGAATGAAACAGATAGCCGCATAAGTAAACATCCATTTCATCAGTGTAAACACATTGTAGCGCGAAATAAGTTTCTTAAATATAGTCAGATAACAGGCAAAACTTACCTGAGCCGTTATGCACAATGCATCTCCCAAAATGCTGCCTCCTCCATCTACCGATCCGCCCTGATTGCTTAAAATCAGCATAAGCGCACCGATTGAGCCTAGAAATATACCAATAACCTTCTTGGGTGTAACAGGTTCTTTCAAAAAAAGTGCAGCCAATATCATAGTTACTATCGGCATGGTAGTAGTTACAATAGAAGCATCTATAGGAGATGTAAGCGACAAACCAAATGTAAAACATCCCTGATTGCACACAATACCCAACAGTCCGGCAAAGAAAAGTAACATCAAATCATGCGAACTAACTTTCTCCTTCGGAGCAAACAATGACGCAATCCAAAAACAAACCGCACCACCTATCATACGCATTGTAGCCAACGACAATCCGGTTATACCAGCTTCCATGGCCGCCTTTCCCATTGGCGACATCAATCCCCACATACTTGCCGCACCCAGCAAAGCAAGATGTGCTCTTATAACTTTTACATTCATGTTTTCTATCATATTTTTTACGATGCAAAGGTAAGAGTTATCCGAAAAAAGAGAGCTGTAAACATTGATTTATTCCAAGATTATCCGTATTTTTGTTTAAAGCGTATAAACAAATACAACCATGAAGAAGCAAGCCGACTACATTAAACGTATCGAAATTAAAGGTCTATGGGGAAGAAAGAATATCTCATGGGACTTACGTGCTGATGTCAACATTTTAAGCGGAGTAAATGGTATTGGTAAAAGTACAATTTTGAACAATTCCGTACGATATCTTAACGAACTGGAAGGGCATGCATTGACTAATGGCGTACAGCCGGGAGTTTCTTTCGTATTCTCTCCTGAAGATGCTAATTTCATCCGATTTGACGTAATCCGTAGTTTCGACCGTCCGCTAATCAATTCCGGACTGCTTGAAAAGATAGGAAACTCAAGTGTAAAAACAGAACTCGACTGGCAATTATATCTGCTTCAGCGTCGCTATCTGGATTATCAGGTAAATATCGGAAACAGAATTATCGAACTGCTTACAAGCGGAGTTATAGAAGATCAGGCTCGTGCTGCTGAAGTTTCACGTCCCAAAACAAAATTCCAGGACTTAATGGATGATCTTTTCAGCGAAACCGGGAAAAAAATAAACCGCAGAAGCAACGAAATCTTATTCGAGCAAGATGGTGATATATTAACTCCTTACCAGCTGTCATCAGGAGAAAAACAAATGCTTGTCATTTTGCTTACCGTACTGGTACAAGACAATCAGCCATTTGCACTATTTATGGATGAGCCCGAAATATCTCTTCATGTAGAATGGCAACAACGGTTGATTTCACTCATCCGAAGCTTAAACCCTAATGTACAGATCATACTTACCACCCACTCTCCTGCCTTAATTATGAACGGATGGATAGATGCAGTGACAGAAGTAAGTGATATAACTACTCATTAAACAATTACGGCTATGGGAAAAAGACTTACAGAAAACCTTTCTTCACTCTATATTGGAGCAGCCAACAGTCTGAAGCCAAAACAAGCAAAAAGAAAAATCGTCGCATATGTAGAAAGTTACGATGACATATCTTTTTGGCGTTCCCTTCTGGTCGAATATGAGAATGACAAACGTTACTTTGAAGTCATGTTGCCATCCCGAAGTTCACTTGCCAAGGGAAAGAAATCAGTTTTGATGAACGAACTGGGAAGTCGTCTGGGAGAAAATATGATAGCCTGTGTTGACAGTGATTACGATTATCTTCTTCAAGGAAGGACTCAAACGTCACGGTATATCATCAACAGCCCCTACGTATTACAGACGTACGCCTATGCCATAGAAAATTACCACTGCTATGCCGAAGGCTTACACGAAGCGTGTGTTACAGCTACGCTAAACGACCATAAACTGATTGACTTTCCTGCCTTCATGAAACTCTATTCAGAAATAGCCTATCCGCTTTTCATCTGGTCTGTATGGTTTTACCGCCAACATAATTTATCAGAATTTTCCTTACTGGATTTCTGCTCTTTCGTAAAGTTAGACCAAGTCAGCACACGCCATCCTGAAAAAAGTCTGGAAATCATGTCCAAAAAAGTCAACCGTAAACTTCATGAGTTAGAAAGACGGCATGTAGAAGCTCTGGAAGAGATCGAAGATATGAAAAAAGAGTTCCGTACATTGGGAGTGTACCCGGACAATACTTACATGTTCATTCAAGGGCATCACATTATGGACAATGTCATACTGCGTCTGCTGATTCCGGTATGCACAGTACTCCGTCGCGAACGTGAACAACAAATACACGATTTAGCTTTACACGACATTCAGTTACATAATGAGCTCACAGCCTATCAGCGTAGTCAGGTTGATATAGAAGTGGTTATCCGTAAAAATCCTCATTACCAGTCATCACCTCTTTATCAGATGATCCGGCGAGATATAGAAGCATTTCTGAAAATAGCCAAATAAATATCTGAGAGTGTGCCCCGAAAGACATCACGACACACTCTCAGAAAAAATTATATCTCATACCCTAACCTGATTAGTCCGACCCAATTACATTCACGAGTGTTGGCTATCAGATGGAAGGCAGGCTGTACATATCCACTTTTCCCAAACAAGAACTTACAAGTCAACTCACTTGCCCATTCATGTTCAGTTGTAAAATCTGCATAATCAGCAAACACACCTCCTTCTATTTTCTTATAACGCATTACAAGTCCACCACCTACATAACTACGGCATCCTTGTTTCTCTGTCGGATTTATGGAATATTGAAACAAAGTATACAGACCAGAAGAAAGTTTTTGTTCCGCATATCCCCAAAGTACTGTATTCAACTTTTTCTTTTCTTCCGTTTCATCATTTCCACTTTCATCACCAGCAGACATCCCGCTATGTAAAGCAATGCCCATATAATAACCGCTATCATTGTTTTGATAATTTAATGATGTAATACTCAATATTCCATCCGTTTTCGGACAAAAACGAAAAACATTTTCCTTTCCGACAAACATGTTATAGCCGGTTCCATTATAAATGGAAGTTTCCACATGCCAGTTTCCCAACTTCAACTTATAATCCATACCTACTGAAGCCACCGGATAATTTGCAATCGGATAATTAGCCGACAAAGTAGGAAATATACCGCATGAGCTATTGGTAAACAAAGATGTACACGGTGAATTAAAATAATCTTCATTCAGATTCCGTATTCCAACAAAAAGAGAAGAAGCCCTTACATGCCAGTTTATCCCTAATATGGCTAAAGCCAGAGGCAAATTTTCTTCTTCAATATTCGAATATACTTGCAAATCATCAACCAGCTTCTTATCACTCGTTCGTGCCACACCGATAGAAGCAACCTCAATGTTAACCGAATTGCCTAAGGATTGCAGGAAATCAGTACGAAGTAAATTCACCCATTTTGCTCCTTTACGAAAATCAGTTTGAAATTCAGTAGTGTAGGTCAGATTAAAATCCTGAGCCGCAAGGTAATGGTTTGTAAATGCAACCATTACCATAGCAGCACATAAAACAAATCTCTTCACAATCATTTATCACAACCATTTTACAAATCGCTTGATATACCAGTTTTTTATCATTTGAGTCAGTACACAGTATGAAAGCAGAATACCGACAAGCCAGGGGAAATAGCTTAATGGCAAAGATTCAAGTCCGATTGAAGTTCCGAAAGGAGAGAAAGGAATGATAATTCCAATAACCATTATCAGCACAGTCAGTCCGGTAACCTGCCACGAAGCACAACTTTGTATAAATGGTATTTTCTGCGTACGAATCATATGAACAATCAATGTCTGCGACAGTAAACCTTCTATAAACCAGCCCGACTGAAATAACGTCTGATGTTCCACAGAATTACAGCTGAACACATACCACATCACCAGATAAGTAACAATATCAAAAATAGAACTTATCGGTCCGATAAATATCATAAAACGGCTAATATCAGAAGCATCCCATTTACGAGGCTTACGGAGATAATCAACATCCATACGGTCAAAAGGAATGGTAGTCTGCGAAATATCATAAAGCAAATTCTGAATCAGCAGATGAATCGGCAACATCGGAAGGAAAGGCAAAAATGCACTTGCAGCCATTACACTAAACATATTTCCAAAATTCGAACTTGCTGTCATCTTTATATACTTAGTGATATTTCCAAATGTTTTTTTACCCTCAAGTACACCATCTTCCAACACCGTCAAGTCCTTTTCCAGTAGAATAATATCTATTTGGCTATATCTACAGCAGAATCAACCGAAATGCCGATATCCGACTGACGCAAA
This sequence comes from Phocaeicola coprocola, assembly GCF_041333015.1. Classification (NCBI taxonomy): domain Bacteria; kingdom Pseudomonadati; phylum Bacteroidota; class Bacteroidia; order Bacteroidales; family Bacteroidaceae; genus Phocaeicola; species Phocaeicola coprocola. The sequence continues at coordinate 1,451,004 of NZ_JBGKGM010000001.1, read as the reverse complement.
GCAGCAGCATCATTAATACCGCCACCCAAGAATCCTACAGTATTCTGCAGCTCTTGAAGCAACATAATGATCTGTGTCTTCTGAATAGGAGTTAATTTACTTACGGTCCAGCTATTATCAGTCGAAAAATACAGACTGGATCGAACAGGCCAACCTGAATTATCGTCATCACGACCTGGATATTTTCGGCTCCATTTACTTTAGTAATATGAAGTATATACAGGATTATACCGTTATTCTTAAGAAAAGAGGAACGCAGGAATGGACCCATAACATGAATAGTTTCAACGATAATTTATCCAAGATACTGGAAGGCAATATCAGATTCAATTATCAAATAAACGACAAGCATACATTGGGAATGAAATATCAACCTAACAAACAGCTTTCTCCAGATGGATCCAGAGAAACCTATACACATGTAACCACCGACAATCAGCTTTACGACGAAATATATTCTACCGCCAACAATTATACCAACGATGATTGGGGACATGAAATCAATGCATATTATAACGGTATAGTCGGTACTGCAAATATTGATTTCAATATAGACTATTTCCAAAATGGTAGCCGGGAATACTCCAATGTAAAAGAGTTGAGTGAAAAGTATGAAAATCGCAATGTACATTCAATAGGAGATGTAAAGAACCGTCTGGTTGCCGGAAAACTCATAGTTTCCTTGCCTTTAGGAAAAGGAACACTTGCCGTAGGAAGTGAGGTAACCTATACACATCGAAATGATGATTATCTTAATGAAGAAAATTATGTACCCACTTCATACAGCAAGCTTGAAGAAATAAATGCTGCCGGATTCGCAGAATATAGCCAGAACTTCCCGTGGGGTGACTGGTCTGTTGGAGTAAGATACGAACAGGATAAATTCGGCCATTTCGAGAATAACCAACATATAGATGAACAGAGCCGGACATTCGACAATGTATTTCCTCATCTGTCGTTCTCTACCAAATGGGGAAATATACAGACCCAGTTAAGTTACACAGCAAAAACAGTCAGACCTTCTTATCAACAACTTAGTAACAATGTTTCCTACTCAGACCGTTTCACCCAGCAAAAGGGAACTCCGACACTTCGCCCAACCATTATACACGACCTGTCATTGGCTGCCGTATGGAAATGGTTACAGCTCAGTCTGTCTTACAGTCAGACTAAAAACTGGATATTATATTGGGGTGAATTGACAGAAGAAGATGGTTCACAGACCATGTTAAGCTATCGTAACTGGAATAAATCCATTCCAACTTTCTCAGCTTTTCTTTCGGTCTCACCTAAAATAGGCTGCTGGTCACCAATGATTGGAATAGGTGTAAAAAACAATGGCTTACAGTAGAATCCTTTAGCAAACCTTTCGATATGAAAACTCCAGTTTATGTAGCAAACTTCAATAATACCATCGAATTGCCAAAAGAATTTATTATCGGACTGGATACCAATATCCAAAGTAAAGGTGCTTATCAGAATATTTACATAGAACATCCGACAGGCAGCATAAATCTGTCTGTCAGAAAAAGTTTCTTGAAAGATGCTCTCAGTGTTGAATTGAAAGGCAGTGACTTACTCGATACAAACAAAGATTATTATCACTTATATTCTGGAGATTATAATATTTATCAAAAAAATTCTTACGATAATCGTGAGTTTTCTGTAACAATAAGATACAAGTTAAATACAGCCAAGAGCAAATACAAAGGTACCGGAGCCGGTGAAAGCCAGAAAAACCGTATGTAATTTGTAGATATTATCAGTAAAAACACACATAATTTTGCTTCAATCCAGGTAATAAATTGATAAACCGATAATGGAGCAATAAAGGAAATTTGTAACAATTAGAGGTCTACAAAAAAACATGCTGATAAATGCAGAAAAACATCTCGATATTTTCAAAAAAATTGTAGAAATTTCCAGATGTTTTGTACAAAAAATCTAGCTATTCTGCTGAGCTTTTTAAAAGAGTTCACAGAGAGTAAGAAAAGAGAAAAGAACGTTTTTCCCATAATACAAGGAAAGACAAAAAATAGCCTGCCCGGACAACGATTTCCTCGTCGTTCAGGCAGGATATTATATGTATCTCAAGAATTATTTTTCAGGAGTATTTTCCAACGTTGCAGTCAGGAAGTCATAGAACTTCGAAACTGAAGGAATGTGACAACGTTCTTCCGGAGTATGCGGGCACTGCAAAGTAGGACCGAAAGAAATCATATCAAGTCCCGGAACTACTGCTCCGATAATACCACATTCCAGTCCGGCATGTATAACCTTCACTTCAGGAAGTTCGCCAAACTGTGCCTTATACGATTCCTTCATGGCGTGAAGGATAGGAGAATTAACATTTGGTTCCCATCCTGAATAGCTGCCTGAACGTTCTACATGCATACCAGCCATAGAGAAGCAGCTTTCGATAGCTGTATTACGGTAATCTTTCATTGATTCACGAGAACTACGTGTCAAAACTTTAACAGCTGCCTTTCCATTGGCAATTTCAACAATGGCAAGGTTAGAAGATGTTTCTACTGTATCAGGAATAGTCGGGATGAAACGTTCCACTCCGTTAGGACATGCATAGATAGCATCTACCAAGTTATCGCGGATTTCTTCAGGAACCATGTACTTCGGCAATTCCACACGTTCTGCCTTAAAGCTCAGTCCTTCTTCGATTGTAGCAAATTCATCACGCCATACTTGTTCACACTCACCAACGAATGCCAGTACATCTTCTACTTCTGTTTCGGGTACAGTAATCACAACTTCGCATTCACGAGGAATAGCATTACGCATGTTTCCACCTTCCCACGATACCAGACAAGCTTCATCGTATGCAATAACCTGATTCAGGAAGCGAGCCATAAGCTTGTTTGCATTGGCATGTCCCCAGCCAATCTGTATACCAGAGTGACCACCACGCAGACCTTTCAGAGTAACTTTCAAAGCTACATCTTCCGGATCGGTTTCTTCTTCCTTATATTCCAGTGTAGCTGTCAGATCTTCACCACCGGCACAACCGATATACAGCTCACCTTCTTCTTCAGAATCGAGGTTCAGCAAAATATCGCCTTCTATTTCTCCAGGTTTCAAGCCGAAAGCGCCATACATACCAGTTTCTTCATCGGCAGTGATCAGTGCAACCAATGGGCCGTGTTTTAATGTTTTATCTTCCATTACAGCCATGATTGCAGCTACCCCCATACCGTTGTCCGAACCAAGTGTAGTGCCTTTTGCCTTCACCCATTCACCGTCTACATAAACCTGAATAGGATCGTTTTCGAAATCATGCTGTGTATCTCTGTTCTTTTGTGGAACCATATCCATGTGTGCCTGCAAGATAACCGTCTTACGGTTTTCCATGCCCGGAGTGGCAGGCTTGCGGTAAATGATGTTTCCAGCCTCATCCTGAAAAGCTTCAATACCAGCATTCTTACCGAACTCCAGTAAAAATGACTGAACTTTTGCCAAATGTCCTGACGGGCGAGGCACTTGAGTTAACGAATAAAAATGCTTCCACACATTCTGTGGAGCCAGAGAAAGAATTTCATTCATAGGTTTTAGTTTTATTTTTATTTGTAAGCGGCAAAGCCACCAGTCCATATATTCCTAACAAAATTAATAAAAAGGTTTGAATACCATGCACTAAAAGCGCAAATATTCCTGCATCTTCCTTACTTACTCCGTACATCATCATCATGGTGATGACAGCAAAGTGCCACGGACCCGCTCCATTTGGTGTAGGAACAATAACGGCAATACTCCCTACCACAAACAATACCAGTCCGGCAACCCAGCCTAGTCCGGCAGAAAAGTCGAAACAGTAAAACGTCAGATAAAAATGCAGATAATAACATAACCAGATAGCGACAGTATAAATGATATACAATACCGGACGGTGTACCTGACGGATGGAAAGACATCCTAGCCAGACATTTTTAATCAGTCCCCTGACCTTAGCAAAAATTGTCAGATTACGTATCAGCCAGAAAAGCAGAACCAAAGCCGCTACTATACAGATTAACGTTATATAAAAATTAGTCGACGAAAACAAATGCAGAAAAAAAGCTCCGTCAGTACCTGTTATACGAAAGAAACGGGCAAAGACTCCCGACTGAAGCAACAGCGTACCTGCGGTAATAAGCAGTACACAGACAGAATCAACTAAACGTTCGGAAACGACCGTTCCAAGAGATTTGGAAAAAGAAACATTGTCATATTTTGCAAGTATGCCGCAGCGCGAAACCTCTCCTACCCGAGGTAAAACCAGATTGGCCGCATAAGCAATAAATATGGCATACACACTATTCGAAATTTTAGGATGTTCACCAAGAGGAGCCAATGCCAGGTTCCAGCGCCACCCGCGAAACAGATGACCGAAGACGCCAAAAACCAGTGAAAAAAGCATCCAGCCATAATTCATACCTCCGTCCATCACCTCATAAACATGCCGGAAGTTGAATCCATGATACGTCCATAGCAAAATAACCGCCCCTAACACCAAAGGCAAAGCTACCTGAAAGACTTTATTTATGAGTTTTTTTATATCAGTTCGTTCCAAAACCTAATCATTTATTAAAGATTAATGCTTACATTTGCACGATGCAAAGATAATATCTTGCTAGAATAAATCTTTATTTATATCGAGAAAATACATACGGAATGAAATTAGTTAAACCGAAAAAGTTCTTAGGACAGCACTTTCTGAAAGACTTGCAAGTGGCAAAAGACATAGCCGATACAGTAGATACCTGCCCTGACCTGCCGATATTGGAAGTAGGACCTGGTATGGGAGTGTTGACGCAATTTCTCATCCCGAAAGGAAGACCGGTAAAGGTAGTAGAACTGGATTTTGAATCAGTTGCTTACCTACGGGAGAATTTTGCAGAGCTGGGTGACAATATTATTGAACAGGACTTTCTGAAAATGGATTTATCTGCTCTGTTCAATGGAAACCCTTTTGTCCTGACAGGTAACTATCCGTATAATATCTCCAGCCAGATATTTTTTAAAATGCTCGATTACAAAGATCTGATACCTTGCTGTACAGGCATGATACAGAAAGAAGTAGCCGAACGTATCGCCGCTTGTCCGGGAAACAAGACATACGGTATTCTGAGCGTACTGATTCAGGCTTGGTATAAAGTAGAATATCTGTTTACCGTACACGAGCATGTGTTTAATCCTCCTCCCAAGGTTAAAAGTGCCGTAATACGCATGACACGCAACGAAACCAAGGAGCTGGGATGTAACGAGAAGCTGTTCAAGCAAATAGTAAAAACTACGTTCAACCAACGTCGCAAGACATTGCGTAACTCCATTTCTCCGATACTGGAAAAAGGAAACCCACTCAGTGCAGATCCTATATTCAACAAACGTCCGGAACAGTTATCGGTAGAAGACTTCATAGAATTGACCAACCGGGTGGAACAGGCACTCGCAACTGAGTAAGGTATGGAAAGCGAAGAAATTAAAAAGGTATCAGAACTGATCGAAAATAAAAAATCGGAGGAACTAAAAGAGTTTCTGCAAGAACTGCATCCAGCCGATATTGCCGAATTGTGCGATGAACTTGATGCAGAAGAAGCGCGCTCCATTTATCTGTTACTCGACAATGAAAAAGCTGCCGACGTACTGATTGAAATGGATGAAGACGCGCGTAAGAAATTCCTCGAAATATTGCCTTCGGAAACTATTGCCAAACGTTTTGTCGACTACATGGACTCTGATGATGCTGTAGACATCATCCGTGACATGGACGAGGACAAGCAGGAGGAAATTCTTTCGCACATCGAAGACATCGAACAGGCAGGCGACATTGTAGATCTGTTGAAATACGATGAAGATACAGCCGGTGGTTTGATGGGTACAGAAATGGTTATCGTAAATGAAAACTGGAGTATGCCCGAATGCCTTCGCGAAATGAGAATTCAGGCCGAGGAAATGGACGAAATCTACTATGTGTATGTAGTAGATGACGATGAACGGTTGCGTGGAGTATTTCCTTTAAAGAAAATGATCACCAGCCCATCGGTTTCGAAAGTAAAGCATGTAATGAAAAAAGATCCGATATCGGTACATGTAGATACCCCGCTGGAAGAAGTAGTACAAGTCATCGAGAAATACGACTTAGTGGCTGTTCCGGTAGTAGACAGTATCGGACGCCTGGTAGGACGTATTACAGTAGACGACGTAATGGATGAAGTTCGCGAACAGGCCGAAAGAGATTACCAGTTGGCTTCCGGTTTGTCACAGGACGTAGAATCGCACGATAATGTATTCCGTCAGACAACGGCACGTCTCCCCTGGCTGCTCATTGGTATGCTGGGAGGTATCGGAAACTCCATGATATTGGGTAATTTTGATACAACTTTTGCGGCACATCCCGAAATGGCCCTGTATATTCCGCTTATCGGTGGAACAGGAGGAAATGTAGGAACACAATCGTCTGCTCTTGTCGTTCAGGGACTTGCCAACAGTTCGCTCGACTCTGGAAATACTTTTCAGCAAATATTAAAGGAATCGGTCGTTGCTCTTATTAATGCAACAATCATTTCCATGCTGGTATATATTTACAACTTTATCCGTTTTGGAGCGACCGCTACAGTCAGTTATTCTGTTTCCATCAGCCTGTTTGCCGTAGTTATGTTTGCTTCTATTTTCGGTACACTCGTTCCCATGACACTGGAAAAACTGAAAATTGATCCGGCAATTGCTACCGGACCGTTTATATCAATCACCAATGACATTATAGGTATGATGATGTACATGGGAATCACCGTATTGCTTTCTTAAATATTTTCATACATGGAGGCTTGTTCTTATAAATACTGAAACAGCCTCCATGCCTTTTATTCTTAATAAGGAATCCCCAAAACTTATTTAATGCAAAAAAATTTAGAAAAAAATATTGAAAATCAGATTTTATTCTTTTAATTTGTAACTACGGATTAAGATAAGCCGACATAATTCTTTAAAATCTATATACGATGGAAGTAAATGAAACAACCCGTCCACTAACTGAAGTTCCGGCAGAAAACACTCCCGAAACTCCGGTTTCTACTGTTGAGAATGATGAAAAGACGTTGTATTCTCCAAAACAAACGCAAGAAGAAGTAATAGAACGCTTAACAGAAATCAACAATAATACCTGCGATGCAGACAAACAAGAAATAGACTACCTGAAACAAACGTTCTACAAATTGCACAAAAGCGAGCAAGATACAGCGAGAAAGAACTTTATCGAGCAAGGCGGAAACCCTGAAGATTTCACTCCGGCCCCCGACCCGCTGGAAGCTAAATTCAAGGAAATCATGAGTTCCATCAAAGAGAAACGTAGTGTTATGGCAGCAGAACAGGAACAGGAAAAAGAAGAAAACCTGCAAAAGAAGCTCGAAATCCTGGAAAAAATGAAAGCGCTTACCGAAAATACGGAAGATACAGGAAAGATCTATAACGAATTTAAGCAGCTTCAGCAGAAATGGAATGAAATCAAACAGATTCCTGTTGGTAAAATAAACGAATTGTGGAAAACATATCAGCTTTACACTGAAAAGTTCTATGACATGGTAAAGCTTAACAATGAATTCCGTGAATATGATTTCAAAAAGAATCTGGAACAGAAAACTTATCTGTGTGAAGCAGCCGAAAAACTGGCAGAAGAACCAGATGTTGTATCAGCTTTCCATCAATTACAAAAATTACATCAGGAATTCCGCAGTATCGGTCCTGTTGCCAAAGAACTGCGTGAAAGTATCTGGGCACGGTTTAAAGCCGCTTCTTCAGCAGTAAACCGCCGCCATCAGCAACACTTTGAAGCTCTGAAGGAAAAAGAACAGAATAACCTGGACCAGAAGACTGTTATCTGCGAAATTGTAGAGTCAATGGAATATGATACATTCAAGACTTTCGCCGACTGGGAAGACAAAACTCAGGAAATTCTCGCTTTGCAAGCTAAATGGAAAACTATCGGATATGCTCCGCAAAAGATGAATGTGAAAATATTCGAACGTTTCCGTGCTGCCTGCGATGAGTTTTTCAAACGAAAAGCTGCTTTCTTCAAGTCTGTAAAAGAAAGCATGGTCGAAAATCTTGAAAAGAAAAAAGCTTTATGCGAAAAGGCAGAAGCTCTGAAAGACAGCACTGACTGGAAAGAAACTGCAGAAATTCTGACTAAATTGCAGAAAGAATGGAAAAACATCGGTCCTGTTGCCAAAAAGCATTCAGACGCTGTATGGAAACGCTTTATCGGAGCTTGCGATTATTTCTTTGCACAAAAGAATAAAGCTACTTCTTCACAACGCTCGGTAGAGTTTGAAAACATGGCAAAGAAAGAGGAAATCATCAAACAGCTGGCTGCACTTGACGCATCGGGAACAACAGATGAAACAACATCGGAACAAACACGTGCTTTAATGAAAGAATGGAACAGCATAGGTCATGTTCCGTTCAAAGAAAAAGACCGTTTATACAATGAGTTCCACGGCTTGATAGACAAACTGTTTGACAAACTGAATATTTCAGCTTCTGAAAAGAAATTAAGTAATTTCAAATCGGGTTTGAATAAAGGTGATAACTTATACCGTGACCGTGAAAAACTGGTACGTACATACGAAGGGTTGAAAAATGACATTCAGACTTATGAAAATAATTTAGGATTTTTATCGTCTGCTTCGAAAAAAGGTAATACCCTTGTAACTGAAATTACCCGTAAGATTGAACGCTTGAAAGGTGAAATGGAACTGGTTTTGAAAAAAATACAAGCTATCGATGAAAAGCTGAACGAAGAATAAACCAAACGAAATTCATATTTTAGAATAAGAGTACCGATTTACCCAAAAAGTCGGTACTTTTTATTTATTAGCCCTAAACTGAAGAATACAAATTTCCAGACTATTATCTACAAAAAATTCCTTCAGACAATCCAGTGAAGATATCTGAAGGAATAGATAACAGGAGTTTTTACTATCAGGAACGTTTACGTTGCGGACGTTCCTTTTTCATCTGTTCGAAAGCTTCTTTCTGTTCATCTGTCAGCAAAGAAGTGATTTTCTCATTTAGCTTTTCCATTTCACTTCTCCGCTCCTCACGTGAAAGTTCTTTCTTGAAAAATTCCGTATAAAGTTCAGTAATCTGCTTTTCCTGCTCATCAGTCAGGTTCAGCTTCTTGCCAAGCTTTTCTACTATCTGTTCTGGAGTACGAGTTCCTCCTCTGCGCTGAGCATCAACTGTATGTATGCCCAGTAAGGCTACTAAAGCCAGAAAAATAATTTTCTTCATGACAATTGTCTTTTAGTAATATTTATCGAATCGTATATACAAAACTTATCATAGCATAAGGTTTCGGTACATTGCTGTTGATATAATCGTAATAGTTGCTTCCGATACTATGAGTAAAAGCCTGATTCTGCTTCAGCACATCAAAAGCTTCCACCCTGATTTCGGCTGCATTGTTTTTCAGGAATTTTTTACCTAGTGACAGATTCCATAAGAAATAATCTTCTGCACCTGTATCCAGACCAGTATATCCGATATAATCGAACGTACTGCGGAAAGTAAGTCCCCAGAAGAATGTCCATCCCAACTTTGCCGAAGCTGTATGAGTAACATAATCACTACCTGTAGCAGTATCCAAAGAGCTGAACATCTTATTGATACCAGCTGAATAAGACGCAGTAAAATCAAGGTTATTACTTATATTGCTACCAATAATAATCTTCGGTATCAGATTCAGTTCACGCGTCTTACTTTCTATTCCGTCGAAAATAGTAGGTACATTGGCATAATTAGCCGAAAGACTGAGGTTGATATTACTCCGAATAAAATCAATAGGGAAACCATAAGTCAGCATCGACTGCAAACTATAGTAACCATCCATATTTACCGGACGAGTAAACTGTGCTCCCTTACTCAGTGTGACCGACGGAGTAAGCTCCATATCTTCTTTTGCAACGAAAGTACTGTCGGCTACATAATCTTGTTGTATGGTAGCCCCAACCATGGCAATAAACGTATGTCCAGACTTTGTCGTACGCAAATAACGCAGATTTGCCGTATGTGACAACTGCTGGTCGAGGTCCGGATTTCCCGCAGAAAGAAAAAGCGGATTGGAATTATCTATAACATTCTGCAAGCTCGTAACCGAAGGAGCAGATGATTTGCTGCGATAACGTAACTGTAGCGAATTGGTCCGATCTAAAGAATAACGCATGGTAAACGATGGCAATATAGAAAAATACCTGTGCGACAAATTGTCTGCCTGCGGATAGACCTCTCAAATCTGCCCATTGTGCATCAACTCCCAGCATAGCATTGAATTTACCGGCACGATAACGAAGTCCTACACTTCCTGCCTGAGTTAGATAGCCCGACTGATACTCATTCGACAGGCTTTCATCCAACTGATCGTAAAGATCGCTCACCGCAGACTTCTTATACGTCTTACGGTCATTTTCTGAATCGGTATAACTCAACTTATATCCTAGCTGCAACTGCATATAGTCGGTTAACCTTTCCGTATAACTCAGATTAGAGCGCAAGGTATATTGACGGTTCAATGTCTGCTTCCACTGACTGTAGCTGTCTGTTTCCGACAAGCCGTCGGCACTATACAATGTATTAAGATAATCTGTATATGTATTTCCATCGGTATTGCTCATTTTCCCACTGAGCATCAACGACAGGGTACGTCCTTCCTTCAGGAAACGATGACGCAAGATAAGGTCAGCTCCAACATTGTAAGCATCATTTTCTCCCAACGTAGCAGTTTCAGTTTCATTATCAGACATGCCATTCAACAGATTCAGTCCCTGAAGCAATCCATGCCTGTCATTATTCTGAAAGCTCAGTGTTGGACGAAACTGTAACGAGGTTCTATTACTTATCTGATAATCCAGTTTCATATTAAAACGATGGTTCCAGTTCTTCATAGAGCTTTCCTGATACTCACTGTAAGTCATTCCAGGAAGAGATGAGTCGAAATATTCACGTTCGGTCTGCTGCTGTGTCAGATTGTCCGACTGATTAAAAAAGTAACTGCCTGTCACCTTCCATTTTTCTCCCCACTGATCCACATAGTTTATACCAAGTCCGTTCGACGAAGTAACACCTCCTGTACTGCCTACCATAAAATCAGAAGCATTTCCACCGAAAGCACCTCCACGTCCTCCGTTACGACCACCTCCACGCCGCTTGCCACTTGCTCCAGAAGACATAACTCCCGCTAAATCCTCCTGCGAGAAGTTCTGCTGGTTCACATTGTTCGACATACCCAACAATGAAATACGACGATCTTCATTGAAGAAATTTACAGTACCGTATCCTGCCGACACTTCACCAAAAGTTCCCTGGCGGAATCCTCCCTTCGTCACAATATTGATAGTTTTTATTTCTTCGCCATCATCGAACCCGGTAAATTCTGCCTGCTCACTTTTTTTATCGAAGACCTTGATACCTGCAATAATATCAGAAGGTAAATTCTTAATGGCGAGATTCACATCTCCATCGAAAAATTCCTTCCCATCTACTAGCACCTTTTTCACTTCCTCTCCTTGAGCCTGAATACTTCCACCTTCTACAACAATCCCCGGCATCTTAGCCAATAAATCTTCGGCTGAACTTCCTTGCATTACTTTAAAGGCCTCAGCATTATACAGCAAACTGTCGCCTTTCTGCTCGGCACGTGTAGCACGCGCATTAACAGATACCTCATCCAGCAGATTTACATCCTCGCGCATCGTTACATTAACCTTTTTTTCTCCAGAGGAAGGAATAATCACGGCTTCCTTATATGTTTTATATCCTACATATGAAATCTGTAGCGTATAAGTACCTGCCGGAAGTTTCTTAAATTGAAACATTCCTTTCAGATCGGTAGATGTATAATTGATTTTTCCATCCCCAGCTATCAGTTGAACCGTAGCCGAAATCAATCTCTCTCTACTCTTCTGATCTGTCACAACTCCCGAAAGTGTCTGTGCAAAAACAGAGAGTGAACATAATAAAGCAACTCCTAAAAAACAAATCTTACCCTCGTAAACATACTCACTTTATATAATTTTTTCCTATTCGATTTCTTTACTTCAACAAAAATAATCTACTTGCAAATACAAAATATGTTCTCTCAACAAAGTAGTGGTAAACAACATCAATGTAGTGGTGAACACCACTTTGCTTATTTCTTCAAACCGGCAGAAACTTTTATTTTTGCAAAAAAGAACAAGTTATGTGGCAAATTAAAAAGTTACCGTTTTACATCGATCTGATATTCTGTCTGGTGTTATTACCGGCTATGATGACCTTGCTGCCTATCGAACGATGGCTGATAAACAATTCACTATTCGTATACCTGTTGGTTTCATGGTTGTATATCGTATATATCCTGAACCGCCGCTTTATCATGCCTTTTATGTTTGCCGGGAAAAAACGTTTTTGGATGGCTGTTTCTCTTATTTTACTTACAGCTGTTGGTACTTACCTCATAACTCGCTATCAAATGGAAGTCCCGTTACACCACATGAAACGTACCCGACTTTTACAACATATCCCCAAAATCAAACTTCAGCAACAAGCTGTATGGTTTCTGTATGTAGTTGTGATTGCCTTTAGTGCAGCTGTAGGACTACTGACTCAACTTTATCACCAAATAATGGAACGACAAGCTGTAGAATTTGAGAAGAAAAAAGCCGAACTGGCACTTTACAAAGCACAGATTAATCCTCATTTTCTTTTCAATAATCTGAATACTCTATATGCTATGGTAGTAACAGGATCTCCTAAAACGGAAGATGCCTTTATTCAATTTATCAATCTGATGAAATATATGTATGCCAATAATACAAAAGATAAAATTCCTCTACACATTGAAGTAGAATACATTCGTCAGTATATAGAACTCCAAAAATATCGAATAGCAGAAAACTTTGATGTTCATTTTTCTTATGTACACGATGAAACGGAACAAATGAATATAGTCCCTATGATTCTGATTACCTTTGTCGAAAATGTATTTAAACACGGTGTATCTTCTCATAAAAAAGGAGAGGCGTATATTACCATTCGCGCAGAAAAAGGAGAATTATTATTGGCAACAAACAATCCTTTATTAAACCATCCGGACTCAAAAGCATCCAAAGGAATAGGAATAGAAAACTGCAAAAAGCGCCTCGATCTTCTTTATCCGAACAGGTATAGTTTGTTTACAGGAGAAAGAGAGGGGAAATATGCCGTCACACTGAGTATCAATTTAAGACAATGAACATAAAATGTATAGCAATCGATGATGAACCAATGGCGCTGGAAATCATATCCAGCTTCTGCCAGCGCCATGGAAATATAGAACTGACAGTCTTTACCAATCCGATTGCAGGCATTGAACAGGTCAAGAAAATAAAACCCAATATTCTTTTCCTTGACATAGAGATGGAAGACATCAATGGAAGAGATCTGGCTCGTGACCTCCCTCACGAAGTAATGTTGATTTTTACAACAGCCTATGCACAATACGCTCTCGATGGCTTTGAATTGAATGCTATAGATTTTCTTCACAAACCATTCTCGTATGCTCGTTTTGAAAAAGCAGTACAAAAAGCTATAGAGCTACAAACACTACAACAACTTTCCGCTCAACCAACATTTACAGACGAGTATATCACACTAAAAGTGGAATACAAAAATACAAATATCCAACTGAAAGATATTCTATATATAGAATCGATGGATAACTATGTGCGTATTCATCTCACCAGTCAGCCGACTCTAACTTCACAAATGAGTTTGAAAACGCTACAGGAACTTTTGCCCGAAGAAAAATTTATACGAGTACACAAATCCTTCGTTGTTCCAATCTATCGGATTGCCAGTTATACTTCGAAAGAGATTCTTTTATATAATGGAATCAAAATTCCTGTAGGCAGAAGTTATAGTAAATATCTGAAAGATAAAAATTCAAAAATGGCATAAGATACAAGATATCAATAAAATTAAGCAGAAGAAAAGAAGTGCAGAAAAGTCATTTCATCTGATTTTACAGTCAAATAGTAACAATTTGGAGAAAAGCAAATAAAGTCATGACGGTTTCTTGATTAAAATCCATATTTTTGCACCTCACAAAAACTACCAAATGCATGAATGACTACAAATTTCACAAAAAATTTCTTTGTTTAATTTTACTGATTGTGAAATTCGGCTTACCTTGCCATGCGCAATCATCCATCATTGCGGAAAAAGATTCTACTTATCTGCCAGCTGATTCGCTATTTGCCAGATATCTGCATAGCCAGAATGTAGCAATCATAAATAACAATGACCTGAAGCTGCTGCCCAGTGGCAGAGAAAAATTTAACGACCTTTTTGAAGAAATCAAAAAGGCAAAGCATCATATACATCTGGAATACTTCAATTTCAGAAATGACTCTATCGGAAATGCATTGTTTGACTTGCTTGCGGAGAAAGTAAAAGACGGAGTGAAGGTACGAGCTATGTTCGATGCCTTCGGAAATATGTCAAACAACCGTCCGCTTCGTAAAAGACTACTTAAAGATTTAAGTAAAAGAGGGATAGAGATTATTACATTCGACCCTATTACTTTCCCGTATGTCAATCATGCAGCTAGTCGTGACCACCAAAAAATTATAGTCATAGACGGTAAAGTAGGATATACAGGAGGTATGAACATTGCCGATTATTATATAAACGGACTTCCCAAAATCGGCGCATGGAGAGATATGCATATCCGTATCAAAGGACCTGCCGTTGAAAAATTGCAGGAAGTTTTCCTCACAATGTGGAATAAGGAAACCAAACAGCAAATCGGAGGAGACGAATATTTTCCATTCGGGGAAGATTCATTGAATGCAGCTCCTGTACATGCGGGACATCAGGTAGCAATCGTACAGCGGGCTCCCAAAATATCTCCTGAAGCAATGAGACATGCATATATTGCAGCCATCAATTCGGCCGAACGGAAAATACAGATTATCAATCCTTATTTCACCCCGACATCCAGCATTCGCCGTGCCATTGAAAAAGCTGTCGACCGTGGAGTCAGAATAGAAATCATGATTCCCGGAAAGTCGGATATCAGCTTCACACCCGATGCAGGATTTTATCTTGCTAACCAACTAAGAAAGAAGGGAGCGCATATTTATGTTTACAACGGAGGATTCCATCATTCTAAAGTCATGATGGTAGACGAACGATTCTGTACCGTAGGTAGTACAAACCTGAACAGCCGGAGTTTACGATATGATTACGAGATAAATGCATTCGTTTTCGATTTGCCTGTTACAGCACAACTGACTGATATATTCAGTGCCGACAAACAGAACAGTACGATCATGACTAAAGAGGTTTACAAAAAACGAACTCCATGGAAACGATTTGTCGGATGGTTCGCTCATTTGTTTACTCCTGTACTCTGATTATCGGTCAGTAAATTAAAAAAATTAAGAAACATTCTCCCATTAAGTACAATATTTTTCTTATTTTTGCCAAATATGTAACACGCCTGACAAGGCGCAAAAAAAGCAAAATGAGAGTAATCGACTTAATAAAATCACCTGAAAAGACAGCCTTTTCATTCGAGATTCTTCCTCCGCTGAAAGGCACTGGGATAGAGAAATTATATGAAACAATCGATTCGTTGCGCGAATTCGATCCTAAATACATAAACATCACTACCCATCGAAGCGAATATATATATCGCGAACTGGGTAATGGTCTTTATGAGCGCAAACGAATCCGTCGTCGTCCCGGTACAGTAGCGGTAGCAGCTGCCATACAGAACAAATACAATATTACGGTAGTTCCACACATATTATGTAGCGGATTTACACGTGAAGATACAGAGTATGTATTATTAGATTTACAGTTTTTGGGAATCACTGATTTATTGATTCTGCGTGGTGATAAAGCCAAACATGAACAAGTATTCACTCCTGAGCCAGGAGGGTATGCACATGCCATAGAACTGGAACATCAAATCAATGATTTTAATCAAGGTGTATTCGTCGACGGATCACCAATCAAGGCTCCTGTACATCCATTCAGCTATGGAGTAGCCTGTTATCCGGAGAAACACGAGGAAGCTCCCAATATGGAACAAGATATCTACTGGCTGAAAAAGAAAGTAGAAGCTGGAGCCGAGTACGCTGTAACTCAATTATTCTATGACAACCGGAAATTTTTCGAATTTGTAGATCGTGTCCGTCAGGAAGGTATTGATATTCCTATTATTCCGGGAATTAAACCGTTCAGTAAGTTGTCACAGCTGTCCGTTGTTCCCAAAACATTTAAAGTTGATTTACCTCAGGAACTGGCATTGGAAGCTTTAAAATGTCAAACAGATGAAGAAGCTCGCCAGCTGGGAGTAGAATGGTGCATCAATCAATGTCGTGAGTTGATAGCTCATGGTGTACCTAGTATTCATTTTTACACCGTAGGGGCAACAGAAAGCGTACGCCGTGTAGCTAAAGAAATTTATTAACTGTGTTTTTCAAAGACGTCATAGGACAAACCGAGGCAAAACGCCATTTGTTGACACTCGTACACGAAGGACGAGTGCCCCATGCCATATTGTTTTGCGGAGCAGAAGGTACAGGGAAATTACCTCTGGCATTAGCGTTAACTCGCTATCTGTGTTGTGAAAATCCGGGTGAAGAAGATGCCTGCGGAAAATGTCCTTCATGCATAAAAATGAACAAACTGGTTCATCCTGACGTACATTTTGCTTTTCCGGTAATAAAGAAAAAAGCAGGACGCGACACCGTTTCTGACGATTTTATAGATGTCTGGCGACAACAGTTGATTGACTCTCCTTATTTTTCACTGGCAAACTGGCTGGCACGTATGGGAGCCGAAAATCAGCAAGCGCAGATCTTTGTCCGCGAAAGCGATGAAATACAACGCAAGCTTTCACTGAAAGCCGGAGAAGGCAGTTACAAAATCATGATTATATGGCTTCCGGAAAAGATGAA
The DNA here is from genome assembly GCF_041333015.1 of Phocaeicola coprocola. Classification (NCBI taxonomy): domain Bacteria; kingdom Pseudomonadati; phylum Bacteroidota; class Bacteroidia; order Bacteroidales; family Bacteroidaceae; genus Phocaeicola; species Phocaeicola coprocola. The sequence goes on along the minus strand of NZ_JBGKGM010000001.1, from coordinate 1,434,031 downwards.
TGCAGAGTGTGGAAACAAATTGCTCAAATTGTTGGAAGAACCACCAGCCTACACAATCTTTTTATTGGTTAGCGAGGCTCCCGAAAGCATTTTGCCAACACTTACGAGCCGTATGCAGCGCTTTAACCTGCCTCCACTTAACGAAGAAGATATTGCCGGACTATTACGTACACGTTATATGCTTCAGCCAGAAGATGCTTCCGACATTGCACATTTATCTGCCGGGAGTGTACTGCGGGCTATAGAAAACATACACTTAGGAGAAGAGAACCGACTTTTCTTTGAATTGTTCACTTCACTGATGAGATTAGCTTATGCACGTCGGCTCAAGGAAATGAAAGCCTGGAGTGAACAAGTTGCAGCTTTAGGCAGAGAAAGGCAGAAAAATCTGCTAGCCTATTGCCAACGTATGATACGAGAAAACTTTATATATAACTTCCACCACTCGGAAATGAACTATTTAGGACGTGAAGAAGCACAATTTGCCTCACGATTCGCTCCTTTTGTAAACGAAAGAAATGTGATAGGTATCATGGAAGAATTGGAGGAAGCCGGACGACACATCGAACAAAACGTAAATCCCAAATTTGTTTTTTTCGATTTCGCCCTGAAAATGATTGTACTATTAAAGAATTGAAACTATGAGCAAATTTATATTGAAAAACGGAAGCGGTTCTTTATGCTGCAAGGGCTGCGGACGACAAGATAACAAGCTGAACACTTACGACTGGATGGCAGATATCCCTGGCAACAGTGAAGAGCAGGATATGGTAGAGGTTCAATTCAAAAATACCCGCAAAGGATATTTCAAGAACAGTAACCATCTGAAACTGGAAAAGGGAGATATCGTAGCAGTAGAAGCCAGCCCCGGACACGATATCGGCACAGTTACACTGACTGGCCGACTCGTACCTTTACAAATGCGTAAAGCAAACATCAAGCCTGATGCTGAGATACGCCGAGTATACCGTAAGGCTAAGCCTGTCGACATGGAAAAATATGAAGAAGCTAAAAGTCGTGAACATGCAACAATGATTCGTTCACGCCAGATTGCTGCGGACTTAGGGCTTCAAATGAAAATCGGTGACGTAGAGTATCAAGGTGACGGAAATAAAGCTATTTTCTACTACATTGCTGATGAGCGTGTCGACTTCCGCCAGCTAATCAAAGTCTTGGCAGAAGCTTTTCGTGTGCGTATCGAGATGAAACAGATTGGTGCACGTCAGGAAGCCGGACGCATCGGGGGTATTGGCCCATGCGGACGTGAATTATGCTGTGCTACATGGATGACAAACTTTATCTCTGTATCTACAGGAGCAGCACGTTATCAGGATATATCACTTAATCCTCAAAAACTGGCAGGACAGTGCGCAAAACTGAAATGTTGCCTCAACTACGAAGTAGATGCCTATGTAGAATGCCAGAAACGACTCCCGAGTAAAGAAATCACACTCGAAACACTGGATGCTACATATTATTACTTCAAAGCAGATATTTTAAAAGGAGAAATCATTTATTCTACCGATAAGAGTTTCCTTGCCAATGAAGTAACGCTTACAGCACGCCGTGCTTTTGAGGTTATCAATATGAACCGTAGAGGTGAGAAACCTGAAAAGCTTAATGACAACGGAATGCATGAACCTGCACGTCCGAAAGATTTGCTGGAACAAGAAAGCGTAACCCGCTTCGATAAAAGCCGGAACAGCAAGAACCGTAAAAAGAAGAAAAACGGAGAAAACCGTCAACAACCGGTTCAGGAAAATAATTCTCAGAAGGCTTTACCCAACAATGCTGCCGGTCAGGAAAAAGGAGAAAATACAGCTAAAATAGCAGTTAATGCTACAACTGCTAATAATGTTCCATCCAATTCAGGCAAAGATAACAGACGAAAAGAAGAACGTCAAGGAGAAAAACGCAGAGAAAAAGGAAATCGTCCGCCTAAACAACAAGGAGCAGCTCCAAATCCTTCCGATAAACAAGCTAACCAACCAGAAGCTCGTGCTCAGCAACCGCAGCCGGAAGGAAACAAGCAAGCCAACAATCGCCCGCGCCGACAGGGACGAAAGAATAACAATGAGATAGTATGACCACACGAAAAACTTCATCATATATTCGCATCGCAGGGGGAATAATCTGTTTACTATTCTCCCTTGCGGCATGCGATAACCAAACCATTTACCATACTTATCAAAACCTGAGTATTGAGGGCTGGAAAAAGACAGATACCCTGAAATACCAGTTACCTGCTCAATTGGCAGGAAAACAATACGACTTAGAAGTAGGACTACGACATACAGAAAACTATCCTTATCAAGATATATGGATGGAAATATTATATCCGCTTAGTCCCGACAGACATCCCGATACCCTCCATATCACACTGGCAGACAAACAAGGCAACTGGAAAGGAAATGGAACTTCCAGCAATTTATACCAGTATACCTCCCCTCACCACCCTGTCACTTTTTCTCCATCCGACAGTATGGTTCAGATAATACACATCATGCGAGATGAGCCTTTAAAAGGTATCAGTGATGTAGGCATACGCTTATTACCGTTCACGAGCAGCATCAATACGCAGAAAGACAAATAATAAAATTGTAAAGCCCCAAAGCGAAGATCCTCCGTAACTAAAGAAAGGAAGCGGTATACCGATGACTGGAGTTAACCCTAACACCATGCCTACATTAACAAACAGGTGAAAAAAGAAAATACTTAACACACTATATCCATATACTCTTCCAAAACGGGTACTCTGACGTTCAGCCAAATAAATCAAACGCCATATTAATGAAGCAAACAAAAGAATAACGAAAGTAGAACCCACAAATCCTTTTTCTTCTCCTACCGTACAAAAAATAAAATCAGTATCCTGTTCAGGGACATACTTCAGTTTTGTCTGAGTACCGTTCAGAAAGCCTTTACCAAGAAAACCTCCAGATCCAATGGCGATTTTACTTTGATTTACATTATATCCAGCTCCCGTCGGATCGTCTTCCATACCCAATAATACCTTTATACGAATCTGCTGGTGAGGTTCCAGTACTTCATTGAACACATAATCGGCAGAAAAAAGGAAACCTACCGAACCAATGGTAAAAACCAATATATACAGATAATTACGAATACGTTCATGCAGGAATAAATAGACCAGATAAATACATAAGGCTGCACAAACACCTCCCTGCAAATAAACGACATCAAACGGAATGACATAAAGCGAAAAAAGCCATCCCAATAACATCGATCCCAATCCAAATGAAAGTATATAGACTACAGTTCGATCGCTATTCTTACAATATGCTTTGACCAATAAGGCAGAAAACAATATAATTAACCCCAATACGGCAAATTCTCCCAATGAAGTGAGTCCATCTGCCATCAGTTCATTGCTGAAACGAATACCGACAATAAAATAAATAATGGCACATACACCAGCAAACAAGATGGAACCGGTCATACCTTCTCTATAGAGAACAAGAAAAAATGATAAGTAAACCAATGCCGAACCCGTTTCTTTCTGACAGACTATCAGCACCATAGGGATAAGAATTATAGCAAGACATACCAGCATGTTTCTACCCCGCTCGATAGAAAAGGTATACTCGCCCATATATTTTGCCAAAGCTAAAGCTGTTGCAAACTTCGCAAACTCTGCGGGCTGTAAACTCACAGGTCCCAATACAATCCACGAACGTGATCCTTTTATCTCATGTGGATTAAATATTGTTCCAAAAAGCAACAACAACAAAATACCGTATATCAGATAAGCATAAGTATCATACAAACGTTCTTCAAGCATCAACAAAACAAAACCTAAAGTCAAGGAACATCCAATCCACATCAACTGCTTTCCGGCACGTGTAGTAAAGTTCAGAAAATCAGGATCACCATAATCATAACTGGCTCCGCACACACTGAACCATCCACATACGATCAGCACCATGTAAAGAGCTATCGTCCACCAGTCAACTGTTTTCCATAAACTATCTTTCCTGTAAGCCATAATCAATTCTTCGGTTTTGAATATCGGTTGCCAACGCCTCGTCTTCCGCAGTCAGCTTACCAGTCAAATACTTTTCTATCACCAATTTTCCGATAGGAACCCCATATGTGGCTCCCCATCCTCCATTCTCTACATAAACAGCAATTGCTATCTTCGGATTATTCATCGGAGCAAATCCCATAAATGCAGAATGGTCCTTTCCATGATTTTGCGCTGTACCCGTTTTTCCGCAGATTTCCAGTTCTGGAATATTTGCCGTACGGCATGTACCTCCAAGCACAGCCGAACGCATGCCTTGTACAACTTCTTCATAATGCCCTTTATCTACTTTCGTATACCGGCGAGTTGTATAAATCGAATCAATAGACTCTCCTTCTATTTCCTTTACGACATGAGGAGTTACAAAATATCCCCGATTGGCTATAGTAGCACCCAAGTTGGCAATCTGTAATGGAGTAGCAGTAACTTCTCCCTGTCCGATTGAAATACTAATAATAGTCAAACCATTCCATGAACGGCGGTATGCCTTATCATAATACTGTGCATTAGGAATCATTCCACGTTTTTCTCCCGGCAAGTCAATTCCCAACTGATAGCCAAATCCCATTGAAACCATGTAATCACGCCAGGTATTCATGGCCTTCTGCACAGAACCATATTTCTGTCGTGCACCAATCATATAATACAATCCCCAGCAAAAATAACCATTACAAGAAGTTGCAATGGCAGGAATCAAAGACAGAGGCGAGGGATGAGCATGACATCCCACATGAAGTCCACGGTAAGAGAATCCTCCAGAGCATGGATACATGGTTCCTGTATTAATAATTCCTTCCTGAAGAAAAGTCAAGGCCTGAGTAGTTTTAAAAGTAGATCCCGGAGGGTAAGCTCCCATTATAGCACGGTTCAGCAAGGGTTTCCAAGGGTCCTTTGACATAGCTAAATGATTCTTTCCTCTGTCACGTCCAATCATCAGACTGGGATCATAAGTTGGCGATGAAACAAGGCATAGTACCTCACCCGTAGAAGGCTCAATAGCAACAATACTTCCAATTTTCCCTTCCAGCAGCCTTTCACCCAACATCTGAAGCTCAATATCCAGACTTAATGTCAGGTTCTTGCCAGGAACAGGAGCTTTATCAAATTTTCCTTCCATATAATTGCCCTGAATGCGGCCATGCGCATCACGAAGCAGTACTTCAACTCCCTTTTCTCCTCGAAGTTGTTTCTCATAAGAGCGTTCCACTCCCAGCTTTCCAATAAAATCACCGGGCAGATAATATTCATCGTCCTCCATTTCCTGTTTGGAAACTTCCCCTATATCTCCTAATATATGTGCCCCCGAATTGTAATTATACTGACGAATAGTACGTCTTTGAATATAAAAACCGGGAAATTTAAAAAGCTTCTCTTGAAAAACCCCACAGTCTTCAGCTGAAAGTTGGGTAAGAAAGACTTGATTGGTATAAGGCGAATAACCAGGATTTAAACGACGATCTTTCAGATCGCGAAACTTACGCCGTAAAAATTCAGGGGTAATCCTCAGCGTACGACACAAGTCCAGCGTATCCAGTGAAGTAATTTCCTTCATTACCACCGTAATATCATAAGCAGGCTGATTATAAACCAACAGCTTACCCGTACGGTCGTATATTACTCCACGACTCGGATATTGGATTTTTTTCAGAAAGGCATTACTGTCTGCATTCTTTCTATAATCGTCACTCAATATTTGTAAGGCAAACAAGCGAATGATAAAAAGAACAACTACCGTCAGCACGACGCCACCTATTACATATCTTCTTTTTGCCAGCTTATAATTTCTATCCACTACTTCTTCCTCCTTATAGTGTCTATACAAATAATACCGACAATCGTCATCAATGTATCTGTCAGAATTTTCCACATCAGCTCACTCATGCGGAAAAAGGTAAAAGCATCGATAACCTGCAAAGTCACAATAAATACCACCGTTTCACTCAGAACATACCTGAAAAACGGATAGAATCCCATTGAGCGAATACCGGGAACATAATCGTCAGTCACATCACGAAGCATCTGCATACGCAGTAACGGACGACGGGTAAAAGCCATCATTGTAGCCGCTGCCGCATTCATGCCAGGAGTATTACTAAATATATCAATGCAAAGTCCAATAAAGAATGCCTGCAACAACAACGATTTACGCGGAGTTTCAGCATTCAATATCAATATATAATAGATATAAAGCATAGGAGTTGCATAGCCTAAGATATGCACATGGTTCAGTACCAGTACCTGAAGCAGTACCAGAAACACAAACCAGCCCAGTCTATGTAAGAACAATACCATATCCTTTATTTTATATTATCTTCGAGTACAGCCTGTTCTGACTGTCCACGAGCACTAATCACATTTACATCGTTCAGACGAGCAAAATCGGTAAACAGTTTTACTTTCAACACATACGACAACCCGTCATGACTATCCATTATATCATCTACCACTCCCACAGGAATACCTTCCGGAAATACAGCACTATGCCCGCTAGTCACGACTGTATCGCCTAACGAGAACTCAGAATGTCGCGGAATATCCCTAAGCCAGGCATAAAGTGAAGAACCTCCACTCCATTTTAAAGAACCGAAATAATCTGTCCGACGTATTTTACAACTGATACTGCTTTTCGAATTCAAGACTGGTAAAACAATGGCATAATGAGCCGAAGTCTGATATACAATGCCAACAATTCCATTTCCGCTCACTACCCCCATTTCAGCACAAATACTATCAGCAGAACCCTTATTGATTGTTATGTAATTATCAACGTGTGTCAAACTGTTATTCACCACCTGAGCCGGATAGATAGAATAATCAGCCAGCACATCTTTATAATTCTTTTCTACTTCGGTAGTATCGCGTGTATAAGCTTTAAGTGCTTTACTCAAAGACTCAACTTGCAATTCCAGTTCTACATTACGGCGTACCAAATCACGGTTTACCGTATGCAACCCGAAATAAGAAGTAATTTCGCTGGCTACTTCATAAATGTTTCCGGCAATACGATTGGCTGAAGTAAAAAAGACACTCCCCTGATAGCTGTTGAAACGAAACAGCAAAATGAAGCTCACTACCTCTAAGAAGACAAAGAGCAGCCAATAATCATATTTCAATAAAAAGTTTAGCAGATTTCGCATACCTACAACCTATCAGAGAAGAGAAATATCAAGATTAACGCGGAGCCATAATCTTTCAAGGCCCCGCAACTTCCATAAATAATGCTTCAATGGAAGTTTTATCTCATCAAGAATGAAAAACGATCGACGTTCTTCAGTGCAATACCTGTACCTTTAGCTACACTCAGCAAGGGGTCTTCGGCTATATGGAACGGAATATTGATCTTGTCAGTCAAACGTTTATCGAGTCCACGCAACAATGCGCCACCACCAGCCAGATAAATACCGTTGCTCACGATATCAGCATACAATTCTGGAGGAGTATTTTCCAATGCGCTCAGAATTGCAGTCTCTATCTTAGCAATGCTCTTTTCCAGACAATGAGCAATTTCCTGGTAACAAACCGGAACTTCCATCGGCAATGCAGTAATTCGGTTAGGTCCACGCACGATATAGTCTTCCGGAGCATCCTCTCCCAAATCTGTCAAGGCAGCTCCCACATGAATCTTGATACGTTCTGCCATACGTTCACTCACCTTCACATTATGCTGACGGCTCATATATTCCTGAATATCGGCTGTCAAATCATCTCCGGCGATACGGATAGAATTGTTCGACACAATACCTCCCAATGAAATAACCGCAATTTCGGTAGAACCACCACCTATATCTACAATCATATTACCTTCCGGAGCTTCTACATCCAATCCGATACCGATAGCAGCTGCCATTGGCTCAAAAATCAGATATACATCACGTCCGCCCGCATGTTCAGCACTATCGCGTACTGCTCTCAGCTCTACTTCAGTAGAACCAGAAGGAACACCAATCACCATACGAAGTGAAGGAGTAAACAAACGGCGCCCCGTATTCACTTTCTTTATCAAACCACGCATCATCTGCTCGCACGCATTAAAGTCGGCAATCACACCATCACGAAGCGGGCGCACAGTGCGGATGTTTGGGTTTTCCTTTTCATACATCAGTTTTGCACGTTCACCGACAGCAATCATTTTGTCAGTGCGACGGTCGAGTGCTACCACCGATGGCTCATCCACTACAATCTTGTCATTGCTCAATATAATGGTATTGGCAGTTCCAAGATCCATTGCTATTTCTTGTGTAAAAGAAAATAATCCCATAATCTTTCTTCTCTGTAATAAAAGGATCTTATTAAATTAATATGGAAAATATAAATATATAATGAAGAATAAAGACTTATACAGCCTCGCCTCATGCAATTCCCCACGGAAAGCCTTTATTCCTCATTATTTATATTCCTTGTAAATATTAATGCTTGAAATGACGCACTCCAGTAATGACCATAGCTACACCATGTTCATTGCAATACTGGAAAGTGAGTTCATCTTTCACTGAGCCACCCGGCTGGATGACAGCTTTAATACCTTCCTTATCTGCAAGTTCTACACAGTCGGGGAAGGGGAAGAAAGCATCACTGGCCATAACAGCACCATTCAGGTCGAATCCGAAAGACTTAGCTTTTTCGATAGCCTGCTTCAATGCATCAACGCGTGAAGTCTGACCAACTCCACTAGCTACAAGCTGTTTTCCTTTAGCCAGTACAATTGCATTGCTCTTACTTTGTTTTACAATCTTGTTAGCAAAAAGCATATCGTCTATTTCAGCATCCGAAGGAGCTTTTTCAGAAACCTGTTTCAAATCGTCACGAGTTTCAGTCTTCAAATCACGATCCTGAACCAATACACCGTTCAACAAAGAACGGAACTGTTTTTTCGGAGTTTCAGCTTCTTTGCGAACCAGAATGATGCGATTCTTCTTTTGAGTAAGAATCTGTAAAGCATCTACATCGTAATCAGGAGCAATAATAACTTCGAAGAACAAACCATTGATTTCTTCGGCTGTAGCACGGTCTACTACAGTATTTGTTACAAGCACACCACCGAAAGCAGAAACAGGATCTCCTGCCAATGCAGCACGCCAGGCATCTACCAATACAGGACGAGAAGCCAGACCACAAGCATTATTGTGCTTCAGGATAGCAAATGTTGTTTCTCCCTTGAACTCATCAATCAAATCAACTGCTGCATTGATGTCAAGCAGATTGTTGTATGAAATTTCTTTTCCATGAATCTGATCGAACATCTTGTTCAAATCGCCGAAGAAAACACCTTTCTGATGAGGATTTTCACCATAGCGCAATACTTTCGGTTCTTCAGCAGCACAACGGAATGCAGAATCTTCACCTCCATCGAACCATCCGAAGATAGCTGAATCATAATGAGAAGAAACGGCAAATGCTTCTTTAGCAAACCAGCGACGTTCTTCACGAGTAGTAACCGCACCGTTTTCTGTAATGATATCAAGGAACGGCTTATACTGAGCTTTACTTGCTACGATAACTACATCATTGAAGTTTTTCGCTGCTGCACGAATCAATGAGATACCACCTATGTCAATCTTTTCGATAATAGACTGAGCATCGGCTCCTGAAGCAACTGTATCTTCAAACGGATAAAGATCGACAATCACCAGATCTATTTCAGGTATTTCATACTGAGTAACCTGCTGACGGTCTTCTTCCAGTTCACGACGGCATAAAATACCACCAAACACTTTCGGATGAAGTGTCTTTACGCGACCACCCAGAATAGAAGGATATCCAGTCAGATCTTCCACTGCATGACAGGGATAACCCAAACTTTCAATAAAATGACGTGTACCGCCGGTAGACAAAAATTCTACACCTTCTTCCGCCAAACGACGAATGATTGCATCTAAACCATCCTTATGGTATACCGATACCAAGGCAGTTTTTATTCTCTTTGACTCTGACATTGCTATAATATTTTAGTAATTACTATAATAATTCTATGTTTAGGGCACAAAGTTACGAATTTCCAGTAGATAAACATGCGAAGAAATTCTAAAAAATCCCTTTTTCATTTTGTAACACGATTGTAACATTTATGACATTTCAATATAATACCCCCTGCATACCTTTGCGACACTGAAAAATTCATTTTATAGTAGTATATGGAAACTCTTTACTTGGGAATTGTAATTTTCCTTTTTATGCTGGCAATATTCGACCTTCTGGTAGGTGTCAGCAATGATGCAGTTAACTTCATGAACTCCGCCGTAGGTGCAAAGGTTGCCCGGTACAGGACAATTATCATTGTAGCGGCAGTCGGCGTTTTTGCCGGAGCTATTTTGAGTAACGGCATGATGGACATCGCCCGGCACGGCATTTTCCAACCCGCCAATTTCAGTTTCTATGAAATTATGTGTATCCTGCTTGCCGTCATGGTAACGGATGTTGTGCTGCTGGACGTATTTAACACGCTGGGGTTACCTACCTCAACCACCGTTTCAATGGTATTCGAATTATTGGGAGGTACATTTATTCTGGCTATTCTGAAAATTATCGGCGATGAAACCGGTCTTCTTTCATTGGGAGATATGATGAACACCGAAAAAGCATTGTCCGTTATCATGGGTATCTTCCTCTCTGTCGCTATCGCATTTATTGCCGGAACTCTTGTTCAGTATATATCCCGAATCATTTTCAGTTTCAACTATAAAAAACATCTTTCCTGGACAATTGGTATATTCGGAGGAATTTCAGTCACATCACTTTCATATTTCGTTCTGATCAAAGGCTTGAAAAGTGCACCGTTTATGAGTGCTGAATCACTTGCCTGGATAGATCAAAACACGACATTACTTGTAGCCGGATGCTTTGTTTTCTTTACATTGCTAATGCAGATTCTTCACTGGTGTAAGGTAAACGTATTCCGCATCATCGTATTACTCGGTACTTTCGCACTGGCTCTGGCTTTTGCTGGAAACGACCTTGTAAACTTTATCGGTGTACCTCTTGCCGGTTTCTCAGCTTATACCGACTACGTTGCCAATTCGAACGGTGCAGGTATACACGACTTCATGATGAGTTCTCTTATGTCATCTGCCAAGACTCCGGCCATCTTCCTGCTTGCTTCGGGTATCATCATGGTATATGCACTTGCTACCTCTAAGAAAGCTAAAAACGTAATCAAGACATCTGTCGACCTGGCACGTCAGGAAGAGGGTGACGAAATGTTCGGCTCATCTGCTCTGGCACGTACCATCGTACGCCGCGCCACAACGATTAATGAATTCATGGTAAAAGTAATTCCGGTAGGAATGCGCCGCTGGATAGACAGCCGTTTCAACAAGGATGAAGTTATCCTGGAAAATGGAGCAGCATTCGATATGGTTCGTGCAGCAGTCAATCTGGTACTTTCTGGTTTGTTGATCATTATCGGTACAACAATGAAGTTGCCGCTTTCTACTACATACGTTACCTTTATCGTAGCTATGGGTTCTTCACTTGCCGACCGTGCTTGGGGACGTGAAAGCGCTGTATACCGTATCACTGGAATGCTGTCAGTTATCGGCGGATGGTTCATTACAGCTTTCGTAGCCTTTACTATCTGTGCACTGGTTACTGCCATCATGTTCTACACTAGCTTTGTTGGAATGTTTATCTTCATCTGTGTTGCAGTATTCTTGCTGGTTCGCAGTAACATTAAATACAGCAAGAAAGAAAAGGCAGAACAGCAGGACGATACGTTCAAACGTATGATGGCAAGCAAAGACAAAGCAGAAGTCTTGTCACTGCTCCGTCTGCACGTGAAAGAAACATTGACCGACTACATCAACTATACCGAACAGGCTTATATGCAAGTAACCGACGGATTCATCAACGAAGACTTGAAACAGTTGAAGAAAGTAATGAGTTCAACCGACGATCAAAAGAAAATGTTGAAAAAACGTCGTCGTAAAGAAATTCTCGGTTTACGTCGTATACCTATTCCTATTGCTATCGAAAAGAATACATGGTTCCACCTGGGAAGTAACAGCTGCGAACAGATGTTATACTGCTTGAAGCGTATTTGTGAACCTTGTAAGGAACACGTAGACAACAACTTCAACCCGATATCAAAAGATTGCATCGCAGAATTCTTACCAATACGTGAAGAACTCTGTCAGCTGATGGATCGTACTCAAACAGTCATCGAAAACAACAACTATGCCGAAGCCGATGATATTTTAGTAAAAGGTGATGCTTTGAAGAATAAGATATCAGCATTGCGCAAACAGCAGATGAACCGCATGCAGGAAGCAGACAGCACAAGCCTGAAAGCTTCGATGGTATATCTGAACATTCTTCAGGAATCACAAGAGTTGGTAAGTATCTGGCGACACCTGCTTCGTGCCAGCCGTTTCTTCCAGGGAGATTATGTTCCTCAGGAAGCACAGATGCTTAGCTTAACAGAATAAGATCCTGATTATAAGAATGCTAGAAGTCTCAAAATAAATCGTACAAAAGCTTCTGTATTTTGTACAAAAAATAAAAAAACATCAGCATGTTTTCCCCAAAATATGCTGATGTTTTTTTTATTCTTCCCGATAAATTGAAAAGACAGCCATATCGGGTAGCTACAAAAACAAAAACAATATCCTGAAATGATACGGCTTTTTTGTAACTTTGCAGACAGAAGTTACGAAAAGAGTGTAATTTATTGGAAATGAGCATTGGGTAATCGCTCATAATAGTAATAGGTTACGAATTAGTTAGTTATCTACTGCATTATTCTTCTGTGCGTTGCGTAACCTTCAAAGAACTCTTCGTATGCAAAAGTAACAATAAAACGGGAGATTTAGAAATGAATCTCCTGATTTTTTCTTCTCACACAAGTTTTTCCGTAAAAGCGATTTTATCCGTCAGCACACCATCGCCCAAAAAGATTTTGAACGAACGTGTGCCGACTGCCGCATAAGCGGAGAAAAGGGCTTTGCCTCACGCCTAAACAATAGTTTAGACTGATGAGACAAGGCCCCTTTCTTTTGTGCTTATGCCAAAGAGGTGCTTTTACGGGGTTTTGACGATTTTTCTTTTTTCGTTGTCCTTTTGAGCCGGAAGCGGAAAGCCGTGTATGACCGCACATTCCATAAATGGAACAAGCCGTCACTCACGGCAGACAAACCGGGAAGAATGATTTTATCCATCCGACCAAACACGTTTGGCCAAACAGATAAAAACATACTTCCTTGCCGATGGTTTGCTCGGTTTCACGCTACCGGCTATGTTCTTTTCTGTTGGGGATGTCTTTTTCACGGATTTCTCTTTTGAAGTTTTCCTGTCTAATCTGCCTCCACTTCCGTTTACCTCCATTTTCGCGCCTTTCAGTGAGCCGCATCAGGCAGTCATTTTCGTGCTGGGTGCAAAGGTAACTCCGGGATTGTACGGGAAAGCAAGGTCAAGCCTCCTGTTTTCTGGAAAAATCTCCAGCCTTTCGGGTAGTATTTTTCCGAAAAATTCTTCTATAATCTGCTGAATAGCTTAAAATGAGCGATTTATAAGTGTTCAACCTCAATAGAGGTAATGATTTGGCAATAGTCACAACTTCTGCAATATGCATATGTTTGCTTTGCCTAACAACTCTTTACAGTTGCAAAAATACAAAATAAAAATGAAACCACACTATGTTGGTGCAAAAAAACAATAGTCATAAAACAAAGATTAACTTCGCCTTATGACTATTGTTGTCCACATTAAACTTATTTATCATTTAATTGGTTCCGCATGCACATAGTATTCACTGTTTATAGGGTCTTCCCCGTCAGTTTTAAGTATCAGTACCATGCGAGAATGTTTTGTACGCCAATATGCTTTAATATCAGCATCTTCGGGTAGTGCCTTAAACGTTTTACACAGCGAAGCCTTTTCTGTTTCTTTTATAGTACTATGTGCTTCATAGTACTGGTCCATAATCTTCAACAGACCTTCTCTTTCACGTTCAAGCACGCCTAACATATATTCCTTGTCGTTTTTGTCTTTTGCTCCTTTCAGTACAATACGTAACTCTGCATACGGTTTTGTAATGTCTTCTTTGTAGGCAGTAGGTGGAGTTAGGATAAACTCACGGCTCTTGTCCAGCAAGCAATATTCTGTTAGTTCGGGGTTCTTGGAATTATACCTTACGTTATCCCAATCGTAACCAAAGAATCCATCATTCACCAAATAGAGCCTCTTTCGGGCTTGATAGACAATACGGCCATCTTTATAGCCATTGGCATAGACAATAGTATTGTCATGAGGCGTGAAGAAGTATGTGCTCCACCAATAGGAAGTATTCAAACAGTTTGTCTTACGTTCCATGATTCCAAAGCTATCTGGCATATCACGACAATCACTCGTCCAAGTAATTGAATCGTAGTAGTTGTAATAGGCATTATCTGAAGAGTTGAAACCATATTCATCGGTAAGCTCAAATGTTACAAGGCAGAAGGTCTGAAACACAGGGTCTGTGTTGTCTTTGTCGTCTTCTGCACAGTATGCCTTAATCTTAAACTTGCAGTTGTCGGGAACAGAACGGTCAATATCCGTATCATACGTGTAACTTTTCTTCATCATTTCCAAATCGGTTTCGGTCATGCGTTTATATACAATCATGCCATATATAGACTTGTAACCATTGCTGCCATCACTCGTCGCTCCCAATTTTTGTATGGTGTACATTAAGGTCTTGCCATTCGACTCGTCAAGCTTAAGAATCTGCATGTATCTGCTGTCTGTTGTCTGCTTGTTGCTGCCAAACAGTATGAAGCCTTTGTCCATGTCATAAGTCCATGATACACGACTGAAACAAAAGGCTGGCAAGGCATCACTATAAAAATAACTAAAAGCTTGCTGTGATGTCTCAAACCAAAAGTGTGTAGGGCTGCCACCAAATCTGTCTTTCCAAAATTCCTCCTTGCTCAACTTTCCGTTTTCCTGTACCTCATAAGTGGCAATACTCTCCCAACCATAGCCCTTGACCTTACTCTGTATTTCTTCTGCTGCTATTGGCTTTCTCCCTTTTAGCACACAGCACCCCTCATCATTAACAGTATAGGTTTGGTTGAATAGATTCATATCCAACTTACATTGCTCAACACTCAATTCCTCAGACTTATCGCAACTGCCAAATACAACAGTGCAAGCTACGATGAGTGCTATTAACCAAAACTTCTTAGTCATAATAGTCCAAATTTAAAGATTTTACATATAGACAGATTACGGATTTTCAGTGTTTCAAATTCTGCTGTCCAAGATAACTGAGTGCAAAAATACAAAAGTATCAACGTAATAGTGCATTTTTTTATTTTTTATAACACTCAAAACATACTTTTGTGCAAATAAAGGAAGAATAAACTACACCTGACAAATCTATTTACATATTTCTATGCACTGCCTACAGTTGGTACACTCACTTTCTGCAACCGTTGGGAGCAAAATTTCTCCGCCCTCATGGTGGAGCGAGGCGTTTTGGGGTTCCCAAAACATAACCTCGCTCCCTCCTCTAAGAACAAAAGACGAAATATTTGCCTTTCGGCTTTCCATGCCCAAGGTTGCAGACCTTAATTCTCTCAATTTACGCCAAACATCAAAGCTGCCACATTGAAAGAACAAGGTCACAGACACAAGCTACTTTGTACATGGAGTTTGCAAAGGAAAAGGTGATATTTTCTGTGTGAAACTTGCCAAGTGTTTCAGTTGTGTGTTGTTGATTTCCTTTGTGAACTATGCCGAGTGTGCTGTGTGTCTTCGGTATAGTCTGCATAAATCTAATGCCATGCTAAAACACTGCGGAGGTTCGCCCAAGTGGCTGGAGGCGCAAAGCCTCCAAGGAACGTTGCTGCAACCATTTCGGAGAATAGAGCGGTTGCCAATTAATCCACAAGCACATTTTACAGCGTACCAAGTGAGGGCATGTAAAACGTTGAATTGTTGAAGATAGGTGTTATCTTTATGAGAACCAACCACTTATACCCTCAACAAACTCTCAACAAATAGCTCTACACAACAAATTACTGGGCAAAAAAGAAAGAAAGGAATGGTGTTCATGGTTTTTTCTTTTCAACATTATCTTTCTTTTGTTGAGAGATTTGTTGAGAATATGTTGAGCCGTAAATGCCTGATGTTCAATACTTCTTTCATCATATTCAACAATTCAACAAAAATAAGGGGTGTTTTGTCCGTCATTTTTATGAACAGAACTCATCCCCCTACAAGTAAGAATGTCATGCTTATGCTTCAGTACTTATTCACGACAGTACGACAGCGCCAAGCCAACAAACAAGCAAGAGGACATTCAACTAAAGGCGGTTGTTCTTCTATTGAGTTGTAGGATAATGACACTACTTTTCTCTTTTGCCCCGTACAATCTCTTGAAGATGGTGGCACGAAACCGAGCTGCCCCGTATGAGTTTATACGGAAGCAAAGGGCAACAATCATCGGAAAGCCATACAACGTTTGCCAAATGCCATTGGAAGTTTCCTGTTTCTGTTGGACTTTCGACACCGTCAATAAACCATCCTTGTATATTGACCTTATCACAGCATGGAGTTTCATGGCGGTGACATGAAGCATATCAACCAATTCACCCTCACTCATCCACAAGTCTTGCAAGTTGGACGGAATGGATAACATTCCATTTCCGTCCACGGTGATTACAGTCCTTTTCATGCCATTCCCCCCATTGTCGGCATATGCCCCTTGATTCGACTTTCAAAAGCTGATATGTCATGCTCCAATTTAGTACTTGTCACCTGTAGGCTCGGCAAACAACGCCTTTCCGCTTTACAGCGGTAGGTTTTCGTTTGCCTGCCCCCGAACCGTACTTACACGTCTCCATGTATACGGCTCTCCATCTGTAACATCATCTTACTTGACACATCTCTGGATTTTTGCGTTACACTCCGCACATACAACCAAAGTCTTTCTGTGCATGTAGAGCATTTTGCGTTCCCAGTCATTTTTACCTTTTAACTCTTTGAGTGTGCGGACATGGTGCATTACCACTTCTCCGTGCTTGCCACATAGTTCGCACGTTTTTGTTGTAAGCCTTTCTATCAGACTCAACGATGGCGTTTTGAACATGTACGGCAGATTGTCACTTGGGGCTGTTTCACAATCCGTTTTACGGGCATACCCCTCATTATAGAATACCCTGTACTTGGTTTCTCCTCCCTTGTTTACAAAAGGCACTGCAAAGAGATTGTCCTTGCGGTATCTTTCAATGACTTTTCTCACTGACATATTCAGCTTTTGAGCAAGAGTTTTGTACATGGAGAACTTCATAATACAGCCGAAAGAGCGTCCCAAAGCCGATGCATTGTTTGCTATTGAGTAATAGTTGTAGAACCCTCGTATTTCGGTATTAAACTGAGATACAATCTCGTGCGCTTCATTGTCAATCATATAAGTCCTGCCTTTTGACACCCATGTCTCCTTGCCGTGTTTGGTGACAACTTTCATGGCTTCGAGGCTGAGCAGCTTGTTCTTGATTACTTCTCTTGAAACGTGCAATATCACGTTCCCATTGAAGTATCTGCGCACTGTTCCGTTACTGTTTCTCTTTGTGGCATAGTCTTTACGGACATATATTTCGTAACCCAAAAATTTTGCGCTGTCTTGTGCATTTGTAATCAAAGTCTTTTCCTGTGACATCTCCAGTCTTAACTTTTCCTGCATAAACTTAGTGATGTCAGCTTTGATTCTCTCACATTCGTTTTTCGTTCCGATAACTCCGATAAGGAAATCATCGGCATAGCGCACGTATTTCAACCTGCGAAAGTTTACATCCATATCATTGCCACTTGGCATTGTAAGTATCAGCTTCTGCTTTTCGTGCAGTTCTTCTACCATCCTTGTTCTTACGTTTACATCCTCTACTTCATTTATCCTACGTTTTAGGTAGTGTACTCTGCTGTTGAGTTTGCAAATATCCTTGTTGCGGCTTCTTGCTGTCCCTTTATTGAATTTGTTGGCATATTCATCCATGTACTTATCGAACTTGTCTAGGTATATGTTTGCCAAAATAGGGCTTATGATACCACCTTGCGGTGTCCCTGAATAAGTCTTGTTGAATTGCCACTCTTCCATGTACCCTGCATTGAGGAATTTCCGTATCAGACGAAGAAATCTGTCGTCTGCTATTCTGCCTTTCATTATTTCTATCAGCACATTATGGTCTATGTTGTCAAAGAAGCCTTTTATATCTCCCTCAATGAACCATTTTGCACCGTTGAAATTGTTTTGTAGACTTTTCAGTGCTGTGTGGCAGCTTCGGTTGGGTCTGAAACCGTGCGATGTCCACTCAAAGTGTCCCTCATATATGGCTTCAAGCACCATTCTTACTACCTCTTGAACCAATTTGTCTTCAAAAGACGGTATTCCTAGCGGACGCATCTTCCCATTCTTTTTCGGAATGTAAGTTCTCTTTGCAGGATTGGGACTATAAGTCTCATCCTTTATACTCTCTATGAGTTTGTTTATCCTGTCAATGCTCATTTCATCCTCAGTTTTGCCATCTGTGCCGGGTGTCATGTTGCCCGGCTTTGCACACATACGTTGGTAGGCGACAAAGAACATCTGTTCATTGAATAGAATACGGTAAAGCCTTTCGTATTTATACTCGGGCTCATTGCTGTGTCCAGCTAAAATGTTTAATACTTGCTCTGGATTTCTCATACGTCTCTCACGTTTTCCGTTGTTTGTATTAAAGTTACAGACTACTTCCCTTCGCCATGTACAAGGCTTTCCCTTGCTCGGACTACTACGGAAGTTCCGTTACCATATCGGATATTCAAAAGCTTTCTTTATAGCTGTTTGTTCCAGCGTTCCGACTTAGGTAATCCCCAGTTAGTTCTCTTAATAACTATTAGCACGACATACTGTCGGATGCGACTTTCGTTCTTGTCCGCTTATTGCGGCTGTGTCATAGTCGGTTCTTTATGCTCTGCACTAACGCACAAAATAGGCAGAGTACTATGAAACAACGTATGTATAATAGTCTTCCGTTGTTGCAAGATTTGGTACCACTGAACTATCATTCAACCAATCAAGGCTTCATCCTTATGTATGTCTTTTCGTCTTGCCCCTCAGTCGCCACCTGACTATTAGTGGACTTGGAGCTTTAATCAGTATGCTACACTCCCCATCGGGTTTCCCCTTTGGATAAACTGATTGACGATAGGATTATATCGAACCCAATCCTAACTTCTTGCTAAAGAAGTATTTATTAAGCGACCATTCTGGGCGCACGTAGGCTCGGCAAACAACGCCTTTCCGCTTTACAGCGGTAGGTTTTCGTTTGCCTGCCCCCGAACCGTACTTACACGTCTCCATGTATACGGCTCTCCATCTGTAACATCATCTTACTTGACACATCTCTGGATTTTTGCGTTACACTCCGCACATACAACCAAAGTCTTTCTGTGCATGTAGAGCATTTTGCGTTCCCAGTCATTTTTACCTTTTAACTCTTTGAGTGTGCGGACATGGTGCATTACCACTTCTCCGTGCTTGCCACATAGTTCGCACGTTTTTGTTGTAAGCCTTTCTATCAGACTCAACGATGGCGTTTTGAACATGTACGGCAGATTGTCACTTGGGGCTGTTTCACAATCCGTTTTACGGGCATACCCCTCATTATAGAATACCCTGTACTTGGTTTCTCCTCCCTTGTTTACAAAAGGCACTGCAAAGAGATTGTCCTTGCGGTATCTTTCAATGACTTTTCTCACTGACATATTCAGCTTTTGAGCAAGAGTTTTGTACATGGAGAACTTCATAATACAGCCGAAAGAGCGTCCCAAAGCCGATGCATTGTTTGCTATTGAGTAATAGTTGTAGAACCCTCGTATTTCGGTATTAAACTGAGATACAATCTCGTGCGCTTCATTGTCAATCATATAAGTCCTGCCTTTTGACACCCATGTCTCCTTGCCGTGTTTGGTGACAACTTTCATGGCTTCGAGGCTGAGCAGCTTGTTCTTGATTACTTCTCTTGAAACGTGCAATATCACGTTCCCATTGAAGTATCTGCGCACTGTTCCGTTACTGTTTCTCTTTGTGGCATAGTCTTTACGGACATATATTTCGTAACCCAAAAATTTTGCGCTGTCTTGTGCATTTGTAATCAAAGTCTTTTCCTGTGACATCTCCAGTCTTAACTTTTCCTGCATAAACTTAGTGATGTCAGCTTTGATTCTCTCACATTCGTTTTTCGTTCCGATAACTCCGATAAGGAAATCATCGGCATAGCGCACGTATTTCAACCTGCGAAAGTTTACATCCATATCATTGCCACTTGGCATTGTAAGTATCAGCTTCTGCTTTTCGTGCAGTTCTTCTACCATCCTTGTTCTTACGTTTACATCCTCTACTTCATTTATCCTACGTTTTAGGTAGTGTACTCTGCTGTTGAGTTTGCAAATATCCTTGTTGCGGCTTCTTGCTGTCCCTTTATTGAATTTGTTGGCATATTCATCCATGTACTTATCGAACTTGTCTAGGTATATGTTTGCCAAAATAGGGCTTATGATACCACCTTGCGGTGTCCCTGAATAAGTCTTGTTGAATTGCCACTCTTCCATGTACCCTGCATTGAGGAATTTCCGTATCAGACGAAGAAATCTGTCGTCTGCTATTCTGCCTTTCATTATTTCTATCAGCACATTATGGTCTATGTTGTCAAAGAAGCCTTTTATATCTCCCTCAATGAACCATTTTGCACCGTTGAAATTGTTTTGTAGACTTTTCAGTGCTGTGTGGCAGCTTCGGTTGGGTCTGAAACCGTGCGATGTCCACTCAAAGTGTCCCTCATATATGGCTTCAAGCACCATTCTTACTACCTCTTGAACCAATTTGTCTTCAAAAGACGGTATTCCTAGCGGACGCATCTTCCCATTCTTTTTCGGAATGTAAGTTCTCTTTGCAGGATTGGGACTATAAGTCTCATCCTTTATACTCTCTATGAGTTTGTTTATCCTGTCAATGCTCATTTCATCCTCAGTTTTGCCATCTGTGCCGGGTGTCATGTTGCCCGGCTTTGCACACATACGTTGGTAGGCGACAAAGAACATCTGTTCATTGAATAGAATACGGTAAAGCCTTTCGTATTTATACTCGGGCTCATTGCTGTGTCCAGCTAAAATGTTTAATACTTGCTCTGGATTTCTCATACGTCTCTCACGTTTTCCGTTGTTTGTATTAAAGTTACAGACTACTTCCCTTCGCCATGTACAAGGCTTTCCCTTGCTCGGACTACTACGGAAGTTCCGTTACCATATCGGATATTCAAAAGCTTTCTTTATAGCTGTTTGTTCCAGCGTTCCGACTTAGGTAATCCCCAGTTAGTTCTCTTAATAACTATTAGCACGACATACTGTCGGATGCGACTTTCGTTCTTGTCCGCTTATTGCGGCTGTGTCATAGTCGGTTCTTTATGCTCTGCACTAACGCACAAAATAGGCAGAGTACTATGAAACAACGTATGTATAATAGTCTTCCGTTGTTGCAAGATTTGGTACCACTGAACTATCATTCAACCAATCAAGGCTTCATCCTTATGTATGTCTTTTCGTCTTGCCCCTCAGTCGCCACCTGACTATTAGTGGACTTGGAGCTTTAATCAGTATGCTACACTCCCCATCGGGTTTCCCCTTTGGATAAACTGATTGACGATAGGATTATATCGAACCCAATCCTAACTTCTTGCTAAAGAAGTATTTATTAAGCGACCATTCTGGGCGCACTTGCGTAAATCTGCGTCGTCTTTATGCTCTTGTGTCCGAGCATGGAGCTGACCGTTTCGATGGGAACACCGTTGGAGAGGAATATCGTCGTGGCTGCCGTGTGGCGGCTCTGATGCCACGTGATATGCTTGGTGATGCCGCAACGCTTGGCGACGGCACGGATACCGGCAAGGCACGTGTTATAATGCGGAACGGGAAATATCCTGCCGTCCCCGCACAGTCCCCGGTATTTGCCGATTATGCGGTTGGCGATGTCGAGCAGGCGGATGTTGGACACCACGCCCGTTTTCTGGCGGTTGATGTTTATCCACTCGTGTTCGTCGAAGTAGGTGCGGATATTCTCTTCCGTAAGGTTGCGCATATCCGCGAACGACAGCCCCGTGAAGGCGCAGAACAGGTAGAGGTCGCGGTACAATTCCTGTTTGGCGTTTTTCAGTTTCCCCTCCATCAGCAGGCGGATCTCATCTTTGGTCAGGAAACTGCGTGTTGTTTCCTCCTTCTTGATTTCATACTCGCGGAACGGGTCGCGCGTCAGCCACTCGTTGTTGATGGCGATGAATACCATCGTCCGTAACGGGCAGACGTACAGCCACACGGTATTGGTGCAGCAGTGCTTGTCCGTGCGCAGGAACATCTCGAAGTCGGAGATGAAAGCCGGGGTAAGCTCTTTTAGGGCGATGTCCTTCACATGGTAGCGGATGTCGAGGAACTCTTGCATGTGCTTGTAAACGGTGCGGTACTTCAGCAGCGTGCCTTTGGCTTTCATGCCTGCCTCCACCTGCTTCTCGTAGTCCTCGTTGTGCTGGCGGAACACCTGCATCAGCGTGTGGTAGCGGTGTTCCAGTCCGAGAAAGGCGTTCTTCACCTTCTCCGCCGTGACGAAGTTGTCACGCTCCATGATTTCCTGATAATGCCTGTTGATGCGTACCCGCATCTTGTCAAGCATACGGTTCGTTTCGAGTGCCGCCGTGCTTCTGCCCGTGACACGTCCACCTTTGGTGTCCCACAGTTTCGGATCGACAGTCAGTTTGCAGCTGAACTGTGTCTGGCTGCCGTCCACCGTGATGCGTCCCATGACGGGAACTGTCCCGTCCTTTTTCACTACCTGACGCTTGAGGTAGTAGATTACTGAAAATGTACTCTTCATTGTCCTTAATTTTTGGGTTTCAAAATTAGTTGGTGAAGAGTCCGGTGTTGGTACGCAAAACGGGGAGGAACGGCGCAATCTTTTTCCGTAACCTGATTTTTCGCATGAGTTATGGATAACTCACTATTCCTTAGAGCCTTGTTTCGCTATTCGTACCCGTTTGTCGCATTTTCGGGCATGGTTACGAACAAGTAACGTAGCGGCGTCAGGATTTGGCTTCGGCAGGGATTGTAATGGCTTCACGGATTATCGCCACTTCAACCAAAACCCTTGTAACTCAATTCTATCACTATATCTTTCCGCATTTCACTTTTTTGTAGTAACTTTGCTTCTAAAACACACACTGTATGAAGAAAACAATCATTTTATTCACCCTGATTCTCTGTTGCATGGCCGCATGCACCGGAAGTCAAAAAAAAGAAAAATCTATGATGACTGGAAACGAAACACTTGTATGTCTGGAAACCACGATGGGAAATATTATTGTAAAGTTGTATGACGAAACGCCTAAGCACCGTGACAATTTCATAAAACTGGTGAAAGAAGGGGTATACGACAGTACACTTTTCCACCGCGTTATCAAAAACTTCATGATTCAGGCAGGTGATCCGCAAAGCAAGACTGCTACCGACACCACAACAACTTTAGGAACCGGTGATGTAGGCTATACTATTCCTGCAGAAATCAATCCGAAATTTTTCCACAAAAGAGGTGTACTTGCTGCTGCACGTCAGGGCGATGAAGTCAATCCCAACAGAGAATCATCAGGCTGCCAGTTTTATATTGTAACCGGAAGAAAATTCTCTGAAGCACAGATGATCAATATGGAGAACCAGCTGAACGAAGCCAGACTAGACACCGTATTTCAGGCTTTGGCACGCAAGCACATGAAAGAAATCTATAAGATGCGTAAAGCAAACGATATGGAAGGCCTGATGGCACTGCAAGATACACTGGAAGCACAAGCACGTGCTGAGGTTAAGAAAGAACCTGCTCTGAAATTTACCCGTGAACAGATTCAGGCATATACTACAGTAGGCGGAGCTCCACATCTTGACGGCAGCTATACCATATTTGGAGAGGTAGTAGACGGAATGGATGTTGTAGCACGTATCGAAGCTGTAAAAACCAACCGTACAGACCGTCCGGAAAAGGATGTACGTATACTGAAAGCTTCTGTAATAGAGAAATCGGATAAAGAATGATACAAGTAAACCATCATACATTGCCCAACGGGCTGCGTATCGTACACAATGAGGACAACTCAACCCAAATGGTTGCCCTCAATTTGCTGTACGATGTAGGAGCACGCGACGAAGATCCGGAGCATACCGGTTTTGCTCACCTGTTTGAGCATCTGATGTTCGGCGGTTCAGTGAATATTCCCGATTACGATGCACCGGTACAAAATGCCGGTGGGGAAAACAATGCATGGACCAACAATGACATTACTAATTATTACATTACCCTTCCCTATCAGAACGTAGAAACAGGATTCTGGCTGGAAAGCGACCGCATGCTGAGCCTCGACTTCAGCCCGCAAAGCCTGGAAGTACAGCGACAGGTAGTAATTGAAGAGTTCAAGCAACGGAATCTGAACCAGCCTTATGGCGACGCATCACATTTGCTGCGCGAAATGGCTTACCAGGATCATCCATACCGCTGGCCGACCATCGGTAAGGAAATCAGCCACATAGCCAATGCTACACTAGATGAAGTCAAGAACTTTTTCTATCGTTTCTATGCTCCTAACAATGCGATTCTGGCAGTTACAGGTCATATTTCATTTGAAGAAACTGTCCGTCTGGCTGAGAAATGGTTCGGTCCGATACCTTCACGCAATATACCCAAACGTGAATTGCCGGCAGAAAAGCCTCAAACAGCGATACGCCGACGCAGCGTAGAACGAAAAGTTCCGGTAGATGCTTTATATATGGCCTTTCATATGTGTAACCGGTTCCATGCCGAATATCACGTATTCGACATCATAACCGACTTGCTTTCAAACGGACGTTCATCGCGATTCATACAGACATTGGTACAAGAGAAAAAACTCTTTACCTCCATCGACGCCTATATTTCGGGAAGCCTCGACGAGGGTTTGCTGCATATTACAGGAAAACCAGCTTCGGGCATCACCCTGGAGCAGGCAGAAGAGGCTGTATGGCAGGAGCTCGACAAACTGAAAACGATTCCGGTAGCCGAAGAAGAACTGGAGAAGGTAAAGAACCGCTACGAAAGCGAACAAATTTTCAACAACATCAATTACCTGAATGTAGCAACCAACCTTGCATTCTTTGAATTGCTTGGACACGCGGAAGATATAAATCTGGAAGTAGGAAAATACCGTTCGGTAACGGTCGGACAGATACAAGATACGGCATGCCGTACTTTTGTACCCGAGAATTGTAACATTCTATATTATAAAGCTATCAAATGAGTCAGTCACATTACCGCGCATTATTATCATTAGGCCTTCCTATTGTCATCGGGCAGATAGGAGTTATCGTATTGGGATTTGCTGATACGCTGATGATCGGACATCACAGTACGACAGAACTGGCTGCTGCCAGCTTCGTCAATAACATGTTCAATCTTGCCATTATCTTCAGTACAGGATTTGCCTATGGACTGACGCCTGTTGTGGGCAGTCTGTTCGGACAGCACAAAGTAAGCGAGGTAGGAAGAACGCTTAAAAACAGCCTTGCAGCCAATACTGTACTGGCAGCGATCGTATGCCTGGTAATGACTATACTTTATCTGAACCTTGACCGTATGGGGCAGCCTGATGAGCTGATACCGCATATGCGTCCTTACTTTATGGTATTGCTGGTTTCTCTGCCATTCGTATTATGGTTCAACGGATTCAAACAGTTCTCCGATGGAATTACCGATACCAAAGTATCCATGTGGATATTATTAAGTGGTAACATTCTGAATATTATCGGCAACTATATCCTTATTTACGGTAAGCTTGGTATGCCCGAACTAGGCCTTCTAGGTGCAGGTATATCTACAATGGTATCACGTATTCTTATGGTCATAGCTTATCTGGTTCTGTTTTTCGGTACCCGTCGTTACCAGAGTTTCAGAGAAGGTTTCCGACTGGGAAAAATCAACAGAACAGATTTTAGCTTGCTGAACAGACTAGGATGGCCCATTGCAGCACAAATGGGAATGGAAACAGCTTCCTTCAGCCTGAGTGCGATCATGGTTGGTTGGCTGGGAAGTGCAGAGCTTGCCAGCTATCAGATTATGATTGCTGTTTCACAAATATGCTTCATGATGTATTATGGCATGGGAGCTGCTGTATCTGTACGCATCAGTAACTTTCTAGGACAGAGGGATATAGTCAATGTAAGACGTACAGCAAACATTGGTTTTCACATCATTCTGATTATGATAGTCTGTACATCCATACCTATTTACCTGCTGCGTAACCACTTGGGCGGATGGTTTACGGATGACGCAACTGTTGCTGCCATGGTAGCCCAGGTTATTATTCCGTTCCTTCTTTACCAGTTTGGCGACGGACTGCAAATCAATTTTGCCAATTCCTTGCGAGGCATTGCCGATGTACGCCTGATGATGTTGTTCTCATTTATTGCTTATTTCATTATATCACTTCCTTTGGGATACTTGTTCGGCTTTGTTTTCGACTGGGGAATCACCGGTATATGGATGGCTTTCCCGTTCGGCTTGACCAGTGCCGGAATTATGTATTATCTCAGATTCAGATATAAAACGGGAAAAGGAGTCTGACTATGTTTTCTACTTCAACGAAAATTGCCTTCGGATATATTTTACTCATTTGCTTGCTTTTCGGAGCTATCGGATACATTCACCAGCAAATGACATTGCTCACTACGCCTACGGGACTGGAAGAAACAATCAGTAACCGGAGGAAAACAACGCACCAGATTGTAACCCAACTATACGAAGCAGAAATTATCGGACAGACATTACGTATCGGACGACTTAATGAATATCCTAAATACAAAAGGGCGATGAAAGAAGCCAGCGCCCTTATAGACTCTCTTCAGCAACTTCTGACTGATACATTGCAACAGATGCGTCTGGATACAGTACGTTCATTGCTGCGGAATAAAGAGCAAAACATGGTACTGGTGCTCGAAGCCATGAAGCAAAGCCCCACAGACGAATTGTACCGGCAGCAGCTGGATAGTCTGATTATGCAGCAAGACTCCATATTGAGCAGTACACACGTACGCCGACGCGCGGTTACCCACCGTAACTCATATACTATTCATCATAAGCCCAAAAAGTTTTTCCGCAGACTTGCCGATGTATTTTCTCCCGGTAAGCCCGACTCAACCCAAGTGGACAATATCATCCAGGAAGAATATACAGATACAATAGACGAAGCTTACAATCCGGTTGATACCATTGCTACTATGCTGACTTCTATACAGCACAAGGTTTTCCAGACAAGACAAGAAAGTATGCGGACGCTTGACGCACGCATCAACCAGCTGCGTATTGCAGGAGGAAGGGTGAGCCAGCGTGTAAATCAGCTGCTGGATAATATAGAGGATGATGAACAAAAGGCAATGGAAGTCCGCATAGCGCACGAACAAGACATCCGCCAGCAGGCTGCATGGACAATGGCAACGATTGCTATTCTGGCTGTATTGCTTGTGCTTATTTTCTTTACCATTATCTGGCGAGATATAACACGAAGTAACCATTACCGTAAAGAACTGGAAAAAGCTAAACTATATGCTGAAAATCTACTTGTGGCACGAGAGAAACTGATGCTTACCATCACGCACGACATCAAAGCTCCTGCCGGATCCATTATCGGATATATAGATTTGTTAATCAGACTGGTACAGGACCGTCGTCAGCAGTTTTACTTACATAATATGAAAAGTTCGGCAAATCATCTGCTGGACCTGATTACTTCACTTCTTGACTACCACCGACTGGAAGCAGGAAAAATGGATATTCACCCCGTAACGTTCAATCCACATGAACTGTTCGAAAGTATCTATACCAGCTTCTTGCCCGGAGCAGAAAAGAAACAACTAACCCTCAACTTCGAAGAGAACATACCACGTACGCTTAATCTTGAAGGTGATCCTTTCCGCATACGCCAGATTGCAGAAAACCTGATATCGAATGCACTGAAATTTACTTCACAAGGAAGTATCACAATTCAAGTAGATTATGAGCAAAACCGGTTTACTTTCCGCGTAGAAGATACCGGTTGCGGTATGAGTATTCAAGAGCAGCAACGTGTATTCCAAGCTTTTACTCGTTTACAAAGTGCGCAGGGACAAGAGGGATTCGGACTTGGTCTGTCTATTACAAAGAAACTGGTTGAACTACTTAACGGCGAAATAACCATAGAAAGTGCTCCCGGAAAAGGAAGTATGTTTCAGGTTGTACTATTCTTACCCAAAGTAACGAAAGCACCAATAACTCAAGTCGAAACACTGTCGGACGACAAAAAGCAATGGCGTATTCTGTTAATAGATGACGACCGTATCCAGCTCAATCTGACAGAAGTCATGATTTATGACCTGTTCAATCATGCCCAACATAACATTCCTCCTGTCATAAAATGCTGTACACAGCCGGAGGAACTCTTCAAGCTGATAGCTTCAGAAACATTTGATATTGTTTTTACTGATATACAAATGCCTGCAATGAACGGCTTTGAGCTACTCCAGAAACTGAGAAGCCTCGATGTTCCACAGGCTAAAAACATTCCCGCCATAGCCATCACCGCCCGAAGCGATATGGATGAAACTGATTTTTGCACACAGGGCTTTGCCGGATGTCTGCATAAACCTTTCAATCAGACTGAGCTGTTGAAAATTTTCAAAACTCACATGCAAGAAGACTGGAAAGGAAATACAGTACAAACAGACAGTAAACTGTCTGATACAGAATGTACATATAATTTTTCACCCCTCACAGCTTTTTCGGGTGATGACCCTGCCGCTGCACATGAGATTCTGGAAACTTTCATCGGAGAAAGTACGAAGAATTATGAACGTATGAAACAGGCTCTAAGCAATAAGGACATGGCAGATTTGTGTAACGTAGCCCACAAAATGCTTCCTACTTTCACCATGATTGAAGCTAGAAAAGCTATACCGGCCTTACAATGGCTGGAGTTTCATCGGGGAAACACAGATCTAAGTGATGAAGCCAGACAACATGCAGACGAAGCATTAAGTTGCATAGCTGACGTAATTAAGGAAGCCAAGAAGGTTTTAAACGACGGGAAGGACAACTAAAATAGTAAAAAAACTTCCAAAAGAAAACTTAAAAAACAATCTGAGGTACTCTGTTTACTGGAAAATTTAAATATGGTCTGAGTACTATACT
Source organism: Phocaeicola coprocola (assembly GCF_041333015.1). Lineage (NCBI taxonomy): Bacteria > Pseudomonadati > Bacteroidota > Bacteroidia > Bacteroidales > Bacteroidaceae > Phocaeicola > Phocaeicola coprocola. Next base: position 1,404,752 of record NZ_JBGKGM010000001.1, on the reverse strand, counting down.
GAAAAAATATTATCTTTGTATCAGATTACAGCCTTGGAATACCAGAAAAATGAATTAAAGAATGAAGTAAAACTCCGAAAAAGGAGCAGAATATTTGCGAAAAAACAAAGTGTTTCTGTAAAAGAGGCCACTGTTTCTCCACGTATTACCACAAACTAAATCCATTAGGACAACAAGGCTTTTTTTATTTGTAACATACCGGATAAAAAGAAATATATGACTCCGTCTATTCTCATAATCGAAGATGATTTAACTTTTGCTACCATGCTGAAAACATGGTTGGGGAAAAAAGGTTTCGAAGTTGATACGGCAGGTAGTAGTTCACGTGCCAAGAAACAACTCTCAGCACGTTCTTACGACCTCATATTGTCTGACTTACGGCTTCCTGACCAAGACGGAATACATTTGCTGGTATGGCTTCGCAGCCAGTCGTGCACTACTCCTTTTATTATTATGACGAGTTATGCCGAAATACAGACTGCCGTACAGGCCATAAAACAAGGAGCAAGCGACTATATAGCGAAACCAGTTCAGCCTGACGAATTGCTGAAAAAGATAAAAGAAGCTATCCAAAAATCTGAAGTTCCTGCTACGCCTAGTGAAGCGCATATTGAAAAAAATACTCCGCAAAGTTTTCTGGAAGGTGAAAGTGAAGCAGCTCACCAATTATTCAGTTATGTCCGTCTGGTTGCCCCTACTCAAATGTCTGTTCTCATAAATGGAGCAAGTGGTACGGGAAAAGAATATGTAGCACACCGAATCCATGAACTAAGTAAACGAAATGGAAAGCCTTTCATAGCAATAGACTGTGGATCGATACCCAAGGACTTGGCTGCATCTGAGTTTTTCGGACATATAAAAGGTTCATTTACCGGAGCGCTAAATGATAAAGTAGGTGCATTTGAAGAAGCCAACGGAGGTACTTTATTTCTCGATGAAATAGGAAACCTGAGTTACGAGGTACAGGTTCAGCTGCTGCGTGCTTTACAGGAACGCCGTATTCGCAGAATAGGTTCGACCAAGGAAATAGAGGTGGATGTACGACTTGTAAGTGCCACCAACGAAAACCTGAAGGAAGCTATAGCTAAAGGTACATTCCGCGAAGATTTATATCATCGTATTAATGAATTTACCCTACGAATGCCCGACCTGAAAGAGCGTCCCGAAGATATTCTGCTCTTTGCTAATTTCTTTCTGGACCAGGCAAACCGAGAACTGGAACGTACGTTGATCGGTTTTGACGCTGCTGCAAGTGAAGCACTTCAACGCTATTCGTGGCCAGGCAACTTGCGTCAACTAAAAAATATTGTCAAACGTGCTACGTTGCTGGCACGAGGAGAATTTATTACTGTACACGATTTAGGAGAAGAGATTCTCGCACAGCCCGTAAGTCCTGCTACATCATCATTTGCTTTACACGATGAAGAAGCAGAAAAGAAACGGATAATGAATGCTTTGCAACAAACGGGAAATAATAAAACCAAAGCAGCACTGTTGCTGGGGATAGACCGTAAAACATTATACAATAAAATGAAACTGTATAATATCGGGTAATATTTCTCCTGAAAATTTATTCATTGAAGAAAAAATTCCACAAAACTATGGATTTATTCCACAGTTTTTTCTACACATTCCACACTTTCCCCAATCTACAGGAAGTCACAGTTTTGCCCAAACATTTATAAATCAAAGAATTAAATAAAACCCTTTTTTCTGGCACGATGATTGCAATATATCTCTTACGAGAGAATTGGATACACACACTCTATACAACATAAAAAAAGGCAAAAACTAAACTATAAACCCAACCCCATAAAAACAAAAGAGAGAAAGGTTGATTTCCCCCTGAAATACAACCTTTTGACAAGAAAATGAAGATGCCTATGTGTTTTTAACAAACGAGGACGCTGTGAAGCGTCCTCGTTTTCTCTTTTTATTTGTTCATTTCGAAGCCATTCCATAAATTACCGGAAGGAACAGGTGCTGTTATATCAATCGGTTCTTTCGATACCGGATGAATAAACCGTACCCTACGCGCATGCAGGCAAATACTTCCGTCAGGATTCGACCGTGGAAAGCCATATTTCAGATCACCTTTAATGGGACATCCCATCTTTGCAAGCTGACAACGAATCTGATGATGCCGTCCGGTTTTTAAATCCACTTCCAGCAAATAATAATTTTGTGAATGCCCTATCAGTCTGTAGTTAAGAACAGCTTTCTTCGAGTTCTTCACTTCTTTATCGTAAGCATACGATTTATTTTGCTTTTCATTGCGTACCAAATAATGTACCAGCTCCCCTTCTTCAGCAGGAGGACACTGCTTCACGATGGCCCAATAAGTTTTCTTCACTTCACTGTTGCGAAACATATCGTTCAGACGAGCCAAAGCTTTACTGGTTTTAGCAAAAACCACCAGTCCGCTTACAGGTCGGTCCAGACGATGTGCTACGCCTAAAAACACATTACCAGGCTTGGAATACTTTTCCTTCAGATATTGTTTTACAGTTTCAGACAAAGGTATATCTCCAGTCTTGTCACCCTGCACAATTTCGGAAGCCGTTTTATTTACTATAATAATATGGTTGTCTTCGTATACTACGGTCATAATGCCATAAAATAAAAAAGATGAAGAATGAAGAATACGATGCAGAGACAAATATTGACTGCATGTAGGTTCCTCATTCTTCACCTACAAATTATTTACTAAATATTACATGTTCATACCACCGTCTACCTGAATTACCTGACCTGATACATAAGCAGACAAGTCAGAAGCCAGGAACAATGCGATGTTTGCAACATCTTCCGGAGTACCTCCACGACGCAAAGGAATCTTCTTAGCCCATTCAGCTTTTACTTCGTCAGACAATTTTGCTGTCATATCAGTAATGATGAATCCCGGAGCAATAGCATTTGCACGGATACCACGAGAACCAAGTTCCTGAGCAATAGACTTAGCCAAACCAATCATACCTGCCTTTGATGCAGAGTAGTTACACTGTCCGGCGTTACCATGTACACCTACAACAGAAGCCATGTTGATGATGTTACCACTCTTCTGACGCATCATGATTGGAGTACAAGCGTGAATAAAGTTGAAAGCAGATTTCAAGTTAACACCGATTACGGCATCCCACTGTGCTTCACTCATTCTCATCATCAAACCGTCTTTTGTGATACCTGCATTGTTAACCAGAATATCGATAGTACCAAAGTCTTCTTTAATCTGTTCAACAACTTTTGCAGTATCTTCAAAGCTGGCAGCATTTGAAGCGTAACCTTTAACCTTTACTCCCAATGCAGCAATTTCAGCTTCTGTATTCTTTCCGTTTTCATCAATTACCAAGTCTGTAAATGCAATATTTGCACCTTCGGCAGCAAATTTCATTGCAATAGCTTTACCGATACCACGAGCAGCACCGGTTACGATAGCTGTTTTTCCTGTTAATAATCCCATGATTTGTTATATTTAAAAGATTAAACTTATTTTTCTTTCCGACATCCCAAAGCACCATACACGATTTTAGACACATACCGCCAGCCGGTTTCGTCGTCCAGATCCTCTCCTATCTGTCCACGAATGTATGGTACCTCGATTCCTTTGATGCAGTAATGCAATATATCGGCGGTTATCTCTACATTATCTATATCGAACAGCCCTTGTTCTTTTCCTTCTCTCAAGACTTCACGAAAAAGCTTTATTTCGTTGTTGTCGAAATACTTTCTCATTGCTTCTACACGCCAAATATCACGGAAGAAATCAGCACGGAGCGTACCATTACGATAAACCGCCATTTTAATAATATCAAGATGTGTAGTAATCAGCTCCAGGATTTTCTCATCGGGTACAGTCGGTTTCTTGGCAACCTTATCCATTGTATCCGAAAGCATCTTGAGTTCCGACTCTACCACAGCCATATAAATCTGATCTTTACTTTTAAAATAAGTATATAGAGTACGACGGCCTTTTTTAGATGCCACGGCAATATCATTCATTGTCGTAGCCTCAACTCCTTTCTTGGCGAATAGCTGTCGGGCAACGTCTACTAACTTGGCTCTGGTCTTCAATACAGTCATTCTAACTCTCCTATTGCACAATCTACATTATTGTGAGCAAAATTACTGTTTTTCTTTTATCTACACAAATTCAGACCAGATTTTCCACTGTAAGCGACAGAGTTTATGAGTTCTTTTGCCTTTATCCTCCCCAAAATGAATCTTACAAGCTCTTGTCGCCGAGAGATTTTTTCAGCTAAAGGATAAAAAAACATCAAAGTTTAACCTAATACGGCAGTAAATCTATCTATCAAACTTTTCTTCCAGCGTCAGATATTCTAAGAAAAAACAAAAAAATCTACTTAATAGATTTTAATATTTACGGCAAGAAAAAGTAAAAAAAGATGCATAGATCTACATTTTTCACGAAGAAATACACAAAAAAGATCAAATAATTCGTCCAAAAATTTGTTTTTCAAAATAAAACCCTTACCTTTGCACCACAATTAAGAAATAACATCGCGGAGTGGAGCAGTTGGTAGCTCGTTGGGCTCATAACCCAAAGGTCGTCTGTTCGAGTCAGGCCTCCGCAACTACAAAAAAATAACATCGCGGAGTGGAGCAGTTGGTAGCTCGTTGGGCTCATAACCCAAAGGTCGTCTGTTCGAGTCAGGCCTCCGCAACTACCGAGAGAAGCAAATGCTTCTCTTTTTTTTATTTCCCCATTTTCTACAATATACCCTAAATGGTGTATTGCTATTCCCCAAATAATCTCTTAACTTTGCCATAAAGCAACCCCCAAAAACAAAGACCTATGGCAAAAATATACCAAAATCTTACAGAATTGATAGGAAACACCCCTTTACTAAAGTTGCAACACCTAAGCCAAACGCATAAAGCAAAGGCAAATATTATTGCAAAACTGGAATTTTTCAATCCCGGAGGGAGTGTTAAAGACCGCATTGCACTTGCTATGATAGAAGATGCTGAACAAAAAGGCATCCTGCGACCTGGCTCAGTTATCATCGAACCGACAAGCGGCAACACAGGTGTAGGTCTTGCATGGGTAGCGTCCGTAAAAGGCTATAAAGCCGTACTCACCATGCCTGAAACAATGAGTTCGGAGCGCCAAAACCTATTAAAAGCCATGGGAGCAGAGCTAGTCCTAACTCCCGGCAACGAAGGAATGAGCGGAGCCATAAAGAAAGCAGAAGAACTTCGCGACAACACACCAGGAACAGTCATTCTGCAGCAATTTGAAAATCCAGCAAACCCTAGAGCCCATTCTCTGACTACAGCAAAAGAGATCTGGCAGGATACTGACGGAAAAGTAGACGTATTCATAGCAGGAATCGGAACTGGAGGAACATTAAGCGGTGTAGGTGAAGGACTGAAATCATACAATCCCAATATCGAAATCGTAGCAGTAGAACCAGACAGCTCAGCTGTCCTTTCTGGTGAAAAACCGGGTATGCATAAGATACAAGGTATAGGAGCCGGATTTATCCCCAGCACCTACAACACACAAGTAGTAGATAAGATAATAAGAGTCAAGGACGACGATGCCATCCGAACAGGAAGAGAACTTTCCCTCCAAGAAGGACTCTTGGTCGGTATTTCTTCGGGAGCTGCAACATTTGCAGCCCTGCAACTTTCCCAAATGACAGAATATAAAGATAAAAACATCGTCGTATTGCTGCCCGATACCGGAGAACGATATTTATCAACCGTACTTTATGCCTTTGAGGAATATCCGCTTTAAAACAGAATTACAGTAACATACAAAATCATTGCAACTATGGACATCAAAAAACTTCATTTCGAAACACTCCAACTCCACGTAGGACAAGAACAGGCAGACCCAGCTACAGACGCACGAGCCGTCCCTATCTATCAGACAACTTCGTACGTTTTTCATAATTCAGCTCATGCAGCTGCACGCTTCGCCTTACAAGATCCAGGAAACATCTACGGAAGACTTTCCAACCCAACACAAGATGTCTTCGAAAAACGTATGGCTGCACTAGAAGGAGGTGTTGCTGCTCTTGCTGTTGCTTCCGGAGCAGCGGCCATCACATATGCGTTTCAAAACATCACTCGTACCGGCGACCATATCGTAGCCGCCAATACAATTTATGGTGGGACATACAACTTGCTGGCACATACACTGCCTGCATCAGGAGTAACCACAACCTTCGTAGATCCATGTCAAGTGAAAAATTTCGAACAAGCCATACAAGAGAACACCAAACTTATTTTTATCGAAACACTGGGTAACCCTAACTCGAATATCATCGACATAGCAGCTGTTGCCCAAATAGCTCATGCACATAAAATACCTCTGATAATAGACAACACCTTCGGTACTCCCTATCTGATTCGTCCAATAGAACACGGAGCAGATATTGTAATACACTCTGCGACTAAATTTATCGGGGGACACGGAACTAGCCTCGGAGGAGTTATCATCGATTCCGGAAACTTTGACTGGAAAGCATCTGGAAAATTTCCACAACTAACGGAACCAGACCCTTGCTATCATGGAATACGTTTCTGCGACGTAGCCGGAAACGCATCCTATATAATCCGTATCCGAGCTATTCTGTTACGTGACACAGGAGCAGCAATCAGCCCGTTCAACGCTTTCCTTTTATTACAGGGCCTAGAAACTCTTTCACTTCGTGTTGAACGACACGTAGCTAATGCCCTGCAAGTAGTAGATTATCTAAGCAAACATCCCAAGGTAGAAGCCGTGCATCATCCATCCCTACCTCAGCATCCAGACAACAAGCTATATAAACGTTATTTTCCAAAAGGCGGAGGATCTATATTTACGATTGACATCAAAGGCGGAATAAAAGAAGCTCAACGTTTTATCGACAGCTTAGAAATATTTTCCCTACTTGCTAATGTGGCCGACATGAAATCACTAGTTATTCATCCTGCAACTACCACACATTCACAATTAAATGAAAAGGAGCTGGAAGAGCAGCATATCAAACCAGGTACAGTACGTTTGTCCATAGGAACTGAGCATATAGACGATTTAATAGCAGACTTAGCTCAGGCATTGGAGAAAGTATAAGCATCATAATTTATCGAAAAGACTACGTTCTTAATTTGAAAGAGACAACCCTTAAGCAATTGCTTCAAAAGAGAAAAATTGAATAGATTTACTTATAATCATAAGTTACAAAATGAAAATCTCCTGCTATTGGTCACATAAATAAACAAAGACCAAAAGCAGGAGTTTTTTCAAAGGCTAGTAGTATTAAAGACACTACACCTGTTTATATCAGATACAATACTCTGCAACATTAACTATTCCTGCCCTTAAGGCATACCGTATCGCTTCCTGAGCGTTATTCACATTCAACTTCCTGAAAATATTTTTGCGATGCGTCATTACTGTATAAACACTTAAAAAGCGTTCCGCTGCTATTTCTTTAGTAGTCTTACCCAACGTCAAAGAACGCAGAACTTCTTTTTCTGTCATTGTCAGCTGTGGCATATCAGAAACAGCATCCCGCTCTTTTTCATACAACCAACTTTTTGCTTTCATACAAATATACTGCCGCCCTTGCTCAGCCTCATCCAGGCAAGCAGCAGCCTCGTGCACATCTGAATCTTTAAACAATAAACTAAACTGAATGCCTCCCAAAACCATCCGCCTGATAAAGCTCTCACTTAAAGCATCACTAAACAGTACAAAAACAGATTGAGGAAAACGCTCTTTCAGTATCCAAAGCTGATCAGCCGTACAATCGAACAAAGTATAGTCAATAATGACAACCGAATCCGGATAAGACGAAAGCATCATCGACAATTCCTGCAAACCGACAGCCTCCTTAATCGAGGAAAGCTCTCTACCAGCCTCCAAAGCCAAATATTTCACTCCCAAACGAGTTATTGCCTGATTATCTGCCAATATTAAATGCCTCATATTCTTGTATTATTACTTAATAAACAAGAATTTCCAAGAAAAGGTTCATTAAAAAAAAAAAAACATAAAAAAAGAGTTTCACTTTTCATGTGAAACTCCTCAGTGGACGTTGACGGATTCGAACCGCCGACCCTCTGCTTGTAAGGCAGATGCTCTGAACCAGCTGAGCTAAACGTCCGAAATCAATATTTAATTTAGTGGGCGTTGACGGATTCGAACCGCCGACCCTCTGCTTGTAAGGCAGATGCTCTGAACCAGCTGAGCTAAACGCCCCAAAGGGGAAAATTTGACCATTTATGCTTTTGGGAAGTGGGCGTTGACGGATTCGAACCGCCGACCCTCTGCTTGTAAGGCAGATGCTCTGAACCAGCTGAGCTAAACGCCCCAAAAGCCAATTAAAGAACGAGAAAAAATTCGGAGTGGGCGTTGACGGATTCGAACCGCCGACCCTCTGCTTGTAAGGCAGATGCTCTGAACCAGCTGAGCTAAACGCCCGAGATCTCGTTCTCAATTGCGGTTGCAAAGGTACGGCTTTATTTTGAATATGCAAATATTTGCCTCATTTTTTTCACTAAAACTGCCATAAAGTACACAAAACAGTATTATTTCAAAGCTTCAAACCTCTATCTATCCCCCTTTTCAGGTCAGTTTCCTCTATAAGTTGAGTAACCATAAGTCGACAAAGTTATAGGCACATGATAGTGAGTTCTTCCTTTCAACTCAAAAACAACTTCAATAAAAGGGTAAAATGTTTCCTGACCCAACAAGTCAAAATATAGCTTTACGTGATAAACCAATTTATATATTCCATCATGTTCCGTACCATCTTCTTTCAGGAAATCTTTTACACGACCATTTTCATCAGTCAGTTTCTCCTCCACCATCAACCATTTTCCATCTGTATGCTGCTTGTACAGGCTGATCTTCACATTAGGAGCCGGTTTTCCCTGAGTTATATCCAAGATATGGCTAGACAACTGGTAAGAAGACTCTTGAGCCAGTCCAACGCCCAAAAACAGAAACATAAACGTGCAGATTAATGTAAATTTTTTCATAAGCGATATAATTAAGATAAACAAATAGATATATAGATAGAATAAAAACAGAAAAAATATTCATTTTGTTCGAAAAGTACATAATAAAAATCGCCATCCAGTATGTATACCTTAAATATATACAATGCTGAATGGCGATTTCTGATTTATAAATATAACCGGATTTTTATTCCTGTCCAAAGCGTTTTGCCTGCTCTTCAATTAAAGCAGCATCATCAAAATAATTGATTTTCATAGCACGGCGGACTTCATCCATTGTCTGAGCAGCAGTTTCACGAGCAACTTCACATCCTTTTTTCAACATATCATAGACAGCCGGAATATCTTTCTCAAACATTTTACGACGTTCGCGTATCGGAGTCAGTTCTTCCTGCATAATAGCAGCCAGGAACTTCTTCACCTTCATATCTCCCAGTCCTCCACGAGTGTAATGAGCTTTCAGTTCATCCAAGTTCGGATAATCGGGCAGGTAACGTTCAAAATGTTCAGGACGGCAAAAAGCATCCAGATAAGTAAATACGCAGTTTCCTTCGAGTTTTCCCGGATCGCTGACTTTAATATGAGTAGGATCTGTATACATACTTTTTACCTTCTTTTCTACTTCATCGGCCGAATCTGAAAGATAAATGCAGTTTCCTAATGATTTACTCATCTTAGCCTTACCATCCGTTCCCGGCAAACGCATACAAGCAGCATTATCCGGCAGAAGAATTTCCGGTTCAACCAATGTTTCTCCGTAAATATGATTGAATCGACGAACGATTTCTCTTGTTTGTTCAATCATCGGTTCCTGATCTTCACCAACAGGCACTGTAGTAGCCTTGAAAGCAGCAATATCAGCAGCCTGACTGATAGGATAAGTAAAGAAACCTACCGGAATGCTTGTTTCAAAATTACGCATCTGAATTTCAGTCTTTACTGTAGGATTACGCTGCAATCGAGAAACAGTCACCAAATCCATAAAATAGAAACTCAATTCATAAAGTTCCGGAATTTGCGACTGAATAAAAATAGTCGACTTAGCCGGATCAAGTCCCGCAGCAAGATAATCCAAAGCCACTTCGATTACATTCTGACGTACTTTTTCCGGATTATCAATATTATCAGTCAAAGCCTGTCCGTCAGCTTCGAAAACAAATATTTTATCGTAGAGTCCCGAATTCTGAAGTTCCACACGACGACGTAATGAACCTACATAATGTCCGATATGCAGTTTCCCGGTAGGACGGTCGCCGGTAAGTATAATTTTCTCCTTTTTCATTATTAAATTTTTGATAATTATTAATTAGCAGCAAAGATAAGCAAATCCTTTGTTTTCTTCAAAATTAATTGTTTCTTTGCATATATAAGATATTGAGAGAACAACCAATAAATCTATTAATAAACACCATGAAGAAAGAATTAAAGAAAGTCCTGGTACTCGGATCAGGCGCACTTAAAATCGGCCAAGCCGGAGAATTCGACTATTCAGGCTCGCAGGCATTGAAAGCCTTGCGTGAAGAAGGCATCAGCTCTGTATTAGTAAATCCTAATATTGCTACTATCCAAACTTCGGAAGGCATTGCCGACCAAGTATATTTTCTACCGGTTACTCCCTACTTTGTAACTGAAATCATCAAAAAAGAACGTCCCGACGGTATTCTGCTTGCTTTTGGAGGTCAAACAGCCTTGAACTGCGGTACAGAATTATACCAGACAGGAGTATTGAAAGAATATGGCGTACAGGTACTGGGAACATCGGTAGAAGCTATCATGTATACCGAAGACCGTGATTTGTTCGTCAAAAAACTGGATGAAATAGAAATGAAAACTCCAGTCAGCCAGGCCGTAGAAAATATGGAAGATGCGCTGGCCGCAGCACGCAGAATCGGTTATCCGGTTATGATCCGTTCGGCATACGCATTGGGCGGACTGGGTAGCGGTATTTGCCCGGACGAAACTAAATTTATTGAATTAGCAGAAAGTGCTTTCACATTCTCTCCACAAATATTGGTAGAAGAATCACTGAAGGGATGGAAAGAGATAGAATTTGAAGTAATCCGTGATGCAAACGACCACTGCTTTACAGTTGCAAGCATGGAAAACTTCGACCCGCTGGGTATTCATACAGGCGAATCTATCGTAGTCGCTCCTACTTGTTCACTGACTCAAGAGCAGGTGACTATGTTACAGGATTTGTCTAAGCAATGTATCCGACACCTGGGAATTGTTGGAGAATGTAATATCCAATATGCTTTCAATGCCGATACAAACGACTACCGTGTAATTGAAGTAAATGCCCGCCTCAGCCGTTCTTCTGCTTTGGCATCAAAAGCCACAGGATACCCGCTGGCATTCGTCGCAGCCAAAATAGCATTGGGATATACACTCGACGAAATCGGTGAAATGGGTACCCCGAACTCAGCGTACGTAGCTCCTTCACTCGATTATTTAATCTGCAAGATTCCACGTTGGGATTTAGCCAAATTTGTCGGTGTATCACGCCGCATCGGCTCCAGTATGAAATCTGTAGGTGAAATCATGTCAATCGGACGCTCATTCGAAGAAATCATCCAGAAAGGACTTCGTATGATCGGACAAGGCATGCATGGCTTTGTAGGCAACGACCACACACGTTTCGACAATCTGGACGACGAGCTTGCCAACCCGACCGACTTGAGAATCTTCGCCATTGCTCAGGCTTTGGAAGAAGGGTATGATATCCAGCGTATTTACGACCTGACCAAAATAGATCCTTGGTTCATCGGAAAATTAAAAAACATTGTTGATTACAAAGTTAAACTGCAATCATACAATTCATTGGAAGAACTTCCAGCAGAAGTCTTGAAAGAAGCAAAAGCGCTGGGATTCTCTGACTTCCAGATCGCACGTTTCGTATTGAAACCAACCAGCGGCAACATGGAAAAAGAAAACCTTGCCGTACGTGCATATCGTAAAAAACTAGGCATCCTGCCTGCCGTGAAACGCATCAATACTGTTGCATCCGAACATCCGGAACTGACAAACTACCTCTATATGACGTATGGAGCAGACGGATATGATGTAAACTATTACAAGAATGAAAAGTCAGTTGTAGTACTTGGCTCTGGTGCTTACCGCATCGGTTCATCTGTAGAATTCGACTGGTGTTCGGTCAATGCTATCCAGACAGCACGCAAGCTGGGATATAAGTCCATCATGATCAACTATAATCCGGAAACAGTTTCTACCGACTACGATATGTGCGACCGTCTATACTTCGATGAACTTTCGTTCGAACGTGTACTCGATGTAATAGATCTGGAACAGCCTCGTGGCGTTATTGTATCTGTAGGAGGACAAATTCCGAACAACCTTGCCATGAAGCTTTATCGCCAGTCTGTTCCTATCCTGGGAACTTCTCCGATTTCCATCGACCGTGCCGAAAACCGTAACAAATTCTCCGCTATGCTCGACCAGCTGGGTATTGACCAGCCTGCATGGCAGGAATTGACAAGCCTGGACGATGTTAAGACATTTGTTGCAAAAGTCGGTTATCCGGTATTGGTTCGTCCATCGTACGTACTGAGTGGAGCTGCCATGAATGTATGTTATGACGAAGAAGAACTGACTCGTTTCTTGCAAATGGCAAGTGAAGTATCGAAAGAATATCCTGTAGTTGTTTCACAGTTCATGCAGGAAACCAAAGAAATCGAATTCGATGCAGTTGCACAAAACGGTGAAGTTGTAGAATACGCCATTTCTGAACACATCGAATATGCCGGTGTACATTCTGGTGATGCTACACTTGTATTCCCTGCCCAGCAGATCTATTTCTCTACGGCACGACAAATCAAAAAGATAAGCCGTCGTATTGCCCAAGAACTTAATATATCCGGACCATTCAACATTCAGTTCTTGGCACGTAAGAACGAAGTGAAAGTAATCGAGTGTAACCTGCGTGCATCTCGTAGCTTCCCGTTTGTATCCAAGGTTCTGAAACGCAACTTCATCGAGACTGCTACCCGTATCATGCTGGATGCACCGTATACCCGTCCGGACAAATCGGCATTCGATATCGACCGCATCGGAGTTAAGGCTTCTCAATTCTCATTCGCACGCTTGCAAAATGCCGACCCTGTACTAGGAGTAGACATGTCGTCTACCGGAGAAGTGGGATGCTTGGGTGACGATTTCAACGAAGCATTGCTCAATTCTCTGATAGCAACCGGATACAAGATTCCAAAACAATCTATCCTGTTGTCTTCGGGAGCAACCAAATCGAAAGTAGATTTACTGGATGCAAGCCATATGTTAAGCAAAAACGGTTATCACATTTATGCTACAGCGGGAACTGCAACCTTCCTCAATTCACACGGAATCCCTACCACACCAGTATTCTGGCCAGATGAACGTCCGCATGCAGAAAACAACGTGATGAAAATGATAGCCGAACATAAGTTTGACCTGATAGTCAACATTCCGAAAAATCACTCTAAACGTGAGCTGACAAACGGTTATCGTATCCGTCGTGGTGCAATAGACCACAATATTCCGTTGATGACCAATGCACGTCTTGCTAAGGCATTCATCGAAGCCTTCTGCCAGATGAAGCAGGAAGATATCCAGATAAAGAGCTGGCAAGAATACAAATAAAATTAAGTTGTGCAGCCATTGAATATGCTCTGAAAAGTTATATACACTATAACTGACAAATAAAAAACAGCCATATCAGACTCATAATTCCATTGAGTGATGACATGGCTGTTTTTATTGATTGTACTATTATTCTTTGCTATCCAATCTCCTCTTCACTATTGCCGGATTACCTACCGCTAAGCTATCAGATGGAACATCCTTTGTCACCACACTGCCAGCCCCGATGATACAGCGGTCTCCGATAGTTACTCCTGGAAGAATTATGGCTCCTCCACCTATCCAGCAATCCTTACCAATCGTAACCGGATATGAATACTCTTTCGAAGCACGACGCTCACGATAATCGATAGGATGATGCGGAGTGTATATTTGTACGTTAGGGGCAATCAGGGTATAGTCACCTATCGTAATATAAGCCCCGTCCAGAAAAGTACATCCGGCATTCACAAATACATGTTCGCCCAGCCGTATTCCATGCCCATGGTCGCAATGGAAAGGAGGCATAATGACAGATGTTTCAGGAATACCCGGTATTAAATCCTCCAAAACCGTACGATAATCATCGTCGTAAGTCGACATGGTACGGAACTTAGCCAACAGTTTCTTACAATGACGGAAGCTGTCTTGCACTTCGGGAGCACTGAAATCGGCAAGCAGGCCGCTACGCATTTTCTCTATCTCATTCATGGCATCTTGGCAAATAAATTATTTCAAAGCTTCTTCGATAGTATCCATCAGTTTCTGAAACTCTTCCGGAGTATACCCGGTAGAAGTATAAATCAGTTTACCATCCTTACCAAACAGATAAGCGCGGGGAATACTCTGGTCGGCAAACAGCGAGAATACTTCACGTTTCGGATCAGGATAAAGCGGGAAAGTAAACTTTTTACGCGCATTGTATTTGGTCAGGTCTGCATCTGTATGTTCACGTCCAATTACCAACAAACGGAAATTCTCGTTATCTTTATATTTCGGATAAAGCGTGCTTTGCACTTCTGCAAGCTCTTTCTGGCACGGTCCGCACCAAGTAGCAAACAGACTTACCAGCACCACCTTCCCTTTCAAATCGGAAGGAGTCACTTGTCCGTATACATCCGAGTTTAATGTAAACTGAGGCATTGTATCGCCTATCTTTACCTTTTCCACACTATTTTGAGCATGAGCTCCCACAAAAAACAGCATCAGAGCCATTATCAGGCCACCGATTTTCAACGATTTCATCATATATTATCAGAATTAAATAAAACAATCCTATCTATCGTCAACAAATATATGTCTTTTCCGAACAAAAACCCTTGCAGAAATGTATCTTTGTAATGAGATTTAACAAAAACAGCAACAGCTTATGATGATTTATATTTCGTGTGCCAAGACAATGACTGCACGCAGCCGCCAGCAAGTTCCCTATACGACTGTTCCCTATTTCGAAAAAGAAGCTCACGAAAATGCCATGCACATGGCACAGTTCAGTACCGAAGAGTTGACCCGCTTACTGCGCATAAACAATAAGCTGGCAGCCGAAAACGTGCTCCGCTATCATGACTTTTTATCTCCCGATGCCCCTTCGCTTCCGGCACTGCTGGCTTATACAGGGATTGTATTCAAACGCCTCAATCCAAAAGATTTCACAGAAGAAGACTGGAAGTATGCGCAGCAGCATCTGTTTATCACTTCTTTTCTCTATGGATTATTGCGACCACTGGATTTAATCAAGAATTACCGACTGGAAGGCGACGTACGCATGCCCGAACACGGAGATATCACGATGTTCGAATACTGGCGACCTTTGCTGACAGAATATTTCATAACCGAAATAAAAAAACAGGGAAATCTCCTGATAAATCTGGCAAGCGCCGAAATGAAGGATCTGTTCCATTGGAAAGAGGTTACTCGAGCTGTAGAAGTTGTAACACCGGAGTTCATGGTATACAAGAATGGCAAACCTACGACAGTAGTTATTTATGCTAAAATGTGCAGAGGAGAAATGACCCGTTTCATTCTAAAAAACCGCATAGAAGATATAGAATCACTGAAAAGTTTCGAATGGGAAGGCTTTACGTTCGACGAAGCGTTAAGTCAGGATAATCGTCTGATTTTCACTTTAAAATAAAGCAATAAAAAAACTTGCGCATATTTTATAAAAAACATGCGCAAGTTTTATCTAAAACATCCTGAAGTTTTTCAAAAACATCAGGTTATTTGAAAAGTTTCTCCAGATCATCTTCTTTCAATACAGAAAGTACCACTTTGCCATCAGGTGTATAGTTAGGTGTAGAAACAGCAAAAAGCTCATCTACCAGATTATTCATTTCTTCATTTGTCAATACCTGTCCCGGCACGATAGCCGCAGCTTTTGCCAGTGACAGAGCCAACATACTTTGTACTTCTTCCTTTACTTTACAACCTTTCTCGATTGCCGTTTGTACCATATTTGTTACCAATGTTTCCGGATTCAGTCCTTCAATACCAGCCGGAATTCCATTAATAGCATACGAACCTCCTCCAAGATTGCTAAGTTCAAAGCCCAATGCTGTCAGGTCATCCATAATCTCCTCCAATACAGGTATTTCTGCCGGAGAAAAATGTACCATATCTGGAAACAACATACGCTGTGATACGTTTCTCCGATTTGCGATCTGATTCATGTACTGATCGTACAAGATACGGATATGCGCACGCTGCTGATCAATGATCATCAGCCCGGATTTGACAGATGTCAGAATATAGCTTCCCTTATACTGATAGTGTTGCGCCGACTTTTCGGCTATCGCTCCCTCAGCATGTTCATCATACAGCATTGGTTCCGGCTGTTGTTCAGGTTCACTCCAAGTTTCATCAGGTATAGGAGAAGCAGGCATATCCCACGAAGATGAACCCTTTTTCTCCAGTCCTTGAAACAGAGGCTCCCATTCTACATGCTGCTTCTGATAAGAAGAAGGTGAATATTGTGAAGGAGGAACCGATGAAACATTAAACGGATTATACGACGGATCGTACGATGTAGAAGGAGGACGAACTCCCGAAACCGGAGCAGCATCGAAAGCCGGAATATCAGGCATACCTTCCGTATCAAAATCAATAGAAGGAACTGCATTAAACCGACCTAGGGTTTCCTTTACTGCCGCCGACAGGATCTGCCAGATAGGCTGCTCGTTCTCAAATTTTATTTCAGTTTTTGTAGGATGAATATTTACATCAATATTTGCCGGATCGACATCAAAATAAATGAAATAAGAAACTTGTTCCCCTACAGGAATAAGGTTTTCATAAGCATCGACTACCGCCTTATGGAAATAAGGATGACGCATGTATCGGCCGTTGACAAAAAAGAACTGACGGGCTCCTTTCTTACGTGCCGTTTCTGGCTTTCCGATAAATCCATGTATCTTCACCATGCTGGTTTCGATATCAAGCGACAGCAAATCCTGATTCAGCTTCTTCCCGAATACTCCCATAATACGCTGGCGTAACTGAATAGCCGGAAGGTTTAACATCTCCGTATCATTATGATGAAGTGTAAACGATACTTCAGGATTGACTAAAGCAATACGTTCAAATTCCGTAATGATATTGCTCAGTTCTGTCTGATTGGATTTCAGGAACTTACGGCGGGCTGGAATATTGAAGAAAAGGTTTTTAACTGAAAAATTACTTCCGTGCGGACATGCCACCGCTTCCTGGCTCTCTACTTTGGAACCAGAAATGCAAATACGAGTACCCAGTTGCTCTCCTTCCTGACAGGTACGAAGTTCAACCTGAGCTACTGCTGCGATAGAAGCAAGCGCCTCTCCACGAAATCCCATGGTATGAAGAGCAAACAAATCGGCTGCCTGACGTATTTTTGACGTAGCATGACGCTCAAAAGCCAGACGTGCATCTGTTTCCGACATACCCTTTCCATCGTCTATCACCTGAATACAAGTCTTGCCTGCATCAGTTATCAAAACGTCTATGTGATGTGCTCCGGCGTCGATGGCATTTTCAACCAACTCCTTTACCACAGAAGCCGGGCGCTGTATCACTTCGCCCGCCGCAATCTGGTTGGCTACGGAATCGGGCAACAAACGGATTACATCGCTCATAACATGAAAAGTTTAAAAAGTAAATTCTCCAGTCACCAAATAGTGCAAAATATATGCAAGTACAGCTATTGCCACAAATATGGTAGCATAACTCAAAGGCTTACGTCCGCTTTCTTTACGGCGTTTCAGATAAGTTGTACCTTCGATAAACTTACCCCGTATATCTTCGGGAGAAAATTCCTTAGGGGGAAGCATACCCAGGTCACGCTTTGCGTTTTCCTCTATCTTCTGTAATTTTTCTTTTCGTTCGTCCACGTAAATATACTCATGGTGATATGCACGTGGTTTTCTCATCGTAAACATTCCCATAGCGCTACTCCTTTTTGGTTTCAAATAAATGCTGGTTTGGCAATTCTACCGGTCCACGTACGTTCTTCTTCAACTGGTCTTCCACTTTCTTGCTTCTCCAGTTGAATATATCTTCCTTGTTCAGCGGACGTATATAGTCGAACCATACAAAATTCTGCAACTTATCAGTTCCCGAAGGAATCTGAGTGATAGGATAAAGTGTACCGTTCGATTTTGGACTCATCACCATTTTCTCCAGTTTCTGATTCTCCAGATAGATATCCAGCTTACTTGTTTCGGATACATTCATACCAATCAGCGTACTGTCCGAGTCCATCGGATAATAAACCACACGTACCGATCCGATCACTTCTGTTTTGTACATCTGGCGGTCACGGAAATATGCCTTCATTTCCTTTCCTGTTACCTGATTGTATTTCGTCGTATCCAACTGTTCTACAGATAAAGCCTGATTGATGATATGTGCCCAGTCGATAGTACTGTCATTCATATAAATACATATTTTCTCTCCTACCAGCTGCTGACTTTCATTCCATAAAATCGGATCACGATACATTGTCAGACAACTGTCTTTTGACGAGAAGACCAATGAATCGGCCACTCCTTGTACATCGGTACGGTAAAAACGAACTTTATGGAAAGCACGCATTTCGCGGAACATTGAATCAGTATCCAGATGGAAAGTTTCCATCAGCAGTGTATCTCCATGCAAGAACAAACTATCTCCCTGAGAATAGTCGATGGCAACGGCCTTATCGGTAGCAAACGCATATCCTCTTTTTTCATTATAAAAGCCGTATTCTCCCGTCATCATATTCTTGTTAATGGTATCGGTCAGTACCATATTACGGAATGCTTCACCCAATCCTTCGTTACGGTCATAAAACAAAGAGTCACCCGTCAGTTGTTTTCCCTCGTTTGTAAGAACTGAACGATCCAGCAGATATGCTTTTCCCGTCATCGTATTGTAAGTACCACGTTCTGAGTAGATATGGTTATTGTCACTCAGAATATCCGAAGGACCGACAATATTTGCCACCTTACTTGCCGTATTATATTCCAGTGTATCAGAAGTCAGTGTAAACTGAGGGTTTACCAGTTTCACATTATAATTGAAGACAGACTGCTTAGTACCGGGATTATACTCTCCCCACTCCGAAGTCAGCACATTTTGCTCATCCATCAAGGTTCCTCCGTCGAAGAAATATCCCAGATTATACACACGGTCATAATTCAAGCTATCTGTCAGCAAGGTCGTATTACGATTCTCCATACGCACATTCATACGTACTTCAGCTATCTGTGTATTACCATCGTAATACAAGCGGTCGCCATACAAGAAAAGCGTATCTCCCTGATTCATCTTCACATTGCTGAATGCCTCAAACGAACTGATCTTATCGTAATAATAAGCACTGTCGCAATACATATACACACTGTCGTGACGGAAAACAACATTTCCCACCACAACCTGAGCATCCGGATTTCGGGAATCCTTACGCAACAAATCGGAATGTATCAGATAAACTTTACTTTTCGCCGGCTGTTTTTGAGGAGTGGCCTCTCTCTTTCGTACTTTAGTCGTATCTTCCGAAGTCTTCTTCACACGACTCTGTACAGGTTTTTGTGCCAGCAAACAAAAGCCGAACAGGCATAGGATACCTGCTAAAAGCATCCTATGCCCGCCAAATATATTTCTTTTACTTTTCTGTTTCTGCATATATGAATGTAAGTATCAGTTCTTAATCCATCCCGAATATTTGAAATCACAGTTTCTCCAGTCAGGATTAATACGTACATAAGTATTCTTCTGTTTTTCAACGATCCATTTCTGAAGCTTTTCTTCACTTCGTTTGGCAGTTACCATAGCCTTCAGGCGCTGATAGTCTTCAGTTATAGTAGCCTTATGTCCGTCAATACGATTTTTCAGTTTTACGATTGCACAGACTTGTTTTCCTTTAGAATTGATCATAGTAAAAGGTTTCGAGATTTCACCAATCTGCATATTCTCTACCACCTTTGCCACATCCTGTGAAATCAAGCCGGCCAACTGCTGCATTTCGAAACGTGAAGTGCTGCTCTGCGGATTGGCCAGCAATCCATGGTTATTACGTGTATCTTTATCTTGAGAAATCCATGTTGCAGCATCATCAAAAGTAAATTTATTTTTACGGATATCATCTGCAATAGAATCCAGACGTGCCAGCGCAGCATCAATATCTTTCTGGTCTACCTTCGGACGCAACAAAATATGGCGATAGTTTACACGGTCACCTCGCTTTTCTATCAACTGAGCAATGTGATAACCAAATTCTGTTTCGAACACCTTCGATACTTTCTTTGTATCAGTCAAGTTAAAGACCACATTCGCAAACTCCGGCACCAATTCACCACGTCCGGTAAATCCACCTTCTCCTCCACGACGTGCTGTTCCAGGGTCTTCTGAATAAAAACGTGCCAATGTAGAAAATGAGGTTTCTCCCTTGTTCACACGGTCGGCATATTCACGCAACTGTGATTTTACACGTTCTATTTCTTCTTCTGAAATTTTAGGTTCCTGAGTAATAATCTGTACCTCTACCTGAGTAGGAATAAACGGAATACTATCTTGGGGCAACTTGCTGAAATAGTTGCGCACTTCAGCAGGAGTCAGCTTAATATCACCGACAATTTTCTGCTGCATCTGTACTACCGTCTTCTGACTTTTTACATTTTCGCGCAACATCTCGCGGATCTGAGTATACGATTTGTTATAATATTCCTCCATTTTTTCTTTCGATCCAATCTGGTCGGCCAGCCATGCTATACGCTGCTCTACCTCTTGAATCACTTCTTGATCGGAAACCATCACACTATCTATTTCTGCCTGATGCAAATATAGTTTCTGTATGGCAAGCTCTTCGGGTATCACGCAATATGGGTCACCATCGAAATGACGGTTTTCATACTGAGCATTCAATCGTTCGTTTTCCACATCCGACTTTAAAATGGCCTCATCGCCTACTACCCAGACTACCTCGTCTATCACATTGTTCTGTGCATAAACCGAAACACCGGCAAGCAGCAAAAGCATGCATGCATAAAACTTAATAAACTTAAACTTATTCATTGTTCGGATTCAAATAATAAATTATGTCTTTATCGTCTGAAGCTTCCTTATATAAATCATCCTTCATACGATTGATAAACTCCACACGCTTCAGATTAATTAGTATTTCTTTTATTTCACTCTTTGCATATTCTAATGGCAACTGTTGTCCGGCAGGCAGAAAGTTTTCTACATGAAGGAAATAACAATAAGCCGTATCGCGCACTTCTACATTGCGATTACAATTCAAATAATTGGCATCCGTATCAATGGCTTTCAACGGTATTTTGGCTGCAATTTCGGAAACAGGAATCCAGCGATCATAAAAATAATCATAACTCACAGCATTTCCTATACTGAATTTTTCCAGTTTGTCGATAGCGTCCTGAGTGTTTTTCTTATACCAGGCACGTACATTATTCAAATGCTGTGCACTGATTGGCACTTTCATAAACAGTCCCTGCACGTAAGGCTGATTGGCAGAAAACATTCCTGTATTCTGGTTATAATACTGCTCTATTTCAGCATCCGAAATTTCATTTCCCAGCTTTTGATTAACCAGCTCTTCCTGATAAGTATGCATTATCAGTGCTTTTCTGTAAGAAGCAACCAGTTCATCTACTTTCACGTTATCAGGAATGTTGCCTTCTGCTTTCTTATACAAAAGTACATCCTTTATCCAATTATGAATATATTCTTCAGCAAACCGAGCACTATCCTGTCCTCGCATACCGACAGGCATGGCCGCCTGCAAATCTTCCTTGTACAAGAACTCATGACCGACTTCCACCAAAGGAGTCTTTCCTTTATGGTCTACCGCCTGACTGCATCCTGCTAAAGTCATCAGTCCTACAACGAAGATACTGAATTTACCCATTATTAGCCTTATTACTCTGAATCAGTGAACGAAGATACAGTATTAATTAATTACTTCCGCAACAATTAACTGTTTTTAAAACGTCTTGCTCTATTTCTACCCCAAAATGTTGCATTAACGAAGTAAGCAGACCTCTTTCCTGCTCTCTTCGATAGTCAATCTCCACTTCTTCACGAACATCCGAATACTCTTCGGGACCTTTCTTCAGTTTTTTTCCAAAGACACAGATATAAGGATATTTTTTCTCTTTCGGCAAACTTCCACACTTAAAAGCCAGCTTGTCGACATAGGCATTTTTTCCAATTTGGAAGAGTCCGGCTTCCATTGTCGCATTCATCGTAGAATCTGCTTTTACTAGATTACGGAAACTTTCTTCCCACTGAGCGAATGGCTGTTTCTTCAAGTATTTCTTTATGCGAGAAGCTGTTTTTTTATTGGCACACTGAATCACAGCCCCTCTGAAATGTGGAAACTCCCATGTATAATATTTTTTATTTTGAAGAAAGAACTGTTCCAATTCCTGTGGCGTAACCTCCCGAGGCAAAGACGAGCTATGCAATTTATCCCAAAAAGAAGCCAGCAGCTTATCTTCTGCATCTGTCATACACAAACGTATAGCATCGTTATGCAACGCTCCTTCTCTCCACTGTGTAAATAAATCGTGCTTCAAGGCAGGATGATCCGCTCCTAAGCGTTCCATATAAGCCAACAGATAAGGACGTGCCTCTTCATAACTGATACAAGGCTTTGTATCGGTAAGCCTGATAATATGGACACCTAACGGTGAAAAAAAAGGTTCAGAAAATTCATTTTTTGAAAGAGAAGCCAAACCGTCGGCAAACTCCTGAAGAAGTTCCACTACTGGAATCCATGTTCCTCCCTCCGGCTGACATAAAAAAGAAGTAAAATCTGCCCCGCTCTTCAACTTCGCATAAATCGAATCCATACGGTTACGAGCCGCACGCTCATCAGCCTTAGGCGCATGTTGTGACAACAAAATAGTTATCTGTTCTATTTTGACCCAACCGCTTTTTGAGAGTCTCTCCACACTCTGTCGGTATAAATCACGGCAAATACGTTCTTCCTGTTCTTTATCTAACAGTACATTCTTCAGTAGTTCACCTCTCATCACCTTACAGTACTGCCTGAAAGCAGGTAACGTATCGCAACCAGACTGACGCATATCAGCAGCTTTCAGCTTTCGGAAAAGAAAATCATCGAAAGCTTCATTCACCGATTCTGTCTGGCATTTTCCGGCAAGACTATGTTTACAATAAAATTCAAACTCCTGTTTGGCTACGGTTCGTCCACCGATACGCAATAAGATATCAGACCGCTCGGCCGCAAACGAAAAACAAGGTATGAAAAGCCACGAAAGCCAAAGAAGTTGTCTTATGAGTTTTATCATTTTAAGTAACAGTTGAATACAAAAACGAATGCAATAATACAAAATTCACCACAGACTTCATCAGCCGGCAAACACAATAAACGTTAACCTGACAATAAATGAAGTCTGTGGTGATAAATATTCTATAATGATAGAATCATCCAGCCTTACTGAGGACGGCTATAGTTAGGAGCCTCACTGGTAATAGCAACATCGTGCGGATGGCTCTCCAGTACACCAGCATTTGTAATACGGGTAAACTTAGCATTATGCAATTCTGTAATATTATGAGCACCACAATATCCCATACCTGCACGCAATCCGCCTACCAACTGGTATATAACTTCATACAAGGTTCCTTTATAAGGTACACGGGCAGCAATACCTTCTGGCACTAATTTCTTCACGTCATTAGTTCCAGCCTGGAAATAACGGTCCTTTGAACCATTTTCCATTGCTTCCAATGATCCCATACCACGGTATGATTTAAACTTACGTCCGTTGAAAATAATTGTATCACCCGGTGATTCTTCTGTTCCTGCAACGAGTGAACCAATCATTACACTGTAACCTCCGGCAGCCAATGCCTTAACAACATCACCAGAATAACGCAAGCCACCATCAGCGATCAAAGGAACTCCAGTACCTTCCAATGCTTTTGCAACATCATATACAGCAGTCAACTGCGGAACTCCTACCCCAGCTACTACACGTGTAGTACAGATAGAACCCGGACCGATACCAACCTTCACAGCATCTGCTCCAGCCTCAACCAACATCTTGGCTGCTTCGCCAGTAGCAATGTTTCCTACAACAATATCAATATTCGGGAAAGCTTTCTTTGCTTTTTTTAATTTTTCGATAACAGACAACGAATGTCCATGTGCAGTATCGATAACAATGGCATCTGCACCAGCATTTACCAATGCTTCCATACGTTGTAAAGTATCAGCAGTAACACCAACACCGGCTGCAACACGTAAACGTCCTTTAGAGTCTTTGCAAGCCATTGGTTTGTCCTTTGCCTTTGTAATGTCTTTATAAGTAATCAAGCCAACCAACTTACCGTCTTTACCAACTACAGGCAGCTTTTCAATTTTATTTTCTTGCAGAATTCTGGAAGCAGTTTCCATATCCGTTCCAGGCTCAGTAGTAACAATGTTTTCCTTCGTCATTACTTCATCGATACGCTTTGTCATATCTTTTTCAAAACGAAGGTCACGGTTTGTAACAATACCTACCAGATAGTTTTCATCATCTACAACAGGAATACCACCGATTTTGTATTCTGCCATCAAGTCAAGAGCGTCTTTTACAGTAGAGCCTCTCTTGATAGTTACAGGATCGTAAATCATACCATTTTCGGCACGCTTCACAATAGCTACCTGACGAGCCTGCTCTTCTATAGACATATTCTTATGAATAACACCGATACCTCCTTCACGAGCAATGGCAATAGCCATTTGTGCTTCGGTAACTGTATCCATAGCAGCAGTTACAAAGGGAATTTTTAATTCAATGTTACGTGAAAACTTTGTCGTGAGTTCGACAGCTTTAGGTAATACCTCAGAATAGGCCGGGATTAGCAATACATCATCGTAAGTCAATCCGTCCATTACAACTTTATCTGCAATAAATGACATAGGGCTTTATGCTTTAGATTTTATTGCGTGCAAATATACAAATTTTATTCAAATCAGAAAGTAGGATTAACATCTTTTTTTATTTACAACCATACCCTGATAACTCTGGAACAACGCTTAAAAATAAGAAACAGAATTACATAAAACGACTTACAATTTATACCAAAGTCCAAGAACCTATCAACAGACACAATCCGACAAAACAATAATCCGCAACGCCATACTGTTCTTTTTCGTCTAAGCAGATGACAGAATAAAAAGACTATTTTAGCCACTTATTGTCTATATTATTTGCTAGAAGTTGTCTATCTTTGTCCGCTGTTGAATAAAAATCTTTTATAACGCAGTAAAAAATAACTATGAACACGCAAACCACTTATCTTGCATCGAAGCCTCATTACGAAATTCTTGACGGGCTTCGAGGAGTAGCTGCCATTATGGTCATTATCTT
Organism: Phocaeicola coprocola; assembly: GCF_041333015.1. Classification (NCBI taxonomy): domain Bacteria; kingdom Pseudomonadati; phylum Bacteroidota; class Bacteroidia; order Bacteroidales; family Bacteroidaceae; genus Phocaeicola; species Phocaeicola coprocola. The sequence goes on along the minus strand of NZ_JBGKGM010000001.1, from coordinate 1,379,301 downwards.
TCATTTATTTGAAACTCACTCACTAGGGAATCACTTGATACAAATTATCAATCATGGATACCTTGCTGTTGATTTTTTCTTTATGCTTTCAGGATTTGTAATAGGCTATGCCTATGACGACCGATGGGATAAAATGACATTAGGAACATTCTTTAAGCGACGCATCATCCGCCTGCACCCTATGGTCATCATGGGAAGCATCGTTGGAGCTGCACTTTTCTATTTCCAGCAATCATCTTGCTTTCCACAAATAGAACATACACCAGTAGGGGCATTATTGTTAATTATGCTACTGGGATGTACATTACTTCCACTTCCTTTGAAATGGGATGTACGAGGATGGACAGAAATGCATCCATTGAATGGCCCAGCATGGTCGTTGTATTATGAATATATAGCCAATATTCTCTATGCCCTCTTCATACGTCGTTTCAACAAAATAGCTCTTACTGTTTTAGTCGTTATTGCAGCTTGCTTTACAGTATATCGCAGTCTGACAGCCCCAATGGGTGATATGGTAGGTGGATGGGCACTAAACTGGGAACAACAATATGTAGGCTTTGTACGATTAATGTATCCTTTTTTTGGAGGATTACTCTTATCCCGACTTGGATGGTTGATACGAATTAAGAAAAGAGCCTTTTGGTATTGTGCTCTGATTATTATCGTCATATTATCAATTCCCCGTCTAGGAGGTGAAGAGCATTATTGGATGAACGGACTCTATGAATCATTCTGTATCATCTTCATATTCCCTATAATTGTTTCCATGGGAGCTGGTGGTAAAGTAACAGGCAAATACTCCAGCCGTATTTGCAAATTTTTAGGAGATATTTCATACCCCATTTATATCACTCACTACCCTCTGATATATATTTATACTGCCTGGGTATGTAATAACAATGCAACAATCACGGAAGGAATTCCTTATATGATACTTGTTTTAGTAGGAGCAATTGCCTTGGCATATGCCTCTCTGAAACTATACGACGAGCCTGTTCGTCGCCGACTTACAGAATGCTTTCTGAAAAAGACGAAATAAAAATAACGAACCGTGGCAGTAAACTTGCTGATTGCTTACTGCCACGGTTAAAATTAAAATGAGCTACTATTAATTTGCCATTTCCGAGATAAATTTGATACGAACCAGACGAATTTCTTCTTCGGTATAATCAGCTCCTAATTCATCCATCGCGTCATCTATCTTATCTGTTGTCGACTCTTTGAAGTAATCATAAATATCAAGCATATGATCTTCATCCATGACATCATTCAAGAAGTAGTCGATATTCAATTTTGTTCCTGAATAGACAATAGCTTCTATTTCATCAAGCAATTCATTAAACTCAATACCTTTTGCTACTGCTATATCATCTAAAGCAACCTTACGGTCAATACTCTGAATAATCGAAACTTTCAGTTTTGATTTATTAGCAACAGTACGAACACGCAAGTCTTCCGGACGATCTATCTCATTTTCTTCGCAATGCTTTTTAATCAACTCGCAGAATTCCTGTCCATAACGTTTAGCTTTTCCCGCACCTACACCCGGAATGTTCTGCAATTCTTCTAATGTTACCGGATATATAGTAGCCATAGCCTCCAATGAAGGATCCTGGAAAATTACATAAGGAGGAACGTCGAGCTTTTTCGACATTTTCTTACGCAAGTCTTTCAACATAGAGAATAGAACCGGATCAACAGCACATGAAGCACCACTTCTCATCGGAACTTCTTCTACATCTTCATCATCAAAATCAGCATCTTCTACGATCTTAAATGATTTCGGCTTTTTCAAAAACTTATGGCCTTCTGGAGTAACTTTCAGTAAACCATAATTTTCAACGTCTTTACTCAAATAACCAGCTATTAAAGCCTGACGAATGACAGCATTCCAAAGACGTTCATCCTCACCCATACCAGAGCCGAAGACTTCCAGATCTTCATGTTTATGCGCCAATACTTCCGACGTTTCCTTTCCTAAAAGGATGTCAACTATATAATCTTGTTTAAAATTTTCTTTTACTGCAATGATTGTTTCAATCACTGCACACAACGAATCCTGAGCCTCCACTTGTTTTTTCGGATTTAAACAGTTATCACAATTACCACAATTATCTTCAGTATATTCTTCTCCGAAATAATGCAATAAAATCTTTCTACGACATAATGACGACTCAGCATATGCTGCTGTTTCCAACAACAATTGCTTTCCAATTTCTTGTTCTGAAATAGGTTTACCTTGCATAAATTTTTCCAACTTTTGCAAGTCCTTATTCGAATAGAAAGTGATACACATACCTTCTCCACCGTCACGTCCTGCACGTCCTGTTTCCTGATAATATCCCTCTAAGCTTTTCGGAATATCATAATGGATAACGAAACGTACATCTGGCTTATCGATTCCCATACCAAAAGCGATTGTTGCGACAATCACTTCAATATCCTCTTTCAGAAAAGCATCTTGATTGGCATTACGAGTAGCCGAATCCATACCTGCATGATACGGACGAGCCTTAATACCATTAGCCTGAAGGATTTCTGCCAACTCTTCCACCTTCTTACGACTCAGACAATAAATAATGCCTGATTTTTCCGGGTTCTGTTTAATAAAGCGAATAATATCCTTATCCACATTATTTGTCTTAGGACGTACTTCGTAATACAGGTTAGGACGATTAAATGAAGATTTAAACTCCGTCGCACCTACCATTCCCAAGTTCTTCTGAATATCCATCTTCACTTTAGGAGTAGCCGTCGCCGTCAAAGCAATAACCGGTGCTTTACCGATTTCATTGATAATAGGACGGATGCGACGATATTCCGGACGGAAGTCATGTCCCCATTCAGAGATACAATGTGCTTCGTCAATAGCATAAAAAGAGATCTTCACATGTTTCAGAAAATCTATATTTTCTTCTTTTGTCAGCGATTCGGGAGCAACATATAATAATTTTGTTTTCCCAGCCAGAATATCAGACTTTACCTGATCTATCGCCGATTTTGTAAGCGATGAGTTAATGAAATGCGCCACTCCATCTTCTTCGCTGAAGTTTCGCATAGCATCAACCTGATTTTTCATAAGAGCAATGAGCGGAGATATAACTATAGCCGTCCCTTCCATTAACAAAGAAGGTAACTGATAACACAACGACTTACCACCACCGGTAGGCATTAAAACAAAAGTATCCTTCCCGGCTAGTAAGTTGCTAATTATAGCTTCTTGATTTCCTTTAAATGTATCGAAACCAAAATACTTCTTCAACTGTTCCGCTAAATTAATCTTTTCCGCCATTGTCCTTTTATTTTAGTGATTTTCTAATTCTTCAAGATGTAAATCCCGCTTTACGTATGTAACAAAGTTATAAACAACTTTTGATATTATACAAATAAAAAAGAAATTATTTTAATGAAGAACTTTATTTTCTCATCACTTACCAAAATTTTCAGGCCATTTGCAAACGAGACAAATTAGCTTTATTCATTTGTTCTTTCGCATAATCCAATGTTATGACAAATGTTTCTACCTTATGCGATGGAACTTCAAACATTGCATCCATAACAATTGTTTCTACTATCGATCTTAAACCGCGAGCTCCCAATTTATATTCGACAGCTTTATCTACAATATAATCAAAGACCTCTGGCTGAAACTCTAGCTTCACGCCGTCCATCTCAAACAATTTGATATATTGTTTAATAATAGAATTCTTCGGTTCTGTCAGAATATTACGCAATGCTGTACGGTCCAGCGGATTCAAGTAAGTCAGAATAGGCAAACGTCCAATGATTTCAGGAATCAGTCCAAAAGACTTCAAATCCTGCGGAGCAATATATTGCATAAGATTTGCACGGTCTATTTTCACCTTCTCTTTTGCAGCTCCATATCCTACAACATTCGTATTCAAACGTTGGGCTATTTTACGCTCAATGCCATCGAAAGCACCTCCACAAATAAATAAAATATTTTTTGTATTGACAGGAATCAGTTTCTGTTCTGGATGCTTACGGCCTCCCTGAGGAGGAACATTTACGATAGAGCCCTCAAGAAGTTTCAACAAACCTTGCTGCACTCCTTCTCCACTTACATCACGAGTAATAGATGGATTATCTCCTTTACGGGCTATTTTATCTATCTCATCGATAAATACTATACCGCGCTCAGCTTCCTCAACATTATAATCGGCAACCTGCAACAGACGTGTCAAAATACTTTCTATATCTTCACCTACATAGCCGGCTTCAGTCAGCACTGTAGCATCAACTATGGTAAAAGGAACATGCAATAACTTTGCAATAGTACGAGCCAATAATGTTTTTCCCGTACCTGTACTTCCCACCATAATGATGTTAGATTTTTCGATTTCCACATCATCTTTCGACGAAGGTTGCAACAAACGTTTATAATGATTGTAAACAGCAACAGAGAGGTAACGTTTAGCATCATCCTGACCGATAACATACTGGTCAAGAAAATCTTTAATATCTTTGGGTTTAGGAAGTTCTGCCAGATTAAGGTCTGTACTATTTCCTTTCTGACGCATAGCTTCCTGTACAATCTCATGAGCCTGTTCCGAACAACTGTCACAGATACATCCATTAACACCTGTTATCAAGAAACCGACTTCATCTTCCGTACGTCCACAAAAGCTACAACGCCGTTTATTCTTTTTAGTTGATTTATCTTCCAAAGTTATATCGTTTTAAATTAAAAACTTATAATGCAGGCTTACGAGAAAGTACCTCATCAATCATACCATACTCTTTTGCTTCTTGAGCCGTCATCCAATAATCACGGTCAGAGTCGGCCCATACCTTGTCAAATTCTGTATGAGAGTGATCTGAGATAATAGTATAAAGCTCTTTCTTTAACTTTTGGATTTCACGAGCTGTAATTTCAATATCAGAAGCCTGTCCTTGTGCTCCTCCCATCGGCTGATGAATCATTACACGTGAATGAGTCAACGCAGAACGCTTTCCTTCTGCTCCTGCAACCAATAACACAGCTGCCATTGAAGCAGCCATACCCGTACAAATAGTAGCGACATCGCTAGATATAAACTGCATCGTATCATAAATGCCCAGTCCTGCATAAACAGAACCACCAGGAGAATTTATATAAATAGAGATATCTTTTCCAGAGTCAACAGAATCCAGATACAACAGCTGAGCTTGCAATGTATTGGCTGTATAATCATCAATCTGAGTACCGAGAAATATAATACGGTCCATCATAAGACGAGAAAAGACATCAAGCTGTGTTACATTCAATTGACGTTCTTCCAAGATATAAGGATTGAGATATCCAGCTTGTGACTTAATAACATCATCAAGCACCATACTGCTCATGCCCAAATGCTTGGTAGCATATTTTCTAAAATCGTCCATTAGTCTAATCTATTAATTGTGAATAATAAAAAGAACAAAAGAGAAGCTTTTGATGGCTTCTTCCCACAATAGAACAAAAGTACAAAAACCGCTGTTCAATCGGGCGAAAGCCAGACCAAAAGCCCCTCTTTTAGCAAGTTTTAGCAATTCGCCTTAGCTTACTGCAGGGAAATTACTGAAACATTTTATTGAATTCTTCTGCTGAAACAGCTTTATGATTCAATGTAACCTGACCTTTCAGTATTTCTGACAATTTAGCTTCAACAACACGGTTGACTAATGCTTCTACACTTTCACGTTTCTTCAACATTTCCTTAGAATAGTTTTCCAACAATTCATCAGGTACATTAATCATACCATACTGAGCAAACTGAGCACGAGTAGCTTCCTTAGCCATATTAGTAATGTCAGCTTGTTCTACCTTGATGTTGTTTGCAGCAACCAATTTTTCTTTAATCAGGTGCCATGTCAGCTCTTCAAGGCTCTTTTCATAATGTTCTGCAACGAACTCTTCACCTTTTTCCTTGTTGTTTTCCAACATGATGCGCTTCATCAGTTCGTCTGCAAATTCCAGTTTACCAATCTTATTTACAACATAGTTGCGAACGTCGATCAAGAACTTATAGTCGCTATCAGCTTCGAACTGCTTAGCAATTGTTTCTTTAATCTGTGCACGGAATTCTTCTTCGCTGTGAGCTTTTCCTTCACCCAAAACCTGATCGAACAATTCCTGATTCAAGTCACCCGGAATCATACGAGTGATTTCTTCAATCTGGAAACTGAAGTTACCTTTATAGTTTGCAACTTCTTCTTTCTTAATCTTCAGCAAAGAAGCTAATTCAGCTTCGTTGTTATCGAATGCAGTTGCAGGATTGAATACCAATACTGTATTTGTCTTAGCACCGTTGAAGATAGCTTTCTGATCGTCATTCTTCATATAAGTAGGCATCATTACAGCACCTTCTACCTGAAGACCACCTTCTTTTGTGTTGCCATTTTCATCCAGCTCAGCCAACAAACCTTTCAGCATATCATTTTCCTGATATTCCTCAACTTTATCATATTTTGCAGTACGCTGAGTGTACATCTTAACCTGCTGATCTACCATTTCATCAGTTACATTGATATCGTAGTAATCAACAGTATCATTGTTAGACAATTCAACATTGAATTCAGGAGCCAAAGCAATATCAAATGAGAATTCAAAGTTTTCATCTGCCTCAAAATTCACATTATTTTCTTTAGGCAGAGGAGTACCCAGCATATTCACATTATTTTCACGAATATATTCGCCAACTTTTTCCTGCATCAGCTTATCAACTTCTTCTACCAATACAGAAATACCATACTGCTTCTTAATCAAAGCCATAGGAACCATTCCTTTACGGAATCCGGGCATATTAACTCTCTGACGAAGAGTTTTCAACGATTTTTCTACTTTTTCCTGATAGTCAGCCTTTTCAATCTGAACAGTAAGCACTGCGCTTACCTTGTCTACGTTTTGCAATGAAATATTCATTTCCGACTTATTTATTTAATTATTACTATATTCCAGTTTATTCAAAGAGGTTGCAAAAATAGTGTTTAATCTTGCAATAACCAAAATGTCTAAGTAAAATTTATAAAAAACGCAAGTAAGCTTTTGTGATTTCATTTATATATACATACCAAAGAAGCCAGTTCTAAAAAAAGTTTCCTGCTGTATACCATTCACACTATCACTTATTCACGTATTTCTCTATTAAGTTGAAAATCTTTCCTGCGTAACACAAAACTGTTACTTAGATACTTTTCCCTTACAATCTTGTTTTCAGCAAGTTCTTCAGGTGTACCCTGGAAAAGTATTTTTCCTTCAAACAACAAATAGGCACGGTCTGTGATACTTAGTGTTTCCTGCACATTGTGGTCAGTAATCAATATACCAATATTTTTATCTTTCAGCTTCCATACAATATGCTGAATATCTTCGACCGCAATAGGGTCTACACCGGCAAACGGTTCGTCAAGCATAATAAACTTCGGGTCGATAGCCAGACAACGTGCAATTTCTGTACGGCGGCGTTCACCTCCCGACAATTGGTCACCTAAGTTTTTACGTACCTTCTGCAAACGGAATTCAGCAATCAAGCTTTCCAGTTTTTCTTTTTGATATTCCTTCGAAGTCTTTGTAAGCTCCAGAACCGAAGCAATGTTATCTTCCACACTCATTTTACGGAAAACAGAAGCCTCCTGTGCCAAATATCCGATACCATTCTGGGCACGCTTATATACGGGATAATCAGTAATATCCTGATTATTCAGATAGATATGCCCCTCATTAGGAACAATCAATCCTGTAGTCATATAAAAAGAAGTTGTCTTACCAGCACCATTCGGTCCCAGCAGTCCGACAATTTCCCCCTGTTTCACATTAATGGAAACATGGCTTACGACCGTACGCTTACCATATTTTTTGACCAGATTCTCAGTACGAAGTACCATACGTCCATCCGATGGAAGTTCAAATGTTTCTTCAGCAATATACTGTTGGTTTTCCTGCTCTGCCATAAAGTTGTTTAATAAAGATTTAAGAATGAAGGATCAATCCTTTCATTACCGCAGCAAAAGTAGTAAAAATCTTGGGTTCTGTGGTAATTCCTCCCATTTTCATCTCTGCTTTTATTATAATATAGCTAAAAAACAGTACTTTTGCACAAAATTAGACTCAAATAACAAATATGGTAAGACCAATTACTACTTTGGGTAAATACCTCATGCTAATGGGAAGAGTATTTGCCCGCCCGGAACGTTTCCGAATGTACCTCAAACAATATCGTAATGAAATGGCACAGTTAGGTATCAACTCAATTGGTATCGTATTGCTGATTTCTTTTTTCATCGGTGCTGTTATCTGCATACAAATTAAGCTAAACATTGAAAGTCCATGGATGCCACGTTTTGTTGTAGGATATACCACCCGTGAAATCTTGTTGCTAGAGTTCTCTTCTTCCATCATGTGTCTTATTCTTGCAGGTAAAGTTGGTTCAAACATAGCCTCGGAAATAGGAACCATGCGCGTCACTCAGCAAATTGATGCGCTCGATATTATGGGAGTGAATTCAGCATCATATCTGATCCTTCCCAAAATTCTAGGACTTATGACAATGATTCCGTTGCTCGTAACTTTTAGTATTTTTGCCGGAGTGATTGGAGCCTTCTGTACAGCGTGGTTTGCAGGTATCACTAATGCTACCGATTTGGAATATGGATTCCAATATAGTTTCGTAGAATGGTACGTATGGTGCAGTTTTATCAAATCACTTGTTTTCGCCTTCATAATAGCCAGCGTATCAGCTTACTTCGGATACACTGTAGAAGGAGGATCTATCGCAGTAGGAAAGGCTAGTACCGATTCTGTCGTATGCAGTAGCGTACTGATCCTGTTCTCCGATTTAATACTCACCCAATTACTTAGCTAACAATGATACAAATTAAATCACTCTATAAATCATTTGAAGATCGTACCGTATTGAATGACATCAACTTTACCTTTGAAAACGGGAAAACAAACCTGATAATTGGACAAAGTGGTTCGGGAAAAACGGTACTCATGAAATGCCTGGTAGGACTTCTCACTCCAGAAAATGGAGAAGTTTTGTACGATGGACGTAACTTGATTACCATGGGGAAAAAGGAAAAGAAAGCTTTACGTCGGGAGATGGGTATGATCTTCCAAAGTGCAGCATTATTCGACTCTCTGTCTGTATTAGAAAACGTCATGTTTCCGCTGGATATGTTTTCTAATATGACTTACAGAGAGCGTATTAAACGCGCTGAATTTTGCTTAGACCGTGTCAATCTGATAGATGCAAAAAATAAATTTCCAGGAGAAATAAGTGGTGGAATGCAGAAACGTGTAGCCATAGCACGGGCAATCGCTCTTCAGCCACAATATTTATTCTGCGACGAACCTAACTCCGGTCTAGACCCTAAGACTTCACTCGTTATTGATGAATTAATTCATGACATCACAACTGAGTATAATATGACTACCGTCATTAATACTCATGACATGAATTCGGTACTGGGAATCGGTGACAGCATATTATATATCTATCAAGGACATAAAGAGTGGGAAGGTACGAAGAATGAAGTTTTTACAGCGACTAACCAACGTCTGAACGACTTTATTTTTGCATCAGACTTACTCAAAAAGGTGAAAACTGAAGGAGAAAAAGAAAATCGATAACTCTTCATCCTTTCACAAAAACGGATACTGTGTTTCGTAATAATCAGAAAAACAGTATCCGTTTTTTATTTTAGTCTTCTTTACACGAAAGGCTAATTTTCTATTTTTGTCAATGTTTTTGTCATCTTTTGTCCCAACTTTCGACTGCTTTCTTCATGCTTCACCAGTCCTACTCCTTTAGCATACCATTCGGTAACCTGACTTTCATCCGAAAACATAAAAAACTTCACTTTCATAGAGTAAGTTACCTTCACACAATCAAATTCATCAGCCGGTGTAGAAATAGTTTCTGTACCCTCATATTGCCCTTTCATTGAAACAGTCATCGTCACAGGCTTAATCCGGATAGTCATTTCACCTGATTCAATCTTTTCTCCTTTCTGCCGCTTTTCATTTAAAAGCAAACAGATTTTCCCGTTTGTATCAAACTTTGCCTTGGCCGAGGTCATGTCTTTCTTATTTAAAGCTTCTGCCATCATACCACAAATATTATCCTTCATAGACTCTCCATCCTGCAAATAAATCAGTGTATTATTATTTGCATAAGCTACTTTCTGGTAAATATAATCCGCAAATCGAAATGTTCGCGCATTTCAAAACGAAAAGTTCATTTCACAAAACGAAACGTATAATTTAAAGCACTCTTTATTCCGTTTCAACAAGGCATTTATAGGCTAAAAATAACAGAAAATTCACTTGCAAATATCAGCAAAAATTGCTATCTTTACATAGTTAAATTGAGGTCGTTTACTCTCAAATCAGTTCAGTTCTGTATTCCCCTACCCTATCAATATTCTAAAAAATTTCGACCGGCTTCGCCGGTATTTGAATACCTTTTAAACGGAATTCGGAAACCATCCGAATCCCGTTCTTTCGTTTTAGTCGCTTCGCTCCACGCTTTGGCGCTTTGCGCTTACGCCACCTCGCGTATCGCCTTGTACGCTGCCACGCTTTGCGCCCGGACGATTTTGCCGCGGAAGGCCAGACGCGAGCCGACATCGCATACGTGCTCGAAGCATCGTACTCGCATACGCATTCGACACACCGCCATACGCGTTCGCATAGTTGCACCCGCGATAGACCACACGGACTGTGGCGGTACTTATCCAGTACTTATCGGTATAGTAGGTAGAAGACGATCCGTTCAGATTACCCACCGGAACCAGGTCCATATACTTGCCATGTGCCACACCTGTTGTCCATTGGTCACTGGCCGTTTTGCCCTGCACCATACGGATACTGCCGTCAGGCATCCAAATGCGCCATTTGCCCTGGTTGCCGCTGTCATTCGGCAGATCCACGCCGTCCATCATGTCATACTTGTTGCCGTAGATGTCCTCGTAGCCCAGGCAGCAGATATTGTTCACCTGCACCACGGTCGCTTGTCCGTATTCGTCCCGGCTCTTATACCAGGCATACTGATGCACCAGGCCGTCAATCAGCGAATTCGTGATTTTGTTGTTGATGACATACGCCTCGTCATAGCCGATGGTATCTGTCATTCCATGGTCGGCCGTTCCACCCGTTGTCCGGTTGTTGTTATGCTGACCGGCACCGCATTGTTCCTGCATGTCCCTACGCCCGTACTTTGCATAGCTCAGGTTCGCGATGCGGCTGTGCATCAGCGCATCTATCTGCTGCATACCCCGCTGCTGGCTGTAATAGTGGAAGTCCGTCCAGGTCATGCTTGCCGTGGTCGAAGCTCCGGTTATGCAGGCACGCAACTTGCTGCCCACTACAGAACTGCCCACAACGGCACACAGATGTTCCTCATTGGCCACCCAATCCGGTTCCATGTCCTCTATCTTGTCGCTGTGGCTCAGTACCACGCAGTCAAACTCTGCCGTGTTCAGAATGGAGAAATGCAGGGCTGTAGCACGTTCCGGAACGTCTGCTATCAGATACATGCCGGCTTCAAATTTCAAGCCGATGGTCGGCACCACAATACTCTTCAGGATGTTTCCCTCCGCATCAGCAAACACACTGCCGATAAGCCCTGTTCCTGGAACGCTCGGGAAGCGGACACGTCTGTAACCCGACACGTCCACTTTGCACACGGAATAAGCCTTGTCCGTCGTATAGGATTCCATCAGCGTGGGCTTGCCGCTCATGATCTTGCGTTCACCCAGCCAGCCGCCCTGTGTCTCCTTGATGGCATCCAGTGTCAGTACCGTCGCCTCAGGCACCGGGGGCATTTCGTCCTCCGGATAACTGCTGTAGCAGGCGTACTTCTTGTTGTTCAAATAATCGTTGATGCCTTTGCTCCAGTAAAACGGCTCATACATCATCCAGTCTCCCTCGCTGCCGTCCAGCTTCGCCACCGTACAGTCGTTCATATCCTCCGCATCGGCATAGAAGTTCGAGCTTTCGTCATGCAGGGGGAAATAGGTCATCTCCCCGTCCGGGTTGTTCACTTCCACCTGCTGCCCGGCCATCTCCACTTTCCGGCTCGTGGGTATCTTGGTCACCTTAGCCAATACGCGGTGGCGCTTGGACAGGATGGCATTCACATGCCCGCTCATTTTGTACGTATTGCCGAATTTGTACCCTGTCTTGTTGTCCAGGTTCGAAACATTGGCATCGTCGGCCACACTGTCGTCAAACTCAATCATCGTATAAGGCGGCTGCTTGATGGCCAGTTCCGGATAACGGGCGGCATACATCTCCAGTTCCTCGTCAGCCAGATACTTCGTCAGGGTCAGCTTACCGCGAAGGCCCGAGTGGCGGTCATCCACCGCACCCGTCTGCGTGTACGTTCCGTAATCGAAATACTTCTTCAGCAGCGTTCCGTCGTCTTCCCGGTCTATCTCCAGCACAAAGCGCTCCAGCTTGCCGCTGCCGTTCAGTTTGGCCTGGTGCAGGCGTTCCAGCATGGCAAACCCGTCGATGCCGGGGCAGTTGGTATAGCGGTATCCCCGCACGTTGTTGATGCCTTCCAGCACCAGGCCGCTGTCCTGCAGTTTGGTCAGATACTCCAGGAACAGTTCCTCAATCGTGTCCGGCAGGCATAACTGCACAACGGGCGCACCGGTGGCCAGTTTCACTCGGGTCAGCCCCGTACCTCTCACATCCAGTTTCTTCAGACGCCCCTGCCAGCTCAGGTCCAGGGTGGCCACATTGCCGTTGTCTCCGTTTCGGGCCAACAGGTTATTCCGCATGTTCACTTCTTCCAGCAGCAGCATGCCGTTCGTCGAGGCCATGAACGAGCCGTTCCGGTACCCGCTGGCTTTCTCCACGCTCATGTCCAGTTTCACAAGGCTGGTCAGCAGACCGAAGTTGAACCCGATGGCAAACGCATCCTCATGCCATACCAGTTCCTTGATTTTGGCCGCGCCGATAATCTTCAGCGGGTCGTTCTCACCGAAGGCACGGGTCAGCTGCAGGGAGTGGAGCACGTCCGCATCCACCACGCCGCTGTCAGCCTGTACACCGTTTGAGGTGGATAATTGCACACGGTAAGGGATGGTCAGCCGGTACTGCATCGGCTTCAGTTTATAAGCCTTGTCCAGCGATGCCGTACTCTGGTAGAACTGGGCACCCAGCGTAGATACATAGCCGTACTCCACCTGCTTCAGGTCGTACCTGCGTTGGATGAAGTAGTTCCGGTGTGCTTTTAACGAACCCTTCAGACCGTAGATTTGCGGATACGTCTGTTTGGCACCGTCAGCACCTACCGGCATTTCGTTCAGGAACGGGTAGATGTATTTGAAGATGCCGGACTTGTTATAGAGGCGTGAGCACCACTTCTTCATCTGTTCGGTATCGAAATGGTCAATGGCTTTCTGGATACTGAAGGCACTCATGAAGCTTGCGCCCCCGTTCCATCCGCTCACCATAATCTCCACAATCATGTCCCAGCAATTGGCCACGATGAGGTTCCACAGCCACGAGTTATGACCCTGCATCACATAAGCCCCGTCGCGCTTGGTCTGACGGTTATCGTTATATTTTCCCGTAAGGAATGACTTGTTGTCTGAACCCAACTGGCAGTCTCCGTCATAATAAGTAATCAACCATTTCACCCCGTCCCAAGTACGGATAAGCATGTTCTTGGCAAGCTGGTCGACACCAAGGTTAAACTGCACGTACAGATAGTAAGCTATCAGATGGGGAAGGTCGAAATACTTCGATGCCTCTTTCTTAAACGTATCGCTCTTCCATTTAGCGGTAGGGAACTTGTCGCCATCATCTTCATAATCTACCCCCTCGAACGCATGCGATTCCATGCTGTAAGTCATACTCTTTCCGGCAGGAGTTTCCTTCACACAGCGGTAAACGAAGCTCATCATGCGGTCGGTAGCCTTATACATCTTATCGTACACATCACCCTGCCCCAAGTGGTCTTTCATATTCGGTTCTTCCTCGGCATCACCGCCTCCGTCAGCCCAGAAGGTATCTTTCGGATGGTTGAACTCCAGTCCACCGTCAAAATTATAATTCATAAAGTCCTGATGGTTCGGCTCGGTACTCGGCAGCCAGTGGAACAGACACAGCGGATTCGAGTTATTCAGCGTTTCAAAGCAGATTGGAAGGTATTGCTTATGCCCCTCATCATCAGCTTCAAGATAATTCAACGTGTCGCCCTCACCCCACTTTTCTTCACCAATGGTATCATCCATTCCGAAGATGGGGTAACTGTCGCTCTTCTCGTTGTTCATGTTGTACTGACCGTAATAAATCAAGTCTTCGTCGGCACTCTTCGCTACGAACAGGTCACACGGCAGTCCGTCGATGGCCGAACGGTAATCATCGTCCAGCCCATGGTCTTTGGCATAACGCTGGGCAGGCGTAAGCAGCCCCATCTCTTTCAGTCCGTCATTGATAAGCTTCGCACCTCCGGTATTGGTGGTCATGGACGAGTCCGAGAAGTCGCATTTGGAACATGCCAGCTTCGCGCCTACGGAGTTCCTGCGCAACTTGAAGAGATTTTTTTTGCCGGTAGTTACCACCGGATTCTTCTGCCTGCCGTTTCCGTCAATCTCCCCGTAGCTCAATGTAACCGTCCAGCCGCTTGCCGTCTTCTGGAAGTAGAAACGGAAGTTCTTTCTGGCATAGTTCACGGAAGAAGTACCCTGAATACGGACATATACGTTGGTAAGGATAAAGTCAAGCCTCCTGTCCTCTCCGTTATAGAAACGGACCTCCCTTACCAGCTTGTTGGCCTTTTTGTCGTTCAGCTGGGCCAGTGCATCCACCACGTTCAGCGTGTCGCTCTCGCTCGGAACCTCACTGCCCACGCTGCCCGTGCCTATCAGTACCAGGATCGAGTTCCGGCGCTTCTTCATCAGCCCCATCAGCTTCTCCATGCTCACCGTGTCTCCTTCGTTCAGCACGCGGTTGTCCTCATCCAGCGAGCGCACGCCCGGTTCCCCGTCGGCATCCTCCAGGTGGTTGCGGTCCACGATGTAGTTGTTCAGCACCTCATCCGAGGTCAGCGCCTTGTTATAGATACGCACGCTCTTCACGTTCAGGTCGGCACCTGCCGACTTAAATTCCAGCTGGCTCTGAATGTCAAAATTCACCTTGTCGAGCCACTTGGAAGCAGCCGACTCTTCACCGTTCACATAGAAACCGATCAGCGTGCGCTGTTCATTGGTCTGCACGTTCGGATAGAACACGTAGGTAATGCGGATGTTCGTGCCCGGCTGGAACTTCGTACCCACCGAGTCCTCATAGCGCAGCACCTGTCCGGCATCCATCGCCTCGGTCACCACTCCGGTCAGGAACTTGGCCTCTTCCGGGGTCACAATCAGCCCGTACCGGTTCCCGTTGTCCAGCTGCCCCAGGCAGGTGATCAGCTCCGCATCCGTGTCCGTCACGTTGGCCGTGCTGTATTCTATCTCAAGTGTCATGCCCACATCACGAATAGCAAAGCCTTCGGGTTTGTCCGCCTCGTTGAAGGGGCGGTACCCGCCGTCAGCGGTCAGGGTCATACCTGCACCACCGGCCAGCAGCAGGCGGTCCTTATGCCAGCCGCTACCGGCACCGTATTCGTTCACGCTCCACAGCACGTCCCGGAACTCCATGCGCTTGTCACCGCTCACCCAGCTTGCCGGGTTGTTTTCCGTGTTGCTTCGCCCGAAGGCGTCAAACGTACACACGGCATCCGGTGCCAGCGTGGCTTCAATGTCCGGGTGCGATGTGGTGTTCACCTGCACCTCAAGCACGGCATCGCCGCACGACACACGGTAGTCCAGCGGTTCCACGTTCACGTTCGTCCGTCCGTAGCTGCCGGTCTCACCGCGCTGCAGCAGGTCTTCCTTCACCACGCTGCCCTGGCCCGTCACTTTCACACGGGCCGTGTACGCATCGCGGTCATAGCCGGCATACGTGAAGTTCCATGCCGTGAACTGCTCTGCCTCCAGCACCGGATGTTTCCAGTCGCGTTGGAACCCCGCTGCCCGGTGGCTGAACATCAGGCCGGCATACGCTGTCACACCGCCTCCTGCCTTCAGCAGCGTAATGTAATGCACCCGGCTCACCACACCGGAGTTCTCATGCTGCGCGTAGGCTTCCACCACGTTCGTACCCTCCTGCATCTGAGCCAGTGGGATGGTCACGTTCTTCTGCTGCACACCGCTGCCGGCCGAAAGACCGAGGGTAAAGGCCTGCCCGCCGTTGATGCGGTAGTAGATGTTCTTTTCCCCGCTCGTGCCCTTGGCAGTAAAGGGGATGTTCACGTCATTTTTATATCCCCCGTCGGCCAGCCCGTTGCCCGCCGAGTAGCTGGTCTCCAGCTCCATGGCCACCATGGTCACCTTGGCCGTGGCCGTCTTCATCAGTGTGCCGCCCTGGTAGGTTGCCTGCGCTTCCACCTGCACGGTATAGGCGGTGGCATCCTTCAGGTAGGGCGAAGCGTCAAAGGTATAAGCCTGTCCGGCTGTCACGCCCACAAACTCTGCATCCTGGAACTCACTGATCACGGTCGAACCGCGTTTCACAATCACGCGGGCTTTCAGGTCGCTGTAGCCGTCCACCGTACCGCCACCGGCAGTACCCACGCCCACAGAGTATTTCACCACAAAACCGCTTCCCAGTGCCAGGTACTGCTGCGAGGGAAGTCCCGCGCCGCCGCTGTCCGTCAGGTCAATGTACAACACCACCTTGTCGTCGTCGGTGTACTTCGAGAAGCGCACCTCCTTCGAGCTCTCGCCGCCCTGGTTATCCTTCTGCTTCACGGTCATCACATATTGAGTGCCGTCCTCGCTGTCCTGCACATCCACGTCCGTCACCGTACCCACCATTGCATCAAACACCGTTCCGGATGTAGGGGGCTTCGTCTCGCCGCTCACCAGTTCCTCGGTAGGGGTACGGTTTGACAGTTCCTTCTTCAGAAACGCTTCTACATCGTCCCCGGCATAGGCATGATAGGTGCCGTCCGGCTGTTTCTGGTTCCATGGTGTTTCAAGATTCATCGGATGTTCAGTCGCATTGATGATTCCGCTTATTTTCCTTTTTGCCATAATACTGTTCTTTTATAATAATCATTCATTTATCAGTTTTACTGCTACCGTTCCATGCGTCCGACCCGTTCCACGGCTCGTCGCCTTTCCAGTATCCAAGTCCGAAACAGCTGCTGATTGCGGACCATACCAGCCTTGCCCCGGCATAGACAGCCGACAGGGCACGTTTTCCCACATACGCAGCCGTTATTTCCTTACCGCCTATGGTTATCATCGTCACTCCTCCTCATAAATCAGATACAGCGTATTCTCATCCTTGTCCGGAAGTGCTTCGTAAGCATCCCCGCTCATCACCTCATGCCGGTAGGAAAGTAGTCTCAGGCGGCCTTCTGTTCCGGTATATACGGCATCGCCCAGCAGGTAAAGCTTGTCCGGCAGGATGGCTGTCCGGTCCGCATTCATGAACATGCCGGCAGGGGGTACTCCCGCCACGTCCCAGTCCCCGTACAGGGTGGAGTCCATGTGGTAGGCAAATTTCCCGGCACCGGCCACATACACCACGCTGCCGCCCGGCTTGGTACTTTTGTCAGGTAAAACGTTGCCTGTTTCCATCCATGATGAAAAGCGTACAGTAGCCCCGCCGACGGCTGCTGCCGTAGTCTGTTCCACCTTGGCAGCGGCATTTTCTGCCTTGGCTGCCGCTTCGTTGGCCTTGGTAGCGGCTTCCGTGGCGGCCTGGGTCTTTTCCTCCAGTCCGGCTACGGCTCCTTCCGCTTTCTTGGCGGCAGCCTCGGCACGGGCGGCGGCATCGCTCGCAGGTTTCCCTATCAGTTCCAGGGGGACGATCACCATCTTGCCGTCCTTCTCGCCGGGCAGTGATTTCACACCGTTCAGCGAGGTAACAGTTTCCAAATCCTCCACACCGGTAGAGGACTGGAGCACACGGTCCAGCACTTCCTGAACCATTTCTTCTTGCGTCATTTCTGCCATAAATCTATTCATCTATCAATTTTACGATCTGTGAATAACATCCTGGGGTTAGCCCGATTACAGACTCTTTTATAAGTATAGCATCCTCAGCACTGATGGATAAATCCCCGTTTGCCTGTATGAGACGCATGCACAATTCATACGAATGGATTTTACGGCTGCTATCCTTATTAGAATCACCGGATGATCGAGCACCTTCCCCATTAAAAAGGCATTGGGCTATAATATCTGTCATCAGCTGGACTTTTCCACCGACTATGAGGTCATTCCCTCTATAATCCTTAAACGTCTTGTTAAAATTCACCTTCATAACTATTCATTTTTATGACACGTTAATGATAATTCCATTCTGTACTTCTACTGTTTTACCCTTGAATCGCCCAGACCAACCATTTTGAGGAAGCATTTTATCAGCTTGTACCACACCACCACTCACCAGAATATTCCCGGAATGCACCAACACATCGCCATCGAAATATCCTGCTGAAAATGTATATTTGTCAGGATAAGTAGGCTTCTCACGACAACTTCCATAAATACCTGCTCCACCAAATGGAGCAATACCCATGATTGCATTACTAAAATTGTTTGCCTTAGCATAGATGCAGGTATCTCCGGTCCAATAGCCGTCATATCCCAATCGAATTTCAGCATCTCCATTACTCCAAAGCATGCAATTCCTTTCAACTGTAAATGTTCCTACCTTTCCTCCGTCCTCAACAAATATTTTTCCATATACAGATGCATTCCGGCATTCCATGCTCCCGTCTTCCAGTATCTTGAAATTGCCGTTGGCTGTCACCAGTCCCTCCAGCTGTATATGGTCGGCTGTCAGCTTGATTTTGCTCACGGGCTTGCCGTATTCGTCCGTATCTTCCACACTGACTCCGATAAGGGCCACCTTGCCGCTGGCATCCTGGGCATACAGCCCCGCACCTTCCGGCTTGATCACCAGCCCAGTTTCTTTCAGTGCTTCACCGTCCTTGTCGAAGACCGCCGCTGAAATCTTCACCAGCCGGTCGCTTTGTTCAAACAGCGTCCGGTACTTATAGGCCAGTGCATCCGCCTTGTTGGTGCTGAACACCAGCAGCGAAATGTAAATCACGCCCGTAAACGACAGCTTGAAGTCGCCCGTTCCGTTCCATAGCCCGTCCAGCGTGAACATCTTCTCGCCGCCAACGGGCAGATCCTCTTCATGGCCGAACATGTTGAAGTTCTCAAACCCGGTCTTGTCAGCACCCACAAATTCGATTTTCAACCTTCCGGCCTTGATAACCCGGTAGCTGAACGACAGATACACCACGCCGGGCACCCGTTCGCCCTGGCTGTTCGTCTGCCGGTACTCCGGTACCAGCCGGAAGTCCTCCAGTTTCTGCATGATATAGCTGTTCCGGATATAGGCATAAGGCACCTTGCCGTCGGTCCGTATCTCGGCATGGCCGTCCGGCTTCGTACCGTAAGGACCGCCGTTCGCCCAGATCCAGCGTCCGCCCAGGGTGAACAGCGTAGCCTTGCTGCCCGTCTTCCATTTGTCCATGCCGGCGGCAAAACTGCTGTTGTCCAGATAACTCTGTTCTTCGCGTATTTCCTTGCGCAAGCTTTCCACGGCTGAATGGATTTTCCCCTCGGTTATCTCAAACCGCGTCAGGATGTCCTCGCCCGTCATCAACACGAACGTACCCTTCAGCCACACGTTGTCGGCATACAGGCCGTTTCCTTTCGGCTGTTTGTCTGCCGGGAAAGCGCTGCTCCTGATGCCGTCCAGCTTACCCAGCCGGCAACGAAGGCAGCCGTTGAAGTTCTTGGCCTTCACACCGTCCAGAATGTCGATACGGGGCTGTCCGTCCTCCGTGGCCGCAATGGATATAAGGTTCTGCCGGAGCGGGTTTTCGGTGTTGCCCATCAGCACGCACTCATCGCCTGCCTCCGGCTTCACCCCGCCAAACTCGCTTACCGGGACCAGCACACCGCCGGCTATCACCGAAGCCACCTCCACCCAGTATGCTTTTAGTTTCTTACCACCCGTAACCGCACAGCGCATCAGGTCATGGGCCACAAAGCCCGATTCCTGCTCAAACACGATGCGGTAGTTGTCGCCCTGCTTCACCACGTCCTTGATCTTGCCGTTGGCAGCGGACACCACCAGCTGGCCGCACACGCTGCGCACCTTCTCGATCAGCAGTTCCAGTGCCACCAGGCTTTGCCGGGCAGTCACTTTGTCCACCGTCAGGTTTGTCAGTCCGGTCAGCTGGTCAATCCACAGCTGCCAGCCCTCACCGGTCAGCCCGTCCACAAACTCCGTGCTGCGCAGCAGTTCGCGGATCACGGCAGTCAAGTATTCGGCATTGCCCTCACCGTCCACGATGCCGCAGGGCTTGCCGCCAGCAGCCTCGCCAAAGCTCACACCCTTCAGGAAGCGGATGGACTCTTTGGCTGTGTCCGGCTGGTTCTTGCTCAGGAACTCTTTCTGGCTGCGCCGGGCGGAAAACAGGTTGTTGTCCGTGGGCAGCGTCTTGTCCCAGCTTCGTATGATGTCCGGAAGGGCAGCGCCTTCCGTCTTTGATTTCGTATAGCTTTTCAGCGCACCGATGCTGTCCGTCACCTTGTCGAACTTGCCCACCTGCAGCGCATCGCTTATCTCGATGTCCATCTGCCCGGGTTCGTTCACCTTGCGGCTGATCTTGGTGATACGGCTCTGACGGTAGCCTTTTTCCGGGAAATACTTCCGGCTCTCCAGCTTCACCCGTCTGCCCACAAACAGGTCTATGCCGTGCTCCTCGATGTATACCGGGTCTGTCGGGGCTTTGTAGGCGGCAATGTCCAGCCAGTGGTCCCGGTTGTACTCGTCCACCGCAACCGCAAACTCCTCTTCGGCCAGCCGGTAATACTCATCCGGCATCCGGATATTCCACAGGATATAGGTGTCGCCTGCTCGGGGCACCAGTTTGCCGCCCGGCAGCTGGGTGTCGTCATCGTAGGGCCAGATGGTGATCAGTTCGAATTCACGTGCCGCGCTGTCGTAGTTCACCTCAAAGTAGTGGTCATCGCTTTCTCCCAGTCCGGCAAGGTCGCCCGTCTGGAACGACACACGTTTGGTTTCTCCGGCCAGCTCGTACAGGTTGGGGTCAAAGTCCAGTTCCCCGTCCCGGAAATAATAGACGGTGAATTTGTTTCCTTCATCGTCTGCCACCTCCTCGCTGCGAACCGAGCTCACCGTACCGACCCGACGGGGGAAGATGCCGCTGAAAGCATCCTGCTCGTAATGGTCATAGATGCCATATTCCTCCACGCCCTGCTCGATGTACTTCCTGCCGCCGGGAAGCATCAGACGCGGGCTGCCGTATTTCTCCGCATCGATGTTGCGGGTCGAGCCTACCGGGAACAGGCGCGTATAGAATTTGGCCGTGTTGCTCGTATCTCTTTCCAGAGAGGTCAGCCCCTTGCCATAGCCAAGGGTGATTTCTTCCCCGTGTTCGCAGCGGCACACGTTCACAGTCTGCCCCTCAACCCACCATTCCACCTTGCCGCCTGCCTTTTCCGCGATGGCTTTCAGCGCTTCGTCGCAGTACATCCCCTCGTAGTCTATCGTGATCAGCTCCGTACCTTCCACCGTACCCGTCTTCCAGTCAGTAATGTGGCCCATGCCGTTATTGATAGCCTTCACCACCATCGCCACATGCTCGCGGGGCGTGGCCGTCAGGGTAAACAGGGGGTTGGTGTCCCCGTCCGTCGTCTCCAGCACCAGGAACCGCTTGATCAGGCTCTCGATACCGTACAGCTTCAGGTTATACTCCCATTCACCATCGCTCACCTGCTTCGGCGTGTAGCGTTCTGTCAGCCAGTACCGTTCGCCCAGATAGTCCGTGTAGTCGTTCACGTCCAGGGGCAGGAAGGCATAATAGCTGAACGACAGGGAAAGCACATTGTCTCCCTGCACTTCCTTGCTTTGCGTCGAGCTGTCGTTCACGGCCACATCCGCACGCTTGGTTCCGGCTTTATCATATATCGTTAGAAGCATATTCTAATAGCGTTTGAATGGTTATATAATCGGTTTCGGTTCCCGGAATTTTACCCGGAACTTTCCGGCATGCACACCTTCCGTCCACAGATAGGTCAGCGGGGTGAACTTCGTACAGTCGGCATACTTCACCCGCAGCTGCAGATCCAGCTGGGGGAAACGGATCTCCAGCCAGCCGTCTTTCCCTTGCTTCAGGAAATTCACAAAGGCAAAGTACTGCTTCATCCAGCCTGCCTGGGTCTTGTTGTACAGCGCAAAGTGCAGCGTCACGTCCCGCGCCTCATTCCGTGGGGTCAGCACGACGCTGTATTTTTCCCCGTGCTCTTCCCGTATGTCCACAGCCGTATCCTTCTTGGCCTTGCTCGGGGTCAGGATGGCCGTCAGGTTCTCCATGCCCCCGCGCCGGTCTTCCACCAGGAACACGCCGTATTCCGTCCAGATGTCCGTGCCGTTCACCAGCACCAGTCCGCTCAGTATATTGCCCATATCACTTCACTTTTAGTCCGTCACGTATCATTTTCTTTATCACTTCCTTCAGTTCGCCCAGGTGTCCGGCGCTCACACCGGTGTTCTCGGCTATCCGGGCCAGGTGGCCTTCAGCCGTGTCCATCTTCTCCGCCACGCTTTCCAGCCGCTCGTCCATGCTGCTCCAGTGCTGCAGCCCGCTGGTGAACATGCCCTCCAGCTTCGTCCCCTGGTCCTGCGTCATGGCCGTAAAGCCGCCCGCTTTCGCACTCTGGCTGGTGCCGCCGGCTTCGGTCTTGTCGTAGCCCGTGGCAGCAGCCAGGTTGTCACGCAGGGCAAGGGCTTCATCCACATACTGCATGTACTCTTCAGTCAGCGCGTTCCGTTCCGCCTCGGTCAGTTCGTTGTCCTCCATCGCCTTGCCGAACTTCTCCCACCAGTCTTTCAGTTTTTCGCTGTACAGTTCACCGATCTTGTTGCTCAGCATTGCCCGCATGAAGTACTCGGATATATCCTCCGCCGCATCCTTGGCACCGTACTTCATGTTCATCAGGTTGTCGATGAAGCTGCTGTACATACCGTCGAACGAAATGCCCGTCAGCCCTTCATACAGCTGGTCGGTCAGTTCCTCCAGCTTGCCGGCCTGCGCTATGTAGTCATCCAGCTTCTCGGTCAGTCGCCCGCCGTAACCGCCCTTGCCGGTGTTCTGTATCTGCGTCCACATGTCCACGTTGCTGCGCAGCGCCTTCATCTCCTCCGGGCTCAGGCTCCACAGGTTCCCGTCCCACTGGCGGCCAATCTGTCCGCTCAGTTTGTCTATCTGTGCTTGGTTGAAACCGCCCCAGTAGTAGTTCCAGCTGTGGTGGCTACCGCTGTAGCGTGCCTGTTCCTGCGCTATCTGCAGATAGTTTGCATTCGTCTCTTTCTGGTATTTGTAAGCATCCCGGTAAGCTTCCACCGATTTTGTCCCCTTGCTTGCCTTGATGGTATCGGTCAGGTCTTCGATGGAAGTCTGCAGTTTCTCGTTCCGATCTGTAAGACGGTCAATAGCAGCCTGCACTTCCTTGGCGTTTCCGCCGATGCCAAACAGTTTGTTGAAACCTCCGAAAGACACCGTGTTCAGCAATCCCCCGATACCATTCACAAGGGAACCGCCTATCTGTTTGAACAGGTCTCCGCTGAGGATATTGTCGAGTATTCCGGTTATCGCATTGAAAATGGTGTCTATCAATGATGAGATAATCGGGCCAATACCGTCTTTCAGCAAATCCAGTATGGAGAGAATGGCCGATATGATCTGCCCGATGACTCCGGCACTTGACAGGGTCTCGGACATCTGACTGATGGCATCACCGACCTTGCCTCCGATATTCAGTTTTGAAAGACCGGTAAGCATGCTCTGGATTCCTTCAAATGATCCCTGCAAGGTTCCGCTTGCAAAACCGTGCAACCCGTCGGATACCATGTTCAACCCGTCAACCGTGTCCTGGGAGGCACTTTTCACCTCCCCGGCAAGCGCCTTCATTTCAGAGGTAGCGTTCAGGTATTCTTCGTCAGCTGAAACGCTGGACGATTGGGCCATTTGAAGAGCGATTCTGGTACGTTCTATTTCTGCCTGGTTACCGCTTTCAAGAGCCTTGTTGTAATCGGTCTGCGCCGCTTTTAACCGGGCGAATGCCGCTTCCTGCTGCAGTTCCGCATTTTGCACGCGTGTTACGGCATCCCCCAAAGCGTGCATCTGCGTTTGCAGCCGGGCAAAATCCAATGTCCCGTTGCCACCGGGGAGCATGCTTTGAATACGTTCAATGGCATCGTAAACGACCTGCTGGTCTGCGGCTCCCGTTTTTTTGAACTCATCCGTCTTGACATACTGTTTAAGTTCGCCAAGCAGGTTCTTCATCTGGTCTGCAAGCAGACCGGTCAAATCCCCGAACGCTGCTCCCCAGTCTATCTTCTGGGTAAGGGCTTCCATGTCCACTTTGTGCACAGCCGCATCACGCTGCTTCTCCAAAGTCAGCCTTTCGCCCTGGGACTGTGCCTTGCGGATTTTCTCGGCATATTCTTCAGCGATGGCCAGTTTCTGCTGCTGGAAGGTCCCGTATTCCTTCAGATAGTCACGCATGGCTTCCGCCTCTTCCCTGTACACGTCCGTCTCCGCTTTTTTCCGGGACGCGGTGTTTGAGGCACGGGCTTTTTCAAGTTCATCCTGTTGCTCCCGGGTAAGTCCGTTATCTCCGGTGGAAAGGCCGGCTTCCTTGTTCTCACGCTTCCAGTCGGCTTCCTGCCGGTTTATCTCTTCTTTCCGGGCGTTATAGTCATATTCGATTTGTGCCAGTTTCTTTTCGGTACCGGCTTGCATACGGTCTATCTCTTCCTTCCGATTCTCGGCCTGCAGGGCGGCAAGATCCTGCGCCAGCCTGCGCTCTGTGGCAAGCCGTTGCCTGGCTTCCGCTTCCGGATTCTTCCCGGGCTGTTTGGGGTCAATGTGTCCGCCGATATTTCCTTTTTTGGCTGCTTCTGCCGCTTTCTTTACCTCTTCCTCCGCTTTTTTCAGATAACCGTCGCGTTTGTTTTCGGCATTTTTCAACAGTATGTCATAAGCTTCCTGATCATGTTTCTTGATGGCAGCCTGTGCGTCATAGAACTGCCCGGATTCTGCCATGCTTGACTGCATGATATATTGTCCCCATTTCCCGAAAAAACCCATGGCGCTTTCCGCCTCTTCCGGTTTCTGCGCCTTGATTTTATTCACCTCTTCATCGGCTTCTGCCGCTTTTTTTACAAGGTTCTGGACATTGGCCTGGTGCAGCAGAACCTGTACATAGTCCTCGCTCTTTTGGATAAGGGTATCATACCATTCGGAAAGTGTTTTATAATACCCGAAAGATTCCCCGTACTTGCGGTTCAGTTCCTCTACCTTCGCCTTTTCCTGTTCCTTGCTGCCGGTGAAGTTCTTTATCTCGTCGATGACCGATTTCAGTTCGAAGCGGGTACGCACCATCTGGGCACGGCCGTCCTTCTCTATCTCGGTCATTTCCTTGAGTGATATGTTGAATTCATCCACGCCTTTTTTGGCGCTGAACAAATCCTTCGTCCAATCCCAGATTTCATCACCGTACATTACCAGCAGCATGATGCCGGTGGTCATGGCCGTCTGCCAGGAAAAGAGCGAGGACAGGACCTGTTTCCATACCGGTGTGCCTTTCTTGCCTGACTTCTGCAGCTCATCATATTCCTTACGGGCACGGGCCAGTTCGTCCGTAAAAATCGGCAGGTTGTTGGATATAGCCAGGAAGAACATCTGCGGACCCATGGCCAAGGAAGGCATTTCACGCGCCATCTGCTGGATGCTGTTGTGAAGCCCGTTGAACTGGCGCTGCGCGTTGGGCATGTCTGCAGGGGTGACCTGCACGGATTCCGATTCCTCCTGTAGCAGTTTCAGTTTACCACGCAATTCCTCAAGCTGCTTCTCCAGCGCATGGATCTGCGCGATATTGGCACTCTGGTCCAGATTGGGGGCAGCTGTCTCACCTGCAAGGCGTAACCTCTCCAGTTCAGCCTCCAGCAGTCTGACGGTATTACGCAGTTCCAATGCCTCACGCTCGGCCTTGTTCATGCCGGGCGTGAGTTTATCCTTCATCAAAAATTCAACTTCTACAGGTTTACTCATTCCAGTTTGCTTTGAAAAAATCCTACTATATCGTTCGCTTCATCCTCGGCGCTGCGCTCCGGGTGGCTGTCACACTTACCGCTGCCTCCCTTCTGCCGCACATATCGCGGAGCGTCGCTCAGCATCAGTATCAATGTCTGGTAGTTCACACCGTCCAGAATGTAGTCCACACTCCAGCCCGTTGCACTCGCTATCTGCCACACGAAGCCGAAAGGGCTATGGGAACCCTCATACCGGGTTCTTAACTCCCCATCCTTGCCTGGCTCAGTCTCGGAGTCATCGGGTTCGCCCGCGCCGCCGAGCTGATAATACGCATAAAATCCTTCGTGCCCATCAGACGCTCGAATGTCCGGAACATAGCCGTCAGATAGCGCCACTCCACAAAGTTCCGAAGCACCCACGCCGTCACCCCGATGCCCACGTGTCGCGACACATAGCCCCGGCACACCGTATAGGCCAGCAAACGGCTCACAGCCTTGCCATGTTCCGCTACAAAGGCCAGTTCCTCGGTCTTGTCCTTCGGCTGCCAGCCGGGCGCAACGCCCATCTTCAGGTATTCCCTCGCCAGCAGAATCTGTCCGCGCAGCCTCGGACGCTTCATCGTCACGCGTACCTCCAACGGACGTTTCAGCCACGGAAGCTTCCACCTTTTAAGAGGAACGGACACGCCGCTGTCCAGCAGCGCATCCGCACACTCCATCTCTATCAGTTGTTCCAGCCGGTCAGCCATACACTATCCCTCCTTGCTTGTAGCCTCCTCACTTTGAACCGAGGCAGCCGCCGCTGCTCCCGCTGCAGGCAGCTTGTGCTCTCCCCACTCTTCGGGCAAGGTTTTCGAGTCAAACACGCCGTAGGGCTGCGAACCGTCCTCCGGCATAGCCACCTCCAACGTACATTCTATCTTGGCCGTTTCCGTAAGCGTCAGCTTACCGCCCAGGTTGCTCAGCAGCGTGCCGTTTGGTATCAGGATGCTCCGTCCGCTCACCAGTTCCAGTTCAAATGGACCTTGCATCAGCAGGGCGGCTTGTGGGGCGGTCCAGCCTATTGGGTTCTTCTTCTCGGTGTCTTCTTTCGCATAGTGCAGCGTACCGCCCAGCATGGCATGCAGGTTCTTGTAGTCCGTCTGGATTACGTTGAATGTGGGGGCGATGCTGCCATTGCTCTGCGGAATGATCAGCACGGGGGCACCCGGTGCCTGTTCCGCCTCAATCTTTGCGGCTTCGGCCTTCTGCCCGTTCAGGTCAAACGAGCCTTTTTCAATATAGCCTATCACGAAGTCATTGTATTTCACGGCACCGATACCGTACATAAAATTCTTGTTCATCGTTTATAAAGTTTGATGGTTAATAACACACCGGCCAATAAGCCGGCCAATACACCTGTCATAAACGTCCGCATCCGGTTCGGAGGGCGTTTTTCTTCTATTTGAACGTCATTCGAAGTTTCGTTCCTGGTCTCGCTCCGGATGCGTGTCAGCTCTTCTTCATACCACAGCACCAGCTGCTGCAGACTGTCGCACGAGGCTTCGGCCACAAGGTTTCCCTTGCCGTCACTGCCTACGGTCAGGTTGGCCTGTCCGCTCTTGCCACGGTACACGGCACCTTCAGGAAGCTTACGGAGGCTGTCCGCCGGTATAGTCAGCTTCACCGAACTCGCCGGTATCCCCGCCATCACCAGTCCCGCCCGTCGACTTCCGCTCACGCTGTCGGCGCTTGCCGTTTCCGTCTGGACTTCCCGGTTCATGCTCTTTCGGTGACTCGCGCAACCTGTCAAGCACAGGGCAATCGTCACGATGAGGACAGTTTCCGGCTGTATCAATAGCTTTTCTAAGACGGGCCATCTCGCGCGTATTGCGGGCCAGTTCTTTCTTTGTTTCACAAAATTCATCTTTTAGAGGTTTTACAATATTTTCCATCAAAATGCGGGTGGCATGTTCGGCGTTATCTATGCGCATGGCCTCTGCACCGGCCTCGGCCTTCATCGCTTCCGCTTTCGCTTTTCTCACAGTAGCCCGCAAGGAGCCAATGGTCGCCACCGTACCAACCAGGCCGCCGCCAAGGATAATGTTCATAAATTCGCTCAAGTCCATACCACCCGGTTTTATTATTGATTAATACCTATTTCTTTCAACCATTCCTGCACATCGAAGCTCGGACAGGCTTTCGCTGCCAGTTCGTTGTGTCCTACAATGCGTACATCAGGGAATTTCCGATGAAAATCCTTCACATACTTCTCCAGTGCCTTTTTCTGGCAGCCGGTGCGGGTGTCTTTCGGGGTCTTACCGTCTTTTTCCACGCCTCCGGCATACACGATGTGACGGCTTACACTGTTATATCCCTTGGCTCCGTTGGTCACTTCCCAAGGGTCCACCTGTGCATCCTCATTGTTTTCTACCAGACGTTCCACGCCTCCGTTCAGGTGGAACAGGTCGGTATAGCCAACCTGCTTCCATCCTCTTCCTCCTTGGGCAACCGGAGAAGTATGCCATTTGCGGATGTCCGCCGATGATACTTCACGCCCCTCCGGGGTTGCCGTACAGTGTATTACCAGATATTTCAACTTTGCCATAATCATCATGCTTGATAGCCGCTCATCATTACCACTCCGGCATCCTCTTTCTTGGGCATGCAGATGAAGTAATGGCGGAAGTTAATCAGGTTACGCTGGTTCAACGGGTCATTCTTTGACTCGGAATAATACATCTTGGTAGAACCTGTTGCCTTGAAAACCCTCTGTTTGTAGAAGGCAAACGAACACGGAAATTCACCGGCTTCTGCCGTTGTACCCAATGCCTTCTTCACTCCGGCTGTAGTATAAAGCGGGTTGTTGCCGTACTCGTAGATTTCAAAGCCGTAAAGGTTACCTACCTTGCCGCTGTTGCGGTCAATATTGTACTGTTCACGGAATGCCTGGCTGGTCAGCAGCAGGTCATTCACATGGTCGGGGCAAAGCACCAGTCTGCGGCCGTCTGACGGTACGCGCAGGTTGTCAAGGGCACGCTTCATTTCCACAAGGTCATTCACGGTAAGGCGCAGACGATTTGTAGCCGGATCTTTCTCGCCGGTAGTCTTAAGCACCGGAGTAGTTTCCGTATTTTTGTTCGCACAAAGCGCATGGGCCGCCTTGGTAAACTTCGCATCATTGATACTGTTGGCATGTCCCTCTTTCACACGGGCGGTCTTGTCATAGCTGATGGCATAAAGCTCATCGTCTGTAATCGGCGTAGCCTTGGTCTGGAATTTGTCCAGCTTGATGGCAATATCCTTGTCTTCCAAAGCCTGCACGTCAATCGGATAGGTTTTATTGTTTATCAAGACATCCGGATCTACACCAACTTCTACCAGGTGAATCACATCGTTATTCACGATACTGCTTTGGTCGGGGATTCCTGACAGCCAGGTTCCTTCCAGTCCGGCACGGAGCACCTTAACAAGTTCCCCTGTCCAGATTTCCGTATAAACCCCTTCACGGAGTATTGAAGTACTTTGCGGGGCCATTCCCATAAAGGCTGCCACCGCATTCATTCCCACAGCTCCGGCCACCGGAGAGAATCCCAATACCGAAGCACACACGACACCTGTCAGCGTATTGAACAGAAGTGCCGTCAAAAGCATTACAATTTTTCCCATTTTCTTCATTTTAAAGGTTTTCAAATTTCACAGGTCATGCCGTATTCAGCCTTGTACAGGCGCTTGTACTCCTCCGGGGTATGCTCGCGCATTTCAAGCAGCGCATCACTCGGGACATCGCTCAGTTTGGCATAGGTGGACGGCTGTGCCTGCTGCTTGCCGCCCTGATAGCTCAATACAGTGGAAATCTTCACCTGGGGCTGCATGGCATCAAGCACATTCTTCAGTTCATCGGCACCGACCTTCTTGCCAAGTTCGATAAACTGTGTCTTCTTGTCTTCTCCCAAACGTTTTTCCACCACTGCCTTTTCCACAAGACCGGTAATACGGGCCAAAGTCAGCTTCCCGTTTTCTTGTTTCAGGGAATCATTCTCTGCCTTGGCTGCTTTCAGTTCATTTAAGGCTCGATTAACATCAGCCTCCGTTGCCGTTTCCGGCAGCCCCAATTGAAGGGCCAAAAGTTTCAGTTCCATTTCTTCTGTTGTTTTTTGGTTATTAATTAGTGGCAAAGGACAATCACCATCCTTTCCCAATGTGATTTGTTTTCCATCCTTCATCAGTACGATGGCATCATCATTGGAACCTACGTCCACCAGTGACACCTCATACAGCTTGCTTTTGGTTATTGTCGGGCTGGTCTGCCCCTGCAGCAAATGTTCGGGCTGGTCACTCAGTTCCAGAATATCTATTCCGGCACTCACCATTCTCAGGCTGCCGAATTCAAACTGTTTCTTGCATCTTTTACTCAGGTCGGTTGCTTCGTCAAACACCAGTTCCCCGGTTACCTCACCATCTTCCACCCGAAGATCCTTCACATAGCCAATCACGTTCCCGCGTTGGTGCATGTACAGCAGTACCGGGTTTCGACAATACTGCTCCACACTCATGCCCGATGTCAGCACACGGCTTCCGTAGCTGTTCAGGCTGTCGTTTGAAATTCTTACACGTTTACTCATTTTTCTCATGCCACGCCTTTATGCATTGGCGCTGCAATATTACAGAGCACTTATCGGGAAGCCAAAAAAGTGTGCAATGGTTGCACACTTCTATGAAACCGTTGCACATTATTTTGGCTGCAAGCTGATAAGCGGACAACTTTGCGAATAAATCGGGCAGGTGCAAGGAACTCCGAAGCCTGCCTTTAACCCTATATTCTTTATTATATGACAAAGGCAGAAATCGAAAAGAAAAAATCTCTTGCACGCTCACTGTTCCTTTCCGGTATGGAGCAGACCGAAATTGCGGAGAAAGTGGACGTGTCACGCGTAACCATTTCAAAATGGTGCACGGCTGACGGATGGAAAGAAGCAAGGGCGGCAAAGAACGTCACCCGGCCGGAACTGGTGAACAAACTCCTGCTCACCATTGATACACTCATTACTCAAGTCAACGAATCAAACGACCCTGCACTTGTAGCCGGTCTCGGGGACAAACTGGCCAAACTTTCGGCGGTGATCGAAAAATTAGACAAGAAGGCCAATGTAGTGGATGTCATTGAAGTGTTCATGGCATTCTCCAAATGGATTGAATACCGTTCAACCATCGACCCGGAAGTGACTCCGGAACTGGTCAGGGCAATCAACAAGTACCAGGATCTGTATATCACCGAACAGATGGGCATAAAATAAAACGGCTATGGCAACAGCAGCGGAAAAGAAACAGGCATACGAACAGTGGAAGGAACACTGTAAAAGAGTGCAGTCCATCACGGATACGGCTTTGCTCGCGGGCGAGACACCGGCACAAAAGGACAGGCGTATTCTGCGGCTGCAGGGTAACTATGCCGCGTTCTGTGAATATTACTTTCCCCACTTCCTCACCTTGCGTGACAAAACCACCGGGGAAGTCATACGCACCATCCACAATGCACCGTTCCACAATGCGGCAGCGGCTAAAGTAAAAGGTACACCCAACCTGAAGGCAGTATTCATGTGGCCGCGTGGCCATGCCAAGTCCACACACATGGACATCTTTGTTCCGCTGTGGCTGATGTTCCAGCCCAAGCGCCTCATCAACTTCATGGTGGTGGTCGGCAAAAGTGAGGACTCAGCCACGCGCCTACTGGGAGATATTCAGGCAGAACTGGAGCATAACCAGCGCATCATTGCCGACTTCGGCAAGCAGCAGGGGAATACCTCCTGGCAGGATGGGGAGTTCAAGGCGGCCAACGGGGTGAAATTCCTGGCTTGCGGACGCGGACAGTCTCCGCGTGGTCTGCGCGACCGGGAAGCACGTCCGGACTACATCGTCATCGATGACTTGGATGACGACGAACTGTGCCGCAATGAGAAACGGGTGCATGACATTACAGACTGGGTAAAAGAAGCCCTTTTTGGTGCACTGGATGTGGGCCGGGGACGCTTTATCATGGTCGGGAACCTCATTTCTAAAAACTCGGTGCTGGCCAATCTCACCAAGACAAAAGGGGTGCATGTATCTGTCATCAAGGCAATAGACAAGAACGGAGAACCGGTATGGCGCGAAAAATGGACGAAAGAAGAGGCGCAGGAATACAGGGATTTTGTAGGCTACCGGGCATGGGAAAAGGAGATGATGCACAACCCCATCGTGGACGGCACTATCTTCCGGGCAGACTGGATTCGTTACAAGAAACTGCCCAGACTGCCCAAGTATGAAATGCTGGTCTGCTATACCGACCCCTCTTTCAAATCGACCACTTCCAACGACTACAAGGCTTGCCGCCTTTGGGGCAAGATTGGGAAGGAACTGCACCTTATAGACTGTTACGTCCGGCAGGATACCGTTTCCGGAATGGTACGGTGGCTTTACGACCTCTACGAGCGTACACGTGATACGGCAGCCGTCCAGTTCTTTATGGAAGCGAACTTCATGCAGGATGTCATTCTGGATGAGTTTGAGGCAGAAGGGAATCTGCGTGGATACCAACTGCCCATCATGCCGGACAAACGAAAGAAACCGGACAAGCTCCAGCGCATCGAAGCGGTGTCACCATTATGGGAACGCGGTTTCGTATTCTACAATGAGAAGTTGAAAGAATCGCCGGATATGCAGACCGGAATCGAACAGACCTTGGCACTGGAGCGTGGCAGCCGTATTCACGATGATGCACCGGATGCCGACGAGGGAGCCATCTGGATGCTGCAGCGCAATTCAAGGCAGGAGAGTTTTCAACCGGTGTTCGGTAAAAGGCCGACCGCCAAAAATATATGGTAACATGATACAGCTGATTAAAAGAATGATTTTTGCATGGCGCTATAAACGTGCCGTTGCCCGTGCTTGCAAGTATGCCAAGCTTTACGGAAGAAAGTACTATGTCCTGTATATGGGCGGCAAACTGAAAGTTGTCCCCAAAAGGAATATCTGCGAACTGATTCACCACCACCGTTTCCGCAAGGGAACCACTATCCGGGATATAGAAAAAATGGCATTGTTCATCACTAAATAAAAGTAAAGTCATGTTCATTACAGAAGAAGATTACAAAGTTGTCATCGGCGACAACGCATTGAAGGTCATCTCTCAGGTAAGCCCCAAAAACCGTGCCGATGCGGAAACGGTGGCTTTGGAGGAAATATCCGGCTATCTGCGTTCGAAATACGACTGTACGGCCATTTTCTCTGCACAGGATGAACAGCGTAACAAGCTCATCGTAACGTACGCCTGCGACATCGCACTCTATCACATGAGCGCGTCAGTTCCGCAGAAAATGGGAAGCGAGGTGCGCAAGGAACGCTACGAGCGTGCAATAAAAATGCTCGAGGGGATACAGGCCGGAAAAATTGTCCCTGATTTGCCTTTGGCTGTCGGAGAAGATGGGCTTCCGTCCGGAAATTCATTTGTTTACAGCTGTCAGAAGCAGCTTCATCATAACTGGTAGGACTATGGATATTAAAGACTTTTTCAGCGGTATGTTTTCCAATAAACCGAAAAACGTACTGCAAACGCCATACGGCAATTTTAATCTGGCCAAGGGGAAAGACATCAAGCGGGTGCAGAAAATGGTCATCGACCTGCAACGCACCACTGATGCACTCACCCGGAAGGACATCAAGAACTGGCGCGATGCCTGGCAGTATGCCATCAATGTGGACAGCCCCAGCCGCCAGCGCCTGTACGACATCTACCGGGACGCGGAAATAGACCTTCACCTCTCCGGGTGTGTGGAGCAGCGCAGAGGTTTTGTCATGGCGCGTTCTTTCAAAATCGTGGATATGAAAGGGGATGAGAACGAAGAAGCGGTTCACTTCTTTGACCAGTCCTGGTTCAAGCAGCTCATGCGCTATGCACTTGATTCAATCTACTGGGGACATTCGCTCATCGAATTGGGCGATCTTTGCACTGACGGCGACGGCTGCATCTGTTATTCGGATGTTAAGCTTATTCCGCGCAAACATGTCATTCCTGAGTACGGACGTGTCATAACCGACCTCGGGCAGGACTGGACTACCGGTATAGATTACCGCCAGCCTCCTTTTTCCGACTGGCTCATTGAGGCAGGCAGGCCCGACGACCTCGGGCTGTATCTCAAGGCAGCTTCACAGACTATCCCCAAAAAAAACATGCTGGCCTTTTGGGACACCTTCGGGGAAATATTCGGAATGCCCATGCGTATAGCACGCACCACTTCGCGCGATCAGAAAGAGATTGACCGTCTCGACCAAATGCTGCGTGAAGCCGGAACCGCCCTCTCCATGGTGGCAGGAATGGAAACCGAAATCGAATTTGTGGAAAGCGGCAAGGGAGATGCATTCAATGTCTATGACAAGCGCATCGATCGGGCCAACTCCGAACTGTCTAAGCTTATCATCGGGCAGACGATGACCATCGAGGACGGAAGCAGCCTCTCACAGTCTGAAACGCACCTTGAAGTGTTCCAGAACCTCGTGGAAAGCGACTGTGATATGCTTCGGGATATAGTGAACAACCAGCTCATTCCGCGAATGGTGCGCCACGGGTTCCCTGTCAAAGGGCTGCGCTTTGATTGGGACTACTCCATTGACTACACACCCGAACAGCAGAAAGCCTACGAAGAAATGGTACTGCAGCACTACAAGGTGAAGCCTCAGTACTTTGAGGAAAAATACGGCATTCCGTGCGAGGAGAAGGAGCAGAAGGAAGAGCCGGACCCGACAGATCCGAAAAAAAAGAAAGACGGCAAACCGGCTGAAACGCTGTCCCGTTTTTTCGACTGAGCCCCGATGATTATTCGGGGCTGCACCAGCGATATTCCCGATTGTTGGAAAACAGGAAGCCCATCCTGCAGGCGGGAAAAACGGAGGACATCGAAAAAATGGCCAAGGAATGGGCTTCAATAATCAAGAACAAAGAAGCCAGAAAAGATGCGGAAGATGCAGCCCGTATTATCCTGGAACATGGCATCAAGCTTCCCAGACTGCTTAAAAAGAAAGGAGGAAAAACTTCCGGAGCAGAATACCGGGCACCCATGTTCGAGGGTGATGACGGTATTCTGTATTTCAACGAACTCCGTGAACGAGACTACAAATCGTACAAGGAAAAGAAAATGCAGTACCGCTCAGGTGCACAGGATAACACATTCCTTCATGAACTCGGTCACCACATCGATGCGCTGCTGGAGCCCAAAGCTTACAGCATGGTAGAGCACCAGTGGAACATGGAAAAGGTGAACAGGGAACTTATCGAAAAGGAACTGTCCAGATATGCCCTGGAGAACCGGGCCGAGTTTGAAGCCGAGCTGATCAGCGCAACACTCAGGGGGAAAACATTCTCCAATGAACTGCTGTCATATTCCAATCTGCATAATCCGGAGCAGAATGAAGGAATTGCAAAAACCTTGCTGCAGTATGCATCCGGAAAAGATATATGCACACCGGTTGACCTGGTACGTGAAAAGTTCGACCGCATGATGAAGGTACTGTTCCGGCAGGAAGGGGCAAGCCTTGAAATAGGTATTCTGGCATCCGAAGAAGCGCAGGATTTTATAGAGACTCATTCTTCTGTCCTGAACGGATCATTCCGGCAGGTGGAAATGTCCGAGGCTATGCGCAAACGGCTGGAGCGCTCCAACTATGTATTCTCCGGGCTGAAGACCTTTCATGAACTGAATGAAGCCTTTCCCTCCTTGTTGGATGAGAACGGCAATAGAAAGACGTTCGAACGCTTTTTGAATGATGTCCGGAAGATCGACGAAACATACAATTCAAACTATCTACGGGCTGAATTTAACTTCGTACAGGCTTCAGCTGAAATGGCGGCCAAATGGGAACGGTTCATGCAGGACGGCGACCGCTATTATCTGCAGTACCGCACGGCCGGGGATGCAAAGGTACGTCCCACCCATGCGGAGATGGCCGGCATTACACTCCCGGCTTCAGACCCGTTCTGGGAAGAATTCTATCCGCCTAACGGATGGGGCTGCCGCTGTTCCGTAGTCCAGGTACGCAAATCCAAGTATCCGACTACGGATCATGAAGAGGCTATGGCAAGAGGAGAGTCAGCTTTGGAACTTGACAAGAAAGGTATGTTCCGGTTCAATGCAGGCATGGAACAAAAGACGATGCCCGACTATAACCCATACACCATCAAACGATGTAAGGATTGCGATATGAGCAACGGAAAGATGGAACTGGTCTTCGTTCCGGAAAATGAATTGTGCGCTGCATGTAAACTGGTTCGGGAATTAGCAAAAACCGATGCAAAACAAACACGTGCAGCAGCCAAGCCATTACAAGGAACTATTATCCGTAATACACATTTTCATCATGATGTGAATATTACAGGTACCTCTATTAGAGAATGGACTAATCAACCGCACAAACATTTCAAAGCCAAAAATCAAATGCTGCTGGACATAAACAATGTGTTTTCAAATGCAGCATACCTTGGCACAACAGATAACCATAAAGGTATCAAACGTGTCGTACAGTCACACATTTTTGAAGTGGAAGTGAGTGGAGAAAAAAATTTGCTGATTGTCCGTGAATATGATTGGGGAGAATATGTGCTGCATAGTATATCGGATAGTCCGGAACTTTACAACAAGATAAAAAAAGAATAGCAAAAGAAGCAATCTTCCGGAACTACAATCCGGCACTGGACTTCTAATGCTATTCCTCACTGCAAATATACAAAACAATTTTCAAAAACAACTCATTATGAACAAAATTATCGAATTTCTCAAACAAAGCAACCGCTATAAGCACCTTATTGGCGGCCTTCTTGTAGGATTTGCCGCCCTCAATCCGTGGACGGCTCTGTATGCATCCATTATCGCTGCCTCCTGTCTGGAACTCAAAGACAAACTGAAAGGAGGACTTTGGGACTGGATAGACTGGTCTCTTACCGTCATCGGCGGCATATTGTCGGCCCTATTTTGGTGGATAGTGTAATGCTTTAGTTCATTTTGCCTGTTAAATCAGTAACTTTGTACCCGGCGGAGCTTCCCGATAGTCCGTGTGGTCTATCGCGGGTACAACAATGCGAACGCGAATGGCGGTGTGTCGAATGCGAATGCGAATAACGATGCTTCGAACACGAATGCGAATGTCGGCTCGCGTCTGGAAATCTAATTAATCGGCGTACAGCACCGGGGACGTGTCCCCAATGCAGTGCCGAGGGAAGCAAGCCACAGCAACAGCACCCATTAGGGTGGAAAGCTGAAAAATCACGCGTCGGGTGGAGTTTGGTAGGCTGTTATCAGTTCGAAGAAGTCAGGCCCGGGGAAAGGAAGGCCCTTATCTTCCGTATTTACAAACCAACAGCAGAACCGTATGCGCAGGGAAGGATACATCATAGAGGAAATCATCGAATACTCCAATATGTCGGAGGCATTCGATGCCGTACTGCGTGGAACCGATCGTAAAGAGTCCACTCAAGGGGAAAAACTGCTTGCCCGTAGGGAGAAGGTTATATCCGAACTTACTGCTGCCATTGAAAATGGTTCGTTTCAACTTGGTGGATACCATGAGACGGAAATCAAAGAGTATGGCAAAAGTCGCATCCTGCAGATTTTATCCATGTATGACCGCATCGCAGTATATGCCGTAATGAACGTGGTGGACCGTCACCTACAGAAACGCTATATCCGGACTACCGGGGCCAGCATTAAACGACGTGGCACTCATGATCTGATGCACTGCATACGTACCGATTTGCAAAAAGACCCGGAGTGCACGCTGTATGCCTACAAGTTTGACATCCGCAGGTTCTACGACAATGTGCGGCAGGATTTTGTGATGTGGTGTTTCCGCAGGGTATTCAAGGATGAAAGGCTGTTGGTGCTGCTGGAGCGGTTCGTGACACTGCTGCCGGAAGGTATCAGCTTTGGACTGCGCAGTTCACAAGGAGCAGGCAACCTGCTTCTGTCTGTATTTTTAGACCACTATCTGAAGGATAGGTACGGGGTTCGTTATTACTACCGCTATTGCGATGACGGACTGGTACTCGGTAAAACGAAAGCGGAATTGTGGAAGATTCGTGATGTTATTCACGGGCAAATGGAGAAAATAGACTTGGAAATTAAGCCGAATGAACGGGTATTCCCTGTAGAAGAAGGCATTGATTTCCTTGGCTATGTTATTCGTCCTGACTATGTGAGATTGCGGAAACGTATCAAGCAGAAGTTTGCCCGGAAGATGCACGAGGTAAAATCGAGAAAAAGACGGCGGGAATTGATTGCCAGTTTCTACGGCATGACGAAACACGCCGACTGTAATAAGTTGTTTAAAAAATTAACAGGCAAAGAAATGAGAAGTTTTAAAGACTTGAATGTCGCTTACAAACCGGAGGACGGCAAGAAGCGATTTCCCGGCGTGGTGATAAGCATCCGGGAACTGGTAAACTTACCGATTGTAGTGAAGGATTTTGAGACCGGTATCAAGACCGAGCAGGGAGAAGACCGCTGTATTGTGGCCATCGAAGTGAACGGCGAGGCAAAGAAATTCTTCACCAACAGCGAGGAAATGAAGAATATTCTCGCACAAGTGAAAGAAATGCCGGATGGCTTTCCGTTTGAAACGACCATCAAGACAGAGACCTTCGGCAAAGGTAGAACCAAATACGTGTTTACATGAGAAGAGTTGAAGGAAGTGCCGGTGTGTCGCTGATGGAATGCACGAACCCGGTTAAAGACAAATGGCGCATCCGCTGGGATGTGCAGGAGAAAGAGAACGGCTCTGCCTCCTACATGGAAGAGGAGTTCAGCCATAAGCCCACTGATGAAGAAATCCGCACATTGGTTATGTCCTGGTATAACAGCCAGACTGATGCAGCTATCCTG
Source organism: Phocaeicola coprocola (assembly GCF_041333015.1). Classification (NCBI taxonomy): domain Bacteria; kingdom Pseudomonadati; phylum Bacteroidota; class Bacteroidia; order Bacteroidales; family Bacteroidaceae; genus Phocaeicola; species Phocaeicola coprocola. Next base: position 1,340,274 of record NZ_JBGKGM010000001.1, on the reverse strand, counting down.
TCCGGATTCGTGTATAAGGATGCCCCTGTATGGCTTTCTACAGAAAACCAGTACAACTATAAGGCAGCATACGACTTGGCTGTTCAGACGGGCGGAGAGACCCTTCCAGTTACATTCAAATTCGGTTCGGATGAGCAACCCGAATACCATACCTTTGATAATTTGGATGAATTGAAGGACTTCTATACGAAAGCGGTAAGGTATATCCAAAAGGCTCTGGCTGAAGGCTGGAAGAAGAAGGATAAGTTCAATTTGGAATTATACCGGATTGAATGATTGACAATCCCACGGGGGAGGGATAAAAAAAGCCCCCGGCCTGTTAATTAGTCGTCTCACTTACTTATTAACACCAAAAACGCAGAACCGCGCGACCGGGGGCAAATACCCTCGCTCGCGGTTCTGCGTTTTTTTTAAGATGTACGCATAAAGCGCATAAATAAGTGAGACAGTGCAAATGTACAAAATTTAACTGGATATGAAAGTAATTGAGATACTAAAATTGAACAGGGAGCTTTTAAAAACATGCCATTACATGGGCATACGACCCGATGATGTGCAATATATAGAACTATATAATGAATATAACAAGTTGCATACCAATGGTGAAAAAGTGTCTTATATCGTAGCAACGCTTTCCCTACGATATGGCATCAGTGAACGAAAGGTATATGACCTGATCAGGCGTTTTAAAACCGACTGCAATTTGTGTGCAGTGTAATCAGGACTTCCCAAGATTAAAGGCAAACTCCCCTACCCTACCTTTGTATCGCAATAAACAACATTCATATCATGAACAAATATTATCAAATCTTAGGCAAGGTGCTTTCATCCGGAAAGATGCAAAGCAATAAGAAAGGGAATATCCGCTACCTGCTGAATGAACAGCTGACGCTGCTCCCTGCCGACCTTCTGGATATATTCGAAGGGCATACCATAGCGCGGAAGAAGTTAAAAAACGAGCTACAACTGTTTATGAGAGGCGAGCGCAACGTGGAAAGATACAGAGAGGTCGGCATCAACTGGTGGGACTACTGCGGCTCAATCCTTGTGAACAGCTACCCAACCTATTTTGAAAAACTGCCGCCACTCATCGAACGCATAAACAGGGAAAAAAGGAACAGCAAAAACTATATATTGTTTCTCGGATCTACAGGAACAGAAAGTAACCAGGCTCCATGCCTTAGTCTTGTTCAGTTCCAGATAGAGCAAGGAGAACTGGTCATGACTGCCTATCAGCGAAGCAGTGATGCAAATTTAGGACTGCCGGCAGATATTTATCATTTGTACTTAATATCAAGGCAGATTGAGTTGCCGCTAAAATCCATCACCCTGAATCTGGGGAACGTGCATATTTACGAAAACAACATCGACAAAACAGAACAGCTGCTTGCCGGCAATGAAAATGTAAAATTTGAATTGAACGTATGAGAAAGATGTATCTGTCAGCCCCTCTCCCATTTGTCGGGCAAAAGCGCATGTTCGCCAAGGAGTTCATGAAAGTGCTGGAGCAATATCCGGATGGAACATTGTTTGTTGACCTGTTCGGTGGCTCTGGACTATTATCTCACATTGCCAAATCCCTCAAACCCCACTCTACTGTTATCTATAATGACTTCGATAACTACCGCTTCCGCATGAAGCATATTCCGCAGACAAATCAGTTGCTTGCTGACATTCGCGAAATGGTAGGGAATTCCGTACCACGTCATAAAATCATTAAAGGGGAACTGCGTGAACGAATATTAAGCCGCATCGAGCAGGAAGAGAATACCACCGGATATGTGGATTTCATTACCCTCTCCTCCTCTATCTTGTTTTCCATGAAATACAAACTGTCTGTTCAGGATATGCGGAAGGAAGCTCTGTACAACAATATACGTAAGACCGGCTACCCGGAATGTGCGGACTATCTTGAAGGGTTGGAAATCGTATCTTGCGATTACAAAGAAGTGTTCAACCGGTATAAAGATATTCCTGGGGTAGTATTTCTTGTTGATCCGCCCTATCTGTCCACTGACGTAGGAACCTATAACATGTACTGGAATATGGCCGACTACCTGGATGTGCTGAATGTACTGAAGGGGCATTCATACGTATATTTCACTTCCAACAAATCTTCAATTCTGGAGTTGTGTGAATGGATAGGTAGAAACAGGGATTTGGGTAATCCTTTTGAAAACTGCACAAAGGTGGAATTCAATGCTCACATGAATTACAGCTCTTCTTACACGGATATGATGCTTTACAAGAAAAAAGCCGCCTGATGTCGTTTACTTTGCCTGTATTGAACAAAAAAGCCGCAGACGGTAATTTATACGTCCACGGCTTTCCCTTTCTAATAAAGACGGCTATTGCATCCGCTTGATAGCCACACACTGGTACACCTCAATACTTTCCACAATATCCTCATGGTTGTGATTGGTATCACTCTCCACCAGGTCCAGCTCCAGAAAGGTTTCCCCACTCAAGCCGGCAAGCCGTGCATGAATCAGCCCGGGCAGGTCAAACACCTTCAGCGCATCTTCCTGCAGCTCGCTTCCATCAGCACTCGAACCTTCCCAGTCTGTCACGATGTGCAGCTTGATTAAAGGTTCTGCCCGGTATTCCACACCGGGAACAATCGCATTCCACTGTATAGGGCAGAATTCCACAAAGACAGCCGGACGCTCCCAGTTCTCTTCCTGCTCGATGAACTCCACATTGTGGTTCCACAAGTCTATGTGCTTGATAAGGTCAATGGCCTTCAGTTCGCTGCAAAGCAGCCGATAAAGTTCTTTTCTCATTTTCTTATGATATTATATTCAATGGTGAAATACTCTGTTAGGTTCTCTTCTACAATCTCACGGACGGCTTTTTCCACTTCAGGCGATGTGCCGAGGAAACGGCGGCGGGGTATCTTGATGGTGCTTCCTTCTTTCTTTAAAGCCATGAACATCCAAAAATCGGCTTCTGTATCAAGCCGGGCATTTCGTTTGTCTTTCCGCAGCTTTCCGTCCTTCCTTCTCCCGAACGCCCCGGTGGCCTCATAATACTTATGCCAGAAGAAACGCTTCATTCGCCCCGTCACCACTATTTCACCACCATCATTATGAATGGCCGCATAGGGCAGAGAGGTAAAGAAAGTGATGCTGTTTTCCGTCGTCCGGCTCCCAATACTTTTCCGAAGCGCCCCGGTATCTGTCAGTATGGCTCTGCCTTCATCCCGGATGGGGCTTTTCCGCCGCTGCCATTTTTCACTGAAAAAAGCCTGCCGCTCAAAGTTCTTGTCAAACTCATCGCTCATTTCCACCTGAATGTCTTTCAGTATCCGGGCCACTACTTTTTTAACGTCTTCGTTCATTCCCAATCAAAGTTAAATTTCAATTGTACCGTATCGTCCGGCAAATCGTTTTTAGGGTCTGCGGACGCTTTAAGCATATTGTAGAATGTACGCTCACTAATAGCATACACAGGATATATGTACCGCCGCCATATTTCACGGTTCGGTACACCGTGACTGGCATAATGGTCATATATCCTGTTTACTTCTGCTACACGCTTCTGATAACTAACTCCGTGCCGCTTTCCCATATAGGTTTAATCGTTCATAGATGGTTTTACTTTAGGTTTATAGGGACGGATGTCAAGCGTCATTTTTGCGCTTACCGTTACCCGGCCACTTCCTTCGCACTGTCTGCAGACTTCCTCAACGGTTTCGCTTCGCTTCTTTCCAAAGATCCGAGAGGGATATTCTACAACTTTCTTCACTTTACCTGTACCGTGACAAGCACGGCACAGGGCTACTTTCGGAGATTTCTCCACTTCTTGTATCATAGTTCTATAATTTATGATTGTGTCATTCCCAGAGGGATAGGTTTCCACATTCCGTTTTCGTTCTTGATTTCAGCACGGATGAACTGTTTGCTCACTTCCGGCTGGTAGGCTTCCTCAATGATGCGTACACCTTCAATGAAACGTTCATCTCCGGTTTCCATGGCCACTTTGCGAAGCTGCACAATGCGTGAAGCCTTCAGCGTACCCTTGGCATCACGGGCCAACAAACGAAGCACCATGCTCACCAGTGCCTTGGTTTTTTCATCTTTGGCCAAGCCTTCGATATATTCCTTCACAATGGCTATACCGTCTTCCACCGTGTCACGGTAACCGTCGGTCACATACACACCCAGCGTGATTCGTTTGTCGCCTTCACTGTTAGTAAAGGTATGGCTGCGCTGGTCATCCTTCACCTTGGTTTTGAAAAGGTCTGCCTTCATTTCCAGAATGGTTTTGAAGTTGTCCATCACAGTCTGCTTGCTTGCCTTGATCTGCTCACTGATGCCCAGCAGTACCGGAATGGAGTTGGCTATCTCCTCATCCACCATCTGTTTGTACATTTCGCGGTCATTCTTGGCTTTTTCCTCTGCCGCTTTCTTTGCTTTTTCTCTCTGGAAGGCTTCAAATTCCGCCTTTTCCTCTGCCGTCATTACCACGGTCGTTTGTTTCATTTCTTCCATGATTCTTGTTTTTTGGGGTTATTGGTTTTCATAATCCTGCATTTCAGGTTCATCTTCCATCAGCATAGCCTCTCCGTTGGCGTATGCCCAGTCAGCCAGTTCGCTATAAAACTCGGCTGCATCTTGCTTCTCCATATCAGAGGCAAGCAGGTTGATTTCCTTTTTCAGATTCTCTAAAATCTTTGTGTTTCTATTTTCCATATCCTATCAGTTTGCCGGAGCATCAGGGTCAATCTGAATGAGTGATACCATGCTCACGGGGTTAATCGTTTGCTTTTCTTTCTTGGGCTTCAAGCCGCCTTTCCGTTGTATGGACCGAAGCTTTACCGCCAGTTCATCCAGTTCGTCCACCGTAATCTGTCTGAACGCCTTGCCGACTATTCGGGGATTACTGCAGAAGTCATTGATTCGTGCCCAGTCGGATGTATCTATGCCCAGCTTCTGCATCAGGTTCAGACAGAGACTCCGTTTCCGCCGCAGCTCCTCACGCAGCTTCTGTCGCCATTCGTCTTGTCCGCTCAGCTTCTCCAGAGCCGTACAGCAGGCTTCATACTCCTTGGCTGTCATTTCCTTCAGACTGTCCGTCCGGTTCCACGTGTACTGCAGCACAATGCTTTTCTTGAATTCTTCCCGGTCTCCTGTACAGGGCAGCTTGTTGAACAATGCATAGAACCGGGCGAAATTGGTTACTTCCTGTGCCATATCATTTGCCATTAAGAATCATTTCACATTCAGTTGATTTGGTACTGACACGATAAATTATCTTATCCGTCTTCACTGATTTAGCTTTGTATTCAGCCTCAATTTGCCCAGCAAATATCTTTTTGAATTCAGCACCCATTTTAGAAAGTATTTCCTTGTTGTACTCCCCGCAAAATCCTATGCGTGAAGATTGGATTTCACGAATATTTCCTCTATATACCGTAGCAGTCAACGTCATCACCACAACACCGGTTTCCATTTTTATTTTTCCCATATCGACCATTTTTACTCAAACAATACTTTAATGCCACACGAACTGGCCACATCAAGCTCCAGTTTAGCACCTTTGCTCAGTTCCCAATCCTTCAGCATATAGATATACTCACAATCCAGCAACAGGCGTATATCCGCCCGCATGTGCTCTCTCCAGTGTGCTTCATCCGGAAGTCCGTTTTTAAATGGATTCACCGGATTGAACCCCATAGCACGCAATCTGTTTTCAGCATCGAGGAACGCACCTTTGCGCTCATCGATATTGTAGTGGGCTATTGCCCCACTGATGTAAACTTTGTCTTTTTCCATATCACTTCTTTTTGATGTTGACTTTACAACTTGGATTCCATATCAGCACATTACGTGCAAACAAGACATCACCCGTTTCTATTACGACATGACCGGGCGTTTTCGCTCTTCTCACTTTCAGGTCACTTTGGATGTTTCGCTCCAGCCAGTCATCCAACACTGCCCTGCTGGAACTTCCGTCCAGCAGAATCTGGAACACTTCCGTTCCGGTGTAGCTTTCAAAAGCCTTTTCGTTATTATCCATAATCACTTTGGTAAATTATTACTTGTTTGAATGATTCCGTCCTCCCATACCACATAATAGCTTCCCGGGTCTCCAATGGCGCGGCCTTGACAATAAGCTTTATAACCGACCACTCGAATCTTCATATCACAGATATATTTCAATCTTACAGCACCGCCACCCATTGGCTGGCTCTTCTTTTCCTGGCTGATCCAGATGAAACATTTCTTCGGAAAGGTTTCCATCAGTTCCACAGCCTGCGGATAGTCCCACCCGGCCACCTGAAAGGAATCAATGATGATGAACTTCGGGCTTTTCGGCTTTTTCAGCCGGGCAATCACTTCCTCCAGACTGCCTTCTGTCACCACGCGAAACTTACCCTGCACCTCATTCATCTTCAAATACTCCATACGCCGTTGGAAACTTTGGTTGATTTTCTCTTCGTAACTCATGTACAGCACCGTCCCATAGTTACACAGTTCCTTTCCAAGCTGCATTACAAAACTGCTCTTCCCGCTGGCACTGGCACCGCTGATGAACCACGAAGCGTTCTCTGCCGGGAACCCGAAAGGTTTGCTCCATTTCTCATTCCACGGCAGAGTAACCCATTTCTTGGCGGCTATTTCCTTCGGACTGTACGCACGCTTCATTATTCCGCTGTCATTTTAAGTTTTTCAATCTCAGTATAAACTCTTCTCAAACCACCGCGTGTCTTCCGTACAATCTGGGCTATATCAGCACCTGCCGGGGCATTTACCTTGGCTACAATACGTGCCTGGTTGTTCAAGAACTGTTCGCGCTCCTTGCCATCATCCGGAGTCACCTTGCTGTACCGGTCACCATAACGGCTCAACATTTCGGTATAACCCACCTTCTTGCATTCTATGGAGCGGTTGATTTTCTCTTTCAATCCGTCTGCCCCCATCATGTACCAGGCGCAGCAGCGTTCAGTGGCATTCCACAAGGCCTTCAGTTCAAGGAAAGCTTCATACTGCAGATCGCCTGCTTCATCGAGGATGATAAGCGGGGTTTCCATCGAACGGAGGTAATATACCAGGTCTTCATACACGTCAGAATACTTTCCCTTACTGTCCACACCAAACTCTGCAGCAATCTTGCGTACCAGCTTCAATTTGGTCTTTACCTGCGAGCAGTCGATATAAACGGCATTCTTGTGGCTCTGCACATAATAACGTGCCGTGAAAGTCTTGCCGATATTGGGCATGTCGCACAAGATACCCGACAGGCTGGACTGCTGTGAAAACTCCAGCTGGGCTGTGATATATTCAAATGTCGGGGTCTTGGCTGCTTTCCATTCCATTTCACCACGGAGGTTCACCCCTAATTTGCGGGCAATGCTTATCCAGTTGGCATCGCTCAGGGCTTTGTCTGTCTGTCCGTTCTTGATTGCACTGTACACAGACGTACTGATGGCCAAAGAGGCAGCATGCTTGGCATCACTGGGATAGTTCGCACGGTTGGCGGCTATCGCTGCTAAAATCTTCTGTTTTTGTGCTTCTGTAATCATAATTCTAACGCTATTTTAATGTTGTTCTAATTCTGTTCTTACATATCACTGATGGCTCTCATTGCCTCGCTTATTCCGGAGTGCCATTCATAATCAGATTCCGGATCTGCCGACAAATCGGCTGGCAAATCATCGGATAGTTCCACCGGGGGAAGTTCCAGTTCCTCTTCCGGGTCATCTGTTGGCTGATCCGGTGTACCGGTTCCCACCTTTCCGATGGCGTGGTCATTGAGGTATTTGCTGAAATGACTCAGAACTTTGTTTTGCTCTGTATAGGCTACCCGGTCTTCTTCGGTCTGTTCTGCCATCACCCGGTTGTAAGTCACTACCGGACGAACCTTGTCAAGGTAGCGGTCGTTCTGGTACAGGAAGACATCCGTAGGCTTGCCCTCTTCATCCGGCAGGAAGTAGGCCGTCACCTTGCGGTTGTTTGGCTCCAGCTGCTCCAGCACTTCCGGACCGCTCAGCCACCAGTCCGCATTTGCCACACGTACTGTGGAATTTCTACGAATACTGGTATCTACCTTTTCTCCGATATATCTGCTCAAGGTCAGTTTATCAAGCGGTCGAAGGGTCGGATTGATTTTGGCTACGAGCACATCCCAACGGGTCATTCCGGGATATTTCTTTTGATTGGGGTGAAGCGTATTGTTCCATTCTTCACAATCGCGCCGGTCGTCCGCCACAAGCTCCTCAAACGTATAATACTTTCTGTCTTCCCAGGTGTGGTTGCTGCTGTCACTCACTTTCTTCTGGTCCACCCGCCGTGCACCTTTGTTATGCCAGCGGCCAATGGCTTCATGGTTCTTATGTGCTATGGTTGTCTTGAACGCACCGTTCAGAGCTTCAGCATATTTCTCCTGTGAGTTCTGTGGGGCACAGAAATGCACAAACTTAAATACCTCACCTGCCTTCAGAAATCCTCCTTTATACTTGCTCATCAAGTGCTGCTCCACCTCAATACCGGCTGGAATGCCCCATCCGTTGCGTTCGATGAGCCGGAACATATCACGGAAACAGTCCACTACCAAGGCATCATCCTTATCCCGCCCGTAGGCCAAACCGATACGGCACTGGCTCACCACATCATAAGCATAATAGGCATGCACATACTCGCCGCCTTTCATTCTGCGCGGCAAATCCACGTCATCCATCGTAATTTGTGACAGTGAGAACTCACCGCCATGACGGTGCATGTGCGGCATTTGCTCATGATAGAACTCCATACGTCCACGCAGGGCTTTTTCTATCAGCAGCTGGCTTGCCGGGTTGTTCAGAATGTTCCGGATAGTGCTTTCGCTCAGTTCTTTCGGTTCCCCGTTCTTATCCGTAAAGTTTTCCGGATTGAATATCTCCCCTGTTTCCAGATCCCATACTTCCAGCTCACCGCATACAAACGACAGATACATTTCATGCACATCACTGCCGTATGGTTGGTTGGGAAGTACTTTCAAACTCATCACCAGGCGTTCGTCCATGTGAGTTACCTTCCGTTTGTTCTGGTTGCCGAATTTTCCGGTTATCAGACATTCGTAACCGTACTGCTTGTATTCGTTCACTTTCTTGCGGAAACGCAGGGTACTGGCAGGAAGGTCATGACCAAAGTCTTCGCGTAAGGTCTCGATGGTAGTGGCCATCATGTCCCAGTTATATTTTTCACCCATCAGTTTGCGGTAATCGTTGCTTCTGTTATAAAGCTTGATACAAGTATTCAGAACTGAAGCATTCACCGCATATTTCCGGGCAAGTTCGTCTGTAGCTCTGTTGCTGGAAGAATGGGAGGCCCAATCCAAGAAATAAGCTACTGCAGCCTGATCCAACACATAGTTTGACAGTATCCAGTGGCGAAGTGCCTGCTCTGTTCCTCCGGGGTTGTCTTCCTTTACCCGCTCCAGGCACTCGGTAGGCAGACTATTGAGGGCGACCAACGCGCAATTTCCAGCAGCACCTCCACCACGGCGCACCACCTTGATACGACCACGGTTCACCCAGTTCCTATAACAGGATTCGGTGATATAGCCGCCATCGATGAGCTCTCGTGCAGAAATACACTGTATGTTACCGTAATACACCAACATAGTCACCTCCTATCTCAATGCAGATGCAAACGCTTTTATGTGGTCAATTTCCGAAACCATTACATGCTCGTAAGTCTTCACTGTTTCTCCTTTGAATATTACCTGGCCGCTACCATCCTTGCGGTCAAACTCTATAAGAGCACCATTGGGACAATATAGGCGGGATACTTTGTCATAGTCGTGAAAAACCTCCACCTCCGGAATAACAACCATCACAATACCGCCACGGTCCATGGCCAACTTACGGATCTTTGCAGAAAGTTCGGAGTTACCACGACGGTCATCAAACCGGATAGCGTTATAAACAGTCTTCTCTGTCACGTTGAGGGCCTTTGCGATAAAGTCGCGGTCAGCTTTCGTAATGTGAATGTACCTCTTGTTCATATCTCACTTATTTTAATGATTAATATTGGAGGGAGTCCGGGGAATCGAACCCCGGCGCAAGAACCATGCACTCCCGTGTGTCTTTCCACACCGTCACCCGTCTCTTAACGCCTTCCGGGTCGTCACGCTGGGTTATCCTGAGTATCTTTATCTTCTTGTTTCTTCTGTTCGTGCCACCTTAGTGTCTGAAACGTATCATAGTTCATCACGAGTAAAGATGTATATGATTCATCTCGGAACCTTTCATTCTTGTTAGGTACTGCATCCTTGATTTCATTAAGAACATCACCAACCGCACTGAGGAGTTTTTCCAATGTTTCCGGTTTTACCTTTTTCAATAATGTCTCTTTCATAATCTTATACTTAAAAATCGCTAATCACACGCCTTTTTTGTATCTTTGGCGCGGTGTTCTTTTTTGAACACGCTGCAAATATACAGAAAATCCTGTAATAACAAAAGATATGAAAGAAAAAAATACAGAAATATCTGCAAGAATAGAAGAAGTTATATTTATCTTGCACACTAATCCAAATAAGTTCGCCAATGCATTAGGGTACAGTAGAGCCCAAACTATCTATGATATAGTAAGCGGAAAGTCTGCTCCAAGCTATGACTTTTTTAAAAGGTTTATAATGTCAGGATATTCTGTATTCATCAACCTTCGATGGTTATTTACTGGGGAAGGGAATCCTATAATTGAAGAAACTTACTATGAATCAGATTTGCCAATTATTAAGGGGGAAATGACAGAAGAGCAAGCACAAGCTAAGTTGAAAGCAGTTAAAGCCGCAAAGAATCAAAACAATATACTTCATGAGGAAACAAATAATAGTACCACTGAATCTTTCTTGTCTATAATAAGAGAGCAGGCAGAAGAAATAGGAAGGCTTAAAGAACAGATTCGCCAAATGACAATCGAAAAGGGAAAACATGTGTCGGATGCACACATTTCCGGTACTGCAAATGTCGGGTAGGCGGATTTACTGTTACCATACACCGGTGATGGGAAACGAAGCGTACCCCCTATCATCCCCCATGATGTCCCCCTCCCAAGCAATCCCCCTCCCCTACCTTCATATATGGGTATAAAAACACTGATATTAGGGCATTTAAAAACTAAAGCGTGAAAAATGATAGGTTTTTAGGGGGGGGGGCTATCAAATAAAAAACGAGGGGTATTTTTAAAATTATAGTATTTTAGTACGTCTGTATCGCACACCGCCAAAACCATATTTTGAATATCCAGTTCTATAAAAGTGAATATCCACTTTGAACATCCACCTGAATATCCAGCGTCAAAAAAGACCGATTTCAAGCACAAAAAAAGGGAGGTATAACAACCTCCCCACACCGGATCATTCTAAAGCCATTTTTATTGCGTTTTTGCCCGCTTATTATTCGTCTGATACATTTCCACTACGCCCGCAAGAAATGAGCGTAGATTGCTTTATTATAGCCTTTTTGGTGCATATAGTACCGTTCCCGGACAATCCTGCATGCAGCAAATAATTCTTCGTTGCACCCACCTGTTCAGCTGTAAAAACGGTATAAACCGCCGAAATGCTGCTGAAATACCAATCTTTCCGCTTTGTTCCTTCTATTCCGTGCGTCAAATGCACATGTATTACCTTTGCCATAGTTTATAATATTTTGCTACAAATATACCAAATATCTATTATATGGAATAAATTAAGCAATATTATATCAAATAATCAGGTACAAAAAAAGCAGCCGCAGCTGCCATGCACTCCCCCACCCGAATCAACCATGTAAGCCCTATGTAAACCCAATTAAACCTATCTGCAAATCTGTATGCCTAAAAAGCACCTAAATGTAGCTGCAAATTAAACCCACGTAAACGTTTCGTTTTGCAGAGCCATCCACTCATATCTTGCACAACCTTTTGTATATCAATAGCTTTGATGTCTTTTTCTCCCAACCCTCAATATACGTTTCGTTCTGTGCCCCATATAAAACAGAGTATCTTTCATCTTTTCATTCATCTTTGGCACAAAATCACCCAAAGTTATAAAAGTAGAATCATTTACTTTTTCCACATTCACTACTGAAGTATAAGTTTCAGCTTTCTTTTTTCCAGTAAGAACTTCATAATAAAGTTTCTGACCCTTCTGAATACTACAATACTGAGCAGATGCAGCTATAGCTGATAGCATACAAACAAGTAACAAAACGTAGTTTTTCATAACAGTAAAATATTAGATTCACGTCATTTTTACCAACTTAAAAAAAGCACGGCGATAGATAACAAAAATACACTTTTTTTTTACAGAGCCAAGAATTTTATTCATATTCTTAAAACGACAGACATCAATATGATATTTAACAAAAAAAATCTTCTTTCTGATCATTTAAGACCTGAAAGAAGATTTTTCCACAAACATCAGAAATACCCAATTATTTCTGACGGATAAAAATATTTATCGGAGTACCCGAAAGTTTCCAACGTTCACGTATCTGATTTTCAAGGAAACGCTTGTACGGTTCTTTCACATACTGAGGTAAGTTTGCAAAGAATACAAACGAAGGCACCTGAGTATTGGGTAACTGAGTAATATATTTAATCTTAATATATTTACCTTTATTTGAAGGAGGCGGATAAGCCTCTATCATAGGAAGTAACTCCTCATTCAAACGAGCTGTCGGAATTCTAGTTGTACGAGCCTGATAAACTTCCTTTGCAGCTTCCAACACTTTAAAAATTCTTTGTTTTGTCAATGCAGAAGCAAAAATTATCGGGAAATCGGTAAACGGTGCAAAACGATTACGAATAGCTTCCTCGTAATTCTTCATCACCTTTGCGGTCTTTTCTTCTACCAAATCCCACTTATTCACTACAACGACAAGTCCTTTCTGATTTCGCTGAATAAGTGAAAAGATATTCAAATCCTGTCCTTCTATACCTCTCGTTGCGTCCAGCATCAGAATACACACATCCGAATTCTCTATAGAACGAATAGAACGGACCACAGAATAATATTCCAAATCCTCACTTACTTTATTCTTTTTGCGAATACCAGCTGTGTCGACCAGGTAAAAATCGAAACCAAACTTATCATAACGTGTATAGATAGAGTCACGAGTAGTTCCCGCAATTTCAGTTACGATATTTCGTTCTTCTCCGATAAAAGCATTTACAATAGAAGATTTTCCAGCATTAGGACGACCGACAACAGCAAAACGAGGAATATCTTCATCTAAAATTTCGTCTGATTCCTTTTTAAATTTGCTTACAATCAAATCCAGCAAGTCACCTGTTCCACTTCCACTCAAAGCAGAAATACAATACGGATCTCCTAATCCCAAAGAGTAAAACTCAGCTGCATTATATTGCAAATCATTGTTATCAGTCTTATTGGCAACAACGATAACCGGAGTTTTGGCACGACGCAAAATAGAAGCTACCTGCATATCCAAATCCGTTACTCCATTTGTAACATCGACAACAAACAATACAACATCCGCTTCGTCTATAGCCAAAACGACTTGTTTACGAATCTCTTCTTCAAAAATATCTTCCGAATTAACTACCCAGCCTCCAGTATCTACTACTGAGAACTCCTTTCCCAACCATTCCGATTTACCATACTGGCGGTCGCGGGTTGTTCCGGCCTGTTCATTTACAATTGCCTGACGCGTCTTAGTCAGACGATTAAACAGTGTCGACTTTCCCACATTGGGACGTCCTACGATTGCTACTAAATTTCCCATACTTTTTTATTGATTGACGGCTGTCACAGCCGATGAAATGTTAATCTAATTGATAACCAAAATTCTTTAGCTCTTTGTCAGAACTTCTCCAATCTTTATCCACTTTCACAAACGTTTCCAGATAGATAGATTTTTGGAAAAAATGTTCCAATGTTTTACGTGCTTCGGTAGCAACTTTTTTCAAAGCTTTTCCCTGATGTCCGATAATTATACCTTTTTGAGATTCACGCTCCACATAAATAACAGCATTAATATGAATACTCTTGGCATCTTCTTTAAACTGTTCAACTACGACCTCTACCGCATAAGGTATTTCTTTGTCATAATATAACAAAATCTTTTCACGAATAATTTCAGTTACAAAGAAACGAGCAGGCTTATCGGTCAACTGGTCTTTGCCAAAATAAGGAGGAGAATCGGGTATCAGCTCCTTAATACGCTTCATCACCACATCGACATTAAATTTTGCCTTTGCAGAGATAGGTATAATTTCTGCTTCAGGCAACATTTCATGCCATTCTTCAACCAACTTAACCAGTTCTTCCTGGTTAGTTAAATCAATTTTATTAATCAACAGCAAAACCGGAACTTTAACACGACGCACCTTCTCCATAAAGTCTGCATTCTTATCCGGCTTCTCTATCGTATCAGTCACATACAGCAAAACATCTGCATCTACCAATGCCGATTCAGAGAAGTTCAACATAGACTCCTGAAGTTTGTAATTAGGCTTCAAAACCCCTGGAGTATCAGAGAAGACAATCTGCATATCATCCGTATTCAATATACCCATAATACGATGACGAGTTGTCTGCGCCTTGAATGTAGCAATAGAAATGCGTTCTCCTACCAACAAGTTCATCAATGTAGATTTTCCGACATTTGGATTACCTACAATATTTACAAATCCGGCTTTGTGCATAATTATTTTTTAGTAACATACAAAAAAACGCACCGTATTGGGATGCGTTCTTTTGTATGTGTTAATTAATATTGTTCATTACTTGTTACCATCATAACCCCACTTCACATACGCAGCACCCCAAGTAAATCCGGCTCCGAATGCAGTGAAAATTATATTGTCACCTTTCTTCAACTGTTTTTCATAATCCCATAAACAAAGTGGCAATGTTCCGGCACTTGTATTGCCATAACGTTGGATGTTAATCATTACTTTATCCAATGGAACCTCTAAACGAGAAGCAACAGCATCAATAATACGCAAATTCGCCTGATGTGGGACGATCCAGCTGATATTATCTTTATTCAAACCGTTTCTTTCAGCTATTTGAGCAGTAACATCCGACATATTAGAAACTGCATATTTAAATACAGTTCTACCCTCCTGATACAAATAATGCATCTTGTTGTCTACAGTAAAATAAGAAGGAGGACATACAGAACCACCCGCTTTCATATGTAAGAAAGGCAATCCCTTGCCATCTGTTCTCAATATTGAGTCCATGATACCATAATCTTCAGTTGTTGCTTCTACCATGCAAGCAGCAGCGCCGTCACCAAAGATAGGACATGTAGCACGATCTGAATAATTCACCATTGATGACATCTTATCAGCACCAACAATGATAATTTTTTTATGTCTGCCAGACTGAATCATACTTGCAGCTGTTTCCATAGCATAGAGAAAGCCGCTACATGCAGCCTGCAAGTCAAATGCATACGCATTCTTCAAACCCAATTTATCACACAAAATTGAGGCAGTAGAAGGGAAATGATAGTCAGGAGTAGTAGTTGCAACAATTACGCAATCAATAGAATCAGGATCTGAATTTGTTTTTTGCATTAATTGTTTTGCAGCCTTACGTGCCAAATAAGAAGTACCTAATCCTTCTTCATTCAGTATACGTCTTTCTTTTACTCCGATACGGGTCATAATCCACTCATCGTTGGTATCGACCATTCTTGACAGTTCTTCATTGGTCAAAACATAGTCAGGTACATAGCCACCGACTCCTGTAATTACAGCATTTATTTTTTCCATCATTTCAGATTTTAGTTTGCATATTCCTATAAAAAAACAGCCGGAAGAGCCGAAAGCTCTCCGGCTTTATTCTTTCAGTGAATCACACAAACGTGTTCAACAAAGCGTTTATTAAAGAGCAGCTTCTTTTTCGATAGCTAATTTACCTCTGTAATAACCGCAAGCACCACATACAGTGTGATAAACATGCCATGCGCCGCAGTTAGGGCAGATGGCCAAAGTAGGAGCAACTGCTTTATCGTGAGTTCTTCTCTTAGCAGTTCTCGTTTTTGATTGTCTTCTTTTAGGATGTGCCATTTTTCTAAAACTTTATTTAATTATTATCTAATATTTTTTTCAAATCCTTCCAACGTGGATCGATTTCACGTTCCACATCGAGGTCTGCATCATTTTCTTCAACATCATCCATATAATCCTCATCGTCTGCAGACGAACGCAAATGCTTGCTCAAAGCTCCCATCATTGCTTTATTACATTTTCCCGGAGCATGTACATGTTTCATCGGAAGGCTCAACGCAATGAATTCATAGATAAACCATGCAACATTGATGTAACCATCTTCTTCAGGTACTACTACAATATCATTTTCATCAGAGAAAGTTGCTCCCATCTTTACCTTCAGCTCATCATCTATATCAACAGGAATTTCCATATCATCCAAACAACGGTCACACGGAACAACGACAAAACCTTCTGTATGAAAGTTTAAGACAAAAACTCCCATACTTTTTTTTACCGTCAATGCAACTCGCAGCTTTCCTTTCTGTATCTCCGGAGCATCAATGCTGATAAAAAAATCATTGTCCAAGACATATTCATAATGACATACGTCTTCAGACATATTCTTTAATTCTACCTTGTATGTACTAAGCTTTCCCAATTCGCAATACTATATAAATCGGGCGACAAAGATACAAATAATAATTCATTTTATCTAGTCTTTCTATTTTTTTATTCATAAAAATAAATACTTAACGTTTCATTTATCTTCTAATGGAAAGATTTATCAAATAAAAAAGCGTTTATGACCTTTCCGTATAATGGGTATTATATTCATATAAATCTCCTTTTTGACCAGAAAACAAATATTTTTTTTAAATAATTACTGCTATAATCATAAATAAACATATTATCTATCGGACAATTAATTAAATTTGCAGAAAATATAAAAGAAATAAAATCTTATTCCTATGTTAACTCAAATAATTAACGCACGTATTTTAACTCCTCAAGGGTGGTTAAAAGACGGTTCTGTCTTGATCAGGGACAACAAAATACTAGAAGTAACAAATTGTGACCTGGCAATTGTAGGTGCTACACTCATCGATGCAAAAGGAATGTACATTGTACCGGGAGGAGTTGAAATCCATGTACATGGAGGAGGAGGACGTGATTTTATGGAAGGCAACGAAGAGGCTTTTCGTACAGCAATCAAAGCTCACATGCAGCATGGGACAACAAGTATATACCCCACTCTATCTTCTTCAACAATACCAATGATTCGTGCTGCAGCCGAAACTACAGAAAAATTAATGAGTGAACCAGACAGTCCTGTTCTTGGACTTCATTTGGAAGGACATTATTTCAACATGAAAATGGCCGGCGGTCAAATGCCCGAAAATATAAAAGATCCAACTCCGGAAGAATATATCCCCTTACTGGAAGAAACTCATTGTATCAAACGTTGGGATGCAGCTCCCGAACTTCCTGGAGCTATGCAGTTTGGTAAATATATTACCTCTAAAGGAGTTCTGGCTGCAGTAGGTCATACACAAGCAGAATTTGAAGACATTTATACCGCATTCCAAGTAGGATATACCCACGCAACTCATTTCTATAATGCAATGCCTGGATTCCATAAACGCCGCGAATATAAATATGAAGGAACAGTAGAAAGTATTTATCTGATGGATGATATGACAGTAGAAGTTGTAGCAGACGGTATTCATGTTCCTCCTACAATTCTCCGCTTAGTCCATAAAATAAAAGGTGTAGAAAAGACTGCATTGATTACCGATGCATTAGCATGTGCAGCAAGTGACAGCAAAGAAGCTTTCGACCCACGTGTTATCATCGAAGACGGTGTATGCAAATTAGCCGACCGCTCCGCACTGGCAGGAAGTATCGCTACCATGGACCGTTTGATTCGTACAATGGTACAAAAAGCTGAAATACCACTGGAAGATGCAGTAAGAATGGCATCTGAAACTCCAGCACGCATCATGGGAGTACTTGACCGGAAAGGAACTTTGGAAAAAGGAAAAGATGCAGACATTATTGCCCTCGACCGCGATTTAAATGTACGTGCCGTATGGGCAATGGGTAAATTGGTAGAAGGAACCAATAAACTATTTTAATTACATTTTAAATAATCGATATTTATGTTGACACAAATCATAAACGGACATATCCTCACTCCGCAAGGATGGCTAAAAGACGGATCAGTCCTTATCAGCGACGGAAAAATACTAGAAGTAACCAACAGCGATCTTGCAGTCATTGGTGCAACCGTGATTGATGCTAAAGGCATGTACATCGTTCCAGGTTTTATAAGCATGCACGCACACGGAGGAGCTGGATATGATTTTACAGAGGGAAGCACTGAAGCTTTTCAAAAAGCAAGTCTGGCACATTTGAAACATGGAGCAACATCTATTTTTCCTACACTATCTTCTACCAGTTTTGAGAATATCAAGCAGGCTGTCAAAACTTGTGAAGCTCTAATGAAAGAGCCCGGAAGCACTATTCAAGGCTTACACATCGAAGGTCCTTACCTTAATAAAAAAATGGCAGGAAGCCAATGGGAAGAGTTTTTAAAAGATCCAAATCCCAATGAATATATCCCCCTCATAGAAAGTACTCAATGCATCAAACGTTGGGATATCAGCCCGGAATTACCTGGAGGACATGAATTCGGTCAGTATATGCGTTCAAAAGGAATTATGGCAGCAATCACACATACTGAAGCTGAATACCCTGAAATAAAGGCAGCCTTTGAGTCAGGATTCACCCATGCCGCACATTTCTATAATGCTATGCCCGGATTCCATAAACGCCGTGAGTACAAATACGAAGGTACCGTAGAAAGTGTATACCTCACAGACGGAATGAGTGTGGAAGTCATAGCAGATGGTATTCATCTGCCAGCAACAATATTGAAACTCGTCTATAAATTAAAAGGTGTCGAACAAACCTGCCTTGTTACCGATGCTTTAAAATATGCGGCATACGATGGTGAGCCTATTGATGACCCCAGATATATTATCGAAAATGGTGTATGCAAATTAGCAGACCATTCTTCACTGGTCGGCAGTCTGGCAACCATGGATACACTGGTACGGACAATGGTAAAAAAAGCTGCTATACCTCTTGCGGATGCTGTCCGTATGGCTTCAGAAACTCCGGCGAAGCTTATCGGCATCGACTCGTCGAAGGGCACTCTCCAGAAGGGCAAGGATGCGGACATCCTCATCATAGACAAGGACATCAGCATCAGGTGCGTCTTCTCCTGCGGCAGGATCGTGGAAGGTATGAACACCCTGGTACATTGAGACGCTTCCGCCGCCGTACTCCCGGAGCCGGCGGCGTTTTTTCTGCCCTCATGCAAAAAAGAAAGCCCCGCGGCACTTGTGATGCTGCAGGGCTTCTCCTAAGACGGCGACTACCTACTCTCCCACTTGCGCAGTACCATCGGCGTGACGAAGCTTAACTTCTCTGTTCGGAATGGGAAGAGGTGGAACCTTCGTGCAATAGTCACCTGAATATCCTTTATGTATTCATGACTAACAAGCAGGTAATTCAAGCACTTCTCAAGAAGCTGAAAGTATATATCACCCATCCTTCCTGACAAGGAAAGCATACGGGCAATTAGTAATGCTCGGCTTTGGTATCTCTACCTTTACACCTGCATCCTATCAACGTCATCGTCTTTGACGACCCTGAGAAATCTAATCTTGTGGCCGGCTTCGTACTTAGATGCTTTCAGCACTTATCCGATCCCGACTTAGATACCCGGCGATGCACCTGGCGGCACAACCGGTAAACCAGAGGTCGGTCCAACACGGTCCTCTCGTACTAGTGTCAGAGCCACGCAAATTTCATACGCCCACGATAGATAGAGACCGAACTGTCTCACGACGTTCTGAACCCAGCTCGCGTGCCACTTTAATGGGCGAACAGCCCAACCCTTGGGACCTTCTCCAGCCCCAGGATGTGACGAGCCGACATCGAGGTGCCAAACCACTCCGTCGATATGAGCTCTTGGGAGGGATCAGCCTGTTATCCCCGGAGTACCTTTTATCCTTTGAGCGATGTCCCTTCCATACGGAAACACCGGATCACTATGCTCTAGTTTCCTACCTGCTCGACTTGTCTGTCTCCCAGTCAAGCGCCCTTCTGCCATTACACTCTGCGGACGGTTACCGATCGTCCTGAGGGCACCTTTAGAAGCCTCCGTTACGCTTTTGGAGGCGACCACCCCAGTCAAACTACCCACCAAGCAATGTCCTCTTACCAAGAGTTAGAATTCAAACAAACAAAGGGTCGTATTTCAACAGCGGCTCCACAAACACTGGCGTGACTGCTTCAAAGCCTCCGACCTATCCTACACATCGCGTGCCCAAATTCAATGCTAAGCTATAGTAAAGGTTCACGGGGTCTTTTCGTCCCATCGCGGGTAATCGGCATCTTCACCGATACTACAATTTCACTGGGCTCACGGTTGAGACAGCGTCCGGATCATTACACCATTCGTGCAGGTCGGAACTTACCCGACAAGGAATTTCGCTACCTTAGGACCGTTATAGTTACGGCCGCCGTTTACTGGGGCTTCAATTCAATGCTTCTCTTGCGATGACATCTCCTCTTAACCTTCCAGCACCGGGCAGGTGTCAGGCTGTATACTTCTACTTTCATATTCGCACAGCCCTGTGTTTTTGTTAAACAGTTGCCTGGACCTATTCTCTGCGCCCTCTCTTGCGAGGAGGGACCCTTTATCCCGAAGTTACAGGGTCAGTTTGCCTAGTTCCTTAACCGTGATTCACCCAAGCGCCTTAGTATATTCAACCCGACTACGTGTGTCCGTTTGCGGTACGGGTACCTCTGAAGTTATGTTTAGCGGATTTTCTCGGCAGTCTGATTACCTGCGCTGTTGGATTGTCCCGAAGGACGCTCCATACTGTCAAGTTCGGCTCTTTCCGTGGATTTGCCTGCGGAAATCGACGCCTACACTCTTTAACGGGCTATTCCGTCAGCCCGCGGCAGTGTCACTACTGCTTCCCCACGTCACCCTCAAAGGTAGTAACGGAATATTAACCGTTTCTGCCATCGGCCTCGCCGTTCGGCTGAGCCTTAGGACCCGACTGACCCTGATCCGATTAGCGTTGATCAGGAAACCTTAGTCTTTCGGCGAGGGGGTTTCTCACCCCCTTTATCGTTACTTATACCTACATTTGCTTTTCCATACGCTCCAGAATGGCTCACGCCACGCCTTCGACGCGGAATGGAATGCTCCCCTACCGATCATTGCTGATCCCACGGCTTCGGTAGACAACTTCATACCCGATTATTATCCACGCCCGATTCCTCGACTAGTGAGCTGTTACGCACTCTTTAAATGAATGGCTGCTTCCAAGCCAACATCCTAGCTGTCTTAGCAATCAGACTTCGTTAGTTTAACTTAGCTGTCATTTCGGGACCTTAGCCGGTGGTCCGGATTCTTCTCCTCTCGGGCACGGACCTTAGCACCCATGCCCTCACTCCTGCGGTAGAACTGATGCGCATTCGGAGTTTGTCAGGACTTGATAGGCGGTGAAGCCCTCGCATCCAATCAGTCGCTCTACCTCACATCAGTAACCCGCAAGGCTGCACCTAAATGCATTTCGGGGAGTACGAGCTATCTCCAAGTTTGATTAGCCTTTCACCCCTACCCTCAGCTCATCCAGAAGCTTTTCAACGCTTATTGGTGCGGACCTCCATCTGGTGTTACCCAGACTTCATCCTGGCCAAGGGTAGATCACTTGGTTTCGCGTCTGCCGCCGCTGACTTGACGCCCTGTTCAGACTCGCTTTCGCTTCGGCTGCGGGACTCATGTCCCTTAACCTTGCCAAAGACGGCAACTCGTAGGTTCATTATGCAAAAGGCACGCCGTCACACTTTCGTGCTCCGACCGCTTGTAGGCGCACGGTTTCAGGTACTATTTCACTCTTCTGTTCGAAGTGCTTTTCACCTTTCCCTCACGGTACTGGTCCACTATCGGTCTCTCGGGAGTATTTAGCCTTACCGGATGGTCCCGGCAGATTCACGCAGAATTCCTCGTGTTCCGCGCTACTCAGGATACCGCTATGCTTCGTCTTGCTTAGAATACCGGGCTGTCACCGTCTTCGGCCGAACTTTCCAGATCGTTCTTCTCGCAAAATTTCTTGCAACGACGCGGTCCTACAACCCCGTCCATGCCGTAACATGAACGGTTTGGGCTCTTCCCCGTTCGCTCGCCACTACTGGGGGAATCATTGTTATTTTCTTTTCCTGCAGGTACTAAGATGTTTCAGTTCCCTGCGTTAGCCTCCATCATTGATGGATGTTACCTCTTCAAGGTAACGGGTTGTCCCATTCGGAGATTCACGGATCAAGGGTTATTTGCACCTCCCCGTGACTTATCGCAGCTTATCACGTCCTTCATCGCCTCCGAGAGCCAAGGCATCCGCCATGCGCCCTTTCCTACTTTCCTTATCACGTGCACACTATATATTATAGTGCGGGATGATATATACTTTTAGCTTTCGTACTAAAATTACTTTTTGCTTGTTACATCATGTCATAGACCTATCTTTATGGTGGAGAATAACGGATTCGAACCGTTGACCCCCTGCGTGCAAAGCAGGTGCTCTAGCCAGCTGAGCTAATCCCCCGTTTTTTTGCGGCTGCAAAGGTAAGCGTTTTCCTTCGTTCCCGCAAATTTTTAAGGAAGTTTTTTCTTCCTTCCTTTCGGGTAGTCCCAGGCAGAGTTGAACTGCCGACCTCTACATTATCAGTGTAGCGCTCTAACCAACTGAGCTATAGGACTAGCTTTTGTGATTCAGTTCAACCTAGTCTGTTACCGACTCGGCTTCATCTTTCTCTCTTCTATATCGTTAAACAAACTCCCATGCAGCACAAGGGACAAAACCCTTATTCAGGTCACGCTCCAGAAAGGAGGTGTTCCAGCCGCACCTTCCGGTACGGCTACCTTGTTACGACTTAGCCCCAATTACCGGTTTTACCCTAGGGCGCTCCTTGCGGTTACGCACTTCAGGTACCCCCGGCTTTCATGGCTTGACGGGCGGTGTGTACAAGGCCCGGGAACGTATTCACCGCGCCGTGGCTGATGCGCGATTACTAGCGAATCCAGCTTCGTGGAGTCGGGTTGCAGACTCCAGTCCGAACTGAGAGAGGTTTTGGGGATTGGCATCCCGTTGCCGGGTAGCGGCCTTCTGTACCTCCCATTGTAACACGTGTGTAGCCCCGGACGTAAGGGCCGTGCTGATTTGACGTCATCCCCACCTTCCTCACATCTTACGATGGCAGTCTGGCCAGAGTCCTCAGCTTAACCTGTTAGTAACTGACCACGAGGGTTGCGCTCGTTATGGCACTTAAGCCGACACCTCACGGCACGAGCTGACGACAACCATGCAGCACCTTCACAGACGCCTTGCGGCTTACAAGTTTCCTCGTAATTCGTCTGCAATTTAAGCCCGGGTAAGGTTCCTCGCGTATCATCGAATTAAACCACATGTTCCTCCGCTTGTGCGGGCCCCCGTCAATTCCTTTGAGTTTCACCGTTGCCGGCGTACTCCCCAGGTGGGATACTTAATGCTTTCGCTTGGCCGCTGACAGTATATCGCCAACAGCGAGTATCCATCGTTTACCGTGTGGACTACCAGGGTATCTAATCCTGTTTGATACCCACACTTTCGAGCATGAACGTCAGTTACAGTTTAGCAAGCTGCCTTCGCAATCGGGGTTCTTCGTGATATCTAAGCATTTCACCGCTACACCACGAATTCCGCCTGCCTCAACTGCACTCAAGGAAACCAGTATCAACTGCAATTTTACGGTTGAGCCGCAAACTTTCACAACTGACTTAATCTCCCGTCTGCGCTCCCTTTAAACCCAATAAATCCGGATAACGCTCGCATCCTCCGTATTACCGCGGCTGCTGGCACGGAGTTAGCCGATGCTTATTCATACGGTACATACAAAATCCTACACGTAGGATACTTTATTCCCGTATAAAAGAAGTTTACAATCCGTAGGACCTTCATCCTTCACGCTACTTGGCTGGTTCAGGCTCTCGCCCATTGACCAATATTCCTCACTGCTGCCTCCCGTAGGAGTTTGGACCGTGTCTCAGTTCCAATGTGGGGGACCTTCCTCTCAGAACCCCTATCCATCGTCGGCTAGGTGGGCCGTTACCCCGCCTACTACCTAATGGAACGCATCCCCATCGTTTACCAATAAATCTTTAATGGTGCCATCATGCAATCTCACCATACTATCAGGTATTAATCTTTCTTTCGAAAGGCTATCCCTGAGTAAACGGAAGGTTGGATACGTGTTACTCACCCGTGCGCCGGTCGCCATCAAACTTAGCAAGCTAAGTTCATGCTGCCCCTCGACTTGCATGTGTTAAGCCTGTAGCTAGCGTTCATCCTGAGCCAGGATCAAACTCTTCATTGTAAAATATCTTTTTACTCTTGCGAGTACTCTTTTATCTCTGTTCAGGTGACCGAATGTTTCTTGATTATTTAATCAGATTGACGGTTTTATCACTTCATCACGGATACACATTATATATATCACATGACTACTGCTTGTACTACATTTCGTTTGTTTATCTAAAGTCTTTCAAAGAACTATTTCTTTATTTTCAAGCTTCCGTTTGTTAGCGAAAGCGTTTGCAAAGGTAAGAGGTTTTTTCTTAACCACCAAATTTTTTCGAAGTTTTTTTCGAAAAAAAATTTTTCAGCGGTCAGGAACCGGAACCGGAAGCCCTTCTCGCTCCCTTAGCACGGCTAAGGTAAGATACAAGGCAACACCCGAAAAACCGGAAACCTCACGTTCACTCTGTCAATGCTTTACTGCGTTTCTCTCTCGAAAGCGGGTGCAAAATTACGCACTTTTTCGCAAACTCCAACTTTTACACCACTTTTTTTTGACCGTTTTTCAAAGTTTTTTCGTAAAACACTGGAAAACAGATATGTTACGCGGCATATTTTTTCAGCATTCGCAGAAGGAGGCAGAAAACCTGCACAATAATATTTATTGCGCGGGCGGGCGCATGTGCGCGAAGGAAAACACACCGCATTATCCGCAAAAAGCGGCACAATGGAAAAACAACGCCTTCTCTTCATTAAAACAACGGCATATTTTTACCTAAAATACACCTTCTTTTTTAAAAATTACAGCATATTTTTTTCAGCATAATGAACAGACTGATTATCAGCAACTAATAAAAAGAAAAACAGCAGCATAAATGAAGGATAAAAATAATAGGTATTTCGAAAAAGCAAGTCCAGCCCATTGTATATTAAAAACCATATACACCAAATAATCTTCTACCCAGACATATTCATATAACTTAAAAACAGAATGTATCATCAGAAAATATTTTTCACCATTCATTACCAAATAAAAAATAAACGAAATACCTCACATACTAGGCAATGCAGAATCAAAGTACACAAAACAGGCAGTATCCTCCCCAAAATCAAAAAGCGGGTATATGTTTACAAATGCTCATAACAGATAGTCTCTCTCGTAGGAGCCGGAAACAACGTATTTTTTACCAATTTCATTACTTTTGAAACAAATCGAAAGAAATAAGTATTCCGTGAACGGCCACAATACCAAAAAATTGTATCTTTGAGAACACTAACAAATTTAAAACAAAAAATTTATTACCATGAAAGAAAACATTTGTACAAAACTACGTTTTCCATCTAACTGGAAAAAATTAGGGGTGACTAGCCTGATGGTATTTCTATGTATTTCTTTATTTGCTTCCGAGCCAATCGATTTTGATAAAGCATTTAAAGAAAGTGTAAAAATCGAACAACAAATTAAACGAACCAGCTTCCCGGGGAAAGTTTACAACATTAAAGACTTTGGAGCCACGACAGATACCCCCGATCAGCCATGTCATGAACAGATCAATTTGGCAATTACAACCTGCAATCAGGAAGGAGGAGGTACCGTCGTTATCCCTAAAGGAACTTTTTATACAGGTCCTATTACAATGAAAAGTAATGTAAACCTGCATCTTGAAGAAGGAGCTACATTGAAGTTTTCAACAGATCAGAAACTATATTTTCCGGGAGTTATTACACGCTGGGAAGGTTTAGACTGCTACAATGCACGCCCATTGATTTATGCCTACGGAGAATCAAACATCGCTATTACCGGAAAAGGAACTATCGACGGACAAGGATCGAATGAAGCCTGGTGGCCAATGTGTGGTGCTGTACACTACGGATGGAAAGAAGGCATGCACAGTCAAAAACTAGGAAGCCGCGAACGCCTTATGGGTTATGCTGAGTTAAAACGCCCTATCTATGAACGAGTTATGACACCTGAAGATGCTTTACGCCCACAACTCATCAACTTCTATCTTTGCAATACTATCTTAATAGAAGATGTTACTTTGCTCAATTCACCGTTCTGGGTAATTCATCCCCTTCTTTGCGAAAGTCTGATTGTGCGTGGAGTTAAAATCTACAATCGTGGTCCCAACGGAGACGGATGTGACCCGGAATCTTGTAAGAATGTATTAATCGAGAACTGTCGTTTCGATACAGGAGATGACTGCATTGCCATCAAGTCCGGACGAAATGAAGATGGTAGAAAATGGAATCGACCAAGTGAAAACATCATTGTACGCAACTGCGAAATGAAAAACGGACATGGAGGTGTTGTTATTGGCAGTGAGATTTCTGGAGGTTACCGTAACCTATATGTTGAAAACTGTGTAATGGATAGCCCACAACTGGACAGAGTTATCCGAATTAAAACAAATGACTGCCGTGGAGGTATCGTAGAAAACGTTTTTGTAAGAAACATCAAAGTAGGCCAATGTCATGAAGCTGTTTTAAAAATTAATTTGCTATATGAAAGTAAAGAAAACTGCAACCGAGCCTTCCCTCCTATTGTACGAAATGTACATTTAAAAAACATCACTTGCGAAAACAGCCAATATGGAATTTATGCAGTAGGACTACCAAACAAAGATTGCGTATATAATATATCTGTTGAAGATTCACAATTTAACAATGTAAAGAAAGGTGGTAACCGGATAGAAAATGTAACGGATATCACTATGAAAAATCTTCAGATAAATGGAAAAACAGTAAAATAAGAGTCTATCTTCATATTCAAAATTCTATACACTTACTGAAAGTTATAATGATATAAGAAGATAGAATTGATTTATAAAAATAAGAGCCATAGCATTCACCAGTTAAATCGGCAAGCTGCTATGGCTTTTATTTTATCAGATATTATCTGCGAGTTATCAGAAAAATGCCGTCTTCTGACAAGCTTTCTCTCAATTGTATATAAATACCTAAAATACAAGCATTTTCACATTAATTTCATCAATAGAAATTACTTGCTCAAATCTAAGCCAGAATCAATCAATTGGAGATCTTTACAAAACGCCAATTATGAGAAAGACACTTGAACAGAAGAATTTCTTATAAAAAATAAGAGTTAATAAATTATAGAATCGCCTTATCAAGCATCTTCAACATTAAAAAACATTCAACAATTCTATTTCGAATATCAATGTAGAGCAAGCTGGGATAGGGCCTGAAGTCCGACTACCATACCCAAGTTCTGAAGGAATATAAATCACCCAACGGTCCCCAACATGCATTTGTTGCAAAGCAATCTGCCAACCTTCTATTACATCAGAAACTCTCAATGCTTCAGGACATCCTCTCTTCCACGAGTTATCAAACTCACGACCATTTATCAGCGTACCCCGATAATGTACAGAAACAATGCTTCTCAAATTAGGCGATTGCGTACCAGTTCCCTGCTGAACAATCTGATACATAATACCGGAAGGATGTCTTTGCACTCCTTCTTTTTGCGAATTTTCTTTTAGAAAATCAATATTCCGCTGTTTATATTCCTCTTTCTTTGCCATAAATTCAATTTGATTATACAGACAAAGATACAAAGACTTTATAAAAGCTCAGGATATAAACTTTTATTTATGACTGAAATTCAACATAAGCAAGCTTACAGTCACTATTTTTTCAAAAAAAGCAGCCCACCATCAATGCAATTTTCATCAATGGCGGGCTGCTTACTATTATCTGATTTCACATTGAATTTATATCATTTATTTCGTGAAGCACGCATAACCTCAATAATAAATGCAACAATCAGTCCAAGCCCTCCTCCGAGCAACACGCTTGCTCCATAAATAATAGATACTGTTTCACGTACAGCATACCCAACATTTTCCATAAAATATCCAGGCTGAGTTTCTACTACAATACAATATCCTATTAACAAACCTAACCCAAGTCCTACCAATAAACAACCAAAACGGAGAGATACAGATGAAACCAGTCCACCTCCCATACAGTTAAATAAAGAGGATAAATACCCATTTTTCAATTTCCCATCAGCAAGAGCTTCTGCTGGAAGTTTTTCTATCAGCATCATACGTTCTTTTCTACCGACAAACAGTTCGAACAACTTGTAAATAACTCCAAAAACTATCGCTACATTAGCAACAATTGTCAATTCATCCATATCGTTTTTCTTTAAAGTGAATAATTTTGTTTCTTTGTCCGTTTAGACGAAGAAAAGGTCCAAAAGGTTACATAAAAATAAAGAAAAAATTTTTTCTCAAACTGCTGTAACCTTCCTTTTGAAGAAGCGTCTAAAAGAACAAATGGAAAAAGACGAATCATATATCATCACGCGTATCCTGGCAGGAAAAACAGAAGAGTATGCTTACTTCCTCGATACTTATGGGCAACCGGTTTTTTCACTGATTGTCCGTATGGTCAATTCCGAAGAAGATGCTGAAGAGTTGACTCAGGATACATTTATGAAAGCCTTTGAACATTTATCTTCATTCAATGGGAAAAGTAATTTTTCTACGTGGATTTACCGTATCGCCTATAATACCGCCCTATCTTTTCTTAGAAAAAAGAATGTAGAGCAAACAGTTATAGATGATAATCAGTGGAATCGAATATCGGATACACAAATAGATGACGCATTAAACAATGAATCGGAAGAGCAAATAGAAAAACTGCAACAAGCATTAACCAAGCTAACAGCCGAAGAACGGGCACTGGTCACTTTGTTTTATGAAGAAGAACATTCCATTCAAGAACTTGCACAGATTCTGAATTTGAACGAAGGGAATATTAAAGTCAAGCTACACCGCTTACGCAAGAAATTATATGTATTAATGCAAAAGGAGGATTAAAAATGACAGAATATAAAGACCAAGGACTAAAGAAAGCTGCCAAACAAAGTAAGACTCCCCAGCTTCCTAGTAATTTCACCTATCGCATGATGAAACGAATCGGAGAAGAAATGTATCTGCGTGAAAAACGACAAGAGAAACGCTTATTTATATTAATGATTATCACTGTCATGCTGATGACAGGAGGATGTATGGGTATGATTATATGGATGTATGGAGAAGAAATATCCGAAGGATTACATGCGTCGGTCAACAATCTGCCAGAGCCTTCATCACTCCTTTTTTATCTTCCGATGCTGATTGCACTACCTTTACTGAGAATTTTCGACCGCTGGTTAAGACGTAAGTTCAAGCATCTATTATAGAGATAAACTGATAATTGCAATATGCCTTCAAGAAGTGTCATTAAAAAAGCCCGGCTACACACCGGGCTTTCTCTATGTAAAAAGGAGCTGTTAATTATTTCCGATAACTAGCAAGTTCTTCAGCATTGAACTTACGGATAAAGTTGAAATGCTTTTCAACTTCCGATTCTGCATAATTTACATATACATTCAATGACTGAGCAAACAGTTCTGGAGCTTTCGTTGCATCCTGAAGCAACAAATGACTCATTACACAGACAGCTGCCATTTCATACAGACGACGTGCTACGAAGTCGAGCAGTTCCTGATTCTGAGCCTCTTTTACTGCATTTGTACAAGCTTCCAATTTACGAGTCATATCTTTAATACGATTCAGGTAGCCTTCAAATTCTGGTGCACAAGGAATCAGTTCGTATTCGTGCAAAGTAGCAGCATAAGCTCCGTTAGTTACATAACGGATAGCAGCAACAGTCTGCAACTGAGTAGTACCTTCGTAAATGCTTGTGATACGAGCATCACGGTAAATACGCTGACAAGCATATTCCATCATGAAACCAGAACCACCATGTACCTGAATACAATCGTATGCATTCTGGTTAGCATATTCAGAGTTCATACCTTTTGCCAGTGGAGTAAAGCTGTCGGCCAGTTTTGCATAGCGTTTCTGTTCCTGACGTTCTTCCGGAGTCAGCTTGCGTTCACGAGCGATATCATCCAAAGCTTTATAGATATCTACATAGCGAGAAGTCTGATACAACAAAGCACGACCAGCATCAAGTTTTGCCTTGATGGTAGCCAGCATATCGTATACAGCCGGGAACTCGATAATGGCTTTACCAAACTGCTTACGGTCTTTTGCATAAGCCAAAGCCTCATCGTATGCAGCCTGGCTCAAACCAACTGACTGAGCAGCGATACCCAAACGAGCACCGTTCATCAAAGCCATGACATATTTAATCAAACCAAGCTTGCGTTCACCACAAAGTTCAGCCTTTGCATTCTTGTAAACCAATTCACAAGTTGGAGAACCATGAATACCCAGTTTGTTTTCGATGCGGCGTACATCTACACCACCGTCATTCTTGTCGTAAATAAACATAGACAATCCACGACCGTCGTGTGTACCTTCTTCCGAACGAGCCAATACCAAGTGCAAGTTGGCATCACCGTTTGTAATAAAACGTTTCACACCATTCAGACGCCAGCAGTTATTAGCCTCATCGTAAGTAGCCTTCAACATTACGCTCTGAAGGTCAGAACCTGCATCCGGTTCAGTCAAGTCCATAGACATGGTCTCACCTGCGCAGATACGTGGAATAAAACGACTGTGCTGATCTTCGTTTCCAAATTCATAAAGTGTTTCGATACAGTCCTGAAGTGACCAGATATTACCGAAACCAGCATCAGCCTGAGCCACGATTTCCGCACACATGGTATACGGAGTGATCGGAAAGTTCAAGCCACCAAATCGGCGAGGCATTGTCATACCATTCAGACCAGCCTTTACCATTGCATCCAGGTTAGCCTTTGTACCAGAAGCATATTCCACACGACCGTTTGCACAATGCGGACCTTCTTCGTCTACTCCTTCTGCATTTGCAGCAATCACCTCACCGGTAATTTCACCGGTAATTTCCAATACTTTATCATAAGAGTCGATTGCATCCGCATAATCCAGCGGTGCATAATCGTACTCGTCTTTATCTCTGTAATTGCGTTCTTTCAACTGACAGATACGCTCCATCATCGGATTATTCAAGTGAAACTTGAGTTCCGGATGTTCTGTATAAAAGTTTGCCATTATTTACTGTTCTTTTTATAATACTTAATCATTTTCGGAATCACTTCTTCCACTGTTCCGTTGATTACATAATCAGCGATGGTGTTAATTGGTGCATTAGGATCATTGTTTACAGATATAATGATACCTGCATCCTGCATACCGGCAATGTGCTGAATCTGACCAGAAATACCACATGCGATATACAGTTTCGGATGTACTGTTACACCTGTCTGACCAATCTGACGGTCGTGCTCGCAGAAACCAGCATCTACAGCAGCACGGCTCGCGCCTACTTCTGCATGAAGTTCCTTAGCAAGTTCGAACAGCATGTCGAATCCTTCCTTACTTCCCATACCGTAACCACCTGCAATCACAATAGGAGCACCTTTCAGGTTATGTTTAGCTTTCTCAACATGACGGTCGATAACCTTTACCACATAATCTGTTTCGGGTACATATTTCGCAACGTCGTGACGAATAACCTCACCCTGGTAGTTAGCATCAACAATTTCTTTCTTCATCACGCCTTCACGAACAGTCGCCATCTGCGGACGGTGTTCCGGATTGATGATAGTAGCTACAATGTTACCACCAAAAGCCGGACGAATCTGATACAACAGATTCTCATAAGTAACCCCATTCTTCTTATCTTCATGATTACCGATTTCCAACTGAGTACAGTCGGCAGTCAAACCACTTGTCAGAGCTGAAGAAACACGCGGTCCCAGGTCACGACCGATAACGGTAGCTCCCATCAGACAGATTTGTGGTTTTTCTTCCTTAAACAAGTTGACAAGAATAGAAGTATGAGGAAGTGAAGTATAAGGGAACAAGCCCGGAGCATCGAATACATGAACACGGTCTACTCCGTATGGCAAAACTTGTTTTTCTACATCGGCAAGGTCGCTGCCGGCACAGATTGTTTCCAGCTGGCATCCCAACTGATTGGCTAACTTACGACCTTTGGTTAAAAGTTCGAGACTGACATCGGCAACATGCTTGCCTTCCATCTCACAATATACAAATACGTTATTCATAGTCTTTATCCAATAGTGTGGTTAGCCAACAGTTCTACAATCAAGTTTTCTACATCAGCATCGCTACCTGTAATAGTTTTGCTTTCCTTAGCCTGGAAGATGATATTTTCAATCTTCTTCACCTTAGTAGGTGAGCCCGACAAACCACATTGTTTCGTATCACCATTCACATCGGCAACACTCCACTCTATAATATTCAGATAAGGACGGCTTTCGTATAAAGAAGCATAAGGCAACTCTGCTCCATCTTTTGTAATGGCAGCTTTTTCCTGTCCGCCCAAAGCACGTTTATATTTCTGAACCAGTTTTGCATTACGCGGACGACAAGGAGCTGCGCTACCGTTTACAGTCAAGACAATCGGAAGTGGAGCTTCTACTGTTTCCACACCACCGTCGATATGACGTTTCACACGGATACGCCCGTCTTTTACCTCTTGAATTTCTTCAACGTATGTAACCTGAGGTAATCCCAACTTTTCTGCTACCTGAGGACCTACCTGTGCAGTATCACCATCAATAGCCTGACGACCACCCACAATGATATCATATTCACCAATCTTACGGATAGCCGTAGCCAGCGCATACGAAGTAGCCAGCGTATCAGCACCTGCAAAAGCGCGGTCAGTCAACAAATAGCCATTATCAGCTCCTCTGTATAATCCTTCACGAATGATTTCAGCGGCACGTCCCGGTCCCATCGTCAAGATGGTTACGGTAGAACCCGGATGTGTGTCTTTCAGTCTGAGCGCTTGTTCCAAAGCATTCAGGTCTTCCGGATTGAAGATAGCCGGAAGAGCCGCACGGTTAATTGTACCGTCGGCATTCATGGCATCTTTCCCTACACAGCGAGTGTCAGGTACTTGCTTTGCCAATACAACAATTTTCAAGCTCATTAGATAATATATTTATTAGTATTAGTAGTTTAATTGACGGCAAATTTAATGAAACCATTTGTTTTGCAAAAAGATATGATAAAAAAATGCACATATAGCATATATTCGTGCAATGCAAATTAATTTCCGTTCAAGCAATATTCTACATCCGATTTCAACTGTTCGAATGTAGCAATCGGATTATCGGAATAGACTGAATATACCACAAGGTGCTTGTCCGAAACGTAAATTCGAGGGATACCTCGTTCAGAAAACAAGTTATATACCTCCCTGCCCGACTGAGGAGAATAAGGTATAGTAAGTCCGTTTTCCTGCCAATATGCAGCAACTTCGTCAGCAGGTTCTTCTCTGCTGATACAATATATTTTTACCGTAGAATTATCTCTGTAATAATCATAAAGCCGTTGTACGACAGGAAATTCTTTCTGGCAGTCGGGACATTCCGTATGAAAAAACACTAAAACAGCAACCTTGCCAAGCAGGTCGGAAGCAACCACAAGGGTATTATCATTTAAAGAAACTGTAAAATCGGGCAGTCTGTCTCCAGGACGAACTTCTTCCGCACCGGATGGCGAATCGTCACGAATACACGACGGCAGACATAGCAAGCTGCAAAGTATAAAAATTAACGAACGATAAACATGAAACATTCTTCTAATCTATAATTACTTGCCGATAAATATATAAAAAAACCTTCGTATATTTGCCCGTAACATATATAAAATACGCATAATCATGGAAGATTTGTATGTAGAGATAGCCCAACAATTATCAGATATGGGCATTGACAAAGAGAATATAAGCTGGAGCACCCGTCTTACACTTATCGCACTTATCCTGCTGATTTCATATATCATAACCAAATTATTCAGACACTTGGTCATACCAGCAGTTCACAAAATAACATCTCGCACCAAAGCTACATGGGACGACTACTTGTTCAACGAAAGAATGATGACCAGCTTTTGCCGCATGATTCCTCCTATCATGTTTTACTTGTTACTGCCATTCGTCTTTAACAATATACCCCAAGTCCTTGATATATTATTAAAAGGATGTCTTATATATCTGGTAATCACAACTCTCATGCTTGTTAATTCGTTCTTAAATTCACTATACGAAATTTCCAATGAGCATGAAACGCTACGCAACCGCCCGCTGAAAGGAATCTATCAGATGATTAATTTGGTTGCCATCGGTATAGGAATCATATTAATCATCAGCATACTGATCGACCAAAATGCAGCAACCATCCTAGCTGGTCTGGGAGCTTCGGCCGCTGTCCTGATGTTGATTTTCAAAGACAGTATATTGGGACTTGTAGCAGGCGTACAGCTTTCGGCCAACGATATGCTGCGCCCGGGAGACTGGATTACCATGCCCAAGTACGGAGCAGACGGTGATGTACTGGAAGTTTCACTGACTACCGTCAAGGTACGTAACTTCGACAAGACGATTACAA
Source organism: Phocaeicola coprocola (assembly GCF_041333015.1). Lineage (NCBI taxonomy): Bacteria > Pseudomonadati > Bacteroidota > Bacteroidia > Bacteroidales > Bacteroidaceae > Phocaeicola > Phocaeicola coprocola. Next base: position 1,305,523 of record NZ_JBGKGM010000001.1, on the reverse strand, counting down.
CCATACCTCCCTACGCACTAGTCAGCGATTCATTTCAGAATTGGCGAGGAATGCGTGAAACAGGAGGACGACGCATCAAACGTTCAATATTCATAGACATGACAACCGTACATTTCTGTTCCGACAAAGAAAAGATAATGTTTGCCTCTCGCGGATGGATAGATGAAGCACAAGCTAAACCTGAAACACAAGTGGTAAACCTATATGTTTTCCGCAGCTATCTCCAGAATTACCTGCGAGAACACCCTCGTACACATAAAGAATTAATGATCATGGTACGTCAGATGCAACCTACTTCTGAAGGACTTCCATTGGAAATATATTGTTTCTCGAACACCACTGTATGGCCCGAGTATGAACAAATTCAAGGAGAAATCTTCGATCATATTCTTGCTGTAATTCCCGAATTCGGCTTGCGAATATTCCAACGTCCTTCAGGAAACGACTTAAGTACAACCATCAAATAAAAAAAGCAATTATGGAAAAAGGATTAACTTATACCTCCCAAACAACTGTCTGCAAAGGAAACACTGCCCTAACTTTAGGATCGGGCGACATGGAAGTGTTTGCTACTCCTGCTTTAGTCGCACTTATGGAGAATGCTGCCATGAATGCTGTCAAACCATATCTGCCGAAAGATTCCACAACGGTAGGAGCAATGATTCAAACTTCACATATCAAACCTTCAGGACTTGGTGAAGTAATTTCAGCCACAGCCATACTGGAAGAGGAAGAAGGCAGAAAGTTGACGTTTAAGGTTTCCGCTTCCGATTCTAAAGGAATTATTGGTGAAGGAATACATATCCGTTATATCGTAGACCACAAACGTTTCTTATCAAAACTAGATACTGAGTCTTCCAAATAACGTCATAATGTTTGTGACATTTTTTGTACAAAGAAAAATGTCACAAACATTTTTTTAGAAAAGAACACGACGTTTTTCTTTACATACATAGAAGAAGATAAACGAAGAAGCTATCTCAAAATAAAAACAGAGATAAGTTTACTTACAATCGATAAGCCACAACATAAAAATCTCCTACTTTTAGTCCTATAATTGTAATAAATAAGGGCTAAAGCAGGAGTTTTTTGTTACAAAGTTTCAATCTATAAGATTTTTACTTTTGTATTTCTATTTTGACAGCCTCTCTGTTTATTATATTAATTTACTCTTTCACGTAGTCTTTTAATGCATCAGTAACGACAAGCACCCGGTCTTCTCCCCTCATATACGGTGCATCATATTGAAAATCAGCAACCTTATTCTCAAATTCACCGATATACGTCATACTTCCATTCTGTGGATTGAACCACCAAGCTTTCTTTTTTTCACCACTGATTTTGGTCAAGTCTATCTGCATGGGACGTGCACTGTAGTTATACACCAGCAGATAGTCATTGCCTCGTGTGGCAATTGCCCGATCGTAACGTTCGCCATTAGTTCCAGCTATCACACTCTGGTCTGGAATACGTTCAAAGAAAGGGAAACGAAGCATCAGCTCCTTTAAATATTTCATTTGGTTAAAACCTTTGTCCTTCAATGCTTCCTGCCATGTTTCCTGGGCTCCATATGCTGGTGCATATCCTTCACGATAAAACTGCATAATAGAATTATTTCCATAAGTATGTCCGAAAGAACCAGCAAAAACCGACCAATATGCATAACGTCGTACATCATCTGCTGTCCAGCGACATTCTTTCGGATTGTGCAGTCCGTGCGGAATCCCTTCATAACTGGGTTCAGCATCCAGCACCGGCTTCAAGGGCTTCTTGGAAAGGCTTGCTTCCACATAGCGCCAGTTGTCTTCTGCTACATTACTATCGGCCAGATTATCTCCATCACCTTTGGTTTGCCCGTAACGGCGATGTCCACTCTGGAACATATTAAAGTCGAGCCAGTCGGCATCATTGAACCAGGTTGCAGACATGGTTCTACCAAATGGGTGGAAAGTCATCAAATGGTTCTTATCGATGGAACGAATTGTACGTGCCAGGGTTTCCCAAACTTCTGTTTTCACATCGCCTCGTGTATCTCCTCCGATTATCCACACTATATTCGGATTGTCCTTATATCTTTCGGCAAGGAAGGTTCCGTATGCTTTCGCTTCTTCTACATCCATCTGCCCACTTCTTACCAGTCCTCCCCAGATACATACCATACCTATATATATACCTTTGCTTTCAGCCGTACGGATGATATAATCCATATGGTCCCAATAACCATATACTCCTTTTTTATCAATATGGCTGAAATCGAATCCGTCCGTCATGGAATACTGTCCATAGACATTCATAGAGGGAACCCCATTTAATGTCTGCACCTGTACTACATTAAATCCGGCACGGCTACAGTTGTCCAGATAAAAAGCCACCTCCTCACGGTTCAGTCGTTGTGGCATCAGCCATCCGGTATCTCCCAGCCAGAAAAACGGCTGTCCATTCTGATGTTTCAGGTAACGCCCTTCGGCAGACACCTCCAACTTGCCGTTTTTCCACGGCAACTGTGCATTCATAGTTGATGCTACGGCAAGACAAGATAATACAATTCCTGCCAGTTTTGTCAAATATTTCATTTTGCTGCAATTAAAAAATTATACATTTAAGATTAAAACAAATAATCCATGCAAATATACATGATGGTTTTCAATAATGTACCGTTACTTCCTGATTGGTATCTATCCAAAGACGATATTTTCCCTCAGCGACTTTCTGAAACTCTCCTACAGATGCCTTGGGTAGCTTCTTGGCTGCAACATACAGATAACCTTTACCTTTGTCGGCTTTCAGGCGAATCGTCTTGCGGTCCATATAAACGGTTATTTTTCCTCCCGGGACAGGGACACTGCCTTTCATCCATTTCAATCCGCCTAATGCGGGAGTCACTGCATATTCTTCATATCCAGGTTTTACCGGCTTCACTCCTAAATAATATTTTCCTAACAAATATATAGGACTGGCTCCCCATGCGTGGCAAAGACTCTTTCCATACGGACGCCCATACATGGCAAGATGTTCCGCTCCTTTCTCATCCGGATTATATTTTTCCCAAAATGATGTTGCTCCTTCTTTTAACATACCTCCCCAGTAAGCCAGCATTTCTTCCATAACTTGCTCTTGCTCGCCCATGGCACAGAGAGCTTCCAGTTCGTAAAAACGCATATACGGAGTTGTAATTTTCAGGATACTATTATTCAGCAACACACTTTGCTTGATAAGTTGCTGCTTTTCTTCTGAAAGATAATCATAAAATACAGCAAACATATTGGCATAACGTGTCACACTAGTACTCTGCTTTCCTCCAATCCGATTGTGCACCAAGGCCTTTGCATCCTCACTCCAGAATGCAGGTTCCAGTTTCTTTCGTAAAGAAGAGGACAGTTTTTCATACCCCCTGGCATCTTGCATCTCACCGGCAAGGCGAGCACAGAGCACCATCGTTTCCAAACTCTTGCAGAAAAGTACTTGCTCGAATGCCAACTGTCCTTTTTTGTCGAGATAACCATCTGCCCAGTCAACAAATACCCAGTCGCCTGTCATGCCCTGCACCATGCCATCACTGTCAGTCCGTCCCAATACATACTCCATAAGCGATTTCATCCGCGGATACAGTTGCTTGACAAACTTCTCATCTCCCGTATACATATAATAGTCGTACACACTCAGGAACCAGTAAAAAGTATAATCCATGATGGTGTTAATATGAGAAGTTACCGGATCCTTTCCTCTCAGTTGCCAGATGGTACGCTTTACAGTTTCCGAATCAAAGAACAGATAATAGTTCATCAGATAACTTTGAATAGCGTCTCCACTCCACACCCAGCGATCACGTTTGATACCATCAATGAAAAATTCCCGAGTGGTAAGATGCATCGTATAAGCACCTATCTCCCAAATTCTATTTAACAGATCATTGTCACACTGAAAACTTCCACGGTAGGTTTCAGGCATATATTCGTATTGCATCGAAACTTTTCCAACAGAAATCTGTTCATCGCATACCACATATACATAACGGAAAGCCTTACTGCTCTCCATCATATAACAATCATTTGTCAGAGGATGAACAGTACGCAGCGCAAGATCGGTCACTTTTCCATCCTGGACAGACAAGATATCCATAGTTTCACAATGCTCGGTGCCCAAAGCTTCTTCTTTACTTTCACCATAATAAATCAATACCTTTCCTTCTCCTCGCATTTCTGAAAAATCAAGATATCCGAAAGTTTCCCGACCAAAATCATAAAGAATACCATTCTCTACAGAAGTTGAAGAAACAGCCAGCAAAGGTTTGCAGGGTAAACGAAACAAAGACGGACGGCTTGTTTTCGAATTAAAATTCCTTAAGTTTCGCAAGTGAATTTTAGCCCCGTTAGGCGGCGACCGCCAGCTTGTCAAAGGCCATTTTCACTGCTTTAATTTGTTTATCGTTTGATATTACCTGTTCGGTCAGAGCCATAGCGTCACAGTTGAGAGCCTCGGCAATGACGCTTATAACTTCTACGATCAGCAGCCAGATTTTTTCTGCTACTGAAAGTTCAACAGAGTTCTTTGTAATTTCAGCAAAGAGTCCTCCGATGGTCTCGTAAGACTCATTGCGTTTGACATAACTGAGTATATTGTACTGCAAGACGCATAATGATATGCCGGCGATCTGTCCGGCAAAGTCCCTACACTGGTTTTTACCGAGCTTTAGATTTTGCTTCATTTCCTTGTGAGCGACCTCAATAACCCATCTTCTTGAGTAAAGTCTGAAGGCTTCCTTGGCGTCCAACTTAAGATCGGAGGTTAGCAGGGCATTCCAGTTACCGTTCTTGCCTTTTCTATAGAAGAACAGGTTGACCTTGATGCCTGAGATCTTTGCAGAGATGGTAGCAGTATAATAACCGATTGATCGGCTGTACTTTAAGTTCTTTGTCTTCTGAAGAACCTTGATAAGTTCAGGTGCGGTCTTGGTTCCGAGAGCTGTCTCATACTTGATCTTGCCCATCTTTATCATTCCAATAAGATGGCAACCAAAGTGCCTTGAGACTATGAACTTCAGGAGTTCGGTGCAGGTGAACCAGCTGTCGACAAGAAGATAGTCGAAGCGTACACCCTCAATGATTGAGCGCTTCAGCATACTGATAGCAGTCTCAATCTTGCTTGCAAGATACTCAGAGCTACGTTTAGCAATACGCTCATCCTCAGAACGTTCCTTGGTATAACGTGAGTTTGCCTGCTTCTTGGATAAGCCCTGTGGCTTGTCGCTGCGCTTACCCTCTTCTCCATGAAGAGAGAAGTCAAGAATAGACTGAGATATACCGTCAGTAAAGCATAGGAACATTGCTTTGAAGCCCAGTATAGGCTTCATTTGAGTATGAGAGAAGACTTTACCGATCTTCTCTGTCTTGAATCCGGTCTTAGGAAGATCTGTATCATCGATAATGACGCATTTGACATCAGATTTTGTTGTTGTCTTGCGGCTCACACGAGAATACAGCTGTCTGAAAACCGAGTAGATTATACATCGCCAATTGACGTTGCCGTCATTCATGAAACGATAGAACATATCCTTATCGCATGTAAACAACTTGCAGAGTGCAGAGGACGAATAATTGGCAGCATTTTTCACCGAGAAGAACGGGAAGAGCACGAGCAACTGCAACACCTGAAGACAGGTGAACTTGCAGTTCGGATTCTTGACTGAACCGATGACTTTGCTCTGTATCCTAATGCTGTTCATTATGGTTGATATGCTGTTTATTGCCTTGCTGGCATCATTGTTTGCAAAAAACTCTTGGAGTTCACCGATAATATGTCTATTTTTGTTCATGGCTAAAGGGTTCTATGTTTTTTGTTTGACGACTTTAATATAGTGATAATTACCGAATTATCAAACACTTTAGCCTTTTTTATTACATCATTTTAGCACTTGCGAAACTTAAATAAAATTCCAGCTTCCAGCATCCATATAAACGGTAGCCGAAGTATCACTTGCTTTTCCGCTTTCATCTATCCATTCTTTATCTTCGTAAGTAACCTTCCAACTGGCATCACTTTTTATTGTCCGCCCGTCGACATAAAGAGCCGGAGGAGTAAGCTGGTTCCATACCTTAATATTAATTTTGTGCTTTCCCGCTGGAATAATCAGTTTATCAGGCATGCCAAACTGTAATTTGCCATCCAACTTAACATTGTACCGTCCTTCCACACTCAGCTGTATCGTTTCAGCTTCAGGCAAATCGACTTCTTTACTGAATTCAACAACGACATAATGACTATCCGTTTTCCAGAAAGGAGGGAAAAAAGCTCCTCTTTCCGTACGAAGGTTATTCATCTGGTTACCCAGCCAAATCTCATAATCCCCCGGATACCAAATCCAAGTCTGTGCTCCTAATGAAGCACACATACCAACCGAAGCCAGCAAGGTTACAAATTTATTTTTCATTTTGTGTGTTTTATTATTTAATTATTTTGTCAGAATTCTGTCACAACTGGACGACCTTCCATCCAAGCAATCATATTCAAGACCAGGAAATTCCAATTTTGAAATCCTCTATTCAGAACAGGCTCTCCATTATCGGGCAGATAATATTCATGCAACGCCCCGAAGCGCTCAAAGTCACGTCCCAGTAAAAGTATTGTTTTTTCAGCAACTTCTCGGGCTTCCTTTTCATAGCCATATTGCAGCAACCCTCTGAAAACAAGATAATTCACATTAATCCATATAGGTCCTGCCCATGAAGACGGATTACCACTCGCTCGCACATTATACATTTTTTCCAACGGGGAAAGCGTACGAATACCTGCAGGAGCATTAAAAGAAGTTGTATCACAAAAATGTATCTGTACCATTTGCCGGGCTTGTTCCGGCGTTGCTACTTGAGCCCACATTGCCATAAAACCACTCCATACACTAAATCGCTGGATCAAGCAGTCGTATGTTCTGGGCTGTCCCACATGCAAGTATAAATCTCCCGAGTACAATCCTTCGATATCCGGTTTTTCTACTGGAAGAAGATTTAAGTCTACACTATAATAAAAACGGTCTCGTTCATCCCAACAGTGCTTACGTATATTGGTTTTCAGTGTTTCAGCTTCTTTCTCAAAAAAGATTGAAATATCTGTCAAGTTCAGACAGTCGGCCAAATAAGCCATCGCTTGAAGTTCCTTATACATCAAACAATTCAGAAAGATAGAGCCAGAACTACCGTGGGGACGATAAAAGGTACTTGGATCATTGTCTACTCCGATAGCCTCATCCGTTTCCCAATAAATCAATCCAGTTGCTTTATGCCTGTGAAAATTAAGATACTTAGCTACAAAAGCCTGTAAAGTATAAAAGTCCTCCCGCAACCACTCTGCATCTCCACCCATATTTTTGACGATAAAGGCAGCATGCTGGGCAAGTGTCGGCTTATGCATATTGGTCTTCCACGGATTTCTTCTCTTCAACATTTCTTCACGACTTGGAGCATTCCGTTCTATCCAGATAGGAATCCACCCATCCATTCCTCCGTAACTCAACGAATTTAATACACATCCCTGTTCATAAGCCAAAGCTTCCTTTTTATCAGCTTCAGTTCCTTTGTCTGATAAAATCTGACGCAAGGCCACATCACTGAGCCACGAGTCCCAATCCCATAACATATCCAAATACTGACTACTTCCCGGAGCCAGAAAAGGAAAATGTAAAGAACCTCCTGCCTGACGATACATGCCCTTCATCTCCTTATATATATGTTTCTTGCAAATCTCTCTGTATTTTTCAATATTCACAGCGTTTCGCTCCGGCAGCTGAGCCTGACATATACCTCCTATTACAATATTTAATACCAATAGCAATATTGTCTTTTTCATAGCAATAAAATTAGGTTTATAACTAAATTAAAATAAACAAAAGCAGATAATCTAAAAGAAAACTCCAATCAAACAAAATTTATTGAATCATAGAAGCAAAAATAATTATTCAAAACAATAAACAAAAGAAAACAAAATAATAAAAACATTTATTAACAACAAGTGTCTACATCAATACTTCGGTAAATTTTTACCGAAAAATTAAAAGTTAAACAATAAAACCGGCAAAAGTCGGTTCGGAAACACTAAAGAGGTCATTGAAATGTTGTCTAAAACGAATGGTTAAGCATGAAGAAATGTGCTGAAAAAAATGTGCTAACCTGCTGATAATAAAGGTGAAAAAGTATTGCATAATTCGCTGGTTTTTTAGTAAATTAGAAGTCTCTCAACTCTTCTGATTATGACTAAAGAAACACTCCTTATGCAATACCAATCCGAGTGCCTGTCGGCTCTCAAATCAGTAGCGAATATACAAAAACCTTTTGAAAAAACGTTCATGGACACCATGAAATTATTCATGGCCATCCCGGATCGTATAAACTTCCTCCAATTGGGCAGATATGGCTGTTTCTCAGAACAGACTTATCGTAACCTTTTTGAGCATGAAACTTTCGACTGGTTTGCGTTCAACGGCTCTATCATCAGCAAGCATCTCACAGGCAAAAGAAAAGCCATCGCCATCGATCCTTCCTATATTCCCAAATCAGGCAAGAAGACACCTTGGATAGGTTACTTCTGGTCCGGTTGTGCAGGAGAATACAAGCGTGGACTGGAAATCATGGGCACCGGTGTCATTGACATCGACAATCATGAATGCATGACTTTAGGTTCCATTCAGACGCCGGATTGTAAGACCTTGGATAATATGGACAAGAGCCTCGTTGACTGGTACAGCAGCTATCTTATCAGTAGAAAAGACAAGCTACAGAGCCTGTCCAGAACGGTGGTTGCAGACGCATTCTTTTCCAAGGAAACATTCATAACACCTATGTGTGAGAACGATTTCCATGTCATCAGCCGCTTTCGGAATGACGTAATCCTGTACTATCCGACATTGGAGCAGAAAACAGGAAAACGTGGTCATCCCAAGTGGTTTGACGGCAGGATTGACTTTGCCAATCTGGATTTGACCCGGTGCAAGGAATACGAGGTGAACAAAGGAAAGCTATACGGATTGAGGGTATATGCAAAAGCTCTCAAAAGGTATGTTTCCTTAGCCGTCTGGTATCCGATGGACGGGAGGACAGACAAGTGGCAGCTTTACTTCTCTACAGACGATTCCATGGATGGACGTGAGGTGCTGGATTATTACAGAACCAGGTTCCAACTGGAATTTTGCTTTAGAGATGGCAAGCAGCATGCAGGAATCACCAACTGCCAGTCAACCGACTTCAGGAAGTTGGATTTTCACTTCAATGCATCGCTCGCAGCTGTCAACTTGGCCAAAGCGGCATGTAAGAGGCTCGGAATAGCCTATTCCATATCCTCTTGCAAGTCATTCATACACAATGCTTATATGCTTGAACGATTTATTTGCGTGTTCGGGATTAACCCAGACATGCAAGTTATTGACAAACTTTTCAAAGAACTCATTTTATTTACTGCCAGAGCCGCTTAGGCTTGGCGAATTTTTAACGAACTATTATACATTATAGACAATATATTTCTTTTGACAACTCAAATCATTTATCATATTCATAGCTTGTCAAGTATATCAAATAACTTAGTCTTAAAGTCAAAAAGAGCATTTTTTTCGTTTTATAAAATTCTACATTTGCATCAGATAAAATTCAAAACAACAAACCTGAATTGTAACTATGGTAAAATGCTTTTTTGCAGTCGATCTGGGAGCAACCAGCGGACGCACGATATTAGGATATTTTACTCCTCAAGGACTGATTACGGAAGAAATTAACCGTTTTCCCAATCACCTTATAGAAACAGGAGGACATTTTTACTGGGATATTTATGAACTTTACCGGAATATTATAGAAGGTCTGAAAATTGCCGGAAATAAAAAAGATACAGAAATTATTTCTATCGGTATCGATACGTGGGGAGTAGACTTTGTATGTATTGGAAAAGATGGTGGTATATTGCGACAACCATATGCATACCGTGACCCTCAGACAGAGGGAGCTCCCGAAAAATATTTTAAACGAGTACCACGTAATGAAGTTTATGAACTGACAGGCATCCAAGTTATGAACTTCAACTCTTTATTTCAGCTTGATACCTTACGAAGAAACAATGACAGTGCACTGGCACATGCCGACAAAATATTATTCATGCCAGATGCACTCAGCTACATGCTAACCGGAGAAATGGTTACTGAATATACGATAGCCTCAACCGCGCAACTCGTTAATGCACATACCCGGAAACTTGACTCGCAAATACTCAAAAGCATCGGATTAAATGAGAAACACTTCGGACGCTTTGTCTATCCTGGAGAAATTATTGGAAGCCTAACTCCTGAGTTACAACAACTCACAGGACTTAGTGCTATTCCTGTAGTAGCAGTTGCAGGCCACGACACAGCTTCTGCCGTTGCTGCTGTACCGGCAGCAAACAAGAATTTTGCTTATTTAAGCAGCGGTACTTGGTCGTTGATGGGAGTAGAAACTCAAGCTCCGGTTATCAATGCCGAAACAGAAGCCTTGAATTTTACTAATGAAGGAGGAGTAGAAGGAACTATCCGCCTATTGAAAAATATTTGTGGCATGTGGCTGCTGGAGCGGTGCCGCATAAACTGGGGAGATACTTCATACCCCGACCTGATTGCTGAAGCTGAAGCAAGTGAACCATTCCGAAACTTAATCTGTCCGGACGATAAAGTCTTTGACAATCCGACAAACATGGAAGAAACCATAAAAAAATATTGCAAAGACCATAATCAACCAGCCATTGAAACACGCGGACAACTGGTTCGCTGTATATTCGAAAGCCTTGCATTACGTTACCGGCAAGTATTGGAAAACCTGCAACGACTCTCTCCTAATCCGATAGAAGTTCTCCACGTTATCGGAGGAGGAAGCCGTAACGATCTTCTGAACCAATGGACAGCCAATGCCATCGGTATACCAGTTATAGCCGGTCCTTCGGAAGCAACTGCAATAGGAAACATCATGATACAAGCTGTAGCAGCAGGTCAAACAGCAGATATTGCTTCTATGCGTCAACTTTTAAATCACGCTATACATTTAAAAACATTCTATCCCGAACACAAAGAGACATGGGATGTAGCCTATCTCCAATTCAAGACAATTACTCAATAATAATCAATAACTTAAACACATAATATCATGAAAGAAGAATTAATAACAAAAGCGTATGAAATAGCAAAAGAACGGTATGCAGCTGTAGGAGTTGATGTAGACAAAGCAATGGATACATTGCAAAATATATCCCTGTCACTACACTGCTGGCAGGCAGATGATGTTGCTGGATTCGAATCAAACGGTTCACTGACTGGTGGTATTCAAGCAACAGGTAATTATCCGGGCAAGGCACGCAACATTGACGAAGTGCGTCAGGATGTTTTAAAAGCAGCATCTTATTTACCAGGTACACACCGCTTGAACCTGCATGAAATATACGGAGACTTTCAAGGAAAATTTGTCGACCGCGATCAGGTAGATGCTTCATACTTTGAAAGCTGGATGCAATGGGCTTCGGAAAACAATATGAAACTTGATTTCAACTCAACCTCTTTCTCACATCCCAAAAGCGGAAATCTTTCTTTAGCCAATCCGGATAAAGCAATCCGTGATTTCTGGGTAGAACACACTATCCGCTGTCGTGCCATTGCCGAAGAAATGGGTAAACGCCAGAATGATCCTTGTATCATGAATGTATGGGTTCACGACGGAAGTAAAGATATCACAGTAAACCGCATGCAATACCGTGAGCTGTTGAAAGATTCACTCGACCGCATTTTTGCCACCGAATACAAGAACATGAAAGACTGTATCGAATCGAAAGTATTCGGCATCGGTCTTGAAAGTTACACTGTAGGCTCCAACGACTTCTATATCGGATACGGAGTCAGCAGACAGAAAATGATTACACTCGACATGGGTCATTTCCACCCGACAGAAAGTGTTGCCGACAAACTATCTTCACTGCTGCTGTACGTTCCGGAAATCATGCTTCACGTAAGCCGTCCGGTACGCTGGGATAGCGACCATGTTACTATCATGAACGATGAAACATTGGATTTGTGTCAGGAAATCGTACGGTGCAACGCACTCGACCGTGTGCATATCGGTCTGGACTTTTTCGATGCAAGTATCAATCGTATCGGTGCTTATGTCATCGGAGCACGCGCTACACAGAAATCAATGTTACGTGCATTGCTTGAACCTATTGCCAAGCTCCGCGAATACGAAGCCAACAATCAGCTGTTCGAACGCCTCGCTCTGCTAGAAGAAGCCAAAGTCCTCCCGTGGAATGCTGTATGGGATATGTTCTGTTTGAAGAATAATGTTCCGGTTGGCGAAGAGTATATTGCCGATATTGAAAAATACGAAGCAAATGTAACATCGAAACGTTGCTAAATCTCGATACAGATGTCATCCAAAGAGCTTTTACCCGCGGATGACATCTGGTTTATATAACTAAATTTCTAAAACTGGAAAAAACATACTACTTATGAACACGCTGATAGGTTTACTGATTATTGCCATAGGCAGTTTCGGACAAAGCAGTTCGTATGTTCCAATCAACAAAGTAAAAAACTGGTCCTGGGAAAGTTTCTGGCTTGTACAAGGCATTTTCGCATGGCTAGTTTTTCCACTGCTGGGAGCATTGCTGGCAATTCCAGCAGGAAGTACTCTTACTGAATTATGGAGCAGCGGAGGAGCTTTACCAGCTATTATATATGGAATTTTATGGGGTGTTGGAGGACTCACTTTCGGACTGAGCATGCGTTACTTGGGAGTAGCACTGGGACAAAGTATTTCTCTAGGTACATGTGCAGCTTTTGGAACATTATTTCCTGCTTTATTCGGTGGAACAGATTTATTCCATGGAGAAGGTTTAATGCTACTTATTGGAGTCTGCATCACACTGGCGGGTATTGCTATCATCGGATATGCAGGCAGCCTCCGCTCTAAAAATATGAGCGAAGAAGAAAAGAAAGCGGCAGTAAAAGATTTTGCCTTGACAAAAGGACTGCTGGTTGCCTTGCTTGCAGGAATCATGAGTGCATGCTTTGCCTTAGGTCTGGATGCAGGTACTCCTATAAAAGAAGCCGCACTTGAAAAAGGAACAGATGCATTGTATGCAGGACTCCCCGTCATTTTTCTGGTAACATTAGGCGGATTCTGTACCAATGCAGCATATTGTATCCAGCAGAATCTGAAGAACCAAACAGGAAAAGAATACTTCTCTGTCAGCAAAGGTACATTTACAAATAATATCTTATTTTGCGCACTGGCAGGAGTTTTATGGTACTCTCAGTTCTTCGGACTGGAGATGGGAAAAAGCTTCCTTTCCGACAGCCCGATATTGCTAGCTTTTTCATGGAGTATACTGATGTCGCTGAACGTAACTTTCAGCAATGTCTGGGGAATACTCCTTAAAGAATGGAAAGGTTGCAGTGCACAAACTATTGGAACATTGATACTAGGACTTGCCGTACTGATTGCTTCTATTATCGTAGTAGCAATGGCACAAGCCTGACAAATTGAATAATTATTAAAACATACAATACAGAAAATATGGAATCTATTTTGAACAATCGTCCTGAACTGGCTGCCGAGATTAATAAAGTAGCCGAAGTTGCCGGCTATTTATGGCAGAAAGGATGGGCTGAACGTAATGGAGGAAACATTACCATCAACATTACAGAATATGTAGACGATGAAATAAAAGCAATGCCTGCCATCAGTGAAGTAAAACCTATAGGAGCAACATTGCCATATCTGAAAGGATGCTATTTCTATTGCAAGGGAACCAACAAACGTATGCGCGACCTTGCACGCCAGCCAATGGCAAACGGCTCAGTTATCCGCATTCTGGATGACTGTGCCAGCTATGTCATTATAGCTGATGAGCCGGTTAATCCGACCTCTGAATTACCGTCACACTTGAGCGTACACAATAACCTTATCTCAAAAGGCTCCAATTATAAAGCTTCCCTGCACACTCATCCCATTGAACTGGTAGCTTTGACTCATAACAAAAAGTTCATGGAAAAAGACTATGCTTCCAATTTGTTATGGAGTATGATACCCGAAACTAAGGCTTTCTGCCCAAGAGGACTGGGAATGGTTCCCTATAAACTTCCAAGTTCTGTAGAACTTGCTGAAGCCACCATCAACGAGCTGGACGACTATGATGTGGTAATGTGGGAAAAGCATGGAGTCTTTGCCGTAGATACCGATATCATGGCTGCATTCGACCAAGTAGATGTGCTTAATAAATCAGCTTTAATCTACATTGCAGCTAAAAATATGGGATTCGAACCCGATGGCATGAGCCAGGAACAAATGAAAGAGATGTCAGTAGCATTCCATTTACCTAAATAAAAAAAGAACAACTATGCATAGAATGATATTAAACGAAACCTCTTACTTCGGAGCAGGTTGCCGTGAGAGTATTGCCATAGAAGCCAAACGCAGAGGTTTTAAAAAAGCATTTTTCGTCACCGACAAAGATTTGATTCGCTTTAAGGTAGCAGACAAGGTTATCGAAGTTTTCGAAAAAAACGATATCCCCTACGAGGTATACAGTGATGTAAAAGCCAACCCAACCATTGCCAATGTACAGAATGGGGTAAAGGCTTATCAAGCTTCAGGAGCCGACTTCATCGTTGCACTGGGAGGAGGTTCTTCTATCGATACAGCAAAAGGGATCGGTATCGTAGTCAACAATCCTGACTTTGCCGACGTACGCTCACTGGAAGGCGTAGCAGATACCAAGCAGAAAGCCGTTCCAACTTTTGCCTTGCCTACAACAGCAGGTACAGCAGCCGAAGTCACTATCAACTATGTGATTATTGATGAAGATGCTACCAAGAAAATGGTATGCGTAGATCCCAATGATATTCCGGCCGTTGCTATTGTCGATCCGGAACTGATGTACTCCATGCCGAAAGGCCTGACTGCTGCAACTGGAATGGATGCCCTGACACATGCTATCGAAAGTTATATTACTCCCGGAGCATGGGCAATGTCGGATATGTTCGAACTGAAAGCCATCGAAATGATTGCAGCAAACCTGAAAGCAGCTGTTGACAACGGAAACGATACAACAGCACGAGAAGCTATGTCACAGGCACAATACATTGCCGGAATGGGATTCAGCAACGTAGGATTAGGTATCGTTCACTCTATGGCACATCCGTTGGGAGCACATTATGATACCCCTCATGGAGTTGCAAATGCTCTACTGCTTCCGTATGTAATGGAATATAATGCAGAATCTCCTGCTGCCCCTAAATATATACACATCGCCAAAGCGATGGGAGTAAATACCGAAGGGATGACAGAAGCAGAAGGTGTAAAGGCTGCTATACAAGCTGTACGGGATCTGTCAGTAAGTATTAACATACCACAAAAACTGCACGAAATAGGTGTTCGTGAAGAAGACTTACACCAACTTGCCATTGATGCTTTCAATGATGTCTGCACAGGTGGTAATCCCCGCCCGACTTCAATCGCTGAGATCGAAGCACTATATCACAAAGCATATTAATATAAAAGCACTATTTATCTAGAGGATGATTTATTAACTAAGTCATCCTCTTTTATAACCTTCAAAACAGACGATTTCTCACAAATAAAATCTACCTTATCCAGATTGCTGTTTTATTTTAAATCATTATTTTTGCTTCCATAACTTTATTATGAAAAAACACATATGGCAAGATCATACAATGATTTAGGAGTTGAATTCAAATATCTGATAGTCAATGATACAGACCGTAAATTTGGGCTATATATCAATACAGTAGGAGTACAAGCTATACGTCCTAATTCTCCTTATCCAATAAAAGATCATCCTTCCGGTTATCTGTTTAATGCAAAAAAAGGACGTATCTTACGCGAATACCAATTACTTTATATTACAAAAGGAAAAGGAACATTCGCCTCCGATGGCACTCCAGAACGAAATATTGGAAAAGGAAACCTGATTGTACTATTTCCTGGACAATGGCATACGTATAGCCCGGATGTACAAACCGGATGGAACGAATATTACATCGGATTCGAAGGAAGCTTTATCGACCAGTTTGTTAGAAACGGATTCCTGTCAAAAGAAGATCAGGTACTGGATATAGGACTCAATGAAGAACTGGTAACGCTTTTTTCACAGGCTTTAGATGTAGCAGAAGCAGATAAAAGTGCTTCACAGCAATACCTTTCGGGTATATTGCTGCACATCATCGGCATGATATTTTCCATTTCAAAAAACAAAGAATTTGAAAAAGACAATGTTGCCGAAAAAATGGAACAGGCAAAAATTATAATGAATGAGAATGTATGTAAGGAAATAGATCCCGAAGAACTTGCAGAGAAACTGAATATCAGTTATTCATGGTTCCGAAAAACATTCAAAAAATATACCGGATATTCTCCTGCTAAATATTTTCAGGAACTTAAACTGCGAAAAGCCAAACAAATATTGATAAATACTTCCTATCCGGTAAAAGAAATCTGTTTTATGATAGGATATACATCTACCGAACATTTCTCTAACCTGTTTAAGAAAAATACAGGACTGACTCCTCTGGAATATCGTTCATTCGGTAAAGACGAATAAATATTATTTCACCTCACAAACTGAGGAAAAAATCTCCAGTCCGTGAGGTGAATACACATCTTTCTTTTAATTAAAGTACTGCCAGGGCTATTACTTGTATAAATAAAATAAGGAATACCATGGCAATCGGATAAACCGTAGCATAGGCAACTCCCGGTATGTTACTGTCGGTCATCGAATCGGCTGCTGCTAATCCCGGGGTACTGGTCATACCACCGGTAATAGTTCCCAGTAAATCGAGCATACTAATCTTAAATACCAGTCTTCCAACAAGGGCTGCAAGCAACATCGGCACAAGTGTAATAGCTGCTCCTACCCCGAAAAGCAAAAAACCACTCTCCTGAAAAGTTGACACCAGCGTCTTACCTGCCGAGGTTCCAACTTCTGCCAGGAAAAGCAAAAGACCAAGCTGACGTAATAACTGATTAGCCGGTCCGGACATTGACCAAATAATAGGTCCTGTCTTTCCAATAGCACTCAAGAAAAGAGCCATCATCAAAATACCTCCCGTCAGTCCCGGAGAGAAAGAAACTCCTCCTCCGAAAGATATATTCAGCTTACCAAACAATACTCCTAATACAATACCCATTGCAATCGGGAAGAAATCGGTATCCGAAAGTTTCTTCACATCATTTCCAATCAAGCGGGCTACAGCCTGAATACCTTCTTTTTCGCCCACTATCATCAGTTTATCACCAAATCTCAATTCCAAATCAGGAGAAGGTGACAAGTCAATACCACTTCGGCGTACACGAGTTACTGTACATCCAAAGTTACGCTGCAAATTCAAGTCACAAAGTTGCTTGCCTACCATATCCTTTTTTGTCAGAAGCAATGATTCGATGCTCTGTGTATGAGTTAACGGCAATTCACCCTCCTCACGTGTTCCCAACATCAGTGCAAGATTGTTCAACGAATCTTCACTTCCTACAGCCTGCACATAATCTCCCTCTTCCAGCATGGTATGTGCTTTAGGTATAATAATTTCTTCACCTCGTTTCAGACGAGAGATAACAGCTCCTGTCATTACACGGATATTCAGCTGCATCAGTGTACGGCCTATTGCTGTTGGATTGGTCACTTTAAACAAACAAGTACCAAGCTCCGGAAACTGGCTCCGGCGTTCTTTCTCCAAACGGCGTGCCTCCTGTTCTAAATCAACATGAAGCATTTTCGGCAAAAGCTTGACAAACAAAATCACGCCAATAACTCCAAACGGATAAGCAATACCATAGGCAATAGATGCCAAGGGCGACTGTGTGCTGTCGATAGCAACAGCAAGTCCTGGTGTACTGGTCAATGCGCCGGCTATCAATCCCACCAAGCTCGGTGTATCAATGCCAAACAAATATTTTAGTCCTACTCCCGTAAGGCAAGCAGAAGCTACGATAAGTAAAGTAATCAGAATAAGTGTTTTTCCTTTACTCCGGAATGAATGAAAAAAACCGGGCCCCGCCTGAATACCGATAGTAAAAATGAACAGAACCAATCCGAAGTTACCTAATTCTTTAGGAATACTCACCCCCCAATGGCCGAAAGCCAGAGCTATGAAAATAACGGCAGAAACATCAAGTGACAGCCCCGCTATCTTGATGCGCCCCAACATGAACCCCAAAGCTACAATAAGAAAAACAGAAAAGTAAGATGACTGAAGTAAATCGATTAACATAATTCATTAAATATAAAGGTGTGATTAAAGCACAAATATACGACTTTCCGGCATATTTACAAATAAAACAGACAGTTAGCCCCTTGCCCTATCTATTTATTTAGCCGATAAACTTTGAAATGCAGCAGAATACTTGTAGCTTTGCAACCGTTTTCATTTAGATAACTTATTATGGACTTTACTAAAAGAATATACGCTTTTGTCACTTTTCTGTTATGTTTCACATTTATCCTTCCTCAAAATGTACATGGAGAAGAAGATAAAGAAACGGAATTTCGTATCACAATTCTGAAAACAAGCGGCGAACCGCAGGTCGGAATGATACTGAAAATAAACGGACGGAGCGACAAATATCTGTCGAACGAACAAGGCGTGATTACATTTCAATACAAAATAGACAAGTCATACAACCGCCTTGCAAATATTTATTTTCCGGGAGATGAAACAAAAGCAGCAACTTCTTTTGTCCTGAAAGAAACAGAAACAAGTAAAACCATTTATCTTGACAGTCAGGAAGATATTGCCTCATTTAAACAAAACAACAAAACGGTCACAATAGAAGGATTTGTTAAAGACTCGTCTCAAAAGCCCATTCAGGGAGCTATCATCAGTATACAAGGAACCGGACGAAAGGTGTTGAGTGATGAAATCGGTCTGTTCCGCATAGAAGCCGACTATAATCACCCTATTACTATTCGGGCGGAAAGAATGGAAAACCGTTTGCTGAATATTACCACTTTCCTCCAGCATCCTGATGAACCATATACAGTCATCATGTATCGCAAGAACTCTACCCGTATTTATTCTGTCGTAGAGGAAATGCCTGAATACCCCGGAGGTATGAAAGCGTTTGTCAATTATCTGAAACGAAAACTGGTTTATCCGCCACAAGCAAAAAAAGAAAATCTTGAAGGAGTAGTAGCCGTACAGTTTGTTGTAGAAAAAGACGGACGAATCACCTCACCTACGGTTGTACGTAGTCTGCGAGCTGATATGGACTCGGCTGCCCTGACTGCAATACGTAATATGCCCAATTGGATACCTGCCCGTGAACACGGCATGCGAGTACGCTGCAAATATTCGGTTCCGGTACAATTCAAGATAGAACGTCCGAAGCCGGCCCCTAAGAAAACGCCACTTGCAACTGACACAATTGCCGCACCGAAAGACAGTCTTGGTACAGATTCACTGGCTACAGACTCATTGAAAAAGATTGTATTACCAGGCGATTCCTTATTAAAGGACTCATTACGAATCAAACCCGACTCACTGTTACAGAGAGGTGACAGCCTATTACTACGACCAGATAGTCTGACTGCATTGAACGACTCGCTTGTTGTATCCAACGATTCGATAGCAGCACAACCAACAACCGACCAGCCGGCCGACAAGCCTAAGAAAAGAAACATATTTGTACGCTTCTTCCGCTGGTTATTCGGTATAAAAGATTAAAATTAAATTACAATATAAACAGACACGGATTTATGCTACTTTCTCTCAAGAGAAGCCTGCATAAATCCGTGTTATTTTTTCCTGTAAGACCACTAGAAAATTCGTACAGAAAATAAAAAAACATCTCGATGTTTTTAAGAAAACATGGTGAAAAGTTTATTCAATCATCACCATGTTTTTTTAGAAAAGAAAAAATACATTTTTATCGCTTCAAGTTAGAAAGCAAAACATTACCGTTAGCCACTGGATTCCAGCCATCTTCACCTTTCAACACCTCTTCCGGCTGATAAGCAGAAACGTCTTTCAACTGTTTAGCGTACGGTACACGTGCAGAAGTATCTGCTCCTTCCCCCTTATTCTGATACTCCGCATAAAAGACAGTAGATTCATTCGACTTCTTTCCCCAGTTATTCCATCCGGCAGGTAAAATATGCTTACCCAATTCACATTGAATGAACACTGCTTGTGCATAAGGGCGCCACGGGCGTGACAGATAAACTTCTTTTACCTCATCGGCTCCTGTCAGACGACAATTCCAGAATACATAACCATACTTTTTCCCTTTATCAGTAGAAGGAGCTGTAACATAACCATTTCCTACACTGTGAATAGTACAGTCTTTAAACAAAGCAGTAGACCATCCAAAGATAAAGTCGACTGTTCCTTCGATATAGCATCCTTCATAATACTGACGACTGTCTTTTCCATACGTATAAAGTGTATCCTGATTTCCCAGGAAACGGCAGTTCTTAAAATAAGCACGGTCACCGTCTACAAAACAAGCAACAGCCTGCCCTACTCTTCCGGCCGTATTGGCAAATGTAATATTTTCGGCATAAAAATCAGGAGCATAGATATATACGGTAGATGAACCGGAAGTAGACATTTCCTCTCCGAAACAATTTTTCTTCGAAGCATAAGCGTCGTCTGTCAATACTGCTCCATCTTCTCCTATCAGAGAAATATTAATCTTTGACTCAGGAATAATCACTCGTTCTTTATATTCTCCTTTACGAACCAGAATCGTTGTACGCTTATTTTTTCGAAAATCGGGAACAGCATTGATAGCCTCCTGTACTGTAAAGAAGTCACCACTACCATCCTTTGCCACTACATAATCGTAAAAACGGACATATTTACCTAACTCCGGTAACTGTTTCTGAACAGCTTCGGCAGCCAGTGCCGCAACTTTACGCGCACCATATATATTCAGGTGAGTATTATCCTGACGTCCCTTCGGACAAGCAGCATAGGTGTCAGCAGGAATCCACATAAATAGTTTTTTCGATCCTTCAACCCCATAAGATTCTACCAGTTTCTTAGTAGCCTGATTCAGGTCAATAAAGCAGACATCCATTTCCTTAGCGACATTCCGCGGAGATTCCAGATATTTTCCGTGAGTATCAATCAGTGTATCTCCTTCTACTACAGCCTCATCCTTTTCCGGACGAATATCATCGGCTGCCACAGCATCTGGATTTACACCAAAATTCCGACGCACGATAGAATTAAACAACACAGGAATTCCTCCTTTGGCACGTGTTTCACGAACAAATTTCCGTAAATTCTCATCGAAGGTAGTTCCCGGATCTGTATGACGTTCCGGCTGAGGTTTTTCATCATTATGTCCGAACTGTATGAACACATAATCGCCCGGACGAATCTTGTTAACAACAGTTTCCCAACGTCCTTCATCGATAAAACTTTTCGAGCTTCGACCGTTCATCGCATGATTCTCCACACGGACATCTTCGGTAAAGAAACTTCCCAAGACATGTCCCCATCCCCGTTCCTGATTATTACCTTCCAACGGTTTATTCGACATAGTAGAATCGCCAATCATATAGATTGTTATCACATGATCAGCTTTAAATGCTGATAAAATCAAGACAATCAGCGCTACTAATACTAACTGAATTTTTCTCATCTCCTTTTTTATTTCTGTTTTACATTTAATTCTTTATTGAAGAAATCCAGAATCGCCTTCTGTATTTCTTTACTGCAAAAATGAGGCAAGTCGTATAATTTGGTCTGCAAGTGTTCACCGGCTCCCTGGCTATCCCATACTTTCCGCATAGTATCGTAAGCAGCCTCTACACCTTCTACCGGGAACAATTTATCTTTCTTGCCGTTAGTAAACAACATCGGCTTAGGGCAAGCAATAGATGCCACATGAGGATAATCCATATATCGGCGGATATTAGGAACCAGCATTGCATAAGCAGAACCACCTTTGTTCTGATTGTTTGTCATAGTCATCAAACTGTCCGTAGTATTCATCCAGCAGACAGCAGCTCCTGCCTTCACAGCATCAGTAGCAGCCATTGTCATCCAGGCACGGTGAGCTCCCATAGAAAATCCCATAGTCGCCACTTTTTCTTTATCTACCTGTGGCAAAGAAGCCAAGAACTCCGCACTACAGATATCATCCCAGGCTATCAGACCTCCCCACGACATTCCCATTTGTAACAAATTGGCAGACAAAGCCTGCTGAGAATCGTAACGTGCATACTCTTTCCGACCGCGTTCTCCCCAGAACAAAGCATCGAGAGCCAATACAACGTATCCGTTCTCTGCCAGATAATCGCCTACATATTGTCCGTCGTAACAACCTACAGCCCAGTTATCAGCATCCTTCATCACAATTTCTGAGACTCCAAACGGACGTACCATTTTTTCTTTTCCAATAGTAAAATGTGCTCCATGATCATGCAAAAGCAGAACAGCAGGAAATGGTCCTTTACCTTCCGGAACCAGCAGGTAAGCCGGCACACGAGAATATTCTGAAACATTGAAAACAATTTTTTGAGCCTCATAACCTTTGCGCTTTTCTGTAGCTATAACCTTCATATCGTAAGGAGCAACTGGGGGAGCCGGCTGTATGCACTCCAGCAGTTTCTCACGTGCCTGCTCACGCCATTTGCCGAAATCCTTTTCAGGAGCATTTCCCCATGCCATCGGATAAGTCAGACTTTTTTTCAACTGCTCATAAAACAGAGGCATATCATTTTGTACTTCATAACCCGTGTAAGCCTTTTCTGCTTCTACTTTTTTAAGCCATTCTTTATACAACTTAAATAATTTCTCTGGAGCATATGTATACCAGGCATATCCAACACGACGTTCTAGTTTTACATCCGAAAGCTTATATACTTTAATGCCATCACGGTTACACATAAACGGAGTATTATCGCTCATCTCATAAAAACGTGACCAGATACGGGGAGCCTTCTTATCCTTCACGACAACCAAGTCGTAAGGATATTCATGATTGGCAGCTTTATCTTCAGGAATAGCTACCTTTTCTACACGCATACCTGTTATCGCAACTCTCTCAAACCAAGCCATAGCTGCTTTGACAGACTCAACCACTTCATCAGAAGGATGAGGTATTTCCATCAGCAATCGAACTACATCGCAGCTTTCACCAGCTGTCAGAGAGGCCAGTTCGAAAGTACGTGCATTGGTCGGAAGCAATGTATTATTGTCATGCTGTTGCCCCCAAACGGTCTTAACTCCATTCTGTACATATTGTGCTCGCAAAATCATATCAATACCCTTATTAAAAGCCTGACAGATTCTTTTGCGCATCGTATCGTCCAGCCAGGAAAAATTCAAATCACCTTCGTTGATATGCAAAAACAAACGTAATACTCCGGTAGTAACCTCATCGTTAAAGGTAATAGCATCTACATCCCATCCACGCCAGCCTCCGTTTTTTTTCTGAGTTTTCAACAGATATTCCAGCCCATCGAGTACAGCGTTCTTGTACTTCGTTGCTTTGGTCAGCGTATAAACTTGTGCCAGATATTCTATCTGAGAATAAGTATTCCGGTTATCAAGCGTACTACGGCGATGATAATCCGACAAAGTATTCAAGACAGAATCGGCAGGAAGCTCTGCCATCCAGTCAATATTTTTGGGCCATCCTCCATCCTCATTCTGATAAGCAACAAAATTATCAGCAATCTTCGTATACTGCTCAGGCGAATAGCGTTTATAGTTCCGTTCTTTATGCTCCAGATTCCAATGGTGGATTCCATCATGTAATGCACTCATAGAAGGAACTGTCTGCGACATTGCATAACTGCCCACTCCCAGCAGCAAACTCATTAAATAATATTTTTTTTTCATGGCATGTTTACATTAAGATTGATTTGTTTCCAAAAATAAGCAAAATGAGAGGTGGAGAAAGGTAATAATTGTTCTAATGTGGTTATTATTTAACCAAAATCTCCACATATAATACATTCAAACATATTTTCTCCGTTAACAGACTAAAATATCCAAATGGTATACTCTCAGGCAGCATACAACAGCCTCTTTCTATCTGCCTCCCAGTCACTTCACATTTCCTTCCAAAGCTGCAATAAGCGCCATCATATTTTTAATATACGCAGCAACAGAAATGCATTGTTGTCCATCTGTACAAGGATAAGGAGAAGTATCAAAATCATCCCCCACCATCTTCCTGCTATAATCTTCCTTACCTGATAAATCAGGAGTCCACCCACAACGATATGGATGAGAAGTTGAAGGCAGATCAGAAAGCCAGTAACCTTGTTTTTTTACCTGAGCCATCAGATTACTGATTTCTTTCTCTGTTACAAGGCGAGGACAATGTGTATAATATTTCGGTAACGGACACAATTCATCTGATAATAAAGGTGATTGGGAAAGCAACTTATTTTTATCAATCTTTTTCACTTCATCGAAATCCTTTCTCAACTGTTCAGGATTAACAAAAGTAGCAGAACTATAATGGGCAATTGTATTTTCTATATTCTGATCTATATAATACTTACCATTATAAATATTACCTCCCTTCCGATGCACATACAATGGTTTTCCCGTATCAGGATCAATAAACCGAGGTACTAAGATTTCATCGGGATTGTCTGATTTACGATGCCATTTACGGACTTCTGTTTCAGGTAATTTTTGAGATTCAAGAAACTTAATAGCAGCAGGTATCCCCGAAAGGAAACGAGTATCAGCTGTCAGCTTATAATATTCCATCATCTGATAAATCATACCGACAGTAGTACCCGTATTTACACTGCGTGGCTCATAAGAACGAGCATGGGCAGGCTTTAAGTCGGTCACCGTATACTGATCTGCCCATCCTGCATAAGGCTCTCCTTGCTGAAGAGTTATCGTAAGGTACATTGCCCGCATAATAGGCTCCTTTATATTCTGAAGCCCCATAGCCTGATAGCATTGAATCAGGAAATCAATAATTTCCGGTGTTACATCATCGTTTAAAGTTATAAAAGAAGAATAGTCCTCCTTACCTTCAAAAGGATGATCGTATCGCAACGGATAACGCTGTGGCCAGCCTCCGACAGGATACTGACTTTCTAAAATAAAATGAATAACTTTTTCTAGCGGAACTTTATATGCAGGATCATTTTTCTCTACATACATACGTAATAAAAACTTAGCAGCAGAAATAGTGCCCAAATCATCGTAAGTAGCATTACCATAATAATGTCGGAACTCTTCCAGACGCCAGCCACTTTTTCCTACTGTTTCATACCACTCCTTCAAGGAGTTCTCTCCAGCAAAGTCAAAGACGTAATTCCATCCCCCACATTCAAGTTGCCCCCATATTAAGACATTAGCAACTTTTTCGGCTGCTTCATAGTAAAACTCATCACCAGTAGCGTGATAGGCATCCAATAACAAATGACCAACACTCGGAGTTCCGGGAGGTTGAATCCAGACCATTGTCCTTTTCGCCTCCATTTCTCCCCACGAGCGCGACAAATCGGGCAAATAATTCCAGACAAAGCCTCCCCGATAACTTACACTGTCCATCATGTAACGGGTTGCAGATTTCATCGTGTTTAAAATATCCTCTTTCTCACCATTCAAAGAATGTGCCTGAATTTCCCCACAAAGACAAGCACCAGCAAAAAGAGTCAAGCCTACTTTAATACAAACAGGCTTCAGCATGTGTTTCATCGTTTATTTTATTTAAGATTCGTATTTATGCAAAAATAAAAAAAATAACAGATTTAAGAATATTCAGAATACTGAATTTATGTCAGAAAAGAATTTTCTTTTGCAACAAATATCACTATATTTGTGACAGTTCTATATAAAAAACACAATGATGAAAAAAATTTTATTCTCAGGCATATTTGCCTTCTCATTACTGGGGTTAACCTGTAATGCAGCCAACACAAACAACAGTACAGAAAAGGATTCTAAGGTTTCTTGTAACAAAACTTGCAGCAAGCCATTCATGTTCGAAAACCAGACAGAATGGGAACAAACCAGTGATAAAGGTGTAACCAGACAAATTATGGGATACAACGGTCAGGTTATGATGGTAAAAGTTAAATTCGAGAAAGGAGCTGTAGGGGCTGCCCACACTCATTATCATACTCAAGTGACCTATGTTGCAAGCGGAAAATTTGAATTTACTATCAATGGTGAAACAAAAGTTGTATCAGCAGGAGATGCGCTTTATATGGAGCCTGATGTAAAACATGGATGTAAATGTCTGGAACCCGGATTATTAATTGACTGCTTCTCTCCGATGCGTGAAACATTCTTACAAAAATAGTCTTAATCTGACACCCAAAATCAGGCATTAAAAATGCAGCGGTAAATAAGTTATAGGATATAAACTTAATAATATAAAATCAGCCAATTAATTCGTTATTCTGAATTAATTGGCTGATTTTGTATTCTACGCCAAATGATCTTCTTCGGAAGATACAACTTGTAATGAACGGTTTAACAAAAATGTAACTTAATCAGGAGATTTGAAAAAGAACATTATTTCGAATCCGGAAACAAATGTTGTACTAAACTATTCAAATAAATTTCCAGATTTGTATAATCAGGACTTAAATTATAGTTTTTAGCATCGGATCCATTATTTGGATTTAAACCATGCGCTTTTTCCCAGTCATCCGGCATACCATCTCTATCTGTATCCGCCGGAGCTTTTTCTGTCCGGTATTCAGGCCACCCTCCGACATCAGAAGGCTGATCAATCATCCCATTGGTACTACCGTGACTGCCTTGATAAGTATAATTCCCTTTTCTTGTTTCTGCTACAATTCTTGTATCATAAGAATCTCTTTTATAAGAAGCGCCGGCAAATTGCAAAACAGATTCAAAAGCGTCCCATGTTGACTGCAATGAAGTATGCTCAGCTATCTTAAAGGAAGTATCGACCAATAATTCCCTCTGCGGAGCAAAGTCATTTTTGATAACTAAACCATCGGAATTATTCTTATTTACTTTCATTATTGCCTGACGTTGCTTTTCGCTTAGACTAGCACAAGTCGGATCAATATAGTTTCCATTGAAATAAAAGACTCCATGTACTCCCTTCACATTATTATTTTTTCCATCATCCGGATAAGCAGTGAACAAACGTTTATAAGAGGATTTTGTTGCAGTATAAGGACCAGGCTTATAATAATTATTCAGAAAATTATAACTTCCTCCTTCACCGGCATAAGCTCCATCACTACCATAATTGTAAATCACATTATTAAACAGTTCTACCTTTTCCTCATCCGGCTTCCCTGTATAGCGGCTGCCACATAAACGAGGAGTACGGTTAGTATGATGAGCTAACAGATTATGATGGAATGAAGCTCCCTGTCCTCCCCATATGCCTCCATATCCATGAGCTCCTTTCTCGTGTATGGAATTGGCCAGACTCTCACTAATAATACACCATTGAAGCGTAAAATTACTGTTATCGTAAAAGGTAGCGCACTCGTCTGTACTCCAGCTCATGGAACAATGGTCGATAATAATATTACGATGATTCTTGAAACCGTTCATCGCATCATCGCCCTTTTGCTTGATATCTGCTCCCATACGTGAACGGATAAAACGGACAATAACATTATCTGCCTGAATACCAAAAGTATAATTTTTCAAACAGATACCATCACCCGGAGCTGTCTGCCCGGCAATAGTCACATCGCCATTACTTATCTTCAGCGGAGATTCAAGTTCTATAATACCACTGACGGCAAAAACAATCGTACGAGGACCTTTCTTACGGATAGCCCAACGTAATGTTCCTTCTGTTCCGTCATCTTTTAAAGATGTTACAATCAGCACCTGACCTCCAGCACCACCTGTAGTATACTTTCCTGCTCCATCAGCACCCGGAAATGCAGGAACTTCAGAACGATCAGGTACCGGATATGATTTCAAGCTCTGAGCCAGTAACGATACCGGCCCCATCAATAGCAAGCCGCAAAGTGTACCAGTCAATATCTTTTTCATACAACACATTCTATTTTAAAGTTGGATATAAACCTTCAACCAAACTATTTATATAAATCTCCAGATTTGTATAATCCTTACTTAAGTTATATTTTACTGCATCTGATTTATCTGCCGGATTCAATCCGTTCTGTTCTTCCCAGATATCAGGCATACCATCTCCATCGGAATCTACTTCGGAAGAATGTACCTCAACGTATTCATCCCATCCTTCAGCATCTTTCTGCGTATCAATAAAACCATAGCTACTACCATTAGATCCCTCTCGTGAATAAGTACCAGTACGGGGTTCATTTACAATACGTGTATCCACGAGATCTCGTTTGTTAGATACACCGGCATACTTCAGGACATCTTCATATGCATCTTGAGCCGACTGCATAAAAGAATAATCAGAAAGGATATCGAAACGCTTTGCAACCAGCATATTTTGAGCTGAAATCTCATTATTCTTCACGACAAAAGCTGTAGATGAAGTATTGTCAGAATTTGCCGCTTCTGCTTCGGCTAACTGACTTTCCGACAAATCGCTCCGTGTATCCATATAGTTGCCCGACAAATAAAACTTACCATATACGCCTGCAGCCTGATTGTTAGCGCCATCGTCAACATAAGCAGTGAAGAAGCGGCAATGTACTTTCTTGGATGCAGCTATCGGACCTGGTTTATAGTAGTTATTCATTATATTATAGGAACCACCTTGTGCCCCATAAGCCCCCTCACTCGACCAGTTATAAATAACATTGTTGCATAGATCGACTTGCTCCACATCTGCCCGATTGGAATAACGGCTGCCACACAAACGTGGAGTACGATTACTGTGATGAGCCAATAAATTATGATGGAATGTTGCAGGACTGCCTCCCCACAAACCGCCATATCCGTGGCCTCCCTTTACATGAATAGAGTTAGTCAAACTTTCGCTGACAATACACCATTGCATTGTCATATTTGTATTTCCATAGAATGAAGCACATTCGTCTGTACTCCAACTCATAGAGCAGTGGTCGATAATGATATTTTTCTTTCCAGGATACGACGACTGATACCCATTCATCGAATCATCTTCCGTTTTACATTCATCTCCCATACGACAACGGATAAAACGAATGATAACATTGTTAGCATTGACACGCAGTGTATAATTCTTCAAACAAATTCCTGCTCCTGGAGCTGTCTGACCGGCAATAGTTATATCATCATTCTTTATAACCAACTGTTTGGTCAGAGCTATAACTCCTCCCACGGCAAACACAACCGTACGCTTTCCGGATTTCTCAATAGCCCAACGTAATGTTCCTTCAGAACCATCATCTTTGAGGGAAGTAACCACATAAACAGTACCTTCAGCTCCCCCCGTCGTGAACTTTCCAGCTCCTTCAGCTCCGGGAAAGGCCGGAATTGTTGTCCGATCGGGAGCAGGATAAACAGGTAAAGACTCTTCTGGTATTTTATCATCGTTCGCTTGTGGCTCAGTCTGTTCTGAACAGGCAGATATTCCCAAGATTGCTAACATGGTATTTATCAGCCACAATTTTTTCATGGATTCAACAGTATTCATCTTTCTATAGTAGATTTTCAGGTTCTAAATATCAAACTAAATAAAACACAAGTCCACATACAGAGGAATCCCCTGTCTATGGACTTGTCTATTAACTATTTTACATTCTCAAAGTGAGTTTTATTCATTCCAACGTGGATCACCAGCACCAGCAACACTGCTTTGGCTAGCCGACTGTATATGGAAATCACCTTCTGCAGGATTTACAAATAATTCTGTTGAAGATACACTCAGAATTTCTCCCCACTCATATCCACTGTTATACGAGCAATCGGTAGTTGTAAAGAGGTTGGTTGTAGTAGCAATGCCTTTCACACTAGTTGCCTTAATGGTTGATTCTGCTGTATAACTATACAACTGACCAATAATTGTATTCTTTACATCAACAGTTACATTCGACATTTTATTTATATCAATAAATGATTTGCCAGTAGCAACGCAATTATAGAATGTACAAGCATCAATAGAGATATGAACATTATTCTGCTGAGTAACCAATACTCCACCAGCACTAAGCGTATTCACTGTAGAGTTAGACAAACTTACTGAGTTAAGAGTAAATCCAGAAACTTTTGTCTGCAATACACCATACGAACCAATATCTGTCAATACACAGTTATCAATATTAATAGAACCTATAGACCCCTTTGCTCCGTCGCTCTGAACGCGAACTACACCACGAGTCTTACTAATATTACAATTATCGATTAATATCTCACCAACAGTACCTTCTACATTAAAGTTCACAATATAATCATTTGCACTGCTTGTATTCTGCAAGTCAAGATTATAGAAGCGAATCAAATCATGGCTACCTGCCATAGAAAGTCCTTTAGGCATAAAGACTGGTTTTGTATCACCTGATTCACCCCAGAAAATAACAGATTTGAAATCAGCAGGGATAGTCAGTTCCATACTTTCACCCATATAATCTGTTGTAGAGCCATTAGCAAATACCAATACGACATTACCTCCATTATCCTGTATGTAATTGGCTGGATTTGCAAATATATCATTCAACATATCCGCATCAGAAACATTTACAATATCATAGCCAGCTGGATATGATTCGGTAGTAGTAAAGGTTCTTGTACCACGTTTTACGTCACCATTATAAATAGATACAGAATATTTTGTTTTAGGAGTTAGTCCTGTAAGAATATATGACGAAGCAGCTACTGCAGCAGCATCCAGTTCGATATATGTTGTATCTACCTCTTCGACATCATCTTTTGCTTCAGCCAACTTCAGTGAAGTAACCTCAGCACCTTCAGTCCAAGAAAGTACAGCACTTTCACCTGTAATAGAAGCAACCTCATTCAAAATCTGTTCAGCACTTGTTTTAAAAGAATATTTTTCCAAATAAGTCCATTTTGAATCAGCCTTTACCGAAGACATTGATTTCATTCGTAGAAAATACTTTGTTTCACCTTGTAAGCCAGTAATAATATAAGGAGTTTCAACGATAGATTTATCTTTACCTAAAACAACAGAATGCTGCGTACCACCAATCTCTATTTCATCATACAAAGAATCTGTACTATATTCTATTACATAATATTCTGCATCGGGAACCGTTCCCCACGAAATCTCAGCAGATGTCGGTTGTGCAGAAATAGAAATTTTTGAAGCAGTCACACTGAACAAACGATCATGAGCGCTGTCTACATCCCAATCATTACCATCAGTACATGCAGTTCCGATGATAGAGGCCAGGAGCATAAAAGCTCCAGAACCTATGATATATTTAAACATCTTCATATCTTTATGTCTATTTTATTATTTAAATTAATCTGAATATCCATAAGAGTTATGGATATAACCATTTGCAGCCGAAATAGTAGTAGAACCAACAGGCAATAAATAACGGTTCTTAACCTGTACATTATCTCCAACTAAGCCACTTGAGATAGAAGGCCAGTTAGTTTGTAATTGTGTCTGCTTAGAGTCTTCTCTTTCAGCGCCATAGAATGACTTATTATCATCATAGTCAGATGATTCTTTTCCTTCTGGCAAACCATACCAAGTAACACTCGACATATCAATTTTAGTTTTGGTTTCATCTGTATAGTTGAAATAAACCTTTTCCGGATAATAATTAGGATTAGATTCATTCATCAGTTCATCATAATAAGTATCCTTAAATTCCTGAATCTTTTCAGCCAACAGATTCCAACGAATCAAATCAAATTTACGGAATCCTTCTCCAGCCAATTCCCATGCATTTTCATCAACAATAGCATCAAACATTGCTTCTTTAGTAGCTGGTATAGCTTCAATATATTTCTCAGCATCAGCCTTGTCTGCATCAGCAAAAGCACGTGTATGTACCATAGCTAATGCCTGACGAGCAGTCAATCCTGCTGATCCTTCATAATCACCATCAGGACCGGCCAACTCATTCATAACTTCAGCGTACCACAACAAAACCTGAGGATAACGTGCCTTCACTACATTAATACCAGACATCCACTTAGCATTTCCTGTAGCAATAGCAGCCTGACGCCATTCTTCATTCATCTTACGTACATCCCATTTTCCAACATAAATTCCAAATGGCGCATTGCCCAACATCGATTCTTTCGTTACGCCATTTTCTGCACCTAACTGTACCTGTGCACAAGTTATATCACGGCGCAAGTCTTTCTTATCGAATGAATAAAAGAATGGAGCTGTCAATTTCATCTTACCAGATGAATTACCTTTTACACCATATTCGGTTGTAGCACCGTTAACACGTACACCAACGGTATATCCTAACTCACTGCTAACACCAAGTCCCATCGGCATCTCAAATATATTCTCATGGTAGTTCTTATCCAGTTCACGCTGGTTAATCAAATACCATTGATTTTCTACAGACGGATTCAATTTATGAGTACCATTAGTTATAATAGCACTTAAATGTGACAGAGCCAGTTCATAAAGTTTGGTACGAGTTGCAGCATCCGGACGCTGAGTAGGATAAGTAGGATCAGTATAGTCTGCAGTTTCATATCCGTCCTTTGCTTGTTCACGAATCACCCATCCAGCACGAGTCATTGCAATATTCGCCAACAAAGCATGTGCATATCCCTTTGTCGCATGCTCTGTAGTATAACCCGATACCTCATCTGCCCAAGGCAGTAACTCTACAGCATTCTTTAAATCGACCATTAAAGTATCCAAAATAACATCGCGGTCTGTCTTATGCAAATAAGCATTACTTAAATCAGCCTGTGAAGGTTCTAACTTCAGTGGCACATCACCAAAGAAACGAACCAAATCAAAATAAATCATGGCACGCAGAGCTAAAGTTTCTCCTTTATAGCGTTCCATTGTTTTCTGTTCTGATCCACCAGAAGTAAGCAATGAACTAGAGTTAATACCCTCCAATGTTAAGTTTGCATCTTCTATAATACCATACATAGCATCCCAAAGTTTTGCTAAGTTACCCCAAGACGGGCTGGCATTATAGTTCATATTACCACGCTCACTGGTTGTATTGTCGGCATCAGCACCCAAACCATCAACTAATTCACAATCTGAGTTTAACCCCCAAATAATAGGAATATACTGTGAATAAGTCTGATCTTGTGCCAATCCACCATAAATTTTATTCACACGCAATCCTGTATAATAAGTAGAATTATATACAGTGTTGTCATTTAGTTCGGAAGGAGCTGTCTGTTCCAGAAAATCAGAACAAGAACTCATACCAGCAACTCCCGCAGCTAAAGCTAATAACTTAATTATATTTTTCATAAATAATATCATATTAGAATTTAGAATGTTACATTAATACCGGCTACAAATGAACGGCTCTTCGGATAAGCTGCATAATCAATACCCGGAGTCATTGCATTCTTTTTACTGCTTGTATCTACTTCTGGGTCTGGACCTGAATAGCTAGTCAAACAATAAAGATTATAACCTGTTACATAAATACGCACATTCTGCATAAAAGCTTTCTTAACCCAAGCCTTCGGGAATGTATATCCGATAGTAATATTATTGACTCTCAAGAAAGAGGCATCTTCTACTGCATAATCATTCAAATACATTGCTGTTACAGCAGCAGGATTATAAATATTAGCTCCTGTATTGAGAGCATTCAATCGTGCAATCAATCCTTCGGCACCACCATAGTAATCAACTGTTGAACTACTTGGCTTACCCAAATTCAGACCAGTTTCAGGATCAATCCAAGTATAGCGGTTATCCAAAGCAAAATCATTAACCAAGTTATATCCCTTTGCAGAACCTGCACAGAATGAATTAGCTAATTTAGTACCGTTCACAATCTGATTTCC
Organism: Phocaeicola coprocola; assembly: GCF_041333015.1. Classification (NCBI taxonomy): domain Bacteria; kingdom Pseudomonadati; phylum Bacteroidota; class Bacteroidia; order Bacteroidales; family Bacteroidaceae; genus Phocaeicola; species Phocaeicola coprocola. The sequence goes on along the minus strand of NZ_JBGKGM010000001.1, from coordinate 1,271,673 downwards.
GACAGAATAGTTAAAGAAAATATTGAAATCAAAGTTTCCAATAAATCCATCAAAACCAAATCCACCTGTTAACGGAGCAACTGTATTTCCCAATTTCTGTTTAATAGGATTACCGTTTTCATCACATTCATATTTCAACTGTCCAGGATAAGGCTTACCACCGGCCATAGAATAGCTATTATCTTTAATGCCTTCACGCAATTCCCATGAAGTACCATTCAAAACCAATTCACCATTTGGATTTGTCACCGGATCGTATGCTGTATAGAAACCGTTTGTTTTATATCCCCAGATCTCACCTAAGCGACCACCCTCTTCTACACGATAGTCTTCATATTTTGCAATAGTACTACCCGACCAGTTACTGCTCTGCCATGGATTTTCTGTACTCAGTTCATCAATGCGGTTACGGTTATAAGAAATATTAAAGTTGAAGTTCAATCCCCACTTTGCCTTATCAGCCAATACAGCATTTAATGTCAATTCAACACCTTTATTAGAAGTTTTACCAAAGTTCTGATACTGGTAGCTATAACCGGTATTCGACGGAATCTCTGTTTTCATCAACAAATCTTTTGTTGTATTCCAATAAAAATCCAACGATCCAGATAAGCGGTTATTGAAGAAACCATAGTCGAAACCGATGTTACGAGTAATAGTTGTTTCCCATTTCAAGTTTGGATTATACAGGTTAGAACCATGTTCCAGCATAGCTCCACGAGTTTCATCAAAGAAAGGAGCTTTACCTGTATTACCAGCCATTGTATAAGTAGTATACATTAAGCCAGAACTGATACGGTTATTACCGGCTGTACCATAGCTTAAACGAACTTTCAGGTTAGATAACCAGTCCTGAGTGCCTTTCATGAATGCTTCATCAGACAAACGCCATGCCAAAGCAGCAGAAGGGAATACTCCCCACTGATTACCTTTTGCAAACTTACTAGAACCATCGGCACGTACCGTTACCGTTAACAGATATTTATCCATTAAAGTATAGTTTACTCGTCCAAAGAAAGACAACATATTATCTTTAGCCGAAATTGTTGTCTGAGTAGGCAAAGCTGTACCAGCTCCCATGTTAGCCAAGACTTCGTCGATAGTCATAGTGCCAGGAAATGCAACAGAAGTATTCTCGAGTGATGTTTCCTGGCTGCTGCTTACTTCATGTCCCAGCAATACATTCAGTTTATCACGTCCGTCAAACAATTTCTTATTATCATAAGTCAAGGTATTAGCATTACGCCAATTTTTAGTGATATCACGAGTCAAAACAGACTGTGGTTGTCCATTATAACCCAATTTAGAATTCTGAACAGCATCACTAGCCCAAACCTGATCTGTATTATCATACTTCCAGCCATAACCAAATTCAGAACGGAATGTCCAGTTCTTGAATGGTTTCCAGTTTAATCCAACATTATAATTTTGATTAAATGTATTTCTCTTTTTATAAGTTGCAAGCAAACGTTCTAACGGATTCTTCTGAGAAGACGTATTATTTTCTTCATCATCACTGTTTGAAGCCAAAGGATCAACAGGGCGGAAACGAGCTGCATTCGCAACAATTGAGTTAGCTGCACTCGATTCATTTGTATCTGCACCACCACTCAAACCATCTACAGTAGTGTAGCTCATACGAGCATTAAAGTCCAATGTCATCCACTGACTCAATTCTGCATTAATTTTAGCATTAATGTTATTCTTATTGAAGCCAGAGCCCAACATGATACTCTTTTCATCATTATGAGCGTAGCTTACATTATATTTTACCTGCTTGCTACCACCGCTTACATTCACATTATACTGAGCCTGATTTCCGGTACGTCCGAAAATATCATCCTGATAATCGTATCCTTCAACTGACTTCCAGATATCCATATCAGAATAGTTTCCATAATCAGTAGAACCTAATTCATGCTGATAAGCAACATAATCATAAGGACTAAGTACTTTTGTCAACTTTGTAACTTTCTTAAGACCAAAAGAAGCACCAAAATCAACTTGGGTTTTGCCTTCTGTTCCACTCTTAGTAGTTACAATAATAACACCATTAGCACCACGAGCACCATAAATTGCTGTAGAAGACGCATCCTTTAAAACATCGATACTTTGAATTTCAGATGGAGCAATATCACTAATACTTGAAACAGGGAATCCATCAACAATATATAAAGGAGAGTTATCCTGAGACAAAGAACCACCACCACGAACACGAATCTTCACATCTGCATCAGGTGAACCTTCGGTTGTTGTAATGTTTACACCTGCCAATTTACCAGTCAAAGCTTCAGTTGCACTAGAAACAGGAACAGCAGCGATATCTTCAGCACTGACAGAGGCAACAGAACCTGTCAAATCGCGCTTGTTAACCGTACCATAACCGATAACTACAACTTCTTCCAATGTTTCTGTATCTTCTTCCAAGATTACATTCAGTTGTTTTTGTCCTTCATACTTTACTTCCTTGTTCTTAAAACCAATGTAAGTAAAAGCAATGACATCAGACTTTTTCACTCCGCTAAGTGAGAAATCACCATCTATACCAGTTATAGTACCATTAGTAGTACCTTTCACTACAACGTTGACACCAATCATTGGTTCACCGTTTTTGTCCTTTACAATACCTTGTACCTGCAATCCCTGAGCAAAAGATGCAAGACAAAGCATGCTCATGATGAGCAAAGAAACAACGTTCCTTATTCTCTGTTGATAATACATAAAAAATGCGTTTAAAGATAATATTAAAAATTAGTTTGCAAATATCTCTTTAACACACATTTTTTATGTATAAATTTTGATTTTAAAAACGTAAAAATTGTTCTATTAGTACAAATCCCATGTATTCGAGAAAGTATAGAACTCAGATTTCACCAGCATCTTAACATCTTTATCAGATAATTGCCGTGCCCAACTTACACGCTGGCTTATATCAGCTCCTTCTCCCGTGTTCTTATACTCTGCATAACGAGCTGTCTTTTCGTTTTTAGGATTTCTCCAATTATCCCAACCAGCTTTTACTATATGCTTTCCTAATTCACAATTCATAAATAAAGTATAAGCGTACGGGCGCCATGGTCTTCCTAAATAAACTTTATCAACTCCCTCTTCTGCTGTTAACTTACAGTTATTAAAGATATATCCATACTTGATATTTTCAGGAGTCGATGCAGCTGTAACATAAGAATTTGCCTTACTGTGTATCGTACAATTCTCAAACCATGCAGTTGACGGTCCAAATATGAAATCGGTCGTTCCTTCGATATAACAATCTTCAAAATAAAGTCGAGTACCTGCAACTCCTGTATAGACAGTATCCTGATTACCCAAGAAACGGCAGTTAATAAAACGCAGACAATCTCCTTCTGTATGTAAAGCTACAGCCTGACCTAATTTAGGCGCATTGTTTTCTATCGTTATATTCCGAAAAGTTATATGGTTTCCTTCTACTTTGACTGTATATGTACGGAAGGTACCCATATTATTCATATTGGCATGATCTGCATTAGTTATAATCGTATTTTGCACATCCTCTCCTATGATTTCAACATTTTGCAGCCATGAAGGAATAATCAATTTTTCTTTATACGTACCCTTTTTTACATATATCTTTACATCAAAATCCATAAAAGCACGAACACTCTCCAAAGCCTCTGCTATCGTAGAATAATCGCCTGTCTTATCTTGGGCAACAACCAGCTCCCTAGGCTCAGCGAAACGTCGTTTTTCCTTAGGCAATCCTTCCCATTCCAAGCTGGCCAAAATAAAAGGTCCCACAGCTTTCGGGTCATTATCACGTACAAGTTCATTTATATAATAAGAATAATCTCCCATTCTGTAATTCTTTCCCCCTAATCCAGCAACAGCACATGCCTTTGTGATGGAAACAAGACCATTCTCATCAACTTTTATAAACTCATTCAAAATACCCTCATAGCCTTTACGGGCTACAGCAAAATATGATGAAGGTATATATCCCTTACGAACGGCCTTAAACAGAGAATAAACGAACATGCTGGAGCATGAAGACTCCAGATAGTTTCCAGATTCTCCACTTTTATCCATAACCTGATACCACAAACCTTCCGGACTCTGATACTTTTTCAGAGTCTTTGCTATCTGATTCAAAATAACCAATACAGAATCACGTCCCGGCTCATGCAAAGGTATAAAATCAAGATTATCAACTATAGCCATTGTATACCACCCTAAAGCACGTCCCCAGCAATGTTGTGACTGACCGGTTGTTTTATCTGCCCATTTTTCTCGCTTGCTTACATCACATGCATGACGGAACAGTCCATTTGACGGATCATAGGTGTGACGTGCAACAATCTTTATCTGATTTATCACTTCCTGATAGGCATGCGGATCATTATTTCTATAAGCATATTCAGCAAGAAACGGCGTCCCCATATAAAGCCCATCCAGCCACATTTGATTAGGATAAACTTTTTTATGCCAAAAACCGCCATCTTCATTACGAGGCTGACCATCAAACTGCAGTCTCAACAGATTTAAAGCCTTTTTATATTTTTCATCCTTAGTCTGCTCATAAATCCGGAAAAGCATTTTCCCCGAATTTATACGGTCTAAGCTATAATCTGTCAACTTATATTTCTTTATCGTCCCATCCTCATTTACCATTGTATCTGCATACGCCAGCGCATAATCATAAAATTTCGAATCGCCATATCGATCATACACATCCATCATAGCCCCCAATTCTAATCCATGGCAATAATCCCATTTTAAAGAAGGCTGAAAATCTACTTGCCAAGATTCTGGATTACGTACCATTTCCGATTCGGCCATTCGTACAGACCAAGGTTTCTGTTTTTTTGGAAAATCTTCTGTAGTCTGAGCCATACTTGTAATACAAAGCATAGCTCCCAAACACCCTAATAAAATACTTCTGTTTTTCATGATTCGATAATTACTTTTATAAATACAAATATAGCCAAAAGCACGAATCCGTATGTGGATTTTCTGTGCTTAAAGGTAGATTTATTATTCACATCCTTACAATAATCGTGTACGATAACGGGAAATATTTGTTTATTTCAATAAAGTTTTGAATTAAATCATATTTCCGTTGCAAATTAAAAGAAAAGAACGTATTTTTGGTGCAATTTAAATTTATAATTAAACCTAATATCACGATTCACAGAAAGACAAAAGCAAATTATGGAACAAGTTTTTAGCTATATCATCGGTCTGGGAGCAGCGGTGATGATGCCTATTATTTTTACTATTTTGGGAGTATGCATCGGAATTAAATTCGGAAAGGCGTTAAAGAGCGGACTCCTTGTGGGAGTGGGATTCGTAGGGCTGTCTGTCGTGACGGCATTGCTCACAAGCAGTCTGGGAGATCCCCTGAAAAAAGTAACCGAAATCTACGGACTGAGCCTTGGCATTTTCGACATGGGATGGCCGGCTGCCGCATCGGTCGCATACAATACATCTGTGGGAGCTTTCATCATTCCCGTATGTCTGGCCGTAAACATCGTTATGCTTCTGACCAAAACTACAAAGACAGTAAACATCGACCTGTGGAACTACTGGCACTTTGCCTTCATCGGAGCTGTTGTATATTTTGCGTCAGACAATATATGGTGGGGATTCTTCGCTGCAATCATATGCTATATCATTACCCTGATCATGGCAGACCTGACAAGTAAACAGTTTCAGACATATTATGAAAAAATGGACGGAATATCCATTCCCCAACCTTTCTGTCAGGGTTTTGTTCCGTTTGCCGTAGTGATAAACAAGGCTCTCGACAAAATCCCGGGATTCGAAAAACTGAACATTGATGCGGAAGGCATGAAAAAGAAATTCGGTATCATGGGCGAACCGCTATTCTTGGGAGTCATTGTAGGATGTGGTATCGGAGCACTTGCATGTGAAAACACTCAGGAACTTGTAAACAATATCCCTTCCATTCTGGGACTCGGTATCAAGATGGGAGCTGTAATGGAACTTATTCCACGTATCACTTCGCTGTTCATTGAGGGATTACGTCCTATTTCGGATGCAACCCGTGAGCTCATTGCACGCAAGTTCAAGAATGCGGCAGGGCTGAACATCGGTATGAGTCCGGCACTGGTTATCGGACATCCTACTACACTGGTAGTCTCACTGCTGCTGATTCCGGTAACACTGTTCCTTTCTGTTGTCCTGCCGGGTAACCAGTTCCTTCCGCTGGCATCACTTGCAGGTATGTTCTATCTGTTCCCTGCTGTCCTGCCTGTTACAAAAGGCAACGTACTGAAAACCTTCATTATCGGACTGGTTGCACTGATTGTGGGACTTTACTTTGTAACCGATCTTGCGCCGTTCTTTACACAGGCTGCTCAGGATGTCTTTGCCAAGACCGGAGATTCGGCAGTGAAAATACCCGAAGGATTCCAGGGAGGAGCACTCGACTTCGCTTCAAGCTTGTTCTCATGGATCATTTTCCATCTGGTATATAACTTTAAAATCGTCGGTTCAGCTGTTCTGGTAATCTGTACACTGGCACTTGCCATTTTCAACAGAAGACGGATTATTAAGGAAAGCCGACAGGGATAAGTCAAAAGAATCAATATAAAACAATATAAAATCAAGAAAATTATGAAAAAGTTAGCTCTTGCAATGATGTTTGGCGCAGCAGCCGTTAGCGCAAACGCCCAGATTTCCAGCGTACAGATGCAGGTTGCATGTAACCCGCAGGACGTGAAAACATACGACACACAAAGATTGCGCAGCAGCTTCATGATGGAAAAGGTCATGGTCGCTGATGAAATCAATCTTACCTATTCTATGTACGACCGGTTCATCTTTGGAGGTGCAGTTCCTGTAAACAAAGAACTGACACTGGATACAATCGATCAGCTGAAAGCTCCTTATTTCCTGTTCAACCGTGAGCTGGGAATTATCAATATCGGAGGAGAAGGTATCGTAACAGTGGACGGCAAAGAATATGCGCTCAATTTCAAGGAAGCTCTTTATGTAGGAAGAGGCAATCAGAAAGTTACCTTTAAAAGCAAAGATGCATCAAAACCGGCAAAATTCTATTTGAATTCAGCCATTGCTCACAAGGCTTACAAGACACAGCTTGTCACACTTGACGGACGCAAAGGTTCCCTGAAGGCTAATTCATTTGCAGCTGGTAAAATGGAAGAAAGTAATGACCGTGTAATCAACCAGCTGATCGTAAGCAACGTTCTGGAAGAAGGTCCTTGCCAGTTACAGATGGGATTGACAGAGCTGAAGCCGGGAAGCGTATGGAATACAATGCCTGCACATACCCACTCACGCCGTATAGAAGCATATTTTTATTTTAACCTGACTCCGGGCAACATGATCTGTCACCTGATGGGAGAACCTCAGGAAGAAAGACTGGTATGGCTGGCCAACGAACAGGCTATTATGTCGCCGGAATGGTCTATTCATGCAGCTGCCGGAACAAGCAACTATATGTTTATCTGGGGAATGGCCGGAGAAAATCTCGACTATGGAGATATGGATAAAATCTCATACACAGAAATGAAATAATCCAGTTTTCATATAATCATCTATTTATCATTCTAAATGTTGTGGTTCTTAACCATTTACATAACTCAAATTACATACCACACATTTAGAATGATAGTTTTTTGACAAACAAATTTAAATTGGGCAGGCAAATTTTTAGGAACACAAAGAAACACTTTCAGTAGAGCCAAAACCCATAGAAAAACATTATTAAACTTTATATCATGAATACATTTCGAAAAGTAGATGAAAAAATGACAAACTTCAGATGGGTTATTTGTGGAATGTTATTTTTTGCAACTACAGTAAACTATCTTGACCGACAGGTTCTTTCTCTAACTTGGAAAGATTTTATCGCACCAGAATTTCACTGGACAGACTCCAACTATGGAGATATCACAGCTATATTTTCAATTGTATATGCCATAGCAAATCTTTTTGCCGGACGTTTTATTGACTGGATGGGTACCAAAAAAGGATATCTCTGGTCTATTTTCATTTGGTCAGCAGGAGCCTGCCTCCACGCATTATGCGGCTGGGCAACTGAGGTAACCTTAGGTATTCACAATGCAACAGAAATGCTTTCTGCCACAGGAGCCGTAGCATCAACTATCGCAATCACCAGTGTATACTATTTTATTGCAGCACGTATTGTTTTAGGAGCAGGTGAAGCAGGTAACTTCCCCGCAGCCATAAAAGTAACAGCAGAATATTTCCCTAAAAAAGACCGTGCTTTCTCTACTTCGATATTCAATGCCGGTTCTACCATTGGAGCATTGATAGCTCCCGTAAGTATTCCTCCTTTGGCACGTTATTTCCAAAGTATAGGTGTAGGAAACGGTTGGGAAATGGCATTTGTTGTAATCGGTGCTTTAGGTTTTGTTTGGATGGGATTATGGATGTTCCTATATAAGAAACCAAATGCTAATCCACATGTAAACGCAGCTGAATTAGCATATATTGAGCAAGACAACAATGAGCAAGAAGCAAAAAGCTCAGACTCACAGACTACAAACAGTGATTTTGACAATCAGAAAATTTCTTTCCTCCAGTGTTTTAAATTCCCTCAGACATGGGCTGTATTCTTCGGTAAGTTCATGACAGATGGTGTATGGTGGTTCTACTTATTCTGGACACCTGCTTATATCTCAGACGTGTACGGTTTCTCTTCTGATACTGCTACCGCTCAGATGCTTATCTTTGTACTATATGCCATCACAATGCTTTCTATATACGGAGGAAAATTGCCAACCATTATCATCAATAAAACAGGCAAGAACCCATATGTAGCACGTATGCAAGCGATGTTTATCTTTGCTTTATTCCCGTTGTTAGCTCTATTTGCTCAACCATTAGGAAATTATTCATATTGGTATCCGATTATTATTATAGGTATTGCAGGTGCAGCCCATCAGTCATGGTCGGCTAATATCTATTCTGTAGTAGGTGATATGTTCCCAAAGAGCACTATTGCTACCATCATCGGAATCGGTGGTATGGCAGGAGGTATCGGTTCATTCTTTATCAACATGGGCTCAGGACGACTGTTCGACTATGCAGCCGAAACCAATATGGTGTTTATGGGCTTTGAAGGTAAAGCAGCCGGCTACTTCATCATCTTCAGTATATGCGCAGTAGCTTATCTGATTGGATGGATAATCATGAAAATATTGGTTCCGAAATATAAACTGGTTAAGGTTTAATTAATTCAGGAATTAAGATAGTTCAACTCCCCTTTACATTCAGACGTTTAAAGAACAAAAGGAAAAACGTGAAGAATGTAAAGGGGAGTTTTGTTGTTCTTTCGCTTTAAACAACGTGAAATTACCTCCAACATTTGTTCAGAAAAAATTATTTTTAGTACAAACCTTGATATCTTTTGTACAAAAGATCAGGCAAATAACTGCATGTTTTTTAAAAACAACATGATAATATATGTATTATTTGACATTTATAGTTATTGTGGTTTACTAAAAAGAAGTAGAAAGCTTTAAAGGAAAGGGTTACATAAAAGAGTACCCTGTCTTTGTTCTTTTTTGAATGAAGCATTATCTATAAAATTAATTCAGACACTGAATAAATTATAGTTAAATATTATTCTTTTCGTGCATAATATATTTTATCGGATAGCAAATGTCCAACTCTTCTATCACGAGAAAAATCACCACGTAAAAATGTACACATATACAATTTTCCCGATAAATCGTACGATTTTATAGGTCTCTGCGACCAAATAATATCAATTTTGTAATACCAGAATAATAAAATTTTTATAATACATATATTACAGCAATAGTTCGTTAAAAATTCGCCAAGCCTAAGCGGCTCTGGCAGTAAATAAAATGAGTTCTTTGAAAAGTTTGTCAATAACTTGCGGGTCTGGGCTAATCCCAAACACGCAAATAAATCGTTCAAGCATATAAGCATTGTGTATGAATGACTTGCAGGAGGATATGGAATAGGCTATTCCGAGCCTCTTACATGCCGCTTTGGCCAAGTTGACAGCAGCAAGCGATGCATTGAAGTGAAAATCCAATTTCCTGAAGTCGGTAGACTGGCAGCTGGTGATTCCTGCATGCTGCTTGCCATCTCTAAAGCAAAATTCCAACTGGAACCTGGTTCTGTAATAATCCAGCACCTCGCGTCCATCCATGGAATCGTCTGTAGAGAAATAAAGCTGCCACTTGTCTGTCCTCCCGTCCATCGGATACCAGACGGCTAAGGAAACATACCTTTTGAAAGCTTTAGCATAAACCCTCAATCCGTATAGCTTTCCTTTGTTCACCTCGTATTCCTTGCACCGGGTCAAATCCAGATTGGCAAAGTCAATCCTGCCGTCAAACCACTTGGGATGACCACGTTTTCCTGTTTTCTTTTCCAATGTCGGATAGTACAGGACAACATCATTCCTAAAGCGGCTGATAACATGGAAACTGTTCTCACACATAGGCGTTACGAAAGTTTCCTTGGAAAAGAATGCGTCTGCAACCACCGTTTTGGATATGCTTTGCAGCTTGTCTTTTCTGCTGATAAGATAGCAGCTGTACCAGTCAACAAGGTTCTTGTCCATATTATCCAAGGTCTTACAATCCGGCGTCTGAATGGAACCTAAAGTCATGCATTCATGGTTGTCGATGTCAATGACACCGATGCCCATGATTTCCAATCCTCGCTTGTACTCTCCTGCACAACCGGACCAGAAGTAACCTATCCAAGGTGTCTTCTTGCCTGATTTGGGAATATAGGAAGGGTCGATGGCAATGGCTTTTCTTTTGCCTGTGAGATGCTTGCTGATGACAGATCCGTTGAACGCAAACCAGTCGAAAGTTTCATGCTCAAAAAGGTTACGATAAGTCTGTTCTGAGAAACAGCCATATCTGCCCAATTGGAGGAAGTTTATACGATCCGGGATGGCCATGAATAATTTCATGGTGTCCATGAATGCTTTTTCAAAAGGTTTGTGTATATTCGCTACTGATTTGAGAGCCGACATGCACTCGGATTGGTATTGCATAAGGAGTGTTTCTTTAGTCATAATCAGAAGAGTTCAGAGACTTCTAATTTACTAAGAAATAACGAATTATGCAATACTTTCCTTCTTTATTATCAGCAGGTTAGCTCTCTTTTTTTCAGCACATTTCTTCATGCTTAACCATTCGTTTTTGACAACATTTCAATGACCTCTTTAGTGTTTCCGAACCAGCTTTTGCCGGTTCTGTTGTTTAACTTTTAATCTTTCGGTAAAAATTTACCGAAGTATTGTTACAGATAATCTATGAGAAGCGTACAAAAACAAATCAGCTTATTATTAATCTTATTAATAAGCTCTTCACTAAATGTTCTAGCACAGAACAAAACGATTACCGGTACGGTAAGAGATGCTAATGACGTAGTTATCGGAGCCTCCGTCACAATCAAAGGCAACAAATCACTTGGTACCATCACTGACATAGAAGGTACATATAGTATTTCCGTTCCAGAATCAGCTCAGGAATTAATCTTTTCTTATGTGGGATATGAAACCCAAATTGTTCCTATAAAAGGGCGTACAACAATTAACATTACTTTATCAGAAAGCAGCCAAATGCTGGATGAAGTTGTTGCTATTGGATATGCAAAGGTACAACGCAAAGACCTAACTGGAGCTATTTCTTCAGTTGGAGGAAAAGAACTTGCGAATGTTCCTGTAACCACAGCTATGCAAGCCTTACAAGGAAAAGCAGCAGGTGTCAATATTGTAACAGCTAGTGGTGCTCCAGGGGCAAGTGCCAATATTACTATTCGAGGTGGTATGTCTCTTACTCAAGGGACAGAACCACTTTATATTGTCGATGGATTTGAAATGGGAGATGCACTCGATAATATTGATATTAACGATATTGAAAGTATAGATGTCTTAAAAGATGCTTCATCAACAGCCATTTATGGTGCACGTGGCTCCAATGGTATCATTGTAATAACAACAAAATCAGGTAAAAAAGGTAAAACACAAATTTCATACAATACATATTTTTCGTTTGACAAATTAGCAAAAAAACTAGATATGCTAAATAACGTAGAAGAGTATGTAAAATATCAATATGAATTTGCTGCTATGCGAGAAAATGCGTTAACAGCATACTCTAATGTATACGATAATGCCATAGGAATTGATCAAGATGACTTTTATACAGGAGCCTATGAACGCATCGCAAATCGTTATTCAGGAACAGAAGGTATTAATTGGCAAGAAGAAGTTTTTGGAGGATCAGCTATGACACAAAGTCATAATGTAAATATCTCAACAGGAACAGAAAAGACTCAAGTCATGTTAAGTTATAATTATAATGGACAAGATGGTCTTTTAGCAAATCACTCCTCTAACAAAAGTTCATTCCGTGCAAAAATCAATTCAGAATTATATAAAGGAATCCGACTAGACGTAAATACAATGTTTTCTAATAAAAGTACCGATGGAGGTGGTAAATACGACGGTATGCGAAATGTACTGTTGCAACCCATTCACGGAGGAACGCTTTTTACACAAGACGAATTGTTGTACACTCAAACATATCCAGACTATACTAGCATGGATTCTGCATTCAATACGCCTAATCCTTTAGTACAGAATAATGCTTCAACCTCTAACAGTCGGTTTCGTCTATTCAGCGTAAATGCCGGAATTGAATTCGATTTTCTTAAATACTTTACATATAGAGTGGCAGGAAGTTATACCTGGTCAAACTCAAAATCGACATCCTTTGCCGATGAAAATTCTACATCTTATATCATGGATCCCGAGAATACAGGTATAAATGGAAGTATTGGGAACAAAGAATCTTACAAATATCAAATTACAAATACATTAAATTATAATCAGACATTTGCCCAAAAGCATAAAGTTAATGTATTGCTAGGACATGAAGTCACCTACTCTGAGTCAGAGAAAAATTCAATGAAACTCAGAAAATTCCCGTATCCTAACCATGGATTGGACCAGATTGACCAAGCAGAAGTCTATGAAAAAGATGCAGGTCATTCGCATAGCGGTATGGTTTCTGCTTTCATCCGTGCCAATTATACGTTTGACGAACGATACTTGTTTACAGCAACTTTACGAGGCGACGGATCTAGTAAATTTGCACCGGCAAACAAATGGGGCATATTCCCTTCAGTTTCAGCAGCATGGCGTATATCAGAAGAAGCTTTCTGGAAAGGTCATCAAATAGAAAATATCATAAACAACATGAAATTACGTATTGGTTACGGTACAACCGGTAACAATGGTATCGGAGACCGTCTATACGTTACGAGCATTCAGCAAACCAGCTACCCGATTAATAGTGATGCAGGAAATTCTGCCTATTTGCCTGGAGAAACTTTAGGTAACAAAGACTTGAAATGGGAAACATTAATCTCGACCAACGTCGGACTTGATTTATCATTTTTCAACAGCCGCATCAACTTTACAGCAGAATGGTATAACAATCAATCTAAAGATTTACTAATGCAATGCGTTATTCCTAGTTCTACCGGCTATAAAAACCAATACCAAAATGTGGGAAAAATGCGAAACCGTGGATGGGAATTCACTTTAAACACTGTAAACGTACGCACAAAAGATTTTAGCTGGACTAGTGATTTAAACTTGTCATTTAACTCATCACATGTTGAATCACTTGAAGAAGGGCTGAATGAAAAAACATTTGCAGTAGGAAACAGCCGCTCTGGAATGGTTACTTACTATGCTACTGTAGGACAAGGGCTAGGAGATATGTATGGATATGTCTATGAAGGTGTTTATACAACGGAAGACTTTATAGAAAGTAAAGATGCCGATGGAAATACAGTCTTCACCTTGCGCGACGGAGTAGTAAGACCATCGGAAGGAAGTGTTCAACCAGGCGATATAAAATATGCAGCCGACGATGTAGATGAAAACGGAAACCCTATCTTCACAAGAAAAAATGTAAAAATCGGTAACGGTACACCGACTTGCATAGGTGGTTTCAACAATAGCTTCAGCTACAAGGGGTTCGACTTAAGCGTCTTCATGAAATTTGCCCTTGGACAAGACATCTACAATGCTACAAAACAAAGTATGTCACCATATGCACAATTCCAAAACATTCCAACCGAATTTAATAACTATTACCGTGTAATTGATCCGGCTACAGGAAAAAAAGCTACAACATTAGCCAGATTAAAAGAACTGAATCCTAGTGAAAGCAACCGTTTGTGGAGTTTGAGCCTCAACAATGCTACCAGCGGATTTTATCCATCTTCATATTACGTAGAAGACGGTTCATACCTGCGTATCGCACAAGTGACATTAGGCTACACATTCCCTAAAGCATGGACAACAAAAGTAATGATTTCAAATGCCCGAATCTATTTCACAGCTAACAACTTAGCCACAATTTGCGGATATTCTGGCTACGACCCTGAAGTAAAATCAGCAAATGACAATGTGGTTTGTACTCCTGGATATGACAGCTCCATGTATCCACGTTCCAGAAGCTATGTTATAGGTCTTAATTTAACATTCTAAAAAACTGATACAATCATGAAAAATATAACATCAACATTAAGAAGAAAACTAATTTTATCAGCATTAGTAACAGTCTCATTAAGCTTAGGAACAAGTATGACATCTTGTTCTGACTGGTTAGAAATGGAAGCTTATACTAGCGATGATATAGAAACCACTTTCAGTGATGAGGTTAGAGCTGATAAATTTGTACAAGGTTGTTACCGTGGATTGATACATAACGAAATGTATTACCAATTAGGTATGGGAGAAACAGTTATGCACTCATGTGAAGATGGCTCTACAAATAATAGCAAATATATGATGTGTAATTACAAATTTGATGCTTTAATTCCCGCAACAGTAACTACTATTTACAAAGAACAATATCGTATTATTGAAGCGACCAATATTGCCATCTCAAATTTAAGCAAAATGCCAGAAACTGAAAAACGCAATCAATTATTAGGTGAAGCCATCTGTATCAGAGCATTTTGTTACTTAAACTTAATCCGCATATATGGAGATATACCTGCTGTTTACACTCCTTTAGAAGAAATGGATCCTAACGATGAAAATACATTTTATCCTAAGCGTTCATCACGTGATGAAATTTATGACAAAGTTATTTCAGAAGTGCAAAGTGTTATTGACTGGCTACCTTGGTTTGAAGAAAGCGACTATCAGACTCCTGAACGTATAACTAAGCAAGGAGCTTATGCATTATTAGCTCGTTTAGCTCTTTATGCAGGAGGGTACTCACTCCGTTGGAATCTAGAAACTAATGATCCAGCTACACTCAAGATGGCTCGTCGTGATGATGCAACCCGAGTAAAAGAACTTTACCAAATAGCAGATAATGCTTGCTTCCAAATTATAAACCACGGAAGTAACTCGTTAGTACAAGCTCATGAAGACATGAGTGGTTTCCAATATCTATGGTACAATCACTGCCAAAGAAATTTCGCAGCCACCAATACAGAAATATTATGGGAAACAGCACAATATGGTGACGTAACAAATTCTCAATTTACAACTTATGCTCAGCCTGGTTCACGAGGTGGTAAATATGGCTCATTGAAAGCTATGCAATTCATGTTACCCACATATTACCTATCATTCAATCCCAAAGATACACGCCGCGATGTTTCATGTACCTCATATAGCATTTATTTCCTAGAAAAAGGAAGTGCTAATGACACTTGGGTTGATGTAGGAACAACTTACTCTTGCATAATGCCGGGCAAATTCCGTCTTTCATGGTGCGTTGCCCCTCAATCAAATAAACAACGTAACCTAGATATTCCTATTTTCCGTTACGCAGATGTATTACTAATGTATGCTGAAACTCAAAACTATTTAAACAACGGTCCTACTCAGGCTGCCAAAAACGCACTACAAGAAGTACGTAACCGTGCAGGTGTCGGTGAAGAGCTTACAATCCCTAATGAACAGGAGGCTTTTGATGATGCTATTGTACAAGAGCGTAAATGGGAATTTGCTACAGAATTTACATTACGCACCGACTTGATACGTATGAATCGACTAGCAAAAGAGTTAGCTAAAACTAAACAAGCAATGAAAGATTTATCAGATCGTAAAAATGAATATGCAAATATACCTACATATCGTTTATACAAATTTCATATAGATGCTCAAGAATACGGAGATAAATTTCTTGCTGTTGATTACATAGATTTAACAGATCCATCAGAAATTGAGGTTGTAAAGAGTGTACCTACAGCCAAAGAAGAATATGATGCTTTCCAAGAGAAAATATTAAATATAGTAAAAGCACATAATATTGAGGTCAGCAATGGTGACAAATGGTATCCTGTAAATATGTTTGAAGCATATACTAGCACTTTTAATGGCAATTCCCGTAAAATGGTCGGATTCAGAGCAGGATTCAACACATTACAAATAGGAAAAATCATTTATACCCTACCTACCGGATCTGCTGAAAATGGTGGAAAATATCCAACATGGATTGAATCTGCAGATGGAAGTGACGGACTATATTATGGTTTTCAAGAAAATAAATCAGAATTATGCCCATTTGCAGCAAAAAGTCCTGGACATCCATTAGTTGACAATCCTAATTTAACACAATTGCCTGGATACTAAAAATATCTTTTTCAAAAGAAAATTTTTAATTATATCCAAAGCTATCATTAGTAAAATGAGAATATAAAATAGTCCTATCATGCTTCACATTTAGAAGTAATGATAGGACTATTAAATTATCAGTTCCCCTCCTCTATAAAAAAGAAGTATCCATCTTATTTTAAAGCTAATTTCCTAGGAAATGAACATATTCCTAGTTTAGACAAGTTCTATCCCCCTCACTCATTTAAGATGTTTCTGAATCCATTTCAACTGTCCATATTCCGTATCATCTGAGGTCCAATGCTCGTTTATAGGAGTAATAAGAGCATCTTTCGGACAATCGAGCACATTGTAAACAATATAGCTGGTAGTAGGAGGACAAGTATCATCATTATACCCCCAGGTAATATATACCGGAACTTTTATCTGCTTTGCAAAATTTACAACGTCATAATAAGCTAATGTACTTATTTTTTCGGGAGTATCCATGCCTTTATAGTTTTTGAATAAATGCGGATATCCTCCCGCACGTCCTGCCTTATAACCAGCCATATCACTCAATGCCGGATGATTAGCTACACACGCTGTAACACGCTTATCCAGTCCTGCCGTAACAATAGCAAGCGCTCCCCCTTGACTACCGCCCTGAACTATTACATTTTTTCCATCCCAATCAGGTTGAGAAGTAAGGAAGTCAATAGCACGTACACAACTCATATAGACTTTTTTCATATAATAATTATCCCGGTTGTCTATACCATTAACCAGATAGTTTCCAAAAGCAGACGAAATTTCCTTAAACTCTTCGGTAGACATTTCCGGATTCAAGCCATGAATTTCCATTTCCAGACGGATGCATCCCTCTTCAGCATAATAAATATGACGCTTGGGCTCCTTGATAGTCTTTACTCCAGCTCCCGGAGGGCACAATACCACAGGATATTTCCCTGGAGCTTTTGGACGGGTAAGATAACCGTAAATATACGAACCGGGGCGGAAGCATTGCAGCTTAACCAAATAACAGTCAGCCTTTTCTGTAGAATATTCAGGAGCTGGTTTTATGGTATATTTCAACGGACACCGTGCCGCATCTTCCATATTTTTTTGCCAGAACTGATTAAAATCGTCAGGAAGCTCCGTATATGGTTGCAGCTTCTCGGGAGAGAAACCAACCTTAACGTGATGTTTATACGTTTTACCATTCACAACAGCAACCAGACGACAGTCACGGAATCCTGGATTTTTCATCGTTCCGACATTAATGACAGCACGTCCGTTTTTCAGCTTCACGGAGCCAGTTTTATCTGCTGGCATCATATCGCCCCCGAGTTCATATTTCACTTCCACCCCATCCTGAGGAATACCATATTTATAAAACTGAACTTCTACTTGAGCCTTTTCTCCCATTTTATACAACCAGTCAGCATGATCGGGTACTGTTACCCATAATACATCACTTCGATAAGGATAATTCTCGGCGGTAGAAGAGAGAGCTGAAAACATAAATGCACAAATAAAACCTCCCTTCAAGAATAAAGACTTTACGTTTTTCATATCTATACCAATTGATTCGGTTGAACAATATTTTACCAATAGCAAAAATACATCAAAACACTTGTACTGATGTTTACTTTTTAGACATTGAAGTGTAATAACTCACCAAGATCTTCTACTATTGTATACTATTTACCGTCAAAATCAAAAAGGATAGATACAAAAAAGGACCGTATCATAGTGCGTATAGAGCAATGATACGGTCCTTTTTACTGTTGGAACAGTCAGTATTTTATTTCACAATACTTAATTCTGATAATAAATACGTTTTACACGATTCGATACACTTGTCAAAATTTCATAAGGAATCGTATTGAGCTTATCTGCTAATATTGTTACAGGTAATTCATCACCAAAAATAATAGCTTTATCCCCTTCCTTACAATCAATATCTGTCACATCGATCATGCAGACATCCATACAGATATTTCCGACATAAGGAGTCTTCTGACCGTTTACCAGACAATAAGCATTACCATTTCCTAAATGTCTGTTCAAACCATCAGCATATCCAATAGGGATTGCAGCAATACGTGAATTACGTGTCAGAATTCCCTTCCGGCTATATCCTACAGTTTCATCTGCCGGAACATCGTGTATTTGCAAGATAGTTGTTTTCAAGGTACCAACATTATGCAGAATTTTATTAGTAAAAGGATCTATACCATATAATCCTATGCCTAAACGAACCATATCAAACTGTGCACCCGGATAACGTTCGATACCAGCTGTATTACAAATATGACGCAAAATTTTATGACTAAATCCTGCTTGCAGCTCAGCAGAAGCATTCTCGAAAGTTTCAATTTGCCGGCGAGTAAACGAATCAAAGCGTTCGGCATCACTACCTACCAGATGAGAGAATACAGAACGAGGAATTACAGCCGACTGACGATGTAAACGATCTACCAAGGCTGGGATTTCTTCAGGAGCAAATCCTAACCGATGCATACCCGTATCAATCTTGATATGTATCGGGAAATTGGAAACGCCTTCACGTCCGGCAGCCTTAATCAATTCTTCAAGCAAGTGAAAACTGTACACTTCCGGCTCCAGTTTGTAGTCGAACATGGTTTTAAATGCCGTAAGTTCCGGATTCATAATGATTATAGAACTATTAATTCCAGCCTTACGCAAGTCTGCTCCTTCATCGGCTACTGCCACAGCCAGATAATCTACACGGTGATCCTCCAGCGTCTTCGCTATCTCAAACGAACCTGCTCCATAAGCAGAAGCTTTAACCATACATACCATTTTTGTATCTGGCTTAAGCTTATTACGATAATAATTCAGATTGTCGACCAAAGCCTCAAGATTAATCTCAAGAATCGTTTCGTGCACTTTCAACTCCAACAAATCTGTAATATCATCGAAATGGAACACACGAGCCCCTTTTATTAACACCACTTCATTGCGCAACGAAGATAAGATACCCGATTCTATCAATTCAGCAGTTGTACGGAAAAAGCGTTTATCGATTTCAAATCGTGAAGCCGCAGCAGATATTTCTTCACCTACTCCTATTATACGGTCTACCTTACGGCTATGTACCAAATCGGCTACCTGACGATAAAGCAATTTACTAGGTTGTCCACTCTCCAAAATATCTGATAAAATAAGCGTACGCCGACGACCTTTATCTTCTGTACGGCGGGCCATGAAATCAAGAGCAATGTCCAGTGAAGCAAAATCAGAATTATAACTATCGTTTATTAAAACACAACCATTCTTGCCTTCCTTCACTTCCAGACGCATGGCAACTGGTTCCAAATGAGCCATCCGTTCGGCAATATCCTCAGGAGAAACCATCAGATACAATGCCACAGCAAGAGCATTTAATGAATTTTCAATGGACGCATCATCTATAAAAGGAATGCGGTACTCCTTCAAAAAGCCCAGATAGCGATATTTTACGGTAGTTCCGGTATCATCCTTTTCTATTTTTTCAATGAACAATGGACGTTCATTATCCTTCATCGACCAGGCTATCTCACGAGATGTAAACAGTGACTTCGAAACACAACTGCTTATCAACTCATTATCACCATTATAAATAATGACATCACAGTCTTTGAAAAGCTGCAGCTTTTCCATACATTTACCCTGCAAAGAAGAAAAATTCTCCTGATGTGCCCAACCGATATTTGTCAACACTCCGATAGTAGGCTGAATGATAGGCTGTAATGCTTCCATTTCACCCATTTCTGAAATTCCAGCCTCAAATATACCCAACTCAGTATGTTCGTTCATCATCCATACAGACAAGGGTACTCCTATCTGTGAGTTATAACTACGAGGTGAACGGGTAATTACTTTTTCAGGACTTAACAGTTGATAAATCCATTCCTTCACCACTGTTTTTCCATTACTTCCGGTAATACCTACAACAGGAACCTGGAACTGTTCACGATGTTTGGCAGCCAGACGCTGCAAAGCTTTCAGTGTATTTCCAACTTGCAAAAAATTGGCGTCAGCATAATGAGACAACTGCTCTGGCACATCAGTTACCACAAAATTTCTCACCCCTCTGGCGTAAAGTTCCGGTATGTATTTATGTCCGTCATTACGCTTTGTTTTTAAAGCGAAAAATAAAGTTTCTTCCGGAAAACACAATGAACGGCTATCCGTAAGAATCCAGTCAATAGTTGCCTGGTGTTTTCCTATTCTCTCAGCTCCAATGACGGAGGTTATTTCTTCAATCGAGTTTGACATAATGTTATTTCATTTTGTACGTCTAAGTACGGTAATTTTTCTTTTAGCCTTTCTATCTTTAACATTATTTGACTTAGAAAAGTATAATAAGCTTCCGATTTTGCATTGAAAGGACGGTGGTCAAGCCCCTTTTTTATTTCTTGCCATTCCTTCATTATATGCAACGTTTCTGTTGTGAAAAAGCACTCACAAAAACATTCCCAGATATAGTTTATGGCAAGCTGGCTCGGATGAAGCATATCATCGGCATAAAAACGATAATCACGCAATTCGTCCAACAGAATCTCATATGACGGAAAATAATGACAATATGAAAACTTCTGACATATTTTTTCGATTGCCAGCAAAAGTACTGCCTTACTTAACTGATTGCCATGTAAGCCGTCTTTCGCATGACGTATCGGGCTAACCGTAAACAAGATCTGTACCTCCGGATTCACCAAGCGAATCTTTTCAAGTAAAGAAATATAAACTGATACGATTTCGTCTACATCCAACAGACGCCGTACAAACAATTTATCTGGCAGTTTATGGCAGTTTCCAACAACTTCTCCAGTTTCTTTCCATTCATAAACCCGTGCAGTTCCCCAAGTAATAATCAGCCAGTTAGCCTTACCTAACGTAGCACTTCCCTTTATCATGCGGAAGTTGATTTTATTCAGACACTCTAACTTGTCTGATGAAGAAAAAGAACTATGATGCATCAGACTATACCAAATTCCTTTGTCAAAGCGTAAGTCGTCCTCACCATATACCTTTTCATCCAATAATAGAGATATGGACTTTGCTATTGAAAAAGGATTATATAAAATGCCAAAAGGATTTATGTCACAATTAAACTTATTATCTACCAATAGTTTTCCTATATTTTCCGAGAAACAAGACCCCCATGACATAAGTAAATCCGAATGACAAATTTTAGATTGTCCGACCGGCAATTCTACTTTTGTTCTAAACTCCATAAGCAAACATTGTTCATTATTTTTTGTGCAAATGTAAACACAATACACATATTTATCGTATTTTTGTGAAATTAATATTGAATAAAAACCGGATGGAACAACCCATTTCTTACGAATTGTTGAATAAAATAGATAGCCCGGAAGATTTGCGTCATCTTCCTATCGAGTCTTTACCTGAGGTCTGTCGGGAGCTCAGGGATAAAATCATTGATGAACTTTCTCGCAATCCCGGGCATTTTGGTTCAAGTTTAGGAGTAATAGAATTAACTGTTGCACTTCATTATATATTCAATACCCCCTATGACCGCATTGTATGGGACGTAGGACATCAGGCGTACGGACATAAGATACTGACTGGACGTCGTGACCGTTTCTGTACAAACAGAAAACTAAACGGTTTATGCCCTTTTCCCTCACCGTCAGAAAGCGAATATGATACGTTTACCTGTGGACATGCATCCAACTCTATCTCCGTAGCTCTAGGCATGGCTGTTGCTGCGGCCCGCAAAGGTGAAGAAAACCGCCATGTAGTAGCCGTAATCGGGGATGGTTCGATGAGTGGCGGGCTGGCTTTTGAAGGATTGAATAATGCGTCTTCTACTCCCAACAATTTGCTGATTATCTTGAACGATAACAACATGGCGATCGATCGGAGCGTAGGAGGAATGAAACAATATCTGCTAAATCTCCAAACATCAGAAGGATACAACCGACTGAGATATAACATCTCAAAGAAGCTACATCAGTGGGGAGTTCTGAATGAAGAACGCCGGAAAAGCTTAATCCGTTTCAACAATAGCCTGAAATCTGTTCTTACCCAACAACAGAACATTTTTGAGGGAATGAATATCCGCTACTTCGGTCCAGTAGACGGACACGATGTTTTTGCTCTGGCAAAAGTACTGAAAGAAATTAAGGACATGAAGGGACCGAAACTACTTCATATCCATACAATCAAAGGCAAAGGATTCAAACCTGCGGAAGAAGCAGCCACCATCTGGCATGCTCCAGGCATATTCGATAAAGAAACTGGAGAAAGAATCGTAAATGATACAAGTGGTATGCCACCTTTATTCCAGGATGTGTTTGGCAAAACCTTACTGGAACTGGCAAAAAAGAACGACAAAATTATTGGAGTGACTCCAGCCATGCCTACTGGCTGTTCTATGAATATCTTAATGAAAGCTATGCCCGACCGTGCATTCGATGTAGGCATTGCCGAAGGACATGCCGTAACTTTTTCGGGAGGTATGGCCAAAGAGGGATTACTGCCTTTCTGTAACATTTACTCCTCGTTCATGCAACGGGCATACGACAATATTATCCACGACATAGCCATACAGAAACTGAATGTAGTGTTATGCCTAGACCGTGCTGGCTTAGTAGGAGAAGACGGTCCAACGCATCATGGCGTATTCGATCTGGCGTATTTACGTCCTATCCCTAACCTAACAATAGCTTCACCTTACGACGAACAGGAACTGCGCCGGCTGATGTATACAGCACAGCTTCCCGACCAAGGTCCTTTTGTTATCCGCTATCCTCGCGGACGAGGTGTGCTGACCAACTGGAAATGTCCACTTAAAGCTGTTGAAGTGGGAAAGGGCAGAAAACTGAAAGACGGTTCCGACCTGGCTGTAATCACAATCGGTCCTATCGGAAATACAGCAGCCAAAGCTATTACAGAAGCCGAGAATACTCATAATTGCAGCATTGCCCACTACGATCTCCGTTTTTTAAAACCACTGGATGAAGCATTATTACACGAGATAGGAAAAAAATTCTCACGTATCATCACAATAGAAGATGGAGTGCTCAAAGGTGGAATGGGAAGTGCTGTTCTGGAATTTATGTCAGACAATAACTACACCCCTATGGTAAAGCGTATGGGTATTCCTGACCATTTTATACAACATGGTCCTGTAAATGCTCTTTACTCCATTTGTGGTATCGATCAAACAGGTATATATAATACATTAATTCATATTCTGAACTCATGAAGATTATCATTGCCGGCGCAGGAGCTGTAGGAACACACCTGGCCAAACTCTTATCAGATGAGAAACAAGATATTATCCTTATGGACGACGACGAAGAAAGACTGGGAAGACTAGGCAGTAACTTCGATCTGCTCGCCGTCAACATATCCCCTACTTCGATTTCAGGATTGAAAGAAGCGGGAGTAGCAGGTGCAGACTTGTTTATCGCCGTAACTCCGGATGAAAGCAGGAATATGACCGCATGTATGCTGGCTACTAGCCTGGGAGCCAAAAAGACAGTTGCACGAATCAATAACTACGAGTATCTGCTTCCTAAGCATAAAGAGTTTTTTGCCAAACTGGGAGTCGACTCCCTAATTTATCCGGAAATGCTGGCAGCGAAAGAAATTGTAGATGCCGTAAAGATGAGCTGGATTCGTCAATGGTGGGAGTTCGCTGGAGGAGCATTAGTTTTACTCGGAACCAAGATGAAAGAAACAGCAGAAATTCTGAATGTACCTCTGCATGAGTTGGGAGGAAGAAATATCCCTTTCCATATTGTTGCAATCAAACGTGGCAGCGAAACAATCATTCCCCGAGGTGATGATACTATTATTTTGAATGACATCGTATATTTTACGACAACAAAAAAATATATTCCTTATATCCGGAAAATTGCTGGAAAAGAGAATGAAGCTGATATCCGCAACGTGATGATTATGGGTGGAAGTCGTATAGCCGTACGTACCGTACAATATATGCCCGAATACATGCGTACTAAAATCATTGAGAGTGACTTCAACCGATGCAACCGACTTACCGAACTGGTAGATGATAAGGTAATGATTATCAACGGAGACGGACGAGATATGGAACTGCTTCTGGAAGAAGGAATCAAAAATACAGAAGCATTTGTTGCTTTGACCGGAAATTCAGAAACAAATATTCTTGCCTGCCTGGCAGCTAAACGTTTAGGTATAAGCAAAACCGTAGCCGAAGTCGAAAACATAGACTATATCAGTATGGCAGAGAGTCTGGATATAGGTACTGTTATCAATAAAAAATTCATTGCCGCCAGCCATATCTACCAAATGATGCTGGATGCCGATGTATCAAATGTCAAGTGTCTGACATTTGCCAACGCCGATGTAGCAGAATTTACAGTAAAAGCAGGCTCACGCATCACTCGCTCTCAGGTAAAAGATGTGGGCCTTCCTAAAGGAGCTACTATCGGAGGACTCATCAGAAACGGAGAAGGTATCCTGGTTACAGGTAACACCACCATCATGGAAAACGACCACGTAGTAGTGTTCTGTCTGGGAATGATGATCAAGAAGCTGGAAAAATTTTTCAACTAAATTCTAAGCCCAGTTATTTACTCTTTACAAAACGTATTTACATAGTCATTCTATACGAAAGCCTTGCTTTACACAACAAAATAAAGCAAGGCTTTTTTACAACTGACAATCAAACATTTGCTCATTCAACATCAAACCTAAGTATAAGGATAAAAGAAACTATAATGGTATCTGACAATTTTCATAATAGCAATTCTTCTACAATACTTGTTTAGAAAAACAATAAAAAGAAAACTATAAGAATCACTTATTTTTCACTAAATGTCCTTCATGTTCGAAATCTTATAATACGACCGGATTTTCAGAATTACAAGCTATTTGCATTTTGTTTTTTTATACAATCCTATTAAAAAGACTAAAAATAAATCACTATCTTTGCACCCGTTTTCAGATAGGTATATGATGGGTAAACAGGTGAGAAAGGCAACAATATTTTTCTTTGCTTTCCTTATAATGGTCATTATAGGGAATGTCGTTTGTGTACCCGCACAACATACCGACAATACAGCTTCCGTATCCTGCACAACAACTTACAGTGAGATACAGGAACCTCAGTCGCCCATGGAAAAAACCATCCAACACCTATTCTCTCAAAATCATACAGATCTCCCCAATAAGGCAATTATTATACCAAACATCAATACTTACGATTTCAAATCGGTATTACGTAATGTTATATGTTTAGCGGTATATTATAATATCACCGTATATCGAAGTTTTGCCTGTTTCAATCACCCCCCGACAAACAAGACAATTTCCTATTACATTTATACGTTAGAAAAAATATTGATTTAGCCTCTCTATAACGATAGAGATCAGGCTAGATTTTATTCTTTATATATGGTAAAGGGCGTTTTACCATATAGAGAGTGTATATATATACGATTTACAAATATAAAATTCTATTTATGTTTTTCACATTTTTAATTGTTGTCATTCTGACGGCCATAGCCTTAGTAGTAGTCGCAATGACAATCGCAAAGCTTATCGCACCGCGGTCGTTCAATCCACAGAAGGGAGAGCCTTATGAATGTGGAATCCCGACACGAGGGCAATCATGGGTACAGTTTAAGGTAGGATATTACCTGTTTGCCATTCTGTTCCTGATGTTCGATATCGAAACAGTATTTTTGTTTCCGTGGGCAGTAGTAGTCAACGAAGTCGGTACTTATGCCTTGGTGTGTGTGGCATTTTTCTTATTAGTATTAATATTAGGCCTGGCATATGCATGGCGGAAAGGAGCATTGGAATGGAAGTAAAAAAACCAGCAATCCGTTCAATGAAATACGATGAGTTCAAAAACAATGATTACCTGCAACGCATGGTAGATGAACTGAACCGTGACGGTGCCGGAGTAGTCATAGGAACAGTAGACCAACTCATCGAATGGGGAAGAAGCAATTCACTCTGGTCACTGACATTCGGAACAAGTTGTTGTGCCATCGAATTTATGGCATTGGGAGCTGCACGTTACGATATGGCACGCTTCGGATTTGAGGTAACACGTAACTCTCCGCGACAAGCAGACATGATTATGGTTTTAGGAACTATTACCTACAAGATGGCTCCGGTACTGAAACGTCTGTACGACCAGATGGCAGAACCCAAATATGTCGTAGCAGTCGGCGGATGTACCATTTCCGGAGGACCGTTCATTAAATCATATCATGTAGTCAACGGTATAGACAAAATTATTCCGGTCGATGTATATATTCCGGGATGTCCTCCTCGTCCGGAAGCTTTCTATTATGGTATGATGCAGCTGCAGCGCAAAATAAAAGTAGAAAAATTCCTTGGAGGTGTGAACAGACAGGAAAAGAATCCTGATTCACAGAAAGAGAATGGAAAATAATTAACGACAGGAAAACAGCAATTTATGAATATAACTGAAAAAATATCCCGATTAGTTCCGGGAATCACTATTACCGAGCAGGGTGATCAGGTGATAAGTATTCCGGCTGAATCGTTTCATCAAATAGCCGAAACCCTGCGTAATGATCAGGATGAACCGATGGATTTCCTGCGTGATATCGTAGGAATGGACTGGCAGGAAGGTGGTCTGGGAGCACTTTATTATCTGGAATCAAGTAAGACTTATAATCGTATCGTTCTTAAGACTTCAACGACCGATCGTGAAAATCCTTATCTGCCGTCAGTATGTGACCTGTGGAAAACTGCAGAAATCAAAGAACGTGAAGTATTCGACTTCTTCGGTATCCGCTTTCTGAATAACCCGGACATGCGACGTTTATTCCTGCGTGAGGACTGGAAAGGTTATCCATTACGTAAGGACTACGACATGAACTCCAATCCCCTGAATATGGAGAATGAAGAGAATGCAGATATCACCGATGAATATTACCTGAATCCAGACGGAACAATAGCTGATAAGAAAAATATCGTTTTCGGACAACAGGATTTTGTGGTTAACATTGGTCCTCAGCACCCGTCTACTCACGGTGTACTTCGTCTGCGTACTTCACTGAACGGTGAAACAATCAGTAAGGTAGACCCTATCTGTGGTTATATACACCGTGGAATAGAAAAAATGAACGAAAGCCTGACATATCCGCAGACACTGGCTTTGACCGACCGCCTGGATTACCTGAGCGCACATCAGAACCGTCACGCATTGTGTATGTGTATTGAAAAAGCCGCAGGCATCGAGATTTCAGAGCGCGCACAGTATATCCGTACCATCATGGACGAACTTCAGCGTATCGACTCTCACTTGTTGTTCTACTCTTGTCTGGTTATGGATATGGGAGGATTAACTCCTTTCTTTTACGGTTTCCGCGAACGTGAAATGATTCTTGACATCTTCGAAGAAACAACCGGAGGACGTTTAATACAAAACTATAACATGATCGGTGGTGTGCAAGCCGACCTGCATCCGGACTTCCAGCGCAAGGTTAAGGAATTTATCAAACATCTGCGTAGTGTCATCAAAGACTATCACGATATATTTACCGGCAATGTGATTGCAACGACCCGTCTGAAAGGAATCGGAGTATTGAGTCTCGAAGATGCTATTTCTTTAGGAGTAACAGGAGGTTCAGGCCGTGCGTCCGGTTGGGCAAACGACGTGCGTAAACATCATCCGTATGCCATGTACGATAAAGTTGACTTCAAAGAAATCACTTATACGGAAGGGGATTCATTTGCACGCTACATGGTACGTATGGACGAGATCATGGAATCTTGCCACATCATCGAACAGCTGATAGACAATATTCCGGAAGGAGAATATCGCGTCAAGACAAAAGCAATCATCAAACTGCCGGAAGGTAATTACTCAGCAGCAGTAGAAAGCAGCCGTGGAGAGTTTGGCGTAATGCTGGAAAGCCATGGAGACAAGAGCCCTTACCGTCTGCATTACCGTTCTACCGGATTGCCGCTGGTACATGCGCTCGACACTGTTTGCAAAGGCAATAAAATTGCCGACCTGATTGCTATCGGAGGAACATTAGACTATGTAATTCCGGATATAGACAGATAATATCTTTATTTATCATTCTTAATTTAAAAAGTATATGTTTTTAGATTATTATAATCTTCAACCGCTTTTCATGGCAATACATTCTGCACTATGCAGCGTAATGCCTGAGGGGCTGGCAATCTTTCTGGAAGGGCTGGTAGTAGGCGTAGTGATTCTGGTTCTTTACGCTGTACTTGCTATCATATTGATTTATATGGAGCGTAAGGTTTGTGCAGCTTTCCAATGCCGTATCGGTCCGAACCGCGTAGGAGGTAAAGGAGGTTTGCTACAAGTTCCAGCCGATGTTATCAAAATATTGACAAAGGAAATTATCAGCCTGAAGAATTCAGACCATTTCCTTTACAATTTGGCTCCGTTTCTCGTTATTCTGGCATCTATTCTGACATTTTCATGTTTGCCATGGAATAAAGGTGGAGAGATTCTTCATATGAACATCGGTATATTCTTTGTTCTGGCCGCATCATCTATCGGAGTTTTGGGTATTCTGCTTGCCGGATGGAGCAGTAACAGTAAATATACCATCATCGGAGCCGTGCGAAGCGGAGCTATGATTATCAGCTACGAACTGTCTATCGGCCTGACCGTATTGACTATGGTTATGCTGAGTGGTACAATGGATATCCAGCAGATAGTAAGCGGACAGGCAGACGGCTGGAATATCTTCAAAGGACATATTCCGGCAATCGCTGCATTCGTTATTTATCTGATTGCCGGTAATGCAGAAG
Organism: Phocaeicola coprocola; assembly: GCF_041333015.1. Lineage (NCBI taxonomy): Bacteria > Pseudomonadati > Bacteroidota > Bacteroidia > Bacteroidales > Bacteroidaceae > Phocaeicola > Phocaeicola coprocola. The sequence continues at coordinate 1,242,248 of NZ_JBGKGM010000001.1, read as the reverse complement.
CCAACCGTGGTCCGTTCGACTTGGCCGAAGCAGAACAGGAACTTACTGCCGGTTATCATACCGAATATTCCGGAATGCATTTCGGCTTCTTCTATCTGGCAGAATACCTGAACCTGTTCATTACCGCCGGTATTGCTACAACCCTATTCCTGGGTGGCTGGATGCCATTGCATATAGCTGGTCTGGACGGTTTCAATGCCGTAATGGATTACATTCCCGGAGTAATATGGTTTGTTGGAAAAACTTTCTTTATCGTATTTCTGTTAATGTGGATTCGCTGGACATTCCCACGTCTGCGAATAGACCAGGTTCTTACACTGGAATGGAAATACCTGATGCCGCTTTCACTGGTAGTATTGCTGCTGATGGCATTGTGTAAAGTTTTTGGATTAACATTTTAAGGTAGATAGCTATCAATAAGATATTATGGAAAGTTTTAGTGAATATATAAAAGGTTTTGCTTCAGGAGTAAAAAGCTTGCTGATAGGTATGCGTACCTCTATGAAGGTATTCTGTCAGCCTAAAGTGACCGAGCAGTATCCGGAAAACCGTCATACGACGTTGCACATTCCCGAACGTCATCGTGCTCAGCTTGTTATGCCACACGACGATGAGAATCATCATCACTGCATTGCCTGTGGACTCTGCCAGATGGCCTGCCCAAATGGCACGATTAAAGTCATTTCAGAAATGCGTGAAGATGAGGAAGGAAAAAAGAAAAAGGTTTTAGTGAAATATGAATACAACCTGGGATCGTGCATGTTTTGCGAGTTATGTGTAAACGCATGTCCGCATGGAGCCATCAAGTTCAGCAACGATTTCGAAAATGCTGTATTCGAAAAAGAAAAGCTCCTGCTCACACTAAACCATGAAGGTTCAACACTTGCTAAATAAAAAGGAGAGAATATGGAAATAACACTTCAAGAAATCGTATTCTATGTCGTTGCAGCAGCAATTGCAGTATTTTCCGTACTGGCTGTAACAACAGGAAAAATTTTACGCGCCGCTACCTACCTGCTTTTCGTCCTTTTTGGTACAGGAGCTATTTACGGTGTATTGGGATATACCTTCTTAGGGGCTGTACAGTTAATGGTATATGCCGGAGGTATTGTTGTATTATATGTATTCTCTATCTTGCTGACTCAGTCGGACAAGAATATGAAATATCCGATAAACCGTGGCAAGCTTATCAGTGTATTGCTGACAACGCTTATCGGCGCCGCACTGGTATTATTTTTAATCTTTACAAACGGTTTCGCCCTTAACATCATTCCACAGGGTGTAGAATTACCCGCCCGTGAAATTGGTCTGGCGTTAATCGGAACAGAAAAATATCAGTTTGTTCTACCGTTTGAAGTAGTCAGCATCTTATTGCTGGCATGTATGATTGGTGCCATTCTGATAGCAAGAAAACAAAAATAAAAATAAAAATTACGACTATGGAATTAGATGTACATGTAATACACTATCTGGTCATCAGTACCATTATGATGTTCTGCGGAATCTACGGATTCTTTACCCGCAAGAACCTGCTTGCCTTGCTCATCTCGGTAGAGCTTATGCTGAACGCAACAAACATCAATTTTGCAGTATTCAATCGTTATCTTTTCCCGGATCATCTGGAAGGTCATTTTTTCAGCTTGTTCGGAATTGCTATCGCTGCGGCAGAAACAGCTGTTGCTATTGCTATTATTATTAATGTATATCGCAATATCAAACAGGTTTTGACTGACGATATTACTGACATGAAAGGATAACTAAAAATATTTTGATTATGGAATATACAATTCTGATACTCGCATTGCCCATACTCAGTTTTCTTATTCTGGCTCTGACGGGTATGTACATGAAGCATCGCATAGCGGGCTTGATAGGCACACTGTCACTGGCAGGTGTTACTGTATTAAGCTATCTCACCGCTATCAATTACTTTACAGCTCCGCGCACTGCCGAAGGAGTATTCCCGACACTGACTCCATGGAATATCCAGTGGCTTCCTTTTACGGAATCTCTCCACATTGATATGGGTATTTTACTGGACCCCATTTCCGTTATGATGCTGGTTGTCATCTCGACAGTCAGTCTGATGGTACATATCTACTCATTCGGATACATGAAAGGTGAAAAAGGATTCCAGCGCTACTATGCTTTCCTGTCACTCTTTACTTTCTCTATGCTGGGACTTGTACTTGCTACCAACATATTCCAGATGTATGTATTCTGGGAGCTGGTTGGTGTATCTTCTTATTTGCTCATTGGCTTTTATTATACGAAACCGGAAGCCATTGCAGCCAGCAAGAAGGCATTCATTGTGACAAGATTTGCCGATTTAGGTTTCCTCATCGGTATTTTGATTTATGGCTACTACATGCAGACATTCACTTTCACACCCGGTGAAGAACAGCTGATGAAGGCTGGCATGGTACTTCCTTGGGCACTCGGACTGATGTTTGTAGGTGGAGCAGGTAAAAGTGCCATGTTCCCACTGCACATCTGGTTACCCGATGCAATGGAAGGCCCGACTCCAGTCAGTGCATTGATTCATGCAGCCACCATGGTCGTTGCCGGAGTTTATCTGGTAGCCCGCATGTTCCCGCTGTTTATCGGTTTTGCTCCACATACACTGCATATGGTTGCCTACGTGGGAGCATTCACTGCATTCTATGCTGCCTCTGTAGCTTGTGCACAAAGTGACATCAAGCGAGTCCTTGCTTTTTCTACCATTTCACAAATCGGTTTCATGATGGTTGCTCTGGGTGTATGTACAGCCAATAACCCTCATGAAGGAGGCTTGGGATACATGGCAGGAATGTTCCACCTGTTTACTCATGCCATGTTTAAAGCCTTGTTGTTCTTGGGAGCCGGATGTATTATCCACGCCGTGCACAGCAATGAAATGTCGACAATGGGAGGACTTCGCAAGTATATGCCTATCACTCACATTACATTCCTCATCGCATGTCTGGCCATTGCAGGTATACCTCCATTCTCTGGTTTCTTCTCGAAAGACGAAATTCTGACAGCCTGCTTCCAGTTCAGTCCGGTTATGGGATGGATAATGACAATTATTGCCGGAATGACAGCATTCTACATGTTCCGCTTGTATTATGGTATCTTCTGGGGAACTGAAAATAAGGAACTTCATGCAGCACATACTCCGCACGAAAGTCCTTTGACAATGACTTTCCCGTTAATGTTTCTAGCAGCCATAACTATTGTATGTGGCTGGATATTGCCTTTCGGACACTTTGTATCGGCCAATGGCGAAGCATACGATATTCACCTTAATGCACAAGTAGCCGCAACAAGTATTATCGTTGCTGTAATAGCTATTCTTCTCGCTACCTGGATGTATGCACGCGAAAAACAACCCGTTGCCGACATGCTGGCAGCACGTTTCAGTACATTGCACCGTGCAGCTTACAAGCGCTTCTATATGGACGAAATCTGGTTGTTTGTCACAAAGAAGATTATCTTCCGCTGTATATCTATCCCGCTTGCCTGGTTCGACCGTCACGTTATCGACCAGTTCATGAACTTCATGGCCTGGAGTGCCAATGCAGCAGGCGAAAGCGTACAACCTCTGCAAAGTGGTAAAGTTCAAAGCTACACCATGTGGTTCTTGGGAGGAGTTATAGTATTAACTATCATGTTATTAGTATTATGAATATATTAAGTCTTTTTGTTTTAATTCCTTTACTCATGTTGCTGGGATTGTGGATTGCCCGCAATGTGAATCAGGTAAGAGGAGTAATGGTAGCCGGCTCTACATTGTTGTTAATTCTTGCTGCCTACCTGACAGTATCTTATATAGGACTGCGAAACGGAGGAGCTACAGACGAAATGCTGTATACAGACAGCATTGTCTGGTATGCCCCATTACATATAGCTTACTCGGTAGGAGTAGACGGAATCTCTGTTGTCATGCTTCTTCTGAGTTCCATCATTGTATTTACAGGAACGTTTGCATCGTGGAAGCTCAAACCGCTGACTAAAGAATATTTCCTTTGGTTTACGCTGTTAAGTACCGGAGTTTTCGGTTTCTTTATCTCTACCGACCTGTTTACCATGTTTATGTTCTACGAAGTTGCCTTGATTCCGATGTATCTGCTTATCGGCGTATGGGGCAGCGGTAAAAAAGAATATGCAGCCATGAAGCTGACCCTGATGCTGATGGGAGGATCTGCTTTCCTGCTTATCGGTATTTTAGGAATCTTCTATGGTGCCGGAGGTGAAACCATGAATATTCTGGAAATAGTCAAACTTCAGATACCAACCGAAATGCAACGTATCTTCTTCCCGATGATATTTCTCGGATTTGGTGTGCTGGGTGCATTATTCCCATTCCATACATGGAGTCCCGACGGTCACGCCTCAGCGCCGACAGCCGTATCTATGCTTCATGCAGGTGTTCTGATGAAACTGGGAGGTTACGGATGTTTCCGTGTAGCCATGTATCTGATGCCTACCGGAGCTGCCATTTGGGGTGATTTCTTCCTGGTATTGACTACCATTTCAGTTGTATACGGTGCTTTCAGTGCTGTGGTACAGACCGATTTGAAATACATCAATGCCTATTCTTCTGTAAGTCACTGCGGCCTGGTACTGTTTGCTTTATTGATGATGACTAAAGTAAGTGCTACCGGTGCCATTCTCCAGATGCTGAGCCATGGTTTGATGACAGCATTATTCTTCGCCCTGATTGGTATGATTTACGGACGTACACATACCCGTGATATCCGTCAGTTAAGCGGACTGATGAAAATTATGCCTTTCCTTTCTGTTGGTTATGTAATCGCCGGACTTGCCAACCTCGGTCTTCCGGGCTTAAGCGGTTTCGTTGCCGAAATGACTGTATTCGTCGGATCATTCCAGCATGCAGATTCATTCCATCGCATATGTACAATCATTGCAACGATGAGTATCGTTATTACAGCCGTATATATCTTACGCGTTGTCGGTAAAATACTATACGGAACTTGTACTAATCCGGAACACCTGAAGCTGACCGATGCAACCTGGGATGAGCGTTTTGCCGTAATCTGCCTTATTGTGGCTGTTGCCGGATTAGGTCTGGCTCCTTATTGGGTAAGCCATGTTATCAGTGGCAGTGTAGAACCTATTATTTCACAACTTTGTCAATTATAACGCATTATGGATATAATAACAACTTTACATACCATGCAGGCAGAAATCGGTTTGGCAATTATTCTGATAATTGTGTTACTTGCCGATTTATTCCAGAAGGTTCCTTCTCCGAAAAACATGCAACGGCTTTCATGCGCATTGCTTGTTATTCTGCTACTCAACAACCTATTCAATTCTGCCAGTGGAGAAGCTTTCGGAAGCATGTATATCAATACTCCCATGACATCTGTAGTAAAAACAGTCCTCACATTAGGAACAATACTGGTATTCATGCAGGCAGACACATGGCTGGAACGCGAAGACACACGTCATAAAGCTGGAGAGTTTTATTTATTGACTCTTTCTACCTTACTGGGTATGTTTTACATGGTCAGTGCAGGTAGCTTCCTGCTCTTCTATGTAGGACTGGAACTTGCCAGCATCCCGATGGCTTGCCTTATTGCATTCGACAAATATCGTCACCACAGTGCAGAAGCTGGAGCCAAATTCATTCTGAATGCCATGTTCTCGTCAGGTTTGATGCTTTACGGTTTATCATTAGTATACGGAACTTGTGGAACAATGTATTTCAATGATATCAGTACCATGATAACCGGAAGCCCGCTTCAAATCCTTGCCATGGTATTGTTCTTTGCCGGATTAGGCTTCAAACTGAGTCTGGTACCTTTCCACATGTGGACACCCGATACCTATCAGGGAGCTCCGACAACAGTCAGTGCCTATCTTTCTGTTATCTCAAAAGGAGCTGCAGCTTTTGCTTTGATGAGTATTCTGCTGAAAGTATTCGGCCCGATGGTTGCCGACTGGAGTCTGTTACTCTCTGTTGTAATCGTACTGACTATTACAATAGCCAATATTTTTGCAATCTTGCAGAAAGACCTGAAACGCTTCATGGCATACAGTAGTATCTCACAAGCCGGATATATTATGCTTGCTGTATTAGGAGCCTCAGCTCAAGGCATGGCATCTTTAGTATATTATGTAGTAGTTTATATTGTAGCCAACCTGGCAGTATTCGGTGTAATAGGAACAGTAGAACAACATAATGGAGGAACAGTCGACCGCGATGCCTATAATGGTTTTTATAAAACCAATCCTAAATTGAGTTTTGTTATGACCATTGCCTTATTTTCACTGGCAGGTATCCCGCCGTTTGCTGGATTTTTCTCAAAATTCTTCGTCTTTGCATCTGCTTTCCATGCAGGCCACTGGCTGGTAGTATTCCTGGCGTTGGTAAATACAATCATTTCGCTATACTATTACCTGCTCGTTGTAAAGGCCATGTATATTGTTCCTAATGAAACCCCACTTGCCACATTCAAAAGCAGTGCGACCACTCGTGCCTGTCTTTTTATCTGCCTCATGGGAATTATTTTATTAGGAGTATGCAGTTCTGTATATCAAATCTTTACAGAAGTTGCTGCTCTATAAACAATAAAGAGAGCTATTTAACCAAACAAAGAACAGATACTTAAGAACATAAGTTTCTATCTTTTAGTATTGCTGTCCGATAAGACTTTACCAGACAGAGGATTGGATCTCGCTTGAATAAGTCAGTTTCACGACCTCTGCCACTTTAAAAGTCTATCGGACAGCAATATTTTTATATTCTTGTCCACAACAAAACTTTCCTTATAGCCAGCTGCAAAATTTATTTTAACGCAAGAATGAACAATAGTAAGCATTTTTACGTTTCTATCATTAAATTTAATAAAGCAAGAGGGGTCGCCCTTTTCACATAAGCATCATCAGTAATAATCTGCAAACAGGTATATTGCTGAACTTTTTACACCGGAAAGCAATTATTTTGTTATTTATTAATTTTATAATTATTTCATGAAAAAGCAACTGACAAACAAAACATTTTCTTGCGCACTTGTACTACTTTCCAGTTGTATGCTATCATGCGTAGATAGTGATTACGATTTAAGTAAAGATCTCGACATGACAATAACAGTGGGAGGTGATAACTTAACTATTCCAGCCAGCAATACAAAAGACATTACATTAGACAAGATTTTCGACTTAGATGAAGAGAGCACAGTAAAAACTGATGCAGCAGGCAACTATGCCCTTATACAGTCAGGTGAAGGCTCCAACACTCAGGTTACTATCGAAGACATTACAATTAACTCCAACGAAATAGCACTTCAGTCTGCCCGGACAGAATTAAACTATGAAGTATCTTTAGATGGAACATTGACAGCCACAGTAAGCGATAAAACGTCTTTCAGCATTGACAAGAAAAATATAACAACCGATGTTACCGCACTGTACAGTTCGGATGTCATCATGCCTGCCTCACTGCGCATGAATATAGAAGGAAACAATTCGCTGACACTTAAGAAAGGATTCCAACTAGATTTTCCTGAGTACATGACAATCAGTACAACAGACCAGCGAGTTGATATAGAAGGAAGTAATTTGATTTTTAAACAAGATATAAACGTATCCAGTACATCACCTCTTTATATTCCAATCAATATTACACATATTGATTTTGAAGCAATGGGAGATGGTAAAGGTCTTGTAGCTCCCGGACATCTGGTCATCGCAGATGATATAAAGATAAGCGGAACCAGTACAACAGAAGGAGGCAGCGCCATCCAGATGATTATGGATACGGAATTTAGAATCGATGAAATCCAGCTGACTCAAGTTACTGCCAAGGTTAATCCGGAAATCAATGTATCTATCGACCCTATTGCGATAAACAACTTGCCGGACTTCCTTCAAGACGAACAGGTAAGAATAGATATGACCGATCCTAAAATATATCTGACAGTCAGCAACACCTCTCCTATCGAAGTTAATTTCAGCGGTACACTGAAATCATACAAAGATGGAAAGGTTATTGCATCTGTTCCTGTCGGACAGTCACCCAACCTGATTACCATTCCCGGCAATCATGCAAATGATTATATAATCTGCCTGCACAGACTCGACAGTCAAGTAGAAGGAGCTGATGCCAGCGTTACTGTTGAGAACCTGAACGCTTTAATCGAAACCATTCCAGACGAAATCCGTATGGAAAGCATAGAAGCAAAAGCGTCCGACCGTGAATGTTCGATTATTTTAGGAACAACATACAATGTCAAGGCTGATTACGAGATTAATGCGCCATTGCAGTTCAATGAAGGAACCAACATCGTTTACAGCGACGTTATAGACGATTGGAATAAAGATGTGAAAGATCTGTTTGTAAAAGAACTGGTAGTTACAATGGACGCAAAGAATACTATCCCATTGACTATGAACATGGACGTAAAGGCAATAGACAAAAATGGAGCTGTACTGAATAACATTTCAACAGAAGTTTCCAGCCAGATAGCAGCAGGAACCATGGAAAATGCAAAAGTTACAGCACTCCAAATAACATTGAAATCGACAGATGCCAATGCATTCAAGGAACTGGACGGTCTGAAATACGAAGTCTCGGCTACTCCATCAGCTGAAACAAGCGGCAAAGTATTAAACAAGAATCAGTCCTTGCGTCTTGAAAACATGACTATAAAAATAAAAGGCGGTGTTACTGTCGATATGAATTAATCAATCCCTTACCAACAATTATTGAATTATATGAAAAGAAATAACATATACCACATTCTTGTTACTATTGCCTTTGTATGTCTTTGTACAGTTTCTTCTGCACAATCCTTACGTTCTGGCTATTTTCTCGAAGGATACACATACCGTCACCTGATGAACCCAGCTTTTTCACCCGAGCGAAATTACATTGCTGTTCCGGGTATAGGAAATATCAACGTTGGTGCTCAGTCGAATGTAGGTTTAAATACTTTCATCTATCCATACGGAAATGATAAGCTCACAACCTTCATGAACAGCAGCATCAGCAACGACGATTTTTTGGGTAAATTGAAAGACAATAACCGTATCAACGTAAATCTGAACATGACATTGCTTTCTGCCGGATTTCGAGCTTGGGGCGGATTCAATACAATTGATGTAAACATGCGTTCTACCACCAGCCTCAACTTACCGCGCGGATTATTTGAGTTCATGAAACTGGGAATGAACAGCAGCAATTCTGTATACGAAATGGATGATTTAGGCATTTCATCGAATAACTACGCTGAAATAGCCCTGGGACACTCTCGTCAAATCAATGATAAACTAAACGTCGGCGGTAAATTAAAATTCTTGCTTGGAGTGGGAAATGTCAACATCAAGATGACGGATATGAAAGTCCAGATGGCAGAAGACAAGTGGATGGTTCAGGCAAACGGAGAAATGAATACTTCTGTAAAAGGCTTGACCATTCCGACCAAAGAAGAAAGTGGAAAAGAAATAAAAAATCCATCAGAAAGAGATCTGGTTGACTGGGATAACATCGATCTGAACAGTCCCGGTCTTTCCGGATTCGGTATGGCTGTCGACTTGGGAGCCACTTATAAGCTTCGCGAAGATTTAACATTGTCTGCCGCAATTCTTGATTTGGGATTTATTTCATGGAGCAATACCATCAAAGCAAAGACAAGTAACACTCCCTGGGAGTTCAACGGATTCCAGAACATAGCAATGGGCTCTGATGACGCAGACGGCGACAAACCACTGGAAGACCAACTGGAGGATCTGGGCAATGATATCGAAAACTATGCAAGTTTCCATCGTACGGAAACCGGAAGCAGCTCTACAAGAGCCTTAGGAGCAACATTGAATATAGGTGCTGACTACGTATTCCCGCTATACGACAAATTGCATTTCGGTTTCCTGTCTTCCACACGCATCAATGGCAAATACAGTTGGAGTGAAGGACGCATCTCAGCCAATGTAACTCCGGTCAAATGGTTTGACGCAGGTGTCAATTATGGAATATCATCCTTCGGTTCCTCATTCGGATGGATCTTGAACTTCCACCCATGTGGTTTCAATTTCTTTGTCGGAATGGACCACCTGATGACAAAAGTAACTCCACAATACATACCGGTAGGCAAGCTGAATACAAATGTCAGTGTAGGATTCAACGTTACCTTCGGTAAAAAAATCTGATCAGGTTATCAAAAACAAAAATAGACTGAACATACAGACAATATATGTTCAGTCTGTTTTGTTTTATCTTCCTATATTTCCTCTTTTTTTACCCGCTTCACCTACTTTTTCGGCTAAAATAATTACTTTTGTAAACAAACCTAATTATAACACTTATGTACCCTTTAAAATTTAAACCGATCTTAAAATCCACTATTTGGGGAGGAGAAAAAATTATCCCGTTCAAACACTTAGACTGCCAGCAGGCACAAGTAGGTGAAAGTTGGGAAATATCAGATGTACCGGGCGACGAATCAGTTGTTGCCGATGGAGCCGATGCAGGTAAGAACCTTACACAAATGGTAAGCGAATACAAAGGTGCACTGGTAGGTGAAAGCAATTACAAACGCTTCAACGGAAAATTCCCTCTGTTAATCAAATTTATTGATGCACAGCAGGATCTGTCTATTCAGGTTCATCCTGATGACGAGCTGGCTATGAAACGCCACAATTCAATGGGAAAAACAGAAATGTGGTATGTGATAGGAAACGATGGCGGAAAAGCTCACTTGCGCTCTGGTCTGAGCCAGCAAATCACTCCCGACCAGTATGCGGCAATGATAGCCGACAACACAATCTGTGATGCCCTTTCAGACTATGCCGTACAACCGGGCGATGTATTCTTCTTGCCGGCAGGACGTATTCACAGTATCGGAGCAGGCTGTTTCATCGCAGAAATCCAGCAGACTTCGAACATCACGTACCGTATCTATGACTTCAACCGTAAAGACAAGAACGGAAATACCCGCGAACTGCATACCGAACTGTCAAAAGATGCAATCGATTATACTGTATCGGAAGATTACCGTACACATTACACTCCTAAGCAGAACGAACCGGTAGAACTGGTTTCATGTCCTTATTTCACAACTTCAGTATACGACTTGACTGAAAAAATGAGCATGGACTATACAGAGCTGGATTCATTCGTTATCTATATATGCATGGAAGGCGCTTGTACCGTAACCGACGATGAAGGCAATACAGTAAGCTTGCAGGCTGGAGAATCTGTATTGTTCCCAGCTACAACCAAAACATTGGATGTAGTTCCGGAAGGACATGTAAAATTCCTCGAAACTTACGTATAACATGCCGCTTACGGCACTATAATTAAACAACGATTACCATAGGGATTGCAGAAAGGAATTCGTCCACATATGCTGCAAGCTCTATGGTAATTCATTCTGTTATCCACACTTTATTAACCTGATTCATGAAAAAACTTTCTGTATTTCTCTATACTCTTGCACTGGGAAGCGCGTTTTACAGTTGCAGTACAGCCAAGCAAGATACTCCACAGACAGATTATACACAATACGTTGATCCTTTCATCGGAGCAGCCGACAACGGACATACCTTTCCGGGAGCCTGCCGTCCTTTCGGTATGATACAGACCAGTCCTGTAACAGGAGCTGTGGGATGGAGATATTGCTCCGAATACATGTATGCCGACTCCATTATCTGGGGGTTCACACAAACTCATCTGAATGGAACCGGATGTATGGATTTGGGAGATATCCTCGTGATGCCTTTCACTGGTGAACGCCACCGCACATGGGATGCTTACCGTAGCAGTTTCAGTAAGACCTCCGAAAATGCCACTCCGGGATATTATACTGTCACACTCGACCAGGCAAAGGTAAAAGCAGAACTGACAGCCACTACCCATGCGGCATTGCACCGATACACTTACGAACAGGCCGACTCTGCTTCTATCCTGATCGACTTGCAGCACGGACCGGCATGGAACGAAAAACAATATCATTCGCAGGTAAACAGCTGCGAGGTAAACTGGGAAAACGACAGCACGCTTACCGGACATGTCAACAACAAAGTATGGGTTGACCAGGATTATTATTTCGTCATGCAGTTCAGCCGTCCGGTCATCGACCATTTTGAACTTCCTATGGCAGAAACAGAAAAAGGCAAACGCCTTGTAGCAAGTTTCAATATCCAGCCGGGTGAAGAAGTACTGATGAAAGTTGCTCTCTCCACCACCGGAGTAGAAGGAGCTAAGGCCAATATGGCAGCCGAAGTTCCGGGATGGGATTTCGAAGGAATACGGACTGCCGCCAAAGCCGACTGGAACAGCTACTTGAGCCGCATCGAAGTAGAAGGTACAGACGAAGAAAAGACAAACTTCTACACCAGCTTCTATCATGCGCTGATCCAGCCCAACGAAATATCAGACGTTGACGGACGCTATCGTAATGCTGCCGACTCTGTAGTAAACGCTACAGGAGGTAAATTCTATTCTACCTTCTCCTTGTGGGACACTTACCGCGCCGCTCATCCGTTCTATACCCTGATGGTTCCTGAGCGTGTAGACGGATTTATCAACTCACTGGTAGACCAGGCCGAAGTACAGGGATATCTTCCGATATGGGGACTGTGGGGCAAGGAGAACTTCTGTATGGTAGCCAATCATGGAGTTTCTGTCGTTGCAGAAGCCTATGCCAAAGGGTTCCGCGGATTCGATGCAGAACGTGCGTTCAACGCCATCAAACAGACTCAGACCGTATCACACCCGTTAAAGTCTAACTGGGAGAACTACATGAAATATGGTTATTTCCCGACCGACCTGACCGAAGCTGAATCTGTTTCATCTACACTGGAAAGTGTGTACGACGACTATGCAGCTGCCGACATGGCTAAACGCATGGGAAAGACAGAAGATGCCGCATACTTCGCACGACGTGCCGACTTCTACAAGAACCTGTTCGACAGCAGCACACAGTTCATGCGTCCTAAAAAATCGGACGGCACATGGAAAAGTCCATTCAACCCTAGCCAAATCGGACATGCCGAAAGCGTAGGCGGTGACTATACGGAAGGAAATGCATGGCAATACACCTGGCATGTACAGCACGATGTTCCGGGATTAATAGCCTTGTTCGGTGGAGAAGAACCTTTCCTCAACAAACTAGATTCACTGTTCACACTGAAACTGGAAACTACTCAGGCTGATGTAACCGGACTGATCGGACAATACGCACACGGAAATGAACCAAGCCATCATGTGACTTATCTGTATGCCCTTGCCGGACGTCCTGAACGTACACAGGAACTGATACGTGAAATCTTCGATACCCAATATTCACCCAAACCAAACGGATTATGCGGAAACGACGACTGCGGACAAATGTCAGCCTGGTATATGTTCTCTGCCATGGGATTCTATCCTGTCAATCCGGTAAGCGGCGAATATGTGTTTGGCGCACCTCAGTTGCCGGAATTCGTACTTCACCTGGCAGACGGAAAGACCTTTACCATTAAAGCAGAAGGACTTTCTGAAGCCAATAAGTATGTAAAGAGCATTACCCTGAACGGTGAACCGTACACCAAGAACTTCATTTCGCACGCTGACATCGTGAAAGGTGGTACACTGGTTTACCAGATGACAGACAAGAAATAAATAAGCAACGGGATGTAAAACCCGATATGATAAAAGAGAGGCTTGTCAAACTCCGTTTCGGAAAAATGACAAGCCTCTTTTATGTCGTAAAAAACAAATTTTAGATTACTCTCAGTCCATCGGAACAAACTTCAGACAAACCGGCTTCGACATTTCAATTTTCTCACCGGTATCCTGCAACAATCCGGTTTCCGCATCACGCGCAAATATCTGAATTTCATTCGTATCCCGGCAAGCCACCAGCAAATATTTCCCATTAGGCGTAATGGCAAAGTTACGCGGATGAATTCCCGTAGGCTGATAGCCTGCCTTTTCCAGCGTACCGTCCTCCGAGTTGACTGAGAAAATAGCAATGCCATCCCCTTTCAAGCGATTGGAAGCATAAACAAAGTTACCGTCCGGCGAAATATGAATATCCGCACTGCCACGCGCATCGAGCGTATCAGCCTTGATAGTCTGAATGGTATCCAGCTTCATTTCATCGTACGAAAGCACGATAACATCACCCGAAAGTTCCGTAATGAGGTAAGCATGTTTCCCGTCTGGCGCAAAGCATGTATGTCGTGGTCCGACTCCCGGAGCCAGTTGTACATCATAAGATGCCGCGCGGTCCAACAACCCCTCGCCTTTCTTTTCGCTGACCGGAAATGCATGAATACGGTCAGTACCCAGATCATTGGCAAGCAGCAAACGACCATCCGGTGTAAAAAGCACACAATGCAAATGCGGCTGGCTCTGCCGTTCCTTATCCGGTCCGCTTCCCGTAAAGACGAGCGTATCACCTTCCAGCAGTTCCCCGCGACTTCCTAAAGGAAATACAGTAACATTTCCACCCATATAGTTGGCAGTCAGCACATAATCCTCCTTCGGACTCAACGTAATATTACAAGGAGCTCCCCCATGAGTTGGTTGAGAGTTAATGAAAGAAAGCATCCCTTTCTCACGGTCAAAGCTCAGCGCATTGGCCGTAGAAGAAATCCCTTCATCCTCTCCTACCGCATACACCCGGCTACCATCGGCCGACGGAGTAAGAAAAGAAGGATTCGAAATGCCGGACAACCCACTCCGGAACGTCCCTTTCCCTGTTTCCTGATTGAATACATACACACGGATGCCTTCCTCCTGCGCCCGGGCGTAACTACCCACCAGCAGATACAACGAGTCTGTTGTTCCTCCGGAAACTGACTCCGCGTGTTTCGCATTTCCCATGCAACCGTTTCCTACTAAAGCCATAGCAGCCATACATACACCTATCAATGTCTTCATATTCCTGTGTTTAATCAATTCATTAAGGACGTCAAAAATACGTAAAATCAGTCATATTTTGGCAGAATCACAAATATTTCATATCTTTGCAACCGATAAATATCACAGACTTGGGCTTGACTGGATTTGACAGCGAGAGATGTGGTATGTAAGCATGCAGTGCGTCAGTGATTTGCACTATAATCTCAGTTACTGAACAATTATCTGGCAACGAAAACTATGCTCTCGCTGCTTAATCGAAGTACAGTAGATTAGCTTTATTTCCGTCACAGTGATGGAAACGAGATGTCGCTCAAAAGCTCTTGTTCCGAAGCGTTTGGCTAAGCGGCACAGCAAAATCGGGAATAGTTTCAGTCGGGTTCCGAGGCTGAAATGAAATTTTAGGAACTAAGGTATAAGTGGGTGGCTCTGGTCTTGCTTATGCACGAAAACCGAAGGCAGAGATAAGCATGTAGAAAGCATATGGCTTCCTTGTTTGGACGAGGGTTCGATTCCCTCCAGGTCCACCCAGGAAATATGAGAAAGGCTGTTTCAAACTGAAAAATGAAACAGCCTTACTTATATCTGTAAGTTATATAATAAAAAAATCTCCTGTCCTGCTTCATCCCAAACGATGCAGCTAAGACAGGAGATTTTCTCATTTTAAGCCTTTATCTTATAATTTCGGAACAATCACGAAATGAGTTTCCGGATATTCCTTTGCCAGCAAGTCACTGATATAAGCTTCTGTATCCCGACGGATAATATCATCATCTTCTTCCGGGAAAAGATTATAAGCCACGGTATGCAGACGAATACCCCGACAGGTTACAGCCTCCAGGCTCAGCAAAGTATGGTTGATGCTTCCCAATTTTCCCGAAGTCACAAAAATCAACGGATAGTTTTTCTGCGCCACATAATCAATTGTCAGCAAATCGCGGGTAAGCGGAACCATCAGACCGCCTGCTCCTTCCAGCAAGACCGCATCATAGGTTTCACTCAACTGACGGGTAGCCTTTTCTATCTTGTCAAAATCAATCGGACGATGATCTATTTCGGCAGCCAAGTGAGGCGAGCAGGGATAAGTAAATATCTCGGGCATGGTCAGTCCGCTTTCATCTTCCGGCAGCAAACCGGTTCCCATAATCTTACGGTGCAGTTCGATATCTTCCGACATACCGACATTTCCCGTCTGAATAAACTTCTGCGTAATGGTACGCACACCTTGTTCGTTCCATGTCTTTGCCAGATAACCGGTTGCATAACTCTTTCCGACATTGGTATCAATGCCGCTCACAAAAAAAACATTGTCTTTCATATTATTACATTTTATTTTTTACAAATCATATAAATAGGATGATAAGTCAGCGGAACGGTTCCGTCGGGAGCTGTGTACTGTTCCCTATAGCGACGGCAGAAATCATCCAGTTCTCCCCTCGTCCAGCTCTGGCGACGTATGCCCGTCACTCCCGTTTCCTTCAGATGCTTCAGTACCTCCAGCGGCGAAGCGAACGACAACTTCAGTTTTTCCTCCCGGCTATATACAATCTGATATTCGGTCGACAATACATCTGTCAGCTCCTTCAGCGAACGGTAAGGAAGCGTATCCGAAGTAAGCGATACCACCTCTTTTACATTCTGAGGACCAAACGTACTGAAAGCCAGATAACCATCGGCCGTCAGGAGCTTGCGACAGCCTGCCAGAAACGTCTCCGGCTGGTCGAACCACTGAATGGCAGAGCACGACACAATCAGATTCTGCCCCGACGGGAAATTCAGCGCCTCTGCATCGGATGCAGCAAAATGAATCCTCTTATTGGCAAGCAAATCGGTAAGATACGGTTCCACTTCGGGACACAAGTCGTTCAGCAACAAGCGTTCGGGAGTAGCACGATGCAGAAAGGCACGGGTAAACATGCCTGTTCCACAACCAATCTCCAGCACGTTACGCCGTCCCCCCGATGGGATATACTTGCCTATCGCATCAGCCATGTGATAAGCAATCTGCCGCTGTACATCCGCCCGTATGGAATAACTGCCCACAGCCTTGGCAAAACGGCGGCGAATCAACGTCTTGTCCATTCTTCCCCCTTTCCTTCCAGCAGGCGGTCGAACAACGCAGTATCATAATGTTCCGCTTCCACCTCCATCACCTCTGTGTCAGTCCATGCGGCACGCTGATTTGCCGGAATAAAAATCTTGTCACACAAACCGATGATTGCCTTGTCCCACACAAAAGCCGCAGGCTGAACCTGCCCGACCTCATGCTCCAAAGCAGCCAGTTCCGCTCCCAGCTCTTCCGTCGTACGGTAAGGCTGATGCGAAAGAAACTCCCTCACCTGTCCCGCACCGCCACATATTCTCCGGCGGAAACGCGCCAGCGCAGCATCCGAAAAATTCTCCAGTGTACCGTGAAAAACCGCTTCCGCTATTCCCCGCCGGTCATCTATCGGGAAAGGCGTACCGTTGACAGCCAGTTTCATCTCCCAGGGATAAGTACGTCCCGAAAGAATCTGTCCGGCTACCCATACTCCCATCGACCAGGCAAGCAGTCTGATTTCACGATAACCATCCAACAAAGAATAATCGAACTCCAACGTACGGTAATCGAAGCAGAGCAGACAGTCGTACCCCTCCGCCACCGTACGGCGGAACAGATTCTCGTCGCTTCCCCATCCTGCAAAGAAGAGAAGCAGGCGCGGACTATTTTCTTTTTTTATAAATAATTGTTTCATTTTCAGTCATTCGGCAGACATGCAAAAAACATGCTGATATTTAAAAAAAATATGCTGATGTTTTCGGAAAAATATGCTGATGTTTTTCTTAAAACATGCTGAAGTTTTTTCATGCATTCGTACCGGTGTTTTTTAAACGTTCATAATCTTTACAACTCACGGCATAAACTGTCCACTTCCTCTTCTGTGACAGCTGCCGTCAGCGAGATACGCAATCGGGAAGTTCCTTCGGGAACCGTAGGCGGACGAACCGGCAGCACATAAAATCCTTTCCGCTGCATGTCTTCCGCTTTCAGGATGGTCTGGTTGCTCTCACCCACAATAAAAGGGACAATATGACTTGAGGAAGGACACTCACGACCTGCCCCCCGGACAGCTGCCTGCACCCGAAGAGCCGCCTCAGCCAGTCGTTCCCGACGGTCGTTCCAGCCTCCCAGACGCGACAGGATAAACTTTGTCCATGCCACATTCAGCGGAGGAAGTGCTGTCGTAAAGATAAATGTCCGCATCCGGTTAACCAGAAACGAGCGCATTACCTCACTGCACACCACATACGCTCCGACCGAAGCCAACGCCTTACCGAACGTACCGCACAGAAAGTCAATATCCTTCATACATCCTTGTTCCTCGGCCACACCCAGTCCGCTTCTGCCACGTACGCCAATCCCGTGCGCCTCATCCACATACAGCATCACACCGGGATAACGCTTTTTCAAGTCCACCAACCGGTCGAGAGGAGCCACATCTCCATCCATACTGAAAATACTCTCCGTCACGATAATGATCTGTTCGTGGTCTTTATAACTCTTGGCAAGCAAAGCCTCCAGTTGCCCGTAATCCTGATGACGATAACGGATGCACCGTGCAGCCGACAGCCGGATTCCGTCAATCAGACTGGCATGTACCAGCTTGTCTGCCAGAATCAGCGTATGCGCATCAGCCACAGCGGGAAGTATTCCTGTATTCATGTGATAACCACTTGAAAAGACCAGTGCACCGCTTGCTCCGAACATCTCGGCAAGCATCCGTTCCAACTCATCGTATACGGTAAAGTTACCGGTCAGCAGGCGCGACGACGACGACGAGAACAGAAAATCACGTTCCGAAAGCGTGCGCATAAACTCGTCACGCAGCGCAGTGTCGGCAGCCAGTCCCAGATAGTCATTCGAAGAAAGATTCAGCATACGCTTGCCTTCCTTCCAGATCCATTTCCCCTGATGTTCCGCCTGCGACAGTGTACGCAGATTGCCAGCCTCATCCAGCGCATCGAGCGTCCGGCTATATAAATTATCCGATGAAACCATCGTTTCCATTCCTTTCTTTCTTTAACAAGTTATTTCTCTTACAATCTTCAGCAAGCCGGAAGTCAGCTTTGTCAGTTCCTCCTTGCTGATAATAAACGGAGGCATGATATATACCAGTCGTCCGAACGGGCGCACCCAGATACCTTCTTCCACAAACCGGCGTTGCATCCATGCTATATCCACCGGATTCTTCATTTCGATGACTCCGATAGCCCCCAGTACACGTACATCTGCCACCTGAGGCAATCCGGCAGCCGGTAGCAGTTCCTCCCGCAGTTGCGACTCAATGCGTTTCACTTTCTCCTCCCATCCGCTGGACAAGAGCAGATTGACGGAAGCGCAAGCCACCGCACAGGCAAGCGGATTTCCCATAAAAGTAGGTCCGTGCATAAAAGCATGCGGCTCGTGTGAAGAAATACAGTCCGCCACCTTATCGGAAGTCAGCACGGCCGAGAAAGTCATATACCCTCCGGTCAGCGCCTTACCGATACACATGATATCGGGTTCCACTCCGGCATGTTCCCAGGCAAACAGTTTTCCGGTACGTCCGAAGCCCGTAGCAATCTCGTCGAAGATAAGCAGCAAACCATATTCACGGCACAACCTGGCCGCCTCACGCAGATACTGCGGATGATAAAAACGCATACCGCCGGCTCCCTGAACTATCGGCTCCAGTATCAGTCCGGCAAGCGTCTGATGATGCTTTTCGATTGTTTCCTTCAGTGGAAGAATATCCTTCTCGTCCCATTCGGCATCGAAACGGCACTGAGGCGCAGGCACAAAATAACGTACCGGAAGCGCCGAACCAAACAAACTATGCATGCCCGTCACCGGATCGCATACCGACATCGCATTCCATGTATCTCCATGATAGCCGGAACGGATTGTCACAAAATTGTTCTTTTCAGGCTTTCCCGCAGCAAACTGATACTGTACCGCCATCTTCAATGCAACCTCTACAGCCACCGAACCACTGTCGGCATAAAAAATCTTCTGCATGGAAGGTGGAACAATCTTCAAAAGTAATTTTCCCAATGCGATGGCAGGCTCGTGCGTAAGTCCTCCAAACATCACATGCGACATGTTTTTCAACTGCTCTTCAATCGCCCGATTCAATACCGGATGATTATATCCATGTACGGCACACCACCACGACGACATACCGTCTACCAGTTCCGTACCGTCTTCCAGCGTAATGATACACCCTTTTGCCCGTTTCACCTTATACGTAGGCAACGGGTTAATGGTCGACGTATAGGGATGCCACAAATGCTCCCTGTCGAAGTTATCAACACATTGTTCATAAGTCATAACCCACCTCCTTTATTCGTTTTTTATCTTCTGCCACTTTCGAACCCAGCGTCGTCAGCAAATCTCCCACGATAGCCGAGTTCACACCGATATACATCGCCTTACGTACCGCCTCGTCACTCAGTTGCGAACGTCCTCCCGCAAAACGAAGATAAGCCGAAGGATTGACAAAACGGAACATAGCCACTGTACGCAAGACCTCTTCTTCCGAGAGCGCAGGCTCCGTTTCGAGCGGAGTACCCTTGATCGGCTGCAACAAGTTGAGCGGAATAGACTGAATATCCAGCGATTTTAAAGTAAAGGCAAACTCCACACGCTGCCGCATGGTTTCCCCCATTCCGATAATTCCTCCGCAACACACATCCATTCCCGTACGACGGGCAGCCTGTATGGTAGCCAGTTTCTCTTCCTGTGTATGAGTAGAACAGAGATTGGCGAAATGAGAAGGCGCCGTTTCCAGGTTACAATGATAGCGGACTACTCCTGCTTCATGAAGCAACGCGAGCTGTTCCTCAGTAGCCAGCCCCAGCGAAGCGCAAAGCTGTATATCTGAGTACTCTTTCAAATATGCAAAATGCCGGCACAAAGCCTCTACCTCCTTATTGGAAGGTTTCCGTCCACTCGTTACCAGCGAAAAGCGAGCAACTCCCTGTTCTTCGTTCGCCTTTGCATGGCGCAGACATTCCTCCTGCGAAACCAGTCCGTACACCTCAACACCCGTTGCATAATGTGCCGACTGAGCACACCATTTGCAATCTTCGGAACACCGTCCCGACTTGGCATTGATAATGGAACACATATCAAACTTATGCGAAGCATACTTCAGCGTAATGCGATGAGCGGCTTCACACAATTCCTCCAGAGGAGCCTCCTCCGCCAGCCAAAGCGCCTCTTCCGGCGTCAGTTCAAGACCGTCGTCAACTTTTTTTTCTAATGTTTCTATCATATATATTTATAGGCATAAAAAAGCGGAATGGCGAAAGTACCCGTGTACACCTACAACAAGATGCCACACGAATCCTTTCGCCATTCCGTTTCGGTAAATGACAATTATTCTGAGTTTTTCTAATACAAGCAACCTCACTGCCCGCCGGTTCAACAGCCACAGGCAGTCCCATCAAAAGCAGGATGACACATCCCAGCGGAATTCCTATATCGTACGGTGAAGCATCCTGTTCCCTGATGCCGTTCATAGCATATACACACTGCCCGTTACCTTCTACCGACACGATATGTCTTGCCTTATCCAACGATGAATCGGCAATACCCTTACACACCCTTCCAATCGTCACATGCCGGTGCAGACTTCCGAACACAGCATAATTTTTCCGACTCCAACGGCGGAAACGGATCGATTTTCTCTGGTTATGTAATGTGTTTTCGTGCATATGGTTTTATTCAGATGGCTGCAAATATAGAGAAAAAACCGAAAGCCGGCTTAAAAAATCGGATAAACTCATTGCGACAGGACATTTTTAAGCCTTCTTCAAACCGTTTTTCTTATTTTAATTATCTTTCATCACAAAAGTTTCATAAAAGAATACGGTTTCATAAAAATATGTATCTTTACACTTTGTAAAAAGGCTTTCTTAAAAAGCAAGATAAAAAGGCTAACAAAACGGCATAATAACCAAGCACTTAACTCAAAAAGAGAAAAATGAAAGTTTGTAATTTAGGAACAGTAACCCATCTTGAAGACATCATGCAGATGTCTGATTACATCTGTACAGAAGCTCCCTTACTTATAATCGTTCCTGCTTTCGACCGAATCAAACGCAGTCTTCAAGAAATTTCCATTCATTTGTTCCGTGCCGAACAGGAAAAGGCTTCACAAGCCATCCTGCATCTGGAAAAGCACTGCATGGAAACTGTTTCCGGATTCCTGCCCAATCATGGTTCAGCCTTTGAGTTTGCCCAAACACAGATCACATCCAATTTCCAGCATATCCGGCAACTGGCAAACAGCACGTTCAGCCAGTCCGACGAACGCAAATTACTCATTTCGGGAGAATACATTTCTTCGGCACTGGTAGCCGCCTATTTAAAAAGCCGACACATTGATGCCACTGTAGCAGATACTGCCACACTGATGCACCTGGATGCTGACGGAAAACCTGATTTAGAAACAAT
The DNA here is from genome assembly GCF_041333015.1 of Phocaeicola coprocola. Lineage (NCBI taxonomy): Bacteria > Pseudomonadati > Bacteroidota > Bacteroidia > Bacteroidales > Bacteroidaceae > Phocaeicola > Phocaeicola coprocola. The sequence goes on along the minus strand of NZ_JBGKGM010000001.1, from coordinate 1,219,911 downwards.
CTGCCAGCAGGCACAAGCTTTTGCGCAAACAGCACAAGCCGCAGTCTATGTCACCCAGTCGCTTGTATGCCAGAATGCTTACGGTGAAGTAGAATATATCGCCAAAGGTGACAGTTGCGCTTATGCCATGTATCTGGCCATCGCTTTCCGTGCTCAAGAACTCGTACAACGGATACAGGCAAAAGAAATATACATCCCGAACGACAATCAAAAGCCGGAAGAAAGCAACGACACGATGTTCTCCTTCGAAGAAGCCGAGAGCCTCATCAATGCCGGCGGTCTTCTGGTGTCACCCCGCAGCCTCTCGCTTGCCCATCAATATCAGATTAGTATCCGGCTGATAAACGGACAAGGTCGCATCATCCGCCTCGTCAGTGAGATACAAGAAGAAACGCATACCGTAAAAGCCATCACAGCCCGGAAACACATAACCTACATCCGACTGCATTCATCGGGAAGTGTTTCTTCCTTCCGCTTTCTGGAGAAAACACTTACTGTCTTTGCGAAGTACAAGGTATCCATTTATCTGATGACATCATCCAGCACCAACATTTCGATGGCGATAGAAACAGATACAGAAACCCTGAGCCTGCTCCGCCGTGAGCTGTCAGGATTTGCCGAATTAATCACGGAAAACAATATTGCCACTATCAGCATACTCGGAAAACTGAACTGGGGAGATTCGGATGCAAGCAGCCATATCATCGAATTGCTGCACGACATACCTATCCTGATGATTTCGTACGGGAATGACAATCATTGCGTATCGATAGCCATCCGGCAGAGTGACTGCAAACACGCTCTCTGTACGTTATCCGATCATTTCCTCGGAACTGATTTCACACACGAAAACGGCTCGCATTCGTTCAGTGAAGAGTATAACGCTTTTATCATCTGATTTTTCATCTAACATAAAACATTATTTACTTCGAAATAAAATCATTGTAATTTTCATCGCAGGTATATTCCGTTTCGCTATCTGACCCGTTCTGGAACTCGAGTCCGCCAGTGATGCAAGCCGTTCTCCTTCTCCGTATTCCGCCTTTTTCATGCGGTCCAGTCCGTCGTAGGTAAACCTGTAACCTCTTGTGCTCTGTTCCTCTCCTGCCTTCCAACTGATGCTGCTGATGTTTCCGTTGTAGCAGGGTGCATATGCGTAGTCTGCTATCCCTTTATCACTTCCGGAACGGGTTTCTCCTGCCTGCCGGAATATTTCTTCTGCCTGCGGGGGCAGCACGTAGCGCAGTCTGTTCAGGTCATCGTACACATAGTAGGTGTCAAGGTGTTCCGTTCCCTTCGTATCGGTGTGTATTCTCCGCTCCAGCACGGTTCTTCCTTCGTTGTCGGTATAGGTTTCCACCGTCCCGTCTGTCCGGATATACTAAAGAATCCTGCCATTATACTTGATAAGTAGCATATTGGCAGGATTACATTAAAGCTCTAATTCATTTGTAATTTATGAATTATTTGACCTCTCATGAAGAAGAATATTAACTAAATCTAAGTCATTGATTTGTTTGGCAAAATCCAATGGAGAGCGATTAGCTCTATTCTTGTTTTGAATATTAGCATTATACTTTAAAAAGAGTTTTACCATTCTATAATCACCATGAGCATTGAATACCGCAACCCATAAAGGATTATTTCCATATTTATCAATAATATTGATTTGAGCTTTTTTTTGCAGTAATAATTCTGCTATTTCAAGATTGAAATATGCGGCACAATAATGTAAAGGAGTTTCTCCTTTGTAGTCTTGTTGATTTATATTAATATTTCTATTTATCAGGTTTGTTGCAATATCATTTCTACAACAAGCAATGGCTTCATGTAGGAGATTTTGTTTATATTCATTACAATCATTGATGCATGTATTAGATATAACATTTTCATATTGTTCATATGATACATGTTCAATGATTGAAAATAAATCATTTTTCTTCATATTTATGGCTTCTATTTGTTATTCTTTTATTTTATTGGTCGATAAATTTCAATATCTAAAAAATATTGAAAATCTTCTTCATAAAAGTCTAATACCAATTCTTCTTTTTTATCTTGCCTGATAAATACAATGATTCCACTCTTTTCATCTTCATATTTGAAGTCCCAATTAAAAACCGACAAATTAGGGATAGGTAGTAATCCACATTCTTTTACATTGGTTAGTTCCATCATATAGTTGGCATTCCAATCCAGTAGTTTCGACCGCACTATTCTTTGTAACTTCTCTTTGTCTTCAAATGAAATTGTTTCTTTGTAAAATAAAGTATCGGAGTCAAAGTCTATCTGTTCTAAGAAGCTATCTGTTTTTACAATAGAAAGAAGCATATCGGCTGTAACTTCTATATTCAATAGTTTATTGAGCTGTTGTAAGTATGCTGGTAAAAAATTGACTTTGCCAAATAATCTTCTTCTTTTCTGTTCGTATGTTTCGTTGTTATTCATCTTATTCAAAGTTTTTATAGTAGGTTTTACTTTTTGAGGTTTCTAATTTAACTCGATTATATGAATTATATTGAATTTGGTTCTCTCTTATTTTGATTTTTCCAGCTTCCCAATGTGGCTGTTCTTTATGGCTTCTGTCCAGTGTCTGTTGTTGTACTGATTTTAATTCTGTACCTCCTCCCTTTTTAGGAACTTCATAGGTATATTCTCTTCCTGAGGCATTCTTTGATTGGGATTTGGGTTGCGCACTGGTTGGAATTCCCTCTTTTCGCATGACATCTCTACGAGCAGCTCTTGAAGTCTCCTCTGTTTTTTCTATTGTCTTGCCTGCTCTGTTTGTGCTTTTTGCAACATCCGATATTTTATCTGTGGCACGAACACTATTAATAACAGCTCCTGCGCCTCCTGGAATAAATGGAACGGCAGCCGCTATAGCATCTATCACAACCCCTGCACCATCAATTGCAGCTGCACCATAACTTCCTTCACTAATATTCTTCCAAAAGCTATTTATACCAAGTGATAAACTGGCTGCATCCCATACCGTTTCCCAAATTCTTCCGTCCTTATCAATTCGATTGATTGGGTTACTTCCACAATATACATAAGAAGAGGTAAAGTAATCTTTTTCAGATAAAGGATCTGATGTGATAAACCTTCCCACAGCCGGATCATAATGCCTTGCCCCGTAATCGTACCAGTTAAGTCCCTTTTGTGTGTCAAGTTCCTTTCCGTTGTACTTGTAGGGCTGTACGTTTCCGGTGTTGGCGAACATACCTCCGAAGGGGTAGTAATGGTTCACTTCCTCCACCTTTCCATTCCGGTCTGCCACCACGCGGTTGTTTCCCTGATGGTCTTGCAGGTAATAATGATACATACCGTCGGGTAGAGATACATATCCGTATTCCGTAACCAGTCTGATGGGGTTCCCGTTTTCATAGATCAAATTCCCCGCATAGTCGGTGGTGGTCGTCTTTCCGTCTGCCCTGTGTACCGTGCGGAGCTTTCTTCCTTCAGCGTCATAGAGGTATTCGGTCGTACTTCCGTCTTCGAACTCAATGCGTTGCGGCAAATTTAGAAAATTATATTGAACATCCTCGATGTTCCGGTTCAAATCCTGAGTAAGATTTCCGTTTTCATCGTAGGTGTATTCCGTTTCCCTGTCCGCCCCGTCCTTGAACTCAAAGCCGTTGCTGTATGCAGAACTTGCCGCATTGTCGGTAACTTTCGTCAGTTGGTTTCCGTTGTAGCAGGGGGCAATTCCTTCCGTATAGTGCAGCTCCTCCTTGAAGAGCAGGCTTTCGATGGAGGTCATCTTGTCCTGGATGCATCACTGGCAGTGTTTCATAAAAAGAGAAACTGTTTCAAATTTTAATTATTCAAGAACAGTCTCTCTTTATGAGAAAGGCTATTATGCTTTATATCTCTGGATGTCCCTGTCGACACGTCCTGTAAGGGATAGCGGAAACCATTGTAATAGGAGAATATGCATTAATGGCAGTATGAGCAGATAGACATATTTGCAATGTTACTCCAATATGTGTACTAATATTCATAACATGATTTCATTTCTTCGCCGCATATTATCAAGAGAAGCACTGTATGCCGAATGGTACGTACGGTGGTGTGAGAGGTCGGAAAATGAAAGTAGGAAGAAAACTTTCATTTTCCTCCTACTCAATTATTAAATTGAATTACAACTTGATGACTTTAGTACCTACGATATAATCTCCTAACCTTCTTCCTTGAGAATGATAACACATAAATATTAAATCAAATATGCCTAATATGTAAAATAGATTGCGTAAGACGCATTTTAGTGGAGATGCTGTTTTTTTTGTTTGGCAGTCCACAATTTGCAACTTAAATATACTTTTTCCAAAACTTTTACCTTTTAGATCTTTAAAGATGAAGAGACTCCAAAAAATAATTGGTCCTATAATAGAAAAGTTAAAGTTTTCTTTTAATATTCCTATATGAGATAATATAAGCATTAGAACTATTGACATAACTGAAAAAATGATTTCATCAATGAGGAATGATAAAAAACGTTTGGTATAATCCATGTTGAAACTATTTAAATAAATCGGTAAAAAAATTATATATTTCTTTGAGGTTAATAGATACCTCAAAACCAATACCTATTGCAGCAGAACCTCCTGCAGTTATTTCTTCTTTCTTTTCTTCTTTATGATGTACTTCTTTAAAATATTTTCCTGTTGAGTCATATATAGTGGTTTTATTTGTTGTTTCTTTAAGCATAAGGAAATTCCAAGATGTTCCTTCTTCTAAGGCCGAATATTTATCATTTATTTCATATGCTTCTTGATAGGTCCCAGCTCCTCCAATTCCCAAATCTATTGATGCTCCTTTAGTTGCTCGTATTCCATCATTTCCTATTTTTACACTTCCAGCATCAGCATCTATTCCAACTTTAGCACCCCAAACTTGAAAGTTAGCACTCAATCTCCAACCAATAGAAACATTGGCTGATATTGCATTCTCTAAATGTGGATATGCATCTTTCCAATCATTTCCATCGGGATCGATATACCTCATGGGAAGATTGTTACAATATATATACGGAGAGGCATAGTAGTGTTTTTCAGCTACTGAATCTACTACTGTGAATCTTCCCAGTGCCGGATCATAATATCTTGCCCCGTAATCGTACCAGTTGAGTCCCTTCCGTGTATCAAGTTCCTTTCCGTTGTACTTGTAGGGCTGTACGTTTCCGGTGGTGGCGAACATACCTCCGAAGGGGTAGTAATGGTTCACTTCCTCCACCTTTCCGTTCCGGTCTGCCACCACGCGGTTGTTTCCCAAATGGTCCTGCAGGTAGTAGTGGTACATACCGTCGGGCAGGGATACATATCCGTATTCCGTAACCAGTCTGATGGGGTTCCCGTTTTCATAGATCAAATTCCCTGCATAGTCGGTGGTGGTCGTCTTTCCGTCTGCCCTGTGTACCGTGCGGAGCTTTCTTCCGTCGGCATCATAAAGGTATTCGGTCGTACTTCCGTCTCCGAACTCAATGCGTTGTGGCAAATTTAGGAAATTATATTGAATATCCTTGATGTTCCGGTTCAAATCCTGAGTAAGATTTCCGTTTTCATCGTAGGTATATTCCGTTTCCCTGTCCGCCCCATCCTTGAATTCAAAGCCGTTGTTGTATGCGGAACTTGCTGCATTGTCGGTAACTTTTGTCAGCTGGTTTCCGCTGTAGGTCAGTGCGAGGTTGTCCACCAGTCCGTATTCCTGTGCTCCGGTCTGTCCCATGCGTCTGATTCCGAGAATGTTTCCCGTTTTGTCGTAGGCGGTAACCTCCTCATTGAAGCGGTTAGGGTTGGATGCAAGCCGTTCCCCCTCTCCGTATTCCGCTGTTTTCATGCGGTCCAGTCCGTCGTAGGTAAACCTGTAACCTCTTGTGGTCTGTTCCTCTCCTGCCTTCCAGCTGATGCTGCTGATGTTTCCGTTGTAGCAGGGTGTTCCGGTTCCGTCTGTATAGTGCAGCTCCTCCTTGTTTTATCCAGTTAGCGATGATAAGCCTTTGTCTATAACTGTACTTCATAAAACATCCCAAAAGTTTTGTGTTTAACTTTTGGGATGCACTTCAAACTTGATATATCTTCTTGGATCATTAGTGTCCCGTTAAAATCGGGACGAATTAAATATTAATCAAACAACCCCGGGAAAAGGGGATTTAATTGCTCTTTGACATCATTGAAATTAGTCTTATTGAACAACTCTTGTAAAGGTGTTTTATCCGTTAATGAAATGCTCAAAATCTGTAGGACCTCATAGGTCGAACGGCTTAAGTGCAAATCATGTTGGATAATAGCTACCAAACAATAAGTGATAATAGCCACACTTATCTGAATACGGACTGCGTTTTCTGTGGTGCCCCAGAACCTTTTGATTTTAAGGTGCTGCTTCAACCATTTGAAGAACAGTTCTACAAGCCATCTCTTTTTATAGAGATTAGCTACATCAAGTGCAGATATATGTTTGGCATTTGTCAGGAAGGTAAATTCACGATCATCTTCTTCATCATAGAACCTGATAATCCTGAATGATTCCGGATACTTCTTTTCAGAGGTATATCCTGATAATTTCACTTCAGCATCAGATAGTATATTCTTTGGTAGTCTGCGTTTCCATTTGCAGAACTTAAATTTAAGATTCGACTTGGCTCTTACGACAAAGAAAGAGCCAGTAAGATGAATCCGATATAGTTCCTTAAACGAATCATACGCTCTATCAAAAATATAGTATGCATTTGGTTCATAATGAATTGCAGACATTGCTGTTGAGTCATGTTTTGAAGCTGTGGTTACTGTAAAAAAAGCCGGAACCTGAGCCTCAATGTCATAAAGGACATGTGCCTTGACTCCACCTTTTTTACTTCGAAATTTAGCCCAAGGAAATGTTGCCAAACATAACGGAATGGTGGTTGAATCAAAAGCGTACTTCTTTCCTTCGATATCCAGAATATGAGTAGCTCGTTTATCACTGGCTTCTTTCATCATGAAGAATGCAAAATCTTCAAAGATTCTGTAATCCCTATTTTGGTTAGCTGATGCAAGTGTGGTTTTGGCCAAGGGTTCACGACCCAATCCCAAATGATAACACTTGGCTTGATGTGCTTCCAATGCAACAATCAGGTCGCGTAGGCTCTCACGATTGCTTAGCTGTCCGAACATCATAGCAAGAAGCTGGTTCCAGCAAGTGAAATGTTTGACGTAACGATTTCCATCGTATTTGTCCACGATTCTTCTGAATTTATTGTTGTTCAAAAACTCTACCAATTGAGCGAAAACATATTTGTCTTGATTCATTTGAAGCCATTTGATTTGGTTTCAAAGGTACAATTTCAAATCGTCGCGCTTTACAAATAGAGTATAATAAGCTATATTTCAGTTATTTCAAAGAACTATTTATCCACTTTTACGGGACAGTAATGTTCTTGGATATATTATTTCTCGATTAGAAAAATACTTTGTAATTTGAAAAAATATTTTTCATCAATCTGCATGTTTAAATATTGTTCGACCTCTCTCTTTTTTATAAGAACAATTCTTTTTTGATAAAGATTTGATTTTTCGCTTGTTTGAGCAATGAAATATGAAAATTTTTTACCAACTGTAATATTTTTAATAAATGAGTATCCTATACTAATAGGTTGTTTATCTAATAAGTTCTCATACATCATTTCAATCAAACTAAAATCGCCTTTTCTTTTTTTAAAAAAATCGTGTATTAATTCAATGTTTGATTTCTTATTTATTGGAACTAATGATATCCAAGTTAAATAATCTTCGCTTGAATTATTTGTTATTTGATACTCATCTATTGTTTGAGTTTGTTCAGTGATTCCATCAAAATAGCAAAATGATATGGTGTCAATATGTATTTTATCCTGTGCATTTAAACCCATAGTAAAAAACAGAAAAATCGAAAAAAATATGTAACTTATTATTTTCATGTCCCTTGCATATTTTCAATAGTTTCTTTTTTAGAATTTATAATCATTTCCATTAAAGTTTTATTTCCCTCAATCCATTGCCCATTAATAGGTTGATGGCTTGCACCTTTATGGTTTCCACCATTCAGAATATACAATAGTGCGTGTCCATTTGCTTCGTGGCTATAATTTTCTGCTGCACCTGCTGGCGATAAATTTTTATTGATAATAACAATAATATTTCCATTTGGTGAGTTTTGTATACCATCTTTATCAGGGAAGAGGGTTTTTCCCATGAAGCCGCTTTCGCCAGTAGAAAGCCCACCCATTGTTTCTCCTTTTAAATCTTTATCAGATTCTAAATCATATTTTGGGTCAAAGGAATTATAGGGCATTGTTTCAGTTCCTAATTTCCCATCTTGTCCCATAAAAGTAAACTTATCATCAAGCACAACTTCTACAATTCTATCTGAATTAACCATTGTTTTCAGATTGTTGAAGTTTAAACTCTTTCCACCATACGAATTTAACAATGTTCGGTCAATCATTCCATCCTTATTTAATCTAACATAACTACGAGCTTCTTTGGGTAATGTGTTTTGTATCATTATTAACTCTGCAGTTCCTGCAGGTTTTACATCACACCCATTAGGGTCAATGTATTTTACAGGATTATTTGCACAATATACATACTGCGATGAATTGTAATATTTCTCCTGCATCGGATCCTGTACATGCCATCTTTCTAAAGCCGGATCATAATGCCTTGCCCCGTAATCGTACCAGTTAAGTCCCTTTTGTGTGTCAAGTTCCTTTCCGTTGTACTTGTAGGGCTGTACGTTTCCGGTGGTGGCGAACATACCTCCGAAGGGGTAGTAATGGTTCACTTCCTCCACCTTTCCATTCCGGTCTGCCACCACGCGGTTGTTTCCCTGATGGTCTTGCAGGTAATAATGATACATACCGTCGGACAGGGATACATATCCGTATCCGGTAACCAGTCTGATGGGGTTCCCGTTTTCATAGATCAAATTCCCTGCATAGTCGGTGGTGGTCGTCTTTCCGTCTGCCCTGTGTACCGTGCGGAGCTTTCTTCCTTCGGCGTCATAGAGGTATTCGGTCGTACTTCCGTTTCCGAACTCGATGCGTTGTGGCAAATTTAGGAAATTATATTGAATATCCTTGATTTTCCGGTTCAAATCCTGAGTAAGATTTCCGTTTTCATCGTAGGTGTATTCCGTTTCCCTGTCCGCCCCGTCCTTGAACTCAAAGCCGTTGCTGTATGCAGAACTTGCCGCATTGTCGGTAACTTTCGTCAGCTGGTTTCCGCTGTAGGTCAGTGCGAGGTTGTCCACCAGTCCGTATTCCTGCGCTCCGGTCTGTCCCATGCGTCTGATTCCGAGAATGTTTCCCGTTTTGTCGTAGGCGGTAACCTCCTCATTGAAGCGGTTAGGGTTGGATGCAAGCCGTTCCCCCTCTCCGTATTCCGCTGTTTTCATGCGGTCCAGTCCGTCGTAGGTAAACCTGTAACCTCTTGTGGTCTGTTCCTCTCCTGCCTTCCAGCTGATGCTGCTGATGTTTCCGTTGTAGCAGGGTGTTCCGGTTCCGTCAGTATAGTGCAGCTCCTCCTTGAAGAGCGGGCTTTCGATGGAGGTCATCCAGTTTCGGATGTTGTAGGTATAAGTAATTGACTGTTGGTTATTGTGAAATGTTCTTTTTTTCAGTTTACAGAGTTCATCATATTCGTTGGAGGAAAGAATAACCTTTTCTCCATTATTTAGACAATGGGTTACATTTATCAATCGTTCTGCATGGTCGTAATCATACTTATATTCTTCTCGTAAAGTTTCTTCAGAAATAGTATGATATATACAAAGATGGGATTGTACTTTACCAGTAAAGCTGTATTGATAATACTCGGATAAAAACGATTGTATGATATTTTCACTTTGTTTTTGAACAATACGTTCTTTTACATCATAATAGAAAGAGGATGGTAAGGACTCTCCTGAAGTAGTATATACGCATTGCCCGGTCATTAATCCTTTAGCTGACAGATCAGGGTATATACTATTGATATATTTTGAATCATATCCATTCATTTCCGTATAAGATAGTATTTCTTTCTTTTCCCGGAAAGCAGGTAAATCCAAGTAGCTGTAATCATCGTAATAATTTACTTTTTGCAGTTTCTTTACTTCGATGTTTATATCTGGCAGAGTATATCCGCATCCATCAATTCCATTTTCAGCAGTACGAATGGTGAGAAGGGATTTTTCCGGAAAATTGGGAATTGTATCTGCCTTGCAAATTCCTTTTACCGTTTCTCTTCCTAAGATATCATAAAACTGAAATGTACACTCTCCTGCTGCACGCTGGTTCCCGTCTTGTGAAAAGACCAGTCTGTCTGTGTAATCATAAGAATAATGTATGGCGCTACAGCCTGGTAATTTTTTCCAAATACAACGGTTGCGATGGTCGTAACGATACTGATAAGCATACTTGTCTAACATATCTTTTGATATTTCTCCGTATAAGGAAGGGGGGAGTACATAGCGCAAATTGCCTAAATCATCGTAAACGTAATACGTGTCGTGTGTACTTTCTTCGGAAAAATATCGTTTCAGGATTATTCTGTCTTTACAGTCTTTGAAAACACAAACTGTTTTTCCGTCTTCATCAGCTGTTAGTTCTACTCGGATTTCTCCATTGTAAAACATTCCGTCGTTGATTAATTCATTGCCGTCCACATGATAGTGTATGCAGCGGAGAGAATCTGTATCTTCATTAAAGAGATAGGAATGTGTTATACTCTTATTTTCCCATATCTCTCCAGTTGGATGCTCTTGGGTTAGCCTTCGGTAAGGAGAAGGTTCATATTCATTTTCTGTAAAAGGACGTCTATCGAAGTATTGCTTTTTCAGACTGTCCTTCAGATGAATATGATACTTTCCAGAATTGACGTTTCCTATTGTTACGGGTAAGTATTCTTTTTTAAGAAGTCCCAAACTGTCATATTCGATACCTTCAACAATATCTTGCTTGTTAGGGGAAACTTGCTGACTTACCGTCTGTATATTTCTTCCTAATCCATCGAAGTAATTAAAAGTGGTTTGTTTTATCGTCTGGTCTTCAGTTAAGAATTTTTGTACGGAAACATAGTTTATATGGAATGTATCTTCCGGTTCTGGCTCTGGTTCCGGTTCTGGCTCCGGTTCTGGCTCTGGTTCTGGTTCCGGTCCAGGGATAGAAGATAATTCAAAATCTACTGAAAATATAATGGAATCCGGTTTAGTCGCACCTGTTGGTAGAGATTTTGTTTGGGCAATAGCTTCTAATAAATACATACCGGGAGTCCATAAATAGGCTTGAAAGGAATGGTTGACAGCGTTAAAATTCGTGCAGTACTGTTGTTCTATAGGATAATTCCCCCTTTGTAGCCTGAAATAGCTTCCATGCACATTGATACTGTTACATGACCCCCCTGTGATGATTAGAGGCTCTTTGGTATAAAAAACAATACGTTTGGCCAATTCCTGTGTTTCGTAATATCCACCGGTTATTATTGGAAGTTCGTAATCATGATGAAACTGGAAACCGGCAGAGAGTGTATCAAAATTAATTTCTTGTTGTGCCTTTATATGAAGGCAAGCAATGAGGAGTGAAAGTATGCATATAATCTTTTTCATGATAATTTTGTTTTTCCTTGGTTATTTATTGTAGGGATTCATCAATGGGAAATAATTCGTCAACAGGTATTTGTAAACTTATAGACTCGCCTGTATAATCGCTGGCTTCTAATGTATAAAAAGCTTCATTTCCTTTCCGTTTTAAAGTAACCCAGTAAGCGACAGAATCATAACCTGCTTCCGGAGCTTTATGGATAGCCTCTTTCCGGTCTATGATAAGAGTAATTAAATTTAGTTTATAATCATTCTTGGCTCGTACAACTAGTTTCAAAGTAACTTGCCCATCATAAGGGGGATTCCATAGAAAACTATCTATGGTGAACTTAGATGGTCGAAGTTTGCAGAAAAAAGGTACTGTGCTCATAATCCTATCTCCATCTATTAAATCTAAGTAGATTTCTATATTTCCACTTTCATTTTCTGTGGATTTATTGTGTATTTCTATTTTATTTTCTTTTATTTCATAGGAAATCATATCGATATCTCCTTCTATTCTCCATCGGTAATCCAATGGAATATAGTTGGCTTCTACTCCGAAAGTCCGTGTTTCTCCAGGTTGTAGTGTATAGACTCCGTAAAGTCGCAACGAATTTACCCACTCTTCCAATGCTTGCCGGCGTATGTCTTCAAGTTCGTTTTCTGATTTTCCATCGTTGGCATGTTCCATATGATATGAATATGTTTCCATTGTTTTTCCATCATTGTCTTTCACTGCCGATAACCTGCAATAGCTGTCATAATAAAAATAGGTACAGCATCGTTTACTGTCAATAATAGAGGAAACTCCTGCCAAAGGACGGTAGGTATAGGTGATAACTTCGGCTTGAGGCAGCTTTATTCGTAAAGAGTCTATTTTATCTTCCATTAAAGCCTGATAGTCGGATACATATTCCGGACGTATACCTAATGCCTGACGTACTTCTTCATAACCGGCATTTTGAATTTCGGCGATTAAATCCGTACCGCCGTTTCCCCACAAGTAAATGTTTTGTGTGGTTTGATCTTGTATTGTATATATCGGATTTCCCTTTCTGTCGAATACAAGGCAGGAATATCTTAGTTCTTCCGCCCCGCATCCCTCGGCTTGATAGACATCGGTCAATACCGGTATTTGGTTATTTATTAAGGTAAACTTGTTGGAAATACTTTCTTCTGCCAGATTGTTTCTGTACTTCTTTATCGAAGAAACTAGCGAATAAACGTGTAAGTTGTATATATCTGAATTATCCTGCCATGCATAGCGATAGTCTGTATGGTAGTTTATTTCTTTTCCTTGTTCATAAACGAGTATATTTTTTGATTGAAGCTGGCGGAGCGTATTGTATAAATAGGTACACTCTTTTTGCCGTGCTACAGATCCTTTATTGGTGTATTCGGTAATAATTTCTTGAGATTTGCGAAGTGAGTAGGTAAAGATTTTATATACAGTGCCATTGGAAAGAATAAAGTATGCTCCGCGTGTATCAATTAGATTAGGAGCGCAGTAAATGGCTCGTACATAATTAGTATTCTCATTATCTTTTTCGTAGATGATTCTTTTTTTCTTAACTATATTCCCCATTGCGTCGTAAACATTTTCTTCCAGGAGTTTTCCTCTATCATTTGCTCGCGAAGAGCAAGGAGTGAATATTTCGTTATCTAAACTCATAATATATTTTTCGTCCAAATATTCAGGCGAATCTATATTGGTAAAGTGTTGTATGGTATAGCTTCCGTCGCTGTATCTTTCTACTACTTCACTATATCCTACGTGATAGCCTAACGAATTACTTCCTACAGGAGTCAGAGAAGCAGTGGAGGATGTGGCATAAAATATAGTTCCTTCACCATTGGAGGCTTGATAATCTTTGGTATCCATATAGATAGCTTTCCCGTTCAAAACCCCACTAGAGGGTAAATCTTTTTTCCCGGGAGCATATCCTGATACATATAGAAATTCTCTGGAAACAGGGCTTTGTCCGTTGTTTGGTATATCGGTTATTCTTTTAATACGAATACCTCCAGCAACACTTTCTTTTACATTCTGACATTCTTCCCATCGATTGACAGGAAGTTCCTTAGAATAATAATGAGGTTCGAATTCAAAGATAGTTTTGCCACCTGTAGGATATATTATTTCTTTTAAGCTACCGTATAAAAGAGTGTAGGGATTGGGCTCTTTACTGTTATATATATTACTTTCGTCTAATGGATGACTATTGTAAAATCCCCAATGGTCAATTTCATTACTCAGATACTCAGGAAGTTTATCCAAATCATTGTACCGGAATGTATATTTTTCTATGGGAATATCCAAAAAGTCATTCATTGAGATACTTCCTAAGGTTAAGCGTTGGGTAGGATTGTTTATATAAGTAAAATCGATGGCTTTCACAAGTTTGTTTTCTGTATCGGTAATGGTGATACGATCTAATTTTTTCCATTTTAAACGAGCGATTTGTTCTTCAAAGCTGTCTGTATATTCTTCCATTAGATGATAAAGAAGACGTCCTTGTTGCCGGGCCTGCTTGTAAGCTGAAAAATAAGTATCATAAGTGTAAGTTAGCTCTTCACTGATGGAACTATTTATACGTATCGTGCAGTCTTTAGCTTTTATCGAATTTAGATATACGGGAGCAAGCAGTTGACCGGTTGTTTGAGTTCCTCCGCTTGAACTTCCTTCATAAAATCTGAATTGTAGCAATTTCCCATTGCCTAATCCTTCGTACATCATACGATTAGCTGAAGAAGACAATTGAGCAATATAATCTCCCCGTTCGTAATTCAATTCAATGGTATCTCCATTGGGATGAATTATTTGTTTTAAATACCAAGCCATCGCTTGCCAATGTGCAACTTCCTGATTGATGAAATCCATAGAGTATTCCACAGCATCTTCTCCAAATACATATTTAATTCCGTCTTCTGTGGTAAGAGTAAAGCCAGAAAAAGCCTTACTCATCACGAAAGGGGGATTTTTTCCGAAAGAAGGCATAGGAGTGAGTCCATTCAGCTCCACAGATATTTCGTTATTGCAACGAACGACCCATTTCCCGTTACTGTCAAGCATAAAGGAACCCGAATAGGGACCGAAACAGAAAGAAAATTCATCGGGTTCAGTATCAATAAGATAAAAATTTCCTGTAATCATTCGCTCCCAAAACTCGCTGCTGTCCCAATTGGCTGGCTGAGTTATGTTATGTTCATAATAATATCCTCCTTTATAACCAGCGAAGATATCCATTCTGTCAAATTCGTCAATTTCATCATTTTTCTTTCGGGTAATTGCTCCTCCGGTTTGTAGAGACCAGCCCATACCCACCCATCCGGGATGTTCGTCCGGTTTAACTCCTCCAGAATGATAACTTAACGTGATAGGTAAAGAAAGTTTTCCGCTTTTTACAGTGTATAAGGGAATGGAAATTTGGGGAGTCCCTGTAAACAGGGATACGGGAGTGTTTCCATATCTGTTAATTTCAGCTGCATTGGGGGTTAATAAAGCAGATGGGGCGTTGGGAATTTGTGCTATCAGAGAATTGGAAAAACATATTGATAGTATAAGTATGCTTAGTTGAAATATAAGTTTCATAAGAAAATAGTTTAAATGTATATATGATTTATAGTCCCCCTGCCGATAATAGGCAGGGGAAGAGTTTGTAGAATAATTACATTGCACTTCCGCCCAATGCGCCTAACACGGCAGATGCCACTGCGATGATTACTTTCAAAATGGTGTCCCATATACCTTTCTTCATTGCCATAATTTGCTCCTTTCTTTAAATGGTGAATAAATGTGTTCGTTTTGTCGTTTCAAGCTTGATGACAGTGCAAAGGTAAATCATCTGTTTTACTTTTGTGTATCATGTTTACAAAACCGTTAAACCTATTTCTATTTTTAACCAGATATATCGTTATTGCCGAAGTCGCGGTATTCGGATTCCTGTATCTTTTTCCGCTTCCGCAGGACACTAGCGCGTATCTTTCCCAATGCACGTAGGATAAGTTCCATGCGCAGAAGGGAATCGTCTATTTCAGTAATAATAAGCCGTTTCCTGTTTTTTCCGGTATGCCTGCATTCTTTCCGATACTGCCTGCTCCGCTTCTTGCGGCACTCCTTGCAGTATTTGTCAAAAATTCGTGTACGGTGATTGTAGTAAAAGTTCTCGGAGGAAAGCTCGCGCTTGCAGCATGCACAAATGCGGGTAGAAGTAGCTGTGGTATTCATGGTAATGGATTGATTATTTCTTGAAAACAATTTGATTTATTAAAACAATAAGCTATATTTGTCGAGGCAAATATAACAACGTTTTCAATTATAAAACAATTAAATTTATAGTTTAACCCCAAAAAAGATGGATGCACTGTTCAATGTAACTGATATAGTGAAGCGAGCTAAAGAAGTTATGGGCTTCAAGACGGATGTGGAACTCGCCAATTATTTAGGAGTATCGCGTTCTACATTAAGTAACTGGTGTGCAAGAAATAGTATCGACTTTCCACTGCTGTTGGAGAAGATGAAAGAGGTAGATTACAACTGGCTGCTGGTAGGGAAGGGAACTCCTCACCGCGATACACACCTCTGCCAGTTGGGAAGGTATACGGGAGAGGTGGAAACTATATACATTCCGAAAACACCGGAGATGAAGGACGACCGCTATGTGAAACTATATGATGTGTCGGCAGCTGCCAACCTGCGTACCATGCTGATGAACCGCAACCAATATGTGTTGGGAAAGATTGTCATTCCCAATATGTCTTCGTGCGACGGGGCGGTGTATGTGAGCGGAGACAGTATGTATCCGCTGCTGAAATCGGGTGACATTATTGGTTTCAAGGAAATCAGCGATTTTCATCATCTTATCTACGGAGAAATGTATCTGGTATCGTTCTGTCTGGATGGTGATGATTACTTGGTGGTGAAATATGTCAACCGGTCAGAGAATCCGGGATGTATTCTGCTGGTAAGCTACAATCCGCATCATCAACCAATGGATTTACCAATAGAGAATATTCAGGCAATGGCTATTGTGAAGTTCTCTATCCGTAAGAATATGATGTAAAAAGTATTACCTTCTTAGGTATTCAACTGTTAGAATATCGTCTTTCCTGCAAGCTCCGAATACTACAGGAAGCAATAATAAGATAGTCAAGAAGTGTTTCATAGTTTTTGGTCTTTTAAATCAACCTTAAAGATATAAAAAACTGAAACACTTAAAAATCAATCACATTTTTAATATTCTTAGAGAAGTAACGATAAATGCACTGTAATGTTCTTTTATCCAAAGTATCACAGAAAGACGCAGGAGTCACAAGAGTCCCTTACAACCAAAACAAAAGAATCATGCGCAGATAACTCAATTTCTCGCGTAAAATTTTCAATGCCTTATACATGTGTGCTTCTACCGTACGCAAGGAAATACCCATCACATCGGCTATATCCTTATTCTTCATGTCGTGCAGGTAGCTGAGCTTAAATACTTCTTTACACTTATCAGGGAGTTCGTCTATTGCCTGCCTGATTTCCGAACGCAGTTCGCGGTTCTCTATCCGCTTGATAACTTCCGAATGATCGGGCTGATAGTATTCTGTTCTTTTCTGATAGAACTCTATTTCGGCAGCACTGTAGTTTTCGGCTACGGCCTTATGTTTCAACAGATTGATTGCCTTGGTATAGATAGACCTGTAAAGAAAGGCCTGAATCTGCTCGCCAAATTCTACAGAATCCTGCCTTCTCCATATTTCGACAAATACATCTTGAACTATATCTTCTGCATCATCCTCTCCTACAAGGCGAGTTGCATAAAACAGAAGTCCGGCATAGTAGCGTCGAAATAAAGCTTTATATGTATCTTCAAAATTTCCTCTCATCTAGTATTTCAAGGCTAATCTGTGGGCAAATGTAACGATTTGAAAGAAATGAACCAACGAAATAAGTGTTTTTCTCTTATTTCTTGTTATATTTACAAATCAAATACTAATATTATGAGATTGAAGACAATTCCACTTTACGCAGTTCTGGCATTTGCCGCATGTACATCAACGAACCAATCTTCGAACATGACAGAAGATTACACTCAATACGTCAATCCGTTTATCGGAACTGACTTTACAGGAAATACTTATCCGGGTGCTCAGGTTCCCTTTGGAATGGTGCAGCTCAGTCCTGACAATGGATTGCCTGGATGGGACAGAATTTCCGGATATTTCTATCCGGACAGTACGATTGCCGGATTCAGCCATACGCATCTCTCGGGTACAGGCGCGGGCGATCTTTACGACGTTTCGTTCATGCCGGTTACGCTTCCGTATAAAGAAGCTGAAGCTCCGCTGGGTATTCATTCTAAATTTTCACATGCCAACGAAAGTGCTTATGCCGGATATTATCAGGTAAAGTTGGACGATTATAATATCAATGTGGAACTGACTGCTACAGAGCGTTGCGGCATCCAGCGTTATACATTCCCGAAAGCCGAAGCAGCTATCTTCCTGAACCTGTCAAAGGCTATGAACTGGGATGCGACACAAGATTCTCATATCGAAGCTGTCGACTCGGTTACTATCAGGGGATATCGCTATTCAGACGGCTGGGCACGCGGACAGAAGATTTATTTCTGTACCCGTTTCTCACGTCCGTTCAATGCAATGACAACTGACTCTACGGCTATCGAGAAAGACGGCAAGCGCATCGGAACTGGAGTTATCGCCCGCTTCGATTACACAACTGAAGAAAATGAGCAGATCACACTGGCAACTGCTATCTCAGGAGTAAGCATGGAAGGAGCAGCCAAGAACTTGCAGGCTGAAGCACCCGACAATAACTTCGATACATATCTGGAAAAGGCTAAAGATATGTGGAACAAGGAACTTGCCAAGATACAGATAGATACTCCCGACAAGGATGAAAAGACTGTTTTCTACACGGCTTTGTATCACAGTATGCTGGCTCCTACTATATATAGTGATGTAGACGGCTCTTATTATGGCCCAGACAAACAGGTGCATCATGCCGACGGATGGACAAACTATAGTACATTCTCGTTATGGGATACTTACCGTGCATCGCATCCGTTGTTTACTTATACGCAGCCTGAGCGCACCAACGATATGGTTAAATCGTTCCTGGCATTTTACGAACAGAACGGACGCTTGCCGGTATGGAATTTCTATGGAAGTGAAACAGACATGATGATTGGTTACCATGCCGTACCGGTTATCGTGGATGCTTACCTGAAAGGTATCGGCGACTTTGACGCTGAAAAAGCACTGGCTGCCTATGTGGCAACGGCTAACATCGATGAATATCGTGGCATAGGAGTGTACAAGGAAAAAGGCTATATTCCTTACGACCTGCACGATCAGTATAATAATGAGAACTGGTCGCTTTCTAAAACACTTGAATATGCTTTCGACGACTATTGTATAGCCGAAATGGCAAAGAAGATGGATAAGGAAGATATCGCCAAGCAGTTTTATGCTCGTGCAGCGAACTATAAGAATGTATATAATCCGGCTACTTCATTTATGCAGCCGCGCGACATGAAAGGTAACTTCATCGAGAACTTCAAGGCTGACGAATATACGCCGCATATCTGTGAAAGTAACGGATGGCAGTATTTCTGGTCGGTACAGCATGATGTGAACGGTCTGATTGAACTGACCGGAGGAAAAGATCGTTTTGCCCAGAAACTCGACAGCATGTTTACGTTCCATCCTACCGACAAGGACGAACTTCCGATTTTCAGTACAGGAATGATAGGACAGTATGCACACGGCAACGAACCGAGTCACCATGTTGCTTATTTATATAATGCAGCCGGACAGCCGTGGAAGGGACAGCAATACATCAGCCAGATAACTCACGAACTGTACACCAATACACCGGCAGGACTCTGCGGTAACGAGGACTGCGGACAGATGTCGGCATGGTATGTATTCAGCGCAATGGGATTCTATCCGGTTAATCCGGTATCGGGCATGTATGAAATAGGAAGCCCGGCATTCCCGAAAGTACAGTTGCACCTGAATAACGGAAAGACTTTTACAGTCATCGCAGAAAATGCCAGTCGTGAAAACTGCTATATCCAATCGATAAAGTTGAATGGAGTGGCTTATGACAAGAGTTATATCACTCATCAGCAAATCATGGAAGGAGCCACTTTAGAAATAAAAATGGGCAACAAACCGGGATATATCTGGTACAAATAATATTTTTAAACATCAAAATGTTTTTTACGACAAGAGTAAGTGTTTTTATTTCGCTAATTGTTATTATCTTTGAACAGGAAGTAAGGTAAAGAGATGAACAAAGTAAACTATAATACAATAATACGCTTCTTTAAAAACGAGTGCTCGGAAGAAGAACGCTTACTCATCATAAAGTGGGTGAATGAGTCGCAGGAACATGCCGAACAATTTTTCAGATGGGAAGAATTGTATCACTTGGGAAACAACTCTGAAAAGGAAAATGACTTAGCAATCAGAAAAGCTGAGAAAAAACTATACGAACGGATTGAAATAGAGAAGAGCCATCAGTGGTTCTTCTCTACAATCAACCGTTGGGTGAAATATGCAGCGGTAATCACCAGTATTCTGGCTATATCCGGACTCACATTATGGTATTTTGTTGCCGACTCACAGGAAAAATGGATTACTGCTTCGACAACTAACGGAGAAACATTGGAAATAACGCTGCCGGATAACAGTAAGGTATGGCTGAATGAAAATTCTATATTGAAATATCCCGAACACTTCACCAAGGAGAAACGTGAACTGCATCTCACAGGAGAAGCTTATTTCGAAGTAACCAAAAACAAGCATAAACCGTTTACTGTACAAAGTTCTGCCATGAACGTACAGGTGTTGGGTACAAAATTTAATTTTAAAACCCCCAGTAACGGTCGCATTGCAGAAACTTCCCTTATAGAAGGAGAAATTAAAGTCAGTGGAAATAACAATGAGGGAGCAATAACGTTGTCACCCGGTCAGAAGGTAGAACTGAACACGGTTACCAAACAGATGAAAGTTTCGGAAACCAATGCTGCTCTGGATGTTATATGGCACAATAATCTGATACCTTTCAAAAATGCGGATATTTTCGATATTGCTAAAGTATTGGAGAAAGTTTATGGAGTTAAGATTATCTTGTCGCCTGACATCAGTCCATCGACTACATATTCAGGAGTGTTAAAAAGAAAGGATTCCATAGAGGATGTTTTAAGAATATTGCAAAATACAATCCATCTGCAATATAAGATTCATCAGGAAACCATATTTATATCATCAGCTTCAAAATAAAAATCATCACTAACTCTTATCATTTAATATTATGAAAATCAAGATCTGTGCGATAGCATGTTTCATGGGAATGGCAGTGACTATCACTTCATGTACCACGAAGAACATGGAAAAAGACTATGCCGCATACGTCAATCCGTTTATCGGAACGGGAGGACATGGTCATACATTCCCCGGACCCGTAGTTCCTAACGGTATGATTCAGCCTAGTCCTGATACTCGTATCGACGGTTGGGATGCTTCTTCCGGATATTATTACGAAGATTCGACAATAAACGGTTTCTCGCATACGCATGTCAGTGGAACAGGCTGTGCAGATTATGGTGACATCTTATTGATGCCGACTGTGGGAAAACAGACCTATGATCCTCAGGATTATTCCAGTCAGACTTTGCCTTATGCATCGGAATTCTCTCATAAGAATGAAACTGCAGAACCCGGATACTATTCTGTCTTTCTTGACAGATATAAGGTAAAGGCCGAACTGACTGCTACCAAACGTGCCGCATTGCACCGGTATACGTTCCCTGCAAGTAATGAGGCCGGCTTTATTCTTGATATGGACTACTCAATCCAGCATCAGAAAAATATGGATATGCAGGTAGACATTGTCAGTGATACTGAAATCAAAGGATATAAACTGACAGAATACTGGGCTTTCGACCAGCAAATCAGCTTTTATGCAAAATTCTCCAAACCGTTTACCTATCAGATAGTAAGAGATACATTGACCGATCAGAACGGAAGACTACAGCCCCGCTGCAAAGTCTTGTTGAGCTTCAAGACCCAGAAGGACGAGCAGGTCATGGTCAAAATGGGTATTTCTGCCGTCGATACAGAAGGAGCTAAAAAGAATCTGGAAGCTGAAATCCCTTCATGGGAATTCGAACAGGTACGCAGTAATGCACGTCAGGCATGGAATAATTATCTGTCTAAAATAGATATTACCACACAAGATGAAACAGACCGCAGTATTTTCTATACAGCAATGTATCATACTGCAATCAGCCCGAACCTCTTTACAGACGTAGACGGACGTTACTGGGGAATGGATCTGAAGGTACATCAGGGCAATGCCGACAAACCGATTTATACGGTATTCTCTTTATGGGATACTTTCCGTGCGCTGCATCCGTTATTGTCTATCATCGACCCGCAACTGAACAACGACTTTATCCGTTCACTTCTGCAGAAACATCAGGAAGGTGGTATATTCCCGATGTGGGATCTGGCATCAAACTATACAGGAACTATGATTGGCTATCATGCTGCATCTTTGATTGCCGACGCGTATACCAAAGGTTATGCTGATTTCGACTTACAAGAAGCATACAATGCCTGTCTGCGTGCTGCCGAATATGATACAACCGGTATAAAATGTCCGGCATTGGTGTTGCCGCATCTGATGCCGATGGCTAAATATTACAAAAACACACTGGGATACATCCCATGTGACCGTGAAAACGAATCAGTTGCCAAGGCGCTGGAATATGCTTACGACGACTATTGCATCTCGGTACTTGCCGAAGCAGTAGGAGATTATAAGAATCAGGAAAAATATACACGCTTTGCTAAAGCTTACGAACTATACTTTGATCCGTCTACACGCTTCATGCGCGGACTTGACTCAAAGGGAGAATGGCGCAGTCCGTTTAGCCCGAGAGCTTCCAACCACCGAAGTGATGATTATTGTGAAGGAAATGCATGGCAATGGACTTGGTTTACTCCACATGATATAGAAGGATTGGTAGAATTAATGGGAGGTGAGCAGGCATTTGTCGGAAAACTGGATTCGCTGTTCACTGCAGATTCTAGTTTGGAGGGTGATGCAGTTTCGGCTGACATAAGCGGACTGATCGGACAATATGCTCACGGTAATGAACCGAGCCATCATATCATACATATGTATAACTATGTAAACCAGCCATGGAAGACACAGGAACTGATTGACCGTGTATTGAAAGAACAGTACCGCAATGCTCCCGACGGACTTTCAGGCAATGAAGACTGTGGACAAATGTCGGCATGGTATATTCTGAATGCAATGGGATTCTACCAGGTTTGCCCGGGTAAACCAGTGTATTCAATCGGCCGTCCTTTATTCGATAAGGTTACAATTAATCTGCCGGAAGCAAAAACGTTTACAATTATTACAAAGAATAATTCGAAAGACAACAAATATATCGAGTCAGCTATGCTGAATGGTCAGGAATTGAATATCCCATTCCTTGAACATAAGGATATAGCTGCCGGTGGAACACTTGAAATAACCTCAACCAATCAACCTACTAAATGGGGAGTACAACAATAAAATCATAAATAAGCCATGAAAAAACTGTCATTACTTATTTTTCTGGCAGGCTTTTTGAGCTTTGCCAAAGCAACCAATTATGCAGATTATGTAAACCCGCTGGTCGGCACTCAGTCTACATTCGAGCTGTCAACGGGTAACACGTATCCGGCCATCGCGCGTCCGTGGGGTATGAACTTCTGGAGCCCGCAGACAGGTAAGATGGGCGACGGCTGGATGTATCAGTACACAGCTACGAAGATTCGCGGATTCAAGCAGACTCACCAGCCCAGTCCGTGGATAAACGACTACGGACAGTTCTCCATCATGCCGATGGTAAACAAACCGGAATTCAATGAAGACAAACGTGCCAGCTGGTTTGCTCACAAGAGCGAAACTGCAAAGGCATATTATTATAAAGTGTATCTGGCAGAATACGACATTGTAACCGAGCTGACTCCGACAGAACGTGCTGCCATGTTCCGCTTTACTTTCCCCGAAAATGAACACTCGTATGTAGTGGTAGATGCCTTCGACAAGGGTTCGTATGTAAAGATTGATGCGGCAAACAACCGTATCATCGGTTATTCTACCAAGAACAGTGGCGGTGTTCCGGCTAACTTCAAGAATTATTTCGTTATCGAATTCGACAAGCCGTTCACTTATCAGGCTACCGTTGCCGACAGCATCGTAAAGGAGAACGGTACGGAACAGCAGGCAGACCATGCAGGAGCTATCATCGGATTTGCTACGAAAAAGGGAGAAACCGTACATGCACGCGTGGCTTCTTCATTCATCAGTCCTGAACAGGCTTTGCTGAACCTGAAGGAACTGGGTAACGATGATTTCAATACGCTGGTAGAAAAGGGCAAGGCTGCATGGAACGATGTATTAAGCAAGATTGAAGTGGAAGGCGGCAATCTCGACCAGTACCGTACTTTCTACTCTTGTCTGTACCGCTCACTGCTCTTCCCGCGCAAGTTCTACGAAGTGGATGCACAGGGACAGATCGTACACTACAGTCCTTACAACGGTGAGGTAGTTCCGGGATATATGTATACCGATACAGGCTTCTGGGATACATTCCGCTGCCTGTTCCCGTTGTTGAACCTGATTTATCCGTCTGTCAACAAGGAAATTCAGGAAGGTCTTATCAATACATATAAGGAAAGCGGTTTCTTCCCCGAATGGGCAAGCCCGGGACACCGTGGCTGCATGATCGGAAACAACTCGGCTTCCATCCAGGTGGATGCTTACTTCAAGGGTGTGAAGGTGGACGATCTGGAAACTCTTTATAAAGGTCTGATTCACGGAACGGAAAATGTACATCCGGAAGTTTCTTCAACCGGACGTCTGGGATATGAATATTACAACAAGCTGGGCTATGTACCTTACGATGTGAAGATCAACGAGAATGCTGCCCGTACACTGGAATATGCTTATAACGACTGGTGTATCTATAAACTGGCAAAGGACCTGAAGCGTCCGAAGAAGGAAGTGAACCTGTTTGCCAAACGTGCCATGAATTACAGAAACCTGTTCGACAAGGAAACCCTGCTGATGCGTGGCAAGAATAAGGATGGCAAGTTCATGGCTCCGTTCTCACCGCTGAAATGGGGTGATGCATTCACCGAAGGTAATAGCTGGCACTATTCATGGTCTGTATTCCACGATCCTCAGGGACTGATTGACCTGATGGGCGGTGATGACATGTTTGTGACAATGATGGATTCTGTATTCTCTGTACCTCCTGTATTCGACGACAGCTATTACGGTTTCCCGATTCACGAAATCCGTGAGATGACAGTGATGAACATGGGTAACTACGCACACGGCAACCAGCCTATCCAGCACATGATTTACCTGTACAACTATGCCAAGCAGCCATGGAAGGCTCAGTACTGGCTTCGTCAGGTAATGGACCGCATGTATACTCCGACTCCCGACGGTTATTGCGGTGACGAGGATAACGGACAGACTTCTGCATGGTATGTGTTCTCAGCACTGGGATTCTATCCGGTATGTCCGGGAACCGACCAGTATGTACTTGGTGCTCCGCTGTTCCAGAAAGCAACCATCCATTTTGAAAATGGCAAGAACATTGTAATCAATGCTCCTCAGAACAGTGAGACCAACTATTACATTCAGGACATGAAGGTAAACGGTCAGGAATATACCAAGAATTACATTACTTATTCTACTCTGCAAAACGGCGGTACGATTGACTATGTAATGGGTGACAAACCGAACAAGAACAGAGGTATCGCACCTGAAGATGCTCCTTATTCATTCAGTAAAGAGCTGAAAAAATAATACACACATAAAAGGATTTACCAGATAAATCCAGTTCGAAGCAGGTTACTTCCCACAAATATCAAACAAAGTTGGAGTAACCTGCTTTTATTATCACTTTTTTTAGATATATAAGCAACTTAGTTGGGATATTTCAAGCTTCTATTTGATAGAAAATTGTATATTTGCACTTAGTTGGAAGAGAATAAAAATATTCTTTAAAAACAGAAAGCTTATTTCATATAAAATTTAAGATATCAGGAAAATCAATTATGCCGAACAAATACACGATTTTCCCAAACAATTAAAGAATATTCAAACTCTAAAATATATTAAAACTCAAATAATAAATTACGTATGCTTTGAGTTTTAGCTGTTATAATGATGAATTAACTGACAAACAATACTATGAAACAAACTAATCACCCGAAAAAAACAAAAAGTCCGATAACATGGGTTCCGACAGCATACTTTGCCATGGGATTGCCTTTTGTAGTCCTAAATATGGTAACAGTTCTTATGTTCAAAGGACTGGGAGTAGAGGATAAACTCATTACTTTCTGGACTTCACTTATTTTACTTCCATGGACTTTAAAACCTTTATGGAGTCCGTTTCTGGAGTTATTCAAGACAAAAAAATTCTTCGTTATAACAACCCAGCTAATCACTGGAGTAACATTCGGACTAGTTGCGTTTTCGTTAAACTTACCTCACTTTTTCAGTATTTCCATCGCTTTACTGGCAATTATTGCATTTAGTGGAGCTACACACGATATCGCATGCGACGGAGTATACATGAGCGAATTATCCAACGATGATCAAGCGAAGTATATTGGCTGGCAAGGTGCTTTCTATAATATAGCTAAAATCATAGCAACCGGTGGACTGGTATATTTAGCCGGCTACCTGATAGAACAATATGGCGGAACAGAAGGTGCTGATAGTACAGTTATGTTTGCGGCCAATCAGAAGGCATGGATGATTATTATGACAATACTCTGTGTCATAATGATAATCCTGGGTATTTATCATTTATTTATACTTCCCTCAGGTGGAGCTAAAAAGCAGGGCGAACAGCGTACAGCCGGACAGGTAATGACAGAACTGGCCAATGTATTACTCGACTTTTTCCGTAAACGTCACATTGTCTATTATCTCTTTTTCATCATTCTGTACCGATTTGCAGAAGGATTTGTAATGAAAATTGTTCCTCTGTTCTTAAAAGCCAGCAGGGAAACCGGAGGCTTGGGATTAAGCGAAAAAGAGATCGGACTTTATTATGGTACATATGGTGCGGCAGCATTCGTTCTGGGATCTTTGCTAGCTGGATATTATATATCAGCACGAGGACTTAAAAAGACATTGTTCTCACTATGCTGCATATTTAACTTGCCATTTATGGTATATGCATTATTTGCTACATTCCAGCCGGAAAATGGTTTGTTGATTTGCAGCGGTATCGTATTGGAATATTTCGGATACGGCTTTGGCTTCGTAGGGCTGACACTGTTTATGATGCAGCAAGTTGCTCCAGGCAAACATCAAATGGCTCACTATGCCTTTGCATCAGGTATCATGAACTTGGGAGTCATGATTCCGGGAATGTTAAGTGGATGGGTATGTGAAATTCTAGGCGAATGGTTTAACAAACCGGGAGGATATGAACCCTTCTTCATATTCGTGCTGATAGCTACTATACCGGCATTCCTGATTACTTATTTTGTACCGTTCAAATATAATCAGGATGGTACACTCATTGAAGGAGAAAGAGAATAGTTAACAACTAAATATCAACAAATATGGTAGAGAAATTTAATATGCCGTGGGAAGATCGCCCGGCTGGATGTACAGATGTAATGTGGCGTTATTCAAAGAACCCCGTTATTGGACGTTATCAAATTCCTTCGTCAAACAGTATATTCAACAGCGCAGTTGTTCCGTATAAAGACGGATTTGCAGGAGTTTTCCGTTGCGACAACAAAGCTGTACAGATGAACATTTTTGCAGGATTCAGCAAGGATGGTATAAATTGGGAAATAAACCATGAACCTATTCAGTTCAAGGCTGGTAATACTGATATGATCGAATCGGAATATAAATACGATCCTCGCGTTACCTGGATTGAAGACCGTTACTGGATTACATGGTGTAATGGTTATCATGGACCAACTATCGGAATCGGATATACATTCGACTTCAAAGAATTTTATCAATGCGAAAATGCATTCTTGCCATTCAACCGCAACGGAGTTTTGTTCCCGCAGAAAATCAATGGTAAATATGCAATGCTGAGCCGTCCGAGTGACAACGGACACACTCCTTTCGGTGACATTTATATCAGCTACAGTCCTGATATGAAATACTGGGGTGAACATCGTTGTGTAATGAAAGTGACTCCATTCCCAGAAAGCGCATGGCAATGCACAAAAATCGGTGCAGGTTCAGTGCCTTTCCTGACTGAAGCTGGATGGCTGATGTTCTATCATGGAGTTATCACTACTTGCAACGGATTCCGTTACTCTATGGGTGCGGCTATTCTGGACAAAGACAATCCGGAAAAAGTATTGTACCGTACACGCGATTATATCTTAGGTCCGGCAGCTCCATATGAATTGCAGGGAGATGTACCTAATGTAGTATTCCCTTGTGCCGCATTACAAGATGGAGAACGTGTAGCTGTATACTACGGCGCTGCTGATACAGTGGTAGGTATGGCTTTCGGATACGTTTCTGAAATTATCGATTTTGTAAAACGCACTTCGATCATCTAATGCCCTTGAAATTTTTTCATAGGTATTCATACATAAAGTAACCTTTTGGGGCTGTATCGAATAATCTGCTGCGGTTATTGGTGCAGCCTTTTTCAGTTTTTTCATCTAATATTATTTTTATGAAACATTTATTAGTATGCTTGGCTAGCTTTTTGGCATTAGGTACATTACATGCACAAGAACCGGCCGATTACGTCAATCCATTCATCGGAACTACTAATTTCGGAACCTGCAACCCAGGAGCAGTCTGTCCGAATGGAATGATGTCTGTAGTACCATTCAATGTTATGGGATCGGAAGACAATAAATACGATAAGGATGCACGCTGGTGGTCTACCCCTTATGACTATACCAATAGCTTCTTTACCGGTTTTGCTCATGTCAACTTAAGTGGAGTGGGATGTCCGGAACTTGGCTCTTTACTATTAATGCCAACTACAGGAAAGCTAGATGTTGACTATCGTAACTATGGTAGTAAATATGAAAAAGAAAATGCGACTCCCGGATATTATACGATTTCACTTACTAAATACAATATTCTGGCAGAAGCAACAGCTACTCCTCGTACAGGTCTATCACGCTTTACCTTCCCCAAAGGTGAAAGTAACATCCTTTTAAATTTGGGTGAGGGATTAACTAACGAAACAGGTGCTTTCATGCGTAGAGTCAGCGATTGTGAAGTAGAGGGAATGAAAGTGCTCGGAACTTTCTGTTATAACCCGCAGGCTGTATTCCCTATCTATTTTGTGATGCGTATCAACAAAGCTCCTAAAGCTACAGGATACTGGAAGAAACAACGTCCCATGCAAGGTGTAGAAGCAGAATGGGATAAAGACCAAGGCAAATACAAGCTGTACACACAATATAATAAAGATATTGCAGGCGACGATATCGGTGCATGGTTCTCTTTTGATACAGAAGAAGGTGAGCAGATAGAAGTCGCTATGGGAGTTTCTTTCGTCAGTATAGAAAATGCAAGAGAAAATCTTGACAAGGAACAAAGCGGACGCCACTTTGCAGCTATCCATCAGGAAGCTCGTCAACGTTGGAACGATGATTTGGGAAGAATCAAAGTAGAAGGTGGAACAAAGGATCAGAAAACAGTTTTCTATACCGGACTTTATCATGCATTAATCCATCCTAATATCTTACAGGACATCAATGGAGAATACCCTCAAATGGAAGGTGATAAAATCCTCACAACAAAAGGAAACCGCTATACAGTCTTTTCATTATGGGATACTTATAGAAATCTGCATCAGTTAATGACTTTGGTCTATCCAGAAAGACAAATGGATATGATTAATACCATGCTGGATATGTATCGTGAACACGGCTGGCTTCCTAAATGGGAGCTTTATGGACGGGAAACTCTGACAATGGAAGGAGATCCAAGTCTTCCGGTTATTGTAGATACATGGATGAAAGGTTTACGCGATTTCGATATCAACCTTGCTTACGAAGCCATGTATAAGTCGGCTACACTTCCGGGTAAAGAGAATCTGATGCGTCCGGATAATGACGATTATACAAAGCTCGGCTATGTTCCTTTAAGAGAACAATATGACAACTCTGTTTCTCATGCACTGGAATACTATATTGCCGATTATTCTCTCTACACATTGGCTAAGGCTCTAGACAAAAAAGAAGATGCCAAATTATTCTATAAGCGATCAATGGGATACAAAAACTATTATTGCAAGGAGTATGGTACCCTTCGTCCTATCCTTCCTGATGGAAAATTCTATTCTCCATTCGACCCTAAACAAGGTGAGAACTTCGAACCAAGTCCAGGATTCCATGAAGGTAATGCGTGGAACTACACATACTACGTTCCTCACGATATCAAGGGACTTGCCAAATTGATGGGAGGCAAAAAGCCTTTTGTAGACAAACTGCAAATGATTTTCGACAAAGGTTACTACGATCCGGCAAACGAACCTGATATCGCATATCCTTATCTGTTCAGCTATTTCAAAGGTGAAGAGTGGCGTACGCAGAAACTGATAAAAGAATTACTTGCTAAATATTTCACAACTCAGCCTAATGGCATCCCGGGTAATGATGATGCAGGAACAATGTCAACATGGGCTATATTCAGTATGATGGGATTCTATCCTGACTGTCCTGGAGTACCTGAATATACTCTTACAACTCCTACATTCGACAAGATAACTATCAAGCTCAATCCTAAATATTATGGAAAAGATCAGTTAGTTATCGAAACAATGAATCCGGATAGTGAATCTGATTATATCAAAACAATCAAGTTAGGTGACAAAGAATGTGGCTATCGCATCAATCACAATGATTTGATTAAAGCAGGAAGTTTACAGTTCTGGAAAAAATAATCATTCGATTAGTATATAAAAAGAGTGTCCCAAGTTTTCTGAATATAGAAACTTGGGACACTCTTTTTATATACTAACTCAATTAAAGATGACTATTTTGAATAATATCTATCAGTATAGGCTTCATTCCTCCTACAAAACATTCCACAGCAATAACCATCAAAATAAGGCCCATTAAACGCATCATAACATTATTTCCAGTCTCTCCTATTACATTAACTAAACGAGTTGATAAACGCAGTATAATATAGGTTAAAACATAGACTACAGCAATAACGACTACCAGTGTTGTTTTCAATTCCCATGTATTCGCGTCATCCATCAAAATAATACCATTAGCAATAGCTCCGGGACCACACAACATCGGAATAGAAAGCGGAGTAATTGATATATCATCTGCATAAGTTTTTATCTCTTCATCTTTCAATTTTGTATTCGTATAACGAGCCTGAAGCATGTCATAACCTATTTTCAGAATAATGATACCTGCAGCAATACGAAAACCATTGGTCGATATTCCAAAAAACTTAAATAGGAATTGTCCGCAGAAAGTAAAGGCAATTAAAATAATGAATGAAATAATCGTAGCCCTTTTTACGATATGACGACGTTCCTGCTCACCCAGTCCATTTGTCATAGTCAGAAATACAGGCATAGTTCCCAAAGGATTTGTCAACGTAAAAAATGAAGTAAAGCACAAAAGTGCATAAGGAATAATTGTATCCATAATAAATGTATTATATATTGCCCAAAAGTAGAAAAAATTATTTAATTATCTTTATCTATATAATATCAGAAACATAAAATTCCCCTAAATGTTCATTTTCTAAGGAAGTATGACTTTCAACATTAAATTAGAACTCCGGCAAAGCTAATCGGCATCGACTCGTCGAAGGGCACTCTCCAGAAGGGCAAGAGCCGGCGGCGTTTTTTCTGCCCTCATGCAAAAAAGAAAGCCCCGCGGCACTTGTGATGCTGCAGGGCTTCTCCTAAGACGGCGACTACCTACTCTCCCACTTGCGCAGTACCATCGGCGTGACGAAGCTTAACTTCTCTGTTCGGAATGGGAAGAGGTGGAACCTTCGTGCAATAGTCACCTGAATATCCTTTATGTATTCATGACTAACAAGCAGGTAATTCAAGCACTTCTCAAGAAGCTGAAAGTATATATCACCCATCCTTCCTGACAAGGAAAGCATACGGGCAATTAGTAATGCTCGGCTTTGGTATCTCTACCTTTACACCTGCATCCTATCAACGTCATCGTCTTTGACGACCCTGAGAAATCTAATCTTGTGGCCGGCTTCGTACTTAGATGCTTTCAGCACTTATCCGATCCCGACTTAGATACCCGGCGATGCACCTGGCGGCACAACCGGTAAACCAGAGGTCGGTCCAACACGGTCCTCTCGTACTAGTGTCAGAGCCACGCAAATTTCATACGCCCACGATAGATAGAGACCGAACTGTCTCACGACGTTCTGAACCCAGCTCGCGTGCCACTTTAATGGGCGAACAGCCCAACCCTTGGGACCTTCTCCAGCCCCAGGATGTGACGAGCCGACATCGAGGTGCCAAACCACTCCGTCGATATGAGCTCTTGGGAGGGATCAGCCTGTTATCCCCGGAGTACCTTTTATCCTTTGAGCGATGTCCCTTCCATACGGAAACACCGGATCACTATGCTCTAGTTTCCTACCTGCTCGACTTGTCTGTCTCCCAGTCAAGCGCCCTTCTGCCATTACACTCTGCGGACGGTTACCGATCGTCCTGAGGGCACCTTTAGAAGCCTCCGTTACGCTTTTGGAGGCGACCACCCCAGTCAAACTACCCACCAAGCAATGTCCTCTTACCAAGAGTTAGAATTCAAACAAACAAAGGGTCGTATTTCAACAGCGGCTCCACAAACACTGGCGTGACTGCTTCAAAGCCTCCGACCTATCCTACACATCGCGTGCCCAAATTCAATGCTAAGCTATAGTAAAGGTTCACGGGGTCTTTTCGTCCCATCGCGGGTAATCGGCATCTTCACCGATACTACAATTTCACTGGGCTCACGGTTGAGACAGCGTCCGGATCATTACACCATTCGTGCAGGTCGGAACTTACCCGACAAGGAATTTCGCTACCTTAGGACCGTTATAGTTACGGCCGCCGTTTACTGGGGCTTCAATTCAATGCTTCTCTTGCGATGACATCTCCTCTTAACCTTCCAGCACCGGGCAGGTGTCAGGCTGTATACTTCTACTTTCATATTCGCACAGCCCTGTGTTTTTGTTAAACAGTTGCCTGGACCTATTCTCTGCGCCCTCTCTTGCGAGGAGGGACCCTTTATCCCGAAGTTACAGGGTCAGTTTGCCTAGTTCCTTAACCGTGATTCACCCAAGCGCCTTAGTATATTCAACCCGACTACGTGTGTCCGTTTGCGGTACGGGTACCTCTGAAGTTATGTTTAGCGGATTTTCTCGGCAGTCTGATTACCTGCGCTGTTGGATTGTCCCGAAGGACGCTCCATACTGTCAAGTTCGGCTCTTTCCGTGGATTTGCCTGCGGAAATCGACGCCTACACTCTTTAACGGGCTATTCCGTCAGCCCGCGGCAGTGTCACTACTGCTTCCCCACGTCACCCTCAAAGGTAGTAACGGAATATTAACCGTTTCTGCCATCGGCCTCGCCGTTCGGCTGAGCCTTAGGACCCGACTGACCCTGATCCGATTAGCGTTGATCAGGAAACCTTAGTCTTTCGGCGAGGGGGTTTCTCACCCCCTTTATCGTTACTTATACCTACATTTGCTTTTCCATACGCTCCAGAATGGCTCACGCCACGCCTTCGACGCGGAATGGAATGCTCCCCTACCGATCATTGCTGATCCCACGGCTTCGGTAGACAACTTCATACCCGATTATTATCCACGCCCGATTCCTCGACTAGTGAGCTGTTACGCACTCTTTAAATGAATGGCTGCTTCCAAGCCAACATCCTAGCTGTCTTAGCAATCAGACTTCGTTAGTTTAACTTAGCTGTCATTTCGGGACCTTAGCCGGTGGTCCGGATTCTTCTCCTCTCGGGCACGGACCTTAGCACCCATGCCCTCACTCCTGCGGTAGAACTGATGCGCATTCGGAGTTTGTCAGGACTTGATAGGCGGTGAAGCCCTCGCATCCAATCAGTCGCTCTACCTCACATCAGTAACCCGCAAGGCTGCACCTAAATGCATTTCGGGGAGTACGAGCTATCTCCAAGTTTGATTAGCCTTTCACCCCTACCCTCAGCTCATCCAGAAGCTTTTCAACGCTTATTGGTGCGGACCTCCATCTGGTGTTACCCAGACTTCATCCTGGCCAAGGGTAGATCACTTGGTTTCGCGTCTGCCGCCGCTGACTTGACGCCCTGTTCAGACTCGCTTTCGCTTCGGCTGCGGGACTCATGTCCCTTAACCTTGCCAAAGACGGCAACTCGTAGGTTCATTATGCAAAAGGCACGCCGTCACACTTTCGTGCTCCGACCGCTTGTAGGCGCACGGTTTCAGGTACTATTTCACTCTTCTGTTCGAAGTGCTTTTCACCTTTCCCTCACGGTACTGGTCCACTATCGGTCTCTCGGGAGTATTTAGCCTTACCGGATGGTCCCGGCAGATTCACGCAGAATTCCTCGTGTTCCGCGCTACTCAGGATACCGCTATGCTTCGTCTTGCTTAGAATACCGGGCTGTCACCGTCTTCGGCCGAACTTTCCAGATCGTTCTTCTCGCAAAATTTCTTGCAACGACGCGGTCCTACAACCCCGTCCATGCCGTAACATGAACGGTTTGGGCTCTTCCCCGTTCGCTCGCCACTACTGGGGGAATCATTGTTATTTTCTTTTCCTGCAGGTACTAAGATGTTTCAGTTCCCTGCGTTAGCCTCCATCATTGATGGATGTTACCTCTTCAAGGTAACGGGTTGTCCCATTCGGAGATTCACGGATCAAGGGTTATTTGCACCTCCCCGTGACTTATCGCAGCTTATCACGTCCTTCATCGCCTCCGAGAGCCAAGGCATCCGCCATGCGCCCTTTCCTACTTTCCTTATCACGTGCACACTATATATTATAGTGCGGGATGATATATACTTTTAGCTTTCGTACTAAAATTACTTTTTGCTTGTTACATCATGTCATAGACCTATCTTTATGGTGGAGAATAACGGATTCGAACCGTTGACCCCCTGCGTGCAAAGCAGGTGCTCTAGCCAGCTGAGCTAATCCCCCGTTTTTTTGCGGCTGCAAAGGTAAGCGTTTTCCTTCGTTCCCGCAAATTTTTAAGGAAGTTTTTTCTTCCTTCCTTTCGGGTAGTCCCAGGCAGAGTTGAACTGCCGACCTCTACATTATCAGTGTAGCGCTCTAACCAACTGAGCTATAGGACTAGCTTTTGTGATTCAGTTCAACCTAGTCTGTTACCGACTCGGCTTCATCTTTCTCTCTTCTATATCGTTAAACAAACTCCCATGCAGCACAAGGGACAAAACCCTTATTCAGGTCACGCTCCAGAAAGGAGGTGTTCCAGCCGCACCTTCCGGTACGGCTACCTTGTTACGACTTAGCCCCAATTACCGATTTTACCCTAGGGCGCTCCTTGCGGTTACGCACTTCAGGTACCCCCGGCTTTCATGGCTTGACGGGCGGTGTGTACAAGGCCCGGGAACGTATTCACCGCGCCGTGGCTGATGCGCGATTACTAGCGAATCCAGCTTCGTGGAGTCGGGTTGCAGACTCCAGTCCGAACTGAGAGAGGTTTTGGGGATTGGCATCCCGTCGCCGGGTAGCTGCCTTCTGTACCTCCCATTGTAACACGTGTGTAGCCCCGGACGTAAGGACCGTGCTGATTTGACGTCATCCCCACCTTCCTCACATCTTACGATGGCAGTCTGGCCAGAGTCCTCAGCTTAACCTGTTAGTAACTGACCACGAGGGTTGCGCTCGTTATGGCACTTAAGCCGACACCTCACGGCACGAGCTGACGACAACCATGCAGCACCTTCACAGACGCCTTGCGGCTTACAAGTTTCCTCGTAATTCGTCTGCAATTTAAGCCCGGGTAAGGTTCCTCGCGTATCATCGAATTAAACCACATGTTCCTCCGCTTGTGCGGGCCCCCGTCAATTCCTTTGAGTTTCACCGTTGCCGGCGTACTCCCCAGGTGGGATACTTAATGCTTTCGCTTGGCCGCTGACAGTATATCGCCAACAGCGAGTATCCATCGTTTACCGTGTGGACTACCAGGGTATCTAATCCTGTTTGATACCCACACTTTCGAGCATGAACGTCAGTTACAGTTTAGCAAGCTGCCTTCGCAATCGGGGTTCTTCGTGATATCTAAGCATTTCACCGCTACACCACGAATTCCGCCTGCCTCAACTGCACTCAAGGAAACCAGTATCAACTGCAATTTTACGGTTGAGCCGCAAACTTTCACAACTGACTTAATCTCCCGTCTGCGCTCCCTTTAAACCCAATAAATCCGGATAACGCTCGCATCCTCCGTATTACCGCGGCTGCTGGCACGGAGTTAGCCGATGCTTATTCATACGGTACATACAAAATCCTACACGTAGGATACTTTATTCCCGTATAAAAGAAGTTTACAATCCGTAGGACCTTCATCCTTCACGCTACTTGGCTGGTTCAGGCTCTCGCCCATTGACCAATATTCCTCACTGCTGCCTCCCGTAGGAGTTTGGACCGTGTCTCAGTTCCAATGTGGGGGACCTTCCTCTCAGAACCCCTATCCATCGTCGGCTAGGTGGGCCGTTACCCCGCCTACTACCTAATGGAACGCATCCCCATCGTTTACCAATAAATCTTTAATGGTGCCATCATGCAATCTCACCATACTATCAGGTATTAATCTTTCTTTCGAAAGGCTATCCCTGAGTAAACGGAAGGTTGGATACGTGTTACTCACCCGTGCGCCGGTCGCCATCAAACTTAGCAAGCTAAGTTCATGCTGCCCCTCGACTTGCATGTGTTAAGCCTGTAGCTAGCGTTCATCCTGAGCCAGGATCAAACTCTTCATTGTAAAATATCTTTTTACTCTTGCGAGTACTTTTTGTCTCTGTTCAGGTGACCGAATGTTTCTTGATTATTTAATCAGATTGACGGTTTTATCACTTCATCACGGATACACATTATATATATCACATGACTACTGCTTGTACTACATTTCGTTTGTTTATCTAAAGTCTTTCAAAGAACTATTTCTTATTTCTAAGCTTCCGTTTGTTAGCGAAAGCGTTTGCAAAGGTAAGAGGTTTTTTCTTAACCACCAAATTTTTTCGAAGTTTTTTTCGAAAAAATTTTTCAGCGGTCAGAAACCGGAACCGCAAGCCCTTCTCGCTCCCTTAGCACCGCTAAGGTAAGATACAAGGCAACACCCGAAAAACCGGAAACCTCACGTTCACTCTGTCAATGCTTTACTGCGTTTCTCTCTCGAAAGCGGGTGCAAAATTACGCACTTTTTCGCAAACTCCAACTTTTACACGACTTTTTTTTGACCGTTTTTCAAAGTTTTTTCGTAAAACACTGAAAAGCAGGTATGTTACGCGGCATATTTTTTTGTCATACGCAGAAGGAGGAGGAAAACATGCACAATAATATTTATTGCGCGGGCGGGCGCATGTGCGCGAAGGAAAATACACCGCATTATCTGCAAAAAGCGGCACAATGGAAAAACAACGCCTTGTCTTCATCAAAACAACGGCATATTTTCACTAAAAATACACCTTCTTTTTTAAAAATTACAGCATATTTTTTTCAGCATAATGAACAGACTGATTATCAGCAATGACGGGAATGCATAAAGCGGCACTGTTTCTTCACATAAAATATAGCATTTATGTCCGATGAACATGCAAAAGAACAAGTATGTATTTAAGAATTTCGTGTCGCTCTAAACCGGAACTCTATAAATAAACATGATGAGGTTCTCTTGAAAACTTAGAAGGGAGAAGATATTTCCCTTCATAAACAACAATCAAAAAAGGCTCCAATATAAAAAATATCAGAGCCTTAATCTTCATCCCATTTTGCCTATATGGCAAAAATTTAATTAACTAACCTTTTTTACCTTTATCCCAAAAGCACAATACATCAAGTATGCAACACACAGCAAGACAACGAATAATCCTGCCGTAATTCCTCCCAAATCAATTGCAAATCCTAAAATAGGAGTTACAACTCCACCACCGGCAACGGCAGTTATCATCAGACCGGAAATCTGATTCATCTTTGAAGGACATTCTTGAAAAGCTAAGGAATAAATGATAGAGAAAACAGAAGAGGCAAAAAATCCGATTCCACCAATACATAATAAATTCAGTGTAGCACCATCAACAAACATCAAAAGCAATAATGAAGCTGCACATGCAATAATATTTACACGGAAATAACGTATTCCTGATATTCTTGCCAACAAAAATGTTCCAAGTAATGCTCCAATTGTTCTACTCAAGAAATAAACTTGAGGAGCAAACTTGACTTGTTCGGCGCTCCAATCGTAACGAACTGCCATAAGTTTTGAACTAATATAATTGGTGGCAACATCAACTCCGACAATGAAAAAGATTCCTAAAAACAAAATCAAAATAATTTTATCCTTCAATAAGGAAAACGAATCAGCCATTGAAATGGTTTCTGAAACACTCTGTTCCCGCTTTATAGGTGTGAACATCAACCAAAGTGCAAAAAACAAAGTTATCATCCCCAATATTGGGAAGCAATAATACCAATGTTCAGAGCCAAAACGTAATGTAGCAAATAATACAATTTCCGGACCAACCAAAGAAGAAACGGCCTTAATAACCTGCCCGGCAGTCAAACTGCTTGTAAGCATGCGTTGATCCCGTATCACATTATTCAGCAATGGATTAAGAGAAATCTGCAATATGGCATTTCCTATGCCTAACAAGACATAAGCAATGATACAAGTTACACTACTATAAACAATCAACGGCAAAAACATACCGACAATTGTCACCAGCATACTAATGAGTACGGTATTTTTTCGCCCCCATTTATTCATCTTATTCCCAACAGGTATTCCTAGAAAAAGAAACCAGATAAACACCATCGACGGAACGAATCCTGTCATCGTAGACGACCAACCAAAACTTGTCTGCATATAATCGGAAGAAATACCGACTATATCACAAAAGCCCATAACAAAAAAGGCAGCAAGTACTGGAATTACTTTTATTATAGAACTGTTTTTCATAAGTAAATTAATCAGCTTGCATGGCTAATTATGAATAAATTAGCCATGCAAACAACAAATAATAAAATATTTATTTCCCATAATATGGAAGTACATCCTTTCCCCATTCAACATTTGGCGTACTTCCCATTTTTAATTTCAGAGTTCCCCCTTTAAAGAAATCCTCACGATATATCCAACAATCATTTAATGGTTTTCCATTAAACTCGGCAGATTGAATGTAATAAGCATCGGGAGTATTATTCTCTACTTCTATAACAAAAGATTTACCTTTTGCATATTGAGGATTTAATTTAATTTCAACTTTATCAAATAATGGACTTCCTATTTGGAAAGTTGGCTTATCACAGACACCTCCTTGAACATCAAATAATCCCATACCAGCTAATACATACCATGCACCAAGCTGTCCTTGATCCTCATCTTGTCCATATCCATAACCATGTTCACCTGTAACTCCATAAAACTCATCACATATCAAACGCGTCCATTTTTGGGTAAGATAAGGTTTTCCAGAGAAATTGAAAAGCCATGAAATATGAAGATTTGGCTGATTACCATGATTATAAGGACTCTGTAAGCCAGAAAAAGCATAAGTCACTTTTCCACCTCCAAATATAGATTTACGGGCTTCTGTAAATATTGAATCCAAACGATTATTAAACAAATCATTTCCAACACGCTGAATCAAACCCTCTGGATCTTGAGGAACGAAAAAAGTATATTGGACAGCATTTCCTTCCTGAAAGCCTCTCCAAGGTTCCAATGGATTAAAATTATCAATAAATTCACCGCTTTCTACACGGGGACGCACAACCTTAGATTCATCATCAAATAATTTTGCCCAGCCAGTAGACAGCTCCATTAAACGTTTATAATCGTCTTGTTTTCCTAATACTTTAGCCCATTGAGCAACAGCATAAGCACTGAAACTATACTCTAATGTATGCGAAACAGAAAAAGAGGAGCCTTTGTCATGAGTTCCAAAGAAAACATCGTTATTATAAGGAACATATCCTCTTTCAACAAATTGTCTGACATCCATCTTTCCAGCACCTTCAATACGCCCTTTCCATTCCAGTTCATTTTTCAATGCCGCCTGATAAGCCGTTTCTACATCAAAGTCACGAATGCCGCTGTTATAAGCACCCGCCAGAGCTATACTAACCATATTAGTTCCTACTCCTGACACATATTTACTTGCAGCAATACCATCACCTAACCATCCTGCATCTTTGTACATTATAACCTGACTTTGTACCCAATCATTATAATATTCCGGGTAAGCAATAGCCCAAAGATTTGTCAGATTCCAATATCCTCCCCAAATAGCATCAGTGTTATAATGATTGTACTCAGGGGTACCATCTTGTTTGAGCTTAATCTGTCCGATTGATCCATCATTTTTAGGATAAGCTCCATTGACATCACTAGCTAAGCCTCGTCCCAGCAACGCGTGATATAATCCTGTATAAAATTTAATTCGGCTTTCCTCAGTACCGCCAGAAACGACAATACGATTTAATGCATCATTCCATTTTTCCTTAGCTAAAGCTTTTGCCTCGTCAAAACTCAGATTCTCAGCCTCCTTTTCCAAATTTAGCTTAGCATTTTCTATGGATGTATAAGATAGTCCTATTTTAAGATCTATGACCTGATCTTTAGAAGTATCATAATTTAATACCATCATAGCTCCTGCACCCTTTATCTCTGTTTTTTCCATAAGATCTTTACCTCTGAATAAAACATTTACAGAATTGGGAGATTGGCTCAGCTTTGCATAAAAATACATAGGCACAGTTGCACCTGCCTGATACTTTTTCACATATTCCGGTTCTGTTACAACATATCCTTCTATAGTAGATTCATCAACCTGCTTAATATAAGCATCTCGTACATTTCCACTTTCTCCTAATCTGTTTCCAATATCCATTATCACATGTGAACTGTCAGACTTAGGGAATGTATATCTTTGAAAACCAACCCTCTCTGTTGCTGTAAGTTCTACCTTTACTTGATAGTCTTTCAATAAAACAGAATAGTATCCGGGCGTTGCATATTCATCCTTCTTATCAAAACGTGAACGATACCCCTCATCAGGTGTTTCCAGTTTACCCGGAATGTTCTTCACTGTACCAACTGTAGGCATTAACAGTATACCTCCAATCTGAAATTCATGCATACAAGGAAATCCATCAATCGATGTATGAGTTTCATCATATCCAACAGCTTCCCATCCCTGTTCATTACCATATGTACCATTAGTAGAAGCCCCCAATTTAGCCATTCCAAAAGGAACGGCAGCCGGAGTATAAAAGAACCAGCGACTATGTACTGTCCCTATATTAGGATGCACATACTGCGTTAATTCCATTTCCTGAGCAACAGGAGTACGCGAAGCACAAGATGCCAGACACAAAACTCCTATTCCAATACATAAATTTTTAAAAATATTCATATCATTATTTTTTTATTTCACCTTTGATTAAAGCAATACGAGTATAAAGTTCGACCATACATGATTCATCCAATAACCATTTAGGTTTATCATACTCTTGAGAATTTCCTGTCCAGTCATTATATATTAATCCTGCTTTATCACGAGCATGCTTCCATGCCCAATCGGCAGATTCAATAATAGCATCAATATATTTCGAATTGCCGTTCACCTCATATAACTCCTGATACCCACGGAATAGCACAACAACAAACCAAGGTAAATCCTTTATATAAGGAACTCCATTATCCATATACTTTACATAGAAAGCAAAACTACCTTTTGCCAATCTCTCAGCATCATTCAAATAACGTTTATCACCAGTTGCCTTATACAAACGAACTGCTGATTGAATCATCGTTCCGGTATTATAAGTATAAGCATGTTTTTGTACTTCACCTTTTTCCGTCAACAATGAATTCCAGATAATATGTAAAGAATCATCCTCCAAATGTTCCAGCATCCAGTTATAAAAGCGCTTTCCTTGCTCCAAATACATCGTATCTTTTGTAGCTTCATACAACTTTAATGAAAGAACTGTCGCTTTTCCATTAGAACAAGCAGGCTTTTGGTCTTTATGTCCTTCCAACCATGAAACAGCTCCTCCCCAGTCATTCCACCAGCCACTCATGATAAAAGACATTACTTCCTTCGCTTTATCCAAATAGGCAGAATTTCCTGAAGAAAAATAAGCATCTATATAATCTATTCCAACCAACCCATTATCATCATAATAACGGTCGACCTTTTTAAACTGGACAGGATAGGCTTGATATCCAGCTG
The DNA here is from genome assembly GCF_041333015.1 of Phocaeicola coprocola. Taxonomy (NCBI): domain Bacteria; kingdom Pseudomonadati; phylum Bacteroidota; class Bacteroidia; order Bacteroidales; family Bacteroidaceae; genus Phocaeicola; species Phocaeicola coprocola. Next base: position 1,177,805 of record NZ_JBGKGM010000001.1, on the reverse strand, counting down.
GAATACGTTTATCATCATAATATTTTTCTACAGCCATAACCATAGAGTCCTGATAATTGGCATACCTTTCAGGATTATATTCTGCTAAAAGATTGACAGCAGAGAATATTCCACTCATCGGCCATAAATAAGAAGTTTCTTGCGCCTTATGAGTAGAATCTTGAAAATATGTCAAATCCGGTTTATAAGTATTGGGATAATGCTCAGCAAAAAGTCCATATTGAGGTACTCGATACTTACTCCATACATTTTGAAATAATTCTTCAGCCCTATCCATATAAGGCGTTTCTTTTGTTTGTTTCTTATTACATGCAGACAAAAGAAATAATACAGACACAAAAAAAATAGGATATCTCATTATTCTCATAACTGACTATTATAATATAAAGCTAATACTGCATAAGATTCAATTACAGCATCCTGCATCAATAACTGAGATGCTCTTTTAGGATCTTTACCAGTCCAGTCCTCATAAAAGAAGCCTTCCTGAGTACGTGCGTGTTCATATGCATAATTGATATAATTAGCATATACATCTATATACTGTTTTACATTCGGATCATAAGGTGCAATATCAATATAGGCTCTTAATAATTTTGTATTAAACCACGGATCATGATCTGGATACGCTAATCCTATACCATTCACCGAACGAACAAATACGCCATATGCCCCTTGAGCCGATGCTTTTGCCTCATTCAGATAATTTTCATCATTTGTAATCTTGTATAAGCATACACCATTCTGAATCATAACACCTACATTATACGTCCATTTAGTCTTATTGATTGTACCTGAAGCATCTTTACTATTCCAATAACAGTTATCCGTATTATCCCTCAAGTTCGTTTTTATCCACTCATAAAGTTCTTTAGCAAAAGCTAATACTTCTTCTTTGCGTTCTTGAGGACAAACTTCATAATACTTTAAAAGAAACTGCACAGCATAACCATTTGCACAAGCAGGTTTATTAGAACTTTCATTTCCTGCTACATTTTTCAAAGATTCATTCCACCATATGCCTCCTCCGAAAATATCATCTTTCCCTGATTTCAGGAAATCTACAATTTGTCCAGCACGATTAAGATAGGCCTCATCATTTAAACGTTCATAAGCCTCCAACAGACTAATTCCTACAATGGAGTTATCATCGTAAAATCTATCCGCCCTTCCTGCCGTTCCATCAGTGCTAGAACCATATCCAGCCACCTGATGTTGTCCATTGCTTTCCATCCAATAATATGACAAGCCATCTATCAATGTCTTATAATCAACATCATATTCCAAGTCAGTAAGAAATGCAGCTCCGGTAGTCAAACAATTATAAGGCCACAAAAAAGAATAAGTACCATCTCCTGACTGTACCGGGAAATTCTCACGATACAAATTACCTGTCTTATAATATTCTTGGACCAACTCAAAAACTTCATATCCTCTTGCTGCATAATCTACAACTTCTTGAGAAGGAGGAGGCGTTTGAGGACCTGTAGGATTCCACTCTTCAACACCTGTTTCACAGGAGCAAAATAAAGAGAGTGCCAAAGCACTTACATATATAAATCTTTTCATATACTTATCTACTATAATTTATTTTTATATCTCGAAGGATTTATTTAATCCTCCGAGATATATAATCGTATTTTATCTATTATTTCACATCAGAGAACGAATGAATCATCATATTATTTGCATTTGTTTCAATCGTTACAGTACAAGTTTTCTTATTCAAAGAATGACTCATTTTCCACAGATGATCCCACTGGCTCCATGCAAACTCATGTAATTCATAGAAAGTTGCAGGTTCATTCTCACCAGGTTGTTCAGCCGAGACATTATCTCCTCTTCCCCAACAAACATCGGCACCATTTATTGTTGATATAAAATAGTAACGTTCTTCAACCCATGTAAGCCAAGAAGGAGGATTTGTAGTAGGATCATTAGGATCTACAAATTTGATATTGACATTTTCTTTCTTAAAGGATCCATTACCAACATACTGCATATCTGCTATTACGTCAAAAGTTGCTCCCCAGATCATTCTCACTCCCGAGATAAGATCTTTAGATATAGTTTTAGCATTAAAATTCAGTGTTAATCTAACAACATTTTCTTCCGCTTCAACGTTATAAGCCTCATCGCCTTCTATTAATTTTCCAGAACTGTCAACTGTATAGTTTACACCATCCTCTAAAGCATCAGTAAAATAAATATTTCCAGAGCTCAGCTTCGTATAGATAACAAAAATACCATCACTCTCTTTACGGAAAGGAACAGGAGCTGTTCCCTGGTTTTCTGTAGCTGACCCCAACAGATATAATTGTTCTGGGATTTCTTCTGCCGGACGTGTTATCAGTATTTCTCCACATTCTTGTGAACGTCTGACTACTCCTCCACGAGAAGCTTCCACTGTCCATTTCACTTTACCTGTTTCAGCAGTCTTCAATCCAGCTTCGCGAGCAATTTTATTCAATATAACATGAGTTAATGTAAGCTGGCGGGTAGCACCAAAATCACTTTGAGAAGTATATATGGGTTCAGAGAAGTTCCCATCTCCTTTATCAAACAGCACAGAATATAATAAAACTCCGCCATCATTAGCACCTCCATTCCATGTTAACACGATATTTTCAGAAGATTGTAAATCAATAGCAACCTCTTCTGGTCCTGACAGTTCTGTAGGCAAAGTAAAACTTTCATCGAGCTTATAATCTTCAGAACATCCAGTCAAAAACAATATTGACAATAAAAAAATATATATCGTTTTCATATTTATCACCAATTAGGATTTTGTGTCAAATTATGATTTAAATCTCTTTCACTCTGAGGTATAGGCCACAAATAGTGCTTATTTGCATCGAAAACTCTATTTTCAACCCTTACATACCCATCATCTGTACCAACTGCATCACCGGTATAAATACCGTGACAATAGCCGTTCATTACCTTATCTGCTATACGCCAACGTACGATATCTTTCAAACGCAAGCCCTCTAATGCAAGCTCAGAGCGACGCTCCCGTCTGATTATTTCTCTCAAATCTGCAGATGCTCCTGGAAATTTCAGAGCCTGTTCATCTGTAAATCCAGCTCTCACACGAAGCGGACGAATTGTTTTATTCCAGTCTGTTTCGGAGAATTCACCTAATTCGACTAAAGCTTCAGCATTCATAAGTAAAACATCAGCATAACGAATCAAAATAATATTCAATCCCGAATACAAATTATCTCTGTACGTTCTATCCCAGTACTTCTTTATATAATACCCAGTTGGTGAGCAATTAGAACTAAATCCGTAACCATCTGGATTGCTTCCCTTGTCACAATTGATAACTTGTGTCGTTCCATCTGGCAAAATATAACTATTTCCCGTATAGCAGATTGTAGCAGCCAAACGTGGGTCACGATGTTCAAAAGGTTTAGCTGGATCATAATTAGCACCAGCTTCATCTATAGCCTTGCCATTGTCTGTTATATATGACTGTACAAGTTCATTTAAAGGAGCAAGTTGAGCATAGCCTTTTAAAGTCGGAGGCAAGAACTGATATTGAGTTTGATGCTCACGGTCCGGCGACAGATATTGCAGATCTAAAATTACCTCTTCATTATTTTCATTAGCAACTTCAAACAAACCACTATAGCTATTAAACAAGTTAAAACCACCTTGAGTCATTATAGTAGAAGTTACATTCTTAAGTTCTTCCCAACGGCCTTCGAAAAGTAATATACGTGCTTTTAAAGCCATAGCAGCCCATTTGGTAATACGTCCTTTATCTTCGCTAGAACTATAAGAAGCCGGTAAATAATCATTATCGATAATCTGATCTAGTTCTCCTAAAATATTTGCTATAATTTCAGTTTTACTGGTTCTAGGAAGCTGTTGAGATTCTTCAATTGTTATAACATTAGTAAAATAGGGTACATCACCAAAACGAGAATACAACTCAAAATAATGAAAAGCCCGAATTACCATAGCTTCAGCACAATATCTGTTCCGAAGTTCCTCACTCAATCCAGGAACTTTATCAATATTGTTCAGTAATTGATTACATACACGGATTCCTGCATAACGACTATCCCAGACAGATTCTACATAAGGATAAGCAGTAGAATAGCTACCATTTCCTATAGACTGATTAAACCCTGTTTGTACTTTTGTATATGCATTATCTGTCATAGCATCGGCATACAATACCTCCTCCGCACTATACAAGGTAGGATAACATGCGTTTAATGCATATAAAGCAGAACCCTCTTTTTCCCAAAAACTTAAATCAGTTTCTCTGTCGTATGGTTCTGTGTCAAGAGGAACACATGCTACAACAGAATTAAGAAGTATTCCTCCTACTATATATTTCATCATACTAAATGTTCTCATAGCTTATTAAAATTTAATGTTTAATCCCATAGATATTACGCGAGAAACAGGATAAATACGTCCTCCACCATCAGTAGTTTCAGGATCCCATCCGCCTTTTATATGACTTAATGTAAATAAATTCTGACCACTCAGATAAATTCTTAAATTTTTCACATATACTTTTCTCATCCATTTTTGCGGGAAAGTATAACCAATCTGAGCATTTTTCAATCGTAAATAAGAGCCATCTTGAATCCAGAAATTAGATTTAGCAGCATTGTTAGCAGACTCTGCACCTACAGTTAAACGTGGATAAGAAGCATCCGGATTATTCGGAGTCCAGCGATCTAAATGAAAGTCAAAAACTGGTCCTTCATTATTATTATGAAAAGCTTCTACAGATTCACCACGTAACCAAACATTGCGTCGACCTACACCTTGCCAAAACATTGAAAAATCGAAACCTTTCCAAGTAAATCCATAACTAAATCCATAAGTATAATGAGGGAAATTATCTCCAAGTATAAAACGGTCGTCACTTTCTTTCACCAAGCCGTCGTTATTTTTATCAACATAACGCAGATCTCCAGGTTTTGGAGTTATCCCATCCAACCAAGGTCCCTGTGCAACCTCTTCATCATTTTGGAATATACCGTTAACTCTATAAGCATAATAAGAATTAATAGGATATCCTTCTTTGATAATTGTATTAACATCGGCCCCATTAATCCATTCAACACCACGAGTATCTATTACCTCATTAGCAGCATCAGAAACATTTCCTGAAACAAAATGTTCTACCTGCCCAGTCTTGAATCGGTAATTCATATTTAATTCCCAACCGCGATTTCTCACTTTTCCAGCATTCTGGACAGGGCTACCTCCACCAAACATACCTGGAACGGGTAAACCTATTAAAATGTCACGAGTTACATTATTAAAGAAATCAGCTGTAATATTCAATGAATTATTAAGGAATCCAACATCTATACCCAAATCGAACATTGCAGTTGTTTCCCATTTTATATCCGTATTAACAGCTGCAAACGAGGCCCCGTTTACTATTGTATTTCCAAAATTATATTTAGGAGAAACTGTTACAGATGATAAATATTGATAGTTATCAATTCTGTTATTTCCAACTAATCCCCATGAAGTTCTTAACTTTAAAGAAGAAACATGTTCTTTTAATTTCTCAAAAAATCTTTCTTCTGAAACTCTCCATCCCAAAGAGAACGAGGGGAAAAGAGCTGAACGATTACCCTTTGCAAATTTTGAAGAAGCATCATTACGTAAATTTGCTTCAAATAAATACTTCTCATCATAATTATAATTGAGACGTGCAAATTCCGAATAAATAGACCAGTCACTTCCGCTTCCTGAATTTCCAACATTAGAAGTCTGAGTACCAACCATTATATCAAAATCAGATGTTTCTGTCACACGATATGTATCATATCCTTTGTCACTACCTCCTTCATAAGAATATCCGACCATTGCACCTACCGTATGCTTACCAAACGACTTATCATAAGTCAACATCACGTTAGTTGTAAGATTCAATGAACGAGCAAACTGTTCTGTCATACGATTTTCTGTATCACCAGAAGCAGGAGCTTCAATTGCTTTTCTATTTTCATGAGTACGATTGTTATACAACTGCCCACCAATCATTCCTTTCAATTTTAGTCCATCCCAAATCTTCAACTCAGCATTAAGTGTTGCAGATACATCATCATTAGAGTTCTGACGATAACCTCCTTGTTCCAGTCGGGCTAAAGCATTCGAATTACTACCACTAGGATAAGTATATGCTCCATTTTCATCTTTAATCGGATAAATAGAAGGCATACGAGTTGCTTGCTCTATAATCCATTCTGTCCAATAAGCATGATCTTTAACTTCATTACGAGCATATGCAACGGTTGTGCTGAAATTAAAACGCTCTGAAACTTTATGACTCAAATTTAAACGTCCATTATATCTTTGTTGACCATAATCCGGTCCTTTAAACATACTATTTTGATCCATATACCCTAATGAAACCAAAAAAGTTGTTTTATCATTGCCACCTGAAAAAGATAAATTGTGGCTTTGTTGAGGAGAATTTTTCTTATAAAGTTCTTCAATCCATTTACAATTAGGACCACCGTTACGATAATATGCAATCTGCTCTGGAGTAAAAGCCGCAGGCTGTCCAGAATTTACCAATGCTTCATTTCGCATTTCTGCATATACCCATGAATCAACGACTTTCGGTAAACAAGTAGGAGACTGCCATCCATACTGCATTTCATAAGTTACTTCATTTTTTTGTGCAGAACCTTTTTTAGTTGTTATCAAAATAACACCATTTGACGCACGAGAACCATAGATAGCTGTAGATGAAGCATCTTTTAATACTGAAATATTTTCAATATCTGAAGGATTTACATTTTGAATATCACCAATAATTCCATCAATCAGAACCATCGGGTCATTATTATTCATCGTATTTAATCCACGAATATTAATACTAGGACGTGCACCTGGAGCTGAGTTAGACTGCTGAATTACTAATCCGGAAGTTGTTCCTTGCAAAGCTTCAACAATATTCGTAACAGGTTTTCCTTGAATATCAGATGTTGAAACAGAAGCAACAGCTCCTGTAAGATTTACTTTTTTCTGTGTACCATATCCTACAACTACCAGTTCATCAATCATTTCTGTATTAGATTTTAAAACAATTATCATATCTTTTTTCAAATCTTTTCCAGAAATAATCTGGTCTTTATATCCAACAAATGATATTTGCAGTTTAGAAGAAGAAGTCACTTCCAAAGTAAATTTACCGTCTATATCAGCAATAGTACCTTGTTTAGTGGAAACGTCTAATACACTAGCACCAATCATTGGCTCACCTGACTCATCTTTAACAATACCAGATATGAGTCGTGACTGTTGTTGTGCCAGCATTGGTATGGAAACCAACGAAAGCAACAAACTAGCTACAAAACACATTATTACATGTTTCATAAATTAATTAAGATTTAAAAGTTAATAATTTTAATAGACCAATTAATATATACCTATTGAAAACTTGTTACCTAAAGAAAACTAAACTTCTAGCTGTGATAACGCATATGCATAAGCACCTCGCATGATAGAGCAGCTTGCTCCTTCACGGCTACACATCACTGCAATGCGTTTCGTATTATTATAGGGTACTTTAATTGACGTTCCGGGAATCAAGACCTCACGATGTTGATAATCCAGAAACTTCTTTCTGTCCATTTCATCTTCCCAGTTATAAACTTCCATCTGCAAACATGGGAATTGCTCTCCTGAAAACATTGATAATGTAGCGCGCAGTTCATTTACTAAAGCCGGTAATATATAGTGAGAAGCACCGGCTAGTCCACCACCTATTACTACTAACCCATCTACAATATTCAGTGCAGATGCAATTGCACTTCCAGCCATTTCTCCTAATTCCTGAAAACTAGCTATTGCAGCCTTCTTATCACCTTCCTTTATACCTTCAGCAATTTCATAGATATCTTTAGGAGTCAGATCGGCATCCTGTACTCCTGACAATTCACGATACACTCTTTTAACGGCACGAATACTGACACTTTCTTCTGCAAGCATTGAAGGATACTTCTTGTTACGCATCAGCCAAACGTCCCCTCCACAGCCATTATCTCCTGTCAACAATCTGTTATCTATTACAACCCCAGCTCCAAAGCCAGTACCTAACGTTATTCCCAGTAAATTTTTATATTTCCGGTTATGCCCCATTGCCTCCAATTCTCTATTTACCATAGGAAGAGCTCCAGATAAAGCCTCACCATAAGCAAACAGATTTCCATCATTTTCTATATAAACAGGAATGCCATAATGATGTTGCAAAAATGGACCAAGAGCTACTCCCTGACGAAAAGAAGGGAAGTTAGGCAAGTTTCCACCTATCACTCCATTTTTATAATCTGCCGGACCCGGGAAGGCAAAGCTGATTGCAACAGGAGGTGTATCCAAGCTTTTAATTACGGCATCAAAACCAGCCACTAAAGTGGCTAGGCATCTATCCAGATTGTCCGAGCAAGAAGGCATACAAACTGGCGAAACAATCTGAAGATTGCCCCTGATGGCAGAAAAAACAAAATTAGTTCCTCCTGCATCAAGGGTCAATACTATTCGTTTGTCATTTTCGTACATATTTTTAAGGCTTCTTTAAAGGTTTATTACTCTGTTTTTCTACTATCAGAAGCGTACATAAGCTTTCACTGTCACACACTCCTTACCTTCTGACAAACCATAAGGACGGATAGTATATTCACCTACACAAGCCGGAATAATAAAGGTTTCAGCATAATGTACTACAAATGGCTCGAATGAATGAGTAGGACTTTCTACAATAGCCTCCTCTCCTTCCAATAGATTGAACACATTCACACTGTTGTTAGTATGGTGCAATACAGGAACAGAGAACCGATGACGACGGGTTTCAATAAACTCATTTTCATGCAAACCGGTACGTTCTTCCATCCAACCTTCACCTTCACCTATCAAGGTCACATGGTTACGAAGTTTTTCATATACATAATCCGTATTTCTATTCCAATTGATGACATGTTTTCCACGTTCTACATTTATTGGACGAGGTTTTCCGTCAAGTCCCAAACGCTGCCAGTCCCAAAGTTTGAAAGTAAACAGATTGGGAGTTGAACTGATTTCAAGTACCATACTGTTTGAACCAGAACAATGAATTGTTCCTCCAGGTATCAAGAAATGGTCATGCTTTTTGGCCGGTATCTTGTTTACATACTTTTCAGCATCGAACACGATTTCACCACGCTGTGCCCTGCGTAAATCCTCTATCATAGCCTCACGGTCTACTCCATTCTTTACACCTAAATAAACAACAGCATCTTCTTCTGCATCCAGCAGATAGTAGCTTTCGTCCTGTGTATAGTACATACCGAAATTCTCGCGGATAAACTGGGTTGTAGGATGTACCTGCAAACTTAAGTTTCCACCACCTATTGTATCCAAGAAGTCGAAACGTATCGGAAAGTCTTTTCCAAAACGTGCTTCAACAGGCTCTCCAAGTAATTCTTTACTTTTCAACAATACCAAATCAACTGAAGGTAATTCAAAGCGTACACCATTTACTTCAAAATAAAGGCTGTTTTCCTCGGGCACACAGTCGAAGCACCAACCGTAATTTTGCTTACTGCGGTCCAAATCACATACCTCCTTCATCCACTGTCCTCCCCATGGCGCCGGATCAAAGAAAGGAACAACACGGAAAGGTTTCGTAGATGTTTTCTCAATGCCTTTAAAGAAAGTTTCACGATCAATCATTTTAGGCTGTCCTGCAATATGAGTATCCAACCAAAAATCTACCTCATGAAACAATGAATCTTTATAACGATCGCATACACGCCAATCATTAAAATATCCTCTTTTATATTGGAGCGAAACAGCTTCATTACGATTGTCTATACCTAAAGCTTTTACTTCATGACGACGAAAACGTTGCTGAATTTCCCAACGGGCCATATCCACATACACAAGCGTTGCTTCAGGGGCAACCATATGCGCTCCTGTACCTAACACAATAACAAGCTTATTGCTTTCACTGACTTTTTTTTGTGCAGCCGCCAGCTTTTCACTATCAAAATAATCCGCCAAGCATAAATTGGTTACATAGCCAAACAACACATCATCAGTCATAAAGCGTTCTGTCATTTCAGCTATAACCTTCTCATCTTTATACAATTCATTCACCAGAATAATTTCTGCCGGCTGAAGTAAAGAAAGCTCATCTATAAGTTCTTTTTCATACACCCCAGTATAGCAGTCGACTGCTAATACAGCTTTTTCAGACAATTTGGATGCAAGAACACCACGTATCTCACCCCATCCTTGAAAGATATTCCCATCAATTACCGTAGCAGGATATTTGTCATAATTCGGTTTTCTCATAAACAATTTATTATTTGTTCATACATATTATCATTTTGTGCAAATATAAAAATAATATTTTATAATCAAATAGAATTAATAGAAAAAATTCATCTTATCGAAATAGAATAAAATTATAGAACAGAACTATACGAACGCATACATATTAGATAAATCAATTTAATTATCAATAAATTACGCATAATTAAACTATAATATACCAAAAGTATAAAAAAGAAAGCAGGAAAAAAATATTTGTCCATATGTAACATAGAGTGTTCAAACAATACAATAAAACGTGCAATATACATATTCTATATTCTCATAAAATATTCATCTATTATCATTAAAAAGAAACCCGTCATCGGATATAACCGATGACGGGTAAGCTAGTATCAAAAACAGTATTCAAATAAACATTACCAGTATATTTTGATAAATTTACTTTCCCAAGGTTTTAATTTCAAAGCAGCTTGTTCACCTTTAACTGTTTCTCCAACAACATCACATACTTCCACTTTTTTAATATTCACAATATCCGAAGAGAAAGAAAGGTCTACCATTTTACCTCCAATCTCCCTAAGTTGCAACATAACAGCCTTTTCATTTTCAACAGGGGTCATATTTACTAATAAAACATTCTCTGAATTTATTCTCAGAATATTTTTCACCTGATTAGTTCCATCATTTCCTTCTCCAGCAGGTAACACTCTAGTCAGGAAAGGAATTCTATTAGACCACGCAAATTTTGTTGCATATTCCAAAGAAGAATCTTCAGAAGAATTTATAAAATAACTCCATTGCATTTCTCCTACCTGATCTGCATTAAAATTCGTAACCCAATAATTATTCATTGGCCATGAATACATATTAGTAGACTGAGGAACCGCTCCAGCCTGATAACGTCCTGTATTAATTGCTCCGAACTGCATCAGAGGTATCTCCTGACTACACATGACAACTTGTGAGTGACTATTTCGCGCTGTTGCAAAATTCTGCACTGTATACCAATCATTAGACGAACCTTTTATTTGATCAACACCTGCTTCTATATTTCCACCAGGAACATCTAAGAATATTTTTCCATTTTCAATCTGGTAAGGGAAAGAAACATATACTGCTTCCGGATCGATTACAGATTTTTTACGCAAACGATAAAGTACTTCTATTTTTTTCTCTACATTGTATATACGGAACTCCACCATTAAATTATCTTCCCCAATGCCGGCAGAAGTAGTTGCACGGAAGCGATAAGTATCCCATATTTCTCCTTTTTCAAACTGTTCAAAACGGATTTTTTCCGGACTGCGACGTAAAAACTGAGGAGCCTGATATTTCTCCATAGGATGACGACTGTCTATAATTTCATAAACAAACTCACCCAATTCCCACTTTGCATCATCTGTCAGCAAGGAACAATTAAGTTCTTTGTCGAATAAATGTTTAATTGTTCCACGCTGCAAATTAAAATCAACCGCATACCAATCATTTTCTATATGTGTATCGGCTAATTGTATTGTCCGTTCAATTACAGGACGAGGAGCATCTTTTACTTTAATAAAATAACGTTCGCAACCTAAAGCTGGAACATTTCGCACATACAGATACCAATATGTACCATCAGAACGAACTTCTCCTGCCTGAGCCGGAACCTTATTACCAGCAGCGTCTACAATTTCAAAATCTTTTTCTTTCGGTAGTATCTGGTGATCAATATACACCTTAGCGACTCCACTATAATCCCAGTTTAAAGTATTAAAAACAGCAACAGACGGAAGCTTCGCCTTAGGAGTAAATGACTGAAGTAACCCCATAACAGTTTCTCCCAACAATCCAGTATACCGATATGCTTCCCATGCATACGATTGCTTTAACGAACGCTGTTCCCATGTTTCCAATCCATAAGGATTACGTACACTCTCACTATGTCCAAACGTATGTTCATCATAAAACAGCAAAGCATTATTAATTCCTGCAATCTGCTTATTTATATCAGTAGGCAATTCTGCTCCCAACATTTTGGCAAAAGATAAACCTACTTGATTAGCAATCACATTTGAGTGAGTGATACGAGATACAGCAGCCTCACGAGCACCAGAAGCAAAACCGTCCGTCCACCAGTCGGGCCATGCCCCACGAATTGTCTGAATTTTATCCGCATACTGTGTTTCTACCGTTTTTATAAACTCTGTGGCAACAGCCGTTCTCAATTTAGGCCATTCATATTTTTCATTCCAACGCTTTACCATTTCACAGCTTTTGGTTGAAGGAGGTGCATTGTCTGTAAAATATCCTGAATGTTGAGCTGCACAAATATCATACGGGTAATGTTTATCTTCTAATTGCTTCAGATACTCCAACACCTTAGTTTCAAACGACTCAAAATCGTCATTGTGAATTCCGAAAAAGTTTCCCTGATTATAATGCTCTGCACGATAAGCCAGCATTTTCTTTCCTGAAGGAGATTCCCACCAAAATACGGTCGGCTTATCAAAACAAATCAGAGCACGATGTCCATGGGTCCCCATATTCAAATATTTCACTCCCGCATCAGCAAAATATTCACTAAAGCACCAGCCGATACCATTTACATCATCTTGCATCGCCAACTCCGCACGCATTCCATGCTGACGGAACTGCTTAAGAGGAGCCAATGATGCAGCCAAAGTTTGCTCATCTGGCAATTCGTCAAAATTAAGATACATCGTAGCAAACTCGATACGCCCCTCTTTGACTCTTTGTTTCAAGCGCGCAATCTGCTCCGCCGGACGGCATTTTAAATATTCGCTGACAGCCCATGAAATTTCACAAGTCCAACGAAACTTTGCCGGCTCCGGATAATTATCGGTAGCGTCACAATAATCCAGTGCATAATCAATATAACGTAAATGTTCCGTCAATATTTCCATTTGAGAACGGGTATAGCCAATGTCTGTGTGTGTATGTTGCACCAGATTCATTTGCCAATGACGGACCGGATTTATCTTTATAGGTTCAGTATAAAGTATTTCCCTACCTTGCTTCACAGTCAATACATCTTCCTGTGCTTGACTTACCTCTGGAATTTCTATATAAAAATTATTCTCTCCGGAATGTAATTTCACCTTTTTAGTAACTTCACCCAACTTGAAGAACTATAGGCTCAACATCACCTTCATGCACAATGTTTATCCAAACTCGCTGCTGTAAACCACTATCCGACTTATATAAAGCCGGAAGAGATGTGATTTCCACATTTTTTATCACTAAAGATGCTATTGCTGGAACAGACATTCCCAACCATATCACACCTGCTCCTAATAATCGTCTTATATTCATATAAATACTATTTTATCAGTTTACTTTTTCACAAGCAAACACTATTAAATTTAAGCGATGGTTTTTAATAATTATCCTTTGGAGAATTCCCCATCTGAATATCCAAACGTCCACCTTTTACAATTTCAGAGAATGGGATACGAGGTTCGTGCAACTGTTGTCCATTTAAAGAATATTGCTGCACATAAGAAGTTCCCTTTTCATTCCCTGAAGTCGTGATAACGAACTCTTTTCCTGAATAATATTTATCGCTTAAACGAATAGTTACTTTATCAAACAGAGGAGCTCCCAGAGCAAAAGAAGGATTCTCATCCGTCAGTCCTTTCACATCAAACAGTCCAATAGATGAAATCACATACCACGCTCCTAGTTGTCCCTGATCTTCATCCTGACCATATCCATATCCATGAATACCATCTGTGCCATAAAATTCATTCAAGATTGCACGAACCCATTTCTGTGTCAGCGACGGGCGACCAGATTCATTAAAAAGCCACGAGATATGTAAGCAAGGCTGATTACCCTGATTATATAAAGTTTGTAATCCTGCAAAAGCACCGACTTCTGTTCCACCACTAAAAATCTTCTTTTGAGAAATCGTAAAGATACTGTCCAGACGTAGATTAAATTCATCTGCACCCATTTTAGCCACCAAGCTTTTTACATCGTGCGGCACATAAAAAGTATATTGCCAAGCATTGCCTTCCTGAAAACCTCGCCAAACCTGCATAGGGTCAAAATTATCTACAAATTTTCCATCTGCTTTTTTCGGACGAATAAAATTGCATGAAGAGTCATAAAGGCGTTCCCATCCTTTTGACAAATCCATCAGCTGACTATAGTGAGCTTCATCACCTAACTGCTTAGCCCACTGTGCAACAGCCCAGGCACTATAAGAATACTCCAACGTATGTGATGCTGAAAACATAAAGGTTTCATGATAGCCTTCACCTGTATCCTGATGAGGAACATATCCATACTTGACAAACTCTGTCGTATTTACTTTTCCTGCTCCAAAAGGTCTGTTCTTACCTTCCAACTCATTTTTTAGACATGCTTCATAAGCTGTTTTCGTATCAAAGTCACGAATTCCACATTCATAAGCGCCAGCTATAATCGTACTCAACAAATTAGTTCCTACACCAGAAACATAACGGTTATTAGCCAATCCATCAGCAAGCCAACCAGCATCTTTATATGCCTGCAAATGGCTGCTTATATATTCTGACATATATTCCGGATAAGCCAATATCCACAGCTGAGACAAGTTCCATTGGGCTCCCCATGCGGCATCTGTATTATAAATATTATATAAAGGAGTACCTTCCTTCATAGGTAACTGCCCCACAGAACCATCATTCCGAGGATAAGCTCCATTTACATCGCTTGCCAAACCACGCCCCAACAAGGCGTGATAAAGTCCGGTATAGAACTTCACTTTATCTTCCCTACATTCCGTTTCAACCCGTATGCGTCCTAAATAGTCCTCCCAAGTAGCTTGTGCACGTTCTTTAGCACGATCAAAGTCTAAATCTGAAGCTTCTTGCTGTAAATTTAACC
Organism: Phocaeicola coprocola; assembly: GCF_041333015.1. Classification (NCBI taxonomy): domain Bacteria; kingdom Pseudomonadati; phylum Bacteroidota; class Bacteroidia; order Bacteroidales; family Bacteroidaceae; genus Phocaeicola; species Phocaeicola coprocola. The sequence continues at coordinate 1,162,622 of NZ_JBGKGM010000001.1, read as the reverse complement.
TGGCATTTTCGACTGAAGTATATGATAAGCCTATCTTAGCTGTTACGATTTCCTGATTTTCTGAAGCAAAAGAAAAATACATGCCAGCTCCTACACCTTTTGACTCACGAACACCTGACTGTTGGACATTTCCATTATATGCACCATAATCGAGCGGTTCTTTGTCAAGTACAGCGGAAAAATACAAAGGTACAACTGCTCCTGGCTGGTATTTCTTTACATATTCAGGCTCTGTTATCACCCATCCTTCAACTGTTCCATCCTGATTATAAACTACATAAGCATCCTTAACAGCTCCACTTTCTCCCTGCCGATTACCTATATTAAATAATATATGTTTTTCCTGACCTTGCGGGAAAGTAAAGCGTTGAAAAGCAACACGCTCTGTAGCTGTCAGCTCTGCCTGAATCTGATAATCATCCAACAGTACTGAATAATATCCTGGCTTAACCACCTCATTTTCATGACTGAAACGAGAACGATATCCCGTCTTAATAGTATCAGAAGGCAATCCTGGCACAGTAAGCAGTTCTCCGACAGTTGGCATCAACGATATTCCTCCAATCTGAAACTCATGCAAACAAGGAAAACCTTCAATAGTGTTATCACGATAATCATATCCAGTAGCCTCCCAACCGGACTTATTTCCAAGACTACCATTAGTAGAAGGAGCAGGTTTTGCCATACCGAATGGCATTGCTCCAGGTGCAAAATGAAACCAACGACAATGAGCCGTACCAATACGTGGCTCTACATACTGAGATAAATTTTCTACAACGGTGTTTTCTTCATTTTTGCAAGAAAAAAATGAAAATACCCCCAAAAACAAAAGAAAAACTTTTTTCAAACTAATGTTCATGTGTCTATTCATTTATTAAATTTAATTGCCTACAAATTGATTTTTCTCATAATCTCAACCTTAATTAAGGTTCATAAGGCTACTAGAAATTACATACTTGTTCATACATAACATATATTGTGCAAATATATAAATAAGATTTTACATCCAACAATAGTTTAAGAAGTTTTTTTCTATTATATTTGCAGAAGAATAAAACTATCGCACATATGAAATTAGATCATGCCAGCAGCAAACCCTTGCATGTGCAAGCTGAAGAGATACTTCGAAAGCTTATTGAATCAGAGGAGTATAAAAATGGGAAATTTCTTCCTAACGAAGTTGATTTATCCGAAAGATTAAATATTTCGCGCAATACACTCAGACAAGCTATCAATAAATTGGTATTTGAAGGTTTGTTGATACGCAAAAAAGGTGTTGGCACAAAAGTTGCTCAAAAAGGCATAGTAGGCGGAGTAAAAAATTGGTTGAGCTTTTCACAAGAGATGAAGATGCTCGGTATCGAAATACGTAATTTTGAACTTCATATCAGTTGGAAAAAACCATCAGAAGAAATTTGTAATTTCTTCAATATTGATCCTGAGCATGCAGTAAAATGTATTGTACTAGAAAGAGTAAGAGGAAAGAAAGAATATCCTTTCGTATATTTCATTTCTTATTTTAATCCTAAAATACCACTTACAGGAGAAGAGGATTTTACACGTCCTCTATATGAGTTACTGGAAAAAGATTATGGCATTATTGTAAAAACCAGCAAAGAAAAAATATCTGCAAGTCTGGCAGGAGAACGCATAGCTGAAAAACTCGATATAAAAACAACAGATCCAATACTAATTCGTGAACGCTTTGTATATGACGTCAATCAAGTACCTATAGAATATAACATAGGTTACTATCGCGCAGACAGTTTCACTTATACAATAGAAGCAGAACGGTAATTTTACAGTTACCAACACTATAGTCTTCTAAAATTACGTTCTGGAAAGTAATTTTTAGCTGAATATCAAGACACCCTATTAATACAAATAGCCGTATCATTAATTTGATGCGGCTATTTCTTTATTTGAGAATTACGGGCTAAACTCCCAATAATCATTTTAGTATATCCTTCTCTTTATCTCAAACGCTAATATTTCTTTATACCTATGATTGATATAGGAAAAAGCCAGACTCTTTAATCAATATTCTTAAACTCAGTCAACTCTCCAGTCTGCGAATCAATGATAAATCCACGGACAGTGACATCCTTAGGTACTAGTGGATGATGCTTCACCAAATGAACACTTCCTCTGACAGACTGTTCCACATTATCGAAGCCACTCAACCAAGAATGTAAATCAACATTGCAATACTGCATCATTTCCAATTGTTCATCAGTTACCCCGTGTTCCTTAATATGCCGGAGCATTACCTTACTATCCATGTGCTGTGCACCACAATCTGTATGCCCAATTATCATCACCTCTTCTACCCCAAGTTCATAAATACCCACCAGCAAACTACGCATTACACTTCCAAAGGGATGAGTTATCGTACCTCCAGCATTTTTTATCATTTTTACATCACCATTTTTCAATCCAAGAGCAGCCGGAATCAATTCAACCAAACGGGTATCCATACAAGTGACAATAGCAATCTTTTTGTCAGGATATTTATTCGTTAAATACTTTTCGTAACCTTTTTTCCCCACAAATGCACGATTGTATTCTAATAGTTCGTCTATCATAATTTTTATTTTATACTGTTGTATTGCAAAAATAACGAAAAAACTCCCAGAAAGAAGGCGGAAAAGTTAGAAAATTTATACAAAGTCTTCCATTATATCACCAAGACATTTTCCATAAGATTTCATCCTATTTTTTAGGGATTATGGGAAACACTTATTAGCATACTGTCAAACAAATCATTATCTCCCAAATATCAGGAATAAAAATTCAATATAAGATTTTCAGATTACATCACTTAGTAGATGCATTATAGTTAAACACTGCCATAAAAGGCAGTATTTGCAAAAATCCTAGAAACCATCAACGTACAAATTACTCCACACAACTCTTAAAGAACTCACAGCTCTTATTTATCCAAAAACTCAGTGCAAAACAAATATATATAGAACTCAAGACCCATCGTAATATAATCAAACTACTCTTCTTCAATCTGCTCTTTGGGCCAATTCACTAAATAAAGAATGTCGGTTGCACGAGTAAAGGCTGTATATAGCCAACGAAAATAATCTGGAGTAAGCATTTCTTCCGTCATATAACCCTGATCAATAAATACACGCTGCCACTGCCCTCCTTGTGCCTTATGACAAGTTACAGCATAAGCATATTTTACTTGAAGTGCATTATACCACGGATCTTCCTTTATTTTTTTCATCCGTTCACGCTTAACGCTTATATCACTATAATCCTCAAGCACTGCATGAAACAGACAGTCGCTCTGTTCTTTTGTCAAGGCAGGAGAGTCAGAATGCAAGGTGTCTAATAAAATCTTTACTTCCAGTTCTAAATCTCCATAATCTGGAAAACATAAAACAACATCAGCAAAACGAAAACCATACATTTCACGAATCCGACGAACACGACGAACAACAGCAATATCCCCATTCGCTATAAAATCCAACTCTTTACACTCCGTCCCCCAATAATAATTATTTTTAGCCACCATCAACAAATCCCCTGTGTTCAGTTCATCTTCCCTATATAATATGGTATTACGTATCCCTTTATTATACAAATTAGCACGTTTGTTCGAACGACAGATAATCATCGTTTCGTCCATTCCCACTTTATCATAGCACTCATTTATAGCATCAATCAACTCTCCTCCAGAAATAGTTTTTATATCAGAAAATCCTTTTAGCCTGATCTGGGGCAAAGAAAAATACTCTTCTTCGGCTATACACCGACGAAGCAATGTTGCATTATACAATATTCCAGAATCTTGTCCCTGGCGTACTACCGTTGTCAGACAATGTTCCATAACCTCAAGGCCATATCCTTCGAGCATAGGTACAGACAATGCAGGGCTTTCCTCTTCACCTACCGGAGGCAGCTGTGCTGTATCTCCTATCAGCATTAGCCGGCATCCCTCTCCTGAATAAACATATTGTATCAAATCATCCAACAAACGTCCGGATCCGAACATGCCCCCTGAAAGTCCCTCATTGGCAATCATAGAAGCTTCATCTACAATAAACAAAGTATGCTGATGCAGATTGGAATTTATAACAAAGTTATCCAGTTCATTAGAAAAGCTACGCTGACGATAAATCTTACGATGAACAGTATATGCAGAATGCCCAGCATAATGAGAAAAGACTTTAGCAGCCCTACCGGTAGGAGCCAATAATACACACTTCTGTTTCAACTGGTCAAGCGTCTTTACCAACGCGCTGACTAAAGCAGTTTTACCTGTTCCAGCATAGCCCTTCAGCAAGAAAATAGTATCGCTTTTCGGAGAAAATAAGAAATTTATAAAAGATTCAATAGTAATTTCTTGCTCACTTGTTGGTTTATAGAAAAAATTTCGTTTAATTTGCTGCGATAAATCATTATTTAACATAAATATCCTATAAAAAGTTCATATAACTTTGACGTGGTTCAAGTTATTTATTTTATTTTTGCGCTACGAATATAAACTAAAAAAACAAATATTATCATGAAAACAGTTATTAATCTTGTGTTAGCTGCCTGTGCCGTTGTTTTGGTATACATCTGCTACGGTAGTATTATGGGTCCTATCAATTTCGACAAAGAGAAAAAAGTCCGCGAAGACGCTATTATTGCACGCTTAATCGATATCCGTAAAGCACAGCAGGAATATCGTACAGTACATGCTGGTGCATATACTGCAAGTTTCGATTCTCTTATCGACTTCGTAAAAACAGCAAAATTACCGTTCATTATGAAAGTTGGTGCTTTGACTGACGATCAGTTGAACAACGGTATGACTGAAAAGAAGGCAATGGAATTGATAAACAAAGCTAAAAAGACTGGTAACTGGAGCGAAGTAGAAAAAGCTGGTTTACAGAACTTCCGTCGTGATACTATGTGGGTAGCTGTAATGGATACAATTTTCAGCAAAGGATTTAATCCTGACTCATTGTCTTTCGTTCCTTATGGAAACGGAGCTAAATTCGAAATGGCAATCCGCAAAGATACTACTAAGTCTGGTGCACCATTGAACTTGTTCCAGGCTCAAGTTTCTTATGATGTATATCTGAGCGACTTGAACAGACAAGAATTAATCAACTTGAAAGATACTCAGGAAAAACTTGGCAAATATTGCGGTTTGAGAGTTGGTGATATCGAACAGCCTAATAACAACGCTGGTAACTGGGAATAATTATTTATGACCAACGGTAATATTGATTTTACAAAATCAAGCCAATATACATTATCCATCCGTCTTAGTACGGATGGATTTTCTTTTTCTGTCTATAACCCTTTAGAAGAATGTGATTTCTATTTTCAGACATTCGCTGTCAATACTCAACAGTCGATGGCTGCAAATGTTAAAGCTTTTCTAGCTCAAACAGCAGAGTTGAAATACACATATCGCCAGGTCAATATTCTTATTCATACTGCCCGTTATACCTCTGTCCCATTAGAATTATTCGAAGACGAGCAGATGGAAACTATCTTCTATCAAAACTTCCGCAAACAGAATAATGAAATAATACTATGCAACGTATTAGGAAAGAGCAATTTAGTCATTCTGTTTACGATAGACAAGTTAACACATTTGTTTCTGTCAGAACAACTTCCTAATGCCCGTTTTTTCTCTACAATAAGTCCACAAATAGAATATCTTACAAATCGTAGTAAACTGGGCAACAACAAGAAATTATATGCCAATATTCATGGGAATAGTATGGATACATTTGCCTTGGATAAGGGCAGATTACAATTGGCAAATTCTTATACAATAAACAATACTGGTGATTGCAGTTACTATTTGCTGAACATATGGAAACAATTAGGGTATGATCAGGAACATGATGAATTACATCTTACGGGAGACAATGTAGCTTATCGTCAGCAAGTACAAAACCAGCTTAAAGAATATCTTCGACGAATCTTTATTATTAATCCTCAAGCGGAATTCAATACGTCACACACTTCACGTATAGAAGATATTCCGTTTGACATACAAGCTTTACTTATATGCGAGTAATCAGTGGCATTTACAAACGGCGCCGCTTTGATGTCCCTCATACTTTCAAAGCTCGTCCGACAACCGATTTTGCAAAAGAAAATCTTTTCAATGTATTAAACAATTATATTGATTTTGAGGGAACGACAGTACTCGACCTTTTTGCCGGTACAGGTAGTATCAGTATAGAACTTGTTTCTCGCGGATGCGAACGCGTTATTTCAGTAGAGAAATATCCACAGCATCATGCCTTCATTTGCAAAGTAATGAATGAAGTAAAAACAGACAAATGTCTTCCTCTTCGTGGAGATGTATTTAAATACATAGAGAGATGCAATGAACAGTTCGATTTCATATTTGCAGATCCTCCATATGCTTTAAAAGAGCTGATAACAATACCTGATAAAATTTTTGAGTATAATCTATTGAAAGAAGACGGAATCTTCGTTCTGGAGCATGGAAAAGACCAAAATTTCGAGAACCATCCGCACTTCATAGAACATCGACATTATGGAAGTGTAAATTTCTCATTCTTCCGTTAATAAATAAAGAATATACAAACAGCCTTATCATTATCCTGAAAGATGGAACTGATAAGGCTGTTTTATGTGAATCACACGAAAAAACTGTGATAGTTTTTAATATCCTGCATTCATCTTACCCTTCTACAATAAAGGCGCTAATAAACGTACAACCGATTCCATTACTTTATTTTTCCACGAACGCTGTTCCCATATTTTACGTGATAACAACAGACAATGTTTTTGATCGTCCAAAAAGACATTTTTCAGCGTTTTTACAGTGTCCTTATCATAAAAAAAGACATTGGCTTCAAAGTTATGCTCAAAACTGCGGAAATCCATATTCGTCGATCCAACCGAAGCAAATTCGTCATCAGAAACCCACAGCTTAGAATGCAAGAAACCTTTCTTATATAAATAGACCTTCACTCCAGCCTTCATAAGCTCATCCAGATATGATAGAGAACCTTTATGCGTTATAAACGTATCAGCACGCTTAGGCAGCATAATACGTACATCTACACCTCCTAAAGCTGCTATCTGAAGAGCAGTCATGACTTCTTCCGTTGGAAGGAAATAGGGAGTTTCAACATAAAAATAATGCCGAGCACTACATACTGCTTTCATCAGCCCTTGCATAATCTCATGCCACTCTCCCACAGGATCGGACGTTACTACTTGTGCGATGGCACTTCCATTATCTTTCATCTTAGGGAAATACTCAGCAGACGTCAACAGAGTTCGGTCAATAGCAAACCAGTCTGTCAAAAAAGCGCTTTGCAAGCCATATACCCCTTTCCCCTCCATACGTACATGTGTATCTCTCCATATGCCCCAAGAGAAGCCTTTTATATATCGCTCTGCAATATTCATTCCTCCGATAAATCCGATACGACCATCAATAATGGCTATTTTCCGATGATTTCGATAATTTACTTTACTGGTGAATCGAGGGAAACGGACCTTTAAAAAGCTTTGCACTTCGATGCCTTCACACAGCATCTGGTCATAAAACATAGAGTCTACCCGCCAACATCCCACATCATCATATAATAAACGGATTTTCACCCCTTGTCTTGCTTTATCAATTAACAGATCACGCAATAAACGTCCAATAGCATCATCTTCAAATATGTAAAACTGTAAATGAATATGGTGCCGTGCCAAACTGATTTCATGCATTAAAGCCTGTAGCATGGAATAGCCATCTGTATAAATACTTACTGTATTTCCACCAAATGCCCATGCATTATTGACACGAGTGAAGAAGGACATTAAATGGCTTTTACCAATCTGCTCCTTCAACGATTCCTGAGCCTGATATTCAGCTAAAGGACGCTTATTCAACCTAGAGTATCCTTTACGGCTAATCAGCCTTTCTTTACGCGTATTTTGCCCGAAAAAGAAATAGAAAACAAGTCCTACTATTGGAAGAAAAAAAAGGACTAAAATCCACGCCATTGTTTTAACAGGATTACGATTATCCAAAATAACAATAAAAATCGTTGCTAATATTACAGCGAAATACAACACATTGAATATTGCCGAGAATAAATCATTGATAACAATCGTATCCATAAGAATCAGGTTTAAAACAAAAATACAAGAAAATCACTTGAAAAGCAAATCCCTAATCCATAGTTTACATTGCTTCGTTTTAAGTCCGTCTCCAGAACATCATAGAAATGGTAAAAAAAGCTGCTATACCGGGTCAGTAGAAATTTCGTGGGGATTATTTTTTATACTCGTAAAGTATTGCTTACTTCGCATTATGAAAAACGATTATTTGAACATGCTAGCCAGCCTCGTGTTGCCGGCTCAGATATTAGATTACTTTCTTATCTCTGGAGTTGAACAAACCTCTCAAGAGATTCATATTAGTCTGGATGAAAAGATGAATCCCAAGTTAAGCAATGACGAACATTTTGAATCCAAAGGTTTTATGGAAGCTGTTAATGTGACAGACTTTCCCATACGGGACCATAAGGTAATCCTCAAGATCAGACGTCGTCGTTGGACGGACTTGCGCGCAGGTAAAAGTTTCAGTATTCCCATCGACCTCGATGTTGTAGCCAAGGGAACCAGATACTCCAAAGAATTTGGGGCTTTTTTAAAAGAAACGTATGGAGACATCCCCAGTGACCTGCCGTACGCTTGAGGAATTCTATCATATAGATGGTCATACATTTGAAAAACAGTACAAGGAGGTCCTCAGCGGATATCGTAATTGGGAACAGTTATCCCATGCCGGTGAATGGATGCTGTTTCCGGAAAATATGGGACCGTATCTGGCGATTGACGAGACCTCACTCTCCAACGGTGAACTTTACACCTTTGTAACCAACCGTGATGCCTGTACGAGAGAGTGCTCCCTGGTAGCTGTCGTGGCAGGAACTAAATCAGAGGATGTAATAGCTGTACTGCAACGAATTGACGAAGAAATCCGTTATGCCGTTAAAGAAGTGACACTTGACCTTTCAGACTCCATGCGCAAGATTGTACGGACTGCATTTCCTGAAGCCAGCCGTGTAATAGACCGTTTTCACATTCAGAAATTAGCTTGTGATGCCGTGCAGGAATTACGCATCAAACACCGTTGGGATGCCATACAGCAGGCCAATGAGGAAATGGAAGAAGCTAAGCGGAAGAACGAAGATTATGTCCCATACCGATATTCCAATGGCGACACCCGTAGGGAATTACTTATACGCTCCCGGTATCTGCTTTTCAAGTCAGCTGATAAATGGACGGAAAAACAGAAGCAAAGGGCAGCAATCCTATTTGAGGAATACCCTGACATCAAAAAGGCATACGGTTTGTGCCATTCCCTGCGGATGATTTTCTCTAAGAACACCATAAAGGACGCTGCACGTTTGGCTATGGCACGATGGTATAATAAAGTAGAAGAAGCAGGGATGCATTCTTTTAATGTCATTGCTGCTACTTTCTATGAGCACTATGATGAAATACTGAATTTCTACAACCATCGTTCTTCAAATGCGATGGCAGAATCGTTAAATGCAAAAATTAAACTGTTCAGAGCAAATCTAAGAGGAGTAGCTGATAAGAAGTTCTTTTTATTCCGCATTGCGAAGCTATATGCGTATCCCCACTAAATTTCTACTGACCCGCTATACCTCTTGCGGATGCTGTCCGTATGGCTTCAGAAACTCCGGCAAAGCTAATCGGCATCGACTCGTCGAAGGGCACTCTCCAGAAGGGCAAGAGCCGGCGGCGTTTTTTCTGCCCTCATGCAAAAAAGAAAGCCCCGCGGCACTTGTGATGCTGCAGGGCTTCTCCTAAGACGGCGACTACCTACTCTCCCACTTGCGCAGTACCATCGGCGTGACGAAGCTTAACTTCTCTGTTCGGAATGGGAAGAGGTGGAACCTTCGTGCAATAGTCACCTGAATATCCTTTATGTATTCATGACTAACAAGCAGGTAATTCAAGCACTTCTCAAGAAGCTGAAAGTATATATCACCCATCCTTCCTGACAAGGAAAGCATACGGGCAATTAGTAATGCTCGGCTTTGGTATCTCTACCTTTACACCTGCATCCTATCAACGTCATCGTCTTTGACGACCCTGAGAAATCTAATCTTGTGGCCGGCTTCGTACTTAGATGCTTTCAGCACTTATCCGATCCCGACTTAGATACCCGGCGATGCACCTGGCGGCACAACCGGTAAACCAGAGGTCGGTCCAACACGGTCCTCTCGTACTAGTGTCAGAGCCACGCAAATTTCATACGCCCACGATAGATAGAGACCGAACTGTCTCACGACGTTCTGAACCCAGCTCGCGTGCCACTTTAATGGGCGAACAGCCCAACCCTTGGGACCTTCTCCAGCCCCAGGATGTGACGAGCCGACATCGAGGTGCCAAACCACTCCGTCGATATGAGCTCTTGGGAGGGATCAGCCTGTTATCCCCGGAGTACCTTTTATCCTTTGAGCGATGTCCCTTCCATACGGAAACACCGGATCACTATGCTCTAGTTTCCTACCTGCTCGACTTGTCTGTCTCCCAGTCAAGCGCCCTTCTGCCATTACACTCTGCGGACGGTTACCGATCGTCCTGAGGGCACCTTTAGAAGCCTCCGTTACGCTTTTGGAGGCGACCACCCCAGTCAAACTACCCACCAAGCAATGTCCTCTTACCAAGAGTTAGAATTCAAACAAACAAAGGGTCGTATTTCAACAGCGGCTCCACAAACACTGGCGTGACTGCTTCAAAGCCTCCGACCTATCCTACACATCGCGTGCCCAAATTCAATGCTAAGCTATAGTAAAGGTTCACGGGGTCTTTTCGTCCCATCGCGGGTAATCGGCATCTTCACCGATACTACAATTTCACTGGGCTCACGGTTGAGACAGCGTCCGGATCATTACACCATTCGTGCAGGTCGGAACTTACCCGACAAGGAATTTCGCTACCTTAGGACCGTTATAGTTACGGCCGCCGTTTACTGGGGCTTCAATTCAATGCTTCTCTTGCGATGACATCTCCTCTTAACCTTCCAGCACCGGGCAGGTGTCAGGCTGTATACTTCTACTTTCATATTCGCACAGCCCTGTGTTTTTGTTAAACAGTTGCCTGGACCTATTCTCTGCGCCCTCTCTTGCGAGGAGGGACCCTTTATCCCGAAGTTACAGGGTCAGTTTGCCTAGTTCCTTAACCGTGATTCACCCAAGCGCCTTAGTATATTCAACCCGACTACGTGTGTCCGTTTGCGGTACGGGTACCTCTGAAGTTATGTTTAGCGGATTTTCTCGGCAGTCTGATTACCTGCGCTGTTGGATTGTCCCGAAGGACGCTCCATACTGTCAAGTTCGGCTCTTTCCGTGGATTTGCCTGCGGAAATCAACGCCTACACTCTTTAACGGGCTATTCCGTCAGCCCGCGGCAGTGTCACTACTGCTTCCCCACGTCACCCTCAAAGGTAGTAACGGAATATTAACCGTTTCTGCCATCGGCCTCGCCGTTCGGCTGAGCCTTAGGACCCGACTGACCCTGATCCGATTAGCGTTGATCAGGAAACCTTAGTCTTTCGGCGAGGGGGTTTCTCACCCCCTTTATCGTTACTTATACCTACATTTGCTTTTCCATACGCTCCAGAATGGCTCACGCCACGCCTTCGACGCGGAATGGAATGCTCCCCTACCGATCATTGCTGATCCCACGGCTTCGGTAGACAACTTCATACCCGATTATTATCCACGCCCGATTCCTCGACTAGTGAGCTGTTACGCACTCTTTAAATGAATGGCTGCTTCCAAGCCAACATCCTAGCTGTCTTAGCAATCAGACTTCGTTAGTTTAACTTAGCTGTCATTTCGGGACCTTAGCCGGTGGTCCGGATTCTTCTCCTCTCGGGCACGGACCTTAGCACCCATGCCCTCACTCCTGCGGTAGAACTGATGCGCATTCGGAGTTTGTCAGGACTTGATAGGCGGTGAAGCCCTCGCATCCAATCAGTCGCTCTACCTCACATCAGTAACCCGCAAGGCTGCACCTAAATGCATTTCGGGGAGTACGAGCTATCTCCAAGTTTGATTAGCCTTTCACCCCTACCCTCAGCTCATCCAGAAGCTTTTCAACGCTTATTGGTGCGGACCTCCATCTGGTGTTACCCAGACTTCATCCTGGCCAAGGGTAGATCACTTGGTTTCGCGTCTGCCGCCGCTGACTTGACGCCCTGTTCAGACTCGCTTTCGCTTCGGCTGCGGGACTCATGTCCCTTAACCTTGCCAAAGACGGCAACTCGTAGGTTCATTATGCAAAAGGCACGCCGTCACACTTTCGTGCTCCGACCGCTTGTAGGCGCACGGTTTCAGGTACTATTTCACTCTTCTGTTCGAAGTGCTTTTCACCTTTCCCTCACGGTACTGGTCCACTATCGGTCTCTCGGGAGTATTTAGCCTTACCGGATGGTCCCGGCAGATTCACGCAGAATTCCTCGTGTTCCGCGCTACTCAGGATACCGCTATGCTTCGTCTTGCTTAGAATACCGGGCTGTCACCGTCTTCGGCCGAACTTTCCAGATCGTTCTTCTCGCAAAATTTCTTGCAACGACGCGGTCCTACAACCCCGTCCATGCCGTAACATGAACGGTTTGGGCTCTTCCCCGTTCGCTCGCCACTACTGGGGGAATCATTGTTATTTTCTTTTCCTGCAGGTACTAAGATGTTTCAGTTCCCTGCGTTAGCCTCCATCATTGATGGATGTTACCTCTTCAAGGTAACGGGTTGTCCCATTCGGAGATTCACGGATCAAGGGTTATTTGCACCTCCCCGTGACTTATCGCAGCTTATCACGTCCTTCATCGCCTCCGAGAGCCAAGGCATCCGCCATGCGCCCTTTCCTACTTTCCTTATCACGTGCACACTATATATTATAGTGCGGGATGATATATACTTTTAGCTTTCGTACTAAAATTACTTTTTGCTTGTTACATCATGTCATAGACCTATCTTTATGGTGGAGAATAACGGATTCGAACCGTTGACCCCCTGCGTGCAAAGCAGGTGCTCTAGCCAGCTGAGCTAATCCCCCGTTTTTTGCGGCTGCAAAGGTAAGCGTTTTCCTTCGTTACTGCAAATTTTTAAGGAAGTTTTTTTCTTCCTTCCTTTCGGGTAGTCCCAGGCAGAGTTGAACTGCCGACCTCTACATTATCAGTGTAGCGCTCTAACCAACTGAGCTATAGGACTAGCTTTTGTGATTCAGTTCAACCTAGTCTGTTACCGACTCGGCTTCATCTTTCTCTCTTCTATATCGTTAAACAAACTCCCATGCAGCACAAGGGACAAAACCCTTATTCAGGTCACGCTCCAGAAAGGAGGTGTTCCAGCCGCACCTTCCGGTACGGCTACCTTGTTACGACTTAGCCCCAATTACCGGTTTTACCCTAGGGCGCTCCTTGCGGTTACGCACTTCAGGTACCCCCGGCTTTCATGGCTTGACGGGCGGTGTGTACAAGGCCCGGGAACGTATTCACCGCGCCGTGGCTGATGCGCGATTACTAGCGAATCCAGCTTCGTGGAGTCGGGTTGCAGACTCCAGTCCGAACTGAGAGAGGTTTTGGGGATTGGCATCCCGTTGCCGGGTAGCAGCCTTCTGTACCTCCCATTGTAACACGTGTGTAGCCCCGGACGTAAGGGCCGTGCTGATTTGACGTCATCCCCACCTTCCTCACATCTTACGATGGCAGTCTGGCCAGAGTCCTCAGCTTAACCTGTTAGTAACTGACCACGAGGGTTGCGCTCGTTATGGCACTTAAGCCGACACCTCACGGCACGAGCTGACGACAACCATGCAGCACCTTCACAGACGCCTTGCGGCTTACAAGTTTCCTCGTAATTCGTCTGCAATTTAAGCCCGGGTAAGGTTCCTCGCGTATCATCGAATTAAACCACATGTTCCTCCGCTTGTGCGGGCCCCCGTCAATTCCTTTGAGTTTCACCGTTGCCGGCGTACTCCCCAGGTGGGATACTTAATGCTTTCGCTTGGCCGCTGACAGTATATCGCCAACAGCGAGTATCCATCGTTTACCGTGTGGACTACCAGGGTATCTAATCCTGTTTGATACCCACACTTTCGAGCATGAACGTCAGTTACAGTTTAGCAAGCTGCCTTCGCAATCGGGGTTCTTCGTGATATCTAAGCATTTCACCGCTACACCACGAATTCCGCCTGCCTCAACTGCACTCAAGGAAACCAGTATCAACTGCAATTTTACGGTTGAGCCGCAAACTTTCACAACTGACTTAATCTCCCGTCTGCGCTCCCTTTAAACCCAATAAATCCGGATAACGCTCGCATCCTCCGTATTACCGCGGCTGCTGGCACGGAGTTAGCCGATGCTTATTCATACGGTACATACAAAATCCTACACGTAGGAAACTTTATTCCCGTATAAAAGAAGTTTACAATCCGTAGGACCTTCATCCTTCACGCTACTTGGCTGGTTCAGGCTCTCGCCCATTGACCAATATTCCTCACTGCTGCCTCCCGTAGGAGTTTGGACCGTGTCTCAGTTCCAATGTGGGGGACCTTCCTCTCAGAACCCCTATCCATCGCAGGCTAGGTGGGCCGTTACCCCGCCTACCACCTAATGGAACGCATCCCCATCGTTTACCAATAAATCTTTAATGGTGCCATCATGCAATCTCACCATACTATCAGGTATTAATCTTTCTTTCGAAAGGCTATCCCTGAGTAAACGGAAGGTTGGATACGTGTTACTCACCCGTGCGCCGGTCGCCATCAAACTTAGCAAGCTAAGTTCATGCTGCCCCTCGACTTGCATGTGTTAAGCCTGTAGCTAGCGTTCATCCTGAGCCAGGATCAAACTCTTCATTGTAAAATATCTTTTTCACTCTTGCGAGTACTTTTTGTCTCTGTTCAGGTGACCGAATGTTTCTTGATTATTTAATCAGATTGACGGTTTTATCACTTCATCACGGATACACATTATATATATCACATGACTACTGCTTGTACTACATTTCGTTTGTTTATCCAAAGTCTTTCAAAGAACTATCTCTTATTTCTAAGCTTCCGTTTGTTAGCGAAAGCGTTTGCAAAGGTAAGAGGTTTTTTCTTAACCACCAAATTTTTTCGAAGTTTTTTCGAAAAAATTTTCCAGCGGTCAGAAACCGGAACCGCAAGCCCTTCTCGCTCCCTTAGCACCGCTAAGGTAAGATACAAGGCAACAACCGATAAACCGGAAACCTCACGTTCACTCTGTCAATGCTTCAGCGCGTTTCTCTCTCGAAAGCGGGTGCAAAATTACGCACTTTTTCGCAAACTCCAACTTTTACACGACTTTTTTTTGACCGTTTCCCAAAGTTTTTTCGTAAGACACTGGAAAACAGCTATGTTACGCGGCATATTTTTTTACCGGACGCAGAAGGAGGAGGAAAACATGCACAATAATATTTATTGCGCGGGCGGGCGCATGTGCGCGAAGGAAAACACACCGCATTATCCGCAAAAAGCGGCACAATGGAAAAACAACGCCTTCTCTTCATCAAAACAACGGCATGTTTTCACCTAAAATACACCTTCTTTTTTTAAAATTACAGCATATTTTTTTCAGCATAACGAACAGACTGATTATCAGTACCGACGGAAATACACAAAGCGGCACTGTTTCTTCACGTAAAAATATACCATTCATGTCCGATGAACATGCTATTTAAGAATCTCGTGTCGCTCTAAACCGGAACTCTATAAATAAACATGACGAGAGTCTCTTGAAACTTAGAAGGGAGAAGATATTTTTATAACAGTGTCTAAAAATCATACACCCTGTGTCAAATTATTAGACAGTCATTTAAAACTAGCATAAAGATAGCATACTGATTAACAACAAGTTAATATAATGGCACGCTGTTTGTATCATAAAAAGCAAACGGCTAATAGATTTATGAAAGAATTAAAAACAGATTTTACTTTTTAAAATAGGAACAAAAGATGTGAAACGTCTGATGAAATTTACACTCATCAGACGGAATGTAACCCATGAGAGTCCTATAAAAACTTAAAAATAACATAGCAACATCATGAAAACAATATTACGCAATCTATTTTATACGCTTAAACGTTTTCGGACAGCTTCCGTACTCAACTTGTTGGGATTATCAACAGCTTTTGCTGCCTTCATGCTGATTATGATGAAAGCGAGCTACGAATACAACTTTGATACGTGTTATCCAGACTCCGACCGCCTGGTCATGCTAAATTTTGGAGAAGAAAAAGATAATTCGATCACTTTACTTCCAAGAGGCCCAATCGATTTCCTCATCCAACAAGTACCCGGCATCGAATATGGAACCATCTACGCTCCCTGCTGGCAGAAACAAGCGTTCTGCACCAATCCTGAAAATCCGCAATATTTCTATGAAACTCCGTGGGCTGTGTACCCTGATTTCGGAAAAGTTATCGGACTACAGTTCGTAAAAGGAAGCGACAAGGATATGGATAAGCCTGAAAGCATCATTATATCGGAAAGCTATGCCCATAAACTTTTCCCAAAAGGTAACGCTTTGGGCTCCTATCTCTATACGGAAGGCAATACTGGACTGGTAGCAGGAATAGACAAGTTCAGAATATGTGGAATCTTCAAAGACCTTCCTGAAAACTGCCAATTTAAAAATGACATATTCATCCGGATGAGTGATTTCCAGAAAGATGACTGGGGAAGTATGAACTTTTTTGCCTTTTTCCGACTGAAACCGGGAGTAAGCGCAACTGATATCAACTCACAAATCGAAGCCAGTGGAGCCAATAAACGACTGAATATTGTAGACAAAGGAAATCAACGGCTTTATGTATTCCCCATCCAAAAACTCTATTATGACATGTCGGCATCCTATTACCTCAAAACAGGAAACCGCAATACAATGATTCTTCTCGTAAGTATCGGATTACTGATTATCATTATCGCTTGCATTAATCTTATCAATTTCAGTACCGCCCTAGCACCAGTTCGCATGCGCAGTATCAATACTCAAAAAGTATTGGGCAGCAGCAACTGGGAATTACGCCGTGCCTTAAGTACCGAATCAGTCGGCATCATCTTGATCAGCTGGTTCTTATCACTGGGCATTGTCGAAATACTCATACGCCTGAAGATGCTCACTTTTATGGGATTCACCCCTTCATTGATTACCTACTGGCACATTATAGGATACACCGGAATCATCGCATTGGTGACAGGCGTAATTGCCGGAGTCTATCCAGCATGGTACATGACTTCTTTCCCTCCGGCCCTCGTATTGAAAGGAAACTGTGCCCTAAGCGGAAGAGGCAAACGCCTCCGCATGTTCCTTATCGGTTTTCAGTATATCGTTTCATTTGTTCTGATTGTGACAGCCGGATTCATTTTCTTACAAAACCGCTTTATGCAGAATTATATATCAGGCATCGATAAAGACCAGATACTAGTTGCCTCTCTTCCACAAATGCCTTACCAAAGCTCCGAATACCGCAATTTTACAAATACTCTAAAAAGTTTTGCTGAAATAGACGACATAGCTTATGCCAAATCAAGTCTGGGCGGAGAAAACGGATATACTCAATATGCTTTCTTATATAAAGAAAAAATGTACGGACATTACTACATTGATGTCACAACAAATTTCTGTAAGGTAATGGGTATGAAAATAGTATCAGGAGAAGACTTTCTTCCCAGCGACTCTATTCTTCATAATGATTTAAACTTTATCGCAACTCAGGATTTACAGCAAAAAACCGGTATTCCGGCTGGCTCAACACTGGATTTCTTCGTCTGGGGCATGAATGTCAAGCTAAAAGGATACGTCAACAACGTACAGTTCACCTCGCTCCGTTCTGAAGCACTGCCCTATATATTCTGTCCAAACGGGAAATACAGTAGTGATATTTTGCCTTTCGCCTACATTCGCGTAAAAGCCGGAAGCAATATGAGGACAGCCTTGAAGCATATTCGCCAGACATTAGCCAAATGTTTTATCGGCTATCCTGTTGAAGTAAAATTCTATGATCAGGTATACAGCCAACTTTATCAGAAAGAAGCTGAGCAGCAACGGATGATCACCTTATTCAGCTTGCTTGCCATCCTTATCTCACTGGTAGGAGTTTTCGGTCTTATCATCTTTGAAGCAGAACAGCGCCGCAAAGAAATCGGCATCCGAAAAGTATATGGAGCTCACACCTATCAAATTCTCTGGATATTCGGGCAATCGTATCTCACACTATCAATAGTCAGCTCCATTATTGCAACCCCGATAGCTTGGTATATCGTATCCAAGTGGCTGGAACAATTTACCGAACGAATAGACATCACACCGTGGATGTTCATTCTTACCTGCATCATTATCAGCCTCATCACACTGATAACCATCACTATACAGAATTACCGTGCTGCAACAAGTAACCCGATAAAAAACTTAAAAACAGAATAACATTGCAACATTATGAAAACAATATTACGCAACTTATTTTACACGCTCAAACGTTTTCGGACAGCTTCCGTACTCAATCTGTTGGGATTATCAACAGCTTTTGCTGCCTTCATCCTGATCATGATGAAGGTAAGTTACGAATACAACTTTGATACTTGTTATCCGGATTCCGACCGTATTGCTGTACTGAATCTCAGTGTAGACCATCACCCCAATGAACTGATTGTATTGCCCCGACCTTTTGTAGAAGGAGTGATAGAAGAAACACCTGCAATCGAATGTGGAGCTTTTTTTGATTGCTCTCCCAATTATGCAGAACTTATCTCAACCGATGCCAAGCAACCCCAGTACATTTACGAACCTGTTACCGTAGTAAGCCCAGATTTTGCCCGAACACTCGGCATGGCATTCATAACAGGAAATGATGAAGGATTACGCCAGCCTGGAGGAGCTATTATATCTGAAAGCCAGGCCCGAAAGCTTTTCCCGAAAGGAAATGCCGTAGGAAGTTATCTCTATATGCCAGAAAACAAGAAACTGCTCATCACTGGAGTATACAAAGACTTTCCTGAAAACAGTCAGTTTAAAAATGTTATCTACCGTGATATCGATAAACAAAAGAATAAAGACCGTTGGGGAACTCAGAGTTACTACGCTATCATCCGCATGAAACCCGGTATCAATATCCAAACTTTAAACGAACAGCTTAAAAGCAGTCATCTGGCAGAAAACATGACCATCTATTCTGAATCAGATCGAGAAGTCTGTGCAATGCCAATCCGCAACGTTTATTATGAAGCGAATCCCTGGATTTTCTATAAAGTCGGTGATCGCCAACATACCTGGTTGCTGATTACCATCGCCATTCTTACTATCAGCATTGCTGCCATCAACCTGATTAATTTCAGCACCGCACTCACTCCGATGCGTATTCGCAGTATCAATACTCAAAAAGTATTGGGCAGCCCTGTCAACCAACTCCGCATAGGACTAATATCAGAAACTATCGCCATCGTCCTTATCGGATGGTTACTTTCACTATTTATCGTGTGGATTCTAACACACATGAAACTACTCAGTCTGATAGGATTTACGCCTTCTTTTTTTACTTATCTACCTGTAATTCTGATATCAGGAGGCATTGCTTTGCTTACCGGTATAATAGCAGGTCTATACCCTGCATGGTATATGACTTCATTTCCTCCGGCTCTGATGCTGAAAGGTAATTATGCTCTCTCGGCCAAAGGCAGATTATTCCGCACCTTGCTTACGAGCTTCCAATATATCATATCATTTGCTCTATTAGTATGCTCCACATTCATTTGGCAACAAAACCAATACATGAAAATTCAAGATACCGGATTTGCACGTGACGAAATTGTGATAGCCGGACTTCCCCACAAAGGACAAGAACTATCACAATTCACCACTTTCAAACATGAACTTGAGAAATTCCCGGAATTTAAAGGTACTGCATATGTTTCTACCAAACTAGGCGCTAGCGATGTGTATAGTATGACCGGATCAAAATATGAAGGAGAAGAGTTTTATCATTATGAAATTCGTGTTTCACCCGATTTTGGTGAAGTTATGGGATTTAAGTTATTAGAAGGACGTTTCTTTCTAGCTTCGGATACAATATCCAGCAACAAATACACTTATTGCCTAGGTACTAAACGCATCAAAGATGAACAACATATCCCTACTGATACTCCTTTTAGAGGAAACCACTCAAAGAGTAACTATATCGTGGGATATATCGATGATGTAATCTTTACTTCAAGCCGGGTCAATGCATTTGCCTATAGCCCATTTTTATTCACAGTAGAATCCCAACTCACCAAGCTGCCTTATGCCTATATCCGTATTAAGGCAGGAAGTGATGTTTCTACTGCTCTCCGTCATATTCACGAAACCGCTGAGAAAATCTTCCCCGGATATCCGGTAGAAGTCAATTTCTTCAATACCTACTACCAACAACTGTATGAAAAAGAAACCAATCAACAGTACATGGTTACCCTCTTCAGTTTGCTGGCTATCATTATCTCATTGGTAGGAGTATTTGGCCTGACCATTTTCGAAACAGCATACCGGCGTAAGGAAATCGGCATACGCAAAGTATACGGAGCAAAAACTTCTGATATTCTATGGAACTTTAACCGTACTTACCTGCGCATCATAACAATCTGTTCAATCATCGCCAGTCCCTTTGCCTGGTTCTTCATGGACAAATGGCTACAAAACTTTATTATCCGAATCAACCTGTCACCGTGGGTTTTTCTGATAGCTTTTGCCATTATAATAATACTTACACTTACGATTGTAACTATACAGAATTACCGTGCTGCAACAAGCAACCCGACAGAGAACTTAAAAATAGAATAATATAATAATAATTTAATACTTACCACTATGATCAAAATTGAAAACCTTTGCAAGACATTCCGCACTACAGAAGTAGAAACAATTGCCTTAAACAATGTAAATCTGGAAGTTAATGAAAAAGAATTCGTCGCCATCATGGGACCATCCGGATGCGGAAAATCAACCTTACTGAACATCCTAGGCTTACTGGACAATCCGACTTCGGGCAACTATTATCTGGACAATAAAGAGGTAGGGCATCTGAAAGAAAAAGATCGTACCAATGTACGTAAAGGAAGTATTGGTTTTGTATTCCAAAGCTTCAACCTGATAGACGAACTGAATGTATTCGAAAACGTTGAGCTACCTCTTACTTACCTGAATATTCCTGCGGAAGAGCGCAAGAAACGAGTAACTGAAATTTTATCGCGCATGAATATCAGTCATCGTGCCAAACATTATCCACAACAGCTATCCGGTGGTCAGCAACAGCGTGTGGCTATCGCCCGTGCCGTAGTTTCCAATCCGAAAATTATCCTTGCCGACGAGCCGACTGGTAACCTGGATTCTAAAAACGGACTGGAGGTGATGGAGCTGCTTACCGAACTGAATAAAGAAGGTACTACCATCGTCATGGTAACCCATAGCCAGCGTGATGCAGGATTTGCCAGCCGTGTCATCAACCTGTTCGATGGACAGATCGTATCATCCATCAGTGAAATGTAATCTCTCTTAAGTTTATACAATGAAAAGAAGGTACACCGAAAGTGTGTCCGGATGTGCCTTCTTACTTTCTTTCAATCCATGCCAAACAATGAAAAGAGCTTTACAGAATCTTTTTCGAAAAGGAGAAGGAAACTTGATAAAAATTCTCTGTCTGGGTGTAGGAATGGCTATCGGACTGGTAATGCTTGCCGAAGTAATTTTCGAACGGTCGTATGATAACTTTATTCCCCATCTGGAAGACACTTATATCATACAGGAAAATTACAAGCAGCAAGGTAGTGATTGGTTAAACCACAGCAGTGTATCGGGAGCCATTGCTCCGGGTATCAAACGATATTGTCCAGAAGTAGAAGCCGCAACCCGTTTTACTATACTGAATGAAGATCTGTTGTTAACAACTGAGGATCAACGCATCATAAAAGGAAATGCTTATTTGTGTGACAGTTCATTCTTCGATGTCTTTCCACGAAAAATCTTAATGGGAGAAGAGCCACACAGCGGACTGGAAAAAGCCAACAATGCTTATATCTCAGCCAAACTGCTGAAAGTACTGGGTAATGATATTTTAGGCAAACAGCTGACATGGAAAGTTTTCCCAAACTTTCACATTACGGTAGCAGGGGTCTTTGAGGATTTCCCGGAAAACACTCATCTGCCGAAAATAGACATTGCCGTAGCTCTTCCTACTATCGGACAAATTATGGGGGACGGAAGAGATAACTGGCTAGGAAATGACCGTTATTCGGGCTATGTCCGCCTACACCCGGGTACTGATCCGAAAACATTGGAGCCCAACATCAAGCATATGCTGTATACCAATGCTCCAATGGAAGAACTAGAACGCTCGGGCAGCCAGTTTTACCTGAACCTGAAACCTGTAAACACGATCTTCCTGTCTTCGGAATACAATCGTATCATGAATATCGTTTTTCTGGCCTTTGCCTTTATTATGCTGGCAGTAGCAGTCCTGAATTATATCCTGCTGGTTGTTTCATCGGTAGTCAAACGAGCTAAAAGCATTGCTACTTACCGCTGTTACGGAGCAGAAAGTAAGGATATTTATCGCATGATACTGGCTGAATCGGTATTACACTGCTTCATCGCTCTGATACTTGCCATACTCATCATCTTCGGGCTGCAAGATTTTTTACAGGAGCAAATGGGACATAGTTTGCAAGCCTTATTTTCTCCCACAGCTTTAGTTCTGTGTTTAATAGTCGTTATTGCCATTGCTATAATTTGCGGTGTAATGCCCGGCTACATATATACACGTATACCTGTCACCTACGCTTACCGCCGATACACAGAAAACAAACGACAGTGGAAATTAGGACTTTTATTCGTACAGTTCATGCTGACAACTTTCTTTGTCTGTCTGCTTACCGTTATCGGCCTCCAGTATCAGGCATTGACAAACTACCGCACTGGCTTCGAATACAAAAATGTGCTCTACGTTTCTCTGCCCGGAACCCAAACAGTAGAACGTGAACGTTGCATACAGGAGTTAAAAAGACTTCCCAACGTAAGCGGAGTAACCTGGGGATATCAGGAAATGTTTATGAAATGCAGCGGAAACAATGTATACGACCCACAAAGCGGTAAAGAGTATATGAACATAGCCGACATGTACGACGTGGGTTCCGACTATCATAAGGTTTTCAGTATTCCTGTACTAGAAGGAAGTACTTTTACTACTGAACTGGGAGATAGTGCCAGCCAGGAAGTAATGGTAAGCCGTAACTTTATCAAACAAATGGAAAAACTTGCCGGGTGGACGGGCTCTCCTGTTGGTAAGCAAGTTTTTATCACAGAACATCAAGGCCCGTACACTATCTGTGGTATCTACGAAGAAATTCATCTAGGTTCTCAAGTTGCGGAAGATTTCGACGAGCGTCCGACAGTGATGTTCTATAACAGACATCCCAACCATCTTCTTTACATTCGTTTGAAAGAAATGGGTCCAGCACAAATCAAGGAGGTACAAGACATAGTCAGCCGTACCATGCCCAGCCAGGAGAAACACGTATATAGCCTCGACCTGGAAATGACTAATCAATACAACATGCTGTTACACGTGAGAAACAGTATACTTTTTGTCGGACTATGTATTCTGGTAATTGCACTTATCGGACTGATAGCCTATATCCGTGATGAAGTAAACCGCCGACGTTCGGAAATAGCTATCCGTATCATTCACGGAGCACAAGTAAAGGATGTACAACTCATCTTCCTGAAAGATATCCTGAAAATAGCTATTCCTGCTGTTCTAACCGGAAGCATATTCGCAATAATTATCAGTACCCGATTACTGGAGTTGTTTGCAACTAAAATTTCTCTTACATGGTATCTGTTTGGAGGATGCGTACTCGCTGTACTGATAATCATATTTGCAATCAGTTGTAGTATGATACTTAAAGCAGCACATAGCAACCCGATCAACAACTTAAGGACAGAATAGTTGATACTCGTGTTTTTTATGAAACAAAGAGGCTTGCTTTCATTCAACTAAAGGATGAAGCAACCTCTTTGCTTCATAAAAGGCTTTCCCTTATTAATGCTGTTATGCGCAAATAGAGTCAATTAGTTCAGCCATCAAAGTATTATTTTTGATGCTAACTTAGTTCACGAAAAAAATGAATGGGTAATATATTTCGAATTTAAAAGCGGAAAGAGTGGGATTCAAACCCACGGAACGGACAAGCCGTTCACCGGATTTCGAGTCCGGCCCATTCGGTCACTCTGGCATCTTTCCTTTATCGGCAGCGAATATACTGACTTTTCTTATCCGTTATCATCGTCAACAGCAGATTTTTTATGACGACAGTTCCCTGTCAATCATATTTGCTCCATTCTTAAAATACAGGACGATGCATGCGTAGTTCTTTACGCAATGCTAAAGCCTTGCCATCCGTCAACTGATTCAACAACTCCCAAAACTTAGGACCATGATTCATTTCGCGGGTATGTGCCAGCTCATGCAGAATCACATAATCCATTAAATGTGCCGGCAAAAGCATCAGGTAAAACGACAGACTTATATCCCGTTTGGAAGAGCAACTTCCCCAACGAGAACGAGCCTTTGATATCGTTACTTTATTATAAGGTAAATCAAACAAGCTCGACCAGTACTGTACTAAAGGAGGCAAGTATTCTTCTGCTTTTTTCCTCATCGCCCGCATAACAGCATTTTTTACTAAAGTCTGGACTCTGTCTGTTGTAAAATCGGCATGAGCTGGACAGGCTATCACTACCGTTTCATCCCTCATACTGACTGTAAAATTTTTCAATGGAGAAGTTTCGAGTTTTAATCGAAAACATTCTGCTTCGATAGAGAAATTTAAATCGAAAGGTTTCGGCTTTACTTCTGAACAGACATTGCGCAAACGTTCACGGAAAGGAGCAATTGCTTCAAGTAATGCTGTTATACTCCGGTAAGGAGGAGTAGTAACATGCAAGCCGTCTTCTTTTACACGCATCGTTATATTACGAGCTGAACGACGTACTACGAAATGTATCTTTCCAAAATCTTTATCTGAAATAATTTGTTTCTTACTTATCATACAGCAAACTTACGGAAAAAACTTCATTTTTTCATCTTCTATTTATATTCCGGCATATAAAGCCAAACGATTAGAAGGTCATACAAAATTAACTTTTTCCATGTAGATTTTCCGTGGCTTTCACATTTTCAACTCTACAGGTTCGAGGAAGAAATCCTCACTTTTTCAATATACAGGAAAGTATGAAATTAATTACAATATTAATAATCAAGAATTTACAACGCAGAACAAAAGTTTGGTACAGCCATTGTCTTTCTATTTACAGAAACAATTGTCAAACTTAAAAAATTACGATTATGAAAAAGATTTTTGTAGCAATAGCATTAATAGCAGGATTAGGCACATCATCAGTAGCATTTGCAAATGCAAAAACAACAAATGAAATCAGTATTCAACTGAATGTAGCCGATTACACTCCTATCGAAGTAAAAGACTTGCCTCAAGCTATACAGGACGCTCTGACCAAAAACTTTAGTGAATATACAGTAAAGAGTGCAGCTTATCAGGAAGACGAAGATGGCGTGAAGATTTATCAGGTAACAGTGGTAGATGAAGAAGGTACAGAAGCCAACATCTTTTTCACTGAAAAAGGAGAAATTATCGAATAAAAAAGCCCCGTTTCATACTTACTAACAGTAACACAAAAAGAATCGAGTAGGAGGAAAACGAAGTAGTTTTCTTCCTACTTTCGTTTTCCGACCTCTCACACCACCGTACGTGCCGTTCGGCATACGGCGGTTCTTTACTATGGATGCCTTTCGTATTCTTCGAAAGACACTTCCACGACATCTTCTTCAACCATCCATTTGTAGGTCTGCGCTCCTTTATACCCTTCGGATTCCGTCCTATCTCTTTAAAGGTAGCCCAATACTTCTGTTTTGGTTTTATGCATTCGTTCCAACAAACGGTAGTTTTCAGTTATGCCGTTTAAATAAAGTTTGGTCCTTCCCTATAGGCATACATGCCTTGGGTACTACGACCTCTGCTGACTTCTCACGGCAAGCTTTACTCCATCATGGTACTTCGAATCATTCATCCTCACCATATGTCCGTGAGACCTCCTCGGATAAGGGTATTAACTTTCAATCTTATGTCTGCTCCATTTACACTAACCGTCCCGAATAGCTATAGGGCTTTAGTTTGTTTCGCAACCTTACCCACGGTCATATGCCTTATATGAAGTTTCTGTTCGTCAGACCAGATGTTTGCCGCCAGCTTCTTTCAGATTCCAACTCGCGATGGACACCCTTGCTTTTGGCTGTATGATTCCCGCTATTAGGGCTCATTGGGGACTTGCACCCGTTAGCTAATACTCATGCCGAGCATACGAAAAGGATTACTGCTCACGCGGTAATCCTTTTTATTGAGTTAGTAATTTCTAATTTGAGAGAATTGAAACTTCACAGCCTCATCAATGATTTTTCTTAAATAAGCACTAACTATTTATATAAAAGCAAATGAAAATGTCAACTTTATTGTTTTTTCAAAGCAGATTGTTCCGAAACTTTCATCGGTGATTTTACCGAATCGGCTTTATAAGCCACTTGCGGATCATGAGTATCGTTCTCGAACTGATCGTAAACATATACTACTCCTGCTTTATTCCCTACCATAGAGTGCTTCACGACTCCTCCTATAGAAAACAGCAAGGCCATTACAGCTGCCGCCTTGAACAAAGGCATAAAACGCGTATGTAAAGTAAGGCGTCTTGCCTTGACTACCGGTCGTTCTATTTCCGCCAGAATACGTGAATCAAAGTCATCGCCCAACTTTATATCTTTCTCAGCCTCCTGATAGGCAAACAAAGATTTATAGCGGAGTAAATGTTCCGGAAGCTCTTTCTGGCGAAAAAAAGAACGCAATATCTGTTCTTCCTCCACCGAAGTTTCGCAATTCCAGTATTTCTCTAAAAGTTGTTCAATGTACTTATAGTCCATAGTTATCTATCTCGCTGTATTTTAACTTTATCCGTTGTCTCGCTCTGAACAAATTCACTTTTACCTGTTCCTCTGTCAGTTGCAAGACATCGGCTATTTCCTTATAACTCTTTCCCTCTATATCCCGAAGTTGTACGATAGTGCGTTGCTTTTCTGGCAGTTCATTAATTAAATGATGCACCAGCCTTAGTTGCTCATCCTGTTCGTACGCTCTGTCGGGAGTCAATGTATCGGGCATTTCTTGTGTTTCGGGAGTCAATTCAACATTCTGCGATTCCAGCTTTTGGCTTCGATCAATAGCAAGATTCCTTGCAACAGTCAGACAATAAGCTTCAATTGAATCGAATTGTGTCCATTCGTCCCTCTTGTTCCATACTCGAATCATAGTATCCTGCACGATATCTTCTGCCTCAGCACTGTCGAATGTTATCCGCAGTGCCAACCTGTAAAGTTTGTCTTTCAAAGGCAATATATCATTTCGGAAACTAATCTCTCGCATTGCTCTCTATACTAATGACGGGTGAGTTTCACAAAAGTTACACTCACCCGCCTATTTTTTTTGAATTATTTTTTTATTATCGTACCAGACTTACCGTCTATCGCTGAGGCTAAGGTTATTACAACTTGGGAAACTCCGGCTTCAACTGCCGAAAAAGAGTTCTCAAGCTTAGGAATCATACCGCCTTGTATCACTCCTTCATCGACATATTTCTTAAATAAGTCGGGAGTTATGACAGGTATTACACTATCTTCATCTTCGGCGTCACGCAAGACTCCTTTCTTTTCGAAACAATAAATAAGAGTGACATCAAAAGCTTCAGCCAGAGCTTTAGCCGTTTCTCCTGCTATCGTATCGGCATTTGTATTAAGCATATTGCCTTCACCATCATGAGTTAGCGGAGCCATAACCGGAACTACTCCACGGCTAATCAACGAAACAAGCACTTCGGCATCGACATGCTTCACATCTCCCACATAACCATAGTCTATTTCCTTTACAGGACGTTTTACCGAACGGATCACATTCATATCAGCACCAGTTAATCCAACGGCATTCACTCCCTTCGCCTGAAGGCCGGCTACAATATTCTTATTTACCAATCCTCCATAGACCATCGTTACCACCTTCAGGGTTTCAGCATCAGTAATACGGCGTCCATCTACCATTTTACTCTCTATACCCAGTTGGGCAGCAATTTTTGTTGCAGAGCGTCCACCACCATGTACCAACAGCTTATAGCCAGGAATTGCAGAAAAATCAGCAAGTAACTGACTCAATGTATCAGCTTCTTCAACAATTTTTCCACCAACTTTTACAATAGTCAACTTCTCTTTCATCGTATGCTTATTTTGTATTACTCCAAATATGTATATCCATATAATCCCGAACGGTAATTTGCCAGGAATTCCTTTCCTTCTTCCAAAGAGATTTTCCCTTCTTTTACCGATTTTGTCACCCATGTTTCGAGTGTACGCACCAGTTTCTTCGGACTATACTGTACATAATCTAACACCTCTGCTACAGTTTCACCGTCGATAACCTGATCGATGGTATAGCCTTTTTCGTTAACTGTTACATGCACAGCATTCGTATCTCCAAACAAGTTATGCATATCTCCCAAGATTTCCTGATAAGCTCCTACCAGGAATACACCTATATAGTAAGACTCTTTAGCCTTGATGGTGTGTACTGGTAAATCATGCGACACATTTCTTGTCGACACAAAGTTTGCTATCTTACCATCCGAGTCACAAGTTATATCTTGTAATGTAGCCGTACGATCCGGACGTTCATCCAGACGCTGAATAGGCATAATAGGGAAAATCTGGTCGATAGCCCATGAATCCGGCAGTGACTGGAACAAAGAGAAATTACAGAAATATTTATCAGCTAGTAATTTATCCAGATTGCGGAACTCATCGGGAGCATGCTTCAACCCTGAAACGATGTGATTAATTTCACGACAAACCGACCAGTACAAACGTTCTATCTGTGCACGAGTTTTCAAATCCACAATACCATGGCTAAACAGATCCAACGTTTCCTCACGAATCTGCTGAGCATCATGCCATGCTTCAAGCATACGGCTCTGGTTCAGATTATCCCATATCTGATATAATTCCTGTACCAGTTCATGATCTTCAGGGCTGACCTCAAACTCTTCTTCCATTTCCGGCAAAGAAGCTGTTTCAAGAACTTCAAAAATTAGGACAGAATGGTGAGCAGTGAGCGAACGACCACTCTCTGTAATGATATTAGGATGCGGAATATTGTTCTTGTTACTAGCATCCACCATGATAGAGATAGAATCGTTTACATACTCTTGTATAGAATAGTTCACACTACTTTCACTGTATGAAGAACGGGTTCCGTCGTAATCGACTCCCAATCCTCCACCTATATCAACAAATTCTACCGGGAATCCTAACTGATGTAACTGTACGTAAAATTGAGAAGCTTCACGCAATGCCGTCTTAATACGACGTATTTTAGTAACCTGACTTCCGATATGGAAATGGATAAGTTTCAAACAATCTTTCATTTCCTTTTTCTCGATAAAATCGAGAGCCTCAAGCAGTTCACTGGAGGTCAATCCGAATTTACTTGCATCTCCTCCACTTTCTTCCCATTTACCACTGCCCGAAGAAGCCAACTTTATTCGGATTCCGATATTGGGACGTACATTCAGTTGCTTGGCAATCTTGGCAATCAGACGAAGTTCATTCAGCTTTTCAACAACCAAGAAAATACGCTTACCCATCTTCTGCGCCAACAAAGCCAGTTCTATATAGCTTTCATCCTTATAGCCGTTACAAATGATCAACGAATCAGAATCCGTATTAATGGCAATCACAGCATGAAGTTCGGGTTTTGAACCAGCCTCCAGTCCCAGATTGAACTTCTTTCCATGACTGATGATTTCTTCGACAACCGGCCGCATCTGATTTACCTTAATAGGATAAATAATAAAATTCTGAGCCTGATATCCATACTCTTCGGAAGCAAGAGTAAAGCAATTGGATATTTTTTCGATACGGTTATCCAGAATATCGGGGAAACGCACTAGCATAGGTGCTGTGACATCCCGTAATTGAAGTTCGTCGACTAATTCTTTCAAATCGACTGCCACACCGTTTTTACGCGGAGTTACTACTACATGACCTTTGTCATTAATACCAAAGTATGAAACACCCCACCCAGTAATGTTGTAGAGTTCTTCAGAATCTTCAATACGCCATTTTCTCATTTCACAACATAAAGTCTACGTTTATAATCTATTTATCTAATAATAATTTCAGCTTTTTCACCGATTCACCGATTTGCTCATAGCTTTCCAGTCTTTCGGCATTGAATGTATACTTAGCCTGCCGGTAGAAGTCCATGCGCTTCTGCAAAGCACTTGTGATGACATTCATTAGTTCATCATCTGTCTTATCTGCCAGCAGCGGACGCTTCGCCTTGGCTATTTTCAAGCGCCGGAACAAAACTTCCGGATTGACATCCAGAAACACAGTATCTCCCACACTATTCATATAATCCATATTATCGAAAAAGCACGGAGTACCTCCTCCAGCAGCAATCAATACATCTTCAAAATCTCCAACTTCATGGAGCATATTTCTTTCTATCTCACGGAAGCCGTTCTCTCCACGTTCGGCAAACAACTCCTGTACTGTTTTATGAAAACGTTCTTCGATATACCAGTCCAAATCGATGAACTGGAGTTGCATGGCACGGGCAAACGCTTTTCCTAGCGTAGTTTTGCCCGATCCCATATAACCTATTAAAAAGATTCTTTTCATTATTTCTTTTTTACACCGCCACGTACCTTACGAACTTCAGCTTTTTCCTTCTGCAATTCAATAACCTTGAAGCATGCATCCAATGTCAGGTCGGCAGCTTCTACGCTGTCAGGTATCTTATAGTTCTTCTTCTGGTACGAAATATACGGTCCATAACGGCCATTTAAAATCTGCATATCCGGATCAGCATCAAAAGTCTTGATAACTTTTTTTGCAGCCGCATCTTGCTTTTCACGGATCAAAGTTTCGGCATCTTCCAGTGTAACAGACATCGGGTCCATATCTTTGGGTATGGAAACAAACGTATTATTATAACGTACATATGGTCCGAAACGTCCGGTTCCGACAGTTACAACAACGCCATCCAGTTCTCCTAGCGTACGAGGAAGTTTAAACAGATCGAGTGCCTCTTCCAGAGTTATAGTTTCCAAAGAATATTCTTTCTTCAGCTGAGCAAAGCGAGGCTTTTCCTCATCATCGGCAGTACCTATCTGCACTACCGGACCATAACGTCCGATTTTCACAGAAACCGGTTTTCCACTTACCGGATCAACTCCAAGCATACGTTCTCCTACCTTATGTTCCGACTTGGCAGCCATCGTATCTTCCACCAACGGATGGAAACCTTCATAAAAATGCTCCATCACATCAGTCCACTTTTTATCTCCTTCGGCAATTTCGTCAAACTGTTTTTCGACACTAGCCGTAAAATTATAATCCATGATTTGAGGGAAGTACTCTTTCAGGAAGTCATTAACAACCATTCCGACATCAGTAGGTATCAGCTTCGCTTTTTCACTTCCGGTAAGTTCTGTTTTGGTACTTTCCGTAATTTTGTTTCCTTTCAGTTGCAGAATTTCATAATTACGTTCTACTCCCTCACGGTTTCCTTTTTCAACATATCCTCGCTGCTGGATAGTAGAAATAGTAGGTGCATATGTAGAAGGACGTCCGATACCCAGTTCTTCCAACTTACGTACCAAGCTAGCTTCTGTATAACGTGGAGGAGCCTGAGTAAAGCGTTCCATTGCAACAATCTCCTTGCAGTCTAAGACCTGACCGACTTCCAACGCCGGAAGCAAATGCCCTTCATCTTCCTGCTCTACATCATCATCAAACGACTCTTTATACACACGTAAGAATCCGTCAAAGGTAACAACCTCACCTACAGCAATAAATTTATCCATATGACCGCTGATAGATATAGTCGCAGTAGTCTTCTCCAGTTCAGCATCTGCCATCTGTGAAGCAAGCGTACGCTTCCAGATCAAATCATACAGACGTTTTTCCTGAGAAGTTCCATCTATCGTTTCATTCGACATATAGGTCGGACGAATCGCTTCGTGGGCTTCTTGTGCACCTTTAGTCTTCGTCGTAAAATGGCGAGTATGCACATATTTTTCTCCCATCAGTGAAAGAATGGTATCCCGGCTGGTACTTAAAGCAAGATCTGACAAATTCACAGAGTCAGTACGCATATAAGTTATCAATCCGCTTTCATACAATCTCTGAGCCAGCATCATTGTCTGTGCTACCGTATAGCCCAACTTACGCGCAGCTTCCTGCTGCAAAGTTGAAGTTGTAAACGGAGCTGCCGGCGATTTTTTCATCGGACGGGTAGTGATATCTTCTATCTTAAATCCGGCATTCTTACAACTTTCAAGAAATGCCTTAGCTTCTTCTTTCGTCTTAAAACGCTTTCCTAAATCCGCCTTGATTTCTGAACCTTTATCATCGGTAAAAACAGCAGTCACCTTATACGAAGCTTCACTCACGAACGCATGTATGTCACGTTCACGTTCCACAATAAGGCGTACGGCAACCGACTGTACACGTCCGGCTGACAAAGAAGGTTTTATTTTCTTCCACAATACCGGCGACAGTTCAAAACCAACAATACGGTCGAGTACTCGACGTGCCTGCTGAGCATTAACCAAGTCTACATTTATATCACGTGGATGCTCGATAGCTTTTAATATAGCAGTTTTAGTAATTTCATGGAATACAATACGTTTCGTCTTCGCAGGGTCCAGTTCAAGCACCTCAAACAAATGCCAGGATATAGCTTCTCCTTCACGATCCTCATCGGATGCGAGCCATACCATGTCAGCTTTCTTTGCTTCCTTCTTCAACTCTGTTACCAGTTTCTTCTTATCTTCCGGCACTTCATATATTGGAGCGAAATGATCTTTTATGTCGATGCTGAACGCTTTCTGTTTCAAGTCGCGGATATGACCGTAACTTGAAAGAACTTTATACCCCTCTCCAAGAAACTTTTCAATAGTTTTTGCCTTTGCGGGGGACTCAACTATTACCAGATTATTTTGCATAACTTCTGTAATCCATTTAGTGATTTTGGGACAAATGTATGAAAAAACCTGAAGTACACCATATAATAAGGTGCGTTTTTCTAAATTTCTTATTTTTTAATATTTCCGAATATGGAAAACATACAGAAAAATCAGACGAAAAAGATTACACCTGAAGAGTATTATAACGTCAGGATACAACAAAGCCTGTAACGGATATATCCCGATACAGGCTTTTATTATTATCAGAAACGGAAGCTTACACCTGCCATGGCATTAAATCCTTGAACGGGGTAACCAGCCACGGTTATGTAATCTTGATTCAGTAAATTATTGAAACGTACAAAAACATTCAAGCTGTTAAAGAACTTATACCCTGCAGAAAGTGAAAGATTATTTATTGCATCGGCTTTTTCCAGTTCTCCAGCCTTTACACGTCCCTCATAACGATAGACTGCCGAAATCCAAAACTCATCATACACCTTTGCACGAGCAGAAGCATCTAATACAAATTCCGGCTTCAAGTAAAGCAACACTTTTGCTTCATCTTTTACATTCCAGCCATAATATGTTCCACCTACGGAGAAATCAAAAATATCTTTATATCCATAAGCAGCTTTTATTCCTCCATATCCAACTTTTGCCTTTTCTTGCATCAAGAGTGAATAGCAGTACGGGAAGTCGGTGTCTGTTATATCCGGATAAAGATGGAAAATCTCATCTTTAGTCACACGGTATCCTCCAAATAAATGGAAGCCCAGTCCAGGTAATGGAGATGCTTTAAAACCGACCTGAAGATCCGCCGGTGTATAGGAAGTACGCATCTGGTTTATTACTCCCCAGTATGGAGATTCTTCATTCTGCTGACGAAAATCGTTCAACCGGGTCCCTCCTGTCGCATGCAGATAAGCCACATAGGTATCAGCAAAAGTATAATCCAGCTTAACATCCGGAGCAGCTTTTATACCACTTCCATTGGCCGACTGCCAGTCAACATGAGCTCCCACACGCAACCGTATATTATCATTTTCAAGCGTATAATAAGGATTCAACTGCAACAATGTATAATCAGCCTGTTCCGCATCATAAATCAGGTTATCCATACCCAAAGCAATGCCTACATGCTGTTCCTCGTTCAACGCTCCGGAAATAAATCCGACAGTATGAAAAATATTTTCCGAACCGTGACGCATATAAGGAATGTCATACTTGCGGCTAAAGCTGCGCAAGCCTGTCTGTAAAGAGAATTCCACAGGCAATTCACCTTCTACAGAAGCTATGCCTACATATCCTTCACCTAAGGTATAACGCTGACGGCTCGTTTCATATAAATTCTGAATACTTTCATCTCTCACAGGCATATAATTGAATACCTGAGATACAAAAGCTCCACCTAAAGAAAGTGAAACAGTCCGGAAATCATGTTTATAATCCAATGATACATCTGTACGGTAAAAGCGCGACTTCCATTCTCCTTCTTCAGGAAGCAGAGAAGAAATATTTCCATTCATACCATATAGAGAAGCCATAAACTGTAAACGGTCCTTGCGAGAAATATCCCAAAGATACGAAGCCTTGAGGTCTACATTATTCCGGTTACCATAAGCTCCTCTGATATATCCTCGCGGCGCATCAACCTGCTTCTGTTCACTTGTTATGGCTTCCATCGGAGAAAAGCCCCAGCTTGTCAACGGACGAACCGATGTTGCATAATCTATATGCTGTTTGGCAACAGCAGGCTCTTCCACTTTCGGCAAGACATTCACTTTAAATGCGTCCATAACTTCAGGATTATACTGATTTTCCACTACAACCGTACGATTCAGTGTAGAATCTTTCACCTG
Organism: Phocaeicola coprocola; assembly: GCF_041333015.1. Taxonomy (NCBI): domain Bacteria; kingdom Pseudomonadati; phylum Bacteroidota; class Bacteroidia; order Bacteroidales; family Bacteroidaceae; genus Phocaeicola; species Phocaeicola coprocola. Next base: position 1,127,587 of record NZ_JBGKGM010000001.1, on the reverse strand, counting down.
TTCCTGTGCATAGCCTTTTACTACGGGCGACAATGCCGCAGCTACTAAAATTGCAGATATATGTTTCATTGTTTACTTCCCTTATTTAGTTTAGCCAATCGAGTTTCTATCATTTCCGCAATATCATCATCTGCCTGATAATTCTGCTGCAATGACAACAAATATTGCTTGGCATCCAAGTTACGTCCAAGTTTCATGTACACATCCGACAACAGGACAAAACTTCTGGCCAGCCAGTAAGCATGCGGGGTACTTACCTCTATATAATCAAGTACCTCTTTCTCTGCCTTTCCTGTTTCTCCATTGTCAAAATAAAGTTGAGCCAACAAATATTTAGCTTCAGCTCCATATACATTACGGGTATCTTTTGCCAAAACAGCCAAGTCGCCTGCTGCTTCCTTATTCTGTCCTTCGGCAAGAAGAGCTTTTGCACGATAATAATGCGCCTCATTAGCTAATTCGGGAGCCAGCTTGCTTTCAGCAATCAGACCCGAAGCCACAGAAATAATTTCCTGACAATCTTTCACCATCCAGGCACTGCGCATAGCTCCTGTACGTGCAGTCACACGTTCTTCCTGCGATACAGCACGATCTGCCATACGTTTATAAAGTCCCAATGACTTTTCATATTCTTTTTCACGATAAGCAATGTCAGCACACATAGCCATCGCTTCGCCAGAGAATTTATTATCAGGATATTCGACAACCTTATCCAAGTGTGAAACAGCCCCCGTGTAATTCTTCTCATTATAATCAATCAAGCCCAGATAATAATGAGCATCTACACTAAATGCTCCTTGTGGGAAAGATTGCAGGTAACGTACAAAGCTGTTTTTAGCTTCAGTGATATTTCCACGCATATACACACGTTCGGCTGCCACATACGTCAGCGAGTCACGTTCATTCACATCAAAATTGGCTCCTCCCGGAATCGTAGAAACAAAAGCCATATAGTCGTCTACCCGGTTCAGGTCAATATAGATAGATTTCAAATCGCGCTGAGCCAGACGAGCTTCTTCACTACCCGGATAAGTAGAAATTACTTTTTTGTATGCAGCTATAGCCTCATTATATTTATCATTCTGATAATACAACAAACCTATCTCATTTGCTGCCCGACGAGAAAGCGGACTTTCCGGATAACGTTGAACCAAAAGAGAATAACGCTTTACAGCATTATCATTGTCTTCCAGCTGCACGAAAGCACGTCCCTGTTCATAAAGTGCATCATCCAGATACTGTGACTCAGGGAATCCTGTTATCAAACGGTTCAGCAATTCAATTTTCTTACCATACTCACGCTGCAAGCCCTTGATAATACTCTGCTGGAACAACGAGTAATCTGATAACGACATCGAATAACCGGATGCTTGTGCATACTGCGCATCGGCTGCATCAAATCGGCGTGCATAGAAATTACAGTCACCCATTCGATTATACACATCAGCTACGACATCGTTCTCCAGACGAATCCCCGATTCTGCACAGCGGGTAAACCAAGTCAACGCCTTATCGTACTGCTTTTGCTTAAATGCTGTATAGCCCAGGTTATACAAAGCCAGTCCATACTCTGTAGAACGACGGTCGGGAGCAAACTCCAGATACTGGCGGTAATCGGATGCAGCAGCACCGTACTGTTCCAGACGATACTTTGACTCTCCACGCCAATAATAAGCATCAGCCTGAGTCTGCTGGTTATAACGTCCCAACTGAAGCGATTGAGAGAAATATTCTATAGCATTTTCGAAAGCAGCCTGTGCAAAAGCCTGCGTACCCAGACGGAACAACAATTTTTGCTTAGCTTCCAGAATACGGTTACCCGGACGGCTGATTTTAGCAATAGAATTAAGTGCAGCCATATAGCTGCGAGTATTCATATATACTTCTATCAAATAATCATTTACCTTTTCTGTATAAACAGAGTTAGGAAATTCATTCAGGAAACGTTCGAATACCGTAACCGATTCAGCAAACGGAGAATAGGATGTTTCGTGTATACACAAAGCATAATTATAAAAAGCCTGCTCCTTGATGTCACGGTCATAGTTCATCGCAGACGCCTGTTCAAAAGCCATTCGTGCCCGATTTCGTTCTTTCAATTGCAAATAAGCAAGTCCCATGTGCAAATAAGCATTCTGCGTCAAGGCATCTTGCACAGTAGTCACCTCACCCAATGCAGCAGCTGCTTCCGAGTAGACCCCCGTATAGAAGAAACTCATTCCTAACTTATACAAGGAATTTCTTTCAGCATGTTCCTCAGTCTCGCTGCGATAAGCTGACAGATAATCAATGGCAGCAGCATATTGCTTCAAGCCGTAACAAGCTTCTCCGCAAATGCGTTTCATCTCTATTGCCTTTTCCTGGCGTGGATAAGCTTCGAGATAAGTAGATGCGATCTGTCTGGCCTGCTGGTAATTTCCTCTGACCAGATGAATATCGGCTATATAGTAAGGCGACAAAGCCGCATACTTAGAAGATTCGCCTGTCTCACGAAATCCCTGCAAAGCCTTATCGTACTGTTTTTGCACATAATCGATATAAGCCAGATGATAAACGGCATCTATATGATATTCACTGCTCACCTCTTTCAGAATACTGAACCAGACAGCAGCTTCCTGCAAGTTTCCCATTTTCAGATAAGCAGTTCCCATACGCAAGGTACAGGCATCCCGCTCAGAATCAGCCAGCAAATCGAACTGGCATCCTTTAAAACAAGCAATAGCCTCTGGATATTTTTCCTGGAAGAAATAGGCAGAAGCGATAAGAGATTGCACCCGATTGGCATAACGCGAATCCGGATATTGTTCCAGATACCCTTCCAGCTGCTTAATACAGTCAGGAGATTTCAGTTCATACGACGTGCAAGCAATCATATAAGCGGCTTCATCAGCCAATGAAGCCTGCGGTTTCTGCTGTACAAAGCGCGACAAGGTCTGTTGCGCCGCTGCATAGTCACGACGAAGAAATAACTCTTTTCCATCGTCAAACAGACGACGGGAATCTGTCAGTGGCTCAGTCTGCTGTGCCATTCCCATCAAAGGCAATACACACATGGCTCCTGCCACCCATACATGTTTCTTGTTCTTCATATCTGCAAGATATTATTATTCTTATTTCTTTTTATGCTCTTCTAAAAAACGAGCAACACCCTGACGGACCGAATCCAGTCCAAATTCTTCCGGACGAACCTGATCCAAAGGCATCCAAAACGAATCGGCCACATCATCCATTGCCAGCAATTTGCTATCATCTGCCACCCGGCATAGAAAAAACAAATCGAGGGTATGTACCAGAAAACCAGAATACAAATACGTATTAGGAAGCGAAAACAAATAAGTTGCCTCTACAACCTGTAAACCGGTTTCTTCACGAACTTCACGTGCAACACCCTCCTCTCCAGTTTCTGCCATATCGATAAAGCCTCCCGAAAGGTCGAGTGTTCCCTTTGCCGGCTCTTTTCCTCTCCGGCATACCAAAAGTTCATTTCTAGCATTCAAAATAAAAGCAACCGTAGCGGCACTTGAATTAAAATAATAAGTAAAACCGCAGTCGGCACATTTTTTTGCTTTCTCATTTCTTATCTCGAAATGAGAGGATCCGCACTTGGGACAATATTTAAACAAATCCAGCGGGTGCATATCTTAAAAGATTTATAATATTTAACTCTACAAAGATAGGATAAATGAAAACACAACAGGGGAAGTTAACACAAAAAAATATATAAGTAAGGTATTCACCTGAGAAAGGAGTGATAAACATCCGTCTGCAAAAGTAAAAAGCTGTCAAAAAACTATCTATATTTGCCAGTCAAATTATAAAAAGAGAGAATCATGTTGGAACGAGATTACATTATGCGGTTAATCAGACAGTTTTTCGAAGCTTTGGAAAAATTAAAAGAAGAGAAAGCCGAAAAACAATCATCAACTCTTCAGCTGGAAATCCATAGCATGTATCGTGCCTATTTTCACCAGCCTGAAAGTTTTTTTTACGAACAAGATGCCGAATTCATCCTTCATTACCTCCAAACGGAATTTCCCAAGCAGGAATTCCTTCAACGGATAGAGATGCTCTCCGAACTGCTATGTTATGACGCTTCCATAAAAAGCTCTGCCAAAGAGAAAAAAGAACTATACCGTAAGGCACTGTATACGATGGAATACCTGGATACACATAGTGATACTTTTTCCTTCGAAAGAAGACGAAAAATGGGCGAAATCAAAGCAGAAGTAGACGAATAGCTAATATTTTCTGTTCTTTTCTGTAAAAAAAACATGTTTTTTATCGGCTTTTATAAGACTTATAAAAAAGTTTTCCTATATTTGCTTACAAAATGATAATATAGATTGCTTATTATGGAAAAAATTGATAACCTAGACAAACAGATTCTGGAAATTATTTCGCAGAATGCTCGTATTCCGTTTAAAGACGTTGCTGCCGACTGCGGTGTTTCACGTGCAGCCATTCATCAACGTGTACAGCGATTGATCGACTTGGGAGTTATCATTGGTTCGGGTTACCACGTAAATCCCAAAAGCCTGGGATATAGCACTTGTACATATGTAGGAATCAAGCTGGAAAAAGGTTCCATGTACAAAAGCGTAGTAGCCGAACTCGAAAAAATTCCTGAAATTGTAGAATGCCATTTTACTACCGGTCCGTACACAATGCTGACTAAGCTATATTCAACAGATAACGAGCATCTGATGGAATTGCTGAACTCCAGAATTCAGGAAATTCCCGGTGTGACTGCAACGGAAACCCTGATTTCACTCGAGCAGAGCATTAAGAAGGAAATTCCTATCCGCAAAGAAAAATAAGGATGGACTGGCTTGCAACTCTCCATTTTGAAGGAATAGTAATAGGCATATGTACTTTTCTAATAATAGGACTGTTTCATCCTATTGTAGTTAAAGCCGAATACTATTGGGGAACACGTTGCTGGTGGTGGTTCCTGCTGCTAGGCATTGCAGGTATCATTGGTTCGGTACTTATCGGTGACATATTGATATCGACATTACTGGGCGTATTCTCTTTTTCTTCTTTCTGGACCATCAAAGAAATATTCGAGCAGCGAGAACGGGTGCTGAAGGGATGGTTTCCCATGAACCCTAAACGTAAACATGAATACGAATCCCGATCTTGAAATTCTGCATCAGAAAACTATTTTATAATCACAGATTCCATTGGTTTAATTAATACTTGCATTAACGGACCAATGGAATCTGTGATTTTTATTATATCTTTATTGTTCCCGATCAATGCGGGTTATATTCCTGCAAAGGCAGTTCTCCTCTCAATGCTCCAAGTGCATTCATGGCCAAAGCTCCCATCTCATCCTCACCAGGAATAACTACAATACGAGCAATGCCTTCCAGCCATTCACGAAGTAAAGCTACACAATATTTGTTGTTGGCGATTCCTCCGGTCAGAATAACAGCATCTGTCTGTCCGTGTAAGGCAACATGCATCGCTCCTACCTGCTTGGCTACTGTATAAATCATAGACTCCAGCACCAGTTTATGTTTTTTATCGCCGGCATTTGCCCATCGTACAATAGTAGGTACGTCGGTTGTACCCAGATGAGCCAACAAGCCTCCTCTGCCATTCAGCATTTTACGAATTTCCTGATAAGTATATTTGCCGCTGAAGCACAAATCTACCAGTTGCCTGGCCGGAATTGTACCTGCACGTTCCGGGCTGAAAGGTCCTTCCCCGTTCAGCGCATTATTTACGTCAATCACTTTTCCGTAATGATGCGCACTGACAGAGATTCCTCCTCCCAGATGTACAACTATCAGATTAAGCTCCTCGTATTTTTTGCCAATCCGGGCTGCATAATTACGAGAAACCGCCCGACTGTTCAACGCATGGAAAATAGAGATACGAGGAATCTCCGGAATACCGGTCAGCCTGGCTACATCACACAGTTCGTCGGTGACTACCGGATCTGCAATAAAAGCAGGACATCCTGCCGAAGCAGCCAGTTCATCTGCTATCAGAGCTGCCAGATTGGAAGCGTGTTCCATATCAGCATGCCACAAATCGTGCTTGATACGCTCATTTATCCGATATACCCCACCGGGAGTAGGCTTCAGTAATCCCCCGCGGGCAATGATAGCATCGAAGCACAAGGGAATTCCAGCCTCCCGCAAAGCTTCTGTAACATGCAAGCGACGATATTCATATTGCTCATTAATATGATGAAAAACCGACAAGTCTTTTGCAGAATGAAATACACTTTTTCTCCAGACCTGTTCATTATCCTCGTAAACAGCCAGTTTGGTAGAAGTAGAACCGGGGTTGATCACTAGTATTTTCATATAATATCAATATTAATCGTTTTGATTACCAGCCATGCATGCCAATGCAAGACTATAAAATTTAGAATTTCCCGAGTCGCTCCGCGAAGGTACAACTACCGGAGCTATTGTCCCTGTAAGCATGCCTGCCATGTTCGCATCACCAAAAAGTGACAGTGTTTTATAAAAAGTATTGCCCGACTCGATATTCGGAAAAATCATAATATCGGCATTCCCGATGACCGGCGAACTTAATCCTTTTATCTCACCACTATGACGGTCGCAGGCAGTCTTGGCATCCATAGGTCCGTCTACAAAGACAGAACCGAATCGACCTAGCTGAGCTTCTTCTTTCAACTGTACATAGTCCAACGTATGCGGAAATTTTTCATTGACTTTTTCTGAACAATGTATTAATGCCACACGAGGCTGGTCATTGCCTAGCTTACGGCATATGGCAATATCGTTTGCTATCATTGCACGAAACTGCAACAGTCCCGGCCGAGGAATGACAGCCGCATCAGAAAAGAGCAGTAATTTATGATACAGTGGAATCTGTGCTACGGCAACATGGCTCAGCACCCCTCCCGGAGGTAACAATCCCTTCTCCTTTTTCAACACTGCACGCAGCAGATTGTCTGTATTAATAAGTCCTTTCATCAGGATATCAGCCTCCCCCGTACGTACCAGCTCTACAGCAAGCGCAGCTGCTTCATCGGGAGTGGAAGTTATATAAACACGGACAAAATCGGGAGAGGCAGCACGCAAGTTATGAGCGATTTCAACATGAGCTTCATCGGTAACCAGCAGATATTCGGCTATTTCCTCCCTTAAACTACGGATAATGACATATTCTGTATGAGGGTCATTGGGACATACCACAGCAACCCGCCGACGGATACCAAGCGAACGCAAATTATTCACCAGCTGAGTTAGGGTTCTAATCAATTCCATACCATTAGATTTTTAGCAAATATGAAAAATAAATCTGAATTTATCTCTATATTTGCTTGGTTTCTACGAAATATTTAACTTATGAAAACGTTTCAAACATTTGACATCGAAGCGGAATACGATGCGCTCCATAACCGATTTCCCAACCATAAAGATGCACCTGTAATAGGAATTACCGGGAATTTCAGTGAAGGAAATTTAACACTTGCTCCTGGATATTATACTTCCATTCTGAAAGCGGGAGGTACTCCTTTCATTATTCCCCCTTTCGAAAATACTGACATTCTGATAAGCCTTCTCGATAGTTTAGACGGCCTTCTACTGACAGGAGGAGCAGATATAAATCCCTTATTCCTGAAAGAAGAGCCAGTAAAAGAATTACACAACATCAATCCTTTCCGCGATCGTCAGGAACTACTTCTTACGCGACTTGCAGCCAACCGCCAGATTCCGATACTAGGCATTTGCCGTGGAATGCAAGTCATGAACGTAGCACTTGGCGGAAGTATCTATCAGGACATTCATGTACAGATGGAGGGCAAGCGTATCAAGCACAGCCAGGATATGGACAGAGCTTTCGCCTCACACACCATACAAATAGAACATGATAGTCTGCTGGCACGAATCATGAAAACAACTTCGCTGCCGGTCAATTCATTCCATCATCAGGCAATAAACGAAGCTGCTCCGGGATTCCGTATTTCAGCACGAGCTGCCGATCAGGTAGCAGAAGCCATAGAAAGTACTGAATACAAATCGATGCTGGGCGTACAATGGCATCCGGAGTGTTTCATTCTGAATGGTGATGAATACATGATGCCACTGTTCGAATGGTTATTGCAAGAAGCAACTTCCTTCCGTACAGCCAAGCAGATGCATCGCCGTATACTGACTCTGGACACTCACTGTGACACGCCGATGTTTTTCGGACAAGACATTAATTTTGCTACACGAGATGCCAAAATAAAAGTCGATCTACACAAAATGGCCGAAGGACGGCAGGATGCTACTATCATGGTTGCTTATCTGGCACAAAAAGAACGTACTGACGAAGCCTTACTTGCCGCTACAGCCAAAGCCGACCAGTTGCTGAACGAAATAGAGCGTATGGTAGCGATGAACTGCACCGCAGTAGATATTGCTTACACTCCAGCCGATCTATACCGTCTGAAACGAGAAGGGAAAAAGGCCATTATGCTAGGAATAGAAAATGGATATGCTATCGGAAAAGATTTGACGAATGTAGAACGCTTCCGCAACCGGGGAGTTGTTTACATGACACTTTGCCACAACGGAAATAATGATATCTGCGGTTCGGCACGATATAATGACGAATACATCGGAGTAACTCCTTTCGGCGAACAGGTTATCCGGGAGATGAACCGCATTGGTATGATGGTGGATCTCTCGCATGCGGGAGAACAGACCTTCTACGATACACTAGACATAAGCAGCAAGCCAGTGGTATGTTCACACTCTTCGAGCCGTGCATTATGTGACCACCCACGAAATCTGACGGATGAGCAGCTGAAAGCTATTGCCCGTAAAGGAGGTGTCGTACAAGTTTGTCTGTATAGTGGCTTCTTGCGTACAGATGCTCCTGCTACAATCTGCGATGCAATCGAACATCTGCATCATATGGTCAACATCATGGGCATAGAGCATGTAGGCATCGGAACCGACTTCGACGGCGACGGGGGAATTATCGGTTGTAATGATTCTTCGGAACTGATCAATCTGACACGCCGTATGTTATACGAACGTTACAGCGAGAACGATCTCCGATTGATTTGGGGAGGCAACTTCCTGAGAGTAATGGAGGAGGTACAAAAACAAGATTAGTTCCTCATTATCAGATCATTCTGATAGTCTCGAAAAACATGCTGATGCCTTCGAAAAAATATGCTGATATTTTCCGGAAAACATCAGCATGTTTTTTTATTTTTTGTACAAATTTTACGGTCCTCTCGATAATGTTTTTTTCAGAACCTTTTCAAGAAGTTTTTAATGAAACGTATACTTTTTCAAAAAGCAGCGTTACTAAAAGAAAAAAACAGTAGAAGGGACTCATGAAATTAACAAAAAGTATTTTATTGACAAGCTGCTTCTTCCTGCTATGTGCCTGTGGAGAATACAAACTAGAATCGGAAGAAAATGAAACAGTTCAGGATGAACAGACGGAAGCACGGTACACCTTACAGCTAAATGTGACTAGCCGTAACAATGCAAAAATCAATTATCCACTCTCACTTTTTCTGTTCGACGACGAAAACAACTGTGTAGTACGTGAAACGATTCCTACAGAAGAAAGTGAATTCAGTTCTTCCATATCTAAAGGAAAGTATACACTCATCCTGCTATCTGGCCTCAACGAGAATGATCATTCGTATCCGCTGGAGATTATTCCCGACAGTTATATCAGTCTCAAGACAGACAACTGCTCGGAAGAGCCTCTGCAAATAGGAAAAGCCAGTGTAAACCTCACTCAATCAACTCGAATTACAGTCATTCTTTCGTATGCAGTAGCCTCACTCAATTTCACCCTCAACGGTATTCCTCAAGATGTAACAGCTACCGAAGTAAAGGTCTCACCGGTAAGCTCTGCTGTTTCATTCAACGGAGATTATAAAAACGACAAACAACAATGTGTTATTCCCTGCCGGAAAGAAGGAAGCCAATGGGTCAGCGATGCAACGTATGTGTTCCCTAACGAAAGTTCGCAGACTCATCTGTCTATCAATCTTCAGTCTTCACAAGGAAATGAAGCTTACGGCTATACATATCAGGCAACACTGAAGGCTGGCTATCCATATCATTTCACGGGAAACTATAAAGGTGGAGTAACACTCGACGGAGAATTTCAGGCGGAAGGATGGCAACCGGAAATAGACTGTGAATTCGGCTTCGATGAGATTTTACCCGATGAGGGAGAAGATGACGGTAATGATGAAGGGACAAATGACGGCAATTCGGGAAATACCGGAGGAGAAGACAGTTCTGGTGACAATGACACGGAATATGACACATTCATCGTATCCGAAATGCCTGGTGCAGATAGTATATGGGGATATTTTTATGTCTGGCAGACTACCAGTATTTCCTCTACCGAAGCGGAAGCTATCATCATCGCCCCGGAACAATGGTATACATTGGCCGCAGATGCTCTGGATTTGCTGGATACTTATTCAGAAGACGGCATAGAAGGATGGAGAATGTTTACAACGGAAGAAGCTACAGCGTTCCGGAACCAATTTCAGGGATCGGTCAGTGAACTGAATGAATTTATCAGTGAATACGGACTTGCATTCTTTAAATATAGCGACGGAGCACGTTACTTATGCAACAATGCACAGTCTACTTTCAGCTTTGCCAACAATCGTATAATAGATGCAGGAAGAACTGTAAAATACTACCTCAGACCTGTAAAAAAAGTAAGATTTAAGCTGAAATAGCTTTCCAACTTCTTTATATATAAACAAGGTGTAAGAAAATAGGACGTATCACTCCAATATTCTTACACCTTGTTTATATCCGATTAAATGATATGCTGCTTTTCCAATTCTTCAGCGACATTCTCCAATTCGGCATACCATGCTTCGCCAAATTTTCTTATCAATGGTTCTTTCAAGAACTTGTAAACCGGTACATTTTCTTTCTTTCCCAATAAAACCGCAGCCTTGCATACATCCCAGCGATGATAATTCACTGCCTTATAAGGTCCGTAATCGCCTACACGAATAGGATATAAATGACACGATACTGGCTTGTAAAAATTACAGCGGCCTTCACGATAGGCTTTCTCTATTGCACAATAACAATAGCCTTTATCATCGTAACAAGTAAACACACAGTCTTTGCCATTCACGATAGAAGTAACCAGATCTCCCTCCGAATCGGTATAGACGACTCCCTGCTTATCGATTACCGCACGAGCTTCCGGAGAAAGTTCGTCCCATATAACAGGAAGTACCTCTTCCAGCTTTTCTACTTCTTCCAGCTCTACAGGAGCACCAGCATCTCCTTCAATGCAGCACTCTCCCTTACAGGCATCGAGATTACAAACAAACTTCTCACGAAATACATCCAAACTGACTATTACATCATCTATCTGTACCATTTTCTTTTTATCTATATCGGTTAGTCATTAATGCTGCAAAATTACAAAAAAGTATGGTAAAGAAGCAAATAGCAGAATTATAACAGTCACAACCAAGATTTTTCAACAAAGAAATATACCTAAAAGTAGGTATTGCCCGTACGGTAAGAGAAGCGTACCTTTGTATTGTAATAATTACAAATTTAAAAATAATCAACTAAAAACATATAAATTATGACTACAATTATCAACTCTAGAGTACCTGAATTTAAGGTACAGGCTTTTCACAATGGTCAGTTCATTACAGTATCAAACGAAGACATCAAAGGTAAATGGGCTATTTTCTTTTTCTATCCTGCCGATTTTACCTTTGTTTGCCCGACCGAGCTGGTAGATATGGCAGAGAAATACGAACAGTTTAAAGCAATGGGTGTGGAAGTTTATTCTGTAAGTACCGATTCACACTTTGTACATAAGGCATGGCATGATGCATCCGAAAGTATCCGTAAAATACAGTATCCGATGCTTGCCGATCCGACAGGAGCTTTATCACGTGCATTTGGAGTAATGATTGAAGAAGATGGAATGGCATACAGAGGTACATTTGTTGTGAATCCGGAAGGCCTTATCAAACTAGTAGAAATACAGGACAACAGTATCGGACGAAATGCTGATGAACTATTGAGAAAGGTAGAAGCAGCTCAGTTTGTAGCTTCTCACGACGGTGAGGTATGTCCTGCTAAGTGGAAAAAAGGTAAGGAAACATTGAAGCCAAGCATCGATCTGGTAGGTAAAATCTGATAATGAAAGGGAGGACTGTTTATGTTGGATACAGCGTTTAAAGAACAACTAAGACAGATTTTTGCCGGACTGGAAGCTGACTATGTATTCGACATTGCAGTACATCCTCAGCATGAGAGCCGCAATGAACTGATTGAGTTACTCGAAGATACAGCATCGTGTTCGGATAAAATATCGTGTACCGTCCGCGAAAGCGAAGGACTGGAGTTCCGGATTTTAAGAAATGGAGAAGACTTGCGTATCTGTTTTCAGGCAGTGCCCAACGGACATGAATTCAGTTCACTGCTGCTCGCAGTGCTGAATGCTGATGGCAAAGGGAAAAATCTTCCCGACGATGCTACCCGACGGAGAATTGAATGTCTGCAAGGAAATGCTACGGTAACAACTTATATGTCACTTTCTTGTACAAACTGTCCGGACGTAGTACAAGCGATCAATGTAATGACGCTGCTTAACCCTCGGCTCTCACACCGTATCGTAGACGGGGCATTACATGAAAATGAGGTTCAACAACTCAAGATTCAGGCAGTTCCTTCTGTCTGGTTGAATGGAGAATCCATACATGTAGGACGCAGTAACCTGGGAGAACTGCTGGATAAGCTGGAAAGTAAAATGGGAACTGACTCTTCTTCTCAACCTACAACAGAAGAGCGACACTTTGATGTATTGGTAGCAGGAGGGGGTCCCGCCGGTGTTTCTGCTGCCATTTATTCAGCACGAAAAGGGCTGAAGGTCGGACTGGTTGCCGGACGCATAGGAGGTCAGGTAAACGAAACAGTAGGAATCGAAAACGTAACTTCCATTCCTTACACCACTGGAAAAAACCTATCTTCCGATTTACGGACCCATCTGTCGCATTATGAAAACATCACAATATGTGACAACCGCCAGATAGAATCATTCTCCTTGCAGGGCAGTGATAAGCAATTGACCGTTAAAGGTGGAGAAAAATTTCTTGCACCCGCTCTAATTATCGCTACCGGAGCTTCCTGGCGTAAACTGAATGTGCCGGGAGAAAGCGAATATATCGGTCGTGGAGTAGCCTTCTGTCCGCATTGCGACGGTCCTTTCTACAAAGGAAAACATGTAGCCGTAATCGGTGGAGGAAATTCCGGAGTAGAAGCGGCTATCGATTTGGCAGGTATCTGTGCAAAAGTGACCGTGCTGGAATTTATGGATACACTGAAGGCCGACCAAGTGTTGCAGGATAAATTACGTTCACTGGAGAATGTCGAGGTTTCTACTTCGATACAGACCCTCGAAGTACAAGGCAACGGAGAGGCTATGACTGCGTTGCGCATCAAGAACCGCCTGGATGAAACAGAAAGCATATTACCGCTTGATGGTGTTTTTGTTCAGATCGGGCTCGCAGCAAACAGCCAGCCTTTCGCCGGAGAGCTGGATACCAACCGCATGGGAGAAATCTTAACCGACAGAAACTGTCGTACAGCCATACCTGGTGTTTATGCAGCCGGCGACGTGTCCGACGTAGCATATAAACAAATTATCATATCGATGGGTGAAGGAGCTAAGGCTGCCCTTTCTGCCTTTGAAGACAGAATAAAAGGTATTTGCTAATATTAAAGTGAGTCTGGTATAAAATGCAAGATCTGTCAGTAAGAATCTACTTACAGTTTCCTGATTTTATATCAGACTCGCCTTATTTATCATTTCAAGTTCCTATTACTCTTTTCTTGTTCCACACTATTACTTATCAGAAGCTCATACACATCTCTTGCTTCTGCCTCTTTCAGACTTCTCACTTTGAATGAAGTTCCATTTGTAGAAATAATAAGATTTACCCGGTGAAAGAAAGGAGTGAATGGCGTTTGTTTAAGACTTACAAACTCAACATTCGTATATTTAATGTAGTTTCTGATATCGGCCAACTTACCGTTGTTTATTTCAAGATAATCCTCTTTTAAGGTGATGCTGCTTCTGCAAGCGGCCAGAATTCCTTTTACTAAAGATATGAGCATATATACCACAGGTACTGCCAGCCATGAGTATAATTCGTAATAATATAATACGATGCAGACAATCAGCGAAACAGGGATATCAAACCTGACAGTATACCCTATAACCCCTTTACCGGATTTCGCAGATATTATACACTGCGAAGACACATAATCTTTGCCTAGCCACCAGTTCAGAAAATGTTCGGAAGTGTTCGATCCGTATATTTTCACATCACTCTCATTATCTTTTTGGGTTGCATTGAAGGCTTGCTTCAGCATAATCGTACAACAGCCCAGGTATTTTTCTATAATATTTTGTTTTACGTAAACTGTACAAACCTTATCGTACGAAAACCGACTGCTGAAACGAGTAAACAAACCACTCTCGAAAGACAACTGAGCTTTGTCTATCTGTACCTCCATATTGTAATACTGCATAAATACGTTCACAATCCACAATATCATTATGACAAGATATAATACGATAAAGCATATGACAAATACCGTTACCGACAAAGAAGCATAATCGGCATGTTCATTGACATAATCGATGAAGAGATTCAATATTCTATCGCTTGCCGAAAGTACTTTATCGTAAAATGTAAACAGAATACCCAGCAACACAATCATTCCCCGGAAATGATTCTGACAGAAGACCCCTTTTATCAGATTCAGATTACTCAGTTTCAGCGTGTATTTATTAGCAACAGGCTTTGCTTCTCGGATTACACAATTCTCTTCCGTCGGCTGTTTATCCTCCTCCGGCATTTGTTCCTGCTGTTCGATCCTTTCAATCAGGGCGTCCCAGTCCTTATAATCCAAAATGAGTTCTACTTCCGCTGCTTTGGACGCAAGTGTATCGAACGAAACACCTTTCATATCGAGCAGACGGTACATAAAGCCTCGTCGGGTTCTCAACGACTGTATTTTTTGCAACGGTATGACTGTTTCTTTCTTAAGAAATCCGTAAATAAAAATCAGATTTCCGTTTTTAATATAATACTTCTTGTAGTAATAACTGATAAATGCCGTCACTACAGAGAATACCAGATAACAGATAAACAGAAACAACAACATCTCCATTGTTTCCATAAGGGAACGCTGCCTGCCGGAATTGAACAGCTTGATAATAGCCCAAATAAGAAATGGACCGGCATAACTCAATAATTCCTTTACCAACAGGATGATAAAGGCACTCTTACTCATTCTGCGCGGTACAGAGAAGTCAGATCGTTCCATGTTGTATGTACTCCATTATGATTATTTTCATTTCGTCTGCTCTCGCTTTCGTCAGTCCCGGGATAACTGTTTCAGCCTCAAACTGTGCTCCGTTGACTATAGCTATCGAATACAGACCGAAAATCTTGCTGATAGGATTCTGCTGTATACTCACTTGCTGTACCTTACACAAAGGAATCGTCACAATAGTAGGGAAAAAGAGTCCGGACCGGTAGGTGATATCGTGCTCACGGAAAGCAAACCCTTTATAGGCATATGCCTTGGGTAGAAGAATCAGATTGATAATAGCTGAACAAAGCAGCAAACCTTCCATACCGGCAACAATGAAAGTACGATAGGATAATTTTTCTACCAAAAGGATGAACAACACAAGAAGCATCATACCGATATACGTCAATACAGTTCCTACGACCTGCACGTTGATGTATTTCTTTTCCAGAGATTCGTATGTAAGATTTTCTACTCTATGAATATTCTCAAAATTCAATTGTCGATTCGTCATAGCATATTTATATAAGTTCGATTTAAGATTGGAGCAACCTGTTAATTACTAAAATCATAAAGCTATCAAAACTGGCAATATCAATATAACAGGAAAAACAATTGCTCCTATTTTCAAAGTATAAAATTATGGAATTTTATTGTATCACAAAAGATTATTGCAAGGAGTTTTGTCGTACAACAAAGAAAACAGACACGAAAAAAGGCTCTGAAGACCTGAGCTGAGAAAAGAACATATAGATGTATCAATCAAAAAAAGGGAATAATCCAGTGAGATTATTCCCTTTTGATATAAAAAAGTATTTTATTACTTAATCAAATCTTTACCTGACATTTCAGCAGGCTGAGGCATTCCCATGATGTGCAGAATAGAAGGAGCAACATCAGCAAGTACACCGTTTTCTACTTTAGCATCCTTGTTTGCAGTTACATAAACAAACGGAACCGGATTCAAAGAGTGTGCTGTATTTGGAGTTCCATCTTCATTCAGTGCATGGTCTGCATTACCGTGGTCAGCAATGATGATAACTTCATAATCATTAGCTTTGGCAGCTTCTACAGTATCTTTCACGCAGTCGTCAATAGCTTTTACAGCTTTTTCGATAGCTTCATAAATACCAGTATGTCCTACCATATCACCGTTAGCATAGTTTACTACGATGAAATCGTACTTCTGAGTATTGATAGCTTCAACCAGTTTATCTTTCACTTCGTAAGCACTCATTTCAGGTTTCAAGTCGTAAGTAGCAACTTTCGGGCTCGGAACCAAGATACGATCTTCGTTATCGTACGGAGTTTCACGTCCACCGTTGAAGAAGAATGTTACGTGAGCATATTTTTCTGTTTCAGCAATGTGGAGCTGAGTCTTTCCATTGGCAGCCAGATATTCGCCCAATGTATTCTGTACATTTTCCTTATCGAACAGGATATGAACACCCTTGAAAGATGCATCATACGGAGTCATACAGTAATACTGCAATCCCGGAATAGTCTTCATACCTGCTTCAGGCATATCCTGCTGAGTCAATACAATAGTCAATTCCTTTGCACGGTCGTTACGATAGTTGAAGAAGATAACTACATCACCTTCCTTGATAGTACCATCGAAGTTTGCATTAACGATAGGTTTGATAAATTCATCAGTTACACCTTCGTCGTAAGATTCCTGCATAGCCTGAACCATATCAGTAGCTTTCTTTCCAATACCGTTTACCAACAGGCTGTAAGCTTCTTTTACACGTTCCCAACGTTTGTCACGGTCCATTGCATAGAAACGACCAACAATAGAAGCAATCTTACCAGCAGACTGTGCACAATGAGCTGTCAGTTCTTCGATAAATCCTTTACCACTCTTCGGGTCTGTATCACGACCATCCATGAAGCAGTGGATAAATGTATTTTCCAGTCCGTATTCTTTAGCAATGTCGCACAATTTGAACAAGTGATCCAATGAAGAGTGTACACCACCATTTGAAGTCAATCCCATGAAATGGATATTCTTTCCATGTTCCTTAGCATATGAGAAGGCTGAAACAACTTCTTTGTTTTGCATGATGCTACCGTCGGCACAAGCACGATTGATCTTCACCAAGTCCTGATAAACGATACGTCCTGCACCGATGTTCAAGTGACCTACTTCAGAGTTACCCATCTGGCCATCAGGCAAACCAACATTTTCACCGCTAGCCTGCAACTGTGAATGAGGATATTCTGCCAGCAAACTGTCCCAATACGGAGTAGGAGTGTTAAAGATCACATCATCTTTCTTGTGGTCGCCACATCCCCAACCATCAAGAATCATTAAAAGAGCTTTCTTAGCCATAATATTATTTTGTTTAAAAGTTGATATATCGAGTGTATGCTTTACAACATGCAAAAATACAAAATATCCCTCGTATTAAGCATAAGTTTTCACTCTTTTTATGTATCGTCCCAACTGAATATATCCCCTGATAAACAGAACCGTCAATAAAAACAAATCCCCCTTTCTATCTTCACACAGACTGAGAGGGGGAATAATCAAAATAAAAAACAGGTATTTCTACAATTCTACTTCCTGTATAAAGATTTCACCAAATCGATTCTTTACTTCAATTTTTATTTTTTTTGCTTGTTTAGAAGGACATGCCCGGAACAAATGACGGGTATGATAGCCAGTACGCTTGCCCTTCTTCATTGTCAGATAATCCTGGTCTTCGTCATCGAATTGCTGCATGGCACCTTTCAGCACTCCGTCTTCATACCAGTTTACAGTATAGGCTATATCCCAATCCCAAATATTGGCAACGACATATTGTTTCTGAGTTTCAAATTCGCCAGGCTTATATACACGGAACTGGTAGTCGGCCGGACGTCCGGTTGCCTTATAACGCCATTTCACATCATCACCTTTCACTGTTACAACCAGATAACCGTTTGGTGCTCCACAGCGGTTGACATGGCCTGCCCACCAGGCTCCACACGCAGCCCCGATATTATGCTCATAGATTCCGGCAGCAGGCAGTGTATTTTCATAATAATGTGTATGCCCTGAAAAGATATGAACTTTATAAGGTCGTAAGATACGGAATAAGGCATTGGCATTTCTTACATTATCACCCCCTTCAACCGTCGTATTCGCTACCGGAGCATGAATATTCAAAAAGACAGTTGTTCCTTCTGGTACATAACTTAAATCTTTTTTCAACCATTCAAGCTGCTCTTCGGTAAAACGTTCTACATACTTTTTCTTTCCTTCGTAATCTGTACTCTTCATTGCTATGACGTGTACCTTACCTATATTGAAAGAATAATTTGTTGGTCCGAATATCTCATAATAGTTCTTCTCTCCATATCCGTTTCCAGGATCTGCCGTACGTTCCATATCCGAATACAGTAAATTGAAATCATGGTTACCCATAACCTGAAACATAGTCAATCCCAAGTTGGATACAATTTTCCGGTAAGGAGCATACAAATCCATAGCATCCCATACCAGATCGCCCAATCCCATACCTACAACTTCTAAAGATTTCAGAGAATCGGCAGTATGAATCAAATCGGGAACGGTTTCTTTACGGAATCTATCCAACTGTGCTTCATTTTTAGCCTGAGGATCTGAAATAGGAATAAATACAAAATCATCGGTCTGTTTACTACGTTTCTGAAGAATAAAATCACAACGATTCTCCACTTTTGAAGTATCCTGATAGTGATAAAAGCCATCAGCCACTCCTTCCTTCTCGGGAAGAACATAATCAGCAGGAGTAGAAATATAAACCATTGGCTGACGGAACGGATCAGTATCCAACATATATATACCTTGTCTATCAGTAGCTGTCACATGCTTTCCATCTGTTACAACGACTCCTGCAATCGGATTGCCTTGAGTATCTTTCACAGTACCTGTTACCACCGCCTTATTTCCGGCAGCTTGCATCGTAATGTGGCAAAGCAGAGCCGCTATACCCAACCATTGTCTATACATTTTTTTCATATACTTACATCTGATTTATTGTTTGGGCAAAATAACGGAAACCATTTTAAGAATATACGACAGTACGTTTAATATAGGACGACAAAGGTGTTTCACCTCTATTACATCACTACAAATTATTAACAGCCTGTTGATAACTTCAAAGTTTTCAACAGGCTGTTAATAAATACTGGTTAATATAACCGTTTCTCTTTTTAAAAATCGAAGGAGAGTTGTCCGTCTCCCAGTAAATTATATGTCATCCGGTGGTAAGGAGTGGTCCCATAACGGGCAATCGCTTCCCGATGCTTCTTTGTCGGATAACCTTTATTCTTCTGCCAGTCATATAAAGGATACTCTTCTGCAAGCCGGTTCATATAGTCGTCACGATAAGTTTTTGCCAAAATAGAAGCAGCCGCAATCGACAGATACTTACCATCTCCCTTAACTACAGTCGTGTGAGGAAGATCCTCGTATTTATTGAATCGGTTTCCGTCAATCAGCAAATGTTGCGGACGTACCTTCAACTGGTCTATCGCACGATGCATTGCCAGAAAAGAAGCATTCAGAATGTTTATTTTATCGATTTCCTGAGGTGTCACTACCCCTACAGCCCATGCTATTGCATCCCTTTCTATCACTTCCCGAAGTGCATATCGCTGATGCTCTGTAAGCTTTTTGGAATCGTTCAGCTGCTGGTTCTCATAATCGGAAGGCAGGATTACTGCTGCCGCATACACGGCTCCAGCCAGACAACCACGTCCGGCTTCATCACATCCGGCTTCAATCAGGTCTTTATGCAAATAAGGCAATAACATATACGTCGTTTTATTTTCGGGGTGCAAAGGTACGGCTTTTTGAAGGAATTACGTATCTATTTTATTTCTAAGTTATCAATAACTTATCTACTATGATTGTTAATATTCCGTTTTTCATATCTTTTTTTTATGATTATAAGAGTTTTTATAACTTTGTAAAAATCAAAAAACAAAAATGAAAAACATCAGCTTTTATATAATAGGATTATTGTTCCTTTTTCTCCCCCAATTCATCCATGCCCAGACAACAGATACTGATGTCAACAGTTTCTTAGACAAGGCTGAGAAAGAATTGTATACGAATCCGCAACAAGCGGCATATTATGCAACAAAGGCACGAGCAATGGCAACCTCATCTTCTCAACAATCACAAGCATTCTATATTTATGCACAAGCTGAAAAATTACTTGGAGATTTCGACGGATGTATTCAAGCTTTATACGAAGCAGACGCATTAGTTTCCAAAAATGAGAATGACTTGAAAGGGCATATCTATAATTTAATGAGTGTAGGATACTGCAACTTGGGAGATTATACTAAAGCAATCAATCTAAGCGATAAAGCCATTTCACTGTTTAAAACGGAAAACGATTCCCTCAATTTAGCTTTATGCTATAACAACCGTGGTATCATACATACCTATATTAATGAATTTCAACAAGCGGAACGTTTCTTAAAACAAGCATTGGCCATTAACCGATCCTCAAAGAATCTTAAAAGCATAGCCAGTAATCTAAACAATTTATGTTTGTTCGAAGGTAATATAGAAGAACAGCTGGAATGGATAAATGAAGCAATCATTATCAACAAACACCTGAATGCGACATGGTCATTGGGAGAAAACTATAATAATCTAGGAAAACTTTATTATTATGCTCATAAATATCCACAAGCTATTGCTGCACTAGAGAAAGCCTATCAACTGGCCTTAAATATAGGAGCCAAAGGAGTTATATGTGACAATTACGAATATTCGGCATTAGTATATAGTGCCATAGGTGACTATCGGACTGCTTATGAAAAACAAACTTCACTGTATGCTTTAAGTAAAGAAATACAAAGTGAAAACAAACTTCGCACCGTAGAACAGCGCATTGCGCAGGAAAAGCTCCTGGCGCAACAGCAAAAAGAAGAGTTACAGCAACAAGAGTATAAAATCAGATTACTCCGACGCAATATCGTCACAATTCTGACTGTTGCTGCATTAGTGGCCATAATCGGTTTTCTACTACACCAGCGATTTAAACGTAAAAAGAAAATCCAGCTGCTTAATGCCCAATACCGAATAGAACAATCTGAACATGAAATAGCCAAACTCAAAATGCAAAAACAAAAGGCAGAGTTGGAAAATGTACAACATGCACTTGAAACCAGCAAACAAGAAACAACAAACTTTGCTGTATTCTTGCAAAGTCGTAATGAACTTCTGGACAAGATACAAGAGCAGGTGCGCCAAGGTTATCGGATGGAAAAGCAAGAATTAATCCCTCACCTAAAAAAGATCAATGCATTTATCAGCCAATATCAAGCCACCAACAAGAACAACAGCATGACACTACAGACAATAGACGAAAAAATGAAAGAATTTCTTGCTCACCTTACCGAACGCCATCCTAATTTGACGCAGGGAGAAAAGCATTTGGCAAGTCTATTACGTGTCAATTTGTCGACCAAAGAAATAGCTATGCTAACAGGAAACACACCAAAGACTATCAACATGAATCGTTATCGACTGCGTAAGGCATTAGGCTTATCCTCCGAAGAAGATCTTATCGCTTATATCCAGTCTATCTAAGTAAATCTCAAAATAAACTTATCTGATAAAAATCCCGGCAATAGTTACACAATAACCATTGCCGGGATTTTTACATTCTTAAACAAATTAAAACAACAGGAAGAGTAATCTGAACAGCAAGAAAAAGGATGTTTCTACGACTATTTTCCGTGACAATATCAAAATGCTCTTTTGTAGATATACAAGTAAAGCATATATTATTAATAATCAATACATTAGAATAACACGAGTAGACATAAAACAAGCGTAAAAATCCCTTATGTAGATACTTTGTAACAACAAAACATATTCACTTCAATGGCATTTTGAATATATTTGGATATCGAAAAAATCAGTTGACTAACCTTAACATAAACAAAAAACACAAATGAAAAAAGATGTTGTATCTAAAGTATGGCAGTTAATATTTCTGCTAGCTTTATCAATTCCGATGTCAGGATTTGCACAAGCAATCCAAGTGAAAGGAACGGTACTCGATGCATCAGGCATGACAGTTATCGGTGCCAGCGTATTAGAAAAAGGAACAACCAATGGAGTCATCACCGACATGGATGGTAACTTTGAATTAAGCGTGTCTCCTAAAGGTACTCTTGTTATTTCTTATGTAGGTTTCCAAACTCAGGAAATCGCAGTAAACAATCAACGCAATTTTAAAATTACACTTAAAGAAGATACAGAAGTTTTAGACGAAGTAGTCGTAGTAGGTTATGGTACAATGAAGAAAAGCGACATGACCGGAGCTATTTCATCAGTAGATGTTGACGAACTGACTAAGCGTACGACTACCAATCCGGCAGAAGCGCTGCAGGGAAAGATTGCCGGAGTCAATATCATGAAGTCGGGAGGTAATGCAGGAGCTGGAGTTTCTGTTAAGATTCGTGGTGTCAAATCATTCGGCGATAATGAACCTCTCTACATTATTGATGGATTCCCCGGTGATATCAACAGTGTAAACCCTGTCGATATTCAATCTATGGAAGTACTGAAAGACGGTGCAGCAGCTGCCATCTATGGTTCTGTAGCAGCAAACGGTGTAGTCATTATCACAACCAAGAACGGTAAAAAAGGTGAAACACACATTGATTTCAACACTTATCTGAGTATGACTACCGTAGCCAAACGTATGGAGTTCTTAAACGCAGAACAATATAAGTCTACTATCAAACAAATGTATATCAATGCAGGACGTGAAGACGAAATTCCTGCTTACTGTACAACCGACACAGGTGTAGACACTAACTGGCAAGACGAAATGATGCGCAACGGTCTTTCACAAAACTACATGTTCAGTGTACGTGGAGGTGGAGAAACAGCTCAATACTCTGTATCATATAATCATGCTGACGATAAAGGTATCTTCCTCGGAAACGATTTCCGTCAGGATAATGCGCGTATGAAACTCCACATGAGTAAATACATCTTTGATCTGGATGCTAACTTAGGCTTCCGCTATACAAAAAGTCATCAGCCGACTTATTCATTGAAAGAAGTCTACAACATTTCACCGCTTGTTCCGGTATACGATGAAAATGAAAAATATGGTTTCGGACTGACAGCCTCTCAGGGATTACCTTCGAACAATAACCCGATGGCAGACTATTACTATCAGGATGAAACAGAAAAAACATTCAGCACTACCGCAAATGTTTCTCTAGGTATTAAAATCACTTCATGGTTGAATTTCAAAACCAGCTACGCTTATCGTGGTAAACATTACCGTTACACTTTACATTATCCTGATTACATTTCAAATGCACAGCAAACACACTTATATCCTTACAACAGTGAATCTACTTATTATTGGGAAGAACAGACTATAGACAACATTTTAAACTTCAACAAGGAATTTGGCAAACACAGCCTGAACGCCATGATAGGTTCTTCTATCACTTCTACAAAAAATACTTCAAATGGTGTTGCAGTAGAAGGATTTGCAACCAGATATACAGTAGATAAAAACGGTAATTTGGTCAGCACCAACGAACCTTCAGGATTCCTGGATCCTAGTTTCGACACGATCGATGCAGGAAAAGGTGGTACATATACAGGAGAAGGAACAAAATACGAATATAACCGTGCCTCTTTCTTCGGACGTATCAACTATAACTTTGACAATCGCTATCTGATTCAGGCAACCATGCGTTACGACGGTTCTTCAAAATTCGGAAAGAACAACCGTTGGGGATGTTTCCCATCTATAGCATTAGGCTGGCGCATCAGTGAAGAAAAATTCTTCCCGAAGAATACATTTATCAATAACTTGAAGTTCCGCGTCAGCTGGGGACGTCTGGGTAATGAAAATGCATTAGGATATTACGATTTCCAGGCATTGATATCTTCTTACAATACTTATTACGGAGGTTACGTACAAGGTAGTGGAAGCAACCCATGGGCAGGTGCTGTTGCATGGAACATGGAGCGTAACGACTTGAAATGGGAAACAACAGATACCAAGAATATCGGATTCGACTACGCTATGTTCAATAACCGTCTGACTGGTAGCATCAACTACTATATCAACCAGACTGAAGATTTGCTGATTACCAAAAAACTTTCTCCGTCTGCCGGATATCAAAATCCGATTTTAAATGTCGGCAAAATCAGAAACAGAGGATTCGAATTAGAATTGAACTGGAACGACCGCATTAAAGACTTTGAATATGGCATCGGATTCAACCTCAGTACAACTCATAATGAAGTAATCAGCCTTGCAGATAAAGGTCAGGCTCTTTACTGTACAGGTCTGGTATATGGAACCGACTATACACCTGCTTATGCAACAGAAGGTAAGCCTATCAGTGCCTTCTACTTATATCGCACAGACGGTATTTTCCAGAGTGATGCTGAGGCAGCTGCATATGTAAATGCCAATGGTGAAAGACTTCAACCTAATGCTAAAGCCGGTGATATCCGTTTCAAGGATATCAATGGTGATGGAGTATTGGACGAAAACGACCGTGAATATTGTGGAACCGGTATTCCTAAAGTAGAAGCCAACCTGAACCTGACCGCAGGTTATAAAGGATTTGACCTGAGCCTTTTATTTGGAAGCGCATGGGGACATAAGCTGTTCAACGGTAACCGATATTTCTACGAAAGCATGCAGACACCGGGACAAATGCTGACCAGCGTGTTAGATGCATGGACACCGACAAATACGGATACAGACATGCCTCGTGCCGTATTGAACGATCCTAACAGAAACGCACGTGAATCTGACCGTTTCCTCGAAAACGGAAACTTTGTCCGCTTGCGTCAGGCTCAGCTCGGATATACCTTGCCGACAAATATCCTGAAGAAGGCATATATCGAAAAATTACGTTTCTATATCAGCGGTGAAAATCTGTTTACTATCACGAAGTATTCTGGAACAGATCCTGAATTCTCAAGAAGCAGTCCTCTGGATACAGGTATTGACAGTTACATTTTCCCATTTACCCGTTCATTTACAGTAGGAGCGCAATTAACATTCTAATACATACAAACTCAGCATTAAGAATATGAAAAAGATATTTTATTTAGCAAGTATAATATGCCTCGCCCTGTCATCTACTTCATGCGAGGACTTCCTGACCGTAGAGTCACCGGACGAACTGACAACAGACAATTACTGGAGAAATGAACAGGATGCACAAGCTGGACTGGCAGCAGCCTATTCACAACTCTATCATGGTGATACATATGCAACTAGTGAAGTGCGATGGCCAACCGAAGAATACCGTGCAGACATTGTCAATTTAGGTAGTGATGCCGGTAACTACGACCAGTGGGTAGCACTTTATTATTTCAACTATACCAATGGTAATACTCAGTTCTCTTATTATTATCAGGATTTATACAGAGGAATCAACTTTGCCAACCAGGTATTAGCCAATGTTCCGAATATCCCGAATCTGGATGAGAACAAGCGTAACGAACTTCTTAACGAAGCACATTTTCTGAGAGGATATTATCATATGATGTTATTGCTCAACTGGGAAAAAATCATCATCCGCAACGAATACATTAAAGAGTCTTCTCAATTGAACCGTCCGTTATCCGAACGTACAGCCTGCTGGGATTTCATTCTGGAAGAACTGGAAAACTACGCAGCCCAACTGCCGGAAAGCCGGAACGAAAATGAATTAGGACGTGCTACCAGCGGTACTGCTTATGCTTATATCGGTTTTGCCTATCTGACTCGTGCATACGAAGAACCTGAAAAGAAAAGCACTTATCTGGACAAAGCTCTTACAGCGCTGAACAATGTAAAAGGATATTCACTCGTAAGCGGAGAAAACCTGATAGGAATGTTTAACGGAACAAACAAAAACTGTTCTGAATCTATATTCGAAGTACAGTACAGCAAGAGCGAAGCAAATGGTTCTGTACACTATTCTTACCTGAACCAATGGATTGGTGCGAAAGAGTTGAACGGATATGATGAAATTCTGCCTAGCAACATGCTGATGGAAGAATATATGAAAGGAGGTAAGTTGAACGACGGACGCTATGACGAACGTCTGTACAACACAATCTACTTCCAGTGCGACTACTTCAACGACGGAACAGGAAGAGTTATGGGAAAAGAATATGACGAATTGTTTGGAGGTGAGAATAAACCGGTATTCCGTAGATTTACCTCTCCGACACTTGAAGAGATGCAAGAAGCATGCGCTATAAACATTCCATTGATGCGCCATGTGAATGTATTGCTCATGAAAGCTGAAGTATTAAACGAACAAAACCATCCAGAACAGGCTATTCCTATTATCAATGAAATTAGAAGTGTACATGGTAATATGCCTCCGATGGAAGGTACAACCCAGCAAGAGGTACGCGATCAGATAGAACATGAACGCATTCTTGAATTCCCATTGGAAAGTTACCGCTGGTATGATTTACGCCGGTGGGGAAAGACAGCGTCTGCATTACAAAAGGCAGGCCGCACAGGATTCGATGAAAGCAAGTTGTTCTACCCAATACCTAAATGGGAGATTGATGCAAATCCTGAAGTAAAATAAAGAAATCTTCCGGTTCGGAAGATGTTGCTCTTCCGAACCCTTTTCTTTACTTTTGCCCACAAAAAAGATTACAAAAAAAGAATATGTTTACTGTTATCGGATTAATGTTAGGAGGTATGGCAATAGGTTTCCTGCTCCGTCGCCAAGAATTTTCGTGGATAAATAAAGTCATAACATCACTAATCTGGGTACTCCTTTTTTTATTAGGAGTAGAAGTAGGAGGAAATCGCCAGATAGTAGAAGGACTTGCAACTTTAGGAGTAGAAGCCTTTACCATTACGCTGGCATGCGTATTGGGAAGTTGTATCTTCGCTTGGGGACTATGGTATCTCCTGTATAAAAAGAAAGGAGGAAAAGCATGAAAGGCAGTTTGATCATTGTCGGATTTTTTGTTCTTGGAACATTATGCGGGGCTTTTCATCTCATCCCTTTCGACGTAGCACAAAGCAATATCAGCTTCTATGCCTTATGTGCATTGATGTTCAGTGTAGGCCTAAGTATCGGAAACGATCCACAGACCTTGAGAAATTTCCGTTCGCTGAATCCAAGACTGATCTTCCTGCCTGTTGCTACTATACTGGGAACCATATCGGCAGCTGCACTGGTGAGCCTCATTCTTCCCCACCGGAGTGCCGCCGACTGTATGGCAGTTGGTTCGGGCTTTGGTTATTATTCACTATCCAGCATCTTCATTACGCAATATAAAGGACCGGAGCTAGGAACCATTGCTTTACTTTCTAACATAACCCGTGAAATAATTACTTTGTTGTGTGCCCCTCTACTGGTTCGGTGGTTCGGAAATCTGGCACCGATATCAGCAGGAGGAGCTACGACAATGGATACTACCCTGCCTATTATAACCCGTTATGCAGGTCAGCAATTTGTCGTAGTTTCCATTTTTCACGGATTCGTAACCGATTTTAGTGTACCATTTCTTGTCACCTTCTTTTGTTCCATCTAAGAAAAATACCAAATTCTATGAAGAAGCACTTTTTTTATCTAACATACATGTTTGCCCTTGCAGCTACATTGCCGGCCAATGCCGACAATGTGCCCTGGCAAAACCCACAGATAAACGAAATAAACCGTGAAGCAATGCATGCACACTTCATTCCATTCATCAATGAAGATGCAGCATTGGCACAGCAGGCATTACCTGACTTACAACGTTTCGAAATAAATTCAAAGACCGAACGACGTGTTTCACTTAACGGCACTTGGAAATTTCTTTTCTCCAAGAATAACGATGCTTGTCCTGCCGATTTTCATAAACCGGGATACAGCACACGCAAATGGAAAAACATAGAAGTACCAGGCAGTTGGGAACTTCAAGGATTTGATGCCCCCATTTATACCGACGTATCTTATCCATTCCCTTGCAATCCACCGTATGTACCAGCAGACTATAATCCGGTAGGAGCTTATGTCCGTGAATTCACAGTACCCGAAGACTGGGACGGAATGGATATCTTCCTCGACTTCGAAGGGGTAGAATCTGCATATTATTGCTGGGTAAACGGAGAACTTGCCGGATACAGCGAAGACAGCCGTCTGCCGGCTCACTTTAATGTAACCAAGTTATTAAAAAAAGGGAAAAACAAGCTGGCTGTCAAGGTATTCAGATACAGTGACGGATCTTACATGGAAGATCAGGACTACTGGAAATATAGCGGAATAGAACGAGATGTCTATTTGTATGCGCGTCCACAAAGCCGAGTAAAAGACTTCAAACTCACGGCCGAACTGATCAATCAATATAAAGACGGTGATTTTGATGTAAATATCACACTGAATCAGCCTCAGCAAGGTCAGCGTGTAGAGTTCAAATTACTGGATGCAAAAGGTAATGCTCTTTACACTCAGGATAAAGAAATAAAAAACAACACCGACACATTATTGTCTGGCAAAAAACTACTTAAGGATGCTCTGGCATGGACAGCCGAAACACCTAATCTTTACACACTGGTTGTCAACACATTCGACCAGCAAGGAAAACCGATGGAATCATTTGCACATCCATTCGGATTCCGCACTGTAGAAATGAAAAACGGACAACAACTTATTAATGGTGTACCCGTATTGTTCAAAGGAGTAAACCGACACGAACACGATCCATATAAAGGACGCTCCATCGATGTCGCAAGTATGTTGACGGATATCCGGCTGATGAAGCAATTCAACATAAACGCTGTACGTAACTGCCATTATCCAGACCACTACCAATGGTATGCATTGTGCGACAAGTACGGACTATATCTGGTTGGCGAAGCAAATATCGAGAGCCATGGAATGATGAGTCACAAAGATGGAACACTTGCCAATTATCCGGAATGGGAACCTGCATTCATGCAACGCATGAGCCGTATGGTTATGCGCGACCGCAACTGTACAGCTATTGTTACATGGTCATTAGGTAACGAATCAGGTTATGGTAAACATTTCGAAACAATATACGACTGGACCAAGAAAACAGATCCTACCCGTCCGGTACAATACGAAGGTGGAGGTTACGAAGCTAAATCGGATATTTATTGCCCGATGTATCCCCGCATCTGGTCGCTCCGTCGTCACATTAATCAGCGCGATGCACGCCCGATGATTATGTGCGAATATGCTCATGCAATGGGAAACAGTGTCGGCAACCTGCAAGATTATTGGGATTTAATCTATAAGTACGACCAGTTACAAGGTGGATTTATCTGGGACTGGGTAGACCAGACATTTGCAAAGAAAGACGAAAAAGGGAAAGATATCTGGGCGTATGGAGGAGATATGGGCTATGTAGGAGTACACAACGACTCCAACTTCTGTGCCAATGGACTGATTGCAGCCGACCGTTCTTTACATCCGCATATTTATGAAGTGAAGAAGGTATATCAGTACATTCACTTCCGTCCTGTAGCCTTTACTGCCAATCGGATTAATATCACTAACTGGCATGATTTCATCGACCTATCCGGTTATCAGTTGCGCTGGACAATAGAAGCTGACGGTAAAAGCATTCAGCAGGGAGTAATGGATTTTCCACAGATACCGGCACGACAAAGCCGGGAGATCGTACTTCCTATGCAGACTATTGCCGCAAGTGAAAAAGAATATTTCTTGAAACTGGAAGCAATTACCCGCCAGGATGCTCCTATGATTCCGGCAGGACATATAGCTGCAATGGAACAGTGGCAACTGCCTGTAGAGCAAATAGCTCAAAACATAGAGCCAATTGACGGTTCACTAAGATCTGAACGTACTCCGGAAAGCATCAGTCTGAGTGGAACTAACTTCCGTATCAGCTTCTCCACAGCCGACGGAGAAATGACGGCTTTAGAATATAACGGAAAGAATCTCATAAAAGAAGGTCTGCAAGCTAACTTCTGGCGTGGATTGACAGATAATGACGTAGCCAATGGCACTCCCGAACGTTGCAGAATCTGGAAAGAAGCAGGTAAGGATGCGAAACTGAAAGACTTGAAATTAAATGAAAGGAGCGACAAACGTCAGGCCATTGTCACTGCTACATACCGCATGGAAAAGCAAGATGCCGACCTTAATATTAATTATATAATCCGCCCTGACGGTGCAGTGAAAGTTACCATGTCATTTATCCCTGGTCAAAAACAATTACCAGAAATGCCTCGTCTGGGTATGCGTATGATTTTGCCTGCCGATTATGAAATGATGACATGGCTCGGACGCGGTCCACATGAAAACTATGCCGACCGTAAGAACAGTGCTGCAATAGGTGTCTACACTGCTAGCGTATGGGAACAGTATCATCCGTACGTACGTGCACAGGAAACAGCAAACAAATGTGATGTACGCTGGGTAGCATTACGTAGCCAGTCAGGAGAAGGTCTGCTTGTCACCGGAGAAGAACCTTTGAGTATCAGTGCATGGAACTTCCCACTTGAAGACATCGGCTATCGCCCATTCAGCGTAGAGCGTCATCATGGAGGAAGCATAGAAAAACAAGATCTGGTATGGCTGAACATCGATCACATGCAAATGGGAGTAGGTGGCGATAATACTTGGGGAGCACAGGTACATCCTGAATATACAATAACTCCTCATGCATGGCAGTACAGCTTCACCATTCAACCTCTGAATAAAGAAATGGATGCAGCCTCACAGGCTCATAAGAGATTCTTCTAAAAGAAGCGTTTTTGGTTTACATACTTAAAAACATCAATCAACAATGAAAAAAAATACAATAAAGGTTTTGCTTCTGGGACTGGCTGCCGGCATTTCAGCCTGCACCACAGGTTCCCGACAGAATATGGCTCAGGAAAGAAACCGATATGAATTCAGCAATATCCTGAATATTGCGCTGACACCCGATTCAACCGTTCATCGCGCAGGATGTTTTACCGATGCAGGTTCGTGGATGGGATTTACCATACCGCAACAAGATAAATGGGTAAACGGATTTTGCGGTCCGTTCAGCATTGACAACCGGATATGGTTTGCCCAATCGATCGTGGAAGCCAGTCTTATAGGAGAAACAACAGCAATGACTCCCGACTCGGCATCTTACTTTCCAGGTGAAGTATATATCTCCTCATCCTCCGGAACAGAAAGTATCAGCCAGCGAATGAATTTCATCAATGCTTCTACAGCTCTACTGCAAATAGAGAGTAACAGTGGAAAAGGACTTTGCTTCACAGCCAGACAATGGAATAATAATGTACATCTGGAAGCTGAACGCAACATCGTTACAGCACGTCACTCCAACGGAGAGATTGTAACGTTAACGTTCGATTCTGACATCACGTTGACATGCGACGGGAAAAATTATGTTGCACAGACTGAACCCGGATGTAAGAAAACTGATATTGCCATTTCGTTCTTCGCTTCCGAAAAAGAACTTCCAGTAAGCGAACAACGCATACAAGCTCTGCTGAACAATCCTTCACAAGAGCTGAAGGCAAATGCAGACCGATGGAACGGATATTTACAAAAGATTCTACGCAACGACATGAAGCCTGAGTACGACCGTATTGCCGTAAAGTCTGCTGTGACACTGATTTCCAACTGGCGTACACACCGCGAAGGATTGTTGCATGAAGGAGTTATTCCCAGCCATGCGGTAGGCTATTTCGTCGGATTCTGGGCCTGGGACAGCTGGCGTTTCTCAGCAGCTCTGGCAAGCTTTGCTCCCGAACTGGCGAAAAACAATATTCGCGCCATGTTCGACTACCAGTTGCCCGACGGTATGATTATCGACTGTATCTATACCAATTCGGCAGATAATAATGCCCGCGACAGTAAGCCACCTTTGGTTTGCTGGGCTGTAGATGAAATATTTACTCACACCCAAGATACCACCTTCGTAAAAGAGATGTATCCGCAACTGCTTGCCTATTACAAATGGTGGTATGCAAAACGCGACCACAACCGTAACGGCATCTGTGAGTTTGGTTCTACCGACGGCACCCTGGAAGCTGCCGCATGGGAAAGTGGTATGGACAATGCCATTCGCTTCGACAACACAAAGATGCTGAAAAATGCAGACGATGCATGGAGTATGGATCAGGAAAGTGTGGACCTGAATGCATATCTTGCCTACGAATGTAAGTTACTGAAGAAATTTGCTTCGTTGATCGGCATTAACTTTGATGGTCCCGACTACAGCGATAAAATCGCCGATTATTTCTTCGATGAAAAAATCGGATGGTTCTGTGACCGCCGGTTGAGTGATGGCAGCTTCATTGAAGAACCTGGATGCGAAGGATATACTCCGTTCTGGGTACAAATAGCCAGCAAGAAGCAAATGGATAAAGCCATTACACTGCTAACTGATACAACTAAGTTTTCAACTTATATCCCCTTCCCTACGGCTGCTGCCGATAATCCGAAATGTGATCCGAACGGATATTGGAGAGGTCCGATATGGCTCGACCAGACTTATCAGGCTATCAAGGGATTGCGTAACTATGGCTACGGAAAACTTGCAGATCAATATACGGAGCAAGTATTCGAACGCTGCCAAGGGCTGAAAGAAGATGCTCCTATACATGAAAACTATGGCACACACAACGGAGAGCGCCTCCAGGCTCCTCACTTCAGCTGGAGCTCGTCACATCTGCTGATGATGTACGAAGATTACGGAAAATAACATAACTCTTCATCTTACTTCAACAAGGGAAGGCTACTTTGTCTATCGGGTAGTCTTCCCTATTTTTTTACACCCATATAAATCACTCATTTCTCCTATTTTATTTATTTAACTATAAAAATTAGTTTATAAACTATATATTTTAGTTATTTGCAAAAAACAAGAGAAATATATGAAAAGACTCACTGCAAAAGAAGAAGAAATTATGGGTTTCTTTTGGACGAAAGGCCCTTTATTTGTAAAAGAACTGCTGGCTTTTTATGACGATCCTAAACCGCACTTCAATACCCTTTCCACCATTGTACGTGGATTAGAAGAAAAAGGTTATCTCTCGCACGAAGCATTCGGGAATACATATCGCTATTTCGCCACAGTAACAGAAGACAGCTTCCGTACCCGGACGTTGAAGAGTGTCATCAGTAAGTACTTTAATAATTCTTTTTTGGGAGCTGTATCGTCACTCGTAAAAGAAGAGGATATTTCCATCGAAGAACTAAAGGAACTGATACGGCAGGTGGAAGAAGGAGAAAACGAAAAGAAACAATAAACAATTCTGGATTATGGGAGCATTTTTTGTCTACATACTGAAATCATCGCTCTGTCTGGCTGTATTTTACCTGTTCTACCGGTTACTGTTAAGCAAGGAAACATTTCACCGCT
Organism: Phocaeicola coprocola; assembly: GCF_041333015.1. NCBI lineage: Bacteria > Pseudomonadati > Bacteroidota > Bacteroidia > Bacteroidales > Bacteroidaceae > Phocaeicola > Phocaeicola coprocola. The sequence continues at coordinate 1,093,900 of NZ_JBGKGM010000001.1, read as the reverse complement.
GCAACCGGATAGCCTTACTGAGTATCATACTGCTTTCGTACATACTACCTCTGGCAACAATCACAACCAGTCAGCATACTATGGTCAGTACAGCTGTAACAACTGTAGAAGACTTGCTGATAATGTATGAGCAGCATGCGGTTCCCAATCAAGGATTACAGCCGGAATATGGTTTTCCCTGGCAAGAAATATTAATAATCTGTTATGTGGCAGGAGCTATATTTTTCATTCTTTGCCACCTCTGGTCGTTAGGGCGCATGCTCTATTTCATCCGTCACAATCAGCGCAAGCAACTCCCCGATGGAACGCTTCTGATAATTCACTCATGCAACTTTGCCCCTTTTAGCTGGATGAAATATATTGTTATTTCACAGGCCGACCTTAAAGAGAACGGACATGACATTCTGCTACATGAACAGGCACATATCCGTAATCATCACTCGTGGGATCTGCTGCTGGTTGAGGTTTGTAGCTGGCTACAATGGTTCAACCCCGCTATATGGCTACTCAAACAAGAACTGCAAAATATTCACGAATATGAAGCCGACGAAGAAGTCCTTCGTCAAGGAATCGATGCCAGACAATATCAAATGCTATTAATAAAAAAAGCCGTTGGCGCAAGGCTCTACTCTATTGCCAACAGCTTTAATCACAGTTCACTTAAAAAACGTATTACTATGATGATTCGAAAAAAATCCAATCCGTGGGCACGAGTCAAGTACTTGTATGTACTTCCACTGGCAACTGTTGCAGTTACCGTTTTTGCCCGTCCCGAAGTATCTCAACCATTAGAAAAGATTTCAAATGTCAAAGTTAGTGATTTATCGGATGCTATGAAAACGTATACCGACAAAAATCAACAAAACAATCAGTCTGCTCCGGATACAAAAATACGTCTGAGCATGAAAGTCGTAGACGAAACCGGACAGCCAGTACCACAAGCTACAGTAGTCATCACCAATACATCCAATGGTACACTTACAGACGATGACGGACATTTTTCACTGGAGGTAGGCGAAGATCAGAGTTTATGGATTTCGTATGTGGGTATGGAGTCGAAAAACATATCGGTAAAAGACTGTATCAAGCAGACGGATAAAACAATTCGACTAACAAGTGCTACCAATGAATTAGATCTGACAGTTTCTCCTTCTGCACCTAAACCTGCCGTACAGAATGGAGAAACATTTACTGTAGTAGAACAAATGCCGGAATATCCTGGGGGAATGAAAGCATTGATGGGTTATCTCGCAGAAAACATACAATATCCGGCAGAATGTCAGAGAGCAGGCATTCAGGGAAGGGTTATTGTCCAGTTTGTAGTAAAGGCAGACGGCTCACTCGACAACTTCGAAATAAAGCGTTCTGTAAATCCGTTATTAGATGCAGAAGCTTTAAGAGTTATAAAAACTACCCCTAAATGGAAACCCGGAACCCAACATGGAAAGCCTGTTGACGTAAAATTTACTATTCCGGTTACTTTCTCACTTCCTGACAAACAGAAAGAACATACACCAACAGGAAACATATCTGACAGCTCGCTTACATTAAAGAAAACACTCTTTATCATTGATGGTAAAGAAGTTGAGCCAAAAGCTCTGAATGAAATAAATCCCGACCAGATCAGCTCCATAAATGTTATTAAGGATGGAACGGGCATAACCATATTCGGCCCCAAAGCTCGTGATGGGGTAATACTGATAACGACAAAAAGATCTTCTACAACTTCTCAAGGCGAGTCGCTGGTTACAGGCCGTGTTACAGACGCTGCCGGAAACCCAGTTTCGGGAGCATGTATTACCATAAAAGGTACTACAACACAAACTACATCCGACAACGAAGGTAGGTTCACACTTACCGTTCCCAGGAAAGATGCCACACTGGAGGTCAGTTCCAGCAATATGAAAACCACTACAGTAGGTGCCCAGCCATTGCTAAAAGTCGCATTAGAAAAAGAATAGCAGCAAGTAGGCTTGCCTCTATTCAGGAGAGTAAAACTATAAGCAAAACAGTCTTCGTAAAGACTACTAAAAAGCATCAGCAACACCCGCGATTTTTTCGTACAAAAAATAAAAAAACTTCTCGATGTTTAAGAGAAAACATCGAGAAGTTTTTAGAAGTTTATGCTGATGATTTGACTAATATGCTACAAAGAGATTATAAACTGTAAAAACAGCTACTCAGAAAGAGATATAATACGTTTATAATCAAAAGTATAACAATAAAAAATCTCCTTATTCCATCTTGAGCACTTAATGTAAAGATTGGAATAAGGAGATTATTCTTTATGATACTGTCAAACAGCAAGTCCTGTTATCAAAACATCCGGCTTACCCGTTCTATGCCTGCTGCCAGTGCATCAATTTCTTCCTTCGTATTATACAAACCCAACGAAGCACGTACCGTTCCTTCAATTCCCATACGGTGCATTAACGGCTCGGCACAATGATGTCCTGTACGTACAGCTATACCCAGACGATCGAGCAATGTTCCCATATCAAAATGATGAATATTGCCCACCAGGAAAGAAATAACGCCTCCCTTATGTTCAGCCTCTCCGAAAATACGCATTCCCGGAATTTCCTTCAGTCTGTTCATGGCATATACTGTCAGTTCATGTTCATAGGCTGCAATCTTATCCATTCCAATTGCCGAAACATAATCGAGTGCTTTCGCCAGTGCTGTACTTCCAATATAGTCGGGAGTTCCAGCCTCGAACTTAAACGGCAGTTCGTTGAACGTGGTATGCTCGAAACTGACATTCTTTATCATTTCTCCTCCTCCCTGATAAGGCGGAAGTTTGTCGAGCCATGTTTCCTTGCCATAAAGCACACCGATACCCGTAGGGCCATACACCTTATGTCCGCTGAACACATAGAAATCGGCATCCAGATCCTGTACATCTATCGGCATATGAGGAATACTCTGTGCTCCGTCTATCAGAACAGGAACCCCGTGAGCATGTGCAGTGGCAATCATTTCCTTCACAGGATTGATTGTTCCAAGCACATTCGAAACATGTGCTACTGAAACCAGACGAGTACGTGTAGAGAAGAGCTTTTCATATTCATCAAGCAACAGTTCCCCACGGTCGTTCATCGGAATCACTTTCAAGACAATTCCTTTACGCGCTGCCTGCAACTGCCATGAAACAATGTTGCTGTGGTGCTCCATTACAGAAACAATCACTTCATCGCCTTCCTTCATCTGGCTGTCAGCAAAGGTAGATGCCACCAGATTGATGCTTTCGGTAGTACCACGTGTAAAGACTATTTCCGAAATGCTGCGCGCATTAATAAACTTACGTACTGTTTCACGCGAAGCTTCGTGCAAGTTGGTAGCCTGCTGCGAAAGGAAATGTACTCCACGGTGTACATTCGCATTGACCGAATAGTATTCGTCTGTTATCGACTCTACTACCTGACGGGGCTTCTGGGTAGTCGCTCCGTTATCAAGATAAATCAACGGTTTATTGTACACACTCCGTGAAAGTATCGGAAAGTCCTCTCTTATTTTTTGTACATCGTAAAACATGTCACACTAATTTTATTTACAAATAGCACATCCCTGACATTTATTCAATTCGCCACGGAAACGTTTCTCAACAAGTAAGTGCAGACGGTCTTTCAACGCATCCATACGGATATTGTCGATCACTTCATTCACAAAGGCAAACATCAGCAGCAAACGTGCTTCTTTCAGGCTGATACCACGCTGACGCATATAGAACAATGCATTTTCATCGAGTTGACCGACTGTTGCTCCATGCGAACACTTTACGTCATCGGCATATATCTCCAGCTGCGGCTGAGTATACATGCGGGCTTCACGTGTTGCACAAATATTACGGTTGGTCTGCTGTGAAGAAGTGTGCTGAGCTCCTTCACGTACCAATACTTTTCCGGCAAAAGCTCCTACAGCCTGATCGTCGAGTACATATTTGAACAACTCATTGCTGGTACAATCGGATACCTGATGATCAATGAATGTATTGTTATCCACTTGCTCGTTCTTGTCTGCAATAGCCATACCACACAAATTGACCTCTGCTCCACGTCCTGCCAGTGTTACTTCAGTTGTATTGCGTGTCGTTCCGTTATGAAGCGTCATACCATTCAACAACACGTTGCTGTTTGCCTCCTGATGTACGTACAGGTTGTTGAAACGTACTGTACTGTTATGTGTTTCTTCCAGCTCATAAAGGTCGAATACTGCGTTTTCACCGATAAAAGCTTCTACAACCTGCGTAGAGAGGAAATTCACCTCATCCATAGCATGGTCGCAAATCAGCAACTTGGCCTGTGCTCCTTCTTCGAGGATAATCAGAATACGACGGTTCACCATCGTATTGACATCGGCACGCAGGATATTAACCAACTGGACCGGTCTTTCCATTACCACATTCTTCGGAACATACATCAGTACACCGTCTTGTGCAAACATCGTATTGAACGCTACCACACCATCTTTCGACGTATCAGCCAACTTTCCGTAATATTTTTTCACCAGTTCCGGATGTTGTTCTGCCACATCCTTCAGACTGCCGAATATAACTCCTTCAGGTAATTGTGCAGAGGGATGTACGTGTTTGTCAAATGCATCGTTTACCACAAAATAGAGGGAAGTGCTCATATTCGGGACATCGCACTTGAACACTTCGTACGGATTGACCGGAAACTCCAGACGGTTCAGGTTCAGTCCGTAGTCGGGAGCAAAATACTTGCTCACCTCCGTGTATTTATACTTTTCCTGCTTGCGTGTAGGGAATCCCAGACGTTCGAAGTCGGCAAAGGCTTTTGCACGAGGAGCATTCAGCACCTCTGCACTATGCCGGCAAATCATCGCCTCACACTGCGAGAAAAGATCAATATATTGTTGTTCTGCTTTCATGCTTATTCTCCTAATTCTTTCTTTATCCAGTCGTAACCTTTTTCTTCAAGCTCAAGTGCCAGTTCCGGACCGGCAGTCTTTACGATGCGTCCTTTGTAAAGCACGTGTACGATATCGGGCTTGATATAATCTAACAGACGTTGATAGTGTGTAATCACAATACAACTTGTTTCAGGAGTTTTCAGCTTATTCACTCCTTCGGCTACAATACGGAGAGCGTCAATATCCAGTCCAGAATCTGTTTCATCGAGGATACTCAATTTCGGTTCCAGCATAGCCATCTGAAAGATCTCGTTACGTTTCTTTTCACCACCCGAGAATCCCTCGTTTACAGAGCGGTTGGCAAGCTTGCTGTCCAGCTCCACAATTTCACGTTTCTGACGCATCAGTTTCAGGAACTCACTTGCAGTCAGTGCCGGAAGCCCTTTATATTTGCGTTGTTCGTTGACAGCCGCACGCATAAAGTTAACCATGCTTACACCAGGAATTTCTACCGGATACTGAAATGAAAGAAACAGTCCTTCATGACTACGGTCTTCTGCACTCATTGCCAGTAAATCCTTTCCATCGAAAGTTACCGATCCTTTTGTTACTTCATAAGCCGGATGTCCTACCAGCACATTACTTAATGTACTCTTACCAGAACCATTCGGTCCCATGATAGCGTGTACCTCGCCAGACTTTACAGTCAGATTGATTCCTTTTAATATCTCTTTGCCATTAATCGTGGCATGCAAATCTTTTATTTCTAACATAGCTTTCTTTTTTATTTATCCTACACTGCCTTCCAATGAGATAGAAAGCAATTTCTGTGCCTCTACGGCAAATTCCATAGGAAGTTTGTTCAATACTTCTTTCGCGTAACCGTTTACAATCAGACCTACTGCATCTTCGGTAGGAATACCACGCTGGTTACAGTAGAACAACTGATCTTCCGAAATCTTCGATGTAGTAGCTTCATGCTCTACTATCGCTGTTTCATTGTGTATATCCATATATGGGAACGTATGAGCTCCGCAATGGCTTCCTAAAAGCAACGAGTCGCACTGACTATAGTTACGGGCATTGTCTGCACGTTCTGACACACGTACCAGACCACGATATGAGTTCTGACTCTTTCCGGCACTGATACCTTTGCTCACAATCGTTGAACGAGTATTCTTTCCCAGATGAATCATCTTAGTTCCGGTATCAGCTTGCTGGTAATTATTGGTTACTGCAACCGAATAGAATTCAGCTGTAGAATTATCTCCACTCAATATACAGCTCGGATATTTCCATGTAATGGCAGAACCGGTCTCTACCTGTGTCCACGATAATTTACTGTCTACACCTTTACAATTACCTCGTTTTGTTACGAAGTTGTATACACCTCCCTTGCCTTCTGCATCACCCGGATACCAGTTCTGCACAGTAGAATATTTTACTTCAGCACGGTCAAGTACAACGATTTCTACGATAGCAGCGTGTAATTGGTTTTCATCACGCATCGGCGCTGTACATCCTTCCAGATAAGACACATAACTATCATCATCTGCAACTATCAGCGTACGTTCAAACTGTCCGGTATTTGCAGCATTAATACGGAAATAAGTAGAAAGCTCCATAGGGCAACGTACGCCCTTTGGTATATAGACAAATGAGCCATCACTAAACACTGCCGAATTAAGAGCAGCAAAGAAATTATCTCGATAACCAACTACCGAACCCAGGTATTTCTTTACCAAATCGGGATGCTCACGTACAGCTTCGCTCATCGAACAGAAAATGATTCCTTTTTCCATCAGTGTTTCCTTGAAGGTTGTCTTGACAGAAACAGAATCCATCACGGCATCTACAGCCATTCCACTCAATGCCATCTGCTCTTCCAGAGGAATACCCAGTTTATTAAAAGTCTTCACCAGCTCAGGATCTACTTCATCCATGCTCTTAGGTCCTTCCTTCTTTTTAGTAGGATCTGCATAATATGAAATAGCCTGATAATCTATTTCAGGAATATTGAGATGAGCCCATGTCGGCATTTCCATTGTCAGCCAGTAACGATAAGCTTTCAGACGGAACTCCAATAACCATTCCGGTTCACCCTTCTTGGCCGAAATCAATCGCACCACATCTTCATTCAATCCCTTTTCAATGATGTCTGTATGTACTTCCGTAGTAAAACCATATTTATACTTTTCCTGCGTCAGTTGTTTTACAAACTCATTCTTTTGGGATTCTTCCTTTTTATTGAGTTCTTCTTGCATATATTTTATTATATCAGTCTATTAGTTGTTTAGTAACATTCTTCACAGTAGGGAAAAAGACTCCCGAAAAGCCTTCTATCGGATAATATAACAAAGAAGTACGTTTTACGGTTGACTTTATTAAGTTATCTTTAGAATCGACAAACTCTATAAAATGTACGAATAAGCTGACAAGCAATATGTACTTCAAGGCTCCCAGTGCGGCGCCTAAAATACGGTTGACAAAACCTAAATGTACAATTTCAATCACTCGTGTCAAAGCTGAAGCAAGCAACAGAAAGACAAGCGGAACCAGCAGCCATATCAGAATAAAGGCTACGACTTGGGCAAAGGTGAGTGATGTACCCAATTCTTCGGCAAGCTTTTCGCCTACAGAAGCAAATAATGCACGGGCCACAAGCAATCCAACTACCAAGCCTACAATAGAGGCTAATTGCCTTATAAATCCCTTTGTAAATCCAAGTATAGCTCCTATGCTTATTATTGCCACAATAATCCAATCGAGGACTGTCATACTCTATATCGTAATAAAAAAGGAAATGTCATGCTGAACGCAGAGAAGAATCTGCACACATCCGATAGCGTTCACAGATCCTTCGCTATGCTCAGGATGACATCACCTCATTAAATTTACTATAATGTAATTATAAAGTTTGTTTTACTTCCACTTCTTCATAAGTTTCAATAACGTCACCTACCTTCAAGTCATTGCAATTAGTCAGGCTAATACCACATTCAAAGTTAGTACCAACCTCTTTCACATCATCTTTAAAGCGTTTCAACGCATTGATGCTACCCGTAAAGATTACAATACCATCACGTATCAAACGAGCCTTGTCAGTACGTTTCACCTTACCAGTCTTAACCATCGCACCGGCAACCATACCGACTTTACTGATATTGAATACTTCACGAACTTCGATTGTTGCAGTAACCTGCTCTTTCAATGTAGGAGCAAGCATACCTTCCATAGCAGACTTCACTTCTTCGATAGCATCGTAAATAATAGAATACTTACGGATATCTACTCCTTCCTGTTCAGCCAGTTTAGCAGCATTGCTAGAAGGACGAACCTGGAATCCTACGATAATTGCATCTGATGCAGCAGCCAGTGATACATCTGATTCTGAAATCTGTCCAACACCTTTATGGATAACATTAACCTGAATCTGTTCGGTAGACAATTTAATCAATGAGTCACTCAACGCCTCAACAGAACCGTCCACGTCACCTTTCACAATTACATTCAGTTCATGGAAGTCACCCAATGCCAAACGACGTCCAACTTCATCCAATGTAAGCATCTTCTGAGTACGCAAGCCTTGCTCACGTGCCAACTGCTCACGTTTATTTGCAATTTCACGTGCTTCCTGATCTGTATCAAGCACATGGAATGTATCACCTGCAGCTGGGGCTCCATTTAATCCCAAAATCAATACCGGTTCAGAAGGACCTGCCTCTTTCAAGCGTTGATTACGTTCATTAAACATAGCCTTCACCTTACCATACGAAGTTCCAGCCAGCACAATATCTCCTACATGCAGTGTTCCATTAGAAATCAACACTGTTGCTACATATCCACGTCCCTTATCCAGAGAAGATTCAATAATTGAACCAGTAGCCTTACGGTTCGGATTTGCTTTCAAATCCAACATTTCAGCTTCCAGCAATACTTTCTCCAACAATTCAGGAACGCCTGTACCTTTCTTTGCAGAAATATCTTGTGACTGATACTTACCTCCCCATTCTTCTACCAGGAAGTTCATAGCAGCAAGTTCTTCCTTAATCTTATCAGGATTTGCATTCGGTTTATCTACCTTGTTGATTGCAAATACGATAGGTACACCGGCAGCCATTGCATGGTTAATAGCTTCCTTAGTCTGAGGCATTACGTTGTCATCGGCAGCAACAATGATAATAACGACATCGGTAACCTTAGCACCACGTGCACGCATGGCAGTAAATGCCTCATGTCCCGGAGTATCCAGGAAAGTAATACGACGTCCGTCTTCCAGTTTTACATTATATGCACCGATATGCTGTGTAATACCTCCAGCTTCACCAGCGATTACATTTGCCTTACGGATATAGTCCAGTAATGAAGTCTTACCATGGTCAACATGTCCCATGACTGTTACAATCGGAGCACGAGGCTGCAAATCTTCTTCAGCATCAGCTTCCTCTTCAATAGCCTGAGCAACTTCAGCACTTACATATTCGGTCTTATAGCCAAACTCTTCGGCTACCAAATTGATAGTTTCAGCATCCAGACGTTGATTGATAGATACCATGATACCCACACTCATACAAGTAGAGATAACCTGAGTTACTGAAATATCCATCATGTTTGCCAGCTCATTTGCAGTAACAAACTCTGTCAGTTTCAAGATCTTGCTTTCTTCCTGTTCAAGTTCCTCCTGTTCAAGCTGACGGTTCTGTATACTTTCACGTTTTTCCTTACGATATTTAGCAGCTTTATTCTTACCCTTATTAGTAAGACGAGCCAATGTTTCCTTTACCTGCTTAGCTACATCTTCATCGCTTACTTCAGGTTTTACTACCGGTTTCTTGAAGCGGTCTTTATTATGTTTGCCTCCACCCTGAGCCGCAGCATTAGAGTTAGCCTTTCCGCCTTTATCGCCGCGAGGTGAAACAATATTACCCGCTGCATTAATATCTACACGTTCTTTGTTGATACGATTACGTTTCTTCTTTCCCGAAGCGTCACTTTGACCACCTTTATCAGTTTTCTCGTCAGTCTTTCTTATTTCCTTGATGATAGCATCTTTCATCTGCTTACGCTGTTCCTGACGCAGTTTGTCTTTTTCCTCTCGTTCCTTACGTTTTTCTTCTTTTGTCTTCTTCTTCGGACGAGTAGACTGGTTCAATGCAGCCAGGTCAATCTGACCTACGACATTAATCTTCGACTTAAATTCCGTTGGACGGATTTTAAACACCTCATCTTCCTTGTCCTGCAGAACGGTTTGTACTTCGGGTACTTCTTTCTTTTCTTCCATTAAATCTGGTTTCAAATCTTCCGCCTTCTCCTGTTCCGGCTGTTTCTGTTGTTCATTAATCTGAGGTTGTGGTTGTACTGTTTCTGCTACAGGAGTTTCTTCCACATGTTGCGGTTCATTCTTTTCCACCGGTACAGATTCCTCTACCACTCCCTTTATTTCTTCCTTAGCAGGCTCCACCACAGCCGGCTTCACCTTCTTCTTATTAAGACTGTCCAAATCAATTTTGCCCACAGGCTTAAATTTCGGACGTGCATCTTCAGGCACAACTGCTTCTATCACCTCCGGCTTCGCTTCAGCCTGCAGGTCATCAATAGAAACAGAAGCTTTATTACGTTCTTTATTCTGCCGTTCTTGAAAAATCTTTTCAGACTCTATTTTCAAATCTTTGTCTTTGCTAAACTCTTTCACAAGTGCAGCATATTGTTCATCAGTAATTTTAGTATTCGGATTTGCTTCGATAGTATATCCTTTCTTTTGTAAAAAGTCCACCACCGTAGCAATACCTACATTCAAATTTCTTGTTACTTTGTTCAGTCTTATCGTCATAAATTCTTTTAGTTTTTAATAGAGTTCAGGAAAAAGTTTTTCAGTCACGGATAATCAATATGATTGACTATATTTATTCCTCGAACTCTGCCCTCAAAATTCTTAACACATCGTCTACTGTGTTCTCCTCCAAATCTGCCTTTTCAATCAGCATCTCACGTGGAGCGTTCAGTACACCTTTTGCCGTATCTATACCAATACCCTTGATGGCATTGATAACCCATTCATCAATTTCGTCTTTAAACTCATCCAGATAGATATCTTCGTCTGTTGCGTTTTCATCCAGTTCACGATATACATCAATGGTATATTCGGTCAACATACTTGCCAGCTTGATATTCATACCACCTTTACCGATAGCAAGAGATACTTCTTCCGGCTTCAGATATACTTCAGCTTTCTTCTCTTCTTCATGCATGATAATAGAAGAAACCTTAGCAGGACTCAACGCACGCTGTACGAACAGTTGTATATTCGAAGTATAATTGATAACATCAATATTTTCATTGCGTAACTCACGAACAATACCGTGAATACGAGAACCTTTTACTCCGACACATGCTCCAACCGGATCAATACGTTCATCGTAAGATTCTACAGCAATCTTTGCACGTTCACCAGGTATACGGGCAATTTTCTTGATAGTAATCAATCCGTCATTGATTTCCGGAACTTCCTGTTCAAACAGACGCTGCAAGAACATAGGCGAAGTACGGCTCAAAATAATCTTCGGATTATTATTCTTATTGTCTACCCGTGCAACTACTGCACGTACAGTTTCTCCCTTACGATAGAAATCGCTCGGAATCTGCTCAGTTTTCGGAAGCAGCAATTCATTACCTTCATCATCGAGTAACAAAATTTCCTTTTTCCAGATCTGATAAACTTCTGCAGCAATGATAGTACCGACCTTGTCAATATACTTATTGTACAAGCTGTCTTTTTCCAGTTCCAAAATCTTAGAAGCCAATGTCTGGCGAAGGTTCAAAATCGCACGGCGACCAAACTTTTCGAATATCACCTCATCTGTAACCTCCTCTCCCACTTCGTAAGATGCATCAATTTTACGCGCTTCAGTAAGCGAAATCTGCAAGTTCGGGTTCGTCAATTCATCATCAGCCACCACTTCACGATTACGCCATATTTCAAAGTCGCCTTTGTCGGGATTTACAATTACATCGTAATTTTCATCGGTTCCGAACATCTTTGCAATCACACTACGAAATGACTCTTCCAGTACGCTCACCATAGTGGTGCGATCGATATTCTTCAAATCTTTAAATTCCGAAAACGTGTCAATTAAACTGACAGTTGCTTCTTTCTTCGCCATAATTTTATTTAAAGCTTATTAAGTATTTGGTGTATTTTATTTCGTCATAAACAAAGGTTACATTCTGTTCTACCAGCTTCGGACGTTTTGCACCTTCCGGCTTTACTTTCACTTGTACCGTGATCGTAAAGTTCTCTTCATTGGCGTCCGTCAATACGCCGGTCCATTTTTTTCCATCCTTACCCAGCACTTCTACTTCTTTTCCGATATGGATTATATATTGCTGAAGCACCTTAAAAGGTTGTCCGATACCAGCCGACCCGACCTCAAGTTCATAATCTTCTTCCTCTCGGTTCAGCTTCGATTCGATATAACGGCTCAAGTCCACACAATCATCGATCCACACACCTTCCGCATGGTCGATTTCAACTACAATTTTGTCATCCGGAGTTACAGTGACATCCACCAGAAAATAATCTTTACCCTCCAGCCATTCTTCAACTATCCGGGTTACAACGTTTTTATCTATCATGTATTAACTATATAAGAACAAAAAAAGGAGCTTAACCGCCCCTCCACCTTTTCATCCATCTCGGTTGCAAAGATACAAATAATATAATGTACTGCAAAATATTAGAATAAATATTTCATTTTTAGCAAGATTTATCTTTTTAAGATATCTTTGTACACAAAATCAAACATAAATCTGCATTATGAACAATAAAAGCATCAACAGCAATAAACAGTTTATGATAGGAAACGGCATATTAGCCTTCGGAGTATTTTTCATTGTATGCCTGTTTCTTTATTTGAGTTTTCGTACTCCTCAAACAGCAGATCAGAGCAAAACATCTGCTGATTTATATACCATACAAGTAGAAAACAGTTTTGCCGGAGATAGCATTTCGGTTTATATAAACGACAGCCTTCTGCTCAACTGTACAATGGGATCGACAGCACTTACACTTCAGGTAAATCGCTTTGCCGAAGAAAATGCACTGATGATTGTCGATAACAAAAGCGACGAAATAACCCCGTTCAGCCTAAACCCGAAAGGGAGCATAGTCAACGTTGCGAAAAAGGACGGAAAAATATCAATACAAGAATCGGAAAGAGAATAAAAGACATCTACGTCATTCAAACTCCAAGACAAAAGTAGTATTCCAACCGTTCGTCCTTGGTCGCAGCAGGCTGATACTACCTCCCGACAACTTCATAATCTGTCGTGAAAGAGAAAGACCTATACCGCTTCCTTCACTACGGGTTGTAAAGAAAGGCACAAAAATCTGCTCTGCTTCTACCTCCGGTATAGCAGGGCCATCGTTACTGACATATACAAAGACATGCTCGTCAGCCGAGCTGTATGCACGCACGTGTATTCTTCCCTTCTCACCGCCAATCGCTTGTACCGCATTTTTAATCAGGTTGATGAGCACCTGACGTATCAGATTAGGATCAGCATAAAGCATCAGTTCGGCAGGTTCCACTTGCAAGGAAAGAATAATATTACCAGGAACAAGAGTTAACCCTTCAATTTGCCTGAGCAGATCCAACAAATAAAATGGTTCGGGTGAGGGTTTCTGTAAAGATGAGAACTTCCGGTAACTGTCAACAAATGAAATCAGCCCGACTGAAGTTTCATGAATAGCCCGAATACCATCGTACAAAGGTGTTCCTACCACATCCTTACGTTTCAAAAATGTTTCACTCAGCGAGGAAATCGGAGCAATGGAATTCATGATTTCATGTGTCAACACCCGAACCAGCTTAATCCACGAATCAAGCTCTTTTTCATCCAGCTCATTACGGATATCATTCAAAGCAAGAATACGCACTTTCCGTTCTCCCAGTTGCATAACAGAAGCCCGCACCAATAGCTGTACCTCGCCTTTCGAAGTAGACAGCTGTATATTACACCGCTCTCCAGCTCCCAATGAACGAAACACATGAGAAACTTCCGCTCCGTATCGTTCCAGCTGCTGCAAGGTACTCAAAACAGGAAGTCCCAAGAGGCGTGCTGCTGCCGGATTTGTCTGCACAACTTTCATACTTTCGTCCAACACAATAATTCCCGACGTAACACTGGAAAGGATCTGTTCATAAAACCGTTCTCGCTGCTCCATCAGTTGTTTCTGTTCGCTCATCAGTCCTCCGAAACGGTTAAGCGTATCTTGTAACACGCGTTCTCCTCCCGAAAAGCCATAAACCGGTAAACGAAACGAATAGTCACGATTTCGGATAGCCTCCAGCATCAGCCAACTCTTTTCACGCAGTTGCTGCTGCATTTTCCGGAAAATAAAAATGGAAGCGGTACATAGAAGAAGTCCTGCAACCAGCAATCCACCCTTCCCGTAGACAATCCCCAAAGTTACCAGTACAACTCCGCCAACAAGCAACAGTGTACGAACGGTAATCGAATAAATCCACCTATAACCCATAACGTTTCATTTTATTATAGAGTGTCTGACGGGTAATTCCCAACATAGCAGCTGCCTGCGAAAGATTCCCTTCACACTGATCGATAGCACGCTTCACCATGCTACGTTCCATTTCGTCAAGCGTATGGAAAGGCACTTCCGTTTCAGCATTTCCGGCAACAGGTTCAGGACCGGAGGCTGTAGAAGTGAGTTGCAACATATCCCCTCGCAACTCATCGCTATCGGACAAGATAACGGCTTTCTCTACCGTATGTTGTAATTCACGAATGTTACCATACCAGGGATGTTCCAGCAAACGGCGCGCAGCTTCAGGGCTGAAAGCTTGCACTTGTCTGCCATATTGCCTAGCATACTGTTCAAGAAAACGTTTCGCTAATGGAAGAATATCTTCCTTACGTTCACGCAAAGCAGGTATATGCAAATGAATGGTATTAATACGATAGAGCAGATCTTCACGGAACTCACCGTTTCTTACCATATCTTCCAAATTACGGTTGGTAGCACATATCAAACGAATATTAGTAGGCTGCTGCGTATTGCTTCCAACCTTTACGAAACACCGCTTCTGAATAGCCGTAAGTAGTTTCGCCTGCAGATGATAGGGCAGGTTAGCTATTTCATCCAAAAAAAGCGTTCCACCGTCAGCAGCTTCAAAGCGTCCTATGCGATCGGTATGTGCATCAGTAAACGAACCTTTCACATGACCAAACAATTCACTCTCAAATAAAGATTCCGTAATGGCGCCCATATCAACAGCTATCATCGGTCCTTCCTTACGATTGGAAAGACGATGTATCTCACGGGCCAGCATATCTTTTCCTGTTCCGTTTTCTCCTGTTATCAGAATATTGGCATCAGTCGTACTAACCTTCTCTACCAACATGCGCAACGGACGGATAGCCTGTGAATTTCCCCAATACATTCCGTCATCGGAAGCGACTGGTGGGACAGCTGTCTTTTTCTTACCCTTACGGGCTTCAACTATCCGGGAGTATGCTTCCTGAAGTGTCTGTACCAGCTGTGCATTTTCCCAAGGCTTTACTACAAAATCAGCAGCTCCCTCCTTTATTCCCGTAACTGCCAGGTTTATATCAGCATAAGCCGTAAAGAGTACCACTTCTGTCTGCGGACGAAGACGTTTTATCTCACGAAGCCAGTAAAGTCCTTCGTTTCCACTATTAATACCCGAAGAAAAATTCATATCAAGCAATACGATATCGACTGCCTCCCGATTCAGCAATGTAGGTATTGTAACCGGAGAATCTATTGTTATCACACGCTCAAAATATTCTCCCAGCAGATATTGTAACGAAGTCAGTATATTACGGTTGTCATCAACCACCAACAGGATTCCTTGTTTAGCCATATTCTTTTTATTTGCAGTATTGCAAAGATACGTAAAGATAACATAAAGAAACAGGTAACAGGTGACAAAAAATTAGACAGTGAGTGTCTAATTTTTTGACACATCGCTTAATGCACGCATTACCATACATACTGATTTTCAACAGCTTACCACTTTGGCACGATATTTGATTTTAATCAGGCAGATAAAAATGAAAACACATGAAAAAAAATAATAAGACCAAACAGTCATTGCTTCTGCTCGTAAGTCTGTGCAGCCTCAACATAACAGCTCAGGAGGTCTGGAATATCGACCAGTGTATGGCTTATGCAGTGGAACATAACCACATCGTAAAGCAGCGCCATCTGGAAGCAGACAATTACCGTATGGACCGTATGAAGGCTATCGGACAATTTCTGCCAGGAGTATCAGGCAATGTCAGCGCACAATATAATTTCGGACGTTCAGTCGACCCGGAAACTAATACATATATATCAAAATCAACCTTCAATAATGGTTATAGCATGGAAGCCTCCATTCCTATCTTCCGGGGAGGAAGCCTGATCAACCAAGTACGAAAAAGCAAAGCAAATTTACTGCTTGGCAAAGCAGCTCTGCAAGAAGCACGGGATAATACAGCTCTGGAAACATTTCAGGCCTACATTGATGCATTGTATTATTATGGTACTACCCGACTGGCAAAACAAAAACTTGCGGAAAGTGATTCATTATTATACAAAACTCGCCGACAGGAAACTCTAGGGTTAAAAGGAATGGCCGACGTTGCGCAAATGGAGGCACAGCAAGCAAGTGATGCTTACAACTTAACACATCAGCAAAACTTATATGAAACAGCTATGCTGACCTTAAAACAAAAAATGAATTTCCCCATTGAAGAGGCTTTGTTACTCGACACCTGTCTGCTGGAGCAATCTACACTAGAGCAAGAACAACTGACCATAGAACATGCCGACAATGTATTCCGTCTTGCGTTAAACTGCAATCCGGTTTTGAAACAGGCCGAAATGCAGAAACAGTCGGCAAATATGGACCGTAAAATTTCATGGAGTTCATTTGTTCCATCCATCAGTCTTTATGGAGGAATTTCAAGTTCTTATTATAAAGAATTACATCAAACAGGATACCCTCCGTTCCATACACAGTTTGAGAATAACTTCGGCTCATATTTTGGAATCAGCATGAATATACCTATCTTCAACCGTCTGTCGGGCATTGCCAACATGCGACAGGCACGAAACAACTACCGGATAGCAGCCGAACAGTATGAGGCGCAGAAAGAAGAGCTTCAGAAACTGGTACAGCAAGCCGTACAAGACCGCGAAGGCTACCTGAAAGAAAGTATCCAGATGGAGAAGAAAGTAGCTTCCGACTCACTTGCCTACCACGTGACGCGACGCAAGTACGAAGAAGGGCTTATGACCTCACTCGATGTACAGAACAATGCTGCCACATTGTTGGAAAGCCAGACCGGACTATTGCAGAGCAAACTTACCTACCTGATGAAATGCAGACTGGTAGATTATTATAAGGGACAAGATATTATCAGAAACAACGAATAAAAATATTACACACCATGGATATACAACTGGAAAAGAAAAAAGGCATTCAGAAGAAACACATTCCTTACATAGCCGGAGGAGCTGTTGTGATTTTATTATTAATCTGGATTATTTTCGGGAATCATGCATCAACACTGAGAGTAGACGCCGCTTCACTGAATATAGCCGATGTAACCTTCGGTAAGTTCAATGACTATATCCGTCTGAACGGACAAGTTCAGCCAATCTCCGTCGTCCAATTAAGTCCGGAAGAAGGAGGAATCGTACAGGAAAAGGTTGTAGAAGAAGGCGCCCATGTAAAAAAAGGAGATGTCATTCTCCGTCTCAGCAACTCAAACCTGGACTTACAGATTCTGAATGCAGAATCGGAACTTGCCGAAAAACAGAACTTACTGCGTAATACACAAGTAACCATGCAGCAAGATAAGCTGAACAACGAAACCGAAAAAGTACAGCTGGACATTGATACACGCCGAAAACAACGTACCTATCTCCAGTATGAACGTTTATATAAAGAACGTCTTATCAGTCGGGAAGAATATCTTCAGGCAAAAGAAGACTATGAAGTAGCACAGAAAAAGCACGGATTGATTACCGAACGTCTGGTACAAGATTCTATCTACCGTAACATACAGATGGACCAGATGGAGGACAATTTACAGAACATGAGAAAGAATGTACTGCTGATTCGTGAAAGAAAAGATAAACTGGAAGTCCGCGCTACAATCGATGGAGAACTTGGACTGCTGGATGCAGAGTTGGGACAGAATATCACTGCCGGACAAATGGTCGGGCAGATAAACGACCTTTCGGACTTCAAGATAGAAGCTATGATAGACGAACATTATATCGACCGTGTGACCAACGGACTGCCGGCTACGTTCGAACGTCAGGAAACCACATTCAACCTGAAAGTTCGCAAAGTATATCCCGAAGTACGTGAAGGACGATTCCGTACCGATTTTGTATTCGAGGGAAAACGCCCTGACAATATCCGGAGCGGACAAACTTACTACATCGATTTACAATTGGGGGAACCAACCGAAAGCGTACTTATTCCAAAAGGAACTTTTTTCCAAGTAACTGGAGGTAACTGGATTTTTGTAGTCGATAAAGAAGGGAAGAAAGCTTATCGCCGTCAGATACGTATCGGACGACAAAACCCACAATATTACGAAGTACTGGAGGGACTGGAAAAAGGAGAGCGTGTCATTGTATCCGGATACGAAAGTTATAAAGACAATGAAGTGCTTATTTTAAAATAATAAATACCTAAGATGAAAACAGTTATCCGTAACTTTTCGCATACGTTCAGGCGTTTCTTTACCGCAAGCATACTGAACTTGGCAGGACTGAGTATCGCTTTTACAGCCTGCTTTGTCATTCTGACTCAGGTTGATTACGACTATAATTACAACAAATGCTTTCCAGCCCACGAACGCATCTACCGGGTAGAAGTGAATCGAGGTGGAGAATACGACTGGCAAACCTGGTTGGCCCGTCCGTTCTGTGAGTTGCTAGGAGCTGCATCTCCTCATATACAGACCTTCTCAATCATCTCATTGTTAAGCACAACCAATGACTTCGAAGTAAATGACCATATTTATTCTGAGCCTTGGTTTATCGGATTTGGTGATTATCTAGAGGTGTTTCAACCTACTATGGTATGTGGTACGACGGCTTCACTTAATGAACCTAGCCAAGCTCTTATTCCTGCGTCCATGGCCCGTCGTTTTTTTGGTACTACAGATGCGATTGGCAAAATTATTTACGTAGACCGCAAATCCCTCAACCAGCCTTTAGTGATTGGAGGTGTCTATCAAGATATGCCGGAGAACTCCCAGTTGGGCAACTGTGTCTTCTCTTCTTTCCGTTCGGATTTGAACAAAGATTCCTGGACAAACTGGAGTTATACTCTGTATATCCGACTCGACAATCCAGCCTCTTTGCACGATGTGAAACTGTCGATGATAGAGGAGTGCAAGCAGAAACTTCCCCAAAATCGGATTTCCGGACAGGAAGACTGGGAAAACTATATTCATTTTACTCCGCTGGATGAAGTACACTATTCAACGATAGGTGACAAGGCTGCTACCAGCAAAGCCGCAGTATATCTGTTGCTGTGTGTATCAATACTAATTTTACTGACAGCAGCAGTCAACTACATGAATTTCTCACTGGCAGAAACTCCCATGCGATTGCGTTCCATCAATACTCAAAAGGTGTTAGGAGCTTCCACTTTCTCTTTACGGGGGTATTTATTGTTGGAATCTGTATTAGTTTGTATGTGTGGATTCCTGCTTTCATTACTCTGGCTCTATCTGTTGCAAGACACATTCCTGAATACCTTGGTGTCATCCGATCTTTCTTTAATGAAACATCCTGTTCTACTGCTTACATTAAGCGGAATCGCCGTTTGCATGGGTTTACTTGCCGGAGCTTACCCTTCTTATTACGTCACTTCTTTCCAACCGGCATTAGTATTGAAAGGCTCATTCGGTCTTTCTCCCAAAGGTAAGCTACTGCGTACATTATTAGTTTGCTTCCAGTTCTTTGTTTCTTTCATGCTGATTATTTCTGTAGGCATTATGTATCTACAAAGTCATTATATACAGAACAGTGATTATGGTTACGACAAGAGTGTAGTTCTGGTGGGTGAGATTCCTAACGAACTGCTCAATCGAAGGGAGGCGATCGTCAGTGAGTTGTCCGGAATATCGGGCATAGAAGGTATCTCTATTTCCCAGTTCGTATTGAACTCTTCCGATGACTACATGTCGTGGGGCAGAGGAAATAGGGAGCGTTTTATCAATACGGTCTGTTTCCCGGTAGATTACCGCTACTTATCCGTGCTTGGGATCAAGATTACTGAAGGCCGGAACTTCAAGTCTGGTGATGGAGATGTGTATATCTTCAACGAAACAGCCCGGAAAAAATATCCCTGGATGAAAGTAGGTGAATTAGCAGCCCCCGAAGATTATCCGGTAGTGGGATTCTGTGAGAACATTCGCTTCAGCAGCTTCCGCAACAATGATGAAGAAATACCAATGGCTTTCTTTATTTACGGAAAAGATTATGCAGACTGGGATGCCAACAGCATCTTGAACATCCGGGTAGCTCCGGGAGTAGACAAGGCAGACATGCTCCACCGCTTAGCAAAGACAACTGAAAAGCTTGCACCGGACCATGACTTCAAGTTCCGTTTCATGGATCAAGTGATTGACCAGAATTACCATCTAGAATTGCGCTTCACCAGCCAGATTCTGCTATTCTCCTTGATTGCCATCGTACTCAGCATAATTGGTGTGTTCGGGCTTACCTCATTTGAGAGTGAATACCGCCGCAAGGAAATCGGTATCCGGAAAATCATGGGAAGTTCCACCAGCAAAATCCTCTATATGTTTACCAAACGTTATCTCGTCATGCTGGTCGTCTGCTTCGCATTGGCAGCTCCCTTCGGCTGGTGGATTGGACATGACTGGCTGGAAAGTTTTTCCGACAAAACTCCTATCCGTGCTTGGATATTCGTTATCTCCTTCCTGCTGGTCAGTCTCATTACGATACTGACAGTGACCTTCGAGTGCTGGAAGAATGCCAATGAAAATCCGGTAAACAGTATCAAAACCGAATAATATTATTTCTCATGAAAACAGTTATCCGTAACTTTTCGCATACGTTCAGGCGTTTCTTTACCGCAAGCATACTGAACATTCTAGGATTAAGCATAGCCTTTGCATCCTTCTTCGTCATCATGACACAGGTGGACTATGACTATAATTTCAATAAAGGATATAAGGACTATGAAAAAATATTCCGGATAGAAATCAACCCTAATCCAGATTCAGGCTGGCAACTGTGGACCCCTCGTCCGTTATGTGAGCAATTACAATCCGCTTCACCCTATATAAAGAGTATTTCACAAGTTGAATCATATCAGTCTGAAGATGAATATGAAGTGAACGGAAACCTATTTAAAGCAACAACCTGCACTGGTTTCGGTAATTTTCTGGAAACATTTCAGCCGGAAATGATAAACGGCTCTGCCGATGCGCTGAACCAGCCTAAAACGGTTCTCCTGTCCGAATCGACAGCAAAGAAATTCTTTGGTACAACCGACGTAATAGGCCAGACAATATTCAGAGGGAAACAAGCAGACAATAATGCATGGACCATAGGAGGCGTTTACAAAGATTACCCGGAAAACTCACAGATAAGAAACTGGGTTATGATGCCCAAAGAAGCCGATACTGATAAAGGAAACTGGAAAAACTGGAACTATATCTGCTATATGCGTCTCGAAAGTCCGTCTGCTGCCCCGGAAATAGAAAAACTTATCTTGCAGATTTTTGTGAAAAATTTTCCGGAACTGGAACAGGAAAGTGATATTTCACAGTTCATCCGCCTCACGCCACTTGTCGACGCACATTTTTCTACAGTAGGGAATAAAAGCGCAAGCAGCCGCACAACACTTTATCTGCTGATATGCGTTTCTTTCCTGATCGTAATTATAGCCACCATCAATTTCATGAATTTCTCGTTGGCTGAAACCCCGATGCGCATCAAGAGTATCAATACGCAGAAAGTACTGGGAGCAACCACACGTTCTCTTCGCCTCACCCTGATAACAGAAGCTATGTTTATCAGCTTTATAGCTTTTATTCTCGCACTTATATGGGTTGCGATACTTAAAGATTTTGGCTTACAGGAACTGGTAAATGCCCGGCTGACAATAACAGAGCATCCGATGCTGCTGCTTGCAACTTTCGGTTTGAGTCTGCTTATGGGACTGATGGCTGGACTTTATCCGTCTTATTACGTAACCTCTTTTCCGCCAGCACTGGCTTTGAAAGGCTCTTTCGGTCTTTCTCCCCAAGGACGCATTCTACGTACCGCACTGGTATGTATCCAGTTCTTTGTTGCCTACATGCTGATTATCGGAGTAGGAATCATGTACCTGCAAAGCAGATATATCCGTACTTCCGACTATGGATATGACAAGGACGCGATTATTGTAGGGAACATGACTAAAGAAACCCAATCACAAACGGATGCAGTAGTGGGAGAACTCTCTCAGATACCAGGAGTTAAAGGAGTGGCCGTATCGGAGTTTATCTTGAGTTCCGCCGACAATTACATGCATTGGGGACGTTCTAATGGTGACAAATATATCCAGTTCGATGCTTTTCCGGTAGACTGCCACTATCTGGAAGTTATGGGGATTCATATCGTCGAAGGGAGAAGCTTCAAGCCGGGTGATGAAGATGTCTATATCTTCAATGAATTTACACGTAAGAAATACCCGTGGCTAAAAGTCGACCAGCCCGCTCCGGACGACAATTTAGTTATAGGTTTTTGCGAGAACATCAAATACAGCAGCTTCCGCAATGATGACACCAATCAGACAATGGCTTTTCTTATCCCCGGCAAGAAGTTCGCCCAATGGGAATGGGAGTGGCGAAATTTCGTCAATGTCCGTATTTCGGCAGGTGTAGATAAAGTTGAGGTTATCCGCTCACTCCAGAAAACAATGGAAAAGTTTACCCCCGGACACGACTTCAATTTCCGGTTCATGGATGAAGTGCTCGATGCCAACTACCGGAACGAACTGCGTTTCACCAAGCAAATCCTGCTCTTCTCACTCATTGCCATTGCCATCAGCCTGACGGGAGTGTTCGGACTCACCATGTTCGAAAGCGAGTATCGAAAAAAGGAAATCGGAATCAGAAAGATTATGGGAAGCTCGACCACACAGATTCTGTACATGTTCAACCGAAGATATATACTTATACTCGCCGGATGCTTCATCGTGGCAGCACCGTTCGGATGGTGGATCGGGCAGCACTGGCTGCAAGGATTTGCAGAAAAAACACCCGTCACCCCGTGGATATTCATTTTGTCATTCCTGCTGGTTACACTCATTACCATGATTACCATTACTGTACAAAGCTGGAAAAATGCCAATGAGAATCCGGCAAACAGCATCAAAACCGAATAAAAACAGATTAATAATATGAAAGGACTCAAAACTTACCTCACTTTTCTACACCGTAACAAGTTATTTACGGTTGTCAATGTTGCAGGACTAAGTATCTCACTGATGTTTGTTCTGCTGATAGCCGACATGGTAACCCGCCAACTATCGGTAGACAAGAACTTGAAAGATACCGACCGTATCAGTGTATTTGCAAGCGAAAATACAGCTGCCGGACATTATCTGCTAGGAGAAAAACTGCAAAGCCGTTACCCTGAAATAGAGGAGTGGTGCGCTTATACCGGAAATTTCGGAATACAGACCAGCATCAACGAAAACCCTACCCAAATTCGTACACTCGTCGCCCGAAAGAACTTTTTTCAGTTCTTCGGCTATAAACTGGCAGAAGGAAATCCGGCACAAGTACTGGTAGATGACCATAGCATCGTTCTCAGCCGTTCATGCGCCAACCGTCTGTTCGGTAACGAGGCTGCTTTAGGAAAAGTACTGGAACTGAATACACCGGATTCAAAAGGAAGCGGCAACCAAAAGTTCACTGTAACCGGTATTATGGAAGACATCGAAAACTCTTTGATCAAAGAGTCTACAGAAGCCATTATCCCTTACGAAAACATCAACGAGCTAAACCCGACAATCAGCCTGACAGATGGCGAGATGGGCAATGCCACCAGCGCACTTGTATTCTTCCGTACCGTAAAAGGAAGCGATCTGAACACAAAGGCCAAAGACGCTCTCTCTTATCTGAAAGATTGCTGGTGGATCTATAACCGGGGTATATTCAAGAAAGTACAGTTCGTGCCATACAATCAGTTTTACTTCCACACAGAAACACCTTCCGGATCAACAGAAATCAACCAGTACAGCTTCCGTATGGTCGTACTTTTCCTTGTCACCGGTATCATCATCTTATTCATGGCAATATTCAACTACGTCAACATGAGTATTGCACAAACTACCTATCGCGCCAAGGAAATGGCAACCCGCAAGTTGCTCGGTTCTTCCCGCTCCGACATATTCTGGCGTATGATAGGCGAATCGTCTATTATGACTGTTATCGCTTTCATACTCGGATTTCTGCTTGCAAAAGCCGCCGAGCCTATTGCCATGGATCTACTGGGTGTAAAGCTCGACCTGACAGGCGATTTGTCTTTCATGACCTGTCTGTCCTACCTGCTGCTTATCGTCTTACTGTCATTCATCTCCGGCTTTGTACCTGCTACCATCTTGTCTAATTATAATCCACTGGACGTTGTAAAAGGACATTTCCGCCGGAAAACCAAAGCTGTATATTTACGCGTGCTGAACATCGTACAAGATGGACTGACTATTGCCATGCTGAGCTGTGCCTTCTACCTGAGCGTACAGATTCACAGCATATTGAACGAACCGCTGGGATATAGCTACGGAAATATTCTCTGCCTTACGCCGGCGGCAGATCAGGAAACTCTGCTTACTTTCCGCAATGAAGTACAAAAACTACCTTTTGTGAAACGGATAAGTTTCGCCCAAGGAACTCCTATAGACGGAGGGAATAATAATACAATGGTTGTTACGGTTAAAGGAGCTCCTAAGAACATGAGTTTTCAGACATTTAAAGTAGACTCAGCCTTTATCGACATGTATCAGATACAGATTTACGAAGACCGCAAAATGCCATTCGACAAGAATAACTGGTTTATCAGCGAATCGGCATCCAAAGACCTCGGAGGTGTTACCGACTATGTAAATGATGAGCGAGGTCGTAGTTTCTCCATTGCCGGATTATTCAGAGATTTTCATATACGCTCAGTCATGAGTGAACAACATCCTTTACGGCTCCAGATACTCCCAGCCGACAAAATTTATCCGTGGAGTATTTTGGTAGAAGTACAAGACGGCGATCTGGCAACTTACAGCAAACAAATCACTGATTTGTACAGTACACTGACAGAAAATGCACCATTCAGTTCGAGCTGGTATAAAGACCAGATTGTCAATCAGTACAGCGATATCATCAGCATGAATAAACTGATTAGTATTTTCACGTGTGCCGCACTGATTATTTCACTACTGGGACTGACTGCCATGAGTATCTATTTCATTGCCCAGCGTAAACGTGATATTGCCATTCGTAAAACCTTCGGTTCCAGTAGCCGCAATGAAATGCTGCAACTGATGAAATTTTCATTCTCATCTTTGCTCATCAGCCTGATAATAGCCATACCACTTATGGCTTTCGGCATACACACCATCGACAAGATTGTATCATACGATAGTGACTTCCCCTGGTGGGTGCCACCAACAGCATTTGCCGTCATCACCCTCATCTCACTGGGATCAGTATACCTTATCAGCCGGAAAGCTGTACGAGAGAATCCGGTAAACAGTATCAAAACCGAATAACAATAAATCTGATGAAAACACTTATTCGTAACTTTTCATATACATTCAGGCGCTTTTTTGCTGCAAGTGTCCTGAATATTGCAGGACTAAGTATTGCTTTTTCCTCTTTTTTCGTCATCATGACGCAAATAGATTATGACTATAATTTTAATAAAGGATATAAGGATTATAAAAAGATTTTCCGAGTAGAAGTATATTCAGATAACGAATGGACAGAAATTGCTCCTCGCCCAATATTAGAGTTAATATCTTCTAGCTCTCCACATATTCTTTCTTCTTCAATCATTACTTATACTGTCTCTAATCAAGATTTTAATATCAATGGACATATATTCAATGAAAAAGTACAAAAAGGATTTGGTAACTTCTTAGAAACTTTCCAACCACAAATGCTATGTGGTTCCACTAGTAACCTTAATTTTCCTAATATGGTACTTATTCCAGAATCAATGGCAATACGCTTTTATGGGCAAATAGATGTTATTGGGAAATCAGTTACAACAGAAAATACAACTTATACAATTGGGGGAGTATATAAAGACTTCCCTAAAAACTCTGAATTTGAAAATAATATATTTACACAATTACCTCAAAAAGAAAATCAAAACAAATGGGGAAACTGGAATTATTATTGCTATCTTCGTTTAGATCACCCTAACAACGTAAAGGAAATAGAAGAGCTAAGTACTCAAAAGTTACAGAAGGTTGATAATAATATTAAAAACTTATTTGATAAGACTAATCCTATCCGACTTACTCCATTGACAGAAACACATTTTTCTGTCATCAATAAAAATAATGCTAATCGTAGTACCATATACCTGCTACTATCTATTTCTCTATTAATAGTAATAATAGCTAGTATCAATTTCATGAATTTTTCGTTAGCAGAAGCGCCAATGCGCATCAAAAGTATTAATACACAAAAAATACTAGGAGCAACAGCTGACTCATTACGACAATATCTAATAATAGAATCTGTTCTCATCAGCACAATCTCCTATATTTTTGCCCTTATAATTCTTTTTATTGTAAAAGATACAGAAATACAAGAACTTGTTACAGCTGATTTGAATTTATTCCATCATCCTTTTCTCCTTTTGGTGACTTTCATATTAAGCTTGTTTATGGGAGCATTAGCAGGAATATATCCCTCCTATTATGTTACATCATTTACACCAGTTCTTGTAATAAAAGGTTCTTTGGGACTTTCACCCAAAGGTAAGACATTACGATCCTCACTTATCTGTTTACAATTTTTTACATCTTTTGTATTAATCATAGCTGTAGCAATTATGTATTCACAAGGACATTATATCTATAGCTCTGAATATGGATATAACAAAGATAATATAATTGTAGGTTGCATGAGTAAAGAAGCAGCTGCACAAACAGCCTCTGTAAAAAATGAGCTAAATAATATATCTGGAGTAAAAGGAGTTTCCATCTCATATTTTGCATTAAATTCATCAGACAGATACATGAACTGGGAGCGTGGAACAAACGAACAACGCATCCAATTCGACTGCTTGCCCGTAGATTATGATTTTTTGCAATTAATGGAAATTCCAATTATAGAAGGCCGTAATTTTAGACCTGATGATGGAGATGTGTACATATTCAATGAAGCTGCAAGAAATAAATATCCTATAATAAAAATAAATGAAAAAGCAGGAGGTTATCCCGTTATAGGTATTTGTAAAAATATACGATATAGTAGTTTCCGAAACAATGATTATTCACAGCCTCTCGCCTTTTTTGTTGCAGGAAGTGATTATAAAGACCGATGGTGGAAATGGCAGCAAACCATCAATGTTCGTGTATCGGCAGGAGTAAATAAAATTGCTATTATCCAATCGCTCCAGAAAACAATGGAAAAGTTTACCCCCGGACACGACTTCAATTTCCGGTTCATGGATGAAGTACTCGATGCCAACTACCGGAACGAACTGCGTTTCACCAAGCAGATCCTGCTTTTCTCACTCATTGCAATTGCCATCAGCCTGACAGGAGTGTTCGGACTCACCATGTTCGAGAGCGAATACAGAAGAAAGGAAATCGGAATCAGAAAGATTATGGGAAGCTCAACCAGACAGATTCTGTACATGTTCAACCGAAGATATATACTTATACTTACCGGATGCTTCATCGTGGCAGCACCATTCGGATGGTGGATCGGACAGCACTGGCTGCAAGGATTTGCAGAGAAAACGCCTGTTACCCCGTGGATATTCATTTTGTCATTCCTGCTGGTTACACTCATAACTATGACTACTATTACTGTACAGAGTTGGAAAAATGCCAATGAAAATCCGGTAAACAGTATCAAAACCGAATAACAATAAATCAGTTCAGGGCATTTCTTTCTCGAAAATGTCCTGAACTGATTCACTCTTATTTTATTTCTATAGCCCCAATAAAACTGTTTATATGTTCACACGAATATGATTTGCAGATATATCGCAAAGTTGCTTCACAAACTTCTGCTTATCTTTCGGAGACAGTACAACGCAATTCTTACCATACGTTATCTCGATTCTGTCTAAGGATGCCGCTGGAGCTGATAGAAACGTATGGGTATTGACAATCTCTGTTATCTCGTCAATATTAATGCATTCGCTATAAAAAAAGGAATAATCAACACGCAAAGTCTTTCCTTCTATCGTGTATTTTATACTGAAGAGAAGTGCCAATGTAAGCACAAGCATAAACAAAACAACACTGAATTTCACTGCTGAAAACTCGTTCCAAACTATAAATGTCAACGGTATGCCCCAAGCTGCCAGAATCAATATCAGCAACCAGATATCTATTTTTGATCTATATACTTGTTTCATAGTTTATCGGTTATCATTTAACGTGAATATAAGAGCATGTAGAACCTACCGGAAAAGAAAGACACGGCAATTAGGATATAAAATTTATAGTGCTAAATTACCACTTTTTCCTCAGAGTCTAAAGTTACAGAGATTTATTGTACAGCCGATGATTTCTGTAAGGAATTTACGTTACGACCGGGAAATATATGATTGCAAACAAGAATCCAGACACCGCTTCTTCTGCAACTTTGTTGTCAACTTCTCATCACCTATCGCAACATACGGTTTCGCAGCCGCAAGTAAACACCTTATCATCAACAGATTAAAAATGGCGAAATCATAATTACCGGCATCCCATAAAAGCCTTGCAGACACACAAAAAACAAGCTCCTGAATATCCTCTATTTTTTTGTACAAAAAATAAAAAAACATCGAGATGTTTTCCTGAACATATCAGCATGTTTTTCCTAAAAGATGCTGATATTTTATTTCACCTATGTCCGCTTCCGGTAAATACGTTGCAACTTCCTCTTCGGCATCAGGAAAAAATTCGTTTGCTTTTGGTTATTCCGTGAAAAAGACTAACTTTGTTATTTAATAAATCTCTAAAAACATCACACAATGAAATACCCATGAGATAAAAAATCACGCCCAAGAGAATGTAAATAGTCAAGCTGAAGTTACCTTTGTATAGTGTAACCCTAAAATGTATCAGTTATGGCAGAAGTGACATTCCCTCAGTTGATACAGCGCGCTTGCGGTATCGACGTCCACCTGAAGGTTGTGGTGGCGACAATTGACGGAGCAGGCATCCAACGCGAGACCCGCTCATTCAAAACCTTCACGAGTTCTTTGAATGAATTGAAAGAATGGCTATTGTCCAATGGTGTAACGCATGTGGGAATGGAGAGTACCGGTGTTTACTGGAAGCCAGTTTATAAGGTTCTTGAAGATTCCATTCCCAATGTCTGGATAGTCAATGCCCGTCACATTAAGAATGTTCCGGGTCACAAGACAGACAAGATGGACAGCGAATGGATCTGCAAGCTTCTTCTGGCAGGTCTTCTCAAACCGAGCTATATTCCTCCCAAGGAGCAGCGTCAGCTTCGTGACCTGACGCGTTACCGGAACAAGCTTATTCAGCAGATAGCTTCAGAGAAGAACCGTATGATGCGTATTCTTGAAGACTGCAACATCAAGCTTTCAAGTGTAGTAAGTAATACAAGCGGTACGACAGCTACTTCTCTTATTGATATGCTTTGTGAAGGCAAAGTCCTTACTCTTGATGATATAAATTCAGTTTATCACGGTAAACTGTCAGCCAGTCCTGAAGAATTGCTTGAGGCGTGTACCGGTTTTGTTGAAGAGCATCACATTTATCTTCTTCAGATGATCCGAAAGGATATAGACCAGACTCAGACTTTGGTTGATGATTTGTCCGAACGTATAAAGAGACTGTTGTCCAAGTACGAGAATGTCCTTGAACTTCTCAGGGAGATTCCCGGTTTTAGCACCAAGGTTGTAGAGGATCTGGTTTCTGAGATAGGTCTTGACATGTCCCACTTCCCTTCTGAAAAGCATCTTTCGTCCTGGGCCGGTCTTTCTCCGGGCAACAACGAGAGTGCGGGTAAAAAAAAAGCGCACGAATCACTCACGGAAACAAACAGGTAAAGGCGGTAATCACAGAAGCCGCATGGGCTGCGACCCGTACAAAGAATACGTTTTTTAGTGAGAGATACCATCGTATAGCTGCCCGCAGAGGAAAGAAACGTGCCTTGATTGCAGTGGGACATTCTCAGTTGATATCCGTTTATCTGATACTGAGTACAGGGTCCCGTTACCATGAACTTGGAGCACAATATATGCAATCCAAGATAGAGCAGAAACGCAAGGTATATTTGTCTTCTGAACTTAAAAAGCTTGGATACAATGTCTCACTTACTAAAGTTCCACAAGCTGTAACACTGAACTAATAATATAGACCAAAGGCCGACTTTTACTGGAATTACCATAGCCCGACAATGAAATTGGTCTCAACAGCTAAGCGCCAAAGATTGTGACTTATGTACACGTGTATGAAACTTTTAAATTCTTAGCTGTTGCTATTTATTATTGTACAATAGCCGCACTTGTGTTCTCATAAGTGCTAATCTTTCTTTTATCCAAAACCTCGGATTTATATCAATTTTAGTATAAACCTGTCCTACTTTGTGTGTAGGACGCTTAATATTTACGTATGAAAGAGTTTTTGAAATACACCTTCGCCACCGTCTGCGGTCTGATTCTGACGGGAGTAGTCTTCACAATATTAGGTATTATCAGTCTTGCCGGAATGGTTGCTTCAACTTCCGGTACAGAAACTATAGTGAAAGACCGTTCGGTATTCGTACTCGAACTGAAAGGTAGTGTAATGGAACGCTACCAGGAAAATCCAATCATGCAATTTTTAGGGGAAGACTATGCGACTTACGGGCTGGATGACATTCTGACCTCTATCCGCAAAGCTAAAGAAAATGACAAAATAAAAGGTATCTATATCGATGCAGGTGCTTTCGCCTGTCAGACAGCTTCCATGCAGGCTATACGACGTGCATTGGTTGATTTCAAAGAAAGCGGGAAGTTTATCGTCGCTTATGCCGGAGCATATTCACAAGGTACTTACTATATTGCAAGTGTTGCCGATAAGGTAATAGCCAATCCTTCGGGAAGTATAGGCTGGCACGGACTATCTGCACAGACCATGTTCCTGAAAGGTCTGCTCGACAAAGTCGGAGTGGAAATGCAGGTATTTCGTGTAGGAACATACAAATCGGCAGTAGAACCATATATCGCTACTGAAATGAGTCCGGCAAACCGTGAACAGACACAAGCATTCATCGGCTCTATCTGGCAGCAGATTCTGAATGAGGTTTCCGAATCAAGAAAGATTTCTGTTGACTCTCTGAATGCTCTTGCCAGCCGTAATATGGATCTCCAGCCGGCAGAACTTTATCTCAGCACCGGTCTGGCAGATACACTGATGTACAAAGATGAAGTACTGGCCTACCTGAAACAGCTGACCGACTGTAAGGAAGATGAAAAACTGAATACACTTTCGCTTGAGGATATGGTAAACGTAAAACGAAACGTACCGAAAGATAAAAGTGGAAACGTCATTGCCGTATATTATGCTTATGGTGAAATAGACGGTGATGAATCTGCTGACGGAGAAGGTATCAACTCCGAAAAAGTCATAAAGGATTTGCGTAAGTTACGCGAAGATGAAAGCGTGAAGGCAGTTGTACTGCGTGTTAACTCTCCGGGAGGAAGTGCCTACGGTTCAGAACAGATCTGGCGTGAAGTTTCACTGCTGAAACAGGAAAAACCCGTTATCGTTTCTATGGGTGACTATGCCGCTTCGGGCGGTTACTATATATCCTGCGCTGCCGACTGGATTGTAGCCGAACCGACAACCCTGACAGGGTCCATCGGAATCTTCGGTCTGGTTCCAAATGCAGAAGGACTCCTGAAAGATAAGCTGGGGCTGAATTTCGATGTTGTAAAAACAAACGAACTGGCAGACTTGGGAGATTTGACTCGTCCGTTCAATGAAGAAGAAAAGGCTCTGATGCAAGGTATGGTCAATAAAGGATATGAACTCTTTACCAAACGTTGTGCCGACGGCAGAAAAATGAATATTGAAGATATCAAAAAGATAGCTGAAGGACGTGTGTGGACCGGAGAAATGGCCAAAGACCTGAAACTGGTAGATGAGCTGGGTGGACTGGATGAAGCTGTTGAAGTTGCAGCCTCACATGCTAAAATAGAACGTTATACGCTGGTAAGCTATCCGGAAAAAGAAGATTTCCTGACTTCACTGCTTAATACCCGGCCAAGCCGTTATATCAGCAGCCGTATGCAGGAAAATTTCGGTGAATATTACAACGGACTCCGTTTTGTAAAAAATCTCAAGGATGCCGATCGCCTGCAGGCGCGCATGCCGTTTGATGTGGTTATCAAATAAAGCATCGGCTGCCTGATGAAACTTGAAAGAAAAATAAAGATTTACCACGGACTGTTGCCATTAGCATGCCTCTACCGTCTGGGAGTAAGTATACGCAACTGGATGTTTGACAGAGGCATACTTCATTCACAGTCATTTCCGCTACCCGTTATCTGCGTGGGTAATATCAGCGTGGGAGGAACCGGAAAGACTCCACACACAGAATACCTCATCCGGTTGTTACAGAATGAATTTCAGGTAGCTGTACTCAGCCGTGGATATAAACGTAAATCGAAAGGTTTCGTTCTGGCTACTCCCGAAACAGATGCCGACCAGATTGGCGATGAGCCTTATCAGATGGCACACAAGTTTCCGGATATCTATGTGGCTGTAGACCGAGACCGCTGTCACGGCATTAATCAGCTAACAGATGGACATACAGCTCCCGGCATAAAGGTTATTGTTCTGGACGATGCTTTCCAGCATCGCTACGTGAAGGCAGGACTGACCATTCTGCTTATAGATTATAACCGTCCGATACATCTCGACCGGATGTTACCAGCCGGACGACTGCGGGAGCCGGAAAGTGGAAAAAAGCGTGCCGACATCATCATCGTAAGTAAGTGTCCGGCACAAATGAGCGAAGCAGAACAACAGGCGTTGCGATATGATATAGCACCCCTCCCCTGTCAGCAACTTTATTTTACAACGCTGGCATACGGAAAACTACAGCCTCTCTTCTCGGAAGAACCGGAAAAGAAGCTTGAAGAAATCCGAAACGATGACCATATCCTGCTGGTTACAGGTATAGCCTCACCGGCAGCCATCATCAGTAAACTGTCGGCTTATACGCAGTTTGTTACTCCGTCGACTTTTCCTGACCATCACGATTTTGATGCAACGGACATGAAACGGATAGAAGATGCGTTCAGAAAACTGCCTGAGGGTAAACGTTTCATCATCACAACCGAAAAGGATGCGGCACGACTCATCGCTCATCCGCTACTGAGTGAAACGATGAAACCTTATATATATGTATTGCCGGTAGAGGTAGAATTTCTGAATAAAGAAGAACATTTATTTAACCAAAATATTATCGAGTATGTTAGAAAAAATTCAAGAAACAGCAGCTTTTCTAAAAGCTAGAATGCACACTCATCCCGAGACAGCCATCATTTTAGGTACAGGTCTGGGCAGTTTGGTACACGAAATTACCGATAAATATGAAATAAACTATTCCGAAATCCCCAACTTTCCGGTATCGACCGTAGAAGGCCATAGCGGTAAGCTGATTTTCGGTAAACTGGGCAACAAGGATATTATGGCCATGCAAGGTCGCTTCCACTTTTACGAAGGCTATTCAATGAAGGAAGTTACTTTCCCTGTACGTGTCATGCGCGAATTGGGTATCAAGACTTTGTTCGTTTCGAATGCAGCAGGAGGAACAAACCCGAATTTTGAAATCGGTGACCTGATGATTATCACTGACCATATCAACTTCTTCCCTGAACATCCGTTGCGTGGCAAGAACATCGAATACGGCCCCCGCTTCCCGGATATGAGTGAGGCTTACTCAAAAGAACTGATCGCAAAAGCTCTCGAAATTGCCGAAGAAAAAGGAATTAAGGTACAGCAGGGAGTATATATCGGAACACAGGGACCAACTTTCGAAACTCCGTCGGAATATAAGATGTTCCACATTCTGGGAGCCGATGCAGTAGGTATGTCTACTGTACCTGAAGTTATCGTAGCCAACCATTGCGGTATTAAGGTGTTCGGCGTTTCAGTTATCACTGACTTGGGAGTGGAAGGCAAAATTGTCGAAGTATCACACGAAGAGGTACAGAAGGCTGCCGATGAAGCACAGCCGCGTATGACCACCATTATGAGAGAACTTATCAACAGAGCGTAAAAAAAACTATGCACGAAGGAAATAGAACTGAAATATCAACTCTCGGTGAGTTCGGGCTGATAAAGCATCTCACCACAGACATCAAACTACAGAATGAAGAAAGCAAGTATGGAATAGGTGACGATGCTGCCGTACTTGACTTTGCAGGAAAGCAGGTGCTGGTTACAACCGACTTGCTGATGGAAGGTGTTCATTTTGATCTGGTCTATACTCCCCTGAAGCATTTGGGATATAAATCAGCAATGGTAAACTTCTCGGATATCTATGCAATGAACGGTACACCTAAGCAGATTACCGTATCTCTGGCTGTATCGAAGCGTTTTTGCATAGAAGATCTGGAGGATTTTTACGATGGACTGAAACTGGCTTGCCAGCTACATCACGTAGATATCGTAGGCGGTGATACTACTTCTTCTGTAACAGGTCTTGCAATCTCCATTACCTGTATCGGTGAAGCTGACAAAGATAAGGTGGTTTATCGTAATGGAGCCAAAGATACAGATTTGATTTGCGTAAGCGGAGATTTGGGAGCAGCTTATATGGGACTTCAGCTGATGGAACGTGAGAAAGCTGTTTTTCAGGGAGAAAAAGACGTCCAACCTGACTTTGCCGGCAAAGAATATCTGTTGGAACGCTTCTTAAAGCCAGAAGCACGCCGCGACATCATCGAACGACTGGCTGAAGCAGGCATCCGTCCAACAGCAATGATGGATATATCCGACGGTCTCTCTTCTGAACTGATGCATATCTGTTCGCAAAGTCAGACAGGCTGCCGTGTGTACGAAGACCGTATTCCTATCGACTATCAGACCGCAGTCATGGCAGAAGAATTTAATATGAATCTGACAACTTGCGCCCTGAATGGAGGTGAGGACTATGAACTGCTGTTCACTGTACCTCTGACCGATCACGAAAAAGTCTCACAAATAGAAGGAGTAAAAGTTATCGGACATATCACAAAATCGGAGTTAGGTTGTGCCCTGATTACTCGCGACGGCAACGAACTTGAATTAAAGGCTCAAGGATGGAATCCACTTAAAGGTGAATAATAACAGCCCACATACAGTTAAAATCCCACTATTTTATGAGTAATAGTGGGATTTTTCATGAAAATCCGCCCTATTTTAATTTTTTCTCATATTTTTTTCGAGAATAGTTTGCAGTTTCAAAAACTTTGCTTACCTTTGCAACCGCAAACGAGAAAGATTGGTGCCATAGCTCAGTTGGTAGAGCAAAGGACTGAAAATCCTTGTGTCCCCGGTTCGATTCCTGGTGGCACCACTTGTAAAACTCCGAAATACTTAATTATCAAGTGTTTCGGAGTTTTTCGTTTTAGTCACTACAAAAGTCACTATTTAAATAGGGTGTCCAGTTCTACGTTCTCGTTTTCAGTATTGATTTAACAACTTAAGATGTTGATTATATATAAACTTATCCTATCTTTGTCACCATATAATGGCAAAAGACATCTATTTGATAAACAAAATCAATAAATACAGGAATTAATAAATCGTTTTATCATGAAGAATATTTTCAAACATTCATTTCTTGTTGTAGCTTTATTATCGTTTATACAAACGACGATTCAAGCTCAGACTGTTATTAGGCCTTATAATGAGTGGGAAGCAACTCAATTCGTTGCTGTGAGTGGACATCAACCGGAAGACTATGTCCTTACAGATAATAATTGGGAAATACTTTATAATTTACGCAAACCACATACTCAAAACGAGCTTCGTAATATGGGAATAAAATGTTCTGATAGCCAATTGTTATTGCTGGAAGTAGGAGGGCTGATTAATAGAGAAAAAGGAAAATGGAAATGTACCATTCCTATTCTTGATAAAGGACAGACCAACTCTTTGAGAAATCTTAGTAAGGAGATTGCAAAATCTATGTATTCAAAAACTAAGAATGATTTTGTTTCTCTTGTACACACAATAAAAGACATGGGATTTGAAAAAAATGCACTTTCATTGGTCTTTTCATATCTTTTGGATGGCAGAATGTGGACAAAGCTGGTTCTCTTTGATGATATAAATAACCATGCTGGTTGGAGCGGTTGTTACTGGGTTTTATATGAGCCACGCAAAGACCTGAAATTCGGGACAAATGGTTTCGGTGATATGAATTTAATACTAACCTATCTTGATAGTGAAGTTTCACCAAGCGCTAAAACAATGGATGACAGCGCAAATGAAATATCTAAATATGGAAAAATACACAATCCGCAACTTATCTCTAAACTCATTTCATACGGCTTAACAAATAATAATGGAGATATTCTATTTCCTGTGATAAAAAAACAGCAAGACCGTTTTCACCAAATTATTGAAAAATTAGTTGACTCCATTTCTTCAGAATTAAAAAACAATTGTAGCAATATAGCAACTCAATATGATATAAGTGAAGAAAAAACAGCAATGGTTATTTTGTACCATGAAGTCATGTGGTATTTAATGGATAATCTTATTCAAGATAAAGTGTTACATATTCCGGCTGTTTATAAAGACCCTGTACAGAATAAACAACGATTAAATGAGGTGGTTTTCTTTATTGAAGGTGGATTAATGCAATAGTCAACTTCAAGTCAGTAATTATCTCAATGTATACTGCCAAACGCAATGTGGTTATAAATGTCCCAGTTAATACAACTTTGGCAATACATAACGTGAATTCGACGAATTCAGAACAATGCAAGCTGTGTGTCAACCGTTCGTGAAACATTGATACACAGCTTTTTTGGAAAGCAACAATATGCAGCAATACCAGCAAGAAGGTTAACAATAAAATTATATATGATACAGCCGCTTTTCAAGTCAACCACGATTGTCTTATATACCTGCCCTTTGCGGACAGCAAACTCATCTATGCCAATACTTTCTACACCTTCAAGAGAAGGAGGGGCATAATGATTTTCAAGATGGCGGGTATGTATCTCTTTGACGGTATCCCAAGATATGTCCAATAGATTGGCGGTATCTTTCAAGGTCATACCACGCAACAAATCAACTACATATTTTGCGAAACGGAGGGTATAGCCACAACTGCCTGTTGCAAAAGGTATCATTTGTTTTACAATCAGATGAGAAATCGCATAGCGTTAGTGTATATCGCTCACCTGAAAACACACTATCACGATAAACTGGCATTCAAAGAATTTGTTCGTCTTACAATAACCTACAACATAATTCGCAATAGTGAATGTATGATTGGGAATAATGGAAATTTGGAAGAAATGGAACTATTTTATGCAGTACTTGAATCAGAAAAAGATGAAGATAACTATTAGCGGATACAGACTATCTGGAGTTTTTGACTGAGACGGATCGCAGATGCACAAAGTTCGGAGCAGATGCTGAAACACTCACTTCTTCCAGCATCTGACTCTTTAGAGTAATGCTAATGCAAGTGTCTGGTTTCAATTCCGAGCATTCTATTTCTTTGGTATGATAGGATAAATATTGGAGTTTCATGTGGGAACAACAGAATACCAATAATTACTAACAGTTCTTTGATATACATA
Source organism: Phocaeicola coprocola (assembly GCF_041333015.1). Classification (NCBI taxonomy): domain Bacteria; kingdom Pseudomonadati; phylum Bacteroidota; class Bacteroidia; order Bacteroidales; family Bacteroidaceae; genus Phocaeicola; species Phocaeicola coprocola. The sequence continues at coordinate 1,055,952 of NZ_JBGKGM010000001.1, read as the reverse complement.
TTTGCTAAAATAGTTATGCCGATAGAAAAGTTTACATTTACAACAAGAAACCTTGATTATTTTACAGGTTCCACTGTATAACCTTGCTGTTTCAGCAGGTTCAGGATTCCCCTTTCACCAATCAGATGACCGCAACCTACAGCAAAAAGCGTTGGTTGGTTGTGCATGATGGCAGGCATACTCTCTACCCATTTTGTATTGCGGTGATAGATCAAAGCATCCTCTTCTTCCGGAAGTACATCCACGGCTGTACCGAATTTTTGGTTCATCGTCTGTTCTAATTGTTTCAAATCCTGCGTCATGTAGGCGGTTGTCATGTTGCGGGCTTGTTGTTCCATATCGGCCAAGTGATTTATGCCGGCAAGCAACTGGGCAGCCTGGCGTTGCAAACTTTGGGCACCAAACAAAACACTCATATGAAAATCCACCGTTTCCAAACCGGCCACCTTCTTTCCTTGCTTTTGAGCCTCCGCCTGACACCATCCGTCCAGCTGTTGCTGAGGATTAAATCCGGGGACTGCTCTCATGGCTATTACCACACCCAATTGCGTAGTGAGAAAGGCCGGTTTCATCTTATCCATCATCTTCAAGTCCATACCCATGAGTTCTTTCACCTTTACGGCAAGAGAGTCGTATTGTGCAGGGGTATATAGCGTGTGCAAGGTGGTATCGCCCGGCAAGAGGATGGCTTGCTGCATCTGCTGCATGGCAGCCGGAGTCTGCATTTCCGCCATGACAATTTCACCGTATACTTGTTCTACTTCGGTCATCGCTTGCTTAATTCCTGCAATACTGTCCAATATAGACAGAGGTGCCAAATGATGCGTTCCTAACACATAAGATGCCTTAGGCAGATTCTTACCGGAAACTTTCCATAACAACTGGGCATTGGCGCTCAGAACTACGATGCATAAAAGCATCACAAAAGTTGAAATTCTTTTCATAGTGTAGTATTTCTTTAAATGGTTTCTTCATCGGACAAGTCTTTCTTCAACTGATCGATTTCCCGAATCAGTTCATCGTTGGTACGTTGCATCTTCCGGTATGCCAACAGCCCAATCCCCAAACCAAGCAGTCCACCAATCACTGCAAACGTAGAAAGCATAAAGGCATTTGCGCTACTTCTAAATACTTCAAGGACAAAAAAAGATAACCATATAATAACGAGCGGAATAGAAATTATTTCTCCCTTTTTTCGTCTTTGTTTCATCTGTACCAAAGTTTGACGGGCTGTCAGCAAATCGGCTTCCTGCCACTGATTATTTCCCATCTTATTGATTACCATACCGCATATAGTATCCAAAACTGCAAGCAGCACGGTAGATACATAGAATAGTAAAGACACTTGTCCTTTGCAGTAAAAAGTCTGAAAGCATAAAATAATTATCGGCAATCCCAGGAAAAACAGCCAATAATAGTATTTGTTGATGCTCTTCATCTTGGTTTTCATGACCGTACGTAGCAGTCGTTCGTTGTTGATTTCCTGAGATTCCAGTTTATCGGTAAGGATGGCAAACTGCTGTTTCAATTCTTCCATGTGATCTATTGTATTCTTTTCCATAATGATTCTTTTTAATTATTCGTGCATGTTTTTAAGTTGCTCCCGGATGCGGGAAAGTTTTACGGATACGTTCTTGGTAGAGATTCCTACGATGGCACCAATCTCATCGTAAGGCAGATTCTCCAACCAGAGCAGGATGATGGCTCTGTCGAACGGTTCCAGTTTGTTGATGCGGTTATAAAGCATCTTGATTTGTTTGGATTCCTGGTCCTTCTCTTCATACAGGTCGATGTCGATAGTCAGAGGAACCGTGTTCCGCTGTCTTTTCTTGCGGTCGAACGAAATACAAGTATTCAGACTCACCTTGTAAATCCAGGTTTTCAGTTCACTCCGGTGTTCGAAGTTACCGAATCCCTTCCAGAGGTTAATCGACACCTCCTGATACATATCCTCTACTTCCTCCTTATCTTTAGAGAACATGAAACATACCGTGTAGATGGTTGTCCGGTAGTCATGCAGCAGCTGTATGAAGGCGGCTTCTTTCTCTCCTTTCTTTTCCATTGTTTTGCATTTTAATTTGTTTCTTTACCTATTAGACGCACGATACATCTGAATCACTACAGAAAAAATAAAAAAAATACTTCGGCAAGTAAAATTACCGAAGCACTTGTTTTATTTCTATCCATGTCTGGTCAACACTTTCCACCAACTGGTGCAGACAACTACCCATTTCCAATACAATCCTTGGCAGAGGAACAACCAAAGCATCACTCCATAAATGCGCAGAAGTTTTGTTTCCAATAACGGCATAATCCATGCAAAATAGATAACGCTAGCCAACACCAGCATGAAGAACAAAGTAACCAGCACAGAGCAAGCTGCCACCCAATACTTTTTTGTTTTCAACAGTTCCATTCTACTATTTTTTACCTATAAATTATTCTTGTTTCTTTGCCTATTAGACACGAATGTATCTGAATCACTACAGAAATTTACAGAAAAATCATTCCCCCTCCCGATATTCCAGAATATCCCCCGGCTGACAATCCAATATCCGGCAGATTTCCTCTAGGGTGGAGAAACGGATGGCTTTCGCCTTTCCGGTTTTCAGAATGGAGAGGTTGGCAGGGGTAATACCAATCTTTTCGGCCAACTCGCCCAAAGACATTTTCCGGCGAGCCATCATGATATCAAGGTTCACTACTATCATAAAGTCAATACGTTTAGGTTAAACAATTAAATCGTCAGATCCTGTTCTTCTTTCAGCTTCACGCCCACTGCAAAAATCTCGGTAAAGAGTGCCAGCATGATATAACCGAACCACGCGCCTGTCAAAGAATAGCTCGCTACTTCATATCCTTCCAAGGTAATTTGGGGTGCTACCGACTGATAAAGAATCCATTGATGCAATTCCATTAAAATCCCAAAGACCAATAAAGAATAGACAAAATATCTCATTCGCGACACATTACGTTTCGTAAAAATAGAACCGCGTAAAACCGATACAATGAGCCTACCCACACAATAGATACCAAATAAAAAGAATAGAACCAAAGGAACTGACAGTACCATAAGAATCCAACTCCAAATAGGAGGCGTAATATTTTCTATCGTAATAGATTCCACCGTGTAAGGCAGAAACAACTGTCCGCTCTTATTATGAATGAAATTAACAGCTTGCTCTCCTCTAACAGCCTTCAACTGCAAAGTACACGTTTCTTTGCGATGTTCATGTTCTCTTTTTTCTACTTGCTCCTGATAATCTTCCCTTCCTCTCATAAAACCTGCAGCTGCATTACCAAGCACTTCTACCAAAAACATCACCAAGGCCAATACGGCCAATATCTTAATTGCTTTCATATCTTTTTTATTTTAAAAATCAATCATCCGTTTCTTTCCTGTATCCTATTCTTGTTTATTGTCATTCCCCTTTGAAGATGAAGACTTTAAATACAACTCTTTTTCTTCATTGTATTACGATTCTATTACACGGTTAAATCCTGTTCTTCCTGCATCTGGATGCCCAACTTAAACAGGCAATTGATAAACAAGAAAAAAACTCCTATCAACATGAAAATCAAATACTGTTGGCTGCCATCACTGCTAGCTGGAGACAAGTAATGAAGAATCATTAGCACCAATCCGTTGACTTCCAATGAAAAACCGATACCAGCAATCAGATTGGCATTCTGCAGAGTAAACACCTGCTTCCTGCGTACATTACGCATCATCAGAATCATTAAAACTCCACAAATCAGTAGAGAAAGCAACGTAACATTCTCCGGCAAAATTTGCCAGATAAAATCGGGCGTATCATCTTTTCCCAATCGATAACACAAAGTAAGGTTACGGATAATAGCCGAAAAAATGCCGCAACCGGCCATAATGCCCAAACAACGCATAATAGATGTGGTTTCTTCTGCCGAGTATTTCTTTTCTATCCATTTAAATTTCATAATTCCATTTTTTAGAGGGTGATTAACTTTAACTTCATGATCGAATCCTATTATTTCTCAGCCAGCAACTGCACTTCCTGAGCAGCCCAGGTATCGTGGCTGACCATCAGGTTCCAGTCCTGCAGATGCCGGTTCCACTCAAAGGCAAAATAGTTCACATTGCCGGCCTCCAACTGATAAACTGCCTTTTCCTTCGCTGCATCGAAAGCGTGAGTTTTTTCATTCCACAAGGCATATTCCATAGTCACTTCATCGTCTGCATAGTGATAGTTCAAACAGTAATAGCGTTCATAAGCCTGCGCATCCACATTCCATTTCCAGGCTTCTTTCTGAGTCAGGCGGTTCGCTGCATCGTAGTGGAATTCATATTTCAGGTGCTGCTTCAGATACTTGCCCTCTTCCACGTGATATACCGTCTGCGAAGTTACCTGTTCGCCGTTCTTTTCTACATTATAAGCAAACTTGCTTTCTACATTACCAGCCAAAACATTTACCAGATTACTTGCTGCAAATACCAAAATCAATCCCAAAGTTTTCATACTATTCAAATTTTTAAGTTATACTTCCGTTTGACGAATTTCGATAAGTATTTATCGTTTTTCGATATGCAAAGGAAATACTATTTTTTGAATCAGCAAAATAAAAAACAGATATTTTTTATCGATAAACGATATTTTTTTATTCTGTTGCGGTGATTAAGCATGATATTATTATATACCAGATAATCGGACTTAGAAGTCTTATCTCCATCTATAGGTTACGTTCAATAATTCCCACAAAAGTAATACCTGTTGTTTCACCTACTTGCTTGATGGTCTAAATACCGTTTTGATCCTGCTGTTTTCTATCATTCGTCCGTAGCATTCAAAGTGTCATCGGAAGCCGTCAGGCGGTTCTCCTCGTCCCAGCGTAGCTTGCGCTCGGCTGCGGTTGAATCCAACGCGCCGTCCTGCTTGATGCGGCCTGTATTGACATGGACCAGGTTGCCGTTGGCATCGTAAGTATAGGTATGGTTGTTGTCCACCTTGGCCACGGAGTCCGGATTCTCTTCCGTGCGGTAGTTCGCATCCTTCACTTCGGCCAGTTGGAACTTCCTGCCCTCAGTCTTGCCGTAGGTATAGGCCAGGTCATAGCCCACATGGAGCGTACCGTCGAACTGCACGCCCTGCTGCGTTAGATGCTGTTTCTTCGACACGATGCGGTGCATGTTGTCGTAGCTCATTTCCAGCCGGTAGGAAGCGGTCTTGCTGTCCGCTCCGGCATAGGTTCCCGTAGCACTTGCCAAGCGGTAGAGTGCGTCATACGTATAGGCATGCGCCATCTGTCCGCCCGCCTTTCCGCTTTCGGGAAGTGCGGCCTTGTTGGCAATGCTGAGCACATTGCTTACGGCATCGTAGGTATAGCCATTGTCCATGATGGACTTGCCGCCTGCGTTGACCGTCAGGTTCTGCAACCTGCGGCGTGCGGGTTCGTAGGTGTAGAAGGTCTCCGCACCGTTGCAGTATTTCAGGTAGGTGCGCTGCTCGAACTTGTCATAGCCGATGCGGTTCACATAGTCATAGCCGTAGGACTTGTAGCCGCGTACCTTCTCCAGCTGACCGCCGAGGTTGTAGGAGTAAGTGACCTTCTCCTCGTCCGGGTAGATCATTTCCAGGAGGCGGTTGTGGCTGTCGTAGGTCCACTGCGTCACATAGGTGGCAATCGCCTGGTTGGGCACAATCAGCGTGCGGCGGGTTTTGGTGACTTCGCCCATCTTGCCATAGAAGTACTCGATGGCTCCCGTTCCGTCCTCACGGAGCATCAGGCGACCGATGCGGTTCTGCGAGGCGTTGCGTCCGCCGTAGTAATACTTCACGTTGTTCTCCGGGTGGTCGGGATAGTTGATGCCCGTCAGCCGGTGATAATCGTAGTCGTAGGTAATGGACTTGCCTTCCTTGGCAAGGTTGGCTGTCTGCTTGTTCAGCACATTGCCGAGTGCATCATACGTAAAGGTGGTGATGCCGCTTGCAGGATGGTTCACCTCGGTGCGGCGGTCACCCATGTCGTAAGTGGAGGTCGTTACATTGCCCTCCTTGTCGGTGACACGGACAAGACGTTGTATGCCGTAGTGTTTGAACCTTGTAGATGGAAAATGTTTCAAAGATATAAGGGAATTATCCTCTGATAAGCCCAACTGAATTTTAAGGCGGTTTATAGCCTTGTTTTGTTGATACTTTCATATTTCTTCATTATCAAAATTTGATAGGAACCAAGAATATTTATCTCCACCTGCTATAATACTAATTTGCTTGAGATTTTCTTTCTTTTCTTTTTCTGTTATTGAGCCAAAAATATCCTTTTGGTTCAACTTTTCTATTTCTATTAAAATGTCTAAGAATGAACTTTGATCTTTAGCCATATAGCTTATAATATAGGTTGGGTCTTCCCAGTCAAGTTCAACAATTTCACCTGTTTCCTTCAATATGGCAAAAGGAAAGGCTTCTGCCCATCCTACATAAATATACTTATCGTCTTCTAATGTATCTGTATCTTTATTAAAGGATACAGTTAATATTCTTAAATTCGTCAAATCATAATTAAATATTAAATCAATTATGGCATTATCTGCAGAGATACTTACATTAGTGCTCTTTTTTACAATTTGCAAATCATTAATATAAGCATCTATAAATTCATCCGAAAAATCAGTATTTTTCTTTATCTCTGATTTATTCGGCTTGATTTTAGAAATTTCAGTAACAAAATTTATAGCTTTCATATTCTATATTAATTATGGACACACCATAAACTAATGGTGTGTCCTCGTTATTTAATTAATTTATCAGTAAAGGCTTGCCTGATTTATCAAAGTATTGTTTATTTGTCATATCAACACCTCTCCAAGTACCTCCAACTCTTTTATAATCCTTGTAGAATCTTACTTCGCGGATATTATTGTCACGTAAACTCCACTCATAAATTTGTCCTGTCATAAAATCTACATATGCTCTATTTTGCTTTCCTTCACCAGGGCTAAGAAACATATAAATTGGACTGTTAGGAGAATCGGTAAATATGGATACCATGCTAAACAAGGCTGTCATTGAAGACAAGAAGGATGTCCCCTTGACCATACGCACATTAGAATTAAATTTACTACCATTTATTTTGTGTAGTTGAGAAGTGAATTTTCTATGTACACTTTCTGGTAAAGGAACGGCAAATCGCCCTTGTTCTACATGATGATGTACCAACTTATTACCTTTATAATTAGCATGCATCTTGTTATATGAAATCCATTGTTCGTCAACAATTGGTGCTCTTTTTGCTTTTATCAGTTCGATATTTTTTTTACTGAACATTTCTGGATGCGTTTTCAACAATTGATTCCAAAAATATCTATTATCACGAGGGAATCCTTTGACAGTAACCGAACTTCCATTGGCTTTAGACATATCAACATATGGACCATTTTTCCAAAATTGCACTACATCATCACTATTGCCATCTTCGTCAATTCTATTAATAGGATTGACTGAACAATAATGATATGGCATGAACCAAGGTTTTTCTTCTTGTAAAGGATCTACACTTATCCACAAACTCAGTCTCGGGTCATAGTACCTCGCACCATAGTAATACAATCCCGTCTCCTCGTCGAATTCCTTCGCGTTGAAGAGATAAGGCGTATTCCAGATGCTGTTCCGCTCTTCAATGAACACTTCGCCGAACGGCACATACTCGATGTGCTGAACCACCTCGCCGTCCAGGTTGGTGATGTAGCTGCTGCTGCCCAAGTGGTCGGGATGGTAGTAGAACTGCAACTTCTCGTATGCGTCCAAATCCTGGAAGTTGTTTTCCAGTGCCAGGGCACGGGCTTGCGCAGCTTCGGGTGAACCGTCGTCGCAGCAGAATTATCGTGCCAACGAGCGAAATGCAAACTTGTTTGCAGATTTCCGAGTGCAGCCGATAATGCTAAAAGCAATCCCTGTCCGTCCACATAGTCGTTATTGTCCGTTCCGTTGTACGGCACCTCAAAGATAGCATAATTATCCTTGATTACCTGCTGTAGAGTGGAATATTTTGCTTGTAATCAGCCCAAAAATGTCCGTCTCACTACCGGCATACCGGATGCGTTTCAAAACAGAGGCATAGATTCACTTCAGCCAGCTGGAACTTCTTGCCATCAGTCTTGCCGTAGGTATAGATATTGTTCTTGGAAGCGGTTGTGTTAAGAGGTTATGTCATCTAAGATATAACCTAAACTTAGATATATTGAAAGCAGTGGTTTTGTTACATAGGCACAGAGTACAAAAGTAGTGTTTTGTTGTGGTGTATTTTACCTGTTTACCTGATGAAAAATGTATAAAGTAATGTGAATTAACTAATGTTTGATTGTGTTTGAGTTGTATGGGTATTTAATACATAAGAAACACAGAATAAATAACTTAAGTATTAGCGTTTAATAGCCTTAGATAGCACTGTTTGAGGGATAAATGAATTGAAGCAACTGAAAACAATCAATCTGACGACCAAGATGCTTTGTAACAAGGTAGCTTGTAACCACAGTTACCTTTAGCTGGTTCGTTTTCCTTTAAAACGTCCTCTTTCGCAAAGCGAAACAGCGATTTATCGCTCCGCTGCGGTAGTAGTCGGCAAGTTACTTTTGAGGGGGCAAAACGAATTTTGTGCCCACAAAAGTACAACTTGCTTGGCTCTAACTGCAAGCCTAAATCGACTAAAAAAGGATAGTTTCTCCGCTTTTTTCTTCAAGTTTATACCAAGGTTTGACAGACCAAGATACTTGTTGCTCTTGTTGTTGGTATCTTTGCTCATCTGATAGTGCAGTTGTGGTAACATTGCATATTGATATGTTTAGTCTCTCATGCCGAGTGCTCGATATTCAAGGGTGCAATACACTTTGTGTCCATGTTACGTAGGTTTTAGATAGCCTTGTATATGGGTTCGGTGTTCTATGGGCTGACGGTTATAAATATAAGGTTGTATGTAGCTCTCGGTTCTTCGGTTATAGGTATGATGGTTTATAATGTGGAAAAAGGGTAAAAGGTCAAAAAGTTCAATAAGGTCAAAGTGTCATTGTGTCATTGGGATTTTTGCGTTTTCTCTGTTTATGATGCACGTTTAAGGTAGTGTGCCTAATTTACGGGATTGTGCTTCTATGATGCTTTTGAAACGAGAGGAAAAAGAATGTAGTACGAATAAGAAGGGCGTGAGTGGCTGGCCTTTTTTATTGGCGCTTTAATCAGTTTGAAGATTAAAAGGAAGTCTTTAATGGTATTTAATCAAGGCGATTTAAGGCGATTTAAACAGTTTCAGATGATTACCTTATAGGTAACTTTATAGGTAACTCAGCACTATCTGCTAAAACGAAAAACTCCGAAACACTTGATAATTAAGTATTTCGGAGTTTTTTAGGTGGTGCCACCAGGAATCGAACCGGGGACACAAGGATTTTCAGTCCTTTGCTCTACCAACTGAGCTATGGCACCAATCTTTCTCGTTTGCGGTTGCAAAGGTAAGCAAAGTTTTGAAGTTTACAAATATTTTTCCATTATAAAATGAATCAAAATATTTTTATCCATTTTTTCACTTATTTATTTGGCTGGTTCCTAAAATATACATATCTTTGCAACCGCAAATAAGTAAAATTGCATTCGGAATGTAGCGCAGTTGGTAGCGCACTACGTTCGGGACGTAGGGGTCGGGCGTTCGAGTCGCCTCATTCCGACAGAAGGCGACAAGCAGTGAAAATTGCTTGTCGCTTTTGTTTTATCTTCTTTATAACTTGCTGATATTCTACAGAATATCTTAAATACTTCATTATCAAACAAGACGCCACCCGGAAACACTAATTTTTGTAACCCTTGGCGTAACTCAAAGTGATCAACGCAATAATCAGAGGAGTGATCTGGTAAAATTGTATATTTGCTTAAAACAAATCATCATCAATTATGGAAACTAACGGTTACCACTTTCTTCTTCCTAAAGTGACACTGAATTATTTCACCATTTCAGATGTAAAGTAAAGAAATCAACGTAAAAGAACTGAAAGATTTCACTGATCCTTTTTTGCACATATAGGAAAATGCAGGAGAATTAAAAAAAAGAAAAAGCTAAGTAATGAATTATCAATTACTTAGCCTTTCTTTCTGTACCCAGACCCGCATTTGAAATAATTAAAGTGGGGAAAATGTGGGTAAAAAGAAAAACGCAGAAAAATACAGCAATATAACTATATATCAATTATTTACAATCATATTAAATTTTAATCCGAATTAATCCAATTGCAAATTATTTAGCAGATGTGGGGAAAATGTGGGGAAAATATCTATATTTGCATCCAGATAGATATTTAACCTGCAAGCCTATGAAAGTAACTTTCATCATTAAAAAAGCGGCAAAACGGTATGATACAGAATCAACCGCAACTATTTATATCCGTCTGAGAAATGGAAGACAGCTTGATTCTGTTGCTCCTACCCAGCTTTCAATCAATCCCAATCTGTGGGATGACAAAGCAGAGTGTGTAAAAACAAAAGCTGTCTGCAACGAAGATTTAAGGACTGGCATAAATGAAGAGATACGAAAACTGAAAACCTATGTGGAAAAATCCTTTCATACGGAAAAAGAATCCGTTGATAAAGAATGGCTGAAACTGACCTTAGACAGATATTATCATCCTGAAAAGTATTTCACACCGGAAGAGATTGTCATCAAGCCGACTTTCGGAGAGCTGTTTGACAGCTTTCTGGAAAAGCATCCGTTATCGGAAGTAAGGAAAAAGAATTTCAGGGTGGTAAAAAGAGCCTTATTGCGTTATGAGCTGTATGTACGGGAAACAAAAAGAGGGCAAAAAGGATTTGTTCTTGATGTTGATACCGTCACACCTGAAACGCTGCGGGACATGTGGGACTTCTTCGAGAACGAATACCAGTATTATGAACTGTACCCAAGCATTTATGAAGCCATTCCAGAAAAGAGAACTCCGCAACCACGAGGGAAAAATACCCTGATAGACTGCTTTTCAAGAATACGCACATTCTTCCTGTGGTGCCTTGACAACAATCTGACCGCCAACAGACCGTTTGACAAGTTTCCGATAGAGGAGTGCAAATACGGAACCCCTGTTTATATCAACCTTGAAGAAAGAGACAAGATTTTCAATGCTGACCTGTCAGCCACTCCACAGCTGGAGATACAGAGGGACATCTTCATTTTCCAGACACTTATAGGATGCAGAGTAAGCGACCTGTACAGAATGACCAAACTGAACGTGGTAAATGAAGCCATTGAATACATACCGAAGAAAACCAAAGAGGGCAATCCTGTAACGGTACGTGTTCCGTTGAACGAAAAGGCAAAGGAAATTCTCGAACGGTATAAAGGACATGAGGGAAAACTCCTGCCGTTCATTTCCGAACAGAAATATAATGAGGCAATAAAAAAGATATTCAAACTTTCAGGAGTGGACAGGATTGTCACTATCTTAGACCCGTTGACACGTGATGAAGTCAAAAAACCGCTTTATGAAGTGGCAAGCAGCCACCTTGCAAGACGCACTTTCATCGGCAATATTTATAAGAAGGTGAAAGACCCGAATCTTGTTTCGGCACTGTCGGGACACAAGGAAGGCAGCAAGGCTTTCAGACGGTACAGGGATATTGACGAAGAGATGAAGAAAGACCTCGTTAAACTTTTAGACTAAGCCTATATGGGACAACAGGAATATGACAATTTCAAAAGACTGATAAGGGAGTGGCTTGACAGCCACCCCGATGAATATGCGACTTTCGTGGAAGAAATGAACGACAAGGAGTTCAAGGGATTCGTCAAGGTTTTCAAGGTTGCCACAACCTTGGTACCGAGATACAAGGAAGCCACACGCAGACGGATCGGAGACGACAAAATCTCCGATTTCGAGGAACTGGAGAATGTGCTTCTGGATTCTGACCTTGCTCAAAAGATTGTAAACGAGTTCCATCATTCAAAAAGGCGGAGTATCATACCTGCCATGCTCGCATGGTTGTACTACGGACGGAGCTATGAGTGCATGGTGAAACAGGGAGAGGAACTGGCCAAAAGAAAAGGTATTACCGGACTATACAAATGGCTTGTTTCCTACATGGTCAGGTTCATCATCAAGAAGAGCATCAGCAGCGGCATGAGAACCAAAGAGGACTGGGTGGCTTTCAGGAAGCAACAGAAAGCCATTGAGGAAAACAACCTCGTGGAATGGTCTATTGAGGATGAAGAAGACATTGAAGAAACCGAAACGGAAGATACGGACAGCCTGCAGCAAGGACAGCCCAAGAGCGCCGGACGAAAAGCCGACACACGCACCCTGCCGGAGCTGCTGATAGAGAACAGGGATGTCATTCTGGAAAGAATCGGAACAAGGCTGAAAACGCATACGACCGAAACAGACATCGCACGACTGTACATCGCACTGGTGGAATACCGCTTCATGCGACCTTGTCCCATAAAGACTTTCCGGAACGCACTGCAACAGCAATATACAGACCTCAGCATCGTACACGAAAGGGGAATACAGAAAGCGTACAGGAACCTTACCACACCTTTCGGAGGCAGCAAAAAACTGATAAAGGACATCGGGGAAGACCATGTTGCCATAGAGGAATTGAAAGCTTATCTATCCGCTTGAAACTCGTTTAATTCGTTTTTGGATTTTACGAATTTAACGCATTGAAACCCATTGATTTACGATTATTTTTCGTTATATATTTGTGCCACTATCCTAATCGGGGTAGTGGCTTTTCGTTTATAATACTGCCGAAACGGGAAGTCTTACAACCGGCAGTTTCAACAAGCCTATGACAGACCTGATGGCAATTATCCAAAGCGGAAACGGCAACATCAAACTGGAAGTGACAGGCGAAGACCTGCTCATGTTTTCAAACCAGCTGATAAGCCGTGCCAAGCATGAACTCTCCACCGCCATTGCGGAAGCGAGAAAGGAAAAGTACCTCACAAAGGAGGAAGTGAAGAAAATGTGCGACGTGTGCGACACCACCCTTTGGCACTGGGCAAAGAAGAACTATCTGAAACCCGTAAAGGTGGGGAACAAGGTCAGATACCGACAGTCGGACATACAGAAAATCCTGGGTGAACGCAATCCTTCAATCTGAGCCTATGAAAGAGGAAGAATACATGCGTGTGGGAACGACACTGTACAAGGTCGTAAACCAGCCCTGCGCCAGCGGAGGGTATGAGAAAAGACGTGTGATATGGAACAACAGCACACTCAGGCAGGACTACGGGAAGAACTATCTTGCGACCGTCCCGAAGTATGACGGATTCTGTACCGTTCCCGACCATCTGAACTACCGGAAGGAAATTGACGGTTTCCTGAATCTGTACGAACCGATAGAGCATACTCCGCAGATAGGGGATTTCCCGAACATACGTTCTCTGGTGCTACACATTTTCGGTGAGCAGTACAATCTGGGACTGGACTATCTGCAACTGCTGTTCCTGCAGCCGTTGCAGAAACTCCCCATACTCCTGCTGGTATCGGAAGAGAGGAACACGGGCAAGAGTACGTTCCTTAATTTCCTGAAAGCCGTATTCGGGGATAACGTGACATTCAACACCAACGAGGATTTCCGGAGCCAGTTCAATTCCGACTGGGCCGGAAAGCTGCTCATTGTCGTGGACGAGGTGCTGCTCAACCGCAGGGAAGACAGCGAGCGGTTGAAAAACCTGAGCACCACTTTCAATTACAAGGTGGAAGCCAAAGGGAAAGACCGCACGGAAATAGCCTTCTTCGCCAAGTTCGTATTGTGTTCAAACAACGAGTATCTGCCTGTTATCATTGACGCAGGAGAAACACGATACTGGGTAAGGAAGATAAATCCGCTGCAGAACGATGACACGAATTTCCTACAAAAGCTGAAAGAGGAAATTCCTGCCTTCCTGTTCTTCCTGACGCAAAGGGAGCTTTCAACGGAAAAGGAAAGCCGTATGTGGTTCAATCCGAAGCTGACACATACGGCAGCCCTGCAGAAAATCATCCGGAGCAACCGAAACCGTCTGGAGATAGAAATGGCTGAACTGTTCCTTGACATCATGTCAAACATGAATGTGGAAAGCGTATCATTCTGCCTGAATGACCTCATGACACTGCTCATATATTCGCAGGTAAAGGCAGAGAAACATCAGGTGCGGAAAGTGGTTCAGGAAGTATGGAAGCTGACTTCCGCACCGAACTCGCTTTCCTACACAGCCTATGAAATCGCCCCCACCCGAGACTGCCACTACGAGACGAAAAGGAAGACAGGAAGGTTCTACACGATAACCAAGGAACAGCTGACCGCTATATGATTATTTTGATGAAATGATGAATATGGTATATAACACATTGTATTACAATATAATATAATCTCATCATTCATTCATCGGAATATAATGCTGATGAAAAGAGAAATCATCATTTCTTTTTTGGCAAGCAGTCTGATGAAAAAATGATGAAGTGTTACCATTCTATATAACAGCTTATTACAAGCAAAGTTCATCAAATCATCGTTTTTTCACTCATCACAAAACCGTACGAAAATGACAACAGAAGAAGCAAAAAAGATAAGAATCGCAGACTATCTGCACAGTCTGGGGTATTTCCCAGTAAAGCAGCAGGGGGTAAACCTCTGGTACAAATCCCCGTTCAGGGAAGAGAACGAGCCCTCGTTCAAAGTAAACACAGAACGTGAACAATGGTTCGACTTCGGTCTGGGAAAGGGCGGCAACATCATCGCACTGGCAGCACACCTCTACGCAACGGAGAGTGTTCCGTATATCCTGAAACGCATAGAGGAACAGACACCGCATGTCCGTCCCGTGTCTTTCTCTTTTCGCAGGCAGTCTGCCACCGAGCCGAGTTTCCAGCAACTTGACATCGTGCAGCTGTCTTCTCCTGCCCTGCTCTCTTACCTGCAGGAAAGGGGGATAAATACGGCACTGGCGAAAAAAGAATGCCGTGAGGCACACTTCACCAACAACGGCAAACGGTATTTCGCCATTGCCTTTCCGAACATATCGGGTGGATATGAAATCCGCAACCGATATTTCAAGGGCTGCATCGCACCGAAAGAAATATCACATATCAGACAATCGGGAGAGCCGAGAAAAGCATGTTACGTTTTTGAGGGGTTCATGGACTACCTTTCCTTTCTGACACTAAGGCTTGAAAGCTGTCCGCAATTCCCTGATTTCGACAGACAGGACTACATGGTTCTGAACTCTGTTGCCAATGTTTCCAAGGCACTCTATCCGCTGGGCAGCTATGAACGCATCCACTGTTTCCTTGACAATGACCGTGCAGGAATGGAAGCCCTGCAGCAAATCAGAAAGGAGTATGACAATACCAGACATATACGTGACGCTTCACACATTTACAGCGGATGCAAGGATTTGAACGAATACCTGCAAAAACGGGCAGAGACAAAGAAACAGGCTCAATCCATCAAAGTGAAGACACCGCCCAATAAACCGGGAGGCTTTCGGTTATAGCCCACTATAACTACACGCTTCGCTTACGTAGTTGTGGGCTCTCCCGAGGGGATTAGGGTTTTACCCTAATAACCCACTCAGGGCGTTTCTCCCCTGAGAACCCAGAGCAAAGAGTGACCCTCTCTTTGCAATCTCCGCTTATGGGTTGCACCCCTAAGAACCCCATGCGTTTGCGGACAGCGGAAAAGCAAGCAATAAAGTACAAACCCAAAAACAGGTATCTATGGCAACAAAATCAAGCATACATATCAAGCCCTGCAACATCGCATCGAGCGAGGCTCACAACAGAAGGACTGCCGAATACATGCGCAACATCGGAGAGTCCAGAATCTATGTCGTTCCTGAACTCTCCACCGATAACGAGCAGTGGATAAATCCTGACTTCGGCAGTCCGGATTTGCGGACGCATTATGATAATATCAGACAGATGGTAAAGGAAAAGACCGGACGTGCCATGCAGGAAAAGGAACGGGAGCGCAAAGGCAAGAACGGCAAGACAGTCAAAATTGCGGGATGCTCCCCCATACGTGAAGGAGTGCTGCTTGTCAGGTCGGACACCACACTGGCAGACGTGCGTAAATTCGGTGAGGAATGTCAAAGACGCTGGGGAATCACACCGCTGCAAATCTTCCTGCACAAGGACGAAGGACATTGGCTGAACGGTCAGCCGGAAGCGAAAGACAGAGAAAGCTTCAAGGTCGGGGACAGATGGTTCAAGCCGAACTATCATGCCCATATCGTTTTCGATTGGATGAACCACGAAACCGGAAAGAGCCAAAAGCTTAATGACGATGACATGATGCAGATGCAGACCTTGGCATCTGACATCCTGCTGATGGAGCGTGGGCAATCAAAGGCTGTAACAGGTAAGGAACATCTGGAACGTAACGACTTTATCATCGAGAAACAGAAAGCCGAGCTGCAACGCATGGATGCAGCCAAACGGCACAAAGAAGAACAGATAAATCTTGCCGAACAGGAACTAAAACAGGTAAAATCAGAAATACGCACTGACAAGCTAAAGAAGACAGCCACCACAGCAGCGACAGCCATAACAAGCGGTGTTGCTTCTCTTTTCGGAAGCGGAAAACTGAAAGAACTGGAACAGGCTAACGAAAAATTGAATCAGGAGATTGCCAAGCGTGACAAAGTCATAGAAGAACTGAAAGTCAAGATGCAACAGATACAGGAACAGCACGGCAAACAGATACGCAATCTTCAAAGAATCCACAATCAGGAGCTTGAAACCAAAGACGGGGAAATATCACGGTTGAACTCCCTGCTTGAAAAGGTATTCGACTGGTTCCCGATGGTCAAAGAAATATTGAGAATGGAAAAACTGTTGGCTGTCATCGGATTCACCAAGGATATGATAGACAGGCTTCTAACAAAAAAAGAAGCTCTGCAATGCAGCGGAAAGATTTACTCCGAAGAGTACAGGCGAAGGTTTGAAACCAAGAATGACATTTTTAGAGTAGAGAAAAATCCGACAGATTGCAATAAGCTTATACTGACCATAAACGGACAGCCTATTTCTGATTGGTTCAAGGAACAATGGGAGAAACTACGGCAATCCATGCGCCCTGTCGTGCTGGAAGAGAAGAAAAGTAGAGGATTCAGAATGTAATTCAGCCGTATTGTGCAAATTATTAATGGAATTTCTTATTTTTGTAAATAGATTGTTTTACTTACAATAAACTGATATTGACTATGAGAAAGATGATTTTATATTTGTTATGTTTCTTCATAGTAGGATGTACAAGCAAACCGTCCAAAGAGAAGAATCTGCAAACTCCGATAGACAACACCGTTGGAGTAAATGACACGCTTGGAATTTCTCTGCGTCCAGAGTTTCCAGTCTATTCCACAAGTCAAAAAAGAATTATTTTCAAATTACGAAACAACGGTGATGCCAATATAGGTTTTGGCGGATATTACCATTACACCTATAAAGACGAAAACGGTACGTGGCGGAAAGTACCTATGGAACTTGTTGTATTCGATGAAGAACTCGTGCTTTTTCCAAATCATGAGTATCTCTATGACGCAGAAGTGTTTCAGCACACTCCTGGTATGTACCGATTTTTCTTGTCAATAAATAGATGTGGCAAAAGCCATACATTGATGACCGAATTCGAGTTGTCTTCAGATTCCGTTCTGAGGGAAAAGACATCACCCGTAGATTCATTGAAGACACAACCCAAAGACTCGTCACAGACTGTTTCTTTTGAGCTAAAGCCTATTCCTCGTGAAATCCCTAAAGGGGAAACTATCAGTTCGGATTTGCTTTCCATGCAGACTGAATACGATTATTATCCATTGTCAACAACGGAAGTAAATGTAATCATTACCAATCACTCTCATTTCGAATATAATTGTGGAGAAGGCTACAGTCTTGCTTACTTCAACGAGAAACAAAATACTTGGGAAACTTTACCAACCAATCCTATAATCAACTCTATCTTATGGATATTCCCACCAGAAAATCCAACTCATAGGCAGACAATAGAACTATATTCCTCTGAGGTTCCAAACCGTCCCGGCAGGTACCGCATTTACAAATCGTTTAATCGTAATACTCGCACGGCTTACGCAGAGTTTGAACTTGTTGACATGAAAGGGGTAAAAAGAATCCGTAAACGGATTGATGATTATTGTGAAAGCAACAGAAAGTCACCCAATGACACTACAGCGTATAATATCCATTCCACTTGGATTGAAGGTGATGATGGGGATACCATTTATGTAGGCCTGATGAACAACACTCCCCACTTTCAAGAAATGTTCAGAAGGAAAGTTGTGAGCTATTCGGCTGTCACTCATGGCATCGTACATCAAGATGTACCTTTCTTCCAATCTGCGCCTTCTGATACATTACATGTAACCATGAAAACCGAACGGCCTGTTTATCCGGTAGGAACAGAAACGATATCCGTAGAACTGGTTAACGGAAATTCTCATAATCTGTTTTTTGGAGACCCATATAATGTAGTGCGCAAAGAGGGGAACCGTTGGATATTACTCCATGATGGTGGTGCTTGGAACGACATCGGTCATGGATTGGCTCAAGGAGGAACATTCCATTTTACGGCAAGACTTCATCCTCTTGTCAATGACAACAAGCCGGGTATTTACAAAGTTGTCAAACGTATCAAATTTAACGGTTCTATTCAAGAGTGGTATATGGGTGCCGAATTTAGAATTGAATAAAAGCCCAATCATGGAATCAATACAATCTATATTTCTTCTGTGCTTGTTTGTAATCACAAGCTATTCAAGCAAGCAACTGTTATTGGTGGAAACCGGGAACTCTGTCATGGCACCTCATTGTAACAATGAACTATCTGCCATCATTGAGAAACTTAATAGCGAGACAGACATTTCCCGTCAAGACAGCTTGAGAAAATTGGTCAACAAAAGACTTTGGACAGAGGCAAAAACTATCGAAGCGAGCCTTACTGATACGACATTCCTGAAAACAAAAGAAGAAATATCTTATTCTGCCATCGCCCCTATGAATAGGAATGGCTTTAATCCGTATTATGCCTATAATCAAGTGATTTATCTGAAAGCTTTGGACAGAGCCAAAAAAAGATTATCCGTTAAAGATAACCGCTTGCATTTCCCTTATAAAAACGGTATAGAACTGAATATATCGCATGACCTTTATCTTTTTATCTGTTCCTTATTCAAGGAGTGTAACCACTGGCTGGATTCCGGTAAATATGAAATAATCAAAGACGAGCAAGGCTTATATACGGTTGCTCTGAGTGGGAAAAAATCCGATTGACAGCAATAAACTTGATTTTTTAGTATTTTACAGCGACATTTTACATAGCAGACAAAACAGTTTATGCGTATGAAAGTTTTTTTTACTATCCTACTTTGGCTTGTTGTTCTACCAGTAAAGGCTACAGGACAGTGGGGCGATATAATTCGCTTGGAAGGAAAAGAATGGGTTCTGTTGGTAAAACCAATAGAAAGTGATACTATGCTGGGTAACCGGGTGAGAGCTTTCCTGCCAGATAATATCAGTTATTCAACTGGAAACTATAGTTGCTATACGGCTTCATGGGAAATACGTAACGGTTATCTTTGCCTACGACAGATAGAAGCCGATGTCTACGATGAAGCCAGCAATAAAGATTCTACACTAGTGTATGAGGGGAAAGATTTGCAGTCGCTTTTCCCTTCTTATTATAAAGATGGAGAAATTCAAGCCCGTTGGTTCAGTGGGGAGCTTCGAGCCGGAAAAGGAAATTTGGTGAGATACGTGCATGACGGTTTCGACCGTAACATGGAAACGGAACAGGTACTGACCGTCCGGAACGGTAAAGTGTTGAAAACAGAAACTTATCATAATTACCGGAGACCCGGTTTGAATTTGAAGAAAGCGCAAAAGGAGATTGCCTGTCGTTTTCCCTGGAAACGGTTTCCTGAATACCGAGGAGAACAGATCATTTTTGTAATAGGTGATTTCCAAATGACGGATGACGGTCACTTCGTGGATTGTGATGTGCATTTTTTCTTTCTGCGTTCTTCACGAAAAACGATAGAAGACAGGAATCATCCGCTGGCTCTCGCTTTTAAAGAAACGCTGAAATCCATTTATCCGTGGGAGGAGCTCTTTATCAACGGGAAGTACACTATGGAATATCGGAGTTTTACTATGCCTTTGAGGGGGGATATAACGCATGATAAGGGTGATTCTGCAAAATACACGATTGTGGGTCGGGTGTATGGTGAATCCGTCCGTCAACGTCCTCCTTATGATGTGGTACATGCTGTGCTTGTTGGCTCCAATTTGAGCATGGTTGAACAACCGTTTCAAGGATGGCTGACAGATTCCACCGGCTGCTTCCGGATAAAGGGGCTGGAGGCCGGAACTTATCATCTGAAAGCGGAATATGTGGGACTGGATCCTTGTGATACGGTAATAACTCTCCCTTCACAGCATAATGACACGCTGCGTATGGTACTTCCCTTATGGTATGATTATATTTTAAAATATGACTGTTCGCCGGAGTTGTCGAAAGAAAATATCCTCAAGGGGCATCCCAAGCTGCGCCTGGTAATACCGGAAGAACAGGAACAAAAAATCCGCACACACTTTTTCTGGAAAAAGTACGGCGTGAGTTATGACGTTTTTTATCCATTGAAGAAAGATGGGACACTGGACTGTTATCTGGGTGTTCCCAATCATCTGCTGACGACTTATAATCAGGTGGTTTTTGATTATCTAGATAAGAAGTTTGGCACTTCATGGCGCAAGGAGGCTCCGAAAGGAATATTTGGTCTGGATAAATCTTTAGATGAATTTCGTGACTATAAATGGTTTATCAATACTTTACATAAGGAAAGCAAGTATCCGGTAAAGTTGCTGAACAAGGGAAAAGAGTGTCTGCTACGCATTGAATATGCCGTGGACAGTAACGGATATATCGTGCAACCGAAAATCATTTCTTGCAGCAACTGCTCGTTTCGGAAAACAGTGTTGGATGCTTTTAAAAAGGTGATGAATGTTCCTACTTTATTGAAGGCAGGTAAAGATACACTTGTAGTTCAATATAAACTGGATTCTTCTGCTACTGTTAATCCAGATACTGATGTGCTGGTTATCGGCTATACACCGTGTGATAAACCGATACTGATGAAATAGATAAAAGGAATAATTGTTTTCATTAAAATGGAATGAATATGAGAAAAGAGATTGCATGTGTCATATTAATTTTGCTGGCGGCCTGTGTAAATAAGCCCGGACAGCCTGTACAGGAGGCTACCTCTACAGCTGTTATCGGAGGTGCGGACAGCATGACATCCATTGTGGTTGCTGATACTTGTGCTTCATTTCAAGATACAGTAACATACGAATTACGTCAGTGCCAACTTTGGTATACAAAAGATTTACCTGAAGAATATAACGGAGAAACCCGTCTGTGGACAGAATATGAAGTATATACAGAAAATGTGCCCGTGATTAATGTATTTGTAAGCAATCCGACGGACATTCCGTTGGAGTTCGGACGGGATATGCGTTTCTATTTGTGGAAAAATGATAAATGGTGTCCGCCGGAGCAAAGGGATACCTCCTATACGATTGTATGGAATAGTGATGCGTTTATGATAGAGAAGGCTCCTTTGCTGTATTGCTTCCGTTATAAACTGAATGAATATTGCATTCCAAAAGGGAAATACCGTGTTCAGAAATCATTTAGCAGAGGTGATGAGGATATTCTTTTGACAGACAGTTTTGAGGTTAAATAAAAATGTGTGGAGTATGAAAAGCTGGTATATTTATTTCGTGGCGATGATGGCAATATGCGGACTGGGATGCAATCGCACGGCATCAAAAAAGCAGGTTATGCAGATTGGACCTGCCGATGCACAATGCCTGAACTGTGATACGTTAGGGAATACTATGCGGATGAATATGATACAGAACCATTATCCGCTTGATACGAAGAATGTGTATGCTATCTTATTGAATCCTAAGCGTAAGTCGCTGATTTTTGGTGGTGACTGGACATTGCAGAAATGGGAAAACGGCTCGTGGATGGGGGCAAAGATGAATGGAATGTATGGCTTTGGAGATGTAGGTATGCAGTTAAACTTTGCTCCTGATTATTATTGTTTTAGTTATCCTGTCAGTTGCTATAGAATTACATCCGGAAAATATCGGATTATTCAATCATTCCATGACGGGAGGGAAGAAATTACAGTAAGTGCCGAGTTCTGGATTGATAGCATACCATAAAAACGACAATACGATAAAAAATAGCATCTTAAAAAGATAGGAATAAATGGATTTTAGATACTTTAGAAAACTTAGAAAAAAAATGTATACTTTTTTTTCTGCATCGCATCAAACCTCTTAATTTCCAAAGAAAGTGATTTCTTCAACTGACCAGCCATGAAGTCCAAGAATGGCTGATTGGTTTCCTCTTCTTGTGATTGTCGTAAGGCAGAAATATACTCTTCCCTATCTTCCTTAAATATCTTAGTCGGAAAGAGGTTATGGCAAAACTGGATGTAATTCATCAGCAGACGGGCAGTTCTTCCGTTGCCATCTACCCACGGATGAATAGTCACCAAGTTAAGATGAACATTGAAACTTAGTTCGTATCGTTCCCGAAATGTTCCCACTGTCTTTTGCTTTTCCTGTAATAAGGTGCAAAATTCATCTATTTTGGCAGGGACTTTCTGATAACTCATATAAGATCGTCCACCAATACCAGCCGTCACGCCACACAAGCGAAATTCACCTTTGGAAGAATCAAAAGAGCCACCCATAACATTATAAATACTGCCTGTCGTACGCATCAATGTCGAATTCAACTTTTGCAAAAACGCTGAATTAATTGGCTTCTTACATTTGGCTTCCTCTTTGGCAAACTCATAAGCTTTCTTTAAGTCCTCATTCATCAAATGATATACCAAAGGTTTCCCTTTAGCTGTCAATCCCTCATCGAAAAGCATTTGTGCCTCCGCTTCGGTGAGTGTAGAACCCTCAATTGCTGTAGAATGGGTAATAAGAGAATAGAGGTAGTACTTTTCAAAGTCCATCGCTTCACTAATACCAAGTTGCTGAAACTTCTGGTATAACTGTTCAATCTCTTGCCAAACACCTTGTTCCATTGACGTTTATTTAATTGGATTTATTTCTTTTCAAAGGTAGTGTATTTGTATTGTGTAGCCAAAGAAAATAATGATTTACTACTATATTTTTTGCGCCTGTGGGGAAAATGTGGGGAAAAATCAGGCAAACAAAAAGGCTAAGCGATTAATTGTTAATCGCTTAGCCTTTCATTCAGTACCCAGACCCGGTACAAGGCATAGAAATCATAGGAAGACAAAAGAACTTATCTCCTTTATTATCAATAGTTTGCATATTTCCTATTTTCTCCATTTTTGCCATATTTTGCCCGTTTTCTGTTATTCAGTACACTTTTAGTACACTTTGAAATATAATTTTCTTTTATACCTTTGCAATATCGGAAAACAAAAGAAAATCAACTATTTAGTAATTTTACCCGGTTACGGTACCTAAATCGGGATAAAACCTCTAAACAATGGCAAAGTTAGAAAATAAAACGAAAGAAAATCCGAAACTGGAACAAAATAAGCTTTCGGATGGTAGAATCAGCCTTTACTTGGAGTATTATTTAGGTAGAGAGGAAAAGCCCGTATTGGATGAAAGCGGCAATCAGGTGTATTACGAAAGCGGTAAGATGCAAGGAAAACCAAAGTTTACTGTCAAACATCACAGGCGAAAAGAAAACCTTAGCCTGTATCTGATAGACAAACCACGTACTCCTGCGGAACGACAACAGAACAAGGAAACATTAGAGCTTGCCACAAAGATACGTGCAGAACGTGAACAGGAATTTAAGGAAAGTATGCTTGGTTACCGCTTGAAGAAAGACAGAACGGTTAATTTCTTAGATTATTATCAAGCCTACATTAACAGCTACACGAAGAAAGACATTCGTATGGTGCAAATTGCGCTTAGTCGTTTCAAGGACTTTTTGAAAGAACAATATCCTGTGAATGAATTTAGCATCAAGCCCGAACTCATTACCAAAGAAATGATGGAACAATTTGTTGCTTACCTGCAATCCCGAAGTGTGGGCGAGGGTGCAAAAAGCATTTTCCAACGATTCAAGAAAGTTGTTCGATATGCCATAGACCATGATGTCATGCTGAAAGACCCATGTAAGGGTGTTACATGCAAAGTAGATAGCCAAATACTCCGGAAAGATGTACTTTCCCCCGAAGAAATACAGAAACTGATAGCTTGCCATTACGACAATGAAAATCCGACAGTCAGACGGGCTTTCATCTTCTGTCTGTACTGCGGCTTACGCTTCTGTGATGTGAAAGACCTTACTTATAAAAATGTGGACTATGCCAACCGACTATTGAAATTCGAGCAAAGCAAGACAAAAGGACATTCAGCCAGCAGCGGTGTAGTTATTCCACTGAACGATGGTTTGCTGTCTATCATTGGCGAAGCTCCGGCAGACAAGAATTGTCTGATATTCGATTTGCCCTCATACGAAAGTTGCTGTAAATCAGTAAAGCGTTGGGTTAAAAGAGCCGGAATAGACAAGCACATAAGCTGGCATTGTGCAAGACACTCCTTTGCCGTGAATATTTTGAACAATGGTGCGAATATCAAGACAGTAGCCAGTCTTTTAGGGCATAGCGGATTGAAGCATACGGAGAAATACACTCGTGCGGTGGATAAATTGAAAGAGGAAGCAATAAACAGCTTACCCGAATTAAAGTTTTAACCATAAAAGACTTATCTTTGTAACTATGGACTTTGAATCATTAGTAGAACATATCAGTACGATACAGAACACGTTGCAGGCACAAGCCGCACACGCAGTAAACCTCGCCCTTACCGCCCGTAACTGGCTTATGGGGTGCTATATCGTGGAGTTTGAGCAGAACGGAGAAGACCGTGCCGCATACGGCGAACAACTGTTGAAGAAGCTGGAACAACGGCTGAAAACAAAAGGTCTGAATGAACGTAGATTTCGTGAGTTTAGGCGGCTGTACCTTGTTTATCCACAACTGAAAGAACAAGTATTACACTATATCATGTCGGGAAATGAAATTCAGCACACACTGTCCGCCGAATTCACAGAGCCAATTCGGCACTCAGTGTGTGCCGAATTACAAACATCAGAAATACAACATAATAAATGGAGTATTCCTTCAGAAAGATTATTCAACAAGCTGCCATATTCTCACTTAAAATTCATATCTAAAATCGAAAGTCCTATAAAGCGTGCTTTCTATGAAATGGAAGCAATACGTGGCTGTTGGTCTGCAAGAGAACTGGAACGGCAAATAGCGTCTTTATACTATGAACGTAGCGGACTATCCAAAAACAAGGAAGCTCTTTCCGATTTAGTCCGGCAACAAGCAGCCTTATTGCAGCCTAAAGATGTTATCAACACCCCTGTTACTTTAGAATTTTTAGGATTGAATGAACGTGCCTTAGTAACAGAAAGCGACTTGGAGCAATCCATTCTTGACAACCTGCAACACTTCCTGCTGGAAATGGGACATGGATTCTGCTTTGAAGCCCGGCAAAAACGTATCCTGATTGATGAGGATTATTTCTTTGCTGACCTTGTATTCTATCACCGCATTTTGAAGTGCCATGTCATTGTGGAATTGAAGATAGACAAGTTTCGCCATGAGTATGCTTCACAACTCAATATGTACCTTAACCACTTTAAAGCGGAAGTGATGCAGCCGGACGATAATCCACCTATCGGAATCTTGCTTTGTACCGAAAAGGGAGATACATTAGTAAAATATGCCACTGCCGGATTAGACCCGAACATCTTCGTGCAGAAGTACATGATAGAACTTCCAAGTGAGGAAGAAATAAAGGAGTTTATCACTTCTGCAAACTGCCAATAATTCAATCAAACAAATACTGGCGAAAAGAAAAAGACTATTTCTCTTTTCGCCAGCATAAATATTTTGCTGCTAATAGAAATAGGTTTAGTTTGTTTTGGATATATACAAAGCCATAAACTAACCTTATTATAAAAAGCTAAAAGACATTCCGTATAGAAATTGACTTTAAGTAAATACATATTTCTTGCTGATTAGCCTATTGGTTTCAATTTATTTCACAGCATGAACATTATTTATGGTATTTCCAGATTCATTTTCTTCATATAGGCAGTATCAAGCTCCGCGCCTTTCCAGTTTATGTCAGGAGGAAACTGTTTCCATCCGTCTATGGGTGGCGCAAGTACCCATTTGGGAACAATGGTACTTAAGACATTCGCATTGCCCGGAAATACCGCAGAGAACATTATCAATGCGTATTTATGAGACACATCTGTATTATTAAATTTACTTGTTGTTGCGACATGTCTAATACTATCAACATAATAAATGAATCCTTTTTCTTGACTTGAACTTGAATTGATAACAAATCCATCTTTATAGTAAGTTCCAATTGTATAACGAATATTATTGTCATTAAAATAATAGAACTTATCCATAAAGTAGAATATAGGCAATTGCAATAAAACACAAATGCAAATAATCCTAAATATCCATTTCTTTTTTTGTGAGAGATTTATTTCCATAAATTTGATGAATAGCTTTGCCAAGTTAATGTTAATGAATTGCAAAAGAATGCCATTTAAGGATAGACCTCCCTTGCTAATAATGTTTTTTTACAAGATGCGAAATGACCATTGACAAAAACAAATAAATGAACACACAGCCTTGCATTAATATAAAGATGTCCGGTGCTATGGGTTTGCTGTTTGTGTAATATATGTATCCGAAACTGAATAAACAGGTCGCTACCAACATAATTACAGCCATTATACGAATTGCGTTGCAGTGCAACCATAAATCAGTTATGATAAACAAAAAAGAAACAAACAATTGCAAAATAAAGACACCAAGGAACATGCCAGAGATATATTCCGATTTTGGTATTGACTTTAAATAAAAACATGATAAATATATGTTTACACTAAATGCTGTAAAGAACAATATAATTGTTACTAATTGTCCTATTTGTTTTAACTTATTTCGCAACATGAACATTATTTAGGTATTTCCAGATTCATTTTCTTCATATAGGCGGTATCAAGCTCCGCGCCTTTCCAGTTTATGTCGGGAGGGAACTGTTTCCATCCGTCTTTGGGTGGAGCCAGAACCCATTTAGGAACAACTGTTTTTACAACAACTCCTGCTCCATGCATCTTTGTTGAATACTTAATAAGTAGTCTGTCTTCCTCAAGATTGTAATTGCTAAGAGTTGCTCTTGTGTAAGTATTATAGCTGTTTCCATTCACTTCATAAGAAAAATCATATTGTGTTTTTGGACTTTTTCCTACCAGAAAACTTGTATCCTTATACTTGGCTATGGTATAGCGTACATTTTCGGAATTATAAAAGTAATATTTATCAGAGAAATAGACGTAAATAATATTCATAGCCAGTAAGATACCAACTATTTTCCAACCGTTCTTTTTTATCCAATGTATAAATTTACCTGTCATACCACTTGATGCTTTTATTGCTTACCTGATAGTTTGAGGATAGTACAATTTTTCTTCCTTATTTAATTGAAAAATAGCCAATTGCTATTCCCAAGATAATGGCACATACAAGAATCCCCAATGCTATAAAGAGATAGTTGGGATAATGAAACTCAAGGTCCATATAAGGTATATGTTTTCGTTTCACATATTTACTCCATAGCCAAATAATATATTTGCCTATACTTTCCAGTCCTACAATATCAATCATTATTATCGTTTTTGAATATTCATTCCATAATTCGTTTTAGAAACAAACCGACCATTCATCGGTTTTCCGTTGGTCTCATAGGTCTTTGGTCAGTCTGAATAATGTATATCCTATTATGATGAATAATATTCCTACAATAATGCCAACTATCCAGAATAGTTTTATTGGATATTGAAATATAATATCTTCATATTTTATCTTTTTTTTCTGTGTATGATTATGCCAAATCCAAACTAAGAATTTCCCAATATGATAATATATACCTGGTGCACTCATTATTACTTATTGCTTTTGTTGTTTAATGTATCTATTGAAGTTTCATACCACTTAAAAATGTTCTTCTGAGGTATCATTCCAAAAGTTGAAAGTTTCTACCATGTCAATAAATGATTTACCTTCTTCACTCATTTTGAAACGTTGTTTAGCCTGCTGAAACATTTTTCCAGCCTCTTTTTGCCATCCGTGTCCTTTAGGCTTATAAAGATTTTGTTTATACATTGGAGATTTGACATAAGCATTATAGCCATTAAGACCACTTGTTATTTGACTGCAAGGTCCTAAAATTCTTAGTGCTCCTCCAATGAATGCAGTGGGAGCAAAGTCCATGAATGCTTGAGTTCTTTCTTGTGGTGTTTGAGAAAAACCTCCAAGTGTATGTCCTGTAATCCAAATTACAGGGGCATTAACCCCATCATAAAAGAATTTTGTGAATAACCTTAGCCCTTCTCCTAAAATGTTTGAAGAAGGAGAGTTTATGTCCATCTCAAAAGCTGCTAATCCTTTCAATTCTTTAATTTCACCATGGTAGACCTGTTCTGGTATATCTATAATTCTTCTTTCCGTTATGTCAATTATTAATAATCTTTGTCCTGTGGATATAGAATACTCACTTGACAGATCATTCCATCTTTTTAATTCCTCAACAGTAACGTCAAACATTTCTGCAATATATGCTAAGGTATCTCCTTCACAAACGACATACCTTGCGCATCCGTTTTTGTCAAACAGCCCTCTAAGGCTTTTTTTTATCATTTCCTTTGAGGTATCAATGCATTGGATTTGAACAATGTTAGGTATGCATATCTGGTATGATGGTATATTGTCGTTTATATCCATGACCGTTCCCTCCGTGTCCTCATAATAATTCTGATATTGCACAAAAGCATACCCTTCTCCTATGACAAATCCGGTATATGGGATTCCTTTTGCTTTATAATCCAGAAAATCGTCTCTGCTTATAAAAATATTATTGTATTGGCTCATAGATGGATATAATTAGAATTATGGTGTATTATTTCAAACGAATCTAATAAATTATTCGCAAATATCAAATAATTTTAGGTATTTTCTTACTATTTATTGTTATCAACCAAATGCAAGCTAAAACATCCCCCCCAGTCCATATATGATACTTCTAAACACTTTCCCTTTGTATTGCAAAACTTATATAGAAAATTGTTATGTTTTTTTTCAAATTTCTCCGATTCTATTTTATTCAGAGAGCATCTTAATACATTAACACTTAATTCATCAAAAGTACCAAGATAAACAGCACAACTGTCTGTATAAGATTTCATCTGCAAATCACAGTTGTTTCTTTCTAACAAAAACAAACTGACAAATAAGAACTTATCTGTTTTATCATGGTGCTTTTTAAAATACAATAAATCACTTGTCCCATTAGTATAAACTGATCCATCTGAATAACTTGCAGATTCTTCGTTCGTTATAAAAGAATTGACAGGATATTTACTATTATTCAATTCTTCTAATATCGAATGCAAGAGCATTTCATTATCAACAAAATTATTTATCAAGTAGGTGCAGCAACTATCTACACCTACATTATATATCTTAATATTATTGGTCGTTTGGATATTTTTTTCAATGACAACAAATCCAATAAGCACAATTGCAATTATAATAAATAATCGTTTTCGCATTTTACCTTGTTTCATAATATACATTCTATACACAATTCAACTTAGTATCAAGTTATTATGGAATTATATATTTATTAAAAAACAATTGGTCTGAATCTCTACTGTGTTTATCAAACATTGGAACAGGAACAGATAGTGTACCATAAATAGGAGCTAAATAACCAAGAAAAAACAGCCTAAAATAAAGTATATTATAATGTTGTAGCCTCTCTATGGATTCATTATCATTTTGGAATAAAGCAATATAATCATATCTATTAGTTTTTTTACTTGGATATATATAAATACTCTCAAGAACAGAATCTTTTCCTATTTCTAAAATAGACTGATAGCCTTTTCTTTCTATAAAAGGAGATAAAAAAGCTATTTTTGGAGCACGAGAAAAATCCTCCAATTTTTTATCTGAATTAAATTCTAATACATATACTGGATAATTTTTGTTATATGGTATTATACTATGAATTTCATCAGCATTAACTTGTCTAAATGAAAGCGGGATAATACGTGGTATTTGACATGTTCGATAATAGTTGTAAAGTTCATTTGCTGAATACAATAAAACTATCAAAACAACAATAATCCATAAGAAATGATATTTTCTTGTTTTAACTACATACCCAATAATACAAATAGAAGTAATACCAACAATCAAAAGACTAAATATAAGATATAAAATGCCCATATCCTTGACTAAATTTGCCAAAGCACATCACCTACTTTTACATTTTGATAATGCTTTGATTGAATGTAATGGACAATATTTATTTGGAAACACCTCATCAGCTACCTCTACATTAACCTTAGTGTACTCTTTATTAAATCTGAAAGAAAGAAAAATTTCTTCACTTTCATATAAATACTCTATAACAAGGTACATCTCACCATCTTCATTGAAATCCATTTCTGAGCCATAATCAGATGAGTATTTATTTTCAGCTACACCATTTACTCTCTTAATTTCATTTTTTAACTTATTATACGAGGTTAGTTCAAAATCAATTTTTATATCGTCTATTCGCTGAAAAACAAGAGTTTGACTTAATGTATCACAATTATAACAAAAAACTAATGTGTCTTTTGTTTTAGATTTTATATTCGTACTATCAATATTCAGGCAATTAGCATAAAATGGCATGAATATAAAGCCTAATATTGTCATGCTTATGTATAAAATAAATTTGCTCATAAAAATGATTATTATCGCGTTGATGAAACATCCAAACTTCTTCCTTTAAGATGATATTTAGGAAGATTATAATCAGGTGTAAACCCAATTGGATATCTATATGACTTCACTAATTTTGAAGAATTTGGAGATAAAGTAACAGCATCCCCTTGATTCCCTCCTAATAAGATAATTCGATGGTCGTCATTGATTCCTGCCACAAATCCAACATGAGAATAATTCATAATTGCTATTGCCCCATAAGCTGGTTTATTTAATTCTATTCCATAATGCAACCAAGAATATGCTAATGCGTTATTTGTCCCCACAATTCCAACTTGATATAAACACCAATTAACAAAACTGGAACACCAAGGTATCTCATCTTTATCAAAATTTGAATTAGTAACACTATGATATTCTATAATTCTTTCATTATGTTTCTTCCCTCTTACTTCTTGAACACCTAATTCTCCGATAGCAATATCCATCCAAGGAATTTTGTTGATCATTGGCATAGAAGCGATTATAGGAGTTTCTTGAAAATACCCAAATCCATTCGAAATGCCACAACATAGTTTTATTTCTTTTTGGGACAATAAACTCTTATAATCATAAGACTGTTTTAAACAAACTTCTAAATAATTTTGCATTTGGAAAAAATAAGCAGGAATTATATTTTTCAACATATCTAAGAATATTACCTCTTCAAAGTCCTCCTGTTTTAAAAATATCTTTAATAGGACATTGTAAGCCCAATATTCTTCAATATATAATCTTACCGTAGAGCCAAAATACCCTTTGTCTATTTTATTACCATCCTCATCTGCCCAATATGCTTTTAAATGAACTTTATTTAAAGTAGCACTTTTTTCTGAGTCTTTATAAAGACCAATAACCTTAACCATATAAAAATCCTCCAATTATAACAATTTTACATTTTTCACTTCTACTATACCTCTTGAATCAACGACACCTGAAAACCGTTTGAAAGTGCCATCATCAAATTCAAGTATAAAATTAACCTTATCACCTTCAGTTGCATGTTTTACTACAGCACATAAGGTAGCTATACCATTATGAGGAAATTCATTTATTCTTTGATGAGAATTTGCATCTTTCCAATAAACTTCAACAATTTCACCTACTGAACCCTCTTCTAAAACACGAGTAATTACTTTAAAGTTTTCTTCCTCCTTATATTCCTCCCACCAAAAGCCGTAAGTCGTGCTGACTCTCCTGTCCATTCTAACGGTTCTGTTTATATCCAACCGTGTAGGAGATATGAGGAAACGAGTAATCATAGGAGCATTTCCCTCCGCACTCATACTCTCCTCGTGAAAATAAAGGTACGCTTCATCAAAAGCGATTTCACGAAACATCATGTCATCCTTGGTATGAATTATCCGTCCGAACACAGGTATGGGTTCAGACCTTAAAAAGAAACTTTGAAGCGGTCTGTCCATATCGGCAAGCAGCATTTCCAATACATCATTACTGCTATCAGATTCCATCTCTACATAGATGTCTCCACCCAATATCCCAGTAGTAGGTCTACCTTTCCAATCAATGTTACGACAAAAGCCATATTCATACCTTAATATATTATGCTTGTAACTATTTATTTCTAAGGTTATTTCAGAATTCATACTCTTTACTTTTATATGTTTAACATCATCAATCCCAAATATATAAAAAATCAGGAAGAATGATATTATCTGAGCGGATTATCTCTGTTTATCTGTTCAAGAACATAAATATCTTTCTTCCTGATTATCAGTATTAACGGTTCTTCATCTTGTCAGCTTCCTTTTTCAACTGCTCGGCTTGTTCGTTGAGCAGTCTTGCACGCTCCAACGCTTCCGCCTGTTTCCGCAAGCGGTATTCAAAATCAATCACCGAATCCGTCAGGCTTCGGATAAAACGCTCATTTCTCTGCCATTTGAAATTGTTCTCCAGCAAATCAAGGGTCGTTCCATCTGCCTGTCCCTGCATCAGTAAATAGCGATATTTTATATCGTTGTCCTGTAACTGTTGTATTCGTGTAACCAAACGAATGTTCAAACATATGGAAGCGGAACAGAGAACCAGCACTGCCGAAAAGATAAACAATCCCGGACGAATCCAAGAAGTAACCTTGTTGTAAATCCGTTGATAAAACGGTAAGGGAATTACACTTTCTTTCTCTGTCCTGTAAGCGTTCAATGTATCAACCATTGTTTTGAAACAACGATAGGTTTCCAATGATATTTTCTTGGTGTCCTCAATATGCTGCTGCTGACCTTGTATCCTGTTCCGTACATCGTCAAGCTGACTTTGAATAGTCTGCAACTTCTCCACAGGAACAGCCGGGTTATTGTGCAGCCTCGACAATGCCTGTTCAATCGCTCCAAACCGTTCGAGAGTTTCCTCCCGACTGGCTGGGGTTATTTGTGCTTCCTGCTTCTCTTTCAGTTCAGTAACCATTGAGAGAAGCCCCTCTAAAATCAGATTATCGTCCATTCCGTTTACAATTTAAGTTGTCTTTTCTTTTTCTTCTTCTTTTTTAAGTAAGGATTATAAGGGTCTTCATTTGTCGGATTCGGAGAAAACAAGCCCCCACAACCTGAAAACAAAGATGTACCGCCGTTCTCCCGGACTGGAGCCTGTTCCCGGACTAGTGCACCAACTTGTTGCCCATTATGTTCAGCGACGGTTACCAACCCCGTATCTCCGAAAAATCCGTCCAATTTGGAGAAACTGAAACTGCGGTCTATCTCTGAACCCTTGAACGTATATTCTCCTTTGGTAAAGGATATGCCCTGTATCTCATCACTCTTTCCCTTATGCTTGAATTGGATGGTGATGTCCTTTTCCGCCAACCGCTTTTGTAGCTGCTGCCAGTTTCTGGATTTTCCGATTTCATTCTTCACAGCCGTGTAAATCTCGTATTTCGACTTGTCCGGCTCTTTCAATCGGTGTTGCTTTACCTGCTCCTTGCCACCTGCGAAATAAAGCCCGTGCTTGGCTTTTAGCTTCTTGCATACCTGCTCATTGCGGTACATATCGTTTCTGTCCGATATGGTCTTGCCGTTGTTGTCTATGCGGTTAAACACGATATGCACATGAGGGTGTTCCCTGTCCTGATGGCGCACGATGATGTACTGCGTATCGGTGATTTTCATTTCACGCATATACTCCTGTGCAAGCTGTACCATTTTCTCATCCGTCAGATTGGGCGCATCCACTACCGAATAGCTTAGCGCAATATGTCCGACCGGCTTTTTCAGACCGGGATTCATCCCTGCCTGTGTGCAGAAACTGCGGATTATATCTCCCCGGCTTTCCGTCAGTACCCCGTCCGCATGAAGCAAAGCCGCCTGTTCCTTGCCCAGCACATAGTTTACACACCCCTTAAAACCGCTTCCCTTTTTTATTTTTCCAATCATCGGACAACTGGTTTATGATTTCGACAATCCCGTTTTTGAGTTTTACCAACTCCACCGCTACAAGCGCAAACCCTCCTGCGTTTGCCCGATGTGCCAACTGGTTGAGGTTGTTGGCTTCTCCTGCCAGCTTGCGGATGGTGTCCGCATCCTGCCTGTTCAGACGTGGAACGACCTCTGCCGTAATAATAGCCTGCCGGACATATTCGCTGACCTTTACTCCGGCTTCTCCGGCTCGCCTTTTGACTGCGTAGTATTGCAGGTTTGTCAGCTTCGTACTGACTACCCTGTTCTGTCTTTCCAGTGTCTTTTTTACCGGGCGCCCCCCCGGCTTATCCTTTATCTCTGTCATACTTTTTCGTTTTAGATGATGTCTTAAAAATTGCGACCAACGGGAGAAATCTTCTTTGCGGTGAGCAAAGCAAGGTGGTTTCGGTCTACCGAAACATAACCTTGCTCTCCCTATGAAACCGTCTGCCGATGGTGTACTTGGCAAACTAAATGCCCCTGCCCCTTTTCTTTCTTGGTGCGGTACGTTGTCCGGTTTCCAGCATTGTTTCCTGCGTTTGGCTGGCACTGTTTTTCTGCTCCTGCTTCCTGCCGCACAGATAGTCGTTCAGGTCGGCATACCCCCTGTAATTGTGTGAAAAATCACGGGCACGGTAAGAAAATTCCGCCTCGATAGCCTTTGTTGCCCGAAACCCTGCCGTGTCGTTGTCAAGCATACAATGGATGCGCTCGTACTGGCTCAACACGTCAATGACTTTCGATACATTGGCGGTAGAATTAAGAATTACATAGTCCTGCTTGTCAAGGTCGGGCATGGTCGGACAGTTCTTCATGCGGAGCGTTAGGAAAGACAGGTAGTCCATAAACCCCTCGAATACCAGACATTTTTCTCTCGGTTCTCCCTGCTGCCGTATGTAAGTAATATCCTTTGGAGCGATACAGCCTTTGAAAAAGGAATTGCGTATCTCGTAACCTCCTGCCACGTTTGTAAAACCGATGGCAAAATAGGGCTTGCCGTTGTGGGTGAAGCGGAGTTCCCTGCATTCTCTTTTCGCCAGTTCCACGTCAATGCCCCGTCCCTGCAAGTAACGGAGCAATGCCGGGTGTGTCAAATCTCCGGCTTCCAAATACTGGAAACTCGGTTCGGCTCTCCGTTGGCGAAAAGAAAAACTGACCGGACGGATATGCGGTGCCTGTTCCGCTATCCGGTTTAACAGGTACGGCAGACTGTCGGAACAATAAAGTTCCTTTGCCAGTGCGATGATGTTACCGCCTTTACCTGCTCCATAGTCATACCATAGGTTGCGTTCCGTGTTCACCTTGAAGGATGCTTCGTGTTCCTCCCTTAGAGGTGATTTGTACCACAAGCCGTTACCCTGCTGCTTGACGGGCAAGTAACCCAAACTGTTCAGATAGTCCACAATGGATATTTTCTTTGTATCTTCGATGTTCATAACATTTTCTTTTGGGTGGTTAATGATAATTGAAAAGTGCACCAGTCCTGTTTAGTCCGTCATATATATACCCGTACCATACCAAATTTGGTTTTACGCTGGCATGGAAAACGGGAAGTCCGTTCCGCTTATATATACACCCGGACTAAACCAAACTGACTTTTAATAATGGAAGTCAGGATTGTAACGATACCCCTTCCCCTCTTTCACAATCATACGTTTGTTTACAAGAAATTTGTTAAGCGACACAAGGACATTGCGCCCACGCTCGTAACCTATGCTTGCATAGCCCTGTTTCAATGCCTGTATAACATTGGAATAGCCTTGTACGACACGTTTTCCGAAACCATTCTCCAACGCTTCACGGTGCTGCTTCTCCGTCAGTTCCGTAAGTGAAAAGCTTCTGTCCTGTTTGGGCTGCTGGAACACATACCCCTCCACGACTTCGGGCAATGCGCTGTCATTGATGCGAAATGCGAACGGATCAAACTCCCGGTCGCGTATGTGCATCGCCTTTACCTCGCTTATGTTACCGTCCTGCGTACTTTTAGTGATTTGCAGGACGGTTTCAGCCTTGTTGTTCAGTTCCGTACCGATATGCCCCCTCGTGTTATCATCCCCTTTGTTCAGATGCAGTACGGTATGGATATGCAGGTTATATCCGCTTGACCAGCGCATTAAAAGGTTTATCAGCTCGGTCGATTCGCTGGGGCTGTTGATGTCGTACATCAAATCACGGATTCCGTCAATGACAAGCAAGCCTACATCGGGCATATTCTCCAGCATATAGCCGATTATCTGCTTGCGCTTGTCGGGAGTCTGTTCCCTTAGCACGATGAAAACAAAATCCTCACTGTCCTTGTCGGTTGGTAGTCCGGCAAGGTGTAAAATACGCTTCATGACCTTATGACAGTGATATTTGCTCTGTTCGGTGTCCACATAAAGGATTTTCCGTTTGTTCGGTGGCAGGTATGCCGAATACTTCAATACCTCGTCATTCTTCAACGCTGCCGCAACGATGGCTGAGATATTGAATGTTTTTTTGCTCTTGGCTTTGCCTGTGGATGCACTGAAATTTCCCAGTGTACCGATGGTAGAACCGTTCACCCAAAGAATTTCGGGCGGCACTTCGTAAGTGTCCGTAACTTTCAGGTGAATGGTTCTCCAAATGGCTGCGAAGTCCTCCTTTTTCATAACGGCATACTGTTGCCCGGTTATGGGTGTTCTCTTGTCTTCCATAGCCTTTATTTCTTCAAGGGACGGTTAAGGATATACTTCTGCGCTTCCTGCTCTATCTGCGCTTTCGTCTTGACAGGGTTCTGACGTAGCCACGCTTCCAGTTCCGATTTCTCGAAATAGAGCATTTTCCCCTGTGGCTTGTAATGGGGTATAAGGTTACCTGCCGTCAGCTTGTACAGGTAACTCTTTGAGAGGTTCAAGAAAGTGCTTGCCTCGTCAAAACTTAGCACGTTCTTGGTCAGGAACAACATTCTTTCGAGTTCTTCCACTCGCATTTCCAAAGTCTTTTCCATATTGCTTGAAACTTTTTTGGTGAAACAATATGAAGGTGCGCACCCCCGTTGTTTTGTTAACGGGAGCAAAGTTAAGGACTTGAAAATGAAGTCTAATTGACCTTTGTTTGAGCGTTCAACCTATGCTCAACCTTTTTTCAGTTGTTTGATGTATTTGTCTATGATTTCGTATCCTTTCGGATAGATGCTTTTTGCTTGGTCTGTCGCACTTGACAGGTCTGTACGTGTAAGCGGTTCGCCTTTTAACTTCCCCAATACCAGTTTGTTGTGTGCAACAACGGACTGCCACTCATAAACTATGTAATTATGGCAGCTTAGCTGCATCATAAGGTAGGCGAACAACCGGGTATTATTGACTTTCAACACTCCGTCCAATTTACAGTTGAAAAAATCTGTAAGTATTTTAGGGCTGACAGTAGTGGTAAACATACGGGATTCGTTCAGGTATTCGGCTAACAATTTGAGTTCAGCAGGTTTTAGTTTGGACTGGAAAGGATTGGACTTACCCACAATCTTTTTCGTCTGAACTTCTTCTTTTGGCTGGATTATAAATTCTTCGGTAGTGTCAACAGGATAAAAGGCTTTTTCACTTTCTTGCAAGTAGTCCAAATACTTGGTTGATACCACAAAATCAACAATAATGGAAAAGTAAGGAAGTTGTTCATCATAGCAGACAGGCTCACGCAGGTATTCATCTATGTCAAATGACGAACACGGAAAATTGATATACTTTTTTCTTTCAACCGGAGTTAAATCCTCAAAGAAGGCACTTTCCCACAAGAAGTCAGGAATATACATATCCATTCTTACATTCCGCAACGCACGAAACTTCTGCTGCATAGCAACAAGGCTCTCGGTTACACGAAATATTTCCTGCCTTAAATATTCCCTCACTTGCCCTTTGGTAAAATATTCACGTTTCAATGTCAGGGCACGAATCATCTTGTCGTACTCGTATGCGATACAATCGTCCAACAGTTTCTGTATCTCTCTGAAATTTTTCTCCCTGCAATCTTCCATAGCCGTAATTGTCTAATCGTTATTTCGCAAAGATAGAAAAGTAGTCCGTCCAAACACAGAAAAGGGAAAGAAAAAGAAGGAAATAGGAAGATTTGCCAAGAGAAAGAGTTAATAAACAATAAATATCTCGGTTGCAAAACGATGAAAGTACACTTTTCTTTGTATTCGTCAGAAAGTACACATTTAGTACGCTTTTCAAAAATAGAAAACCCTGATAATCAGCCGATTATCAGGGTTTATTCGTACCCAGACCCGGGGTCGAACCGGGATGGATGTTACTCCACTGGTGTTTGAGACCAGCGCGTCTACCGATTCCGCCATCTGGGCAACTATCATCAGGAATATGTTTTTCCTTAATTGCGGTGCAAAGATATGAACATCTTTCTAATCTTCCAAATATTTCTCTCGTTTTTTCTCTCCACACTCAACATTTTGATATTTTTGTACCCTCCAAGTATATCTTTCACGAACGTTGACATACTGTTTTAAGATTTCTATGCAAAGCATAACGCGTACAGACATATGAGCAGATAGAACCCATAAGAAAAATTATTCCTGTAGAAACCATTATATTACCAAGACCTACCAATGGTGAAACAATTCCTCCAAAAGCAAATCCTAAAGCTCCCAATAATGCCGATGCCATTCCTGCATTATTGTGTTCGCAATCCATGGCCAATGTATTGGAAGCTGTAAAAGTAAGTCCAAGCATTGACAAAAGACCAATCAACAATAATTCATATATCCAAAAATTGCAATCTAAAACTAACGCTACTAAAAGCAATGCAGAAACGACGACCATTCCAGTGCTACCATAATGCAAAGCCTGTTCCAGCCGACGAAACTTGATAGCCGAAGCTGC
This sequence comes from Phocaeicola coprocola, assembly GCF_041333015.1. Taxonomy (NCBI): domain Bacteria; kingdom Pseudomonadati; phylum Bacteroidota; class Bacteroidia; order Bacteroidales; family Bacteroidaceae; genus Phocaeicola; species Phocaeicola coprocola. The sequence continues at coordinate 1,016,759 of NZ_JBGKGM010000001.1, read as the reverse complement.
TGATATAACAATGAATATGGCATTGATACCAAAACATATACTAAACATCAACGGAGAAAATCCGTAATGTTGTTGCATAATAAACGGTGCCGAAGCTATGTTAGCAAACAATACTCCTTGTGCAAAACCAAACTGTAACGTATAGCACACATAACTAGAATTGCGAAGAACATCGATGAAGCTACGAAAAACAGACCTCCAACTTTTCTCTTTTCTATCCTCAACCGGAAGCGACTCTTCAAAGTGTATACTACCCAAAAGCAATATTATCCCTAATACAAAAAGGCACCAGAAAATACCAGTCCAACCCACACTTCCAGCTAGAAATCCTCCTCCCATAGGTGCTGCTACAGGGGCTACCCCATTAATGGCACCAATCAAGGCAAGCATCTTTGCCAACTCACGTCCAGAGTATTTGTCAGCTGCAACTGAACGTGAAATAACAATACCTCCTGCTCCGGCTATACCTTGTATCAAGCGCCAACCAACAAACTGCATTATAGTATAAGAATATATACATCCAATAGTAGCAACAGCAAACAAAGTCATTGATATAATAAGTGGCAACCGACGACCATATTTATCGCTTAATGGTCCGAAAAGCAACTGTCCAGCAGCAAGTCCAATCATACTTGCCGTAAGACCTAACTGTACCATCGAAGAAGTTGTATGGAAATATTCAGACATAGCTGGTAAAGTAGGCAGATACATATCCGTAACAAATGGTCCAAATGCTGTAAGCATACCTAAAAACACTAGTATAAATACTTTTGAATTCTTTTTACCTTTCATTTTACTCTATTTTTTACCGCTGCAAAAATAAAGAACTTTTCAACATACATATCAGCGTTTTACAGCACAAAACCTATCAATTTAGGAACAAAGGCAGATTTTTCACCAACAAATTACTACATTTGCCTACATAAACAGAACACTATCATGATATCTTCTTTTCCTTCTGATACATCGATTATGCGATATGAAGAAACCGATCTATCTTCACTCACAAAACGCCCCTTTCGGTTTGAGTGTGGTATACAACTGCTTTGCATAAGCGGCAGAAGTATTATTTCTACAGGAGTAGAACAATATGATTTCTGTAAAACATCGGAACTGATTTTTCTAGCAGGAAGTCTTATCGAAGTCATCAAACCTTCTCCTGACTTTAAGGTAAGAATGTTGCTATTTCCTAAAAATATTTTTCTAAAAGCAGCCTTACCTATTGACACTTCTTACTTTAACTACATGAGTGAAGCGCCTTACTTTAACCATGCAGCAAACGATACAAGTTTAGCAAGCTGGAAACGAGTAAATCAATGGATGGATATGGCAGAACTTCTTTTCAGTCACCCTGCCAAATATTTTCGGGAGCAACTAGAACAAAATTTTCTACAAAGTTTGTTTATGTGGATATTCAATACGATTCCACAACAATATCTCTCCATACATAACAAGTATAGTAGAAAACAAATATTGTATCACCGTTTTATGGTCTTATTACGAGAGCATAGTACTCAGGAACATCAAATAAACTATTACGCTAACCAACTTTGTATTACACCGCGTTACCTGAACGAAGTCGTTATTCAATACTCTAATGGACGTACACCCAAACAGCTTATAGACGAACAGCTCACAGCCGAGTTAAAAGTACAATTAAGTAATCCTAGTCTGTCTATAATGGAAATAGCTCAGCTATTCAATTTTCAAGAGCCAGCCAATATGAGCCGCTTTTTCAAAAAGAACACAGGTATGTCACCCAAAGAATTTCGGAGTCGGAACAAGCTTTAAATATTTTATCCACGTTTTCTATTTATAATAGTATAGGGTAAATGAATCATAACATAACATATGCGATACAACAGATTTTTTTCACCCTCTCGAACTGGCATCGCATATCTTGCGCAGAGATATGCACAGACAGTTCCAGCCAGGAACAGCACTCCTGCCGTGTACATCATATCGCCTAAACCTACTAAAGGAGGGACTAATCCACCAAACAGAAAACCAATAGCTCCCAACAGAGCAGAAGCAATACCAGCATATCTGCGTTCGCAATCCATTGCCAAAGCATTTGATGCAGTATAACTCATACCCACCATAGCAAGTAAACAGAAAATCAATATTTCATATATCCAAAAGTTACAATTCAGTGAAAGACAAACAAGCAGACAAGCAGAAACGACCAGCATGCCATTACTACCGATATGCAAAGCATGTTCCATAGTAGGAAGCTTAACTGATATAGTAGAAGAAATAACCATAGCGATAGCATTGATTCCAAAACACAAGCTGAACATCATAGGAGATAATCCATAGTGCTGCTGCATAATAAAAGGAGCTGAAGCAATATTTACAAAAAGTACTCCCATCGTAAAGCCATATTGCAGAATATAAAATAAATATCGGCGGTTACTCAATACTGTACCAAAATTTCGGCATATACCTTTCCAATTCACTTCCGGGCGGCGATGTGCAGGTAACGATTCTTGCATACGAAAACTACAGCACAGCAATACGCCTCCCAACAAAAATAAAAACCAAAAGATGCCATGCCATCCTGCACCCTCTGCCAATACTCCTCCTGCTATCGGAGCAGCTACCGTAGCAATACCATTAATAGCTCCGATTATAGCTAACATAGTAGCCAATTCACGTGCTGAATATTTATCAGTAGCTATCGAACGAGAAAGAACTACGCCACCAGCTCCAGCTACTCCCTGTACAAAACGCAATACCACAAACTGCATGATATTTTGCGAAAAAATACATCCTACTGTAGAAAACAGAAACAAGAATAAAGCAATTATCAATGGACGTTGACGACCATATTTATCACTTAACGGACCAAAAATCAATTGACCAATAGCTAGTCCTACCATACTGGAAGTAAGTCCCAGCTGAACCATAGAGGAAGTTGTATGAAAATAATCGGACATAGCAGGCAATGTAGGCAGATACATATCCATAACAAAAGGACCAAATGCACTTAACATGCCTAAAAATATCAGTATAAATAGCTTTGAATCTTGTTTCTTCGTCGTTATCATCTTTTTTACCTTCATTTTTTCGACTGCAAAATTACGCCATTCTCACAGAACGATTTATTTCTTTAAAAGTACAAAACATTTCATTTTAGGAACATATGTATATTTCATCAGAGAATATAAGTATATTTGCGGTATAAAACAGAAGTCATTCATGCCATATTCATTACCGTCAGACACACGATATATTTTATACGAAGAAACTGATCTGGCCCAGCTCAAACAAAAGCCATGTCACTTTAAATGTGGTATCTATTTAATATGTACACACGGACAAGCGCTTATTTCGACTGGTGTACAACAATATATATTCGAAGAACAGACTGAGTTAATCTTTCTGACTGGCAGCCTGATACAAGTGGTACAATCATCGTACGACTTTAAAGCACGTATTCTGATGTTTCCACAAGAGGTTTTTCTAAAAGCAGTACTACCAATTGATACTCCCTATTATAATTATACACATGAACATCCCTGTTATCATCATACAGAGGACGAACGAAGCCAAAAGACATGGAAAGAAATAAATTTATGGATGGACATGGCACAAATGCAATTCATGGACAATACACCTCAATTCCGCCAACAGCAGGAATATAACTTTCTACAAAGTCTATTGATGTGGTTATTCAATACTATTCAGGAAAAACTGGCTGTGAAAAAACAATACAGTCGCAAACAGATTCTCTATTATCAGTTTCTGCAACTTGTAAGAGAATATAGTACACGAGAGCATCAGGTAGCTTTTTATGCCGACAAGCTATGTATCACATCACGATATTTGAATGAGATTATTGCTTTATATGTAAACGGAAGAACTCCCAAACAGTTGATCGATGAGCAATTAACAGCCGAAATCAAAGTGTTATTGGATGACCCACATTTATCGGTTACCGAAATAGCACAGCATTTCAACTTCCCCGATCAGTCATACTTAAGTCGCTTTTTCAAGAAAAATACAGGAATGTCACCCAAAGAATTTAGAAGTCAAGCAAGATAACAATATACACACAATAAAAGGGAACATACCTTTAAAGCCGTAAACGATATGTTCCCTTTCTTGCACTATTTTACAGGAATAGAGAAATTCGTATATAAGCCAAAACTGTGTGCTGGAACCTCCAAATGTGTAGCCGTAATGATTTCTGGCATTCCTTCTTTACAGAAGTTATACCATTCTCCCGTTACAGGGAATACATACTGCATATCAACAGGTCGGTCAGTAAAGTTACCTACGACAACAAGTTGTTTACCATCAACAGTTTCCAAACGGATATAGCGTCCGTCATTCCAATCATTATCAGAAACCCTCCATTCCTTAAAGGCATTTTGGCCAAAGACATCAGGATATGCCTTACGCAATGCTAACAACCGACTATAAGTGGTATATAATTCATTTCTTTCTGGTATATCTTTATAAGACCATAAAACAGGCTTAGGATCTGTCTTGTGATCTTCACCAGAAATAACTTCTCCTTGCTGGTTAGCATCTCTCGAAATATCATATCCCAATTCTCCGAATTGCCAGATCATTTTAGGTCCTGATACCATAAAGAAGAAAGCAGCATTTGCCTCTAGTTGTTGCATCTGTACAGACAAATCGGTTTGTAATAATCCATTTCCCCATTGGGTTTGTTTATAAGCACACCGCTCTTCGTCATGACTTTCCATGTAACCAACCCATCCACCTTCTTTCATAGTCGTATTAAAGGTAGTAAGTCCAGTAAAACCACTTCCTTCACTCCATCCCATTGCAGACTGACAATAAGCATTATTCATATTACGCCATAACTTCATTCCTATTTGTGACAATTCGCTTTCCTCCTCAATACCTGCCAAATGTTCGCAAATCATAATAGCGTCTGGATTGACTTCTTTAATAGCCAGATAATAATCCTTTAAAATGGCTACACGACTAGCATCATAATTTCCGGAAGTACCTTCATTACTTGTCTTATTTGTAAATCCCTTTGTTAAATCGAAACGGAATCCATCTATTTTATATTCATCCAAAAGAAATTTAAGATTGCGCTTTACAAAACGACGTGTTAACTCTGACTCGTGATTAAAATCATTGAAAACACTAAATGGATGTGGTGCTGCTTCGTTAAACCATGGATTATTGACCGCAGGACATCCTTTGGAATTGTTCCAATATAGTCTTGCATATGGCATATTTCCCGTGGCATGATTGTAAACGACATCAAACAAAACAGCTATTCCCCTAGAATGACATTCATCAATGAAACGTTTATACATTTCTTTTGTACCATAAGCCTTATCCAATGCAAAGAAAAAACAAGGATTATACCCCCAGCTATTGTTCCCATCAAACTCTTGTACAGGCATCAACTCAACGGCATTGATGCCTAAGGCCTGTAAGTAATCTAACTTTTGTATAGCTCCATTCAAATCACCACTTTCTGTAAAGTCACGTAACAACATTTCATAAATCATCAGATTATCAGCATCTTTTATCTTAAAATCTGTATTTATCCAGCTATATTCTTCTCGCTGTAGCTTAAAAACAGACACGATGCCTATGCCTTTATCAGGATATTGCCTTTCTGTAACCGGATAAGTAGATGCTGCAATATATTTATCGTTATCCGGATCCAGTATCTTTTCAGAATAAGGATCTGCCAGTCGCATGACATCACCTGTTAAAGTCCCTACATAATACTGAAAACGATACTCCTTTGCAGGATCTAAATCAGAAATTGTAATCCACCAGCATCCTGTTGCTTCATCACGATACATCTGGGATGTTTCATCATTAGCCAATGTCCACTCATTAAAATCTCCTACAACATACGCATAGTCTTTATGACTTCCATCAGTTGCTTTATCATACAGAACTAATGTCACGGTACAATTATCTATATCCAAATTAATTCCTTCCTGCACCCCTGAAGGAAGTGATTTCTCCTGAACCTTACCAGGAACGAATCCATGATATTTCATATCCGTAACATTCACAAACTGATCTTTGTCAATACCTTTTTTACTACCATCTGCACTACGAATGATAATTCCCAATTGTTCAACAGGAGTTGTACCGGAAGCAAACCATTCCCGAATAGACGGAGAAAGAGTAATGGTCCATACATTAGCCTCAGTTTGACTTTTAGTAAACTTACACTTTTCAATATTTTCATTCCAATCTGCAGGCACATACAGCCACACTCCCTCACTTACTATTCCTGTATGCAAGTATACATCACCAACATATCCATATAAAGCAGAAGTCGGTGACGCCTTAAATGTAATCGTGAGAGGCTGGTCAGCATCGGGAGTTTCCGGTAAATAAGTAAAGCCTTCTTTCAAATTATCTGTTACACCACCAGGCAAAGTATTCGAATCGGTATCACTACATGAAGTAATAAACCCCAGTGCTAACAATATATAAGTCAATATATAGTTTTTCATAGATAGAAGAAAAAAAGAGTGCGTACAATCTGGCAAAGCCCTATCGACGCACTCCTAATATTAATTTAATTATTTAGCTATCAATTCATAAGTATAATCCGGAGTCGAAAGATCTACTACCACTTGATAATCACCAGCCGTCACACTAATGTTATTTCCTTTTGGAGCCAATTTGCCTTCACTATCTCCTGCACCAAAATCTCCATTAGGAACATCCCACTGATCGTTTGCACGAAACTTAATCGTACCGTCTGTCAATGTCATATCTACTTTCAACTTTAGATCAGCTGGATCATAAACTAAATCGGTATCTTCATTCCAGCCACCAGGAGTAGCATCTCCAATAACACCAAAGTTTACAAGCTGAACTGTATATGTAAGCTCTTTGATATTAAAAGTAAGATAATAATACCCTTCTTCTGCAGTCAGGTTACCAGCATCCTCAGCTGTCGACAATGTTCCTTCAGTCGAACCTGCTCCATAATTAGGGCCACTCCAATTTTGCTGTGAAGTACATTTGTATTCACCGTTCAAATAAGCATATCCGGCATAATTACCCATAGCGTCTATTGGATAAAGTTTTCCTATAACAGCTGCATCTGGAGCCCAATTTTGGTGAGCACCAACCACATACAACTGTTCAGGCCCATCAACCGGAGCCTCAGGTTCCGGTTCATATGGAATAATTCGCCAGTTTTCATTATCTTCACAACTTACAAGCCCCAAAGCAAGCAATAAGGTCAATGCTATATATTTGAAATATGTTTTCATATGTTTCTTTATTCTATAAGGTTTTCTTTATTTTGAATATCCCGGATTTTGTGTCAAATTCTGATTGACAGCCAAAGTGTTAGCATGAATCGGGAACACTTGTAAATAAGCTTCTGTCTTAGGACGATCAGTTATAGCATCATTAAACTTACCAAAACGAACCAAATCCTGACGTCTCCATCCTTCCCATGCCAGTTCCAACATACGTTCTTTCAACAAATTACTTAAAGTAGCATCTGCATGAGGTGCTCCAACACGATTTCTGACTTCATCTAAATCAGCCTGTCCGCTTTGACCATTACGAATCAAAGCCTCAGCACGCATCAATACAACATCTGCATAACGGAACAATACCCAGTCGTTATGAGGACACTGTCCATCTTCGGTTGCAGTCGGATCATCTGCGTACTTATACATTCGTGCTCCAGCCATCTTCATGCTAGTATCACTCTTATCGAATTGAAGCCTGATTGCCATTGGTAAATATTCCAAAGGTTTTCCAGTTTCACTGTTAATAACTTCTTGCCCGTTTACAACAACCCGGCCTGTATAATAAGTTAATTCCAAACGAGGATCAGGAGTTGCAGTTCCGTACCCAAATGCTTTCATTGCTTCAATAGTAGCAGCAGATCCGTTCCAACCTCCATTACCAAATCCTAATGCTTTACCAACATCATAATGGCGTGAACGTACCAGATACATATTACGAGCTTTATACAAGGTTGGATCCATTGGAATAACAAAAATATTTTCCTTAGATCCTTCATTATTAACTACGAAGTTAGAAAGGAATCCATTTGTTCCCTGATTTAAAGAATATCCACACTCCTTGATTTTATCACAATAAGCGACGGTAGCTTCCCAGCAATTTTTTTCTGTGCCATCCACTGTAAATTTAATATTCTTTCCATCAGGACGAGATTGGTCTGTCCAGTCGTTATCAGTATAAACTTCAGCATTCAAAGCCAACTTAGCCATAAGGAAGTAAGCAACAGCCTTAGTCATACGCCCATAATACTCTCCCAGATCAGCACTTTTTTCGTCAGCTAACAATGGAATAGATTCTTCCAGCTCTTTCTTTACAAAATTGAAAACCTCACTGCGTTCTGACTGTTTGACATCCTTCATCTGAGTTAATGAAGATTCAACAATTGGTACACGTGCAAACATATCCAATAAATAATAATAATACATAGCACGAATTCCCCGGACTTCAGCCTTATAAATATCAAAATATTCATTGCTTGGATCCAACTCTTTCAATTCAGTCAATTTATCTATAGATTGATTGCACTGTACAATCACTCCATACAGATAGTCCCAAGTAGATATGATAAGTCCATTATTTACACCCCAGTTATGAGTGAACAGATCTCTCCACAATCCACCATCGTCCCAGTCACCACCTCTTGTCGGGAGGATAGCATCATCGGCACAAAATGTATTCAAGTCATAAAGTCCTCTGTCTGTTCCAGCCAAACCACTTCCTCCTGCATCTGCGCCAATCTTTGTATAAAGGTTAGCAACTGTATTTAAATAAATCATTTCCGGATTTTTATAGGCTTCACTTTCCGGCATCTGATCAACAGGATTTTCTTCCAAGAAAGAAGAACATCCACTAAAACTCATTGCAGCAGCAATAAAAAAGCTATATAATAATTTTCTTTTCATAGTAACGTTCATTTAAAAGTTAAGACTAAGTCCCAGTGAGTAAGTACGTGTAAGCGGATAGAAGCGCTTATCATCAACACCTAAATCACTTCCAACAGTAGAGCTATTAATCATTGGTGACAATCCTGAATAATTAGTAATAGTAGCCAAATTATTTACAGAGAATGTCAATCTTAACGAATTAATGTTCTTTAAATTCTTAGTATTCAGATTCCATCCTAATGTTACATAATCAATATGTACATAATCTCCTCTTTCCAACCAATAGTCAGTCACAGTCTGATCATGAATATTCTTTTCAGGAGCGCCTTTCATTACGTTGTAAGTAGGGAATAAGCTCATATTCATGTATGACAAAGAGGTTCCATTATAAATTTTATGCCCAAACGCACCACTGAACTGAGTCTGGATATCAAACTGTTTGTAACGGAAACTAATATTACCACCCAAATAGAACTTCGGCATAGCTTGTCCTGCTACATAGCGGTCCTTTCCATCAGAAAGATCTATACCTTCTTGACCATCAATGTCAAGAATATGATAAGTATACTCACCATTACCATTCATATCAATGAGACCATCACATTTAGGTAAATAGAATACGCCCAAGGGTTGTCCTACCATCTGATAAATAACCTGATTATTTCCTCCGATAAATCCAGCGCCATTCATTCCTCCCAAATTCATGTATTCCTTAGCACTCAATGATTGTCCCATATAAGAGCCACTCAAAGACAGCAATTTATTCTTTTGCCATGAGAAGTTTGCAGAAATAGTCAACTCCATATCTTTAGTTTTTACAGGAACACCTGTCACTGCAACTTCAATACCGGTATTTTCCATTTCTCCCAAATTAGCCAACAAAGTATTGAATGCAAAAGGAGGAACAGGTACGGCATAATTATATAACAAATCGCTAGTCTTTGAATAATAATAATCTAATGTTCCAGTCAAACGATCCTCGAAAAATCCTGCATCAATACCAATATCAAACATGCGTTTTACTTCCCACTTCAAGTCAGGGTTATCATTACGATTGATTCCGTATGTAACAACAGGCTTGCCATTTACTGTAGTTACACCTGTCGGGCTCATCAACTTCAATGAGTTATATGCACTAATGGCATCCTGATTACCAGTAAGACCATAACCAGTCCTTATTTTTAAATTGGAAACAACATCTACATCTTTCAAGAAACTTTCTTCCTTCAAAACCCAAGCCAATGATGCAGAAGGGAAAAATCCCCATTTATTATTTGCTCCTAATTTAGAAGAACCATCGGCACGCATATTTACAGTTGCAATATATTTATCAGCAAAACTATAATTGAAACGTCCCATAAATGAAGCTATTGAATAACCATTAGAGTATGAGCTGACATCTCCATATTTAACTTCTCCACCTGCGCCTAAATTATTATACTCGAAGAAGTTAGTACCAAACTGCTTTGATTTAGCACCAAAACCAGTATATTTATAATCTTGTAACTCAGCAAGTCCTAAAATATCAATATAATGCTTTCCAAATGCTTTCTTATAATTTGCAGTAAAGTTGCCTAACAACACACCACTCTTGTTATCAGACTTTTCAGCAATACCACTCTGTCCTTGTCCTGCTTTAATATTGTTTGGAGTATATTTTGAATTTTCTTTTACATTATAAGTATATGAACCAAAAGCACTCAATTTTAATCCGTCAATTACAGTCCATGTTATACGCGCATTTGTATTAATGTAGCTATTTGATTCTATATCCTTTATTGTCAAACGTCCCAAAGGATTCTGTGTTTCATTTGCATTAGGATCCTCCGGCCATGATCCATCTTCATTCGCAAAATCAGGGAAAGTAGGATTAAATGCAGCTGCAGAATAGAATGTCTTCTGATAATCATTCAAGTAACGTTTATCGACTTTAGAACCAAACATTCCAAATTCAATTTTTACCTTATCATTAAACATTGTTTGCGAAGCATCCAGTTTAGCTGTATAGTTGCGCATATAATTATCCTTAATGATACCCCTTTGATCAATAACACCAATAGAAGCACGATAATTAGACGACTCTGTACTACCTCCAAAAGAAAGACGATGATTCTGAGTATAACCTGTCTGCTGCATTGCTTCAATAAAATTAGTATCATATCCCATATCTAAAGCATTGGCATATCCTCTATCAGCCACAACCTGACGATATGTATTGGCATCCAGCATTTCCAAGTTCTTATAAACGGTTTCCACACCAAAGCTGCCATCATAACTTAAAGTCTTAACACCATTTTTACCTTTAATTGTAGTAACTACAATTACTCCACTAGCACCTCTTGAACCATACTGAGCTGTTTCTGAAGCATCTTTCAAAACTGTAAAACTTTCAATATCAGCAGGAGAGATAGCATTCAACATACTCAAATCTCCAAAAACTCCATCAATAATAACCAATGGATCATTACCACCAGACAAAGAAGTTGTACCACGTACACGAATAGAAGCTGATGCAGTCGGGTCACCACCAGATTTCTGAATATTTACACCAGCCACTTTACCCTTTATGGCCTGCAATGGATTCGTTACAACGCCAGCATTCATATCTTCACGTCCGACACGCTGGATTGCACCAGAAACAGTACGCTGGCTTCCCGTAGCATAACCAATAACAATAACGTCATCCAAGACTTCGGTATCTTCATGAAGAACGATCTTCATATTAGCAGCAGCAGGAAGCTCCTGATTTTTATAACCGATAAAAGAGAAAACTAAGATATCACCTTTTTTAGCCTCCAAAGTAAAATTACCATCAAAATCAGTAATTGAACCATTGGTTGTACCCTTCACCAAAATATTAGCTCCGATAATAGCCTCTCCGTTTTTGTCTACAACACTCCCTTTAACCGCCAAGTTTTGGGCTAATACTTGGAAGGAAATAAGCATACCTACTATCGTCAATAGTAGACACTTTCCTGTGTGTTTAATAAATAGATTCTTGTTCATATTATTAATTTTAAAGTTAAGAAAATTCTCTTGGCTACAATCTATAAACGTACAGATTGAACTATATATTAAATACCTACTGGAAACAATTATCTTTTTATCTTAAAGATTGTATAATATATCAGAGAAGGAAAATAACCTCTCTGATATATTACAATAAAACAATGCCTGATATCACTTGATCTCTTTAATAGAGATAGCGTAACCACCTCCAATTCCAGCTTTCAGAGTCATTTTGCTCTTGCTGGTAACCTTTTTCTTTGTAATGGTATATGCTTGAGGATTCTTGTCCCAACTTGCATCTTTAGCATCTGCATAAATAATTGCTTCATACTTCTTATCCGGATCAAGGAAGTCGAATGATAATTTTGACACATGACCGTTATAGCCAGCTGTACAGCCCACATACCAATCATTAGTATTCTTAGCACGACGAGCAATTGTTATATATTCTCCCGGCTCAGCTTCCAGATATTTTGTCTCATCCCAATCAACAGCTACATCTTTAATAAATTGGAAAGCATCCATAAAACGTTCATAATTTTCAGGAACATCAGCAGCCATTTGCAATGGACTGTACATAGTTACATAAAGAGCCAGCTGACGTGCCAGAGTTGTACGTGCATGCGACTTATTATTCGGATTCATCTTACTGCAATCAGGTTCAAAAATTCCCGGAGTATAATCCATCGGACCACCAATAAGACGAGTAAACGGCAAAATTGTTGTATGATTTACATTGTTTCCACCAAAAGATTCATATTCAGTTCCGCGAGCTGATTCATTGCCAATCAGATTAGGATAAGTACGGCAAAGTCCTGTAGGACGTACTGCTTCGTGAGCATTAACCATAATTTTATAATCAGCAGCTTTCTTTACAGCATACAAATAGTGATCAACCATCCACTGACCGTAGTGATGTTCTCCTCTCGGAATAATATCACCTACATAACCACTCTTTACAGAATGATAACCATTATCTACCATGAATTGATAAGCTTTATCCATATGGCGTTCATAATTGCGGACAGAAGATGAAGTTTCATGATGCATCATCATTTCAATACCTTTACTTGCCGCATAACGATGAATTTCTTCTACATCAAAATCTGGATAAGGAGTCACGAAATCGAACACATAATCTTTGCTCTTACCAAACCAGTCTTCCCATCCTTGATTCCATCCTTCCACCAGTACAGCATCAAAACCATGTTTAGCAGCAAAATCAATATAACGTTTTACATTTGCCGTATTAGCAGAATGCTTTCCATTTGGCTTAGTCTGTGAGTAATCAGTTTGTCCCAATTTTACACTTGGCAATTCATCTGTATATGCCCATGTACCTTTATTGGTAATCATATCCCACCATACGCCAATATATTTCACAGGATGAATCCAAGAAGTATCTTCTATCTTACATGGTTCATTCAGGTTCAAGGTAATTCGCGAAGCCAGAATGTTACGGGCATCATCGCTTACGATAATCGTACGCCAAGGCGAATTACATGGAGTCTGCATATATCCTTTATCTCCCTTTGCATCAGGAGTCAGCCATGATTCAAAAATCATATTCTTATCATCCAAGTTCAAACTCATACAAGAATAATCTTTCAATGCAGCTTCATGCAAGTTTATATAAAGCCCATCATCAGTCTTCATCATCAATGCTGTTTGAACACCTGTCTGTGAGAATACATACTGTGAAGAATTTTCTGTTACAGCCGCACTCATCTTTCCACGTATTTCAGATAAGCGTGAAGTTGTGTAATCGTATTCTTGTGTATCATAATCTCCCGGAATCCAGAATGCTGTATGATCTCCCGTCATAGCAAACTGAGTATGCTCTTCTTTGATAACAAAATAATTCAGATTTTTTTGCTGAGGGAACTCGTAGCGGAAACCTAAACCATCATTGAACAAACGAAAACGGATAATGATATAACGATCATTTTCAGGCTGGTCAAGTGTGACTTCCAGTTCGTTGTAATGATTACGGATTTCACTTTCTTCTCCCCACACCGGACGCCAAACTTCATCGAAAGTAGAAGTACGTGTATCTTTAATCTTAAATCCAGTCATCAGATTCATTTTTTCATCTACGCGTTCCTTATCTTTGCGTTCTGTCCATTCAAATCCGATTCTCTTTTCTGGATCTTCTCTCTTCAGTTCAAGGCCAAGAGTACTAGGCTTTATCACAGCTTTATCTTTAAAGAAAAGCTCATATACAGGAGCCCCGTTACTGTTTAAACTAAAGTTCATTTTTAAATTACCATCTGGTGAAGTCAGATTTTGTGCACTCAATGCAAACGCACAGTAGCACATAGCTACAAAGGCAAAGGTTCTTTTTAGATTCATAGTTTTATAAGGTATTATGATTAATAATTTTTTAGGTCATAAGCAAAATTAAATGCGTTATCAGTTTGTTATTTCTTTCATATGAAAAATACAAATCTACAAAACATTTAATTAATTATATTTCAGATAATTGACTCATAAGACAGGAGCAATAAATATAAATCCATTAGAAACAGAGAATCAAAATTTCACGTTCTTTCAGAGATAATTTATCTGTCAAAGCCACATGCTTCCCACTCAAGAAATCTATGCTTTCCGGCTGTGGCAATATCTCCTGATAAGGTTTTAAACTCAATTCCTGCGGACTATCCGTACCATTCATTATTACAACAACAGACTTGCCATTATACACTCGTTGATAAACATAGGTACCCTGACTGATAGAATAATGTTTTAGTGTACCATGAGAAAGTACTTTATTTCCCTTACGCCAATTCAACAATTTACGAGTAAAATCGAATGCTTCATTCTGCAATGCTGTACGTCCATCTGGTACGAAGCAATTTATTTTATCTTCTTGCCAGCCCCCAGGAAAGTCCTTTCTTAATTCTCCATCTCCATTTCCCTTGTCACCAGTCATCAAAATCTCTGTACCATAATATATCTGCGGTATTCCGCGTGTAGTAAGCAAAAATGTTATGGTCTGTTTATACCTCGTCAAGTTATCAGCCTTCTCATCAGTTGTAGCAAAACGAGAAGTATCATGGTTATCGAAGAATACCAGCAGGTTCATCGGATCAGCATATACGATATCTTGTGTCAGATAGTCGTACAATTTATACAGTCCTCCTCCCCACTCTCCAGTTTCTTCATCAAAAGCTTGGTTCATCAAACTTTGTAAAGGGAAATCCATTACTGTCGGTAAATTGGAATTTCGTGGAGCTGCCAGTTTGCTATCCTTCTGCCAATAAGAAACTAAGACATTACTATTTAACCATGTTTCACCTACGATATTAAAATAAGGATACTCTTCAAGTACTTCCTTACACCATTCACTCATAAAATCAAAATCGGCATACGGATGAGTATCCTGACGAATCCCATTAATGCCAGTGTACTCAATCCACCAGATACTATTTTGAATAAGATAACGTGCTACATGACGATTACGCTGATTCCAGTCAGGCATAACTGAAGTAAACCATCCATCAGTAGCAATCTTACGTTCATACTCACTGGCATGTACATCCATTACGCTAGCTGTTTTAAATGAAGTCTGCACATATTCCGAGTGAAAATTAAACCATTCTTTAGAGGGTTTATCTTTAAACAGGTAATTTTCACTACCACAATGGTTGAAAATCATGTCCATCACAACCTTCAACCCTTTCTGATGTGCCTTTTCAACCAATGTCTTAAATTCCTCATTACTTCCTAAACGACGATCCAGCTGATAATAATCTGTAATGGCATAACCATGATACGATCCCTCTTTCATATCGTTCTCCTGAGTTGGATTCAGCCAAATAGCTGTTACCCCCAAATCTGCAATATAATCCAGATAATCAGCAATGCCTTGTAAATCACCTCCATGCCGAGCAAAAGAGTCATTACGGTCTACTCTATTTTCGAGCATTCCTTCAACAATATCATTATCTGGATTCCCATTAGCAAAGCGATCAGGCATAATCAAATAAAGGACATCTTCAGAAGTAAAGCCTTTTACATCTTCTCCTTTACGTACACGTGGCTTCAGCTCATAAGGTATCGTAAGTTTCTTTTTACCATCTTTTAATGCAATATTAAAGGTTTGCGCTTCAGCTTCAGACAAATCAATATACAATAGTAAATAATTCGGATTATCTTGTTTAACGACCTCTTTTAATATAACCCCTTTACCAGATAAAGACACTTCAGAAGAAGAGATATGGTTGCCATATAATAGAATCTGCAACTCAGGATTCTTCATATCAGCCCACCAGTAGCTCGGAGCAATCTTATCTACCTTTATAGTCGCAGCAGCACGGCAAATACCGCAAAAACTAAAGATAACCATAAATAAAAGCCGTGTATGTTTCATGATATTTAAGATTAATATGATTTGAAATGTTTTTCGATGCAAAAGTATACCTTTGACAATATTTTTATTATATTTGGAAAATAAATATAAACGCCTTGTGAACATAAAATACAGAAAACAAAGAACTTAACCTAATACAACCATATCAATTATATAAATAGTTTTAGCACTAAATTTTGTATTATGATACACTTTTAAACATAGCTATAGCACCAAATGAAACAAAATATCCGTATTTTCATAGCAAGATATAAATTCATCTGGCTATTAACCAGTATGATTTTATTAACCCTGTCTGCTCAAGCACAACAAGCTAATCATGAAAAAGTTTTGCAGCAACTCGATGAAGTCATTACTAAGAAAGCTTCTTTTCGCACTGAACGAGAAACAACAATATCTCAACTTAAACAGCAACTACATTACGCAACAACAGAAGAAGACAAGTATAAACTATGTAATGAATTACTCGGACTATATTTACATTATCAAGCAGACTCAGCTCTGTATTATATAAACAAAAAATCGGAATATGCACTATTATTAAATAAGCCGGAGTTACATGACGAAATCATTATCAATCGTGCAGAAGTCATGGGAGTCATGGGTATGTACAATGAAGCATTAACAGAGTTACAACAAATATCTCCCAGTAAATTAGACAAGAAAAACTTAATATACTATTACTTTACAGCACGTACATGCTACGGATGGTTAGCCGACTACACTATAGGACATGATGCTAAACAAAAATATTTACATCTGACAGATTTATATCGTGATTCGATAATGAATAGTATCGATTCCGGAGTAGATCGCAATATTGTTTTAGCAGAGAGATTCATTCTTTCTGCACAACCGGATAAAGCCCTTCCCATGCTTAATCAAATGCTTACTACGTCCCTTGATTTAAGGCAAAAGGCATATATATATTATACATTATCAATGGCATATGAGGTAAAAAACGAACCTGATATGCAAATCTATTATCTGGCGCAAACTGCAATCATTGATTTAAGCACATCTGTCAGAGAATATGCCTCGCTACAAAAACTGGCACGACTCATCTATCGTCATGGCGATTTAAAAAGAGCATATAGCTACTTAAGTTGTTCTATGGAAGATGCCGTAGCCTGCAACGCTCGTCTGCGTTTTGCCGAAGTTACAGAATTTTATCCAATTATCGACCATGCATATTCTCAAAAAGAAGCTCAAGAAAAAAGAATGGTTGTCATACTCTTAGTATGCATGGGAATATTAGCCGTTCTATTAATTATCCTAGCATCATACTTGTATTATGGTCTGAAAAAATTATCTATCACACGAAAACATTTATACCTTTCCAACAAAGAACTGCAAGCAGCCAACGAAAGTTTGGCCCAAACCGGAAAGATTAAAGAAGTATACATAGCACGGTATCTGGATCGTTGTGTCAGTTATCTTGAAAAGCTTGAGCAATATCGCCGTTCGTTGGAAAAACTTGCAATGGCTTCACGTATTGATGATCTATTCAAAGCTATACGTTCTGAACAGTTCCTTCGTGACGAACGGAAGAATTTCTATAATGAATTCGATAAATCATTTTTAGAGTTGTTCCCTAACTTTATAGAGGACTTCAATAAATTACTAACAGATGAAGGGAAAATATACCCTAAACCGGGTGAAATACTAAACACAGAACTCCGTATTTTCGCTTTAATACGTTTGGGAGTAACCGATGCCAATCGTATCGCCCATTTTTTGGGTTATTCACTAGCGACTGTTTACAACTATCGCAGCAAAATACGCAATAGAGCGAAAGGTGACAAAGATCATTTCGAACAAGAAGTAATGAATCTATAGCAAATCGATCACCAGCCTTGTTTTAATGGAAAATATATAAAACAAATAGCCCCTCATAAAATTCATTTTTGAGAGGCTATTTGATTTTTGCACATATTAAAAACTTAATCCCGCAACAAAATAAAGCCCTTCCGTAGAAGGATTCCATATTGCTTTAGCAAAAAGAGGCAATGACCAACTTTCCGAAATCTTTATTTCTTTCGAAGCCTCTATACCTACTTCACAAACAGCAAAACCATTTATCATATCTTTCGAATAACTGGAATTTTCTCCTCCTGTATAGAAATCATTTTCCCAAGGAGTTGCTCCAGCCTCTACAGTCCAGTCTAGTCCTCCCAAAACAAAAGGAACAGAAACTGAAAAATAGGAAGCATAAGCTTTACTTCCATCTGCTTTATAACCGATATTTCCAGCAAAGTTCGTAAACCAGTCCACCGATAAGAAGCCAAAGTCATATCCAATCTGCGCTTCAAATGTATGACTCGTATTATGTGCCCCATAGTGGAAGTATCCCGGTCCACCATTAGTCCAATAATCAGTTACAGAGCAACTGAATCCTTTCACTTCATAACCTAAGGTCAGATCAAACTCTTTTATATCATCTTTATCAAATCCAACAGTTCCCCATCCTGTAAGAGAAAAACCTTTGTAAGCCAACGACACTTCTGGCTGAATGCTGACATTTCCCAAATCCTGACCACGCCAAATATAGCCACTTACTAAATCCATACCAACACTTGCATCGAACTTGTCTTGAGCTTTCATTCCAACCGGATAACAAATAAGTACGCCCCAAAGTAATAATATTGCATTTCGGACTGTTTTCATCATCATAATCTACACTTATTAATAACCATTAATTAAAAAACGGCTGCAAAGTTAGAAAATAAAACTTCCTCAAACACCATTAAATTTATTATCATTCTTATTTTTGCAAATACATAAATAAGAGAATCATGATATCTCAAGAAAATCTCATAGAAAAAGAAACGATTATCTTCAAAGACTTATCAGATATATTAGGCCCCAATGTGCACGAACAATCATTTGTATTCAAAGGATTCATTTTCGGTATTTGCACGAAGGGATATATTAAGCTTAAGATAAACTATAATACCCATCATATCTGTCAAAATGGAATATTTATTATTATTCCCCAACACATCATTCATATCAAAGAATGTTCGTCCGACTTCGAAATGAAAGTGATGCACATATTACCCGACTTTCTATGTGCGCTACCTATTACCCCCGATTTTAACCTGTTAAAACAAACAGCCTCAACACCTTGCCTACAACTTCAAGAGAAAGACTCAGAAGAAATAATAACCCATTCTTTCTCTAAACACAAGTACACTCAGTTACTTACAAGAAACAATGCATTTAATTTCTGAGAGTTTAGAACAGTTCCGTTTCTATAAGAGTGGTATAATCAGTCATTTGTGCAATTTTTTATTACTACAAATAACAGATATACTATGCCAGAATAATCAGGAAGTATCAATTTGCATCAAGCGCACCGACGAGATATTTCGTAATTTCAAAAAACTTTCAAGTCATAATTACAGAAAGCACCATGACATACTATTTTATGCAAACAATTTAAACATCTCAACAACCTATCTATCCAGAATCGTAAAGAACATTACAGGACATACAGTTCACTTTCATATATCAGAACTTCTCTGCACAGAAGCTAAAAGACTATTAGATACTACTGATATGGGGATAAAGGAAATAGCAGATGAACTAGACTTTTCTGATCAGTCTGTCTTTGGAAAGTTTTTCGTAAAAGCAACAGGAGTTTCTCCACTCAAATATCGTAAAAGATAACTTGTGACAAGTAACTCTAACCTGTAAAAAACAGCTTTATTACCTCTTTAAAATTATCTTCTTATGTTTCAATAAAATAAAATGGTATGTGAAAAAGAGAATAAAAGAATTCTATTTGCACATACCATTTTTTACAATCTACATCAAACTACTTATTTATACGATTGTCTATAGATATTCAAAACTTCATCATCAGTCAACGGACGTGGATCTAATGTAAATAATCCGCCCATTGTATCACGAGCATTCTGAACCATCTTCGGAAGGTCTTCTTCTTTCAGCCCCCACTCGCTCAATTTTATATTGTCCACATGACATTCCTTTTTCATACGAGCCAATGCATCAATAAAGTCACTTGGACGATTACTCTTCTGCTGCGTCATTACATCTGCCATTTTCATGTAACGCTTCATACAATCATTACGGAAAGTTTCGAAATATGCTTCACTAAGCGCTATCAGTCCAGCACCATGAGGCAACTGTGGATAATATGCACTCATTGCGTGCTCCATAGAATGTTCAGAAGTACAACTGGAAGTTGCTTCTACCAATCCGGCAAGCGTACTAGCCCAAGCAACTTTTGCACGTGCCTTTAAATTCTTACCGTCGTTTACAGCTACTGGAAGATATTTATAAAGCAAACGTATAGCCTCTAAAGCATAAAGATCGCTAATTGGAGTAGCACAATTTGCAATAAAACCTTCAGCAGCATGGAAGAAAGCATCAAAACCTTGATAAGCTGTTAAATGCGGAGGTATCGAAATCATCAATTCCGGATCAATGATAGAAAGAGCCGGGAAAGTAAGACTGCATCCAAAACCGATCTTTTCTTGTTTTTCTTCATTTGTAATTACAGCCCACGGATCAGCCTCCGTACCCGTTCCGGCAGTAGTAGGGATAGCAATAATTGGAAGAGCTTTTGTTACCGGACGTCCTTTACCACTTCCACCTGTTACATAATTCCAGAAATCTCCATCATTACATGCCATCACAGCAATAGCCTTAGCAGAATCGATGGTACTTCCTCCACCTAATCCTATAATAAAATCACATCCTTGTTCCCGACAGATCGCCGCAGCTTCCATTACATGCGATTTAATAGGATTGGGAAGTATTTTATCATAAACAACAGATGCTACATCATTTTCTGTCAAGAAGCCGATTACCTTATCTAAATATCCGTATTTTCTCATTGAAGTTCCACCGGAAATAATAATCATCGCCTTTTTTCCGGGAAGTGTTTCGGTTGCCAACTTCTTTATCTCACCACATCCAAACAAGATTCTTGTTGGGATATGCAAACTGAAAACTGGATTTGCGTTCATAATATTCAGGTTTTTAAAGTTTGTATATGTTCAAATATACGAATAAAACTGTATGATATAATACGTAGAATGTTAAATTATATAACAAACATATATTTATAGACCATCACTGATTAGAAAATATGAAAAATAAAAAAGTTTCGGCTTGTTTAGGAAAATCCACAAACAAGCCGAAACTTTTTTACGTATATTTCAAACCGAGATTATTCTTCTACCGGCTGGAAATCTTCTTTTCCGACACCACAAACCGGGCAAACCCAATCTTCCGGAATATCCTCAAATGCTGTTCCCGGTGCAATGCCACCTTCAGGATCTCCAACTTCAGGATCATAAACCCAATCGCATACTGTGCAAATGTACTTCTTCATAATTTTATCGTTTTATTCTAAGTTAGTATTAATTATTTCTTTAATATGAAAACAAATATAGAAAGAAATTGTTTACGCTGTTTCATTTAGTAACATCTTTTTAAGTTCACACATTCCTTCGGAGGCTCCCTTGCGAATAACATTTACATGCCTGCCCGAAGTTATGGCAACTTCTTTCGGATCTATAAGATAAACCGAGACATGGGCTGGAACATAATTTAACAGTCCTGCTGCCGGATACACATTCAGAGATGTTCCGATAATGACAAAAATATCAGCTTGCTCCGCGTAGTCAATGGCAGTTTCTATCATTGGGACAGCCTCACCAAACCAAACGATAAACGGGCGTAACTGAGAACCATCGGCCGCCGTATCTCCCATTTTCACCTCATATTCTTCCGGTTTTAGTTCTTTTATATATTTCGGGTTATTCGGTTGCCAACTAGATGTAACCTTTGTCAGTTCCCCATGCAAATGAATAACATGATGACTGCCTGCACGTTCATGCAAGTTATCAACATTCTGTGTAACAACAGTTACATCAAAAAAATTCTCCAACTCAGCTATCAGCTCATGCCCCCTGTTAGGCTTGACTGTAAGCAATTGTTTACGGCGTTCATTATAAAAATCTATTACCAGCTTCGGGTTAGCAGCATATCCTTCGGGAGTAGCTACTTGTTCTACCGGATAACGATCCCACAGACCTCCCGAATCGCGGAATGTACTAATGCCACTTTCAGCACTCATCCCTGCTCCAGTCAGTATCACCAGCTTTTTCATAGGCAGATATTTTCTTTTCATTTTATATACAGTCACAAAAATAAGAATTTTTAATCGCTCAAAAAGCCTCATATTCAAAGAAAAAAGATACCTTTGCCGTGCTTTTAAAGAATATTACACACTAATAAATATAATCACATGGACAAATTCAGTTACGCCATTGGTCTGGGTATAGGCCAAAACCTGCTGAGCATGGGTGCTCGCGGCATTGAAGTAAACGACTTTGCACAGGCTATCAAAGACGTATTAGAGGGAAACCAAACAGCAATCACTCACACCGAAGCTCGTGAAATCGTGAATAAATATTTCACTGAGTTGGAAGAAAAAATGAATGCTGAAAACATAGCAAAAGGAAAGCAGTTCCTCGAAGAAAACAAGAAAAACCCTAAAGTAGTAACTTTACCTAGCGGACTGCAATATGAAGTTATAACCGAAGGTAACGGCAAACAGCCTAAAGCAACTGACCGCGTACGTTGTCACTATGAAGGTACATTAATAGACGGAACATTGTTCGACAGTTCTATCAAGCGTGGTGAACCTGCCGTATTTGGAGTAAACCAAGTTATCAAAGGTTGGGTTGAAGCATTGCAGTTGATGTCGGAAGGTGCAAAATGGAAACTTTATATCCCTTCTGAACTGGCATACGGAGCACAGGGAGCTGGTGAAATGATCCCTCCTCACAGCACACTTATCTTCGAAGTTGAATTAATAGAGGTGCTCTAATACACAAAAGCAAATCAGTAAAATTATAATTTAAAATATAAAGTAAATGAAAAAAAGTTCTTTAATCATGATGTTTGCAGCCGCAACTGGACTGGCATCATGTACAGCTCAGAGCCCAAAGGCAAACATGAAAAGCGATGTTGATACTCTTTCTTATATGATGGGTGTCAGCAACACACAAGGATTGCAAGAATACGCTATGGGACGTCTGGGTATCGATTCTACTCACATGGCAGACTTCATCAGAGGTATTGAAGAAGGTTTGAAACAGACAGATGCAAAACAGAAAGCTTACATGGCTGGTATCCAGATCGGACAGCAAGTAAGTGGTGATATGTTCGACGCTATCAACGATCGTATCTTCAACGGCGACTCTACACAGAACTTAAGCAAAGAAAACTTCTTGGCTGGTTTCGTTTCTGCTGTAAAGAAGCAGGCACTCGTTGCTCCTGATTCTGCTGCTGTATATGTAAATGCTAAGGCAGAAGCTATTAAAGAAAAAGCTTTGGAAACAAAATATGCTGACTATAAAAAACAGAACGAAGACTTCCTGGCTACTAACAAGAGCAAAGAAGGAGTAAAAGTAACTGCAAGTGGTCTGCAATATAAAGTAATCACTGAGGGTAAAGGTGAAATTCCTGGAGAAACAGCAAGAGTTAAAGTTAATTATAAAGGTACTTTAATCGACGGAACTCAGTTCGACAGCTCTTACGACCGTAAAGAACCAACTACTTTCCGTGCAAACCAGGTAATCAAAGGATGGACAGAAGCTCTGACTATGATGCCGGTAGGATCTAAATGGGAATTGTATATTCCTCAGGAACTGGCTTATGGCTCACGTGAAACTGGTAAAATCAAACCGTTCTCTACATTGATTTTTGAAGTAGAATTGGTTAGCATCGAAAAAGAAGATAAGAAATAATAACTGATTATTTCATCTTATAAAACACAGGTATGGACATGATTATCAGTCTGTACCTGTGTTTTTTATTTTCCATGCCTATATTCATGAGGTGTCTTACCCGTCAGTCTCCGGAAATATTTGCAGAAGAAAGATGCATTCGGAAAGTTCAATTCATCAGCTATCTGATAAACCAGTTTATCAGAATGACGAAGTAACAATTTTGCTTCTTGCACTACAGCCTCATTCACCCAGTCCATCACTGTACGGCCACTTGTCTGTTTTATCAATGTACTCAGATAACGGGAAGTCAGGTACAGCCTGTCGGCATAAAACACTACACTTCTTTCGTGTATGGCATACTTATTAACAAGCGACAAAAATCTGTTGAAAACTTCTTCCTGACGCGTGAGCCGACCGCTTTCTTCCGATATTTCCCTCATACGATATATATTTATCTGATGAAACAAAGCCGAAATAAGACTTCTTACCATATCTCGAGGGAAAGGCTTATCGTGTACGATATCCCACAATAAATCGAAAAAGGCAGCAATCCGTTTTTCTTCCTTTTCCGGTAAATCAAGCTGTACATAAAGTCTTCCTTGCAAAAAGGTCTGCAACAATACTTCTTTTTGCCAACCTTCCATGAGGCCATTGGTAAAGGCAAACATCTCCAATTCACAACCTTTCGATATTTCAATTACCTGAAGTATTGTACCTGGTGAAGCTACAATCAACTGATGAGGTTTAAGCGTCAATTCTATAAGATTCGCTCGCACACGAATACACCCGGCATGCATAAACAAGACACGACCTTCCGTCAGACGATAAGGCTGGCCGAAAGCAAATATCTGCTCTGAAATTTCCAATACTCCTCTCATTGAACGGACAAAACCCAGTTCGGCAGAAACAAACCGATATTTATTACAAGGTATAGCGGAAAGTTCAAATATCTGCTTTAAAGCTAAGAGTAAAAGATTATTCTGTTCCATGATAACATTCTCATTTCCCGCAAAGATAATAATATAGCCCTATAAGAAGCTATTTTTCGCACATTATCGAACAATTAGGACATTTACAACAACCAATGGAGCCTTATGTATATACTGAAAGCATTTAACTTTGTATCAGAACAATAAAAACGACAAACAATGAAACGGATTCTTTTCTTCATTATGTTTTTTACAGTTGCCATATCCACAAGGGCACAAGTTACACTAGACGAATGCAGGCATGCTGCACAAGAGAATTATCCCCTGGTCAGACAATATAACCTCATTCAACTTGCTGAACAATATAATCTTTCGAACGCATCCAAAGGTAACCTTCCACAAATCAATATCAGCGGCAAAGCATCTTACCAGAGCGATGCAACTACATTCTCGATAGATATTCCGGGAATAGGTATCAAAGGATTGCCCAAAGACCAGTATCAGGCACTGATAGAAGTTCAGCAAAACATTTGGGACGGCGGACAGATTCATCACCAGAAAAAAGAGATCAAAGCCGTTTCGCAAGAAAATAAGTATCAACTGGACGTAAGCATGTATGCACTGAACGAACAAGTCAATCAGGTATTCTTCGGGATATTACTCTTAAACGAACAGTTGCATCAGAACGCTCTGCTCCATGATAACTTACAAAGAAACTTAAAGAATATAGAAGCTTACCGAAATAACGGTATAGCCAATGATGCCGATGTGGATGCTGTAAAAGTAGAAATACTAAACACAAAGCAACAGCGTATACAACTCTCAGAAAACCCTTGCTCTTGGACTGCTCATATCGTGCATCACCCACACGCAGGTAGCTGCCCTGCTAGCCTCGGCAATGGTACTGATGATACCTACTATCATTTTATCAGGAATCATTTTCCCGATAGAAAGTATGCCAGCTATACTGCAATGGATCTCCTGTGCCATTCCTGCCCGCTGGTATGTATCACTGGTAAGACAACTGATGATAGAAGGAGTACCGCTATCTTATGTATGGAAAGAAGTATGTGTACTCCTGTTTATGGCTGTGATACTAATAGGTATTACCTCTAAAATATTTAAAAACCGCTTAGAGTAAATAAAGAATATGATATTACGATACCTCATAGAAAAAGAGTTCAAGCATCTTATACGGAACAGTTTCCTGCCCCGCCTGATTCTGATATTCCCATGTATGATCATGCTGGTGATGCCATGGGCTGCTACGCTGGAAATAGAAGACTTACGTATAGCATAGACAATGACCATACCCCTTCTTCTCTCCGACTGACACACCGGATAGAATCTTCTCCCTATTTCAAGTTAGTTGCACTTCCGGATACTTATCACAAAGCGGTGGAATGCATCGAAAGAAATCAGGCTGACATGTTATTGGAAATTCCTAAAGGATTTGAAAAAGAACAAGTCAACGGACGTCCGGCATCGGCTTTGGTAGCCATTAATGCCGTAAATGGAACAAAAGGAGGATTAGGGAATACATATCTGCAACAGATACTTAACCCACAATCTACATCGGTAACTTCAATCCGGTACCGTTTCAATCCACATCTGGACTATAAAACCTTTATGGTTCCTGCCCTGATGACTATGCTGCTGGTTATGCTTTGCGGATTTCTGCCTGCCTTGAATGTAGTTGGTGAAAAAGAAGCCGGTACCATTGAGCAAATTAATGTCACTCCGGTAAGCCGCTTTACCTTTACTCTTTCCAAGCTGCTTCCTTATTGGCTTATAGGCTTTATTGTATTGAATCTGTGCATGCTGCTTGCATGGGCCGTATATGGCCTGACACCTGCAGGAAGCATATTCACCATCTATCTGGCAACACTCATATTTGTACTGGTCATGTCAGGACTCGGACTGGTCATTTCCAATTATTCGTCTACCATGTAACAGGCTATGTTCGTCATGTGGTTCTGCATGCTTATTTTTATTCTGATGAGTGGCCTGTTCACACCCATCAGCAGTATGCCCGACTGGGCACAGTACATCACTTATATCAATCCGCTACGCTACTTCATGGAAATGATGCGTATGGTATATCTAAAAGGGAGCGGTATCGGCGATATCGTGCAACAACTTTGTGTATTATCCTGCTTTGCAACAATCTTATACAGCTGGGCGATACATAGTTACCGCAAACAACAGTAGTCAAACAATCTCTTTCGACAGATATCAAGAATAAGTCGCGGAAACTACAAGAAAACCATGCTGAAATCTTGCTCATTTTTTGTACAAATCTCCTGAGTATTCGTACAAAAAATTAAAAAACATCGAGAAGTTTTAATGAAAAATTGCTGAATTATTTTTATAACAATAGTCTAGAGTAAAAAAAGGGCATCTCCACGTTCTGAAAAACATGCAGATGCCCTTTATATATAGCCTGTTCTATTTATTTTCTCAAGTTTTTTTCTCCTTTACATCAGAATGTGCTTCTACCACATTCACTACATAATCGCCCAGCTTTTCACATTCACCGATAATGTCCATATAGTGGATACCCATCTGATAGCTATATTCTTTATTGTTCACATCGACTATGTTCTGATTCTTCAGCTGATTGCGGTAGTTATTGATTTCATTCTCCAGATTAAATGATTTGTTCACATCTACGATATGATGCACATCTTCCACCAGCTTTATCATCTGCGTCAGTGCATTGTCAGTCAAAGCAAACATCTGATGAATATGCTCATATTGCTTTTCTGTAAAATCAATATTTCCTCTGCGCTTACGGTTAATAGTTCTTGCCAGGTTGTAACAGCTATCACCAATACTTTCTATTTCTGTTACTTCACGGAGCATTTCACGTATCTGAAGTTTACTTTCCGAACTCAAACGACCTTCAGAAACCTGATTCAGATAGTTGGCAATCTCTACCTCCATATTGTCACTGATATTCTCGTATTTCTCTATACGGCTGAACAATTTATTAAAATCATTCTCATTTTCCGTATGTAACAAATCACGAACCATACGGAACATCCGCTGGATGCGCTCTGCAAAAAGGTTGATTTCTTTACGAGCCTGCAAAACAGAAAGTTCGGCTGTCGACAACATACCACCAGTAATAAATTGCAGGCGATACTCTTCTTCCTGTTCCTTTTGAGGAATAAGCTTGCAGACTGTTTTTTCTATCAGCTTAACGAACCATATCAGAATCAGCACATTGCATACATTGAAGCAAGTATGGAACGCCGATAATTTAAATGAAACAGCAGCACCGTCAGCTTCACTGATATTCATAAAGTCAGAAATTATCCAGTCTACCATCGACAGGAACGGCTTAAACAATATCAAAACCCAGATTACACCAAATATATTAAACATCAGGTGAGCCATAGCAGCTCGTCTGGCCTGAGTATTGGCAGTCAGAGCAGCAAGATTTGCCGTAATGGTAGTACCGATATTCTCTCCCAGCACCAGTGCTGCTCCCAGCTCAAAGCTGATCCATCCGTTAGCACACATGATAAGCGTTATCGCCATCGTTGCCGCAGACGCCTGTACAATCATGGTCAGGATAGTACCGATAAAGACAAACAAAAGTACGGAAATGAATCCCATATCGGTATAGTTCTGGACGAAAGCCAACATATCAGGGTTGGCGCTCAAGTCTGGAGCATTGGTTTTCAGTAAGTTCAATCCCATAAACAGGAAAGCAAAACCGAAAATAAACTCACCGATAGACTTACGGGAACTCTTTTGAGAAAATAAAAGCGGAATACCAAAAGCCAGAAGAGGTAAAGAGAATAAAGAAATATCGACTTTAAAGCCGAGAGCGGAAATAATCCAAGCGGTAACGGTAGTACCAATATTGGCTCCCATAATTACACCTATGGATTGTGAAAGGGTCAGCAATCCTGCATTGACAAAGCTGACCACCATAACTGTCGTAGCAGAAGAAGATTGAATTAAGGCCGTAATAAGCACACCAGTCAATACACCGGTCACTCTGTTGGTCGTCATAGCGGTCAGGATACTACGAAGTCTGTCACCGGCAAACTTCTGAAGCCCCTCACTCATGATTTTCATTCCATAAAGGAAAAGCGCTAACGAACCGAGCAACGCTAAAAAATCATAAAAAGTATATTCCATTTGTAATTAATTAAGTCGGAGGTAGGCTCTTAATTGTTTAATGTGTAAATTAATTGCCAAATCACCGAGTTAGTAACACATATTACAATTATGCTACAAATATATTGCAAAAATAACAATTTAACAAAAGATTTCCCCGAGGGAAGCACGCTTTTGGATATTTATAATGGTTTTAATTTAGAAATGCCCTACGGACCTGTCAGTGCGAAAGTTAACAATAAGGTAGAAGGGCTCAACTTTAAGGTATATTACAATAAAGATATTGAGTTTCTTGATATAACTAATCCGTCGGGCATGCGTACCTATTTCCGATCGCTTTGTTTCATCCTTGTCAAAGCAGTAGAAGAGCTTTATCCGCAGGGAAGCATTTCCCTGGAACATCCCGTATCGAAGGGTTATTACTGTACGCTGCATCTGGACCGTTCCATTGGTTTGGATGATGTTACACGTATCAAGCAGAAAATGCAGGAAATAATTACCGACAACATTCCTTTCCAACGTATAGAGTGCCATACAGAACAGGCCGTCGAATTATTCACCCAAAGAGGAATGATGGACAAAGCAAAACTGCTGAAGACTTCCGGACAGTTATATACTTTCTATTACAGATTAGGAGATACCATCGACTATTATTATGGCAGTCTGGTTCCAAGTACAGGATACATCAAACTGTTCGATATAGTAAAATACTATGACGGATTGTTGCTGCGTATTCCAAACAGAAAGAACCCGCAAAAACTGGAGGAACTTGTAAAACAAGAAAAGATGCTGGAGGTATTTCAGGAATATCACCGCTGGAACCAGATATTGGGAATCAGTACGGTTGGGGATTTCAACATAGCCTGCAACAACGGGCATGCTACCGACCTGATAAATGTATCGGAAGCATTGCAAGAAAAGAAAATTGCACATATAGCCGACGAAATCACTCACCGGAACCAAAATGGAGAAAGAGTGAAACTGGTATTGATTTCCGGACCGTCATCTTCGGGAAAGACAACGTTCAGCAAACGTCTCAGTATTCAGTTAATGACTAATGGACTGAAGCCTTATCCGATTTCACTGGACGATTATTTTGTAAACAGAGAAGATACTCCACTCGATGAAAACGGTGAACACGATTTCGAGTCACTGTACGCGCTGGATCTTCCTTTCTTCGAAGCCCAGTTAAAGGAGTTGTTAGATGGTAAGGAAATTGAATTACCCCGATTTAATTTTACAACGGGCAAACGCGAGAACAGTGGCAAGAAATTACGTATTGACGAAAATATGATATTGATACTGGAAGGGATACATGCGCTGAATCCGGCACTGACCCCCAATATTCCGGCAGCCAATAAATATAAGATATATGTATCTGCCCTGACTACAATCTCACTCGACAACCATAATTATATTCCTACCACCGACAACCGGTTGCTACGCCGAATCATACGCGATTACCGATACCGCAATTACTCGGCAGAAGCGACAATTTCTCGATGGGAAAGTGTCCGTGCAGGGGAAGACAAATGGATATTCCCTTATCAGGAATATGCAGATGCAATGTTCAACTCGGCTCTGCTCTTCGAACTTGCCGTGTTAAAGGACTATGCAGAACCCATTTTACGAAAGGTACCCAATAACTGTCCGGCATACTCGGAAGCTCACCGCCTTCTGCGTTTCCTTGCCTATTTTGTTTCAGTACAAGACAATGAACTTCCGCCGACTTCCTTGTTGCGCGAGTTTTTGGGAGGAAGCAGTTTCAGATATTAAATTCCACAGATATTGGTAGAGAAGTTGGTTGTCCACATAAAATAAAATTAAGTGAAAACCATATAATCCGTATCTAATTGTTTATTTTTGCAGCGAAAAAATCAAATTCATTTTTATGGCTATAAATTCACGTCAAGTACAAACTCAGGCCCAGCAGCAGGTTCAGACTTTATCTCCACAGCAGATATTGGCAGTCAAATTATTAGAGCTGCCTACTGTAGAATTGGAAGAACGTATTCATTCTGAACTTTTGGACAATCCTGCTCTAGAAGAAGGCAAAGAACATACTGAAGAGGCTGAGGGACATGAAGATGACTATCCTGCCGATGAAAATGAAGAATCCGGAACCGACTATAATGATGATTTGTCGTTGGGAGATTATCGCACAGAGGATGACATTCCCGATTATAAGCTTCAGGAGAACAACCGTTCTAAGGGAGAAACTCCCGAAGAGATCCCTTTTTCGGACAGTGTTTCATTTTACGAAACGCTGAAAGAGCAGCTTGACATGCAAGATCTTACTCCCGAAGAAAAACAGTTAGGCGAGTATCTTATCGGCTCTTTGGATGATGACGGTTTATTGAGAAAAACAACAGAAGCCCTGATGGACGAACTTGCCATCTATCAGGGTATTTATACAACTCCTGAACAACTGGAGCATATCTTGTCTATCATACAGGATTTTGATCCTGCGGGAATAGGAGCACGAAGCCTTCAGGAATGCCTCTTGCTGCAAATCAAGCGGAAAGAAAACTCTCCGCTGAAACAAATAGAATATGATATCATCAACAAATGTTGCGATGATTTCACCAAGAAAAATAAAGATAAAATATTACAAAAGTTAGGGATAACTGAAGAACAATATAATGCAGCCGTAGTGGAACTGACCAAGCTGAATCCGCGTCCGGGAAGTTCCATGGGAGAAACAATCGGTAAAAACTTGCAGCAAATTATTCCTGATTTTATTGTTGAGACAGAAGAAGACGGTACTATTCATCTTAGCCTCAACAACCGGAATGTTCCTGAACTGCGCTTAAGCCGTGAATTTACTGAAATGCTTGATGAGCATACACGCAATAAAGCTAATCAAAGTAAGGAATCGAAAAACGCATTATTATTCCTCAAGCAAAAGGTAGATGCAGCTCAGGGATTTATCAATGCTGTTAAACAACGCCAGCAGACATTGCTCAGTACGATGCAGGCTATTATAGACTTGCAACGACCGTTCTTCCAGGATGGTGATGAGTCTTCACTCCGACCTATGATACTGAAAGATGTGGCCGAACGTGCACAACTGGATATTTCAACAATTTCACGAGTGAGCAACAGCAAATATATACAGACTAACTTCGGAATATATCCACTCAAGTTTTTCTTCAGCGACGGATATGTAACAGAAAACGGAGAAGAATTGTCTGTGCGTGAAATCAAACAGTTCCTGAAAGAGTGTATCGACAAGGAAAATAAGGATAAACCTTACACCGATGACGAACTGGCCGACATGCTAAAAGAAAAAGGATATCCGATAGCACGACGTACGGTTGCCAAATACCGCCAGCAGCTTAACATTCCAGTCGCACGACTAAGAAGATAAACCAAACGACAAAAAACAATCATAACACAAGGATGGAAGAAACTAATATTCCCGATCAGTTAACATATCATGCTCCTTCTCAGGAAACAACAAAAGAGCCTAAAGATGCACTATTTATGGCAGCACGTATCATCTCTGCCATATTTACACCTTTTATGGTTCCTTTTGTAGCGTTTTTGCTGCTTTTCTTTTTTACATATTTACGAATACTCCCCCTGCAATATAAACTGACAGTTCTGATCATGGTATATTGCTTTACCATTCTCCTTCCGATGCTTGGTATATACCTTCTTCAGAAAATCAATGGCTGGACGTTACGGGAGCTGGGGAAGAGAGAGAAACGCTTTCTGCCATACCTGATTACGATCATGAGTTATACAGGATGTTTTCTGACCATGTACCGGATTCATCTTCCACGCTATATGAGCGGAATAATCATAGCTACTCTGCTTTGTATGGTTATCTGTACCAGTATCAACTTGAAATGGAAAATCAGCACTCACATGGCCAGCTGTGGTATGATTATCGGAGGATTACTTTCATACAGTTTCATTTTCCAGTTCAATCCTATCTGGTGGCTCTGCGGTTTTATTTTACTGGCAGGAATGTTAGGTTCCGCACGAATCATCGTCCGCCAACATACTTTAAACGAAGTTGGAGGAGGTTTTTTAGTCGGTTTGTTTTGCGGTATCACTGGAATTTTGTTTATTTGAAACATAATTATATTAACCTCTAAAATACTAAGATTATGAATTTCCCAACTAATGTAAAGTACACGAACGAACACGAATGGATTCGTCTGGAAGGTGATGAAGCTTATGTAGGAATTACAGATTATGCACAAGAACAATTGGGCGACATCGTCTTTGTAGATGTAACGACCGAAGGTGAAACTCTAGAAAAAGGTGAAGTATTCGGAACCATTGAAGTTGTAAAAACTGTATCCGACCTTTTCCTTCCCATTGGTGGCGAAGTACTTGAAATCAATCCAGAGCTGGAAGAACATCCGGAACTGGTAAACAAAGATCCATATGGTGACGGCTGGCTAATCAAGATCAAACCAACTGACACTACAGAAATGGATGAACTGCTGGATGCTGAAGCATACAAACAGATCATTAATGAATAAAACTAAATAAACAGACATGAAACCAATTGTAAGTATCATCATGGGTAGTACGTCCGATCTTCCTGTTATGGAGAAAGCGGCGAAACTGCTCGACGAAATGCAAGTTCCTTTCGAAATGAATGCTCTTTCGGCACACCGTACACCTGCTGAAGTGGAAAAATTCGCAAAAGAAGCTGCCGGACGAGGTATTAAAGTCATTATTGCAGCAGCAGGAATGGCTGCAGCTTTGCCAGGCGTGATTGCAGCGAATACTACACTTCCTGTTATCGGAGTTCCCGTAAAAGGTTCTGTGCTCGATGGAGTGGATGCGCTTTATTCTATCATCCAGATGCCTCCCGGCATACCTGTAGCAACAGTTGCTATCAATGGTGCTATGAATGCAGCTATCCTTGCAGTACAAATGTTGGCATTATCTGATGAAGGACTCGCCGAAAAATTTGCAGCTTACAAGGAAGGTCTGAAAAATAAGATAGTCAAAGCTAACGAAGAATTGAAAGAAGTAAAATACGCTTATAAAACAAATTAATGGATTACTTCAACTATTCACGCCGAGAGGCAAATGAGGTATATGTTGGTGCCACTCCTATGGGTGGCACTAATCCTATCCGTATACAAAGTATGACCAATACGGTCACAATGGATACTGAGGCCTGTGTAGAACAAGCTAAACGCATCATTGAAGCAGGAGGTGAATATGTACGCCTCACTACTCAGGGAGTACGTGAAGCTGAAAACTTAAAGAATATCAATATCGGACTGCGTTCACAAGGGTACGACACTCCGCTGATAGCCGATGTACACTTTAATCCCAAAGTGGCAGAAGTAGCAGCATTGTATGCTGAAGGAGTACGCATCAATCCGGGAAATTATGTAGATGCCGCGCGCACTTTCAAGAAACTGGAATATACGGATGAAGAATATGCTCAGGAAATTCAGAAGATACGTGACCGCTTCATTCCATTCCTAAATACCTGTAAAGAGAATCATACTGCTATCCGTATTGGAGTAAATCACGGTTCATTGTCCGACCGTATCATGTCACGTTATGGTGATACTCCTGAAGGTATGGTAGAATCGTGTATGGAATTTCTCCGTATCTGTGTAGATGAACAGTTCATGAACGTCGTTATTTCCATCAAAGCCTCCAATACGGTCGTAATGGTCAAGACAGTCCGACTGCTGGCAGAACAGATGGAAAAGGAAGGTATGTCATTCCCTCTTCATCTGGGAGTTACCGAAGCTGGTGATGGAGAAGACGGACGTATCAAATCGGCATTAGGTATCGGCGCTTTGTTGTGTGACGGATTAGGAGATACTATCCGCGTTTCACTGAGTGAAGCTCCTGAAGCAGAAATCCCAGTAGCCCGCAAACTGGTGGATTATGTACTCCAACGCGAGAATCATCCCTATATACCAGGAGCAGAAGCAGCCGAATTTAACTATACCAATCCAAACCGACGCCATACAACAGCTGTTGAAAATATTGGAGGTGAACATGTACCGGTTGTTATATCTGCCCGTCTTGACGGTAATATGCAAATCAATGAGCAGTTCTGTCCGGACTACATCTATTGCGGACAGCAGCTTCCTGAAATGCGTCGTACCAATATCGGCTACATTGTAGATGCAAACATATGGAAAGGAGAAGAGGGGACTTATCCTGCCTTCAATTACCAGCAACTGGTTGAGTTGCACCACTGCAATGCAAAAGTCAAATTCTTATTCACTCCATATATGGGACTGAATGAAGAAGCTACAGCTTGTCTGCGCATGCATCCAGAAGTTGTTATCATTGCCCAAAGTAATCATCCGAATCGTCTCGGCGAATTTCGGGGAATCGCACATCAACTGATGAATCAAGGTTTAACCAATCCATTGGTATTCTTCCAATTTTATCAGGAAAACAATACAGAAGATTTGCAGATCAAATCGGCAGTCGATATGGGAGCATTGATATTTGATGGTTTCTGCGACGGTATTTTACTATATAATCACGGAAATGCTATTACTGATGAGAAAGTAGATGAAATTGCATTCGGCATTCTACAAGCAGGCAGAGCGCGTACATCGAAGACAGAATATATTTCCTGTCCCGGCTGTGGACGTACGCTATACGATCTGGAAGCTACCATCGCTCGTATCAAAGCTGCGACCTCGCACCTGAAAGGGCTCAAGATCGGTATCATGGGCTGTATTGTCAATGGTCCCGGTGAAATGGCAGATGCAGACTATGGTTATGTAGGGGCCGGACGAGGCAAAATCAGCCTGTACAAGAAAAAAGAATGTATTGAAAAGAATATTCCGGAAGAGCAGGCAGTAGAAAAGCTGATTGAACTAATTAAGGCGAACGGAGATTACAAGGAAAAATAAACTGCAATCTCAAGCAAAAAATCAGTATTCTGTACTATCAAATGTAATATTACAGAATAGATTTCAAAGAATGGAGCTGCCTCAAAATAAAACTGTGAAAGTAAAAATCTTATAGATTAAAACTTAAAAATAAAAATCTCCTGCTTTAGTCTTTGCTCATTTCGATATAGGGCTAAAAGCAGGAGTTTTTATGTTATAACTTATAGATTATTAGTATCTGATAAACATATTCAATAGACTGATTATTAATATCGTTTTATAGACAAACCCTCTGTTTAAGTTATTGTTCAAATTCATATATATCAATGAGTCATTGATGGCTTGAAAAGTGTTATCGGAGAAACAATGATAGATTATAAATAAGCTTATCTCTGCTTTTATTTTGAGATTCTTTCTCTGTTCTTGCTCTTTATAAATAAGAAGCCGCAGGTATAAGCTTTTGTCAATAAAGAACGCGTCAAAACAGAAAAGGTCTTACTTTAAAAGCATAAACTAAAAGGTTAAAAAAGGGTCGTATCAAACCTCATTTTGAGTAATGATACGACCCTTTTCATCTATAAGTGATGTGTAAGCTTCAAATTAGAGATTCCATCTTTTCCTATAATTTGATTTGATGGCTCATCTTCTATCTTACAGTTTCCTATTTCTGCTTCTCTGCAACTTTCACTGGAACCGACAATATCTCCTTGTATTTTTCTGGAGAATTCAGAACTTCAATAGCTTTATCCAAGTCCTCATCGTCTTTCAGACGTTGCATAACAGCTCCACGCTGATAAAAATATCGGGTTGCTATTTCTTCAGCAATTTGTTCTTTTATCGGTTTTGCAAAATAATCAAGATCACGGTCCAAGTTATGATTCAACTTTTGTTCCAAAGCCTTAAACTCCTCTGCTGCCCCTTCCATATAGCCTTCAAATTCGGCAACTTCTTTCAACGTCTTTAAAAGTCCTTCACTCTGACGGTCGTAAGTAAAATTAGCAGCCTTGACTTGTTTCTTAAATTCAGCATAATCAGCATCAGTAATCCGTATCGAATCGACAGAAGTAACAGCAGGATGCGTCAGACAATACTGAGTAACATAATCAAAAATCAAATCATCGTTCATCAAATAGAACAATATATTCGGGAACTTATCCCCTTTCACTTCAATATCCGGACGAATACCTCCACCGTCACGAACTTCACGTCCGGCAGCTGTATGGAATACAGTTGTCAAACTATCAGGGATACGTGCTACCGAACCGTCTGCATTCTTCTTTGCATAATCGATAGCCTGAATGCAACGGCCACTTGGAATATAATATTTAGATGTAGTAACCTTCAATGTACCATTATACGGCAATGGGCGAGTAGTCTGCACCAGACCCTTTCCATAAGTACGCATACCAATAATCACCGCACGATCCATATCTTGCATAGAACCGCTCAAAATTTCAGAAGCAGAAGCCGTATTACCATTTACAAGCACAGCCAGAGGCATTTCTGTATCTATTGGTTCATTCTGAGTTTTGAATGAACTGGCAGCCTGACGAATTTTTCCTTTCGTCACTACTATTTCTTTTCCTT
Source organism: Phocaeicola coprocola (assembly GCF_041333015.1). Taxonomy (NCBI): domain Bacteria; kingdom Pseudomonadati; phylum Bacteroidota; class Bacteroidia; order Bacteroidales; family Bacteroidaceae; genus Phocaeicola; species Phocaeicola coprocola. The sequence goes on along the minus strand of NZ_JBGKGM010000001.1, from coordinate 979,208 downwards.
TCGTCACAAAAAAGTTAATAATTTCTACAGCTTCCTGCAAAGAACCTCCTCCATTATCTCGTAAATCTATCACTAAAGACTTAGCTCCACGCTGCTTTAACTCAATAAATGCCTTTTTCACATCCTTGGCACAATTATCTGTAAAACCAGTCAGCGACAAATAGCCTATACTATCTTTAATTATACCATAATAAGGAACCGGATTGTTACGGATATTCTTGCGCGTAATTTTAAACTCCATCACGGTACTATCGTTCTTCAATGGACGAAGCACTTTTAAAACAAAAGAAGTACCCGGTTCACCACGCAAAGCCTCACTTACTTTCGATGAAAATTCCTGAGGTTTCATATTTCCTCTCAGCATTTCCTTTCCACCAACCGAAAGAATAATATCGCCCGCCTTTACACCAGCTTCTGCAGCCGGCATACCTTCAGTAGGTTCCACAATGGCAATACGATCTTTTTTCTTATAATATCGTATAGCAGCTCCGATACCACCATACTTTCCCGTAATCATTTCTTTCAGACTGTTGATACCCTCCTCCGGATAATACTCGGTATATGGGTCGGTCAGAGCCAGCATACCGTTAACCCCATTTTGAATCATTTTTTCAGGATCGATAGTATCTACATAAAATAAATCCAGCTCCTTAAAAATAGAATTGAAAATATCCAGATTCTTTGATATCTGAAAATTACGGTCATCATCTTTAAAGCTGGAAAGTCCCAAACCAAGAAAAATGATAAAAGCTCCAATCAGCGTTCTTTTTGTATTCATAGTTATCATGATTTTAGCTTGCAAATAAACATATTATTCTGCTCAAGCCTGCAAGACGGACTCAATATTTAACTTTATTTCGTTCCATTTCTTCTTTGTCAGGGCTGTTCCCACTGTCTGAATAACATACCCAGCCAAAATGGAGCTTATCTGTGCACACTTTTCAAGTGAATAGCCACATGTAAGACCATATAAGAAACCTGCTGCATAAAAATCGCCAGCCCCCGTTGTATCAACTACTTTCTTGACAGGGAAAGGATTTACACGAATAACCTCAGTACCTTTTTTTACCAATGAACCACTTTTACCTGTTTTTATGACTACAATGCTGCATTTAGATGATATTTCCTGTAAAGCTTCTTCAGGTCCTTTACCCGTATAGGCGCGTGCTTCGCTTTCATTAGCAAATACAATATCCACATATTTTGTAATCAACATATCGAAAAACTCACGCTCGGCCTCAACCACATTGTAGCTAGCCATATCAAGACAGATTTGCAAACCAGCCTCTTTTGCTAATTGCATGGCACGTACAATAAGATCATGATCCTGCAACAAATAACCTTCAATATAAAAATAGGAATAACCTTCGAACATTGAACGCGACAAGTCATCAGCACAAAGTTTGGCTGATGCTCCCAAATATGTACCAAAAGTACGTTCACCACAAGGTGATACAAATGTGGAAGCAACTCCCGAAGGGCAGTCACATTTCAACAAAGAAGTTTCTATTCCTCTTTTTTTTAATGTCCGCTCAAAAAATTGTCCGAATTCATCTGTACCAATTTTCCCAATAAATCCAACTTCTGCATCCAGCCCTGCAAGTGCACATATTGTATTAGCTGCAGCTCCTCCAGTTGCCCGATGAAGTTTCTGCCCAGCTGTCTTAGTACGTATATTAAATAATGTGTCCTCGTCTATTAACTGCATACTTCCTTTAGGCAAATTCAGGTCATTTAGCACCTCATCACTATCGATTAAGACCAAAACATCGACCAAAGCATTGCCCATTCCAATAATTTTATCCATTTATCAATATTTTTTTTGCAAAGATATTGCATATTTCAAAATATCCTACTACCTTTGCCACGCAATTGAGAAAAACCTTCTTCAGTAGCTCAGTCGGTTAGAGCATCTGACTGTTAATCAGAGGGTCGTTGGTTCAAGTCCAACCTGAAGAGCAAAATACTCAGATTGCAAAATGATTCTTCAGTAGCTCAGTCGGTTAGAGCATCTGACTGTTAATCAGAGGGTCGTTGGTTCAAGTCCAACCTGAAGAGCCATTCTTTTTAAACATATTAATCTTCTTCAGTAGCTCAGTCGGTTAGAGCATCTGACTGTTAATCAGAGGGTCGTTGGTTCAAGTCCAACCTGAAGAGCAAAAAAGTTCGTTCACAAGACGAACTTTTTTTGTAACCTAAAAATAAAAATAATCATGGACGATTCAGGGTCAGTAGAAATTTAGTGGGGATACGCATATAGCTTCGCAATGCGGAATAAAAAGAACTTCTTATCAGCTACTCCTCTTAGATTTGCTCTGAACAGTTTAATTTTTGCATTGAACGATTCTGCCATCGCATTTGAAGAACGATGGTTGTAGAAATTCAGTATTTCATCATAGTGCTCATAGAAAGTAGCAGCAATGACATTAAAAGAATGCATCCCTGCTTCTTCTACTTTATTATACCATCGTGCCATAGCCAGACGTGCAGCGTCCTTTATGGTGTTCTTAGAGAAAATCATCCGCAGGGAATGGCACAAACCGTATGCCTTTTTGATGTCAGGGTATTCCTCAAATAGGATTGCTGCCCTTTGCTTCTGTTTTTCTGTCCATTTATCAGCTGACTTGAAAAGCAGATACCGGGAGCGTATAAGTAATTCCCTACGGGTATCGCCATTGGAATATCGGTATGGGACATAATCTTCGTTCTTCCGCTTAGCTTCTTCCATTTCCTCATTGGCCTGCTGTATGGCATCCCAACGGTGTTTGATGCGTAATTCCTGCACAGCATCACAAGCTAATCTCTGAATGTGAAAACGGTCTATCACACGGCTGGCTTCAGGAAATGCAGTCCGTACAATCTTGCGCATGGAGTCTGAAAGGTCAAGTGTCACTTCTTTAACGGCATAACGGCTTTCCTCGTCAATTCGTTGCAGTACAGCTATTACATCCTCTGATTTAGTTCCTGCCACGACAGCTACCAGGGAGCACTCTCTCGTACAGGCATCACGGTTGGTTACAAAGGTGTAAAGTTCACCGTTGGAGAGTGAGGTCTCGTCAATCGCCAGATACGGTCCCATATTTTCCGGAAACAGCATCCATTCACCGGCATGGGATAACTGTTCCCAATTACGATATCCGCTGAGAACCTCCTTGTACTGTTTTTCAAATGTATGACCATCTATATGATAGAATTCCTCAAGCGTACGGCAGGTCACTGGGGATGTCTCCATACGTTTCTTTTAAAAAAGCCCCAAATTCTTTGGAGTATCTGGTTCCCTTGGCTACAACATCGAGGTCGATGGGAATACTGAAACTTTTACCTGTGCGCAAGTCCGTCCAACGACGACGTCTGATCTTGAGGATTACCTTATGGTCCCGTATGGGAAAGTCTGTCACATTAACAGCTTCCATAAAACCTTTGGATTCAAAATGTTCGTCATTGCTTAACTTGGAATTCATCTTTTCATCCAGACTAATATGAATCTCTTGAGAGGTTTGTTCAACTCCAGAGATAAGAAAGTAATCTAATATCTGAGCCGGCAACACGAGGCTGGCTAGCATATTCAAATAATCGTTTTTCATAATGCGAAGTAAGCAATACTTTACGAGTATAAAAAATAATCCCCACTAAATTTCTACTGACCCACGATTCAAACTCGCGAACGTGCACAAGTAGTATTAACCTTCTCCTCCGGGGGTAAGCGAGGTTTTGAATCCATTTATTGCCTTGCTCACACCACCGGCGGATACAAAATAAGAAAGGAGCAACGCAATGAGAAAGTATCTTTACAGTGAAACAGGAGGTTTCGTAGAAAAAAACAACTGGCTTCCTAACTGCTGGGTAAATGTAGAATGCCCTACCGATGATGATTTCAAATTTTTAAGAGAAGATCTAAAAGTTCCAACTTCCTTTTTAAACGATATAGCCGATACCGACGAACGTCCTCGTACAGATACAGAAGGGAATTGGCTACTTACCATTTTACGTATACCCGTACAAACACCTAATCAGAAGGTGCCATACACAACTGTACCCATTGGTATTATTACTAACAATGAAATTATAGTATCCATCTGCTACCATTCAACCGAAATGATACCTGATTTCATTCAGCATATCTGCCGTAAATCAATCAATATTCCGAATAAATACGAGCTGATCTTACGCATTATCTATTCATCAGCTGTATGGTTTCTAAAATATTTAAAGCAGATAAACAACGAAGTAAGCATGGCAGAAAAAGAATTAGAGCAAAGTATCAGAAATGAAGACTTGCTCCGATTAATGAATCTGCAGAAGACATTGGTATACTTCAACACTTCCATCCGCGGAAATGAAGTCATGGTAGGGAAGTTACAAAACATTTTCAATGAGAAAGATTACCAAAATCCAGAACTGACAGACGACGTCCTGATTGAACTGAAACAGGCTCACAATATGGTAAATATCTACAGCGATATCCTGACCGGAACAATGGACGCCTTTGCATCAATCATATCGAATAACGTAAATACCATCATGAAACGTATGACAAGTCTATCTATCATTCTGATGGTCCCTACACTGATAGCCAGTTTCTACGGTATGAATGTCGACATACATATAGAAGAAGTTCCACATGCTTTTTCTATCATTGTTTTTTCATCGATCTTCCTATCGGCCATGGCTTTCATCATTTTCCGCAGAATAAAATGGTTCTAACTGAACATACCAAGAACCTTTATACAACTATAAATAAACTAAGAAAATGAAAATCGTATTATTAGAATCATTGGGAATCAGCGAATCATCCCTGCAACGCCACATAGCTCCACTAACAGAAGCCGGGCATGAATTTAAGGCCTATCCTAAAAATACCGATCCAGCAGTTCAAATAGAAGAAGCTAAAGATGCCGACATTATTATGATAGCCAACATGCCGTTGAGAGCAGAAGTTATCAACAGCTGTTCAAAACTCAAATATATTGATGTTGCCTTCACAGGTGTAGACCATGTTGATCTTGAAGCAGCCCGCGCCAAAGGAATACAAGTAAGCAATGCTGCAGGATATTCTACACAATCGGTAGCAGAGCTGGCCCTTTGCATGATGATTTCCTTACTCCGAAACGTACCTCAGGTATCTGAACGCTGTCGGGAAGGAAGGACAAAAGACGGCCTGGTAGGATGTGAACTGAGAGGAAAGACTGTCGGTATCGTAGGAGCAGGAGCCATCGGAACACGTACAGCCGAACTGTGTCACGCTTTCGGATGTACAATTTTAGGTAACAAACGTCATGTAACGGGTAATGAACCTTCCTTCATTCATTTCGTAACATTGGATGAACTGCTGGAACAATCAGACATCGTATCACTTCACTGTCCGCTCACTCCCGAAACTCATCACCTGATTAATGCAGAACGTATCAGCAAAATGAAACAGGGAGCTTATTTAATAAATACAGCCCGTGGAGGAGTAATTGATTCGGAAGCACTAGCCCAAGCCTTAAACGAAGGATATCTAAGCGGAGCCGGAATCGATGTATTCGAAAATGAACCTCCACTCGATACAAATCATCCGTTACTGCACAGTAAAAATACAATTGTAACTCCGCATATAGCCTTCGCTTCTGCCGAGTCAATGGAAGCGCGGGCAGAAATTGTATTCCAAAATATCAAAACATGGCTGGAAGGAAAGCAGCAAAACATTATCTTATAAAACAGAATACTAGATACCAACTTGAAGAACACTCAAGCTGATATCTAGTATACTATATCCATAGGCTCATCCCTATTTACACTATTTAAGATCATGTAAGGCAAAGAATTACAACGATTTAATTAACTTTGTAATAATATACCTTGGAGAAACCTTACAATAGCATATTTTACACAATACTTATCGAATAAAAACCTAACAATACCATGAAAAAAGAATGCTTGATTTTATCTGCCCTAATAAGTACTGCCAGCGCCTTCTCCCAGCATAAAGCTCCTAATATCATCTTTATACTATGCGACGACATGGGATATGGCGATCTGGGCTGTTATGGACAAAAACTAATCAATACCCCTCATATCGACCAAATGGCAGCAGAAGGGATGCGTTTTACACAAGCATACGCAGGAAGTCCTGTAAGTGCTCCTTCACGTGCAACCCTGATGACCGGGCAACATAGCGGCCACACTCACGTACGAGGCAACAAGGAATACTGGCCTCAATCGGCAGTCGTAACCTACGGAGAGAACCAAGATTACGCAGTTGTCGGTCAGGAACCATACGATTCAACTCATGTTATCCTCCCCGAAGTCATGAAGAAGAACGGATACACAACCGGTATGTTCGGCAAATGGGCAGGAGGCTACGAAGGCTCCTGGTCTACTCCCGATAAACGAGGTGTAGACGAATTCTACGGATACATATGTCAGTTCCAGGCACACTTATACTATCCCAATTTTTTGAATCGCTATAGCCGTTCGAAAGGCGACAAGGAAGTGAAACGTATCGTACTGGAAGAAAATATCAAGTACCCGATGTTTGGTGACGACTATTTCAAACGCCCGCAATATTCGGCAGACCTTATTCATCAAGAGGCACTGAAATGGCTGGACGCACAAACCGGAGAGCAACCGTTCTGCGGCATTTTCACATACACCCTTCCCCATGCAGAACTGGCACAACCACACGACTCCATCTTTAACGATTATAAAAAGAAGTTTTTTACCGACAAAACTTGGGGTGGAGACGAAGGTTCACGATATAACCCTTCGGATCACACTCATGCACATTTTGCCGGCATGATAACACGCCTGGACGCTTATGTAGGAGAAATTTTCAAGAAGCTGAAAGAAAAAGGACTGGACGAAAACACAATTGTTTTCTTCAGTAGTGACAACGGGCCTCACGAAGAAGGAGGAGCCGATCCTGAATTCTTCGGACGAGACGGTAAGCTAAGAGGCCTGAAGCGCCAATGCCATGAAGGAGGCATCCGTATTCCATTCATCGTACGCTGGCCAGGACACATCGCAAGCGGAACAACCAACGACCACCAGCTCGCTTTTTATGATATTCTGCCCACTTTCTACGAACTGATAGGTGACAAAAAATTTCCAGATAAAAATAAAGATTATTTCGACGGAATATCCTTTGCCCCTACCCTTCTAGGGAACGACAAAAAACAGAAAGAACATGAATTCCTATACTGGGAGTTCCATGAAACCGATCAGATGGCAGTACGTATGGGCGACTGGAAACTTATCGTCAAGAAAGGAGTCCCATCACTATACAATTTGAAGGAAGATCTACACGAAGATCAAGATGTGGCCAGTCAAAATCCATCAATCGTAAAGACTATGTTAGGTATTATCCAACGTGAACACCAACCCAGCGACCTCTTTAAAGTAACATTACCTACTTTCTAACATAATTCATATCTGATACACTTAAAAAAAATAATCCCCTCACTTAGCTTTACACTCCAAAGTCAAGCTAATGTGAAGGGGTTTTTTACAACCATTTTTAAATAAAAAGGACATTCAGGCTTCTTCCAAAGCCCCAATATTTCTATCAGTCATTACTGTTTTTCTTCCGGAGTCATTTTCGTTTCATACTCCTTAATCCATTGTTCCATCTGCTTATTAATAGTTTCACGCTGTTCTTCATAAGTAGCTTCTGAAACAAATTTCAAAGTGTGAAATTTATTCAAGACATCAGCAGATACCATTGCTATTTTAATATCATCAGCAACCGTTACCGTATCACCTGCGGCTATAGGGTTCCCTTCAGCCTTTCCGGTAAACGAGGCACAATCCAGATTATTTCCTTCCGTATCCGTTACAAAGCAATATGTAAAAAGATAACGTTCTGATATGTCTTCCGTAGCAACAACCTGATATTTCAGCTCAACTTTCAGTTCGTCGAACATGAACGAATTGAAAGTAAAAGAAGGTAATTCAATATCCGTAATAGTTACATCCGATACAACTTTATAAGGCAAGCCCTCCGTTTCCTGATAACTTACAACCTTCCCAATCAACTTATCAGCCAGTGTCTTTCCTTCTTCCTTGCTTTTCTCCGAAAGATCCATTGCCAGTTTAACCACTTTCTCAACTGTTTCCTGATCTTGCGAATACCCACTTGCCTTACCTATTTCTGATACCTGAGCACAAAAATCCAATCCCTGCTTTTCATAATATGCAGGAATTTCACCCAACATACCTTCCGAAGAAGATGTACTTCCACCACAAGAAGATAAAATCAATGCAACAATAGAACACGCTGTTGTTCCTAATACTCTCATATACATATGCCTTTATTTTTATGTTATTAGCTTTCCCACCCCGGTTCACCCGCTCCATATTGAGCAAGCAAACTTCTCTTTATTGCTGCTTTTGCAAATTAACAAATAAAACAGATTACTATTTGTCACCTAAAAAGGTGATTATTTTTTAAATTATAAGTAAAAAGCCATTATCTCTTCCTGATAAAGAAATAATGGAAATAAAAGCCGTATATTTGCTCTCAGAACATTCACGGCTAAACACTATGAAAAAAATATACCGCTATTTACTGTTAATACTGCTATTATCGGGAATCTGTCCGCTCCATTCAGAAACAATACCAGCCGACACATTGCTGATGAGGTTATATGAACGTGCAGCCAGCTTAATGGAAAAAGGTAAACTTGATCAAGCCCAGCAGACTTTCGACAGTGCCTTTGCCATGCCCGAAGCAAAACAATCTCCTGTATACCCCATCCTATTGAACGAACAAGCTACCCTTATGTCGTACGTAGGAAAAGATGACGAAGCCTTCGACATGAAAAAAAGTGTTCTTCCTTATCTGCCACAAATCAAAGATCTGGAAAAACACATCAGCGTATACAATGACCTTGCTATCTTTTATCGCCGGCAGCACATGAACGACTCAACCATTTACTACTACAATAAGGCCCTCGATGCTGCCCTAAAATACAAAGACGAAGGATGGATTACACATATTTACAACAACGTTTCTATATTTTATTTCAACATACGTCTGTTAAACGAAGCCGAAAAATATACAGATCTGGCCGCCCAGCATGCACAAGACAGCAATGACATATTTGTAGCATTCCATACCTGGCAGCTTCGTAGCGGCATTAAAGTTGAAGTAAACAAGCTGGACGAAGCAGAATATTCAATCCGAAAAGCCTGGGAAATAGCCAGTCAAGCCGGCAATAACTCCACGACATGGAAAATAAGATGTATGCCCTCATTATTAAGAATATTCGAAAAGAAAGAGCAAGCAGATTCGGTAAACTGGTATCTTCAGCTTGGCGACAAGCTTCTGAAAGAAATTCCATCTTCCGGAATCGCAGCCATTGGCTATATTCAGGTACGTGCCAGTATGGAGATGAAAAGGGGAAACTATGCAAAAGCCCTTCAAGATCTGTTGTGGCTGCGTAAAAGGAACACAGGCAGCGAACCCAAAACACTACTGACACAAATAGCCCAATGTTACGATGCAGTAGGGAACAAGCAACTGGCATATATATACATGGACAGCGCACGTATGTGGACAGACACGCTAGCGCAGCATAATCTGACTCAGAAAATGGCAGAACTTAATGTCAAGTTCCAAACTCAGGAAAAAGAGCTGCAAATCAGCAAACTGGAACAAGAGAAACTGGCACATCAAGCTTTCCTGCTCAAAGCCTCCGTATGCGTCGGATGCCTGCTGGTTATCGTATTGATAGTTATACTGACATTACACTACAAAAAACGAATGGCAGAAAGAAAGATCAAACTGCTCCAGCAGGAAAATGAGCTGAATGCAGCGCGACGCTACATAGAAGGCCTGGAAGAAGAATGCAAATATTTTGCCAAAGAGTTGCACGACGGCATTGCCAACGATCTGCTAGGATTACAAATGAAAATAGAGAATACCACAAATTCTGACAACGTACAGGAACTAGGTACGCTCATCAAAGAGGTAAGAAACAATGTACGTAATATTTCCCATGAGCTGATGCCTCCCGAATTTGAGCATTTAAGTCTGGATGAAATATTATATCAATATGCCGAGAAGTTAAGTGAAAACACAGGCATACAAGTCACATATACATCCGGTTCGTGCAACCCGATACCGAATGAAACAGCATATGAATTATACCGTATAGTTCAGGAAATCACCATGAATATTGTCAAACACGCCAATGCACACTGCATTTCCGTCAGCCTTTATTCTGAGCACGAAAAGCAATATACATTGAAAATAACCGACGATGGTACCGTAACTACCCCTCATAAAGCAAACAGCAGAGGAATAGGACTTCGGACTGTAAACGACCGTGCCAAAGCAATCGACGGTACTATCCAAAGAGAATCGTCTGAGAACAACAATATATTCACACTACAATTTAAAGTAAAATGAATCCAGATATATACAAGTTACTGATTGTCGACGATCATCCGATTGTAGCAGAAGGCATTGTGAGCATCGCTTCACAGCAAAGCAACATACTATGCAAAAGCATAACTCGCATGGAGAATCTACTGCCAACAATATCCGCCGAAAGTTTCGATCTCTGCATTATCGATCTGGAACTTCCTGAAATAAACGGCTTTCAGCTTATTCATCTTTTGCAGGAACAAATGCCCGACTGCAAGATTCTGATTTATACCATGCATGAAGAGCCATGGGTTATAGCTAAATTAGCAGAAGAAGAAATATCAGGAGCCGTATCAAAAAATGCAAGTACAAGCGAACTGAAGCAAGCTATCAATCAAATCAGACTTGGGCATAAATATTTCAGCGAAGTATTCTCCATTCTTCATAAAAAACAGATAAATATTGACTTACATAAAATACCAGAATTGTCAAAACGCGAAAAAGAGGTGCTCACCTATCTCTCCGAAGGTCTCAGCACTTCCGAGATATCAGACCTGCTGTGCCTCAGCACAAATACGATACAAACATACCGGAAACGTCTGATGGAAAAACTGGAAGCAAAAAATGTAGCAGAGCTCGTATATAAAGGAAAAGAAATATTCTAACTGCATCTTTCACACCCTTCACATATCATAAAATATTATTTGCTGACTCATGTCTGCAAGACTTCGTGAAGGGTGCGAAAGGGAAAATGCCTAATAAACTTTATTTCTAAAAAAACATCAGCATCTTTTGCCCAAATCTTCGAGAATTTTTCTAAAAATTTGTACAAAAATAATCCATAATAAGGCGTTATTTTAGAAGGATTTGTTAGTCGCTCATTTTCAGGAGAATATATTTAGTACATATAGTTAAAGATACATTGCAGACAAACATTGTATACTCTTTATTATTTGCTCACGCAATGATTGTGGAGAAATAACTTCCACATCAGAACCCAATCATCTATCATAAAGCAAATATCTGTAACTTTATACTTTAAGAACATTTGTTTAATATCATAATCCAATATTCAAAATGCTTATTACTATATTAATTTTATTTACCTATATTGAATTCTCATTAAAATATTATAATTTTACGCTCATCGAAACGGATGTGTTTCCATCTCTTAGCTAATATGCCTCAGCAAAACAACGTATGATACAATTCAACTTTACACTATTTTTATTCAATTATCATATTATATAATCCTGATGGGAAATGATACCATACATAGTTTTCACTTTCCTCAACAACAGGATAAGACAAAGAACTTAATCTCATATTATTAACTATAATTTTTTTGTTTGCAGGCAAAGCTACTAACCCTGATGAATTAGCCGGAATTCTGATTTTCCAATTCAACTTTCCTTGCTCATTTCTCCAACTACTTGATATCGTTCCATAAGGGGATTCAACAGAGCCTTTTGCCCACTCCATATAAGAAGTCATTGTTGGATTAAAACGAATTATTTTAAACCCAGGGCCTGAAACATCTGGACGAATTCCCAAAATATCTTCATAAAACCAAACATCATATATAGCTTGCATTGGGTGATTCAAAGAAGCTTTCATTCCAACAGACATGCTAGCAGTGCTAGTAGGTAAAATCTCCCAAAGAGTTGTAGCATCAGCTTTCTCCCACATCCACGAGAAACTATATTCTCCTTTCTTAGTAAATGCATTCCATGCAATCTGTGGATTCCCATAACGCGAAAGAGCCTTTCCTATATTTCCTAGTCCGAAGATTCCTGTATAAAAGAAGTTATTATGTTGCTCTTTCATATTATATGCAATTGCATCAGACACCGCATTCTCCTCCCCAACAGGTACTAAACCATAATCTAAAGCCATTGAATTAGCAGTTTGACTACCATATGTATGACTTTCCTTATCATAAAATTTTTCAATGAAAGCAGTTTTTATACTATCCCGCAATGTCGTGTATCTAATAGCATCATTTACTTTTCCCAATACTACTGCAGATTGAGTCAACAAATCAACATCATGATAATGAAAAGCTGTCGAACTCAACGGAATAGGACAATCAATATTGGAATTACCCCCTGGTGGACACCAATCCCCAAGTCCGTAAGGAACAATATGATTTTCAGCTAAATTCGCTACATGGTTCACCCACAACTTCATCTTATCATAATAAATATCTAAAGCTTCCTTATTACCATAATAAATATATATATTCCACGGAATCTGAACTACTGCCGTCCCCCAATCTGGAGATGCTACACCACATAACCGACGTCCCGGAGAAATCATAAATGGAATACCTGATTGTTTATCTGCAAAATAGAATTCTGAATTATAAAGCTTTTGATATAATGTATTTCTTAAAAATACAGATGAAGATGAACTAATATCTTCCATATATTTCATCCAAAAATTATTCATGCTATAATTATAGTTTTCAAAAGGAAATACAGCATGAGCATCACCTAACCAACCACAACGTTCACGATGAGGGCAGTCTGTCGGCAGACCATGAATATTACTAAGCATTGTGCGAATAGCCATCTTATGCAAACGGTTAATCGTAGAATCAGAACATTCAAATGATCCACACTTTTCAACATCAGTATATACCGTAACAACTTTAAGCCAAGAAAGTTCAGGATTATCTTTCATACCAGACAGTTCTATATATCGGAATCCATGATAAGTAAAACGTGGAGTCCACCGTTCTTTTCTCTTTCCTGCACAAATATACTCATCTGTCTGAATAACACCGGTTGCAGCCACACCCGTTGTACTAAAATCAATAGTTCGGTCAGGATTAAGCAACTCTCCCATTCTCATCTTAAGTCTCGTACCTTGTGGCTGCTCAACTTCCAATAACGGAATCCCAGCTACATTAACTCCAAAATCAAATATCCAACTTCCGGATGGTGTCTGCCATAACTTAACTGGTTTTATAGTTTCTTGCATACGAATCGGTTCAACAAGTTGTGGATCAAGACGTTTTGGTATAATTCCAGAAGCTATACAAGCATGTTTCCAACCATCAAATACAGTTTCAGCCTCAGCCCATCCTTCAATCTCTTTATTAGCATCATAAACTTCCCCAGCATAAATATTTGAACTCAAAATAGGACCAGGAGCCCATTCCCAGCTCTCATCGGTTGCAACAGTCAGAACAGAACCGTCACTATAAGTAATATCTAATTGAGCGTATAAAATTGGTTTACCATAGCTGAAGTTCGGCCCCCAAACCAAATCTTGATTATACCACCCATTTCCAAGCATCACACCTATGCAGTTATTTTCTTTCTTCAATAATGAAGTAACATCAAACGTACTATAAAAAGCATAATGCTCATAATTAGTTTGTGCTGGATCAAGAACACGAGTTGAATCCACTCGATTACCATTAAAAAACAAATCACTACACCCTAATCCAGATAAGTAAATTACAGCCCGAACAGGTTGGGCATTGATTTTCGAAATATTAAAGATCTTACGAAAATAAGGAAGTGGAGACTTATCTTTCCATTCAGATGTAATCCATTTGCCTTTCCATTGTGAAGAATCTGGCCCCAAAGAAAAATAAGCAGGTTCACTCCACAATGTTTCGTTATTATTAGCATCCCAAATACGGACACGCCACCAATACCCTTTTCCTGCTTTCAATTTTAATCCCTGTGGCTTAATGTTTAACTGTTGTTCGGAAAAATTTCTTCCTGACTTCCAAACGTCAGCGCTTCCATTGTAACCATTCTATTTTCCGCCACGACAATTTTATCGGCTGTTTTTCAGCCGATAAAATAAAAATGTCCGCAAGAAAATAGTTTAGTTTTAACATTCCGATTTATAAAAACATGGCAGAAGGACCTTCTTGTCGCAGTCCTTACCATGAAGAATACATTCAAACAAGTGCTTCAGGTAATCCTGAGGGGCTATATCATTAAGCTTGCAGCTTTCTATCAGAGAAAAGATGAATGCCGAGTTTCCTGCTGCATCCTCACTGCCTATGTTCATACAGTTCTTGAGCAGCAGCTTTACAGGTTTCATCCTTTGCTCACAGAGGTTGTTCGATATTTCCGCAGAACCGTCCTTGAGGATATTTTTCAGGGATTTCCACTGGTTTATCGTATAGTTCACAGCCTTTCTCATCAGTTCGTTTGCCATGAGTTTGGTATCCTGCATCATCATGACCACCTTATGATGGATACGTTCAAGAATAGGTCTCGTAAGCTTAAGTCTTTTTTCCTTAATCTGCTCACCGCTGAGTTTCATTGTGCGGAACAAGTCTTCATTTCTGAACATATCACCGATAGGGTCTATTATATCCATCGCAGTTCTGTCTGATGGCAAGGCATCGACCCACAGCCTCCTGCAGTGTGTCCAGCATCCTATATGAAGCACCTTTGAGTCTTCTCCGTCGAACATCCTGTAAACCGTATATCCGTCTGTAGATACAGATCCCATAAAATGTTCAAGGAAGGTCTTTGCTACATCAGAGGCTCTGCTGCCGTTATTGTAATGATAGTAAACCAACTTGACATGCTTTGCAAAAAAAGCCCATAAATACTTTCTCCTGTAAGCCTTGCCTTCCGGTGTTTCAACTCCGACAAGCTCGGTCGTCTCGTCAACCATAAGGTATTTTGCCTGTTGTACAAACTCCTTGAAGACATCTTCCATAAACTCCCTAAGTCTGGAGATTCCGTTATGGATATAGCTGTTCAGCGTGGTGTTGCTTATGTGGATGCCTTCTCTTGCAAGCAGTCTTATCTGTCTGTTCTCAGGCATACTGAAGTCATATTTCAGACAAAGCAGACGGGCAAGCAAATCAGGGGAAAAGATTCCTCCAAGGTTTTTCAAGGGATGCTCCATCGTGTTAGTGAAAGTGCCGTCTGCAAGCTTTACCCTTGCCACCTTGTACACATGCTCCACGTTATGAGCACGCACATGTTCTATAAACCTGTATTCCCACACATCAGCCATTCCGTTACGCTTCATAAGCCTTGCACCATCCGGGAGTTGGTAATAGTCTTCTATTTCATGAACAATTACCTTATCCACCTTCAGCCTGGTCTTTGCTGCACGGGGAGCAGTTTCCTTTTTCCTTGAAGGCCTGCAGTTCTGTGCAGGTACGTTACCGGAAGAGGTATTGCTGCCGGTACCGTTACCATCGGTCTTATTATCATCATCACCTTTCTTGCCAGAACCGTCGTACTCGGACTTCTCCATTGCAGACTTGTCGATGTTACGGTTGTTCAGCAGCCTTCTTTGCTCTGAGGTACGGCCGAAACGGTGTTTCCTGCTGCCCTCAAGCTGAAGCCTGAGATTGGATATCTCATTTGCCAGCATCATGTTCACCTCGTCTTTTGCCTCAAGCTGCTTTCTCATAAGTTCCATCTCTTTCCTGTAATGTTCAACCGTACTCGATTGCTTTTCGAGGGATTCTTTGAGGTCATTGATTGTATCAACCAGAGCCTTGGAGTTCTCTTTGTTTGATTCTTCAATAGCCTTAAGCCTCGCAATCAGTTCGTTTACTTGTTTGCGAAGCCCTGCCTTTTCCTCATTCGCCAGACCCAGCTGGCAGCAAAGTAACTCGTATGCCCTTTCATCAATCATGATATAAAGGTACGAAAAATCAGGCAGTTACGCAAACTCTTTATCGTTTATTTTGTATCATTTTGTTGATAATCAATGTATTAATATTAATCTTTCGGACTGACGTACATCTTGTCAACTACTATACTTTCAGTAAGATAGGTCATGTCCGACCATTGTATCCGGTAGCATTTGGAAACTTCATCAAACACAGGTTTCTTGAACTTTCCCATGACAGGACGTTTCTCGTAAAGCACATAAAATCCGCGTTCATAATGAAGTATCTTAACGACCTTCCGGTTCCTGGACATGAACATATATACATTGGATGCATCGCTCGGGTCAAGTGACATCTCTTCCCTTATACTCTCACACAGGCGGAAGATTCCTTTCCGCAAATCCACATTACCGTTAAACAGGTAATAGTTCAGGTTAGCACTCAGTCCAAGCATATCATCCTATCATTTTATTAAGCAACAGGCTCAAGTCAAGAACTGTGGTGTTTCTCAGGAACAGTGTGGCACCTGATGTCAATTGCAGCTTAACCCATCTTATAGGAGATTCACCTTCAGGTTGTTTCACCTCCAACTTTACGGTTGGACTGTTGCAAGGCTTGCCGGTTATCCGGACTTTGGCAACCTTGGGTTGCTCAACCTGAACTGTCTTGCCTAACTTTTCGCTCCATAGCTGATGACGCTGCCAGTTCATGAACTTGTCGTAATTTACTCCATAATCCGCACAGAACTCACGAAGATCCTTGGTCTCACTGCATAACTGATAGAGGTCATATACCTCCTGGTAGTTTACTTTTTCTTTTGCCATAATCATTGTTGTTTAAGGGTTACGGCGCAAAGGTAGGTTTAGGGAACATGCGTGTCAAGGCGGAAAATAGAATGGTTACCTTGTGTATAATCGGTGTACCTACACAAGCCTTATTGTATGTCATTCCTTTCCTGTATGGTCTTTCCTTGGAAAGGGAAGCCTTCGGAGTATCCTGCGTGCCGCATGATGCGGAAGAGTCCGGCTGTGGAACCTCGCCTGATGGAGCAGTAGGAGTACCGTCAAAATCATCCTTGTCATCATGCTTCCCTTTTACGACCCTTTTACGGTCAATACCTTTGAGGCTTCCGGAAGAGGCATAGGCCTGGGTATTCATAATGGAAAGACGTTCTAAAAGGGCATTATACTTCTTCTCAAGCTTTCTGTATTCCTTGTCGCGAAGTTTGTATTCAAGAACAACCTTCTCCGCATTGCTGTTTGCCTCAAGCAAGGCTTTCAAAAGAGAGGCATTCTCACGTTTGACTTCCTTCAGGTCTTTTCCTATTTCATCAAGTCGTGCTATCATTTCATCAAGCTGCCTGCTCTTTTTCTGATTCTCCTCAAACAGGAACAGGGCGAACCTCTTTATCTGCTCATTATCCATACCTTCAAGGGGTGTATGCTCCTTTTCGGGTCTGTTCATCATCTCTTCAAGATGCTTGCGTCTGAGTGTGTTTTCTATGAGTTCTTCCAGTTCCATGTTCTCTGATATTTTATGTAAAGATACTCATTTTCAATGAGATATACAAATATTTAGAGAACTTCTATCACTGATTGCCAGAGTTTTATCTTTAAATTCTTATACTCGTTATTACTGGAGTTTCAAGTATCGTGACCAGGTCTTTCCAGTCTATTTTATATACTGTCACATCGTCCTTGCGCTCTATTTTCATGAACTTATAGCCCTTAATGAAAGACTTCTCATGAAGGTAGTAGGCATTGCGCTCATAGTGTATCATACGAACCTTGCGCTGGTCTTTAGACATGAACATGTAAACATCACCATTCAATGGATCACGGTGGTATCGACCTCGGATTATCTCGCATATACGCTGAGCCTTGCATCTCATATCGTGAAGCTCAGGAAGGTAGTAGAAGTTGTGAAGACCGTTGATGCTCAGCATAAGCCCTCCAGTTTCCCTACCAGTGTTTTCAGCCCCTGATAGTCTAAGCCTTTCTTCTGTATGCACAAGCCCTCACGAGTTCTTATCGTCACCATAATGCTTCCTTTATGGGGAGTTGTACGTTTGGGCTTGTCTTTAGCAACCTCCTGTCGTTCTTCATTACCTGTCCGAATCAGCTCTTCCGGAATTCCTTCAACTTCTACAGGTACAACCTTTTTCTGTGTCTTCTTGAACCAGTCATAGAATGCCGTGTATGGAATATTGTTGCCAATGCAGGACGAGTTGATGGAAACTCCATTGGGCTCACCCTCGGTTTTGTAGAGGAACCACAGTCTTTCAAAATCTTTTTCGCTAAACATAATCTTTCGAGTTTTAAGTTTAGCACGAAGGTATGCGAAAGAGACATGCTAGTCAATACGCCAATTTTGGAAGCTTACTCAAAGAACGATTCAGATGCCATAAATTCGGTTTCGAAGATATGGTGATTCTTATTGCTTGTGGATTACACAACTTCAGAATCAGACACAAAATGAGTCATATAACAAATTAATCTATATAATGTCTAATGTAAAAAAGAAAATTTACCGCTCCAATCCCTATGCAGTAAAGCTCACTTACCTATCTGTAATACCTTTTCTTCAAACTCATCTCGGTTTCCTAGAGCCTTATTCCGAAGTTTTGTACGATAATTATAAATTGTACTCATGGAGCAACGTAAAAAGCCTGCTATTTTCGCACTATCGGTAACACCTAAACGCAGCAAAGCATAAATACGAAGTTCCTTATTCAACAAGTGTCCAGATTTAGGAAATACACGTTCTTTCTCTTCCAACAAAGCATTGAATTTATCAGGGAAATTAGGGTACAGACTCAGGAAAATACTATCAAAATGCATATAAAGTGAATCAAGCTCTTTATCGATAAACGTGGTCGACTTCAATCGTTTCAGCAATGCTTCATAATGTCTATTAATAGTCAGTTTATAAATCTCAGTCTGATAGATTTCCATTTTATCTATATATTCGGAACATAACTCAAAGAATTGGGCAATATATTTCTCTTTTACCTCATTCAATTCCATTAACGAATCATTATGCTTATTTAATTCCTGATTCATCTCATTCAATGTTTCATTCAGCTCCTTTAGCTTTTTATGACTCTTAGACAAAGCCTCTTTCATCCGTACCGTTTTGCGCATCTGATAATAAATGATAACAAGCAGAAGCACCAATAACACAGCAAGAAAACAAGCTACTGCAAGATAAGCCAACAAATTCGACTTCACCTTAGCCGCTTTTATCTTATAAGAAGTATTAATGACAGAATAAAAATGATACATCTGTGCAGCTCTAAAATGGATATTCGAAGCCATAGCATCATCTATCGAAGATTGGGTGTATTTATATGCCAGGTCTATATTCTTTTCCTTATAAGCAATATTTGCCAAACACTGGATGGAGAAGTTCTCACGTGTAGCATTCTGCAAATCGGCAATGGTAGAAAGAAGATAATATTCCTTTTCCTTTTTAAGAATTCCCATATTCCCGTACAGTCCCGCCAAATAACAAGTTACTATAGCGTATTCGGGAGAGCCCAACTCCTCCGTTGCAAGCAATGCCAACAGTATCTGTTGGGCCTTCTTTGGATCTGTTTTCGACAAAGAACCTGCATAATGAATCTTATAAAGATAAGAATCAGGAGAGGCTGTAGCTAAAATCGAATCCGAATAAATCTGCTCATATCTAGCAGCATATTGGTTATTTGACGTAGAAATTGCATAATATTCCCAATAACATCGATAAGCTTCATAGTAATAAGGATACAAATGCTTTAAATTTTCCGGAATAGAGATACTTTTTAAGATATCTTCCGCTTCCCTATACTTCCCACACATCGAATAAAGTATCGAAAGGTTAAGATTTCCAGTGAGTTCGTCCTCATGTTTTCCTAGTGCCAAAGCTATTTCAATATTTCTCTGCTGATAATGCATCGCAGAATCCACATTAAACTTTTTATATTCTAAATATAGCCTGTCATTCAAGTCGTATTCTTGTAAAATAGAAATATTCGATTCTTGAAGCAATTGTTTGATAGCCTGTATCTTCTGCTCTTTTTTTTCCACATATACTTGTTTGTTATCCAATACAACATTCAGCGAATCTACCAGTTGCTCCAAAGGTATATCAGCATATCCCGATAAAGTGTTCCCCAATAATAATATAATAAAAAAGATGCTTTCCCGTATGTGTTCTTCCCAATTCATGTTTTTCAGTATTACAAACCCTGCCAAATATATATATTTTCTCCCAAACACCAATAAAAACACGATATATATATTTTAACGCATCTACATTTTTCTCTCATCACAAAACAGCAAACCAACTAATAATCAAGAAATAAAAGAAAATAATAATCTACAACTATCATTCAAAAGTAAATACGCATATAATCATTCACTATTTTTGAGAAACCAAACAAAATAAAAAATAATATTATGAACACATTACTTTTTTTAGGTTCAATAGGAACTTCAGAGATTCTTCTCATTGCATTTGTAGTTTTATTGCTATTTGGAGGTAAAAAGATTCCAGAACTTATGCGTGGCATAGGAAAAGGAGTCAGAAACTTCAAAGAGGGAGTAAACGGAATAGAAAAGGATATCAATAAAGATATAGAAATAAAAGATACGACAGAATCCAAATAAGACTTATAATATAAAAATATACAATGGAAAGCAACGCAGAAATGTCTTTTTGGGACCATCTTGAAGAACTAAGATGGATGCTGTTCAGAGTACTGATAGGCTTGGTATTTTTCATGATACTTAGCTTTATCTTTATGCCTTATCTATTCGAAACAATAGTAATGGCTCCCTGTAACAAAGATTTTTTCCTTTACCAGCTGATGAACAGAATCGGTTCATCTACCCATGTTATTCCAGACTTCCTGCATAAGCCTTTTCAGGTCGAAATAATAAATATCAAACTTGCTTCCCAGCTTTTCATACACATGTCATTATCGTTCTGGACTGCACTATTTATTACTTTTCCTTATTTAGTATACGAAATATGGAAATTTATATGTCCAGCACTTTATGAAAATGAAAAGAATGGAATCAGGTGGACTTTTTTGTTTGGAACCATTATGTTCTTTTTAGGAAGTTCTATCGGATATTTCATTGTATTTCCACTTACATTAAGGTTTTTATACACCTATGAATTGAGTTCGTTAATTACCAATCAATTGGCATTGGATTCATACATGAATAACTTCCTTATGTTAATTTTCATGATGGGAATCGTATTCGAACTGCCGCTTCTATCGATGTTGTTTTCCAAGTTAGGATTTCTTAAACGCTCCTTCTTCGGAAAATACAGACGGCATGCTATTACTGCCATATTGGTTATAGCAGCTATTATCACGCCATCTTCCGATCCATTTACATTGATGATCGTATTTATACCGATTTATATTTTATGGGAATTAAGTGCTCTGCTTGTAAAAAAAGAAGAGAAAGAAATATAACAGAATTCAACCAGTTTTTTGCATACTATGGAAATAAATAAAATACGCATAGGAATCATAGGATTAGGTAGAATGGGAAGATTCTATCTAAACGAAATGAAGAAAAGCAACCGATGGGATATATTATATATCTGTGATATCGACCCTCGTTCCAGAGAGTTGGCACAACAACTTTCTCCCGAATCAATTATAGTTTCGGATGAGCAGGTCGTTTTCGAAGATCCGAGAGTGCAGGCCGTAGGTTTATTCACACTAGCGAATTTAAGAGCTAGGCAAATTAGAAAAGCATTACAATACGGAAAACACATCCTGTCCGAAAAGCCGATAGCAGATACCATAGAAGACGAACAGGAAATGGTCCGGCTTACAGAAGCATCAGATAGAATATGCACTGTAAACCTATATCTGCGTAACTCTTGGTATCACCATCAGATAAAAAATTTTATCCAATCGGGAGAGTTGGGAGAACTGGCTATTATCCGTATATGCCACATGACTCCAGGGTTAGTTCCCGGAGAAGGGCATGAACACGAAGGTCCAGCTTTTCATGACTGTGGCATGCATTATGTAGACATCGCACGCTGGTATGCTGAAAGCGAATATGCAACCTGGCATGCACAAGCTGTAAAAATGTGGAATTACCAAGAGCCCTGGTGGTTACAGTGCCACGGTACATTTCAGAATGGAATTACTTTCGACATTACGCAAGGGTTCGTTTACGGGCAATTGGCTAAAGACCAGACACACAATTCATATATAGACATCATAGGCACCAAAGGAATAGCTCGGATGACACATGATTTTAAGACTGCCGTTGTGGAACTACGAGGGGTAAGCAAAACTCAACGCATTGAGAAACCATTCGGAGGGAAAAATATTGATGTGTTATGCGATTTATTTGCAGACAGCATACAAGCAGGAAAGGCATTGGATTCACTTCCGCAAATGCGGGATTCTGCCATTGCTTCCGAATATGCATGGCAATTCCTGCAAGACGCCCAAACACATGCATTGCCCGCCATAGGTAATCTGGAAACTCTTGAACAAATCAGAGAACGAAGACGAACAATGAAAAACGGATATGGGTTACTAAGAAAATAACAACTATCTTAACTTATTAATTAATAACTTTAAATGTAAGATTATGTCAAACTTAACAAGACGAGATTTTCTAAAATCAGGAGCTGCCGCTTTAGCTGGTATAACCATTGCTCCAAGTTCAATTCTAGGAAAAAGCTTCGGCCATGTTTCACCTTCCGACAAGCTTAATATTGCTGCTGTAGGAATTGGAGGTATAGGACATGCCAACATAAATGCAGTAAAAAACACAGAAAATATTGTTGCGCTTTGCGACGTAGACTGGAAATATGCTAAAGGGGTATTCGATGAATTCCCAAATGCAAAGAAATACTGGGACTATCGCAAAATGTACGATGAAATGGGAAAATCAATCGACGGAGTCATCATTGCAACTGCCGACCATACCCATGCTATCATTACAGCCGATGCCATGACAATGGGCAAACACGTTTATTGCCAGAAACCTCTAACACACTCAGTATACGAATCACGTTTGCTTACCCGACTGGCCAAATCGACAGGAGTAGTAACTCAGATGGGAAACCAGGGAGCATCCAATGAAGGAACTGCCCTCGTATGTGAATGGATCTGGAACGGTGAAATTGGAGAAGTAACCAAAGTGGAATGTGCTACCGACCGCCCTATCTGGCCACAAGGACTGAATATGCCTGAAAAAGAGGACAGAATTCCCAAAACATTAGATTGGGACTTATTCACAGGACCTGCCAAACTGAATCCATACAACTCTATCTATCATCCATGGAACTGGCGAGGATGGTGGGATTATGGAACAGGCGCATTGGGAGACATGGCTTGCCACATCCTGCACCAGCCATTCAAGGCACTCCATCTGGGCTACCCTACTAAAGTAGAAGCCTCATCTACACTGCTTCTGAATGCTTGTGCTCCTCAGGCACAACACGTGAAAATGATTTTCCCAGCACGCGACAATATGCCGAAAGTAGCAATGCCGGAAGTAGAGGTACACTGGTACGACGGCGGTATGATGCCCGACCGTCCGAAAGGTTTCCCAGAAGGCAAACAACTGATGGGCCCCGGTGGTGGTCTGACCATCTTCCACGGTACCAAAGATACACTGATTTGCGGATGCTACGGCGAACAACCTTTTTTGTTGTCCGGTCGTGTGCCTAACGCACCTAAAGTATGCCGCCGCGTAAAAACTTCACACGAAATGGACTGGGTAAGAGCTTGTAAAGAATCGCCAGAAAGCCGTGTCGCTACCTTGTCCGACTTCTCGGAAGCAGGTCCACTGAACGAAATGGTTGTAATGGGAGTATTGGCAGTACGCCTGCAAGGCTTGAACAAGACTTTGGAATGGGATGGAACCAATATGCGTTTCACCAACATTAGCGACAACGAAACTATCAAGACATGTATCAAAGACGGATTCACTATCCACGACGGTCATCCTTCATTCAATAAGACTTGGACAGATCCGGTAAATGCAAAAGCCTTTTCAGAAGAATTAATTAAACATCATTACCGCACAGGATGGGCTTTGCCAGATATGCCTAAATAATTAACACACTGATATTAATAAAAATCATTAAACGACAATATTATGAAACGAATTTTTTATTCTTTGGTTTTTGCTACATTGGCAGGAGGAATGACTGCTTGTGGCGGTGGTGCTAAAAACAACAACGCAGCTCAGGAAGAGACAGCGGCTACAACTCAAATGATTTCTTATTCAAAATTACTGAAAGCTCCCGAAACAGACAGTTTGTCTTTACCTGTTGATAAAGACGGATATATTACCATCTTCGACGGAAAGACTTTCAACGGATGGAGAGGTTATGGGAAAGACCGGGTACCTTCTAAATGGACAATTGAAGACGGTTGTATCAAGTTTAACGGTAGCGGTGGCGGTGAAGCTCAGGACGGTGATGGCGGCGACTTGATTTTTGCACATAAATTCCGCAATTTCGAACTGGAATTGGAATGGAAAATCTCTAAAGGAGGTAACTCAGGTATTATGTATCTGGCACAGGAAGTGACTTCAAAAGATAAGGATGGAAATGAAATCATAGAGCCTATCTATATCTCTGCTCCGGAGTATCAAGTATTGGATAATGCCAACCATCCGGATGCAAAATTGGGAAAAGACAATAACAGACAGTCGGCTTCTCTGTATGATATGATTCCGGCAGTTCCACAAAACGCAAAACCTTTCGGTGAATGGAACAAGGCTAAAATTATGGTATATAAAGGTACTGTAGTACACGGACAGAATGGAGAAAATGTATTGGAATATCACTTGTGGACTCCAAAATGGACAGAAATGCTTCAAGCCAGCAAATTCAGCAAGGAAAAATGGCCTCTTGCCTTCGAACTGCTGAACAACTGCGGCGGAGAAAAGCGCGAAGGATTCATCGGTCTCCAGGATCATGGCGATGATGTATGGTTCCGAAATATCCGCGTAAAGGTATTAGACTAACTCACACATAACATTTTCATTTCTTTTTAAGTCGGCTTAGCATACAGACTCAGTCTATCTGAGCCGGCTTGCTCTATCTTATATCACTATGAAAAAGGCATATCTTATACTCTGCTGCACAACCCTTTGTGCATACGGACAAGTTCAATCTGAACAGCATACCGAAATTCAGGTTTCCAAAGAAGTATCCATTCAGCTTTATTCGGTAAGAGATTTACTCAACCAGCTACACCAAGAGCAGACTGCTTCCGAGCAATATCTCAAGGTGTTGAATGAACTCAAGCAAATGGGATATACCAGTATAGAAGCCGCCAACTATCACAATGGTTTGTTTTATGGGCGCACGCCCGAGGCCTTCAAACAAGACATTGAACAGGCCGGAATGCAAGTTTTGTCTTCACACTGTGGCAAAGGCCTGAGTGAAGAAGAACTGAAATCAGGCAATTTTTCTTCATCATTGGAATGGTGGAAAAAATGTATCAGTGACCATAAAAAGGCAGGAATGAAATACATCGTCTGTCCATGGATGGATATTCCTAAATCATTGAAAGATTTGGATACTTACTGCAAATATTACAATGAAATTGGTAAACTCTGCAAAGTAGAAGGTATTTCGTTTGGCTACCACAACCATGCACATGAATTCCAGAAAATAGAAAACCAGACCGTTATGTATGACTATATGCTGGAACACACCAACCCCGACTATGTATTTTTCCAAATGGACGTATATTGGGTAGTACGCGGTCAGAACAGTCCGGTAGACTATTTCAAGAAATATCCGGGAAGATTCAAGATCTTACATATCAAAGACCACCGCGAAATAGGTCAAAGCGGTATGGTAGGATATGATGCCATCTTCAAGCATATCAAACAAGCAGGTGTACAGGCGATTGTAGCCGAAATAGAACAATACAGCACTCCAAATGTAATGAAGAGCGTGAAGGAAAGTCTGGAGTATTTGCAGGAAGCAGATTTCGTACCTGCACAATATAATCAATAGATTCATATATTGGCGAATTCTTTTTACAGTAAAATTCAACAATTTTTCAGAATATAATCAATAACCTTTTACTTATCAACAAGTTTTATTAGAATAGTCTATTCAGCAAATAATCCAAACTCAATAATGTCAAAAGTCAAAGGCAGTCTTGATTAGACTCGTTTATTTGATAATTTAAAGTTTTAGTCCACCTACTATTTTTTTAATAGACACTACTGATGTTATATGAATAATAGACATTATATAGATTAATTTGTTATATGACTCATTTTGTGTCTGATTCTGAAGTTGTGTAATCCACAAGCAATAAGAATCACCATATCTTCGAAACCGAATTTATGGCATCTGAATCGTTCTTTGACAATACGGCATTTTTTCATACCACCTATGGCATGCTCCACTTTAATCCTGATTCCGGAAATCCGCTTGTTCTCTTGTTTTTCAACAGCAGTAAGCTCTTTTCCTTTTGGTTTCTTCCTGGGCATGCATATTTCAACTCCATCCGGTCTGTGTCCGATGAAACCTGTATCTTGCCAGAGCCTAATACCTCTGGGGAGTAGAAGAGGTTCTTCATCACAAATCTTCTTATCATGGACATGACCTTCGTATGTAGAACTCAGCCATACAATCCTAAGATTGTTGGAACACAACAGGTTATTCTTTTATGCTATGAGTTTTTTTTACCACTATAGCATGCAGACTGCCTGTCTTCATCCAAAGGGCGTTGAATAGGTCGCTCGGTTCCGTCCAGCAAGACTTCTTCGCATCCTTGAAGGATGTGTATCAGACGTTTGGAGTTACGGTCGGGTAATTCACCAAGCGTTTTCAATGTACGACGGAGAATCTCAGAAAGAAGGTGAATCCACCTGTCGACCTGGGGCTGGGTCATCTCAAACTGAATGGCATGGAGTTCCTGAAGGGGGGTGGTCTTCAGATATACCAATATGAAGAACATTTTGTCCTGAATCAGAGGCAACACACTGGTCTTCCTGTTGTAAGATATACGTTGACGCACTTTGCCTTCCAAAGTGAAATGGCTGTAATATTCATCCCAATGGTACTTGAAAGTTACCAGCAAGGCATCAAACTCAACAGGAGTTAATCCTGTCGCTGCAAGCACTTGGCTATGACGGTGGCGAATCTTGTCGTAATACATCAATTGAACTTTTTAGACCACAAAGAGAAGTCAAAGAACGCTTTAATCAATTAGTCGATATAAACTCTAATTATTATTTAAATAATCTAACCTGAATAATTCATAGTCTCCACAAAAAAGAGAACGCCCTTCTTGTATATTTGCAAGAAAAGCATTAACTTTAAGGTGTTAAAAATAAACTTAATACCGGCGTTCTCATGTGCAAAGATACAACAAATAACGGAGTCAGTCAAGAGAAAAATCTTTTTTCTTTTCAAGACGTGCTTCCTGACAGGAAAATTCAGGTCGATTTCAATGCCCCGGACATCTCGTCCAATGGAGGACTGGTGCTTGTCGGTCTAATGAAAGACAGCATAGCGCGAAAGATAGCGCGCCTAATTCCGGATTATCGAAATCAACTTTTCGTACAGCATTCCTACGAAGAGATGGTCTGCCAGCGTGTCGGACAGATAATGTGCGGCTACGAGGATGCCAACGACTGCGACCGCCTGCGCCACGACAGTGCCCTTAAGATGAGCGTGGGCCGCAAGGCATCGGATCCCGGCCTGTGCTCACAACCGACGATGACACGGCTTGAGAATCATATTGACAAAAGGACCTTATGGAAAATAGCAGAACTGTTTGTCAAGGACTACATCTCATCCTTCGACAAAGCTCCGCGTAAGATTATTCTTGACGTTGACGATACAAATGCCAACACATACGGGGCGCAGCAGCTGTCGCTGTTCAATGATTACTATGACGAATACTGCTACATGCCGATGGTTATTTTCGACGGTATGAACGGCAAGCTGATACTTCCTCTACTGAGACCGGGACGACGCAACAAGTCGCTGAACATCTTCGGTATACTGCGCAGAGTCATTGAATACATCCATAAGGAATGGCCTCACACAATAATAGAACTCCGCGGGGACAGTCATTTCTGCAGCCATGAGTTTATGGACTGGGTCAAGACACATCTTTATGTGAGATTTATCACAGGGCTGTCGGGCAATCCTGCGCTTATGAAGAAAATCGACAAGCAATTGCGCCGTGCCAAGGGGGATTTCGAACTTCACCATGAGGATGTACGCCGTTACTACAGCTTTGAGTACAAAGCCAAATCATGGAAATACAGACAGAGGGTGATTGCAAAAATCGAAGTCTCCGACAAGGGTGTAAACGTCCGCTTCATAGTCACAAGCAACCGTAACAACAAGCCCGAGACAGTATATCGACGTTACTGTAAGCGCGGCACAATGGAGCTATGGATAAAAGACCTGAAGTATTTTCGAGCCGACAGGATGTCGTGCAGTTCTTTCAGAGCCAATATGTTCCGGCTGTTTCTATATGGCGCGGCATATGTGACCGCATACCGTCTCAGGTCGAAGGCTTTCTCCAATACAGAGGTCGGCGCCTTCACGATGGACAGCTTCATGAAGCGGATTATGCTGAGTGCCGTCTTCATAGTCGAAAAAAAGACTTTTATAAGGTTCAGCTTTTCCCCACACCATCGACACCTTGAAGCTTTGTCGCAAGCCTTGACGAGACTCTCTGCCTGACAAGTGGAATAATCTGAAATCAACCTGAGTCCGATTCTGTAATCGGACTTATAAGTCATATCCGCTCCATAAAAATGGACGTGATAATCAGACCTGAGCATGCCGAAATCAAGGCTTCGGACAGGATTATAACTCTACATCAAGCGGTCATTCGATGATAGACATTAGTTGGAGGCTTCAGATTGTCCCCATATCTGTTTTGATAACCTGAAATGAATCCACTATGAATAATGTAGGCTAATATATTAAAAACATGCTTAAACTTAAATCATACTTCGTTATAGGAATAACAATATCCACTTGTATTCCTTATGCAAACACAATAGCAAACTCTAATGTAAAAGGAAGTAAAATTCACATTACATCAAAAGCAAACTCTTTTCTAGACCAAAATCCTTCTCAAAAGAAAATTATAATCAATGGTATAGTAAGAGATGCTCAACAAGAACCATTAATTGGGGTGAATATTCGTATTAAAGGAACTGGAGATGGAACTATAAGTGACTTAAATGGTCAATACTTTTTGGAAGTTCCTAACAAACAAGCCATATTAGAGTTCAGTTATGTCGGATATGAAACCCAAGAAATAGTTGTTGGAAATCAGATTAACATCAACGTAAATTTAAAAGAAGAATCTAACAGTTTGGATGAAGTTGTCGTAGTTGGTTATGGTAACCAAAAAAAGGTGTCGGTTGTAGGTTCTATTACATCTGTACGCCCCGAAGCCTTACAACAAGGAACGACACGTGCCGTATCCAATAACTTAGCAGGACAATTAGCCGGTGTCATTGCCGTACAGCGTTCCGGTGAACCGGGAGCAGATGGTTCCAACTTTTGGATTCGCGGTATATCTTCTTTCCAAGGAGCCGGTCGTGATCCATTGGTACTGGTGGACGGTATAGAACGTACACTTGATGACTTATCCGCAGCAGAAATCGAATCCTTCTCCGTTCTCAAAGATGCCGCTGCCAGTGCTGTATATGGTGTGAGAGGAGCCAATGGAGTAATCATTGTAAAAACCAAACGAGGACAAATGGGAAAACCTCAAGTAAACTTCCATCTAGAACAAGGATTTACCCAGCCTGTGCAACTACCGGAGTATATAGGTTCGGCCGAATATTTGGACTTGATGAATGAGTTATATCTAGATGCCGGAAACCCCAACCCTCTTTACACGGCAGAAACAATTGACAAATACCGCAACAACGCTGATCCGGAATTATACCCTAACGTAAACTGGCTGGATGCTGTATCCAAGAACGTAGCCTCTAACACTAGAGGAGATTTAACCATTACCGGAGGTAGTGATATTTTAAGATATGCTTTGGTTGCATCCTATTATGGCGAACGGGGAATTATGGAATCCGACCCTAATCAAAATTGGGGTGGCATGAAGTTAAACAAATACAATGTACGCTCAAATGTAGACATCAACATCACCAAATCTACAATTGTAGGAGTGAGTATAGGTGGTTATTTACAAGAAACCAACAATCCCTCTACCTCCATCAGTGACATTTGGAATTGGGCATTTGAAACTCCTCCTTTCCAACACCCTATTCAATATTCTGATAATAGAAACGTACGAGTAACAGAACGTCATAATCCATGGACAGAATTAACCCAACACGGATACAGTAAAGGAACCGCCTCAAAGATTGAATCTCTCTTTTCTGTAGAACAGGATCTATCCTTCCTGACAAAAGGACTTAAAATCAAAGCACTGTTTTCTTTTGACCGTTATGCCAACTCATGGGTGAAACGTACTCGAACTCCGACCTACTACAACCCAGCTACCGGCCGAGATGAAAACGGAGATTTAATTCTTTCCGTAGGTACGGACGGACAAGATTTTCTTGACACTTCAAAAGAATCTGAATGGGGAAATAAAGCAACCTATTTTGAAGCCAATCTTAACTACGAACGTACTTTTGGGAAACATGCCATTGGAGCCATGTTCTTGTATAACCAGCGTGATTATAGTGATGGAGACGTAGTACCCTACCGTAGAATGGGGATTGCCGGACGTGGCTCATATACTTATGACAATCGTTATATCGCAGAAGTAAACTTTGGATATAACGGTTCCGAAAACTTCACGAAAGGACATCGCTTTGGTTTCTTCCCTTCTGTCGCTGTCGGTTACCTGTTATCGGAAGAAAAGTTTATGGAACAATTAAAAAATACATTTTCCAAAATCAAATTTCGTGCTTCATGGGGGTTGACTGGAAATGACCAACTCTCCGGACGTCGATTTGCCTTCCTTCCAACCATTGACACAGACGGTTCTTATAAATGGGGAATCAATAACGACTACAACCGCGCTTCACGGTTTGAAGGAGAATATGGAGTAGAAAACCTAACTTGGGAAACAGTAGAAAAGCTCAATGTAGGATTGGAACTCGGATTATGGAATGCGTTGGAATTACAAATCGATTGGTTTAAGGAACAGCGAAGAAACATCTTTATGCAGCGAAGAAATATCCCTAGCGCTGCCGGATTCAGAAAGGCCCCATGGGCAAACTTCGGAAAAGTCAATAACGGTGGAGTAGACGTTTCATTAAACTATAATAAAAACTTTGGCAAAGATTTATATATAGGAGTAAGAGGCACCTTTACCTATGCACATAATGAAATTATCGAACAAGATGAAACTCCCGGAGTTCTAGGTACCAACAGACAGCGTACCGGTCATTCCGTAGACGAACTGTTTGGACTTGTAGCAGAAGGACTATTTACAGAAGATGACTTCATCACCAATGAACAAGGAGAATTAGTCCTGAAAGAAGACATACCTGCACATACATTCAACAATGTAAGACCAGGTGATATCCGCTACAAAGACGTAGATGGAGACGGAGCCATTACTACAAAAGATGAAGTAGCAATGGGGGGAACCGTAAATCCTGAAATTGTCTATGGATTTGGAGCCAATGCCCGCTATAAGAATTTTGATTTCAATATCTTTTTCCAAGGAAATGGACGTACGTATCGATTCATTGGAGGAGTTGCTGGAAATTTCCTACCGGGAGCTTCACAGGGTACTATTGGAAATATCCTTACTAACTACAACGATAGATGGACGCCGGAAAATCCGACCCAAGATGCATTTTACCCACGTTTGTCGTATGGTCCAAACACTAACAACAGCCAAAACTCAACATGGTGGTATCGCAATATGAGTATGTTGCGTATGAAGGATGTCGAAATCGGATATACTTTCCCTCAAACTTGGGTAAATAAAGCCGGACTAAGTAACATCCGCCTTTATGTAAAAGGATCTAACCTACTCACATTCTCAGGATTTGATTTATGGGATCCTGAACTGGATACACAAACCGGTGCAAAATACCCTATTATGAAATCTATATCTGTGGGATTCGATATAAACTTTTAATCATTTAACTAATAGAATATGAAAAAACTAATAAACAATATTGGCTTATCTTGCTTAGGACTTTGCCTAAACAGCTGTGTAGACTTCATTGACAATGCCCCTGATGATACCCTGACACTTGAGATGGTCTTTGATGATAAAGTACGAATGGAAGACTGGCTTTCCGGAGTATACAATAAAATACCAGACCCATATTGGGGAATGTTGAGAGATTATGGCTATGATTCTATGGGCGATGACCTAGACCCCTCACAACGCTGGTATCAATGGTGGGGAAACACACTGAACTTTGTCATCGGACAATGGTTTACCAATTCAACATGGGATGCCGGTCTGTGGAACGGATGCCCACAAAGAATACGTTCTGCTTATCTTTTCATCGAAAATGCCCATCCGATACCGGGGCAGCATGTCACTGAACAGGATGTGGAAACTATGAAAAATGAATGTCGTTTCCTGATTGCCTACTATTATTGGATGATGCTGGAAGCCTATGGTGGTATTCCTTTCTTTGACGGACTGGCTGACGTAGAATCTCCCAATCTTATGCGAGGACAAAAAAGTTTTGACGAAATGGTCACATGGATAGACAACCAATTGGTGGAGCTTTCAAAAGTATTGCCGGAAACTTGGCTTAATAAATCCGCACAATATTATGGCAGAGCAACCTCTATTATGTGTTTAGCTGTTCGCGCCCGAATGTTGCTATTCGCTGCAAGTCCCCTAGTTAATGGGAATGAATGGTATAAAGGCTTCAAGAATTATGACGGACAAGAGCGTTTCAATTCAACATACGACCTAAAGAAATGGGAAAAAGCAGCTACTGCTTGTAAAGAATTGATTGACGCAGCACATGCAGCAGGACATGATTTAAACCGTGATTATAATGATGACGGTAGCCTTGATCCTTTTATGTCTTGTTACAATGTATTTTTCAAACGTGGCGATGTTAATAAAGAAGCTTTATTTGTTCGTCCGGACAGTAACTTTGGAGAATTTGAAAAACACTGTGTTCCACGAGGAGCTTCCGGAAATGGTGGAGTAGGTATTTACCAAACCTTAGTGGACGCATTTTCTATGCAAAATGGTAAACTTCCTATTACCGGATACAATGGCAATTATGGTACTCCTATTATCAACCAAGAATCTGGCTATACAGAAAAAGGGTTCTCGGCAGAAAAAGATATTCGTAAAACAAAATATAACTTATACCGCGGATGTCCCGGAGCTACTGTTGATTCCATTGGCAGTGATGGAGCAGTCTATAATCAAGTCGCAGCTTCCGGCACATATAATATGTATGTAAATCGCGAACCTCGATTTTACCTCACCGTAATGTGGAACCGTCAATGGTACCATCAAGCCTCTCGCGAAACTCAATTTATGTCTAACGAAATGGATGGAGGTCCAACTCATGATGCTCCACAAGCCGGTTATTTAAATAGGAAACGAGTATCCTTGGAAACCAACCAACGAGACGGACAGCACCCCTATCGTCCGGGTATCTTATATCGCTTAGGAGAAGCTTATTTAAACTATGCAGAAGCTCTGAATGAATCGGATCCCAGTAATCCAGATATTTTGAAATATCTGAATTTAATCCGTGAACGTGCAGGGGTTCCTCAATATTCCGGCAATGGTATTTCCGACGGCAAAGACAGCAACGGATTTGACCGGATTCCTTTAAACGGACAAGACGAAGTAAGAGAAGCAATCTACCATGAACGCCGCGTTGAATTATGCTGTGAAAACGGACTTCGTTACTTTGACTTACGCCGTTGGAAAAAAGCAGAGGAAGTGCTTGACCAACCAATGTATGGTATGAACTTCTCAGGAACTAAACTTTCTGATGACGAAAACGATGCAAGCTCATTCTACAAACGAGCACAGTATATTGTAAGAAAATATGAACGTAAATTCTACTGGTATCCTATCTATCAGGATGAAATTGATAAAGATCCGACTTTAGTCCAAGCACCATTTTGGAATAATCAATAATTAAACAGCTATAACAAGTATAGTTTGGCATAATATCGTTATCAAACGATAACACTGTCCAGAATTTTGTGTAGGGATATTCAGTAAATGTCCTTAAAATATATGATGGCATATGAAGATGATATAACATAATCCTCCATATGCCATTTTTCTTGTAGTTTTTCTGTATTTTCTCTCTTGATTCTAACCGTTAAGACATGACTCTCCGGAAGAAGTCTGATGCCCTCTTCAGATTCTGGTTATGAAAATCATGTCATGCCGTTTTAGCTGTTCTGGTCCTGATTTTGTCTATCATCAGTACGGCATTTGCCGTATGTATTCCGAAAAAAATCCACAGTATTTCCGTTTTCATGTTCCGTGCCTTTATCCTTGAAAGTGAATAATGTTGCTTTTGAGTTCCGAAGCTTCCTTCAAGTCTGGTGGCTCTCTCCCTTGACAGCTCACCTCTGAGAACCTTTCTCATGTGTTCATCCTTTGCAGCCCTTCCTTTGCGTACGAAGGAAGTTGATATACCATATTTAGTACAATATTTTCTGTTGGCATTATTGGCATATATGGAGTCGCCAGCCGCACATGTTACTCTCACTTTCATGAGCTTCTGCTGCATACGGATACAGTTCTTCAGGCGTATACCCTCATTGAAAGCCTTGAACGAGATGTGTTCAATGAACGATATGCCGTTTATCTGTATATTATTGACCTTCGCACCGAATTCGACGGATTTCGTTTCTTTACCTCTTACGATGGGACGCACATAATGACGGTCAACGCTGACGATACGGTCACTGACCTTACGGCCTTCAAACATTTCTTTTTCCTGTACAAGAACTTTTCTGATGATGGAAAGACGCTTCTGGTAATCCTGTGTATATTGTAGTACGGCTCCGTAATCTCTATGAATCTCATCCATCTGTATGAGAAGTTTCTCAAGAAGCCTGATCATACGACGCTTGAGCATCCTTGTTCTGGATGCTTTTCTTTTTCTTTTCTTACAGTAGGACAGATAGGTATCTGCAACATCAGCATATTTGTTGCGTGGGCGTCTTATGTCAAGCTTCTTGCAATGCCGGCAGATATGTCTGTAAAGCCATTCGAGACATTCCCAAAGGAGCTTCATGTCTGTAGGGAAACGCATATGACTCTCATAACAAGTGGCATCTGTCATGCACACGTGAAGGTTCTCAAGATATGGCTTCCAGTGTGTGGCCAGTACCTCCTGAAGGGATTCAATGTCAAGACGGGCTGCTATCTCATTACGGATGGCGCTGACTATCTTGTAGTTGGTTATGGGGGAAGACGGATCTATCATGATTCCGCAGAACATCTGGTAATGTAGGTTGTCGTTAAGATGTTCCACAAGATGTCTGTCAGAGAGTCCGGTATAGGCTTTTAGGACCATAATGGCAATCTTTGCGGAAGGACTGAATATGTTCCTGCGGCCAAGACGATTTTCAGACAGCCCCATGTTTTTTGCCATAACTTCAAAAGGAAACACTGAATGAAGCCTGCCCGGTTCACTCTCATTAAAACTCTTGCGATATTTTTCCAGAATATCAAATTCTGTAAAACCCAAGGTAGGGTGAATATCCGAAATATTTTGTATCTTAGCCATATCTTTGTTGGAGGATTTCCCCTGTTTTGGCCGTCTACATATTCCGGAGCATACCCGTTCACTTTCCGGCAGCTTATTAGGGTATAAAACCATACCTTAAAAGCGTAATTTTTATCCGTTCATCCCCTAAAAGGATGAAAAAATGGATAACCAGACATTAAAATCTCAATTTTTCCGGAGCATATCCGTTCACCTCCGAGAATTGCAGGTTGTAGCACCCTTTTTCCGGAGCATACCCGTTCACTTTAGACGTATGCTTTCAGATTTTCCGGAGTATATCCGTTCAGCCGTGCATGGAATTGTGAGCGTATATCTTCGTTTCCGGAGCATATCCGTTCATTCTTTCCCCGGTTTCAGTTTCCTTTGTGCTGGTAAGCTAACAAGAAACAGCACAGTCATGGCAGGAACAACAAAGGATATGAGTCTGATAAAACAAGTACTCCAGCTCAAGCAGGCCGGAGAATCCAACCGCGGTGTAAGCCGCAAGTTACCGATTGACAAGGAAACCGTCAACGGTTATGTGAATACAGTAAAAGCCAACGGATGGAACATCAGCGACCTCCTTGAGATTGACGATCCCGAGTTGGAACGGATGTTCCATGCTGGTTCTCCGGCATATACGGACAGGAGAATGGAAGAGTTTCTGATCCTGCTACCCAGATACAGGGAACTGCTGGCGGACCCCAAATCCCATGTAAGCCGTCAGGTCCTGTTCGATGAATACCGTGCGACTCATCCCGATGGTTACGGCAAGTCACAGTTCTATTACCATCTGAAGCAGAATCTCGTTGCGAAGAAGGATGTTACGGCCGTACTGGCCAACACCTACAAACCGGGTGAAAAGCTCATGGTGGACTTTGCCGGTGACAAGCTCAGCTATGTGGATGCCGAAACCGGAGAAATTGTCAAGGTGGAGGTGTTTGTCGCCTGCATGCCTTACAGCGACTATACCTATGTGGTATGTGTACCTTCGCAGAAGACGGAGGACTTTCTGTATGCCATAAGGATGTGTCTGGAACATCTGGGCGGTGTACCTTCCATACTGACTCCTGACAACCTCAAATCGGCTGTAATCAGCAATGACCGGCATGAGCCGAAGCTGAACAAGGCTCTTGAGGACATGGGCAACTACTACCATTTCGTGGTACTGCCATGCGACCCGGCATCGCCGACACAGAAGGCTCTGGTAGAGGACTCCGTAAGGATTACATATAACCGTGTCTATGCCAGATTGCGTAACCGTACCTTCCATTCACTCCTGGAACTGAACCGTGCCGTATGGGAGCTGATGGAAAGGCACAACCAGACCCGTATGCAGAAGCGTCCCTACAGCCGTGAGGAGCGTTTTCATGCCATGGAGAAGGAGCTGCTGAAACCCTTGAAACCGGAACCCTATGAGATGCGCCTGTATGCCGATCTGAAAGTACAGGCAAACTGCCATGTGGAGCTGAGACAGGACAAGGTGACCCATTTTTACTCCGTCCCCTATATCCATGTAGGAAAACAGGCAAGAGTAGTCTTTACGCGTTCATGGGTCAAGGTCTATGTGGAGCAGAAACTGGTGGCCTCACATATCCGCAGCCATACATACGGCTATACCACAGTCAGGGAACATCTCGCATCCAGCTGCAGGGTGATTATGGAGCGTTCGGCAGCCTATTATGTGGAGAAAGCAAAAGATATATCACCTGACTGCCATGAATATGTAAAAAGAATCTTTGACCCCAAACGTACCGCACAGCCTGAAGAGGTGTATTACAAGCTGTGCAACTCCATAGTCAGCCTCAGAAGGAAGTATGACCTTGCCACGTTTGACCTTACCTGCCGTCAGTGCATGGAGTACGGTATTTACTCCTACAGCAAGTTTGAAGCCATACTCAGACGTAACGGCATGAATGCATCCGCAGACGAGACGGTAATCTTCCATGCGCCTACACCGTCAAACCACGGGAACATGCGCGGAAAAGACTATTTTACAGGAAATGACATAAACCAACAACAATAAATGATTATGAGCAACGAAACAGAAAGAACACTGCACGAGCTGAAGCTTCCGGGAATGGCAAGCTGCTGGAGCTCTCTGGAAGAAACACATCAGTTGGACAAGCTTACCCTGCGTGAAGGCATGCAGATCATGCTCCAGTACGAACGTGACACGAGAGGGAACAACCGCATCCAGCGTCTTATAAAGAATGCCGGCTTCCGTCTGAGAGCCTCGATGGAAGAACTTGAAACGGACACGGCAAGGGGCATACAGACCTGCTCTGCAGCCGACCTTGCAACCGGAAATTACATCACGGGCGGAATGACGGTCATCATTACCGGACCGGCAGGAACCGGGAAGTCCTACTTTGCCTGTGCCCTGGGTGACAGGGCATGCAGGAACGGCCGGAAGGTACTGTACTTCACGATGAACATGCTCATCGAGAACCTGAAGCTTGCACATCTGGAAGGACGGGAAACAAACTTCTTCCGGAAGCTGAACGCACATGACCTGCTGATTATCGATGACTTTGGGATGGTCAAGCTGGACGGCCAGATACAGCATGACTTTGAACAGATCATAGATGACCGGTACAACCGGAAGGCACTCATCCTGGCCAGCCAGCTTCCCGTTGCAGACTGGTATGATGTGTTCCAAAGCGAGCTCATTGCGGAAGCCTGTCTGGACAGAATCGTGCATAAGGCAATAAAATTTGACCTTAAAGGAGAGAGCCTAAGAAAGAAGTATTAACTTTGCCAACAACACTGAATACTAACTGGGGACTGAACAGATATCACCGGAAATGCTGAACGGGTATCCGCCGGAATATGCAGCCGTCAAACCTTATTTTCGGGGGAATACCTAAAGATACAAAAAAGCCAACTAATTTGCAACACTTTGTGTATGAATTAGTTGGCTAATTTTATACTATTTACTGAATGTCCCTATAAAATAAAAAATACGAGACTCAAACTTGAATCCCGTATTTTCCATTTACACAAAATATTTTATAGTGCCTATTTTATTTAACATAGTGCATTCCAGAAATACCAATTAACTTTACTGGTCCTAAAAGGCCAGATTTCTGAAGTTCTGATTCAGGTTTCCACGTAATTACATTAGCCCAAGTTGTACGACTTTCAATAGGCTTGTTTAAATCACCGATGATACGGTTAACCCAATTATTCACTACCTCTATTTCAAGAGTATTTTCACCTTCTTTCAAGCCCTCTGTAACTAATAAACGATAAGGAGAAGTCCATACACCACCTATATATTGACCATTCAGTTTCACTTTTGCCATCACCATAACCTTACCTAAATCAAGATAATACGATTCTGAATTCATTTCTTTTACATGAAAAGTAGTTTTGTAAGTAGCTGTTCCTGAGAAATACTTTATATCCTCATCCTCAAATTCTGTCCAACTATTAAGTTCGTTCATTTTACAATTCTTATCTACCGTAGCATTCAAAGACTTAAAATGAACATCCCACGTACCGACAATATCTAAAATTTCAGACTCTCTTGGATAATTCTTACCTCCATTAAAAGCTTTTTTAGAAGAACGAAATACCACAAAAACACTTTCGTTTTTATCAAGATACAAATTTACCGATATTCCATTCTTTGAACTTTTATATTCAGGTAAATATCTCATTTCCCCTGTAACCGGATTCCAAAGCTCTGGCTGCATGTCTTTGACCCTAAATTCAGGAGTTATTTCAATATAAGATTCTGATTGATTAGAAACAAAATAGATTTCCCCATCTGTGAGATGACGATGAATAAAAAGAACAGGATCATTATCTTTCGTCTTCATATCTGGAAGGATTCCATTCTCAAGCAACAAAGAGTCCAAAGAATAAGAACGACTATATACCATTCCCTCACCATATTTATGAACAGGCAAGTTTTCATTTCCCCACAATTCAGATGCCATTGCAAGTACCTTTTTGTCGGCATCTGGATAATTTTTAAGGCTTGGTGACTTCATAGGAGCATCTCCCATTACAATCAAGCCCTCATCAACAAATGATTTTACTTTCTCCAATATTTCTGGACGCATTGTATTCAAATTCGGAAGAACCAAAACTCTATATTTCATTCCACTTTGCAAGGTCAGCAATCCATCCTCCACTGAAGCATACTTCATTAATACCTCACCATTAATATAATCAAATGAATATCCTTTTGGTAGTGCTGGATCAATGGTGCCTGTCATTTTGGGAACATCTTCACCTATAAAATAGGCAACATCAGCAACATAAGTACCTCTTTGAAGCATTATATTACAGCGTTTTAAATAATCTATAAACAAATCCAAATGACTAAACCAAGTGTTATGTCGATTAAACTCATTTCCAAACGGAGCATTTATACCAGGAAAACAATTCTCATATGGCTGATGAATATAAACATGAAGAAGTGTAGCATTAATACCCTCTGTAAAAAATCTATCACCACGTTGCTTCATTTCATAAGGATAACGAGCAAAATCACCTCCTCCAACAGTAAAGGACTCAGCCCACACTTTACGTTTCCCATAAATATGAGCACAAGAAGATGCAGCTCTGTTTTCTATATTCCCCAAATCACCTGTACTCCAAAACTCTCCAGCAACTTCATCAGACTGTCCACCATACTGTAAAAACTCACCAGGGAATCCCCAATGTCCATAGTTTTCTAACCAGGTAGTAAGACCATGCTCATGACTTATATCTCTAAGAGCCCCCACATACTCATAAGAAACACAGTCTGCTATCAATCTTCTTAAATCCCAAAGGAATCGATCCGATACGTCAGGGCTTTCCACAACTTCACCATGTAAAACCGGTAAAAAAG
The DNA here is from genome assembly GCF_041333015.1 of Phocaeicola coprocola. NCBI lineage: Bacteria > Pseudomonadati > Bacteroidota > Bacteroidia > Bacteroidales > Bacteroidaceae > Phocaeicola > Phocaeicola coprocola. The sequence goes on along the minus strand of NZ_JBGKGM010000001.1, from coordinate 938,700 downwards.
GCACAGGACTATAACCATAGGCTTTTATAAATCTTTCCTCCATATCATCTGTCCAATTCAAACCTCCAGTTTCATAACTATCCATAACAGTAACTTTAAGACACTTCCTATCTTCTATCGGAATACGCTTGAGAATCTCACCTATAAATGAATCAAAATGATATTTTAAATGTTCTTTATTCATCTTATCCACTTCCAAGCCTGTAGCTTCAGGACTTGCTGGAGAGTTAGTCACTCCTGTTGTACTCATTGCATAACGTACAATCTGCCATTTCCCTTCAGGTAAAGAACATCTCACAACACTATCTTTTACATATGTTGTCAAATCTATTACTTTTTCTGCATCAATCAATTGTGCCTTGTCTCGTACTATCGGTTGTTCATCCCACAAATAATCATCCCACATTGGAAGAGGTGTTGGAAACATTTTAGCCAATGTTTTCTCTGCATAACGTTCTGTATATGGTTTTGAGGATAAAATTACCGTACAATCCCCATTACCTGAATTGTCCATTTCAAATTTATACACATCTGCAGCATTCTCAGGCAAAGAAATTACAATAGGAGCATCAGGAATGAATCCTACATTCAATGCAAAATTACTTCTATCAATATCAAACTCTTTTAATAACTTGAATGAATCTCCTTCTTTTGCAAAAAGCCTTCCATAACTCTTTATAGGAGTCTTTATTTTAAGAATAAAGGAACGCATATTCTTATCCGGAGCTTTCATTTCCATACTTACACTCTCACCAATTTTTTTTGTAAAACTCCATTTTTCAGAAACTTCAGGAATACAAGGATAAGCCAGTACTTTTATACTCTGAGTATTCTCCATCTTTGGTAACGTAATCTCCAGATTATTACCACCATCCACTAAAACAGATGCATGATCAAGATATCTCATACTTTGATGTTTTTTTATCCAAGGCCCTCCAGATTGACTCCAACCCGGACTATTAAATATACCTATTTCTATTCCGAGTTCCGTAGCTGTTTTCAAGGCCGTATGTATAACTTTCCACCATTCATCAGTCATGACTTTACTCTTACCTTGCGCAACCTCTGTCAATCCAATATTTCCAATAAAAGCCCTATTTATGCCAGCCTTTTTCATAGACTGTAAATCTTTTACCACTCCTTCTGCTGAAATATTGTTCGAGATCCAATACCAATATACTCCTATTTTCGTAGAATCAGGAACTGTTTTGAAAGCCTCTTCTAATTCTGCAAATGTCATATCTCCCCTCTTGTCTTTAACACAGCCCGTCAAGCTCAAAAGGCTTCCACATAAACAAAGAAACAAAACGTATTTTATTTTCATACCTTTCATTTAAGATTTTATTTTATATATTTATTATTCATCGAGAACAGTCACACCTGATGGAGCATCAACTTCTGTGATTACTTCACCATCTTCCCCCACTTTATGGCTTATTGAAATAACTCCATAAGGAGTTGGAAATGTTCCTTTAACCCATTTTAGATCACCTAGATGAGGAACTATACGCACTACTTTGCAGCCCGGCTCCACAACTTGAACTCCCAAAACATATTCACTCAACCAAGAAGTAGGGCCAGAAGCCCATCCATGACAGAAGCTATGACGGAAGTTCTTATAACAATAAGCTCCAAAGCTACCATGAATGTCCTTTTTCCCTGCTGGAACAATTTCATCGATTCTTGATGCATTAGGCAACCAATTTAAGTCAAAATCTTCCCAAAAGGTTGTTGCACCAAGATCAAGCATTGCTCCCCAGTAATTACGTATTATATCCAAAGCACCCTTATAATCTCCAGCCTTAGCCATAGCTCTCAGCATATAATATCCATAAAATGTTGAAAAGCCATGAGCGCCATTCACTGAAATGATATTCTTGTTAGCATCTTTTGCATCCATCAATCCCGCAAGTACCATCAAAGCTGCTCCTTGTTTCATCCCAGCCTCTGAAGGATCTTTAATTGAATTCAAATATGCTTTACGTACTGCAGGAGCAGCCTTTCTCATTTTCTTAGCTATCATTTTAGCTTTATTTGCCAGTTCAGGCTCATCCAATATCAAACATAATTCATTACTTGCATCCATGGCCATTACCATCATTGATTGTAAACCTGCATGAATTGTTTGTGGTTTTTCAGAAGAAGGCCAGTCAAGAAATCTGGTTCCATCAAGTTTTTCCACACCTTTTTCATCAACATGCTTTATCAAATGGTTTACTAAGTCAACAATATAATTTTTCTGTGACTTCAAATAATCAATATCTCCTTGATAATAAAACCAGTCTCTCTGTATTAATAGCCACCATATTGAATAAGAACTCATTCCATTCATCCAATTAGGCAAAGCAGTAACATCTTTAATAGCATTCAAACTTTTAGGAACTACTTCATTATACCCAAAAACACTGTTAATAGTCATCACCTCAGGATGCATATCACCAACCCAAATAAGTCTATCTCTTTTTATTCCATCCCATAGGAACTCCTGCATGTTCAAATGCACAGTGTAAGCTCCAGTTTGCCAGATTTTATTCAAACATTCATCATTAGAGATAAATGAACCTTTATAAGAAATATCTCTATAAACCGATATTGCTCTAACTTCTTTAATATGCAACTCTGCATTATCATCAAGCATATCAATCCTAACAAATCTAAATCCTGAATTTCCTACTTCAGCAACACCAAGCCACGGCAATTTCATCTCAAAATCCCGAATTGCATGATCATTAGAGGCACCATTTCTCCCATTAATCTCACACATAGCCTCACTCACAGACTCTCCAAAACGCACACGTATAGCCCTTGGCACTTGAGAAGACGGCATTCCTGTAACAACTTGGATACCACCTTGAATTTCTTTTCCGAAATCAAGTAATATTGATGGTTTTCGTCCATTTTCAGATCGCATTACGCACATATATGCATTTACTAGATCAGGTTGCCCATTACCCTTACGGAATAAATTCTCAGTACCATTCATAAGATCCGTATTCTGTTGCCAAACAATACGTATTGGAGCTAGATACTCACGAACACGAGTATCTAGCTGAGAAGCATAACTATTTAATATACAGGATACCAACAAAGACAAAGAGAGAATATATTTCATTTTTGTTTGCATAAAAACTTATTTTTATTATAGGTTAAAAATTAGTAATTGTTTTTTAATCAAATCAATTATTCACTCCATATAAAACGATAATTAAATCTCCTATTAGGAGCTGAATCTCCGTTTATACAGAAAGATATAGGATCTTTTAAATCTGAAATATTGTCAGCCCATTTAAAATCAAAAATAAACTTATCTTTATGACATCCCAATAATTTCCTATTAACCTTCAATTCCATCTTATTTTCTTTAACTCTATATCTCAAAGTTTCTACTTTAATCCATTTATTTGTCTCTATTTCATATTTCATCAATTCAGTCGTTTTATTATCAATAATATTTTTATTGATAACAAAATCATATCCATACCATCCAGTAGTAGAATTATTGTCCGCATCAATAAATAAAAGCATCCAATTACTATCTGAAGAATTTGTCAAATTAGAAGCTGTTTCTACATAAAAATATATATTATTTTTATCTACTGCTACTTTTGATCTAAGAATATCATTTCTCCCAGAGTTATTTATATAATGATTGCCTCCATATCCATTATAATCACGATGAGTCACATCACCTTTTGTATCACGATATTCTATTTTTACATTATCCCAATCCGAAAAAGTTCCATCAATTTTTATCTTCCTATAACCATTATGCTTTGGAATTGCTCTAGCTCCTTTATATCGACGAATATTTTGAGCCATTTGCATATAATAATTATCAGTATAACCACCTTTCATCGGCTGAATAGTTCTATTAAATTCTGCATTATATTGATCTACAAAATAAAAAGGATTTTCTCTTCCTAAAAATGTTGCAGGTCCAGGAAGGTCTGATCCCGGAGCTTTGCCTGCCACATATTTACCCGCAGTCCATTCATTCCAATCATTTATATAAAGGAATGCAGGATCTACTTGTAGAGCCTCATCCCAACGTTCTTGAAAATAGATACCATAGGCAGTAGGTGAATTAACTTTTTTACCCAACCAAGAAACATAAGCAGAATCTGGCATATCATATTCATCAAGAACAGGCTCACCGTATTGACGACTCCACGATTTACCTATTATACTAATGGGATGCTGTGCCGGAGTAACAGCCATCTGCTCAACTTTACCGTTATGTGTAGATGCTAACTGCATAGGAGTTAATTCAAAAACGCGCTTATCTCCAAGATCATAACCAAAACTCCACTTATCTTCTGTTCCAACAAATCTCTCACCAGCCCATTCATAATATCCCCACCACATAGTTCTAAGAGTAAAAAAACTCTTCACTTCTTTAGTATAATCCTCATAAAATTCATCAGTATAATCTTTATCACCATAATGAGGATTCGATAAATCAGTAATTGCCGCCGGATCATAGTGAGGATTAGGATTCTTTACACCACCACCATTAGCATCCATTTTAGGATTTCCACTATAAAGCAATAAGGGCTTACCTTCCCAATAAAACCATAAATCTTTATACTTATTTAATTTATATACCTTATCATATAAATCTTGTACAACAGATATAACTGGACCATTAAAAGCCCAAAAACAAAATTTAGGGACCTTATTACCTTCTGCTTTCATTTTTAGCATCGTATTAAATAGTACATCCCACTCATCCCAATATCTTACAGCATTTGTAACGTCCATAATCAATACATCAACACCTGCATCCGCCAACATTGACATATCTTTTCTTATAACATATTCATCTTTACTAAGAAAATATCCCATCTCCGGTTCTCCCCAATGATAGGATCCTGCAGTCCATTCCTTATGATTTCCATCCAATCTTGCTTTTGGATCCTTCTTTAAAACCTTAGAAACATCTGCTTGATAAGGAATATTAAGACTAGCCAATGCATCAGAATGCCAAGTAACATAGAAAATACCAACAATACGCTGCTTATCTCTTTTAACATCACCAACCTTTTTATGATCTGGCATCATACGACCTAAAGCATCTGTCGCGACCCAAGTATCAGGATAAATATCCCAATAAAGAGAATCATCTGAATTCTCAATGTATTCACACCCATTTATCCTATCCACATATCCAAATAGGACAAAAAAACATAAAAACAAATTATAAAAAATATTCTTCATAATATAAATTATTTAAAGTCATTTCTTAAAATGCAAATTTATAAGATGGAGAATCGATATATTTATACTTTTTGATACAAATACTTAAGAATATGATATAACCATAATATTTACTTTACTTGTTCTTTTATAATAGTACTTTTGGTAGTCATTGTAAAGAATCGAAAAATTTTATATTTTCTGAGAGAATGTGCATCTGACTTTATCAAGTCTATCACAACTAAGTTATAAGTACGTAATATTCCTAAACATATGTTTACCATATCTCTACCCATGTAACAAAATTCATAATCTTTTAACCAATACATCTCTATTCTTAAAAAGAAATATCTCAATTTCCCTTGATTTTCAACTGCGAAAAATAACAGACTGAAAAAGAGTATACCTTAACTAAATTCTTATCAACAGATGAACAATCTATTCTTTGGGCTCTTACAGATGAACTAAGTGTTTCAATAATGTATTAGCAACTCAATATAAGAGCTAAAGGGTAAATCCCAAAAATCACATCTTTATTTGAAGAAAGACTTAGTAAAAAATATGGAAGCCAACGATTATCTTCTCCTTCTTCCTGAAGAAACATTAAATTTTATCAGATATCAAGGAAACATTAGGGAAATAGCAATTTACCAAGAAGAAAAAAAATGAAGTACCAAACGAATATTCAAAGATGAAAGTGGAGGGTAAGGGATTTTATAATCCGATAGTTGCCCAGGATTTCTCAGTTCGCGAAAAGACGTTTTTTTAAACATCCGTCATCCCAATGGATAATAAAGGATGATGACCGCTATGTAAGTCGTAATTGGAAACTGGTAGCCGAAGGTGGCCGTATGACGCATGAATTTGCGTCTTTTTTAAAGAACTATATTGATACTCTTCCGGTAAGCTACAAGCTTCTGGGATTTCTTTTCGGCGTGGACGGTGAACTTCTTGAACATCAGTACCGCGACCATCTGGGCAGTTATATGAGCTGGTCCCAGCTCCCGCATGCAGAAGAATGGATTCTTTTCGAAAAGAATATCGGCCCGTATGTGGATATTGATGAAGTCAGCTTTTCACAAGGTGAGCTTTATATAATCCTGATAAGCCAAGGAGACAAGGAGTCGTTCGGGAAGTGTCATTGCAATCATAAAAGGTACGGATATCAAGACTGTTACAGCCGTCCTGCTAAAGCCTTCCAGACGCACACCGCATGATGGACCGTTTTCATGTACAGAAGCTGGCTTATGAGGCAGTTCAGGAAATGAGGGTAAAGGCACGCTGGGAAGCTCTGAATGAATCGAGTAGGAGGAAAACGAAGTAGTTTTCTTCCTACTTTCGTTTTCCGACCTCTCACACCACCGTACGTGCCGTTCGGCATACGGCGGTTCTTTACTATGGATGCCTTTCGTATTCTTCGAAAGACACTTCCACGACATCTTCTTCAACCATCCATTTGTAGGTCTGCGCTCCTTTATACCCTTCGGATTCCGTCCTATCTCTTTAAAGGTAGCCCAATACTTCTGTTTTGGTTTTATGCATTCGTTCCAACAAACGGTAGTTTTCAGTTATGCCGTTTAAATAAAGTTTGGTCCTTCCCTATAGGCATACATGCCTTGGGTACTACGACCTCTGCTGACTTCTCACGGCAAGCTTTACTCCATCATGGTACTTCGAATCATTCATCCTCACCATATGTCCGTGAGACATCCTCGGATAAGGGTATTAACTTTCAATCTTATGTCTGCTCCATTTACACTAACCGTCCCGAATAGCTATAGGGCTTTAGTTTGTTTCGCAACCTTACCCACGGTCATATGCCTTATATGAAGTTTCTGTTCGTCAGACCAGATGTTTGCCGCCAGCTTCTTTCAGATTCCAACTCGCGATGGACACCCTTGCTTTTGGCTGTATGATTCCCGCTATTAGGGCTCATTGGGGACTTGCACCCGTTAGCTAATACTCATGCCGAGCATACGAAATCCATACCCTGGCATATGCCAGGGTATGCGAAAAGCCTTATCATGCTCCAGTCTTCGAAAATGGGGATCCAAGAAAGCAGCTGCTGGTAAGAAACATCTATCTTCTCTATTAGAAAGAATCCCTATGAACTAAATCACAACGTATCCGTGCCGCCATCCTGTTCAGGGAATATCCTGATATAAAGAAAGCATATTATCTTTCTATGAGACTCGGACTGATATATCACTAGTGCAGGCATAAGGATACTGCATTAACAAGACTTACAAGATGGTATGACGAAATAAACAAATCAGGCTTCCTTGCCTTTGAAAGAGTGGCAAGATCCATACAAACACATTATCTTGAAATTATAAACTACTTTGAAAGACGTTCTACAAACGCTGCATCAGAGTCTTTTAATGCTAAAATAAAGAACTTTCGCTCACAATTCAGGGGAGTGAAGGATAGAGCTTTCTTTCTATTTAGACTGTCTAAAATTTATGCGTAATTTGAGAATCCCTCAGGTTTTTACGTTGATCCGTTTTTACGTTGATTCCAAATGTGGTGCAAGTATATAAAATAAAAATCGCAACTACCTGCTATCCAGATAATTGCGATTTTTATTTCGTACTCGAAGCGGGACTAAGAAAAATACATTCTACTTCTTCTTACTATTTCTATATTATACTAATTTTCAGTATATTAGACAAGCCAACAACACAATGCAAATGTAATAAAATATAATAAATACACCAATTTGTTTATGTAAAATGTTTATGTAAAGCCATTATTTACTATCTTTGTAGTGGATATTAAAATGATAAAATTATGGCAATAACATTTAATTTTGAAATTGACAAGAAAAAGAATAGCAAAGGACATTATGCTATTTTTATTCGTATTACTGAAAACAGAAAGCATAAGAAAATCAAGACTACCATAGAGTTGGAAAGTTTATCTCACTGGCAAAAGAAAGGACAAAGAATCTCTAAAAAAGAGCCTAATTACATCTCATGGAACAACACCTTAGACAAAGAAATGGAAAAGGTTAAGCAGACTTATAGAGAACTAAAAGATGAAGGAAAAGCCTCAACTGCCAGCACAATCATCAATGCTATAAAAAAAGAGGATAAGACATTTAACTTTATTTCTTATGCAGAAGAATATGCTGAAAGAACATTTGCAGCTGGTAATTATAGGACAGCCACAAAATATGTCACATTTATAAATAAGCTAAAACTATATGTGAATAGAGTTAGCCCCAATGATGTATTAAAGCTGCCTAAAAAGAAAGATGAGCTTAAAACCTATATGTCAAAGCTAAAAGGACAACTACTTTTCACTGATATAACACTTTCATTCCTTAATAAATTCAAGACCTACTTACAATCACTTCCAAACTCAAAAGATGCAGAATTAACACTACAGCAGAATACTATAAGTAAGATTTTTGACAACTTTGCATCTATCTACAAAAAAGGTGTATGGGAGTTGGAAGCTGAAGGACTTAATATAAAAAGCAATCCTTTTGAAAACTTCAAATGTGAAACAATAGATACAAACAAAGAAAAGCTCACAGAAAATGAAATAAAACTCATAGAGAGACTTCCTTTAGAAAAGGATAGTCTGATATGGCATTGTAGAAATTATTTCTTATTTGCCTACTATTGCGCTGGCATGAGAGCTGGAGACTTAATACAGCTAAGAGGTATCAATATAACATCAGACAAAAGACTGATATATCGCATGGATAAAACCAGCACACAAAAGAATATCAAATTATTTGAGCCAGCCTTAAATATTCTTTCTCATTACATGGATATAGAACAGCCTACTACTAATTATATATTCCCTCTATTAGACAATAATGCTATATATGCAAAGGCAATCTCATGGGAGGACAAAGAAAAGCTACCAGCAGACATCAAAAAGAATCTAATGCAGCAAGTAAACTCTAAGAACAGTCTGATAAACAAATACCTTAAACAAATAGCTGATTTAGCTGGAATAAACAAGAAACTATCAATGCACATAGCAAGACATTCATTTGCCAACATAGCAAGACAAAAGAATGCTAATGTATATGACATCTGTAATGCTTTAGGACACTCTGACATTAAAACCACAGAATCATATCTTTCTAAATTTGACTACCAATCACAAGACCAAACAATGGCTATGGTTTTTGATAGTAGCAAAGAAGATAGCAGTAAAGAAGAACTGATAAGGCTTATTCAGAACATGAAAGCAGATGAAATTGAAAGCCTCATCAAACAAGCTAAAAGATAAGAATAGTTATCCTTTTTAATAACAATAAAAAATATATAGCATTATGGATAAAAAAGAAGAGTTAAAAATAAAATCAGCGAAACTTACAAATGAACTAAATAAATACCAAAACGACATTAAAGATATATTTAGCAATTATGGTTTTGAGGTAAATAGTAATGAATTAAAGCCTTTTATATCCACTACATTACAATATGAATCTATCATATATAGTCCAACTGAAAGTATTATTAATGATATTGACCTACTAAACTTTCTTCTCAACAATGAAGATGGTTGTAAACTGGTATCTTTAAAAAATAAGGATTATTATACTATAAACATATTTCAAAGGATTAAACTTATAGATTCCATTCAAAAGAAAATATCCAAGGAAATCAGTGATTTTTTAAATTACGCAAGTTCACGTACTAATATAAACCTTTCAATATTAAAAACGTCACAATTAAATCAATACTTCGGTAAATTTTTACCGAAAGATTAAAAGTTAAACAACAGAACCGGCAAAAGCTGGTTCGGAAACACTAAAGAGGTCATTGAAATGTTGTCAAAAACGAATGGTTAAGCATGAAGAAATGTGCTGAAAAAAGAGAGCTAACCTGCTGATAATAAAGGAGGAAAGTATTGCATAATTCGTTATTTCTTAGTAAATTAGAAGTCTCTGAACTCTTCTGATTATGACTAAAGAAACACTCCTTATGCAATACCAATCCGAGTGCCTGTCGGCTCTCAAATCAGTAGCGAATATACACAAACCTTTTGAAAAAGCATTCATGGACACCATGAAATTATTCATGGCCATCCCGGATCGTATAAATTTCCTTCAATTGGGCAGATATGGCTGTTTCTCAGAACAGACTTATCGCAACCTTTTTGAGCATGAAACTTTCGACTGGTTTGCGTTCAACGGATCTATCATCAGCAAGTATCTCACAGGCAAAAGAAAAGCCATCGCCATCGATCCTTCCTATATTCCCAAATCAGGCAAGAAGACACCTTGGATAGGTTACTTCTGGTCCGGTTGTGCAGGAGAATACAAGCGTGGACTGGAAATCATGGGCATCGGTGTCATTGACATCGACAACCATGAATGCATGACTTTAGGTTCCATTCAGACGCCGGATTGTAAGACCTTGGATAATATGGACAAGAACCTTGTTGACTGGTACAGCTGCTATCTTATCAGCAGAAAAGACAAGCTGCAAAGCATATCCAAAACGGTGGTTGCAGACGCATTCTTTTCCAAGGAAACTTTCGTAACACCTATGTGTGAGAACGATTTCCATGTCATCAGCCGCTTTCGGAATGACGTAATCCTGTACTATCCGACATTGGAACAGAAAACAGGAAAACGTGGCCATCCCAAGTGGTTTGACGGCAGGATTGACTTTGCCAATCTGGATTTGACCCGGTGCAAGGAATACGAGGTGAACAAGGGAAAGCTATACGGATTGAGGGTATATGCAAAAGCTCTCAAAAGGTATGTTTCCTTAGCCATCTGGTATCCGATGGACGGGAGGACAGACAAGTGGCAGCTTTACTTCTCTACAGACGATTCCATGGATGGACGTGAGGTGCTGGATTATTACAGAACCAGGTTCCAACTGGAATTTTGCTTTAGAGATGGCAAGCAGCATGCAGGAATCACCAGCTGCCAGTCTACCGACTTCAGGAAATTGGATTTTCACTTCAATGCATCGCTTGCTGCTGTCAACTTGGCCAAAGCGGCATGTAAGAGGCTCGGAATAACCTATTCCATATCCTCCTGCAAGTCTTTCATACACAATGCTTATATGCTTGAACGATTTATTTGCGTGTTTGGGATTAGCCCAGACCCGCAAGTTATTGACAAACTTTTCAAAGAACTCATTTTATTTACTGCCAGAGCCGCTTAGGCTTGGCGAATTTTTAACGAACTATTGTTAAATATGAGTGAATGGTATAAACTTTTAAAAGAAATGGATAGAAAGATAGAAAAAGACAAAGAACTACAAACCATTGAATATATTCTTAGGTTTTCTACTACAAAAGGGTTTATTACAAGCAAAATAAACAAAAAAGGTACAAAAGCAATAAGCAATAACAATTTAGCCTTTATATATGATTTATTATATTATATACAAAATAAAAATAGAGATAGTACTTTAAACCAAAAAGAAAAATCTGACCATATAAGATATAGATTAAGGAAAATCTCATGGGAAAAAATCATGGGGAAAAATCAAAATATTTCCCAAGAAACTAATCCATAAGCCCCAAATTCATTATAATACATTTGCCATATCATCAAAGCAAAAGTAAGGATGTCCCTTACTGGGAAATTTGATATAATAAAATATGGCAGAAACAACAACAATGGTAGTAATACCACAAGCAATTTGGGAGAACATCTCAAGAACATTATCAAATGTAGAAAACCTTCTTCAAAAGAAATCAGAAGAAGAAGTAAGTAACCAGTGGATTGAATCCACACAAGTAAGAAAGATTTTAGGTATATCTGCAAAAACATGGCAGACTTATCGAGACGAAAGGAGAATACCCTTCAGTCAGTTTGGTAGAAAAATCTATGTAAAGCAGTCTGATTTAGAATCTTTCATGCAAGAACATTACATTAATTCAAGAAGTCAGAAAGGAGGCAGAGTATGAACAAGCAATTTATACAAAACTGCCTCCAAAAGGCTACCTATGAAAGAAAGCCCAACACAAACACAAGCTATATTTGGGATAGTGGCTTTACATTTCTACCTAAAACAATTTCAATATTCAGAGGTAGCAACAATGTCAAATGTGCCAAAAAAGGCAGAAATCTACAGAATGTTGAGGCTCAACTAAAAGGTACATTCAGCAAAAAAGAGGAATCACACCTTAAACAATTTGCACCCTACAGAGTAAGTACACAAATATGGGAAATAGAAAATTATCCTTCATTTATAGGATATGGCAGTATTGGGATAACTGGCGAAAGTGGTACAATAACAAAAGAATCTGATACTGGCGACCTTATTATCCTATATAGTAAAGATTATAATTGGGATAAAATAGAGATATTCTATTTCAAAGGAATGCTTCCATTTCGGGTCAGTAGAAATTTCGTGGGGATTATTTTTTATACTCGTAAGGTATTGCTTACTTCGCATTATGAAAAACGATTATTTGAACATGCTAGCCAGCCTCGTGTTGCCGGCTCAGATATTAGATTACTTTCTTATCTCTGGAGTTGAACAAACCTCTCAAGAGATTCATATTAGTCTGGATGAAAAGATGAATTCCAAGTTAAGCAATGACGAACATTTTGAATCCAAAGGTTTTATGGAAGCTGTTAATGTGACAGACTTTCCCATACGGGACCATAAGGTAATCCTCAAGATCAGACGTCGTCGTTGGACGGACTTGCGCGCAGGTAAAAGTTTCAGTATTCCCATCGACCTCGATGTTGTAGCCAAGGGAACCAGATACTCCAAAGAATTTGGGGCTTTTTTAAAAGAAACGTATGGAGACATCCCCAGTGACCTGCCGTACGCTTGAGGAATTCTATCATATAGATGGTCATACATTTGAAAAACAGTACAAGGAGGTTCTCAGCGGATATCGTAATTGGGAACAGTTATCCCATGCCGGTGAATGGATGCTGTTTCCGGAAAATATGGGACCGTATCTGGCGATTGACGAGACCTCACTCTCCAACGGTGAACTTTACACCTTTGTAACCAACCGTGATGCCTGTACGAGAGAGTGCTCCCTGGTAGCTGTCGTGGCAGGAACTAAATCAGAGGATGTAATAGCTGTGCTGCAACGAATTGACGAGGAAAGCCGTTATGCCGTTAAAGAAGTGACACTTGACCTTTCAGACTCCATGCGCAAGATTGTACGGACTGCATTTCCTGAAGCCAGCCGTGTAATAGACCGTTTTCACATTCAGAAATTAGCTTGTGATGCCGTGCAGGAATTACGCATCAAACACCGTTGGGATGCCATACAGCAGGCCAATGAGGAAATGGAAGAAGCTAAGCGGAAGAACGAAGATTATGTCCCATACCGATATTCCAATGGCGACACCCGTAGGGAATTACTTATACGCTCCCGGTATCTGCTTTTCAAGTCAGCTGATAAATGGACGGAAAAACAGAAGCAAAGGGCAGCAATCCTATTTGAGGAATACCCTGACATCAAAAAGGCATACGGTTTGTGCCATTCCCTGCGGATGATTTTCTCTAAGAACACCATAAAGGACGCTGCACGTTTGGCTATGGCACGATGGTATAATAAAGTAGAAGAAGCAGGGATGCATTCTTTTAATGTCATTGCTGCTACTTTCTATGAGCACTATGATGAAATACTGAATTTCTACAACCATCGTTCTTCAAATGCGATGGCAGAATCGTTCAATGCAAAAATTAAACTGTTCAGAGCAAATCTAAGAGGAGTAGCTGATAAGAAGTTCTTTTTATTCCGCATTGCGAAGCTATATGCGTATCCCCACTAAATTTCTACTGACCCTCCATTTCTGGAAGAGGTTGCTGAATATATAAGCACAATCATATAAATAAACAAAGGGTGGAGACAAAAATCTTCACCCTCTAAATTTGGATATTAAAATGATTGATTATATAGCAGTAACCAAACATTTTCAGAACAAAGATAAACCTTTTCTGAATAACTGCCAAATAAAGGTTTTCTACAAAGATACAGGCTGCACCAAATACATCTTACATGGTTGCAATGACTTAAAGTTATATTGGTATGAAAACTCAAATACACTAAAACTACAAGGCAGTATCACATATTTCATTCAAGGACACAACTTTACATATTCCAATTCTATATTTTGCGAAGCCATAAAAACCATTGAGAATATGTTAAAATGCCATCTATGGGATGCCTATGTAGATGAGTTTGAATTTGGAAAGATAATCAAAGTAGAATATGAACCTAAAGAATATATTACTAAACACTACAGCGATGACAAGAAACTTACAATGAATGAAAGAGGAAAAGACAGAGGATATTTCAAATGGTGGGAAGCTCAAAACCTATCACTTAAGATGTATGATATAAATAGAAACATAAAAAACAAACAAAGCAATATAGGAAAACAAACACTTATAGATATTGGCTGGAATCCTGCAGAGCATTATCTTAAATGGGAGGCACATTATAAAAAGCCTCATCAATACTTTAATAATGGCATAGGTATAAAACTTTCTGATTTAGTTAAGCCAGCATTTCAGACAACTATAAGTACTGACTTAATATATCAATATTCAAGGCTATCTACAATGAAATCCATTGTTACTCCCAACGACAAAAAAAGTCTAAAGACAGCTGATATTATCCTATTGGAGCTTGCAGAGAGTATGATAAACAGCAATTTTTCAATTCAGGAGACCCAAAAGAAGTTATACAACAGAATAAACAATATATCTAAGGATATTCTTTCTGATAGTGATAAAAAAGCAAGAAAAAGACAAATAAACTCATTAATAAAGAAACTGAAAGAAGAAAAGACCAGCAAATGGGATATTACTGAAAAATTAAAAGAACAATGTAGTTAAGGCAAACCCTCTTTATATATACATATCGCATAAATATATTTATATAATATATATATTTAGTATTAGTATATAATAAATATAAGGGATAAAATTTCTTATTATCAAAAACTTAAGCTATTTTTGCGATGATTTAGCAAGCTTATTGCTATTTCAAGACATATATTAGAACTTTAGCGTTTGCTATTGTTTTGGGCTGATAAAATCGCCAATTTAGTCAATGCCCCAATAACAATCAGTGAATGCTCACGATATGCGTGGGCGTACTTGTTATGGGGCAAGGTGTTTGGCGATACCTATCAGCGTAGCATAGTATTTGCTCACGCTATTTTTATACTTTTAAATACAAAACTATGAATGTAATAAATGTAAAAACTCTGGCATTGTATGCTATATCTTTACTGCTATTGCCAATTACTACAAATGCACAAAACAATGTCAATGGAAAAAGACCTGACTCTGTTATAATATCAAGATTGCCTAAGTTAGGCAATGCGTCTGATATACTAAGGAATTCACGCTCCAATATTGACAAAGAGCCTAAGTTTTTGGTAACATCAAATGGATTTTCTAACACACAAAACAACAAAAGAAATTTTATTGTTTATGAGTTTACAGGGCTTAAAGCCTCTGATATGAAATCTTCTATTATATCTAAATTAACTACAATGTTTAAATCCCCTAAAGACGCAATACATACAATAAGTGATAATATTATTTCAGTAGAAGGTTATTCATCCAATGTCTTTAGATATAATGGATATAGCTGTGATATTCTATTTAATCTTACTATTGAATTTAAAGATGGGAAAATACGATACAATTACCCTGTTATAAAACAAAATGTATGTAGATTCTGGAGTTATTGGCATGTTGCGTCTTGATAGTAGTAAAACTTTTCAAACTATTGCAGAAAATAACAATGAACAAATTGTAGCAAATTATTTTAATTCTATTGTTTCTGACTTAAACACTGCAGCAAAGACATCTGATAGTTGGTAAAATGAAAAATAAAAATTTCAATTTTGCTATCTGACTTTTCTGAGGACTTTTTTCAAAAAGGGGGATAGGATACACCCCACCCCATTAAAATTGAAAATTCCTACTTACCATATAGCAAAAACAGCATATTATAATGATTAGCCATCTTCATTGCAAGGTGGCTTTTTTATTTCCACATAAACAGCTAAATTTGAGTTTGTTTATGCTATGTTTATGCACATAAAAAGAAATCCCTCATAAGTCATTGACCTACAAGGGATTACCTGCGCTTTGTCGTACTCGAAGCGGGACTTGAACCCGCACAGCCGCAATGGCCAAGGGATTTTAAGTCCCTCGTGTCTACCGATTCCACCATTCGAGCAGCCTTTCAAAGAAGAGCGGAAAACGAGACTCGAACTCGCGACCCTAACCTTGGCAAGGTTATGCTCTACCAACTGAGCTATTTCCGCGTTTACGGGTGCAAATGTAGGGAGTTTTATAATAAGCTCCAAACATTTCTCCCGTTTTCTTTACAAAAAAATATATTTTATCGACCTAAAAGGCTTTTTTCAGCTTGTTCTACTGCTGAGAAGTTAAACCCTTTCGATATTTCTTCCATTAAACCGACTATTTTATCATTGCATAAATTACCTATACTTCCAGCATGGGTATGATGCACCTGTTTGTTATGAGTAAATTTGCCGGCTTCAATATCCAATCCTACTTTCTTATAAGCATCACGGAAAGGCATACCTTCTGCTGCCAGACGGTTAACTTCTTCCACACTGAATATATACAGATATTTATCATCGTCCAATATATGCTCATTTACCTTTATCTTATCCATAATGTAAGCAGACATACGCAGACAATCTTTCAATTCTTCGAATGCGGGAAGGAAAACCTCTTTGATAATTTGCAAATCACGGAAATATCCGGAAGGAAGATTATTCATTATCATCATAATCTGCTGAGGGAGTGACTGCAACTTGTTACATTTTGCACGGGTCAACTCAAATACATCCGGATTCTTTTTATGAGGCATAATGCTGGAGCCTGTGGTACATTCGTCGGGGAGCTTCACAAAGCCAAAGTTCTGGCTGCTGAACATACAAGCATCAAAAGCCATTTTCGAAATGGTTCCGGCGATAGAAGCCAATGCAAATGCCACATTGCGCTCCATCTTTCCACGTCCCATCTGAGCATAAACCACATTATAATTCATTGAATCGAATCCCAAAAGGCGGGTCGTCATTTCGCGATCGAGCGGGAAAGATGAACCATAACCGGCTGCTGAACCTAAAGGATTGCGGTTACACATTTTATATGCTGCCTGCAAAAACATCATGTCGTCAACCAGGCTCTCGGCATAAGCACCAAACCACAAGCCAAATGAAGAAGGCATAGCTATCTGCAAATGGGTATACCCCGGCATCAATACACCTTTATATTTATTGCTCTGAGAAATCAATACATGGAACAAATCTTCCACAGCCTCAGCAATCTGCTTAAGTTGCTCGCGAGTAAAGAGTTTCAAATCGACCAGTACCTGATCATTTCGCGAGCGCCCGCTATGTATCTTTTTTCCAACATCTCCCAACTTACGAGTCAGCATCAGCTCTACTTGTGAATGTACATCTTCTATTCCGTCTTCGATGACAAACTCGCCACGTTCGGCAGAAGCGTAAATATTCTTCAGTTCTGCCAATAAAACCTGCAACTCATCTGCCGACAACAGACCAATACTTTCAAGCATAGTAATATGAGCCATCGAACCTAAAACATCATGCTTAGCCAGATAAAGGTCCAGCTCACGGTCTTTTCCTACGGTAAAACGGTCTATTTCCTCATTTACCTGAACGCTTTTTTCCCAAAGTTTCTGAGCCATAGTTCTATTTTTTAATAAGGTATCATAGCTAACATATCCGCCAGTCTTTCTACTCCTTCCTGCAACGGTTTAGAAATCATAGCTTTCATAAACATATTCACTTCGGCACGAATGGTTACTTTAATTTTAGCCTCTGCTTCTGTTACCGGAAGTATTTGTATCCATAAATTCAATGGAACAGGAGTTTTGTCGCCTTCGAACTTAACACACTTCATCGGTTCACGTTCGATGATACGCAATGTCAAATTGATACCTTGTACTTTTAATGTTAATGAATCACGGTCGAAAGACAAGTCCTCTATTTTACCACCCAACTTATCTTTCATCATATCCAGACGGTCGCGCACTGATTCCAGATTGCTTAAATCCGACAATTTATTATATACCCGCTCTTGGCTATAAGGTATATGTTTTACTGTGCTTTCAAATTGTACCATAATCTTTTATAAAAAAAGAGCACGGATTACACAGAAAACACGGTTTGCTGACAAAAACCGTGCACTCCGTGTAATCCGTGCTCAGTATAATTATTTAATTTCAATTATTTTCCAGTCCAGTGTGCAGGATCTTCTCTCCAAGCCTGAAGAACCGGTATATCCTGTTCGTCAATATAATCAGTCTTCAAAGCTGCATCCAACACTGCATTGTAGTTGGTCAATGTAACCAGCTCTACTTTTGCATTCTTGAATGCTTCTGCTGATACATCGAAACCGTAAGTGAACGAAGCTACCATACCGATAACATCGCATCCATTACGACGAATAGCATCAACAGCCTTCAAGCTGCTGCCACCTGTAGAAATCAAATCTTCTACTACAACAACTTTCATACCCGGACGAAGTTCACCTTCAATCAAGTTTTCGAGTCCATGATCTTTTGGACTTGAACGTACATATACAAACGGGAGGTTCAATTCTTCTGCCACCAAAGCACCCTGAGCGATAGCTCCTGTTGCTACGCCGGCAATAGCGTCTACCTCACCAAACTTTTCAAGAATAACGCGGCAAAGCTCCAACTTCACGAAATTACGTAATGCTGGATAAGACAAAGTCTTGCGGTTGTCGCAATAAATAGGCGATTTCCAACCAGAAGCCCAAGTAAACGGGTTAGCCGGCTGAATCTTTACGGCTTTTACTTTCAGCAATTTTTCTGCAAATAATCTTTCCAAAGCTTTCATAACCTTAATATATCTGATAAACGTTGGTGCAAAATTATGTAAATCCTACGTGATTAGGAAATATATGTGTATCTTTTTTAGTTAAAGAAATCATTTTGTTCATCGGGCCCATGCCAAAGTCAACACACTAATCTTTATATTTTCCACTCCAAGCAGTGCGTCGGCACAAGCTACCAGCGTAGCTCCTGTAGTAAGAACATCATCAACCAGCAAAATATGTTTATCATGCAAGTTTGCAGCATGGGGTGTAGGCAAAAACAGCCGGTCTACATTTTGCCAACGTGCATAACCGCTTTTGTGGGTTTGAGTCGCATTATTACGAGAGCGCACTACTGCATCTGTACAGAGAGGGATACCCGTTACACATGATATCCCCCGCGCCAGAAGCTCACTTTGGTTATATCCTCGCTGACGCAATCGGGAAGAGAACAAAGGAACCGGAAGCAGATAATCTATTCCTTCAAAAAAGCCGGAATCACACAATTCTCCAGCCATATATTCACCCATCCTGCAACAAAGTTTTTTCCGCGCATGATATTTCATGGCATATAAAATCTGAGCCACATCTCCTCCTTTTGCATAATAAAAAAGTGAAGAAGCACGAACAACCGGAAAACGTCCCCAAAAGCATTTCTCCATTTCATTGCCTGAAGTATTACCTAAATGCGTATATGGTAATGACGAAAAACAGGATATACAAAGTCCGTCTTCGCTTTGCAAGAGTTTCTTCCCACACGACAGGCATAAGCGAGGAAAAAGGAAATCCCGTATGTCAGTCCATAAATTCATCAGGATCTTTCTGTTTAATATAGCGCAACACCTCATCTACTGTAAACCCTCTGCCTACAGCAAAACGAATAAGTTTTGTATTGCGTTCGTATTCGTTTTTCCCCGAAACAGTTTTACTCTTCTGACGCAACAGTTCTTTCAAGTTCTCACAGTATTCGGTTTCGTCTATTTCATCCAGACCTGCAGCAATATCTTCCGAAGAAAGTTGCTTCTGACGAAGTGCCTGAGCAATTTTCATCCTACCCCAACGCGCAAACCGATATTTATCGCGAGCAAAAGCTTTACAAAAGCGCTGAGTATCCAGATAACGTTCTTTTTTCAAATGCTCCAGAATATGTTCTGTCACTACATCATCGGCTCCCCAAAGATTCAACTTAGATATTACTTCAGAAGGGCAATGTTCGGCCGTTGAGCAATATGCTTCGGCTTTATATTTCAATTCATCTTCGGTATATTCTTTCATGGTCTGAATGCTTTTATCATACGGTCGTTGCCAAACATATCTTTTCTTAATTCTACAGATTGATACCCCATTCCTTCAAGCAACTGCACTGTTTCTTTGCCATATGCCCGATTAATCTCATAATACAAAGTACCACCTGAAACTAAAATGTCACAACCTACTTCTGCTATCCGTCGGTAGAATAAAAGCGGATCACTATCCGGAACAAACAAAGCGAGTTCAGGCTCCCAATCCAATACGTTTCGCTCCATCCCGCTACGTTCTTTCTCTGTAATATACGGAGGATTGCTCACCAGAACATCGACATGAATATCCGGTAACGCAGTATCGAATATATCGACTTGAGCCAAAGTGATATCAACCTGGTTGAGAAGTTTATTCCGCCGAGCAATATCCAATGCTTTTTCTGACACGTCCCATGAAGTTATTTTACTGTCTTTTAATTTTTTGCCCAATACGATAGGAATACAGCCACTACCCGTTCCTACATCCAAAATCCGTACTCCGGCTTTATCTGTGTAATCCGAGATAATCCAGTCTATCAGTTCAGCAGTTTCGGGCCGGGGGATTAAGGCTCCAGGAGCCACTTCAAAAGGTAATCCACAAAAATCGACCTTACCCAATATGTATTGTAAAGGTTCATATCGTTTCAGGCGGGAAAGAATATCTTCCAGCCTGTCACACTCGTTCTTAGAAAAATTCATATCTTTGCCCGCATAGAGTTCCGTGGTGGACAGACAAAATACATCTGTCAATATCCACTTTGCTAATGCCGCTGTTTCCTCTTCCGGGTAAACTCCTGCAAGCGTCTGCCTGATGTAAGTATAAATAGGATGCATAGGTACAAATGTAAGAATAAAAAACAAACCGAATATGACAAAAGATGAAAAATATATCCGCCGCTGCATACAACTGGCGCGTAACGGGATGTGCAATGCTGCACCAAATCCAATGGTAGGAGCCGTAATTGTCTGCAACGATCATATTATCGGTGAAGGTTACCACGTACGTTGCGGAGAAGGCCATGCCGAAGTCAACGCAATCCGTTCTGTAAAAGATGAGAGTTTGCTTAAAAAGTCTACCATCTATGTCAGTCTGGAACCATGCTCTCACTATGGGAAAACACCTCCTTGTGCCGATTTAATTATAAGTAAAGGAATTCCTCGCGTAGTAGTAGGATGTGTCGATCCTTTTTCACTTGTTTCAGGCAGAGGTATACAGAAATTAAGAGATGCCGGAATCGAGGTAACAGTCGGAGTTCTGGAGAATGAATGTCGGGCATTAATAAAACGTTTCGTAACTTTCAATATCCAGAAACGCCCATACATAACTTTAAAATGGGCAGAATCGGCAGACGGATTTATTGATGTGAATCGTGAAAGCGGCCAGCCTGTTATACTTTCTACTCCAATAACATCTATGTATGTACATAAGCAACGGGCAGAACATCAAGCTATCCTGGTCGGACGTAAAACAGCCTTACTGGATAACCCTTCACTCACAACACGCAACTGGTATGGTAAAAATCCTATCCGACTAGTTATAGATAAAGAGCTGACTCTACCTTTGAACTTAAAATTATTCGACGGTAAGACCCCGACATGGGTATTTACAGCTTTAGAAAAAGAATCGACGACAAATATTATTTACTACAAACTGGATTTCAATCAGAATATTCTGCCACAAATATTACAAATATTATACGAAAACAAACTTCAGTCATTACTCGTAGAAGGAGGCAGTCAACTCTTGCAATCGTTTATTGACGAAGAAATATGGGATGAAATTTATATAGAATACTCTGAAGCACTACTCCATAAAGGAGTAAAACACCCTGTTGTTCCTGCAGGATATGGCAAACAGGTTTTGTCAAAAGATAAAAACACCATCATTCATTATGAAAAATAAGCACAAAAATATGCCAATTCACAGATAAAAAAGTTACGCTTATCCATAATTTTATATAAAACTTGATATAAAAGTTCCTATTCGAAAAAAAACTTTCTACTTTTGCAACTTGTAATCAAAGACAATTTTATAAATGAAAATAAAGTTTTTACCCATACTGCTAGTTAGCTTACTCGTCACAATGTCTGCAATGACTTCATGTCTGGACAATGATATTGAGCAGGTTACTTATAGTTCTGAAACAAGCATTACTTCATTCTCACTTGGTACACTGCATGTCAAGAGAGTTGGAAAAGACTCGAAAGGAGAAGATTCTACATATACGGATACCATTTCCATGGCAAATTATCCTTTCACCATCAATCAGGCTATGAGAACCATTGAGAATAAAGATTCACTTCCTGTTGGAACTGATATCTCAAGAGTGCTCACAAAAATCACAGCTGACACTGATTACATTCTGTATGGTAAAATCGATTCAGAAGGAGCTGAAGCCAAAGACACTCTCTGGACTTCAAGCGATTCTATCAACTTTGCATTTGCTCCAACAGAAGGACTTTCTTTCAAAGTTTTGGCTTATAGCGGCGTAATGGGTAAGGCTTATCGTGTAAAAATCAATGTTCACAATCAGGAACCTGACTCTTTACAATGGACAAAAGAACCCATCGGAGCAGGATTTACTTCCGGCACTTTAATCAAACAAAAA
The DNA here is from genome assembly GCF_041333015.1 of Phocaeicola coprocola. Classification (NCBI taxonomy): domain Bacteria; kingdom Pseudomonadati; phylum Bacteroidota; class Bacteroidia; order Bacteroidales; family Bacteroidaceae; genus Phocaeicola; species Phocaeicola coprocola. The sequence goes on along the minus strand of NZ_JBGKGM010000001.1, from coordinate 915,792 downwards.
GCAGTTTATGCCAATGATAAGATTTATGTATTCGGAACTACACAGAATGGCAAACAGGTAGTTGAATACACGTCTGTTTCAAACGGAACGCCTGGAACATCATGGACAACAATTAATTTGCCTGATGCTACAGATACTTACTCTGCAACACTTTGCCAAGGTAATATTTACTTCCTCGTAGAACAGGTTTTGTATAAACTGACAGATAATGGTTGCGAAGCATCTTCGGTTTCTAATTTGTCTCAACTTCTTGCTGGCATAGACAATCTGTTATATGCACGCACTGCCAAAGATGAATCGTATATATATGATGTACAAGCCAATAGTGGAACAACAGAAAATTATAATATAACAGATTTTCCTAGCAAAGGTACAAGAACATTATCGGTAAATATTCCGGTTTCTTACAATACCAGCCTGACCCGTGCTGTCGTTATGGGATATAATACAGAAAAAGCAGATGGTTCTGGTATCGTTTCTACACGCCTGACAAACGATAATACATGGAGCACTTATAATTATGAAGAAGCAGACACCTTCAGATGCCCGAATATTGTTGATCCTTCATTGATTTATTATAACAAGAAGCTATATGTATTCGGCGGTGAAATTACAAGTAAAGATTATACAGACTATAAGAATCCGTTCAGTACACTCTTCTGTTCTACAGATAACGGTCTGACATGGGAAACCGTTAAAGAAGATATGACATTTGCTACAGAAGGTACATCTTTCGTAGAATTGTATAACAGAGGAAAAGTTAAGGGTGAAGGAAGTTATTCGTGTGTTGTTGACAAAGATAACTTTATTTGGATAATCTGGAACAACGGATACATGAGTAGAGGACGAATTAACCATTTTGGATTCCTTCCTAAATGGGAATAATACATTTATAATCCGAAAGCTATGCTATATAAAGACCAAGTGGATAAGACACGAATCCCCGCCCACATCGCCATCATCATGGATGGAAACGGGCGATGGGCAAAACAGCGAGGACTAGTTCGTTCGCTCGGACATCAGGCGGGTGCAGAAACTGTTCATGTCATTGCAGAAGAAGCATCAAATCTGGGAGTAAAATATCTCACACTTTATACTTTTTCTACCGAGAACTGGAATCGCCCAGCAGACGAAGTAGCAGCATTAATGAGTCTTCTGATAGATTCTATCGAAGAAGAAACCTTTATGAAAAACAATATCAGTTTCCGTATTATTGGAGAAACTGAAAAATTACCAGCCGATGTACTGAATCGTCTGAATCAATGTGTACAACGAACTTCAAAAAACACCGGTATGTGTCTGGTATTGGCATTGAGTTATTCTTCAAAATGGGAAATAACCAAAGCAGTCAAAGAAATATCAGAGAAGGTGGCTTGTGGAGAGCTGAATATAAATGATATAACCGATCAAACGGTCAGCCAATATCTGGCAACCAACTTTATGCCTGATCCCGACCTGCTGATACGGACAGGAGGAGAAATCCGCCTCAGTAACTATATGCTATGGCAATGTGCCTATTCCGAACTTTATTTTTGCGATACATTCTGGCCTGACTTCAAGGAAGAAGAATTATGTAAAGCAATCTGTGATTATCAACGAAGAGAACGCCGATTTGGCAAAACAAGTGAACAAATATTGAAGTAAAAAATGCGATACTGTCTTTCTATCATTCTATTGGCTTTGGCTTGCATTTTCAGCTATTCAACTGTTAATGCACAAGAAAATAACAAAACAGAAAACGACCAGCCGGTAATTTTGTATAATGGAACACCCAAAAAGTATGAAATTGCCGACATAAAAGTTACAGATATTGAAAACTACGAAGACTATGTCTTGATTGGAATCTCAGGACTTGCCGTAGGACAGACAATCACTGTACCGGGTGATGACATTACCAGTGCTATCAAACGCTACTGGCGTCACGGGTTATTCTCTGATGTTAAAATCACAGCAGAAAAAATAGAAGACAATAAAATCTATCTGTATATCCATTTGTCTTTACGCCCACGTATTACTGATATCCGATTCCACGGAGTAAAGAAAAGCGAACGTGAAGACTTGCAGGCAAAATTGGGTATGGCAAAAGGAAGCCAGGTTACTCCTAACCTGATAGACCGTGCAAAGATCATTATCAAAAGACATTTCGATGATAAAGGTTTCAAAAACGCAGAAATCAATATTGTAGAAAGCGAAGATCCTGCAAACAAGGAACAGGTATATGTTGATGTAAACATCGATAAGAAAGATAAAGTAAAAGTCCACAAGATTACAATCGATGGCAACAGTGTACTGACAGACAAGAAATTGAAGCGCGTTATGAAAAAGACCAATGAAAAAGGAAAACTGGTCAACTTATTCCGTGCCAAGAAGTTCATCGATGAAAGATACCAAGAAGACAAGCAGAAGATCATAGACAAATATAATGAGCTGGGATATCGTGATGCAATCATCGAGATAGACAGCGTTGCTCCCTATGATGAAAAGACAGTAGATGTCTACATGAAGATTTATGAAGGTAACAAATATTATCTGCGAGATATTACATGGGTAGGTAATACAGTTTATCCTTCAGACCTCCTGAATGAACAACTTCGAATGAAGCGAGGAGATGTATACAACCAGAAACTGTTGAACGACCGTATCAGTAACGATGAAGATGCTATCGGTAACAATTATTACAACCGTGGTTACGTATTCTATCACCTTGATCCGGTAGAAGTTAATATCGACGGTGACTCTATCGACTTGGAGATGCGTATCGTAGAAGGTCCACAGGCAAGTATCAGTCATGTACGTATCAACGGTAACGACCGATTGTATGAAAATGTAGTCCGCCGTGAACTTCGTACCCGTCCGGGAGACTTGTTCAGTAAAGAAGCTCTTGAACGTTCTTACCGTGAAATTGCACAGATGGGACACTTCAATCCGGAAAATATCAAACCAGATGTTCAGCCAAATTACGAAAATGGAACAGTTGATATTAACTGGGGACTTGAATCAAAAGCAAACGACCAGGTAGAATTCTCAGCTGGTTGGGGACAAACAGGTATTATTGGTAAATTGAGTTTGAAGTTTACAAACTTCTCATTTGCAAACTTGTTCCGCAAGAATGATAACTTCCGTGGATTCCTTCCACAAGGTGACGGTCAGACATTGACCATCAGTGGACAAACCAACGGACAGTACTACCAGTCATACAGTATATCATTCCTTGATCCCTGGTTTGGTGGAAAACGTCCTAATTCATTGTCTGTATCAGCATTCTACTCTGTACAGACAGACGTCAGCAGTCAGTATTACAACTCTGCATATATGAACAACTACTATAACTACTTAAGTGGATATGGAAACTACTATGGTGGTTATTATGACAATTACGAATCATATTACGACCCTGACAAGTCTATTAAGATGTTCGGATTGTCATTAGGTTGGGGTAAACGTCTACGCTGGCCGGACGACTACTTTACATTAATGGCAGAATTATCTTACCAGCGATTCATGTTGAAAGACTGGAGCTATCTGTATATCATGCTGAACAACGGACAGTACATGAATACCGGTAACTGTAACAGCTTAAGCCTGAACCTGACATTATCACGTAACTCAACCGATAACCCGATATTCCCGCGTTACGGTTCTGAATTCAGCGCTTCTTTGCAGATTACTCCGCCTTACTCACTGTTCAGTAAGAAAGATTATTCTACTTATGGAAAGAATAATTATGATGAAGCAGCCAGCATGTATAAGTGGATTGAATACCACAAATGGAAATTCAAAGCAAAAACTTATACAGCCCTGATGGATATCCAGAAATGTCCGGTTATCATGACACGTACAGAGTTTGGTATTCTGGGACACTTCAACAAATACAAACGCTCACCGTTTGAAACATTCTATGTAGGTGGTGACGGTATGACAGGATATAGTTACAACTACGCTTCAGAAACAATCGCATTGCGTGGTTACGAAAACGGATCTTTAACTCCGTACGGTAGTGAAGGTTATGCTTACATCCGCCTGGGAGCTGAATTACGTTATCCGTTGATGTTGGAAAATTCAACAAGTATCTATGCTTTGGGATTTGTAGAAGCAGGTAACGCTTGGAATGATGTAAGTAACTTCAACCCGTTCCAGTTGAAACGTTCTGCCGGAGTAGGTGTACGTATCTTCCTGCCGATGATTGGTATGATGGGTATTGACTGGGCTTATGGTTTCGATAAGATCAACGGTTCTACTCAATATAGCGGAAGCCAGTTCCACTTCATCATCGGACAAGAGTTCTAATACAGACAAACCAATTTAATGAAGAATAGAAGAATGAGAAATGAAGAATCCAAAGCCATGGCTAACAGCCAGTTCTTCATTTATCATTCTTCATTACATTTAAAAACAACATTGCTTATGAAAAAAGTTTTCTTTCTAGCAGCATTGCTCGTGTGCAGTATAGCAGCACAAGCTCAGCGATTTGCTTTGGTGGATATGGAGTATATCCTGAAACAAATCCCTGCCTATGAACAAGCGAACCAGCAAATGGAAAGCCTGTCAAAACAATGGCAAAGTGAAGTAGAAGCTAAAGCTCAAGAAGCGAAAACAATGTATGATGAGTATCAGAAAAACGCTTCTAACTTATCAGCTACTCAAAAAACCGCACAAGAAAATGCCATTATCGCCAAAGAAAAAGAAGCAGCAGATTTACGGAAAAAGTATTTTGGTCCCGAAGGTGAAGGCATGAAAAAACGTCAGGAACTGATTACTCCTATTCAGGATGCCATATACAATGCTATTAAAGATATTGCAACACAGAAAAATTATGATGCAGTAATCGACCGAGCATCAGCACAAAGCATGATTTTTGCTTCTCCACGTATAGACATCAGCAACGAAGTGCTCGCTAAATTAGGATATTCAAATTAATTTTATACTTTTGCAAAGTCTAAGAAAGACAGCAAATAAAAAACGGAAATAAATTAATAACAAATAGAAATAATAAGATTATGTTGAAAAAAATTGCTTTATTACTTTTACTTATCGCTCCTATGAGCGTATTCGCACAGAAGTTCGCACACTTCAAGTCTATGGACATTATCCCTGTGATGCCAGAATATACAAAAGCTCAGACAGACATTCAGGCATTGCAGAAACAGTATGAAGACGAAATCAAACGTGCTTCTGATGAATTCAACAAAAAGTTTGCTGAATATCAACAAGAACAGAAAACTCTTCCACAAAATATCCAGGAACGTCGTCAGAAAGAATTACAAGAGCTGTCTGACAAAGGAATGCAGTTCCAGCAAGATGCACAGCAGCAGTTGCAAAAAGCTTATGCAGATATGATGGAACCTATCTATAAGAAACTGGAAGATGCAGTAAAAGCAATCGGTGCAGCAGGTGGTTATACTTATGTGTTCGACCTGAACCGTACAGATATTCCTTACATCAACGACACTATGTCTAAGGACGTTACAAATGATATCAAAACAAAATTAGGTATCAGCCTGACAGCTGTTCCTGCAGCAGCACCAGCAGCAGCTCCTGCTCAATAAGAAATACGTTTTCAACGTAACAAAATAAAGTTGTCATTGGCTCTCACTCCAGCCAAAAGGGTGAGGTCAATGACAATTATTTTTTCACACTTAATCAAGTCATATCCATGCTTTCTGCCACAGGACCAATCGGAGTATTTGATTCCGGATATGGAGGGCTGACAATCCTTGATAAAATCCGTGAATTACTGCCTCAGTACGATTATATCTATCTGGGGGACAATGCCCGTACCCCATACGGAACAAGATCATTCGAAGTTGTTTATGAGTTTACACTGCAAGCTGTACGCAAGCTGTTCGATTTAGGCTGTCCATTAGTCATTTTGGCCTGCAATACTGCTTCGGCAAAGGCCCTGAGAAGTATTCAGGAAAACGATCTTCCACATATAGATGCAACCCGTAGAGTTTTGGGAGTAATCCGTCCTACAGCAGAATGTATCGGTGACATCACAGTTTCGCGCCATGTTGGCTTGCTTGCCACAGCCGGAACAGTAAAATCCCAGTCATACCCGATAGAACTGCATAAGCTCTTTCCGGATATACAACTCACTGGTGTAGCCTGTCCGCTTTGGGTTCCGCTAGTGGAAAACAACGAATTCAACTCTCCGGGAGCAGATTATTTTGTACAGGAATATATTAATCAACTTTTGGAACAAGATCCGAAAATAGATACCATCATCTTAGGCTGTACACATTATCCCTTGCTGATAGAGAAAATACGCCAGTTCACTCCCCCACATATCCGTCTGGTAGCTCAAGGAGAATACGTAGCAGCCAGTTTAAAAGATTACCTCCACCGTCACTCGGAGATAAGAACACGTTGCACAGCAGGCGGAACCTGTGAGTTTCTCACAACCGAATCTGTTGAAAAGTTTCAGGAAGCAGCATCCATCTTCCTGCATCAGAAAGTACATGTAAAAAGTATTACACTAGAATAATACCTGATAAATAGAATCATTCCTAACCTAAGATCATACAATAATGAACACATTCGCCCCGTTTGCACGCCCGATGTATATCATGGCAAAACCAGTGGGTTCTCTTTGCAACCTGGCATGCCATTACTGCTACTACCTGGAGAAGGCTAAACTTTACCAGGACAACCCCAGGCAGATAATGACAGATGAACTATTGGAAAAGTTTATCAAAGAATATATCGAAAGCCAGACTATGCCACAAGTCCTCTTCACCTGGCATGGTGGAGAAACACTGATGCGCCCACTCGACTTCTATAAGAAGGTAGTTGCCTTACAAAGAAAATATGCAGGAGGCAGAACAATCGACAACTGTATTCAGACCAACGGAACTCTCCTGACCGATGACTGGTGCCGTTTTTTCCACGACAATCACTGGCTGGTAGGTGTTTCTATTGACGGGTCGCAGGAGTTTCACGACGAATACCGGAAGAACAAGCAGGGAAAACCTTCATTTGTAAAAGTAATGCAAGGTATCAACCTGTTAAACAAACATCAGGTAGAATGGAATGCACTTGCAGTAGTAAATGATTTCAATGCTGACTATCCGCTCGATTTCTATCACTTCTTTAAGGAAATAGGGTGCCGATACATACAGTTTACTCCCATCGTAGAGCGTATATTCCAACATTCCGACGGGCGTTATCTAGCCTCGGTAGAGGAAGGAGCAACAGAAACCGTAACCGATTTTTCCGTTACTCCCGAACAATGGGGAAACTTTCTCTGTACCATTTTCGATGAATGGGTACGAAATGATGTCGGCGAATATTTTATACAATTATTCGATGCTACACTTGCCAACTGGGTAGGTGAGCAACCTGGAGTTTGCTCTTTGGCAAAAAATTGTGGCCATGCCGGAGTAATCGAATTCAACGGCGATGTATATGCTTGCGACCACTTCGTATTTCCACAGTACAAATTAGGAAACATTTATTCAAAATCGCTGGTAGAAATGATGTACAGTGAAAAGCAATTACAGTTCGGCCGGGATAAATCTGAGAAACTGCCGACACAATGCAAGGAATGTCAGTATCTCTTTGCATGCAACGGAGAATGTCCCAAAAACCGTTTTTGCAAAACAGCTTCCGGAGAAACCGGGCTAAATTACTTATGCAAAGGTTACTATCAGTATTTCGACCATGTAGCTCCTTACATGGATTTTATGAAAAAAGAATTATTGGCTCAGCGTCCACCTGCCAATATCATGGAAGCTATCAGAAAAGGCACATTATAACCAAGGCCGAAAGACTTATCATTCACTAATAAAGATATAACGGGCTCATGCTACTTAGATGACAAAGTTCCTTTCACAATGTCGGCATGAGCCCTGTTTTTTTTGTACAAACTCGACGAACCTTCGTACAAAAAAAATTAAAAATTCTCGATGTTTTCAGTAAAAGATGCTGTTGTTTTTTGCAAAGTATGCACAGAAAAAAATAAAATATCCTCTTTATACTTTTTTCATTGGAGAATAATGTATAAAGAGGATATTGCAATGTGATAATAATAGAAATTATTTCTTTTTCAACTCATCGGCAGGAACTATACGATAAAGCTTGTCGCTAGGACGAATACGGTCGGGTACCTTAAACGAAACATGTACCCCCTTCTTTACCACATCTACCGGTTTCAGGTCAACACGTGCTTCTTCCAAAGTAACATACATGGCTCCCGTAGTAGGACCTGTAATCAGAAGTTTATCTCCAACTTTTATTTCGGAAGCTTCGATCAGGAATTCAGCTACCCCGATATTCGAGAAATATTTGATACCACGTCCGGCATATACCTTACGTTCGGTAGCCTCCGAACCATAGTTCTTGCTCCATTCACCCAGACGTTGTCCCAGATAATAACCGTTCCAGAATCCACGGTTGAATACAGTCTTGAGACGAGTATCCCAGTCAGCTTTCTTCTCTTCTGTAAAAGTACCTTCCAGATACGAGCGTATAGCCTCCTTATAACATTCCACTACAGTTCGTACATACTCAGGTCCACGTGCACGACCTTCGATTTTGAACACCCGCACTCCAGCCTCTATCATCTCATCCATGAAATGAATAGTCTTCAAGTCCTTGGGCGACATGATATACTGGTTATCTATTTCCAGTTCGATATCGCTTTCCTTATCCTTCACAATATACGAACGACGGCATACCTGCATACAAGCTCCACGGTTTGCCGAAGCATTCAATTCATTCAAGCTCAGATAACATTTACCCGATACGGCCATACACAAAGCTCCGTGACAGAACATTTCGATACGTACAGGCTGCCCCATAGGTCCCGTAATATGCTGTTCCTGAATAGCATCATAAATTTTACGTACTTGCTTCAGATTCAATTCACGGGCCAAGACTACTACATCGGCAAACTGCGAATAAAATTTCAAAGCTTCCGCATTACTGATATTCAGCTGAGTAGACAAATGTACCTCCTGTCCTATCTGATTACAGTATGCCATGACAGCTACGTCGGCAGCAATCACAGCGCTGATACCGGCTTCTTTTGCAGCATCTACAATTTTCCGCATCAGAGCCAGATCCTCATCATAAATAATAGTATTTACCGTAAGGTAGCTTTTCACCCCATTCTCGTCACATACTTTCGCTATCTCACGCAAGTCATCAACAGTAAACGTATTTGCAGAACGGGCACGCATATTCAGGCTTTCAATGCCGAAATAGATAGAATCTGCTCCTGCATGAATAGCCGCAGCCAGCGACTCTCGAGAGCCGACCGGTGCCATAATTTCGAAGTCCTTTATTGAGTAATTCATCTTTTCTTATTGATTTCGGATGCAAAGGTAACGAATTTCCGGCAAACACACGAACAAGCGGACAGAAACCCCTGAACGATCTTTCTAAAACAGTACATAAATAAAGCATACATATAGTGTCAGTATGCAGAAAGTAGAAAAACGAACAAAAAATATTACTTTTTATTACATCTTATATAAATTATTTTATATTTTTGTCGTTCGACAAAAAACATAAGGCAAAAAGACACAAAAACCTTTAAAAAAAGTATCAATGTTTTCATTGAGATGAAAACAAGAAAACATAAGGCATAAGCTAAGAAAGAACCGAAAAATTATATTAACCCAAAATCATTAAGAGACAATAGTTCGTTAAAAATTCGCCAAGCCTAAGCGGCTCTGGCAGTAAATAAAATGAGTTCTTTGAAAAGTTTGTCAATAACTTGCGGGTCTGGGCTAATCCCAAACACGCAAATAAATCGTTCAAGCATATAAGCATTGTGTATGAATGACTTGCAGGAGGATATGGAATAGGCTATTCCGAGCCTCTTACATGCCGCTTTGGCCAAGTTGACAGCAGCAAGCGATGCATTGAAGTGAAAATCCAATTTCCTGAAGTCGGTAGACTGGCAGCTGGTGATTCCTGCATGCTGCTTGCCATCTCTAAAGCAAAATTCCAACTGGAACCTGGTTCTGTAATAATCCAGCACCTCACGTCCATCCATGGAATCGTCTGTAGAGAAATAAAGTTGCCACTTGTCTGTTCTTCCGTCCATCGGATACCAGATGGCTAAGGAAACATACCTTTTGAAAGCTTTAGCATAAACCCTCAATCCGTATAGCTTTCCTTTGTTCACCTCGTATTCCTTGCACCGGGTCAAATCCAGATTGGCAAAGTCAATCCTGCCGTCAAACCACTTGGGATGACCACGTTTTCCTGTTTTCTTTTCCAATGTCGGATAGTACAGGACAACATCATTCCTAAAGCGGCTGATGACATGGAAATCGTTCTCACACATAGGCGTTACGAAAGTTTTCTTGGAAAAGAATGCGTCTGCAACCACCGTTTTGGATATGCTTTGCAGCTTGTCTTTTCTGCTGATAAGATAGCAGCTGTACCAGTCAACAAGGTTCTTGTCCATATTATCCAAGGTCTTACAATCCGGTGTCTGAATGGAACCTAAAGTCATGCATTCATGGTTGTCGATGTCAATGACACCGATGCCCATGATTTCCAATCCTCGCTTGTACTCTCCTGCACAACCGGACCAGAAGTAACCTATCCAAGGTGTCTTCTTGCCTGATTTGGGAATATAGGAAGGGTCGATGGCAATGGCTTTTCTTTTGCCTGTGAGATGCTTGCTGATGATAGATCCGTTGAACGCAAACCAGTCGAAAGTTTCATGCTCAAAAAGGTTACGATAAGTCTGTTCTGAGAAACAGCCATATCTGCCCAATTGAAGGAAATTTATACGATCCGGGATGGCCATGAATAATTTCATGGTGTCCATGAATGCTTTTTCAAAAGGTTTGTGTATATTCGCTACTGATTTGAGAGCCGACAGGCACTCGGATTGGTATTGCATAAGGAGTGTTTCTTTAGTCATAATCAGAAGAGTTCAGAGACTTCTAATTTACTAAGAAATAACGAATTATGCAATACTTTTTTACCTTTATTATCAGCAGGTTAGCTCTCTTTTTTCAGCACATTTCTTCATGCTTAACCATTCGTTTTTGACAACATTTCAATGACCTCTTTAGTGTTTCCGAACCAGCTTTTGCCGGTTCTATTGTTTAACTTTTAATTTTTCGGTAAAAATTTACCGAAGTATTGTAAGAGAGAGATTTATGAGTAAATTCTTATCACTGCTATGCAGCTTGCTAATCTGTGTAGCGACTTACGCACAGGAAATTACTGTGAACGGAAAAGTTACGGCCAACGGCGAAGAGATGCCGGGAGTAACAGTGGCAGTCAAAGGAGGAACACATGGTACAATTACCTCCATAGACGGTAGTTATTCACTACAAGTTGAAGCAAAAAGCACACTGGTGTTCTCATTCATCGGATATGAAACCGTAGAAATGCCGGTAAAAGGACAAAAAGTCATCAACGTTGATTTGAAGGAATCTTCTATAGCCATGGAAGAAGTAGTTATTGCCGTGCCATATGGTACTGCCAAAAAATCTACTTTTACAGGTTCTGCCAGCGTTATCGACAAGAAAATTGTAGCAGCTTCACAGGTTTCAAGTGTATCAAAAGCATTACAGGGAACAGTAGCAGGTTTGCAGTCATTCTCTACAAGCGGACAGCCGGGAGAAGATGCTAACATTTACATTCGTGGTGTAGGTTCTGCCAATGCATCTCAGACACCGTTATATGTAGTCGATGGTGTTCCGTATGATGGTAAATTGTCTTCTATTTCTTCACAGGATATCGCTTCAGTTACAGTTCTGAAGGATGCCGCTGCTGCCTCTCTTTACGGTTCTCGTGCAGCAAACGGTGTTATCATGATTACAACGAAGCAAGGACAGAACGGTTCTGCTCCGACAATTCAGTTATCAGCAAAATATGGTTTCTCAAGCCGTGCCGTACGCGATTACGACCAGTTGAGTACAAACGATTATTTTATGCTGCAATGGGAAGCTTTGCGCAACAGCTATATTGACAACGGATCAGACCCTGTTGAAGCAGCACAAAAAGCTTCTTCTATCGTTGCTACTACACAAACAGGAGGTCTGGGTATTAATCCTTACGGAACAAATTATCCGCAGCCTGTAGGAACAGACGGAAAAATTGTAGCCGGCGCAACTCCTCTGTGGAACGACAGTTGGGAAGATGCTTTGTCGCAGAATGCACACTACGCCGACTTAAACGCAAGTGTTTCAGGAGGTAGTGAAAAAACTAAATATTATTTTTCTTTAGGCTACCTGGACGATCAGGGTGCTTACATCTGTTCAGGATTCAAGCGTTACAACTTGCGTTCTAACATCACAACCGATCTGCGTAAATGGTTACAGGTCGGACTGAATGTAGCAGCCAGCCATTCTATACAAAATTACCCGAAGCAGAATGATACAGCTATCGGCAATATTGTATTGGCGGCACGCGACATTCCTTCTTTCTATCCTGTTTATGAACGTGATATGACAACAGGAGAATATATCCTGGATGAAAATGGAAACCGTGTTTACGATTATGGTACTTACCGTAAAGGTTCATACAACGGTTATAACTTCGCACAGTCTATGCTGTACGACAAGAAAGAGTACAAGCGTGATGCTGCATCTATACGTGGTTACTTGCAAATTACCCCGATCGAAGGTTTAAGCTACAAAATGTCTTTGAACATTGACTATGACAGCAAGTTTACTCACAACTACAACAACCCAACCTACGGTAAACAACCGTTGACAGGTAGTGTAGAAAAAGGAAACGACCGTACTACCGGTATGACATACAACAACGTTATCAACTGGAACCATACTTTCAAAGAAGACCATGATGTTCGTCTGATGGCAGGTCAGGAATATTACGAATTTAACACATCAAATTTCAGCGGATCAAGAACGGGTGTCATTACTGACGGTTATTTTGAACCAGATGTAGCTTCTACATTGAGCAGCTTCGGTGGAAACAGCGACCAGTACAAATTGCTGAGTTTCTTCGGAAGTGCCGAATATTCTTATAAGAGCAAATATTTTGTATCGGCTTCAGTTCGTACCGACGGTTCTTCACGTTTCCATCCGGATCATCGCTGGGGTACTTTCTGGTCATTCGGAGGTTCATGGAAAATCTCACGTGAGAAATTCCTGGAAGAAGCAAGCAATAACTGGCTGAGCAACCTGACCCTTCGTGCAAGTTACGGTGCACAAGGTAATGACAATGTAGGTTACTATGCATATAAGGCTCTCTATTCAATCGGCAGCTCACTGGGTGAGTCTACTCTGCACGCATCACGTTTGGAAACTCCGGAATTGAGCTGGGAAACAAACTTGAACTTAAACGTAGGTTTGGACTTTGGATTTTGGAGCAACCGTTTGAACGGTACTATCGAATTCTTCCAACGTTCTTCTAAAGATTTGTTGTTTGCCCGCGACCTGGTTCCTTCAAGTGGATTCTCAAGTATCGATGCCAACATCGGTAAACTGAAGAACTATGGTTGGGAATTTACAATCAGTGGTACTCCAGTTATGACAAAAGACTGGACTTGGAAACTGAGCTTGAATGCAACTACTTATAAGAATGAAATCGTAGAACTGCCAACCGATGTTATGTGGCAGAGCTCAAAGAAATGGGTAAAAGGTGGCTCATTATATGATTTCTGGTTGTATGAATGGGCTGGTGTAAATCCGGAAAACGGTAAACCACAGTGGTATTACACCGCAGAAGATGGCAGCCGTCAGGTAACCGAAGACTACTCTAGCCTGACACCGGACGATAAGGTGAAGGTAGGCAGCTCACTGCCTAAGTTGAGTGGTGGTTTCCAGTCAGATCTTAGCTGGAAAAACCTGTCATTATCTATGCTGTTCTCTTATGCAATCGGAGGTAAGCTGTATAACAACGACAAGATTAGCATGATGAGCGTAAAAGGTGGAAACGGTAGCTCTATGAGTGAAGATATGCTGAACCGCTGGACACCGGAAAACCGATACACAGACATCCCACGTCTGTCGTACAACCAGACAAGCTATTTCACAAGCAGTTCAAGCCGCTGGTTGGTAAACCGCTCATTCCTGCGTTTGAAAACTGTTACATTAAGCTATACTTTGCCTAAAAACTGGATACATTTTGCCACACTGAAAGATGCCAGCATCTTCGTTCAGGGAGAGAACCTGTTGACATTCAGTCACCAGCAAGGTCTTGATCCTGAACAGCCTATCAGCGGTGTCGTATCATACCGCTATCCGGCAATGAAAACATTCTCATTTGGTATTAATGTAACCCTTTAATAAATAGACTAGATATGAAATTCAATTATAAAAATATATGCCTTGCCGCACTGGCTGCTTGCTCTGTAACAGCCTGTGACCTAGATACAGCTCCTACAACTTCACTTGAAGCAAATGCTGTATTCAAAAATCTGGAAAACGCTGACCGTGTAATCAGAGGATCCTGGAACTATATCTTTAATTCCGGTTCTACTTACGCATCTATCGGATATGGAGCTATCATGATCAATGATGATTTTGCAGGTTCGGATGTCGTAAGAACAACCAGCTATGGTTATTCTTCCAGTTATAATCTGACCAATGGTTACGGACGTGGAGAAATAAACGATGTAATGTGGGACATGGTTTACGACCCGATTAACAACTGTAATGCTGTTATCAAAAATATCGACGGTATTTCAGGAGATCAGACAGAAAAGAATCGCATCAAGGGACAAGCTTATGCTACTCGTGGTTTCTTGTACATGTTACTGGCAAGCCATTATTCTTTCGCTATCGATAAAGATCCGGATGCTGTTTGTGTACCTATCTATACAGAACCAACCGACTACGATATGGCGACAACCGGAAAGCCGGCTGCAAGTGTATCGGAAGTATACGAACAGGCATTAAACGATTTGAAATGGGGTTACGACCTGATTCCGGAAGATTACAATCGCGGTTCGAATGCAACAGATCAGTACAAAATCGACCATACTGTTGTAACCGGTCTGAGAGCACGTGCAAGCTTATATGCACGTAAATGGGAAGATGCATACAAATATGCAGATGAAGCTATGAAACTGAAAAATAGCTACCTGATGAGCGAAGCGGAATACAAGTCAGGTTTCAACAACGCACTGAACAAAGAATGGATGTGGGGCTACTCTTGTACGTTGGATGATAACCTTCCAGCTTATAACTTCTATTATAAAGATACAACAACTCCAGGTGGTGGTTATACAAACTTCAACACAGACCCTTACTTCAAGGAACTGTTTGATAAAAATGACTACCGTAGAGATCTGTTTAAATGGGGCTTGAATACAGGTTACGGCGAGTGTGCCATGCTTAACTATAAATTCCTGTTCGCTGATATCAATAATATGTTAGGAGATGTCATCATGATGCGTGTGGCAGAAATGTACCTGATCAAGGCAGAAGCAGCTGCACATATCAGTGGAAAAACTGGTGAAGCACAGACACTTCTGAAAGAACTTCGTGATGCCCGCATGAAAGAGGGATTCGAATCGCCAGCCGTTACCGCTACTGGTGATGAACTGTTGAAAGAAATCTGGCTGGAACGCCGTAAAGAGCTGTGGGGAGAAGGTTTCTCACTGACCGATATCATCCGCAACCAGCAATCAGTAGAACGTAAGAAATTTGAGAAGTACGCAATGGCAGATATTACACACGACAGCAAAGGTCAGGAAATAAGAACTCCAAAACTGGATGAAAACGGTGATGTAATATTAGCTCCGGAAGATGCAAGTGACGAGTATAAAGAAAAAAATTGTATGCTTATCAGCGGACATCCTACATTGAAGTTCCCTGACGGTTCTGA
Organism: Phocaeicola coprocola; assembly: GCF_041333015.1. Classification (NCBI taxonomy): domain Bacteria; kingdom Pseudomonadati; phylum Bacteroidota; class Bacteroidia; order Bacteroidales; family Bacteroidaceae; genus Phocaeicola; species Phocaeicola coprocola. The sequence continues at coordinate 900,024 of NZ_JBGKGM010000001.1, read as the reverse complement.
TTTCGAAGTGAACAGCAAATATTACCTGTTCCGTATCACAGAAAAAGAAGAACTGCAAAATCAAAATCTGTACAACGATCATCCTAAATTGAGCATCTACCGATAAGTGGTAGTTCAAACAATACTTAATCCTCCCAGACGAAAGGTAATCCTTCCGGTTTGGGAGGATTTCTTTTATTTATTAATTTTGCAGCGATATTCAACAATCTGTTTATAATTGTACTCAAATTTTTACCTGCACTGCTTGCAGTGAAACCCTATAAAACATTACGATGAAAATAAGAAATATTGATCTGGGCGACAAGCCTGTATTGCTTGCTCCTATGGAGGACGTGACAGACCCCGCATTCCGCTTGCTGTGCAAAGAATTTGGAGCAGACATGGTATATACCGAATTTGTATCGAGCGATGCCTTGATTCGCTCAGTTGGAAAAACCATGTTAAAACTGAACATCAGTGATGCAGAACGTCCTGTTGCCATTCAGATATATGGGAAAGATACTGATACCATGGTAGAAGCTGCCCGTATTGTGGAACAAGCCAATCCAGATATTCTGGACTTGAATTTCGGTTGCCCGGTAAAACGTGTAGCAGGTAAAGGAGCTGGTTCCGGAATGTTGCAGAATGTTCCGAAAATGCTGGAGATAACCAAGGCTGTTGTTGATGCCGTAAAAATTCCGGTAACGGTAAAGACCCGTCTGGGATGGGATGCGGAACACAAAATCATCGTCGAACTGGCAGAACAGCTGCAAGACTGTGGTATCGAAGCTTTAACCATACACGGACGTACACGAGCACAAATGTATACAGGTGAAGCCGACTGGACACTGATCGGTGAGGTCAAGAATAACCCACGTATGCATATTCCTATTATCGGTAATGGCGATGTTACAACTCCACAGCGTGCACAAGAATGCTTCGACCGTTACGGAGTGGATGCCATTATGATAGGCCGTGCCAGCTTCGGACGCCCATGGATATTCAAAGAAGTAAAACATTACCTGAAAACTGGAGAAGAACTTCCTCCTTTGTCATTCAAATGGAAAATGGACGTCTTACGCCGTGAAGTACAAGAGAGTGTCAATCTGCTCGACGAACGCCGGGGTATTCTTCATGTCCGCCGTCATCTGGCTGCATCTCCATTGTTTAAAGGCATTCCTAATTTTAAGGATACACGTATAGCCATGCTTCGCGCAGAAACATTGCCGGAGCTGAACGGAATACTCGATCATATAGAAAGCACTTTCGGAGGAGAATAATAGAACAGTTTATCCCATCAGCTTAAAAACTGGTGAGATAAACCATCTTTTATACATCAATGTAGCAAGCTGGTAAACAAAGAATGCCGATACAAAACCTACGATGGCATCTATCAGATAATGCGCCTGAATATATACAGTAGCGCAGCAAAGAAGAATATAGAAAGGAGCCAGCACATAAGCCAGTTTCTTGTTTACACGCCATGCCATTATCATTACAATAGTAGATATTCCTACATGTGAACTGGGAAAAGCTGCGGTAGGACGTTCTCCAACTTCCTGTGAAGCCTCGACAAGCTGATAGAAGAAACCGTGCTCAAAGCCCGGACCAGGTATCAGATAATCATTGGTATTAAAGTAGTCCCCAATAGCAGGGAAAATGCAGGCGTTTACCTTATCCATCCCGATAGCCGGGAAATAGAACTGAGGTCCTGCTACGGGTAACATTATATAGACAAAATAATAAATGAAAAATGAGGTAACCAGTACGAAACAAATCTTTTCGAACCATTCAAACCGGTTCAGAAAATAATATACCACTACCACCAGTATCATCGGATAATAAAAGAAGTAGCCCATATTGAAAGGTTCACTGAACCATATGGAAGGACAGAGCTTGCTGAATTCAACAGCAGGCTGACAGCCAAACAATATCTGCTCAGCATGAGCAAATAAATAATCCAGGTTAGGGAACAGACGGTTAAACTCAAACGTATCCGGATACCAGTAAGCGAGCAGACTCATCTGTACAGCCATACGGACAAAAGCCGTCAGACGACAGGGAAAAGCCTGATACAGAAATATCAGGACAAACGTCAGAATAACAATACCCAGACGCTCCAGCAGCATCATGCCCGGATGATCCATACGAGGAAAAAGCAATAAAATCAGCAAAGATGTTAAAGCATTGTATATCAAGCTAATTGTTTCTACTGCAAACAATCCCCTTCCACTATCTACACGTTCAAACAATTTTATAGCCATTTCTCCTTTTTATACCATGCAATAATCTCTTTTACACCTCTCTCTAACGGGTATTCTGCCCGATAGCCTAATTCTTTTTCCAATGGAGTAATATCACATTGCCAGTTACGCTGCTTCATTATTTTATACTTATCCAGATTCAATGTGCTCGATTTATGAAACAGTCGGGCTATGTTTTCAGCAAAGAAAGATATTACTTTAAGCAAAGCCAACGGACATGTAAAACGTATCAACCACGGATTGCCTAACTCTTTTTGGATTAAATCAGAAAATGTCCGGCTATTATATACATATCCGTCACTTACAAAATAAGCTCTGCGCACTACTTTCTTATCAATAGCGCGATATACAGCTTGAACCAGGTCCTTGACATACACAAATGTTATATCCTGCCGACGAAATCCGGCAGCAAAATCAACATGACGGGAAATCGATTCGACCATCAGGAAATAGTCTTTCTCCCGAGGACCATAAACTCCTGTCGGACGGAATATGACATACGGAAAATCCTTCAGCTTCTGCAAGTATTCTTCCGAATGCAGCTTACTTACCCCATAAGCTGTATTAGGGCAAGGCGTATCTTGTTCACAAATGGGAGAATAGTCTTTTTCCCTTATCGGTCCGAAGATACTCAACGAACTGATATAAATGAATTGTTCGGGAAGCATCTCCAAACGCATCAATGTTTCAATAAAATGACGAGTGGCCCAATAATTACCTATTTCAAAATCTGCTTTGTCACGGCACTTCGTCACCCCTGCACAATGAATGATGTAATCCCATCCACCATACTCCAGTTTATGTTGCTTCAATTGTTCTTCCAAACGGTCGGAATCAGTAAAATCAAGCTCAGCAAAACTGATACGGCTATCTTGCAAATATTTCCTGCTACTGCTCTTACGTACACCAGCCCATACCTGCATACCGCGCTCCAGCCCTCCTTCTACCAAAAAGCTTCCGATAAAGCCGCTTGCTCCGGTTACCAATACTTTTTTCTCCATGCGGCAAAGATAATAGTTTCTCACCTTTCTACCTTAAAATATAGCGAGTTATTGCTCCTTTATTCCATTTATTTTGTTTACTTTGTGAAAGAAACAGTTGTTGTATCAGGCTGGTTATTCCAAAGGTTATAGCAGCAAATTAAAACATTACGATTATGGCAAAGAAAAAGAAAGAAAAAAAAGGCGGAAAATATATGAAGAAAAAAGAACTGGCAGAGATGCTGGTCAATTATTTCCGTATGAAGCCAATGGAAAGTTTCGGTATGAAACAGTTGTTCACCGGACTGAAACTAACTACTCATCCATTGAAAATGCTTTGTGCCGATATCGTTCAGGAAATGGCAGAAGATAATTTTCTGATAGAAACAGAAAAAGGACATTATAAGCTGAATGATAAAGGTCAGATTATGACCGGAACATTCCAGCGTAAAAGCAACGGAAAAAATCTTTTTATTCCGGAAGATGGTGGAGAGCCTGTCTTTGTAGCAGAACGCAATTCTGCGCATGCCATGAATAATGACAAAGTTAAGATTATCCTTTGTGCCAAACGCCGTCGTCATGAAATAGAAGGACAAGTTATTGAAATTCTCGAGCATGCCAATACCAATTTCGTAGGAACTCTGAAAGTCAGCAAAAACTATGCATTCCTTCTTACAGAAAGCAATACACTTGCCAATGACATCTTCATTCCTAAAGAAAAGTTGAAGGGAGGGAAAAACGGAGATAAAGCTGTGGTCAAGATAACCGAATGGCCCGAAGAAGCAAAAAATCCGTTTGGAGAAGTTATAGATATTTTAGGGAAAGCAGGTGAGAACACAACAGAAATGCATGCCATTCTTGCTGAATACGGATTGCCTTATGTCTATCCGCAAGCTGTAGAGGCTGCAGCCGAAAAGATATCGGCAGAAATAACTCCTGAAGACTATGCAGAACGTGAAGACTTCCGCGATATCGTAACTTTTACCATCGACCCCAAAGATGCCAAAGACTTCGACGACGCACTTTCTATCCGTCAGTTGAAACCGGGATTATGGGAAGTAGGTGTACACATTGCTGATGTTTCACATTATGTAAAAGAAGGTAGTATCATCGATAAAGAAGCTGTAAAACGAGCTACTTCCGTGTATCTGGTAGACCGTACTATTCCGATGCTGCCCGAACGTCTTTGTAATTTTATCTGTTCACTGCGTCCAGACGAAGAGAAGCTGGCTTATTCTGTTATTTTCAATATGAACGAAAAGGCAGAAATAAAAGATTACCGTATTCGTCATACAGTCATCAAATCGAATCGCCGTTTCACTTATGAAGAAGCACAAAACATCATCGAGACAGGAGAAGGAGATTATAAGGAAGAAATACTTCAACTGAATAAGCTTGCACAAATTCTCCGTGAAAAGCGAATGGCTGCCGGTGCCATTAACTTCGACCGTTGTGAAGTAAAATTTGAAATAGATGAAAAAGGAAAGCCTTTGAGTGTATACTTCAAGGTTTCCAAAGAGGCAAACAAGCTGATAGAGGAATTCATGTTGCTGGCAAATCGTACGGTAGCCGAACATATCGGAAAAGTTCCTAAGAACAAAAAGCCGAAGGTATTTCCTTACCGTATCCACGACCTGCCTGATCCGGACAAACTGGATAACCTGAGTCAGTTTATAGCACGTTTTGGCTACAAGATACGTACAGGAGGAAGTAAAACAGATGTATCTAAGTCAATCAACCGACTGCTGAGCGACATTGAAGGTAAAAAGGAACAAAATCTGATAGAAACCGTTTCATTACGTGCCATGCAGAAAGCAAGATATTCTATTTATAATATCGGGCACTATGGGCTGGCATTTGATTTCTATACACATTTCACTTCTCCAATTCGCCGTTATCCGGACTTGATGGTTCACCGGTTACTTACCCGCTACCTTGCAGGAGGAAGAACTGCACAAGCTGATAAGTATGAAGAATTATGCGAACATAGCTCTGCTATGGAGCAGACTGCTGCCAGTGCCGAACGTGCATCCATCAAATACAAACAAGTAGAATTTATGAGTGAGCGTATCGGAAACGTTTATGATGGAGTTATATCAGGAGTCACTGAATGGGGACTTTATGTAGAAGTCAACGAGAATAAATGTGAAGGTATGGTTTCTATGCGTGATCTGGGTAACGACTACTATGAGTTCGACGAGAAGAACTACTGTCTTATCGGACGGCGTCATCATCGCAAATTCAGTCTTGGCGACCCGGTAAAAATTAAGGTAGCCCGTGCTAACCTGGAAAAGAAGCAGCTTGATTTCATCCTTGCTGATGAATAAAGAAACAGTGTAATATACAAAAACGGACCTGTACAGAAAGCTCTACAGGTCCGTTTTTTTATAATGTCTTTACTAACTTTCTATTGCAGATATAAATCAATTCCTACTTATTCAGCAACCGTTTACTAAGAAAACGTACAGGATACCATACCGACAGAAAACCAATCAATAATACGGTGATAAAAATAAGAAGTACATCTGATGCATGTACACTTACCGGATAAGCATCAACTACAAAGCTTCCAGAGCTTCCCAAAGCTATCAAGCCATATTCTTGCTGCAACCAACAAAGCAGCAAACCTAATACAACTCCTGCAAACGCTCCGAAAAACGATATCATACGTCCTTCGAACAAAAAGATACGCACTATCTGCCGATCGCTCGCACCCAAATTGCGCAAGGTCACAACATCATCGCGCTTATCAATAATGAGCATCGAGAGAGAGCCTATCACATTGAAACATGCAATCATCAGGATGAAGGTAAGAAACAGGTAAGAAATAAGCTTTTCTATCTCCATTATACGATAGGTATCTGCCTGCTGCTCGTAACGGTCTTGTACCAGGAAATCATCACCTAACAAATCTTGTATATGTTTTTTTACTGCATCCGTATCCGCTCCAGCTTTCAGTTTCAGATTTATTGCACTGACCTCTGTAGTATATTGAAATAAACGTCGGGCAAAATCTATTGATGTCAGTATGTAAGAAGCATCATATTTTTCCTGGTTTACAGCAAAAACCAGTCCCGATGAAAATAAATTACCGGTAACAAAAGCTGTAGAAGGATTTGCCATATTCACCTTTGCACCACGACGGGGAGCGTATATTTCCAACGGATCCAGAAAACGGATACCTGAGCCTAATGTAGAAAGCAATTGAATACCGGGAATAGCATAATCAACAACCTCATCATGAAGTAGTAAATCACCTCTTCCAAAAAGAATACTGTCTATGGGAGTCAGCTGATCAAAGTTATCTTCAACTCCTTTCACCACCGCCATAGCCTGTCTGCCTTGATATTGCACCATTACATTGTCTTCCAAAGACTCGGAATAAACTTCTACGTCTGGCATTTTTTTGAGCTGAAGCACTCGCTTATCTTGCCCGTCAAATACCTTTCCACGAACAGCAGTAATCTTCAATTGCGAATCGAAGGCTGTAAAAAATGTAGTTACCAAATCTTGAAACCCATTGAATACAGACAACGTACATACCAGTGCCAGCGTAGCAAGTGCCACTCCACATACGGAAATAGCTGAAATCACATTGATAGCATTGTGCGATTTCTTGGAAAACAAATATCTTCGAGCTATGTAAAAGGGGAAATTCATGGTGTATTAATTTTTCACCACAGACCGCACTTCTATAACAAAAAGAAATAGAATGATGCAGCCTGTGGTGAACAAGAGAGTTTATTTCTTAAGCAGCTCATCGATATGAGCAGCATAATCCAGCGAATCGTCGACAAAGAATTTAAGTTCCGGAATAATACGCAACTGATGACGTACCCGATTTCCCAATTCAAAACGAATCGACTTCATATTGTCATTGATATTTTTTACGATTTCCTCACTACGTTCCGACGGGAACACGCTAAGATATACACGAGCGTAACTCATATCCGGGCTAATACGCACAACACTGACTGAAACCAATACACCGTGCATCGCCTTTGTTTGCAGCAAGAAAATATCACTCAGCTCTTTCTGAATGAGCCGAGCGATTTTATTTTGTCTGGTTGTTTCCATATAAATAATTACTTTTTACGTATGATGGTTAAGCCGTCACGCAAAGGCAATATAACTTTTTCTACACGTGTATCGGCCGCCACCAAATCATTAAACTTCTTAATACCGATAGTTTGCGTATCTGTATGATGAGGTTCGGGTTCAAGTACATGTCCGTCCCACAAAGTATTATCGGCTATAATATAGCCTCCTGAATTCATCTTTTTCAGAATCATCTCATAATACTCTACATAAAAACGCTTATTACCGTCAACAAAAGCAAGATCAAATGTTACGTCCATATCAGGCACAATCTTCAAGGCATCACCTATATAGAACTTTATTTTATCGGCATACAATGAATTTTCCAGCCACGGACGTGTAAAATCCTCTTGCTCATCATTTATCTCGAAAGTATGGAGCATAGCCCCTTCTTCCAGTCCTTCTGCCAGACAGAGAGCGGAATATCCGCTGTAAGTACCTATCTCAAGCACTTGTTTCGGACGTATCATCTGTACAAACATTTTCAGCATACGTCCTTGCAGATGCCCTGAAGCCATACGGGGACGCAAAAGTTTAACATGCGTCGCCCGGTATAAAGCCTTCAAGTATTCTCCTTCTTCATCTATATGCTGAAGTATATAGTCGTCCAGAGCGTCCGTTTCTTTCATATATATTATAAGTAACGGTTACGGTTGGGTAAAACATATTCATCTTCACTGTCCAACACATCGCCTACCTGATTGATTTCAAGGAATGAAGTATGAGTACCTTTCTTTCCTCCGCTCAAATAAGCCACCATGTCTTTATCTGAAAGAACTCCATCAGCAATCAATTTACGCAATGCTGTGAAATAATATTCCTGACCACTGGCTTTTTCTGGCATATAGATAGCTTCCACTCCATAAGATAATGCCAGATGACGCATAGTCTTTTCCTTATAACATACAGCCAACACAGGATATTTTCCACGGAAAGCTGCCAGGTTACGAGCAGTCAAACCACTGAAACAGTCAGTAATGATAGCACGAATCGGCATCAATGTAGCAGAACGTACAGCCTGTTTAGCAAGGAATGCAGTAACATCTGTATTTTCCGGAGTCAAAGGAATCTGGATATCATTTTCTTCCATTTTATCCTTTTCAGCCTGTGCAGCAATCTTGGCCATTGTCTTAACAGCTTCTACCGGATATTTTCCATATGCAGTTTCACCACTCAACATCAGCGCGTCTGTACGATAATAGATTGCATTTGCAATATCTGTAACCTCTGCACGAGTAGGACGTGGGTTGTTAATCATGGTATGCAGCATCTGAGTTGCTACGATAACCGGTTTCTTTGCCAGAATACATTTCTTGATAAGCTGACGCTGAATACCCGGAATACGTTCCTGAGGGACTTCAATACCTAAGTCACCACGAGCAACCATAACTCCGTCAGCTACCTCAAGTATTTCATCAATATTATCTACACCTTCCTGATTTTCAATCTTTGCAATAATCTTAATGTCGCTCTTGTGTGCATCCAATATTTCACGAATGTCAAGTACATCTTGCTTATTGCGTACAAATGAATGTGCGATGAAATCAATATCCTTTTCGATTGCATAAAGAATATTGTTTCTGTCTTTTTCAGTCAGTGAAGGAAGGTTTATACGTACACCCGGAACATTCACGCTCTTACGGCTTCCCAGTGTAGCGTCGTTACAAACCTCGCAAAACAAAGTATCTTCACTCTTTTCTACAACCTTCAGTTCCAGTTCACCGTCATCAATCAATACATCGGCACCAACCGACAAATCGTGTACAAAGCCCGGATAGGTCACAGCAATGCATTCACGAGTAGTTTCCTGTGCAGGATTGCCAACAATACGTACTTTATCTCCTGTTTTAAAATCAATAGGACCTTCTGCGCTTGCAGTAGTACGTACTTCCGGACCTTTTGTATCCATCAGGATAGCGATACGGTTTGATACCGCACGCACGTTACTGATTAATTTTTCGAATCCTTCACGACTGGCATGAGCTGTATTCATACGAACAACATTCATACCGGCATTAAAAAGGTCTCTGATAAAATCTACTTCACAACGTAAGTCCGAAATGGACGCAACGATTTTTGTTTGTTTGAGCATCATATTTTGTTCTTATTCTAAATGTATTATTTCTTTGTATATAAAAGTGCTTCCAAAGCAAGTCTGTACGAATCAAGTCCGAAGCCACATATCACTCCTTTACAAGCACAAGAGATCATAGATTTATGCCGGAACTCTTCCCGGGTATGCACATTCGAGATATGTACTTCAATGACAGGAGTTGTTACAGCACGGATAGCATCTTGCAAAGCTATAGAAGTGTGCGTATAAGCTCCTGCATTCAGCACAATTCCATCACAAGAAAACCCTATTTCATGGATTTTATTAATCAATTCCCCCTCTATATTCGACTGATAGTATTCTATCTGTACATCGGGATACTGTGCTTTCAGCGTCACCAAATAATCTTCAAAAGAAACAGCACCGTAAATTGAAGGTTCTCGTTTCCCCAATAAATTGATATTGGGACCATTGATTATTTGTATTCTCATACCTATTCAAACTAAAACTTTTTAATACCTTTGTTGAGAAATTTGGCACAAAGATACGAAAAAGAAATGAAAACTTATGTGAAAAGAGAGAAGATAATAATAAAGTATAAGCAATATCTGAAATTAGAAAAATCTCTCTCTGAAAATACAGTACAGGCTTACCTCACAGATTTGGATAAATTATTCGCATACCTGACATTAGAGAATATCGATTATACCCAAGTTACCCTACAAGACCTGGAAACATTTTCCGCCGGACTTCATGATATCGGAATTCACCCGCGGTCACAGGCGCGCATACTTTCCGGCATACGTTCTTTTTACCATTTTCTGGTACTGGATGACTATATCCAGCAAGATCCTACAGAACTACTGGAATCTCCTCAAATCGGAAAACATCTTCCCGATGTCCTAAGCGTAGAAGAGATCGATGCCCTCATCGGAAGTATAGACCGAAGTACCCGTGAAGGACAGCGAAATTGTGCGATTCTAGAAACCTTATACAGCTGCGGGCTCCGAGTTTCTGAGTTATGCAACCTGAAAATATCCGATCTGTATTTTGACGAAGGCTTTATAAAAGTCGAAGGGAAAGGGAGCAAACAACGCCTTGTACCTATATCTCCTCGTGCCATCAATGAAATCCGGAACTATTTTATCGAACGGAACCAGGGACTCATCAAACCGGAATATGAAGACTTTGTATTTATCAGCCGTTTCGGAAAAAACATTTCCCGTATTATGGTATTCCATATTATAAAGGAATTAGCCAGCCTGATCGGATTAAAAAAGAAAATAAGCCCACATACATTCCGACATTCCTTTGCTACTCATTTATTAGAAGGTGGAGCGAACTTACGTGCAATACAATGCATGTTAGGACATGAGAGCATCGGAACAACTGAAATTTATACACACATAGACAAGAACAGATTACGACAAGAAATCATCGGGCATCATCCTAGAAACATTAAGCATCAAGGTGCAGAGAAAGAGAAAATGACTTAATTTAATCTTTTTTTTAATATCTCTTTAAAAAAAAGGAGGTTAAAACATCCACACCTAATAGAGTTTTTCTTATCTTTGCCCCCAAAAGAATAAAAAAACAGCTAGATTATATTTTTATAACAAACCTAATATTTAAAAAATCATGATTAAGAAGTTGTATTTGCCTTTAGTGGCATTGTTAGTCCTTGCTTTCTCTTCATGTAGCAAGATGGGCGAATTATCCGCTGACTACTTCACAACAAATCCAGAAGTGTTAGAAGCTGTCGGAGGTAAAGTTCCTGTTACTATCACAGGTAAGTTCCCCGAAAAGTACTTCAAAAAGAACGCTATCGTTGAAGTAACTCCAGTATTGAGATGGGATGGCGGTGAAGCTAAAGGCCAGCCAGCTACATTCCAGGGTGAAAAAGTACAAGGTAACGACCAGACAATCTCTTACAAGACTGGTGGTACTTATACAATGAAAGCCTCTTTCGACTATGTTCCTGAAATGGCTAAATCTGAATTGTATCTTGATTTCAAGATCAAAAAAGGTAAAAAAGAATACACTATTCCTTCTGTAAAGATTGCTGATGGTGTTATCGCTACTTCAGAACTTCCTACTGTAAACTCTGCTAACGCAGCTTTGGCTCCAGACGCATTCCAGCGTATCATCAAACAAGCTAAAGAAGCACAGATCATGTTCTTGATCCAGCAGGCTAACCTTCGCGCAAACGAATTGAAGTCTGAAGGTTTGAAAGACTTCAACAAGCAGGTTGTAACAGTTGCAGGCGATACTAAGAACTATAAGTTGAACAACATCGAAGTTTCTGCTTATGCTTCTCCTGATGGTGGTGTTAAATTGAATACTACTTTGGCTGAAAATCGTCAGAACAACACTGAAAAGTATTTGAACAAAGAATTGAAGAAAGGTAAGATCGAAACTACAGTAGACACTAAGTATACTGCTCAGGACTGGGATGGTTTCCAGGAATTGGTTTCTAAATCAAACATCCAGGATAAAGACCTGATCTTGCGTGTTCTTTCTATGTATAACGATCCAGAACAGCGTGAAACTGAAATCAAGAACATTTCTTCAGTTTACAAAACTTTGGCTGACGAAATCCTTCCTCAGTTGCGTCGTGCTCGCTTGACTGCAAACTATGACGTTATCGGTCGTAGCGATGAAGAAATCAACGAAGCATTCGATACTGATGCTAAGGTATTAAGCGCAAACGAATTGCTGTACGCTGCTACTCTGACAAACGACAAAGCTCGTCAGGAAGCTATCTACAAGAAAACTACAGAATTGTATCCTAACGATTTCCGTGCATACAACAACTTGGGTATGATGGCTTATGCTAACGGTGACTTCACTACAGCTGAAAACTACTTCAAACAAGCTGCTAGCAAAGACGCTAACGCTCCTGAAGTTAACACTAACCTTGGTTACATCGAATTGGTTAAGGGTAATGTAGCTAACGCTGAAACTTACTTAAGCAAATCAACTGGTGCTAACACAGCTAATGAAGCTCTGGGTAACTTGTATATCAAACAAGGTCAGTACGATCGCGCTGTACAGGCATTCGGTGATACTAAGACTAACTCAGCTGCTTTGGCTCAGATTCTGGCTAAAGACTACAACAAAGCTAAAAATACTTTGAATGCAGTTAAGAATCCTGATGCTTACACTGACTACTTGATGGCTATCGTAGGTGCAAGAACAAACAACGCTGATTTGGTTAAGACTAGCATGGCTAAAGTTGCTCAGAAAGATGCAACTCTGGCTGCAAAAGCTCAGATCGACCGCGAATTTGCTAAATATGCTAACGAAATCAAGTAATTGATTTTATCATATCTTTTGGAAAACCGGAATACATTCCCTTGTATTCCGGTTTTTTTATTACAAATAATTTAGTACTTTCGCAGAAAATAAATATGGAAACATGAGAAAAATAGTATTCTTCCTGACGATTGCAATCTGCTTGGCTTCATGTAAAAAGAAACCAGAGTTTGTTTTACAAGGCGAACTGCAAAATTGTAGTTCCGACGAAATTCTGGTTGTTTATGACGATCCTGTTTCCAAGCTTGATACTATTATTCTCAAGGACGGAAAGTTTACATATACTTTTTCACCCGATACATTAACATTATTCCGGCTAGTTTCGCCCGATATGTTAAAAACGATACCTGTATTTGCAGATAAGACACTGCATATGACTCTTAAGGGAAGTTTTGAAAATCCGGTTATCAGCGGTGACGGAGAGAATGGGGTATATGGAAAATTTCTGGAAAGTTTGCAAAACCTAAAAGACAGTGCGGCTATCACTCAAAAAGCAGAAGAGTTTATTGTACAACATCCGCACTCATTTGTATCAGCCTATCTCATCAACGATTATTTCGTACAAGTACCTCAGCCTGACATTGAAAAGACCAGAAGTCTGATAGAGCCACTTGGAGGAAACATAAAAGACAGCCGCATATTAAGTATGGCTTTAAAGTCAATACCTCCTAAAGACAAAACAGAGAGAAATGAAAAATACCTCACATATTTTTCATGCAAAAACCGTAGTGGCAAATATGTGACATGGAGTAGTTCAGAGAATAATTACACACTTTTGAACTTTTGGGCCAGTTGGGATAAAGCAAGTGTATCCGTACGTGATTCACTAGCCAAAATGGCAAAGGAATTTCCGGAAAAGAAATTCAGAGTGCTCAACATCTCACTCGACTACGAAAAAAAGAAATGGCTTGAAGCTTGTAAAGAAGACAGCAAACAATGGATTGAAGTCTGCGACTACAAAGGCTGGAGCAATCAGGTTGTCAAACAGAATAACATACATAAACTGCCTGCAAATATTTTAATAGACCGCAACCGAAAAGTCCTTGGTAAAGACTTAACGGAAAAAGATCTGTATACGACAGTAGAGCAGCTTATCAAAAAAGAGGAAAAGAAATAAAATAATCTCTTCATGTTAACCAAATTATTCGGAGCAGCGGTACAAGGTATCGACGCAACAATTGTGACCATTGAAGTCAACAGTTCACGCGGTATTAAATTTTTTCTAGTCGGTTTACCCGATTCTGCCGTAAAAGAGAGTCATGAACGCATCATGTCTGCACTGCAAGTCAACGGTTATAAATTTCCCACCTGCCAGATTGTTGTAAACATGGCACCTGCTGATATCCGAAAGGAAGGATCATCATACGATCTTCCCCTGGCTATCGGTATACTTGCTGCTACAGGAACTGTGTCATCCGACAAACTGAACCGTTACCTAATTATCGGAGAGCTAGGATTAGACGGTAATTTGCAGCCTATCAAAGGAGCACTTCCTATTGCTATATGCGCCCGTGAACAAGGACTGGAAGGATTAATTCTTCCCAAGCAGAATGCCCGAGAAGCTGCTGTTGTCAACAACCTGAAAGTATTTGGAGTAGAAAACATTACTGAGGTAATTGAATTCTTCAACGGGATTCGTACCTTAGAACCAACAATAGTCAATACCCGAGAAGAGTTTTATCGAAGCCAGGATAACTTCCCTTTCGATTTTGCCGACGTAAAAGGACAAGAAAATGTAAAGCGCGCACTTGAAGTTGCAGCAGCAGGCGGACACAACCTCATTATGATAGGCGCACCGGGTAGTGGAAAATCAATGATGGCGAAATGCCTTCCAAGTATTCTTCCCCCTCTGACACTGGCAGAAAGCCTGGAAACAACTAAGATACACTCAGTTGCCGGAAAGCTTGGTAAAGATTCTTCATTGATAGCTGTACGCCCTTTCCGCAGCCCTCATCACACAATCTCACAAGTTGCCATGGTAGGTGGCGGGAGCAGTCCCCAGCCTGGAGAAATCAGCCTTGCCCACAACGGTGTACTCTTTCTTGACGAGCTGCCTGAATTCAACCGGAGCGTACTCGAAGTCCTTCGTCAGCCACTTGAGGACCGTCGGATAACTATTTCACGTTCTAAATATACATTAGAATATCCTGCCAGCTTTACGCTCATAGCCTCCATGAACCCGTGTCCATGCGGCTATTATAATCACCCAACGCGTCACTGCGTATGCAGCCCCGGACAAGTTCAACGTTATCTGAACAAAATATCCGGTCCGCTACTCGACCGTATCGACATACAAATAGAAATAGTCCCTGTCCCTTTCGAAAAACTGTCTGAACAGACTAAAGGTGAGTCGAGTGCAGCTATACGCGAACGAGTTATCCGGGCAAGACAGATACAAGCCAGCCGATTTGCTCATGACGCAGGAGTCCACTGCAACGCACAAATGTCATCACGTCTGTTACACCAATATGCACTTCCAGACGAAAAAGGGCTCTCATTACTTCGCAATGCCATGGAGCGTTTTCATCTTTCAGCACGTGCCTACGACCGTATTCTGAAAGTCTCGAGAACTATCGCCGACCTGGAAAATGCCGAACACATACAGCCTCATCATTTGGCAGAAGCCATCAGTTACCGTAACCTTGACCGCGAGAATTGGGCAGGATAGTTTCTCGGTTACAACCGGCCTTCTCCTGATACATAAGTATCTTCATGAATAGAAAGCCCCCTATCAGGATACAAAAACGGCTAAAGGTTCTGAGACATGACAGTTCAGGAACAAGAATTTTATTCAGTCATCAACAATCAAAAAACATATATAAAATTTTACGTATCTATTCAGCCAATATGAAAAATATCAGTAAAAATGCAATTATCGGGTATCCCGCCGGAATTATCACCGGTATAACCTATGGATTAAATCCGTTGTTCGGAGTTCCTTTAATGAAAGAAGGTGCAGCCATCGAATCTATTCTTTTCTTCCGTTATGCCATTGCCGTATTATTCTTAGGTGGATTTCTCTTATTGAGCAGACAAAGTTTCAAGATTTCATGGAAACAAGCCGGCGTGTTGCTTATACTCGGACTACTTTACACATCAAGTAGTGTATTCTTGTTCGAGGCATACAGCTATATAGCCTCAGGACTTGCAACAACTATTATATTTCTCTATCCGGTTCTTGTAGCTATCATCATGGTCTTTTTGCGGGTTGTTCCCTCCTGGCCGGTCTGGCTTTCCATCATTCTCACCTTTGTAGGGGTAGTGATCATGACACAGAGCGATTCTACACAGACCATCAATCCGATAGGAGTCATCCTTTCGTTAGGTTCGGCTTTAGTCTATGCACTATTTATAGTCATCATCAACCGAAGCAAAATTATCAGCAATATATCAAACAGCCTGCTTACATTCTATGCACTGACAGTAGGTGCAATTATCTTCTTAGGGAAAATTACATTATCCGACATTCATATAACAACCGGACTTACAGGAAACATGGTCTGGTTGAACCTTGTCGGTCTTGCGATTCTTCCGACTGTCGTATCAACCGCTACATTGGCTATTGCGACACGAAACATCGGAGCCACCAAAGCATCCGTCCTTGGGGTATTCGAACCCGTTACTGCTATTCTCATTGGAACTGTTGTCTTTGGAGAAGCTCTCACAACCAATATCATTGTCGGAATTTTACTTTCCATAGCAGCCATAACCTTTATGATTGCCAAAACAAAAAGATAGGATCCGGCCTTTAACAGCCTGAAAATATTGTATTTATCAATAAAAGTTTCTTTTTACCCTTCACGGCTTCCACCGGGTTACTGGCATCAAGAACCGGTGAAAGCCGTGAAAGGCAAAAAACAACACATTCCTTTTCCAAAAATATCAGCATCTTTTCACAAATTCATCGAGATATTTTTTTAAAATTCGTACAAAAAATACAGGAAACATGCTGATGTTTTTAAACTCCTATTAACCAACTATTTAAGATACTCACTAGGAGGTATTCCGAACTGCTGTTTAAAGCTCTTCGAGAAATGAGACAATGTATTGAAACCTGTCATATCAGCTATTTCAGAGATTGTATATTTACCCTCCTTCAAAAGTTCTACCGCACGATTTAATTTATACGTTTTGAAAAAGACACTCGGATTCTCTCCTGTCAGTCCTTTTACCTTATAATAAAATTTAGTTCGTGATATTTTCAGAAGCTGAGTCATTCTTGTTACATCCAGCTCAGGATTAGAAAGTTCACTCTCCATCAGATGATATAATTCTGTCATAAACATATTATCCTGCGGTGAAAGCACATTCTCGTCCATCTTGTCTGTCTGGGTAGAACGGCTAAGCAAACTACGTGTCTTTTCCCGGTTATTGAGCAATGACTTGATAAGAGCCATCAGATAATGCGGTTCAAAAGGTTTTGTCACATAAGCATCAACTCCTACATTCAACCCTTCCACCTGATTTTCTATGGTTGTCTTTGCCGTAACCAGAATGACCGGAATATGACAAAGCTGTAAACTCTCCTTTATCTCGCGGCAAAGCCAATAACCATCCTTTCCCGGCATGACCACATCACTCAGAATCAGATCGGGAACACTCTCTGTAATAGCTTCGAGTGCACTCTCTGCATTAAAACGGCAAACGACCTGATAATCGGAGCCAAGCAGCAGCTCCAGATAATAAGCAACTTCAGAATCATCATCAACAACCATGATTGTTTTTTTCTCCTTGTCAAGATCCGGATCAGGTTTTACAGGAAGCGGATTTTCCTCAAGCGGGAAAGCTTCCAGCTGATTGACTTGTTCATGCGACCGCTCTGCTTCCGAATAAGCCGACTGACCAACAGGTACAATAAGTGTAAACATTACTTTATTGTCGTCTTTCAGATTAGAGGCAGTCAAGCTCCCATGATGAAGTCGGGCAAGACTGCGGGCATAATAAAGTCCAATACCCGTTCCCCAGTTATATATTCCTCCATGCTCATCCGAAATCTGATAATAACGTTCGAAGATCTTTTCCAGTTTATCATCCGGTATCTGTCCGGTATTAATAACTTCTATCTTTACAGCTTGTACAGCATCCTCCCCCGATACAATATCAAAATTCACATTGATACGTCCACCAGCGGGAGTATATTTCAAGGCATTCGACATCAGGTTAGTAAATATCTTATCTATTTTATCTTCATCTATCCAGGCAATGAAACTTCCTTCCAAGCCGTTGGTTATCATTGTAATCGACTTACTTTCAGCATTAACACGGAATATATCTGTCAACTCTTTCAGAAACACAACAATCTCAGTAGGACGTACCTTGAGTTTCAACGTATCATTTTCCAGTTTATTAAAATCAAGCATTTGGTTTACCAGCCTCAGCATACGGTTTACACTACGCTGTACGATACGAAGCAGATTTTTATTCTCACCGGTTATATCCGAACTGCTATACAATAAAGAAATCGGACCGGAGATCATTGTCAGAGGTGTACGGAATTCATGAGAAATATTGGCAAAGAAACTCATATTCATCTTATTGATAAACTGCTCTTGCGCCTTTGCCTGTTCTGCACGAAGCACAGCCTGCTTCTCCGCGCGTATACGCCACATGGCTCTTATAAAGAAGGCCAAGATAGTAATCCCCGCTATCAGATAAAAAGTATATGCCCACCATGTAGCCCACGGAGCAGGATGTACAATAACCCGAATAGCATTTTCTCCTACGATAGTACTCTGATCATTTTGAGTAATCCGAACCCTAAAAGTATAAGTTCCAGCAGGAAGATTTGCATAATAGGCTTCTTTATTGTTATGAGCGTTAATCCAATATTGGTCGAATCCATCCAATTTATAATAATGGTGCAGACGTTCACTTTCACTATAGTCGAGTGCGGCAAAAGAGATACTGAAACCATTTTGATCGTACTTCAAATTAATATCCGGATTATAAGATAAATGACGATCTATACAGGCTCCTTTTCCCGGACGGACCAACGTATTATGTATTTTAATATCTTCAAACAGCAGAGGTATATCATGTCTGACCTGCATGTTAGTTGGCTGGAATATTGTCACCCCATGTGTACCGCCAAAAACAAGTGTACCATCATCCAGACAGCATGAAGCTCTGTCATAAAACTGATTGCCACCTAACCCGTCGGCTTCATAATAATTTATCCATTTATCAGTTTGAGGAATATATTTGCTTAAGCCGTACAATGTACTTATCCATAAATTTCCTTGTCTATCTTCCTCGATACTGGATATATCTGTACAAGTTGTCCCCGGGAACGGAGTAACTTTTCCTGATTCAGGCGAATAACACATCAGTCCGTTACTTACGGTTCCTATCCATATATTACCAGAACTGTCTTTATACAAATCGGTCGGAATAAAAACAGAACGCTGGATACAACGTTCAAAGTCTTGTATATTTACTTTAGGCTCAGATATTGTTCCATCTGCAGATACCAGTTTTAAAGGCTGGTAAAATGCTGAAGCAAGAATAGTTCCATTACCTATAGGTAAAAGCCCTGGAATAAATGTATAGCCGCTGAAAACCGGGAAACGAGAAAACGCTTTATCTCCTTTACGCAATACATATAGGAAACTACTCGCTGTGCCAATCCACAGATTCTGTTTATCATCTTCCACTATAGACATGGGAACATTCACCATATATCGCTGCTCTACCCGAAAACGTCCTTCTTCATACTTACATTTCAATACTTCATTGGATGTAGCTGTCATCCAGACAGTTCCATCTATATCGCTGACATACAACTGATTGACATAAGCAGTATTCCCTTCACCTCTGCCAAAGAGCTCATTACGGTCTATCTTTTCCAACTGCTGATTGCCAAACCGATAGACAAATACCCCATCCATCAGTGTTGCAATCCATAAGTTCTGATGTTTATCTGCCGACAAAGAAATAACAGACTTATCCTTAAAATAAGAACTCAAGTAATTATTATTGTTAAACAGTTTCTTATAACGATAATGTACTGCATACCCCTGATCTACTGAACCAATCCATAAATTGCCTTGTGAATCATTAAACATACGGCTAATCTTAAAATTCGGGACTTCAAAAGGAAAACCATTCTCACCCTGATGAATGACTGTCTTCGATGTTTTGTCGTAATAAAACACTCCCCTTCCCTGCGTACACAGCAAGACACCGTTTTCATAAGGATAAATATACTCAACAGGAGCATGTGACAAGACCGGATGAGAAGCTATCGCCTCGGGCAATGACAAATACTTGCGCTGCCTTACATCGAATATAGATACCGACTGATTGCCTGCCATCCAGAGTTCTCCATTTTTCAGTAAATAAGAAGCACGACAATACTCTTCTCGTTTCATCGAGAATGTTCTTTTATAATTGGACAAAGAATAGCACCGCATATCCTTGGAAGTTATTACCCAGCAATTATCTTGTGCATCGACAAAGCTGTTGATAATAAACATAGATGATGTATCAAAATCATAAATAGCCGGTTCAAAACACTCTTCCGATGAATTATACAGACAAATACCTGTCAGTGTAGTAAGCAAAATATCACCTTTGGAAGATTCAGACAAACGCAATCCGTTTCTGTTATTTCCACTCAAGCGGATATTCTTAAAATTATCCTTATCGGTATACTGGCACACACCGTTTACTGTCGATATCCACAAGCGCTTTTTTGAATCAAGAAAAATATCCTGAATATGATTGTCGGGAATATCAAGAGAGTCATCCGTACAAAAATACTGATGATATTCATTTACGCTGAATTTATTCAACCCACGGAAAGTACCTATCCATATATGTCCCTTCCCGTCTTCACCGAATGCCGTAATCTGTTGATTGGATATATCATTGGTGACAAGAGGACTTTGTCTTTCTACTTCTGAAACCAAATCTTTCCCACTGCGAGTGCATGAGAACAATAAAAAAATAAAAAACAAAAGACTTAATGTTTTCATTTTAAGTATCGCTAGTTAACAAAATTACAGACACAAATATAAGCAAAAAAACAAGGCATAAAGTACCCCAAAAGCACATTTTGAACAAATGAACAAACATTTAAACAAATAAGACAGGAGGATTGAACGCTGCAACAAACATTAAAAATAAATAAAATAACTGTAGAGAAAGGAACATCGTAATATTGCAATCGGAAAACCTAAAACAATAAATTTATGATAAAACACAAATTCTCTACCTTAATCTTCATTTCACTGCTTGCATTATATACAGGAAATGCAAGTGCTGCCGGCAAGCACAATGAGCCATGCGATGAAATTTCCGCATCATCGAATATTGCCGTCACACAAACCCAATATGGTAAAGTGGGTGGTTATCTTGAAAATAATGTATTTACCTTTAAAGGTATTCCTTACGCCAAAGCTGAAAGATTTATGCCTCCTACAGCACCAGACCAATGGAAAGGCATCCGTAGTTCACGGGCATACGGACCTACTTGTCCACAAGCAGAACGTATGGGATGGCAATCAGACGAACAAGCTTTCGCATTCAACTGGGATGACGGTTTTCCAGGTGAAGATTGTCTGCGTGTAAACATTTGGACTCAAGGATTAAAAGACGGGAAAAAGCGCCCTGTAATGGTATGGCTGCACGGCGGAGGCTACGCTGCCGGTTCAGGTCAGGAACTACCTTCATATGACGGTGCTGCTCTGTCAAGAAAAGGAGATGTGGTAGTAGTAACCTTAAACCACAGATTAAACGTACTTGGTTTTCTCGATTTATCAGCTTACGGAGGTAAGTATGCCCAAAGTGTAAACGTAGGTTTGCTGGATTTGGTAGCTGCACTTCGCTGGGTAAACGAAAATATTGAAAACTTTGGAGGTGACCCATCAAATGTCACCATATTCGGACAGTCAGGTGGCGGAGGAAAAGTATCTACACTACTCGCTACTCCCTCTGCAAAAGGTCTTTTCCAAAAAGCCATCGTACAAAGTGGTTCCATGCAGCGGACAATGGAAAGCAAATACTCCCAAAGGATAGCTGCGGCTACATTAGAAGAACTGGGTATCAAAGCTGAAGAGATTGATAAACTTCAGACCATACCTTATAAAACATTACTGGCTGCAGGCGAAAAAGCAATAGCCAATGTCCGCAAAGAAGCCGAAAAAGAAGGCATCCATTCTTTTATATTCGGATGGGGACCTACCGTTGACGGAAACATCCTCCCCCAACAGCCCGAAAAGCAAGCCGAATTATCAAAAGATATTCCAATGATGATCGGTACAACCTTACATGAGTTCTGTATCAGTACATATGTTCCCGAACTGAGAAATGCAACTCTCGATCAGGCAAAAGAAATGCTGAAAGCTAAATATGGAGAGAAGACCGATAACTATATCGAAATATTCAAAAAAGTATATCCGGCTGCAACTCCTCAAGATATGATCGATTTTGACGTAACATTCCGTCCAGCAGCAATCGAACAAGGAAACTGGAAAGCTGCCCAGCACGCCGCCCCTGTTTACATGTATCAGTTTGCATGGGAATCACCCGTAATGGATGGAATTCTCCGTTCTACTCATTGCATGGAAATAGCTTTTGTTTTCGACAACATCGCTCGATGCGCCTCAATGACAGGTGGAGGTAAAGATGCACAAGCACTGGCAGACAAAATGAGCAGTGCATGGATACAGTTTGCACGTACAGGAAATCCTAATGTAGAAGGTCTTCCAACATGGGAACCGTATACAGTAGAGAAAGGTGCAACAATGATTTTCAATAATACATGCGAAATAAAGTACAACCACGACAAAGGACTGCTCGATGTGGTGCGCTCGTTTCCTGTGAGGGGATTCTGATGAGAAAATATTTAGATTAACTTACTATGAAGAAATGCATACTATATCTGTTTACGGCTTGTTTCTTGCTGACGGCTTGCAATAAAGAGAATGCTCATGTCAATAATGAACCTGCCCGTCCGCGCCTGAATGCGCAGGATAGCCTGGCTATTGTAGCTTTCTATCACTCTATGAAGTGCGCTGAGTGGAAAGAGCCTTTCCATTGGGATTTGAAAGACTACACCACATGGGGTGGAGTGACTGTAGTGCTTGACCCTGAAACCAATGAATATAGGGTGACGGAAATTGAAACTCCATTTGATTCAAGGTATTATTTGCCTGCTGGCTATTCGTTGCCTGCCGAGTTAGGCAATCTTTCCTGCTTACGCTATCTGATTGTTTGGGGAGATAGCCGAGCCCAGGGAGGCATTCCACCCGAAATATTCAACTGTCCCTTAGAATATCTGCACATAGAGGGTAAGGCGAATGGAGAAAAAAACAAAGGCTTTTACGGCTCCATCCCAAAAGAGATAGGCAAGGCTGGTGATACAATGAAATGGGTATATATTGTCAATACCAATATCGGGGGTGAAATACCCGAGGAGATTGCATCGCTGCAACACTTAAGAACACCGCTCTATCTTTACGGCAATGAGTTCATGGGGAAAGTACCTTTATGTCTTCGAAAATTGCCGGTGGTAACTTCGCTGTACGATAATTATTTTACAGAAATGGACTGGCGTTACTATACGGAATATATAGGCTATGTACCTGATTTGAATGATAATTGCTTATCGGGCGATATACCTGCGGAAGTACTTGATACAGAAAGATGGAAGAAGTTTCAACTCAGAATTGAGAATCAGCGTACTGGTTATGGATATAACAAAAAATATTTTAACTAAGATTCAATGATGAACAGAATTTATATATTTATATTAGGAAGTATTATGGTGTGCTTACAAGCATGTCATAATTATGAAGAACCACTTTGGGATGATAAGTCAATGGTTCAAACTCGTGCAATAGTAGACGAATATCGTCCTTCTTCATCCAATCCTGATTTGTTGACCAATTGGGAAAACTTGGAAGAGATTGTATTAAATACAGAAAAACCCACTGGAGGTGGTTATAAAGTTGATGTTCCTTGGACAGATGGTATTTCTTCTAACTTGTCCGAATCTTTTAGGAAGAATATTAAGAAGGAAGATGGGTGGAAAATGCTTTTTCATACGTTCAAAGAAGTAGGATTGAATAAAGGATTGAATTACATGTGCTTTTATAATCAGTTTATAGGGTGTATAAAAGTCTTTTATTATAATGAAGAAGCTGTGCTTAGTCAAGGAGCACAATGGTATATTAAAACAAACGGAGGAATAAAAACAAAAATGTTGGATGAAGTAGCTTATTTATCTATAACAGCTGCTGAACCTGCTACCAATGACATGTTGATATTATCTAATTTGGCTGATGTTCCAACTACAGGTATTGTTCGTGGTTGGAATGGATTTGAGTTTAGCTTTCCCTATTCAACAGATTTGCCAATAGGAGATATTAAAATAGGTGCTTATGAGAAGCATATAACAGATTATAATATTACGGGTAAAGAGTTTTTGACAAGTTTAGGAACTATAACTACAACTCAACAAAGTAGTACAGGATTAAGTAAAGCACTTGCCAATATTACAGGACCGATAGCAGGAAGTTATATAAAGAAACTGGGTGAAGGAGTTTTTGGAAATACTGTTATATTGGGAAAGAAAATAACCGATTTGATAAATAATATTCCAGGTTCAAGTGTTGCTTCTATAATAAATAAGGGACTAAATTTGATATTTGGTAGAACTTCTACTATTTCAACTTCTGATATAAAGTTGACTACCTCGGGAACTATTGAAATGACAGGAACCGGAACTTCTGAAACTACATCTGTAATACCTACGTTGAACTTTAATTTGTATAATATATTAAATCCGTCTGTTTCTTCATCAAATACCCAACTTGTAACAAATACTGTTTCTACTGGTAATCATTATTTAGGTGCTTGGACTTTAGAAAAGACTCCGGAAGTTTCATTAAATAGATTTGTGCAAGTATGGAATCAACAATTAATACCGAATGGACATGGATATACTGTTAAAGGGAATGTTTATACACCTTCCGTAGAGAAAGAAAATTATAAAGTGATTATAAATCCGGATATTCTACCTTATATAAAAAGTTCAAATATCTCTGTGAAATATGTAGAATGCACGAAATTAGATGGGAAGGAAATCGCGGGATTAGATATGCATAGTCGATTGCAATTCCCTTTAATTTATTCCGATGAAAATAGAACCTTCTATGAAACAGAATCATATAGAACAAATATTAATGGAGATTTTTCTGTATCAGGTAATCCGCAACCATTAGTTTGCTGGTATGATTGGGGAGATATTCTTACAGGAAAATGGCTTGCGGTGGTTTGTGTTGATTTAAAGGTTGAATATGAAGGAAAGATTAATGACATTAGTCAAAGTCGAGTTTACACTGTTGATTTCAAGGTAGATGACGAACTTTCAAATATGGATGATATAATAAATCATCCTCCCTATTCAGTTATCATAAATGAAGGGAAACCATTCTTTCCCGCGGGCTATTTTTATCCTCTTACTGATTTTTGGGATTAATATGTGTAGCTTTTGAATGTCAAATATCTACATCTTTAATTTTTAACCATATTATTATCTATAAAATGAAAAACATTATGAAAAACATGACCTTGAAACGGTTCGTAGCATTGGCCGCGTTGCTTCTGTGTAATGTCTCCTTCCTGCTGGCTCAGGGACCGGTGAAGGTGACAGGTAAAGTGGTGGACAACATGGGTGAGCCCATGATTGGTGTAAGTATTCAGGAAAAGGGTACTACGAATGGTGTGATATCCGATTTCGACGGTAATTATAACCTCTCAGTCAAGCAGGGGGCTGTCCTTGTCTTTTCTTATATCGGCTATGTTATGCAGGAACATCAGGCTGTGGCCGGTACGCTGAATGTTACTTTGAAAGAAGATACAAAGGCACTGGAAGAAGTAGTTGTTGTAGGTTACGGCGTACAGAAAAAAAGTTCTGTAACAGGTGCTATTTCTCAGGTAAAAGCTGAGGACATGCAAAACCGTACCATAACATCGGCAGCTCAAGCCTTGCAGGGTAAGACAGCCGGTGTACAGCTAATCTCTACTTCATCGGCTCCGGGTTCATCTCCAACTATCCGTGTACGTGGTTACTCATCCAACGTTTCGTCCGACCCCTTGTATGTGGTAGATGGTGTACGCACTACCGATATTTCGGGTATCGACCCCAACGACATTGCCAGCATGGAAGTACTGAAGGATGCTGCCTCAGCAGCCATCTACGGTGCGGAAGCTGGTAACGGTGTTATCCTTATCACTACCAAGAAGGGTAAGGCAGGACAGGGCAAGATTACCTACGATTTTCAGTTCTCTTCACAGTCCATTGCTCGTATTCCCGAGTTACTCAATGCTGAAGAATACATTAACTACATGTGCGAAGGAGGCATGAACCGTGATGACATCATGGCCATATGGGATGGAAAAACCGATACCGACTGGGTAGATGTAGCCTTTGAAAATAGCCGCATGCAGAAACACAACGTAGCCTTCACTGGCGGTGGTGACCGTGGTAACTATTATCTGTCTCTGACCTATCTGGACAACAATGGTATTGTGGTAGGCGATGCCGACCATTATACCCGTATGACGGCTACTATCAATTCTGAATATAAAATTAAGGATTGGCTTAAAGTGGGTACTACCAACCAGATTGAGAAATACAACGTACGCAGCGTATCATCACAAAACGAATACGGCAGCTTGTTCTCGGGCGTAATGCTGATGGACCCTCTGACAGCTCCAGTATATTCAGCCGACAACCTGCCACAGCATATGCAGAACGCAATGGCACATGGCAAGCACCTGATGCAGGATGAAAATGGTAACTATTATGGAGTATCTAACTGGTACACCGGTGAAAACTATAACCCGCTCATCATGCGCGATAACGGTATTACCCGTAACAGCGGTTTCAATGTAAACGGTTCTATCTACGGTGAATTTACCCCATTCGGCGGATTTACTTTCACATCTCGCTTCGGTTACCGCCTGTCAGGTACACGCAGTTCAAGTGTCAGCCTGCCTTTCTATGGTAACTCTACGCAGAGCCGCGACTATGTAGACATCAGTGGTACTTCTTCCACTACTATCTACTATCAGTGGGAAAACTTTGCCAACTACATGAAAACCTTCAATAAGGCTCACACCGTAACTGCCATGCTCGGTATGTCTTATCAGGAACAGACCTACGACTACGTAAACGCAGGACTCTCGGCCAACGGTGAGCATGCCGTACTGCAAAATAACCCTTTGTTCTACTACCTGAACTATGGCTCAGCTTCTGCCACTAAGAGTTTGGGCGGCGAGAAAACACGTACAGCTAAGATGTCTTACTTCGGCCGTATAGGTTACGACTACAAGGGCCGCTATATGATACAAGCTTCACTTCGTGCCGATGCAGCCGATTTATCGCTCCTGCCGGCATCAAACCGTTGGGGATATTTCCCTGCTGTATCAGCCGGATGGACGATTTCTGAAGAAAACTTCTTTGAACCGATAAAGAACTACGTTACCAGCTTCAAGCTGCGTGGTAGCTGGGGTCAAAACGGTAGTTTGGCTGCTTTGAGCGGTTATCCATACAGCACCGACATGTCTTCATCTGGTATCTACTCTTTCGTTACCGGAAATTCATACATCACAGGTGTATCTCCTTTATCATTGGGTAACGACGAACTGAAGTGGGAAACTTCAGAACAGTGGAACGTTGGTTTCGATGCCCGCTTCCTACGTGACCGCTTAACCTTGGGATTCGACTATTTCGATAAAAAAACCAAAGACCTGCTGGTTACAGGAACCAAACCTTCACTTATCATCGGCGGTAGTACTTCTCCGATTAATGCCGGTAATGTAAGCAACAAAGGTGTTGAATTCGAACTGGGCTGGCGTGACAACATCAAGGACTTCAACTATAGCATACGTGCTAATCTGGCTACACTGAAGAATGAAGTGACTTATCTTGACCCGTCGTTGGAGCGTGTGGCAGGTACAAACTATCATACTTATCCCATCAGCTATTTTGAAAAGGGCTATCCGGTGTATTACTTCCGTGGTTATAAGTTTGCAGGTGTAGATCCCGTTACTGGAGATCCCACTTTTGCGGATGTGGACGGTGACGGTGTAGTGACAGAGAATGACCGTACTTATATTGGCGACGCTATACCCGATTTTACATACGGTATTACGTTGACCGCTGCTTACAAAGGTTTAGACCTTACTGTATTCGGTACAGGCTCATATGGGAACGATATATTCCATGCTTCTTATCGTCCTGACTACAAGGAAAGTAATAAGATGAAAGAAGTGTTCTATGACAATCGTTGGACTGTAGATAATCCGAATGGCACTGTACCTCGCTCCAATGCCAACAATATGGATAAATATATCACTTCTGATGCCATGGTATATGATGGCTCTTACTTCAAGATCAAACAGATTCAGCTCGGATATACTCTTCCTAAATCATGGTTGAATAAAGTCTATATCGGCAATATGCGCTTGTACTGCTCATTAGACGACTTCTTTACATTCACCAAATATCCGGGCTTTGACCCCGAATCTTCTTCTAACGCAACCAGCGGTATGGGTATCGACAAAGGAGGTTATCCAACTTCTAAAAAAGTTGTATTCGGTATAAATGTTGAGTTTTAATTACCTTAAAGACATCTTACAATGAAATACCCATGAGATAAAAAATCACGCCCAAGAGAATGTAAATAGTCAAGCTGAAGTTACCTTTGTATAGTGTAACCCTAAAATGTATCAGTTATGGCAGAAGTGACATTCCCTCAGTTGATACAGCGCGCTTGCGGTATCGACGTCCACCTGAAGGTTGTGGTGGCGACAATTGACGGAGCAGGCATCCAACGCGAGACCCGCTCATTCAAAACCTTCACGAGTTCTTTGAATGAATTGAAAGAATGGCTATTGTCCAATGGTGTAACGCATGTGGGAATGGAGAGTACCGGTGTTTACTGGAAGCCGGTTTATAAGGTTCTTGAAGATTCCATTCCCAATGTCTGGATAGTCAATGCCCGTCACATTAAGAATGTTCCGGGTCACAAGACAGACAAGATGGACAGCGAATGGATCTGCAAGCTTCTTCTGGCAGGTCTTCTCAAACCGAGCTATATTCCTCCCAAGGAGCAGCGTCAGCTTCGTGACCTGACGCGTTACCGGAACAAGCTTATTCAGCAGATAGCTTCAGAGAAGAACCGTATGATGCGTATTCTTGAAGACTGCAACATCAAGCTTTCAAGTGTAGTAAGTAATACAAGCGGTACGACAGCTACTTCTCTTATTGATATGCTTTGTGAAGGCAAAGTCCTTACTCTTGATGATATAAATTCAGTTTATCACGGTAAACTGTCAGCCAGTCCTGAAGAATTGCTTGAGGCGTGTACCGGTTTTGTTGAAGAGCATCACATTTATCTTCTTCAGATGATCCGAAAGGATATAGACCAGACTCAGACTTTGGTTGATGATTTGTCCGAACGTATAAAGAGACTGTTGTCCAAGTACGAGAATGTCCTTGAACTTCTCAGGGAGATTCCCGGTTTTAGCACCAAGGTTGTAGAGGATCTGGTTTCTGAGATAGGTCTTGACATGTCCCACTTCCCTTCTGAAAAGCATCTTTCGTCCTGGGCCGGTCTTTCTCCGGGCAACAACGAGAGTGCGGGTAAAAAAAAAGCGCACGAATCACTCACGGAAACAAACAGGTAAAGGCGGTAATCACAGAAGCCGCATGGGCTGCGACCCGTACAAAGAATACGTTTTTTAGTGAGAGATACCATCGTATAGCTGCCCGCAGAGGAAAGAAACGTGCCTTGATTGCAGTGGGACATTCTCAGTTGATATCCGTTTATCTGATACTGAGTACAGGGTCCCGTTACCATGAACTTGGAGCACAATATATGCAATCCAAGATAGAGCAGAAACGCAAGGTATATTTGTCTTCTGAACTTAAAAAGCTTGGATACAATGTCTCACTTACTAAAGTTCCACAAGCTGTAACACTGAACTAATAATATAGACCAAAGGCCGACTTTTACTGGAATTACCATAGCCCGACAATGAAATTGGTTTCAACAGCTAAGCGCCAAAGATTGTGACTTATGTACACGTGTATGAAACTTTTAAATTCTTAGCTGTTGCTATTTATTATTGTACAATAGCCGCACTTGTGTTCTCATAAGTGCTAATCTTTCTTTTATCCAAAACCTCGGATTTATATCAATTTTAGTATAAACCTGTCCTACTTTGTGTGTAGGACGCTTAATATTTACGTATGAAAAAGCAATATTATATAATTACTTTATTATTCGCTCTATTGGTAGGTATGACTACCTCTTGCGAAGACCGCCTGAACATTCCTAAACATGGAAATATGGGTAGTATGGACGATTATTATCAGACCGATAGTGAGGTTGAATCTGCACTGGCATCCATGTATCTCTCTTGGCGTAGCGCATATTATAATTGGTGGTTTGTAAAAAATGCCCTCTCTGATGACGCCTGGGCAGCCGGCGGTCAGCGTAGTGATAATGTGCTATTGGAACAAATGAACGAATATACGTACGATACATCCAATACCATGATCAGTGGCTTGTATTCAGATCTCTATACTATTATCTATAAAGCAAATCTGATTATCGACTTAGTACCTGGCACTACCAATTACATGAAGCAGGCTATTGCCGAGGCTAAAGTAGCTCGTGCATGGTCGCACTCCGAACTGGTAAGCCTTTGGGGAACCGCTCCTATCGTCGACCACCTGCTAACTCCCAATGAGTACCGTCAGGCCAATGGCACACCCGAAACGACTTGGGCTTTTGTAGAACAAGACCTGCAAGACGCCATCTCCTCGGGCGCTTTGGTAAGCAAAAGCGGTGTAAACGACCAAGTAACCGGCATGCATTTGTCACTTGAAGCAGCCAAGGCTTTCTTGGGCAAAGCTTATCTATTCCAAGGTAAGTACAAGGAAGCTGCTGCTATCTTAGACGAAGTGATAGACTCACAGAAATATGACTTGTACTCCGACTATGATGCCTTGTTCCACGCAAAGGCAAATAACTGCTGTGAATCCATCTTCGAATTACAGTTCCGCAATGACGCAGAACAAGCTTGGAATCAATGGGAAATGTTTTATATCATGATAGGTTGGCGTACCGATAAACTAACACTTACCGGCAATGCCCTGTCTACTATTGCATCAGGAACCTACGGTTTCATGAATCCTCGTAAATCTCTCTATGATGCTTTCGTAGCTGAAGAAGGAACTGATGGTTACCGATTGAACTGCTCTATCCGCAACTATGAGCAGATGCAAGCCGAAGGTGTCAGTGTTGCCCCAGGATCTCGCCTGGTAGGTAACGAAGGCTACTTCAGTTGGAAAACTCGTATCTTAAAAGAAGACTGTGTGATTGACCAGTCATACTTCCAAGTACTTCAGTACATCAATCACCGTATAATGCGCTATGCCGAAGTTCTTCTGATGGCAGCCGAAGCACATTTGCAAAGTGGTGGTAATCGTGCACTGGAATACATCAACAAAGTTCGCACAAGAGCTCAAGTAGAACCATTAAGCAGCGTAACACTGGACGATATCAAGACCGAACGTCGTCTGGAACTTTGCCTGGAAAGTTGTCGATTCCAAGACCTGATTCGTTGGGGTGATGCTGAGAGCGTTTTGGCTAATCAGGGTAAAGAAGTTCCTGAAATGGGATATTTTGCTACTGGCCAAACAGACGAACAAGGAAATCCGGTTTACGAATTCGGTCAGAAGTGGCCTTACACCAATACCACTTACGGTTTCAAGGCTAAACACAAATTGTTACCTATACCTCTGACTGAAATAGAAGTCAATCCTAACATGACTCAGAATGTTGGTTGGAATGAATAATTATGAACAGAGCTAAGGAGGGATTTATTTCCACCCTTAGCTTCCTGTTAATAAAAAAGTAAGCATTCTCAACAGATAAAGGTAAATAGATTGTTTCAGGATAAACATACAGATTATACATCTTGAATTATAGAATAAGTTATGAAGAAAATTATATTTTTTCTTTTGGCTGTCAGCCTGGTTTTAATAGCTGATGCCCAAACTCCCTGGGGACCTCGGAGTAAAGTGGTAACCGATACCATCTATAGCGAGATTCTGAAAGCTGACAGAGCATATACCATTTATTTGCCTCAAAGCTATGACGTGAATAAGACTCGTACTTATCCTATTCTTTACTTATTGCATGGAGTACTGGGTGTCAATACCAGCTGGTTTACCGACCAGCGGGCTGGGGAGGTAGCTGACTTGCTGATAGCCTCAGGCGAAGCATGCGAAATGGTTATTGTCAGCCCTAATGCCGGTGGTAATCCATACAAAGGTGATTGGAACGGATATTTCAATATGCCGGGCTGGGCTTACGAGGATTTCTTCTATAAAGAATTCCTGCCATACATAGAAAAAACATATCGCGTAAAATCAGACAAACAGCATCGTGCCATTGCCGGCCTGTCAATGGGAGGCGGAGGAACAACAAGCTACGCCCAAAGACATTCAGAAATGTACTGTGCCGCATATGCTATAAGTGCATTAATGGACATTCCTGAAGTTGGAGCCATTCCTTCTCAGAGTCCTGATGACAAAATGGCTATTCTGAATAAATCAGTACAGGAGCATAGCTGTATAAAGTATGTACAGAACGCGGACGAGGCAACCAAGGATAAAATCCGTTCTGTAAAATGGTTCGTGGATTGTGGAGACGATGATTTTCTCCTCGACCGAAATATAGAATTTTTCCATGCTATGCGTCAGGCTCAGATACCTGTTGAGTTTCGTGTACGCGATGGTGGACATGTAAACGAATATTGGCACTCTGCTCTTTACAATTGCTTGCCTTTCGTAAGCCGTTGTTTTAATAAGTAAACCTAAAAAATAAGTAAAATGAATAGATTATCTGTCTTAACGGCAGCCATGTTAATGTGTACCACATCGTGGGCGCAACAGGCTCTTTGGGGAGGAGCTTCTGTGATTTCTCCCGAAATACACGATAACAATACCGTTACTTTCCGCCTGAAAGCTCCTAAAGCTGTACGTGTACAAGTAACTGGCGATTTCCTTCCGTCTATACCAATCGAAACACCTCGTGGTATTTGGGAAGGTCCCGGCATTGCCGATCTGAAAGAAAATAAAGACGGTATTTGGGAATTTACCACAACTACA
This sequence comes from Phocaeicola coprocola, assembly GCF_041333015.1. Taxonomy (NCBI): domain Bacteria; kingdom Pseudomonadati; phylum Bacteroidota; class Bacteroidia; order Bacteroidales; family Bacteroidaceae; genus Phocaeicola; species Phocaeicola coprocola. Next base: position 867,138 of record NZ_JBGKGM010000001.1, on the reverse strand, counting down.
CCTTTAGCACCTGAGTTATATGGGTATTCTTTTATTGTGGACGGGCTGAAAATTATGGATCCAAGCAACGTCTATATGATTCGCGACGTAGCTACCGTCACTAATGTATTCATTATCGGAGGCGAACGTGCCGATTTGTATAAAGTGAATGATGTTCCTCATGGTACAGTACGAAGAATGTGGTATAACAGCCCAACACTCAACATGGAACGACGCATCACAGTCTATACTCCTGCCGGCTATGAAACTAGTGGTAAAAGCTATCCTGTATTCTACCTGCTGCATGGTGCAGGTGGTGATGAAGAAGCATGGATAAATCTTGGACGTACGTCACAAATACTTGACAATCTCATTGCGCAGGGAAAAGCCGAACCAATGATTGTAGTAATGACTAACGGAAACGCCTGGCAAGAAGCCGCTCCCGGAGAATCGTCTAAAGGATTTACCACTCCATCAATGCGCCCTACAGAAGCTGAAAATGCTATTGAAGGAGGATTTGAACTAGCTTTCCCAGATGTTATAAAATTTGTAGAAAAGAATTTCAGGACCAAGAAAGGACGTACCAACAGGGCTATTGCAGGCTTGTCAATGGGTAGTTTCCACTCTGCCAACATTTCTCGCTATTATCCGGATATGTTTGGCTATGTCGGATTATTCTCAGGAGCTGCCTCAAAGAACGAAAAATCAAATTGTCCGGTATATACAGATTTTGAAGGTAAGTTGAAAGTACAATTCGAAAAGAAACCGTTGCTCTATTACATTGCTTGCGGTAAAACAGATTTTGTATATCAGGGTGTAAGCGACTATCGTAAACTACTGGATGACAATGGTTACAAATACGAATATTATGAAAGTGATGGTGGCCATATATGGCGCAACTGGCGTATTTATCTTACCGAATTTGCACCTAAGTTGTTTAAATGACAGTTATAAAAAAATAAACATTTCATAAAGAAAAACATACACATATGAGAAAAATATTATTCTTTTCAGTATTAATGCTGGTCTGTACAGTTGCTTTTGCACAACAGGCGTTGTGGGGAGGAGCTCCAGTAATATCTCCTGAGATACATGATAATAATACAGTAACTTTCCGTCTGAAAGCTCCAAAAGCTGTGAAGGTACAAGTTACAGGTGACTTCTTGCCAACTCAGAAAATCAAGACTCCATTTGGAGAGTTCGACGGACCAGGTGTCGTAGATTTAAAAGAAGGTAAAGAAGGTGTTTGGGAATTTACTACACCAGAACCTCTAAAACCTGAACTCTACAGTTATTCCTTTATTGTAGATGACTTGAAAATTATGGATCCAAGCAATGTCTACATGATTCGCGATGTGGCAAGTGTTACAAATGTATTTATAATAGGTGGCGAACGTGCTGATTTGTATAAAGTGAATGACGTACCTCACGGTACAGTGTCACGAATCTGGTATAACAGCCCTACTTTAGGAATGAATCGCCGTATGACAGTGTACACTCCTGCCGGTTATGAAACAAGTGGCAAACGTTACCCCGTATTCTATCTGCTTCATGGAATGGGTGGAGATGAAGAAGCATGGATTGCTTTGGGACGTACATCGCAAATTCTGGACAATCTGATAGCACAAGGTAAGGCTGAACCTATGATTGTCGTAATGACAAACGGTAATGCTTCTCAGGAAGCAGCTCCAGGTGAAACTCACTATGGAATGGTTCCACCAAGTATGAATCTGCCAAAAACGATGGAAGGTAGCTTTGAAACAGCTTTCCCAGAAGTAGTAAAATTCATAGATAAAACTTATAGAACAAAAGCCAATAAACAGAATCGTGCTATCGCCGGACTATCTATGGGCGGATACCACTCACTTCACATATCAAAACAATATCCTGACATGTTCAACTATGTAGGTTTGTTCTCGGCAGCTATCATGCCCGACAAGAAAGTTCAGTCGCCGATTTATGATGATTTCGACCAAAAACTGAAAATTCAGTTCTCTAAGAAACCGGCTCTATATTGGATAGGTATCGGTACTGCGGACTTCCTTTACCAGTCGAATACCGATTTCCGCAAGATGTTAGACGAAAAAGGATATAAATATACTTACTATGAAACAGGTGAAGGACATATCTGGAAGAACTGGAGAATATATCTGACAGAGTTTGCTCCTCAGCTGTTCAAAAAATAATATAACTAATTTACAATAACATACAACGATTTAATAATATGAAAAAACAACTTTTTTCGGTGGCAATAGCCGCCACAACGTTAGTTGCTTGCGGACCAAGTCTCCCTCAGTTGGGTAAAGCTTCAATAGAAGAAGTCATTGCAGCCATGACTTTGGAAGAAAAAGCGCATCTGGTTATCGGTACGGGTATGGCAGGCTTCTCTGGCGACAGTGCCGTTATCGGAAAAACAAAAAATCTGGTTCCCGGTGCAGCCGGAACAACTTACCCAATCGAACGATTGGGTATTCCGGCTGTCGTACTAGCTGACGGTCCTGCTGGGTTGCGTATTGACCCAACTCGTGAAGGTGACTCTGCAACTTACTACTGTACACACTTCCCTATCGGAACATTATTGGCTTCTACCTGGAATCAGGAACTGGTAGAAAACGTTGGTAAAGCCATCGGTAATGAGGTTTTGGAATATGGAGCCGACGTTTTGCTGGCACCGGCACTGAATATTCATCGTAATCCTCTTTGCGGACGTAACTTTGAATATTACTCAGAAGATCCGCTGGTATCTGGAAAAATTGCTGCTGCTTATGTAAGAGGTGTACAGAGCAACGGAGTGGGAACATCCATCAAACACTTTGCTGTAAACAATCAGGAAAGCAATCGTATGGCTGTAGATGCGCATGTATCGCCAAGAGCCTTACGCGAAATTTACCTGAAAGGATTCGAAATTGCTGTAAAAGAATCGAATCCATGGACCGTAATGTCTTCTTACAACTATCTGAACGGGGTCTATACTTCAGAAAATCCAGAACTGCTTACTACCCTTTTGCGTGATGAATGGGGATTTAAAGGTATGGTTATGACAGACTGGTTTGGAGGTAAGGATGCAGTAGCACAAATGGAAGCCGGAAATGACATGCTGCAACCTGGACTCGACAGACAGTATGAAGCAATTGTAAATGCGGTAAAAGAAGGTACATTGGATGAGGCAATCTTAAACCGCAATGTAGAACGTATTCTTAACATGATTCTGCAAACTCCTCATTTCAAAAAATACAACTATTCCAACAAACCCGATTTGCAGGCTCATGCCAACGTTACCCGCCAATCGGCTACCGAAGGTATGGTTTTACTGAAAAATGACAATCAGACTTTACCATTGAATTCCAACATTCAGAAAGTTGCATTGTTTGGATGTACTTCGTATAATTTCATTGCAGGAGGAACTGGTTCTGGAAATGTCAACCGTGCCTATACAGTCTCTTTGCTCGATGGATTGAAGAATGCTAATTTCCAGGTAAATGATGAATTGAAAAACATCTACCTGAAATATATTGCAGAAGAAAATGAGCGCAATAAACCTAAAGGAGATAATCCATTAGTAAAATTCTTACCCACTCCATTACCTACTGAAATGGCTCTGTCAGCAGATCAATTAAGTAACTGGGCTGCTCAAACAGATATTGCATTAATCACTTTAGGACGTATGTCGGGAGAATTTGTTGACAGAAAGGTTTCTGATTTCAATCTATCAAAAGAAGAATCTAAATTGATCAACGATGTATGCAGAACCTTCCATGCCGCAGGTAAAAAAGTTGTAGTTATCTTGAATATCGGTGGAGTGATTGAAACCGATTCATGGAAAAATCTGCCGGATGCTATCCTCTGTGCCTGGCAGGCAGGACAAGAAGGTGGTAATAGTGTAGCAGATATCTTGAGCGGAAAGGCTTATCCATCAGGTAAACTAACAATGACTTTCCCTGTTAAATTTGAAGATGCAGCTTCATCTGCCAACTTCCCGACAGAAGGTGCTATGGGCAATCTGAGTAACATGGCCGATCCTAAAGAAAAGAAGTCTGATGTAAAACTGTGGGACTATACAGATTATGAAGAAGATATCTACGTAGGTTACCGTTATTTTGACAGTTTTGAAAAACAGGTTTCTTATCCATTCGGATATGGTTTGTCATACACAACATTTGAATACGGAAATCCAAAAGTGAAAACTGAAAATGGAATCTATACAGTAACCGTAAATGTTAAAAATACAGGCACACAGCCAGGAAAGGAAATCGTAGAACTTTATATTTCCGCACCTAAAGGAGGAGAATTGAATAAACCAGAAAAAGAATTAAAAGCATTTGCCAAGACTAAAGAATTAAATCCTGGCGAAACAACATCCGTTACAATGGAAGTAAAAGCATTCGATCTGGCTTCTTACAACGAGAATTCTTCTGCATGGGTAATAGACGGTGGTAATTATCAATTCTTGATAGGAGCTTCTTCACGTGATATCAAAGCTACATTAGATGTAGTAGTTACTGGTGGAGTTGAAAAGACTAATAATATATTGCATCTGCAAAGTCCTATCAATATACTAAAAAATAACCCATTCTGATGAACACATGCTTTTCTACAAATAAAAATGCGGATATAGCATGAACCATATCATCTTTGAGTACAGCAACTTAAAGATTGATAACAATAAATTCACAGCTGAACGATATACTGCCTCTGGTAATAAAATAAAAGCTGACAACCACACCAGATAAAAAGCATATCGTTTTCAGCTGTGATTAGATTACTTCTCTCACACCTGATCTACGCCGCTTACATATCAACAAAGTAATATGATGACTAACCTTTAATAATGAAAATCGGATATTGGAAAAGGTAAATTTAAGATTCAGTGTGGTAACAAAACCTTATTATACCCACTGACAAAAACAACGGCTACCCAAATCTGTGTGAAGACTTCAGGTAGCCGTTTTTAACTTATCGTATAGTTTGGACCAATCTACTTCGGTTTACTTTTAGAAAAGCCCGATATATTCATTAACTTTCAGGGCACTATACGAAACAAGATCAAACTCTTATCATAAAATTATATTGTATCAACGTGGAGTACATATTAAATTTTTCACCTTCCCATTGAATCCCATTTGAGTATCTCCTAATTGCTTCAATGGGAATATCAAGGTTTCCTGATACCATATACGGTCTTTTCTCTGATGCTTAACATTGAATACTTCACCTATGCGTCCTTCCAGTCTTTCCAGAAGTTGCCCGTCTACAAACAAAGAAGTGCCTTTTATATCTCCTTCTATCCGTATCTTAGTCCACTTTTCTACTGGCAAACGATAAGCATGAAATACAAATTCATATCCATCACGACGGAAAGCAAACTTGCCTGTATTTTGCCAGTTCGTTATAAATTCCGAATGAGGCCCCTTGAACAATATAGCATCAATGTTTGGAATAGAATCCGGATAAATTTCAAACTCCACAGCATAAGGATAACCTATTTCGTCAACAGAAGTAGTCACCACATCTGTTTATACAAATCCGGATGATCCATACCATACTCTTTGTTGTCAGCTGCTAATCGAGGATTATAATGGGTAAAAGCTAAGGAATGAGCTGGTACGTCTATTTCCGGAATCACATTCACTCCATAGGTAGCGGCCATTTTCTGAAAATCCTGAAACTCAGCCTTTGTATAAGATCCATCCTTTGCAGTCAGACCGGGATAACGCTCACTTTCTAACCGGAAGGCTGCATACGTCTTGTCCCAGTCATTTCCGAAAAACTCAACAAAGCCATTGTCATTCAAATGAACTTGTAACTCATTCAGTTTATAGAATGAAAGGATTTTTACATAATCACGCAGGTAATCCATTGTAAAGAACTTACGTGCCACATCAATCATGAATCCTCGGTTCGGATACAATGGAAAATCTGTAGCCTGCCCTCTCATCAGCCCCTCCGGCTGATTATGAATCATCTGCAACAAGGTTCTCGTCCCCCAAAATACACCTTTAGCAGTAGGAGCTTCAATAGTTACTCCATTACGTACATCCATCCGATATCCTTCATCACCTAATGTCTTATCTGGTTTACTTAAAGTCAAAAACACAGCCCCTTTTTCTTGTTTACCAATTACCACACGATAATTCCAGCCAAACATCTCTTTCAGATCTTGCACCAGAATCTCAGCACTTTGCTTTAATGCCCCTTCCTCATCTGAAGATATAATCACTTTGCCCGATTCCGGCAATACCATTTTGCCTTTGGCCGGTTTCCACTGCTGCAATGCAGGAATTACTTGTGGTACGTTTTGAGCTACAACTGTCATCAACCCGCATAACCACATTATACCAAATAAAATCAGATGTTTCATTTTATTAGATTTTAAATTTAAGGTTTTGAAATAAGATATCATTGAAAATCAGAATATAAAGCTTAAAGTATTACTAATAATAAAAGATTTTCACTGTCGTTTCAGCAGTTAAAATTACATAGATTATTGTATAGCAAGTGATTATTAGACAGAATTTGTAGAAATGCATAAAAACATTGTAATAACTTTAGCAGTCGGATACAGATTTCTAGAAAAGTCAAACAACAATCAACGCCGTATGTTCCAAGCCATTCCAAATCTTTTTAAAGAAATTTCGATCTTTCTTATAACGATAAATACGATAACCCAGATAAAAAGAAAAGAGAAAATTCTCTTAGCCATTTTCCATCAATGATAATTCCCAAATAATCCTTATCTTTGCGCATCATAAGTTTGCAACTTAAAATAAACTATATACGTATATGGAAAAAAAATTCAAACGAACAACCGTTACATCAGCTCTACCATATGCTAACGGTCCGGTTCATATCGGACATCTGGCTGGAGTTTATGTACCAGCGGACATCTATGTGCGCTACCTGCGCCTGAAAAAAGAAGATGTTTTATTTATCGGAGGATCGGATGAACACGGAGTACCTATCACTATCCGTGCAAAAAAAGAAGGAGTCACTCCGCAAGATATCGTAGACCGCTACCACACACTGATCCGCGACTCATTCAAAGAGTTCGGAATTTCGTTTGACGTGTATGGACGTACCTCTTCTAAAATTCATCATGATACCGCATCTGACTTCTTCCGTAAGCTGTACGATAAAAATGAATTTATCGAAAAGACTTCCATGCAGTATTACGACGAAGAAGCTCATACATTCCTTGCAGACCGTTATATCACTGGAGAATGCCCGCGCTGTCACGCAGAAGGAGCTTATGGCGACCAATGTGAAAAATGTGGAAGTACACTCTCTCCTACTGAACTGATTAACCCGAAAAGTGCAATCAGCGGAAGTCAGCCTGTAATGAAAGAAACTAAACACTGGTATCTGCCACTCGACAAACACGAAAGTTGGTTACGCCAGTGGATCCTGGAAGATCATAAAGAATGGCGTCCGAATGTATATGGACAATGTAAGAGCTGGCTGGATATGGGCCTTCAACCACGTGCCGTAAGCCGTGACTTGGACTGGGGTATTCCTGTACCGGTAGAAGGAGCCGACGGTAAAGTGCTTTATGTATGGTTCGATGCTCCCATCGGATATATTTCAAATACCAAAGAATTATTGCCTGACTCATGGGAAAAATGGTGGAAGGATCCGGAAACACGTCTTATCCACTTCATCGGAAAAGATAATATCGTATTCCACTGCATCGTATTCCCGGCTATGCTGAAAGCAGAGGGTAGCTATATCTTGCCTGACAACGTTCCAGCCAATGAATTCCTGAATCTGGAAGGTGACAAGATTTCAACATCACGCAACTGGGCAGTATGGTTGCACGAATATCTGCAAGATTTCCCAGGAAAGCAGGATGTATTGCGTTATGTTCTGACAGCCAATGCTCCAGAAACAAAAGATAACGACTTTACATGGAAAGATTTCCAGGCTCGCAACAATAATGAACTGGTAGCTGTATACGGAAACTTCGTAAACCGTGCGATGGTACTTACTAACAAGTACTTCGATGGTAAAGTTCCTGCTTGTGGTGAATTGAATGATTACGACCGTGATACACTGAAAGAATTTGCTGACGTAAAAGCAGAAGTAGAAAAACTGTTGAATGTCTTTAAGTTCCGTGATGCACAGAAAGAAGCAATGAATCTGGCACGTATCGGAAACAAGTATCTTGCCGATACAGAACCTTGGAAGCTTGCCAAGACAGATATGAACCGTGTTGCTACTATTTTGAACATTTCATTGCAGTTGGTTGCTAACCTGGCAATTGCTTTCGAACCGTTCCTGCCTTTCAGCAGTGAAAAGTTACGTCATATGCTGAATATGGAAAGTTTTGAATGGGAACAACTGGGACGTACCGACTTGTTATCAGAAGGTCATCAGCTCAACAAGCCTGAATTGCTATTCGAAAAAATAGAAGACGAAACAATTCAAGCACAAGTAGACAAATTGCTTGCAACTAAAAAGGCAAACGAAGAAGCTAATTATAAAGCTAATCCAATCAAGCCAACCATTGCATTCGAAGAATTTGAAAAACTTGATATCCGAGTAGGAACTGTATTGGAATGTGAAGTAGTTCCTAAAATGAAGAAACTGCTGAAGTTCAAGATTGCCGACGGTCTGGAGAACCGTACAATCGTGAGCGGCATTGCCCAGCACTACAAACCGGAAGAACTGATAGGTAAGCAAGTCTTATTTATTGCTAACCTTGCTCCACGTCAGTTTAAGAACGGACTGGTCAGTGAAGGTATGATTCTTTCTGCCGAAAACTTCGATGGCTCGCTTGCCGTAACTTCAGTATTGAAAGAAGTAAAACCAGGAAGTGAAGTGAAATAATTCTTCCTTCTGCAATATTAGTAAGCGGAGAATCTCAAATCCTCAAAACTTGAGATTCTTCGCTTTCATTACCACTACACCTATCCACACTAAAACGCTTGTAACACATGCCCGAACAATCACTTAAAGAAAAAACCGCCAAAGGACTTCTGTGGGGTGCGATCAACAACGGAGTTCAGCAAATTCTTGTTCTTGCTTTTGGCATTATTTTAGGGCGATTGCTTTCTCCATCCGAATACGGTATGGTAGGTATGCTTACAATATTTACCCTGATTGGTAACTCGCTACAAGAAAGCGGATTTCGTGCCGCATTGGTTAATCTGAAGGAAATCAGGCATGAGGACTATAACGCTGTATTCTGGTGCAGCACGTTTATCGGAATAGCAGCATACCTGATTTTATTCTTCTGTGCCCCGTTAATAGCTCGTTTTTACGGAGAGCCGGAATTATTGCCATTATCCCGTTATTGCTTTCTCGCCATACCGATAGCCAGCTTAGGAACCGTACAAGGAGCATATCTCTTCCGCAATCTGAAAGTACGACAGCAAGCCATATCAGGAATACTCGCACACATCATATCAGGATGTCTGGGAGTCACATTAGCCTTTTATGGGTTTTCTTATTGGGGTATCGTCACTCAAAGCCTTACTTACCTGATAGTTGTAACTCTCTGCTCCTGGCATTTTTCATCATGGCGTCCAACATTGCATATCGATTTCAGTCCGCTGAAACCTCTTTTTTCATTCAGCAGCAAAATTTTGATAACTAACATTGCCAATCAGATAAACAACAACATCCTATCGGTTGTACTAGGTAAATTCTTTACTTCGCAATCAGTCGGAAACTATAATCAGGCCAATAAATGGAATGCAACAGGGCATCAGTTTATCACAGGCATGCTAAACAGTGTGGCACAACCTATATTAGTAAAGGTGCGCGACGACCAGGAACGAGAATTACGGGTTTTCCGGAAAATACTCCGGTTCGTAGCTTTCATAGCTTTCCCTGCCATGTTTGGCTTATCAACGGTTACACGTGAACTTATTCTTATCACGGTAGGAGAAAAATGGACAGGCAGTATTTCTCTGATGCAACTATTATGCATAGGAGGAGCTTTCATCCCTATCAGCACACTGTTTTCAAATCTTATTATCAGTCAAGGGAAATCAAACATCTATATGTGGAATATCATATCACAAGTAGTTCTACAGCTGATAACAGTACTCTGCATCATCATGATGAAAGGCAGTATACAAACAATGGTGATAGTTTATGTATGTATCAATATCATATGGCTGTTTGTCTGGCGCACCTATGCCCATCGATTCATCGGTCTTAAGTTTCGTATGCTCATGTCCGACTTGCTTCCTTTCATGTTACCAGCTATTATTGCCTGCTGTATTGGAGGAATAGCAGCTTCATTGATTGGAGGACATATCATTGTGACTTTTATCATTAAGATATTAGTAGCTGCAATCTGTTACATGGGAATTATGAAACTAAGCAATGCAGAAATCATGCATGAATGTATCAATTACTTGCTAAAGAAAAAAGTATCATGAAAGGTAAACTGTATATCGTCAGTGCTCCGCGATTTATCTTCGACGGACTCACTCCCGACAGGCAAGAGAGAATCGTATATCTTCCCGACTTTTTAAGTTTCCCGAAAACTCGCTTCAAGCAACTGACAAGAGCATTACTTGTCGGACGTATACACTTGCCTAAGAAAATACTATATACCTGGTTTCAGAAAGAATATCTGGACCAGATGCTTCAGACCAAAGCAGGTGATGCCATTCTGATATATGAGGGATGTAATGTAAATGTATTGAAGGCAATCCGTTCTTTAATACCATCCGGAGTAACATGCCATATTTATTATTGCAATCCGATTCATACTACGTTCAAAAATCCATCAGAAGATTTAAAGAAAATACAGCAACTGGGATATGAACTCAGTACATTCGATCCGAAAGATGCAGAACGGTACAATATAAAATTCGCCAACCAGTATTTCAGATATCCGGCAGAAGATATACCAGAAGAACCTGCTTCCGACTGTTTTTTCTGTGGCTTAGCTAAAAACCGCATCCATGAATTACAGGCATTAAAAGAGCTGCTGGAAACAAACGCATTAACATGCAACTTTATTATACCCGAAACAGCTAAAGAAGGAATTTCATATGCAGAATATCTGAAACAACTGTCGCTATCACGCTGCGTGATAGATATTAACCAATCCAATCAAACTGGTCTGACCCGACGGCCGTTAGAAGCTTTGTTTTATAATAAGAAGCTGATAACAAACAATGCAGATATCCGGCGATACAACTTCTATAATCCAAAAAATATATTTATTTTTGGGATAGACTCAACCGAATTTCTCAAAGAGTTCGTAAAAAGTCCTGTTGACAAAATACCCGAACAGATACGACAGCAATACGATATTAATACATGGATTGACCAATATTTACCTTGAAAGCCATGCATACACCAGTTAACTATATAACAACCTGGTTCTACAAAGAATCGAAAGAAGAAGCCAGTTTCTACCCCCAACTGGGACAGAAAGGAAGTTCCTCACTTGTACACTCCATTTACATGCAGATACAAGTACCTTTCTTCGTAACGTTCAAGCATTATAATCCAGATGCCCAATTTATCTTCTTCACCAATTTAAATCAGAAAGAGTTGCCCGACTATCTCATCCGGCTTTTCCATAAACTGAATGTAGAGGTCGTAACATTACCCTATACATGCAAACCACCTAAAGACTGGTATCCGGCATGGCAGAACCAGTTTTACTTGTACGATATTCTGAAGTACATGGACGGCCGGATGCTAGAAAATGATACATTACTCATCAGTGATGCCGATTGCTTGTGCCGTACACCTTTGAATACGCTCTTCGACGCTGTCCGTAAAGATGGAAGTGCACTTTATGAATTCATTACCGACAGAACATACTCCATCAACGGTATTACACTTCCCCAGATGGAAGAGGTATACCAGTCGTGCTACGGCAAGGAGGCAACAAGCTCTATCACGTATTATGGAGGGGAGTTCGTTGCCTTACGCAAAGATATAATCAGCAAAATAAATATCGCTTATCCTCAACTGTGGGCATTCAATCTGGAATACGGAAAACAACATCCGTTCAAGCTGAATGAAGAAGCCCATATATTGAGTTTACTTGCCGAACATTTGAGCATACGAAACACAACGGCAAACCGATATGTGAAACGTATGTGGACTACTCCTCATTTCAACAACGTGCAACCCGGCGACGAAAACTATCCGGTATGGCATTTGCCATATGAGAAAAAGCGGGGATTATACTACCTGTACAGATTGATAGGAGAAAAGAGTGAAATAACAGATGAAGCCGATTTCTGGGAAAAAGCAGGAAAATATACAGGCATTCCTCATATCAGTCTGAAGAAAAAAGTAAAAGACCGTCTTACCACATTATGGATGAAATTCAAATAATTTATCACGATAAACGACCAGCATGATGAAAATCCTGACAATCATTGTTTCATATAATTTCGAAAAATGGATAGAGCGATGTTTAGGCAGCTTGAAAGCATCATCACATCCTACCGATATTATCGTGATAGACAACTGTTCGAATGACCGGACGGTAGAGATTATTAAAACCCAATATACTTATGTAAGACTGATAGAAAACCATGCCAATTTAGGATTCGGCAAGGCTAATAATATCGGCATGCAGCTTGCATTAAAGGAAGGATATGATGCAGTTTTTCTGCTGAACCAAGACGCATGGATAGGAAGTGATACGCTTGCGACACTGGCAGAACAGTCTGTAAAGCATCCTGAGTTTGGCATTCTTTCTCCCGTACATTTAAACGGAAGCGGAGAAGAACTCGACAAAGGGTTTGCTTCATACGCTCAGCTCGCAAGCATCAATAACCTTCCCCACAGACATGAGCCCATATCATGCCCGTTCATCAATGCTGCTTTTTGGTTTATTCCAGTCAGCACTTTACAGCGGACTGGAGGATTTTCTCCTCTCTTCTACCACTACGGAGAAGATAAAGATTATGTAAACCGCCTGCACTTCCATCAATATAAGATAGGCTATATTCCGACCATATATGGTTGTCACGACAGAGAATTCCGCAAAGTTTCTTTCGAAGGATTCTTGCGTGCGGAACGTGTCTATCTGCTTTCAGAATATGCCAATATCAATTATCGCTTCACACAAGCATTTGCTTACGGTATTTTGGCAGGAATCAAGAAACTTACAATAGCCCTTTTAAAAGGACATATCAAATATGCCAAAGGATATGCTTCTACCGTTTTCAGTTTACTCAAACAGAGTAAAGCTGTAATTCAAGTTCGTAAGCAAACCAAACAAATTCACGCCAGTTATCTTTAAACCATGACATACGCACCTATTCTGTTATTCGTCTACAACCGTCCGGAACATACCCGACAGGTTGTTTCTTCTCTGCTACGCAACAAAGAAGCAGCAGACAGCCCTTTATTTATCTATGCCGACCAAAGCCAAAAACCTGAAAGTGATGCTGCTGTACAAGAGGTACGCCGATATATACATAGTATCAGCGGATTTAAAACAATAACCATTATCGAACGTGAAACGAACTGGGGACTTGCACGCAACATCATCGATGGGGTAACAACACAAGTCAATCACTTCGGAAGGGTTATTGTACTGGAAGATGACTTGATAGTAGCTCCCTATTTTCTGAAATTTATGAATGATGCACTAGAGGTTTATAAGGACGAACAGCGGGTGGGACATATTCAGGCATGTGACTTTACAAAAGACATATCACTGCCTGATACTTTCCTTATCAAGTGGACAGGCAGCTGGGGATGGGCAACATGGAGCCGGGCATGGAAGCATTTCAACCCTGACGGCAAAGAACTGCTTGCACAACTGGAAGCACGTAACCTGACACGATACTTCGACTTTAACGGCAATTACCCTTTCACTCGAATGCTACGCCGGCAAATAGAAGGGAAAAATAACTCTTGGGCTATCCGCTGGAACGCCAGCCTTTTTCTAGCTGATATCTTATCGTTGAATGTAGGGAAATCACTGATACAAAATACCGGATTCGACGGAAGTGGAACAAACTGTGGTGGAGGTGGTCTGTACGACTCCACTCTATGGCAACAACCTCTTCCTGTAACACTTATTTCCCCGACAGAAGAAAATCAGACAGCACGAAAGGTATTCGAAAGATACTATCACCAGACAAATTGTTTCTGGGCAAAAGCAATTCGACGTATCAAACGCACGTTAAAGGGAGATTTTGGCGCCTGATTCGGAAGAAAAAAAATAAAATGAATTACCTTTGCACAAAATTCAGGAAGCAATGAGAGTATTAATCATCAATACTTCCGAGCGAATCGGAGGGGCAGCGATAGCGGCAAATCGTTTAATGGAGGCACTCAAAGGCAAAGGTATAAAAGCCAAAATGCTGGTGCGCGACAAACAGACAGATCAGGTTACAGTCGTACCACTGAAAAAATCATGGAGACATATCTGGCAGTTTGTTTGGGAACGTGTAATTATCTGGAAAGCAAACCATTTCAAAAAGCACAACCTTTTTGCTGTTGATATTGCCAGCATGGGAACGGATATCACTTCATTGCCGGAATTTCAGCAAGCCGATGTCATACATTTACATTGGATCAACCAAGGAATGCTTTCGCTGAAAGATATACAGAAAATCATTGATTCCGGAAAACCGGTCGTATGGACCATGCACGATATGTGGCCTATCACGGGCATCTGTCACCACGCACAAGACTGTACAAAGTATCAGACTCAGTGTCATACTTGTCCGTTGCTCTATAAAGGCTCCAAGCACGACCTCTCATATCAGGTTTTCCTGAAAAAACAGAAACTATACAAAAAAGCCAATATAACGTTCGTTGCTTGCAGCCAATGGCTCGAAGAACTTGCCAGACATAGTGTACTGGCTTTGGGACATTCGGTTACCAATATACCTAACCCCATTAATACCAACCTTTTCCGTCCGTTAAACAAAACACAGGTACGTAAGAACCTGAATTTACCGACTGACAAGAAACTACTTTTGTTCAGCTCGATGAAAATAACCGACCCGAAGAAAGGTATAGATTATCTGGTAGAAGCATGCAAGCTGATCCAGCAACAGCATCCTGATTTCTGCAGTTCACTGGGAGTAGTAGTCGTCGGAAAAGAGTCACAACAATATGCCGATCTTTTTCCCTTCCCCATCTATTGCCTGAGTTATGTAGGAAACGAAAAAGAACTGGTAAACATTTACAATGCTGTCGATTTGTTCGTAACACCTTCGCTACAGGAAAATCTGCCTAACACGATTGTAGAAGCAATGTCGTGCGGCATTCCATGTGTAGGATTTAACATTGGCGGCATTCCGCAAATGATTGACCACCTGCACAACGGCTATGTAGCCCAATACAAATCATCAGAAGACCTCGCCAATGGTATATGCTGGTCGCTGAATGAAGGAGATTATGCAAGCCTCAGCGAAGAGGCACGGCGAAAGGCTGTAGATACATATTCAGAACAGATTGTCGCCATGAAATATATCAAGATTTACAACCATATTACAGGGGAAAATGCATAATATCACACATCTGCATCCGAAGTTTTCCATTATTACTGTAACCTATAATGCCGAAAACGTTCTGGAGGATACTATTCAAAGTGTCATAACCCAGACTTATAAAAATGTAGAATATATCATCGTAGACGGCAAATCGACCGACAAGACAATGGAAATAGTCGGCCGATACAAGGAACATATCCATACAGTTGTAAGCGAACGCGATAAAGGATTATATGATGCCATGAACAAAGGCATAGCCTTAGCCACGGGAGATTATGTATGTTTTCTGAATGCCGGCGACGAACTGCATGAAGATGATACCTTACAGTTGATGGTGCATTCACTGGCAGGACTTAACGAACTGCCGGACGTAATATACGGAGAAACAGCCATCGTGGATGAAGAAGGACATTTCTTACGGATGCGGAGACTTTCTGCTCCTGAACAACTTACATGGAAAAGTTTCCGTGAAGGTATGCTGGTCTGTCATCAAGCTTTCTTTGCCCGTCGTGACCGCGCAGTCAAATACGATTTGCACTATCGTTTCTCTGCCGACTTCGACTGGTGCATCCGTATCATGAAACAAAGTAAGATACTTCATAATACTCACCTTACTTTAATAGACTACCTGAACGAAGGGATGACTACACGCAACCACAAGGCATCGCTGAAAGAACGCTTTCGCATTATGTGCAAACACTACGGATATGTATCAACTGTCATGAGACATCTATGGTTTGCATTGCGACTGATACTTCACAAATAATAACGATGTTTCTTTTCATGGTCCAGTAAAAAACACTACATTGCGATACAGAAACTATAAACTTATCGCAATAATGAAACAACTTGTCCTAATTTTGTTCTTTTTATGTACTATATGTACAGAATTATCCGCGCAGAAAAATATCACTAGTCTTAGTCCGACTATCAACATCAAAGGAGTAGTAAAAGAAGATATCAGAGAGATAAAAGCCGGCACTCCTTTTACTCTCCAGCGCTTTGTAAAACTGACACAATACCAACCAAGCGACCCCAATTACCGGCAAGCAGTATTGATTGTCAACGGACAACAACAAGGTGTCGGCCTCAACGATATGTATAAGCTGGAGTTTACTCCTACCGATCCGAACACGTTCTGGTTGGCCGCACAGATCAACTCCAGACTGGTACAGTATTACGAAACCAAAGGACTTCAGGAAACCATGAGAAAAGAAATGGAAAATGAAGCCAACACCTATCTCGACGAGTTGGAAAAAGCAGGAATGATTTATGAGGACGCTGCCATGGAAGACTACGTACACTGTATCATGTTGAGTATGATTCCCAAAGAATTCATAGCCGAACGATATGGAATGCCTTATATACGTATACTGAAATCTCCCAATCCAGATATCTTGATGCTAAGCAATAATTGTATGCTGGTTTCAAGCGGATTGCTTACACTGCTCGATACGGAAGATGAATTATTTGGCATGCTTGCCAGAGAAACAGCACATTATGTTCTCGACCATGCTGTAATAACCGTCAACAAAAATATCAACCGCGCCAATCGGGCTGCCTTCTGGGGTGGTGTAGCCGATGTTGCAGGCCTGGCCATCGAAGCTGCGCTTTACAACAAATATGAAAACTATGTACCAGGAGCTATCTTTACAACCAATGCCATTGTACAGACACTGGTCAATTATGATATATACAACCGCATGGGACTGGATTATTCCAAACAACAGGAAAAGGAGGCCGATGACGTTGCTGTCCAGTTTATGCAATTCATGAAAAAAGATCCTTCCGCACTGATTTCAGCACAGAATAAAATCCTGCAATATTATCTGGAAATAAAGGATAAAAGCGTATTGGAAAAATACGGTATATATAGCAGTCTGGAAGAAAGACTTACCAGATTGCAGAAAAAATACCCACTAAAGGAAACGGGAAAAGATCCTATCTACCTGAAACGTACAAGCGGATTGATCAGCTTCTCTGCAGCCATGATGGAATACAATCGGGATTATATACAGGCCATGAAGTTAGCCCAGAAAAATATAAATAACAAGATGGCTTCATCCGATGACTATGTAGTCATGGCAAAGTGTATCATGAAACAAGATAACAGTGCAGAAAGCAACCTGAACAGTTGGGAAATGCTGAAGAAAGCCGAATCACTGGGTGAGTTTTCTAATGTGAATATCTCAAAACAGAAGATTCTCTTATTGTTGCGCGACAATAAACAAAAAGATGCCGTTGCCGAAGTCAATCAATACATCCAAATGTTGAATGATATCAAACAGACTCCTCATAGCGAAACCGATGAACTATGGCTGGCAAAAGAATACCATTGGGCTACCACGTTGATGAAACAGTTATATATTCTGTAATTCTCTCAAAATAAAAGGATTACTACAAGAGAAAATTCATCAGCATAATAACAAGAAAATATCAGCATGTTTTCCTCCAAACATGCTGATATTTTTTTATTTTTCGTACAAATATTTTTCAGAAGAAAAGGAAGAGTTTTCAGAGAGCTCTTCGAGAGAAAATAATATGCCCTTTACTTCTTTATACAAACTCAATAGTATAAAAAGTAAAGGGCATATCTTATGTTAGTCTGACAAACATTTATATCAGACAAGCGGTGTCATACTTATTCTTTTCTTCGTTTACGAAGCTGCAAGACGACAGCAATAACTGCTACAACAGCCAATATTCCCAAAGCAACAAACGCAACAGTTTCGGTAACATGCAATGATTTCGGATCGAAAACAAAACGTACTGTATGTTTACCGGCCGGAACATTCATTGCACGAAGAATATAGTCGGCACGTCCGTGAACTGTTTCCTTATCGTCTATGTAAGATTCCCAACCCGGATAATAGATTTCAGAAAATACTATTACTCCACCCTTCTGAGAATTAACTTCATAAACCAGTTCATTCGGTTCATAACTTTTCAGAACAACTGTACTCAAGCTGTCTTTTCCTGCTCCCGAATCTTTTACAGCTTCGGCAAAGCGTTTGTCTACTACAGCCACTTTGGCAGGATCAATCTGATGAATAGCCTCTACTTCTTCGTTGGCATTGTTCACATACTGAACCTTATCTACAAACCAAGCGTTGCCCAAGGCATACGGATTGAATATAGGAGCTGTAGAACCACCCTGAAGCGGGAAAATAAAGTAACGGGTATTCAACATGTTCAGTACAGGGAAATGAACGGGATCTACCTTTGTCATATCTCCACCTGCTGCCGGAAGTTCTTTAAACAAGGCAGTCATTTCACCCTGGATATGCTCTTCTATCATTTCCTGATAACGGCGCAACTTGGCTGCGTGATAACCTCCGATACTCTTATGCCAGTACGAAGTCTGGTTTTCATTAAATGTATTGCTAGCCAGATTCAGTACACGATAATCGAGTGTCTTGTCTTCCAGAATCTTCTTATCCGTTTCCGAAGGTTGCAGGAAAGGCTGCATCTCTGTTCCTTTAGCCACAAACTGTTCGTCGTACAAATAACGCTTATTCACGCTCCACATATCTACCAGACACAATATAGTCAGCGTAGCGACAAGCAACCCGGCTTTCAGTTTTCCGGCACAATAAGCCCAAAGTAATGCCACACCAATCAATATGATAACAAAACTTCTCCAAGCATCCGACGTAAAGATAGCTACACGCATATCTTCCAGGTTCATCAGGATCGGAGCAAGCTGTTCTGCCGGAATAGCGTTTTGCAAAGCGCTCATTTCCATGCTCGAAACATACGACGGGAAGAATACACGCGGAGCAACAGCAAACAACAAGGCCAGTCCGCCTGTCAATCCCAGACTGATATAAAAAGCTTTTGCTTTTTCTTTTAATACAGAAGGATGTTCAATCACTTCCTTCAATGCCATGATAGCCAACAACGGAATGGTAAATTCTGCTATTACAAGAATAGATGATACAGCACGGAACTTATTGTACATCGGGATATAATCGATAAAGAAATCGGTCAGTCCCATGAAATTCTTTCCCCACGATAGTAAAATAGAGAACAGTGTACCGCCCAGCAAAGCCCATTTCATCGGACCTTTTACTATAAAGCAGCCCATAATAAACAGGAACATTACGAAAGCTCCCACATATACCGGTCCCGAAGTTCCAGGCTGTTCACCCCAGTACTGCCCTATCTGACTGTACAGTCCCATGTATGTCGGATCTGCTTTCTTCATAGCCGTTTCATTCTGTGAAAGAGGAACAGATGCCCCACCCTTTACATTAGGAACAAGCAATGAAAAAGTTTCTCCTATACCATAGCTCCACTGAGTAATATAATCACGCTCCAGTCCACTTCCGGTCTGATTGGCAGAGTGTTCTTTTACCAGTTCACTCTTTCCGCGCATACTTTCCTTACTGTACTGATATGTATGATATATATTCGACAGATTCACACATATTCCCAATATTCCGGCAACAACCAATACTCCAGTCGATTTCAAGAATTGCGGAAAACGTTTCTCCTTCCATGCCGAAACACCATAGGCTATTGCAATGAACAGCATGACAAAAAGGAAATAGTAAGTCATCTGCACATGGTTTGACACGATTTGTAAAGCAACAAACAATGCAGTCAGCAAACCACCCCACAAATATTTTCCTCTATATATCAAAACCATACCTGCGATAGTAGGCGGTATATAAGCAAGCGTTACAAACTTCCAGATATGTCCGGCAGCAATAATAATAAAGAAATAAGAAGAAAAAGCCCAGATAATAGCTCCCAGAGCAGATAGCCAGACTTTAAAATTGAATGCACGAAGCAGGATGTAAAAACCCAGCAGCATGATAAAAATATATCCGGCATAGGTAGGAAGAAACAGCCGGTAGATTTCCTGAACAAAGTTCAATGTACGACTCGACTCATATCCCGGAGCCAGCTGATAAGTCGGCATACCGCTAAACAATGAGTTTGTCCATCGGGTAGCCTTACCATGCTTTTCATAGTATTCCTGATGTTCTCTTCCCGCTCCGATACCTGCTACAGCATCATGTTGTGCCAGGATACGTCCCTCGGTAATAGCCGGAAAGAAATAGGCGACTGATATAATTGCAAAGAGTACAATCGCCACAATATCAGGGACAAGTTTCTTTAATTGATTCATACAGAAATAGTTTATTAATTAATGTTTTCAGGCAGCAAAGATAACACAATAGTCCATGAAAAATAGTAACTTTGCCATCGAAAATCATAAAAATAATATGAAAATAGGAATCATAACCGCCATGTCTTCAGAGCAGAAGCAACTGGCAAACCAACTGAGAGACAAGACAGAATGTACCAAAGGTCCCTTTAACTACATTGAAGGAACAATCAAGAACAATACAATCATACTGATGCAATGCGGTATCGGTAAAGTAAATGCTGCCGCCGGAGCAGTAGAGCTTATCCGCAATTTTGAACCTGACTGCATTATCAGTACAGGAGTAGCCGGAGGCATTGATTCTTGCCTTAAAGTCATGGATGTAGTAGCAAGCCGACAGATTGTGTATCACGATGTATGGTGTGGCGAAGGAAATGCTTACGGACAAATTCAAGGACTTCCGACTTTTTTCGACGGTAATGAAACACTTTACGACTGTGCTCTGTCGCTTGATACAGAAACAGCCATCCACGGTGGACTAATCTGTAGCGGTGATAAGTTCATTACAGATCGCAGTGAACTGGAAACAATCAAGGGAAACTTCCCCGAAGGTCTTGCAGTAGACATGGAATCTGCTGCGATTGCCCAAGTTTGCTACCTGTACAAAGTACCTTTCATCAGCTTCCGCATTATCAGTGACACTCCGGGAGCAGACAAACATTTCGAACAGTACCAGAATTTCTGGGGAGAAATGGCCGACCGTTCATTCCATGTTACTGAAACATTCTTAAAGGCTTTGCCAAACAAATTATAATAAAAGACAAGAAGATTATGAAGAAAATCCCAAGTTTTACTGTCGATCATATCCGTCTGTTACGCGGTATTTATGTATCACGCAAAGATACGGTAGGAAACGAAATCGTAACAACATTCGATATCCGTATGAAGGAGCCGAACCGTGAGCCTTGCCTCAGTCCATCGGCCATCCACACCATGGAACATCTGGCTGCAACTTTCCTGCGCAATCATCCTGTATGGGCCGACAAAATTATCTACTGGGGCCCGATGGGTTGCCTTACTGGCAACTATCTGGTTGTAAAAGGTGATCTTGAATCGAAAGATATCCTTCCATTGATGCAGGAAACCTTCCGCTTCATTGCCGGTTATGAAGGTGATGTACCCGGAGCCAGCGCTAAAGATTGTGGCAACTATCTGATGATGAATCTTCCGATGGCCCGCTGGGAAGCTGCAAAATATCTTCACGAAGTATTAGAGAATATTACCGAAGCACAACTTCAGTATCCGGAATAAAATAGATAATAAAAAAAGAAACTCCCTTATATTTGATCATTAATGATAATATACAATCAAATATAAGGGAGTTTTTAGTTACCTAATTTAAGAAGAAACTCAAATTAGGTAACTAGAAGGTTTAATTAGCCCACCAGCGCGGATCTCCAGCAACACCTTCACCGTCAAATTTCAGTTCTGGTTTAAAACGGAAATCACCATTGGTAGGATCGATAAACAGATCATCGCTTGTGTATTCCAAACTAATGGCATCATTAAATTCTCTCCTATCAATTACCATATCAGATGTCACATAACAACCAGCATAACTTAGCCAACCGGAATAATCACTATTACCTGAATTAACTTTACTTCCTCCATTAGGACCAGAGAAAATACAATTAGTGATAGTAATCATCTTAGGTTGCTTTTCTAAACGGAACATCTTAGGAATACCTGTTTCATTATTATAAAAGGTACAGTTAGAGAACTCAAATTCAGATAAAGCTACACGCAGGTCAATAATCTGATTGCCGATTTCCCATAATGTACAGTCTGTTATAGAAATGGAACTTAACGTTCCAGCTTTCCCTATATTCAATAAACCATATCCACTTAAGCCAATATTCTTTAATATACAATTATCAATATTTATACTTTCAGCCATTGCGTCATTAGAATTCATTCGAATAATGCTACGAGGAACTTCACGAACTGTACATCCAGTAAAACTGATATTCGTAAAGCAATTACCATTACCTATTTCGACAAGGAATTGTGATCCTCCATTACTTAATACATCCATATACTGAACATAGAAGTTACCCATTGGAGCAGAGAAAGTAAACTTACTCATTTCCAAAACAGGATTTATTCCATTCACAATATTACCTGATAAATAAATATTCTTGATTCCTTCAGGAATAATTATTTCATCAGCCTTGTAAACCAACCCTCCCTCAAAAGCAAGAGTCACATCTACAGGTGCTTCAACTGTACCAGCAACGTTAGCTAAAACCATATTAATATCATCTTGAGGAGTGACATTAATCAAGGTTGAAGTAGATGAGCCTAAAGTTCGGAAAGTATACGTGCCTCGTAAGATTCCATCATTTAATATTTGAGCAATATAATTAGTTCCAATTTGCAAATCAGAGATAACTAATTGCCCATTCTGTAATTCGGTATCTGTCAATTGATGATCTTCAATCCAAAGAGTATCCGTATCAAGTTCAGGTTCATCATTTTGTATTAATTGGCCATACTTAATATTTGTTGCTTCCTTTTCAATATCCCACTGCAATGTAGCACTAGTAATTCCTGGAACAACCTTAGTAAAGATTTGCTCAGCAGGTGTATCAAAGCAAAGAGCTGTCCATCCAGACTCTTTACCAGTAAGATCATCCACACCTTTCACTCTAATTGAATAACGGCTAGTACCATGAAGATCTTCAAATAATAAACGATATTCGGTAGCTGTTACTGTACTTTCCTCTTTATAAGCGGTCAGTGTATCAACTAATGCCGTTTCAGTACGTACAATATTATTAAAAAGAAGGCTGTCTCCCTCACTAAATTCAAATACATATTTGGTAGCATCTATAACCCCTGTAAAACTAACAATTACAGATGTAGGCCTTTCCTCCACTATATCAAAATGAATAGGACGATACATATTATCATAATTCGGGTCATATCCCCAGTTATTAGGGTCTTCACAAGAAACAATCAAAAGATTGAGCAGGCCCAATAAAATCAATAACCTATTTAGTTTCATAATTCTCAATTTTAATAAAACAAGTATCAATATCCATACGAATTGGACAAACATCCATTCGATTTATAAACATCTTCATAATAAATAGGATAAAGATGGCGATAATTACATTTGCCATTTCCCATCTGACTTATATTCTTTAAAATATAATCTTGAATCTGTGCTCCCCATTGTAGTTCTTGTAACAATCCAGTATAATCATAGGATGCACGTAATCCAGATGCACAAGCACACACTTTAGCTGAGTTCTGAATTAAAGTTTTTGCTGCACTCTCATCTTTGCGTTCCCAATAGTTTCCGGGGAACCAGCGTATTTCTCGATAAATCTTAGGATTCGGATTGGCATTTCGATTCATATAGAAATTAACAGAAGACCAGTCAATAAGCTCACCATTTAAATTGCTTCCTTCATAAGTATAATATAATACTTGCGGAAAATCACTTGGGTTATAAGTTTTATCAAAAATCTGCACGGTCTTTGTACCATCCATCATATATAGCATAGCCTTCTTCATATCTTCGATTTTACTATCCAATAATCCCCAACGTACTAAATCTAATTTACGGATACCTTCACCTCCAAATTCCCAAGCACGTTCATTAACTATGGCTTCAAAGAAATCTGAATCATATGATGAAACTTGTGGAGAATCAGCTCCAAATGCACGTTGACGTACAGCTTCCAAAGCCTGACGAGGACTGATTCCGGCTACTGAATTTATCATATCGGCACTACCATTCAATGCATAACCAGCTTCCGCAAACATTAACAGCACATCAGAATAGCGCATAATAATCCAATTTATACCGGTCGGAGTTCGACTAGTTGCAGTAGCTGCAATACTGCGGTAAGTGTCAGAAGTCCACCAAAAACTCCATTTACCTAAACGCACATTCATTATATCATTATTCATTATTTCACGGTTGCCACCATCCACATCCGAATCTTTTTTATAAGTAGGCCAATAACATGCATAGTCACGACGCTTATCAGCTCTATCGAATGAATAGAAATAATAAGCATTCGTACTTACATAAGTACCACCGAATCCACGTTGTCCATAACCTATATTTCCATCCATGGCACGTCCCATCAGTGTTCCTATATCCCCACTATATCCAACACCATTAGCAACTTCAAATAAATTCTCGTTATATGCATTATAATCTAACCCACAAACTGTTTTCCATATATCTCCATAATCGGGGTCCAATGCATGAGGATTCTCTGGATCTGCAATCAACTCTGCACACTGCTGCTCAGCAATTTCATAATAATCACGCCAGTTTTTAGGACGTCCTACATAAAAACCGTTTGTTTCTTCCATCCCAGGATTACCTTCAATGTTAGGATAATGTTCTACATTCGTATCATCAAAAGCATTTCCATCACGTACAGACCAACCACCTGCAAACAAAGCAATACGTGCCAATAAACCTTTTGCAAAACCTTTAGTTACACGTTCACTATTATAATCTGAAGTTCCCATCCAAGGCAAATAGTTTATCGCTTCTTTCATTTCTTTTATTATACAAGAATAGATACTGTCACGATCAGTCTTTCCCATATACACATTCGAAAGATCAGAATTAGACATACCTTCTTTATAAGGAACATCTCCATAGCGACGTACCAATTCAAAATAAGCTAATGAACGCAGCACCAAGGCCTCACCTAAATATCCCTGTAAAGTCTTAGATTCAGATAACTTAGTAGATTTACGTAAACCATCAACTGTAGTACTTGCTAATTCTGCCATTTTAAAAATACCTTCCCATTTTGTATTTTCCAAATACCAATTACACCAATAATTAGCAATACCATTATCTGCCCCTGCAGTAGAAGGATCTTTTTGATAGCCACTAGCCAATTCTATATCAGAGACACCTTGCCAATTGACAGACATTTTTTGTCCGTACACATAACTATCACACAGTTGAGAATAAATACCCATTATAGCTGACCGTGTCATACCCTCATTCTCATAAATAACCTCTCCTGTCTGTTCCGACAAAGATTCTGTATCTAGGAAATCACTACATGAAGCCATACACAGGCATCCAAATAGTAATATTATTGATTTATATTTTTTCATTATTCTATTTTATTTAAAATGTTACATTTACTCCTACTATATAAGAACGTGATTTGGGATAAGCTGAATAATCAAATCCCATAACCATCTTATTAGAACTTGTATTCACTTCCGGATCTTGTCCACTGTATCCTGTAATACACAACAAATTACTACCTGTAGCATACAATCGTAAATTACGTACTCCAAACTTTCGAGTTAAATTTTGAGGAAGCGTATAACCAAGTGTTAATGTTCCTAGACGTAAGAAAGAACCATCTTCTATTGCCCAATCTGTCATAATCGAGTTATTCATCAAAGGATGCCAGATTGTAGCATTTGCATTAAGTTCTTGTAAACGAACAGGATCTGCATGTGCACCATAATAGATATTATATCCAGTTTCCGGATCAATTGTAGCAAAACGATTTGCCAGACTCATTTCCGAACTCATATTTTGATAACGTTTTGAACCAACAAACGAGGTGTAATCTATTTTATTAGCATTGAACACATCATTTCCATAAGACCAGTTAAATAAAGCAGTGAGGTCAAATCCCTTCCATCCTGCTGAAACACCAAAACCTCCAGTATGTTTAGGTAATGCATGACCTATTACCTGACGATCGTTATCTGCATCAAGATGCCCATCTCCATTTAAGTCTTTTAATTTCAAATGACCTGGACCAAAATACTGACCACTATTAGTCAACAGTTCTTCTGTCACATCGGGCACTCCTTCTTTTAAAACCCAACGCTGAGTTGTTTCGTCAAAATTAAAATCATCAAAAGTATACATACCGTCACAAACATAGCCATACATCAAACCAACTTCCTGTCCAACAAATACACGATAATTATCACTACCAACTTCTACTTTATCACCTTTAATAATCATTTCAGTATCCTCTGAGCCATAAAGCGCATCTACTCTATTTTTATTGAAAGCTATATTAAAATTAAAATCTAAAAAGAAATCTTTCTTATTTATTAAATTGGCATTCAATGAAAGTTCGACACCACGGTTTGTAGTCTGTCCTAAATTCTGATATTGAGTTCGATAACCAGAAACAGAAGGCAGCTGTATCTCCATGATCAAATCCTTTGTTACATCATTATAAAAATCGAAAGTAACATTTAATCTATTCCAAAAAGTCATATCCAATCCAAGATTGGTAGAATACTTTGACTCCCAGGTTAAATTTTCGTTACGCAAACGAGTTGATGGCTGCAAGCTGCTTTGTCCTATTTCATTCTGATAATAAAGATTCTTTGTATTAGTTACAGGGCTATAAGTCTGACGCCAATAAGATCCTACACGAGCATTACCAGACTTACCATAACTAGCACGCAATTTTAAGTTATTAAACCAGTTCCGAACAGAATCCATAAACTTCTCGTCACTAATTCGCCATGCTAACGAACCAGCAGGAAAAATTCCCCATTTATTACCTGGAGCAAAAACATTTGTACCATCCGAACGTAATGTAAAAGTCAAATAATAGCGGTCATTAAA
Source organism: Phocaeicola coprocola (assembly GCF_041333015.1). Classification (NCBI taxonomy): domain Bacteria; kingdom Pseudomonadati; phylum Bacteroidota; class Bacteroidia; order Bacteroidales; family Bacteroidaceae; genus Phocaeicola; species Phocaeicola coprocola. The sequence continues at coordinate 839,945 of NZ_JBGKGM010000001.1, read as the reverse complement.
AATGTAATTTAAACGTCCAAAATAAGACATGCTACGACTAGGTTCCTCAATAGTAGTATAAGTCGGTTCAGAAGTACCGTTATTCCACATTGCTAGAATATTATCTACTGTATAATCTGCAGGATAATAATCTGCATTTATTTCCATTTCATCACGTTGAGAATGTTTAGCTTCCCAACCTGCCATAATACCAAATCTATGTTTCTTCTGAATATCAAATTTATAATTCAATATAGTACGTAATGCCCAGTTATTTCCATTCCAATACTGACGTCGAGCAACAGGCTGTCCTGCCTTACTATTAGCTTCACCTGTATTTGCTAACCAAATATTATCCGTACGATCATAAGAATAACCATATGTACCTTCTGCACGCCACTCCAAACCTTTGATAATATTCCAAATTAAAGCTACATTATAGTTATTGTTAAACTTAGTCTGTTTTTTATACTCATTTGTAATATTAAACATCGGATCATTCAAGTTACTAATATTTTCTATCAGTATTTCATCATCACCAGCCAAATCCTCATCCGAGAGGTCTGTCAATGTTCCGATATTAGGATATTTAATCGCATCACGAAGTTTTGAGCCGCTAGATACACTTGGGCCATCAACCACTCTATTGGTCATTTTTGCATTAAAGTCTAAGCGTAATTTATCTCCAAACTTTTTAGTCAACTTTAAATTCAAATTATCACGTTTAAAATTAGAAACAGACATTATATAGCTTTCATCATCATGCGTATAGCTTAGACTATAGATCAAATCTTTACTACCTCCACTGATATTCAAATTGTAATTCTGCTTAATACCTGTATTTCCGAATAACATATCCTGCCAATTCGTTCCAACACGAGCCTTATAATTATTAATATCCTCCCAACGACCAAATTTGTCAAAGAAACCTGCATTATCAGAAGAATCCAATTCACGCTGTAAATACACATATTCATAAGGAGAAAGCACTTCCGTCTGATTATACATCCGGCTAAAGCCAACCGAAGCGTTAAACGAAACTTCTGTACGTCCAGTACGTCCACTCTTAGTTGTTACCAAAATAACTCCATTAGCACCTTTCGCACCATAAATTGCCGTAGAGGAAGCATCCTTTAATACATCAATACTTTCAATATCTGTAGGTGGTATATCATCAATACCACTAACTTCAAATCCATCTACTATAAAGAGCGGCTCATTACTTTGAGTAATAGAACCACCACCACGTACACGAATACTGACAGAAGCATCAGGAGAACCTTCGGAGGTAATTACGCTAACACCAGCCAAACGACCTGTAAGTGCACTTGAAGCAGAAGTCACAGGAATATTCTTCAATGTATTTTCACCTACAGAAGATATAGCTCCCGTCAAATCACGTTTACGAGCATTACCATAACCAACGGAAACAACCACTACCTCATCAAGCAACTGAGATTCATCCTCCATCTTAACCTTCAAAAGTTTACCAGGCTGAGATACAACTTCTTGAGGTTTCATTCCGATATAGGTAATAACAAGTACCTTTTTCTTCTCAGAAACCGTAATAGAAAACTTTCCATCCAGATCCGTAACTACACCATTTGTTTTATTGCCCTTTTCAATGACAGTAGCACCAATAATAGGTTCACCGTTTGAGTCTGTTACGATTCCTTCCACAGTAATACGCTGGGCTAGAGCCTCTATCGGTATCATAAAACATAACACCCATAAAAAAAATAGCCAGCTTCTTTTCACTTCCTTTTTCATGATATATTATTTTAGTTCAACAAAATCAATTGGATAAAACCACTGTAACAAATTGATATAATATAAATATGGAAAATATTTCTCCTCAATAATTGAGATATATTAAAATCAATAAGCTATAAGATTTTAAGTTTTTTTTGTTTTTGCAGACAAATTTAAGCTACCACATTTTTTATAAAGTGAACTATTTATTCTTTTTTGTATACAATTTGGGATATAAAAATGTAATTCTATAGGAATCAATGAGTTTAAATAATTCAACAAATTTACAAGAAGGTTAGCAAGGTAAAAATTGGTTCATCAATAAAAGCTCGGTTAATTTTTTCTTTAACAACAAAACACAAATCGAGCCGTCCTTCTTTCGAAGAGGCGGCTCGATTTGTGTTTTGTTGCAGCAAGTAATGAATTACTTACGCAGACCGAGTTCCTTAACAATAGCACGGTATCTTTCGATATCGCGGTTCTTCAAGTAAGTCAGCAAAGAACGACGCTTACCTACCAGTGTTGTCAGAGCTCTTTCAGTGCTATAATCTTTTCTGTTGAGCTTCATGTGCTCAGTCAGGTGAGAAATACGGTATGAAAACAATGCAATCTGTGCTTCAGGTGAGCCAGTATCAGTGTTAGACTTTCCGTACTTTTCAAAGATTTCTTGTTTTTTAGCTGCGTCTAAATACATAATTTTGACTGTTTTTTATTATATAATTCTGATTTGCGGGTGCAAAGATAGTGATAATCTTCCGTTATACAACACTTTTCTTCTTTTTTATATACAAAAAATGAAAGAAACATGCAGATTTTCATTATATTTAAAGCTTTGAAAATACAAACAATCCAAAAACACAATAAAACTGCATTATGAAAACTACTTATTTCATCAAGACAGTACTGCTCACTTACTGTCTTATTCCGGCTGTCATACTTGCCGAAAATGTATCAGTTACCCACTTAAAGACTGAACAGCTTAGCAATCCGATGGGAATTGGTACTACCAATCCACGCCTAGGATGGCAACTGGAATCGGACAAGCAAAATGTGATGCAAACAGCCTATCATATTCTAGTGGCTTCTTCGCCTGAACTCCTGGCACAAGACAAAGGCGACATATGGGATTCTGGAAAAGTTCAGTCATCCAGTTCGCAATGGGTTCAATATGCAGGAAAACCATTAAAGAGCAATGATTTATGCTACTGGAAAGTTAAGAGTTACACTACTGTAGGAGAAAGTGAATGGAGCCAGCCTGCAACATGGAGCGTTGGATTATTAGGGGAAGTAAAATGGAAAGGCCGGTGGATAGGACTGGATAAAGTTTTCCCATGGGAAAAAGAAACAGCCCACAGCCGCCTCAGCGCACGCTATTTACGCAAAGAGTTTTCCATCAGTAAACCGATAAAGAGAGCTACTGTATTTATTTGCGGACTCGGACTCTACGAACTTTTTATCAATGGTCAGCATATAGGCAATCAAGTCTTGACACCTGCACCCACTGACTATCGGAAAACGGTGTTATATAATACATTCGATGTTACTTCCCTGCTGACAACCAATAACGCCATAGGAGTTACATTAGGCAATGGACGTTATTACACCATGCAACAAAAATACAAATCATATAAGATTGTCAATTTCGGTTATCCCAAACTACGCCTCAACCTGCTTATAGAATATACTGATGGCAGCAAAGAAACAATTGCAACTGATACCAGCTGGCGCATTACAGCCAATGGTCCCATACGCAGCAATAACGAATATGATGGAGAAATTTACGATGCACGCTATGAATTAGGCGACTGGACAAAACCCGGTTACGATGACAGTCAGTGGCTCGAAGCCGAACGAGTAGGTATGCCAGGAGGTACTCTCCGCTCTCAAATGACTCCCCCAATGACTATCGTACAAACAATTAAGCCCATCAAAATCTCTCCTCTAGGAGATAAATACATACTCGATTTAGGACAAAACATCGCTGGATGGATTCGTATGAAAATAAAGGGAAATACAGGTGATACAATCCGGCTACGCTTTTCTGAAACGCTCTCCGCTAACGGCGAACTGTACCGGGATAACTTCCGACATGCGGAATCTACCGACTATTATATATGTAACGGAAAAGAGAATGGGGCGACATGGGCTCCACGATTTGTTTATCACGGATTCCGTTTTGTAGAAATCAGTGGCTACAAAAATGCTAAACTGTCTGATTTCACGGGAGAAGTTGTCAGTGATAACCTGGAACCAATCGGAACATTCGAATGTTCTGATACCACATTAAACCGCATTCACCAAAATGCATGGTGGGGAATACTTGATAATTACAAAGGTATGCCAGTAGACTGTCCGCAGCGTGACGAACGTCAACCTTGGCTCGGCGACCGTACAATGGGCTGCTGGGGAGAAAGCTTTTTATTCGATAACAGCACATTATATAGTAAATGGACACGTGACATCTGTGAGGCCCAACGCGAAGATGGCTGCATTCCCGATGTGGCCCCAGCCTTCTGGATGTACTACAGCGACAATGTCACATGGCCGGCAGCTTTGCCTTTTGCCTGCGACATGCTGTATACACAGTTTGGAAATCGTGAACCCATAGAACGCTGTTATCCTTACATTCGTAAGTGGATGTTACATCTCCATAAAGAATATCTAAAAGACGGATTAATTACCAAAGACAGATACGGTGACTGGTGTGTTCCACCAGAATCTCTGGAACTGATTCACAGCAAAGATTCTGCACGTATAACCGACGGAACCCTGATATCTACAGCATATTACATTAAGCTTCTTGATATGATGAGCCGTTTTGCATCCCTCCAGAATCTTGAAGAGGATAGAAACCAATGGCAAGCATGGGCCAAAGAAATGAAAGATGCTTTCAATAAAAAATACCTGCATATCGAACGTGGAACATCACAAAAGCCCGGTAACCCACTTTATCCGGATAGTATCCGCTACAGTAATAATACTGTCACAGCCAATCTGTTGCCTTTGGCATTCGATATCGTACCAGAAGATTGCCAGAAAGATGTTACAGGCCAAATCATAGCCAATACCATTCTCCGAAACGGAGGTCATATAGGTTGCGGAGTCATTGGAGTACAATGGCTCTTGCGTGAACTCTCCCGAAGAGGTTTTTCCGATGTAGCATTCTTACTTGCATCAAACAAAACCTATCCTTCATGGGGATATATGGCTCAGCAAGGAGCTACTACGATATGGGAATTATGGAATGGCAATACCGCTAACCCAGCAATGAATAGCGGAAATCATGTTATGCTGCTGGGCGACTTACTGCCATGGTGTTATGAAAACGCAGCTGGAATACGTAGTGACCGTGAAAAGACAGGGTTCAAGCACATTATATTAAAGCCTGACTTCAGCATCCAGAACTTATTCTGGGTAAACGCCTCTTATCGTTCATTGTATGGCAAAATAGAAAGCCGTTGGAAAAAGACACTGACTCATGTAGAGTGGGACATCACCATCCCGTGCAATACCACAGCAGAAGTCCATTTCCCTGATGGCAGCATACAGCAAATAGGATCGGGAAAATATCATTATGCCGTAGAAATACCAGCTATTCATCCCGCTGTCATCCAAAATGAATTTCTATACGAAAAGGCTCCTTTCCCCGAATGTCATGCCTCTACGATTGCAGAACTCGACAATGGCGATTTGGTAACTGCTTTCTTCGGTGGCACAAAAGAACGCAATCCCGATGTATGTATCTGGGTATGCCGTAAATCTCATGACAGCAATACATGGACTGCACCGATAAAAGCAGCCGACGGTGTGTTCGATTTAGACGATCCTGATGCAGCCATAGCCGGTGTAACCGCCGACATAAAAGATCATCGTAAAGCTTGTTGGAACCCAGTCCTGTTTCAAGTTCCGGGAGGCGACCTGCTACTTTTCTTCAAAATAGGATTAAACGTTCCCGACTGGACGGGCTGGTTGGTACGTTCAAAGGATGGAGGAAAAACCTGGAGCAAACGTAAACCGCTTCCCAAAGGCTTTTTAGGTCCCATTAAAAATAAACCCGAATTTATAAACGGAAGAATCATTTGTCCGTCAAGCACGGAAGGAAATGCCGGCTGGCGCATACATATGGAATATTCTGACGACATGGGAAAGACATGGAAAACAACAGGTCCGATAGATGCAGAGCAAGAGTTTCTCAGCCAGCATCAAGGTATTGGAGCTGATGATTCCTTGAAACGCCCCATACAAGTTATCCAGCCCAGTATACTCAAACATAAGGATGGAACGCTGCAAGTAATCTGCCGTACACGAAACTCCCATCTGGCAACCTCATGGAGCAAAGATAATGGAACAACCTGGAGTAAAGTGACTCTGATCGACGAACTTCCCAACAATAATTCCGGAACCGACGCTGTTACATTGAAAGATGGAAGACATGTATTAGTCTACAATAACTCCAAACCACAACTTCGTGCAAAAAAAGCAGTACGTACTCCACTCAACCTTGCTTTATCCGAGGATGGTACCCACTGGACACCTGTACTTACTTTGGAAGATTCTCCGATACGTGAATACTCCTATCCTGCAATCATACAAGGAAAAGATGGAAAACTACATATCACCTTTACCTGGCGCAGAGAACTTATCAAATATATGAAAATAGACTTAGACAAACTCTAAAGACACAGTTTATTACGCTCATATCAGAATAAATAAAAACTTCTGTATCTTTACGTTTTTGCGTTCAATAAAAAAGTAGTAAATTTGCAACCAAATTATAGGTATAGTATGCAAGATATTAGAAACATTGCCATTATTGCCCACGTAGACCACGGAAAAACTACACTGGTGGACAAAATGATGCTGGCGGGACACTTATTCCGCAATGACCAAACCAATGGCGAATTGGTACTGGATAACAATGATCTGGAACGTGAAAGAGGTATAACTATCCTTTCTAAAAACGTATCCATCAATTACAACGGTACAAAAATCAACATTATCGATACTCCGGGACACGCCGACTTCGGTGGAGAAGTAGAACGAGTTTTGAACATGGCAGACGGATGCATCCTGCTGGTTGATGCGTTCGAAGGTCCGATGCCACAGACACGCTTTGTATTGCAAAAGGCTTTACAGATCGGATTGAAACCTATTGTTGTTGTCAACAAGGTAGATAAGCCAAACTGCCGTCCGGAAGAAGTTTACGAAATGGTATTCGACCTGATGTTCAGCCTCAACGCTACAGAAGACCAGCTTGACTTCCCTGTTCTTTACGGTTCTGCAAAGAATAACTGGATGGGCGAAGACTGGAAAACTCCTACCGGCACTATTACTCCATTATTGGATGCTATCGTTAAATATATACCGGCTCCTCATCAATTGGATGGTACTCCACAAATGCTGATTACCTCTCTTGATTATTCTTCATATACCGGACGTATAGCCGTAGGTCGTGTACATCGCGGAACACTTCGCGAAGGCATGAATATCACATTGACTAAACGTGACGGAACAATGGTGAAATCTAAGATCAAGGAAGTTCACACTTTCGAAGGATTGGGCCGCAAAAAGGTAGAATCAGTTTCTTCAGGTGATATCTGTGCACTTATCGGTATAGAAGGATTCGAAATCGGTGATACTATCTGCGATTTTGAAAATCCGGAACCACTGCCACCTATTGCTATCGATGAACCGACCATGAGTATGCTGTTCACTATCAACGATTCTCCGTTCTTTGGCAAGGAAGGTAAGTTTGTTACTTCACGTCACATCCACGACCGCCTGATGAAAGAGCTTGACAAGAACTTGGCATTACGTGTACGCAAGACAGAAAATGAAGATGGAAAATGGATTGTTTCCGGACGTGGTGTATTGCACTTGTCTGTATTGATTGAAACCATGCGCCGCGAAGGATACGAACTTCAGGTAGGACAGCCTCAGGTTATCTTCAAAGAAATAGACGGTGTAAAATGCGAACCGATTGAAGAACTGACCATCAGCGTACCCGAAGAGTTTGCCAGCAAGATGATTGATATGGTAACACGCCGTAAAGGTGAAATGGTTTCTATGGAAACTCAGGGTGACCGCGTAAACATCGAATTCGACATGCCTTCACGTGGTATCATCGGTCTGCGTACCAATGTACTGACAGCTTCACAGGGAGAAGCTATCATGGCTCACCGCTTTAAAGAATATCAGCCATATAAGGGTGAAATTCCTCGCCGTACTAATGGTTCTATGATTGCAATGGAAAGCGGAACAGCGTTTGCTTATGCTATCGACAAGCTGCAAGACCGTGGAAAATTCTTTATTTACCCGCAGGATGAAGTATATGCTGGTCAGGTAGTAGGAGAACATGTTCACGAAAACGACCTTGTCATCAACGTTACCAAATCGAAGAAACTGACAAACATGCGTGCTTCCGGATCGGATGATAAAGCTCGTATCATTCCTCCGGTAATCTTCTCACTGGAAGAAGCTTTGGAATACATCAAAGAAGACGAATATGTAGAAGTAACTCCAAAGAGCATGCGTATGCGTAAAGTCATTCTGGATGAAACAGAACGTAAGCGCGCAAATAAGAACTGATAAAGAATACAGAATAAAAGCTAAATTTCAACTTCAGAAAATAAACTTTTAATCTGATTTTAGATTTAACTATATATAAAACAGCCCTGTCATTCACTTTAAAAGCTGAATCTGACAGGGCTGTTTTATATATAGCTAACTATTAAAACCTTTCGTCCATTAAAAGAAGGAGAGTTTCACTCCATTCTTTTTCAAAATAGAGCAACAACCATAAGCAATAGTTATAGAAAATTATTATATTCTTTGCAGAGTTTGACACAAAGCGAACTTACTCTCTGTAAACCAGATCATTCGAGTTCATACGTTGCATATACTGCTGGATAAACGATTTCACTTGTGTTTCCATAGCCCGAAGTGTGTCCTGAGGCATGGTATCCTTCACATCATCTTTCAGTAAACGGTCGGTACGGTAACGATAAGCTTTCAGCACTTTCTCTCCATCGAACTGAATCATGTAATCTCCCTTTACAAACTGATAGACATTTGTACCCATTACATTATTCACTGAGAATTTCTCAGCAGCCGGAGTTTGGAGTGCATCCTGTCCGAAACTGATATATGGGCGATCATAACCCAGCAATCCCAGTACAGTCGGCATAATATCTATCTGCTCGACAATCTTGTCCTCCATACCGCGAAGTTCCGGCATACCGGGAGCATAAAACAAGATAGGAACACTATACAAACCCAAGTCGGTCATATACTCTGGATATGTACCAAAGCTGGTATGATCGGCAGTTATCACAAACAATGTATTATTGAACCAAGGCTGACGGGAAGCTTTCTCAAAAAAGAGCTGCAAGGCATGATCCGTGTAGCCGATACAACGCTGAAGCGGAGTTGGTCCGTCTGGAAACTTTCCTTCATAACATGCTGGTATTGCAAACGGATGATGTGAACTTGCCGTAAATACGGAAGTAACAAACGGCTGCTTAAATTCTGTCATCTTATCACAATAGTATTGCAGAAACTCTTCGTCCCAGATAGCCCATGTACCGTCGAAATCATCATCACCGTGATAGCGAGGATCTTCATTATACTCCGTACGTCCGTAATAATCAGTAAATCCTACTGAACGAGCAAAGGCCTGAAATCCCATCGAACCGTTCATAGCCCCATGGAAGAAAGCCGAATAATATCCTTTGTTCTTAGTCAGCTCACCTGCAATGCTGGATACATCGTTCAGCGAAGCCGGTGTAAGGAAGAACGGCTCAACAAAACTCGGTATGGACGACAAGACCGAAGGCATTCCCTCGATACTCTTTCGCCCGTTGGCATAAGTATATGTAAAACTCAGACTCTTTGTCAACAGTGAATCGATAAACGGTGTATAACCCTTATATGTCCCGTTATCCAGATCAGGATTCAGCTTGCCTACAAATTCTTTCGTAAAGCTTTCCCAAATAATCACAACCACATTCATCGGCTTGAACTGTACTGAATCGGCAGGAACATGTACCGGAGAATATACGGCAAGTGCTTCACTTTCGGGCATATAGTCGGGAACAATAAAAGCCTTTTTCCCGAGTGTACGGAAAATAGAAAACGGTGTATTCAGCACCACCCCCGCATCCAGCGGCCGGTCGACATACTGATTGGCATTACTAATGGTAATCGGACGTGTAGCAGTTGTCATACCTCCACGCATACCAAATACTGTAAACGGTATGGCAACCAGCAAAGTAACGGTCTGTATCAGATAATATTGCCACTTGCTATATACCGGAATATTCCGTGGTGCCCGATACAATTTATAAATAGCATAACAGAACACTGCCGCCAATACCACCAGATACCAGTGCGAAATAAACTCATCCATGAAGATAGAAGCCAGATTACCCCCACCCTCATTGCTAAATTCCTGAAAGACACTCATGGTAGTACGCCGTCCGGAAAAACGGAAATACACACAGTCTACCAGATTCGATATCAGGAAAAAGCCATTGACTACCGTAAAAATCCAGCGGACAACCTTATAAAAGGTAGCATTCTCTTTCCAATGAAACGGCAGCAGAAACAATAAAATAAACAAGGCATTGCTATACAAAATGGCCGTCGTATCGAAAATAATACCTGCTCCGAACATATTCAGCGCATATTCTCCTGTCAAGTTCTCACTGAACAGACGGAAATTCTCAAGCAAAAAAGTCAAACGGCAAAGCGAATAACACACATAGATAATGAACAAATTCCATATCAAGGAAAAGACATTCGAAAACAATTCTTTTTTCATTGCCAATGTTTTTGGAGGTTAAGAGCGACAAAGTTAACGATTATTTTCCAAACCCTCTCAAGACCTTATTTTAAAATAACTTTTCTGTAAAACAGAACACAATATAAGAAATTTAAAGTACCATTTTCTATCTTTGTAACCGAATAACAATCTGTTACAACATGAAAAAGAAAACTATCATCCGACTTAGCATCACATTGATTGTCATCGCGGCACTCGCACTGTGGATCAATTCACGCTGGAGCGCATGGTTCCACAACGAAGCAGAACTTCCTTATGCACCGCAGTCAGAACCCGGACGAGTACTACTCACTTTCGGCGATGAAAACGAACTGTCGCGCAATATCAGCTGGCAGTACGACTCTATAGTCGTACCGTCGCATGTCGAATTGGTAGATACACTTTCGAAAGATACCATACAAATCGATGCACAAGGAGAAATTTTCCAGTCACGTAGCGGAAAGGCAGCATACTACGTTGCCAAACTCCGTACCTTACAACCTGACCGCTATTATACTTACCGCGTTTGTAATGAAGGCAAGACCTCATCCTGGTATAGCTTCCGTACATACAATCAGTCTACCCGCAACGATTATTCATTCATGTATGTAGGCGATGTGCAAGACAGCATCAACGGGAAAGCAAACCATTTTTTCCGTGAAGCATTGCAACGTCATCCCGATACAGAGTTTTTTGTGTTCGGAGGCGATCTGACCGAACGTCCAACTGAACAACGCTGGGAAGAAACATATCGCGGGCTGGATTCCATCGGACAACAATACCCTGTCATCACCGTTACAGGAAACCACGAATACCTGAAATACATCATTCGCAAACTGGAACGCCGCTTCTCACTGGTATTTTCATACTATCTCGACTCAATGGTAGGCGAAAATCAAGTATATACTCTGAAGTATAACGACATGCAAATCTTCTGTCTCGACAGTAACCGCGAGTTCTTCTACCTGTGGACTCAGAAAAAATGGTTAGAAGAACAGCTCAAGAAAAGCAATGCACGATGGAAGATCGTCGTACTTCATCATCCGCTATACTCCATTAAAGGCAGTATGAACAACCTGTTTCAACGTACCATGTTCAACCCGCTGGTTGAGGAATATGGAGTCGATCTCGTACTGCAAGGACACGAACACGCTTATGCCCGTATGACTGCCCACGGTGAAAATGGAGAAGCCCAAGCACCTGTTTATACAGTCAGTCACTGCTCACCCAAAAACTACTACATTGAGTTCGACAAGCGGTTCGACAAGTTCGGAACAGGTAGCCGTTACTATCAGCAAATCCGTGTACATGGCGACACCCTCACCATGAACGCCTACGATGCCACGACCAACGACTTATACGATGCTGTCGATATAATAAAAGATAAAACCGGAAAATCCCGACTGGAAGACCGTGGAAAAGAGATTCCCGAAGCACTGATATTCCATTCCAACGGCGGAAAAAAAGAAGAAGCCTTCCAGAAGCGAATCGATGAATACAAACAGCGGAAAGGTATCCAATAAATATAAGATGAAAAAAGGATTTATGACTTTTGAAATGTCATAAATCCTTTTTCCATCTTATATTAAGCAATTATCCTTTCTTTTGATTTTCCAGTTTCAACTGAAGCAGAATCCCTACCAACGTAATAGCAATCATGAACCACCAAAAGCGGATATATCCAGTATAAAACTTATTTGCCGAGCAGATAAAATCTTACCGCATTACAGAAATGCTTGAACGAACGTTCCAGTTTCCTGCCAAACTTATGGTCACGCCAGCTTCCGTACACCCGATGTTCCCCAAAAGCATCCGGACTATGCTTGAAGCGGCTTCTTGGCGACAACCAATGAGTAGGATATATATGTATACCATCCAAATGCTGTTCCTCCTCCTTGCAGACATATCCCCTGCGTTCGGCAACACTTCGCATGATATACGGAGAAACCGTCTGGTCCAGCGAACCGTCAGGACGGATAAAGTCCCGTTCCTGATAATACTCAAAGACCTCCTTACAGAAATCATTTCCCTTTGAACCGATAAAGAACGCGGCCTGAATACCATAATCGGTTTCTCCTTCTTCCCACCGCTCATTAAACGTAGCACATCCGGTTTCAGGAATAAACCGGTCGAAACGCTTACGCAGATAAATATCACTGTCCATATACACGCCACCTTCTTTATATACAGCATAAAAACGGACTACATCTGCCGCAAATGCCCATTTTCTGACCGACAGCGCCTGGTCTATATATTTACAACCGATAGCCTTTGCATCCTCGTACGTCCAGACACGTACCTTATAATCAGGAAGAACACGCTTCCAGCTTGCCAGGCAAATCTTGATTTCCAGCGGATAAGGATCCTTACTGAACCAACATAAATGAATAATTTTCGGGGGCATGATATCTACGAATTTTGAGTGTTCCACGACATTTTCAACCATTCTTCTTTTGTCCGTTTCCATCGGTTATGACTCCACAGCCAATACGCAGGAGCTTCCTTTATCTGTTGCTCCAGATGTTCCGAGTACATATCCGTCAGCCGATACTCAGGCAATTCGGCAGGATGCAAGGTCAGCAGTTCGAAAGAAGCATGATAGTATCCGCGCTTTACCCGTGTTACTTTCAGGTAGTAAACGGCAGCATCCAGCCGGCGCCCTATGCGTTCCGTTCCTTGAAAGAAAGCAGTATCCCGGTTAAAAAACTTTGTCCAGTGGCTCATCCCTTCCCATCCAGGCGCCTGGTCGGAAATAAAGCCTATCATCACTTTCTTTTCTCCTCTGCTGAGTGTAACCAGCCGGCGTAACGTCTCCTTCATCGGAATAGACTCACCGCCGAACTGTCCGCGAAGCCGGAGAAACAATTTATCGAAAGCCTTGTTATATAAAGGATGATAAATCTGTCCACAATGTATTTCGGGCAGCCAATATTGTAAAGAAGCCACATACTCCCAGTTACAGTAATGTCCCAAATAAAGAAAGCAGCATTTTTTATTTTCTCTTCCCAATGTTTCCCGCACCTCATCCAGTCCGCTAAAAGTCATACGCTTCATCATCTGCTTTTTCGACATCGAAAACAACTTGATGGTTTCTACTACATAATCGCAGAAAAAATGATAAAACTCTTTTTCTATTTTCAGAATCTCTTCTTCGGTCTTTTCCGGAAATGAGCCGGCTATATTTCGGTGTACGATATCCCGACGGTATTTCAATCCGTAAAACAACGGTACAAACAGCAGGTCGGATATGAAATAGAGTACCCTCAATGGCAGCAAAGAGAGCAGATACCAGAAGAAAAAAACCAGATAATATATGAATTTCATTGAATTGCCATGTTTCTGTTAAATTGCAAATTTATAAAATAATATGCAAAAGCCCCCTCTTTGTATCAAAGAAAACAATAAATTACACTATCTTTGTGCACTATATTTATTATAACAGAAGTATTTCCTGCATGAAAGAATTTTTCCAAATGATGCGGCGGTTCATTTCGCCCTACAAGAAATATGTAGTCGGAGCTGTAGGTCTCAACCTGCTATCCGCTGTATTCAATGTTTTCTCTTTTTCTCTGCTTATTCCGATATTGAATATCCTGTTCAAGACTGGAGAGTCAGAAAAAGTATATCATTTTATGGAATGGGGAAGCGGAGAGCTGAAAGACGTTGCCGTAAATAATTTCTATTATTACGTATCCGAATTGATAGAAATATTCGGCCCTGCCACTACTTTACTCTGGCTGGGACTTTTCCTTGCAGGAATGACCCTGCTGAAAACCGCATGCTATTTCGGTTCTACAGCCATCATGATTCCGCTTCGTACCGGTGTAGTACGCGATATCCGCATCATGGTTTATTCAAAGGTAATGTACCTCCCACTCAGCTTCCTATCTGACGAACGAAAAGGTGACATCATCGCCCGTATGAGCGGCGACGTTGGCGAAATAGAAAACTCCATCACCAGCTCACTCGACATGCTGTTGAAAAACCCGATTCTTATCATCTCTTATTTCGCCACCCTGATCGTAACCAGCTGGCAACTTACCCTGTTTACCATCATCGTGCTGCCAGTTATGGGATGGATCATGGGACGTGTAGGACGTAAACTGAAACGCCAGTCACTCGAAGCCCAGAACAAATGGAGTGAAACCATGTCGCAGCTGGAAGAAACATTGGGCGGCATGCGTATCATCAAGGCATTTATTGCTGAAGAAAAAATGATAAACCGTTTCGTGAAGTGTAGCAACGAATTCCGCGACGCGACCAATCGTGTAGCTATGCGCCAGAGTCTTGCCCACCCGATGAGCGAGTTCTTGGGAACCGTACTCATCGTACTTGTACTTTGGTTTGGTGGTTCACTGATTCTAAGTGCTAACTCTACCATCAACGCTTCTACCTTTATTTTCTATATGGTGATACTTTACAGCATCATCAACCCGTTGAAAGATTTCTCCAAGGCAAGTTACAATATCCCGAAGGGGCTCGCTTCAATGGAACGTGTAGACAAGATTCTGAAAGCTCCAAACAACATTACAGAACGCACCGATGCCGAACATATCAGCGAGATGAAAGAAGGATTGGAGTTCCGCAATATATCGTTCAGCTACGGCACACACGAAGTACTCCACGACGTCAGCCTGAAAGTACGCAAAGGACAGACTATTGCATTGGTAGGACAAAGTGGTTCAGGAAAGTCAACACTAGTCGATTTAGTTCCCCGCTTTCACGATGTGCAGGCTGGTGAAATTCTGATAGACGGAAAAAATATTAAAGATCTGGTAGTAAAAGACCTCCGCGGACTGATAGGTAATGTAAATCAGGAAGCCATCCTGTTCAACGACAGTTTCTTCAACAACATTGCTTTCGGTGTAGACAATGCCACCATGGAACAAGTCGTTGCCGCTGCCAAGATAGCCAATGCCCACGATTTCATTATGGAAAGTGAAAAAGGCTACGACACCAACATTGGCGACCGCGGCTGCCGTCTTTCAGGAGGACAGCGTCAGCGTATCTCGATAGCCCGTGCCATCTTGAAAAACCCGGCCATCTTGATTCTGGACGAAGCTACTTCTGCCCTTGATACAGAAAGTGAACGTCTGGTACAAGAAGCTTTGGAACGTTTGATGAAGACCCGCACTACTATTGCTATCGCACATCGCTTGTCGACTATCAAGAATGCCGACTGCATTTATGTACTCTATGAAGGCCGTATCGTAGAAAGCGGCAAACACGAAGAGCTGCTTCAGAAAAACGGTTACTATAAACGTTTGAACGATATGCAGGCTCTGTAGATTCTTACCATACCAAACGCATAATATACCAAAAGGTCTTGTATAAAAAAGAAAAGTACAAGACCTTTTATTTTTTTCTCTACAAATTTTACTTCTTTTTTGTACAATAGGTTCTATGGATTTGTACAAAAAATAAAAAAAGATGAGGATGTTTTTAGAAAAACATGCTGAAATTTTCTAATAATTAAATATAAAAAGGACATTATAGCCAAAACAATAAAAAAAAATTTACCTTAGAATGGAATATGTAATTTATATTTACAAGCTCTGAAACAAAAATCAATCATAAACCTTCCTTAAACGAAATACTACAGAAGAAGCAATGTTAAATAATATATAAAACAAAAAAAAGGGAATATTATTCCCTAAATTTGTAAATTCATAATATCATAATAATACATTATTTCCTACAAACCTATGAATAAAAAAGTTGCATTTTATCACAATGCATTCCCTTATGGAGGAGGAGAAAGAATAACTATAGATATAGCGAATTATATCTATGATAAAGGTTACGAAGTTTATGTCATAACCTCAAATCTCAACCCACATACATCAAACCATATAAAGGCTGTAGAAGTAACAAAACAAATACCACACACAGAACAAAACACAACTAATTTTATAATTCAATTTATCAAAGAGAATCACATTGATATATTTATTACTTTAGAACTTAATACGCAGTTCCTCTATGAAGTAAAAAAACGAACTCAATGTAAAATTATTTATGCTCTCCATAATGTTCCGTTATGGGAGGCTATTGATCGTTATTATAAACGAAAAGAAAAAAGTCGTCATTCAATTTGGAAATCCCTAAAATGGTACACATTAACCAATTTAGATTATCACCTTTTCAAAAAATGCGACAAAAAATACATTGCAATATACAAACAAATGTACCAAAACGTAGATGCATTAACTGTATTATGTGATGCATATAAAAAACAATTAGCTACTTATTTCGAAGATGATAAACGTATTCATGTGATAACAAACCCTGAATACCCTCGTTTAAATCCTAATTTAGACAAGAAAAAACAAATTATATACTCTGGCAGACTTTTATACTCTCATAAAAGAGTAGATCGTTTACTTACTATTTGGAAAAAAATATACGAAAAAATTCCTGATTGGGAACTTGTTATTGTAGGCGATGGACCAGAAAGAAATAACTTGGAACGTTTAGCAAAAAAATGGGATTTAGAAAGAATTTACTTTATTGGATACACTCCTCATGTAGATAATTATTATAAAGATGCATCAATTCTCTGCTTAACTTCTACATTTGAAGGATGGCCATTATGTTTAACAGAAGCTCAAGCAAATGGGGTTATACCTATTTCTTTTAATTGTTGCGCTGGCATAGAAGCTATTTTAGGTCCCAATAAGGTAAATGGTATCCTCGTCCCTGACGGAGATATAAATGCATTTGCAAAAGAATTAATTGAATTAATCAATAACCCACAATTAATGGAAGAAATCCGAAAAAACGTACTGAAAAAAGTTCTTACTTATTCTCCCGAACTTGTAGGGGAAAAATGGCTAAACCTGTTTAATACCTTATTAGAGAATAGTAATAATTAATCATCTGTTTAATTTCTTATGAATAAAGTACTATTTTATCATGACGCATTCCCCTTTGGAGGAGCAGAAAGAATAACTTTAGACATTGCAAACTATGTTTATAATAAGGGGTATGAGGTATATGTCCTGACCCCCAAACTTCATGTTGCTTCTTTCAAACATTTGAAGGCAATAGAAATAGTACCTAAATCTTCAAAAAATAAGAAAGCATATATAAACCACATCATAAAATTTATTAATGACTATCAAATTGATATATTTGTAGGACAGTCTCTCGACCTTCTTCTCTACCAAAGCATCAAAGAACAAACCCAATGTAAAGTTATCCGAGCTTTACATAATGTACCTATGTGGGAGTCTATCGATCGTTATTACAGGAGAAAAGGAAAAAGCCGTTTTTCCATATGGGAGTTTATCAGATATACATTTACATACATTAATTATTACTTTCTAAAATCTTACAACAAAAAATATATAACTCGATACAAAGCAATGTATGATAACATAGATGCTTTGACAGTATTATGTGATGCATATAAAAAACAATTAGCAACTTATTTTAAAGATGATAAACGTATTCATGTAATCACAAATCCAGAATATCCTCGCTCAAATCCCAATTTGAACAAAAAGAAACAAATTATATATTCAGGCAGACTCTCTTACCCTCATAAAAGAGTAGATCGTTTATTGTCTATTTGGAAAAAAATATATAAAGAAATTCCTGAATGGGAACTTATTATTATAGGTGATGGTCCAGAGCGGAATATATTAGAATTATTAGCAAAAAAATGGAAATTAGAAAGAATAAAATTTATAGGTTATATACCTGATGTAGATATCTATTATAGAAACGCTTCTATTCTTTGTTTAACTTCCACATTTGAAGGATGGCCATTATGTTTAACTGAAGCTCAAGCAAATGGAGTCATACCTATTTCTTTTAATTGTTGTGCTGGCATAGAAGCTATTTTAGGTCCCAATAAGGTAAATGGTATCCTCGTTCCCAACGGAGATATAAATGCATTTGCAAAAGAATTAACTGAATTAATCAATAACCCACAATTAATGGAAGAAATCCGAAAAAACGTACTGAAAAAAGTTCTTACTTATTCTCCCGAGCTTGTAGGGAAAAAATGGCTAAATCTGTTTAATAACTTATTAGAAGTAAAATAAATTCAGATGAAAAAAATTGCATTTATCGTTATAAGATACGGACAAGAAATCAATGGAGGTGCAGAATTACATTGTAAAATGTTAGCAGAAAGATTGGTTGACAAATATCAGGTAGAGGTACTAACAACTAACCTAAAAGGCTATAGCAATCAAGAAAATATATTCAAAGAAGGAGAGGAAGTTATCAATGGCGTATTGGTACGTAGATTTAAAACGGATTCTTATAAGCGAAAGGGACATCGCCCCAATGTGTGGGCTACTCGGTACATACGTTCAATCCGATTCTTTTTATACAAAATGCATCTGCTACAATATATAGCGAACTGCATTCCTATATGGAAATGTGGGAAAAAAGGGAGTATTTATCTCTATCGGAAAAATTGTTTTTACTCTTCCGAATTATTCACTTTTATACGAAAACATAAAGAAGATTATGATGTCTTTATACCTATAACAATAGATTATCCAGAAGTTTACTATACCGTTACACGAGTTAAAGAAAAGGCTTTATTAATACCAACAATGCACTACCAAAAAAGTTCATTCTATCCAGGAATGACTGAAATCTTTACACAAGCTGGATATATTGCTTTTAATACACAAGCAGAACAACAACTTGCAGAAAGAATTTTTGGCAAGCACATGTCCCCCCATGGAGTTGTTAGTGTTGGATTCAACATATTTCCACCAGCAGAATGGAAAGAAACTACAGTAAAATACCAGTTACCACAAGAATACTTATTATATGTAGGGAGAGTGGAGAATAGCAAGCTAGATCACATTTTTGATTATTTTCTGACATATAAACAAAAGCATAAAGAATCTAATCTTAAATTAGTATTGGTTGGCGGTATTTTTATGGATAAAATAGAACATCCAGACATAATTTATACTGGTTTTGTAGAAGAAGAAGAAAAAACTGCCATCATTAATCATGCCAAAATTATTGTAAACCCTTCCAAATATGAGAGCTTATCATTAATACTTTTGGAAGCACTTAGTCAAAAGAAAGTTATGTTGGTAAATTATCAATGTAATGTCATGAGAGAGCATTTCAAAAATAGTAATCAAGCTATTGCTATTTATAAAGGCAAAAATGACTTCATAAAACAACTTTACCAACTTGACACTTCAGATATTCTTAGAAAAGAAATGGGAGAAAGAGGAGCTTTATATATACAAGAAAATTATAATTGGGATATTATTATGCAAAGATTAATTGCCCAAATCGAGAATATCGGTCAATAAATTTATGAGGGTGTGTCAAAACTGACATACCCTCATAAATATTAATAAAATAGATTTAAATACTTACTTCGTTTCAGCCCCAATGTATAGGGAAGAAAATGTATAAAACGATGCAAACGAGGTTTCCAATTATTTAAAACATTTTCTCCTTTCCAAGGTGTCAAATCTTGATACTCAAAATACAAATGTCTTAATGGATGCATACAATGATATTGCCAAGGCTTACGCGAAGAATAATGCAATATTGCAGGATGTAAAATAGTATCTATATACGGTGGACACCAATCGGCTGTTTTACCTTTTGGAACACGATAAGCACCTTCTTGCACATTCCACTTCATATCGACCAATACTCTATGCTCATGTAACAAGCCGTTTAATAAATCCTGATCGTTATATAACACACGCTCCGGATTATCTTTATAATAAGTCTTACATTGCTGCTCGATATTATGCTTCCGCCAATAATCCAAATTCAATAATAATACTCCTCCATTAAAATAATTATATGAAAGATCGTACCCCAAACGATTACAATGCACCGGATTAACGGTAAAATCGTCTGGAACACCAGCCAATGCTTTACCTTCCAGATTTGTATTCCAAAAATCATCTAACGGTTTCAAAACCAAAATATCACTATCCAGATAAAGAGCCTTCTTCACTGAATCAGGAAGTAAAGAAGCCAAAAGACAACGATAAAATACAACCATAGGCAACCTTTGTCCTTCCCAGCGTATAGCATATCCTTCCAATTTTTCCTGAGGAACTTCATAAAAAGCAATGGAAGCTCCATACGTTATCGCCAAGTCCGACAAAACCGTACGGTCTGCTTCCGACAGTCCATTGGCAACTACATGCACTGTAATATCCGAAGGTGTATCATTTTTTAAGATAGAAACCATTGTTACAGCACAAAAACGTACAAACTTATGATCAATGGTAAATACTATATGCTTCATATCTTCCAATTATTTATTCAGGTTCTTGAAAAAATCTGCCATTGTATGGTCTTCGTGTATATATCCGTCTGCCTGCAAACGGTCGAAGACACGGCTTCCTATCACACGGTCGTATTCCTCATTCAGTTTTCCTTCTTTATACAAGCCATAAAAATAGCGCCAGTGACGTCCACCATGTTTACTGGGATTCTGCTCCAACTGCTTTCCGCCATTAATCATTTTCTCCAGAAACTGCTGACGGCCTCGGATATTATAATGATAAATACGGATATCACTTTTGCCGGAACGCTTGGGGAACATGGCTACCTTATGATTTCCCATCGAAATCCGGATGTATCCACGGGTACGGTGCATTACCTTAGGTATTTGTCTGCCAAAAAGTGAATAAGGGGAAAGATCATACTTATCCGTATCTGTTACAGGGTCTACAACATATTTCCATTCACGAAACGACTTACCTTCCTCAGGATACATATTCCGTATGGCGCACTTTATCACATTATCAGAAACATGTTTCAGTCCACTTTTCAAATTACCCGAAGGAGCATACCAAAACTCGTCAGCATCGGCATTGATAACCCAGTCGGCATGAAAAACAGTTTTAGCACACCAAACCATACGATCCACCCATTTTTTCTGGCGATAGTCGGTTGCCGGCTCCTGAATAATTTCTTTTATCCATCCCAATTCTTTATATTTACGAAGAATGTCTGGAGTATGGTCGGTTGAGTTATTATCAGTTACAATAAATCCATCTACCCCCATCTGCTTATGGAATATCAGGTTTTGTTCCAGTAATTCTTCCTCGTTCTTCACCAACAATGTCATATAAAGAATTGGATGAGAAGGCCGGCGCCAGCAGAACAAACTTTCGCACAAAGCATAGGTTACTTTCTTTATTAACGAAAAAATGATACTCATGGCAATTTAGTTTATAGGTACTTTTATCCATCTTGCTGGATAAATATAAGGAGTTTCTTCTTTCATAAACCAGCGAGAAGGAACAATAACAGTTTTATTCTTTCTCGGATTTAACCATGCTCCCCACCAACTGAAAGTACTATTACAGATAATATGGTTTCGACAATGACTCATCAGCATCATATCCTGCCAACTGTCATTTCCTTGATTCCAATCTATGTAATGGGCATTAGATAAAGATAAATTCTGTTTCACCCATTCTATATCATCAGAAAAAACATAAAAAGAAGGAGTTGAGTCATGCTTTTTCAATTCGGCTATGGCATTTTTATAATAGGGCAACTGACAGACACATCCGGCATTTGCCCAGAATTTCGGAAGTAAATAATCACCGCGACGAATGTGTATTGATACAGCATGCTCATCGGCATCTATTACTTTCATCATTTCACGACTCCGGATATTTATCAATTCCATATTAAAACAGAAAGTCTTTCTAACATCATCTTCGATGTCAGCAAAGAAACGCTCCGACTGATAAAATCCTTTGAAATAGATCAACGGCCAAGCATATTTTTTCTCAAAAGCTTCCATGGAGCCGTTTTTCTGTTTTCGCTCATAAACGACCTTACACAGTAAGAATTCCATAAGTTTCTTAAGTGTACGATTTATACAAAACTCGGTATGGGGCAAAGCAAATACCCGGTTCATTTCATATCCGTGATGTACATGGTAATGCATCATATCCGATAAGTCTATCTTTGTATGAGGAAAAAGTTTCTTCATCTTCAGATAGAAGGCATATATAAACATCTGGTTGCCTAAGCCACCTGTCATTTTTATTAGTCTCATATGTGGGCGTTGTTATACTTCAAAATCAGTTTCAAACATTCGTTGGCATCGAAACCTCTTGCCTTGGCGTATTCATCGGCAAGAATGGCAAACATTTCCGGCGTTCCCGGAAGGCGTTCAAAGTTACGGCAACCTTCTTCCATATTGACCGTGCGGAAACGGATACGGTTCAGGTCTATTATTTCTACCTCTACACCTTTGTCTGTATGCCGGAACAGGATATTCCCTCGCGAATAGTCTTTATGCAGATATCCTTTTTCATGGAGTGCAGCCGTTGTACGGGCAATGGCACGCAAAATTTCTTCTTGACCGGGGAAATCACCTCGCATCAGATTGACATACGAATATGGGCATTCCGACTTCAGACTGATATAATAGCTGCGTGTGAAAAGCAGTCCGTTACGCTCGGTATAATAGGCTACTGGAGCAGGACTTCCGATTCCTTCCCGACGGAGCATTTCGGCATACTCGAACGAACGTTGTGCTTTCGACGAACGGAACACTCCGTATGCGATGCGGTTAATCAGGTTAGGAACACGGAAGGACTTGATTACGACTTTCGTTCCGTACCAGTCCATTTCACGCAGTTCGTTGCGTCCTTTATAAATCACCGTTCCACTATCGTATTTAAACAAAGCAGGCAGGGCTTTTACATAACTCGTCAATGTACGGAAATCAGATGCCACATATACTTTCCGTGGATGAAACAAACGATAGATACGGTTCAGCAGTACCGACCACGAACGGCAATAGTGAAGCGGTCCTCCTAACTCACGTTCAAAAAACTCCGGATGACGCGCATTTAAAGCGTCTATCAATTTTCTCTTTAAACTACGATCGGACACACGTTTAGAACCAGTTCGTACCCGATAATACACTGACACCCGAGACAAGGCTACAACCTTTCCACCATCTTTTAACATAGCAATCCAAAAGGCCCAATCCTCTCTTGCAACAATATGCTTATCATAGCCGCCTACCCGTTCCCAATCTGATTTCCGATACAAAGCACAAATAGGTATCATATTCTTCCGGGCCAGCAACTTACGCGAAAAAGGAGGTAATTTCCATTCACCTTTACGGTTACCGAAATATTCAGCACGAGGACATACAGCTTTTATTTTCATGTCAGACAATATCACATGTACTGCATCAGACACAAAGGTTTCACTCATCTTGTCGTCGGCATCAAAAGGCAGTATAAACTCCCCTTTCGCCAGCCGAACAGCCTGATTTCGGGCTGCACAAGCTCCCCCGTTAGGTTGGGTATAAGCGCGTACACGCTGATCTTTCTTTGCATAGTCACATGCGATACGATACGAAGCATCTTTCGAGCCGTCGTCTACCACCACTACTTCGAAGTTCGGATAATCGGAAGCCAGTATAGAG
The DNA here is from genome assembly GCF_041333015.1 of Phocaeicola coprocola. Taxonomy (NCBI): domain Bacteria; kingdom Pseudomonadati; phylum Bacteroidota; class Bacteroidia; order Bacteroidales; family Bacteroidaceae; genus Phocaeicola; species Phocaeicola coprocola. The sequence goes on along the minus strand of NZ_JBGKGM010000001.1, from coordinate 815,970 downwards.
TCGAGTGTTTCCGGCAGAAAAGCCTCCATATTATATACGGGTACTACAACCGAAACCAAAGGGGATTTATCCATATCTGCAATCATTAAATTTTATCGAGTCCTTTCGTATATTTCAACCAATAGTATTTCAAGGGATTCTTATATTTCAGTTGTTTCCACGGACGGCTTCCATGCGGACGATGCCAAACAGGAAGAGTGGTAAACAGATAGTTCTGAAAACCTTGTTTCAGGGCTTCGTGTGAAATGGTTACATCAAACCAGTTTTTTGTCGGGTCGAGCTGACGGAAATCGAAAGCACGGAGAAACTCCGGGGTAAGCAGTGAGCAACAGAAACTGCAATGTTTCTTTTCCGGATATACCTTGCCTTCATTACCTTTGGCATGCAAATATGGATAGTTGATAACTCCATTCTCGTCTACAGTTACAGCTGCCGCAATGGCACATCCTCTACGTGCTGCTGCTCCGTCGTACAATTCCTGTAAGGTGTTCTTCTTTACTACAACATCCGACTCTACAATAAGCAGACCTGCATCGTCGGCAATAGCCTCTTGCTGAGAGCGTTGAAGTACCAGCAGATAGTTTGGAGAAGGATGAGTTGTAATGTCGGATAAATTGACCAGACGAAAATTCAATTCTTTGGAAGCTTCCTCCAGACGTTTGGTGTTCTCTTCTGTACTGAAGTCATTGTACACTGTATAAGTAAAAGGAACTTTAATGTCGGAAGCTAAAATGGCACGCACTGTTTCGAGAGTAAAATCTATCGAATCTTTTACTGGAGTTATGATATGCAAACATTTCATATGAACATCATTATTAAAGTACAAAGGTAGATAAATTACCAACACTAGGTAGACAAAATACCAACATTTTTCAAATCTACACAAAGATTTCATTTCATCCAATTATAAATGTAAAAAATACTACCTTTGCACGACTTTAGAAAAAGCAAGTATGAAAGTTATCGTTGACAATAAAATACCTTATATAAAGGAAGCTATCGAAGCGCTCGCCGATGAAGTGGTTTATTTGCCGGGAAAAGAAATTACTCCGGAAGTCGTAAAAGATGCTGATGCACTGATTACCCGTACACGTACTCGCTGCGACCGTACCTTGCTGGCAGGCAGTAAGGTAAAGTTTATTGGAACGGCCACCATCGGATTCGATCATATCGACACAGTTTATTGTCACGAAGCAGGTATTACATGGAGCAACTGTCCGGGATGTAACGCCGGTGCAGTTGAACAGTATCTGCATTCATCATTATTACTGTTAGAGCAGGAAAAGAGCATCACACTGAAAGATGCTTGTCTAGGCATTGTCGGAGTAGGACATGTAGGCAGCCGCATCCAGCAACTGGCAGAGCGTTTAGGAATGCGCGTGCTCCTGAATGACCCTCCTCGGGCCGATCATGGAGAAAAAGGATTTGCCGATTTGCATACACTGGCATGCGAATGCGATATCATAACTTTTCATACGCCACTGGAAAGAAGTGGGAAATATCAGACTTATCACCTGGGAAATGAATCTTTTTTCAACCAGCTGGAAAAGAAACCGTACATAATTAATACGTCACGCGGAGAAGTTATAGAAACTGAGGCAATTCTGAATGCTTTAGCTACCGGGAAAATATCTGGAGCTATAATCGATGTGTGGGAAAATGAACCGAATATTAACCTTGAGCTGTTAAATAAAGTATTTATCGGCACTCCACACATAGCCGGATATTCTGCCGACGGAAAAGCAAATGCTACCCGAATGATACTGGAATCATTTTGTCGTTTCTTCGGAAAAGAAATGAAATTCTCTATTGTTCCTCCCGAACAACCGCATGTACCTTACGACAGCGACGAAAACGTCCGCCAGTTACAGATGTACAATCCGCATCTGGACTGTGAAGTCTTGCGTGCACACCCGGAAACATTCGAACAGTTGCGTAGTGAATACCATTTACGACGGGAATGAAAGCAAACGTTCTATCACTTGTGGATAGTATGTGTATTCCAGTGCATGCACGCGCTGAGCAAGGGTTTCGACGGTATCATCGGATAAAACGGGACATTTCGCCTGAAAAATAATATCTCCCTGATCGTAATGTTCATTAATATACTGAATAGTAATACCACTTTCATGTTCACCCGACGCCAGAACTGCTTCATGAACGTGCATACCATACATTCCTTTTCCTCCAAATTTAGGAAGTAACGAAGGGTGTATATTTACTATTTTATGTGCATAATCATGCAATATATCTTCTGGAATACGCGACAAAAAACCTGCCAGTACGACAAAATCGACTTTGAAGCTTTTCAAAACCTCAAGTCCCTTACCCGCAGCAAAATCCTGTGGAATTATGATCTCGCATGGAACATTCAGGATATGAGCACGCTCAACAACACGGGCGGTAGGACGTGAGGCTATCACAACTGCTACTTCCACCGTAGCATGACCACTGAAATAACGGATAATGCGTTCGGCATTTGTTCCTTCACCCGAAGCTAAAATGGCAATTTTTTTCATTGATTCACCTTTTTTGTGCACATAATATATAAAATTGTGCAAAGAAATTGCATTTATTTGGCTGAATATTTGTATAGAACGAGAAATATTTATTCCTTTGCACCGAAAAATAATTAAAATTATTCTATTTATAAATTTAAAACAAGAAAATTATGTCTGAAATCGCATCAAAAGTACAGAAAATTATCGTTGATAAATTGGGCGTAGAAGAATCAGAAGTTACTCCAGCAGCTAGCTTCACTAACGACCTGGGTGCTGACTCTTTGGATACAGTAGAATTGATCATGGAATTCGAAAAAGAATTCGGTATCTCTATTCCTGACGATCAGGCAGAAAAGATCCAGACTGTAGGCGACGCTATCTCTTACATCGAAGCTAACGCAAAATAATTTAATTCTACTTTTATGGAATTAAAGAGAGTAGTGGTAACAGGTCTTGGTGCGCTCACACCGATAGGTAATACTGTTCCTGATTTCTGGAACAACCTTATCAATGGAGTAAGCGGAGCAGGGCCTATTACTCATTTCGATGCATCTAAGTTCAAGACTCAGTTTGCTTGCGAAGTAAAGAACTTCAATGTGAACGATTTTATCGATCGCAAGGAAGCTCGTAAGATGGACTTGTATACACAATATGCCATCACTGCTGCAAAGGAAGCTGTAGCTGATTCCGGAATTGATGTCGAAAAAGAAGATTTGAATAAAATCGGAGTTATTTTCGGAGTAGGTATCGGAGGACTTCATACTTTCGAAGAAGAAGTTCTGAATTATGCACAGACTAAAGATACTATCGGTCCGCGCTTCAGTCCGTTCTTCATCCCGAAAATGATTGCAGACATAGCATCTGGTCATATTTCTATGATTTATGGCTTCCATGGACCTAACTTCACTACTACTTCTGCGTGTGCATCATCATCAAATGCTATCGGTGAAGCTTTCAACCTGATTCGTTTGGGTAAAGCTAACATGATCGTTGCAGGAGGTGCTGAAGCAACAATCTATCCGGCTGGAGTAGGAGGTTTTAATTCTATGAATGCATTGTCTACACGTAATGACGACCCGACTCATGCTTCACGTCCGTTCAGCGCAAGCCGCGACGGTTTCGTAATGGGAGAAGGAGCCGGATGTCTGATTCTGGAAGAACTGGAGCACGCTAAAGCACGTGGCGCGAAGATTTATGCCGAACTGGCCGGAACAGGTGCTTCTGCCGACGCTTATCATATAACAGCCTCTCATCCGGAAGGTCTGGGTGCGAAACTGGTTATGACAAACGCTCTGGAAGATGCAGGTATGCAACCGGAAGATATCGACTATATCAACGTACACGGTACTTCTACACCAGTAGGAGATATTTCAGAAGTAAAAGCTATTCAGGCTCTGTTCGGAGAGCATGCTTATAAGCTGAATATCAGTTCTACTAAATCAATGACAGGTCACTTACTGGGAGCTGCCGGAGCTGTAGAAGCTATTGCCAGCGTACTGTCTGTGAAAAATGACATTGTTCCTCCAACAATCAACCACGAAGAAGGTGATAACGACGAACAAATCGACTATAACCTGAACTTCACATTCAATAAGGCACAACATCGTACTGTTCGTGCTGCATTGAGCAACACATTCGGTTTTGGTGGACACAATGCATGTGTAATCGTAAAAAAATACACTGAATAAACTGTGTTTAGCAATATAACTGATAAGATAAGACTTCTTTTCCGCAAGGATAAGGAGCCTTATCTTTGTTTTTACAAAATGCTCGGATTTTATCCGAGAAATATAGAAATCTACCAACAGGCCTTGTTGCATAAATCGTCTTCAATAAAAGCCGGTAAAGGACGATTACTGAACAACGAACGACTTGAATTTCTGGGTGATGCCATTCTGGATGCCATAGTTGCCGATATCGTATATAAAAAATTCGAAGGTAAACGAGAAGGTTTCCTTACGAATACACGTTCCAAGATCGTACAACGCGAAACCTTGAACCGTGTAGCCGTAGAAATAGGACTGGATAAACTGATAAAATACACTACACGCCAGTCTTCACATAACAGTTATATGTGTGGAAACGCTTTCGAAGCACTTATCGGAGCTATTTATCTGGACCGTGGATATCGTGCATGCAAGAAGTTCATGGAAGAACGTATCATCAACCAATACCTGAACTTAGAAAAAATATCACGCAAGGAAGTCAACTTCAAGTCGAAACTGATAGAATGGAGTCAGAAAAACAAGTTCTGTGTAGAGTTTAACCTGATAGAACAATCACTCGACAGCGATCAGAATCCGATTTTTGAAACGCAAATTACCGTAGAAAATATTCCGGCAGGTACAGGCAAAGGATATTCTAAAAAAGAATCCCAGCAAGAAGCTGCACATGCAACTCTGACTAAAATAAAAGGCGACCCACAATTTATTGACGCCATTTTTGCAGCTAAAGCAGAAAGAGAAAAAGCAGCAGAAACTGCCGAATCGGAAAATACAACAGCTATACACGAAGAAGCTATAGCAGTCGAAGAAAGTATTAGCGTTCGGGAAGAGGAAATTCCAGAAGAGCACTTCGTAGATACTGAACGTATTATTGCAGAGGCTGAGGAAGTTGCTTTCCGTGAAAGCAAATAAAAACAAACGAGTCAGAAGTTGTAGTCTAATGGACTTTCCAACTTCTGACTCGTTTGTTTTTCAGTATAATATTTCACTACATATTTTTCTATAAGAAACGTCTTTAAGAATTACTTTTTTATCTCCATCAAGTAGGTAAAGTGATGGCATTGCTTTTAAATCATACAAGCAACGTTGCTTAATTTCTTCACGGTCAGTTCCAACAATCCACTCCTTGGGCAATTCACTTATAGTTGTCTTCCATACATCTAAATTTCCTTCTGTATATATAGCTAGAACAGTAAGATTTCCAGCATCAACCTCTTGCTGAAGCAATTTATCATGTAGCATTTCCATCATGACATCATGGCAACTTGGACATTCTGGATCATAAAAAACTAATAAAAGCCGATTCTTATTAACCCTTGTCTGATATAATGTATGCCTACTGCCATCCGGAAGATAATATATAAAATTCATAGCCCTCTGACCAGGAGAATTCTGATTTATCAACTGTAGAGTAAATAGTAACGAACTCTTTTTTAAGTCATCTACATATTTACTTTCTAACATACGTTTCAAAAACAGAACATATAGACCTTCATTATAATAAGGAGAGTTTGGATTATACAAATAATCTTCCATCATCTGTAGAAATATTTTTTGTGCATAAGCCTGCTGTTCTAAACCACCACAAAAGTTATCTATACATTCTACTTGCTGCCTCTCAGCTAATGTCCCATCTGCCAATATAGCTAAAAAATCAACTATACCCTGTTCTGTTATATTCCGATTATTTACTAACGCCGTATCTGCAAAATTAAAATTATCCCAATAATGCGCTATCAGATAAGCTTTACGCTCTTCTGGCTGTGTAAGCATTGCAGGTATTTCAGGAAAAGGGAAAAATGATCTTATCTTTTCTTGCTGTTGTACTATTTCTTTATTAACAGAATTCTTCTCTTCTTGCACTTTATGATAACAAGAAGTGATTCCCAATATTAACCAAGCATATATCCCAAAACAATTAAACTTACCCCATTTCTTATTATGAATTATTTCCTTCATACTTTCCATTATTTCTTGTGGGACAAATTCATTTATTAAAAATATCTGTATCCTAAATAAGGGAAATTTATAACACAAATGACATCTCCACCATTATTACGGAGAAAATATATAAGCCATTTACTCCCTATCCAAAACAGATTCCCATTCTTCGTCCTTGAATAACCAAATCGTGTTCCTCTGTTACTAATTTCAATTTTCCAGCTACCTCACCTAAAGGTACAGAAGTTATTTCTGAACCTCTCAAAGAAACCATTCGACCAAATTGTCCACTTGCAATCAGCTCTGTAGCATGTCCTCCCATACGAGTAGCTAAATTACGGTCGAAAGCTGTAGGGCCTCCCCCACGCTGTATATATCCCAACACCGTTTCACGGGTTTCAAAGCCTGTTTCATATTCTATTTCCTCTGCAATATACTGTGCAGCTTTCTTGCCTCCCAGTGTAGGAATACCTTCTGCAACTACTACGATGGAATAAGGCTTACCCTTCTTCAGGCGGTTAATAATAGTATCACCGATACGATGTATATCGAAAGGAATCTCCGGCAACAGAATAATATCTCCTCCACCTGCCATACCTGAGTAAAGTGCTATCCATCCCGCTTTGTGTCCCATGACTTCAATAACCATCACACGCTGATGTGCACTAGCAGTGGAATGTAATCGGTCTATTGCTTCAGTAGCAATGCTTACAGCAGAATCAAAGCCAAAAGAGATATCGGTCCCCCACACATCATTATCAATCGTTTTAGGTACAGTCACGACATTTACTCCAGTTGCAGCCAATTTGGCTGCAGTCTTTTGTGTACCGTTTCCACCAATACACACAACACAATCCAGCTTGCGCTCACGAATTGTTTTCAACATCATGGCTGGCTTATCTTCCGAAACAGGTACATTTGCTCTATTCTTAAAAGGCTTCTCACGCGATGTTCCCAATATGGTTCCGCCCATGCTCAGCAGTCCAGTCAGAGAGTTCTCATCCAATGGAATAATATCGTTATCCAGCAAACCACGAAATCCACTGCGTATTCCGTAAACTTCCATCCCATAATGGCTGATTGCCGTTTTGCAAACTCCTCTGATAGTTGCATTTATACCAGGGCAGTCGCCTCCCGATGTTAAGATTCCTATTCTCATAACCTTTAAATTTTCACTACTTGTGGTAAAGTTATAAGAAAAAAGTGTAGATTTGTGATTTCTGAAAGGAAAAATCTCTATTTGAAAGAGAAATAGCCTAACTTTGCAGATAAAGATAAAGATATAGATAAGAAAAAGAAAAATATAAATAAATGGTTTCAACAAAGTTAATCGGAAAGCTATTTGTTTCGCGACAAAAGGAAATAGACCGGTACGCGAAGGAGACAGAAGCTATCCAGGAACATGTGTTCCGAAAACTTATACAAACCGCCGCCGCTACGGAATGGGGAAAGAAATATAATTATGCCAACATACGTACATACACTGATTTTCAGCGTGTACCTATACAACAATATGATGATGTAAAAGGTTATGTAGACCGTATGCGACATGGAGAGAAAAACATTTTATGGCCCGGACAGGTAGTATGGTATGCTAAATCATCGGGAACAACCAACGATAAAAGTAAATTCATCCCTGTCAGCAAAGACGGATTACGCCATATTCACTATAAGGGAGGAACAGACGCTGTAGCCCTTTATCTGCGATCAAACCCTCAAAGTAATTTCTTTTCGGGCAAAGGACTGATTTTAGGAGGAAGCCACAGCCCTAATTACAATCTGAAAGATAGTCTGGTAGGTGACTTGTCGGCTATTCTGATACAAAATATTAATCCATTAGTAAACTTCATCCGCGTACCGAGCAAAGACATAGCATTGTTAAGCGAATTTGAAGAAAAAGTAGAACGGATAGCTGAAACAACTATTCACGAAAACGTAACCAATCTTTCAGGAGTTCCGTCGTGGATGCTTGCCGTAATTAAACGTATCTTGGAAAAAACCGGTGCCAAGCACCTGAACGAAATCTGGCCTAACCTGGAAGTCTTTTTCCACGGAGGAGTATGTTTCACACCATATCGAGAACAATACAAGCAGCTGATTACAAGCGATAAAATGCATTATATGGAAACATACAATGCAAGTGAAGGTTTCTTCGGACTGCAAAGTGATCTGAACGACCCAGCCATGTTGCTGATGTTGGATTACGACGTCTTTTATGAATTCATTCCATTGGAGGAAATAGACAATCCGGCTCCAGCCATCATACCACTGGCAGATGTAGAAATCGGCAAGAATTATGCAATGGTAATCAGCACCTCCTGCGGACTATGGAGATACATTATTGGAGATACGGTCAAGTTTACGCAAAAATCACCGTATAAATTTGTAATTTCCGGCCGTACAAAGCATTTTATCAACGCCTTCGGCGAAGAGTTGATGGTAGATAATGCAGAAAAAGGCCTGGCACGTGCCTGCGCCGCAACAGGTGCTCAAGTACTAGAATACTCAGCTGCACCGGTATTTATGGATGCTAATGCAAAATGCCGACATCAATGGCTGATAGAATTCAGTACTATGCCCGACTCTCTGGAAAACTTCAGACATACACTTGATAAAGCATTGCAGGATATCAATTCTGATTATGAAGCCAAGCGTCATAAAGATATTACGTTGCAGGAACTGGAAATTATCGTAGCACGCCCTAATCTGTTCCACGACTGGTTAAAGCAAAAAGGGAAACTGGGCGGACAACATAAAGTACCGCGTTTGAGCAACAACCGTGACTACATCGAAGAAATGCTAAAACTTAATATATGAAGCCCATACCTAAATACATAGCCATATTACTGGTAATCATCGGATTCTATGCATGTGCAAGTACCGGATCACCTGATGGAGGACCTTATGATGAAGATCCCCCTAAATTTATACGTGCTATACCTGAGCCAAATGCAACCAATAATACTCGTAAGAAGATTTCAATCGAATTTGATGAATTTATCAAACTTGAAAACGCTTCTGAGAAGGTAATCATTTCTCCACCGCAAAAAGAAAGCCCCGAAGTGAAAACTAGCGGAAAGCGTGTACTTGTAGAGTTTTTCGATACTTTACAAGAAAATACTACCTACACAATCGACTTCGGCGATGCTATTGTAGACAATAATGAAGGAAACCCCTTGGGACAATTCTCATATGCTTTTTCTACCGGAGATAGAATTGATACCATGCAAGTATCGGGTACTGTATTAAATGCCGAAAATCTGGAACCTATAAAAGGAATTCAGGTAGGATTGCATAAAAACCTGAATGATTCGGCCTTCACCACACTCCCATTCGATCGTATCTCACGTACTGACAGTCGCGGACAGTTCACTATCCGTGGTATTGCTCCAGGCAGTTATCGAATTTATGCTTTGATGGATGGAAACCAGAACTATCTGTTCGATTCAAAAACAGAAGTAATTGCTTTTCAGGACTCCGTCATTGTACCCAGCATGGAAGGTGCTGTCCGCCAGGATACATTATGGAATGAGAAAGATACAACAAAAATTGATACAATAAAACAAGTCAACTATACTCGCTTTTTGCCAGACAATATCATATTACAGGCATTCAAGGAAGAAAGCAGTCTCCAGTACCTAATGAAGAGTGAGCGCCCCAAAACAACGCAGTTCTCACTCTATTTCAGTGCTAAATCGGATACACTACCCACTTTAAAAGGGTTAGACTTCGATGAAAAAGAATTGATTGTCGAAGCCAATCCGCGCAACGATAGCATTCTTTACTGGATAAAGGATACCGCTCTGTGCGAACGTGATACCCTGACTTTGCAGCTGGATTATCTCGCAACAGATACTCTTGGAAAACTGGTTCCCAAGACTGATACGTTACGTATGATAAACAAAATACCAAAAGCTAGACGACTCGCTTTATTGGAGGAAGAGAATAAGAAAAAAGAAAAAGAGCGTAAAAGACGTGAAAAGAAAGGAGATACGCTAACCGTAGAAACTCAATTTCTGACTGTCAATACAGATGCACCTTCAGTGCTCGACCTAAACCGAAACATTGTACTGAGCTTTGAAGAGCCTCTGGCCAGTATAGATACATCGGCCATACACATGAGTACAATGGTAGACTCTGTATGGCAGGATATACCTTTCATTTTTCAAGCAGACAGTGTAGCTCCACGGCGTTATCAGATACTGGCAAACTGGCAGCCGGGAGTAGAATACAAGCTAACTATTGATTCTCTTTGTTTTAAAGGTATTTACGGTCTGTCTTCTGATAAAATAGAGAACACACTAAAGGTTAAGACGCTTGAAGATTACGGAACGCTTTACCTGAACATCGTAGGTGCAGGACCACACGCTATCGTACAACTGTTGAACAGCAGTGATGCCGTAGTACGCCAGCAACCAGTTACAGATAAAAAAACATGTGACTTTTACTTCCTGCAACCAAGTACGAAATACTATATCCGACTGATTAACGATAATAATAATAACGGAAAGTGGGATACAGGACTTTATGAAGACAAACGTCAGGCAGAAGAAGTTTTTTACTTCCCCAAAGTATGGGAAATGAAAGCTAACTTTGAGTTTGAGGAAACATGGAACCTACATGCTACCCCACTCGACAAGCAGAAACTGGATGAAATAAAGAAACAGAAACCTGACGAAACCAAGAAGATAAAAGACAGGAATAAGGAACGAGCCAGAAATCTAGGAAGGTCATGATAAAGAAAATCTTTTTATGCCTGTGCCTCCTGATAGGAGGTACGGCAGCTAAAGCACAATGCGGCGCTGAAAACGATGCAATTAAACCGGGAGAAACACTAAGTTACGAACTGAAATTCAACTGGAAATTTATCTGGATAAATGCAGGTTGGGCTAAAATGACTGTCAATGAAACGACACACAAAGGTCAGCCTTGCCTGAAAACAGACTTGCAGTCGTACACAAATAAAAAAATAGACTTTTTCTTCAAGATGCGTGATACATTAACATGTATTACTACACAACAGTTGGAGCCTTTATATTTCCGTAAAGGAGCAGAAGAAGGAAAACGCTATACTGTAGACGAAGTGAACTTCAGCTACCGCAATGGAAAATGCATTGTCGACCAGCAACGTACCTTATATGGTAAGACAGATAAAAAGCATGATGAAATGCCTGTGTGTGTTTACGACATGCTGAGTATCTTGCTGCAAGCTCGTTCATACGATCCTTCGGATTACAAACCGGGAGTAAAAATACTATTCTCTATGGCAACAGGTCGCGCCATAGAAAAACAGACTTTGATTTATAGAGGAAAAGAAAACTTCACCTCTGAACAAGGAGTTACTTATCGTTGCCTGGTTTTCTCACTGGTAGAATATGTAAACAACAAAGAAAAAGAGGTTATCACCTTTTATGTAACCGACGACCGTAACCATCTGCCAGTCCGACTGGATATGTATCTGAACTTTGGTTCAGCCAAGGCATTCCTCACCGATATAAAAGGAAATAGGCATCCGTTGACTTCCATTGTAAAATAAATATCAGACACAAGATTATATTAACTCGCCCTAAGCAAGGTTATCTTAAAAATAGATGACATTGTTTAGGGCGAGCTTTCTTTTAAAAAAAAGATGCTGAAAAGCCCAAGAAATTCTGTACAAATTTTCAAAAAAGATCGAGAAGAATTTCCTAAAAGATGCTGTTCTTTTTCCTATACTTTATAAATATGATCTCAGAATAATGCTAAGCTTACTTTAAAACCTTATCCAACACAGGTTTTAAAGAAATTATTCATGCGTTTACTCTTCGCTCCCTTTACTAAATATTTTGCAATTACAATAATTCATAATATTATTAGGAATAAAAGATAAAAGTCATAATTTTGTGATAATTTAATAATAGAAACTCACAATCATATGATATTTCACCGACTCCATCAAATTATAATTTTACTGATATATCTTTCATTATCAGCAACTTCTTACGGGTATACATTTGAGCATAAAATTGAAAATTATGGATTAACATTTGCTGCCCATACAGTAGACCAAGATCATCGGACAAGCTTAATCTTAAACTCAGGAAAAGGAATATCATTCCCTGCAGAAGGTTTTATAATGAACTTTGACATCAAATTACGTCAAGAATTATATACTTATGGATACATATTAAGAGTTATATCACATAATGATCAAAATTTAGATTTAGTTTCTTATCTGTATGACTCTAAGATCAGTATCATTTCTGGATCTAGCCATGAGAAATCTCAAATGGTATATCTTGCCGATTCTATGTTAATAAGAAAAGATCAATGGATGCCAATACAGATTCAGTTTTTTCCAAACTCAGCCAAAATAAAAATCAATGGAAAAAATATATATCTATCACATTCTTTTCGCGATTTTAATGATGTTCAAATTATTTTTGGAGCCAGTAATTTAGGACGTTTTTTTTCTGGAGATGTAGCACCAATGTCTATAAGAAATCTTTCTCTTCAATCTCTTCAAGGAAAAACTTTTTATTATTGGAAGTTAGACAGAAGTAGTAAAACCACTAATAACTTTGTCTATGATAGTATTTCTGACTTACCAGCATATGTAAAAAATGGGAAATGGGAAATAGATAAACATTACCATTGGCAACGGGTTACTTCTTTTGAGATTGATTATAAGAATCCTCAACTTGCATTTGATGAGATAAAAGGTAATTTTTTTGTAGCTTCAGATAAAAAACTATATACATATAATGTCAATAATAAAACTTTAGATACCCTATCATTTAAAGGGGCTCCTTTTTTAGGAGTTTCCAGTCAAATGCTATTTCATCCATTAAAGAAAACTCTCCTTTCATACAATATTTATCATAATAAATTAAATTGGTTTAATCCAACAACATCTTCATGGAGTGTCAATCAAAAAATAACAGTAGATGACAATCAACATCATAATCGTTTTTTTGACAAAGATCACGATAAACTATATCTTTATGGAGGATATGGCAGACATCAATATAGCGGGGCACTTTACGAATATAATCTAAAAGACAATTTTAAATGGTCTCAAATGAATTTAGATACACTGATCTCTCCACGATATTTATCAGCTTTAGGAAAATATTCTGATAATAAACTACTTGTTCTAGGTGGATATGGAAGTCATTCAGGAAAACAGGAAGACTTTCCTCAAAACTTTTATGATTTATATTTATTGAATTTGAACACTGGTACATGCAAAAAACTATGGGAGATGAATCATACTGACGAACATTTTGTAATGGGTAATTCTGCTATCGTTGATACTCTTACTAACAGCATATATGCCTTAACATATAGAAATGATTGTTACAATACAGCTATCTACTTAAGCCAATTCTTAATTAAGACAAACAGACCTATAAGACAAATTGTTAGTGATTCTATTTTATACAAATTCAGAGATATCTATTCATATTGTGATCTTTTCTATCATCCTAATGATACCTCACTTTATGCTGTTATATTAGAACCTTCAAAGAATGAAAGTTCTTTATGCCGTATTTACAAATTAGCATTTCCTCCTTTAATACCAACCAGAACTTCTAATATTGAAAATAAATCAGATAAATGGGGGTATTTGACGGGAATAACCATATTTATTTTAATATTATTGATGCTTCATTGGAGAAAAAAAAGGCAACAAGTAAAGAAGCTTCCAGAAACAAAAACCCTCAATAATTTATCTTTAGCAGAAAAATTAGAACATATACCTTTGGAAATTACTACTCAAAAAATCAATAGAAAGGAAGTTAAATCTACAATTTTTCTAGTAGGAGGCTTTCAAGTTTTTGATTCTTTAGGACAAGACATTACAGGAGATTTTACCCCAACATTAAAACATTTATTCTTATTCTTACTTCTAAATTCTATAAAGAATGAAAAAGGAGTTACTTCGCAACGTCTAGATGAAACTTTTTGGTTTGATATGAGTAAAACAAGTGCTGCTAATAATCGCAGTGTCAATATCCGTAAATTAAGACTGCTGGCAAGCAAAATAGGAGATATTACAATAGTACATAAAAATGGCTATTGGTTTTTAGAATTAGGAACTAATGTTACCTGTGATTATTATCATATATCTGCTTTACTAGAAGATCTAAAAAATAGGAAACAGGAAAATTTGTCTATAGATAAAGAGAAACTAGAGTTATTATTGACCTGGAGTAGTCCTGGAAGTTTATTACCTAATATCAATATTGAATGGCTTGATGAATATAAATCAGATTATTATGTAAATATAACTGACACTTTGTTAGAAATCGCAACTTTAGATAGTATAAAAGATGACCCACGATTATTATTCCGTATTGTAGATGTAATCTTAGCAATCGACTGCATTGATGAGGATGCCATTCGTTTAAAGTGCACTCTTTTATACAAAATGGGACATAAAGGTCTATCTAAACAGTGTTATGACAAATTCTGCTCAGATTATGAGCGAATATTAAATACACCTCCCGAATTTTCTTATGAAGAATTTGTTCGTTAATTTGACAATCTCTCTCTTTAATAAAAAACCGAGGTCGTTTCGAAGTTGAAACGACCTCGGTTTTTTATTAGAGGATACATACCTTTTGTTAAACTTTTAAAATTTCACATTTTTATTACTATTACAATTGCTATTAAGACAAAATTAAGAGTGAATTAATAGGGTAAACCTATATTTGTGCTAAAAATCAATATAATTGTTAAACCTTTAATATTCAATCACTATGACAAATTCAACTTAATTATTTCTGAATTTTCTTTGTTTAATCAGATTCTAATAATGAATAAAACTAATTCCACTAATATTATGATCAATAGTTCGTTAAAAATTCGCCAAGCCTAAGCGGCTCTGGCAGTAAATAAAATGAGTTCTTTGAAAAGTTTGTCAATAACTTGCGGGTCTGGGCTAATCCCAAACACGCAAATAAATCGTTCAAGCATATAAGCATTGTGTATGAAAGACTTGCAGGAGGATATGGAATAGGTTATTCCGAGCCTCTTACATGCCGCTTTGGCCAAGTTGACAGCAGCAAGCGATGCATTGAAGTGAAAATCCAATTTCCTGAAGTCGGTAGACTGGCAGCTGGTGATTCCTGCATGCTGCTTGCCATCTCTAAAGAAATTCCAACTGGAACCTGGTTCTGTAATAATCCAGCACCTCGCGTCCATCCATGGAATCGTCTGTAGAGAAATAAAGTTGCCACTTGTCTGTTCTTCCGTCCATCGGATACCAGATGGCTAAGGAAACATACCTTTTGAAAGCTTTAGCATAAACCCTCAATCCGTATAGCTTTCCTTTGTTCACCTCGTATTCCTTGCACCGGGTCAAATCCAGATTGGCAAAGTCAATCCTGCCGTCAAACCACTTGGGATGACCACGTTTTCCTGTTTTCTTTTCCAATGTCGGATAGTACAGGACAACATCATTCCTAAAGCGGCTGATAACATGGAAACCGTTCTCACACATAGGCGTTACGAAAGTTTCCTTGGAAAAGAATGCGTCTGCAACCACCGTTTTGGATATGCTTTGCAGCTTGTCTTTTCTGCTGATAAGATAGCAGCTGTACCAGTCAACAAGGTTCTTGTCCATATTATCCAAGGTCTTACAATCCGGTGTCTGAATGGAACCTAAAGTCATGCATTCATGGTTGTCGATGTCAATGATACCGATGCCCATGATTTCCAATCCTCGCTTGTACTCTCCTGCACAACCGGACCAGAAGTAACCTATCCAAGGTGTCTTCTTGCCTGATTTGGGAATATGGAAGGGTCGATGGCAATGGCTTTTCTTTTGCCTGTGAGATGCTTGCTGATGATAGATCCGTTGAACGCAAACCAGTCGAAAGTTTCATGCTCAAAAAGGTTACGATAAGTCTGTTCTGAGAAACAGCCATATCTGCCCAATTGAAGGAAATTTATACGATCCGGGATGACCATGAATAATTTCATGGTGTCCATGAATGCTTTTTCAAAAGGTTTGTGTATATTCGCTACTGATTTGAGAGCCGACAGGCACTCGGATTGGTATTGCATAAGGAGTGTTTCTTTAGTCATAATCAGAAGAGTTCAGAGACTTCTAATTTACTAAGAAATAACGAATTATGCAATACTTTCCTCCTTTATTATCAGTAGGTTAGCTCTCTTTTCTCAGCACATTTCTTCATGCTTAACCATTCGTTTTTGACAACATTTCAATGACCTCTTTAGTGTTTCCGAACCAGCTTTTGCCGGTTCTATTGTTTAACTTTTAATCTTTCGGTAAAAATTTACCGAAGTATTGTAAAAAACTATGAAATTATATTACTCTATTATTATAAGCATAACTTTCATGCTTCTCTCTTGTAAATCGAATCCTGATATTAATAAACAGCTAGAACCAGTTGATTATGTAAATCCATATATGGGTAACATAAGTCACCTATTAGTTCCAACATTTCCAACAATTCACCTTCCTAATAGTATGCTGCGAATATATCCGGAAAGAAGTGACTATACAGACCAGCAATTACATGGATTACCCCTAGCTGTAACAAGCCATCGTGGTTGCTCGGCTTTTAACTTAAGCCCTCATCAAGACAACAATCTATCTCCTGTCATCAACTATAGCTATGATCATGAAATTATAAAACCATATTATTATGAGGTTTTACTTGATGAAGAGCAAATAAATATAAAATATGCCCCTTCACATCAATCTGCCATTTACCAAATTGAATATCAACAGGCAGACCGTCCTGCATACATAATGATTAACTCCCGAAATGGAGGAATAAAAATTGATAATGGTACAGTAAGTGGATACCAACAACTAGAAAATAACACGCGCATATACCTATATATGAAACCTGACATCACTCCTCTACAAGAAGGAATTTTAGAGAATAAGCAGATAAATTCCTTTATAAAAGAGGCCAAGGGAAATGATGCATGTGCCGTACTCCACTTCCCTAAAGGAACTAAGACCGTTAATTTATATTATGGTATTTCTTTTATAAGTGTAGAACAGGCCCGTAAAAATATGGAGCGTGAACTAACAGGAGCAGATCTGAATACAATATTAAAAAAAGGACGGGAGATCTGGAACAAAGCATTGAGAACAATTCAAGTTGAAGATAACAATGAAGAAAACAAAAGAGTCCTATATACCTCATTTTATCGTGTATTCGAACGTCCTGTTTGCATCAGTGAAGATGGACGTTATTTTAGTGCATTTGATGGTAAAATTCATGAAGATAAAGGTAAACCATTCTATACGGACGATTGGATCTGGGATACTTACAGGGCTGCACATCCACTACGATTGTTAATTGACGAAAAAACTGAAACTAATATAATTGATTCATATTTACGTATGGCTGAACAAATGGGAAATATGTGGATGCCCACCTTCCCTGAAATCACAGGTGATTCCCGCCGTATGAATTCCAACCATGCTGTTGCAACAATTGCAGATGCTGCAACTAAAGGTCTGAATTTTAATCTAGAAAAAGCTTATGAAGCATGTCGTAAAGGCATAGAAGAAAAAACTTTAGCTCCATGGTCTGATGCTAAAGCCGGTTGGATTGATGAATTTTATAAAATTAATGGATACATACCAGCTTTACAAGAAGGAGAACAAGAAATAGATAAAAATGTACATCCATTCGAAAAACGTCAAGCCATAGCAGTTACGTTAGGAACAGCTTACGACCAATGGTGTTTATCTCAAATTGCTCGTATTTTAGGTAAAAATAAAGAAGCTGACTATTACTCAAAATGTGCTTACAATTACCGTAACGTATATAATAGCCAGACAGGCTTTTTCCATCCCAAAGATCAAAAGGGGAAATGGATAACCCCATTTGATTATCGTTATTCTGGAGGGCAAGGAGCACGCAATTACTATGGAGAGAACAATGGATGGATATATCGCTGGGATGTACCTCATAATATTGAAGATTTAATTTCTTTAATGGGAGGAAAAGAAAAATTTATTTCCAACCTAGATCAGATGTTCCTTGAACCATTAGGAAAAAGCAAATTTGAGTTTTATGCACAATTACCAGATCATACAGGAAATGTAGGGCAGTTTTCAATGGCTAATGAACCTAGTTTACATATTCCATATTTATATAATTACGCCGGACAGCCTTGGAAAACTCAAAAACTTATTCGCACATTATTAAAAACTTGGTTCCGTAATGACTTGATGGGAATACCAGGAGATGAAGATGGAGGAGGCATGTCAGCATTTGTTGTTTTTTCTTCATTGGGATTCTATCCTGTAACTCCAGGGTTTCCCGCTTATAATATAGGAAGTCCTCTGTTTTCCAAGACAAAAGTAAAGCTTAGTAATGGAAAGATATTTGAAATTGAGGCGCAAGGAGTATCGGAAGAGAATAAGTATATCCAATCTGCTAATCTGAATGGTCAAAAATGGAACAAGCCTTGGTTCAGTCATGATGATATAAAGAACGGTGGCAAACTAATTTTAGTAATGGGAAATAAGCCGAATAAAACATGGGGTAATACTCCTGATGCAGTTCCTCCTTCAACTGATAAATTATATAATAATGCCAATCAGCAGTTGGCTTTCTGATTCAAACATTAAAAATTAACAAATGTAAGTAGAGCAATAGCCAACTTTCCAAAGGTATGTACCAACAGCCCTTTGGTAGCTCTTACTTTAGATGCTCTTTGAATTTCTGTTTTTTCATTCAGCCAGTTGAAAAAGGATTCGATAGGTTGTCTGACTTTAGAAACGGCTTGCGAGAAAAGGTCTCTTGCAGCTTTCTCCCTCTGTTTGAGAACTTCCGGTTCCCCTTTAATCTCTTTATGCGGAGTAAGCACTTTAACCGGATTACTCTCATTAAAGAAAGAGAAATCGCTGTAAGTCTTGTCCGCAAGCACCGTCTTTCCGGATAGGTATGGCACGCATTCGCTTTTGAATACGGTCAGGTCGTTGTCCGAAGCCGGTGTCAGAGTTATCATTTCCGGAAAAGGAAAGGTTCCCTCCCTACGCTGTCCTACCATATGCAGTTTCATGCCATAGTAGTACATGTTCTTAGTGGAGCAATACCCTTTTGATGTTATCTCCGTAGCTACTTTCCCCTCTCGGTTTTTCCCTTTACAGGTCACTATCGGCATAGAATCGACAATGGATATAATGGAGTCGCAATCCTTGGGCTTGAATGATTGTATCATGGTTTCCACCAGCACCTTAAATGTTTCTGAAAGCATATTTAGGCGTCCGCAAAACGTTTGATAAGACGGCAATTTTGGAAACCATGATGACAGATACTCCTTAGCGAAGGTATGTATCTCCTTGATGTTGAAGTATCTCTGGCAGTACCCGCAGAACAGATAGATGGTAAGAACCTCCTCATCCGTAAACTCAGGATTGGAATTGTTACTGAATCTCTGGCAGTGGAAACGCAGAGAAGACTTATGGACATCACAGATATACATATACAAACCTATTAGTATTAACTTTTTCTCCTTGGGAATCATAATTAGAAAAATGAGTGGTTTTATTCTTCTAATTTACTGATTTTCAAGGAGATTGTAAAATAAAACAATGAGGTAATTGACTGAATTACAAACTTTTAAATCAAGAATCAGAAGATGTTTTCAACTGCTGATTCGCATTAATAATTAATATTCCCAAAGTGCCATGAACAGAATTAAGAAAATTAATTTTGCCGGACTGTTGCTGATAATAGCCTACGTAATTCCGATGCAGGCTCAGGAATTGTATAAAAACGAAGATGCACCTCTTCACGAACGAATCATGGATTTATTATCCCGACTTACAGTGGAAGAAAAGGTAAGCCTATTGCGCGCCACCTCTCCAGGTATTTCTAGGCTAGATATACCCAAATATTATCACGGAAATGAAGCTTTGCACGGAGTAGTCCGTCCTGGGCGTTTCACTGTGTTTCCTCAAGCTATTGGTTTAGCTGCTACTTGGAATCCAGAATTACAATATCAAGTAGCTACTGTTATTTCAGATGAAGCACGTGCACGCTGGAATGAACTGGACCAAGGTAAATTACAGAAAGGCCAATTTAGTGATTTACTAACTTTCTGGTCTCCAACAGTCAATATGGCTCGTGATCCCCGTTGGGGGCGTACCCCAGAAACATATGGTGAAGATCCTTACTTGAGTGGTACGATGGGAACTGCTTTTGTTCGCGGATTACAGGGAGATGACGCCCGTTATCTAAAAGTCGTGTCCACACCTAAACACTTTGCAGCCAATAATGAGGAGCACAATCGTTTTGAATGCAATCCGCAAATTTCAGAGAAGCAATTAAGGGAATATTACCTACCGGCCTTTGAGGCTTGCATAAAGGACGGAAAAGCTGCTTCCATCATGTCTGCTTATAATGCCATAAACAATGTTCCTTGTACGTTGAATTCGTGGCTGTTAACCAAAGTTTTGCGACATGATTGGGGATTTCAGGGATATGTGGTATCCGATTGCGGAGGTCCCTCCTTGTTGGTTAACGCACATAAATACGTGAAAACGAAAGAAGCGGCAGCTACGTTGTCTATCAAAGCAGGTCTTGATTTGGAATGTGGTGATGATGTTTATTATGAACCGTTGTTAAATGCCTACAAACAATATATGGTAAGTGATGCCGATATTGACTCGACCGCCTATCATGTTTTAAAAGCACGAATGCGGTTAGGCCTTTTTGACAATGGTAAAAACAATCCTTATACTAAGATATCTCCGTCTATAATCGGTTCAAAATTGCATCAAAGAGTGGCACTTGAAGCAGCCCGTCAATGTATAGTATTACTTAAAAATCATAATTGGGTACTGCCACTTGATACAAAAAAATTAAAGTCAATTGCCGTAGTTGGAATCAATGCTGGAAACTGTGAGTTTGGTGATTACAGTGGTTCGCCAGTGATAGCCCCTATTTCTATTTTGCAAGGCATAAAAGAACGGGTAGGCAAAGATATTAAAGTTGTATATGCCCCATGGAGGTCCGCTGTAGATGGCATGGAGCTTATCCAAGGAATTAGTTTCCCAGATGGGCTGAAAGCTGAGTATTTTGATAATATCCAATTGAAAGGTATCCCCAAAGTAAGGAAAGAAGAGTGGATTAACTTCGAACCTGGAAACCAAGCACCGGATCCGTTTCTTTTCAAATCACCTTGATCAGTTCGCTGGACAGGTAAGCTACGTCCTACAGTTACCGGACGATATGTACTCAGCTTCACTTCGGACGATGGTTGCCGTCTGAGCATTGATGATAAAGTGCAGATAGATGCATGGCAAGGACATTCAGTACGTACAGATACAGTTTCCGTATATTTGCAAGCAGGAAAGGATTATCATTTGAAGGCCGAATATTATGACAATCGTGATTATGCCGTGGCAAAGTTACAGTGGAGTGTTCCTAAAGTAGGTAAAACAAGCCGATTAGATCTGTATGGCGAAGCCGGGAAAGCTGTACGTGAGTGTGAGACAGTGATTGCGGTATTGGGAATCAATAAATCGATAGAGCGTGAAGGACAAGACAGAAGTGACATCTTGCTTCCGGAAGATCAACAGGAGTTCCTGCAAGAAATATATAAGGTAAATCCTAATGTCATTGTAGTACTTATTGCTGGTAGTTCATTGGCAGTCAATTGGATGGATGAACATATACCAGCTATTGTTAACGCTTGGTATCCTGGTGAAAGTGGAGGTAAGGCTGTGGCAGAAGTACTTTTTGGGGATTATAATCCAGGAGGACGCTTGCCATTGACTTACTATAAAAGTTTAAAAGATTTACCTGATTTTAATGATTATGATATTACCAAAGGACGTACATATCAATATTTTAAGGGAGATGTGCTTTATCCTTTCGGATATGGTTTAAGTTACACAACATTTAAATATTCAAATTTACAAATAAGTGACGGCCTGAATGAAATTTTAGTTTCTTTTCAACTGAAAAATACAGGTAAATATGCAGGTGATGAAGTAGCACAGATTTACGTACAGCTTCCCTCTCGCAATGAAATAATGCCTATAAAAGAGCTAAAAGGATTCCGACGCATAACTTTAAAAAAAGGAGAGGAACAGGAAATAACAATTAAATTGCGTAAAGACCTACTGCGCTATTGGGATGAAACTCAAGGTAAGTTCCTGCATCCTTCGGGTACCTATACGATTATGGTAGGAGCATCTTCGGCAGATATCCGTCTTCAGCAATCACTAACTATTGACATGAATCAATAATAAAAACACCAACGCGGATTCATGCAGATAAAAGTTGCACAAATCCGCGTTTATTCTATTACTCAAAAATACAGGTTTACTTGTTCAATTTCCAGGTAAATCCGTCTTTTGTATCTTTTACTTCAAAGCCTAATGCAGCCAGTGTATCACGAATCTTGTCGCTGGTAGCCCAATCTTTATTAGCTTTTGCCTGCATACGCTGTTCGAGAAGCATGTCTACCACCTTGCCAAAAGCTTCTTCACGCGCCGCATTGTTTTCAGCCTCAGCTTTCAATCCCAAAATATCGAACACAAAGGTATGGAATACACTCTTCAACTCTTCAAGGTCGTCGGCACTGATAGTTGCTTTCTTATCGATTACAGTATTAATCATACGGATAGCGTCGAACAGATGAGAAATAACAATCGGTGTATTCAAGTCATCGTTCATCGCTTCGTAACATTTCTCACGCAATCCAGCCGGTTCAATGCCCGAAGTAGTCTTCGAAGGAGTAATACGTTCCAAGTTCTTCACACCCTCCATCATACGTTCGAGTCCTTTTTCTGCGGCCTGAAGAGCCTCATTACTGAAATCAACTGTACTACGATAATGTGCCTGAAGAATAAAGAAACGGATTGTCATTGCTGAATAAGCCTGAGTAAGAAGCTTGTTCGAACCAGTGAAGAATTCATCAAGCGTAATAAAGTTACCAAGCGACTTACCCATCTTCTGACCGTTAATGGTAATCATATTATTATGCATCCAGTAACGTACCATATCATGTCCTTGAGAAGCTACACTTTGAGCAATCTCACACTCATGATGCGGGAAAATCAAATCCATGCCTCCTCCGTGAATATCGAAGTTTTCTCCTAAATACTTGCGTCCCATAGCAGTACATTCACAGTGCCATCCCGGGAAGCCATTACTCCACGGTGACGGCCAGCGCATGATATGTTCCGGCTGGGCACATTTCCAGAGGGCGAAATCGGCAGGATTATGTTTTTCCTGCTGTCCGTCAAGTTCACGGGTAGTATTGATAACATCGTCCAGATTACGTCCGGAAAGCTTTCCATAGTGATGGTCTTTGTTATATTTTGCCACATCAAAATAAACAGACCCCTGGCTTTCGTAAGCGTATCCATTCTTCAGAATCTCCTCTACCAACTGAATCTGTTCGATGATATGTCCTGAAGCATGTGGTTCAATGCTTGGAGGAAGTACATTTAAAGCTTCCATAGCCTTATGATAGCGGTTCAGATAATACTGAACAACTTCCATCGGCTCTAACTGCTCCAGACGTGCCTTCTTTGCAATCTTATCTTCACCATCGTCTGCATCATGTTCCAAATGTCCAACATCAGTAATATTACGGACATAACGTACCTTGTAACCCAGATGTGTCAGGTAACGGAAAAGAATATCGAATGTAATAGCCGGACGAGCGTGTCCCAAATG
Source organism: Phocaeicola coprocola (assembly GCF_041333015.1). NCBI lineage: Bacteria > Pseudomonadati > Bacteroidota > Bacteroidia > Bacteroidales > Bacteroidaceae > Phocaeicola > Phocaeicola coprocola. The sequence continues at coordinate 792,126 of NZ_JBGKGM010000001.1, read as the reverse complement.
AGCATCACCGTAAACAGTAGGCCCGCACACATACATACCCACATGAGGAGCATGCAACGGAACAAAAAGTTCCTTACGACGGGTAAGCGTATTATAAATAGTCAGCTTATTTTCCATAAATAATCTCTTTTAGTTAAGTCACAAAAGTACGGAAAAAAGAAATAATAAGGAAACAGAGGATATTTTTTTTCACAAACAGGCTTCCTATATGCCTTACCAAATACGGAAAGCTATATATATTCGTCAAAAACTAAGGCAAGAAATTTAGTTAACAAACATAGAAGAGGTGGGCAATTTCTTAAATCATGTTATAAAACATAGTTTTTCGGTCCAAATATTTGCAGATATCCTGAAAGTCCGTACCTTTGCACTGTGTTTTTCATAGTATTAGATTTAAGGTTAACAAAGGTTGGAGTACAGCGGTACTCCTTTTTTTATGCCCATACGTAAAATATATGCAAGAAAACAACAAAGTCCTGTTAGGTATGAGCGGAGGAACAGATAGCTCAGTAGCTGCCCTGCTCCTGCAAGATGCCGGCTACGAAGTAACCGGTGTGACTTTTCGTTTCTATGAAAAAGACAACAATACCGAATACCTGGATGATGCACGCGAATTATGTGAACGTCTGCATATTTCTCATATAACCTATGACGCACGCAATGAGTTCCGCGAACGAATCATTTCCTATTTCATCAATGAATATATGACAGGACGTACTCCTGTTCCCTGTACCCTTTGCAACAATTATCTGAAATGGCCGTTACTGAAGAAACTAGCCGATGAAAAAGGCATCTATCATTTTGCTACTGGACATTATGTACAAAAACGGAATATTGACGGATATTGGCATATCACAACCGGAACAGATGTAGATAAAGACCAGTCATTTTTCTTGTGGGGATTGCCTCAAGACATACTGCAACGTATGCTATTGCCCATGGGAAAACTGACCAAAAATAAGGTACGCGAAATTGCAGCCGAACGTGGTTTCCTGAAAGCTGCTCACAAGCGCGACAGTCTGGGAGTATGCTTTTGCCCTATGGACTACCGCAGTTTTTTAAAAGAGCATGTAAAAAAAGAGCTTATCATGCCCGGTAATTTTTATGATGAATCCGGTAATTGCTTAGGAAAGCACGAAGGCTACCCTTTCTATACCATCGGACAACGCAGGGGGTTAGGAATCTATCTGAATAAAGCATTGTTTGTAAAACAGATTATCCCTCAGACCAACAGTATTATTCTCAGTGACCAGCTCTGCTCACTGGGACAAACAGAAATGTATCTCACCGACTGGCATGTAACGAATCCTTCTGCCTTATTTGAAACAACTGATGAAATCATCGTAAAAATCCGTTATCGCAAGCAGGCCAACCGTTGTACCGTTATCCCTACCCCCGACGGACAACTGCATATCAAACTACACGAGCCATTGACTTCCATCGCAGCCGGACAAGCCGCTGCTTTTTATCGCGATGACGTCGTATTGGGTGGAGGCATTATTTGTTCGTCATTATAACAAGATTATCACTTGACCCTCCTGTTCAACTGATTATTTGCTTTTTCGGGTTTTGATTTTCCTACTCGCTTACCGCTGGATTTCTTTTTCCCCGTCTGCTTTGCTTTCCAAGCAAAAGGATTCTTCTTATTGACTACCATATTATCTGTATTTTTTTGCAAAAATACAATTATAATCCATAAATAAAGACGAAAACATACCTTCTCCCTCATTGACTTAATGAAAATGACTAATTTTGTTTTTCAACCAAATACAGAAAGCTATGAGTCTATCCGATTACACACATACACTGACACAAGCTGTAAGCGAACTTTCTGACAAGCATTCGTACGAAGGTTTGTTTCATCAATATAAAGATGGCGATCCGCTTCCATCAGGGAAATCACTGCGCCGAATTGTAGAACTCTCCCGAGAAATTCTTTTCCCTGGCTATTTCGGAAACTCTACCGTCCACCGAAGAACTATCAACTACCACATCGGAGTAAATGTAGAAGAACTTTTTGGCTTGCTGACAGAGCAAATACAGGCAGGATTATGTTTCGGACTAGAGAATACTCCTTCGGATAATGTAATCAAGAAAACTCCTGACCGAGATACAGCTGCATCCATAGCAGCACGTTTTATCAGCAGACTCCCTGAAATACGACGTATTCTTGCTACCGATGTAGAAGCAGCATATTACGGAGATCCAGCAGCTACCTGTTTTGGAGAAATCATCTGTTGTTATCCTATTATCCGTGCAATTACCAATTATCGCATTGCACACGAACTGTATATGCTGAATGTTCCGCTTATTCCCCGCATCATTACCGAAATGGCTCACTCGGAAACCGGAATTGATATTCATCCCGGAGCACAGATCGGGCATCATTTTACTATCGACCACGGTACAGGGGTAGTAATCGGTGCCACGTGTATCATTGGTAATAATGTAAAGCTCTACCAAGGAGTTACATTGGGAGCCAAGAGTTTCCCACTCGATGAAAACGGAAATCCAATAAAGGGTATTGCCCGCCACCCCATTCTGGAAGATGACGTCATCGTATATTCTAATGCAACTATTTTAGGACGTATCACCATTGGTAAAGGTGCAACAATTGGTGGTAACATTTGGGTAACGGAAAGTGTACCAGCTGGTTCACGCATCGTACAACGCCGGGAATAAATTATATATAAGAACAAAGTTTTAATGATTAATAGAAAAAATATGAAACCAACAATTACAATATGTCTAGCTATATTGCTGGCTGCTTGCAATACTCAAAAAAAGCAAGAAACAGATAACAATAGTGACTCTTTAAAGAATATCCCACAAGCAGTAGGAAACGACCGAGATGAGCATGGTTGTCTTGCTTCAGCCGGATATACGTGGAGCGAAGTACAGAAAGATTGTATCCGTCTTTTTGAGAAGGGAATACGAGTCGATGCGGCTGATGGAAGTGAACGATCGGCCTTTATTGTTTTCAGCCCCGATTCGACATTAGCAGAGCTATTCTTTTCTGACGAACAGCCTAAGGAAATCTTGGAAAGACGTACATTACCTACAGGCAAATATGCTTGGAATATCGAAGATGATGATACAAAAAACGTGCGTTTCATTGATGGTATATGGACTATCAGCCAAAGGAGTAAACTTATCTATACTCAGAGTAAAGATGAACTAGGTCCAATGCAAACCCTTACTTACGAAGGATTGCTTCCTGCCGCCTCCGGTCCCGGGATATTCTATTCGTTAACCATCAAAAGTAAAAAGCATAGCGGAGACGGAACATTTTCGTTGGCTTTGACTTACAAAGAAGCTGAAAACGGGAAAGATAAGACATTTACTTATGAAGGGAAACGCTTCACTTTACGTGGTATGGCCGGAAATGAAAACGCTACCGTATGGCAACTTATAACAAATGACCAAAAGCAAACCTTTAATTTCCTGGTAGAAAATGACCAAACTCTTACCTTACTAAATGATAAACTGGAAAAAAGTCAGTCGAACCTGAATTATCAACTGAAAAAAGTTAACTGATAAAAAATCCTTCTCACAATGTTAAAGTTACCTCTTCAACTGTGAGAAGGATTTTTTTAGATACTTTAGAAAGTTGTTTTATTACATCATACTACCTTTCTCTTACATAAGTCTTTTTATCAGAACCTACACCTGTAACAGTTACCCGTTTCCAGTGAGAAGGAAGCGCTGACGGAAGCTGGACGATTCCTTCATCCGTAATCTGGAGTCCACAAAAGCCATTCAATACAGCCTGCAATAAACCTCCTGCTCCAGTCATAAAATATGGATTGTTACTTGTGGGAGTTTCCGAAATAACTCCGAAAGGCTTTTTCAGATTGGGCTCATAACAACGACGAAACATCTCGTATGCTTTATCTGCTTCTCCCATACGAGCATACTGTACGCAATAAACAGAGTACGACATAGCCGGTCCATCTTTTTGGTCTATACGCTCGGCATAATATTCCAAATCTTGTCTCTGTCTGTATTCATCAGTTATCACCCCTAGTGGATAAGCTAGCAGATTTGCATCAGCTTGTTTGATCATTTCGCCTTTATAAGTGAAATGCTCACGTGTCACACCATTTTCGAATTGTAATATGCGGATATTTTCTCCAATCTCCCACCATATTTCCGGAACCTTTTCTCCACAAATCTCTGCAGCCTGACAAGCATACTTAAGCGCAAGTGACGCTGCACCGTTAGTAAACGCATTATCTGTAACACCGTTTGCATATTCATCAGCTCCGGTCACGTTATGAATTGAATATGAACCATCCTGATTGCGAGTAACACGACTTGCCCAAAAGTCTGCAATTTCTTTGAGCAGTGGATAACCTTCACGTTGCAGCCAACGCATATCACGAGTTACACAATAATAATTCCAGCAGGCAATTCCTATGTCGGCTGTAATATGATGTTCAAACGGACCGGTCAATGCATGAGTAGGCGTAGCTTCTTCACCAGAATCATCACTCTCCCACGGGAACATTGCTCCCCGATAACCATATGCCAATGCTTTTTTACGAGCAGCAGGAAGACGGTCAAAGCGATAATCAAGCATCGACCGGGCTATATCCTGATTCAACAGAAGCATAGGGGGATACATCCACAATTCTGTATCCCAAAAGATATGTCCATTATATCCCTGCAACGATAATCCCATAGGAGGGATACTTAAGCGACTACCTCCACGACAAGAAGAATATAAATTAAATAAGGCAAATCTTACGATACGCTGTGCGTCATCATCTCCTTCAATACGTATATCACCTTGCCATAGTTCATCCCAAAGACGATAATGTGCCTGCATCAATGCTTCTTCTCCCTCATGCACTGCATAAATTACCTGCCGCTCTGCTTCATTATAGGGATCAAAAAAATCACGTGATGAACATACGCTTCCTACTAAAGAGAAACAAAATGTTTCTCCCTTTTTTAGCTGAATCGAAAAAAACAATTCCCGAGTAGCTTCATCATATATAGGCTTTATCTGTTCGCCATTGAAAAGAAAAGAAGAAGTAGAAGCTACCCGACGGTATCCAAACCGAGAAGTTGCATCCGATTCAAGCATGTACATACGATTTCCATCAGCTTCCATTTCACGATGCCGAATTGAAGATTGCGAATAATCGTCTGGAATACCCATTCCTGAACGGACTTCCAACAACATATCCTTACATGCCTGAACAGTCACACGAATTAAACCGGCATAAGGCAAATTGCGTAAAGCACACAACTCATAAGAAACATCTGCTTTTTCTAAAGTCTGGAAACTTGTTTGATGTACAGCACGACGCATATCTATCGTTTGTTGCCAGTCAGAGATATTTGAAGTATCAACTTTTATATTGTCTATTTTCATAGAAAGACAAAACGGATTAATTCCTCTCATTACTCGACTAACAACATGGGGAGATGCAGCATCGAATACATGATTCAACATAACATGCTCTACAGCAAAAGGTTCTTTTTGAGGAAGAATCCCTATACATCCGTTTGCCATAGGAGCAGGAGCATATGGAGCTTGAATATCAACAGCATGCAGTTGCCATAGTCTTTCTTCTTCAGCTCTTATAGACGTTGCAGACAAGATTATTCCCAGTATAAAACATAGAGCATGTATTCTCATAGTAATTTTCATTCTGAAGTACATTTCTTATTATTTTCAATTCAGGCTTTGGCAAAGATACATTTTTCTTCAAAATAAAAATCAACTTCCTTGAGGGTAAAGCGAGCAGCAGTAATATTTTTCACGAAAGCAAGATATTACATAATAAAAATATCAAAGTTGACTTTCTTTACAACAAAATGTATTTAAACCTTATCAAACAGTTGACTGGCTGACCGAAAATTCATATTTTTGCACAATTAATTGAAATTACGTAATTTAGTTAAAATGAATCAAGAATTCGAGCTTATCGCCAAGACCTTCCAGGGACTGGAAGAAGTGCTGGCACAAGAACTCACCGAGTTGGGAGCCGGAAATATTGAAATCGGACGCCGTATGGTTTCTTTTACCGGTGACAAAGCAATGATGTATCGTGCTAATTTTTGCTTGCGCACGGCTATTCGTATCTTAAAACCAATCAAACATTTTACTGCAAAAACAGCAGACGAAGTGTATGAAGCTGTTAAAAGTATTGCTTGGGAAGACTATTTGGATAATATGAGCAGCTTTGCTGTTGATGCGGTAGTATTCTCCAATGAATTCCGTCATTCGAAGTTTGTTGCTTATAAGGTAAAAGATGCTATTGTCGATTATTTCCGTGAAAAGACAGGCAATCGTCCATCTGTACGTATTAGCAATCCGGATCTGGCTATTAATATCCATGTTGCAGAAGACCGTTGTACACTTTCACTCGACAGTTCGGGTGAATCACTTCATCGCCGTGGCTACCGTCAGGAACAAGTAGAAGCTCCTTTAAACGAGGTATTGGCTGCCGGAATGATTCTGATGACTGGATGGAGAGGCGAATGTGATTTAATAGACCCGATGTGTGGCTCTGGAACAATTCCTATTGAAGCAGCACTTATCGCACGCAATATTGCTCCGGGAGTATTCCGTAAAGAGTTTGGCTTTGAAAAGTGGCGTGACTTCGACCAGGATTTATTCGATTCAATCTATAATGATGATTCTAATGAACGTGAATTTAACCATAAAATTTACGGATATGACAACAATCCGAAAGCCAACGAAATTGCTGTGCACAATGTAAAAGCAGCAGGAGTAAGCAAGGATGTCATTCTAAAAATCCAACCGTTCCAGCAATTTGAACAGCCTAAAGAAAAGAGTATCATTGTGACTAATCCACCTTATGGAGAACGAATATCTTCTGATGATCTGCTAGGCCTATACCAAATGATTGGAGAACGCTTGAAACATGCATTCAGCGGCAATGATGCCTGGATATTAAGCTATCGTGACGAATGTTTCGACCAAATTGGACTAAAGCCATCAGTCAAAGTTCCTTTGTTTAATGGTTCACTGGAATGTCAGTTCCGGAAATATCAGATTTTCGATGGAAAATACAAAACCTTCCGTAGTGAAAACAGTGACAAAGAATTTAAGCCTAAGCGGGAAGGAAACGAAACCCGTCCACGGAAGCGTGCAGAAAAAGTAGAATATAAAGGAGATAAAAAAACAAGTTTCCGAACAGAGCGTAAGGAAAACGATAAGAAAAACTTTTCTCGCGAAAATCGTCCTTCACGTCCTTCTACTGATGACGGACGCCCTAAGCAGGCACCCGCACCTCGTTACATGCACCGTCGTCGTGCAAACGAAGAAAATACAGAAAATGAATAAGTAACGTATATCCACTGAAAATGAAGCGTATATTTCAAATAATAGCTCTATTCTGTATGATAGCAACAATTTCATCTGCCCAAGAGAAAAAGACATTCACCCTCAATGATGTAATACCGGGTGGAGATAATTATTTTAATCTTGTGCCGAAAAGCATGCCCGGACTACAATGGTGGGGTGATATATGTGTCCGTACAGATATAGAGAACATCAAAAAAATAGATACTAAAAGCGGAAAAGAAAGTATACTCGTCACACTGGAAGAGGTAAATGAAGCGCTGAAAAATGGCGAAATGCCTTACAAACTTACAGGTCATATCAAACCACTTCGTACACTGATGGCTGCTTCACTTCCTTGGGGTGACCGTAATGTGATTACTTTTACCCAGTATGACGACCGTACTCCCGGACAAAAGTACATGATATGGTATGACTTCAGCAAAAAGAAAATAGTCAATCTATTTAACCTGCAGGGAGAAGGCCCGACAAACTTCGATTTCTGTAAAGAAAATGGCTACATGGCATATACTATCGGGAATGACCTGTATGTAGCACATGAAAGGGATTTCAGCAGCATGGTTAACCCGAAAGTTACAGGTAATCAACAGCAGGAAAAGGATGTCGTATATGGCCAAGCTGTACACCGTAATGAGTTTGGTATCATGAAAGGTACTTTTTGGAGTCCGAAAGGTACTTACTTGGCTTTCTACCGTATGGACCAAAGTATGGTAACCGATTATCCACAGGTAAATACTACAGCACGCATTGCCGAGCTTGTTCCCGACAAATACCCAATGGCTGGTATGACAAGCCATAAAGTAACTGTCGGAATATACAATGTAAAAGATGGCAAGACAATTTATTTACAAGCCGGTGATCCTACTGACCGTTATTTTACTAACATCAGTTGGGTCCCTGACGAAAAGAGTATATTCGTTATCGAACTGAACCGCGACCAGAATCATGCACAACTGGTTCAATATGATGCCGTAAGCGGACAAAAGATAGGAGTGCTTTATGAAGAGAAACATACTCGTTACGTAGAGCCTCAGCATCCTCTGATATTTTTACCTTGGGATGATAGCCAGTTTATTTATCAGACACAGCGAGACGGTTTCAACCATTTGTATCTTATGGATACAAAAACCAAACTGAAAGGTGAATGGAAAACTGGAAAGGATAGTGAAGACCAATATTGTGAATATCTGAAAACAATCCCATTGACCGAAGGCAACTGGCTGGTTCAAGATGTTTTAGGATTCAATACTTCTCGTAAAGAAATCATAATTGCAAGTACGGAAATATCTCCTTTACAGACTAATATATTCAGTCTGAACGTAAAAAATGGGAAACGTACACTGATCGGTATGGAAGATGGTACTCACCAGGCCAAATTATCAGCAAGTGGAACCTATCTTATCGATTACTTCACTTCGAACAATGTTCCACGTGAAATCAGTATTCTTCCTACTACCGGGAAAAAAGGTACAACTCTGTTCACAGCAACCGACCCGCTAAAGGAAAACTACAATTTACCGGAAATTACTGTAGGAACAATTAAAGCAGCCGATGGAGAAACAGATTTGTATTACCGCTTAATTAAGCCTGTTAATTTCGATCCGAACAAAAAATATCCGGCTATTATTTACGTATACGGAGGTCCACATGCACAAATGATACATAATACCCGTTTTTATGATGCACGTGGATGGGATCTTTACATGGCACAACAAGGTTATGTAATGCTTACTGTTGACAACCGTGGAAGTGATAATCGCGGTATTAAGTTCGAAAATTGTACCTTCCGCCATCTTGGTACAGAAGAAATGAAAGACCAAGTACAAGGAGCCAAGTTCCTGCAATCACTTCCATATGTTGATGCAGACAAAATCGGTGTTCATGGATGGAGCTTCGGGGGATTCATGACAACTAATCTTATGCTGACTTATCCGGATATCTTCAAGGTAGGAGTAGCTGGTGGTCCGGTTATCGACTGGCAATTCTACGAAGTTATGTATGGAGAAAGATACATGGATACTCCACAAGCTAATCCTGAAGGATATAAAGAATCAAATCTTCGCTTAAAGGCTGGTAACTTGAAAGGTCGTCTGGAAGTAATTATCGGTGGAATGGATCCTACCTGTGTACCGCAACACAGCATCAGTTTTTTACGTGCTTGTATTGACGCTGGAACTCATCCAGATTTCTTCATCTATCCGGAAGACGGTCACAACATGATGGGGCGCGACCGCGTACACTTGCACGAACACATCACCCGTTATTTTCTTGATCATTTGAAATAAAATAAAGAAACAAATCATAATACTGTAAACATATGAAACTGTTACTGTTAGGTTCAGGTGGACGTGAGCATGCACTAGCATGGAAAATCGCCCAAAGTCCGAAAATAGAAAAACTATACATCGCTCCAGGTAATGCCGGAACACGTGAAGTTGGTGAAAATGTAGCAATAAAAGCAGACGATTTCGAAGCTATCAAAGAATTTGTTGTAGCAAATGGTATCAACATGGTAGTAGTAGGCCCTGAAGATCCATTGGTAAAAGGTGTCTACGACTTCTTTAAGAACGATGCTGCATTGGCCAATATCCCAGTAATCGGTCCGTCAAAAGCAGGTGCCGTACTCGAAGGAAGTAAAGAATTCGCTAAAGGATTCATGCAACGTCATCACATCCCGACAGCTGGATATAAAAGCATTACTTCTGCCAATTTGGAAGAAGGTCTTGCTTTCCTCGAAACATTACAAGCTCCGTATGTATTGAAAGCTGACGGTTTGTGTGCTGGAAAAGGTGTACTGATTCTTCCGACTTTAGAGGAAGCAAAAAAAGAACTGAAAGAAATGCTCGGCGGTATGTTCGGTAATGCATCGGCAACCGTTGTTATCGAAGAGTTTTTGAGTGGTATCGAATGTTCTGTTTTCGTTTTGACTGACGGAAAGAACTATAAAATCTTACCTGAAGCAAAAGATTACAAACGTATCGGCGAGGGCGATAAAGGTCTGAATACCGGAGGTATGGGTTCTGTTTCGCCAGTACCGTTTGCAGACGAAGCTTGGATGAAGAAAGTAGACGAACGCATTATTCGTCCGACAGTAGAAGGCCTGGCAGCTGAAGGGATCGATTATAAAGGATTTATCTTCTTCGGTTTGATTAACGTAAAAGGTGAACCGATGGTTATTGAATACAATGTCCGTATGGGTGACCCTGAAACTGAAAGTGTCATGCTGCGCATTAAGAGTGACCTTGTGGAACTGTTTGAAGGAGTAGCGGCAGGAAACCTCAATGAAAAGACACTGGAAATAGATTCACGTTCTGCAGTATGCGTTATGCTGGTATCTGGCGGTTATCCAGAAGCATATGAAAAAGGATTCCCTATAACAGGAATCGAAGAAGCTAAAGCAGGAGGCAGCATCGTATTCCATGCCGGAACAGCATTGAAAGATAATCAGGTTGTCACATCCGGAGGTCGTGTGATAGCTGTCAGCTCATACGGTACCAACAAGGAAGAAGCATTGAAACAATCCTTTACCAATGCCGGAAAAATTTCATTCGAAAAGAAATATTTCCGTTCTGATATCGGTTTCGACTTATAATATTTCAATTCATCACCACAGCTACACCAATTATTCTGTTTAAAGAGTAAATGAGTGTAGCTGTGGTGACATTTCTTTTGTCATCAATATCCGTCACATGATCCAGACCAGAAACAGATTTCAATACGAAGTTGCGACAGGACGTGCCACACTTCCAGTTGTAAGTACTTTAACACTTATTCTATGGGTCATATCGACTCCACATTTATGGGCAAATATTGGCTCGTTATTAATATTCAGCCTTACTACTTACCTGCTACTGGAAACGGATACGAAGTTTGCACTGATACGTACACGTACGACGCTTCCTGCTTCTTTTTTTCTTCTGTTTTATGCGGCAACACCTTTCTTGCATACATGGAATGTTACACTATTACTTCCAGTATTCTTTCTTTGTATGCTATATTCACTGTTTCAAAGCTATGAATCTCCCCATGCTTCGACCGCCATATTCCATGCTTTCTTGTGGATGGGGTTAAGTAGCCTTATTCTTCCTTGTATAGCTTGGATTACTCCGCTACTATATATTCATATGATTAACCTTCGTTCGCTCGAAGGAAAAACCTTTTTTGCCGGAATCATTGGCTTTACATTACCTTACTGGCTTCTGCTGGGATATGACTTATATACGGATCAAACCGAAGAATTCTACAATGTAATTTCGCATATTCTACAGTTTGATCAAATAAATTATGCACCCATACATTTCAGCTATTATACTTTATGGGGAGTTATCACAATATTATGGATTGCATTTAGTATTCCTTATTTACGATTTGCATATAAAGACAAAGTACAAACTCGTATTTTATTACAAGTGATACTATCCATGGGAGTATGGATAAATATTCTTATGGTTTTACAACCATCTCATATTAAAGCATTACTTCCTTTAGCTATTATTCCGATGGTATTTATGGGAGGACATTTATTTTCACTTACTTTCAGTAAATTTACCCGAATAACTTTTATTACGGTTCTTGTTATCTGGTTTGCATTGTGCTTATTTAATTTATGGATATATTTCTTCAACTTCTGACCGACTGGGGATATTTTGGTATGTTCTTGTCTGCTTTTCTTGCCGGAACAATTTTACCATTCAGTTCTGAAGCAGTCCTACTTGCTTGTGTTGGCTTAGGGCTCGACCCTGTATGGTCTACCATTGCCACAACAGCAGGCAACGTTTTAGGTGGACTTACCTGCTATTGGATAGGCCATCTTGGAAAAATGGAATGGATAGAAAAATACCTTGGAGTAACTCCGAAACAAATGGAACGTGCTACCCGATTTATACATGGAAGGGGAGCATGGATGGCATTATTCTCTTTTTTGCCTGTAGTAGGAGATGCAATTTTAATTGTACTAGGATTGATGAGAGCTCATATTGGGATTGTTACTGTTTCGATGAGCATCGGTAAGCTGGCTCGTTACGCTATATTAGTAGCAGCAACTCTTGGTATTATCAGTCTTTTCTAAAATAATTATTATATCAATTTTAATTTATGATAGAACTAGAACAAACTGCAGATGGAAGTTATACACTTTTCGTACCTGAACTAAACGAACATTATCATTCCGTAAAAGGGGCTTTGACGGAGTCTGAACATATATTTATCAACATGGGAATGAAACATCATCCCTCCTCTACACTGCGAATACTGGAAATCGGTTTCGGAACCGGGCTCAATGCATTTCTCACTCTGTTGGAAGCTGATAATTCAAAACGTCAAGTTCACTATACAACAATAGAACGCTACCCTGTAAGTAATGATATTGTACATCAACTTGCCTATCCAGAACAGATCTGCCCGGAACGTAGTAACGACTTCTATGCACTGCATAATTCAGCATGGAATACAGATATAAGCTTAACACCTTACTTTACTTTACATAAAGTAGAAGGAGATTTTACGAACTATAAATTCCAAGGAGCATTTGACCTCATTTACTTTGACGCTTTTGCTCCAGAAAAACAACCGGAAATGTGGAGCCAAGAACTATTCAACACCCTATATGCTTCTCTAAATTCTGGTGGTATTCTCACAACATACTGTGCTAAAGGAGTAATACGCCGGATGCTGCAAACTGCGGGATTTACCGTAGAACGTCTTCCAGGCCCTCCAGGTGGAAAACGAGAGATATTGAGAGCTTCAAAATAAAAGATTTCCCTTCGTATTCACGTTTCCATGAAATACGAAGGGAAATTCTTATATTAATAAATACATATATTTTTTACTTACTGCACGATATCCTTTAGCTTGATACATTGGAAAGTCATATGTGCAACACTACTTTCATAAAGAATGCCAATCGTTTCTTTATCTACCATCGTAAGACACGAATAACCCCAGTTCTCACCTTCGTCTAAAAGCAACTGATGTGCCCATGTATTTCCACCATCAAGGCTTATTTTTATAGTAATATTTTTACGGGCATTGGTTGTATTCGGGTTCGAAAAAATCAATATATCCTTACCTAAAACATTGTCCGCTGCTTTCACACTGATAAGACTTGCCATACAAACAGGCTCAGGTAATGCTGTTCGTGATGACTCATGTTCTTTCCACGTCATGCCCAAATCAGAAGTTGTATAAACAGCACGGCTTCCTCCACGATTATCTCTCATATTCAACATCAGTGTTCCAGGAACAACTTCAGCAACCTGAGCTTCCGTAGTATTTGTACGTGCATGATTATGAATGGTCCATGTTTCTCCTCTATCCTTACTATACATAATACCAGCATTAGGAATCCGGTCTTTACCTATATATTGAATAGGAAATACCAATGTACCATCCTCCATAGTAATACCTCTACCCGGACCTTGCAACAAAAAATACCATTCAGGGTGTTTTACTTGTTCGGTTATATTAATCGGCTCAGACCAGGTTTTTCCATCATCTGTACTTTTTACTAAAACAAGCTGAGCCGTATGATTTACATCCATACCTTGCTGTGAGCTCCACCATGCACGCTGATTACCCATTCCGTGTGTCCATGCCGCAACAATCCAGATTGTATTTGTTTTTGTATCAACCAAAATTGAGGGATCTCCTACACCATTCTGAGCTGCTGGCAGCCCACCGTATTCTCCAAAAGCTAGAGGCAGACGCATTTTTTCCCAAGTCTTTCCACCGTCAATACTTCGGCTCAAACCGATATCAATATGTTCCTGCAAATCCACACTACTGTTATAACGCACATCGTATACACCTAACAATGTACCTTTATTGGTTGTCACCAAACCTGGGATACGAAAAGCTGCTGCACCATCATCTCCGGCATGACGCACACCTACTCCCAAACGACGTATAACATTCGGTGCTGATACACATTTAACTGGTAACGACTGACCATCTGCTGTTACCCCCGTCACTTCAGCAGTGATTTTTGTAAGCAACGATGCTTCTGGCTTCATTTCTATACTGACCCAAAAGAAATTTACTCCCGGATATAAATTCTGATTTCCAGTCAACAATACAGAATTCTTTTGGGGAACAATTTCAGATTTCTTAATAGCATATGACGGATTGACAGATAAAGTCTTGCCTGGCGCATGAGCGGAAATATATTCTACAGGAGCAAAACGGTTCTTTCCTCTGTCCTGAATAGCTTCAGTACCTCCATAGTATAGTTTTACTGATTTAATCTGCTCTAAAGGTACATCTTGTCCAAATGTCACAGAAACATTATCCAAGACCTTTGCCTCGTGCGCATTAATACGCATGTAACATAAAACATTATCATGCCGCTCTATCAGAATTGGTATTTGAGGATTCTTTATAAAGACTGTATCTGCTGCTTTTATACCGAGAACGCATGAAAGCACAACTAAAAATGATAATAATTTTTTCATAGGCTAACAAATTATCTACGAAACTACCTTCAATATAGTTTCTATTAATACTAAGATATAAATAAAAATCAGAAGTCTAAACTGACTATAAGAATGTCTTCATCAATATTAAACTTCTTAGATATCAGCTTTGACTTCTGATTAATATGACTTAATTATTCAGAGAACAAGTAAAGAAACGTAATTTATACTTCATTTCTTGTTGTGGAATACGATAAGCAGGTAATGTATCTACATCCTGCCCACAACTAGCATTTCCTACTCCACGCTGTACAGCATCCAGATGAAGCACAATATACGGACGTTTCTCTAACTCCCAAGCATGCTGTCCTTCCATCAAATCTTTATCTGTATATCGCAGAGCAGAAAACGACACATTACCTTCAGTCTGAATCTTTACACCTTTACCTTCTTTATTATATAAAGTCAGTTCACGAAGGCCTTCACGATTTCCCATAGACTGAGGTTTCATATAAGGAACTTCCATATCCTCCACTGTTGTCGTATAACGACCTACCATACAACCGTCTTTTCTGTCATTATAATTTTCCCATGGACCATATGCATAATAATCGATATTGCTCAATGTTGAGTCAATGTTTGCCACCAAGCCGCAACGACGTAAATCAGCTGTATGCGGACGGAAAACAACCTCCATATCCATGACTCCCGTTTGAGTAAATGTATATACGATATCCGTACTACATAAACTACCTTCACGGTTAGTGGTAACAATAATATTGCCTTTCTCTTCGGTCACCGTACATGTTCCTTTTTCCGACAGTCCATTAGCCGTTTCAGTAAATTTATCATTCTCAATCCAACGATGATTATCGTATACAAATCCTCCTCCCTGACTGACAACCTGCTGGCCGTTCATAACTAATGTAACCAATTGCCCCGTTGTCTTATCGAAAGAGGCTTCTATATAAGCATTTTTGACCGTCAATAAGTTTTCATTGTCAGAAACAGCCAACTTCTGTTTCTTTCCATGTAAGCTCTTTAACTCAGGTAATTCCTTTCGTGCAGACAATTCATATTGCTGTTTTGCAACCTCATGCCCAGCACCAGCCCAAGTTTCAGCATCTGTACGACATACATACAAATCAAGCATGACTTCCTCACCATTCTTTATAGCCTTCTTTAAATTAATACCTTTTAGATTCAATGCCACCAACAGTGAATCATCAGGCATTACAGCTGGAAGCATCATGCTATCCGGTTGCATACGAAAACCGTCTTTTACAACTTGCCACCGCAAATAGAATTTATCAAGTGAAAGGAAATCATATGTGTTTTTCAGCAACACTTTAGCCTCATTTCTTTTTACATCAACTCCCTTATCAGCAAAATGTACATACTGATATACAGCTTTTACTTCTTTCAACTTAGGCGATTCTTCACGAGTTGCCGGAATTATTCCATTCGAACAGAAGTTACCCTGATGAGGACCTGGAAAATCATACCCTGTATGCAGACGATAAATACCTTTTTTCATTTCATGAGGCTCATAGATAGCCTGATCTACCCAGTCCCAAATAGCTCCACCAATAGTAGCCGAACTTCCTTCAATGCTTTCCCAGTATTCTTTTAAATTTCCAATAGCATTACCCATGGCATGAGCATACTCACAAATAAACATCGGTTTATCCAATGAGCTTACATATGTATTCATCCATTTCATACCCGGATACATCTTCGAATACAAGTCACTAAAACGATTTCCGCCATATTCTTTTCCATCGCGTGTACCCTCATAGTGTATGGGGCGGTTATCCAATCGTTTGGCAGCATCATAACAAGCCTGGAAATTACTTCCTCCTCCAGCTTCATTACCCAAGCTCCAAAAAATTACACTTGGATGATTGCGATCTCTAAGTACCATACGGTCAATACGATCAACAAAAGCAGGTATCCAAGAAGGCATATCACTGATCGACTGATTAGCATGGTCTTCCAAATCAGCCTCATCCATTGTATAAAGTCCGAAATAATCGAACATAGCATACATTTTCGCATCATTCGGATAATGAGAAGTACGGATAGTATTAATATTATTCTGTTTCATCAGTGTCACATCACGCAACATTGATTCTACAGTAACAGCCCGACCATAAACCGGATGTGTGTCATGTCGATTAGTTCCCTTGAAAAATACTCTTTGTCCATTAATATATACCACTGTACCCTTCAGTTCTATATTGCGGAAACCATACTTGGTAGAAAAGACCATTTCATCATTATCCCCATTTCGCTGGATAATATGAACCGTATACAAGTTAGGAGTTTCAGCTGTCCATGTTACAAGATTCTTCAGCTTGAATGTAGCTTTTGAATATACAGTTTCTTTCTTATCTGAATAATTAACCTGTTGCTCTGTTTCTGCTACCAGTCTTCCATCTGGATCGAATAATTTTACAATCAGATTCTTCACCCCTTTCATCCGATCACGGTTATCAAGCATCATATTAACAGACATTTCGCCACTGGTATATTCTGAAGCTGCATCTAACTTAGAAGTAATATAATGGTCACGTACACTTACTCGTGGAACATTATATAAATAAACATCCCGGAAAATACCACTCATACGGAACATGTCCTGACATTCAAGATACGAACCGTCGCTCCAGCGAAATACTTGAACAGCCAAACGATTTTTTCCTGTGCGCAGATATTTGCTTAAATCAAACTCTGCCACATTATTCGATCCTTGTGTATAACCGACATATTCTCCGTTCAGATATACAAATGCAGCACTATATATACCACTAAAATGGATAAATGTACGCTGTTTTTCCCATCCAGCAGGCAAATCAAAGAAACGCACATAGGAACCCACCGGATTAATCCCATAATTAGCTCCACCATCATTGAATCCCTTTCGAGCATCAATATAAGGAGGTGTATTGGAATGAGGATACTCTACATTCGCGTAAATAGGACGGTCATACCCCTGCATTTCCCAATTTGAAGGAACTGGAATAGTCTCCCAACTCGATACATCATAATCTTCTTTATAGAATGATTCCGGACGTTGAGAAGGTTCTGATACAAAATGAAAATACCAGTTGCCATTCAACAATTTAAACGAAGAGCTCTGGCTATACACCCATGGTGTACGATAAAAATCTTTATCAGCCAGCATTTCTTTCTCGGTTATATAAGGAATGTAAGTTGCACAACCCGGCTCTTTATTTTCTGCAAACATAGTCTCGTCTTCCCAATAAACCTTAGGACGTTCTAATGTACCAGAAGCAGCTTCCGCAGGCATTGCTACTTTACTAACATTAATATAAAAATACGTTTCTGGATTATTCAGAAACTTTACCTTATCAACTAAAACCAACCGCCCTTTCTGTTGGCAAGCCAATATCAAATCAGGGCTATTAGAAGGATATATCTGCAAGAACTTGCCACTCTTCTTTATAATCCATAACTGAGATTCATCTGAACCATTGTTTTCTGTTATTCTCAATGTATTATCCCCTGTAGCATGAATTGCTTTATTCTCAAAAGGATTTATAAAACGGAAACTACCAGATAAATTAGTGACACTCCATTGCTGCAATTTATCAGCATCATTACTAACACTCAAAACCACCCTTTTGCTATCAGGATCATATCCTACAGCCTTACCAGAATAATTTACAGGTACAATATTGTACAATTTATTCCGAGCAAAGCCAACTTGAACATGTGCTGTACAAACAGCACTTACCCATACATATATCAAACAAATAAGTATCTTTTTCATAAAACCAATATTGGAACTTTCATTTTTATAGTTTTTCAATGTCTATTAATGATTACAACAGACAATACAGAAACAAGTAAATACACTTTCATTTTAACACTCGATGATAAAAACACTCCACAAATACCAAGCTATTATATCAGACAATAAATATGTACATTATTTATTGTCATCAGAAATAACAGTTACCCCCAATTCCTCCAGTTCAATTACAGCTGTCGATGCATTAGGAGTAGTTGCCTCAATCTTTATATACCGTGCCTGTTTACTCTGAGGAAGTGCCACTGTTTGAGGTAATGGATTATGCATAATATTGCTAAACTCTCCGTTTGATATAACTTCCTGCCAGTCTGTTCCATTCAAACTAATGTAGAGTTTATAATGATATGCCATAGTAGGTTTAGCCTCTTCGTTCAAAGGAGCATAAGTAAAAGCTTTTACCGTAACAGTTTTGCCAAAATCAACTGTTAAAGGAGAAACCGATATTTTTTTCCAAGAATCTCTAGAAAGATTATTCCAAGTAGTCAGTTGCTCCTCATCAATCAAAGGCTGTGCATAATAAGCAGCTACATTCATAATATTCGCATCCAAACGAGTAGATTCTATACATATTCTGAGTGAATCCGTCATAACTTCTGGAAAACGAAGCATTCGCTTGTACCCAATCGTAGTTCCTTTTCCTAATAACTGCCAGCTTCCATTTAACCACGCCTCAATTATAAAGTTTTCAACACGTTGTCCTTTTGAAATATCTTCCTGTAGCATTACCACGTTTACCGGAGTATTTTGGCGAACAGTATAAACATGTTTTTCACCTTGAGCAGCCTTCCAATACGTATTTCCATTTATCAGTTTATTGTCACAAAAGACCTGTTGACGATAAGCAGCAAATTCCTTTAAACGGCTGATATCTGCCTCATTTATCAGTCCACGACGGTCAGGAGGTATATTCAACAGTAATACAGAATTATAACCAACCGACCGAAAATAAATATCAGACAATTGTTTCAAGCTTTTTATTTTAGAGTTCTCCTCTTCATGCCAAAACCATCCCGGACGAATCGAAACATCAACTTCCGAAGGATACCAAAATAATTCTGTTGCATTCTCTAACATTTTACGGCTTCCCAGATCCGTTGCTGTTTCATAAACTCCAAGACGTTTATTATTTTCTTTTGAGCGCGCATAAATCCCTGGAGTCAAAACTGTCGCACTCCATTCAGTATCACGACCAAGTCCTTTTTCATTACCAACCCAACGCACATCATCTCCCATAATAGCCATTACAGCTTTCGGCTGTAAACGTTGAATTGTTTTATAAAATGTATCCCAGTCATATTCCTGTTTCTTCCCATTAGGGCCTTCCCCATTTGCACCATCGAACCAAACTTCATGTACCTCGCCGTAATTGGTCAATAACTCTGTTAATTGCGCAACAAAAAACTTATTATATTCTGGAGAGTTTCCATAACAAGAAGCATTACGATCCCATGGAGACAGATAAACTCCAAATTTCATTCCATATTTACTACATGCATCACGAAGTTCACGCACAACATCTCCTTTACCATTTTTCCAAGGTGAAGATGCAACTGAATGTTTAGTTGTTTTAGTTGGCCACAAACAGAATCCATCATGATGCTTCGCTGTAAGCAAAACCATCTTGAATCCACATTCTTTCAATGTACGTACCCATTGCTCAGCATCTAAATCAGTCGGATTAAACAAAGCTGGATCTTCCGTTCCATCTCCCCATTCTCTACCGGTAAAAGTATTAATACCAAAATGTAAAAAAGCAGTAAGTTCCATCTTCTGCCACTCTAACTGCTGCGAAGAAGGAATCAGACGTGCCGCCATAACAGCCTTTTGCTCTAAACTTTCATTACCAGAAAACTGCAAATGCTTAACAAAATAAGGAGTATTCCGCTGAGCTTGTCCTACAACTGATAATAAAGAGAGAAATAAGCACACAAGAAATTGATTAAGATTTTTCATCTAGTTTTAATTTATCAGATTAGTATTAGTTTTTTTACTGCTACTTGTTTTTTAATCTTAGCTAAACAATAACTTTAGGTTTCCTGCGTAAATTTAACATAATGTCTGATAATATCACTTATTTATACCAATAAATATTTAATAAATTTTCATTTTATGAAATCAAAGTTGTTTAGTAGCCGTAATACACATTAGGATATGTCAATATACTAATAAAAAATAAGTTTTTGTATCTTTGTCAAAACTTAAATTATTGATAATAATTTTATGAAAAAATATATCATTCTTCTTTTAAACCTTTTGTTGCTGGCTGCATGTGGCAGTCAACAACAAAAGTCTCAGCCAATGACCCTAACAGTAAGCATTGAACCACTCCGTTATTTTACGGAAATTATAGCAGGAGATAAATTTCAGGTAATCAGTATGGTTCCCGAAGGAAGCAATCCAGAGACATACGACCCTACCCCACAACAACTGGTCACTTTAAACAAAAGTTGTGCCTTCCTGCGTATCGGTTACATTGGATTCGAACAAGCTTGGGCTGAAAAATTACAAAGCAATGCTCCGGAAGTTAAATTCTTTGATATGTCGGAAGGTATCGAACTGATACGGGAAGACGAAGTCCACCACGGAAATCATTCACATTCCGGAGGAGTAGAACCGCATGTATGGAATTCTACTCAAAATGCCTATATCATAGCCGAAAACATCTTTCATACTCTCTGTAAACTAGATTCAGCAAATATTTCTTATTACAAAGAAAACCTTGCAAAACTAGAATCAGAGATAGAACGCACAGACCGCGAAATCCGGACTTACTTACAGAATACAACATGTGCTTTTCTTATCTACCATCCTGCACTTTCATATTTTGCACGCGATTACGGGTTAGAGCAAATCAGTATAGAAGAAGGAGGAAAAGAACCTTCACCCGCACATTTACAGGCACTTATCCGACGATGTAAAGAAAGACACGTTCGGGTAGTCTTTGTGCAGAAAGAGTTTGATAGCCGCAATGCAGAGATCATTGCCCGGGAAGCAGGTGTAAAAATTGTTTCCATTAACCCTTTAAGCTACAAATGGAGTGAAGAAATGATAGCTGTTGCCAAAGCATTAAGCGAATAAACTTATGACTAAACAATCCATTATACAGTTAAATCATATCTGCGCTGCATATGAGCGCAAAAAAGTACTGGAAGATATTAATCTGACTGTGTACGAGAAAGATTTTCTTGGAGTAATCGGACCGAATGGAGGAGGAAAAACAACACTGATAAAAATCATTTTGGGATTGTTACATCCCATTTCGGGGGATATTCGGTTTTACCATGAAGGAAAAGAAGTTCAGGAAATCAGCATGGGATATCTGCCACAATACAGTTCTATCGACAAAAAATTTCCTATATCTGTATATGATGTGGTACTGTCTGGACTAAACAGACAAAAAGCATTATTGCGCTCTTTTACAGCACAACAGCACGAACAAGTAAAAAATGTTATAGCCCGTATGGGACTGGAAGGACTTGAAAAGAGAGCCATCGGGGAACTAAGTGGCGGACAGTTGCAACGTGCACTATTAGGCCGGGCATTAGTTTCTGATCCTCAAGTCATAATACTGGATGAACCCAATACTTATATCGACAAACGTTTCGAAGCAAAACTTTATTCACTCCTTGAAGAAATCAATAAAGAACGTGCTATCATTTTGGTAAGTCATGACATCGGTACCGTATTGCAAAATGTAAAATCGATAGCTTGTGTCAATGGTACGCTAGATTACCATCCTGATACTGAAATCCCCGCAGAATGGCTGGAAGAACACTTTGGCTGTCCGATCGAATTATTAGGACATGGTGATTTACCTCACCGGGTGCTGAAATGCCATCATCACGACTGATTCAATAAAAAAGTATGACGATCTATGCAAAGGGTATGAAAGCTGGCAACGAAGCCGATACCATATTCTTTTAAATCAATATGCTAAAAACCATGAAAATCGGTGTAATCTGTTATGAAAAAAAAGATTATCACTATCTTTGCGGACAATGAACTTTAATGAGAAATAAAACAACTCACATGAAACAGTACAATAAGATTAACAATCTGGTTGGATGGCTGGCATTTGTGATTGCAGCTTTTACTTATTGCTCTACCATAGAGCCGACCGCCAGTTTTTGGGATTGTCCCGAATTTATAACAACAGGATATAAACTGGAAGTTGGTCATCCCCCTGGCGCACCTTTCTTCATGCTTACAGCAAATCTTTTCAGTCAGTTTACAAGTGATCCGTCGCAAGTAGCTCGAATGGTGAACATTATGAGTGCACTGATGAGTGCTGCATGTATATTGTTCTTGTTCTGGAGCATTACTCATCTGGCAAAAAAGCTAATATGCCCGCGTGAAGAAGACATGACGACAGGACGCCTGATTGCTATCATGGGATCAGGACTTGTAGGAGCTCTTGCTTACACATGGAGTGATACGTTCTGGTTCAGTGCCGTAGAAGGTGAAGTATATGCATACTCCAGCTTGTTCACAGCTCTGGTATTCTGGCTAATCCTGAAATGGGAAAACCGTGCACATGAAGCTCACAGCGACCGGTGGCTTATCCTGATAGCTTATCTGACAGGTCTCTCTATCGGAGTTCACTTGTTGAATCTGTTGTGTATTCCTGCTATTGTACTGGTATATTACTACAAGAAAAATCCGAATGCTAACCTCAAAGGCAGTCTGCTTGCCCTCATAGGTTCAATGGTACTTGTAGCAGCAGTATTATACGGTATTGTTCCAGGTATTGTAAAGGTAGGCGGATGGTTCGAGCTGCTGTTTGTCAACGGTCTGGGATTCTCTTTCAACACTGGCTTGATTATCTATATCATAGTATTGGCAGCCAGCATTATATGGGGAGTATACGAAAGCTTTACCGTTCGCAGCCGCAAACTCATGAATATCTCATTCCTGACAACTGTCGGACTTGTGGGTATTCCTTTTTACGGACATGGCTGGAGCAGCGTGCTGATCGGTATCATCGTATTGGCAATACTGGCTTTTTATCTGTTTGCCGATTTGCCTGAGAAATTACGTGTAAGTGCTCGTACGCTAAATACATTCCTATTAAGCCTGATGATGATTGTTGTAGGATATTCTTCATACGCAGTCATCGTAATCCGTTCATCGGCAAATACACCTATGGACCAGAACTCTCCAGAAGATATCTTCACACTGGGAGAATATCTGGGACGTGAACAATATGGTACACGCCCATTGTTCTACGGTCAGACTTATGCTTCCAAAATAGCATTAAAGGAAGTAGACGGAGGCTGTACATACGACATGACTGAAGGAGCTCCGGTATACCAGCGTAAGGAAAAAGAACGCCCGGATGAAAAAGACAGTTATGAAGTTGTACGCAATAAAACGGAATACAAGTACGCTCAGAATATGCTTTTCCCACGCATGTGGAGTCCTGATCATGCCAAAGCTTATGAAGACTGGTTGGGAGGAGTAGAAGGACGACAAGTACCCTACGACCAATGTGGAGAAATGCTAATGGTGAAGATTCCTACTCAATGGGATAACATTAAGTTCTTCTTTATTTATCAGTTGAACTATATGTACTGGCGTTATTTCATGTGGAATTTTGCCGGACGTCAAAATGATATACAGGGACAAGGTGAAATAGAACATGGTAACTGGATAACAGGTATATCGTTCATTGACAAGTACCTGGTAGGCGACCAGAGTTTACTGCCTTCTGAGTTGAAAAACAACAAAGGGCACAACGTATTCTATTGTCTTCCTTTGATACTCGGACTTATCGGTCTGTTCTGGCAAGCATATAAGGGAGAAAAAGGAATCCAGCAGTTCTGGGTTGTATTCTTCCTGTTCTTTATGACAGGTCTTGCCATTGTACTTTATCTGAATCAGACACCTCAGCAACCACGTGAACGTGACTATGCATACGCCGGTTCATTCTATGCATTTGCTATCTGGATAGGATTGGGAGTAGCTGCTATTGCCGAATGGCTGAATAAACGTATGAGTGAAAAACCGGCAGCTATATTAGCTAGTGTAGTTTGTCTGCTCGTGCCTATACAAATGGTAAGTCAGACATGGGACGACCACGACCGTAGCGGACGTTATACATGTCGTGACTTTGGACAGAATTATCTGAGTACCGTACAAGATAAAGGAAACCCGATTATCTTTACAAATGGTGACAACGATACATTCCCGCTTTGGTACAATCAGGAAACCGAAGGATTCCGTACAGACGTACGTGTATGTAACCTCAGTTACCTGCAGACAGACTGGTACATCGACCAGATGCGCCGTCCGGCTTATGAATCACCTTCAGTTCCTATCAACTGGGAACGTATAGATTACGTACAGGGACATAACGAAGCTGTATATGTACGTCCGGAAGCTATGGAAACCATCAATAATTATTATAAGCAAAATCCGGAAGAAGCTAAAAAGGAATTTGGAGATAATCCATACGAACTGAAAAATATCCTGAAATACTGGGTACGCTCTCCGAAGGAAGGCTTACAGATGATTCCAACAGACAGTCTTGTGATTAAACTAGACAAAGAGGCTATCAAACGTTCCGGTATGCTGGTTCCTGATTCTATACCAGACTACATGAGCATTTCACTCAAAGGTAAGCGTGTGTTATATAAGAGCGAACTGATGATGCTGGAAATGCTTGCCAATACAAACTGGGAACGCCCGATGTACATGGCTATTACTGTAGGTGCAGACAATCACCTGAATCTGACAAACAATTTCTTGCAGGAAGGTCTTGCCTATCGTATTACTCCGTTTGACAATGCCAAACTGGGACGCCGCATTGACAGCGAGAAGATGTACGATAATCTGATGAACAAGTTCAAGTTTGGAGGAATTGACAATCCGGATATCTATCTAGACGAAACTGTACTCCGTATGTGTGATACTCACCGCCGCTTGTTTGTTCAGCTTGCCAGCCAGTTAATAAAGGAAGGCAAGAAAGACAAAGCACTGAAAGTGCTAGATTACTGTGAAAAGGTTATTCCAAGTACAACTGTACGTCACGACTATATATACAGCAGTTCTAAAGAAATGGCTGACAACTATATCCAGTTGGGACAAACACAGAAAGCTGAAAATATCCTTGAGCAGCTGGCAAACAACTCAGTAGAATATGCAGCTTGGTATCTGAGCCTTGACAATGACCGTTTTGCCGGATCGTATGAAGAATGCATGCGTCATTTCTACATTCTGGATGATGTATGTAAATCTTTATCGAATCTGAAAGATGCTAAAACAGGCAAAGAACCAGAATCGGCAGCCCACTATGCACAAAAGTTTGAACAATTATACCAATTGCTTGAAAGTCGTGTAGGTGGAACGCATCAGGAAAACAAATAAGATTATCATATAATCAATATATAGAAAACACAGAGGAACAAAACCTTGTAACCGAATAAACTTGTTCCTCTGTGATTTTCTTTTTTCATCGCTAACTAACAAAGAGTTAATCGATTCATGTTAATAGAACAACCTCCTCAAATCTTACGTATGCTATACCCCAGCGCTATGTGGCGTATGGATAAAAATGAAAAATCGGTTTATCTGACATTCGATGACGGCCCCATCCCCGAAATAACCCCATGGGTGCTCGACTTGCTGGACAAATATGGCATAAAAGCTACTTTCTTCATGGTCGGTGATAATGTACGCAAACACCCCGCTGAATTTCGTATGGTAGTAGAGCGCGGACACCGCATAGGAAATCATACATTCAATCATATCCGTGGATTTGAGTTTCTCAGCAAAAATTACCTCGCTAATACAGACAAGGCAAACGAATATCTCCACACAGATTTATTCCGTCCGCCACACGGACACATGCGATGGCTTCAATACATGGTATTAAAGAAAAAATACCGCATCGTAATGTGGGATCTGGTAACCCGCGATTATAGCAAACATTTAAACGGACCACAAGTATTCGAAATAGTAAAACGCTATGTTCGCAACGGTTCCATTATCACCTTCCACGATTCAATTAAATCAGAACCACGCATGAAGTATGCTCTTCCCCGGTCTATAGAATGGCTGCTGGAACAAGGGTATACGTTTAAAGTATTCGACTAAAAACAGCATAATACCAACTTTTAGGTATTGCTGTTTTAGTTATATCTGAGATTTTCAGCCAGACAAATACCAAATTTTTGCGATTGATTCTTTTTTCCTGCCTGAATAACTTTGCACCATCGAATAAAATGGTTTTTAAAAGGTATAATTTTTAAGGAAAAAAGAATTAATGATAAAAAACGGCATACTCATTTTAATAGCAGTTATTTATTCTGCTTCTCTTTTTGCACAACCACGCACATTACTGTCAGGTAAAGTAGTATCTACCGATAAAAGCGTTATCGATTTTGCTACTGTATATCTAAAAGGTACACAGTATGGATGTACTACCAACGAACAAGGCATTTACCATTTACACGCACCGGCAGGAAAATATACGCTGATTATTTCAGCCGTAGGCTTTGAAACATACGAAAAAGCGATAGAAATCGTACCAAACGAGCGTAATAAACAAACAGTTGTGCTAAAACCTTCAGTTACAGAACTGGACGAAGTGGTAGTAACATCTACCGGAGTAAACCGTGTAAAAAAATCAGCTTTCAATGCTGTAGCAGTCGATACAAAAGAGCTTCATAACTCAACTAAAAGCCTAAGTGAAGCCTTAAGCCAACTTCCCGGAATGAAACTTCGCGAATCGGGTGGTGTAGGATCGGATATGCAGCTGATGCTGGACGGGTTCAGTGGTAAGCATGTAAAAGTCTTTATCGATGGTGTCCCCCAGGAAGGAGCAGGAACAGCTTTCGATCTGAACAATATTCCTGTAAATTTTGCCGAACGCATTGAAGTATACAAAGGTGTTGTGCCTGTAGGCTTCGGAACAGATGCGTTGGGAGGAGTTATCAACATTGTAACCAACAAGAAACGCCGCAACTGGTTTCTTGACGCCTCATATTCATATGGTTCATTCAATACACATAAATCGTATGTAAACTTCGGTCAGACATTCAAGAATGGACTGATGTATGAAATCAATGCTTTCCAGAATTATTCTGACAATGATTATTATATCGACAATTACATTACCGAGTTTGGTGAAGACGGTATTACCGAGAGTACAGATAAAAATAAAATATACCATGTAAAACGTTTTAACGATACATTTCATAATGAAGCTGTTATCGGTAAAATAGGAGTCATGGATAAAACCTGGGCAGACCGTCTGGTATTCAGTTTCAACTATTCTCACTTCTATAAAGAAATCCAGACAGGAGTATATCAATATGTCGTATTCGGACAAAAGCACCGTAAAGGATACTCGTTCGTTCCATCAGTAGAATACCGTAAGCGTAACCTGCTCATCGAAGGACTGGATATTTCGGCTACAGCCAATTACAACCATAACATCACACATAACATTGATACCGCAGCCTATAAATACAACTGGTTGGGAGATAAAAAATATACCGGTACACCGGGAGAACAGTCGCATCAGAATAATGAATCAAAAAATACGAACTGGAATGGAACATTTACAGCCAATTACCGTATAGGAGAAGCACATACTTTCACCCTGAACCATGTAATCAGTACCTTTCACCGTACTACACGTTCATATATCTCGGGAAGCTCCAAGCTGTCTGATTTCAGTATTCCTAAAAAAACACGAAAGAACATCACCGGACTCTCATACCGGTACATGCCTTCCGATAAATGGAATATCTCGGCTTTCACTAAATACTATAACCAGTACAACGAAGGTCCTGTATCACAAAATTCAGATGGAATAGGAAACTATACCACCCTGAAGAAACACCTTAGTTCATTAGGATATGGAGTAGCCGGCACGTATTTTATCATAAAGGACTTGCAAGCAAAATTATCCTACGAAAAAGCATACCGGCTTCCCACAACCGAAGAGCTTTTCGGTGATGAAGACTTGGAAGCAGGAAAAGCCGATCTGAAACCAGAAAGAAGCGATAACTTCAACCTGAATCTGAGTTATGCTTATCATATTGGCAAACATGCCATTTACGTAGAAGGAAGCCTCATCTACCGCGATACGAAAGACTATATCAAGCGAGGACTTTCACAAGTAAGCAATATGAGTTTCGGATATTACGAAAATCACGGCAGGGTAAAAACTAAAGGATATAATATCTCACTGAGATACAATTATTCACGGTGGTTCAACATTGGAGGAACGTTCAATTCCATGAATGCACGCGACGAAGAAAAATACCGTGCAGGAGGTACACAGCAGGAAAGTCTGACTTATGGCCAGCGTATACCTAACCAGCCTTACTTGTATGCTAACTTCGATGCTTCGTTTACCTGGCATGATCTGTTTGCCAAAGGGAATGTACTGACATTGGGTTACGACGGATACTACCAGCATGAATTTCCGTTATACTGGGAGAATCTGGGAGATCCGACAACCAAAATCCGTGTACCTGAACAGATTTCACATAATCTCAGTATCGGATACAGTTTGAAAGGAGGCCGTTACAATCTCTCTTTCGAATGTCGGAATCTGACTAATGCCAAACTGTATGACAATTTCAGCCTGCAAAAAGCAGGGAGAGCTTTTTATGGAAAAATAAGAGTGAATTTCGGAAAATAAATTAAACTAAAACATAAAAGAACATGCAAAAAAAGTATTTTACACATGCCCTGGCAATAGCAGTCTGCTCAAGCAGCCTGTTCAGTTCATGCAGCGATGAATATTCAAATGGAAATTCAGGAGGTTCAGTAACCGAAACTGATAAATATGTAATTGCAGCAAAAACCGGTGATGCAACTTATCTCATTACAGCCGAATCGCTTGATGAAGGAAGTGTCACCTCCATAGGAAGTGGAACTGAAACTATCGGAGGATCTTACTGGGTATTTTACGGAACAGATTATCTGTTCAGCTTAAAATACAATAATGGAGAGGCTGGAACCGGTGCATCGTATATATTGAGCCAGTCTACCGGTAAACCAGTTGAATATAACTCTTACACTTTTAACCGAATTACTACATATGGTATTTGGGGAAACAATGTCATAACAGCCTCTACCAACGACGGGAACAAAGAAACAGACGGAGAACATTATGCCAAATATATTCAGTTCAATTATCTGAACGCTACAAATGGTAAAACAACTACAGGCACACAGATTGCAGAAGACTTCCTCGGAAATGGTGAGTTTGTCAGCTTCGCCGGATTTGTAGAAGCAAACAATAAACTTTATACCTCGGTCATTCCGATGGGAATGAGTCATTACGGTGTCAATACATATCCCGATAAAATAACAGACACTGACTTAGTTGCCAAATCTGATGGAGGAACCGGTTCAGGTTCGTATACGGCAGGACAAATACCGTCTACCCAATATCCAGATAAGGCATTCATCGCAATCTACAACGGAAGCAGCTTCGATGAAACACCGACCATTGTAGAAACAGACAAAATCGGATTTGCCTGTGGAAGAAACCGTTCTCAATATTATCAGACAATCTGGGCTGCCGACAACGGCGACTTGTACGTTTTCTCTCCAGGATATGGACGTACAGCAACTTCTTCCAGCGATCTGAAAAAAGTTACCGGTACACTCCCTTCAGGAGTAATGCGTATCAAGGCAGGAGAAACAACTTTCGATTCAAGCTATTACTATAATCTGGAAGAACTGGGCAGTAAAAAGCCAATGTTCCGATGCTGGCATATTACTCAAGACTACTTCCTTCTGCAAATGTACACTGATGGAGTTGCAGGTATGATGACCGGAAAAAATGCTGTTGTAACCGAACTTGCCATTTTCAAGGCCGAAGAGGGAAAACTTACAACTGTATCAAGCGGCATGCCACAACAAAGTAGCATAACGTCGCTAGGAGCTCCTTTCTGTACAAACGGAGTAGCCTATATTCCTGTAGTAACAAACGATGGCAGTAGTCCGGCTCTGTATAAAATTGATCCGACAACGGCAACGGCAACTAAAGGTGTAAGTATCGTAGCAGATGAAGTTGCTGCTGTAGGCATGTTGTCACCAAAATCATTCTAAAACACAACAATGAGAAAATTATTCAAACAAATACACTTATGGATATCTGTTCCTGTCGGGCTGATTATTTCAATTGTCTGCCTGACAGGGGCACTCCTGGTATTCGAGAAGGAAATAACCCGTGCAGTCAGTCCTCATCTATATACCGTAGACTATACAGAAGGGGCTACGCCGCTAAAACCTTCGCAGATTGTCGCACTTATTAATAACCAAATAAGTGATACCCTGGAAGTAAACAGCCTGCAAACAGCCCAAAATCCTGAAGAAGCCTGGATGGTAAGCTTTAAAAATGCCGGACGCCGCCAGTTAAGTATTAATCCCTATTCGGGAGAAATAAACGGATGGGTAGAAGGAAGTTCTTTCTTCCAGACTGTCCGCAAATTGCATCGCTGGCTACTGGATGCTCCTGCTCAGAAAGGAACTCCGTCAACAGGAAAAACCATTGTAGGCATAAGTACCCTGCTCATGGTGGTTATTCTGATATCAGGTTTAGTAATCTGGTGGCCCCGTAGCCGCAAAAGTCTGCAAAACCGGCTTAAATTATCATGCAACAAAGGCTGGTTCCGTTTCTGGTACGACAGTCATGTATCATTAGGTTTCTATGCAACCATCTTTCTGCTAATCATGGCTCTTACCGGACTAACGTGGTCGTTCCGATGGTATCGTACCGGATTTTATGCACTCTTTGGTGCTTCTACCGAACAGCCACAGCAGACTGCCGCACATGGAGAAGGACATAATAATAAAGAAAAAAGAAAGCGAGCAAAGCAAACAAACTATCTGGCCTGGGATACTGCCCTGACGGAACTGCAAACAAAGTATAACAGCTATGGCACAATCCAGTTAAACAAAAATAATGCACAGACCATTCAGACAGGAAAACGGAAAGGTGACACAGCATTGTTTGATGCTCATACTGGAAAAATTACAGAAATAACAATCTATGATACCAATGAACAACCTATATCCAGCAAGATGAAAGGAATCATATATTCATTCCATACCGGACAATGGGGAGGTATCATAACCCGTATTCTATATTTTCTGTCTGCGTTCGTAGGAGGTATTTTACCACTTACAGGATATTACCTTTGGATAAAGCGCATAAGTCGGAAAAAACATCGTGAAGTTTGACCGAAAATTCGTACAAAAAATAAAAAAACTAGCTGAAGTTTTAGGAAAAACTTCAGCTAGTTTTTTTATATCGCTCGGGAAGAGCTAAAATTATTTAGGCTGCTTTCCGATATAAGCCAGAATACCACCGTCTACGTAAAGCACATGACCGTTTACGAAATTTGAAGCATCCGAAGCAAGGAAAATAGCCGGTCCCATCAGGTCTTCCGGATTTCCCCAGCGTGCAGCAGGAGTCTTGGCAACAATGAAAGCATCGAAAGGATGACGAGAACCGTCTGCCTGACGTTCACGCAAAGGAGCGGTCTGAGGAGTAGCGATATAACCCGGACCGATACCGTTACACTGGATGTTGAATTCACCATATTCAGATGCGATGTTGCGGGTAAGCATCTTCAAGCCGCCTTTTGCTGCTGCATAAGCCGATACTGTTTCACGGCCAAGTTCACTCATCATTGAACAGATGTTGATAATCTTTCCGTGACCTTTCTTGATCATGCTAGGAATAACAGCTTTTGATACGATGAACGGAGCATTCAAATCAACATCGATTACCTGACGGAATTCGGCTGCTGACATCTCACACATCGGAATACGCTTGATGATACCTGCATTGTTTACCAGAATATCGATAACACCTACTTCCTTTTCAATCTGGGCAACCAGAGCATTTACAGCTTCTTCGTTGGTTACATCACAAACATAACCACGAGCATCAATACCCAGTTCCTTATATGCTGCAAGACCTTTGTCTACCAGTTCCTGCTTGATGTCGTTGAATACAATTTTTGCACCAGCCTGTGCAAAACCTGTTGCAATTGCAAAACCGATACCGTAAGAAGCTCCTGTTACAAGAGCTACTTTACCTTCGAGTGAAAAATTAACCATAGTTTTCTTTAGTGTTTATATTGTTAATAACTAATATCAACCTTAAAAAAGCAAATTGTTTTTCCGTTTACGAACACGGATTTATTTATTCTAATTTTCTAAGTTCACAAATATACTAATTTCTTTTTATTAGTGTGCTAATATTTCGCAAATCTTATCTTGAAACGCACGAGCTTCCTTACCTCGTAAAACATTCTGGTTGATAATAACAAAAGCAAGCATATCGCCATTTCCTGCTTTTACATATCCGGCAAGCGAACTTATCCCTGTAACAGTACCGGTCTTGGCACGTACATTCCGATATGCTTTTCCCTGCTTCATACGATAATGCAGTGTCCCATCTACTCCCGCAACGGGAAGAGCCTCATAAAATGTATGAAAAATCTCAGGATGTGCATAAGCATATTTCAGATACTCCATCATCAAATCAGGAGAGATATAATTGTAAAGTGATACACCACTGCCATCTACGATACTGTAATTATCGGGATTACGCCCGATCTCATGCTTCATAAAGGAGTGAATAACTTCCTGCGCATCCTTAAAACCTACATTTTTTTTCCCAGAACGACTGATAGCCAGATGATAAAACATTGCTTCGGCAGACAGATTATCACTTTTCTTCAACGCACGTTTTAATACAGGTTCCAACGGTCGTGAAAATGTATACATACCAGTTGCCTCATCCGGACATATTCCATACCGGACTGACTGTATAGAAATACCCGTTTCTTTTAAACGATAAGCAAATGTATGCAGAAAAAAATCTTTTGACGAATACATATTCAGTGTCTTTGTACATCTGTAATTAGCATTTCCATCTACACAAATCGTATTACCATTATCCAGCCAGTTACGGGTAACTTTCAGTTTCCCACATTGCGGAGCATAGCTCTGAGCTAAATTGCAAACGGTGTAATAATCAGATTCTGGTATAACCTCTATTTTCGGCTTTCTTCCCTTCGATGTGGGAATTACTGTTACATTTACGCATCCTCTGTTTAACATGAGCGGAGATAAATATGGCTGAAAGGCTTCGGGAGTATCATCCCAAGACCATCCTGCCCCCCAATAAATAGAGTCTGTCAACGATACATCTGCAATCAGGCTCCCTTGAATGCAACGTATTCCGGAGTTATGAACAGCTTCTACCAGTTTATTCATATCCTCATCCATAAACTCCGGATCGAATCCACCGACTAGGTATAAATCTCCCTGTAATATACTGTCCTGAACGATAGTTCCTGTATAAGCAATCCGTGTATTGAAAAGATAATATTCTCTAAGCTCTGCCAATGCAGTAACCGATGTTATCACTTTTTCAATGGAGGCAGGACGATAAAGTTTTTTATCCTGATAGGCATACATCTGCTTTCCTTGTGTCAAATTGAAAACACTAATGCCAACCTCCGAAGTCGTCAATACTTTTTCTGAAGAAACCAATGCATCCAGCTTTCCGGCAATAGACTGGGCAGCCAGTGTACAACAACATATTATGAGAGAGATTAATACTAGTCCTGTTCGCTTCATATATTACAATTCTCTAAAGATTTCACCTACTGTTGGGTGCGGAAAAACAAAACGTTTAAAATATTCCAGATTACGGTGTTCTTCTACCATCATACCTCCCAAGACAATTAACTCGGAAGCAGGATTTCCCAATATATGTACGCCAAGCACCGTATCTTTATCGTCTACCAAAACTTTAATAACTCCATTTGAGCCTTCATTTTCAGCAACAAACCGTCCTGAATATGCCATGGGCAATTTCACTGTACGATATGAAGTACCATTTGCCTGCAACACCTCTTCTGTCTGCCCTACAGAAGCAATTTCCGGATTGGTATAAACAACTCCTGGAATAGCACGGTAACTCATTTCTTCCGGCTCACCCAAAATATCTTTTACGGCTATTTCTGCTTCTCTCACAGCCGTATGAGCCAGTAAAGAAACGC
This sequence comes from Phocaeicola coprocola, assembly GCF_041333015.1. Classification (NCBI taxonomy): domain Bacteria; kingdom Pseudomonadati; phylum Bacteroidota; class Bacteroidia; order Bacteroidales; family Bacteroidaceae; genus Phocaeicola; species Phocaeicola coprocola. Next base: position 757,488 of record NZ_JBGKGM010000001.1, on the reverse strand, counting down.
CATTCAGATCACCACATACATATACTCCAGGAACAGAGGTACGTAAATGAGCATCGACACGGATATGCCTACGCTCTGTTAGCTCCAGATTCAGATTTTCAAGACCAAAGCCTTCTGTAACAGGCCGACGACCTACACTCATCAACAGCTTATCGGCACATATACTGTTTGCTCCATCCGCATTTTCATAATGTACATGTATTCCTTCGTCATCCTGTGAAAGACTGGTTACTTTGGCGCCAAGCAGGAATTTAACTCCTTTCTTTGAATATTCTGTGCGAAGAGAAGCCGCAAGTTCACAATCGATGCCATTCAAGATTTCATTCATCATTTCGATGACGGTTACTTGTACTCCCAAGCTGGAAAAGAAAGAAGCAAACTCCATTCCGATAACTCCTCCTCCTACAATAGCAAGCGAACGAGGCAATTCTTTATTATCGAGTGCATCACGGTGAGTCCAATAACTAACCTGATCAATACCTTGTATCGGAGGAATAACAGTCTGACTACCTGTACAAATAATCAGATGTTCACATTCGTACGTTTCATCTGCACAACGTACAGTATTCTTATCCACAATATAAGCTTCTCCATTAACAACAGTAACCTGCTGTGCTGCCAGTTTAGCCTTAATGCCTAAAACCAGTTTACGGACAACCTTGGCTTTTCGTGAAATAATTTTCGGCAAATCAAAAGAAGCGTCTGGTACACTTACAGCATATTTCGATGCATGACGGGCATAATCGTATACTTTAGCTGAATAAAGCAATGTCTTCGTCGGTATACATCCTTCATTCAGACAAACACCTCCCAAACTATTCTTTTCGAACAGAACAACACTCAATCCAGCCTTACCGGCAGCTTCGGCAGCTGTATATCCGGCAGGACCTCCACCAATAATTGCAAGTTGGAATTTCATATTATTTTATTTAGATTAATAGGTTTCAATTTATATCAGCTCCAGTTTTCGTATTCCATATCCGGATAATATTCGTATAGAGTATCTACAAACAATTCCGGCTCCTGTAAAGGATACCACCTGTCACTTTTTTCAGCAATGATACGCAGAGCTTTACGCTGGGGGTCAAAATACACTTTGGTAATTCCCTTCAAAACGACCTTTGAAAAGCCTAAATAACAAACTACATGTACTGTTCCATCATCATCTATCCGGTATTCTTTTATTTCTTCGAACATGCAGAACAATACATCAAGTATAAAAATCAATACCATAGCAAGTACCCAAAGTCTTTCCTGATAATAGATTATACCTAATATAACAGTCAGGACAAGAGCACTTATAAGAGTTTCACATATAAATCTCTTTACCGATTTTCGAGGTTTGAAATTTTTCATAAAACATATTTTAGTTATCGATCATATCTGTATTTTCGCCACTTTTCATTTTTTTCTGTACCCATCGGATAAAATCTTCCGCATTTTGAGGAGAGACAAAAACTTTTTCATGTTTATCACCGACACGATAAGTTATCTCAACTCGATGAACAGAAAGGGCAGGAGCAATGGAGAAAGAATTTACTTCGCACATACCGACAATAGTATTCAGTAATATAGTTTTATCAGCCACAAAGCGTCCTGTTTCAATCAATAACTTGCCACTACCCGTAACAATATAACGTGTATGTATTAACATTTCAATTTCAAATATCATCACAGCAGCAACCAATAATGTGGCTATGGTATAATGAAACCAAAAGAAATCGAACAATAAAAAAGCAGTTACAGCCATCAGTAACCAGTACCACCAGTCTACTTTAGAGTGAAAAGTCCTGTCCATTATATCTACAAGATTTATTAATTCTTTGTGAAGATAGCAATTTATCACCGAAAACCATACTTATCATAAGGTTCTTTAGAAAAAAAAACAAAGAGACAGTGCTCTCATGTCAGTTTTTTTGTAGTTTTGCAACAATATATACATATTTTATTATGGTAAGAAAATTCGATTTTCTCGTTATCGGTTCAGGAATTGCCGGAATGAGCTTTGCGCTGAAAGTTGCGCATAAAGGTTCGGTTGCACTGATCTGCAAAGCCGGACTAGAAGAAGCCAATACCTACTATGCACAAGGAGGAATTGCTTCTGTAACGAATCTGAAAGTGGATAACTTCGAAAAGCATATCCACGATACAATGGTAGCTGGCGACTGGATTAGCGACCCGGAAGCTGTAGAAAAAGTAGTGCGTAATGCCCCTGCTCAGATTGAAGAATTAATAAACTGGGGAGTTAACTTCGATAAAACCGAAAACGGAGAATTCGATTTACATAAAGAAGGAGGGCACTCTGAATTCCGCATTTTACACCATAAGGACAATACTGGAGCAGAAATTCAGACGAGCCTGATCGAAGCTGTAAAAAAACATCCTAATATCACAGTATTTACCAGCTTCTATGCTGTAGAAATTATCACTCAGCATCATCTTGGCATCATCGTAACCCGTCATACACCAGGCATTAAATGTTTTGGTGCTTATGTATTGAATGAAAAAACAGGAGATGTAGATACCTTCCTTTCAAAAGTCACAGTAATGGCTACAGGAGGATGTGAAGCTGTATATACCCATACAACCAATCCGCTGGTTGCCACTGGTGACGGTATCGCAATGGTTTATCGTGCTAAGGGACTTGTAAAGGATATGGAATTCATCCAGTTCCATCCAACAGCCTTGTATCATCCGGGAGACCGTCCTAGTTTCTTAATAACAGAAGCCATGCGTGGATATGGAGCTGTATTAAGAAATCTCGGCGGAGAAGAATTTATGCAAAAATATGATCCACGTTTATCACTTGCTCCGCGCGACATCGTAGCCCGTGCCATAGATAGTGAAATGAAACAACGGGGTGAAGATCATGTATATTTGGATGTAACCCATAAAGATCCGGAAGAAACAAAGAAACACTTCCCCAATATTTATAAAAAATGTCTTAGCCAGGGTATAGATATTACCAAGGATTATATTCCGGTGGCTCCTGCTGCTCATTACTTGTGTGGCGGTATCAAAGTTGACTTGGACGGACAATCTAGCATCAAACGTCTGTATGCTATTGGAGAATGCTCTTGTACCGGATTGCATGGAGGAAACCGTCTTGCTTCCAATTCGCTTATTGAGGCTATCGTGTATGCAGACTCTGCTGCGAAACATGCTTTAAGCGTTCTCGACCGTTATGACTTCAATGAAGATATTCCTGAATGGAATGCAGAAGGTACAATCAGCAATGAAGAACGCATCCTGATTACTCAAAGCATGAAAGAGGTAAATCAGATAATGGAATCATACGTAGGTATCGTACGAAGCAATCTTCGTCTTGTTCGTGCATGGAATCGTCTGGACATCTTATACGAAGAAACAGAACGATTGTTTAAGCGTGTAAAGGCTTCACGTGAAATCTGTGAACTGCGTAATATGATTAATGTCGGCTATTTAATTACGCGTCAGGCTATGGAACGTAAAGAAAGCAGAGGGCTACATTACACCATAGACTATCCGCATCCAGCCAAACAACAAGACAATACCGAAGTTTTATAAAATCCACTGTTGATAAAACAAAAAGGAGTTGTATCTCGTTGATACAACTCCTTTTTATATTATGCATCCCAAAATTCTAGATTTAAATCCCTATTCTTTAAACCAATACTTCGGTAAATTTTTACCGAAGTATTGTATGAGAATACAGATTTTTTACAAAACAACTCACTTATTGCAAAGAAAAATTGTTCTTATTTCATTCACCGATAATTCTTGTGCAATTAATGGCATTTTCTATTCATTTATATACAAAAAGGGACTTACATTAAAATTATATCTAAAGTAAGTCCCTTTATAGCCTATAAATGTAAATTTAGAAAGATATAACCATTATCATTTTAAACGTATTACTTCAGAATATATAGCTTGGTCAGAACCGGAAGGCCATAATGCAATACGACCAAACAAAGTACCACGTTTCAGAGCAGTTTGAAACATTTGATGTTCGGCATAATCTCTTGTTTGAAATACATAAGTCTTACCTCCGTCTTTGTATTCAGCCATGTTATCAGTTTCATCATATCTATCCACATTATGATTATCATCACATAAGAACTGTGTAGTTCCCAATAATAACATCACACGGTCAATACCCTTTCCTGCAACATTATTAACATCGAAGGAAGCATTAACCTTATTTCCATCAAGAGTTATTTTTGCATTATCAACCAAATAATATGGTTGCACATTTACATCAACATTAGCATAACCATTCAGATCAATATATATTGTATCTCTTCCTTCAGAAGTCCATGGACCATGTCCTGCTTTTGTTATCAACTGATATTGCCCATCAAAAATACAAATCGAAAATTCTCCATTTTGATTAACATGTACATTAAATGGATCATGAAGTTCATAACCACTTTGATACAATTGTAAAACAACACCTTCATTTCCTTTTAACTGAAGTGGTCTACCTTGATATACAACTCGTCCGGTTATAAAAGATTCAGGTTCATCATAATTATCTTTCCGACAACCAGACAATACGACAATCATCAAAACAAAAAATGATAATATTTTAATCAACTTTTTCATCATTGTATTATTTTTATATTATTGATAAGGATTCTTTACTAACTTAGGATTATTATTTAACCATCCATTGTCTATTTCTCCATAATAATCAGCTTCTGTACACTTATATGGATTAGTCCACAAGCCTAACTTAGCCATATCTTTTTCAATAAAGACCCATTTTCCATCATTCGGATCTCCTGGTGCAACAACTTTATACGGCCATAATCCGTGACGCTGTGCTGTTCTCGAGTTGGGATCTCCATTCCATAACTTATGAGCCTCCATAAATCTTTTTAAAGTCCACCAGCGATGTCCCTCAAATGCAAATTCCACACGATACTCATGAATCAACTTATTTTTATCAATAGAAGTAAGTGGATTTACACCAGCGCGTTTACGTACCTCATTAATATAAGACAAAGCTTCAGAATCACCTTCATCTCCACTTATCATCCACTGAGTTTCAGCCGCAATTAAATAGGCCTCTGCAATACGAAAATGTACATTCCACATAGCAGATCCTCTACCAATAGTACCAGCAGCAGGAGTTTCATCCAAATATTTACGAATATAGAAGCCTGTACGATTAATCTCTCGATCGTCACCTCCTAATGGACCATTATTAGCAGTAATCAATCGATGTTCATCATCATATGAATTACGTGCTCCCGTTAATTCAACCCATTTTCCATCTTTTTTTATCAGCTGTCCAGCCTGTATTTCAATATTTTGTCCTGCAAAAGTAGAACCCGGCACAAGAATTGTCCCCATCAATCTAGGGTCTCTCTGTTCAAATAACTCTGTAGGAGAATCATAGAATACCAGATTATTCAATTCGGTATTACCTTCATTCCATTTACTTGCATCGAATTGTACAGATGTACCCAACTGTGATGCATCAGCATCAATAGGTTCAAACGCTTCAACAAGTTCCAAAATTACTGAAAGTCTATCACTACCTGTATCCTGTTCTATACTCTTAGGCAGATTGTTTTTGGTAAACTGATGAGTTTTTCCAGGAGAAACAAAGTCAAAAGTCCAAATAACTTCACTATTACCATCCTTTTGACATACTGCCTTATAGAAATTATCAGCTAAAGCTTGATGGCTCTGATCATTTGAAAACATTAACTTATATGGACCATCGTTTATAACTTCTTTAGCAGCAGTTAAAGCTATTTGATAATATCCCTTTGCTTTTTCAGCAGGAATTCCCACTTCTCCTCCTTTTGTTCTAAGTCCCGGATGTTCTTCTACATTATTATAAGTAGCTAACGAAGCTGCATATAAAGCAGCACGCGCCTGAAGCATTTTGGCTACCCAATAATTTGCACGCGCATTATTTTTATTGGTTTCCTTCGACAAGCCTTTAGCAGCCTCCTCACACTCACTGATAATGTAGTCGTATAAATCAGACTCAGTACTACGTGGAATCTGTAAGGTAGAAATATCCATTCCTGGAGTATATGAGAAAACCTGATCACCAATAATAGGAACTCCTCCAATAGAACGACCTATACAGAAATAAGTCCAAGCACGAATAAATCTAGCTTCAGCAATATATGCTTTTTTAGCATCTTCACTTAAAACAGGAGAAGACTGTACTCCATTCATAAAAACATTCAGGTCATGAAACAAAACGTAATTATATCCGTTTCTCCAATTATTACGTCCCCAAGCTCCTTCTTGGCTACGGTCATATGTGATTACTTCATCTAATAAACGCCAAGCATCAGAATCTTCAATTTTCTGACCAAACATTACACGACCATAAAAATTAGCCAATACAGATTTCATCAAAGCTTCGTCACCATAGGTTTGATCCTGGGTCAAAATAGTATCTGGTTCTTGATCAAGAAAATCACTGCAGCTGCCAAACATCATCATTAGACATAAAGAAGCAGTATACAAATATTTAGTTTTCATCATTTTTAAAATTTAAGATTTACACCAAGATTTATTACACGCATTGGAGGATAATCCAATCCATTATCACTAGCACATTCAGGGTCCATTAGACTTTTAATATTAGATATAGTTAATAAATTTGTGGCAGATAAATATACTCGTACATTAGTGATACCAGTATGAGTTAACCAAGATTTAGGCAATGTATAACCAAACTCTAAGTTACGCAACTTTATATAACGCACATTATGTAACCAATAAGTACTGCTATCATATGCACTTGTCTCATCTGAAGGCAAACGGAGCATTGGATATTTTCCTGGAATTAATTCACTATCTGGATCAAATGGATCGGACAAATGCCAAGCATCTGTCAAGACTTCACTAGGATTGTTTCCATCATTTTGAAATGGACGAGCAGTTTCATAACGTTGCCACCAAGAAGTCATTCCAGAACCAGTCCAATCCATTGCTAAATCAAAACCTTTCCAAGAAGCAGATAGATTAATACCATAATTCAAAGTTGGAGTACTGTCTACTCGATAGCCAATAGGACGCTCATCATATCCATTGATCACTCCATCACCATTTTGATCTTTATACATAATATCTCCAGGAACAACAGTACGATTACCTTTACGGTCATTATCTATTGGATAGTTAGCAATCTGTTCCCAACTTTCAAAACGTCCAATAGCTTCATATCCCCAATTAACATATCCTACACGATGCCAAATACTGTTTCTATATTCATGCCATGAGTTGCTAAAACGAGGCTTATACTGTTCCCAATCCCAAAAACGAGAATAAGTCATATTAGCACCTATACTATAATGAAAATCATTTATATTATCAGACCATGAGATGGATGCATCAAAACCACGATGCATATCTGAATTCAAGTTTTCTTGTGGCAAGCTAAAACCTGCTTCAACAGGTATAAGAACGTCATATCTTTGGGCAGGTAGTCCTTCACGTTTACGCTGGAAAAAATCCACCTGAGCATTCAATCGATTATTTAAAAATCCCAAATCTATACCAATATCCAAAATCTTTGCTGTTAACCAAGACAATGTTTCATTAGGAAGTCCACGAGTAGCAGATCCGACAACCCATTCACCGTCAATTACAGCTCCACCATTATTATAGGTATATCCCGGTAAGAAATCATATGGAGAATAATTACTTACATTATCATCACCTACTTCTCCATATGAAGCTCTAATTTTTAAATTAGTAACTATTTCACCTATTTTATTTTCTTTCCAAAAATTTTCCTCTGAAAGTCTCCATCCTAATGAAGCAGAAGGGAAAAAGCCCCAACGATGACCTGGACGGAATTTCCATGATCCATCCCAACGACCAATAAATTCTACTAAATATCGATCAGCATAATTATAATTGACTCGTGCCAAATACCCCATACGGGCTTCTGTACCTTTTCCTGTATCATTAAATTCTACAATCTCATTTAGACGAATCAAATCCATAGCATCTGATGTTGGAGTAGAATGAATCCACATTTTAGGACGATTACGCTTAGTTGCCTCAAAGCCAGCAACAACATTTATTGCGTGTTTCCCAAATTTTTTATCATAATTTAATTGGATATTGCTCGTCAGATCTTCTACTCTATCACGATTTCTTTCTCTATAAGGATTTGTCATACGATCGGTTACATAGTACTCCCCTGTTTTTTCATCGTATGCATACAAATTAAATTTATATTCCTGATTTTCAAGTTCTTGAAGACCAAAATAATATCCTAACATAGCTTTTGCCTTCAAGCCATCCAGTATTTCATATTCAGCATTACCATTCAATTGAATTACTCGCCAAACATCAGAAACACGTCCACTTGTATTGTAATTCAGCAATGCAAAGTTTGTTTCAGGTTGGTCAGATACCTTTTGTGGATAATTAGGATTATCATTAGCAAAAGGACGTTTAGTTGGCTGATTTTTCAAAGTTGCAAAACGAGGCAGCCACGTATCATCTACACCTGGCACTCCAGGATGACGCCGATCTTCGATACGTCCATTCATACTAGCCCCAATTTTAAACTTCTCATTTACATTCATTTCAATATTTATCTGGGCATTCGTTCTACGGAATCCACCATAGTTCCGAATAGTAGCATCCTGATTAATATGTGAAACAGCTACATAATAATTTGCCTTATCAGTTCCTCCTGAAAAATTAGTATTAATATAATACTGAGGAGCACTAATCCATATATAATCTCCCCAATCCCATCCTTGATAAGCCGGTGTTGCACCTGCCATCCATTTATCATATTCTTCTCTGCTATAACGTCTGTTTCCATCCGTTCTTCCTGAAAAAGTTTCAGCTGTAGTATAAGCATGAACATACTCTTTTACATCAGCTGGATCTACAAATTTTGAATTTTTCTGCCAACCATAATATGCATCAACAGATACTGTATTTCGCGTATTTCTTTGACCTTTCTTAGTTGTAACAACTATTACACCATTTGCCGCACGTACTCCATATAAAGCAGCAGAAGCATCCTTTAGAATAGATATATTTTCTATATCATTAAAGTCCATATTATTGAACTGACCTTCATCAGAAACAACACCATCAATTACAAACAAAGGAGTACCCATATTACGAATCTGTAAAGCGGTTGTTGCTCCCGGTGCACCTCCTTGCTGACGTGAATTTAAACCAGCAATTTTACCAACCAATGCACCACTGGCTGTCACAGCAGAAGATCTTTCTATATCTGTTGATTTTACAGAAGATACCGCTCCTGTCAAAGTAGCTTTTTTCTGAGCCATACCAAAACCAGTAACTACCACTTCATTTAAGACCTCTGTTTCCTCTTTTAATGTAATCTGTATAGAAGAAGAGGAATTTAATTTTACTTTTTGCGTAGAATAACCTATATAAGAAACTTCAAGTACAGATTTTGAGTCAACATTTAATTCGAATTTTCCATCCATATCGGAAATAGTTCCATTAGTTGTACCTAAAATCTTAATAGTCGCACCTATAATAGGAATACCATTCTCATCAACTACAATTCCTCTGACAGTGCGTTGCTGTTGTAAAGTTTCAACCGGAGTATTAACTGCCATAACATTAGCTTCAGCATAGCAATTACCTTTAGGAAACAATGTAAATGCAGCAATACATAAAGGTATTCGCCACATATTGCCATGCAACAAAAGATTAAATTTGTCTTCTTTACTCATAGTAACTAAATTTTATTGGTCAAAAATTTATTGTTTAATATTAATTTTTAAGACTTTTCAAAACTAGTAACCAATGAATATTTTTATAGATAAAAACTATCCAAAAAACGGTAATAACTATTCAAAAGAAACAATCAAATCAATTTATAATTATATAAGGCCTTTAAATTATTTCTTATTCCTAGATATCACATTATTTAAAAACAATAGACTATATATCATTCATAAATTTCAAACGGATATTCAAAAATGGTAATCAAACAGTTTCCTATTTTTCTCCATCACTATGTGAAAAACTTCTGCGAGATAAAAGTCTAACAATACTTTCTGTGCTAATAAAAATCTCTTTGAAAAGCAATATCACAATAACATGAGTTGAAAGTTACTTTATCACATAGAAAAATAGATTCTCTCTGAAAGAAATATCAACATATTTGCAAAAATTGAAAAAGTATATCTGTTCATGTATAAACTGTATAAGATTCTTGTATATAAAAAGAAAAGAGTACAAAAGATATTGTTATTATAAACACTGATACAAAAATTTTCTTTTCAGCCTGATTACAGTTAATCATTAAGCAAAATAAGTCATTATAAAGACCTATATTCAATGATACCGCATTGATAAGGTTTGCAAAATGGATATAACAAGATAGATAAGTCATCCATACTTATAGAAGAGTGGCAGGATTCATACAAACATAGTCTAGAAATCAAACTTCTTCCTCTGAGAGGTATTTCACAGATGCTACATAAATCTTTTAATGCCTCAAAAGAACTTTCGTTCACTGTTTAGAGGAAGTAAAATAAGACTTTCTTTTTTATTCAGACTGGCAAAAATTTATATTTCTCAGCTTTTACATCAAGTCGGCATCGACTCGTCGAAGGGCACTCTCCAGAAGGGCAAGAGCCGGCGGCGTTTTTTCTGCCCTCATGCAAAAAAAGAAAGCCCCGCGGCACTTGTGATGCTGCAGGGCTTCTCCTAAGACGGCGACTACCTACTCTCCCACTTGCGCAGTACCATCGGCGTGACGAAGCTTAACTTCTCTGTTCGGAATGGGAAGAGGTGGAACCTTCGTGCAATAGTCACCTGAATATCCTTTATGTATTCATGACTAACAAGCAGGTAATTCAAGCACTTCTCAAGAAGCTGAAAGTATATATCACCCATCCTTCCTGACAAGGAAAGCATACGGGCAATTAGTAATGCTCGGCTTTGGTATCTCTACCTTTACACCTGCATCCTATCAACGTCATCGTCTTTGACGACCCTGAGAAATCTAATCTTGTGGCCGGCTTCGTACTTAGATGCTTTCAGCACTTATCCGATCCCGACTTAGATACCCGGCGATGCACCTGGCGGCACAACCGGTAAACCAGAGGTCGGTCCAACACGGTCCTCTCGTACTAGTGTCAGAGCCACGCAAATTTCATACGCCCACGATAGATAGAGACCGAACTGTCTCACGACGTTCTGAACCCAGCTCGCGTGCCACTTTAATGGGCGAACAGCCCAACCCTTGGGACCTTCTCCAGCCCCAGGATGTGACGAGCCGACATCGAGGTGCCAAACCACTCCGTCGATATGAGCTCTTGGGAGGGATCAGCCTGTTATCCCCGGAGTACCTTTTATCCTTTGAGCGATGTCCCTTCCATACGGAAACACCGGATCACTATGCTCTAGTTTCCTACCTGCTCGACTTGTCTGTCTCCCAGTCAAGCGCCCTTCTGCCATTACACTCTGCGGACGGTTACCGATCGTCCTGAGGGCACCTTTAGAAGCCTCCGTTACGCTTTTGGAGGCGACCACCCCAGTCAAACTACCCACCAAGCAATGTCCTCTTACCAAGAGTTAGAATTCAAACAAACAAAGGGTCGTATTTCAACAGCGGCTCCACAAACACTGGCGTGACTGCTTCAAAGCCTCCGACCTATCCTACACATCGCGTGCCCAAATTCAATGCTAAGCTATAGTAAAGGTTCACGGGGTCTTTTCGTCCCATCGCGGGTAATCGGCATCTTCACCGATACTACAATTTCACTGGGCTCACGGTTGAGACAGCGTCCGGATCATTACACCATTCGTGCAGGTCGGAACTTACCCGACAAGGAATTTCGCTACCTTAGGACCGTTATAGTTACGGCCGCCGTTTACTGGGGCTTCAATTCAATGCTTCTCTTGCGATGACATCTCCTCTTAACCTTCCAGCACCGGGCAGGTGTCAGGCTGTATACTTCTACTTTCATATTCGCACAGCCCTGTGTTTTTGTTAAACAGTTGCCTGGACCTATTCTCTGCGCCCTCTCTTGCGAGGAGGGACCCTTTATCCCGAAGTTACAGGGTCAGTTTGCCTAGTTCCTTAACCGTGATTCACCCAAGCGCCTTAGTATATTCAACCCGACTACGTGTGTCCGTTTGCGGTACGGGTACCTCTGAAGTTATGTTTAGCGGATTTTCTCGGCAGTCTGATTACCTGCGCTGTTGGATTGTCCCGAAGGACGCTCCATACTGTCAAGTTCGGCTCTTTCCGTGGATTTGCCTGCGGAAATCAACGCCTACACTCTTTAACGGGCTATTCCGTCAGCCCGCGGCAGTGTCACTACTGCTTCCCCACGTCACCCTCAAAGGTAGTAACGGAATATTAACCGTTTCTGCCATCGGCCTCGCCGTTCGGCTGAGCCTTAGGACCCGACTGACCCTGATCCGATTAGCGTTGATCAGGAAACCTTAGTCTTTCGGCGAGGGGGTTTCTCACCCCCTTTATCGTTACTTATACCTACATTTGCTTTTCCATACGCTCCAGAATGGCTCACGCCACGCCTTCGACGCGGAATGGAATGCTCCCCTACCGATCATTGCTGATCCCACGGCTTCGGTAGACAACTTCATACCCGATTATTATCCACGCCCGATTCCTCGACTAGTGAGCTGTTACGCACTCTTTAAATGAATGGCTGCTTCCAAGCCAACATCCTAGCTGTCTTAGCAATCAGACTTCGTTAGTTTAACTTAGCTGTCATTTCGGGACCTTAGCCGGTGGTCCGGATTCTTCTCCTCTCGGGCACGGACCTTAGCACCCATGCCCTCACTCCTGCGGTAGAACTGATGCGCATTCGGAGTTTGTCAGGACTTGATAGGCGGTGAAGCCCTCGCATCCAATCAGTCGCTCTACCTCACATCAGTAACCCGCAAGGCTGCACCTAAATGCATTTCGGGGAGTACGAGCTATCTCCAAGTTTGATTAGCCTTTCACCCCTACCCTCAGCTCATCCAGAAGCTTTTCAACGCTTATTGGTGCGGACCTCCATCTGGTGTTACCCAGACTTCATCCTGGCCAAGGGTAGATCACTTGGTTTCGCGTCTGCCGCCGCTGACTTGACGCCCTGTTCAGACTCGCTTTCGCTTCGGCTGCGGGACTCATGTCCCTTAACCTTGCCAAAGACGGCAACTCGTAGGTTCATTATGCAAAAGGCACGCCGTCACACTTTCGTGCTCCGACCGCTTGTAGGCGCACGGTTTCAGGTACTATTTCACTCTTCTGTTCGAAGTGCTTTTCACCTTTCCCTCACGGTACTGGTCCACTATCGGTCTCTCGGGAGTATTTAGCCTTACCGGATGGTCCCGGCAGATTCACGCAGAATTCCTCGTGTTCCGCGCTACTCAGGATACCGCTATGCTTCGTCTTGCTTAGAATACCGGGCTGTCACCGTCTTCGGCCGAACTTTCCAGATCGTTCTTCTCGCAAAATTTCTTGCAACGACGCGGTCCTACAACCCCGTCCATGCCGTAACATGAACGGTTTGGGCTCTTCCCCGTTCGCTCGCCACTACTGGGGGAATCATTGTTATTTTCTTTTCCTGCAGGTACTAAGATGTTTCAGTTCCCTGCGTTAGCCTCCATCATTGATGGATGTTACCTCTTCAAGGTAACGGGTTGTCCCATTCGGAGATTCACGGATCAAGGGTTATTTGCACCTCCCCGTGACTTATCGCAGCTTATCACGTCCTTCATCGCCTCCGAGAGCCAAGGCATCCGCCATGCGCCCTTTCCTACTTTCCTTATCACGTGCACACTATATATTATAGTGCGGGATGATATATACTTTTAGCTTTCGTACTAAAATTACTTTTTGCTTGTTACATCATGTCATAGACCTATCTTTATGGTGGAGAATAACGGATTCGAACCGTTGACCCCCTGCGTGCAAAGCAGGTGCTCTAGCCAGCTGAGCTAATCCCCCGTTTTTTGCGGCTGCAAAGGTAAGCGTTTTCCTTCGTTACTGCAAATTTTTAAGGAAGTTTTTTTCTTCCTTCCTTTCGGGTAGTCCCAGGCAGAGTTGAACTGCCGACCTCTACATTATCAGTGTAGCGCTCTAACCAACTGAGCTATAGGACTAGCTTTTGTGATTCAGTTCAACCTAGTCTGTTACCGACTCGGCTTCATCTTTCTCTCTTCTATATCGTTAAACAAACTCCCATGCAGCACAAGGGACAAAACCCTTATTCAGGTCACGCTCCAGAAAGGAGGTGTTCCAGCCGCACCTTCCGGTACGGCTACCTTGTTACGACTTAGCCCCAATTACCGGTTTTACCCTAGGGCGCTCCTTGCGGTTACGCACTTCAGGTACCCCCGGCTTTCATGGCTTGACGGGCGGTGTGTACAAGGCCCGGGAACGTATTCACCGCGCCGTGGCTGATGCGCGATTACTAGCGAATCCAGCTTCGTGGAGTCGGGTTGCAGACTCCAGTCCGAACTGAGAGAGGTTTTGGGGATTGGCATCCCGTTGCCGGGTAGCAGCCTTCTGTACCTCCCATTGTAACACGTGTGTAGCCCCGGACGTAAGGGCCGTGCTGATTTGACGTCATCCCCACCTTCCTCACATCTTACGATGGCAGTCTGGCCAGAGTCCTCAGCTTAACCTGTTAGTAACTGACCACGAGGGTTGCGCTCGTTATGGCACTTAAGCCGACACCTCACGGCACGAGCTGACGACAACCATGCAGCACCTTCACAGACGCCTTGCGGCTTACAAGTTTCCTCGTAATTCGTCTGCAATTTAAGCCCGGGTAAGGTTCCTCGCGTATCATCGAATTAAACCACATGTTCCTCCGCTTGTGCGGGCCCCCGTCAATTCCTTTGAGTTTCACCGTTGCCGGCGTACTCCCCAGGTGGGATACTTAATGCTTTCGCTTGGCCGCTGACAGTATATCGCCAACAGCGAGTATCCATCGTTTACCGTGTGGACTACCAGGGTATCTAATCCTGTTTGATACCCACACTTTCGAGCATGAACGTCAGTTACAGTTTAGCAAGCTGCCTTCGCAATCGGGGTTCTTCGTGATATCTAAGCATTTCACCGCTACACCACGAATTCCGCCTGCCTCAACTGCACTCAAGGAAACCAGTATCAACTGCAATTTTACGGTTGAGCCGCAAACTTTCACAACTGACTTAATCTCCCGTCTGCGCTCCCTTTAAACCCAATAAATCCGGATAACGCTCGCATCCTCCGTATTACCGCGGCTGCTGGCACGGAGTTAGCCGATGCTTATTCATACGGTACATACAAAATCCTACACGTAGGAAACTTTATTCCCGTATAAAAGAAGTTTACAATCCGTAGGACCTTCATCCTTCACGCTACTTGGCTGGTTCAGGCTCTCGCCCATTGACCAATATTCCTCACTGCTGCCTCCCGTAGGAGTTTGGACCGTGTCTCAGTTCCAATGTGGGGGACCTTCCTCTCAGAACCCCTATCCATCGCAGGCTAGGTGGGCCGTTACCCCGCCTACCACCTAATGGAACGCATCCCCATCGTTTACCAATAAATCTTTAATGGTGCCATCATGCAATCTCACCATACTATCAGGTATTAATCTTTCTTTCGAAAGGCTATCCCTGAGTAAACGGAAGGTTGGATACGTGTTACTCACCCGTGCGCCGGTCGCCATCAAACTTAGCAAGCTAAGTTCATGCTGCCCCTCGACTTGCATGTGTTAAGCCTGTAGCTAGCGTTCATCCTGAGCCAGGATCAAACTCTTCATTGTAAAATATCTTTTTCACTCTTGCGAGTACTTTTTGTCTCTGTTCAGGTGACCGAATGTTTCTTGATTATTTAATCAGATTGACGGTTTTATCACTTCATCACGGATACACATTATATATATCACATGACTACTGCTTGTACTACATTTCGTTTGTTTATCCAAAGTCTTTCAAAGAACTATCTCTTATTTCTAAGCTTCCGTTTGTTAGCGAAAGCGTTTGCAAAGGTAAGAGGTTTTTTCTTAACCACCAAATTTTTTCGAAGTTTTTTCGAAAAAATTTTCCAGCGGTCAGAAACCGGAACCGCAAGCCCTTCTCGCTCCCTTAGCACCGCTAAGGTAAGATACAAGGCAACAACCGATAAACCGGAAACCTCACGTTCACTCTGTCAATGCTTCAGCGCGTTTCTCTCTCGAAAGCGGGTGCAAAATTACGCACTTTTTCGCAAACTCCAACTTTTACACGACTTTTTTTTGACCGTTTCCCAAAGTTTTTTCGTAAGACACTGGAAAACAGCTATGTTACGCGGCATATTTTTTTACCGGACGCAGAAGGAGGAGGAAAACATGCACAATAATATTTATTGCGCGGGCGGGCGCATGTGCGCGAAGAAAAATACACCGCATTATCCGCAAAAAGCGACACGGCGCCAAAACAACGCCTTCTCTTCATCAAAACAACGGCATCTTTTCACTAAA
Organism: Phocaeicola coprocola; assembly: GCF_041333015.1. Classification (NCBI taxonomy): domain Bacteria; kingdom Pseudomonadati; phylum Bacteroidota; class Bacteroidia; order Bacteroidales; family Bacteroidaceae; genus Phocaeicola; species Phocaeicola coprocola. Next base: position 741,046 of record NZ_JBGKGM010000001.1, on the reverse strand, counting down.
AATACACCTTCTTTTTTAAAAATTACAGCATATTTTTTTCAGCATAACGAACAGACTGATTATCAGTACCGACGGAAATGCACAAAGCGGCACTGTTTCTTCAAGTAAAAATATACCATTCATGTCCGATGAATATGCAAAAAAACAAGTATGTATTTAAGAATCTCGTGTCGCTCTAAACCGGAATTCTACAAATAAACATGACGAACACGCAATAAAAAACAAAAGATAAAAATCTTCATATTATCAATAAATTCAAGAAATATCATTCATGTTAATTAAAAAATTAACTTTGCAATGATAAACACAAACACTATAAAAACACATGAAAAATATAAAATTTATCTATCTTTTAATTTTGTTATGCTGTACTATTTGTAAAATAGATGCACAACCTCCTCATACTTTTACACAATATAAGACATCCGATGGATTATATCAAAAAACGATTATGCATATTCTCCAAGACACCAAAGGATTTATTTGGTTTGCCACTTGGGATGGAATTTATAAATTTGATGGTTATCATTTTAAAAATTACAAAAACAGAAAAGGAAATAATAATGGATTCAATAACAGCCGAATAGACTATTTAGCGGAAGGAGAACAGTCATATCTATGGATGATAAGCTACGATTTACAAGTATACCGCTTCGATATGGAAAACGAAATTTTCTTGTCATTACCATATTCTAACTATCAGGCAGAATCAATTCATCCATCCCACTACGGCCATACATGGATTATAACAAACAAAGGAGACCTTATTGAAGCTTATAATTCTACAGATAGAAAAACATTACGTGCTTATAATTTTTTCGATAAAAACCATTTATCCAAAAGCAAAGTATATAACTTATTGGAAGATGATAAAAACAATTTATGGATTCTTTCACAAGCAGGAATCTATAAATTAATATTCAACAAGAATCATTTATATACCATTCATTACTACAAATTACCTAATTCTGTGTACGATGCAACTGAAACAGATACAGATATTTACTTCTCTGGAAGCAAAGGTCGCATCTGGCAGTATAATAAGAAAAATAATAAATTTACATTATTTTATACTGCAACCCAAAGTAATATAAACATTATACGCAACATAGGTTCCAATAAATTATTTCTCGGTACAAAAGACGACGGAATATTAATATATGAAATATCCCAAGGAACTACTGCACATTTCACAGCTCAAACAAACAAAGAACTTAAAAATAACTACATTAAAGAAGTCTTTATAGATAGCAGGAATGAAGTTTGGATACGTTCCGCAAATACATTGGGAATAACTCATCTTTCTTTTAATCCAGTTCCACAACTGAAACACTTTACCATTAAAGATAGGTATAATGAGCAGACAGTCAACTCCCGACCTGAAATGTACGTGTGTGAAGACATAAATCACAATCTATGGATACATCCTTCAGGAGGAGGATTAGGATATTATGAAAGAAAAACAAATATACTTAAGCCATTTTTCAATACTGAACGCCAATCAGGATGGGATTCAGAAAATAAAGTCACAGCTATATTCTCTGACAGACAGGGAAATCTTTGGCTTGGCTCTTATTGCATATTCCGGCGGATACCCGTTCAGCATTTCCGGTGATATCCGTTCAGTCCCCAGTTAGTATTCAGTGTTGTTGGCAAAGTTAATACTTCTTTCTTAGGCTCTCTCCTTTAAGGTCAAATTTTATTGCCTTATGCACGATTCTGTCCAGACAGGCTTCCGCAATGAGCTCGCTTTGGAACACATCATACCAGTCTGCAACGGGAAGCTGGCTGGCCAGGATGAGTGCCTTCCGGTTGTACCGGTCATCTATGATCTGTTCAAAGTCATGCTGTATCTGGCCGTCCAGCTTGACCATCCCAAAGTCATCGATAATCAGCAGGTCATGTGCGTTCAGCTTCCGGAAGAAGTTTGTTTCCCGTCCTTCCAGATGTGCAAGCTTCAGGTTCTCGATGAGCATGTTCATCGTGAAGTACAGTACCTTCCGGCCGTTCCTGCATGCCCTGTCACCCAGGGCACAGGCAAAGTAGGACTTCCCGGTTCCTGCCGGTCCGGTAATGATGACCGTCATTCCGCCCGTGATGTAATTTCCGGTTGCAAGGTCGGCTGCAGAGCAGGTCTGTATGCCCCTTGCCGTGTCCGTTTCAAGTTCTTCCATCGAGGCTCTCAGACGGAAGCCGGCATTCTTTATAAGACGCTGGATGCGGTTGTTCCCTCTCGTGTCACGTTCGTACTGGAGCATGATCTGCATGCCTTCACGCAGGGTAAGCTTGTCCAACTGATGTGTTTCTTCCAGAGAGCTCCAGCAGCTTGCCATTCCCGGAAGCTTCAGCTCGTGCAGTGTTCTTTCTGTTTCGTTGCTCATAATCATTTATTGTTGTTGGTTTATGTCATTTCCTGTAAAATAGTCTTTTCCGCGCATGTTCCCGTGGTTTGACGGTGTAGGCGCATGGAAGATTACCGTCTCGTCTGCGGATGCATTCATGCCGTTACGTCTGAGTATGGCTTCAAACTTGCTGTAGGAGTAAATACCGTACTCCATGCACTGACGGCAGGTAAGGTCAAACGTGGCAAGGTCATACTTCCTTCTGAGGCTGACTATGGAGTTGCACAGCTTGTAATACACCTCTTCAGGCTGTGCGGTACGTTTGGGGTCAAAGATTCTTTTTACATATTCATGGCAGTCAGGTGATATATCTTTTGCTTTCTCCACATAATAGGCTGCCGAACGCTCCATAATCACCCTGCAGCTGGATGCGAGATGTTCCCTGACTGTGGTATAGCCGTATGTATGGCTGCGGATATGTGAGGCCACCAGTTTCTGCTCCACATAGACCTTGACCCATGAACGCGTAAAGACTACTCTTGCCTGTTTTCCTACATGGATATAGGGGACGGAGTAAAAATGGGTCACCTTGTCCTGTCTCAGCTCCACATGGCAGTTTGCCTGTACTTTCAGATCGGCATACAGGCGCATCTCATAGGGTTCCGGTTTCAAGGGTTTCAGCAGCTCCTTCTCCATGGCATGAAAACGCTCCTCACGGCTGTAGGGACGCTTCTGCATACGGGTCTGGTTGTGCCTTTCCATCAGCTCCCATACGGCACGGTTCAGTTCCAGGAGTGAATGGAAGGTACGGTTACGCAATCTGGCATAGACACGGTTATATGTAATCCTTACGGAGTCCTCTACCAGAGCCTTCTGTGTCGGCGATGCCGGGTCGCATGGCAGTACCACGAAATGGTAGTAGTTGCCCATGTCCTCAAGAGCCTTGTTCAGCTTCGGCTCATGCCGGTCATTGCTGATTACAGCCGATTTGAGGTTGTCAGGAGTCAGTATGGAAGGTACACCGCCCAGATGTTCCAGACACATCCTTATGGCATACAGAAAGTCCTCCGTCTTCTGCGAAGGTACACATACCACATAGGTATAGTCGCTGTAAGGCATGCAGGCGACAAACACCTCCACCTTGACAATTTCTCCGGTTTCGGCATCCACATAGCTGAGCTTGTCACCGGCAAAGTCCACCATGAGCTTTTCACCCGGTTTGTAGGTGTTGGCCAGTACGGCCGTAACATCCTTCTTCGCAACGAGATTCTGCTTCAGATGGTAATAGAACTGTGACTTGCCGTAACCATCGGGATGAGTCGCACGGTATTCATCGAACAGGACCTGACGGCTTACATGGGATTTGGGGTCCGCCAGCAGTTCCCTGTATCTGGGTAGCAGGATCAGAAACTCTTCCATTCTCCTGTCCGTATATGCCGGAGAACCAGCATGGAACATCCGTTCCAACTCGGGATCGTCAATCTCAAGGAGGTCGCTGATGTTCCATCCGTTGGCTTTTACTGTATTCACATAACCGTTGACGGTTTCCTTGTCAATCGGTAACTTGCGGCTTACACCGCGGTTGGATTCTCCGGCCTGCTTGAGCTGGAGTACTTGTTTTATCAGACTCATATCCTTTGTTGTTCCTGCCATGACTGTGCTGTTTCTTGTTAGCTTACCAGCACAAAGGAAACTGAAACCGGGGAAAGAATGAACGGATATGCTCCGGAAACGAAGATATACGCTCACAATTCCATGCACGGCTGAACGGATATACTCCGGAAAATCTGAAAGCATACGTCTAAAGTGAACGGGTATGCTCCGGAAAAAGGGTGCTACAACCTGCAATTCTCGGAGGTGAACGGATATGCTCCGGAAAAATTGAGATTTTAATGTCTGGTTATCCATTTTTTCATCCTTTTAGGGGATGAACGGATAAAAATTACGCTTTTAAGGTATGGTTTTATACCCTAATAAGCTGCCGGAAAGTGAACGGGTATGCTCCGGAATATGTAGCTCTTATAATAATGGATTAGAAAAAGTCACATTTAATACTAACCCATTTCATCTATATCAAAATGTCCCTTCAGATAATGAATCACTTGAAAATTACACACGTGCAAATTTCCAAGATAGCAAAGGAAATATATGGATGGGAATAAAGGACCAAACCATACGAATATATGACAATAACTTACATTTTAAAGGATTTCTCACCAAAGATGGTTCTATATCACCTTTTCAAAAAGATAAAATTGGAACAGCATATTGTTTTACAGAGGACCATAAAGGGCGTATCTGGATAGGAACAAAAGGAGATGGAATAATTATAGCAACTCCTCTGCAAAAAAATAAGTACGCATTAAATTATCACATGCATGAAACGACAAATTTGCATAGTTTAAGTGACAACAATGTATATAGCATGTGTGAGGATAAATACAAACGTATGTGGATAGCCACTTTTGGAGGAGGAGTCAATTATGTAAATTTAAATACTAATGACTATATATTCTATCATTCTGCCAACTCTCTAAAAAAATATCCAATAAATCTTTGCAGTCGTGCTCGATATGTAATAAGCGATAGCATAGGAAGAATATGGATAGGAACAACCAACGGATTACTACTTACAGATGTAACCTCAACTCGTGCAGAAGATATAACCTTCAAACATTATACATACGATGATACAAATCCCAATAGTCTTAGCAACAATAATATACACCAAATTTTATTTAGTAAAATAAATGGAAATATTTATCTTGCAACTTTTGGAGGAGGACTAAACAAAGCAATACAAGATAATAATGGGAACCTGCTTTTTCAAGCATATACTACCCAAAATCATTTACCTGCAAATGTTATTTTATCCATAGAGGAAGATAATAAAGGCAACCTATGGTTAGCTACAGAAGAAGAATTATGTAAATTCAACCCTTCTACTAAAGAAGTTATAACATACTCATCCTGGGATCTTCCCACTTATTTTAAATTTAATGAAGGAGAAGCATTACATACTCCAAACAACTATTTACTATTCAATACATTCAAAGGTGCACTCTATTTTCACCCCGACTCAATTCGAAATAGTGAATATATTCCTCCTATTGTATTTACCCAATTTCAATCAGGAGAGAAAATCATAACACCTTCTGATAGTAGCTTGATTCATAAAAACATAGATGATATCTATCAAATAACATTACCATATCACCAAAATGCATTCAACATTCAGTTTGCTGCATTAGACATGAAAAATCACGATAATCTGTTTTATGCCTATAGACTGGATGGATTCGAAACAAACTGGAACTATATAGGACAAGAACGTTCGGCCAACTACACCAATCTCCCTAAAGGTCATTATATTCTAAAAGTCCGCTCTACAAACAGTGACGGTATTTGGGTAGATAATACTCGAAGCATAGACATAACAGTTTTACCCTCATTTTGGGAAACACCATGGGCATATCTACTATATACACTTCTTATTTCAGTAATAATATTTATTACTTCCTATATTTTATTTGTTATCTATCGACTAAAACATAAGGTTTCTATCGAACAAGAAATATCTGATATCAAATTACGTTTTTTTACAAATATATCTCACGAACTTCGTACTCCACTTACACTAATAACGGGACCGGTAGAACAGTTACTAAACAATAAAACCATAGAAGATAAAGCTCGTGAACAATTACTTATCATAGAACGAAATGCCAATCGAATGCTTCGTTTGGTCAATCAAATTCTTGATTTCAGAAAAATACAAAATAAAAAGATGAAAATGCATGTACAGCAATTTGATCTCCTTCCTTTCATACGCCAAATCATGGAGAATTTTAATTATTTGGCAAATGAGCAACATATTAACTTATCATTAAATGCTCCTGAACACCCAGTTATTTTATGGGCTGATATCGACAAATTGGAAAAAATCATTTTCAACTTAATATCAAATGCTTTTAAATACACTCCCAAAGAAAAAAATATTATAGTAAAAGTAACAGAAAATGAAAAAATCATATCTATCAGTATCATAGACCAAGGTATTGGAATGACTAAAAATCAGCTAAAACGCTTATTTATACGTTTTGAAACCTTTTCCGACCAACATATCCATACTCAAGAAAGTACAGGAATAGGATTATCGCTAACCAAAGAACTTGTAGAAATGCATAATGGAACTATTACAGTAGAAAGCCAACCTAACGAAGGAAGTTGTTTTACTGTAAATCTACAAAAAGGTAACGGTCATTTCAGTCCTAATACAGAATTCATAGTATCCGATGATATTATGAATAAAACCATAAAACCAATAATGGCCAATAATACGATTATTACAACCACAGAAGATTCAGAACAAAAAACAGAAGAAAACAAAGATTCAATTTTGTTGGTAGAAGATAATGATGAGCTTCGCCGCTTTCTTAAAACAATATTAGCGGAATCTTATTCTATCTTAGAAGCAGACAATGGAGAAACAGGTATAAAAATTGCTTTAGAGCAATTGCCCGATATTATCATTAGTGATATCATGATGCCTCAAAAGAATGGTATAGAACTATTGAATGAACTAAAAAACAATATATCAACCAGCCACATTCCTATAATTTTACTTAGTGCTAAATCGTCTATCGAAAGTAAACTAGAAGGGATGCAATATGGCGCAGACGACTATATAACCAGTAACCATTCTATTTTCCGCCACGACAATTTTATCGGCTGTTTTTCAGCCGATAAAATAAAAATGTCCGCAAGAAAATAGTTTAATTTTAACATTCCGATTTATAAAAACATGGCAGAAGGACCTTCTTGTCGCAGTCCTTACCATGAAGAATACATTCAAACAAGTGCTTCAGGTAATCCTGAGGGGCTATATCATTAAGCTTGCAGCTTTCTATCAGAGAAAAGATGAATGCCGAGTTTCCTGCTGCATCCTCACTGCCTATGTTCATACAGTTCTTGAGCAGCAGCTTTACAGGTTTCATCCTTTGCTCACAGAGGTTGTTCGATATTTCCGCAGAACCGTCCTTGAGGATATTTTTCAGGGATTTCCACTGGTTTATCGTATAGTTCACAGCCTTTCTCATCAGTTCGTTTGCCATGAGTTTGGTATCCTGCATCATCATGACCACCTTATGATGGATACGTTCAAGAATAGGTCTCGTAAGCTTAAGTCTTTTTTCCTTAATCTGCTCACCGCTGAGTTTCATTGTGCGGAACAAGTCTTCATTTCTGAACATATCACCGATAGGGTCTATTATATCCATCGCAGTTCTGTCTGATGGCAAGGCATCGACCCACAGCCTCCTGCAGTGTGTCCAGCATCCTATATGAAGCACCTTTGAGTCTTCTCCGTCGAACATCCTGTAAACCGTATATCCGTCTGTAGATACAGATCCCATAAAATGTTCAAGGAAGGTCTTTGCTACATCAGAGGCTCTGCTGCCGTTATTGTAATGATAGTAAACCAACTTGACATGCTTTGCAAAAAAAGCCCATAAATACTTTCTCCTGTAAGCCTTGCCTTCCGGTGTTTCAACTCCGACAAGCTCGGTCGTCTCGTCAACCATAAGGTATTTTGCCTGTTGTACAAACTCCTTGAAGACATCTTCCATAAACTCCCTAAGCCTGGAGATTCCGTTATGGATATAGCCGTTCAGCGTGGTATTGCTTATGTGGATGCCTTCTCTTGCAAGCAGTCTTATCTGTCTGTTCTCAGGCATACTGAAGTCATATTTCAGACAAAGCAGACGGGCAAGCAAATCAGGGGAAAAGATTCCTCCAAGGTTTTTCAAGGGATGCTCCATCGTGTTAGTGAAAGTGCCGTCTGCAAGCTTTACCCTTGCCACCTTGTACACATGCTCCACGTTATGAGCACGCACATGTTCTATAAACCTGTATTCCCACACATCAGCCATTCCGTTACGCTTCATAAGCCTTGCACCATCCGGGAGTTGGTAATAGTCTTCTATTTCATGAACAATTACCTTATCCACCTTCAGCCTGGTCTTTGCTGCACGGGGAGCAGTTTCCTTTTTCCTTGAAGGCCTGCAGTTCTGTGCAGGTACGTTACCGGAAGAGGTATTGCTGCCGGTACCGTTACCATCGGTCTTATTATCATCATCACCTTTCTTGCCAGAACCGTCGTACTCGGACTTCTCCATTGCAGACTTGTCAATGTTACGGTTGTTCAGCAGCCTTCTTTGCTCTGAGGTACGGCCGAAACGGTGTTTCCTGCTGTCCTCAAGTTGAAGCCTGAGATTGGATATCTCATTTGCAAGCATCATGTTCACCTCGTCTTTTGCCTCAAGCTGCTTTCTCATAAGTTCCATTTCCTTTCGATTATTCTCGACTGTTGTGGACAACTCATTGATTGTATCAACCAGAGCCTTGGAGTTCTCTTTGTTTGATTCTTCAATAGCCTTAAGCCTCGCAATCAGTTCGTTTACCTGTTTGCGAAGCCCCGCCTTTTCCTCATTCGCCAGACCCAGTTGGCAGCAAAGTAACTCGTATGCCCTTTCATCAATCATGATATAAAGGTACGAAAAATCAGGCAGTTACGCAAACTTTTTATCGTTTATTCTTATATTATTTTTATTGATAATCAATGTATTAATATTAATCTTTCGGACTGACGTACATCTTGTCAACTACTATACTTTCCGTAAGATAGGCCATGTCCGACCATTGTATCCGGTAGCATTTGGAGACTTCATCAAACACAGGTTTCTTGAATCTCCCCATGACAGGACGTTTCTCGTAAAGCACATAAAATCCGCGTTCATAATGAAGTATTTTCACAACTTTTCGGTTCCTGGACATGAACATATATACATTGGATGCATCGCTCGGGTCAAGTGACATCTCTTCCCTTATACTCTCACACAGGCGGAAGATTCCTTTCCGCAAATCCACATTACCGTTGAACAGGTAATAGTTCAGGTTAGCGCTAAGTCCAAGCATATCATCCTATCATTTTATTAAGCAACAGACTCAAATCAAGAACTGTGGTATTTCTTAGGAACAATGTGGCACCTGATGTCAATTGCAGTTTTACCCACTTAATCGGAGATTCACCTTCAGGTTGTTTCACCTCCAACTTTACGGTTGGACTGTTGCAAGGCTTGCCGGTTATCCGGACTTTGGCAACCTTGGGCTGCTCAACCTGGACTGTCTTGCCTAACTTTTCGCTCCATAGCTGATGACGCTGCCAGTTCATGAACTTGTCGTAATTTACTCCATAATCCGCACAGAACTCACGAAGATCCTTGGTCTCACTGCATAACTGATAGAGGTCATATACCTCCTGGTAGTTTACTTTTTCTTTTGCCATAATCATTGTTGTTTAAGGGTTACGGCGCAAAGGTAGGTTTAGGGAACATGCGTGTCAAGGCGGAAAATAGAATGGTTACATATAACCAAGCCATTTAGTGCAACTTACTTAAAAGCCCGAATACACAACCTAGTAGAACAACGCAAACGTTTGCAACAAATTTATTGTCAGACACTGTTTTCTCCAAAATCAGAAAAGAAATCCGTAAAAGAGGAAAATATGCCTGTATTATCTGCATCAGACCAGAAATTTATGGATAAACTTATCCAAACAATAACAGAAAACATGGATAATTGTGATTTTTCTGTGGACAATATGGCTTTATCTGTTGATATGAGCCGTTCAAACTTTTTCAGAAAACTAAAAGGCATAACAGGACAATCACCTATTGATTTCTTAAAACAAATGAAAATGAAACGAGCTTTACAATTAATAGAAAATAAAGAATATAATATTTCAGAAATAGCTTATATGGTAGGATTCAATGACGCCCATTACTTTAGTAAATGTTTCAAGCAAACCTATGGCATATCTCCTACCGAATATAAAAATAATATTGATAGGTAATATTTATTATCACTAGACTTTATACAGAAATACAGGCTGATTATTTGAAACCTGTATTTCTGTATAAAAATTATTTCTTACTTTCCAGAATAATAAGAACTCCATTCTTTTAAATCTGGAAAAACAACATCTATTTTTATACGATCAGCTTCATCACGAGTCAAAACTTTCGCCCAAGATACGCGTCTGGAAATATCAGCCCCTTCACCTCTATTATTATATTCCAAATAACGAGCAGTCTGTTCATTCTGAGGATTCCCCCAATTATGCCACCCTTCAGGACGGATATGTTTTCCCAGATAACAATTCATAAACAAGGTATAGGCTGCTTCACGCCAGGGACGCCCTAAGTAAACTTTCAAATCATCTTTTCCCGTCAACTTACATTCATTAAAAATATATCCAAATGGATGTGAAGCAGGAGTAGATGCAGCCGTAATATAAGAATCAGCCTTACTGTGTATAACACAATGTTCGAACCAGCAAGTAGCAGGACCAAAAATAAAATCGGTAGTTCCTTCTATATAAGTATTGTAAAAATAAAAACGTCCATATTTGTTTCCTGTAAATACTGTATCCTGATTTCCCAATAAACGACAATTTATAATAACCGATTCTGTTCCCTCTAAATGTAAGGCTACCGCTTGTCCCTGCATTTGAGAAGCATTCTCAATTGTCAGATTTTCTAAACGAATACCATCGCCATGTACCAAAACAGTGTACGAACTGAATGTCCCCATGTTATTTTTATTAGCATTGTCGTCATAAGATATTATGGTATTTGCCGGATCATCTCCTATCAGACTTATATTACACCATGCAGCCGGAATAACCAGTTTTTCACGATATATGCCAGGCTTTACTTTTATGACACTACGCTGCTCCTGGTATACAAGAACTGAATTTACGGCTTCTTGAATTGTCAAATAATCACCACTGCCATCCTGAGCAACAACTTTATAATATATAGATTCAGGAAAAGCTTTTATAGAAAAAAAGATACATATTAATCCCACTATAAACTTCATAATACAAAAAATTAAATGCCAAGTTACATATCACATCAGTATCTATGTAACTTGGCTGTATAAATTAATAATTAGGATTTTGTTCCAAATTCGGATTATTTGTTATTTGGATTGCTGGTATAGGATATATACCTCTCCAAGATTCAGTTTTTTCTGTTTTGTAAAACCAAGTATTATTAAAGAAAGATCCGAAACGAATCATATCTCTTCTACGCTGATTTTCCCAAATAAATTCACGAGCACGTTCTTCTTCTATTTTTTGTAAAGTCAAATCAGACCACTCAGGACAATTACTACGACGACGTACTTGATTTACTAATTCTAATGCAACATCCAAATCCTGATTTAACCGGAACAAAGCTTCTGCTTTCATTAAAAGAACATTAGAGTAACGTTCCAATACATAATCATTATCTCCTTTACTTCCGGCCCAAACAACTCCAACCGGAGAATATTTTAAAACACGATATCCCTCATTTTCTTGTGCAGAAATCATATCTTTAATAGTAGTTAAAACCAACTGATTTCCATTTTCATCACATAAAGGTGTTACTCCATCTTGATAATACTGTGGTCCATATTCTAATAACTCCAAACGTTCATCACCCTTCTCATATCTATTTAAAGCTTCATCCGTGAAACAATAACCATTCGCCGGTGCAAAAGGAAGATCATATTTTTTTTGGTCTAAGGCATGTTGCGCATACAATATAAATTCATTACCATCTACTCCTTTGGAAGGATCTACAGAGAAAGCTGTAATAATTTCCTTCGAATTAGCTTCATTTGTAGCCAAGAAACAATCGCCAACTCTATCTTCCAATTCATAACTATTGGTTTCAATAACATTGTCACACATAGTTACAACCTTATCATATTGTGCAGTTCCAGAATAAACTTCAGCATTCAAATATAATGAAGCTAAAGCTGTATAAACTGCTTCTTTTGTCAAACGAGGATAGTAATCTGTTTTATTAACCTCTTTAATAGAAGGTAAATCCTTTGCTGCTTCAGTAAATTCATCCACGACAAATTTAAAAACTTCTGCACGAGGAGTCGTTTTAGGCAAATTATTGGGATCAACACGAGCCTCAGTAAAAACAGGAACATTTCCCCAATAATCCATAGCATAGTAATACCCATAGGCACGTAAAGCACGAACTTCTGCAATAAGTGGTTTTAAGCTTTCAACTATTGGAGAAGCTTCTAAACTAGCCATAACCGCATTTGCAGCACCAATACCCGGAAATACATAAGTTCCCCAACAAGTAGCTATACGCTCATTATTAGGTGTTACTTTATGCGACATCATCTCCATATTACCTTCATCATACCATCCTCCACTAGCTCTACCTGGACAGAAAAATTCATCTGTACCAAATTCTCCAATACGCCATCCGTCACCACCAGCTCTTGACATATACGAAAGATATGAATAAACACCAACAACCGAAGACAATGCTTCTTCCTCTGTTTGATAATAAGTTTCAGGAGATAATCTACCGTATAATTCTTCATCAAGATCTAAACAAGAAGTTAAAGAACCAACTCCTAGACAAGATAAGAATATTAGTTTTATTATATTTTTTGTTTTCATATGCTTACTTATTTTAAAGATGATTAGAAAGAAAGATTAATACCCATGCTAAATGTTCTAGCTTTAGGATAACTTAAATAATCAACTCCCAATGGAGCAACTCCTGTACGTGATATTTCCGAATTGACCTCAGGGTCAGCACCAGAATAACCTGTAATAACAAACAGATTTTGTGCAGAAACAAATACTCTGGCATTTGAAATATATAATTTCGGTAAACTAAAATTATATCCCAAAGAAAGATTATCCAAACGCACAAAAGAACCATCTTCAATAAATCGTGAAGAATAAACTTTTGCCTGATCACGATTAACACCTGAGGTTACAGCTTCTTTTAATACATTTCTACCAGGAAGATTACTTAAATATGCCAAGTTATTGGCTGTGCAATTATATACATCATTACCTATACTTCCTCGGAAATTCAATGATAATGTCCAATTTTTATATTGAAGATTTGTTCCCAATCCAAATGTCAAGTCTGGTTGAGCACACCCAATAACCTCCGGTTCTCCATCGTTAGCAAATTGCTCTACTCCATCTACTACACCAATGAATCGTTTACCATAAAATGTACCTATCGGTTGTCCTGGCATAATCAATTGAGCATATGTACCAGATAATCCTTGTCCTTGACACGGCGCAACTTGCATATTATCTCCTGTCCACTGGCCATTAGACAAACTTACCACCTCATTTTTATTATGACTTAAATTCAAGTTTGCATCCCAAGCGAAATTTTTTGTACGCATTAAATCAAATGACAAATCTAATTCAATACCTTGATTAGTAACTGTTCCAACATTCGCTATTTGTGTAGTAATTAATGAAGGAGAAGGAACTGCTACAGATAAAAGAAGGTCCGTTGTCTTTTTATAATAATAATCTATACTACCTCTAATTTTTCCATTAAGAAATCCAAAATCAATACCTATATCAGTTTGAGCAGTTTGTTCCCACTTCAAATCAGGATTTGTATATTGTTGAGGTAGTACTATAGTTATCTTTTCTCCTCCAACTAAATAACCATTGGTACTTGCTCCCAAAGTACTTAAAGAATTATAATTACCTATTTCCTGACTACCTGTGATACCAAAACTAGCACGAAGTTTCAAATCAGACATTATATCGTTCTGAAAAAAATCTTCTTGTGAAATACGCCAAGATGCAGCAACAGAAGGAAAGATACCCCATTTATTACCAGAACCAAATCGGCTAGATCCATCTCGACGAACTGTTGCTGTCAACAAATATTTATCTGCATAGTTATAATTTATACGTCCATACATAGATATCAAGGTATTACTTTCAGCATAACTGCTAACAGATTCAACTGTCTGTGCAGCTGCCAGACTATACCACTTAAAATTATCAGATAAAAATCCATAAGCTTTTGTAGTCTGTCCTTCGCTATAAAAATATTGCCAAGAATATCCTACCATCGCATCAATATTATGTTTTCCAAAACTTTGATTATATTTTAAAATGGTTTCCAATAGCTTTGAATAATCAGATAGTTTCTGCACAGTCACATATCCATTATTACCGTTTCCCAATAAATTACTTTTTGAAATATAAGAATTACGATTTATTGTATTCTTATTATATCCTGCATTTACCTGCAAGGTAAAAGGCTTATAGAAATTCCAGTCAGCAGTAAGATTTCCTAAAAATTGACTTGTCGCACGTTCATCCAATAATTCTTTAGAGAATGAAGCTGGATTTACACGATATGGAGGCACATCATAATAATCACCTTCTTCATTATAAATTGGATAAGTGGGATTGAAAACATAAGCTTCATACAGCATACTACTTCCCATTTCACTACCTACAGTATTTGAAACAGGAGCCTGATCTGAATTTGTTTCTCCATAACTAATATTCATATTTAGTTTCAACTTATCATTTAATGCTTTATGATTGATATTCATACGAGCATTAGCACTTTTCATGCCAGAACCCTCCATAACACCATTTTGATTACTATAACCAGCAGAAGCACGATAGCTAGTATTCTCACTACCACTCATAAAAGAAACATAATGATTTTGGCTAATCGCAGTACGGAAAATAACATCTTGCCAATCCGTATTTTGTCCTTTATCATCCAAAGTCAAACCTAATTCAGATACAGTCTTACGATACTCATCACCTGTTAAAACATCCAGCTTTTTTGCAACAGTAGAAACACCTAAATTAAAACTATAATCTAGTTGACGCATTCCCGCTTTTCCTTTTTTGGTAGTAATCATAATTACTCCATTAGCACCTCTAGAACCATAAATTGCAGTAGCAGAAGCATCTTTCAATATATTTATAGATTCAATGTCATTAGGATTAATATTAGATAGCGGATTTATAGGCTCTTGATCAAAAAAATCAGTAGTGGAGGACCCTATATTACTTTGGTTTACTCCGGCAGAAGTTGAAATAGGTACTCCATCAATTACATATAAAGGGTCATTCGAAGCAGTAATAGATGTTCCTCCACGAACACGAATCGTATTAGAACCTCCAGGTTTACCACTATTCTGGCTGATATTCACACCTGAAAATGCTCCTTGCATTAACTGCTGAGGAGTTAAATCTGTACCTAATTTAAAATTATCACTAGTAATAGAGGAAACAGAACCTGTTAAATCCGATTTTTTCATACGTAAATATTAAGCGTCCTACACACAAAGTAGGACAGGTTTATACTAAAATTGATATAAATCCGAGGTTTTGGATAAAAGAAAGATTAGCACTTATGAGAACACAAGTGCGGCTATTGTACAATAATAAATAGCAACAGCTAAGAATTTAAAAGTTTCATACACGTGTACATAAGTCACAATCTTTGGCGCTTAGCTGTTGAGACCAATTTCATTGTCGGGCTATGGTAATTCCAGTAAAAGTCGGCCTTTGGTCTATATTATTAGTTCAGTGTTACAGCTTGTGGAACTTTAGTAAGTGAGACATTGTATCCAAGCTTTTTAAGTTCAGAAGACAAATATACCTTGCGTTTCTGCTCTATCTTGGATTGCATATATTGTGCTCCAAGTTCATGGTAACGGGACCCTGTACTCAGTATCAGATAAACGGATATCAACTGAGAATGTCCCACTGCAATCAAGGCACGTTTCTTTCCTCTGCGGGCAGCTATACGATGGTATCTCTCACTAAAAAACGTATTCTTTGTACGGGTCGCAGCCCATGCGGCTTCTGTGATTACCGCCTTTACCTGTTTGTTTCCGTGAGTGATTCGTGCGCTTTTTTTTTACCCGCACTCTCGTTGTTGCCCGGAGAAAGACCGGCCCAGGACGAAAGATGCTTTTCAGAAGGGAAGTGGGACATGTCAAGACCTATCTCAGAAACCAGATCCTCTACAACCTTGGTGCTAAAACCGGGAATCTCCCTGAGAAGTTCAAGGACATTCTCGTACTTGGACAACAGTCTCTTTATACGTTCGGACAAATCATCAACCAAAGTCTGAGTCTGGTCTATATCCTTTCGGATCATCTGAAGAAGATAAATGTGATGCTCTTCAACAAAACCGGTACACGCCTCAAGCAATTCTTCAGGACTGGCTGACAGTTTACCGTGATAAACTGAATTTATATCATCAAGAGTAAGGACTTTGCCTTCACAAAGCATATCAATAAGAGAAGTAGCTGTCGTACCGCTTGTATTACTTACTACACTTGAAAGCTTGATGTTGCAGTCTTCAAGAATACGCATCATACGGTTCTTCTCTGAAGCTATCTGCTGAATAAGCTTGTTCCGGTAACGCGTCAGGTCACGAAGCTGACGCTGCTCCTTGGGAGGAATATAGCTCGGTTTGAGAAGACCTGCCAGAAGAAGCTTGCAGATCCATTCGCTGTCCATCTTGTCTGTCTTGTGACCCGGAACATTCTTAATGTGACGGGCATTGACTATCCAGACATTGGGAATGGAATCTTCAAGAACCTTATAAACCGGCTTCCAGTAAACACCGGTACTCTCCATTCCCACATGCGTTACACCATTGGACAATAGCCATTCTTTCAATTCATTCAAAGAACTCGTGAAGGTTTTGAATGAGCGGGTCTCGCGTTGGATGCCTGCTCCGTCAATTGTCGCCACCACAACCTTCAGGTGGACGTCGATACCGCAAGCGCGCTGTATCAACTGAGGGAATGTCACTTCTGCCATAACTGATACATTTTAGGGTTACACTATACAAAGGTAACTTCAGCTTGACTATTTACATTCTCTTGGGCGTGATTTTTTATCTCATGGGTATTTCATTGTACCATATCCTACTACTACAACTTCTTCCAAAGCTTGCATATCATCTTTTAAAACGATATCTACTACCGACCGATTACTGACCTTTACTTCCTGAGTAGAATATCCTATATAAGAAAATACTAAAACAGAATTACCCGATGGTATTTCTAAGCTATATTTACCATCTATATCTGTAATGGTTCCTGTTGTAGAAGCATTTTTAATAGTAACATTAACTCCAATCAAGGGTTCATTCTTTGAATCAGTGACGATTCCAGAAACGGTTCTTTTCTGTGCCATGATATTTTGCACACAAAGTATCATCAGAATAAAACTAACAATACTGAAATGTTTGATTAATTTGTTTTTCATTGACTTAAGATTTAAAATTCATATGGGCAAATTTATGCTATAAGCAAAATAAGAAAAGGTAAAAACTGACCAAAGAAGTAGAATAAATGATATTCAGCAAGAATTTCGTAACGTATGGACATAAAAAAAGGAGTACCGCTGTACTCCAACCTTTGTTAACCTTAAATCTAATACTATGAAAAACACAGTGCAAAGATACGGACTTTCTGGAAACTAACAAAAAAAGAGATAAGAAAAATATGCTTTATAACACGTTTTAAGAAAAGCATGAATTTCTCATCTCTTTTTTAACAATTTGTTTATAATCCAAGCTTTGCAGAAATTTCCAACATTTTCTTAATAGGTCGGATTGCCTTATCGGCGATTTCATTATCAACTATTACTTCAGGCCACTCATACTTCAATGTATTATACAATTTTTCGAGTGTATTCAAACGCATGAAGTTACATTCATTACATGCACAAGTACTGTCTTCGGGAGGAGCCGGAATAAAATTCTTTTCCGGACATTTCTTTCTCATTTCATAAAGAATTCCACTCTCCGTAGCCACTATAAAGTTCTTTTTGTCACTAGCAATAGCATGCTTCAACAAACCGGCTGTTGATCCTACCTTATCGGCAAGTTTAGCCACTGCACCTTTACATTCAGGATGCACCAGCACATCCGCATCAGGATATTGCTTTTTCAGTTCGATAATTTTCTCAACAGAAAATTTTTCATGTACATGACAAGCACCATCCCAAAGTAACATGTTCCGGTTAGTAATAGAGTTAATATAATTACCCAAATTTTTATCAGGACCAAAAATTATTTTTTGTTCCTTTGCAAAACTCTCTACTATCTGCTTGGCATTAGTAGATGTAACCACTACATCAGTCACTGCCTTTACCGCAGCACTGGTATTGACATACGAAATAACAGTATGATCAGGATGCTCTTTGACAAACTGAGAAAACTTATCAGCTGGACAACTGTCGGCAAGTGAACATCCGGCATTGAAATCAGGAATCAGAACTTTTTTATCCGGACACAATATTTTAGCAGTTTCTCCCATGAAGTGTACTCCACACATCACAATTATATCTGCATCTGTTTTAGCAGCCCATTGTGCCAACGCAAGACTGTCTCCAATAAAGTCAGCAATTTCCTGTATTTCGTCAGCCTGGTAGTAGTGCCCCAGAATTACGGCATTCTTTTCTTTACGCAACTTGTCTATCTCAGCTTTCAGATCAAGCGTCTTATCTACGGGTTCAGTAACATAACCCTTTTTCAACCATTCTTCTTTATTCATTATTAGATTATATTTTTTCTTCTTTTTTGAAAGAATATATGATAGTTATAATAGCCCGTTAATAGTGTTAGTAAAAAGAATACCGGATTTCTTGCTTTTTAGGTTATAAATATCCGAGCATGAGATATTAAATAGCCATTAACAAGCTTATGTCTTGATATTACACGATTTACCGCTTCTATTAACTATTTGTTGATATGTCGCAAAGTTAAAAACTTTCCCCTTATTCATTTCCGATTTTTGGCTAAAAAATATGTTTAAACTTGTGATGAAACTTTCTGTTAAGTTTCTTGGAATGTTTGTTTTGTGAAAGCTATAATGTTTTCTTCGGATAATACAAGATTTATTTTTTATTTTCTTTGCTTAGGTTTTTTACACCTTTTCCACCGTTTTCAACAAGGTTATAAATATAGTTTCTATCTTTGTGAACGAATAAAGATTGAATTATGTCTGAATTGAGAAAACTGAAAATAACTGAAATGAACCGCTTGTCGGTGGAGGAATTTAAGGAAGCTGAAAAACTTCCATTGGTAGTTGTACTGGATGAAGTTCGTAGCTTGCATAATATAGGTGCTGTATTCCGTACTTCAGATGCTTTTTTGGTTAATTGTATTTATTTATGTGGCATTACTGCTACACCTCCTCATCCAGAGATGCATAAGACGGCCTTAGGAGCTGAATATACTGTTGATTGGAAATATTGTAAACAGACACAAGAAGCTGTAAATGAACTTCATGCAGAGGGATATACTGTACTGGCTATTGAACAGTGTGAAGGGAGCACAATGCTCGATCATCTGGTTTTAGACCCCAATAAAAAATATGCCATTGTTATGGGAAATGAGGTAAAAGGCGTACAGCAGGAAGTTGTAGATATGTGTGACGGATGTATTGAAATACCTCAGTACGGTACAAAGCATTCACTGAATGTATCTGTTACTACTGGCATTGTTTTATGGGAGTTTGCCAATAAAATGATGAAAAGATAAAAAGATACATCTTGGTTTCAGACAGTTAAAACCAGGATGTATTATTGTTGATAAACATATTGATAACTTGTTAATTTATTGATTTACAGCATTGTTATAATTGTCCGTTCTCAACAAGAGTAACAATTCTTTCTATCATCTTGTCTTCATCATCCGGATGATATTCTTTTTTCAGACTGGCTCCAAACAATGCTGCAAAAGCTTGGTAAAATCCAGCTTTGAATGGTCCCATAAATGCTTTTACCAACTGATAAGATGACTGATTACATTCTCTGTTAACCAGTTTTATCAGTAATTTACCTTGTGCGAAGGTAAGTTTCTTCATTCTGGGGGTATATTGTTCTTTCAGTCCTTTCTCTACCATTTTTATATGACGTGTGCGGGCTTTGTCATTAGGCAAGGTTTGCAAATACTCGTAGGTTTCTATAACGGCTCTGTTAATTTCTTTAGCCAGAGGGAGAGTTTTCTTTACGTCCCTTACAAGCTTATAATAATATCGCTCCTGTTTTTTGCTTTTAAATCTCAGACGTGGGTATACATATATATTTCTCAGCGTTATACAAGGTATAGTATCTCCCTGATATACACAAACGGGAACCATATATCCCTTTGTTTCCGATTGGGAATGCTTTTGTGCGTTGGCTTTCAGTGCAAAAGCTGTTAGCAGAAATAGTAATATGTATACACTATTTTTCATGAACGCAAAAATACGCATAATAATGAAGTCATGTCTGATAATACGAATTTTTAACTTATAAAGGTCGTTGAAAAGCTGTGAATAGGATGTTGATAAGAGTGTTTATTGTTTGTATATTAGTAAGTTATACTGTCGTTAATCTGCAAGCTCAATCCAATTGGATTGAATGGAAAGAAGATGTTTCTGAAGCAGAGGAAATGAGTGGATGGCAAGAACAATACGAATTTTTGAGTGAACTGGCTGAACATCCTTTTAATATTAACACAATAACGAAAGAACAACTGGAGCAACTACCTTTCCTTTCCGATAAAATCATAGAAAATATCTTGTATTATATATATAAATATGGTCCCATGGTGAGTAAGAAAGAGTTGTTGGGTATAGAAGGTATGGACTGGCAGACCAGAAGATTTTTAGAGGACTTTATTTATATTGGAGCGTCTGATAAAGAGGAAGATAAAGTTTATTGGAAAAATGTGTTGAAGTATAATAAACAGGAGTTGTTAACACGTGTGGATATCCCCTTGTACATGAAATCCGGATATGCTGATCATAGCGAAGAAGTCTTAGAAAAATATCCTAACCGTAAGTATTATGGTAATCCGGTTTATCATAACTTACGTTATCGGTTTCAGTATCGAAATCAATTATATATGGGGCTGACTGCTGAAAAAGATGCTGGAGAGCCTTTCTTTTGTAAATACAATAAAAAAGGATATGATTTCTATTCTGCTTATTTCTTTTTACAGGACGTAAAGAAGTTGAAGTCGTTGGCGATAGGTAATTATCGGGTAAGTTTTGGGTATGGACTGGTTATTAACACAGGAGGGTTTAGTTTTGGTAAGTCAGGTTCATTAGGAACCATGAACCGGTTTGGGCGGGGAATTGCTAAATATACTTCTACGGATGAAAATAATTATTTGCAAGGAATCGCTGCTACTTATAAGTTGAAAAAACGTTGGACATTGTCTGCTTTTTACTCATTTCGTAAAAAGGATGCACGAGTAGAAGATATGTTTATAAGATCGTTGAAAACAGATGGGTTTCATCGGTTGAAGAAAGATATGGAAAAGAAAAATATGGTAAACAATCAATTGATTGGGAGTAATTTAACATATAATGGAAAAACTGTTGAATTGGGTTTAACAGGTGTTTATACAGTTTTCAACAAGGTGTTGAATCCTGATTTACGTCCATATAATTTGTATTATCCTCGAGGAAAATATTTTTTCAACATAGGAACAAACTACAAATTTTTTCTCCACAAATTTATATTTTCAGGAGAGACAGCTTTCGATAAATCAGGCAAGATTGCTACATTAAATATGTTGAGTTATTCACCGGCTGTTCATACTAGTTTATTACTTATTAACCGATATTATGACAAGCGTTATCAGGCTATTCACGCAAATGCTTTCGGAGAAAACTCACAGCTTCAAAATGAAACAGGCGTTTATATAGGGTTGGAATCTAGTTATTTAAGGAAATTGAAAATCTTATGTTATGCCGATTTCTTTCATTTTTTCTATCGGAGATATCAGGTTGATAGAGATCATACATCCGGTATTGATGGTTTGTTTCAATTAAGTTATTCACCTCTTAATTCACTGGTGATGTTAATAAAGTATAGTCATAAGAATAAGGCAAAGAATTACACTTCAGACAGTGACGGAAAGTACGTGTTACCTTATATCCGTCAACGTATACATTATCAACTTTCTTATAAACCTTGTGAAATATTCTGGTTAAAAACTGCCGCAGAATATGTGCGTACTTCTTATTATAAGAATGTCAACAGTTCGAATGGAGGATTTGTTAATGGTACACTTGGTGCAAAACTGTCTTTTATTCCTATGCAAATATCATGTAGCGGGGCTTGGTTTCACACACAAAGTTATGATTCCCGTATTTATATGTATGAGCCAGGATTGTTATACGCCTTCTCTATGTCCTCTTTTTATGGCAGGGGAAGCCGTTGGGCAGTCAACTTAAAATATAGTTATAAAGATCGGTTTATTATTCAGGGGAAATGGGGGATAACTTGTTATAATGACCGTGATAAAATAAGTTCCGGAACTGAAGAAATTCAGGGAAACCGTAAAGCTGATTTACAATTACAGTTGAAAGTAAAGTGGTAATCGAAATATATTGTGTACTTTTGCTTGTGAACTAAAACTAATATGACTTATGTCAACAGTTATTTATCCTTCTCCTATATTTGGTCCCGTGCATAGCCGGCGACTGGGTGTTTCGTTGGGAATAAACTTGCTTCCTGCCGATGGTAAGTTTTGCACATTCGACTGTATCTATTGTGAATGCGGATATAATAAAGATCATCGTCCTAAACAGAAACTTCCTACTCGCGAAGAAGTGCGCGAGGCGTTGGAACATCGTTTAATCGATATGCAAGCAAACGGTCCTGTTCCTGATGTACTGACATTTGCAGGTAACGGAGAACCTACGGCGCATCCTCACTTTCCGGAAATAATAGACGACACATTAGCATTGCGCGATAAATATTTCCCTCATGCAAAAGTCAGTGTGCTGAGTAATTCCACCTTTATTCACAAGGAAAAAGTGTTTAATGCACTGAATAAGATAGATAACAATATATTGAAACTTGATACGGTTGACGCAGAATATATTCAGCGGGTAGACCGTCCGTCGGGAGCTTACGATGTTAATAAGATTGTTGAAACGATGAAAGCTTTTAAAGGAAAGCTGATCATCCAGACTATGTTTATGAAGGGAAAAACAGACGAAGGTAAAGATGTCGATAATACATCCGATCGTTTTGTACTTCCCTGGATTGAGATTGTTAAACAGATTGCTCCCCGTCAGGTAATGATTTACACAATAGACCGTGAAACTCCCGATCAGTCTCTGCAAAAAGCTACACACGAAGAACTGGACCGTATCGTGGAACTGCTTAAGAAAGCAGGTCTGAATGCTACAGCCTCTTATTGAAAAAAGATATAAGTTGTGTTGAAAGAAAGCTATTTCAATGAATAAAGTTGGAATAGCTTTTTTTATTTGATAAGCGATTCTTTACAAGAAGGCATAAAAAAAGGAGTACCGCTGTACTCCAACCTTTGTTAACCTTAAATCTAATACTATGAAAAACACAGTGCAAAGATACGGACTTTCTGGAAACTAACAAGCGAAACTCATTAAAATCTATGCTTTATAACATGTTTTAATAAGTTTCGCTCGTTTGCTAAAAGGTTTTAACAATATAAGGTCTATTTGTTACCTTCATCGAATTCTGCTATTTCTCTTGTAGCGACCTCCAGTGCTTCATTAATGTTGCTACAGATATTTTCTTTACCCAGCAGTTCATAAAATCCGGATTTTTCGAGTACGGCATGTACACGTTCGTTTACTCCGGAAAGGATAATATGTATATTTTCCTTTTGTGACATTTCACACAGTGTTGTCAGGTTATGAATACCTGTCGAATCGATGAACGGAACTTTACGCATACGGATGATACGAATTTTTGGTCGGTCACCCAAACGTGCCATTATTTCTTCAAATTTGGTAGCAATACCAAAGAAATACGGACCGTTTATTTCGTATACCTCTACCCCATTAGGAATGATAAGATGCTCTTCGTGTACTTCCAGGTCTGATTCTTTATTCGGATCTATCTCGTCGGTGATAACAGAAATCTGTGTTGTTTCCATAACACGTTTCATAAACAGTACACAAGCTATAACCAGTCCGACTTCGATAGCTACAGTCAAATCGAAGATAACGGTCAGGAAAAAGGTTATCAACAAGACAGTCACATCCGATTTCGGGTTTTTCAACAGTCCCTTGAACACACGCCATCCACTCATGTTATACGATACGATAACGAGAACACCGGCCAGACATGCCATCGGAATATATTGTGCAAGCGGCATCAGGAATAATAAGATGAGTAACAGAACTACCGCATGAACGATACCCGAAACAGGCGATTTACCTCCGTTGTTGATATTCGTCATGGTTCTCGCAATAGCACCTGTTGCCGGAATACCTCCGAAAATAGGTGATACGAAATTGGCTATACCCTGTGCAATCAATTCTGTATTCGAATCATGACGGTCGCCGATTACACCATCTGCTACTGTAGCCGAAAGCAAAGATTCGATAGCTCCCAGTACAGCAATGGTAATGGCTACCGGGAAAAGATTCTTGATAGCTTCCCAGTCTAATGCGGGTACAGCAGCTGCGGGGAGTTGTGCCTTGATGCTGAAGCGGTCGCCGATTGTATCGATACAAGTGATTCCTCCATACATTTTCAGCAGATATACTCCTACAGTTACCAGTATGATAGCAATTAAAGAGCCTGGAATCTTTTTAGAAAACTTAGGAGTAATGGCAATGATAAAGATACTTACTAAGCTCACTATTACATTCCACCAGTTTACAGTGTCAAAATGGTGGAAGTATAAAATCCATTTTCCTATAAAATCCCCCGGCATCTTTTCACCTCCGAACTGTAGTCCGAAGATATCTGCTATCTGAGTAGTAAAGATAGTTACTGCAATACCGCTTGTAAATCCTACAATAATGGGATAAGGAATAAATTTAATGATTGTCCCCAGCTTGAATACTCCTAATAATATAAGGAGTACACCAGCCATCATCGTGGCAACCATCAGGCCTTCGATGCCATATTCTTGGATGATACCGTAGATGATAACGATAAAAGCACCGGTTGGTCCTCCGATCTGTACCTTGCTTCCCCCAAGAAACGAAATGATGAATCCTGCAACAATCGCTGTGATAATACCCTTTTCAGGACTTACTCCTGAAGCTATACCGAATGCGATGGCAAGAGGCAATGCTACTATACCTACAATAATACCTGCCATCAGGTCGGTAGTAAAGTCTGTTTTCGTATAATTTTTCAGTGTAGAAAACAGTTTAGGCTGAAAATCCAATTTTACCATATATGTGTTTTGTTATAAATTATAAAAAGAAGTGCAAAAGTATATATTTATTTGAATATTTGGGCTGATAATAAGGTTATTATTTATATTGCATGAGTGAAATTTATTAATAATACTTAAATAAAAAGTTGTAATGATTACAAATTTGAATAAAAGTATTACCTTTACAATATCAAATTAAGAATATACATGTTTAACCAATTAAATAACTAACGATTATGGGAAAAAGTATCAAAGGAACAAGAACAGAGAAGAACTTAGGCATTTCATTTGCTGGTGAATCACAGGCAAGAATGCGCTATACATATTATGCTAGTGCAGCAAAGAAAGAAGGTTACGAACAGATTGCTGCCATCTTTGCTGAAACTGCTGATCAGGAAAAAGAACATGCAAAGCGTATGTTCAAGTGGCTGGAAGGCGGTATGGTAGAAATTACAGCCAGCTATCCTTCAGGTGTAATCGGAACAACACTCGAAAACTTGAAAGCTGCGGCTGCAGGTGAAAACGAAGAATGGTCGCTCGACTATCCTAAGTTTGCAGACATTGCAGATGAAGAAGGTTTCCCTGCTATTGCGAAGATGTATCGTGAAATTGCTGTTGCAGAAAAAGGACACGAAGAAAGATACCTTGCTCTGGCAAAGAATGTAGAAGAAGGAAAGGTATTCAAGAAAGACGCCGAGGTAGTATGGCAGTGCCGTAACTGTGGTTACTTATATGTAGGTACGGAAGCTCCTGAAACTTGTCCGGCATGTTTACATCCACAGGCATATTTCGAAGTAAAGAAAAATAATTATTAATATTGGATATGTATGACTAAAGCGCAGAACTTCCGAATATGAGTTCTGCACTTTTTTTATACACGTAAAAAATACCTATTTTGAGGTATTGTGGTGTTTATCAGAATTTATGATTTTTGTAACACTGAGAAATACTAATCATTTAAATAAAAATGAATATGAAAATAAAATCAATTATAGGTCGTGAAATACTCGATTCACGAGGAAATCCTACGGTAGAGGTTGAAGTAAGACTGGAATCTGGCGTGATGGGACGTGCATCTGTTCCTTCCGGAGCATCTACCGGTGAACATGAAGCTCTCGAACTTCGTGATAAAGATTCTAACCGTTACGGTGGAAAAGGTGTGTTGAAAGCTGTTGAAAACGTAAATAAGGTTATTGCTCCGGCTTTGACTGGATGGTCTGTTCTGGAACAGCGGGCTATCGACAAGAAAATGCTTGAGCTGGATGGCACGCCAACCAAGTCGAATTTAGGTGCAAATGCTATTTTAGGAGTTTCTCTTGCAGTGGCAAAGGCTGCGGCAAACTATCTGGATATACCTTTATACCGTTATATAGGTGGAGTAAATACATTTGTAATGCCTGTTCCGATGATGAATATTATCAACGGAGGTTCACACAGTGATGCGCCTATTGCCTTTCAGGAATTTATGATCCGTCCGGTGGGAGCACCTTCTTTCCGCGAAGGTCTTCGTATGGGGGCTGAAGTTTTCCATGCTTTGAAGAAAGTATTGCATGATAGAGGTCTGAGCACTGCTGTAGGTGATGAAGGAGGTTTTGCTCCTGCACTGAATGGAACAGAAGATGCGCTGGAATCTATTCTTGCAGCTATCCGGCAGACAGGTTACGAACCGGGCAAAGATGTGATGATCGGTATGGACTGTGCTTCATCCGAGTTTTATAGAGATGGACTGTACGATTATACAATTTTTGAAGGTGAAAAGGGCAAGAAGCGTACATCAGAAGAACAGATTGCCTATCTGGAAGAACTTATCAACAAATATCCTATCGACTCCATCGAAGATGGTATGAGTGAAAACGACTGGGAGGGATGGAAAAAACTTACCGAACGTATCGGTGGACGCTGCCAGCTGGTAGGCGATGACCTGTTCGTTACAAATGTAGAATTCCTTTCGAAAGGTATTGAGCTGGGATGTGCCAATTCCATCCTTATTAAAGTAAATCAGATCGGCTCACTCAGTGAAACACTGGATGCAATCGAAATGGCTCATCGTCATGGATATACTACGGTTACCTCTCATCGCTCAGGAGAAACTGAAGATGCTACGATTGCCGATATAGCTGTTGCTACCAACAGTGGTCAGATTAAAACCGGTTCATTGAGCCGTTCAGACCGTATGGCAAAATACAATCAGTTGTTGCGTATCGAAGAAGAACTGGGTGACCTGGCTGTATATGGATACAAGCGTATCAAATAAAAAAGTTAGTCATATTTGAAATTCTAAATTGTAAAGGCTGTTGTCTTCGGACAGCAGCCTTTTCTTTTCGTAAAAAGATGCTGAAGTTTCCTCCTTTTTTTGTACAAATTTTGAAAAGTTTTGTACAATATCCTGAGATACTTTGTACAACTTCAGAAATATTTTGTACGAATTTTGCTTAAGATTTCAGCATGTTTTGGTGAAAAGATCGAGAAGAATAAAAAAAGGAGGCGGTTTGAGGCTATGAAATGGTATGTTAAGGAGGAAAATCACAGAAAAATGAAGAAAATTTGAAAAAAAGTTATGCAGAATGTTTGGAGGTTTCAAAAAAAGTCGTACCTTTGCAACCGCAATCGAGAGAGAAAGCGACAAAAAACTTAATGGTGCGTTAGTTCAGTTGGTTAGAATACATGCCTGTCACGCATGGGGTCACGGGTTCGAGTCCCGTACGCACCGCGAAGGAGTTCCGAATTTATTCGGAACTCTTTTTTGTTTTATAATCTGAGAATTGCTTTTTTAAAACTATACTTTGTCAGGAAATCTAGGAATGGAATAATTTAAAACTGCATCATGATATATAAAAAGAAAAATCACCACAGATTGAGTACTTCATTAATAGCAGAATCAATCTGTGGTGAATATAAGCTGTGTCTTAGGTTCTATTCAGCCGTTATTTATAGAATTTCGACATCGGATAAATTCCGACAGGATAGCTTGTCTTGTTTTCGATGTTTTTTACTAGTACAGGAGTTTCTCCGCTACAGTCGTATACCAGCAGGTTTCCGTTTGAAATAGTTGTTTCATAATATTCATCCGAAATGGCAACATAAAGATACTTCTTTATCGGATCGGCTATAGCATTGCAGTTTAAATATTTGGCATTCGGAGCATCCTTTGTCAGGTCTATGATATTTTCCTCCACTTTCCATGTCTTGAGTGAAATACGGCTGACGCTGGTTTTTCCGGCACAGAAATAAACATAATCTCCCGCAAGAGCAATGCCCGGAGTATCGAAGAACTCGGCTGATATGTCGGCCGAAACTTGTTTTTCCTTTACGATTTCCCAGGTATCAAGATTTACAAATATAAAATAGCTCTTAGTAGATTCCGAACGTCCGCATGTGGCAATCATGATTTCACGCTTTCCTGTCTGGCATACACCACTGATGAATTCTCCTTTGAGATCTGGCAAGATACGGGTTGCCTTGTTTTCTCCTTTTTTAAACTCCAGCAGTCTTGTACTGGCCCAGAATCCTCCTCCACCGGTATATATATAGTCGCCAATGACAACCATACCTTGAGTGCCGGCAACAGCTTCAATTGTATTTCCCTGATTACCGAAATGGTAGGAATCTTCTACTATATTTAGTTCTCCGGTCGTACTGTCAAATCGGAAAAGTGCTTTCTGGTCTGAGAAAAATATGTTTTTTTCGTCGATGACTACAATATTTCTTAGTGGAGTAACTAGTGGAAGAAATTCATTTTCGTCTAATGAACCTTCTGGACGAGGGTATTTTAGTTCGTCGAATTTAAATACTTTCTCCCGTTTCAGTGTCACGGCATCGGCTATTACCTGTGTGCCGTCACCTTCGTGTTTCTGATATACATCCTTATTGGTGCTGAGAATATAAAGTTTCCCGTTATGCATATAGAGGTCTTGTCCCCCATGACCGAAAGCCGATCCGTTGACTTTCTGATATACGTTCTGTTCGATATTTCCTTCGGGAGTAATGTAAGTCAGTGAACTGTTTTCTATTGCAGCTCCCTGATTGAGAATCAGTACTCCGTCAGGATCAGCATATCCTCTCAGATATGCAGGAGGTTCGGGATTGGTCGAAGGTGGTTGTGTACCCGGATCTTCCGGGTTGTCCGAGATCCTGAGAAAATCAGCAGTCCGCAAAATGCCGGAACGATGAGGTTATTCAAGAGTTTCATGATTCAATGTTTTTAAGTTTACTGTTTTTATTTGCCGGGTGCAAAAAAGAATCCGGCAGGGAAGTTCGTATAGTTCTCATATTTGGCAGCAGGATTTTCTGCGCTATTGTTAAAATCGAAAGACCAGATTGTATTCTGAGTATACTGGGCAAACGATTTGATCGTGTTGATATATACATTTCCTGTTACAGGATGAACTCCCAGTCCATTATAAAGCAATCCTGCATTGTTGTCGATGGCAGACAAGTCGGTTAAAGTTTCTTCTGCATCAAGACCTGATGCTGCATTAAGTGATTCGTCTTCATCGAATTTAAGGCGGTAAATTGTTGTGCCATCTGCATAATAAATGTTGTTGTCATAACTTGCAAATGCTACTCCAGAGCTTCCTACACTCGGTTTTACATTGATCTGGCGCTGTATTATTTTTTTGCTTTCAACATTGAATTTGTTCATGGCCGATTTTTCGAATCCAAAAGACATTACCCAGATATCTCCGTTTTCGGCAGCCTGGATGCCCAAAACTTCATTGATGGAGATCTCTACTCTATATGGGAAATTTATTTTGGTCGCATTGTCGTTTTCCGGAGAAATTTCTATAATACCGTTTAACGTACCTGCTTTGTATGTGTATACTTTACCGTTCATTGTTACAAAACGACTTTTGGGAGCATTGTCGGTTCCGCTGACGAAAGTTAGTTCTTTCGTGTTTGTGTTAAGGCGGTAAACTCCTTTATTGTCGCGGATGTATACATGTTCCGCATCTAGTGCGGCAATATGTGTAGGCCAGTCGAGAGTAGAAAGATCACTTCTGCTGAAAGCCATTTCCTTTTTAAGTGTCTTGGCATTTACGACAATAAGCATACCGTCGTTTTCGAGTTTTGTACCTACGGCATTTTCGTCACCGTTTTGAGTGATTATATAAATTTTGCCGTCACAGAAAGCCATGTCTTGAGCTACATTACCCAGTTCTGTGCCGTTGACTGTCTTATAAGCATCGTCGAAAACATATCCATCCGCAGTAATGTAGGTCAGTGAGCCATTTTCGGTTGTCATGTTACCTTCATTCAGAATGAATGTACCTTTTGTGTCATCGAAGAAATTCAAGCATTGGAGAGTTATTTCCTTCGATACTTCTTGTGCGCTTGCATTGGTTGCGGTAATGATAAGAGTTGCTTTCGATGCAGCTTCAGAAGTAGCTTTTATATTGATGCTGTTTTCGCTTTCCTTTACCTCCGCAGTCCATCCTTCTGGCAGCGTATTGGTAGCGATAGACTTGATGTTTTTTGCCGTATACTCTAATTTGAAGGTTTGATCGGGTACGATAAACAGAGGTTCTGTTTCGCTGATTTCTGTTACCAGTTCAAATTCCGGAGCCGGCTCGATGACTGCTTTGTCATCATTACTACAACTGCCGGTAAAAAGACATAGAGTCAGCAGCAATATCCCGAATAAGATATTGGTCTTCATAAATTTAGTTCTTTTCATTTTTCAAAAGTTTTTAGTAGGTTGATTATTAATTCTTTATAGTCTGGCTTTTTATGCTTACATTGGTCAGGTGCAGGTCTGTTACTCCCATGATTTCAGTCGAACATTCGCCCAGCCATCCGTTTTCCTGATTCACTCCTGTATGTATGCGGATGAAGTTAACTCCCGGAAGGTTTGCCGGCTGTCCTTTCGAGTCTACCGCCCAGTCGATGTCAATAGCCGATGCATCCTTGTCGTTCAGTTCATTGTCCGCATAGCCGTAACCAAAGCGGTAAAGAGCGAAGTACGTACCTTTTCCACTCTGGTCTATTCCGTTTTGAGGAAGACGTGTTCCGGCAAACGTAATCTTGTCTTCTTTTATCCATTGTGGAAAATAAGACTGCAAGTGAGTAGCGTTCATAGCCTTGTAGCCACTTCCCCCCTGATTATCTTCCCAGCGGATATACTGCTCGGTAGGAGCTCCGGGTTCTGCTGACGGACGGTAGTAAGTTATTTCATAATCCAGTATCGTCTGGGTATCGTTTCCTGCCTGAGTTGCCAGATCAATCCAGGTTTCTTTTCCGTCAGGGTAAGAACTTCCGGCAATTTCGTACCATCCGTCGTCGGGAAGTCCGTTTCCGTTTGCATCATAGCATACCTGGATGACTCCGGGTTCACTACTTCCATAATCCGATGCTC
Source organism: Phocaeicola coprocola (assembly GCF_041333015.1). Lineage (NCBI taxonomy): Bacteria > Pseudomonadati > Bacteroidota > Bacteroidia > Bacteroidales > Bacteroidaceae > Phocaeicola > Phocaeicola coprocola. Next base: position 709,286 of record NZ_JBGKGM010000001.1, on the reverse strand, counting down.
CGTTGGCATAAAACGCGTTTCCCAATACACGGAAGTCGCATAAACCGGACTTGTTTTCAATGGTATGGTCGAATCCTACAACGATATATCCGCCGAAGCCTCCCAGTGAAACCATACCCATCTTGTTATTTCCGATAGCTTCGAGGACTTTACGGTTCATATCCTCCTGAGTATCTCCTTCCTTGTATTCAGGAAGCTGGTTGACAAACTGTCCGACAGCCGGACGGAAATCGAGTACACGGGTTATATAAGGTGATTTTTCACCTGTTGTCGGTGGAGTTTCCGGATCATCTGTATTACTACAAGATGTAAAAACTCCGGAAAACATGATAAGCGAGAAGCTTATCGCCCACATGGATTGTAATGTGAATTTTTTCATCTTTAAAAACGTTGAAGTTATTTATTGATTAATAGAACTTTTCTGTCGAAAAAGCGATGTGTGCAGGAATGTCGCCGGTACGGACTTTCCACTGGAACTTGCCTGCCGGCGAAAAACAGTAGAGATATCCCGGAGTGACATAGTTTGTGGCATCGCATACATATATTTCCTTGGTTTCCGGATTGACGGCAAGTCCGTAGGGCAATGTGATTTCCTTTTCCGTTCCGTCAGTTATGAAGCTGCGTGATACGATTTCCTGTTTTTCCGTATCGTAGACAGCATACGAAATCTGGTTCTTCCCTGTGTTGTAGTTCCATTCGGTGCTGATGGTGTACAGCCGGTTATCGTCCATGCACATTTCGCTTGCGGCGATACCCAGCTTGCCGGTTACTTTTTCCGTATGAGAGTCGATGACATAGATGTCAGATCCTACACCGTAATAATCTCCGCGTGAGCTGACATAAATCCGTCCCTGCTTGTCTATTTCCATTCGGTGCAGATTGATAGCCACATCAATCGTGTTGACTACCTGAAACGATTGTAGATCGACTACCGAAACCGTACGGTCGTAATTGGGGAAACGATATCCACCGGAATTTGCCACATACAGCCGTCCGTTGTTGATAACCATCTCTTCCGGTTGATAGCCAACCACTACTTCCCGTGTAATCTGAAGTGTTTCGAGGTCTATTTCCACTACTTTTCCCGGGCGTGTGTTCGGATCTATCTGTACCGGACCGGCATACGAACTGACATATGCCTTGTCGCCGTTGAAAACAATGTAGCGGCAGTTAGGAATAGTCACGCTGCCGATATGCTCTGCCGTGTGCACATTCATCACCTCCACAAAGTTGGAACAGTTCACTACGACATACAGCCGGTTGCCGTAAATGCCGATATCGTTGCCCACATCCCCAAGCTCCTTCACCACATCAGGGTTCCGTTCCGGATAAATATTGCGGAAATAACTTCCTGTACGTGCGTCAAAATGACCGATTGTACACTTGTTGCTTCCCATATTCCCTTCGTTGACAAGAAAGAATCCTTCTACAGACTGCGGGTCCGAAGGCATGGTGACATATTCCACTTCCGAACGAATCATCGGAAGTTCCTGACGGCATCCGCTCAGGAAGCATAAAATCAGGCAAACGGTCAGGTAAAAACGATAGTTGTTCATGGTCCGAATGATTAAAAGTTATATTGGGCAATCAGCTTGAAGTTGGTTCCGGGCATCGGATAGCAGGTCACTACCTCATATTGCTGATTCAATAAGTTGTTTACTTCCAGCGTCAGTTTCAGGTCACCCTTCCATACCTTCAGTCCTTTGGAAACCGAGAAGTCGCTGGTGTACCACGGCAACTGATAGTTATAAGGAATATTCGCCTGCGAAGAATAACGCTCTCCGGTATAGATAAAGCTGTAGCTGGCTTCCCATGAGCGCCATTGCAGGTTTACCACAGCCGAACCGCTGTGCCAGGGGATATACGGAATCTGCCCTCCGTAAAACTCACTTTTAGGGTCGGTAAAGTCCTGTGCCCGCTGGTAGGTATAATTGATCCGGTTGCTTACCGTCAGCTCACGTCCGATCTTCCAGCCGGTCTGAAGCGCAACATCTACCCCTCTGATTTCCACATTTCCCAGATTGACCATCGTCCAGCGGAAGAAATTTGATGTAGGAGTGGCTACGATTTTATTCTCCACCTCATTGTAATATACGTCCGTCTGGACTTCCAGCGAGCGTAGCCACGTACCGTTGAAAGTACGGCTGTACGTAAATCCTAAGTCGTACTGCGTAGTGAACTCCGGTTCCAGATTGATATTTCCTACAAACGTATAATACAGGTCGTTCAGCGTAGGCATCCGGAAGATACGTTTATAAAAACCTCTCAGATTGAGTCCGCTTTGCGGGAAAGGCCGCCACGATACGAAAAATGAAGGAGTAAGCTTCTGCTTGTCGGGAGCAGGTGTCCCCGAACTCGTATCGTGTACGTACGTTTCGAGCAGACTGGCCTGAAGTTCTACTTGCTTGAAGCGCAAGGCCGTAGCGATGGACGCCAGCAGTGTATGCCGGCGCGGATACACAAAGTCACGCAAGTCGGCATTCAGCAGATTGAACTGATAATCTGCCGAAAAGCTTGCCTCCCACCACGGAAACAGATTAAAGCGGTTGGCTACCGATGTGTACACTTCCTGCTGGTAATAATGATTGTTGACATACATCAGCGACTCGTCTTTGTTAGGATCGGCCTGGTAATGCAGGTAGTCGTATGCATATTTTGCATTGGCAAGCAGGCTGTACCACTGTGTAAAGTCCTTCTTGAATGTACCCTGAGTAAAGAAATTCGTATCCCACTGGCGGTCCTCGTGCGAGAACTTGTTGCGGACGATAGCTCCCGGATATCCCCGTTCCGAGTTGTACAGATAAGCTTTCGCTTTCCAGTATCCCTGATTAATTCGTCCGAACAGCCCTCCTTCCACGCGCAAAGCATTCAGATCACCGTTCTGCCGTACCGCTGTCGTATCATATCCCTCCTGCATGCGGTAAGTAAACTTGTACTTGCCCGACGAGTGAAGATACTCGGCACTGAACGAACTGCTTATCTGTTCTCCAAGCTTTTGCTCCCATAGTATGGATGGATTTGCCACACCAAACGAACCTGTCTTGAACGAAGCCTTTACGTTATACTTCTTTCCTTCTTCGAACTGAGGCGTCCGTGTCTGTAAATAGATGGAACCCGACGAGCCGAAATCCTTTGCCGGCTGGAAGATGGCACTCTTTTGCCCGTTGTACAGCGTGACAGACTCCATGTTGTCGAGCGAGAATCTTCCCAGATCGACCGTACCGTTTTGTGCGTTTCCCAGCTCGATGCCGTCGTAGAACACACCTACATGGTTGGTTCCCATACTCCGGATATTCACCGTTTTCAGTCCCCCCTACTCCTCCGTAGTCCTTGATCTGTATGCCGGAAAAATAGCGCAATGCGTCGGCCACGTTGTGCGAACTGAGCTGATGAAGCTGCCTGCCCGATAACTCTTGTACCGGAAAAATCTCTTTCTGTACGGCACGCGCCGTCACAACAACCTCGTTCAGATGTTGAAGACTATCTAGGGTCAGTAGAAATTTAGTGGGGATACGCATATAGCTTCGCAATGCGGAATAAAAAGAACTTCTTATCAGCTACTCCTCTTAGATTTGCTCTGAACAGTTTAATTTTTGCATTGAACGATTCTGCCATCGCATTTGAAGAACGATGGTTGTAGAAATTCAGTATTTCATCATAGTGCTCATAGAAAGTAGCAGCAATGACATTAAAAGAATGCATCCCTGCTTCTTCTACTTTATTATACCATCGTGCCATAGCCAGACGTGCAGCGTCCTTTATGGTGTTCTTAGAGAAAATCATCCGCAGGGAATGGCACAAACCGTATGCCTTTTTGATGTCAGGGTATTCCTCAAATAGGATTGCTGCCCTTTGCTTCTGTTTTTCTGTCCATTTATCAGCTGACTTGAAAAGCAGATACCGGGAGCGTATAAGTAATTCCCTACGGGTATCGCCATTGGAATATCGGTATGGGACATAATCTTCGTTCTTCCGCTTAGCTTCTTCCATTTCCTCATTGGCCTGCTGTATGGCATCCCAACGGTGTTTGATGCGTAATTCCTGCACAGCATCACAAGCTAATCTCTGAATGTGAAAACGGTCTATCACACGGCTGGCTTCAGGAAATGCAGTCCGTACAATCTTGCGCATGGAGTCTGAAAGGTCAAGTGTCACTTCTTTAACGGCATAACGGCTTTCCTCGTCAATTCGTTGCAGTACAGCTATTACATCCTCTGATTTAGTTCCTGCCACGACAGCTACCAGGGAGCACTCTCTCGTACAGGCATCACGGTTGGTTACAAAGGTGTAAAGTTCACCGTTGGAGAGTGAGGTCTCGTCAATCGCCAGATACGGTCCCATATTTTCCGGAAACAGCATCCATTCACCGGCATGGGATAACTGTTCCCAATTACGATATCCGCTGAGAACCTCCTTGTACTGTTTTTCAAATGTATGACCATCTATATGATAGAATTCCTCAAGCGTACGGCAGGTCACTGGGGATGTCTCCATACGTTTCTTTTAAAAAAGCCCCAAATTCTTTGGAGTATCTGGTTCCCTTGGCTACAACATCGAGGTCGATGGGAATACTGAAACTTTTACCTGTGCGCAAGTCCGTCCAACGACGACGTCTGATCTTGAGGATTACCTTATGGTCCCGTATGGGAAAGTCTGTCACATTAACAGCTTCCATAAAACCTTTGGATTCAAAATGTTCGTCATTGCTTAACTTGGAATTCATCTTTTCATCCAGACTAATATGAATCTCTTGAGAGGTTTGTTCAACTCCAGAGATAAGAAAGTAATCTAATATCTGAGCCGGCAACACGAGGCTGGCTAGCATATTCAAATAATCGTTTTTCATAATGCGAAGTAAGCAATACTTTACGAGTATAAAAAATAATCCCCACTAAATTTCTACTGACCCACTATCTAACTTATTTTGTGCATGTACGGGTGCACACATGTTTATACCCCACACCAGCAGGGTAAACATTACTGAATAGCAAAGTTTATTAAGCATTATGTAAAACGTTCAACCGTCCTATCCCCCGAGTTCGGTTAATTAATAAAAACGATGGCAGGTCTTCTGACTGACTCACACGCTTTGACACCTTCCCGGTTTTATCCAGTGGCAATGAGTAATTGTCAACGTGCTTGATGAGCTTCACAGCAGCGGGACTGTTCGGGACTTTCACCCGATTCCCTTTTAATCCGTCGGGTCGAAACAACCTTCCGGAACCAATCGATGGCAAAGATAATTTATTTTTCTGAATTTTAATACAGTTTTTTTGTTTTGAAAATGTTTTTGTATTAAGAACTCTTTTGTCGGAGAATACCGATAATTTTAGTAGTTTTGTCTGAATGAATCATTAAATATATGCATGTATGAAAGAAATAAATGTATCGGAACTGAAAGATAACATGTTCGACGCTATCAGTAAGGAATGGATGCTGGTAACGGCCGGAACACAGGAAAAGTTTAACATGATGACGGCAAGCTGGGGCGGAACCGGTGTTTTGTGGGCAAAGCCCGTAGCCTTTATTTTCATCCGTCCCGAGCGTTATACCTACCAGTTTATTGAAGAGGGAGAAACGCTTACCCTGTCTTTCCTGGGCGAAGAGCATAAAGATATACATAAAATCTGTGGTTCCAAATCTGGGCGCGACATTGATAAGGTAGCGGCTACCGGACTGAAACCTTTTGCCACTCCCGAAGGAAACATTGCCTACGAGCAGGCACGTATGGTACTGGAATGCAGAAAACTGTATGCCGATATGATAAAGCCCGAGCAGTTTATCGATGCCTCACTGGTAAGCCGCTGGTACGGCGAAGGACATGGCGGATTCCATAAAATGTATGTCGTAGAGATAGAACATGTATGGGTGAAAGAGTGAGCATAATGCTTGTCAGAATTCCATGATAAACTCATCCAGCGAATCGTTTTCGTCCATACCCATCTTGTCGTGTTTGAGGCGGTTTTTCCGTTTCTTCAAGGCGACCTTATTGGTTTCGAGCAGGTAAAGCATGTTGCTGTTTGAGATGCCGATTTTGATAAGGCAGCAAAGCGAGATGTCCGCCTTTGTCAGTGTCGGGAACTTTTTCCAAAGCCGGTCGGTAAAGTTGTTGTAGCAGATGTTTATAACTTCCGCCAGATTGTCCTGTTCCTCGTCGGAGAGCACTACCGACCGGCTTTGTATTTTATCCTGCTGGCTCATTTTATTGAGCTGTTCCATTTTTCTGATGATTTCGCTGTGGCGCAGGATTTCCTTTCTCATGGCAGCCTCCTTTGAAGAGTATTCGCTTCTCATCTTTTCCCTTTGTGAAAGTTCTTTGTCCAGAGCTGTTTCCTTTTCGATGATTTTTTCCTGTGCAGCATGCAGGTCGATGGTCTTTTCTTGCAGTTGCAGCCTCATTTCCTTCATCAGGTCGTCTTTTGATTGCATCTGTTCTGCCAGTTTACGCTTCTCTTCCCTGCGTTTATAGAAGAATATAACAGCTACGGTCAGTACCGCCATGCAGATGGCTGTCAGTGATATATACAGTCTTTGTCGTTTGATTTTCAGCAGCTTGTTTTCACTCTGAATCAAGGAGTAGTCGTATTTGTGCTGGAGGTTTGCCACTTTAGAATCCAGCCGTTCTTGATAGATGGTATCCAGCAGTTCGGCATACCGCTTGCTGTATTCCAGCGCTTTGGGAAGATTTTTTATTTTTTCTTCGTATATACTCCAGTCTAAATAGCGGGATACTCTGAAATATGGATCATAATCTCTCGTATCCTTGCTTAAATAGAAGTGTGCCGAATCGTATTGGTTCATCTCCAGCAAGATTTTTCCCTTATTACCCCATAACGGATATAGCTCGGTGGAATCCTTTGCGAGCGATAAACTGCGGTTTACCAGTTCCAGTGCCCGTTTGTAATCTTTTCTTTCTCTTGCCGTTAAAGATAAACGGTTTAATAGATATTTGTCGTAAATTCGGTCTTTTGTAGTTGCGGACAATGTTAATCCGACATTAAATAGGCTGTCTGCACGTTCATCCTCTTCTTTTAGCAAACAACACCATCCCCATTTTCCATATAGGTTTATTTGTTTTAAGGTATCTTTCAGTAAAATAGCGTATCTGTTTGCCGTTTGATATTTTTCGATTCCCTTTTCGTAGGCATCTTCGTTAGTTAATAGACCTGCCCAGTGTAAATTGAGCAGGAACTTGAATTGATTGTTTTCTATATTCCGGCTTGCTATATTCGCCTGCTGAAAATATGAGAGTGCTTTTTCCTTTTCATCCGAATCCCTGTAATACTGTGCCAAATAGAAAAGTGTCCATGCCTTGTGCAGGGAGTCGCTGCTTGTCCGATAGTATGCTTCCGCTATCCGGAGCAGTGAATCGCTTTTCACCGGAATGTGGTTTTTATATTGTGCCTGCGTGAATAGCAGTGCATGGAGTGCCTGTTCCTCTTTACGTACCTGCGAAATGGGTGGCATGTGTTGTAGTATCTTCCAGGCACTGTCGGGTCTTTCATACATCAGTTGCTCAATTTGCAGTAGTGAAGCATTTATCTGGTGTGTCCTTTTCTGGTAAATGCCGAGTGAAAGGGCGGCTGCGGTTGCTGTTATGATGACAATGATGATGAGTGTTTTATTTTTCATACTGAATGTTTGTAAGACTATTACAAATATAAATAATTTGATTGTTTTATTGGTGAATTGCTTGAAAATTGCTTAAAATACACCTTAAAAAGCAGTACGCGCACTCGTTCTTTTCATTGTGTCTACCTTTTTCTTTGAAAAATTATTTATTGTTTTGATTATCAATATATTGGTTCTTTGTCGATGTCTACCTTTTGTCACCCTCTTTTCCTTGTATGATGTTTATTAATATGGTATTTTTGTGATAACGAACAGTGGTAATCAGAAACTGTTTATATGACAGCGATATATTGCTCCGGCATATTAAATCAAATCATTATACATATGAAAAACGTTTATCTAGTAGTTCTGTTTACTTTTCTTGCATGCTCCTTGCATGCCCAAGTTAAATCATCCCACGCTGAAAAGGTAGAAGTTTCCGCAGGAATAGGTTATGGCTGGTTGCTCAATTCGAATCTATCTCCGTACGGATTGCATTATCGGGGTAATTATGATGGAGGCATTCAGGGCAGTGTGGATGCCTTTTACAAGTTTTCCAAAAGGTTTGGTATAGGAGCCTTGTACACCAACTTCTCTACTTCTGGCAATTATTCGGTAGGTCCTGCACTGGTATCCGAAGATATTCAGGTTAACTACGTGGGTCCCCAGATGAAATTTAGTTGTGATATATCCGACCGCTGCATCTTGTCTGTCAGTTACGGAGGCGGTTATCTGTGGTATACCAATAAAGGTTGGCAGGACGAAACGGAATATAAGGTGACTGCACACTCCTGGGGAGTAAATATAAATTGCGGTGTTTCTTACCGTGTGTTGTCTCATTTGGATGTGTTTGCCAATATCGGTTGCTTTGGAACGACTGATATCAAGAAGAGTAAGGTGGAATCGCAAGGTACAACTACCGAAGAGGAGATGCACGACCCGTATAAGCTGAGTTTCAAGAGCATCGGACTGATGGCGGGCATACGGGTTCCGTTTTGAGTTTAAGTGTAGTAAATAAGCATTCCCTGTGTTGCCGGAGTATTGTTTTCCGGCAGCACAGGGTTGTCCGGCTGAAAAAATTCAGCTGCATTCCTTAGGATGTTTTGAAAGGAACAGTATATAAGGTTATTATTAATAAATTCTACCCTAATTCTAAATTACCTTTCGATGAAAAAGTTTCTGATTTTTGTTTTATGCGGTACATTTCTTTATGTGGTTGTATCTATAGGTTTATCTTTTTTGAATTTAAGTAGAGATTGGAATGTAATAATATCTGCTGTTTCGATTGGATTGATACAAGGTTATATTGGATTTTTGATCTATGGAAAGGGTAAGTTCAATTGATAATTAACAAATACGATAAATTTATGTGGTCTATAGTTTTACTTCTTTTGCTGTTGATGGATGTAGTTTATGTCACTTCTTTCATTGGCGACTACTTATTATTCTAGATTTGGAATAACTTTTTATTAATAATTTGAAAATTAAAATTCCTAATGGATTTGAATATCCGGCAGATGTTAGAAGTGAAACGTTTATTTCTATCTAAAATATGAAAATTAGATTTATTATAAATGGATTGGGAGTGGTATTATTGTTTCTAAGCTTACTCTTTTCTTGTAGTAAAGAAAATTCGATAAAGATTGAGGTTTTAAATGTAGAAGCCTATAAGGAATTATTTTATCTGCTTCCTTTTGGAGGGGCACAAGACTACGGATATGTTGTGACCGATTCTGAAGGAAATCGCTTTCATATCTCTAATATAGAAGGTTTCGATGAACAATACGAGGAAGGTTTTGAATATATGATTAAGGTTTTTGTTAGACATATTTCTCCTGACTGTAAGAATTGTCCTGATGCTTTGGGTTATGATGAATATACTTTGGTGGAAATAATCAGTAAGAAATGTAAATGCGAGTCTTAACATGAGTTCTAAGAATTCACCAAGTATATTCTCCTGGTTATATGTTAATAATTTATGTTTTATACATTTATGTGGTTTATAGCTTTACTTCTTTTGCTGTTGGTGGATGTAGTTTATGTCACTTCTTTCATTGGCGACTACTATCCTGAATTTGAATTCTTTTATTGGGTTGTCGAACTGGTATTGCTGATACATCTTATTTTTCTCATAAAGAGAAAGACGTACACATGGGAGAAACTGTTTTTCATCGATTCTATTGAACGTTATTTTCCGGCGTTGTGCGGTATGAATCGCGGTTTAAGACAGATTCTTCGATTTTGTATGGTAGTGTATTGGATATTATTGCCGCTTGTTCCGACTTTAGCTGTAGCGCTGTCAATGCAACTTGGGTATAGTTTAGGGTGGATGTCTGCTGTTTTGTGTGTGCAGTGTGTATTGACTTTGCTGCTGTTTGTTGTATTCCAGATAAAGAAATGGAAATTGCAGGGAGAAAGAAACAGGTAATGAGCCGGGTTTACTTTTTAAGTTCAGGTGTGACAAATAAACATTCCCTGTGTTGCCGGAGTATCATTTTCCGGCAGCACAGGGAATCATAATATGCAGGTAGAGGGTATTATTTCCCCCTTACTATCTTCTTTATATCGTTCAGCTTGTTCAGCGCCTCCAGTGGAGTCAGGTTGTTTACGTCCAGATTCAGTATTTCGTCACGTATCTGGCACAGTACAGGGTCGTCGAGCTGGAAGAAACTCAGCTGTACTCCGTCCTGATGAACTGTTTTAGGTTCTACCTTATGATGCGATGACATGCCTTCCTGTCGGTTTTCTTTTTCCAGCTGGTGCAGAATCTCGTCGGCACGCTTCACGATGGTCTTGGGCATACCTGCCATCTTTGCTACGTGAATACCGAACGAGTGTTCGCTTCCTCCACGTTCCAGCTTGCGCAGGAAGATGACCTTGTTGTCTACTTCCTTCACCGAAACGTTGTAATTCTTGATACGTGGGAAGCTCTCTTCCATATCGTTCAGCTCGTGATAATGTGTGGCAAAGAGCGTACGGGCACGGGCGCGCTTGTGCTCGTGTATATGTTCTACGATAGCCCAGGCGATGGAAATACCGTCGTAAGTAGATGTACCGCGTCCCAGCTCGTCGAACAATACCAGACTGCGTGGCGAAAGGTTGTTCAGGATATCTGCCGCCTCGTTCATTTCTACCATGAAGGTTGATTCGCCCACCGAGATATTGTCGCTGGCTCCCACACGGGTAAAAATCTTATCCACCAGTCCGATATGCGCACTTTCGGCAGGAACAAAGCAACCTATCTGCGCCATGAGGGTGATAAGTGCCGTCTGTCGGAGCAAGGCAGACTTACCTGCCATGTTCGGTCCGGTGATGATAATGATCTGCTGCGTTTCCGTATCGAGATACACATCGTTGGCAATGTATTTTTCTCCTGCCGGAAGCTGTTTTTCGATGACCGGGTGACGTCCTTGCTTGATATCGAGGATATCGTCGTCGGCTACCACCGGACGGATATATTTGTTGGCCCGGGCTGCATTGGCAAACGACAGCAGGCAGTCCAGACGGGCTATTTGCGTGGCATTGATCTGGATGGCGGGGATGAAATCGGCAAGCTCTGCCACCAGTTCGTTGTACAGACGGGTTTCCAGAATCAGAATCTTGTCTTCCGCTCCCAGAATCTTTTCTTCGTATTCCTTCAGTTCTTGCGTGATGTATCGTTCTGCATTGACCAGTGTCTGCTTGCGTATCCAGTCGGCCGGAACCTTGTCTTTATGTGTATTTCTTACCTCGATGTAATAGCCGAACACGTTGTTGTAGGCTATTTTCAGGCTGGGGATGCCTGTCAGTTCGCTTTCGCGCTGTTGTACTTGCAGCAGGTAATCCTTGCCCGAGTAAGCAATGTGACGCAGTTCGTCCAGTTCCTGATTGACTCCGTCAGCAATCACTCCTCCCTTGTTGACCAGCAACGGAGGATCATTGTTTATTTCTTTGGCAATCTTGTCGCGGATGGAAGCGCAGAGGTTCAACTGTTCTCCTATTTTTCGCAGGCTTTCGTTGTCGGCATTCAGACAGGCATTCTTGATCGGCTCTATCGCCTGTAAGGCTACTTTCAACTGAACGACTTCACGCGGAGAGATACGTCCTACGGCAGCTTTCGAAACAATACGTTCCAAATCGCCTATCAGATGTAATTTCTCTTCGATAAAATCCTTGAAATCCGGTTCGCGGAAGAAATATTCCACTACATCCAGTCGTTCGTTGATGGGCTTCACGTCTTTCAGCGGGAAGACAATCCACCGCTTCAGCAGGCGGGCTCCCATTGGACTGATGGTATGGTCGATGACGTCGAGCAGGCTGGTTCCGCCTTCATTCATACTGCCTATCAGCTCCAGGCTGCGTACCGTAAACTTGTCGAGGCGTACATACTTGTCTTCTTCGATGCGCGCCAGTGAAGTGATGTGCCCGATCTGGTAATGCTGCGTCATATCCAGATATTGCAGAATGGCTCCGGAAGCAATGATACCATTCTTCAGATGTTCCACTCCGAAACCTTTCAGGTTCTTGGTTTCGAAATGTTTCAGCAGCTTTTCACGGGCAGACGCTTCGGTAAATACCCAGTCGTCCAGCTCGAAGGTAAAGAACTTACTGCCGAAGTTACCTTCGAACATCGGTTTCTTTCCCCGTTCGAACAAGACTTCTTTCGGGGCAAAATTATTCAGTAACTTGTCGATATAGTCGAAAGGCCCTTCAGCGGTAAGAAACTCTCCCGTCGAAATATCCAGGAAAGCGACGCCGCAAGCTGTCTTGCCGAAGTGTACGGCAGCCAGGAAGTTGTTTTCCTTATACGATAACACATTATCGCTGATGGCAACACCCGGAGTGACCAGTTCGGTGATACCTCTTTTTACCAGCTTTTTTGTTGTTTTCGGATCTTCCAGCTGGTCGCAGATAGCTACACGTCGGCCGGCGCGAATCAGTTTCGGCAGGTATGTATCGAGCGCATGGTGCGGAAATCCTGCCATCTCCACCGTCTTACCCTGTCCGTTGGCACGTTTGGTCAGCGTGATTCCCAGGATTTCGGAAGCTGTTACGGCATCTTCCGAATACGTTTCATAAAAGTCGCCACACCTGAACAGCATAACTGCATCGGGATGTTTTGCCTTTAAGTCGAAATATTGTTTCATCATGGGGGTTAATACCACGTCATTGTCCTTAGCCACGGTTAATCCTTTCTTCTTAGTTATTGTTTATAATCACGTTGTAAAATCGGTGCAAAGATACGTAAATATTTTTAAGGGAGGTATATAAAAGAAAATCCCCGAAAGAATAATCTTCCGGGGACTCCTCGTGGCTGTTTTCCGTTGGACTACCAGGATTCGAACCTGGACAAACAGAACCAAAACCTGTTGTGCTACCATTACACCATAGTCCAAACTTTCTTTGTTTTCTCTCGAAAACGCTGCAAAGATAAGTGATTTATCTAATATATTCCAAATTATTTTTCACTTTTTTTTCTCTTCATGCTTTAATCCTTATCTTTGCGAAAACCATAAAATATATGTTCATGAAAAAACTGTTAGTAACTTTAGCTTTGGGAGCTAGCTCTTTTTCAGCATTTGCAATCACTCCGCTTTGGCTGCGTGATGTAAATATTTCTCCCGATGGTAAAGAAATTGTCTTTTGTTATAAGGGGGATATTTATAAAGTAAAAGCCGCCGGAGGGGAAGCTGTGCGCCTTACTTCTCAAGATTCGTATGAGTCGAACCCTGTGTGGTCACCCGATGGTAAGCAGATTGCTTTTGCCAGCGACCGCTTCGGAAATTTTGATCTGTTCATAATGCCTGCCGACGGAGGCACAGCCAAGCGACTGACTATGAATTCAGCTTCTGAAATACCGTCGACTTTTACTCCTGACGGAAAATACGTTGTGTTCTCGGCTTCTATTCAGGACCCGGCTTCGAGTGCGCTTTTCCCGAAATCGGGAATGACTGAGCTTTATAAAGTACCGGTAGCGGGTGGACGTACGCAACAGATGCTTGGTACACCGGCTGAAATGGTTTGCTATGCTCCGTCGGGCGATTTCTTCTTGTATCAGGATCAGAAAGGAGTAGAAAGTGAATGGCGTAAGCATCATACATCGTCCATTACTCGCGATGTATGGATGTACGATACAAAGACCGGCAAGCATACTAACCTGACTGAAGTAGCTGGTGAGGACCGTAATCCGGTATTGAGTCCTGACGGCAAACAGGTTTATTTCTTGAGTGAACGTAATGGCGGATCGTTTAATGTCTATCGTTTCCCTTTGGATAATCCGAAAGAAATACAGCCTGTCACCTCGTTTAAGACTAATCCGGTGAGATTCCTCTCGATGGGAAATGACGGAACGCTTTGTTATACATACGATGGGGAAATCTATACACAGCCGGTGGATGGAAAACCGAAAAAGGTAGCTGTTTCGCTGGTTCGTGATGATGAGGAATTGCCTGTTTCTTATAGTTTCACTCGTGGAGCTTCGGAAGCGGTTGTTTCTCCCGATGGCAAGCAAGTAGCGTTTATTGTACGTGGAGAGGTATTTGTGACTTCTGTTGAATATGGAACTACCAAACAGGTTACTCATACTCCGGAAGCAGAGCGTGGACTTTCTTTCGGAGCAGACAACCGTTCGTTGGTATATTCCAGCGAAAGAAACGGTAAGCGTGATTTGTATATTGCCAAAATCAGCCGGAAGGAAGATCTGAACTTCCCTAATGCTACTCTGATAGAGGAAGAGCCACTGATACATGATAAGAAGCTGGAACGTGATTATCCGCAGTTCTCTCCCGATGGTAAGGAAGTTGCCTTTATAGAGGACCGTAATCGCTTGATGGTCGTTAATCTGGATACGAAGAAGGTTCGTCAGGTGACAGACGGGTCTACCTGGTATACCCGTTTCGGAGGATTCGATTATTCCTGGTCGCCCGACGGCAAATGGTTTACACTTGAGTTTATCGGAAACAAGCACGATCCGTATTCGGATATAGGTTTGGTCAGTGCCGACGGAAAGGGACAGATCATTAACCTGACAAACAGCGGCTATACAAGTGGTTCTCCACGCTGGGTGATGGGTGGAAATGCCATCTTGTTCATTACCGAGCGTTACGGTATGCGTAATCATGCTTCATGGGGTTCGCTGAACGATGTGATGATAGCTTTCCTCAATCAGGATGCATACGATAAGTTCCGCCTGAGCAAGGAGGATTACGAATTGCAGAAGGAACTGGAAAAGGAGCAGGAAAAAGCTGCCCAAAAGGATGATAAGGCTTCTAAGAAAGACAAAAAATCGGACGATAAGGATGCCAAGGAAGAAAAGAAGGTGAAGGATATTGTGGTAGAAACGGAAGGTATCGAAGACCGTATCATCCGTCTGACTCCGAATTCTTCTGACTTAGCTTCGGCCATTATCTCGAAAGATGGGGAGAAATTGTATTACCTGTCAGCATTCGAAGACGGGTTTGATATGTGGAAGATGGATCTTCGCAAGCGTGAAACTAAGTTGCTGCATAAGATGAATGCCAGCTGGGCTGACATGGAAATGGATAAGGAAGGTAAGAATATCTTTATCCTGGGCGGAGGTACTATGCAGAAAATGGATGCTTCATCCGAAGGACTGAAGCCGGTTACATTCAATGCCCGCATGAAAATGTTGCCTTCTGCCGAACGCGAATATATGTTCGACAATGTATACCGTGAGGAAAAGGCACGTTTCTATAACGTAAATATGCATGGAGTAGACTGGGATGCCATGACTGCTACTTACCGTAGGTTCCTGCCACATATCAACAATAACTATGACTATGCTGAAATGCTGAGTGAACTGCTGGGCGAACTGAA
Organism: Phocaeicola coprocola; assembly: GCF_041333015.1. Lineage (NCBI taxonomy): Bacteria > Pseudomonadati > Bacteroidota > Bacteroidia > Bacteroidales > Bacteroidaceae > Phocaeicola > Phocaeicola coprocola. The sequence continues at coordinate 693,860 of NZ_JBGKGM010000001.1, read as the reverse complement.
TGTTTCTCATACGGGAGGACGATATTATCCGGATATGAAAACGGAAGCAACTGCCGAACTGGGACTGTTGTACGACTGGGATTATACCGGTGATGGTCTTCGCATTGCTGAAGTGATAGAAAAAGGACCGTTCGACCGTAAAACGACTCGTGCGAAAGTTGGAACCATCATCGAGAAGATTGACGGTGAATCCATTCAGGCAGATCAGGACTATACATCGTTGCTGAATGATAAGGTCGGAAAGAAAATTTTGGTTTCATTGTACGATCCACAGACCAAAGAACACTGGGATGAAGTTGTACGTCCTGTAAGCAAGGGAGTGCTCAGTGATTTATTGTATCAGCGTTGGGTAAAACAGCGTGCAGCCGATGTAGAAAAGTGGTCAAACGGTCGTTTGGGCTATGTGCATATCGAATCGATGGACGATGGAAGTTTCCGTACGGTTTATTCCGATATTCTGGGCAAGTACAATAATTGTGAAGGTATCGTCATCGATACACGCTTTAACGGAGGCGGACGTCTGCACGAAGATATCGAGATATTATTCAGCGGAAAGAAATACTTTACTCAGGTAGTCCGTGGACGCGAAGCCTGCGATATGCCGAGCCGCCGCTGGAACAAGCCTTCTATTATGGTGCAGTGTGAGGCAAACTACTCGAATGCACATGGTACTCCGTGGGTATATAAGCATCGCGGTTTAGGCAAGTTGGTCGGAGCTCCTGTTCCGGGAACAATGACTAGTGTCAATTGGGTGAGAATGCAAGATCCGACACTGGTGTTCGGTATTCCTGTAGTAGGTTACCGTTTGCCGGATGGAAGCTACCTGGAGAATGCAGAACTCGATCCTGATATCTACGTGCTGAATGCCCCTGAAACAATTGTCAAGGGAGAAGATACACAGCTGAAGGCTGCGGTAGACGAATTGCTGAAGGAAATAGATAAGAAATGATATCAGACTATGGTCAATAAAAAAATGCGGTGGATTACACCGCATTTTTTTATGTCTGTCTGCTTCAGGCAGGTTGATTGTTTTTGTTTTGCAAGTAAAGTTCGTCGATGATTCCGTCCGACAAGCCGATAACCGGAACATGGATATAAGAGGCTCCGATAATATTGGCGATGGTCAGGAAAATTTCACCAGCCGGAATGATTACATCCGCGCGGTCGGGTTTCATGCCGAACTGTTCCATACGTTCTTCCAGAGAAAGCGCTTTCAGGCGTGTGTGCAACTCCTGTAAGACGGAAACCTGCATGGTCATTTTCTTCTTGTTCTTCTTGTCGGCAAGACGGTATAGCTTATTGATGTTACCTCCCGAACCGATGATATTGGTCTGCGGGTACGACTTAGCTAGTTCGGCCAGATCATTTTTCAGACGCTCCCATTCACTGTCCTTCACGGCATTGTTCAGCATACGTACCGTACCGATGTTGTACGACCGGCTGCAAACCAGCTGGCCTTCCGACAGCAGGTTGATTTCCGTACTTCCTCCTCCTACGTCCACATACATGTAGTTGCCCTTCTGGTCTTCCATGTGCTCCACATGATTGTTATATATAATCTTAGCCTCTTCCTGTCCGTCGATAATATCGATATGCACACCGGTCTTTTTTTCTATCTGTTTGATGATATCCATACCGTTCTTGGCATCACGCATAGCCGAGGTAGCACATGCACGGCAGTGTTTTACATCGTAAATCTTCATCAGATGGCGGAAAGCCTTCATCAGCCGGATCATATTTTTCTCCTTTTTTTCTGAGATTTTTCCGATATCGAATACGTCAAATCCCAGACGGAGTGGAACACGCAACATCAGTACTTTAGAGAAATGAGCATTGCCTTGCTCTTCCTTTATTTCCTTAATCAGCAACCGTACCGCGTTCGAACCTATATCGATGGCAGCATAGTTTGTTTTTCGAGTTTCGTTTTCATTCATATTTATATGTTTTCATTTAGGTAGTGATTGTATAATGCTTCCTGTGAACGGAAAGGAGTTTCTTCCTCCCTGAACAGATTCTTTCCGCTTCCATCTACAATACGTCCCTGCATGGTATCTTTAAATCCATCCTCTACGATGTGTTTCATTTCTTTCTTTATTACCGGATCGTATACAGGTGTAATGACTTCTATGCGGTTGTTCAGGTTGCGTGGCATCCAGTCTGCCGAACCGATGAAGACTTTCTCTTCTCCCCCCGATGCAAATACAAATATACGGGAATGTTCCAGATATCGGTCGATGATACCGTTTATCCGGATATTTTCACTTACTCCCTCTATGCCTGTTATCAGTGAGCAGTTGCCTCGTACTACCAGCTGAATATCGACTCCTGCCTGAGAAGCTTCATACAGCTTGTTTACCATAAAGGGATCGGTAATATGGTTTATTTTTATTTTGATATAGGCATCCTTTCCTGCCTTCTTGTTTTTAATTTCGTTGTTGATCAGGGCAATGAACTTGTTTCTCATTTCGTTTGGCGAAACAAGCAGTTCCTTGAACTTGACTGGATTGTAAGGACGTTCGATGAAATCGAAAACAGAATGTACATCCTTCACGATACGTGGAGCAGCCGTCATCAGCATACAGTCGGTGTACATGCGAGCATTACCCTCATGGAAGTTTCCGGTACTGATACATGCTATATCCGGTCCTTTTTTCATCTTGATATGCGTAATCTTTGAATGCACTTTCAAGCCTTCAACACCAAATATTACATTGACTCCCGCATCCTGCATCTTCTTAGACCAGTTGATGTTCGAGGCCTCATCAAATCGTGCCAGCAGTTCGATGACTACCGTTACTTTTTTCCCGTTGCGTGCGGCAGCCATCAGTGCCTTTACTACTTTCGATTCTTTGGCAAGACGGTATAATGTGATTTTAATGCTTTGCACATGTTTGTTCACAGCAGCTTCCTGAAGTACCCTGATAAACGAGTCGAAGCTGTGGAAAGGAACATGAATGAAACGGTCTTTCTTTTGTATCTTGGTCAGGATACTGTCGTTTCCATCCAGTTCTTTTTTCAGGATAGGAGGCCATTGAGGATATTTCAGATTACTTCTTCCACAATCGGGAAACTTCATAAAATCCTTGTGATTCTGGTAACGTCCGCTGGCTATCACCGTATCCAGCTTGTCCAGATCCATCTTCTTCAAGACACGTCTGAGCATATCTTTAGGCATACACGCATCGTAGATGACACGCAGCGGTTCTCCACGACGACGGCTTTTTACTCCTTTCGAAATCTTTTGCAGCGTACCGGTACGCAGGTCGTTGTCTATTTCCATTTCCGCATCACGCGTAAACTTGAAGGCATAAGCCTGAAAATCCGTATACTCCAGTCCCTCGAAAACCAAAGGCAGGCAGCAACGGATTACATCATCCAGATAGATCAGATAACTTTTCTCTTCATGATCCGGCAGACGGATAAATCGTCCACAAATGTTTACCGGAAGTTCAAGAAAGGCATAGTCGGAAATCTGTTTCGTACCCTGCTGACGGCTGACTTTCACTGCCAGATAGATATTCTCGTCATTTTCAAAGTCGAAGTATCTGATAGCAGAAAACCAGATGGGGATAATCGAACCGCTCAGCTTTTCCTTGTAATATGAGCGTATGAAATCCAGTTGTTCACTGGAAACTTCGGTATCCGAAATCAAGTATATATTTTCTTTTTTAAGATCTTCGGTAGTCTGTCGGATTGTTTCTTCAAAAATCTTGGTATATTCCGTATTTTGTTTGCTGATTTGCTTGATCAACTTTTTGGCATGTTCACTTTCCCGTGAAGTCGATTTATCCGTACATTCGGCAATACGGTTCTGAGTTGCCATTCGCACCCTGAAAAATTCATCCAGATTGTTCGAATAAATTCCCAAAAATGCCATACGTTCCAGCAAAGGCACATGAGGACGTGCCGCTTCTTGTAAAATGCGGCGGTTAAAGTACATCCAGCTGATATCTCTTTCCAGATAAGGAAGTTCTTTTTTCTTCTGCGTCATAGGAAAATATATTTTTTTGTAAAGAAAATGCATTCTTGTTACAAGTGTATGACAAAAGAAGAGATTTTTTACATTTTAGACAAATTCTTCCACCATGTACATATGTTCCTCAAAGTGAGTAGGAGCAAGACTCTCCAGTTCGTTTAAAATAATGCTTTCGGCAGACTGTACCCAGTAAGTGAATTTGAAGTTCGGCTGATACTCCTTGCTGAAGTCAAGCAGGCGTTTTAAATTGAATGTTTCGTCCACGATTCCTGCCCCGTTCTGCATCGCATCGTATGCATTGCATTCTTGTTCTATATGTGCCGGAACCATCAGGATAGGTTTCCTGAAATACATTGCTTCGCATATCGATTCAAATCCTGCCGTGCTGGCATATGCCTTGCATCCTGCCATTTGCCGGAGAAAGACCGTATCATCCAGCTGATAGAACGACAAGGTATCATCTATTCTCTTTACAGGCTCTTCTTCCCATCTGTCCCAGAAGAACCGGAGAGGTATGTCCGGATATTCTTTATGCCACTGGTATACATCCTCGGCAAATCCGGAATTAACCATATAGCCATGGATATAATTATGCTGCGAGACTTCCTGATAGAATACATCCTGTCTTAGCAGAGGCGGTACGACATAAATATTTTGCTTCTTGTCCGGGTTCATCGAGTGGAAAGATAAGGCAAGGCGCCGGGATGCTCCCAGTGACGTAAGCCGGCTGAATAAATTCAGAAAGAACAGCTCTGTCTTGTTAATTGTAGGCAAGTGGAAATCTTTGTGCAGGAACAGATACTGGTGTCCGATACAGACTAGCGGTGCGGCAGGGCGATATAAGAAATAAGTAAATCCGGTCAGCAGTTCGTAGAAGTTGATTACGATATCCGCTTCACTTTTCTTGATACGCTGGTGTATGAAGCGCATGCTTTCAACATATTCGGGCAGCTTAAGCAGATTTCGTATCAGGCTGTATGGAATATTGGCCCGTGTATTAGCCCGTGTAGGCAGGAAGTTAGGACTTGAAAACTGTTTGATCGGAGCCTGAATGCTACGTGTGAAAAATCCCGGGAGCCGTTTCGACAAGCTTTTTCCCACCAGTACTTCGGTCACATGATATCCGTTGTTTGTCAGAAGCCTTTCCATGGCAATAGCCTGCGTAAGATGACCTCTTCCCTCTCCCTGAACAATAAATATTACTTTCATGATGCAGCAGGTATAAGTGTAAGAACCATATTCTCGTTGTTTGTATTTTCTTTATCCATGTCAGCGGAATAATACAGAATATCCCAGTTGCCCTCTTCATCCTCAGTGAGCGCCGACATCGTTTCAACCCAGTCGCCGGAGTTCAGATAATGCACATCACCTATCATTTTATTCTCCGGATGATGAATATGTCCGCATATCACCCCTTCGCACTGACGGTTACGGGCAAATTCTGCCAATACCTTTTCGAAGTCCGATATATACGAAACAGCCGATTTCACCTTCTGCTTTATCTCCTGCGACAATGAATAGTAAGGCTTTCCCTGTTTGATTCGCCAGCGGTTATACTGGCTGTTCAGCCAGAGCAGCAGTGTATAGCCGATATCCCCCAGTTTGGCAAGCCATTTCATCTGTGTAGTTACCTTATCGAATACATCCCCGTGAGTGATGAAGTAATGTCTTCCATTACTTTCCAGCATATATTCTTTTACAATACTCAGGTTGGCGAATTTCAGCGGAGCCAGGCTGTCGATAAAATCATCATGATTCCCTCTTATATAGATTACTTCTGTTCCGTAATTTTCCATCATCTTCATGATTATTTTGAAGAACCTTGTATGTTGAGGCTTCCACTTTCCGGCACCGAATTTTTGCAGGCTCCATCCGTCTATGATGTCACCGTTCAGAATCAGCCGTTCACAGTTAGCCTGACTGAGGAAATTACATACCTGTTCTACTTTCGAGTGAGACGTTCCTAAATGAATATCAGAAAGAACAATCGTACGATAATTGCGTCGTGATTCCATGCTAAACTTATTTAATGTCCGTATTGATAAAGATTATACCCTAGATAAAACAGATACAATGAAGAGATGCAGACCATAATCAGGCAAACAGCATATGCTTTCAGCCGGTCGTTCGATAATAGATTTTTCATAGTCGTAATTTTATGCCCAAGCTTCTTGATACAGTTCATTTATTTCTTCCAGAAACTCCGACTCCATTGTTTCCAGATTTTCAAGGGCTTCTTCTTCGCTTTCCCCGTAAGCGCAACACTGTTCGTGCATGAGTGAATAGGCGTAATAACTCCCTTCCGGTGTACACGAAACTGCGTATTTTCCTGAGATAATATTCATAGTAGACTTCTTTTAAAAAACTACCTAAAAGTACTGGTATGCTGTTACGTAGAGATGTATAAGAAGTTACTTTTCTATTAAGAACGGAAACAAAAAAATCCCTCACCCGTAAGGGCAAGGGATTCAGAATATACATATAAGGTTATAAGCTTTTTTATTTCGCTATCAGCAAATAATAGTTCTTCTTACCACGCTGAACCAGCAAGTATTTTTCATCAAGCAGGTCAGCTGTTGTAATTTCCTGGTCGAATGCAGTCAGTTTCTCCTTATTAAGTGAAACACCACCACCCTGAACCAGCTTACGCATTTCACCTTTCGATGCGAATACAGCCGCTTTTTCAGTAAACAAGTCTACAGCCTTGATACCCGCTTCGATATCCGTCTTCGATACCTCAAACTGCGGTACACCTTCGAATACAGACAACAGCGTATCTTCGTCCAGCTTCTTCAGAGCTTCCGAAGTAGCGTTACCGAACAAAATACCCGATGCTTCCACAGCAGCTTCGTAGTCAGCTTCAGAGTGAACCATGATAGTAACTTCTTTTGCCAGACGTTTCTGCAATACACGCAAGTGAGGAGCCGGTTCGTGTTCAGCGATCAGTGCGTCTATTTCTTCCTTAGGCAGTGAAGTAAATATCTTGATATAGCGTTTTGCATCTTCATCACTCACATTCAGCCAGAACTGATAGAACTTATAAGGCGAAGTATATCGAGGATCGAGCCATATATTTCCTGATTCTGTTTTTCCAAACTTACCTCCGTCAGCCTTTGTAATCAGCGGACAAGTCAGGGCAAACACCTCTCCTCCGTTTGTACGGCGGATCAGTTCAGCTCCGGTTGTAATGTTACCCCATTGGTCGGAACCACCCAGCTGAAGCTTGCAGTTTTTGGTTTCATACAGATGCAGGAAGTCGTACCCTTGTAACAGCTGATAAGTAAATTCAGTGAATGAAAGACCGTCGCGAGCTTCTCCGTTCAGACGTTTCTGAACAGAATCCTTTGCCATCATGTAGTTTACGGTGATATGCTTTCCTACCGTACGGGCAAAGTCAAGGAAAGAGAAGTCTTTCATCCAGTCGTAGTTGTTTACCAGTTCTGCACGGTTCGGGGCATCCGACTCAAAGTCGAGGAACTTGCCCAACTGCTTTTTGATACATTCCTGATTATGGCGCAATGTTTCTTCGTCCAGCAGGTTACGTTCTTGTGACTTACCCGACGGGTCGCCGATCATACCTGTTGCACCTCCTACCAGGGCAAGCGGTTTGTGTCCGCAGCGCTGGAAATGTCTCAACATCATCACACCACACAAGTGTCCGATATGCAATGAATCAGCTGTCGGGTCAATACCCAGGTAAGCTGTAACCATTTCCTTTTCCAGCAATTCTTCTGTGCCCGGCATCATGGTGTGCACCATTCCGCGCCATCTTAATTCTTCTACAAAATTCATCGAATGAAATTCTTAGTTTAACATAATAATTTGATTGATAGGCAAAAGTACGACTCTTTCTCTGAATAACCAATTTTATTGATTAAAAAAGAGAAGGCTGGTTGTTTCTTGTATCTCCGATACGAGCTGTTCTACCCCGATATTCCGCTGACGGGCAGCCCGCCGGTATAGTTCCTCTATCGGGCAGATACTCTCGTCCGTTTCCAGCAGCAACCTGTCGGCTGGCACGGCCTGCAAAGCCTCAGCCTGATATTTTTCGCCGAACGACAGATAAAAACCCTGCCGGACAAGACTTTCAGCCAGTTCCTTTTTCCCTCGGAAGCCATGAATGATCCAGGCATTTTCAGGTTTCATCCTTTTTTTCAGTGCGATAAGCTTTTCACTGCTTTTGACGGCATGTATCAGTAACGGAAGCCGGTGCCGGCTTGCCAGCAAAGCAATAGCCTGAAATGCCTCCACCTGCAGATCGAACGGCGTATCACACCGCTTGTCCAGTCCGGCTTCACCCAGTGCGATTACCCGCCGGTCGTTCAGCATAGACACCACCCATTCCAGCTGACGGGGATAATCCTCACGCGTAAGATACCAGGGATGAATACCCGCCGAGATAAATCTCGCCCCTTCAGGCAAAGGCACATCACGCATGCAACAGCTCAACAGGGCAGCCGAAGCATCAGCAAGCAAACGATGAGTATGAATATCCAGTAACATTCAGTAAAAGACAGTAAGCTCAGGGAACAGGGTCATATCCCGATCCACCCCACGGATGACAACGCAGCAATCGCCGTATCGTGAGATACAGCCCCTTAAAAGGTCCGTGTTTCTTCAGAGCCTCTACAGCATATTGCGAACACGTCGGAGTAAAACGGCATGAAGGAGGAGTAAAGGGAGAGATACAGTTCCGGTAAAAATAAATAGGAAGCAACAGCAAGTATGTCAGCAACTTTCTCATAGCATACGCTCCGCAGTAATCTGAAGTAATTTCTTGACCTTCTCTTCTATTTCGTCAGAAGCATGCAGTTCATTGTCCAGCCAGATAAAAGCAATGGCAGCTTTTTTTCCGGCAGCCTTCAGCGGATCGATAAGCAGATACTTGTGTTTACGGTACGCTTCACGTATCTGGCGCTTTACCCGGTTTCTTTTTACCGCACGTTTAAAGCGCTTCTTAGGTACACTTATCAGTACAGAAACAGCCGGAAGTTCCTCACCTTCTACCGGCATGTATACGATACGCAGAGGAAAAGCCGGAAGCGACTTGCTCCCGCCTGCAAACAGCTTTTCTATCAGGATAACACTGCTCAGACGTTCTGTTTTCGGAAAGGTATGCTTTTCTTGTTCTGCCATAATAAAATAATTTAGGCACGGATTACTGTTTCATACGTGAAATCCGTATATTTCTGTAGTCCGTGCCCGAATCTAAAATTGTTTTTATGCGTTATGCTTACGGATAAACATATCCAGTGCAGCTGTCATCGACGGAGCTGCTGCCGTAGGAGCTTCCAGATCCAGGCGAAGTCCTGCATCCTTTACAGCCTGAGCTGTAGTAGGTCCGAAGCTTCCGATGGCAATATCTTTCTGTTCGAAATCGGGGAAGTTCTTCATCAGCGACTGTATACCTGCCGGGCTGAAGAAAATCAGCATGTCGTAATCGAACTTTTCTTCCGGAGTGAAATCATTACTTACAGTACGATACATGATTGCTTCAGTGTGCTGTATCTTATTCTTGTCGAGCAAGTTCTTCACTTCGTCGTTATGTACGTCCGACATCGGAATAAAATACTTCTCCGTGTTATGTTTGACTATCAGCGGAAGCAGATCAGCAAACTTACCTGTTGCGCCGAAGAATACCTTACGTTTACGGTATTGAACATATTTCTGGATGTACAGAGCGATTGTTTCCGACGTACAGAAATACTTCATGGTTTCCGGTATCGTGATTCGCATCTCAGAACAAAGACTAAAGAAGTGGTCAATTGCATGGCGCGAAGTAAATACAACGGCGGTATGATCCAATATAGAAACTTTCTGTTGTCTAAATTCCTTTGCCGACAAACTCTCAACTTTTATAAACGGGCGAAAATCTATTTTCACACCGTACTTCTCAGCAATGTCGAAATAAGGCGACTTCTCTGATGTGGGTTTAGGCTGAGAAACTAGAACTTTTTTAATCTTCAATGTCTTAAATTTTTAAAACCAAAATATTGTTTATATAGGTGATCCCTTTCCAAAACAGTATTAAGGGAATGATTTCGAGTGCACAAAAGTACAGAATAAAATGCAGAAAACCATAAACATGTTTGAAAAAGTTCCTGATAGACTTATAAAATAACAATATTTTAGCAAAAAGCAGGAGAAAAACGATTAAAACTTTACTTGTCTGGATACCCAAATTGAAATAAATAATAAGCAACATGACCGGAAAAAGTAAAAAACTAATTCCGCTCACCAGGTCAAAATAGGTCTGGGTCCAGTAATTATTTCTTTCTTTGTCAAAAAAAATCCAATTGACAAACTGATAAGCCACCCATTTGAAGCTGATGTAAAATAAGGACATTCCGATATAGATTCCCAGCATCAGTCCGTTCGAAACCGAGCGTATCAGCATGAAATCCGTTTCGGATATGTACTCATAAATATATAGTCCGGACAATACACAACTGATAATTGTCAGCGTAAAGACATACCGGTTGCTCGAGGTAGTAGCATCATCGAACAGGCTGAACCGCTCTTTATACTGGAAGAGCGCCTTTATCCGTTGCAGCACATATTTCTTTCCGTTTTTCAGCGAATAAGAAAGCAGGACGAAACAAATCAGGATAATACCGGTAACGAAAGCATCCGATCGCAACTGGTAAGGCAACGGCTGTCCCTGCATACCGGCTTTCGGATTTGCCTGTACGCTTGCTGGCAGAGCCAGGTCGAGCCTTTGCTGCTGCTCGTCCATCTTCTCGGCAATATATTTTACACCTATACGGCAGACGGTACTCATATAGCCGCAAATTTACGAATTTCTTTGCTCCATACCGGTGTATTATACAATAAATTTACAGCTTCTTCGGGTGTCTCCGCCACATGCCAGATAGCTCCATGCTCACGGCGCATGAAATTCTGTTCGATAGCCTGGTTCAGCATCTCCAGCAGCGGATCATAAAAATGGTTGATATTTAAAATAACGACAGGCTTCAGATACAGCCCCAGCTGCTTCCAGGTAATGATTTCCAGCAACTCCTCCAGCGTTCCGCATCCTCCGGGCAGTGCAATCACCCCGTCGGACATATCCGCCATGATCTGCTTGCGTTCGTGCATGGTTTCCGTTTCAATCAGTTGCGTAAGCCCCTTGTGATGCCAGCCCTGCTCCACCATGAAATGCGGAATCACCCCGGTAACCGTTCCGCCCGCCTGTAGCGTAGCATCACTGATGGCACACATCAGTCCCAGACACCCTGCACCGTTTATCAGATTAATCTTCCGTTCAGCAAGTATTTTCCCCAGTTTTTCGGCAGCATCGAAATAAGACTGGTCAATTTTAGTGCTCGAAGCACTATACACACATACATTTTTAATATCGTTCATCAGTCAGCGTTGAAGTATATCAAGACAAAAAATGAGGAATACTCCCTTCGGAATATCCCTCATTCTCTTTATTCATTTACATAACAGTCAGTTATTTAATTCCGAAAGCAGCTTTCACCTTGTCTACATAGTCCAGCTTTTCCCAAGTGAAGAGTTCTACCTCTACATCCTTGTTGCCTTCGTATGTCGATTCAAAATGCTTGGTAATCACCTTCGGTTCACGTCCCATGTGTCCGTAAGCAGCAGTTTCACTGTAAATCGGGTTACGCAGTTTCAGACGTTCTTCGATGGCACGCGGACGCATATCAAAGATTTCATCCACCTTCTTGGCAATTTCACCGTCGCTCATAGCCACCTTACTGCGTCCATACGTATTCACGTAAATATTAATCGGACGCGCTACACCGATTGCATACGAAACCTGAACCAGAATTTCGTCGGCAACACCCGCAGCTACCAGATTCTTGGCGATATGACGTGCTGCATAAGCCGCACTACGGTCTACCTTACTAGGATCCTTTCCAGAGAATGCACCACCACCGTGAGCACCAGCACCACCGTAAGTATCCACGATAATCTTACGTCCGGTCAGTCCTGTATCCCCGTGCGGACCACCGATAACGAACTTACCGGTCGGGTTCACATGATACTTAATCTGGTCGTTGAACAACTTCAGCACTTCCGGATTATGAATTTCAGAAATAACACGCGGCATCAAGATTTCGATTACATCCTGACGTATCTTTGCCAGCATCTCTTCATCCGCCTTCAGCTGAGCCTCCTTCGAGTCGTCAGCAGGCTGGATAAACTCATCATGCTGTGTAGAAACCACAATGGTATCGATACGAACCGGACGGCGGTCGTCATCATATTCTATAGTCACCTGGCTCTTAGAGTCCGGACGCAAGTAAGTCATCACCTTACCTTCACGGCGGATTTCAGCCAGCACCATCAGCAGCTTATGTGCCAGGTCGAGCGACAGCGGCATATAGTTTTCAGTTTCATTGGTAGCGTAGCCGAACATCATACCCTGGTCGCCGGCACCCTGATTCATCGGGTCCTCGCGTTCCACTCCACGGTTAATGTCAGGGCTCTGTTCGTGAATAGCCGAGAATACGCCACACGAGTTACCTTCGAACATATACTCACTCTTGGTATAACCAATCTTGTTGATTACCTCACGAGCTACACGCTGAAGATCGATATACGCTTTGGTTTTCACTTCTCCTGCCAGTACCACCTGTCCGGTAGTCACCAACGTTTCGCAAGCTACTTTTGAACTGGGGTCATAAGCCAACAGTTTGTCAAGCACAGCGTCGGAAATCTGATCCGCCACTTTATCGGGGTGTCCTTCCGACACCGATTCGGATGTGAATAAATATCCCATGTCTTTAAAATTAAAAAAGGATTAATTAAAAGTTTATCCGTGTACGGACAAGAGTAGATAGTTGTATCAGGGAAGAGTGTTATACTATGTGTTTTAGCATTTTTTTCCGTGGTTGCAAGCTACTCAAATCTTTCCACTTTTATTTTCGGCTGCAAAAATACAGATATAAATTGGAATAATTACAAAGTTATCCCTCTTTTAACATAGCTTTATATAAATTGGGCAAGCCTTTTTCTCATTTCCTCCATCGTCAGTCCCGAAACAGGGTGCACCATCTCACCGGCAATTTCCGCCAGCGGGTCCATGACGAAACTCCGTTCCCCCATCAGCGGATGCGGCAGTGTCAGTTCCGGAGTCTGCATCACCGTATCATCGTACATCAGCAAGTCGATGTCTATCGGCCGGTCACTATACACCCTTTCCACCGACTTGGCCGTTCTGCCCATTTCCTTCTCGATAGCCTGCGTCAGATGCAGTACCTCCAGCGGATCGAGCAGCGTTTCCGAGCATGCTGCCGCATTCAGAAAATCATTATCCGACACAAATCCCCAGGGAGCAGTCCGATAAAAAGAAGATAGGGAAGTCACCTTCCCTATCCTGTCATTTATCAATCGGACGGCAGTACGTAAGTTTGCTTCTTTATCGCCCATGTTTGTACCCAGGCCCAAGTAAACTTTTGCCATGGTATCCGTTTATTTATCCAGTATCAGCATTGCATCCCCGTAAGTACCGAAGCGGTAATCCTCTTTCAGCGCAATGTTATAAGCATCCATCACCAGTTCATATCCGCCATAAGAACAAACCAGCATCAGCATTGTAGACAGCGGCATATGGAAGTTGCTGACCATCGCATTAGCCAGTGAGAAATCGTACGGAGGGAAAATAAACTTGTTTGTCCAACCCTCGAATTCCTTCAGGTGTCCGTCGGTACCCACAGCTGTTTCTATGGCACGCATAACATCAGTACCTACCGCACACACCTTATTACCACGATCCTTTGCCTCGTTTACGATGCGGCAAGCCTCAGCCTCCACAAACATCTGTTCCGAGTCCATTTTATGCTTGGTAAGATCCTCCACGTCGATATCACGGAAACCACCCAGTCCACAGTGCATGGTAATGAAAGAGAAATCGATACCCTTTATTTCCATACGCTTCATCAGCTCACGGCTGAAGTGCAATCCCGCAGCCGGTACCGTTACAGCCCCTTCATTCTTCGCGAAGATTGTCTGGAAGCGTTCCTCATCCTCCGGTTCAGCCGGACGGTGGATAAACGGTGGCAATGGCGGTTCACCAAGTGCATAAAGCGCCTTCTTGAACTCATCGTGCGGTCCGTCGTACAGGAAACGGAGTGTACGTCCGCGTGAAGTCGTATTATCGATTACTTCCGCCACCATCGAGTCGTCATCTCCGAAATAAAGCTTGTTTCCGATACGTATCTTACGAGCCGGGTCCACCAGCACATCCCACAGGCGCAGTTCCTCATTCAGCTCACGCAACAAGAACACCTCGATACGTGCTCCGGTCTTTTCTTTATTACCATATAAACGTGCAGGAAATACCTTTGTATCATTGAAGATAAATACGTCCTTGTCATCAAAATAATTCAAGATATCCTTGAATACCACATGTTCAATCTCTCCGGTAGCCTTATGAACCACCATCAGTCGCGACTCATCTCTGTACTTCGCCGGGTGCAGTGCGATCTTATCTTCCGGCAACTTAAATTTGAATTGTGACAGTTTCATCTTATTATCCTTTCCTTAATCGTTTGTAATTTCTATATCCTGTTGGTCGAGCCATGCTTCAAAGTCATCCACCTGCATGCAATCCTCCAGTCTGACATCCCCTACCCGTGTCCGTATCAGTCCGGTAAGGTGCGCTCCGCTGTTCAGCGCTTCACCGATGTCGCGTGCCAGCGCCCGGATATACGTTCCCTTGCTGCATACCACACGAATCTTGATTTCCGGCAGGTTACATTCCAGCAACTCAATTTCATCAATCACCAGCGTCTTCGGTTTCAGCTCCACCTCATCCCCCTTGCGGGCAAGGTCGTATGCACGTTTGCCGTCCACCTTACAAGCCGAAAAAGCCGGTGGAATCTGCTCTATCGTTCCCATGAAATTCTTCAGCGTATCCTCCACCAGCTGGCGTGTGATATGCTCCGTCGGATACGTAGCATCAATCTCCTTTTCCAGGTCATACGAGGGAGTTGTAGCCCCCAGTTGCAGCGTAGCGATATACTCCTTGGTGTGATACTGGAACTCCTCGATACGCTTGGTAGCCTTTCCGGTACAGATAATCATGACTCCCGTAGCCAGCGGATCAAGCGTTCCGGCGTGTCCTACCTTTATTTTCTTCACTCCCAGCTTGCGGCTGATATGATACCTCACTTTATTCACAAGCGCGAACGATGTCCATCGCAGCGGCTTGTCAAAATATAACACTTCTCCTTCTTTAAAGTTCATCCGTTTGTGTTTATGACAGCAAGCTTGTAACAATCGTGATGATACCCACGATGGCACAATACACGCCAAACCAGATCAGCTTGCCCTTCTTTACAATATTAATCATCCACTTACATGCGATACATCCCGAAACGAAAGCAGCCAGGAAGCCTACCACCAGCGATGCCGTGCTGATGCCCGCACTTACCGCAGAAGCATCCTTTATAATCTTCATTCCATCCAGCAAAGCCTCTCCCAGAATCGGCGGTATCACCATCAGGAAAGAAAACTGAGCCAGCGTTTCCTTCTTGTTACCCAGTATCAGACCGGTAGCGATTGTACTTCCCGAGCGTGACAGTCCCGGCATTACCGCACAAGCCTGCGCCAGTCCGATAATAAACGCATCCCTCATGCTGATACGTTCCTTCTGTCTCGGTTTCGCATAATAAGAGAAAGTCAGCAGTACAGCCGTCAGCAGGAGCATACATCCCACAATCAGCAGTCCCGAGTCGAAAATCCCCTCCACATAATCCTTAAAGAACACCCCCACAATGCCGATCGGAATCATCGATACCACGATGTTCAATATATATTTTGTTTCTTCGTTCAGCTGCCATTTAAACAGCCCGCGGAATATCCAGTCTATTTCCTTCCACAAGATAACCAGCGTACTCAGCACCGTTGCCACATGCACCACGATGGTAAACGTCAGATTTTCCTCCCCTTCTATGCCGAACAGTGCCGATCCGATAGCCAGATGTCCACTGCTGCTCACAGGCAGATATTCCGTCAATCCCTGCAGAATACCCAAGATCAATGCTTCTATCCAGCTCATTCCGTCAGATTATTATCGTTATCTTGAATACTTTTCGGTTTGCGCAGTATACCGTAAATCATGAAAATAAATCCCAGGAAGCAAACCAGCGGTGCTACCTTGATACGACGTACACTGAAAATATCAGGCTCGAAAGTCGTTTCCGTAGAGCCCGGTCCCGTCATCAGCAGGAAACCGATGATAATCACCACCATACCCGCAGCCAGCAGGATGAAGTTCGTTTTATCAAAGGCAAAGTTCTTTTTGTCCATATTGAAAAGAAAAATTGATTGGTTAGTTTCACCTATTATATATAATACAATTCACTCACTTTCATGCGGAGATACTTGTTGATGGAAATAAGTGCGCAGAGCGAAGTAATCAGCACCCCGAAAACAAAAACCGCTCCCATCACCACAACCATCACCCCCGGTGTAACCACCGCCAGCAAGTCCGGTTCATAACGCACCAGCATATACGCCAGTCCTATCAGTACCGCATCCGCCATCGTAGCAGCCAGTATCCCTATCCACATGTTGCGCAGCAAAAACGGCCGCCGGATAAACGACCAGCTGGCTCCCACCAGCTTCATGGTATGAATAAGAAAACGTTTCGAATATACCGCCAGCCGGATGGTATTGTTGATAAGCGCAAACGAAATAAGCGTAAGCAGTGCCGCCAGTCCGAGCAAAACAATACTGATCTTCCGGATATTACTGTTTACCGCATCCAGCAGATCCTGCGGGTAATTGATCTCTATCACTTGCTTGTTCTTCGACTGAATCTCATCCTTTATCCACGCAACGCTGTCAGAATTTGCGTAATCCGCATTCAGCTTCACCTCGATGGAAGCCGTAAACGGATTATGCCCCAGAAACTCCGCCGGATCTGTTCCCATCGCCTCCGTCTGCTCCTTCAGGGCCTGCGCCTTCGATATATACGTCGTCTGCTTTACATATACCTCCTTGTTCAGCTGTTTCTGAAAGCGGAGAATATCCGTCTCCTTCATATCATCACTGATCAGAATTGAGAAAGCGATATTCTCGCGGACATATACAGAAAGATTGTTGGCAGCCATTACGAAAAAAACGACTATCCCCAACAACAGCAGGACAAGCATCGTACTGATGCTCGACGTTACGAACTGCATATCAAAAAAAGATCTCGGTTTTCTGCTCATACCCTTACTTTTTTCTGAATATGTAAATCATGGAACTGCTCTGTTCCTTTTTCACCAGCGAAGCAAACCACGCCTCCGTTCCCTTAATCATACCTTTCAGGAAAGGCATACGGCTTCCCCGGTACTTTTCCGAAAGCATGGAAACATAAAACGCGTCAAACGGCATCGGATGCCGTTCGGTCAGGATAAAATCATATTTTGCTCCGAACTGCTGCATGACAGAAGGCGTAAAATGCCACAGATGCCGCGGTACATCATACGCCGCCCACATCTCCCTGTAATGCTGTGCATCGAACGAAACCGGATTAGGTACAGCTACCACCAGTACACCACACTCCTTCAGCATGTCGGCAAGCCGTTTCCAGGTACCGTTTATATCCTGCAAATGCTCCATGACATGCCACAGCGTAATCACATCGAAGCTCCCTTTGCCGTAAGCCGCCAGCGCTTCCGGAGCCTCCACCATCAGCTCGAAATGCTCCTTGGCAAACGCCCGTGCCTGCGGGCTCTTCTCGATGGCAGAAACCTTCCATCCCCGTTTCTGCATGAAATGGCTGAAATACCCCGTACCCGTACCGATATCCAGCAAGCTTCCGTTTCGGGTACCGCAGATCCGCTCTATCAGCGAAGCCTTGCGTCCCAGCATAAATCCCCGTACATAGTGATACAGACGGTTGGCAAGTCCCTTGCGCGTATCCGTGTGCGAGATATAATCCGGCGATTCATAATACCTGCCTATCTCACTTTCGTCGGGCACATGCTGCGTAAACAAAAAACCACACGCCTTACAGCGGTAAATCGTAAATTTTTCACCGGTGGCATAATGGTCCGTGCAAGTCATGACTTCCTCAAAATGCGTTTTCCCGCAGAGAGGACATGTATCTATATTGAGTATATTCACTTTATTCCCTAATTTGCTGCAAAATAACAAATAAATCGGGTATGGAGAGTGTTTTGTTAAGGTTCTTTAAGGGTATAATTCGCGTGAAAGAAAAATTGTAGGGAAATTTATAATCAAAATACTACAAATTAAGCGATGCAGGTTATCTGGGAAACTTCTGTCCGGATAACCTGCATTCATTTATGATAGGATTAAAGCTTATTCAACAAAAGAAATGCTTTTCCATTTATGGTCTTTCCATTCTTCTTCTTGCCAGAACTCATCCCATGTTTCTCCTTTTTTATTGATATTCAGGGTAAGGTCGACATTCTTTGTGATGGTATCGGCTGGTCCGAATGTTGAGTTTTGTACCGAAATGCTTCCTTCGGCGATCAGCTTGATTGTATTTAAGGCTGTACATTCTGTAAATACATCATCACCTAGAGCGGTTGCCTGAGGCAGGTTGACGCTGGTCAGTGCAGTACAGTTATAGAAGGCTTTGTTTCCGACAGTTGTTGCCTGCGGAAGCTCTATTTCTTTCAGTGACTTACAGTTGCTGAATGCATCATCTCCGATGGTAGTTGCTTTAGGCAAGTATACTTTTTCCAGCTGTGAACAGTCGCCAAATGTATTTATTCCTGTACGGGAACCACCTTGTGAAACCAGTGTCGCGTTTCCGATTGTCGTTGCTTCCGGCAAGTTGACTTCTGTCAGTTTGGAACAAAGCCAGAATACACTACCCTCAAGGGTTTGCAATTTGGAGAAGTCTGCAACTTGCAGGGCTGTTGACATAAAGGCATTGGTACCAAGGTAAGTAACTTCAGGCATACTTACTTCTGCTAGTTTGGTGCAACTTTGGAAAGCAAAGCTGTTTACTCTGACTACGCCCGGAGCGGTGATTTTGGTCAGGTTGCTGCATTTATAGAAAGCATAATCTTGCAGTTGCTGTATTTCCTGAGGCAGGATGACTTCCTGTAATCCGGAGAAATCGGAACTGCTTGTATGTCTGAAGCTTTCTGCCGGCAGCTCAGGAAGGCCATTTGCATCCCGGTCTTGCCATCCGGTTACTCCGGATAAGTCGAGTAATTCGATTTGGATACCGCTGAAAGGATTTCCATCATATAGTCCCAGTGCTTCGGAATCTCCTGTGAGTATAAAACGGGTTACACCTGCCTGAGCTGCTTCACTGATGGCTTGTGATACTTGTGCAGCGCTGGCTCCGTCGAGATGGAATGTAGCTTGGTTACCCTCGATATCTACAATAGAGATACTGACAGTGATTGTACAAGTAGCTGTTTTTTCTCCGGCTGTAGCTGTGATGGTAGCTGTTCCCTCGCCTATGGCTGTTACAATTCCTTCGGGTGATACTGTGGCTACTGCTTCGTCGGAAGATGTCCATGTGGCCTCTCCTGCCCCTTCTGGAAGGACTGTAGCGGTGAGCTGTATGGTTTCTCCCTTGCTGGTTAAGGTTGCTGTAGCAGGCGATATTTCTACCGACTGTACTTCTTGGGTAACAGTCACCTCACATGTTCCGCTTTTTCCGCTTACTGTGGCTGTAACGGTGGTCGTTCCTTTGCTTATACCGGTTACAGTTCCATCGGATGATACCGTAGCTATTGCTTCATCGGATGAGGTCCATGTAATATCTCCTGCCGTAGCATTTTCCGGTGATATTTTGGCTGTCAGCTGCTTTGTTTCTCCACATTCCAGACTGATGCTTTCGGGTGAAACGCTTACGCCTGTTATTGTTACAGGTTCGTCTACCGGTTCATTGTCATCGCTTGAGCAAGCTGGTAATATACACGTCAGCAAGCACAATAAATATAAGAATCTTACTTTCATGATATGGATTGTTTGAGGTTCGTTTATCTTACAAAGAAACGGTATTCCGAGAGAATTCTTTGTCACTGAAAACAGTGATTTTTTGTTTGTGGCGTAAAATAAAAAAAGCTTCCGGAGGTCAAATGAATGACTTTCCGGAAGCTTTCCTGTTGATTTATTTATCCTGAGGGTAATTATTTTTTGTAGTTTTTCAATCCTGTCTGGAGGAAGTCTACATATTTAGCAATGTCTTCGTCGTAAGAATATGACTTGTTCAGAGGCATGCCTTCGTTGTCGAGCAATACATAGAATGGCTGTGCATTGGCTCCGAACTTAGAACGTTGCAGGTAGCTCCACTTGTCACCTATTGTACGAAGAGTACGTTCTGTTCCGTTTTCTGTAACCTTTATCGGTTCTGGAAGCTTGGTCTTTTCGTCTACATACAGCGTGATAAGTACGTAGTCGTCGTTCAGCATCTGACTTACTTTCGGGTCAGTCCATACAGCAAGTTCCATCTTACGGCAGTTTACGCAACCATATCCGGTGAAGTCTATCATGACCGGTTTGTTGTTCTGGCGAGCGTATTCCATACCAGCATCGAAGTCGGTAAACTTGGCGTGTACTTCATTCTTGTATAAGTTGAAATCCTGAGTCTGCATAGGAGGTGCAAATGCGCTGACAGCTTTCAGAGGAGCTCCCCAAAGTCCCGGAATCATATATACGGCAAATGCCAGTGAGATGAGTGCCAGGAAGAAACGTCCTACTCCTACCTTATTGTTGTCGTCGTCGTGAGGGAATTTGATCTTACCCAGCAGGTACATACCCAGCAGAGCAAAGATAACGATCCAAAGTGCAAGGAATGTTTCACGGTCGAGCAGTCTCCAGCCGTAAGCAAGGTCGGCTACCGACAGGAATTTCAAGGCAAACGCCAGTTCCAGGAATCCCAGTACCACCTTGATAACGTTCATCCAACCTCCGGATTTCGGCATTGATTTCAGCCATGACGGGAACATAGCGAACAGTGTGAAAGGTAAAGCCAGTGCAATGGCAAATCCTAACATACCGATAGCCGGCGCTACAACACTACCGGTAGTAGAAACTTCTACCAGCAGGAAGCCGATGATAGGACCTGTACAAGAGAATGATACCAATGACAAAGTGAATGCCATCAGGAAGATACTCAGCAGACCGGTTGTTGCTTCAGCCTTGCTGTCGACAGCGTTGCTCCACTTAGACGGCAGGGTGATCTCGAATGCTCCAAAGAAAGAAGCCGCAAAGATAACCAGCATCAGGAAGAATAGGATATTGAAGATGGCATTGGTAGACAATGCGTTCAGTGCACTAGCTCCGAATATCAGTGTAATAGCAAGTCCCAGCGCTACATAGATCACAACGATAGATGCACCATAGGTCCATGCGTCACGAATACCTTTCTTTTTGTCCTTAGTACGTTTCAGGAAGAAGCTGACAGTCATCGGAATAATTGGCCATACACAAGGTGTGAACAGGGCCAGAATACCTCCGATCAGACCGGTGAAGAAGATGTAAATCCAAGAATGTGATTCCTGTTCTTCGGTGCTTCCGTAATTGGATAGCTCTTTGATAACCGGTTTCCAGTAATCGGTAGCTTCCTGCAATGTCTGAGGGGCAGTTGTTACGGCTGCTGTAGAATCTACTGTTTCTGTTGATTCGGCAGGTGCAGTTGCTTCTTCTGTTTTAGCTGGTGCAGCTGTTGCCGAAGCAGCTGCGGCTACAGTACCTTTATAAGAAAAATCAACGCTGGTAGGTGGCAGACAGTTCTGGTCGTTGCATGCACCAAATTCCAGGTATCCGGTAATCAGATAGTCGCCTCCAGTGAGCTTAACTTTCTGTGAGAATTTAGCTGTGCCTTCGAAGAATTTTACTTCCATTTCGAAGATAGGGTCCATCTGTTTGATTTCTTTCCCTATCGGAGTAAGTTTTCCTACCAGCTCTGCTCCTTCTATCTTGTCGATGTTGAAAGTGGCAGAAGTAGGACCTCCTTCTTGCAGGTCGGTAGAATAAACATGCCAGCCCTGGTCCATCGTACCAGTAAAAATAATTTCAGCCTCATTGGCCGAAAGGTTTTTCCATTCGGTCTTGAATCGTACCGGATCTTGCATCTGGGCGAACATGGGCAGGCAGATTAACGCCATGAGCAGCCAACTGAGCGTGATTCTTCTTTTCATTGTTTCTTTTCGGATTTTGAATTATAAATAAGAAATTTGTTTTTATTGTCTGGGGTTATTCGGTTACTTCGATACCTTTCAGGGTAGCAGAACTGGATTCGGTGATACGCACACGTACAAGATCACCTATACGGTGTGTGCCACGGTCGAATACGACTACCTTATTCTGCTCGGTACGTCCGAATAACTGTTCTTTGGAGCGTTTTGATATGCCTTCTACCAGTACCTCGAATGTCTTTCCTACATTGCGGGCATTGCTTTCGGCAGATAACTGGTTCTGCAATTCAATCATTTCGTTTAACCGGCGTATTTTAACTTCTTCGGGAACATCATCAGGCAGATGTTTCGAAGCATATGTTCCCGGTCGTTCGGAATATTTGAACATGAAAGCTGAGTCGTATGCACATTCACGCATCAGCGAAAGACTCATCTGGTGATCTTCTTCTGTCTCGGAGTGGAATCCGGAGAAGATATCAGTACTCAATCCACAGTCGGGAATGATGCGACGGATGGCCTCTACCCTTTCCAGGTACCATTCGCGCGTATATTTGCGGTTCATCAGTTTCAGAATACGCGAACTTCCGCTCTGTACCGGCAGGTGGATATGCTTGCATACGTTAGGTACTTCAGCAATGACATACAGTGTTTCATCACTCATGTCTTTGGGATGTGAAGTAGTAAAGCGTACACGCATTTCGGGCACAGCCTCGGCAACGATACGTAATAGCATCGGGAATGTTACGACCTCTCCTTCCCGCTCGAAGCGATAAGAATTGACGTTCTGGCCTAACAGCGTTACTTCCTTATACCCTTTCTGCTGTAAATCGTGCACTTCGTTCAGAATGCTTTCCACATCACGGCTTCTTTCGCGTCCGCGAGTGTAAGGCACAATGCAATAGTGACAGAAATTGTTGCAGCCGCGCATGATAGATACGAATCCGGAAATGTGATTTCCACAGATGCGTGACGGAATGACATCGCGATAAGTTTCAGTTGTAGAAAGCTCTACATTGATGGCCTTCTCTCCTGCCTCAACTGCGCCGATCAAATCGGGCAATGTGAGATAAGCATCCGGTCCTGCTACCAGGTCGACGTGGTGATTTTCTATCAGATCGTTTTTTACACGTTCTGCCATACATCCCAATACTCCGACAATCAGGTGCTTGCGCTTCTTTCTCAGAGAATGGAAGAACTCCAGCCGGTTCAGGATTTTCTGCTCGGCATTGTCACGGATAGAACAAGTGTTCATAAATACGGCATCAGCTTCATCGAGGCTTTCGCACGGACTGTATCCTGCCATTTGCATGATAGATGCGATGACTTCGCTATCCGCAACATTCATCTGACAGCCGTAGGTTTCGATAAACAGTTTTTTGGTTTCCAGTTCGGTTGCGGATTTAAAGTCCGCTCCCGTAGCTTCTTTTGTCATAATGTTATGTTATTATTTAATAAATTCATTTGCAAAGATATGAGTTTCTTCCCTAAAATCCATGAATGTGTTATATTTATTAGTATCTTTGGGCAAATCCTTAACATTTTGGCAGACTATGGACGAAGTGATAAAAATATTTGTTATAGTGGCGGCTATTGCTTTCGCCACTTATCAGAATTATGCCAAAAAGGAAAAGAAAAGGAACAAACCCTCCCGTAAGAAGATGGCTAAGCCGGCAACAGTCCATGTAGAGCCGGATATTATCATGGCTGGTCAACAAAATGAATGCGTTGAACAAAGTGCTGATAATAAGCTTAATAAGAAAAGAAAAGGAGAGGGGAGAAAGCATCGGAAGTTATCGGAAGAAGCGCTTCAGAAGGATGCGCTATCTACTGCCCAACAGCCTGAGTCAGGTAGCACTGTCCGGTTGAAGACACCTGCGGACGCAAGGCGTGCATTTATTTATTCCGAGATTTTTAACCGTAAATACTAATAAGCAGATTTT
This sequence comes from Phocaeicola coprocola, assembly GCF_041333015.1. Classification (NCBI taxonomy): domain Bacteria; kingdom Pseudomonadati; phylum Bacteroidota; class Bacteroidia; order Bacteroidales; family Bacteroidaceae; genus Phocaeicola; species Phocaeicola coprocola. The sequence goes on along the minus strand of NZ_JBGKGM010000001.1, from coordinate 669,846 downwards.
GTAAGTTTAATACTAATAATTATAAAAACACCTAATACCATGACTTATAATTTTATGACCGCAGCCGAAGCTGCCAGCTTGATAAAAGATGGAGAGATAATTGCCCTGAGCGGGTTTACGCCGGCAGGAAGTCCGAAAGCCGTAACTGCAGAGCTTGCGAGGCAGGCTGAAGAAAAACACGCCAGGGGAGAACACTTTCAGGTAGGTATTATTACGGGAGCTTCTACCGGAGATTCTTGCGACGGAGTGCTCACTCGTGCTCATGCTATTCACTTCCGTGCTCCATATACCACGAATACTGACTTCCGCAAAGTAGTCAATGCCGGTGAAATCAATTATACGGATATACATCTTTCTCAGGTTGCCCAGCGTTTGCGTTCCGGTTTTTTAGGTCATGTAACTACAGCTATCATCGAAGCCTGTGAAATTACAGAAGACGGACGGATCTATCTGACTGCAGGTGTGGGAATTACTCCGACAATTGCTCGTCTTGCCGACCGGGTGATAGTAGAGCTTAATGCTGCGCACAGCAAAAGCCTGATAGGTGTGCACGATTTGTATGAAATGGAACGCCCTCCTTATCGTCGTCCGATTCCTATTGTACGTCCAAGCGACCGTATCGGATTGCCTTATATTCAGGTAAGTCCGGAAAAGATAGTAGGAGTGGTAGAAGTGAATCTGCCTGATGAAGCGAGAGGATTCCATGAACCGGATCCTATTACGGATAAAATTGGTCAGAATGTAGCTGACTTCCTTGCGGCAGATATGCGCCGAGGAATTATTCCGTCTACTTTCCTTCCGTTGCAGTCGGGAGTGGGAAATATTGCTAATGCTGTACTCAGTGCATTGGGCAAGGATCCCAGTATTCCACCGTTCGAAATGTATACGGAGGTTATTCAGAACTCAGTCATCAAATTGATTAAAGAGGGTAGAATCAAGTTTGGAAGTACTTGTTCACTCAGTGTTACAAACGACTGTCTGCAAGATATTTATGATAATATGGATTTCTTCCGCCACAAGCTTGTACTTCGTCCGTCGGAAATATCTAACTGTCCGGAAGTTGTTCGTCGTATCGGTGTTATTTCAATGAATACAGCCATCGAAGCTGATATTTACGGAAATGTAAACTCAACTCATATCTGCGGTACGAAGATGATGAATGGCATCGGTGGCTCGGGCGACTTTACCCGCAGTGCTTATATCTCTATCTTCTCTTGTCCGTCGACAGCAAAAGGAGGATGTATCAGTTCAATCGTGCCGATGGTTTCTCACCTCGATCATAGTGAACACTCTGTAAATGTGATTATCACCGAACAGGGTATTGCTGATTTACGTGGAAAGAGTCCGATGGAACGTGCACAGGCTGTAATCGAAAACTGTGCACATCCGGACTACAAACAACTGTTGTGGGATTATCTGAAGATTTCTACTAAGGGACAGACTTGCCACAGTTTGTCGGCAGCGTTGGGTATGCATCAGGTTTTCATCAAACAGGGTGATATGCGTCTGACTAACTGGGCTGACTTCGAAAAGTAACTTTTTAATTTATCTGATATCGATTCCCCTCTGGGTTCCGTTATTGGTTCTGCTTTACAGAAAAACGGAAAGCTCAGAGGGGAATTTTCTTTTTGGGTATAGTTGCTGTTAGGAAAAACTCTTTTGATAAGCTTGTTGAAAAGTGTATTTGTATATAAACAGGGGTGTGAAATAAGTGTGAATATCTCTGTTAAAATCCTTGTTCTATATGGGGATGTGATAGATATATATTTCTGATAAATAGAATTTTAGTTATTGTTTCAACAGGTGTTAACAACCTGTTGGTAATAGTTGATTATTCCGTTAAAAACCTGATAAGTATTAGTGTGAAAAGATGCAGTATAATTAGTTGTTGAGTAATGGGGAAAAAGCGGCAGGAATGTCAACTAGGGAAGGAGTATGAGTTAATAGGCTGCAAGATAACGGATTGGTCGGATATTTGTTAGCGGAAAAATCGGTTTTATTCCCGAAGTCTTACTATCTTTGCACGGTATTGTGGGAAATAGTAAAAATCAAATATATAACATCACTATGGAATATAATTTCAGAGAGATCGAGAAAAAATGGCAGCAGAAGTGGGTAGACAACAAAACCTACAAGGTTGTCGAAGACGAATCGAAAAAGAAGTTCTATGTACTGAACATGTTCCCTTATCCGTCGGGAGCAGGACTTCATGTTGGTCACCCGCTGGGCTACATTGCCAGCGATATTTATGCTCGTTACAAACGCTTGCAGGGCTATAATGTATTGAATCCGATGGGATACGATGCTTATGGTTTGCCTGCTGAACAATATGCTATTCAGACCGGTCAGCATCCGGCTATCACTACCGTAAACAATATTAACCGTTACCGTCAGCAGTTGGATAAAATCGGTTTTTCATTCGACTGGGACCGTGAAGTTCGTACTTGTGAGCCGGGTTATTATCACTGGACTCAATGGGCTTTCCAGAAAATGTTCAACAGCTATTATTGCAATACTTGTGGAAAAGCTGAACCTATCAGTGAACTGATCAAGCATTTCGAGGAGAAAGGAACAGAAGGACTGGATGTAGCTTGTAGTGAGGAACTGAGCTTTACAGCAGAAGAATGGAAAGCAAAGAGCGAAAAGGAACAGCAGGAAGTGCTGATGAACTACCGTATCGCTTATTTGGGTGAAACTATGGTTAACTGGTGTCCGCAACTGGGTACTGTACTTGCTAACGATGAAGTAGTGGACGGCGTATCTGAACGTGGTGGTTATCCGGTGGTGCAGAAGAAGATGCGTCAGTGGTGTCTGCGTGTGTCAGCATATGCTCAGCGCTTGCTCGACGGACTGGAAACTGTAGATTGGACTGATTCTCTGAAAGAAACACAGCGTAACTGGATTGGTCGTTCGGAAGGTGCAGAGGTACGTTTCAAGGTAAAAGACAGCGATTTGGAATTTACCATCTTTACTACTCGTGCTGATACTATGTTTGGTGTTACTTTCATGGTACTGGCTCCTGAAAGTGAACTGGTTTCTGTACTGACAACTGAGGCACAGAAAGCAGAATTGGAAGCTTATCTGGACCGTACTAAGAAGCGTACCGAACGTGAACGTATCGCCGATCGCCGTGTTACCGGTGTATTCAGTGGTTCGTATGCAGTGAATCCGTTTACTGGTGAATCTGTTCCAGTATGGATCAGCGACTATGTATTGGCTGGATATGGTACAGGAGCCATTATGGCTGTTCCGGCTCACGATAGTCGTGACTATGCTTTTGCAAAACACTTCAACTTGCCTATCGTTCCATTGGTAGAAGGTTGTGATGTGTCGGAAGAAAGCTTCGATGCTAAAGAAGGTATCGTATGTAATTCTCCGAAAGCAGGAGCTACTCCGTATTGCGACTTGAACCTGAACGGATTGACTATCAAAGAAGCTATTGCCATAACCAAAAAATATGTGAAGGAGCATCAGTTGGGTCGTGTAAAAGTAAACTATCGTTTGCGTGACGCTATTTTCTCTCGTCAGCGTTATTGGGGTGAACCGTTTCCGGTTTATTACAAGGATGGTATGCCTTATATGATTGATGAGAGCAAGTTGCCGCTGGAACTTCCTGAGGTAGATAAATTTTTGCCTACGGAAACCGGAGAACCTCCATTGGGACATGCTACTAAGTGGGCATGGGATGTGGTTAAAGGTGAAGTCGTAGAAAATTCTAAAATAGATAACGTAACTGTTTTCCCACTTGAACTGAATACCATGCCGGGATTTGCTGGTTCATCGGCTTATTATTTGCGTTACATGGATCCGCACAATGATCAGGCACTGGTTTCTGAGAAAGCCGACCATTACTGGCAGAATGTTGATTTGTACGTAGGTGGTACAGAACATGCTACCGGACACTTGATTTATTCTCGTTTCTGGAACAAGTTCCTGTTCGATCTGGGTGTAAGTGTTAAGGAAGAACCATTCCAGAAGCTTGTTAATCAGGGTATGATTCAGGGACGAAGCAATTTCGTTTACCGTATCAAGGATACTAACACATTCGTTTCATTGGGCTTGAAAGATCAGTACGATGTGACTCCGCTTCATGTAGATGTTAATATCGTTTCAAATGATGTATTGGATGTAGAAGCTTTCAAAAACTGGCGTCCGGAATACAACAATGCCGAATTTATTTTGGAAGACGGCAAGTATATCTGTGGATGGGCTGTAGAAAAGATGAGTAAATCGATGTATAACGTAGTGAATCCGGATATGATTGTAGAGAAATACGGAGCTGATACACTGCGTATGTACGAAATGTTCCTCGGACCGGTAGAGCAGTCTAAACCATGGGATACAAATGGTATCGATGGTGTTCACCGTTTCTTGAAGAAACTCTGGAACTTGTTCTACGACCGTCAGGGCAACTTCATGCCAGCAGAAGGAGAACCGACTAAAGAGGAGTTGAAGGCTGTTCATAAGTTGATTAAGAAAGTAACTGGTGATATCGAAACCTTCTCTTACAATACTTCTATCAGTGCATTCATGATTTGTGTGAATGAACTGACTTCACTGAAGTGCCGTAACAAGGCCGTGTTGAGCGACTTGATTGTCATCATTGCTCCATTTGCTCCTCATCTGGCAGAAGAGTTGTGGGAAGCTTTGGGCAATACAACATCTGTTTGTGATGCACAATGGCCGGCATTTAATGAAGAATATCTGAAGGAAGATAGTGTAAAATATACCATTTCTTTCAACGGAAAGGCTCGTTTCACTATGGAGTTCCCTGCAGATGCAGATAATGACACGATACAAGCTGCTGTAATGGCTGACGAACAATCTCAAAAATGGATTGAAGGAAAGACTCCTAAAAAGGTCATTATTGTTCCGAAGAAGATTGTAAATATTGTACTTTAATAGCAGTCGTTTTATGGAAACGATTCTGAAGAAAAAAATTGGCAGGGAGTCGAAAGACTACCTTGCCATTACTTTCGGACTGATATGTTATGCACTGGGATGGGTAGCTTTTCTGCTTCCTTATCAGATCACGACAGGAGGAGTCAGTGGTATTGCCGCTATTATTTATTATGCTACAGGAGTAGAAATTCAGGTTTCTTACTTTGTGATTAATGCTGTTTTTCTGGGGTTTGCCTTGAAGATTCTGGGACCAAAGTTCAGCGTAAAGACGATATATGCTATTTTCATGCTGACTTTCCTGCTTTGGTGGTTTCAGGTTCTGTTCAGGGGCAGTGACGGAAATCTCCCGCAACTGCTTGGCCCGGGACAAGAGTTTATGGCTTGTGTAATAGGAGCCGGATTGCTGGGCTTTGGAATAGGCATTGTATTTTGTAATAACGGTAGTACGGGAGGTACTGATATTATCGCATGGATTATCAACAAGTACAAGGATGTTACTTTGGGACGTATGATGATGTATTGCGATATTGTAATCATTTCGTCGTGCTATTTTATCTTTCATGACTGGAAGAGAGTTTTGTTTGGCTTCTGTGTTTTGTTCATTATGAGCATAGTTATCGACTATGTAATAAACAGTACTCGTCAGTCGGTTCAGTTCCTGATATTCTCACGGAAATATGAACAGATTGCGGAAGGTATTTCTACCAAGATAGACCGTGGAGTAACTCTTCTTGATGGACAGGGCTGGTACAGTAAACAAGATATAAAAGTTATTGTTGTATTGGCAAGAAAAGGCGAATCACTTGATATCTTCCGTCTGGTGAAGGATATTGATCCTGATGCGTTTATTTCCCAAAGCAATGTAGTAGGCGTGTATGGAGAAGGATTCGACAAGCTGAAAGTAAAATAAACGAAAGTAAAAGTAAATATTTCTCTAAGATATATTTAAAATAGAATGGGTTTTTCCGTTTAATTTGTATTATCGGAAAAACTTATTTTATTTTGTACCATATTAGTGGTATAATTCTTAAATCTGTAATATGAGATGCATGTGGAAAGTTATTCCGATGATGTTTTTAGCTAGTTTTTTATCTTTTGGCACTTCTGTATGGGGCAATGCGTTAGCTCAGAATCTCTTTCTTCATACTAACTGGGAGTTTTCCAAGTATGGAAGCCACGAATGGCTTGCTGCACAGGTTCCGGGCACGGTACATCAGGATTTGATTGCTCACGATAAGTTACCCGATCCTTTTTATGGGATGAATGAAAAAGAAATACAATGGGTTGAGAATGAAGACTGGTTGTATCGTACGTCTTTTGTATTAACAGAAGAACAATCGGCACATGAGGAAATCTTTTTGGTATTTGAAGGACTTGATACTTATGCGGATATATTCCTGAATGGTGCATTATTACAAAGAACCGATAACATGTTTGTCGGATATCGTATTCCTGTCAAGCGAAATTTAAGAAAAGGAGAAAACAAACTGCTTGTACGTTTTCGTTCCCCAATCCGTGAGGTAATGCCTCAATGGGAAACCAATGGTTTTGATTATCCTGCTGCTAACGACCATTATCCACAGAAACTGAGTGTGTTTACCCGTAAAGCCCCTTATTCCTATGGATGGGACTGGGGAATCCGAATGGTTACTTGTGGCATCTGGCGACCTGTATATCTGGAATTTACCAACAAGGCTGTAGTAGAAGATTATTTTGTACATCAGAAGTCGGTTACTTCCGAACGTGCAGAAATAGACAACCGCCTGGAAGTAAACAATATTACCGGAACGGTTCAGGAAGCTCAGATAAAAGTGACTTGTGCTTATCGGAATGAACAGGCTGGAAGTGTAGAAAAGACTGTCCGGTTACAGCCAGGTGTGAATAATTTGTCACTGCCTTTATCGATTGATTCTCCGCATCTTTGGATGCCTAATGGGTGGGGAGAAGCTGCCTTATATGCATTTGAAGTATCGGTATGTGTAGATGGTAAGCTTGTTGCAAAAAAACAACACCAGATCGGATTGCGAACGGTGCGTGTTGTCCATGAAAAGGATAGCTTAGGAATGAGTTTCTATTTTGAAGTGAATGGCATTCCGATGTTTGCCAAAGGTACTAATCTGATACCTTCAGACGCTCTTCTGCCACGTGTAACCCGTGAACGATACGTTCGCCTGCTGGATGATGTACAGGCTGCGCATATGAATATGATACGCGTATGGGGTGGGGGAATCTATGAAGACGATGCCTTTTTTGAGGAAGCTGATAAAAGAGGTATTCTTGTCTGGCAGGATTTTATGTTTGCTTGTACACCTTATCCGCATGATCCGGCTTTTTTGAAGCGAGTTTCGGAAGAAGCAGTATATAATATCAAGCGTTTACGGAATCATGCTTCTTTGGCAATGTGGTGTGGTAATAATGAAATATATGAGGGCTTGCGTTATTGGGGCTGGAAGAAAAAATATGCTCCTGAGATATATCAGCAAATGTTGGATGGATATGACGTATTGTTCCGCCGGCTTTTGCCCGAGAAAGTAAAGGAGTTCGATCCGGGACGCTTTTATCTGGAAGGATCGCCTTATGAAGCCAATTGGGGACGGCCTGAAAGCTGGAAGATCGGCGATAGTCATAACTGGGGAACCTGGTATGGACAGAAACCTTTTGAAACGCTGGATACAGAGATTCCGCGTTTTATGAGTGAGTTTGGTTTTCAGTCTTTTCCGGAGATGAAGACGATACGTACATTTGCTTCGCCGGCAGACTACGATCTGGAGTCAGCGGTTATGAATGCCCATCAGAAAAGTACGATTGGCAATTTCCTGATTAAGAAAACAATGGGTATTTATTATCATGTTCCGGAAAAGTTTGAGGATTTAGTTTATATGGGACTTGTTCTGCAGGGACATGGAATGCGTCACGGAATGGAGGCACATCGCAGAAACCGACCTTATTGTATGGGTAGTTTGCTCTGGCAACTAAATGACAGCTGGCCGGTTGTTTCATGGTCGGGTATCGATTATTATGGAAACTGGAAGGCTATGCATTACCAGACTCGCCGGGCTTTTGCTCCGGTATTGATAGATGCAATTCGTGAAGGTGATAAACTGCGCTATTATGTGCTTTCGGATGTATTGAAGAGCGAAAAAGCAATATTGCAGATTGAACTTATGGATTTTAATGGAAAAGTGTATCGCAGGCATCAGGTAGAAGGTACGTTGCCAGCTAATGCTTCTGCTGTCTTTTATGAAGAAGACTGGAATAAAGCATTCGCAGCTTGTGATACGACCACTTCATTTATACATATGACTTTACGTAGTGATGTTGACCGGAGGGTACTTTCAGACGAAGTATATTATCCGGTGTTTGCCAAAAAGCAACATTTGCCCCATCCTGAAATAAGTTGTAAGATACGAAAGAAAGATGGAGCTTATGAACTGACATTGAAATCCAAACAACTGGCTCGTGATGTATTTGTAGAAATACCTGTTCAAGGAGTACGTTTCTCTGATAATTTCTTCGACCTGCTGCCAGGAGTGCCTAAGAAGATTTTGGTTACTTCGGCTGACGGAACACCTTTGGAAGATATTTCCGTAAGCTTGCATCAATTGAGCGATATTGTGTCATTCTAATTACTAACTTTAATATTATTATCATGAAACCATTTTCGAAATTTAACTGTCTGGGGCTGGCGTTTGCCGGAATGATGATTACATCGTGTACGGATAAGCCAACGGCTTTCGCTGATTATCAGATTGTGCCTATGCCTCTTGAAATTACCACACCTCAACAAAGTGGATTTTTGCTGAAGAGTGGAGAAACTATTTATTACACTGCCGGTAATGAAAAAATGAAGAAAAATGCCGAATTCCTGGCTTCTTTTATTAAAGAACAGACCGGTATTGAACTGAAAGTACAGGAGGGTGATAAAGAAAGCGGAATCGTATTGAAATTAGGACTGGAGGCAACTTCTCCAGAGGCTTACCATCTGACTGTCGACGGAGGAAAGGTTGTCATTGAGGCTCCTTCAGAAGCTGGTGTATTTTATGGAATCCAGACATTGCGTAAATCTGTTTCTGTTCATGAAGGAGGTGGTGCAATCGAACTTCCTGCTGTAGAAATAAACGATACACCGCGTTTCAGCTATCGCGGAATGATGCTTGATGTTGGCCGTCATATGTTTACGATGGATGAAATCAAAACGTATATTGATATGCTTGCACTGCATAATATCAACCGTTTACACTGGCATCTTTCTGAAGACCAAGGCTGGCGTATCGAAATAAAGAAATATCCGAAACTGACAGAAATCGGTTCAAAACGTAGTGAAACTGTTATAGGACGTAACTCGGGAAAATACGATGGAAAGCCTTACGGTGGTTTCTATACTCAGGAACAAGCCAAAGAGATTGTTGCTTATGCTGCAGAACGTTATATAACTGTTATTCCTGAAATAGACCTTCCGGGACATATGCAGGCTGCATTGGCTGCTTATCCGGAACTAGGATGTACAGGTGGTCCGTATGAAGTTTGGCGTATGTGGGGCGTTTCTGATAATGTACTATGTGCCGGAAATGACAAAACAATTCAGTTTATTAAGGATGTGCTGGCTGAAATTATTGAAATCTTCCCGTCAGAATATATTCATGTAGGTGGAGATGAATGTCCGAAAGATAAATGGAAAACTTGTCCGAAATGTCAGGCTAGAATCAAGGCTTTGGGTATCAAAGGCGACAGCAAACATTCAAAAGAAGAATACCTGCAAAGTTATGTGATAAGAGAAGCAGAAAAGTTCTTGAATGAACATGGACGTAACATTATCGGATGGGACGAAATCTTGGAAGGTGGTCTGGCTCCTAATGCAACTGTTATGTCATGGAGAGGTGAATCCGGAGGTATTGAGGCTGCACGCCAGAAGCATAATGTTATCATGACTCCGAATACATACTTGTATTTTGACTATTATCAGGCTAAGGATACAGAAACAGAACCGTTGGCTATCGGAGGTTATTTGCCTATGGAAAGAGTATATAGCTACGAGCCAATGCCGTCTGCCTTGACTCCGGAAGAACAGAAATACATTACCGGTGTACAGGCTAATCTGTGGACAGAATATATACCTACTTTTGCACAGGCACAGTATATGGTATTGCCACGTATGGCTGCTCTTTGCGAAACTCAGTGGAGTGCTCCTGATAAGAAGAAAGATTACGAGGGATTCTTGAAGCGTACAGTGCGCCTGATGGATATTTACAAGCTGAAGGGCTGGAACTATGCTACTCATATTTTGGATGTGAAAGTCAATATTGCTCCAAATCAGGAAACAGGTAAGTTGGATGTCAGTGCATATACCGTTGACAATGCTCCGATATACTATACACTCGACGGAACAGAACCGACAGCAGCCTCTTTGAAATATGAAGATGGACTGTCAATTGACCAGGCTTGTGTATTGCGTATGACAGCAGTGCGTCCGGAAGGCAATTCACGTATTACTTGTGATACTATTTCTTTCAGTAAATCGACTGCCAAACCTATTTCTATGCTTCAGCCCATTAATAAAGCATATGAATTTAATGGGGCGCCTACCTTGGTAGATGGTATGACTGGTAACCGCAATTATAAGACTGGTCATTGGATTGCGTTTTATAAGAATGATATGGAGGCAGTTATCGACTTGAAAGAAGCAACAGAAATCAGTTCGATGACATTGCGTGCCTGTGTAGAAAAAGGTGACTGGATATTCGATGCCAGAGGTATTTCTGTTGAGGTTTCGGATGATAATAAGGCATTCAAACAGGTCGCTTCAGAGTCTTATCCGGCAATGAAGGAAACTGATCCGAACCAGATTTACGTACATACCTTGAACTTTACTCCGGTAAAGACACGTTATGTCAAAGTAAAAGCTTTGTCGGAAAAGAGTATTCCAGCATGGCATGGTGGAAAAGGTAATCCGGGATACTTATTTGTAGACGAAATTATTTTGAATTAATATAGGCTGACTATGTGTGGAAGTCCGGTTTCTGTAAAGAAGCCGGACTTTTTTAGTACGCCCAGCATGGGCGTGCGCTATAGGGTGTAAGTCCCGAACGAGCCCTGATAGTGGGAATCGTTAGCCCAAGGCAAGGGTGTCCTTCGCGAGGAGGAACCTGAAGGAAGCTGGCGGCAAACTCTCGGCTCTACGAACAGAAACTGATTATAAGGCTACATTTGGAGGACAAGTTTGCTAAACAAAATAAAGTCCTATAACTATCCGAATCCCTATGTAGTAGAATCAGAGGGTATATGAGATGAAAGCGTACGTTCTTATCTGGGGAGGTCTCACGGACAGATGCACCACAACTGTATCTGGTTGAAACAAGATTTGTCGTGAGAAGTCAGCCGAAGCCATAGTACCTGTTACTCACCATAATGGGGAAGGGCTGAACCTTAATTATGTAAGATACCTGAATGTTACCTTATGATGGGAAGAAAGCAGAACATAGAAACTCTATCCGGCCAATCGTCGCAGAGGGTGGAACCTGAAGTGCTGATTGGTATGCAGACTTTCATTGGGATAACTGAAAATCATCTTACAGCCATTAAACATGAAAAAGGAGAGTTATTGGAATACATTCTTTCCCCTTCTAATCTAAACCTTGCTTATAAACAGGTAAAGAGTAACAAGGGTAGTGGCGGCATTGACCGTATGGAAGTGGACGAGTTGCTTCCTTATCTTCGTTGCCACAAGAATAAGCTAATAACTTCCATTTATGATGGTAACTACCATCCGAACCCCGTGCGTCGTGTGGAGATTCCCAAGTCGAATGGGAAGACACGTAACTTGGGTATCCCCACGGTTGTTGACCGTTTGATTCAGCAATGCCATCTCACAAGTGCTTCAACCTCTTTATGAACCTCAATTTTCACCAGCCAGCTATGGTTTCCGCCCTCATCGTAGTGCTCATGATGCGTTATTAAAATGTGGCGAATATATCTCTGCCGGTTATGTGTTCACGGTCGATATGGATTTGGAGAAATTCTTTGATACAGTCTGCCATAGTAAGTTGATAGCAATCCTGTCACGTACCATCAAAGACGGTCGTGTCATTTCTCTGATTCATAAATATCTGAACTTATAGGAGGCAAGAAAGAGGACAGTCCGGTCGGAGTTCCTCAAGGTGGTCCATTGAGCCCCTTATTAAGCAATATAATGCTTAATGAGTTGGACAAGGAACTGGAGAGACGTGGGCATTTGTTCGTTCGGTATGCTGATGACTTGGTCATCTTTTGTAAAAGCCGTCGTTCCGCCCAACGCACATTGGATAATCTGCTTCCCTTTATTGAAACGAAACTTTTTCTAAAGGTGAATAAGGATAAGACCCATGTTGCTTATATGCGTGACATCAAATTCCTTTCCTATGCCTTTGGTCGTAGAAATGGCAAATGCCAATTCTACATCCATGTCGATAGTATCAAGAAGATGAAGATTAAGATACGTGAACTCACCAGCCGTAATAACGGCTGGAGCTCCGAATATCGTAAACAACGTTTGACTTGGTATATCCGTGGTTGGCTCAACTATTTTAAGTTTGCAGGTCTCAAAAGTAGGATAAAGGAATGGGACGGTTGGCTCCGTCATCGCATACGGATGTGTATTTGGAAGTCTTGGAAACGAGTCCGAACCCGGTATCGAAATCTGAAGAAGCTTATTCCCGATGAGAGCCGTGTGCGAATGGCTGCCTTTTGTCGTATGAAATACTGGCGAATGGCAAGTCATCCCACTGTACAGGCGGCTTTGTCGGATGAGCGTTTGCTTCGAGCTGGTTACCCTACTTTTAAGATGTACTATCATCCTGTGTTTAAAGGTTAATTAGGGAACCGCCGTATGCCGAACGGCACGTACGGTGGTGTGAGAGGTCGGAACGGGAATTAATCCCGTTCCTCCTACTCGATTAATGAGGAAGACTGTTTTTGCAGCGAAATAGCAGACGGAAAGTAGAGGATGGTTGCCTGAGTATGTGTATCTTTGTGAAGAAATATGATAGATAAAATTGATTATGAAAAAGAAACTGGTTTTTGCAACGAATAATGCACACAAGTTGGATGAGATACGTGCCATATTGGGAGATAGGGTAGAGGTGCTGAGTCTGAAGGATATCCATTGTGAGGCAGATATTCCGGAAACGGCTGATACGCTGGAGGGAAATGCTGCTCTGAAAGCTGAATATATTTATAAAAACTATGGTCTGGATTGTTTTGCCGACGATACGGGTCTGGAGGTTGAGGTCCTGGGAGGGGCTCCGGGAGTCTATTCGGCCCGATATGCTGGAGGAGAAGGACATGATTCGGAAGCTAATATGAAAAAACTGCTTGTAGAGCTGGAAGGAAAGACCAACCGTAAAGCGCAATTCCGTACGGCTATTTGCCTGATCGAGGGTGGAACGGAGCATCTCTTCGAAGGAGTTGTAAAAGGCGAAATAATCGAAAAAAAACGCGGTTGTTCAGGATTTGGCTATGATCCTGTTTTTGTCCCCGAAGGTTATACTGAAACATTTGCCGAGATGGGCAATGAAGAAAAGAATAAAATCAGCCATCGGGCAAGGGCAACACAGAAGCTTTGTGATTATTTGAAATGTGAATAATACTGATAATCTGCGGGACTGCATCCAATCGAAAAGAACTGCTGAATGATTGATTCAGGCTGGTTCTGAATAGGATGAAGTCCCGTAGTTTTTTGTGTATGATTATTTGCAGATTTCCTTGAGGTATTGTTCTACTTTCTCAAAGAAAAGTGAAATGTGTGCTCCGTCTGTAAAAGCATGACTTACAGTCAGTGCAATAGGCATGATACGCTTGCCTTCGCGTATGATGGCCTTACCGGCATTCATCAGCGGATAATCCAGCGGATGTCCTACTTCCTGTTGGGTGTAGGTTATCGAAGTGAAATATAGTTTTGGAGTGGCACTTAGCAGGATTACATCAAAATCTCCTTGTTTATAAATGCTTTTATCGGTTCCGTATGGATCACCATCTTCAGGAATAGATGTGACAATGTGTCTGGCTTCGGTATAAAATGCTTCGAAATCAACATGATGAGGGATGCGTACCGTATAAAATGTTTTGCCGGGTACAGCAATAGGAGAAATGACATCCACTGTATCATGATAGACTACTTGTCCGTTTTTATCCCAGCGATAACGGAACTCTTTTATCTCGTTGGCAGCGCGCAATATGGCATAAAGATAATACAGAAAAAATGATTTTCCGTTGGCTTTGGCGTGGTTGTAAGCTTCAGTACAGTCTACTTCACTGGTGATAGCAATCCATGAATTCGCAAATCCACGGAAAAAGTTGTAGTTGTCTTTCCGTTCCCAGGTTTCAATATCTACTATATGTTTCATTTATTCTTGAATTTTTGAGCTACTTTTTGATAGGTAGGCATAGATATTCCCAAACGCTCACCCAAATCAATCATATCGAACAACATACTTTGTATCTCCGATGCATGTCCTCGGGCAAGGTCTTTTTGCATGGATGCTGTACTGTGCGGGTCGAGCTTATCTATTACTTTCAAATTGTAAGAAACAGGATCTTCCGGATAAGAAATTCCCATCTTGTGTCCGATTTCTGCACTTTCTCTGGAAAGTCCGATAAATGTATCTCGTACTTCGCCTTCGTGTTGTACTTCTCCCATTGGTACATCGTGATATGCTCCAGTACATGCCATTGCCGAAATAAATGCCCATTTGATAAATGTGTCGCGGTTGATATCATCGGAAACATCGACTTTGATACCGCAACTTCTGACATCCTCTGCAATTGCTTCAATACGTTCCTGAGAAACTCCCTGCTCCGGACGTGCTCCGAATACCAGCCGGAAAATGCTTCCCATCTGAGTGATTTCGCCTTCACCTGAAACAAATCCTACGATGTAGATACAGCCATCGAGAACAGTTACTTCAGGTGTCAAACGACCAATACGTGGTCCTGTACCATAAACATTTAAAATAGGAATAACCAGTGTATGAGGTGCTGAAGCACGTTCTATTACCTCCTTGACAGAGTCGATGGAATATCCTTTTACACAGACAAATATCACATCTGCTTTCCCTTGATATTCTTCTGCTGTACAGGCGTTTACTTTCAGATAGTGTTCGCCTTTCAAATCTGATTTCAGATGCAGCCCATAATTACGGATATTCTCGAGGTGTTTTCCCCGTGCAATGCATGTGACTTCTTTTCCTGCCAGAGCAAGAAATCCGGCGATACTTCCTCCTACGCCGCCAGTACCTATAATAAGATAGTTCATGGTTTTTTGTTTTAGGATTAAAAAAAGAAATCGGTCGCTGATGAGCGGCCGATTTTCTAAAATGGTATATTATACGTTAAAGCGGAAATGCATGATGTCTCCGTCTTCTACGATATAGTCTTTTCCTTCTACATTCAGTTTACCAGCCTCGCGTACAGCTGCTTCCGAACCGTATTTGATAAAGTCGTCGTACTTGATGACTTCTGCACGGATAAATCCTTTCTCGAAGTCAGTATGAATAACTCCGGCACATTGAGGAGCCTTCCATCCTTTATGGAATGTCCATGCGCGGACTTCCATATTTCCAGCAGTGAAATAGGTTTCCAGATTCAGCAGCTTATAGGCTGAACGAATCAGACGACTGACTCCCGATTCTTCCAGTCCCACTTCCTGAAGGAACATCTGACGGTCTTCGTATGTTTCAAGTTCTGCAATGTCGGCTTCTGTCTTGGCTGCAACAATTAATATTTCTGCTCCCTCTTCTTTGACAGCTTCGCGTACTTGCTCTACATATTTGTTACCATTTACAGCACTGGCTTCATCTACATTACATACGTACATTACAGGCTTGGAAGTAAGCAGGAAAAGTTCATGAGCGATCTTTTGTTCGTCTTTAGTTTCGAACTGTACGGTACGTGCTGATTTTCCCTGTAATAATGCTTCACGGTAGCGAACCAGTACTTCATAAGTTTGCTTAGCTACTTTGTCGCCTCCGGTCTGAGCTTGTTTCTGTACTTTTTGAATACGGCTTTCTATTGTTTCGAGGTCCTTCAGCTGAAGCTCTGTATCAATGATTTCTTTGTCGCGTACAGGATCTACACTACCGTCGACATGGGTAACATTTTCATCATCAAAACAACGCAGTACATGAAGAATTGCGTCTGTTTCACGGATATTTGCCAAGAATTTATTTCCTAATCCTTCACCTTTGCTGGCTCCTTTTACCAGACCTGCGATGTCTACAATTTCTACAGTTGTAGGTACTATACGGTCGGGGATAACCAATTCTGCCAATTTGTTAAGACGTTCATCTGGAACAGTGATTACACCAACGTTAGGTTCTATTGTACAGAAAGGGAAGTTGGCTGCTTGAGCCTTTGCATTCGATAAACAGTTGAAAAGAGTCGATTTTCCTACATTGGGCAAACCGACAATGCCACATTGTAATGCCATAAAACTTATATATTTCCTTATTAATTATCAGATTGTATTTCAGTTTGCAAAGGTAGTCATTCTTTTTGTCATTTACTAAAAAAATAATTTTTTCGGAAAAGTTGATATATTCTTATCTTGTTTTTAGTAACAGATTGTTATGTTTTTTGCAAAATAGATTGTCTGATTAGAAGAAGAAATAAAAAAAGAGGCACTTCTCACGAAGTACCTCTTTTACTAGAGAGTTTATGAAAATATTGTTTTTTTGTATGTTGTTTTTACATGTCCATAGTTACAGTCATTTCCGGAACGAGAATGTAATCTTTCTTATTTTTGTTCCATTTGTAGTATTGGATTGTGGTGCTGTTTTCATTATATGTATATTTGATACACATATGGTTACGCCATGTTCCTCTACCTTCGTCCCACTTCTGTAACACGTTTTCTACAACTTGTTTCTTATCGTTGTATTTATAGTTATATTTCTCAAAGTTTGTCAGAATACCTTCATTCATTTTATATACAGTTTCCGACATCTTTACTCCATCTATTTCCTCAGTATTGTATATCAACTCAGTTTCTGGGTTGCTAGCAAAAACTGTAAGGTTAGCAGCGAAAACAAATACTGTTACAAATAAACTCTTGAGTAAATTCATTTTTTTCATATTTTTTTAATTTTAAGGTGTTACTATCTTTTTGTTTTTGATTACGCTGCAAAATTAGTAATACCTTTTGATGTTGCTAACTTTTTGGCAAGAAAAAATGAATATTTTAGCAATTTGTTGCCATTTAAAGATATCTTAACAATTCAAAATATCAATGTGCTTCCAACCAGTTCTTACCCCAATCACAGTCTGCCTGCAAAGGAACTTTCATTTTGTAAGCTGCTTCCATTTCCGAAATCACAATATGCTGTACTTTTTCCTTTTCTTCGGGCACGACGCTGAAATTTAATTCATCGTGTACCTGAAGAATCATTTTGGAACGAATACCCTCTTCCATGAAGCGTTTGTATATACGAATCATTGCCACTTTGATAATATCAGCAGCACTTCCTTGTATAGGAGCATTGATTGCGTTTCGTTCTGCATACCCACGGACCACAGCATTGCGTGAATTGATATCAGGCAGGTAGCGCTTACGCTTGAATATAGTTTCGATATATCCTTTTTCTTGTGCCAGACGGATACTTTGATCCATATATTCTTTTACATGCGGATAGTTTTCGAAATATCCGTCTATAAGTTCTTTGGCTTCTTTACGTTCGATGTTCAGTCGTTCTGCCAGTCCGAATACTGATATACCATATATAATACCGAAGTTAGCTGTTTTAGCTTTACTTCTCTGTTCGCGGGTTACATCTTCCAGTTTCTCCTTATATATCTTGGCAGCAGTAGCAGCATGAATATCCTGTCCTTTCTGGAAAGCTTCTATCATGTGAGGGTCCCCACTCAGATGAGCCATGATACGCAGCTCGATTTGTGAGTAGTCGGCAGAAAAGAATTCACAGCCTTCGTCAGGAATAAAGGCGCGTCGAATCTCTTTTCCATCCTCATTACGGATAGGAATATTTTGCAGGTTAGGGTTGCTCGAACTAAGTCGGCCTGTAGCCGTAACAGTCTGATTGAATGAAGTATGTATATGTCCCGTCTTGGGGTTGATTAGTAAGGGAAGTGCATCAATATAGGTTCCCAGTAACTTCTTCAGTCCACGATGTTCCAGTATTTTTCCTACAATTTCATGCTTTCCTCGTAGACTTTCTAATACTTCTTCGGAAGTAACATATTGGCCGGTCTTGGTCTTTTTAGCTTTGTCTGTAATTTTCAGACGGTCGAACAGTACTTCTCCTACTTGTTTGGGCGAAGCAATATTAAATTCCATTCCGGCAAGCTGATGTACTTCCTCTTCAAGCTGCTTCATACGTGCAGTAAAATGCTGTGATGTTTCTTTCAAGGCTTCGGTGTCAATGCGTACCCCGTTGCGTTCCATATATGCAAGGACAGGAACCAACGGCATTTCGATAGTCTGGAACAGTTCGTTCACATTATTTTCTATCAATTCTTTCTCTAATACCTTTTTCAGTTTCAGTGTAACATCAGCATCCTCACATGCATATTTGTAGACAGAAGTAGGAGAGAGATCGCGCATGTTTTTCTGATTCTTTCCTTTCGGACCTATCAGCTCTTCTATTTTTATCGTTTCATATTTCAGATATACTTCGGCCAGGTAATCCATGCCGTGGTGAAGTTCAGGCTGAAGTACATAATGAGCAATCATGGTGTCGAACATCGGGCCACGAACCTCGACACCATAATTACCCAGTACAAGCATATCGTATTTTATATTCTGTCCGATTTTCAGTGTTTTCTCATTTTCTATGATTGGTTTTAATTTTTTAACTATTGCCAACGCTTCTTCACGATTTGCCGGAACTGGTACATAAAATGCCTGATTTTCGGCAAAGCTGAAGCTCATTCCTACCAGTTCTGCAGTAATTGGGTCGGTTCCTGTGGTTTCCGTATCTAGACTGAAAAAATCTTTTGTAACGATTATTTGTAAAAAATCGTCTATTTTCTCCTCTGAATCAAGTAGTTGGTAGTCGAAATCAAGGTCTTCTAACCGCGTGAGATTTGAATTTTTTGGCTCGTCTGTATTCTCGCCCGCAAAAAATCCAAAGAGATCGCTTTGTACAGGAGCCGAAGGAGCGGCAGTTTTCTTTTCAGTTTTGAGTATACGATCCAGCAGAGTACGGAACTCTAGTTCCTCAAAAATTTTACGGAGTTCTTCTTCATCGGGTTGTTCCCGTTTCAAGGCTTCCATATCTAGTGAGATGGGAACATCCGTTTTGATTGTTGCGAGGAATTTGGAAAAAGTAATCTGCTCGCGGTTATTCTCTACTTTTGTTTTGATAGCTCCTTTCAACTGGTCGGTGTTGGCAAGCAGGTTTTCGATGCTGCCGAACTGGGCAATTAACTTTTGTGCTGTTTTCTCTCCGACTCCCGGACATCCCGGAATGTTGTCGGCCGTATCTCCCATAAGTCCCAACATATCGATAACCTGTGAGGGTGATTCAATATCGAATTTTGCTTTGATTTCGTTTACCCCCATGACTTCAAATTCTTTGTCGCCATATTTAGGGCGATACATGAATACATTTTTCGAAACCAATTGCCCGTAGTCTTTATCTGGAGTCATCATGTATGTCGTAATACCTCGTTTTCCCGCTTCGGTTGCGAGTGTACCAATTACGTCGTCCGCTTCGTAACCACTTACCTCAAGAATAGGAATACGATAAGCGCGGATAATATCCTTAATGATAGGAACAGAAAGACGAATTGCTTCGGGAGTTTCCTCACGCTGAGCCTTATACTGCTCGAAAGCTTCGTGACGGAATGTAGGTCCGGCCGGATCAAATGCAATACCTATATGAGTAGGGTTCTCTTTTTTCAGTACATCCTCCAGTGTATTGACAAATCCCATGATAGCAGATGTATTGAAACCTTTAGAATTGATACGCGGATTTTTGATAAAAGCATAGTACGCGCGGTAGATAAGTGCGTACGCATCGAGTAGAAACAGTTTTTCCATTCGTGTAAAATTATTAAGTTTTCTACGTAAAAGTACAAAAAAATACCGTATTCGCTGTTTTATTATTACTTTTGTACCCAAATAAATCTCCATGGATAAATTAGAAGTAATCAAGAAACCCATAGAAAAGGAATTAAGCGAATTTAAGGCTCTTTTCGATGCCTCACTGAAAAGTTCTACCGCGCTATTAGACGAAGTTTTAGGCTATATCAAGCAGAGGAACGGAAAGATGATGCGTCCTATTCTGGTTTTGCTTATGGCAAAACTTTATGGTGGAATTAACGATTCCACCCTTCATGCTGCGCTTTCGCTCGAGTTGCTTCATACTGCCAGTCTGGTACACGATGATGTGGTAGACGAGAGTAACAAACGTCGGGGACAGTCGTCGGTTAATGCATTGTATGACAATAAGGTTTCTGTGCTGGTAGGCGACTATATGCTGGCAACCAGTCTGCGTCATGCTTCATATACCAATCATATTGAACTGGTCGGCCTGGTAGCACGTTTGGGACAGGATTTATCGGAAGGAGAGATTATTCAGCTGGTGAATATCAGTAACCGTGATTTTTCGGAAGAGATTTATTTTGACGTTATCCGTAAAAAGACAGCAGCCCTGTTTACTGCAAGTGCAGAGAGTGGAGCTATTTCTGTAAATGCCCCGAAAGATGAAGTGGAGAAGGCTGTTCTTTTTGGTGAAATGATAGGTATTGCCTTTCAGATAAAAGATGATGTTTTCGATTACTTCGATAATGAAGAGCTGGGTAAGCCTACTGGAAATGATATGATGGAAGGTAAGCTGACTCTTCCGGCACTGCATGTATTGAATACTTGTGCCAATGAAGAAAAGAAAGAACTCGCATTGCGTATCCGTTCACTAAGTGCTTCGAAGGAGGAAATTGCCAGCTTTGTAGATTATGTGAAGCAGGAGGGAGGTATCACTTATGCGGAACAGGTGATGTATGATTACCGTAACAAAGCATTGGCCCTGCTTCCTGAAGCAGCAGATGAAGCAGTCCGTACGGCACTTACAGCTTATATTGACTATGTGATTAAGCGGAATAAATAATATTTCTATTATTGTAACGAGATCTCGAATAATCTTTGATATAAAGAAATGTCCCTTTACTCATGTTGTTATTTACTTGAAAACAACGTGAATAAAGGGATTTTTTTTGTACAAATTTTCTAAAAATATCAGGATGTTTTGGGGCATTCTTGAGCATAAATTGGGAAAGATTTCTTGATTTATTGGGGTGAATCTTTGCATAAAATAAATTTTTGATACGATAGTGTAGGGTGCGTATTGGTAAATAATATATATTTTATTGTAATTTTCTGTCTGGTCGGATTTTTCAGCTATGATTTTCTATTCTATTCTTTATCTCACTTATATAAAATGAAATACATCTGTATATATTTCCTAGATAATACTGTATTTCTATTTATTTTGTAAAGAAAATATGATAAAAATCTTTGATTAGTGGTAAAAAATATATAATTTAAGCCTCAGTTATATCTTTTATGTTATAAGAAAAATTTTCACAATTAAAAACCTTAAATCTATGGACACTTTGTTTCGTTGGGGTAAAATGCATTGCATGCAAAAAGCTCTATTTGTATTGTTGTCGGTGGTATTGGTAGCTTGTAGGGGAGAAGAGAAAGTTAATCTGTCTGATGAACCTGAAGCTCCAGAAGCTGAGATTACACTTGCAGAAGGTACCGATAAACATCCATTGTTGGATGCTTCTGGCGGAACTGTAACATTACATTTTACATCTACTGCCGATTGGAAAGCTACGGTTGGCAATGTACGTGCTTCCGGTTGGATTACCGTTTCTCCTACATCAGGTAAGGCCGGAGAAGCATCGGTCACTATTTCGGTTGCCGCGAATGATGGTACAGATGAGCGTACTGCTTCTGTTTTTCTGGACTGCGGTGACAGTCGGGAAACGATTGTTGTTTCTCAGAAGCAGAAAGATGCTTTGATTGTTTCACGCCAAAGTTATGAACTCTCTGCTGGAGAATCTCTTATAGAGGTGGAGGTAGAAGCCAATGTGACATTCGAGGTGGAGGTTTCGGATACATGGATTGAGCAGATTTCGACACGCAGTCTTGAAAAGTCGGTATTAAGTTTCCGCATTTTGGCGAATGACGGCTATGAAAAGCGTAGCGGAAGCATTCTTGTGCGAAGTGGAGAATTGCAGGAAGCTGTACGGATTTATCAGGAGGGGAAAGAAAAAGAAGTGTTGCTTCTCTCCGAAGATATGGTTGAAGTAGGGGCCTTGGGAGGTACAGTAGACGTGCAGTTGCAGTCGAGTGTTTCATATATATGTAAGCCTGTGACAGAATATACATGGGTAAGCGAGATCACTTCGAGGGCTGTTTCTACGCACACGCTTCATTTCGCGGTACAGCCTAATGATACGTATGATATGCGTGAGGCACGCTTCGTTTTCATTGATGAAACGGAATCGCTATCAGATACGCTTACTATCCGGCAATATGCTGCCGACGAAATACTTGTTCCTTCAGATCCTATCATCTGTGAACCGGAATCCGGAACTTTTTCATTTGAAGTCAGTGCGAATATTAGCTATGATGTAACGACAGACGTCAGCTGGCTGAAGCAGGTAGTTGGCAGAGGAATGGAGCGGTCGACCTTGCATTTTAGTGTAGAAGAAAATACCGGATCGGCTATGCGTGAGGGTAATATTATACTCTCTGGAAATGGTGTAGAACGTACGGTAAAAGTAATGCAAAAGGGTAAGGAAGAGGCCCCCTATTTAGTCGTATCACAAGAGCATTTTAATATTTTGCCAGAGGGTGGTACGGTTCGTTTTACTGTAAAAGCGAATGTACCTTATCGGGTAAATACGGATGCAGACTGGATGGTTCAGGCTGTGTCGGGAAGTTCAGACGAAATTGTATTTACGGTAAGTGCCAACGAATCGACTTCTTCCCGTGAAGCGACAATAACGGTCATATCCGAAGACGGTAGTCTGGTGCGTACGGTGCAGGTCGTTCAGAAAGGTGAAGCTGTCTATCTGGACGTATCTCCGTCGAATATTTCTGCGACTGCCGAGGGAGGAAAATTCACTTTTACCGTTAACAGTAATACCCAATATACATTCACATGCAGCGACAACAGTTGGATTAGCGTAGATGGTAACTTAATTGTTATTGGGGCAAATACCTCGACTTCCCAGAGGAAAGGAAATGTGACAGTCCGGGCTGCGGAACTTGTTCGTGTTATAGAAATAACTCAGGCTGGGAAAAAGGAAGAAACGCCTTCTGCAGGTGGAAGTATAGAAGACTTTACAGAGAATGAAGAAGACTGGTAATAATCTTGAAAAACACAGTAAATTATGAAGCATATAACTCTTTTTTTAGGTATATTTCTGTTGTTACTTGCCGGATGCCAGCAAGATGATCTGGTGTCTTTTAAAGATCAGGATAAAAGCCTGAAGTCGGTTCGTGCTACGACATCATCGGTTGTGAAGAGCCGTACATCTCTTTCGGGTAACTCTGTAATATGGGAGAATGGAGACGCGATTGGTATTTTCAGTGATGTTTCCGATTCTATAGCCCGTTATGATTTGACAGGCATGTCGGGTGACGAGGCTCAGTTCGAAAGCAGCAAGCCCGTCAGAGGTAATACGTTTTATGCCTTTTATCCGTATGCGGCAGATGCCATGATATCTGGTACGAATGTTTCTTTCCGTCTTCCGGCGGAACAGTCGTTTAACTTCGACAGTTTTGCTTCCGGTGTATGTCCGATGGTGGCTCAGAGTACCACCAATTCTTTCCGCTTTTTGCAGGTTTGCGGACTGGTACGTCTAAACCTGAAAGGAAACATGAATATTCAGTCTATCTCTTTGTCAGGCAAAAATGGAGAAGCTGTAGCCGGACTTGGTTCGGTTAACATTGCATCGGACGCTCCGGAGTTTCGCCTTTCAGGGGGAGGGCAGGAGAGTTACGGTGAAATTGTACTTCAGGGAAATGTTACCTTATCTCCTTCACAAACTACTTCGTTCTATTTTGTTGTTCCACCTCAGGTCTTCAGCAAAGGTATGACTTTTAAGATTACAGGAACTGTAAACGGTCAGCAACAGACATTGACTAAGGCAACAGAACGGAGTATTACGGTGGCCGCTCTGTTATAACCAGTTTCTCGGCTGTTGATACAAACGACTTGCTGGAACAGGATGAGATGACAGAAAGAGATATTTTGATTGCATTGTACGATGCTACAAACGGCGATGCATGGACGAACAATTCGAACTGGTGCTCGGATGCTGATTTGTCAGAATGGTATGGCGTTTATACAGATTATCAGGGCAGAGTTATGTCAATTGACTTGTCTTCGAATAATCTGACTGGAAGTTTACCGGATGAAATTGGAAATCTTGAAGTATTATGGACTCTGAATTTGTATAATAATGAGTTGACGGGAGAGATACCTGTTTCTATAGGGAAACTGACAGAACTCAGAAATTTAGATTTATCTCAGAATCAGTTGACTGGAGGATTGCCATCTGAGTTGGGCAATATGCAAAATCTGGTGTATAGTTATCTGAGCAATAATCAACTGACTGGTACAGTACCTGAATCTCTTGGCAGATTGACTTCGTTGGAGTATATGAACTTTGGCAAGAATATGCTGTCGGGTGATTTACCTCAGGCTGTTACTTCTTCTTCCTGGTGGCAGAAAAGTGGTTGGGTTTGTATAGGACAAAATTCTCCGGGCGGATTTAACTTCGATACATTTAATCTGTATATGCCCGATTTTACTGCAACTGATTATAAGGGAAATACAATAAATTCTACTTCTATTGTAGCCTCTCATAAGGTAACGTTGTATTATATCTGGGCTTCATGGTGTCCTTTCAGTGAGGCTTTCCATCCTACAGTATCATCTATTTATCAGCGATATAAAAATCATTCTTTAGAAATCATCGGGTTTTGTCATGATGGAACAAACAATCCTGATGCACTCAATATGATAGAAA
Source organism: Phocaeicola coprocola (assembly GCF_041333015.1). Taxonomy (NCBI): domain Bacteria; kingdom Pseudomonadati; phylum Bacteroidota; class Bacteroidia; order Bacteroidales; family Bacteroidaceae; genus Phocaeicola; species Phocaeicola coprocola. The sequence goes on along the minus strand of NZ_JBGKGM010000001.1, from coordinate 644,910 downwards.
GTTATAATATGGAATGGCCTACGCTGCTATCTAATCCGGGCGTTATTTCATTTACTGGTTTCCCTACTATTATGGCTTTCGATGAGAATGGTAAATTGATATTTCATAGTAGTGTAACATCGAGAAATTTGCTTCCTGACTTCTTGAAAGAAATCTTGGGTGAGGGAGATTTACCGTACGAATCTTCCGATTTTTCGGAGGATGGAAAGGTGTATACCTTACAAAAGGCTTCCGAAGGAAACGGCATTAATGTGGTATTGATGGGGGATGCTTTTTCTGACAGGCAGGTTGCCGACGGCACGTATGAAAAGGTTATGCGGACAGCAGCCGATGCCTTCTTCAGTGAGAAGCCTTATGCCTCTTTCCGGAATCTGTTTAATGTATATTACGTGACGGCCGTTTCCCAGAATGAAGGATATATAGATGGTGGAAGTACGGCATTTTCCGGTTATTTCGGCAGTGGAACACATGTAGGAGGAGATAACAACAAATGTATGCAGTATGCTTCAACCTGCCCGGGAATGACCGGTCCACTGATGAATGAGGTGCTGATTATTGTTATGATGAATTCGGCTAAGTATGCAGGTACTTGTTATTTTGGAACGAGTACAGCTTATCAAGGTGATTATGGCAGAGGATATGGAATTGCCTATTTCCCGATTGGCACAAGTGATGAAGAACTGGCATGTGTCCTTCATCATGAAGCGGGTGGGCATGGATTTGCTAAACTGCTGGATGAATATTATTATGAGAGTCAGGGTACGATTCCATTAAGTGAGATTTCTGATAATATTAATTCCCGAAATCATTATGGATGGGGAAGAAATGTAGATTATACAAGCGATCCGAACAGTGTGGTATGGAGCAAGTTTATATCCGACTCTCGTTATGCGAGTGAGGGCATAGGTGTGTTTGAAGGAGCTTGTACTTATTATAAGGGCGCATATCGTCCTACGGAAACCAGTATCATGGATGCAAATGTGGGAGGCTTCAATGCTCCTTCGCGTGAGGCGATTTATAACCGTATCCATAAGTTAGCTTATGGAGAGAGCTGGCAGTTCGACTATGAAGAATTTGTCGGTTGGGATTTAAACCGTCAGGGACGTTCGCGGAGTATTTCTGTACAGGCAAAGCATGAGCCGACAGCTCCTCCTGTTATCCTGAATCAACACTGGGAGAACGGGCGACTTGTGGCGAACTAAAGCTTGAGGTTATATAAAGAACAAGGGCACGGAGAAACATTACTAAGATGAATCTTCGTGCCCTTCGCGTATTTAAATTAGAAAAACTTTGTTTCTTTTCCTACAATGTCCGATAATAGCAGGTTAGCAAGGCGGCTTGTTCCCAGACGGAAGAGCTCGTTAGTCAGCCATTCTTTGCCTAAGACCTCTTTTACTATTGTATAGTATACTAATGCGTCGTGTACGGTGTTAATCCCTCCTGCGGGCTTAAAACCTACTTTACGGCCGGTTTCGAGGAAGTATTCCTTGATGGCCTGGCACATTGCGTATGCTGCTTCGGGAGTTGCGGCCGGATTTTCCTTTCCGGTAGATGTCTTGATGAAATCGGCTCCTGAATACATTGACAGGATAGAGGCTTTCTTTATATTCGAAGCACTGCCCAGTGCACCAGTTTCCAAGATTGCTTTCAAGTGTTTATCTCCGCATACTTCTTTCAATTCTTCTATTTCGTCACACATACCTTCGTAGTCACCACTCAGGAATTTGCCTACAGAAATCACGATGTCTATTTCATCGGCTCCTGCATGAAGTGCCATAGCTGTTTCGGCAACCTTTACTTCGGTGAATGTTTGTGAAGAAGGAAATCCTCCCGATACGCAGGCGATTTTTACGTTGTCAGCTTCCAGTGTATCGTTTACGATTTCGGCCATGTTGGGATATACACAGATTGCGGCTACGTTATCAAGTTCGGGATATGCATCCACAAAGTCATTGACATGTTGCGTAAACTTCATTACGCTCGGTTCGCTGTCTGTGCATTTTAAAGTAGTAAGGTCAATACAGTGGAAAAGGAATTTTTTCACTTCTACGGTATCGTTTTCCTTTACGTATTTTTCGATGATATGGGCTGTTTGTGCAGCTACTTCTTCATCTTTTAAAACCGTATTGTATTTGCTTAATGCTTCATTATATTTATCTGGCTGGTGCAGATTTTCTGTATCTTCATCTTCGCAGCCGCAGTCGCAGGCATCATCGTCACAGTTGCATTCACATTCATGTTCGTGATGATGTTCGTTTCCGCAGTTACATTCGTGGTCGTGGTGGTGATGTTCGCCTCCACATCCACATTCATGTTCGTGATTGTACTTCATAATGCTTATAATTTGGGGTTGTTTTTATGTCTTTCTTTATCTCTGTTGGTCTTTTTTTCCAGGTTCCGTTGAAATGCTTCTGTTAAGTTTACTCCCGTCTGGTTTGCCAGACAGATCAGCACCCATAATACATCGGCCATTTCATCGTCGAGGTTATCTTTTTCTCCCGGTTTGAATGACTGGTCACCATATTTGCGTGACATGACACGTGCCAATTCTCCTACTTCTTCGGTGAGTACAGCCATGTTGGTCAGCTCGCTGAAATAGCGTACACCATATGTTTTTATCCAGTTGTCTACTGTTTTTTGTGCTTCTTCCAATGTCATCTTTATTCCTTGTTTTTGGTGTCCATGCAGATTGTAACAGGACCGTCGTTCAACAATTCAACTTTCATGTCGGCTCCAAATTCACCGGTTCCTACTTGTTTGCCTAGCCCGATGCTAAGTTCGTTGCAGAAATATTCGTATAGTGGAATTGCTGTCTCGTGGCGGGCTGCACGGATATACGACGGGCGGTTCCCTTTCTTGGTCGAAGCCATCAGGGTGAATTGGCTTACTACCAAAATATCACCTCCTGCCTCAAGAATCGATTTATTCATAACTCCGTTTTCATCGTCGAAAACTCTCAGTCCGATGATTTTTTTACATAACCAGTCGGCGTCTTCCTGATTGTCGGCTTCTTCTATTCCTAAAAGAACGAGGAATCCTTTCTTTATAGCTGATTTGCATGTTCCATTAATCGTGACGGAAGCATGACTTACGCGCTGAATAACTACTCTCATATAAACATATACTTTCTACAAAGATAGAAAATATTCAGTATAATGATAGAATAAATTGTAAGAATGACAAATGTATAGCTTAATTTAATTGTATCTTTGTGGAAGTAGGATTCTGCCGACTGTGAAATGGGTGATATTGATATTTATAATCGCTCTGCGGAAAGACTTGGTATGTCATTTCGCAGAGCTTTTTTATAGGGCCTCTTTTACGCTTTTTGCTGCGGCTTCTCCGATTACTGCTGCAAGTTCTTCGACAGTTGCCTGCTTGATTCTTGCCACACTCTTGAATTCTTTCAGTAGGGCTGTTTTGCGCTTTTCTCCTATGCCTTTTATCCCGTCTAATGCAGAAGCTATTTGACTCTTGCTACGCTTGTCGCGATGGAAAGTAATGGCAAAACGGTGTACCTCGTCTTGTATGTTTTCGAGGAGATGAAAAAGGGGAGTGCCTTGTTTTATTCCTATAGTCATCGGTGGAAATCCGAACAGAACTTCCGAAGTGCGATGCTTGTTGTTTTTGGCAAGTCCGGCAATAGGAATCTGTAATTTTAATTCGTCTTCTATTACTTGTCTTACAACTTCCATCTGGCCTTTTCCACCATCGGTCAGAATTAGGTCTGGTAGTTCTCCTTGTTCTTCGAGTATGCGGGAATATCTCCGGCGTACTACTTCCTGCATAGAGGCATAATCATCCGGTCCGACTACGGTCTTGATATTGTATTTGCGGTAGTCTTTTTTGCTGGGACGTGCCTTCTTAAATACTACGCATGCCGCTACTGCATCGGAACCTTGTATGTTTGAGTTGTCGAAGCATTCAATATGCATAGGCATTTTGTCCATTTGCAGCTGCTCCTGAATTTCTTTTAAGAGGCGAACGCTCCGCTGTTCCGGATTCAGTTTCTCGGCTTGTTTAAGTCGGTCTACTTTGTATTGTTTTACATTGAGAAGAGAAAGCTCAAGCAGATGTTTCTTATCGCCTCGTTGCGGTATGGTAAATGTTACGTTATTCAGTTCCATATCTAGTTCGAAAGGTACGATAATTTCGCGAGAGCAGCTTTTATACCGTTCTCTCATTTCAATAATTCCAAGCTGGAGCAGCTCTTCCTTTGTCTCATTCAGACGTTTCTTATACTCGAATGTGAACGCCTGGTTTATGCATCCGTTTGTGATGTGCAAATAGTTTATGTAGGCCGAATTTTCGTCCATTTCGATAGAGAATACATCTATGTTATGAAGAATGGAACTTACGACTTCACTCTTTGCCCGATAGCTTTCTATTAGTTCATATTTTTCTTTTACTTTTTGAGCTTCTTCAAATTTCATCTCCTCTGCGAGTGACATCATTTCTTTCATCAGTGCGTCGCTTATAGCCTGAGTATTTCCCTTTAAAATCTCTTTTACTTGGGCTATATTATCCATATATTCATCGTGAGATTGCATCCCGATACATGGACCTTTGCAGTTCTTGATGTGGTATTCCAGGCAAACATTGAATTTCCCCTGACGAATGTTTTCGGGGGTTAGTGCCAGATGACAGGTGCGGAGCGGATATAGTTTCTTTATCAGATCTAGCACAGCTTGCATAGAAGGAATATGACTGTATGGACCATAGTAGGTAGAACCGTTCCGGATAATTTGCCTTGTCTTGAATACCCGTGGAAAATACTCGTTGCTGACGCAGATAGATGGATAGCTTTTATCATCTTTCAGCAAGACATTATAGCGAGGCTTGTATTTCTTGATAAGGTTATTTTCCAAGAGCAGGGCATCTTCTTCTGTATTTACAACAATATAGCGGATGTCTGCAATCTTGCTGACTAATATACGTGTCTTGGCAGATTGATGCTCTTTTGAAAAATACGAATATACACGCCGTTTCAAATTTTTTGCTTTCCCAACATAAATAATCACTCCTTCTTTGTTGAGGTATTGATAGATGCCGGGAGTGCTTGGCAAATTTAATACGATTCCTCGAAGGTATTCGTTTGTACTAAGTTCTTCCATGTTATAGCTTGTACGTTTAAGGATTTCTATAAAAGAAGAATCCGGCATATACAAAAATGTATTTGCCGGATTCTTCTTTTCCTTATTTATTGTGAATAGGAGATATTAAACTCTTATATGTCCGTCCGGCTGAGCAGCCTTTTAAAGTTGCAACAGCGTGGTCACTTCTACATCGTCGGTAAATGCTTTTCTACCGTTTAATCCTTTCAGCTCGATTACAAAATTTACAAATGCCTGTTTAGCACCGCATCTTTTTACTAAGCGATAGGTTGCAGCCATGGTTCCTCCGGTTGCCAGCAAATCATCGTGCAACAAGACGATGTCATTTTCATTAATAGCATCTTTATGTATCCGTATGGTGTCAGTCCCATATTCTTTTGCATAAGTTTCTTCTACCACTTCTGCAGGAAGTTTTCCCGGCTTTCTTGCCATGATGAATCCGGCTCCTAATCTGGCAGCTAAAGCACCTCCCAAAATGAAGCCTCTAGATTCGATACCGACTACCTTTGTGATGCCTTTATCCTTATACATTTCGTATAGTTCGTCAATCATCCCTTGGAGGCACTCGGCATTTTTAAACAATGTAGTGACGTCGTAGAACAATATTCCCGGAATAGGGAAGTCTGGTATCTCACGGAGGTTTTTCTTTAATGTTTCTTTATTCATATCCAGTAATTTATGTTTGTTTCTTAAACTTGTTGTTTCACGTGAAACATGCTTGCTTTAGCGTCCCAGTAACACGAGAAGCACATTGATGTCGCTTGGAGAAATACCTGGTATACGGCTTGCTTGCGCCAGTGTTTCCGGATCTATTTTTATGAGCTTCTGACGGGCTTCTGTTGACAGAGAGTTCAAGTTGGCATAGTCAAACTTTCCTTTGATACGGATGGCTTCCAAGCGATGTATCTTGTCTGCTATCATTCGTTCACGATCGATATAGCCTTGGTATTTGATTAACACTTCTGCTGCCTCAATTGTTTCTTCTTTCCGGTCGGTTACCTTGTCGAGTGCAGCTTGGAAAGATGGCACATGCGGGGCAATATTCTCGATAGTGATTTGCGGACGACTAAGCAACTCTATCAGTTTGCAGCCATGAGTAAGCCGGGCTGTTCCAAGTCCCTCTAAAGCGTCGTTTATCTTATCTGCCTTGATGGAGTAGGTTTTTGCAAACTCAACCAACCGCTGTATTTCTTCTCGCTTCTGGCAAAGTCTGTCGTAGCGTTCTTTACTTGCCAGACCTAGTTTATATGAGCGTTCTGTCAGACGCATGTCGGCATCGTCTTGACGGAGCAGAATTCTATATTCTGCACGTGAGGTAAACATTCTGTAAGGTTCGTCTACACCTTTTGTTACCAGGTCGTCAATCAATACTCCGATGTATGCTTCGTCGCGTCCAAGTACGAATGGTTCACCTCCATGACAATTAATGTGTGCATTGATACCAGCAATGATACCTTGTCCTCCGGCTTCTTCGTATCCGGTTGTTCCGTTTACTTGTCCGGCAAAGAATAGGTTCTTTACGACTTTCGATTCTAATGTATGCTTAAGCTGTGTCGGATCGAAATAGTCGTATTCGATAGCATATCCCGGGCGATAGGCAACGATGTTTCTGAAGCAAGGAATCTTCTTTAACGCAGCGAACTGTATATCCATTGGAAGTGAAGAGGAGAATCCGTTTAGATAAAGTTCTTGTGTGGTTTCTCCTTCCGGCTCAAGGAACAACTGATGCTGTGGCTTATCGGGGAAAGTCACAATCTTTGTTTCGATACTTGGGCAATAGCGAGGTCCTATGCTCTGAATTTGTCCATTGAAAAGGGGAGAGTCGGCCAATCCGCTACGCAATACTTCGTGTACTTCCTCGTTAGTATAGCATGTCCAGCATTGAAGCTGCTTGAGCTGTCTGGGCTCGCTGATGAAAGAGAAACGGTGAAAATCATTTTCTCCATCCTGTGTTTCCATCAGGCTGAAGTCTACACTTCGTGCATCAATACGAACCGGAGTACCTGTTTTCATTCGTCCGGCAGTAATGCCATGGCGTGTAATGGATTCTGTCAGATGATAGGATGCTGGTTCTGCACAACGTCCTCCGGCAAGCATCTTGTGTCCGATATGCATTAAGCCGTTTAAGAAAGTACCGGCTGTAAGAATAATACATTTGGCATGGAAAGTTACTCCCCAGCATGTAACCAATCCGGTTACTTCACCATTTTCTACTAATAATTCCTCTACTGTATCTTGCCAAATATGGAGGTTGGGAATGTTCTCCAGGATTTCGCGCCATGCCCAGATGAATTTACCTCGGTCGCACTGTGCACGTGGACTCCACATGGCAGGACCTTTGGAACGGTTCAGCATGCGGAACTGAATTGCTGTGCGGTCTGTTACCAATCCCATATATCCGCCGAGTGCGTCGATTTCCCGAACAATCTGACCTTTGGCGATTCCTCCCACGGCAGGGTTACAGCTCATCTGTCCGATCTTATTCATATCCATTGTGATCAGACAGGTTTTCGAGCCAAGGTTAGCTGCTGCCGCAGCGGCTTCGCAGCCGGCATGTCCGGCTCCTATAACAATAACGTCATACTTAAAGTCCATTAATCTTTTGTTTTTATATCTGTTGCAAAAATACGAAAAATTAGTGGCTTAGCTTTGATTCAGGTTCGTAAAAAGAGTTATAGTAAAGAGGAAAGGAGAGGAGGGAGTAAAGAACTGAAAAGTATGAAATAAAATCCGCTGTTGTTTCCCCTGATTCATGCTGACATTTTAAAAAAACATCGGCATGAATCAGGGAAAACAACAGCGGAAATTTTCAGCAGTCCTACCCGAACTGGGAATGTGCTCAGGTAATAGGTCTTGAATAGATTCCGAATGGAATTATTGAAAATCTTTCAGCAAATCGAGTGCCTTATTTTCGGCAGCTTCCATGATTTCACGTTCTCCCGGACCTTTATCGTTTATTCCACACAGATGCAGAATACCGTGAATAATGACGCGGTGCAACTCTGTTTCGTAAGTTGCTCCAAATTGCTCTGCGTTGGTACGGACTGTATCAAGGCTAATAAATAAATCGCCTGCAATCCGGTTCCCTTCACAATAGTCGAACGTAATGATGTCAGTGTAGTAATCGTGCTGAAGATACTGACGGTTTACTTCCAGAATCTTTTCATCAGAACAGAAAATGTAAGCTATTTCACCTACTTTTTTCCCGTAAGTTTCTGCAACAGCTTTTATCCACGCTGTGGTTTCGCGCTTTTTGATAGCGGGCATTTCTACCCCTTCAGTTTGATAAGTAATCATATCGTATATCAGTTAAAGAATAAATAGCAAATAAGAATTGCGGCTATGATACCAGCCAGATCGGCGAGTAATCCGCATGGTACGGCATGGCGTGTACGGACAACTCCCACACTTCCGAAATAAACGGCGAGAATATAGAACGTAGTATCGGTAGATCCCTGAAAGATGCAAGATAACCGTCCTACAAAAGAGTCGGCTCCGTATGTGTTCATGGCATCTACCATTAGCCCGCGAGCTCCACTACCACTTAATGGTTTCATCAGTGCTGTAGGCAGTGCCCCTACAAAATCACTATTGATACCACATAAGTTCACCAAATTGGCTATACCTTCTATCAAATAGTCCATGCATCCGGAAGCACGGAAGACTCCGATGGCTACTAAAATGGCTACCAGATAAGGGATGATGCGTACGGCAGTAGTAAACCCTTCTTTGGCTCCTTCTACAAAAGCGTCGTATACATTAATTTTCTTTCTCATGCCGGCAACTATGAAACCGATGATAATGACAAACAAGAATACATTGGCTGTAGTTGTAGAATAGATATCGATTTGCTGACGTGACAGCATGCTGAAGGAATAAATAATACCTGCAATAACTAGGCTTGTACCACCTAGGAATAACAGAATAGTCCGGTTCAGCAAGTTGATGCGCTGGTATAAGCTTACTGCAATAATACCGGCAAGTGTAGAAAAAAAGGTCGCCAGCAGAATAGGGACAAAAACGTCTGTAGGCTGAGCAGCTCCCAGTTGGGCACGATAGACCATAATGCTGATAGGAATCAAGGTCAATCCTGAGGTATTCAGTACCAGAAACATGATCATCGGATTACTTGCCGTATCTTTTTTCGGATTCAGTTCTTGTAATCCCTCCATTGCTTTCAGGCCTAAAGGGGTTGCTGCATTGTCCAAACCTAGCATATTGGCGGCAAGATTCATAAAAATACTTCCTGTAACAGGATGCCCTTTGGGTATTTCCGGGAATAATTTAGTAAAGAGTGGGCTCAGTAAACGAGAGAAAATTCCGATAACACCACCTTGTTCTCCGATACGCATGATGCCCATCCAGAGGGATAGTACTCCGGTTAGTCCCAGTGAAATCTCGAATGCTGTTTTGGAAGAATCGAATGTTGAATTAATGATAGCAGGAAAGACTTCCGTATCTCCTAAAAATATAAGACGTACTACAGCTACAATAAATGCGGTCAGGAAAAAAGCAATCCAAATATAATTCAGAACCATGTAGAATATGTTTGAAGTATTAATAATCTTTACCGGACAAAAGTAAAGAATTAATTCAGAAAATGATAACTTTGTTCTTATGAAAAAACCTCGGTGGAAACATATTCGTTGGATAATACTGGCTTTACTTTTGGCTGGTGTGTGTATGTTTCGGTTTATATCTGGTGCAGGTGAATTTTATGCCTGCTGTATTTATCCTGCTGTTTCCGGCTGTTTGTCGCGGTTGGCTTCTCTAGTTTCGTTTTCTCTTTGTGAAGCTCTGGTCGTTGCGACAGTTGTAGCGCTATTGCTGTATCCGATTATAGCCAGGCGTAGAAGACAGACTTGGAAATCAATCGTAGGGAGAGAACTGGAAGTTTTGCTTTGGATATATGTATGGTTTTATTGGGGATGGGGAATGAATTATTTCCGCGACAGTTTCTTTGAGCGGACAGAAGTCACTCCTTGTTCTTATAATGAACAACGTTTCAAGCAGTTTCTTGCTATTTATACGGATAGTTTAAACAGTACATATAAAAAAGACTTGAATGTTTCACAGCCAGACATAGAACAAAAAATCAAGCCGGTTTATGCAGAAGTTCCCGATAAATATGGACTGACTCATCCGGAAAGTTTTCAGCATCCGAAACAATCCTTCTGTAACGCCTTATATTCGGGAGTTGGGGTATTGGGATATATGGGACCTTTTTTCGATGAGTCGCATGTGAATCATGAGCTACTACCTGTACAACTTCCGTTTACTTACGCACACGAGCTTGCCCACTTGCTTGGAGTTAGCAGTGAGGCTGAAGCTAATTTCTGGGCTTATCAGGTATGTATTCATGCTGACGATTGCAATATACGTTATAGCGGCTATTTCGGATTGTTACCCTATGTAGCGGTAAATGTTCGTAGTTTGCTTGGCGATAGTGAATATTCGAAGTGGTTAAGTATGCTACGTCCGGAAGTGATACAACAGTTGTACGATAAGCAAGCATATTGGGATGTCCGTTATAATAAATTATTAGGAAAGTTTCAGAATGTAGTTTACAACTGGTATTTAAAAAGTAATCAAATTCCCTCCGGACAAAAAAATTATGCGGAAGTTATCGGTATGATTCTTTCTCTACCGGAAAATTGGTGGCAGGGGCCTCTTGAGAATTAAAAAAATCGGGGAAGTATTCAGCTTGAATCTTTTTTTGCCAGTAATGAAGCTCTTTGTTTTGATATGTTTTCTTTAAATGGTGCTTATTTTGTTTCTTTTTGAAATATCGTATTGTTTATTTCTGTTTATTTGTATTGTATAATACGATTTTATATTTCTTTTTGGTGCTAGGAAAAGTATTGTAACTTTGGTTGAACTAGAAAAAATAGATAATTTTCTTCTCCTTAATCATTTTTATTTCGGATAATAAGTAAAAAAAATCCGCTTCAGAATAAAAAACTTGGTTAGTTATTCTGAAACGGAGATTTTATTAGAAATCACAAATGGAGCTTATTGTGGATTCTGTACGATGTTGGGGTTAGCATCTATTTCCGACTGTGGAATAGGAAGAGCGATACGCGGATCATTGGGTTGGATTGTTTCAGCATTTAATGTATTCAGTGTACTCAAGTGCCATCCTCCTTTACGAACGATCGGTTGTTTGTTTCGCAGATAGTCGAAGAAAATTTGTCCTTCGCCTACCAATTCTTTCCGGCATTCTTTCAAGACACGTTCAATAGTAAATTCTTCTGCGCTGACCGACTTTTCCGGATTAGCACGGCTGACAATCTGATTCAGGAAACCTCTTGCAGGTTCCAAATATTCTCCTCCTAATTTTACACCGGCTTCAGCAGCATTCAGATAAACTTCCGATAAGCGGATAATACTGATATTATTGTCTTTCGGATCACCGCTCTTTCCTGGGAATTTACTGAGAAATACCTTACGGGTACGGGCTGCTTCGGGAAGACCTTCATTGTTTTCGATAAGCGATAGCTGGGTAATACAATGACGTACGTCATTAGGATCTTCTTCAAGCAAATTCAGAAATTCTTCTGTAAGGATAAGATTGTTCCAGTCTACTCCCTTTTCTTCATTTGCATAAACCATTGGAGCTCCTTCACCACCGGTACCACCTCCCCATTCTGAAGGTTCGGTTGTACTTATGTATAATTCAAACAGAGCTTCTGCCTGAAAGTCTTTTCCCCATATGGTAGGATATTCGTCACGTGTATAAAGCTGATACAATCCTTTACTATTATTGATGACATCGGTTGCAGCTTCGTAAGCTTCTTTATTTTTCCCCATATCAAGATAGACTCTTGAAAGCAATGCTTGTGCTGCCCAGTAATTGATATAACCATCCGTTCTTTCTGTACTTAGGCTAGAGCGTGCTGTTGTTATGTCGTTGACAACTTGTTCATAACATTCTGCTACTGTATTCCGTTTCGGTTGGTGGGATGGTTCTTCCGGTTTCAATTCGATGGGAACTCCCAGAGAAGCACCATTGTCATTTATATAAGGCATTCCGAAAAGTCTGGTCAGATTGAACAAGGCCAGTCCTCGCAACACCAAGGCTTCCGCCTTTATGCGGTCCAGTTCTTTGGTATCACTGCTTTGTACTGCTCCCTGTTCTATCTTTTGGATAATGTTATTTGCCTGTCTGATTACCAGATAAGGGCGACTCCAAGGAAGAGTTATATTCAGGTTGTCAGTTGCTAGTACATTATATGTATAATAAGGAGTAACACGCTTGCCTGATGCTTTGTTTTCTCTGGCTTGTACATCCATGGCGCGGCAGTCTCCGTAGTACCAGTAATTATCTCCGTAATAACTGTGCTGTGATGTTTCGCGATAAACTCCGTTTAACGCTACCTTTATATCCTCCAAAGTTGAAAGGGCCTGATCGGTAGTAACGGATGTAGAAGGATTCAGATTTAGCCAGTCTTCGGAACAAGATACCCCCATAATAGAAGTAGCCGCCAGTAAATAAATATATATTTTCTTCATATGATATGATCGTTAATGAATTTAGAATGTTAATTGTACGCCAAAACTGAATGTACGCATAGGTGGAGCTTCACAATATACTTCGCCGTTAACAGGAGTTTCTGGATCGTATTGTTTCCATTTAGCCCATGTCAGCAAATTGCTTCCAGAGAAGTAGACACGTGCTTTGTTGATCAATGCCTTGCTTGTCCACTGGTCGGGTAATGTAAATCCGAGAGTAAGATTTTTCAGTCTTAAATGGTCTGTACTGTGGATGTAGCGTGATGAATTGGTAACAGTTGCTTTCTCTCCAAATACGAAACGCGGGACATCTGTCTGGTCGCCCGGTTGTTGCCAGCGTTCTAAAGCATATACAGGCAGATTATATCTGGATGTATAAATAGACTCTGTTCCGTTCTCGATGCTGGTTCCCAGTTTATCGTATGAGTAACCTCCCAGTGAATATGTAAGAGTGAAACTCAAATCCAGCCATTTATAATTTAAAATATTTGTCAGACCACCAGATACTTTAGGGTTAACCGATTTGAATGGTATGCTTTCTGCCTCATTCGGATCGGTTGTCAGACTACGGTCGATTGTACCGTCTTCATTAACCTTATTTTTATAATATTCTGCTTTCCCGTTCTGAGTATTTACTCCGGCAAATTCTTTTACATAGAATGTGTGATATGGCAAGCCCACTTTGTGGATAAACCATGTACCTTCAATAGTCTGATCAAGCTGACCGTTTAATGAAACGATTTTGTTTTTATTGTGTGTCAGATTGAAAACTGTTGTCCAGTTGAAATCGTTGGAAGCGAAATTCAATGTACGTAATTCAAATTCTACACCTTTATTATTAAGCTGTCCGACGTTGGCCAGATAACTGGTAAATCCGGTTGTAGCACTGATAGGAAGATTGTAAAGCAAATCTTTTGTATCACGATTATAATATTCCAGGCTTACGAAAATACGGTTTATGAAAGCGAGGTCAAGTCCGATATTCAGGTTGTAGTTCTTTTCCCATCCTAAATTGGTATTAGGTTGAGATGATTCATACGAACCGGATGCTCCCATATAGTTCTGTCCGTAACTATACAGTCCCATATATCCGTAAAGAGATCCTGGCTGGTTTCCGTTTACACCATAAGAAGCACGTATTTTCAGATCGTTCAAGACCTTTTTTACCGGTTTCATGAATGCTTCATTACTGATATTCCACATACCCGAAACAGACCAGAAATTTCCCCATCGGTTGCTTGGAGAAAGTCGTGAGCTACCATCTCGGCGGAAACTTCCTGCCAGATAATAACGGTCGTCATAATCATAGTTAAGACGTGACAAATACGAAATCATGCGGTAATCTTGAGTGGATGAAATAAAACTGTTCAAGACGGCTGCATTATCGGGTTCTGTCAAGATGTCTGAAGGGAGTTTAGACTTCATTCCTGAGGCTTTGTCGGTCTGATAACTTTCTATTTCATAAGCGGCCAGTACATCCAGATGATGTTTGTATGCAAACGTACGTACGTAGTTTAAAGAAGTAGAAGAGATAAATTTTCCATATTCGATAAACCCTTTTGCTGTCTGGGCGTCACTACCACTTTTAGGGCCTGCCGAACTAAGCGGGTTATAGTATCTGGAATCTTTTTGGGTTGTATAGTCGTAGCTTATTGTTTCTTTCAACTTCAGACCTTTTAACGGCTCAATACTTGCGTAGCCGGTAGAAAACATACGTGTCATACGTACGCGGTTGTAGTCGGTCATGATATCGCGTAATGGATTGAGGGTACTACCTTCATATGCACCGATATAATTTCCTTCTTCATCACGTACTGTCATTGAAGGATTCATGGTCATGGCTACACAAAGGAACGGATTGATGGCAGATCCTCGTTCCTCGTTCATTTCCTGATTCATCTGTGTGAACATCATGTTGGCTCCTACTTCTCCATATTTCCCTACTTTCTGAGTAAGATTCAAGCGAGCAGAATATCGGTCAAGACTTGAGTTTTTAGCCAGACCCTCTTGCTTGTTGTATCCCAGTGAAGCATAATAAGTGGAACGTTCGTTTCCACCTGAAACAGATGCTTCATAATCCTGCTGAGTAGCTGTTCGTAACAATTCTTTCCGCCAGTCGGTATACCCCATAGATGGTACGTATGCATATTGGCCGATTTCCTGATCAGCATATGCTGTTGGTGATTCCATGTTCTGGTCGATGGCATAATTTACCAGTCCTTCATATAATAACTCTCTACGTTGGTCACCATTCAGAGTCGGACGGAAATCGACTGCAGCATTTGAGAAACCACCTGAAATATTCAAGGTTACCTGAGCTCTTCCGGCACTACCTTTTTTAGTCGTGATAAGAATGACTCCATTTGCTGCTCTCGAACCGTAAAGTGAAGCTGCTGCTGCATCTTTTATTACTGTAATATTCTCGATATCAGCAGGGTTCAGCGTACTCATGATGTTGGTTTTTGAGTTATTCATATATGCCGCATCCGAACCGCCTGCACTAAGGCTTCCAGAAGTAACAGGTACTCCGTCTATAACGAACAGTGGTTCTTGAGAGGCATTAAAAGATCCCATACCTCGGATACGGATATTCTGGTTGGCTCCCGGCTGGCCAGAACTGCTGGTAATATTGACACCTGTTGTCATACCTTGCAGTTTCTGTTCCACACTCATGACAGGGATGTCTTTTAACATATCGGCTTTTAGTGTGTTAGCCGAACCGGTAAAAGAAGATTTTGTGAAGTTACCATAACCTGTTACGACAACTTCGTCCAGATTCATTGACTCTGGTTCCAATACAATATTCAGTACTGAATTCTTGCGTGGAACACGAATCTCTGCTGTTTTCATTCCGATGTATGAAACAATCAGTGTTTGGTCTGGTTCAACCTGCAAGCTATACTTCCCTTCCGGGTCGGTTATTGTACCGATAGCTTCATTTCCTTTTATTGTGATAGAAACACCTATCAATGCTTCTTTTTCATCTGCTGAAGTTACTGTTCCAGAGATTGTTCGTTTCTGAGCAAAGACTTGTTGTGTTATTACACAATAAAAAATAAATAAAAAAAATAGTTTTACTTTTTCTCTAGTTTTCATGTTTCCTAATTTTTATGTCGTGTAACAATAATTGAACCAATTTTATTTATTCTTACGATAAAAAATGTAACTTATTGATTTATAGACATGGTTGAAAGCGACTCTCTCTGTGGCTTTTATGTTTATTGGGGACTTTTTACTCAATTTTGGGAAATATCTCCACAATGTTTTACTGATATTTGAGGATGTTAATGTTCCTTATGTCATTTATGATGGTTTGTAAGTATCAATAGTTCGTTAAAAATTCGCCAAGCCTAAGCGACTCTGGCAGTAAATAAAATGAGTTCTTTGAAAAGTTTGTCAATAACTTGCGGGTCTGGACTAATCCCAAACACGCAAATAAATCGTTCAAGCATATAAGCATTGTGTATGAAAGACTTGCAGGAGGATATGGAATAGGTTATTCCGAGCCTCTTACATGCCGCTTTGGCCAAGTTGACAGCAGCAAGCGATGCATTGAAGTGAAAATCCAATTTCCTGAAGTCGGTAGACTGGCAGCTGGTGATTCCTGCATGCTGCTTGCCATCTCTAAAGCAAAATTCCAACTGGAACCTGGTTCTGTAATAATCCAGCACCTCGCGTCCATCCATGGAATCGTCTGTAGAGAAATAAAGTTGCCACTTGTCTGTTCTTCCGTCCATCGGATACCAGACGGCTAAGGAAACATACCTTTTGAAAGCTTTAGCATAAACCCTCAATCCGTATAGCTTTCCTTTGTTCACCTCGTATTCCTTGCACCGGGTCAAATCCAGATTGGCAAAGTCAATCCTGCCGTCAAACCACTTGGGATGACCACGTTTTCCTGTTTTCTTTTCCAGTGTCGGATAGTACAGGACAACATCATTCCTAAAGCGGCTGATAACATGGAAACTGTTCTCACACATAGGCGTTACGAAAGTTTCCTTGGAAAAGAATGCGTCTGCAACCACCGTTTTGGATATGCTTTGCAGCTTGTCTTTTCTGCTGATAAGATAGCAGCTGTACCAGTCAACAAGGTTCTTGTCCATATTATCCAAGGTCTTACAATCCGGCGTCTGAATGGAACCTAAAGTCATGCATTCATGGTTGTCGATGTCAATGACACCGATGCCCATGATTTCCAGTCCACGCTTGTATTCTCCTGCACAACCGGACCAGAAGTAACCTGTCCAAGGTGTCTTCTTGCCTGATTTGGGAATATAGGAAGGATCGATGGCGATGGCTTTTCTTTTGCCTGTGAGATGCTTGCTGATGACAGATCCGTTGAACGCAAACCAGTCGAAAGTTTCATGCTCAAAAAGGTTACGATAAGTCTGTTCTGAGAAACAGCCATATCTGCCCAATTGAAGGAAATTTATACGATCCGGGATGGCCATGAATAATTTCATGGTGTCCATGAACGTTTTTTCAAAAGGTTTGTGTATATTCGCTACTGATTTGAGAGCCGACAGGCACTCGGATTGGTATTGCATAAGGAGTGTTTCTTTAGTCATAATCAGAAGAGTTCAGGGACTTCTAATTTACTAAGAAATAACGAATTATGCAATACTTTCCTCCTTTATTATCAGCAGGTTAGCTCTCTTTTTTCAGCACATTTCTTCATGCTTAACCATTCGTTTTTGACAACATTTCAATGACCTCTTTAGTGTTTCCGAACCAGCTTTTGCCGGTTCTGTTGTTTAACTTTTAATCTTTCGGTAAAAATTTACCGAAGTATTGAGTATTATATGATAGATAAATGGGAAAAACGAAGGAGCCAATACTCGAATTTCGGGATAAGAGAATTACTCTTCGAATAAAAAATTGTATCTTTACAACCTGAAATTTCATACTATAACGAACAGATGGCCATTATCATTAAGAAAGTAAGCTCTAAAAAAGAGTTGCAGACATTTATTCGCTTCAATTACGAATTATACAAAGACAATCCTTATTCCGTACCTGATTTGTACGATGATATGTTGAATACGTTCAGCCCGAAAAAGAATGCAGCATTTGAATTCTGTGAGGCTGATTATTTTCTTGCTTATGAAGGGAAAAAAGTGGTAGGACGTGTAGCTGCCATTATTAACCACCGTGCGAACGAAACATGGAAAAAAAAGGAAGTCCGTTTTGGGTGGATTGACTTTTTAGATAAGCCGGAAATTTCTGAAGCATTGCTTGGAGCAGTAGAAGAATGGGGAAAAGAACGAGGAATGGAAGCTATTGTCGGACCGCTAGGCTTTACCGATATGGATGCAGAAGGTATGCTGGTTGAAGGGTTCGATCAGCTAGGAACCATGTCGACTATTTATAATTACCCTTATTATCAACAGCATATGGAGCGTTTAGGCTTCGAAAAGGAAGCCGACTGGGTAGAGTTTAAGTTGACTGTTCCCGATAAGTTGCCAGAGAAGTTTATCCGTATTTCCGAAATTATTCTGGAAAAATATAAGCTGAAAATCAAAAAATTGAAACGTAGTGAAATAAAGAGCAAAAACTACGGACAGAAGATTTTTGATTTGATAAATGAAGCCTATGCACCTTTGTACGGCTATTCACAAATGACTCAGGGACAAATCAATCAATATATCAAGATGTATTTGCCATTGATAGATTTGCGAATGGTTTCGCTTGTAGAAGATGAAAATGAAAACCTGGTAGCTGTGGGTATTTCTATGCCTTCTTTGTCGGAAGCACTGCAAAAGGCAAAAGGTAAGATGCTTCCTTTTGGCTGGTTCCATTTACTTAAAGCCTTGTTTATCAAAAAGCCGAAAGTGCTTGATTTATTGCTGGTAGGTGTGAAGCCCGAATATCAAAGTAAAGGAGTAAATGCATTGTTGTTTTATGATTTAGTTCCAGTTTATCAACAGATGGGATTCAAATATGGAGAAAGTAATCCGGAACTGGAAATGAACAAGAAAGTACAGGCACAGTGGGGAGCTTTCGAAGCTGTTCAGCACAAACGCCGCCGTGCATATAAAAAGATGTTGGTAGCAGGAAAGAAAGAAGAAAATTAGTATATCGTTTGAGTGTTGTTTATGGAAGAAGAATACAATGAACAAATAGCGAATCCCGTTTCGTATACAGAGGAGAATATTCGTCATCTGAGCGATATGGAGCATGTCCGTACGCGTCCTGGTATGTATATCGGGCGTTTAGGTGATGGCTCTCAGGCAGAAGATGGCATCTATGTATTGCTGAAAGAAGTCGTAGATAACTGTATTGACGAGTTTAAAATGGGAGCAGGAAAACGCATTGAAATACAGATGGAAGATAATTTGCGTGTTTCTGTACGCGATTATGGGCGTGGTATTCCGTTAGGAAGTCTGGTTGATGCCGTATCTATGCTGAATACGGGTGGAAAATATGATACAAAGGCATTTAAGAAAAGTGTCGGGTTGAATGGTGTCGGAGCAAAGGCTGTCAATGCGTTGAGTTCTCGTTTTATAGCGCGAAGTGTACGCGACGGGCAGATGCGTGAAGCTGTTTTTGCAAAAGGAGAACTGATAAGTGATACTACTCAATCTACAGAGGAAGAAAATGGTACTTATATTTTCTTTGAGCCCGATAACACCTTGTTTCTAAACTACCACTTCCGTCCTGAATATATCGAAACGATGCTGCGTAACTATACATATTTAAATACAGGGCTATCGATATATTATAACGGTCACCGCATTGTAAGCCGTAACGGTCTGGAGGATTTGCTGAATGACAATATGACTTCTCAAGGCTTGTATCCTATTGTTCATCTGAAAGATGAAGATATAGAAATAGCCTTTACTCATAGTCCTCAGTATGGGGAGGAATATTATTCGTTTGTCAACGGACAGCATACCACTCAGGGAGGTACGCACCAAAGTGCTTTCAAGGAGCATATTGCACGTACTATCAAGGAATTCTATGGTAAGAATATGGAATTTCAGGATATTCGCAACGGGCTGGTAGCTGCTATTGCCATTAATGTAATAGAGCCGACCTTCGAAAGTCAGACAAAGATTAAGTTGGGCTCTTTGACGATGGCTCCTGAAAAAGATTCAGATGGTAATCCTTATCCACTTTCAGGAATCAGCGTCAATAAGTTTATCGGTGACTTTATAAAGGAAAACGTAGACAATTACTTGCATAAACATCCCGATGTAGCAGATGTGTTGCTTCAGAAGATTCAGGAATCGGAAAAAGAACGTAAGGCTATCGCGGGGGTTACTAAGATTGCGCGTGAACGCGCCAAAAAAGCAAATCTGCATAACCGTAAGTTACGTGATTGCCGTATTCACTTGAATGACTTGAAAGGGGCTAAGAAAGATGAAGAAAATGATCCGCGTTTGGAAAGTTCTATTTTTATCACGGAGGGAGATTCTGCAAGTGGCTCTATAACCAAGAGCCGTGATGTTAATACTCAGGCTGTATTCAGTTTGCGTGGTAAACCTTTGAATTCGTTTGGATTAACTAAAAAAGTCGTTTACGAGAATGAAGAATTCAATCTGTTGCAAGCTGCGCTGAATATCGAGGATGGCTTGGACGGATTACGGTATAATAAAGTCATCGTGGCAACTGATGCCGATGTGGATGGTATGCATATACGCTTGCTGATGATAACTTTTTTCCTTCAGTTCTTTCCCGATTTAATAAAGAAAGGACACGTTTACATCTTGCAGACGCCGCTTTTCCGCGTTCGTAACCGTAAAAAAGGTGTATACGAAACTATTTATTGCTATACAGATGAGGAACGAATTGCAGCAATAGAAAAGTTGGGTCCCAATCCGGAGATTACTCGATTTAAAGGATTAGGAGAAATTTCGCCTGATGAGTTCCGGAATTTTATCGGAAAGGACATGCGTTTAGAACAGGTTTCTTTGCGTAAAACGGATGCAGTTAAAGAGTTGCTGGAGTTTTACATGGGTAAGAACACCATGGAGCGACAAAACTTTATTATTAATAATTTGGTAATAGAAGAGGACTTGTTGAATTGATAGATCAAGTATCTCTTGATTTGTGATTATTGGCTGAAATGAAAAGAGCGATATTTCCAGGGACATTTGATCCCTTTACAATCGGGCATTTTTCGGTGGTAAAACGTGCATTAACCTTTATGGACGAGATTATTATCGGAATTGGTGTCAATGATAATAAGAAAACCTGGTTTCCTACCGAAAAACGTGTGGAGATGATAAAAAGACTCTACGCAAACGAATCTCGCATACGAGTAGAAGCGTATGATAATCTGACTGTCGATTTTGCGCAACAGAGGAACGCTAAGTTCATTATCAGAGGAATCCGTACTGTTCGTGATTTTGAATATGAAGAAACCATTGCCGACATAAATAGAAAGCTTGCTGGCATTGAAACGATTTTGCTTTTCACAGAGCCGGAACTGACAGCCATCAGTTCCACTATTGTACGTGAATTATTGCAATATGGCAAAGATGTAACACCGTTTTTGCCAGAAGGACTGGATATTAATTTATGATGAAAACTATGAAACAGCGACTTTATTTGATTTTGTTGTGCAACTTCTTCTTTTTCTGTTCAGTAGTGGCACAGAATAAGATGCTCAACTCTCCTTCACGCAAGTTGCAGTTGGCGGAGTTTGCTATATCAAACTTATATGTCGATCAGGTAGATGAAAATAAGCTGGTAGAGTCGGCTATTGTAAAGATGCTGGAGCAACTGGACCCTCATTCTACTTATTCTGATCCGGAAGAGGTAAAAGCGTTGAATGAGCCATTGCAAGGGAACTTTGACGGCATAGGAATTCAGTTTAATATGGCTACTGATACGCTATTTGTTATCCAGCCTGTTTCCGGAGGCCCGTCGGAGAAAGTTGGAATTTTGGCGGGCGACCGTATTATTGAGGTAAATGATACGGTGATTGCCGGTGTAAAAATGAGTACGGAAGATGTGATGCGTCGTCTGCGAGGTAAACGAGGTACAGAGGTAACCGTAAAAGTTATGCGTCGTGGAGTAAAAGAGCTACTTCCTTTTACTATCAAACGCGATAAGATTCCTGTATATAGCCTTGATGCTTCGTATATGGTTGATAAAAAAATCGGCTATATTCGTGTAAATCGTTTTGCCGCAACTACAGGAAAGGAATTTGCTGATGCTCTTCATCGTTTGCAGAAGGAAGGTATGCGCGACCTTATTCTCGATTTGCAAGGAAATGGTGGAGGATATCTGAATGCAGCGATTGAATTGGCTAATCAGTTCTTAGGTAAGAAAGAACTTATCGTTTATACAGAAGGACGTCGTAATCCTCGTGCTGAGTTTGATGCTGAGGGAAATGGTGATTTCTTAAATGGACGTTTGGTTGTATTGGTCGATGAATTTTCTGCGTCGGCAAGTGAGATCGTAACAGGAGCATTACAAGACTGGGACCGTGCTATAGTTGTGGGCAGACGTACTTTTGGAAAAGGGCTGGTACAGCGTCCGATTGATTTACCTGACGGTTCTATGATTCGTCTGACTGTTGCTCGTTATTATACGCCTTCCGGTCGTTGTATTCAGAAGCCTTACGAGAGTATTGAACAGTACAATAAAGATTTGATAGATCGTTACAATCGTGGGGAAATGTTGAGTGCAGACAGTATCCATTTTCCGGATTCTTTGAAATACAAGACATTGAAGCTGGGACGTACTGTCTATGGTGGAGGAGGTATCATGCCGGATTATTTTGTGCCTGTAGATACAACCATGTATACTGATTATTATCTTGCCTTGCGCGATAAAGGAGCTATTGTGCAGATGAACTTGAAGCTGGTAGATGCATATCGTGAAGAATGGCTGAAAGAGTATAAGGACTTCCGACATTTTAATAAGAATTTTGAAGTGACATCTGCTATGCTTGAAGAACTGAGAAAGCTAGGTGAAACATTAGGAGCAAAATATGATGAGAAACAATATCAAATTGCACTTCCACTCATAAAAGCTCAAATGAAAGCTCTGATTGCTCGTGATTTATGGGATATGAGTGAGTATTTTCAGGTAATAAATCTCATGAACAATAGTATGCTTAAGGCGGTAGAACTATTAGAGAAGCCAGGAATGAATTTCCTGGAACGTAAATAACTGCTTAGAGTATTTATTAGATTATAAGTAAGAAGGGGCCGTTTTAGCAATGTAGTAAAAAGCTAAAACGGCTCTTTTTATGCTATTAAGATAAGGGATGTCCTGAATATGTTGCTTTGCCTTGAAAGAAGCTTCCTTTACCGGTTTTCAGAAAAACTATGGATAGTAAAGTAGAACCTGTCCTGAATTGTTCATAATGAAATGGTTATTGACCAACAGCGAAGGTAAAATGTTCAATAACTTCTTTAGTCTTATTTTCTCCTTGCTGAAGCACATTCATTATTTTTGTTGCTTAAATCACTGGACAGATTAAAGAATTATTTCCGTAATCCCTTGTATTATATAGGGAAAACTTCTAATTTTGTATCGTATTTTAATGTATGTAGTAAGAAATTTTAGTTCTAACAATTAAATAATTTAAATTCAATCATTTATGTGGTTAAGTAATTCATCTATTGGAAGGAAAGTGGTGATGAGTGTAACTGGTATCGCCCTTGTCCTGTTTCTGACATTTCACATGGCGATGAACTGTGTTGCTTTGTTCTCGGGCGAAGCTTACAACATGGTTTGTGAGTTCCTGGGTGCTAACTGGTATGCGCTGGTAGCAACTGTGGGATTGGCTGCCTTGTTTGTAATTCACATTATCTACGCTTTCTGGTTGACAATGCAGAATCGTGCAGCTCGCGGTAACGAACGTTATGCTGTAAATGCTCGTCCGAAGAATGTAGAATGGGCTTCTCAGAACATGTTGGTATTGGGTATCATCGTAATCCTGGGCTTGGCTCTTCACTTTATGAACTTCTGGTACAAAATGCAGTTCGCTGAAATCATCGGTAACCCTATGTTGGGTGGTCTTCATGCAGCCGACGGTTATGGCTATATTATGCAGACTTTCTCTAATCCGTTGTTCTTCGTGTTGTATATCATTTGGTTGATTGCTTTGTGGTTCCACTTGACTCACGGTTTCTGGAGTGCAATGCAGACTTTGGGATGGAACAACATGATTTGGATTAACCGTTGGAAATGCATCTCTAACATCTATTCTACTATCATCGTTCTTGGTTTTATGGTAGTAGCTGTTGTGTTCTTTTTGAAGAATATGATGGGTTGCGGTGCTTGCTAATTTAAGTGTAACTGATTTAAACTGAAAAAACATTATGACTAAAATAATTGATTCTAAAATTCCTGAAGGCCCGATAGCTGAGAAATGGACTAATTATAAGGCTCACCAGAAATTGGTAAACCCGGCTAACAAACGTCGTTTGGATATCATTGTGGTAGGTACAGGTTTGGCTGGAGCTTCTGCTGCTGCTTCACTTGGTGAAATGGGATTCCGCGTATTCAATTTCTGTATTCAGGATTCTCCACGTCGTGCACACTCTATCGCTGCACAGGGTGGTATTAATGCTGCAAAAAATTATCAGAACGACGGTGACTCTGTTTACCGCTTGTTTTACGATACAGTAAAAGGGGGTGACTACCGTGCTCGTGAAGCAAACGTTTACCGTCTGGCTGAAGTATCAAATAACATCATCGACCAGTGCGTGGCACAGGGTGTTCCTTTTGCTCGCGAATACGGTGGTACATTGGCTAACCGTTCATTTGGTGGTGCACAGGTATCTCGTACATTCTACGCTAAAGGTCAGACTGGTCAGCAGTTGTTGCTGGGTGCATACTCTGCATTGAGCCGTCAGGTAGGTGCTGGAACCGTAAAACTGTATACTCGTTATGAAATGGAAGACGTGGTATTGGTTGACGGTCGTGCTCGCGGTATCATTGCCAAGAACTTGGTAACTGGTAAATTGGAACGTTTTGCTGCTCATGCAGTTGTTATTGCTACTGGTGGTTACGGTAATACTTATTTCTTGTCTACTAATGCAATGGCTTGTAACTGTACTGCTGCAATGGCTTGCTACCGTAAAGGTGCTTGGTTTGCTAACCCTGCATACGTTCAGATTCACCCGACTTGTATTCCGGTACACGGCGACAAGCAGTCTAAGCTGACTTTGATGTCTGAGTCTTTGCGTAACGATGGTCGTATTTGGGTTCCAAAGAAACTGGAAGATGCAAAAGCATTGCAGGCTGGAACGAAGAAGGGAAGCGATATTCCTGAAGAAGACCGTGACTACTATCTGGAACGCCGTTATCCGGCATTCGGTAACCTGGTTCCGCGTGACGTGGCTTCACGTGCAGCTAAAGAACGTTGTGACCACGGCTTTGGTGTAAATAACACAGGCTTGGCTGTATTCCTCGACTTCTCTGAAAGTATCGAACGTCTGGGTCTTGACGTAGTTCGTCAGCGCTATGGTAACTTGTTCGATATGTACGAAGAAATCACCGACGTAAACCCGGGTGAATTGGCTAAAGAAATCAATGGCGTAAAATATTATAATCCGATGATGATCTATCCGGCTATCCACTATACAATGGGTGGTATCTGGGTTGACTATGAACTTCAGACTTCTATCAAGGGTCTGTTCGCTATCGGTGAATGTAACTTCTCTGACCACGGAGCTAACCGTCTGGGTGCTTCTGCATTGATGCAGGGATTGGCTGACGGATACTTCGTATTGCCTTATACTATCCAGAACTATCTGGCTGACCAGATCACTGTTCCTCGCTTCTCTACTGATCTGCCTGAGTTTGCTGAAGCAGAAAAGGCTGTTCAGGATAAGATCGATCACCTGATGAATATCAAGGGTAAGAAGTCTGTAGATTCTATTCACAAGGAATTGGGTCGCGTGATGTGGGAATACGTTGGTATGGGACGTACTGCAGAAGGTTTGAAGACTGGTTTGGCTCGTTTGAAAGAAATCCGTAAAGAATTCGAAACAGAATTGTTTATCCCAGGTTCAAAAGAAGGTATGAACGTTGAATTGGATAAGGCTATTCGTTTGAATGACTTTATTACAATGGGTGAACTGATTGCTTACGATGCATTGAACCGTAACGAATCTTGTGGTGGTCACTTCCGTGAAGAATACCAGACAGAAGAAGGAGAAGCTAAACGTGATGATGAAAACTTCTTCTATGTAGCTTGCTGGGAATATCAGGGTAGCGATGATAAGGCTCCGGTATTGTATAAAGAACCGCTGGTATACGAAGCAATTAAAGTTCAGACTCGTAACTATAAGAGCTAATCAGTGAAGTTAAACAATTAAAGAATCTAAGTAAAATGGATAAAAATATATCATTTACGCTGAAAGTTTGGCGTCAGAACGGACCTAAAGAAAAAGGTCATTTCGATACATTCCAGATGAAAGATATCCCGGGAGATACTTCATTCTTGGAAATGCTGGATATTTTGAACGAACAGTTGATTGAAGAAGGCAAAGAACCTATTGTATTCGATCATGACTGTCGTGAAGGTATCTGCGGTATGTGTTCTTTGTATATCAACGGACATCCTCACGGACCTGCTACTGGTGCTACTACTTGCCAGATTTACATGCGCCGTTTCAAAGATGGCGATGTAATCACTGTTGAGCCTTGGCGTTCTGCTGGTTTCCCGGTTATCAAGGATTTGATGGTAGACC
Organism: Phocaeicola coprocola; assembly: GCF_041333015.1. Taxonomy (NCBI): domain Bacteria; kingdom Pseudomonadati; phylum Bacteroidota; class Bacteroidia; order Bacteroidales; family Bacteroidaceae; genus Phocaeicola; species Phocaeicola coprocola. The sequence continues at coordinate 618,623 of NZ_JBGKGM010000001.1, read as the reverse complement.
GTACAGCTTACGATAAGATTATGCAGGCTGGTGGTTTTATCAGTGTACGTACAGGAGCTCCTCAAGATGCAAATGCTATTCTGATTCCGAAGCCAGTTGCTGACGAAGCTATGGATGCTGCTTCTTGTATCGGTTGTGGTGCTTGTGTAGCTGCTTGTAAGAATGGTTCTGCAATGTTGTTCGTTTCAGCTAAGGTTAGCCAGTTGAACTTATTGCCTCAGGGTAAGCCGGAAGCTTTGCGTCGTGCAAAAGCCATGTTGTCTAAGATGGATGAACTTGGTTTTGGTAACTGTACAAATACACGTGCATGTGAAGCTGAGTGTCCGAAATGCGTTTCAATCAGCAATATTGCTCGTTTAAACCGTGACTTTATCAAGGCTAAGTTGAAAGATTAATTCCTTGCTGTAAAGCTTTTATTTGATAGAGAAATCCCTGCTGAAGTAAAATTCGGCAGGGATTTCTTTTTTTTGATAAAATCAAAGTGTTATTTTGTGCGCGCAAACGTCTTTAAATGTAAAATAGTTTTAAACATTTTGTAATATTGTTGTTTGCTCTTGCGTGATATCTTACGAATTATTACATTTGCAATGTGATTTTTTTCATAGTATTAGATTTAAGGTTAACAAGGTTGGGAGAAAGCGTTCTCCCATTTTTTTTGCCCTTTTGTTTGCAGGCTATGTTTGGTTCATCTTATATCAGTTTATATACCCCTCCGGCAAGTGTACGGATTATTCCTTTCATTTCCAGCTCAAATAAAATGCCCGTCATTCGGTTGATGGCGATATTGCTTTCTACAACAAGTGTGTTTATTTGGATTCCGTCGGGGTGCTTTTGGAGTAAGGATACTATTTTTTCTTCATTTTCATCGAGTTCGGGGAATAACTGCCGTTGTATAACCGCAGGAGCTTGTACTTCACTATCCCAGTTCATAGCCTTTATCAATTCCTCGGCGCTCTGAAGCAATACAGCACGATTCGAACGTATCAGTTCGTTGCATCCAGCCGAATACATATCATTGATGCGTCCTGGAAAAGCGAAACAGTCGCGGTGATAACTTTCTGCTATTTCTGCCGTGATAAGTGATCCCCCTTTATTTGCTGATTCGATAACAATGGTTGCGTCACTGATACCTGCTACGATACGGTTTCGTTTGACGAAGTTCTGCTTGTCGGGATTTGTACCACTCATAAATTCGGTAAGCAGTCCTCCGCATTGTGTCATTTCGGCCGCTGTACGCCGATGTACAGACGGATAAATTCTGTCCAAACCATGAGCCAGAACACCTATTGTTTCCATTTTATGTTGCAAGGCTGCACGATGAGCATGTATATCAATCCCATAAGCCAGTCCACTGACAATTATTACATCTGGTAACAATTCTTTCAGTTCACCGATAAATCGCATGCATATATCTTTTCCATAATCAGTCGCATTACGGGTTCCCACCATGCTGATGATATGACGCTGGTTCAAATCACTTATTCCCCGGTAAAACAAGACAAGTGGAGCATCATCACATTCCCGGAGCCGGGAGGGGTAAGCTTCATCATCACAAGTAAGACAGGCTATATGATTTTTTTCTGCGAACGAAAGCTCTGCTTCACAACGCCGCAAAACCTCCGGTGCATCGAATACAGAAGCGATCTTCGGTGAAATGCCGGGAATGATATCTCCCAGATCCTTGGGATGGTCAAAAAGCATAGCAACTTTTCCTTCCGTAGCATCCAGCAGCTTATGAGCTCCTGCAATACCGATTCCCGGAAGTTGAGTCAGTGCCAGACGGCAAAGTAATTCATGATTTTTCATTCGGCAAGATAAGGAGCAAAAGTCGTATCGAAAAGTTCACTGTTGCCCAGTCGTCCGTTTATTACACATACGGTTTCTACCGTCGATTTAATGACAATTTTCATGTCGGGCAATCGGAATATGTCTTGATAGAATACATATTTTATTCCTTCTTTCTTCATATACAGTTTCGAAACGAACTCGTCGCCGCTTTTCAGAGGAGTTTTGAACGCCATAGTCAGACGTGCTACAACCGGATCTATTCCTTCTTCGTGCAGTCGGGCAAAACTGATGCCTGTAGCAGTAAGAAACTCATGTCGTGTGTGCTCTATGTAATGTTGGTAATTGGCATTGTTTACGATGCCTTGCAGGTCACATTCATAATCGCGCACCTTCATTTTCAATTCATAAATGTATTTATCCATGGGGATGATTTTTTAATGTATTCTACAAAGGTAACGAATTATCCGTATATTTGCGGATGTATGGAACAGAATATACCGGCAATTTATGCAGCGCCGTTGCAAGGATTTACGGAGGCTGCCTGGCGCAATGCGCACGAACAGACGTTTGGAGGTGTAGATGCTTACTATACCCCTTTTATTCGTTTGGAAAAAGGTGAAATCCGTAACAAAAATAAGCGGGAAGTACTGCCTCAGCAAAATACAGTAAGTTATCTGATACCTCAACTGGTAGCTTCAGAACCTGAAGAACTGAATCAGCTAGCCGGCTTTCTGGCTTCACAAGGTTATCGGGAGATAGACGTTAACATGGGATGTCCTTTCCCGCTTATAGCCAACCGTGGAAAGGGATCGGGCATATTGCCTTATCCCGAAAAAGTTGCTGCGCTGCTGGATGCGATGCGTCAGTTGCCGGAAATCCGTTTCTCTGTCAAGATGAGACTTGGGTGGCTACATGCCGATGAATGGAAACAGGTATTACCTTTACTGAACGGCTCAGGGGTGTCTCAGATAACTCTTCATCCACGTATCGGAAAACAGCAGTACAAGGGAGAAGTGAACCGTGTTGCTTTTAAGGAGTTTTATGACTCCTGTGAACTGCCATTGGTGTATAATGGAGATTTGTGTACACCAGAAGCTGTTCAAGAGTTGCTGGAGGAATATCCACGATTGAAAGGTGTGATGCTAGGCAGAGGGCTGCTTGCTGATCCTTCGCTTGCCCTATCTGTTCGCAAAGGTCAATCTCCCGATAAAACAACATTATACCGTCAGGTATCTGCAATGCACGGGTTGATGTATGAACATTATTGCCGGATTATTGAAGGAGGCGAGGCTCAGTTGCTTGCCAAACTGAAAACCATGTGGGAGTATTTACTTCCCGATATAGACAAGAAGAGCCGTAAGCTTATCTTAAAAAGTAATCGTCTGGACACTTATCTCAGAGCGGTAGAAGAAGCCTTGCGCTAATCAATAAGAATTTATCAGCAAGAAGTGACAAAAACATCGTCTTCTTTTTTTATTTTTTGTACGAAAGACGGGGACTTTCGTACAAAAAAAAGAGTAAATATGCTGATGTTTTTTGAATATGTGCAGAAGTATTTTCTGCATCGTTTTAATCAATTTGACTTCTTACCTTTTATGCTTTCATAGTTCTGGATTTTTCTTGGTAAATTAACTTCTTTTTGCGAATGCAACATAGTGACTTAGGCATTTTTGTACGTCATTATGTAAAACATGATTCATAATATCAAAACTAGAAGTAAGTGATATGAATTTTGATAATTTGTTCAGATACCATTACAGACCTTTATGCTTGTACGCCATACACTATATTCACGATGTAGATGCAGCTGAAGATATCGTGCAGGAGTGTTTTTCGGTTTTGTGGGAAAAAATGGAACAGGAAGGTGGGGAGATCGTTAATATTAGGTCGTACCTCTATACGATGGTCAGAAACCGTAGCCTTGACTGGCTGAAACAAAGTAGTATGTTCGATACTAGTCTTTCTCCATCCGATCTGGAAGACAGGTTACCCGAGGAAGATGTAGAAGAACGTACGATCATGGAAGCACGTATTTGGACAGCCATTGATTCATTGCCCGACCGTTGCAGGGAAGTGTTTCTGTTGAACAAACGGGATGGCATGAAGTATAAAGACATAGCCGACAAGTTTCATATCTCCGTTCATACGGTTGATAATCATATACAGAAAGCACTTCGACTGATACGTGAGGGAGCATATAAAGTATATACTTTCTTTTTCGGCTAAAATTAGCTTGTTGGCAATAGTGAATTTCAACCTTTGTACAGTCTTGTCTATGAAACTTAAAATCGAAGAAGTATGAAAGATTTAGAAGAAAAATGTCTCCGGTTTGTACTGAAGCATTATCGTGTAAATAAACTTGATACGCAGAAGGCATTGCAGACTTTTAGGCACAAACATGCTATACCCGAAAGCAAGTCAGGTCCTGGCTCGTATGTGATGGCTTTTGCGGGGATAGCGGCCGCTGTACTTTTGGTGTTTGTAATAAAGATATACCTGTTTACTGATGCGAAATGGACGGAGATTACGGCATACGAGCATTCGGTCGATTGTCTGTTGCCGGATAGTTCTGCCGTAATGCTCTATCCTCATTCTTCCATCCGCTATTGTTCCCGTGAATACTTGTCTGTCCGTCGGGATGTCCGTTTGCGGGGAAAGGCTTCGTTTAGGGTTCGTCATCATGCTGCCCGGCCGTTTACGGCAAGTGGCAGATTGTCGGAAGTGAGGGTGTTAGGGACTCGTTTCTTGCTGGATGAAAGCCGGAATGATACGGCATTTGTACACGTTGAGGCGGGAAAAGTACAGTATACGGCTGTAGGACAACCGGATGCGGTAATTCTGACACGTGGAATGAGGGCGCAGGTTGTCAAAGGACAACAGAAACCTCAAGTACTTACGCAGAGAGCACAGACACGTAAAGGTAGCTTTGTGTTCAGCAATACGCCTTTGCAAAAGGTACTCGATGAACTTTCCAGGTATTACAATGTCCGTCTGACAGCTGACAATACGGATAAACGGCTGACTGCCAATTTTAATTCCCGAAGCCTGGATGAAATAATCGAGATAATAGAAAAGGTGCTGAAAGTAAAAATTGAAAAGAAGAAGTGATGAGAACATTTTTCTGTGCTGTTCTGCTGTGTCTGCATGTGGCGGCGAATGCTTCATCCGAATCCACAGAGATGAAAAGAGCGATAGATACCATGCAGGAGGTATATCATGTAAGTTTTGTATACGATTCTGCTTTGGCTGATGTGATGCCTGCGGGCAGACCGTTGCCCGACAAGACACTGACGGAGAATCTGAATATTGTTTTGGGCGGGACTGGTATCAAGTGGGAAATCAAGGATGAATATGTGCTGCTGTTCAGGCAGAACAAGTATACCTTTTCGGGTTATGTCTGTCGGGATAATGGTGAATCACTGATTAATGTGACGGTGTATGACAAGACTACGCGTACCGGAACACTGACTGATGAACATGGCTTTTTCAGTATTACCTTACCTGAGGGGAAGCATGTGCTTCGTGTGTCTTATATTGGCTATGAGGAAGTGGTAAAGGAACTCGATTTGCAGTCTGATTATTTTGGAACTATTTATCTGAAGGAAAGCACAACGGCACTGGCAGGTGTGGAGGTTACAGCAAATCTGAATGATCCGCTTTTTACCACTCAGACCGGAAAGGTTTCTTTTACTCCCGAATTGCTGAATACGGAATTCTCTCTGTTGAGTTCTCCGGATCTTGTCAAGTCCATTCAGAACTTGCCGGGTGTTTCTTCCGGTACGGAATTGCTTTCCGGGCTGTATGTACATGGCGGTCGGAATGATGAGAATATGTTTTTGCTGGACGGTACTCCGTTGTATCAGGTCAATCATTTGGGTGGACTGTTTTCGGCATTCAATACGGACGTGGTGAAGAATGTAGACTTCTATAAGAGTGGTTTCCCGGCTCGTTATGGAGGAAGAACGGCATCGGTCATCGATGTTCGTACCAGGGAGGGGGACATGAAAGAATATCATGGCACTTTTTCCATCGGACTGCTGGATGGCAGGTTCCAGTTTGAAGGACCTGTCATCAAAGATAAGACTTCGTTTAGTTTTGGTATGCGAAGGAGCTGGATGGATCTGCTGACCACACCTGCCTTGTGGATAGCGAATCGAAATTTTTCAGATAAAAATATTAAGACCCGTTACGCTTTCCACGATATCAATGCTAAAATTACGCATCGGTTTTCCGATCGGAACAAGTTGTCGCTCAGCGTATATTCTGCCCGTGATCTGTTCAAGTCGAGAGTGCTGCAACAGTTTCCGGAAGGATATATGTTCCAGAAGTACGAGGAACGGGATGAGAATACATTCCATATCCGTTGGGGCAACTTGTCGGTCGGATTGAACTGGAACGGTCAGCTTACGCCTAAACTGTCGGGCAATGTATCACTGGTGTATGCCCGTAATCTGGCAAAGTATAGTTTCCTGTCGGACGAAAGCTATTATGAACAAGACAAGAGGGTGTCGATGGAACGGATGCAAAGAAGCAATTATTCGACGATTGATGATGTGGGTTACCGGATGGAGTTCAGTTATCGTCCGGCTGCGAGTCATCATATTCGTCTGGGTAGCAACTATTTGTTTCATTTGTATCATCCGCAGCGTATCGCTTCGCAGGATATAAGAGAAACGGCAGGGATTGCCGATACCTTGTCGTCGGCGGGTGAAGGTCGTTATCGGGGGAGTGAAATCTCTTTTTATGTGGAAGATGATATGCAGCTGACCGAAAAGTTGCGGGTAAATGCGGGTCTGCACTATGTCTTGTATCGGGTTACGGGAGCGACTTATCATTCCTTGGAACCGAGATTATCTGTCGGTTACCGGCTTTTCGATTGGGCTACCTTGAAGGCTTCTTATACCGAAATGAGTCAGTTTGCCCATCAGCTTTCGAACTCTTATTTGAATCTTCCTACTGACTGTTGGGTTCCTTCTACCAGTCGCATACGTCCGATGCGTTCACGTCAGGTGGCGGGAGGTATTTATATGAAGCTTCCATGGAACTTGAGCATGGACATAGAAGGCTATTTCCGTATTACCGACCGTATGCTGGAATATGATACCGGTGGTAACCTGACACTTCCTGCCGATAACTGGGAGAAATGGGTGAGGGTAGGCAAAGGAAAATCGTATGGATTGGAAGCCTCACTGGCGTACCGTCACGCGAAGAATGTCTTTCAGGCCAGTTATACGCTGTCGTGGAGCAAGCAGAAATTCGAAGATTTTTACCCCGACTGGTATGCCAGCAAGTTTGACAACCGTCATAAGCTGAACCTGATGTTCCGTCATAAGTTTAATAACCGTATCGATGCGTACGCAGCATGGACTTTCCGTAGTGGCGATCGGGCTACTGTGCCTATGCAGTATGTAGAAAATCCTTCTTTGCCTGGAACCGTCCAGCCGTCTGATGCGGCAGGAAGTTGGGTCTACGAAAAGCCGAACAATATTACCCTGCCAGCCTATCATCGGCTGGATGTAGGCATCAATTTCCGGCGGACAACCAAACGAGGTTTCGAACGTATCTGGAATATCAGTATTTACAATGCCTATTGCCGGATGAATGCTTTCTATACTCAAGTAGAACGGCAGGCCGATGGTAGTTTCAGAGGCAAGGCGATAGGACTGTTTCCTGTAATTCCTTCTTTCAGTTATACTTTAAAATTCTAATAAGGATGATGGTAAAATATATTTCTTTCATGATCATACTTGGGGTATCCTTACTGTTTACATCTTGCGTATATCATTTCGATCTGGATGAGGCGGAAGGAATCCCTAAGTTAGTTGTATACAGTTATCCCGGGAGTGGAGATACAACCGTGGTACGTTTTTCACGCAGTCTTCCAGTCACAGGCAAGGGGGAAATTGTTTCTGGTTTGACAGGGACGGATGTCCGGCTGGAAGTAAACGGTACACCTGTCGGTCTGTTGTGGACGGACAAAGCTTTACCGGGTGTTCCCGCCAAAAGTTATTATACGGTGCAGAGATACGAGGAAGGCGATCGTATCCGGCTGACAGCTTCTGCTGAAGACTTGGAAACAGTTTCGTCTGTTACGACAATTCCAGCTCCGTTTCCGTTGAATTCTGTTCATATGGAGCGAAAGCCATCCGATCCTGGTACGCTTCAGTTTCAGATAAACTTTACCGATAAGGCAAGTACAGTAAACTATTATGCCGTAACGGTGAAAGAAAGAGCAAAGTATTGGAGGGATGGAGATTCACGGGTGTATTATGACGAAGAATATACGGCGTATATGGATTGGAATGATGAACCGCTCCTGAAGGTCTCAGCCGGTTTGGATGAAATTCTTATAGGTGACTATACGTATTATGAGCAGTTGTATATTTGGAGCGATGAGAAGATTCAAGGGAAGAACTACACACTTCGGCTGAACAAAACTTATATATCCGATTATGAAACCTCTATTCAGGGTGAAGTTTATACAAACAGGAAACAATATAAGGTTTGTCTGTATAGTTTGTCGGAAGAGTTCTATCATTATCTGAAATCGATGAATGAACAAGTAAACAATAAATTGGGAGAATCGGAATTGGCTCCTGTACGCCCTACCTATACCAATGTAGAGAATGGTTTTGGACTAGTAGGGGGCTGTCGGATGATGCAGACAGAATGGATGGATGGTGTGAAAGAATGAGTTGGAAGTAATTGATTAAACACAAAAATTGATTGTATGATAAAGCGTTTGACTGTTCTTATATTGTTATTTAGTGGCTGGCTAGTTACTTACGGACAGACAGGCCGTTCCTCAGGTCTGACAATTTATGGAGGAAAAGATATGGTAGGTTATGATATGGTTCCTCCATCAGCCGGGGTACCTCCTTTTGATGCTGGGAAGACTTATTTTGATTCCAGATTCTCTTTAGGTTTCGGTTATCGTTGGCGGTTGAAGCCGATTGATTCCCGATGGTTTTTCGATTTTGCGATAACAGCCGGATATCATCGTTATAAGTATGGATTAAGCTATCTCTCTCCGGACGAGCACATAACTTATGCGGGAAATGCAGGAGTTTGTAATTTGTTGTCGGTTTCTCTCTCCGGAAGTGCGGGATATTATTTGTATAAAGGATTGAATTTGTCTGTAGGGGTAGAATCTGCTTATTATTTTTATGATAAAAATTTTGTAAATGTACCTGTGTTTGTACGTTTGGGTTATGACTTTGGTTGTATGGAAATTGCCATACAATATAAGCGGGGAATGACTCGGAAATTTGATTTATTCCCTTTTGCGAACAACCGTTTGTCTGGCTGGGAATTGATGGTATACATACCTTTGTCTAAAAGAAATACAAATTAATTGAAGGTACAGAAAACGTGCCTTCAACAATAAATTCATAAAAATATTGGTACATACCTAGTGAAATATTGGGCTATATACCAATATTTTTTGTATCTTCATAGATATAAAAATAAATTTTTGCTTCCTCCAGCTCTTTGTCAAAGTTCCGTAAACTACGTTTGAAAGGCAAGGACCTGTTCGATTTTCTCATTAGTAAGACTGTTTTCATCGTAATCGAAAAAGGAATCATAACGTGTTGATAAATCCTTATAAAATATTTGGATAATCTTTTTTTTTTACATTTGTAAATGTAATAATATATAGCATATTGCGATTCTTTTTGCGACTCTTGCAAGGATGTTCTTGAAAACAATTCTTGATATTTTTTATGGTGAACTTTATTAATCAATACTTCGGTAAATTTTTACCGAAAGATTAAAAGTTAAACAACAGAACCGGCAAAAGCTGGTTCGGAAACACTAAAGAGGTCATTGAAATGTTGTCAAAAACGAATGGTTAAGCATGAAGAAATGTGCTGAAAAAAGAGAACTAACCTGCCGATAATAAAGGAGGAAAGTATTGCATAATTCGTTATTTCTTAGTAAATTAGAAGTCTCTGAACTCTTCTGATTATGACTAAAGAAACACTCCTTATGCAATACCAATCCGAGTGCCTGTCGGCTCTCAAATCAGTAGCGAATATACACAAACCTTTTGAAAAAGCATTCATGGACACCATGAAATTATTCATGGCCATCCCGGATCGTATAAATTTCCTTCAATTGGGCAGATATGGCTGTTTCTCAGAACAGACTTATCGCAACCTTTTTGAGCATGAAACTTTCGACTGGTTTGCGTTCAACGGATCTATCATCAGCAAGCATCTCACAGGCAAAAGAAAAGCCATCGCCATCGATCCTTCCTATATTCCCAAATCAGGCAAGAAGACACCTTGGACAGGTTACTTCTGGTCTGGTTGTGCAGGAGAATACAAGCGTGGACTGGAAATCATGGGCATCGGTGTCATTGACATCGACAACCATGAATGCATGACTTTAGGTTCCATTCAGACGCCGGATTGTAAGACCTTGGATAATATGGACAAGAACCTTGTTGACTGGTACAGCTGCTATCTTATCAGCAGAAAAGACAAGCTACAGAGCCTGTCCAGAACGGTGGTTGCAGACGCATTCTTTTCCAAGGAAACTTTCGTAACGCCTATGTGTGAGAACGGTTTCCATGTCATCAGCCGCTTTAGGAATGATGTTGTCCTGTACTATCCGACATTGGAAAAGAAAACAGGAAAACGTGGTCATCCCAAGTGGTTTGACGGCAGGATTGACTTTGCCAATCTGGATTTGACCCGGTGCAAGGAATACGAGGTGAACAAGGGAAAGCTATACGGATTGAGGGTATATGCAAAAGCTCTCAAAAGGTATGTTTCCTTAGCCATCTGGTATCCGATGGACGGGAGGACAGACAAGTGGCAGCTTTACTTCTCTACAGACGATTCCATGGATGGACGCGAGGTGCTGGATTATTACAGAACCAGGTTCCAACTGGAATTTTGCTTTAGAGATGGCAAGCAGCATGCAGGAATCACCAACTGCCAGTCAACCGACTTCAGGAAGTTGGATTTTCACTTCAATGCATCGCTTGCTGCTGTCAACTTGGCCAAAGCGGCATGTAAGAGGCTCGGAATAACCTATTCCATATCCTCCTGCAAGTCTTTCATACACAATGCTTATATGCTTGAACGATTTATTTGCGTGTTTGGGATTAGCCCAGACCCGCAAGTTATTGACAAACTTTTCAAAGAACTCATTTTATTTACTGCCAGAGCCGCTTAGGCTTGGCGAATTTTTAACGAACTATTATATTAATTATTTGTTACTTTAATTCTTTTAACAATGAAAATCAGTTAGTATGTAAGACTTCTTCCATTGATTATGTTTTTATCCAGTAAAGTTTGAGTAATGGGGGAAATAGAATCAATGTAACTTATTATTAAAAAGATAATGCAAATATACAGTAGGAGAGAATCCGAATTTTAGTATAATTACCTTTCAACGTTATAATTGAGAACAACTAATAAAGGTATAACAAAAAATGGTTGGTTTTATTCTCCAGAAATATTCCCAGATGATTTGCAACAATTAATTATAATACCTTCTTATTAATCTAATTAGCTTATGAAAAAGTTTATTTTAAGTTCAGTAGTCCTGTTATTATTTATTTTGATAAGTGGTTGTGATAAAAATGATAAAAATGTTGAGTTTAGCGTTTACGAATTTTATTTCGAACTGGTAGATGAAAATGGAAATCCATTTGTTGATAACATGGATGACATGGAGACACTTGCTGATAAAATGGAACTCAAATGGCTGAATCCTGAAACCTCGAAATATGTAGAGTGTGATTATTTTGACTTAAAGTGGGGCTACATGGAAGATGGGCATTATTATTTTAGTGTGAATAGTACTGATGTTATTGGTGATGGAGATGATCGTACTGCTTCATTTTCTTTTGATTTAGTATGTGAAGATATATTTTCAAAACCGGTGAATATAAAGACCGAATGGATAACTTCTTTACCAACCTATAAGCTATATTATCCGTTGGATAAAATTTATGTGAATGATGTAAAAGCAGAAGTTACTAATATCGATAGAGGAACTATTACTGTTCCTTCTGTTCAAACTATTTATATTCCTTCTATTCAGATAAAAGTAGATACAGTTAAAAATTAGTTACTACTTCGAAATATTATATTTCTTTTTTCTTGAAATACTCATATCCGATGCGGCAGTACAAGCATTTCTTCAGGTCACAGTAATTCTTTTTGAGCTGGATAAGTGCCTGACTGTCGCCTGCATGTGATGCTTCTAGTCCACATTCTTTCCACATACGGATGATGTAATTGTTTTCTGGCTTCAGTTCCTCTAGCAGTTTGGTCGCACGCAGGCATAAGGCGTCGTTCGACTTGTGCTTGCCGTAGGCATAAAGAAATGGTATTACCGTATTGATGATAAGTAAATCGGTTGAGCTTTGGCTGATGGTTTTGGGATGAGAAGGAGAAGGTATACCAAAAGTGTAGTGTGTCAGCCAGTATTCCGATGTTCCACCTTTCAGGAGATTCCGTAATTCGTTCACCGATTCTGCTTCCATCAGTTGTGAGAATAAGCCCTGTGAACGATGGTACAGGCAGGCAAGCTGTGCGATGCGGATATGTGGAAAATTACCTGGACGCAGGCGGAGAAAACGCCAGCGGCAATCAGAAGAAGGTTGTAGTCCGAACTTCTGTTTCAGGTAATTGTATTCTTTTATCATGTTTTCCGTATATGCATCAACAGGCAACTCTTGCAGAAGTCCTGCTTGTCCGAAGAAAAAGGCCTCTATCTGAAACAGATTGTCACGATGTTTGTTGACAGCAGCAAGCGGTACACTCTTCGCCCATAGCTCGAAAGTATCACTGTTTACACCAAATCCGAAATTACGTGCCAGCGTAATGAAAAACGCGTACTCCCAGTCTTGGTTGTATTCATGCAAGTACTTCTCTATTTGCTGCGTTTTATTTTCGAAACGCTCTACCTGAAGCGTAGACAGCCAGCTGTGTAGCAGGAAAGACGGCAGTTGGGGAATGATTCGGAAACAGGCCGGATAGCGGTCGGCGCGGATTAATTCTTCATAATTTTCCAATAGATAAGGTGGGTAGTGTAACTCCATCTGTGGAATAATCTCTCCGTTGCTTCGTGTGGGAACAGCATCTATATCCGAAGCCACATGCAGAATAACCGAATCGTATGTCGGGTCGAGATGATGATTATGGCGGAACCAGTCGGAAGCCTGCTGGTGTATTTCGATGTTTCCTACCCATGTTACATCGTTTATCTTGATTTTTGCATTGAAAAAATCCGGACCGGCATGCATGTTTGCCAGACCGGGATCGATAATTTCAATCGGTTGTCCGTCGGTTGTCTGCAAAGGTTTCAGTGTGAAAAGTTTGTGTTTCCACACGTAGTGCAAGAGTTCTTCCATGTTAATGAGGTGTAAATGTTCGCTAAATGTAATGATTAATAACGAAAAACGTTATCTTTGTGCCTAAAATAATTTGAGATTTATGAAGATAGCATTAATAGGATATGGTAAAATGGGTAAGGAAATCGAAAAGATTGCAGTTGCCCGCGGACATGAAATTGTAAGTATTATTGATGTAGACAATCGTCAGGACTTTGCATCGGAAGCGTTCCGTTCAGCAGACGTTGCGATTGAGTTTACGGCTCCTTCTGTAGCTTATGGCAACTGTCTGGAAGCTTTCAAAAACGGAGTTAAGGTAGTTTCCGGAAGTACAGGTTGGATGGGCGAGCATGGAGAAGAAATGCGTCGTCTGTGTGCAGAAGAGGGAAAAACTCTTTTCTGGTCGTCCAATTTTAGTTTGGGGGTAGCAATTTTCTCTGCTGTCAATAAATATTTGGCAAAGATTATGAACAACTTTCCCAATTATGACGTGTCAATGGTAGAAACACACCATATCCATAAGTTGGATGCTCCAAGTGGAACAGCAATTACACTTGCTGAAGGTATCTTGGAGAACCTGGACAGAAAGAACAAATGGGTTATGGGTACACTTACAGCTCCGGATGGAACTGTAACCGGTACTACAGCGTGCGCATCGGATGAAATGCCTGTAAGTGCAATCCGTGAAGGAGAAGTGCCCGGAATTCATACTATCCGTTATGAATCGGAAGCTGATTCTATCATTATTACGCACGATGCAAAGAACCGCAAAGGATTTGCATTGGGTGCAGTACTGGCAGCCGAGTACACAGCAACTCACGAAGGATTTTTAGGAATGAACGATTTATTTCAGTTTTAAGATATGATACAGGCATCACGTAAGCAGTGGATAAAGTTTAGTATAGTATTAGTTCTGTACCTGATTTTCCTGATCTGGTTGCAGAGCTGGCTGGGAGTGGTTGTTGTTCCTTTTATCTTTGATGCTTATATCTCAAAGAAAATTCCATGGACATGGTGGAAAAAGTCGAAAAATAAAACGGTTCTGGCAGTAATGAGCTGGGTAGATGCAATTGTATTTGCGCTGGTGGCAGTGTATTTTGTCAATCTGTATTTCTTCCAGAATTACGTTATACCATCTTCTTCACTCGAAAAGTCGTTGCTGGTAGGCGATTATCTGTTTGTCAGCAAGATGAGTTATGGAGCACGTATTCCACAGACTCCGCTTCATATGCCTCTTACTCAGCATACACTTCCGGTATTCAACTGTAAGTCGTATCTTGACTGGGTACATTGGGATTACAAGCGTGTTGGAGGTTTGGGTAAGGTAGAACTGAATGACATTGTGGTTTTCAACTTTCCGGCCGGTGACAGTGTAGCTACAGCCGTTCCTGCTGAAGATTTGTATCGGTTGAGTTATCAGGCAGGACAGCAGCTTTCGCAGCCGGTAGATATGTCGCGCCTTACTTTGGAACAGCAGCGTCAGGTGTACGATTTCTATTATCAGGCAGGACGCAAATATATTGATGAAAATCCGCAGATGTACGGTAAGATTATTACCCGTCCGGTCGACCGTCGTGAAAACTATGTAAAGCGTTGTGTCGGACTTCCCGGTCAGACATTAGAGATAAAGAACCGTATTATTTATCTGGACGGAAAAGCGAATAAGGAACCGGATAATGTACAGTATCGTTATTTTGTCAAGACTAAGGGAATGCTTCCTGATGATTTGTGTCATGAACTGGGTATTAGTCAGGAGGATTTGATGATGTATTACACCGAAGAATCGGTTTATAACATGCCGTTGACAGAGAAGGCTAAAGCAGCTTTGCTGGCTCGGAAGGATCTGGTTGTGTCTATAGAAAATACTCCAGATGATGATGCCGGCGGATTGTATCCTGTAAATAAACTGACTGGCTGGACTGTAGACAATTATGGTCCGGTATGGATTCCGAAAAAAGGTGCTACAATCGATTTGACACTGGACAACCTGCCGATTTATGAACGTCCTATCAAGAATTATGAAGGAAATTCTCTGGAGGTGAAGGACGGAAAAATCTATATAAACGGACAGGAAACGACGAAGTATACCTTTAAGATGGATTATTACTGGATGATGGGTGATAACCGTCATAACTCTGCCGATTCACGTTTCTGGGGCTTTGTGCCTGAAGATCATATCGTTGGTAAGCCTATCTTTATCTGGTTGTCACTCGATCAGGATAGAGGTTGGTTCGACGGAAAAGTCCGTTGGAATCGCTTGTTTAAGTTTGTCGATTCGATAAAATGATACTGCATCATATTGAGTAATGACTGGAAAATAGGACTGAAGCTATCGGCATTTGTCATTATTGCTGTATGGCTGGTTAGGACTTTTCTTGTTACATCATGTTTTATTCCTTCGTCGGGAATGGAAAATACACTTTATCAGGGCGAAGGGGTGCTGGTGAATAAGTGGAGTTATGGTCTGCGTATGCCTTTTCCTTCATTCTTAGGTTATCACCGTATCGGAAACTGTGATGTAGGGAAAGGGGATATTGTAATTTTCAATGATCCGGGGGCTACTCAGCGAAATAAACGGCTTGAGTGGCGCAGTGTCTTTATAAGCCGTTGTATTGCTACTCCCGGAGATACACTGATGTTGAATCGAGAGTTGATAAATACCGGAGATGAGATTTTAAGTCCGGACAGTAAGGCTTTGTATGTATATCCTGCATCGAAAGAAGATCTGATGAAGATTATATTGGATGCAGTAGGGCTGAAAGAAAATTCACTGGTAGGATATACCGAAGATGGAGGGTATATCCGTAGCTTTAGTCATTATGAATTTTATTTGGTTTCACAAAAAGCAGGACAGCGAATCGATTTTGTTCCGCTAAACAACAGACTTTCGCAAGAGATACATCCTTATGTTGTTCCTCGCAAAGGGGAAGCTGTAAAAGTATATCCGTGGAATGTAGTATTGTTATGTAATACAATTGTTTCGCATGAGCAGAAGCAGGCTGAAGTGCGGGGCGATACGTTGTGGGTAGAAGGAAAACCTGCCACTTCGTTTACATTCAGTAAAGACTATTATTGGATGGCTTCGAATGATCCTGTAAACTTGTACGATTCACGGCTGTTTGGTTTTGTTCCGGAAGATCATATTATTGGTAAAGCATGGTTTATCTGGTTTCCTTCCTGTAAAGAACGTTTTTTTCAACGTGTGCAATAAGAATGAAGAAAGAAGTTATACTTAGTTCGGCGTATCTTGCGCCAGTAGAATATTATACGAAGTTGTTTGCGTATGATACTATACATATAGAGCAGTTTGACCACTATATGAAGCAAACTTATCGTAATCGTTGCACGATAGCTTCGGCAGATGGAAGTTTGTCGTTGACTATCCCGACAGAAAAAAGTGATGATTTAAAATGCCTGATGAAGGATGTGCGTATTTCTGATCATGGCAACTGGCGGCATGTGCATTGGAACGCTTTTGTTGCAGCTTATAAGCAAAGTCCTTTTTTCGATTACTATGCTGATGAGTTTCATCGGTTTTATGAACATAGATATGAATTCTTGTTCGATTTTAATATGGAATTGTGTAACTGGATATGTGAACAGATCGATTTACATCCTTCCTTTGTAATGACAAAGGATTATGTTGCCAATGTAGAGGATATGGATGATTTTCGTGAATTGATACATCCTAAAAAAGCATATGTGCAGTGTGATTCGGATTTTCTGCCTAAACCTTATTATCAGGTATTTGACCAGAAAAACAATTTTTTGCCTAATCTCAGTATTATAGATTTGTTATTTAATATGGGACCTGAAAGTTTATTGGTTCTACGTGATAGTATTGTAAAACATGAATAATAGATAACTTATGAACAACCTACCTACAGTAACTAAAAATCTATTGATTATTAATGTATTGTGCTTTTTTGGCACAATAGTGGCACGACGCTACGGCATAGATGTGGAAAACTTGTTGGGATTACATTTTTTCCTGGCCTCTGATTTTAATCCTGCGCAGCTTATTACCTATATGTTTATGCATGCCAACTTCCAGCATATATTTTTTAACATGTTTGCCGTGTGGATGTTTGGCCGGGTGCTTGAACAAGTTTGGGGTCCTAAGCGTTTTTTATTTTACTACATCTTATGTGGAATAGGAGCCGGACTAATACAGGAGGCTGTACAGTATACAGAGTATTTGGTTAGTTGGTCGCACTACGATGGAGTAGATACAGGTATGGGAGTTATACCTATGGCTGAGTTTTTGAATCGTCTGAATACGGTTGGAGCTTCAGGTGCTGTATATGCTATTTTGTTAGCTTTCGGTATGCTGTTCCCTAACAGTCAGATGTTTATCTTCCCTTTGCCGATGCCGATTAAAGCGAAATATTTTGTAATCGGATATGCTGTGTTGGAGCTTGTTCTTGGTATTGCAGGAGGTGACGGAGTAGCTCATTTCGCACATTTGGGAGGAATGCTTTTTGGTTTTATTTTGATTATATATTGGAGAAAGAAGAATGGCGGCGGACAACAGTTTTATTACTAACCTAAAAGAAAATTTCAGGAGAGGGGATATTGTAACTCGGCTGCTATATATAAATATAGGAGTTTTCCTGGTTGTCACACTGGTAAACATTGTACTGACTTTGTTTAATCAGCCTGCTGGCTTTTGGACGAACTATTTGGAATTTCCCGCTTGGTGGGAGCGTTTTATCCGACAGCCTTGGTCGTTGTTTACCTATATGTTTATGCATGCTGGCATACTGCATATATTGTTCAATATGTTATGGCTGTACTGGTTCGGGCGTTTGTTCTTGCAATTTTTTTCGGCAAAACATTTGCGTGGCTTATATGTATTAGGCGGAATTGTGGGAGGATTGATGTATATGCTTGCATATAATTTGTTTCCCTATTTTGCTGGTGCGGTATATTCTTCTTATTTGTTAGGAGCTTCGGCTTCAGTGCTTGCTATTGTAATTGCAGTTGGTGTACGTGAGCCAAACTATCCTATTCAGTTGATGTTTGTCGGTACTGTAAAGCTAAAGCAGGTAGCCATATTCATGTTGTTGCTGGATTTGTTGTTTATGACTTCAGGAAATGCAGGTGGACATATTGCTCATCTGGGAGGGGCTTTAGCCGGTTGGTGGTTTGCCGCAGGGTTACAGAAGGGCCATGATGCAACAAAATGGATAAATAATATACTCGACTTTTTATCTGGAAGCTGGAAGCCTGTTCCCAGAAAGCCTAAAATGAAAGTGCATTACAGTGACAAGCAGAAAGACTATGATTTTAATACCAGAAAAAAAGAACGTACAGAGGAAATAGATAGAATATTAGATAAGTTGCGTAAGTCTGGCTACGGTAGTTTGACTGATGCTGAAAAAAAGAGCTTGTTTGATGCAAGTAAAAAGTAAATAAAGCTCGTTTGGGCTTCTGCCAATGGAAGAAAAATATATCCGAATGCAATATTGATAATATAAAATAATGTAGATATGAGGAAAATTGGATGTTTGGTTCGGTGGGTATTGTTTACCTTAAATATATTAGTTGCCATTGGCTTTTTGATAAGTGCTTACAGTCCGTATATATCTCCGGTCAGTCATCCGTTGTGGGCGTGTGCTGGGCTGTTTTTCCCTTTTCTGTTTCTTGCTAATCTCCTATTTATATTTGTGTGGGTTTGTATCAAATGGCAGTATGCTTTTTTTCCGTTGCTGGTTCTTGTTGCCGGCTGGAGCAGTATTTGGAACTATTGTCCGCTGGGATCAGAAGAGAAACCGGAAGGAGGAGAGGTAATTAAGTTGCTTACTTATAACACGCAGGATATTGCGTTAACGAAAGAGTATGATAAACAGGAAGGTAATCCTGTTCTCAATTACTTGCGGGACAGTGATGCTGATATTATTTGCTTGCAAGAGTTTAATCCTAGTGCAAAGGTAAAACAAAAGGAAATAGATCGTGCTTTGGCATGTTATCCTTACCATGTACGTGTAAAGGGAGAGGGGCCGGGCAGACTTGCTTGTTATTCACGCTATCCAATTCTTTCGGCAGAAACAATAGATTATAAGACTGAATCCAATGCCAGTATTCTTTATCGGTTGAAATTTGGAAATGATACTCTTGTGTTAATCAATAATCATTTGGAGTCGAATAAGCTTGATGCACATGATAAGACTGTATATAATGATATATTGAAATCTCCAAGGGAAAAGAATATAAAAAATGGGGGAAAGCATTTGTTTCATAAAATAGCAAAGGTTGTGGCTGTACGTGCCCCTCAGGCGGACTCTGTTGCACAGGCTATTGCTGTGAATCGTACTCGCTATATGCTTGTTTGCGGTGATTTTAATGATTCTCCTATCTCGTATGCTCATCGAGTAGTCGGACAGGGCTTGAATGATGTTTATAGAAAGGCGGGTAGAGGACCTGGTTTTACTTATTATGAGAATCGTTTTTATTTCCGCATAGACCATATTTTTGCCAGCGATGCTTTTCGTATACTGGAGTGTAAAATTGATCGTTCCATAAACGCTTCTGATCATTATCCGGTTTGGTGCTTGCTTGAAAAAACGAAATAAATTTTTATTGATGCTTGCCAGACCAAATTTCGGCGAAATACTTTTTATAGATTGATCTTTGTTTTATAATAATTCGCAACGAAAACAGGCTAACTTCTTTTCTGAAGTTGGCCTGTTTTTATTTTAGTTATGCAGTACAGCTGTTTTCTAACGATTTGATCTGTCAAATTATAATACTGATATGAAATGCTTCTTTGAAAAAGGGAAATTTATAGCTTAAAACTTAAATATTTAGAAACCTTTCCCTTTATAAATGAAAAAAAAACTATATTTGCAACCTTGAATAAACGTATATTAATTAAAAAGTAAATATATAAATTAAAGTAACATGCAAAACAAAGGATTCGTAAAGGTTTTTGCGATATTGCTGACCCTTGTATGTGTGTTCTATCTTTCGTTCTCTTTTGTAACCCGCTATCATATGAAAAAGGCGGCAGAAGATCCGAAAGGGGAAACTCACTACCTTGATTCAGTACAGAATGAAAAGGTTTGGTTGGGCAGTTATACGCTGAAACAATGTCGTGAGATGGAAATCGGACTGGGACTTGACCTGAAAGGTGGTATGAACGTTATTCTGGAAGTTTCTGTACCGGATGTTGTAAAAGCTTTGGCTGATAACAAAACAGATGAGGCATTTAATAAAGCCGTTGCTGAAGCTGCAAAACAACAGGTTACCAGTCAGGATGATTTTATCACAATTTTTATTCGTGAATACAAGAAACTGGCTCCGGAAGGAAAGCTGGCAGAGTTATTCGCTACTCAACAGTTAAAGGATAAAGTAACTACACGCAGTACTGATGCTGAGGTTGAAGCTGTATTACGCGAAGAAGTGAAAGCTGCGGTAGACAATTCTTATAATGTATTGCGTACTCGTATCGACCGCTTTGGTGTGGCTCAGCCTAATATCCAGACATTGGAAGGTAAGATGGGACGTATCATGGTAGAATTGCCTGGTATTAAAGAACCAGAACGTGTCAGAAAATTGTTGCAGGGTTCTGCTAATCTGGAATTCTGGGAAACTTTTGAAGCAAAAGAAATCGTTCCGGTATTAGCTTCTGCTGATAGTCGTGCTCGTGATTTGCTTGCAGGAACAGCTACTGATTCTGTACAAACAGATACTGTTGCTACTGCTCAGCCTGCAATTTCTGCTAAAGACAGTTTAGCTGCTGCATTGAAAGGTGAAACTGCTTCTAATGCTTCTGGTGCAAATATTGAACAAATGAAGAAGGAACATCCGTTGCTTTCTGTTCTTCAGTTGAACCAGAGTGGCGTAGGAGCTATTGTTGCTTATGCAGACCGTAACGATACAGCTGAAGTTAATCGTATCTTAAGTATGCCTGAAATACAGAAGCAGTTACCTCGTGATCTGAAATTGATGTGGGGTGTTGCTGCTGCTGACTTTGATAAGAGCGGACGTATTTTCGAATTGTATGCAATTAAATCTACAGAGCGTAATGGCCGTGCTCCTTTGGAAGGTGATGTCGTAACTGATGCAAGAGATTCTTACGACCAGTATAATAAACCGTGCGTGAGCATGTCTATGAATACAGAAGGTGCTCGTCGCTGGGCTGCTTTGACTAAACAAAATGTTGGCAGATCAATCGCTATTGCATTGGATGGTTATGTATATAGTGCTCCACGTGTTAATGGTGAAATTCCTGGAGGACAGTCAGAAATCTCTGGTAGCTTTACTCCGGAACAGACAAAAGACTTGGCTAACGTGCTGAAGTCTGGTAAAATGCCGGCACCTGCACGTATTGTACAGGAAGATATCGTAGGACCATCTTTGGGACAGGAATCTATTAACCAAGGAATTATTTCATTCGTAGTTGCACTGGTTGTCTTGATGATTTATATGTGTGCTATGTATGGATTTATTCCGGGTATGATTGCAAACTGTGCATTGTTTGTTAACTTCTTCTTTACATTAGGTATTCTATCTTCTTTCCAGGCTGCCTTGACAATGTCTGGAATTGCCGGTATGGTGCTTTCACTTGGTATGGCGGTGGATGCTAACGTATTGATTTATGAACGTACAAAAGAAGAGTTGAAGGCTGGTAAGGGAACTAAACAAGCTTTGTCGGAAGGTTATGCTAATGCATTCTCAGCAATTTTCGACTCAAACTTGACTTCTATTATTACTGGTATTATCTTGTTTAACTTTGGTACTGGTCCTATCCGTGGATTTGCCACTACATTGATTATCGGTATTCTTTGCTCATTCTTTACAGCTGTATTCTTGACTCGTCTGGTTTACGAACATTATATGGGTAAAGATAAGTGGTTGAACTTGACCTTTACTACTGGTATTTCGAAGAACCTGATGCAGAATGTGCATTACAACTTTATGGGTGTTACCAAACGTTCTTTCATAATTTGGGGAGCTGTAATTGTTGTTTGTATCATTTCATTCTTTGTTCGCGGTTTGTCACAAAGTATTGACTTTACCGGTGGACGTAACTTCGTTGTTCAGTTCGAACAGGTTGTACAACCGGAAACTGTACGTAGCTTGTTGCAGCCAAAGGTGGGTGATGCTAATGTTCAGGCTATTGCATTGGGTACAGATGGTAAGACTATCCGTGTTACAACAAACTACCGTATAGAAGAAGATTCTCCAACTATCGATGCTGAAATTGAGGAATTCTTGTATGATGCATTGAAAGAGGGTAATTTGCTTGGTGAAGGAACTACACTTGAAATATTTATCGACCGTGATAACCGTACTGGTGGTTCAATCATCAGTTCACAGAAAGTTGGTCCAAGTATCGCTGATGATATCAAAACATCTGCTGTTTGGTCAGTTGTGTTGGCTCTGATTGCAATTGGTCTGTATATTTTAGTTCGTTTCCGCAATATTGCCTATAGTGTAGGTGCTACTGTTGCATTGGCTGTTGATACACTGTTGATTATTGGTATGTATTCTATTTGGTATGGTATACTGCCTTTCTCATTGGAAATCGACCAGACATTCATCGGTGCTATTTTGACTGCAATCGGTTACTCAATCAACGATAAGGTGGTAATTTTCGACCGTGTACGTGAATTCTTCCACTTGTATCCGAAACGTGACCGTGCTAAATTGTTTAACGACTCACTGAACACTACATTGTGCCGTACTATTAATACCTCATTAAGTACTTTAATCGTATTGTTGAGTATTTTGATTTTAGGTGGTGATAGTATTCGTAGCTTTGCCTTTGCAATGATTCTGGGTGTTGTTATCGGTACTTTGTCATCATTGTTCGTGGCAGCTCCAGTTGCATATCTGACAATGGGACATAAGATGAAAGATACAGAAAAAGCAGAAGCTTAATAAATTTATTTAAATTATAGATTGAGGTAAAAGCCTCTACCATAGCACTTATGGTAGAGGCTTTTCTTTTGTATGCTCGGCATGAGTATTAGCTAACGGGTGCAAGTCCCCAATGAGCCCTAATAGCGGGAATCATACAGCCAAAAGCAAGGGTGTCCATCGCGAGTTGGAATCTGAAAGAAGCTGGCGGCAAACATCTGGTCTGACGAACAGAAACTTCATATAAGGCATATGACCGTGGGTAAGGTTGCGAAACAAACTAAAGCCCTATAGCTATTCGGGACGGTTAGTGTAAATGGAGCAGACATAAGATTGAAAGTTAATACCCTTATCCGAGGAGGTCTCACGGACATATGGTGAGGATGAATGATTCGAAGTACCATGATGGAGTAAAGCTTGCCGTGAGAAGTCAGCAGAGGTCGTAGTACCCAAGGCATGTATGCCTATAGGGAAGGACCAAACTTTATTTAAACGGCATAACTGAAAACTACCGTTTGTTGGAACGAATGCATAAAACCAAAACAGAAGTATTGGGCTACCTTTAAAGAGATAGGACGGAATCCGAAGGGTATAAAGGAGCGCAGACCTACAAATGGATGGTTGAAGAAGATGTCGTGGAAGTGTCTTTCGAAGAATACGAAAGGCATCCATAGTAAAGAACCGCCGTATGCCGAACGGCACGTACGGTGGTGTGAGAGGTCGGAAAACGAAAGTAGGAAGAAAACTACTTCGTTTTCCTCCTACTCGATTGTATGCTCGGCATGAGTATTAGCTAACGGGTGCAAGTCCCCAATGAGCCCTAATAGCGGGAATCATACAGCCAAAAGCAAGGGTGTCCATCGCGAGTTGGAATCTGAAAGAAGCTGGCGGCAAACATCTGGTCTGACGAACAGAAACTTCATATAAGGCATATGACCGTGGGTAAGGTTGCGAAACAAACTAAAGCCCTATAGCTATTCGGGACGGTTAGTGTAAATGGAGCAGACATAAGATTGAAAGTTAATACCCTTATCCGAGGAGGTCTCACGGACATATGGTGAGGATGAATGATTCGAAGTACCATGATGGAGTAAAGCTTGCCGTGAGAAGTCAGCAGAGGTCGTAGTACCCAAGGCATGTATGCCTATAGGGAAGGACCAAACTTTATTTAAACGGCATAACTGAAAACTACCGTTTGTTGGAACGAATGCATAAAACCAAAACAGAAGTATTGGGCTACCTTTAAAGAGATAGGACGGAATCCGAAGGGTATAAAGGAGCGCAGACCTACAAATGGATGGTTGAAGAAGATGTCGTGGAAGTGTCTTTCGAAGAATACGAAAGGCATCCATAGTAAAGAACCGCCGTATGCCGAACGGCACGTACGGTGGTGTGAGAGGTCGGAAAACGAAAGTAGGAAGAAAACTACTTCGTTTTCCTCCTACTCGATTGCCTATGATTTTTTATTGCTGATTATTGAGTTTGAAGAACAAAGTAGGCATAGATTTGTTTTATCTATGTACTGTAAGATTAACAGACTGACTAAACAACTAACTAAACTATTCAAAGTATGAAAAAAAGATTTTTTTTCGCAATGGCGCTTGTAGCTGTTGCAATGGTGGGTAATGCACAAGATGCATACGTAGGTAATAAATTCTTTGATAATTGGTACATGGGTATCAAAGGTGGAGGCATTACCCCAACAACACATTCTGCATTCTGGAAAAATATGCGTGGAACAGCTGGTATTGAGCTTGGGAAACAAATTACTCCGGTGTTGGGAGTTTCTTTTGAAGGACTGACAACTGTCAACACGAGCGAAAGCCGTACAGCGTTTGATGCACTTAATTTGGGAGCCTTGGGTAAAATCAACTTAAATAACTTATTTGGTGGCTATTTGGGAAAGCCCAGATTGTTTGAAGTTGAGGCGATTGCCGGCATTGGCTGGGGACATGATTTTGTAAATTCAGGTCTGGGCTATGACAAATCATATATGGTAAGCCGTTTTGGAACAAGTTTTAACTTCAATTTAGGAGAGGCGAAAGCTTGGACTATAAATGTACGTCCTGCTATTGTATATCAGATGTCAGGAAACAGATCGCAGATTTTAAATGTTAATAAATCAGCTATAGAACTTTTGGCGGGTGTGACCTATCATTTTGCAAGTAGTAATGGAAAGCATTACCAAACAATTCAGACTCCATACAACCAGGCTGAAGTTGATATGCTGAATGATGCAATTAACACATTGCGTGCAGAATCGGCTGCAAAAACAGAAGGACTTGAAGCTTTGCAATATGAAAATGATCAGTTGAAAGAAAAACTGAATGAGTGTATGAATGCACCGAAAGAGGTTGAAACTATTGTTCAGAATACTCACTCTAAGTCTTTAGAGTCGGTTATTACTTTCGGACAAGGAAAGGCTACTGTAAGTGCTGATCAGTTGCCAAATGTAGAACGTATTGCTACATACATGAAGAATAATCCTTCTAGTACAGTTGTTATTAAAGGATATGCTTCTCCTGAAGGTAGTGCAGAGATTAATGCACGTATTGCTAAGCAACGTGCAGAGGCTGTGAAGACTATCTTGATTAATAAATACAAAATAAGCGCAAGCCGTATTACGGCAGAAGGTCAAGGAGTAGGAGAAATGTTCTCAGAACCAGACTGGAACCGCGTAAGTATTGCAACACTGAACGAAGCAGAATAAAACTCTAGTTTGTTTTTCGGAAAAAGGAGCTATGTCAGAATTTAGACATGGCTCCTTTCTTTTTGTACCCTCGTCGGGAATCGAACCCGAATCAAAAGTTTAGGAAAGTCTTGTTCTAACTCTAATAATCAGTGGATTACAACGGATATTGTGATTTTTGTAGAATATTTGTAGAAATAGTATAATAATTAGGCTTTCTACAAAGAAAATGGAAAACCCCACTTCTACAAAAAGAAGCGAGGTTTTCACTAATGCAACACCGATATAAATTCGGCACTGCAAAGATACAAAAAACGTGCGTACTTCTCAGTATGCACGTTCTGAAATGAAAAAAGTATTCTACAAAAGCTATTTTTTTAGCTCTATATATTCAGTATATGTAATTTTGTTGTGTGGATTTGAATTTACAACATCCATCTTTATAGCCTTCACCCCAAATCGGAAGAAAAGAAACTTTTTCGGTATCTTGTGTATGATATGGTGTAATGTATCGGCACTTTCTATCTTAGCGAATAATACCCCTTTATCAATAGTTCCCCTTAAATCTATCCAAGAATCACGCCATCGAAAATTTAAAAGAGTATCAAGCTGGTTGCGATACACTATGCTATCACGTACTTTTGTTTCTATTTCTATCTCCGTTTTAGTGGCTGTTGTTGTAGCTGCCTGAATGCGTTTGAGTTTTATATTCAAATCATCTACTGTTTTGGTAAGATCCTTGTTTTTCTTCTCCAGCTCATTTTTCGTCAGTTCCAGCCTTAAAACAGAAGTAGCGTTTTTCCCTGCTTCTGTTTTGTAGTGTTCCACATCTGAAAGTAATGCTGCTTGGTTACTATCCAAGCGATTACGTTCTTTCTTTACGCTATCTAATCGTTTAAACAGAAAGATATTTGTTCCTACGAGTAAAACAAGCGCAATAAATAAAAATTTACGCATAATCTTCTATATATTTAAGGATTGAATCAACGTGCAACTGGATAATTTGAGCCTTTCCTTCTGGAGATAGTAGAAACTTGCAATCTGTTTCATTATCCATAAAGAAGTTTTCCGTTAAAACAGCCGGGCATGAAGTCTTTTTGAGAATGTAGAAATTATTTTCCCAATCTCCATCCCCATCCGACCAATCACCTCTAATTTTCCAAGTTCCTCCAAACATTCTATTAGCCATATCCCAGAAAACTTGCGCCAAATCATCAGCTTTTGTTTTTCCAGGACTGGTATGTATTTCCCATCCTGTACCCTTGCCAGTTCCAGAAGCGTTACAATGAATAGAAACAAGAAGCGTTTTTGTCTTACCGTATCGGGCTGCTATCTCGTTTGCTCTTCTGGCTCTTTCTGCCAAAGGTACGTCTATATTTTCCTTTACCAACAATTCAGCATCTATACCTTTTGCTCGTAATTGGTTATATACGCCTTTGGCAATTTCTCTGGCATATTCCCACTCAAATAACTGTGATCCGTCCGACCACTTCGGAGATCTTTTACCTGGTGTATTTTCTCCGTGTCCGTTGTCTAATAATACTTTCATACGTTTTTATTTTCATTTTTTTCGCTTAAACATTTGGTTACTCCAGCCGAAGCAAACAAAGCAGTGATAGCACCGACAAAAGCCGATAATCCCATAAGATCGGTTTTGATAGACTTGTTTACGATTACTTCATAAACCAAAATAAAACCGACAATAAGCAGAAGGAAGCACCCCATTAAGGTAACGGCAACAAGAAAAAAACTCTTGCTACTGTGCCCCGATCCATTTTTGATAAGTTCTTTCAGATATTCTGTTACTCTCATAACTTGCGTTCTTTTACTTCTGGAAGGATATACTGAATGTGCATGGCTGCAAAATGAAGTTTTTTTCTGATTGCTTCCTCATCAAAATCATCAGGGATGGATTCTGTAAAATCACAGACCAAAGAACCAACCCAATCATGGGTAGTATCGTGTAATTTTTGAACGATTAAAGACTGTGTTCCATTGGAACTAAACATAGCCTTTGCACGTGTTCCATCCAAACTATCAATATCACGTATCAGCATAAGTTCATTTCGAGCCATTGAAGCCGTAAACTTTGGAAGTTCAGACATCTTAATATCTTGCCAAAAGTCACTAATACGGGCAACCCCTTTAGCGGTAACTTCATACAAGATTGTGAGATAATGATTATCTCCTAAAGGATATGGTTGTATAATATACACACGATCACATGAAAGATCATTCAATACTTTATGAATTTCACCATACACACGAGCAGAGTTTTCACTTCTGCGAGTGCTTTTTCTTTCTAATTGTCTTTCAAGTTCTTTAGCCTTAATATCAGCAAGCCGATTATGCTTTAACTGATTATACGCAAACCAGCCCGTACCCAAAGCTGTTATACACGCAAATAATGCTGCCCAATCCATATTTTATTAAGTTATTGATTAATAACTGCAAATATAATCATTCTGGCGTACATATACACCAAAAGTAAAAAATTAAATGCTTCATTATTAATAATGGATATACTCTATTGAAACCCCACTCATGCTTAGAGCACTCCATCCGCATTTCTCAGCCGTTATAACATAGTAACTTATATCTTCCCATCTTATTCCATTATAAATGAAAACAGAATCATACCTTGAAATGTACACCCAATTTTTTTCAGGATTTTCTGGAGCTTGATCCAGTTTCCCTTTCCATATTATCGGGTTGTTTTCGTATGTTGGGATTTCATTCCATTGACCGAACCAATAGACATAATTTCTGTTTTTTTCAGTATTATAATACATATAACCATTTGATGGGTTTGGGATAACCTTATTTGACTGACCTTTCCAACTTAAAAGTGACGGGCTGTATGCCCCTTTTTCAATAATACCTATTAGTTCAATGACACCATTTATCCATGTTATCTTATTAGGGTCTGTCCATGACAATAAGTCTGATTCAGAAGAATTTGAGGATGTTCCCCTTAATTGCCCCCCATCATCAATACAAACTGAACTGTACCTAATACTTCCTACTGTTCGGGTATATGGTGGATAACAGCCATTATGTAATATTACCCTTGAACCTATGTATTGGATTTCATTTGGCAATATTATAGTAGCCCCGTTACTTTCTCCCTCCATATCGACCTTTAGATTTAATTCTTTATTGATTTTATAGCCGTATTGTCCTTGACTGCTGTCTTTTGTATATATAGCGTCACTTTCCTCTACTAAATGGAAATTCGTTTTCAAATACCCAGAAAATGTTCCCGAAGTTCCTTCCATTGAGCCATCATCCAATATCTTAAACTTTCCATCCTTTGAAAAAACTTTCTTTACAATTAAATTGTTTGTGTCAATAAGGTCATTTTTCAGATAACCTCCTTCAATAATTGTCTGTTTTAGTACAGCATTGTCCTTTAAGTCCTTAAAACTGCCACCAATAAACTCATCAAACTTTTGTGAATATTCATCCGAATACCCTTTCAGTTTGTCTTGAATAGCCTTGTTTGCAACTTCTACAGCAGTGTTAAAGTCGGCATACGCACTGTTGAAAGTGGCATATTTGTTATCAACATTGTTTTTTTCGGTTACAGTGGTTCTACCATCGGCGATAGCGGAATTGATTGCGCTGATAAGGTTTTCAATACTGCCCATAAGCGTAACCTTGGCATTCAGAAGCCCGGTTTTTGCCGTTCCCGTAAGATAGGCGTTTGTGTACAGTTTGTTATACGCAGCTTCCACGGCAGCTTTCGTGTTGTTCACTGTGTTGATGTACTTTTCAATTGCTTTCGCTTCCGCTTCCGTAATTATGCCGTCAGCAAACGCACCGTTCACATAGTTATTCAGATTTCCAATGGCAGTATTAGCGTTTTTTGCGCTCTCAACAGCGGTGTTGGCGGTGTTCTGTGCTTGGGTTATCAGATTGCTCACATCTTCCCATTCGCTAAGTTCGTATAATCCCGATGAACCCGACTGGAATCTTATCTTTCCTGATATAATACTATTCAATAGATCAAAATAAGTTTTTCCATCAGTCGAAACAATTTTATCAGTTGTTATTCTTCCAGGAACTATTTCAGTAAAGCCGAATAGTTCAATAAATGAACGTTCTCCTTCAAATTCACTGTTTAGAATACCTACAAGGAAATGATAATACCCCTCTACGCCTTCCAGCTTGATAGCGTTTTTACTTAAAACGTATGATCCAGTAGTGCCATTTTTATTAGCCTTCACATAGAGATAATACCCTACGGTTTCCGTCAAAGTTGGAGAAGTGTATTTTTCAATATCCCAAAACTTATACTCACTGGCTTTATGCCCAGAAGAAAGTGTATCAATCCCGATAGTCATGTGTTGTAATATTCCACCTGGAGCTGAAAGCACTTTCTTTTTGCTGTCATAGGTAACGAAATATTCTACTTGTGTCGGATTGGTTTTGTTGTTCACGAAACGAAACTGCAAACTTTCATCGCCAACAAGCAAACTCATTGTTTGTACCGAAATCGGACTGATAGAGCCTGAGAAATGCAAAAGAGCGTCATTCAACATTGAAATAGTTTCTTTTGCATCCCTGAAACGTCTTTTTGTAAATTGAATAGAGTTTTTATATTGGTTATCGGTTTTAACCTCGTTACTCTCTATCTTGTTTAATTCGCTTGAAACCGTTACGCCAGTAGTAGTATTGGATAATTCAATAATCGGGCTGTAAGGTCTGTGTATATACTCCTTAATACTGGTAATCCTTATCTTTATACCTTCTGGTATGAATTGCGGATCTTTAAAGAGTATATAACCGCCCAATTTTATTTTGCCACCAATAGAGAGCCAACGCTTTTTGGAATAAATGCTATCCAATTCTCCTTTGAATGTGAATTTTGGATCTTCATTCTCATAAAGATATTTGGCTGCTTCCCTGAACATATCCCAGCTTGCACCTTCTTTCGTTGAGTTATTGCAAATGTACGCATCCGGCAACTGTATTCCGAACACAGCGTATTTATCCACCAGGTTAGGCTTATATATGTCATTGGGCATAATCTGACCGTCTATTTCTTGTGGTGTTATCAAGAATTTACGTTCTTTATGAACATATTTAACTTCAAACTCTTTATTACTGCCAGCAAGCATACCAGACTGAAATATAACAGTCATGTTATTGCCTTCTATCACGTAATCCTCAAAATTCAGATCATCAGGAATAGAACTATCTATAAAATCATAGAAATTCTTTTCTTTATCAGAAACAACAACATTAGAAACACTGCCTACTCTTTTAGGTGAAATATGAGAACAATCCAAACTATCCTCTTGAACATCCGTAAGGGT
This sequence comes from Phocaeicola coprocola, assembly GCF_041333015.1. Lineage (NCBI taxonomy): Bacteria > Pseudomonadati > Bacteroidota > Bacteroidia > Bacteroidales > Bacteroidaceae > Phocaeicola > Phocaeicola coprocola. The sequence goes on along the minus strand of NZ_JBGKGM010000001.1, from coordinate 587,605 downwards.
TGTATCAGCCCGTTTTATATACAAGCCTTCCGCATCCGAAACGTAAGCACGCCCTTCATACTCCAATCTTTGATTTTTGGGCAAAAGCAATTCCTTAGATCCATATTTGCTAAAGTCTATATTCTGCTCCCCACCTTGAACGTACAATATGGTAACTGGTCTATTTCCGTCCTTGTTGGAGCGTCCTAAACCTGGAACAAAACCTTTATCTTTCCCATATTCAAGAGGCAAAGGCTCACCCTTGTTATATTCAACTTTACGCAAGTGTATCGTTTTGATAGCTGGATCTATTTCATACTCCGTCTTAAACGTATCGGCAATAGTAGGCAAAGCCTCACTACAAAAGATATGGTTGTAGTTAATAGTCTTTTCTTCTGCTTCGATACATTCGCCAACCTTCCAACCGCTATCTCTCATGTTGAGATTATCTACAATTAACTGTAGATGCTCGTGAGGTTTTGCAGTGTAATCGAACTTTAAACGCTTAGAAACAATATCCCGGCATTTGTATTTACCCAATATTGCGCCTATGTCATACATTACAAGAGTGTATTCAAAATTCCGACTACTTTTCTTCTTGAAGTCGTCAGGATCCATAAGGTAGTAAGTGATATTCTTGTAGATACAATAAGCTCCTACGGGAATGTTTATGAACTCTTCACTGGCAAAGTACAGATAAAGAGTGCCTACATTCTGTAAAGCCGTATATCGGTAGCTGCTTGTATCTACCAGAATATCAATCTCCTTGTTGTTGAAATGTATTTTCATGTTTACTAAGTGAATTGATAGATCTTACCATTTCCGCATTTCATCCCTTTAATCGTAGTGCTGAAAGGGAAAGCGTCTTTGGGGATCTGATCCAAAGTTTTCTTTAAAGAAGCTGCGTTTGTGAAAAACTTACCATCCGCACCATTGCTATGTTTAAATTTCACAAGGTATCTTCCTTCACCGTGCGAAGTCTTTACATCTGGAATGAAATCTTCTACAATGATCTCACAGTTCAGCACGTCCGAAATAGAAACCTGACTACAGTTGAACATTTTACGTTCATCTTGTACGGTTACACCTAACTCACTAAACTTTTTCATCATAATATAATATTAAGTTCCTTACAATCGCTATCTATCATTTCTTTGATAGCTTTTCTCTTTTGCAAATATTCCTTGTAATCATCGGTAGCTGATTTTTCAGTAAGAATACCGAGCTGGGCAGCGTTATAATCATTGATAATCTTGGCTTCTTTATCCGAATCCCACAAATGGGTAATAACTGCCTTTTTCAGCTTATCATTTGTAACCATTCCCCAAACAACAACTTCGTTACAAGTCCATTTTGTAGTTTGCCCATTATCTCCAGCTTCTCCAAAATGGTTTTCTACTTGAACTTCCTGAATATCCCAACGGTATGTGTAAGAACCATTCCCGTTAGCCTCTAACTTAGAAGGCTTAAAATCGTAGTGTATCATATACTTGCTTTTTAATTATTGTTTTTAATAGATGCTTAGAATTACTGTATTTAGCCCAGCCAAACCAACTGCAAATAACTTGCTTGTATTCCATATCGGAAATGTGCTTTTTCTTATTCAGCTTGGCTGCCTTCCTACATAGGTTCTTTTTGATTCCCTTCCGAATAAGGGTATGGGTATGGTAAAAGACATACCCGACAAAATCAATACCTCTATGGCTATCAATTTTGAATACTTGAAACTTCCATTTCTTTTTTCCAGTTTTAGGATCCACTTTACGAAGTGATAGCTTTAAATTGTCATGCAGATATTCTTCAATCTCTATACGGAGTTTGTGAAGCTGTTTAGGATCATCGCCTAAAATCACAATATCATCTGCATACCTAAAGTAATATCTTACCTTCTTAACCTCCTTTATCCAGTGATCGAAGTAAGCCAGATAAATATTAGCAAAATACTGACTTAGATAGTTCCCTATGGGTACGCCATCGGCACTGTCTATAATCACGTCAAGCAACCAAAGCAGATCTTTATCTTTGATTTTCTTCCGTAATATTGTTTTCAAAATATCATGGTCTATACTTGGATAGAACTTCACTATATCCATTTTCAAGCAGTAAGTAGTGTGTTCTGGATCTTCTTTCAAAGCCTTCTTTACTTTATCTGCTGCTTTATGAATACCACGATCCTTAATGCAAGAATAGGTATCTTCTGTAAATAAGGACACCCATATAGGCTCCAGAATATTCATAATGGCATGGTGCAAGATCCTATCAGGATAATAAGGCAAACGGTAAATAAGCCGTTCTTTGGGATCTCTGATTATAAATACCTCATATTTAGAATTTACAAAAGTCTTGTTTTTCAAAGATTCGTGAAGAGCCAGTATGTTTGCTTCCCTATTCCTATCGTGTCGTTTGACACCATAAGAACGCAACTTGCCTTTTCTGGCTTTTTCATCAGCCAGGTGCAAGTTGTCAAGTGAAATAATTTGCTCGTATAAATTACTTAATCTCTTCATATTCTTTGTTTTTCGTACTCAGAGCCTTCGGTTTCCCTACCAGCACCTTTATGAGTTATGTTATCTTCTACCAATAGGTAAGGTCGTTGCTTCGTATGTTGAGTTTATTTTGAAAAATCATAGCTGAGAGCTGACATTCGCATTCGTATTCGAGGGGGTGTTATTCGTATTCGCATAACCGAAGCCTGCATGATCGCCATTATTCGTATTACCGCTGAAAAGGACACCCACCAGCAACCAACCTATATTTATTTGTTTATTAACCATTTAGGTTTTGCAGTCTAAACCAGGCTCGTTTCACGATTCAGGAATAAAACAAAGCCGAGAGCCGACACGCGCACTCGTATTCGAGGGGGCGTTAGTCGTATCCGCATAACCGAAGCCCGCACGATCGCCATTATTCGCACCACCGCCGAAAAGGACACCCCTAAGAGCGTTAGATCCTATATTGGTATAGAAGTAATCACACCAATAGGTAGTAGATCCACCTCCGACTACAGAAGCAATCAAATCGCCAAATTCACCGAAAATCATTTCTTTTGCATAACCTTCTGCACGTGCTGCCAATCCTCTAAGCGTATAGCCTGTGTAGTTACTATCGTTGTATTTAGAAGGATCATCGCAAACATACACTTTAGAAGTTCCTCCGTCTGAATTGGTTTTCACTTCTATATTTACTCCATCCGTCCACTTCCAGACGTGCCCGAAGGGATTTTCAATACCACGATAGCGAGGTACGGTAAATACTTTGCTGCTTTCTCCTTCTGCTTTCTCTAAAGTGTAAGCTACTTCACCTGAAGCATTTCCCAATTCATCACTCGTACCACAAGGAATGATAGGATTATAACCATTAAAGTTGTTCCACTTTGTACCATCCCATGTGGTTACACCATTACCCAAACCACCCTGAGCATAACCGTTGCTATCTTTCTGGGCATTGAAAGCCAACTGGCAGTTAAGGTTTCCATACTCTATGTAATAGAGCCATGCCAAAGTGATATAAGCGTTATAGTCCATGCAGTTCCATTGCGTACCAGCTCCCCTTTTACGAGCAGCAGCACGAAAGTTTGTTCTACTCGTAGATGTAGCTGGCTTGCCTAATTGGGATTTAGGCAAAGCATCCCAATCTGCTTGGTTATTACCACCTCTGTAATCAGTCGAAGTATTTACTACAGAAGCCAGTTTACCAGTGCTACGTTGGATTGTTGCCTCATAAGCCGATATATAGCATTTCTTTACGAAATGATAACCAGGTATTGGGTATTCACTGATTCGTACACCTCTTTTGTTTCCATTGGTATAAAATCTTCTCCAGTGAGCAGGGATTTCCACCATAACCATACCATTGGAACCATCCCTTTTATGCGCTTTCCAGTTGGTAGGGTTTAGGTATTCAATAACCTTGCCTTCATCTGATAGCAAACACCCTTTCATCTTGCTTTGAATTGGCAATGTTTTATGCAGTGTCATATTGCCAGTACGGGTAAGAACCGAAGAAGATACTGTTACATCTAATTCTACGCCATAACTACATTGATCCTCTGCATAAGGTAGCATAGCAGCCAGACCAGCTTGTTTGCTTTCTCCGCTTTTATCCAATACCTCAGTTGTGAGGTCGAAAGGGTTACTGCTGTCTGCTACTGGTAATTCATTTAATCTTTTGCCATTGTCGTAAGCTGTAATAATCTTTTTTACTTTAGCTTCCTCTTCTGTTGTAAGTGCCATATTTTTTATAGTGTTAAGAAGTTAAACAATAAAATTTACTAAGTTAATATGATACCACCAGAGCCGGATAAACGCATACCCTTACCAGAAGTAAACCTTATTCCTGGCTCCTGTACTTCAATCTGTATAGTTTGATAAATACCCGTATTTTCCGTTGGGATAACGTGAATTTTACTCATTCCTACACCGTTAATCATAAATACGCCATCAGGAGTGATAGACACCGCCCGATCATCACCGAGAAACAATACATTCCTACCAGTATCTACGGGAAGTAATTCTACCTCAACTTTGAAAGGCTGGGTATTCCTGTAAGTAACTTTTTTCGGGTAGTTTAGCTTCATGGAAGTAGGGATCAGCTTGTATTTTGAGATTAGCGATTCTTCCAGTTCCTCCAGCCTTGCGATAACTACCCTTGCATCGCCAGTAGCTTCATTTGCATTATCTTTAGCAGTATTGGCTTCTTCCGCCTTTTCGTGAGCTTCATTAGCTTTTGCGTTGGCATTGTTGGTAGCCTCTACTGCCTTACCTGCTGCGCTATCGGCTGCTGTAGCTTTTTCATTAGCCAGTTTAGCAGCGTCCTCAGCCTTTTTAGCTGCTGCCGTGGCGGTTGTTCCACGAGCAATACATTTCCACCAGGTAGTTTCGGTTAAAGCGTGTCCTTTGTTCCCGTCCTTGATACAGAGATAGCAACTATCATCCGTAGTAATGAAATCAAATGTATTATATGTGGTAGCTGCTGAATAAGTTCCCTTATCCACGAAAGCAACCTTTCCTAATCTTATGTTTCCTTCTGCCATATCACTTGGGGTTAAAAATTAAAAATCCTTCATTGTCAATATCAAACATATCAGCAGCTATATCATCCTGGTAATACATGATCAGTTCCATTGTATCGGGATCAATCGTAAAAGTAGGATAGAGAATACCGCCTTTTGCCAAAATCCCGGTATCTACATACTTCTTTTGCGTTTCATCCCATTTCCACCAGTTGCCATTTTCACCCATTTTCGGTGGATTATCCGCTTGTTCTTTTGCCCTATTTGCCTGAGTATTTGCACTGTTAGCTGCTGTTTCTGCCTTTTGCGCTTTCTCATTCGCATTAGTAGCTGCTTTGTTGGCATTGGCTGTAGCACTTTCAGTTGCACTTTTTATTTCTTCTAATCCTTTTCGTGCATTATCTGCATTGGTAGCTGCTGTATTCGCTTTTTGAGTAGCCAAGTTTGCGTTAGAAGTAGCAGTTTTAGCCTGTTGGGTAGCCTCATTAGCATTATTGGTAGCTGTTTTCGCTGCCTCAGTAGCTTTATTTGCGTTTGAGGTTGCAGTGTTGGCACTTGAAGCAGCATTGTTAGCAGACTTGGCAGCTTCATTTGCACTGTTGGTTGCTTTTACAGCGTTCTCGTATGCCGTTTGAATGTATTCCAAACTTACTTTTACGCTGGTTTGTACCCCATTGATTAATTTAACTCCAATAGTGTACAATCCTTTCAGGTTATCCGAAAGTGTCAGCTCGCTTATTTTCTTCTTTTTAATAGCCATAGCTTTTCAAATCTATATAAAACTCACCATCTTCTGTAACTATCAATTCTCCAGCCTCAGAAGCAAGTAAATATTCATCCCCTCCAACTCTAAAGGCAGTAAATACCAACGTTAAGGTAAAAGCGCACCAAACTTGATCGTCAGGGGAAAACAGACTTACTTTTGAGCTTTTGTAGTAACATGGGTATTCCTCGTAAGTGCTTTCAACGAACAAGGATCTTTCAGCCGTTTGTACCTTCACGCCTTCGCCTTCGTCTATTTCCACAACCTTTATCAGATCGTAAAGGAAAGCATTGTAATTTCTCCAGAACTCCGTTAGATTCTTAGCGATTAAGCAACAATTCAAGGCAACTTCTTTATGTTGGTACACTACTTGTTTGCCATCATAAATAGCCCCATTTTGGGTAGAAAGGTTACGTAACATATTTTTCTTCACTGCTGGAGCTTTAAGTATTTGTGCCTCGCTTCCTTCCAATACACGAATACCGTAAACGGAGAAATCTATCCCGTCTATTTCATACCCCTGCGTAGGTATATTGGTTGTCGATAAAGGAGCCGTATATTTATAATCTCTCAAAGGGAAATCATCTGCGAATTTTAACGAGAAACTTTTAGCACCGATATACAGAGCTACATTTACCTCTGAAACCAATCGGAGTTTACAATTATATCCGATTCTTTTAAACTCAAAGGTATGGTAAGCTCCATCGGACAACAGAGAAATGAAATCTCCAGTCTGATACATACCTACTGCGTTGAACTTTATTTCAAGTTCTTTAGTATCAAGTTTAGGATCCGACAAATCCACTTCGATACCGTCATACTCAGCCCAATCATTAGAAACTTCTGGTGCTTTTAATGCCGGGAAAGCAACAACTTCGTTATGCCCACCCTCAGCAATAAAAACCCCGAACCGAGTAAAAGCGTCCGTACCGTCTATGTATAAGTTATTTTTCATTTCCTCATTATTACACCTTTATCATTCATGTTACCTATGCTTTCTTTCATTTCCTTTATATTGGAATTGATAGATTCCAGATTCTTGCAATAGCTTGTATTTTCTCTGATACCAGTTAATACCTCAAGAAATTTGGCACAATGGCTAACCAATGATTTAATACCTTCATTTATAGAATAGGTATGCCCTTGAATTGCAGTTGTCCTTCCGTTCAGCTCGTTTACGCTGTCCTGGCTTGCTGCTATGCCGTTATTGCTGGAAACCTCACGATTCTCTGTTTCCCAAAGGTGAAAGCCTTGTTTGTTTGCTTCTTCTTTCCAATGCTCCATCCATTGTTGGGCATTATTCATATCCGTACCGATACCTTGATAGAAAGAGGAAACCAAATTCCTTGCTTCCTTAGCTATTTCTTCTTCTGTTTTGCCGGATCCATAGATTTTCTCCAGATCCGCTTGTAGTCTTTTGAACTTATCAGAGAAGAATAAAGAGTAGGCAATCTGTTTACCCAAATCTTCCAATACAGAAGATCCTTTTTCTCCAAACTTTTCCCACGCATCTACACCGTCATTTTCAATAGCCTCAGTGATACTATCCATTATACTATCACCTAAAGAGCCAAAAGTACCCTCTAAGTAATCTCTTAGTGCTTGTTGGGCTTCTTCCGCTTGTTCTTGAAGGTCTATAAGGTTTTGCAACAAATTCCGATTCTCATCGCTCATTGTTTGAGTGTCAAGAATGGCTTGCGCTCTTTCTTTGTTCAGATTTTTTTCACCATCTATTAAATCCGGGTAAACCTGGAGTACCGAAGTATAAATATCATGCTGCTTTTTCCAAAACCAAGCTCCAGTAGTGTAACTTCCCGTTTTTATGGTTATATCATTAAGCGCACCTATACCCTGATTGTACGCATTTAATTTTGCATTGTATTCATCAAGCCCCCAGTTCCCTTTAGGGTTAAACTGAAATTGATAAGTTGGTTTATCCCCCTTTAGGACTTCTTTATATTCAGCTATCGCATCACGATATACCTCTATTGCATTGATAGCTTTTTCTATTTGATCTGTACCAAAAATAGATGTTGCTTCCTCCAAAAGTAAATTTTGCTCCATGAGCAATAAGTTGTACTGGCGTTGCATTTCCAGTTTGTTCTCGGCTACTTCTTTAAGTGCCTCTTGGTGTTCCTTTTCAGCCTTAGAGGACAACCCAAACAATGAAGTGATAAGGGAAACGGCTGTACCGACTATGGAAAGGATAACCGAAGCTCTTTCTACTCCTTTGATAGCTTCTGCACCAGTAACCGCCAACGCTTGAATACCCGTTATCATAGAAATTATACCTCCTGCGATATTGGTAGCAGCAGACAAAGCAGCTTTGGTTGCATCATCCATCCCGTCAAAGTCTGAAATGATATTATTAACAGTATCATCTACCTCATTCATCACCTTTAGGGTATCGCTCCACTTCTTTTTGTTTTTTTCAGCAGATGAAATGCTTGCGTCTTTTGCCTCAGCAACCTCTACTTTTTTCTCCAGGGTTTTAATTTGCGCACGAAGAGTAGCTTTTTCTTTATCATCCAGCTTGCCACCTTCTTTTTTCAGCGTGTCTTGGGCTGTTTGTAAAGCCTCCTTTAGCTGTCTTAACCCCATAGAGGATATTTGTTCTACCCATACATTAAAAGTCGCTTCACGAGTAGCTATCTCTTGATCTAAAGCGTCCAAAGCATCTTGTTTATCACTTTCAGCCTGAGCGATATTTTCTTCGGAGAAAGTAACTTGCCTTCCGGCTTTCTTATCTTTCTCATTAACAGCTCGCATTTCGTCAATATCTTGCTGAAAATTTTCCTCTATCTCCTTGCGCTTTTCCGCATAGGTCTGATACTGCTTTAGCATTTCTTCTATTGCAGTCTGATTGCCAGTAGACAATTTCTTTCCAGCAGCATTTTCAAGAGCTTTAAATTGTTGCTCATCCTGCTCTGATAATTGGGTGGTAGTTGGCTTAAACGTACCTTTTTTGCCCTGAGATTCCCATATAGTTTTTTCCCACTCTTGAATTTTGGTTAGCTTATCCTCCTTTTGACGTTTGATCTGCTCCATTTCCTGCTCATAGTTGAGCTGGTTTTGTTTCAATGTTTTAGAAAGTCCTTCCTTATAGGTGTTGATCTCAGCTTGCCTTACAGCAAATTCCATATCCTTTTTAATACGGATCTGCTCTTGTGCATTACGTTTTATCTCATCGGAATAATCCTTTTGAGAAGAGGACGTTTTTCTATCTGGTAACTTTTTACTCAGTGAATCTATACGTCTTTGATAGTCGTTGTATTCAGCACTACCCTTAACGGTTTCTTTCTGCTCCTGTTTCAGCTTAGAAATACGGCTCTCTACTTGGCTAATAATTTGCAGCTCGTTTTCACGTTCAAGAACGGTAGCCTTTAATTTAGCTATATAGCTTTCCTGCCCTTTTACAACAGCATCGGTTACTACTTTGCCATCAGACATTAAGCCGTTGTTCTCTTTGAGAGCCTTTTTGAAAGCCTCCAGTTTTTCTTGACCTTTAGTAATGGCTGCTTCTATCTCAGAAATGGATTTACCTTTGGTATAAAATACCTCTTCCTGATTACCCGTTTTCTGATTTTGGTTGGGATTCTCCCCGAAGCGTTTTTGAGCCTCTTTTATGATATTATTATAAATGCCACGAGCTTTGAATACTTTGGTTATTTCATCTTGCAAGTCATTAGCTATGTAGGTTTGCGCACCTATACCAGTCATGGGATCGCCAGGCAAGTATTTGGTTTCGTCAAACTGCTTTATAATATCCTGGATTTCTTTAGTAATTTCCCCCTTACCTTCCAGTACTGGCTTAATCTTCCAATAATAAGTTTCCGCAAGGTCGATACCGTCTTTATCCTTCTTTCCCTTGAACTTATCTTTTAGTAGCTCTTCTACAGTTTCTTTGGCTTCTACCTCCTTATCCATGTAGTCATTAGAAGCCTCATTAACCGCTTTATCCATAGCTCTTGCACGAGCTGATTTTTCGGCTTCTTGCGTAATGATACGATAAGCCTTAGCCAGATCATCCAAAGCGTTCTTTTCATCCCCCAGCCCCTTCAAATACTCACCGTATTTGCTCATTATGGCTTCCTTTGCAGAACGGTATTCATCCGTACCTTCTTTGGCTGCTTTCAAACGTGCAAACATCGCATCAATTTGCAATCTTTCAGCTCCAATAACCTTTTCACTCTCAGATATGGCGTTATTTAGTTTTTCTTGCGCCTTTTCTGCGTCAGTCTGATAAGTGATAAGTTTATAAATACCATAACCGAGAGCTGCTATGGCTGCTGCTGCCAAAGTATAAGGATTTGCCAGCATAACGGCTTTCAACCTGGTAGCTACAGCCGTAAGCCTGAGCTTTGCAGTTGCCAACAAGTTTGTTGTAGTTACATTGGCTGCTTGTGCTGCTGTGTTGGCTGCTGTCTGAGTGGTATTCAATGTTTTAGCAGCCGTTTCTACCGCTACTTTCTTGGTGCTAAAATCACGTGTGGCTGCTTGGTATTGTAAGGCTGCTGTTTCTCTGGCTGTTTCGGCTGCGACTAATTTTCTTTCTGCTGCTTCTACTTGTTTTGCAGAGCCAGTAGCACCGATAGACATAAGTTCTGCTAATCTTTGCTTCTCCAACTCTTTAGCAGCAAGGTATTCGGCTTTCTTGGCTGCTACGGCTTGGCTGGCTGCTGAAACCTCTGTACGAGCTTTGGCTAAAGCTGCGGTTTGAGCCTCTATATTTGCTGCCATTTCAGCTTTTACGGCAGTTGCATACTCTAACGTGCCTTTGGTTAAATTCTGTTTTGAAATGGCTGCTTGCTGCTCTACAGTAAGCAATTTGCTTAGTTCCTCAGCTTCTCCAGTGGCTTTAATAGTAGTAACGGCATTTTTTGTAGCAGCAACCGAAATTACAGCAGCTTTGTACAAGCCATAAGTAACAATCAATTCTTGTATAGTTTCACCGATAGCCTCGTAGTTCTCTATAGCGGAGATACCAGTTTCCAGTATTGAATTGATTGTTCCCTCGTTAGCTTTCCCTACTTCGTTAAGCATTACAGAAATAGCATCGCTCATGTTGGAGATCTTACCCGTAATAGTCTTACTTTGCTCTTCCATCAGGTTGTAGAACATACCGCCAGAATTTGTAAGGTTTTCTATAACCTTCTGAACTTCGGGGAATCCTACCTTTCCTTCGGAAACCAAAGCCTTAACTTCATTTTCAGCTACACCCAACTCTTTAGCTAATTCACGAATCATCGGAATACCTCTACCCGTAAATTGGTTAAGATCCTCAGCATATAGCCTGCCTTGTGTCATGGTTGTACCGTATAACCAGGCTATATCTTGTAATGGAATAGATAAGCCAGCAGCGATATTTCCTAACCGTACCAAAGTGTCATTCACTTTGTCAGCAGCTATACCATAAGCAAGTAATTGTTTTGCGCTACTTGACACACCAACGAGATCAAACGGAGTTTTAGCAGCAGTATTAACAAGCTGTGTCATTAAAGCATCAGCTTTAGCCTTACTGCCCAACATTGTATTGAAGGCAACTTCTAACTGTTGGTATTCGCCTCTTACCTGAGCTATCTTCTGAGCATATCCCAACGCTTGTTGAGCCGTGAAAAATCCAGTTGCAGCAACCGTTATTTTACGGAAAATATTGTCTATCCTGCTACCTTCCTTTTCGGCTGTGTTGCCTATGCTTCGGAAAAGAGAGTTAGATTTCGCCACATCGCTTTCAAATTTGGCGTTATCCAATCCTAAAGCCCACCATGTTGTACCTTCGTTGTTATTCATCTTCGTTTACGTCAAATATTGCGTTATTTACTACATCCTGATTATTGGGATCATCACCATTTAGAATAATGCCAGTATCTTTTTTACCATCCTTCTTTGCTGAGAAAGAAGGCAGAACCGCATTATACAGACGAACATTGGCAAAACTCATTTTATATAGGATATAATCAAAAGTCAGATTATAAGCCTTTGCCATTCCTGCTACTACCGCCCAGATGCTATCGTTTCCTTCGGATCCGCTTCCCTTGCTTTTGTCGGTTTGAGAAGGTTTATCTCTATCAGGGAAGCGGTAAGCCCGAAAAAATCTCCTATCTCCATCCTGTTTATGATTTTAAGGGTAAGAGCGTTCACTTTACTTGGTGAAATTTGTTTCAAGATCTTATCGGATAAAACAGCCCTGTTATCAATCGTAACCTTTTTGCGTGTGCGTACCAAACCGAATAAAGACTTTTGAACTACGGTTGCTTCTGTAGTTATATTCTCAGCTCCTAAAATGAGAGTAGCTACAATATCGCCTAAAACCTTACAATCTTTCGCAATACGGAGCGATTCAAATGTAACCAGGCTTTTATCTAACTCTACTTTAGGAAGCTGAGAAATAAGTTCAGAGGCAAGGATAAGAGTAGCAATAGAAGGAGGTGCAACCTCGTATGTTTCTTGTCCTATCTGTATAGAATACGGCTTTTGTAAGATCGTATCAGACACAAGCCCTTCTATGTTGTCTTTTTCCTTGTTCATAGTTCAATTAACCTACATCTAATGATTCTGCTTTTTTATACTTCTCAATCATTTTACCCGTCTTGGGCTTCAATGAGCTAAAGATGTATTTTAGCATTTTACCCTTTGCGGACGACCATTCTTCTTCAACCTCAACAGAGCATTTACGCATGATGAATCCATCCAGCGTATCATCTTCAGGAGTAAGGCGTACTGCATATTCATCTTTTACAACTCCGTCCTCTTCCGGAATAGGATCCTCTGTGCCAGAAGGAATAAACACACTCATAGCAAGCTGCTTATAAGACTTTTGCATTTTTCGAGCTACCAGTTCATGCCCTTCTCCGTACAATTCTTGCGCACTTCCTTTTACGGTTGTAAGAAGAACTGTATTTTCTTCGGCTGTGGGCATTGTTTTGAAATTGGAAGGAGCTGCATCTTCAGCACCAGTTAGCCCAAATTCGACCAGGGGTTTACCCCATGTAATACCACTGTTTCCCATAACTTAAAATGTTTTTAGTTCAAAATTGATCTTTACGTTTACAAAGTGCATAGCTACCTTTTCTGCTTTGTAGCTTTTAATTGTTGCACCTAAAGAAAATCTGTAATCAGTAGGTTTCAAGGATCTAACAACCTCATCGGCTTTGCGTGCCAGATAACGGCATCTGCCAACATCTTTAACCAATACCTTACTGCCATTATCTTTGTCGGGAACATAAATATTTACCGTTACGGAGCCAGTTTGAAACTGCCCATCCAAACCAGTAAGAAACGATACAATTATATCCTCTTCCATAGGGTTTAGATCTCGTGTTCCTTCACGATAAACGTTACCTTTTATTTCCTTTGCAAGTTGGCTGTTTGTGATAATGTTGAAAACGTCCAGCTCTATTTCATCACCTGTCTTATTCATTTCATTTCAAAGCCTAATTGTTTCATAATCTGAGGTACAAGTTTGTTAGCCAGCAGTTCGGAAGAAGTAAGGACATTATAATTACGGGCTTCTACATAAGCTGCGTAACTCATTCCAGTAGATACAATCAAGACAATACCGTTTTGATAGTTCTTTTTCAAGCTATCCAAATGCTTCTTTCCGTTTTGCCCACCTTTTGTGTTGGCAAAAGCACTTTCTTCCATAACTTCACCATTAAAAAGCACGGCATAACCGATAGAGTTTCTAAGGTTTCCCGTTCTGTCTGTATAGTTGCCGTTTAAACGGGCTTCTTTCAGACACGCTTCACCGACATAGATAAAAGCCTTAATAGCTCTACCTATAACGGCTTTCTTGGTATCATCAAGAAAGTTGCTAAAAGCACTATCCGGCGTTTTCTTCGTGAATCCCATCAAACCGTAATCTTTACTCTTCCTGAGCGATTAACAAACTCAATATCCTGTACTTCAAACTCACCCAAAAACTGTGTTCTATCATTGGTAAGTTTTACCGTATCAGCTTGAAAATCCCTACTTTCAATTAGGATCTCATAGCTTTTATCAGTAAACTTACCTTGTTGATAGATTGTGTTGCTATGCTTTACCGTTTTGTACAGACAACGTATAGGCTCACTCCATGATACGGTAGAGATAATCGGCTCACCGTTACCATCCAAACCGCCACCAGATAAAACCTTATACTGTATTGTTCCGTTGTATTGCATAACTTACCATTGGTTAGAACCGTCTGATACAGAAGATTCTTCGACAAAATCAGAGCTATCTATATTGTACTCCCGACAAATAGCGGAGATACTTTTATTAATACGATCCGCATCCCACCCGTCAGAAATTCCACTTTCCGAATGGCTGTTTTCAGTCATTCCCTTAACGACACTGATAGCAGCCTTCACCAGTTCAACATCTTTGGGGATGAAGTTTTTAGAAGGATCTATACCATTATCCAAAAGGGTAAATTCAAGTACATTCTGATCCGGGTAGAAGCCGGAACATATTTTAGTGCATAAAGCACGGATAGCGTCTAAATTCGTCATAGGTTACTCTTTACATAAGATTTCAGAAAGAGCCTTGTTTTGCTCTTCTGTAAGTTCACCGAGTTTGTTGGTGATTGCTTGAACGCCAGCATTTTTATTGATTGAAACGCCAATCTCAGCCAAAGCACCTTTTACAGCACCGATTTCAAACTCTTTATCAAAAAGGCTAATTTTTTCGGGTTTCTTTTCTTCTTTGTTAGCCTCCTTGATAGCAGAAATACTGCAAATTCCTCGTGAAACAAGATTATTTACACGATCCAAATCGCTTGTTGATAGAGTTTCACCGACTTGGTAAATTTTCTCCTTGTTGTCCTTATCTTGGAACTTCTTTAATACTTTTAATGTTACCATATTGCATCGTTTTTAGCCGACCAAAGAAGCTGCTGCTGCCTTCTGATCGAATTGTTCTTTCGTATAAAAAGTTACTCCCTCTACTGCTTCTTCCGGCTCTTCAAAGCCTCTAACTTGCAAGCAGACAATACCGTTAATTTCAGTGATAACCGGGATCAAACGGGCAGATCCTTGTGTATATTCACCAGCCTTTTGCCCTGTAGATTCACCAGTACGCCATTTGGCTATACGAATACCGTTACCAGCGTTCATGTAATCTACATTGTCCTCTTCAAACAGCTCGTTATCTTCAATAGAAGGCTGGATAAAGCCAATCTTTCCAGCAGGTTTAAATACAATCATATTGTGATTCCAGGGATCTAACGGCTCACGTTCTCCGTCCTTTTCAATACCCACAAGACGGGTGATCTCACGAACTTTAGGCAGACCGTTATCAGCAAACAAGGTGTTCAAGTCTGGGATAGTAACAACCTTGCCGGATTTGTCCTTACCGTAGGCTGCTTCTCGAATTGTAATATCTCTTCGGATAAATGCAAGCAGTTCAGGAGCCATCAGTAACTCTTCAAATACGACACCTTTGTTTTTGAACAAGGTAACGATCATGGTAAGAGTTAGAATAATATCCAACTTGCCAGCTTTTGAGTTAGCGTCATTCCACAATAAGGCTGAAACGAGTTTGTTAGCTTCATCCATCAGGTAATCAATTTCAAACTCACGTCCACCAGGGTTGTTGATAGAAGGAATGAAACGACAAACACCGAAGTTTGATATAGCTTTCAGAATCATAAAATCAGCAGTATCTTTGCAGCCCAGATAAGCGTTTTCCACATCGTTACGCAAAGTCTTTTCAATCTGCTTAACCTTTTGACCGTCTTTCAAGAACGGAGATTTATAAACTTCCAGCAACTTGCGGTAAGTGGAAGCCTTCATAAAGAACTTATGTCCGACACGTGGAATTTCTTCATTCCAAATATCAAAACCGTCAGAACGTCTTAACGGAGTGGGGGATTCATCACCGATCAGGGTTGCCATCACACGCAAATGATATTTGCCCATAATACCCTCAGCTCTCAAAGAGAGTTGCGGAGCCTCCCAATCAAACCACTCATCCGAATAAGTTTTCTGGAACAATGCTACTTCACGTTCTGAAGCCTTATCCAGTGTCTTTTTCCACGTTGCGAGAAAATCAATAGGTTTGCCATCTTTAAACAAACCAGTAAAAGTTGAATAAATAGATTTCATTTAGCACCTCCTTTTAATAAGTTTGCGACAATCGAATGTGAGAGTTCGCTTTTAAATAGCGTTTCGTGCTATCCTTCATGCTGTCGGGAATAGGCAAAACACGTCTTTCCATTACAGCATATTGCATAGTGTCCTCTGTAACATCTATGGCTGTTTCAAACTCTTTTACAGTAACTTCTTCGATTGTTAAAGAGTTAGGTTCACCAATAACAGCAGCATTAGTAGAGCTTTCAACAACCTCTACAAGCACATCATCTACTGCCAAACCTGAGATCTCGGCAGAAAGTGTAATTACATACGGAGCGTTTGACACACCAGGCTTTTCAATAGACACAATAGAAGGGGCATCTTCAAAAGTTCCACTAACGGATTTAGCTTGTAACAGCTTATCTCCAACAGAAAAGCAGGGTGAACAATAGCCATTTGAATACAAAGTGATAACTTTCTTATCCTTTGTGCCGATAGCTTTAACCTTCGCTGTTTTTACAATCTGTACCTTTCTTGTAACTTCATCGAAAATAGCGAGTGTTCCGGCAGGGATAATATCACCTACAGAAAAACGCTGTTTCTCCCGATCCAGATTAAAACCGCCTGGTACAATTTGCGGACTGCCTGTGAAAATCGGTTTTTCACCGACAAATGAGATTTTTGTTCGTTTCATTGTAAAATGATTTATTTAACAATAATTGATTCCAGCAACGCATCAGAAGCCTCTTCAACATTCTTTGCGTTTGCTGTTTTTACACTCTCTGGATCTTCCGAAATAAGGTTTTGAGTTATTAAGTCTTGTTTCAGACCAGCGCAATAAGCATCTGGATCCTCTTCATCAGGAATAACCAAACCTTTTCTTCTCCATTCGGGAATACCATGCTTGTTAAGAGCTGCTTGAACGGCTGTTTCACGATCTTTCTTAGCTTGTTCTTGTTTCATTTTATCCATTTCCGCTTGAAGTTCGGAGATCCGTTTGTTTGGATCGTTATCAGGCTCCTTCGGTTCTTTGGGTTCCTTTGGCTCCTTCGGTTCCTTCGGTTCCTTCGCTTTGTTAGCCCACCTGGTAGCTTCTCCTTGACTTTCTTTTGCCACATCCGCTATTTGGTTTGCTACTTTTTCGATTTCCGCTTCATCAGTAGAATCATCCTCAATGCTGCCACCCATTTTTTCGGTTATCGCAGTAAGGTACTTCTCTGATAAACCAGTGTCCTTACATAAGTCTTTGACTTTCTTAAAGAGTGTCTTATTCATATCAATATTACTTTAGTTATACTGCAAATGTAGGTAATATTTTCAATAACGGTGTATATATACACCAATGTTTTTTATGCTTGTTTTCTTCAAAATCAGAGCTGTAATCTTAAAATATCTATTTTAATAAGTAGAATAAATTAAAGAGCATAGATTTTCGCAATGTTAAAAAATGCTTTTTCTGAAATTATTTTGCAGTGTTTTTGAAAAGCTATATATCTGATAATGATAATATTTCTATGTTTTACTTGGTAAATTCCGGTAATATCACTTGAAAATATTACCTATTTCATTTGGTAATATTACCAATGTTACATATATTTGCAACGTAATAAAAACAGTTACACGAAAAGAATATAAAACTAAATACATTCAGATATGACACAGAAAGAATTTGAAGAAAGAACGGGTTTAAAACTATCGGCAGATGGTTATACGGAAGTAGAAGAGTGCTACATGAATACAGAACTTGATAAAGACGCTTTTTGTAAGTTGTGGATGGAGAACCCAACAGCTCTAAAAGAGATAGAGCGAAAGACGGTATTAGTACGTGAACTTTACGAAGAAAGAAAGTGCCTTACAAACCTTCTGATAGATCAAGCTGAAAAGTGGAGCGCATCAGATTTGAGAGAAAAGGCAATCGCCATGATCGGGGAAAAAGAGTATCTAAGAAGAAAGATCGCCAAAGGGTACAACCTTTGGGATGCTGATAAAAAACTGTTAGACGAAATTTTAAGAAAATAAGATATGGCTATTAATTTCAGAAAATTAAAATCGCAAATTAAGCCATTCAAGCCGGAGGTTAAAGATGGCTACATCTTCATCACAACAGACGAACAGAAGAATAACGGGTTATTTAGTATTGCAAAATGTGGAAGTAAACGTGGGCTATTATCTGCATTGAGTGAATACATTAAAGATGATGAAGACTTCAAACGTGAATTTACTATATAATAATCAGGTAGCCTACGGACTACCATAATGCAACACCGAATATGAATAATACAATTTACATCAGAGTGCTACAGCACGATAAGAACGACCAGATACGGATAGGTGAAGCCTTTCCTGCTACAGACTTGAATAAGGCAGAAAAGGACATAATAGCCCAATACGAAGCAAAGTGCGCTTGGTGCGGTGGTTTTAAAGCTGCTTGTGAGAAATATTACCAACGTATTGCTATTGTTCGTGCGGACACGCTGGAAGTGATACGCCCAATTTACCCAAATAAATAATTATAGCCCTATGAATGAATACACATATATAATTTTCGATCACAAGGGAAAACGCTTGGGCAAAATTGAATTTGGGAAACGAATAAGTGTACCATCAGCCAGCGAGATTGAAGAAGCTATAAAAGATGGTTTCCCAAACGGAGCGACTTATAAATTAATCGTGCCTATAAACGTATGTATAAGCCAATAGAAAAAAAATGAACGATATACTATTCAATAAAATAAAAAAAGCAAATAGTAAATATGCTGAATATCTATCAGCTTGCGATAAAGTAGCTAAAGCAGCCCAAAAGCATATAAACTGGAACGATAGCGTAGGTTGTGCCTATATGTCGGGGGACGGTCTTTGCATAGAGATTGAAGCCCATGTTTGCCCGGCAACAAGGTTTTTTGAACTACCTGAGATTATCGGTAATGATATAATTGATGAATATACATATCGAACTAATTGCATTTAATTAAAAATGGAACGAATATGAATACATTTTACATGGTATTTGTGGAAGGGTGTGCTACCCCAGCTTGCAAACATGATAGCTTGGATAGTGCGGAAAAAGAAGCGAAAAGGCTTGCAACTCTTTTAAAAAAGAAAGCATACGTTTTGTGTACTATAAAATCAGTTGAAGATACTCAATACAAAATTGAGGATTGCAGACCTGGTGAAAGTGATTTACCATTTTAATTTATATGGAAATGCAAAAACATAAATTCCCCTATAATTGGAGGCTTTCAGAAGCCAAATTCACGAAAGATAAAGGCAAAGTGTTTTCTTGCTTTGCGTGTGGTGGTGGCTCTACAATGGGGTACAAGTTAGCCGGATTTGATGTAATTGGCTGCAATGAGATAGACGCAAAGGTTAATCGGTGTTATGTGGCTAACCACTCACCCCGATATAATTTTTTGGAAGATATACGAACATTGAGAGAGAGAGAGAGAGAGAGAGAGAGAGAGAGAGAGCTACCGCCCGATCTTTACAATTTGGATATTTTGGACGGTTCTCCCCCATGCTCCACCTTCTCCATTGCCGGAAATCGTGAAAAGGATTGGGGTAAAGAAAAGAAATTCAGAGAGGGGCAATCTGCACAAGTTCTTGATACGCTTTTCTTTGATTTCATAGCTTTAGCAAGGGTATTACAACCAAAAGTTGTAGTAGCCGAAAATGTGAAAGGTTTACTTATGGGAAGTGCAATAGACTATGTTAGGCGCATATATAAAGATTTTGATAACGCAGGCTATTATTGTCAGCATTTCCTTCTTGATGCGTCAAAAATGGGTGTTCCTCAGAAAAGAGAACGGATCTTCTTTATTTGCATTAGACATGATTTAGGGATCAATTTTTTGAAGGTATCTAATCTGTTTAACGTAGAACCATATATAAACATGGAGTTTAACGAGGATCCTATAGTATATGGTGCTTTTGCGGATTATAAAGGAAGAGCCTATGAAGGCAGAATGAGAGAACTTTTTGAACTCAGGGAACAAGGGGATATAGCACTATCAGAAGCCTATAAAAAACTCACTGGTAAACGTGGCTTTTTTAACCAGCAGTTCTGTTATGAAGATAGAGTTTGTTATACATTGTCTGCACACCTGGATTCATTGATACCATTTAAGCAGCCCGTCTATCTATCCACTTCTGAGGTATGTAATATATCCACGTTCCCACAAGATTATAATTTTTGTGGTTTATCGCCACACTACATTTGTGGTATGAGTGTTCCACCCGTAATGATGGCTCAGATAGCCACACGTATTTATGAACAATGGTTGTCGAAATTATGAAAGGAATAACTAAAGCAGCAAAGCAAGCCAACGGACGAAGCCAGGCTTGCGCTACGTGTCCTCTAAATCGAAGTAGAGGTGTTTGTTTACCCGAAGTACAAAGGGTTTGCTCAGATGCGTTTGTAGAAGGATTTAAAAAAGGTGTAAAATGGATGCAACAAAAGCAAAAGGAGGTATAAAATGAAAATTAAATTGAATTGGACATACGCCAAAGGCGAATTAGACACCGACACATTGAAACTTATTTGCCTACCAGCACGAGGCAAACGCTTGTTTGGTGTGGATGAATTGGACGCAGAACTTTGTATAAAGGACGGAATGAATTATCAAATAGCCGAAATTCATTTAGGCGATGTGGAAAGTTCAAACATTCTTTGTGAAGAGATCGCAAGGCGTTGGAATGAATTTCAGCCGGACGAATGGCATGAATGCAAAGATGATACGGAAGATGTACCGAAACTTGATACGTTCTGTCTGCTACGTGTAGAATATCTTGAAGAAAAGAACGGGAAAAGGTTTGTCGATTATCTTACTGCCTATTATAACAAGTATGGCTGGACGGAAGATTATTTGGATAGGATTGCAAGCAATTACCCTGAATATAAAATAACACACTGGAAATACATAAATAAACCGAAAGGAGTTGAAGAATGAAAGATATTATTCTAAAGAAGATCAATCGAGCAGCATTCAAATATTCAGACTATATAGCAGCTTGTGATAAGATAGCGAGAGAAGCTCAAAAACACATTGATTGGAGCGATAGAGTTTCGTGTGAATACTATCCGGCTGATGGTATATGTGTAGAAATTGAAGAACACGTTTGTCATGCTTTCACATTCTTTGAACTTGTAGAAGAAGCCAAAGATGGAATGATTAGTGAAACACTATATATTAGAAATTGTATTTGAATGAGTATGAGATACGCACTAAGGAAACAGAATAAAATAGCATCTATATATAGTGAGGCTTATTTGAAAGAACACATCATAAGCAGCCTTGATTCTTATTTTGGCAATACCAGTGATGAGCGTATAACGGATGATATTTCACAAGAGGGATATGTAACCTGCACAGGAGAAGATTATCCGCTTTTGAGAATAAACGACCTTACGGATGATAACGCTATGTTGGAGTTTGCCGTTATAGGTCAGCAATACGATGTATTAAAACTATCCTTCTTAGGACGTATGAAAGGATAAACTTATGAGTAAGTGCCATTACATATACGATAAGCAAGCTGGCAAAGTCTTAATACCTTGTTGTTGGGCTGTTGTTTTGAGCAATGATATACGAGATTGTACTTGTAGGAATGAGGATCTTACGTTTGCTCAATTTGAACGTGAACGATATAACAAAGAACTTGAAAAGCGTAATTCTATCATAAAAGAGCTACAGAGCGAAAACAAGTATCTACATAAAGAACTAAAACGGCACGTTACTTTACTAAGTAAAAAGAAGTAGCATTTTATTTGTTATACTTAATAGAATAAACTATATTTGTATTTGACATGAGAATAATTAGAACACATTCAGGAAAGGAAGTCAAGATCTTTGCTGAAACTTTTGAGAACGAAGCATACGATCAGATTAAGAGGCTGGCTAATTATCCTGCCTATGAAAACTCTATTATACGAATAATGCCGGATAGCCATGCTGGTAAGGGGTGTACTGTAGGTACTACAATGACAATAACCGATAAAGTAACGCCAAACTTGGTAGGCGTTGATATTGGTTGCGGTATGCTTACTGTAGAATTGGCAGATCAATATATAGACTGTGAGAAATTGGATTCCGTTATAAGGGAAATGGTTCCCAATGGGTTTAATATACATGATACTCAAAAGGCAAATTTTGATTTTTCAAACCTACGATGTGCGAAGCAAGTAGATTTAAATAGAGCTTATCTATCACTCGGTACACTTGGAGGCGGTAATCATTTTATCGAGGTGGACTATTCAGAAAGAAACCATAGGTACTATTTGGTTATTCACTCTGGCAGTAGAAAGTTGGGAGGCGATGTTTGTAAGCACTATCAAAATTTGGCTGCAAATACAGAAAGTGATCGGGCGATTGAAGTACGCAATACTATTGCCAGATTGAAAGCAGAAGGCAGGGAAAGGGATATTCAGGAAGCGATTAAGAATATTTCAATTCCTGGTAAGAACAAAGAGCTGGCACATCTTTCAGGTGGTGATTTTCACGACTATATTAATGACATGGCAATAGTGCAACGTTTTGCTGTACTTAATCGTGCTACTATGGCAGCGATTATCATTAAGGGGATGGGATTTACTGAGGTAAATAGATTTGAAACCATACACAACTATATTGATTTTAGCCGTATGATCCTTAGAAAAGGTGCTGTGAGTGCTGAATTAGGCGAGAAACTATTAATACCTATAAATATGCGTGATGGTTCCCTTATCTGTGTTGGGAAAGGAAACCTGGACTGGAACTATTCAGCCCCACATGGAGCCGGACGTTTGATGAGTAGGAGTAAAGCAAAGGAGTTACTTAGTATGGAGGAATACCAAGAATCTATGAACGGAATATATACCACTTCTGTAAGTAGAGCGACAATAGATGAAGCCCCACAAGCGTATAAGTCTATGGAAGAGATTAAAAATGCTATCACTGATACAGTTGAGATCATTGATACGATAAAGCCAATATATAATTTTAAAGCATCAGATTAGAACGCTTTAATAAATGGAATGGATTATGAAGTTACCGAAAGTTATTCATGTAGAATTGAGAGAGCCGTACAATGGAAAAAGACACTTCTATTTCGGCTCTATTGCTGCGATCTTTGACGAGCTTTCAGAGGAACAAATAGGTATCAAGAAAGAAAGTCTTTGGAACGTAGATCTAAGTCGGGTTGAGTATCAAAACAAGTATTGTACAATCCGTATGGGATTTATTAAGCGAAAAAAAACTTTTAGAGGTAATTTTAAAAAAGGAGGTAGTTTATGAAAAAAGAGAGGATAAGACATGAGTTCTGTATTCAATGTGGAGATCAATATGTGAGTGAATGGAGTGAGCCACAATTTACAAGCTATTACCTCAGTACATTTGATGATGTACACCTTTTCCGCTATAGAGAACTTGCAGAAAAAGAAGCTGTAAAATTCCCTGGATCCGAGATAAAAAAATAAAGCAAACCATAATAACAGAATTGGAGGAATAACAATGTTAGGTGCAATAATAGGCGACATTGTAGGCTCACGATTTGAGTTTAACAATACGGATAATTATAACTTTGAGTTGTTTACGGAAGAAAGCACTTTTACAGATGATACGATTTGTACTATTGCTATTGCGGACGCTATCAACAATGGGGAACACTACGAAGATATGTTACTGAAATGGTGTAGAAAATATCCAAACCCTAAAGGAGCATACGGAAGCAGCTTTGCACGTTGGATAGCCTCAGATACACCACAACCATATAATAGCTTCGGTAACGGTTCTGCAATGAGGGTTAGCCCCGTAGCTTGGTTCTTTGACGACTTATATAGAGTGAAGAAAGAAGCGGAAGAAACCGCTATCGTAACCCATAACCACCCAGAAGGCATAAAAGGAGCTGTAGCGATTGCGCACGCTATTTACTATTTGCGTACTACCAAAAACCTATCCGGGCTTGAAAACGAAATGCAAACGTACTATCCTATGTTTATGATCGGAAACTATTACTCTGGAGTATTTGATGAAACTTGCCAGGGAACTGTACCTATTTGCCTGAAAATTATCATTTCCAGTAATTCTTTTGAGGATGCAATAAGGAAGGCTATTTCGTGGGGAGGTGATAGCGACACTATCGGTGCTATTGTAGGATCTATGGCAGCAGCTATCTATGAGATCCCTAAAGAAATAGTAGATCATGTATTCAATTTGTTGCCTATTGATATGCTTGATGTTATAGGTAACTTCTATCATAACTTAAACAATAAATAAGATGGCTGATAACTGGAACAAAGCCGGATTCTTTTCTGGCATAACGGAAGATTATTCAAATTACCATTGGTACAAAGGAGAAAAAGAGAATCCGTATAAAAGTGATACTTTTCACCCTTTGGCAGCTTCTTTTTGGGAGTATGAGAAGGAGTTTCATTATTCCTACTTGGATGCTTGCGACACAAAAAAGCCTTTAGATGAAGCGTACAAGGAATGGAAAGAGCAACTATTATCAGAGCATTTACCAGGTAAAAGCCCGAATCCAGAAGGAGATACAACCAACTGGGAAAAATCGTTTGAAACAGGTAAGAGGGAGGTGTAAAGCCTTCCTCTTTTTTGTGTCGTGCCTAAATTAATAACATAAACGGATTAATTTTCTCATAAATAGCACTATATTTGCAGTTAGAAATAAAATATGAACTAATATAGCATTGGCTATTGTTGCGAGGATCAAGAAAACGACCAAAATTTCAAACAGCCCTCAGAAACAATGTGCTAATGCCTGCGCTATGGCGTGGGCATTACTCTTGTATGGGCTGTTGGGTACTTGGTCGTCCCTCTTGATCGTGCAGAGTAAGCCCACGTTTTTTTTGTGGGTTTATGGGTAGCCAATTTTAATAGGTTATTAACCTCTAAATTGCACGATATGAAAAATTTATTCTTATTTTTAATGTGTCTTATAACTTGTAACTCTATTCATGCTCAAAAAATTGTCAAAGACGAAATAGATGAGTTTACAGGTAATCGAATAACTGAAACAAATTACATTAGCTTTAGTGATGGTTTTACTTGCGCTTTGCATAAAGTTAATAATACAATACTTTTAAAGACTACCTATAATTGCGGTGATAAAGTTTATAGCATGGAAAAAGGAGCCGATTTAATGCTCAAATTAGAAAACGATAGTATCATTACATTAAACAACGAAGAGGATGCCGTTGCTGAATATTGGAGTCTAAATCTTGGAAAAACCTTTATTGAGCATTTTAATCTTAAAACAAGATATATTATTCCAGATGAAGTATATACTTTGTTGAAAACGAATAAAATTCGGACGGTTAGATTTTACACTACAGATGGCTATATAACTGAAACTGTATCAGAAAAACGAGCAAAA
The DNA here is from genome assembly GCF_041333015.1 of Phocaeicola coprocola. Taxonomy (NCBI): domain Bacteria; kingdom Pseudomonadati; phylum Bacteroidota; class Bacteroidia; order Bacteroidales; family Bacteroidaceae; genus Phocaeicola; species Phocaeicola coprocola. The sequence goes on along the minus strand of NZ_JBGKGM010000001.1, from coordinate 562,434 downwards.
AAAATACTGAAGCTATTTAGTTTGTTGAAGTAAAATTGTATGTTTTCATCTGTTGAGAGCTGATGATAGCTGCTTTAGGGCAGTTCAGAGCCATTGCCAGCGTTGGTAATGGCTCTTTCTTATATCTCTTCCAGCTCAACTACCCAGCCTTTTCCAAAGCCGTATTTTCGTGTTTCTTCCTGATAAACATTCAGCACCTTAAAACGGGATCCGGCACGAAACACAATTTCATCTTCACTTGCATAATGGGAAATGGCTTTTACATCTACACCCTTCTTGCTTTTGATAACCAGCATTAGGTTATCTCCAAAGATAGCAGTTCTATCAATATTGGTAGTAGAGGACATGAAGGCTTTGTTTACATAGGGTTGCCCGGATGATAGACACGCTTTCATTTCTTGAATATACTTATCCAGCTTCATTGCGTCAAAGCTGATCCCTGAGAATACAGTACCATTATAGCGAGGCATTTTTTCTAAGGCAGCATTACAAGCCGGATAATATTTTTGGCATAATCCCCCATAATCTTGTATTTTGCCAAAGTACGGATCTACAATACCATAACCGTAATTATTACACCACTTGGAACCGTATGTATAGCGGTTTATCAAAGCAAGCTCATCTACGGATATACCCGTTTTTTTGCTATAACGCTCCATTGCTCCAGCTTCACTACTATAGTTCTGCCAGCGTCCACCGATGGCGTTATTAGCACTATGATTAACTGGCGCATTTATATACTCTTCCAGTGCTTTTTTTGCCAATTCCTCAGTTTCTCCATTCAGCTTAACCAGCTTGCCTTGTTTTGACACATATTTTAAAGCCAACTCCTTTTTATAATCAGCAAGCCGGACATAACAAGCACTTACTTCACTATTCCACTGACTGCCGTATAGATCCATAGCCTTATCATATTCAGATTGGAGCCTTGCTATTTCCAGCTTTTCTTTTTCTGTTGCGTAAAGATCCAAAGTGGATCCGTCTGCACCTTGTTTAACCAGCTTTGCGAGCCGAGCCTTTTCTATTTCTTGTATTTTGGCAGTCGCTTTTGCTGTCAGGGCTTGTATCTCATTTGCAGTCGCTTCATTGGCTATAGCCTCATTCAGTTCTGCCAGAATCGAGTTTAACGGTTTACTCTTGCTTTTATAGTTCAAAATAGGCTTGGCAGCATTTACGGCTTGTTGGTATTGAAATTTTGCCTCAACTATAGCCAGCTCTTTTTTAAGCATTTTCACCATTTCGGGAGAAGTCGGGAATTTATTCTTTTCCTCAACCCAATTAGCCTCAAACTTTAGCTTCTTGATTTGGTACTCCAAATCACCTGTAGAGATTTTGGCTTTGAATGAATCGAAAGCCTCATATAGCTTTTGTACGTTTTCTTCCCCATATTGAGCAACCAGCCCTTTGTAGTGTTTTTGCTCAGGTGTGAGAGGATGCAAGATTTCTTCTATATCCGTATAGTTATCCTTGACGAAATAGGGTAGAGTGCCTTTTGTTTTGGCTTCATTCATGCGATCTTCGTTATCCTTTACCCATTGCACAAATTCATCTGGAAACTCCGTTATTTGCCCTTTCTTGCTTATTTCTTCATCTTCTCCAGCCAGGATCTTGTTAAGCATATCCTCTATATCATCTTCACCAGCTAAAATAGGGATCATGTAGCACCGACAATTCGGATGCCAACCAGTCCATTTAAACGTTTTGGGATATTTGCCAGCAAGCTCATCGCAAATATCATGGCATGGGTGGTTGTTTGACAGCTTGATTTCATAGCCAATTATAAAATCTAATTGCCCCCATCGTTCAAAATCAGCAGTTCTGTAGGCTATATTGGTTTCTGTACGTGCCAAACGTTGGGCATTACGGTATGAAGATCTATATACACCACGTCCAGGATGATATTTCTTTGGGTTATCATCTACCCATTTATAACTTTCGGTTTCTTTGTCATATACCCTACGTTTCCATACACGACCATACACAGTATTTCCGTTTTCATCCTCACCGACCTTTATTCTGAATCTTCTGTAAAAGCGATCAGGATCTTGTAGGTAGGTCTGTATTTTGGAAGCTAACTTGTTGGCTCCTGTACCCTCTCCTATAGCCAAATCCAAGCAGTTTTCAAGCTCTTCTTTAAATTGTCCTGTGTACCTCCATACCTTTTGCGATAGGCTTAGCCCTTCTTCTCCAGTTTTCCGAGCAAAGAAAGCGTCCATAGCCTCCATATTGCGCTTAAAGAATCGGGCAAAGTGGTTATCATTGATAGAGTTTTCACCGAACACACTTTTTACCAGCTCATCGTTATGTTGGTTGGAAAGCAGCCATTCATTTTGCACGTCATTCCTTATTTCTTGATACAAACGGCTGTACATTTCTCTAAATATGGCTGTAGCCTCATCACTATAGCCATATTCGGAGAAAGAGAACGGTTTACCTTCTTCCAACTCCGTACCTTTTACCAGGTTAATAATCTGGAGTAAGTAGTTTTGATAAATCGCACGTACATTAGCTGCGTACCCTTCTGTACGTTTAAACAGCTCTTTTTGTAGCTGCGTGGAATTGACGTATTTAGTTTTTGCCATTGCGCTTTAACTCAAAGTGTTCACAGTGATCTTTGTTTAAGAATTTAGAGTATTTGAAGAAAGGACACCGACAAAGGAAGAACTCACCTTTATAATCCTTCTCGTGCCAGTCGTAAGAGTGCTTGCAATCCCTACAATGGTACTTTGTTTCTGACGGTTTTACTTTCTTTGCCATTATTCACCTCCACCAAACACATCTATTCTGTTTAACTCCTGCTGTTTAGCTATGGCTTCTAAATCTTCCTGCTTCAAACGCTCAATTTCCGTTTTTGCATCTTTGATAAGGTAGCTCATTTCCACATAAGTTTGTCGGCTTATCGCTCCATCGTTATACTGCTTTGATATATCAGCAAGAATATCGCTCACATCTTCACCGAATGGTTCTTGAAACTCATGCCCTAACTGTAATGCTTCATATTCGGCTTTGTGTTGGTAGTCCAAAACATTACCAAGAATAGCACGTAGCAAATTACCCGTTCTATTCATGTAATTATCATGGGTTTCCTTTCGTTTCTCAGCCTTAATCACTGCAAGCAGCATTACTTTTCTGATAGCTTTAGCAGACAGATTGCCCAAACTCTTCATATTGTCAAAATCTATGTTAGGAGTGAAAGATTTTGAAAGAATATGCTTATCCAGCCGTTCGTATTCATTTGCCTTGCTTTGTGAAGCCTGATCCCATGTAAGATATTCAACCTTGCCACCCTCCTTTAGAATGAATAGTTTTGCCTCTTCTTCTGCTTTAGGCAAGCTGTTAAGCACTTCTGCGGTTGCTACCATTGCCGGGTTAGCAAATCTATCATTTACATCTGCATCTGTTGATTCCATGCTTTCTACACGGTGTATCATGGGCTGTGTTCCTTCATGCTCTAACTCTTGTTCAAAGAGGATAACGGGAATTTTCCCTATCACATTAGGGATTGCCTTCACTTCCCAACCTACACTAACACGCTTACAGTAGTAAACCGTATCATCTTTGTAAATATCCACATGGTAGATGCTCCGATTGCCGGATTCATTCAGATAATACCCCCAAGCAAAAGCAGTCATACGCTTATACTGATCTTTGATAAGGTAAATATCATCACCGTTTTGTTTAGATAACACATTCAATAATACATCTGGTTTTCCTTCTTTATTTCGGAACACATGAAATAGCATAGCGGAAGTACCCTCAGCACCAGCAACACGTTTAGCCTCTCTTACATTGGCGTTGAAGCGTAAATGCTCCAGCAGTTTTATATATTGCTCAAAAGCATAATCAGTACCTTTGCTTCTTTGCGTCCATTTTACGGGTCTGCCATATAAGAAAACAAGCGCAATTTCATTGATGAAAGACTGATAGGGGATAGGAATTTTCCAACGCTTTTGCCATCTAAGAAAATTCCCTTTCTTATCATAAACGGCTTTATCCTGCCTTTTCATAACCTCATGGTTTTCTACCTTGTACTCCAGCAAGGCTTTTTCAGCAAAGCCGGAGCGATCTTGCATATAGTTTAAGGCTCTTGAAATATCCTTAGCCTCCAACAAAGCTGTAAAATTCTGTTGATAACCTACAGCAGCTTTTACCTCATTCTTGATAACATTAAAAAATCCCATAATTCAAATTTTTAAATAACTCCTAATCTTGCTTCTATATCATCTGGTATATCATACTCGTTATAGTCAAACCAACAGCGCATTAAAAACACATCTCGCCAGTCTGGAGAACATCTAATTTCCTGCTTGATTTCCTCTTTCGGTTTTAGCTTTAATTTGCCTTCTCCGTCCACATCCCATGTTTGCAACTGCTCCAGTTCAAGGATAATTTGCTCTTTGTCTGCCGAGCTTAACAGTTCCTCATTGATCCCAATCTCTGAGGCGTTTATGTGTTCTGCCAGCTTGTAACCGCATTGTGTTTGCAAGTTCTGGTAGTTCTCATCCTTTAAAGCACGACTGTTATTTACAAAGCCTTGTATGTCGCAATTATCCACCACGCCACCGCCTACACCGTCCTCATCAGCGATACACCGCCATTTAGGTATTCTGTATTTTTTCTGGAAGTGTTGAATACATTTCTGTATGTCCGTAGTTTTACTTAGTGGAAAGCATTTTAAGTCTATGATCGTATAACCATCCCAAACGCAAATCCGGGCGTAATCGGATCCAAATCGGGCTATATCTGCTGTTATATAGTTCTTCCCAGTGGTTATTGATAGCAGATTATTAAAAATGGCTGTAATCGCATCGTGAGAACAAAGCGCATTGGGGTTGTCGTCATACTCCCAATTACCTTTTAGCAAACGCTCTCTTTTAACCTTATCTTTGGTTGTTCTCAAACCTTCTATGTAGTCTGGATCTATGAAGGGGTTTTCTTGTACCAAACAACCCAGATAGTACATATACTCAGGTAATATACCTTTCTTGAATGGAGTGTAAAAGGTATCATACATCCAGTTCTTTTTAGGGTTACACGTGATAAACAACTTTCGTTTTAGCCCTAACTCATTATTCAAGTGGCGACCTACACGAGTTTTAAGAGTGTCATAAGCACCGAAGTTTACTTCTCCACCTTCTTCTATCCAACCGCCAGTATATTCTATAGATCCGTATCTTTCATAAAAAGGATCTCCAGGCTTATACATCAAATCCAGCAAATCTATACGGGATCCGTTATAAAACTCTATATAGTTATACTGCCCATTGTATTTGTACAAAGTATCTTCTACTCCGTATTGGTTACAAACCTTATAGAACGTTATTAAGGTAGATTGGGTAATACGCTTTAACTCAGCTCGACCAATAAACCATTTGGAACCTGGATAACAAAGGCACATAAAAAGAAGCCAGGCAGCACCAGTCCACGACTTAGCACCACCAGCACCACCACCATACAAAAACTCTGCGTGCTCATTGTCTGTAAGGATCTGCAAAGCCTTTTCCTGCTTTTCGTGCTTCTTTCCATCCTTAACAGTAATGAAGTCAAAACAGCCACGTTTAAACAGCTCTATTTTGACTGCAAGAGCCATTGGTATTTGTATGTTTTTATTTTTTGCCATTCATCTTTTCTAATAGTCCATGATAAACCAAAAGATCTTCGGTTGAAAGTTTGGATAGATCCGGCTCCAGTCCTCCAGACACATTAGCGTTTATATCCCCTTCTATCGGTTGGGCTGCTTTGCCAAAAATTCTATCGAATATCATTTCAACCGTTGAAGTCCGACCAAAGCGAATATCTGTGAAGATTGCACTGATAATATTGCACACCCAAATAGGAGTAGTGCTATCTTCTCTGTTTGCGTCAGCCATGATTTTATTTAGCTCTCCTTTGGAGCGTTCAAGAAGAAACCGAATTGTTTTATAATAGTCCTCTTTGCTCAGCTCATAATCTACTTTTTTACCTGTAAGCTCTTTGAGCTGTTTATACATTGAGGGCTTCCGACCATTTTTCTTTGGTTGGTTTTCGCTTGTGAATCTATTCCCTATGTTATTGCCTTTCTCAAAGAGTGCCATTCCGTTGTTTATTCGTTGTTTTTTGGCGTACATATACACCGATTAAGGAAAGAAAAAATCAGATAGGAACTCCCACCTGATTAATTCTTTACCTGGTTAATTTATCATTGTTCCTTTTGTTCCTGCTCTTGGTACTTTGCCCAAAACCAGGCTATCATATCACCGTTGTAGTTGTCTATGTAATCATCTACAGCGTCCAGTTCATCCGATAATGCTTCGGCTTTGTCTATTACGTCATTGAAGGCTTCTTGTTCTTCTTCCGTAGCCATAAACGGATCGTACTTTTCATTTAGCTGCTTTTGAATAAGCTGCTTTTGCAAATCGGTTAATTCTATTTTATCCATAGCTCAATATTTTATTGCGTTTTCCGCAAATATACGTTATAATTTATACTTCTTGATTATATCTTTAGCTGCTTTTGTGTACTTATCTGCCTTACCATGAACGGCTTTTGTACATACTTCTGCCCAGAACTCGTTTACATTGGTTTTGGCATATTTACCATAACCTTGTTTCGACTTATCATTACCCCATTTCTTATAAAGGCTGTTTATGCTTTTACTTGCTGCCTTTGCATTGGGGCTTGTTAAATGGTTGTTCCAAGTTGCGTGCGCCAGCTCGTGAGTAACAATATGTGCTACTGGCTTGTTGGTTTTCGTCAAGTGTCCGCTTTTGTAACCTTTTTCAGCCCATTTAGCAACGCTTTGGGTTGTGGTGTTTTTCCCATTGAAAACGGATTTATTCAAAACGACTTGTTTAGATACTCCATTTTGGGAAATATGCACTCCACCCGTACCAGCCTCCAGTTGTCCGATCTTAATATCTTTCTGTCTTACTCCCAAAACAGAGTGAAAACGTGAGATACTTTCTTTTACAGTCTTGTACACCTTCGGGTTCTTAATTGAAGCCAAAGGTTCCAGTTTGCCTACCTTACCTTTGTAGTTTGAATCGCCATTCGGCAAACCTCCATTACTTCCGCTTGTTTTTGCCATCTTTTTTTGAACTTTTATCGTTAATAAAGTCCTGGACGTAAACCAGGCTGTTATCTATGCAAAACTTTCTGATCTCATCACCACCGCCATACACAAGCAAGTTAGGAGTTTGCAAGCCGGATATTTCTTTGGCTACTTCAAGCTCTCCTTTCAGATATTCCAACCGACCAGCATAGCCACGAGTGAAAAAAGCGTTATACCCTTTTGGTAAGCCCAGTTTATTATACTCTTTGAACTTCACAGAAACATTCAGATCTGCGTACACCTTGATACCGCACTCTTGAAAGTATCGGCTTATCCAACGTTTCTTGTAAATCTGTTGTAAACCGTAAGCTATCGGGGTTGTATCGTAAACGGAAAGGTTTGGCTCTACCAACGCTTTTACACCACTGGTTAGCACCTTGATCGGATCTTTCCAAATAGCTTCAAAGCGATAATCATCTACATAGAAGTGGTAAGTAGCAACATCTTTCCTTAATCGGCTATCAGCTCCCCAGGGGGCAAAAGGCAAAAGAAGTTTTCCGGCTTGTTCTTCCAGCAACAAATTAGGAATGTCAAACTCATTATTGCTCTCATACAAACAATCGTTAAGCATGGATCTGTAAAAATCCTCTTTTTCATCCGCTATCGGATCATCTTCCGAGCCTTCCTCTTTCTCGTTATCCTCTTGTTCTTCATCGGCTGCTTCCTCATCTTCCGGCTGTTTATCCTCTACTGGAATATCTAAACCGATAAAAGAGAAATCAGCCTTGTTGCTCCAATCTCCAAGCTGTAGCTTTTCAAAATCCCATTCACCATTGTTGATGTTATCCCTTAGAACTATATCCGCTTCCTGCTCTTCGGTCAGGTTGTGGTACAAGATTGTCGGCACTTCCGATATTTTCAGCTTCTTTGCAGCCTTTATCCGTTGGTGTCCTGCCAGTACATATAACTTTCCTTCACGCTCAGATAAGGCAATAGGGCGGTGCTTCCAGAAACCATTTATGCGGATGGAATCTACCAAACGCTCTAAATCTCTCTTGCTTATCTTTCGTGGGTTATCATCCAACAGAGTTAGATCCGAGATTTTACGGTAAACAATCTCTATCTCTTCCATGTTAAACCTCCTTTTCAAATTCAGGAATACGGGCAATCTTTCTGAAAGCCTCCACAAAGCGCATCAACAGATAAAGTTTCCGCTTCCCTAAAAACATAACCTTATGCCCGTCCGTCATTCTGCCTACAGCGTAAAATTTTCCTCTATAATGCAATGGCAACGGGAATTTATCATATACATAGATACAACCGTTCTCTATACTCGTGATCGTTGCCACCCTATTAAACTTACCATCCAGATATACGGTAATAGATTTACCTGGTGTAATCGGATCATACGGTAGGAAAAGATTTGCAAAGTGCATAGCGGTAATGAATACCGCTAAAGCACCTGCTACTATAAAGATAGTTGTCGTAATAGTCATAATATCAATGTTATCAATTAATGCAAAGATATAAATTTTGGTGTATATATACGCCAACGAAGAGCAAAAAAACATCTAAAAGCCAAATACTAACATGGCAGCATCCCTACTATGCTCGTTGGTTTGCTTTTTCCATCCCGTAAGCTGCTTGAAATATTCCTGGCTCATCTTTGTTATATTCCGTTTAGGAGCAACCATTTCAAACTCAACACCAAGTTCGGTAAGGTAATCTTCCCAAATTGTAGCATCACGTTTTACGGATCCTACACCTTGTAGCCTCTTCCGTTCCTCTTCACGTGTCATTCTCTCTGTACCAAACCAGGTGCGTTGTCGTGGATCTTCCACTCTTACTATGATTTTATCGCCTACACCCGTCTTTTGCATATCCGCATAAGACTGAACAACCGCCATAGCCCTATGAATAGGCATTTGTTTTACCATTTCCAAAGAACGCTTTCGGTTATCCCAGATAGCAATCCCGGTATGTACACCTGTATCAATCCCTATATAGATCATTCTTTCCCTTCCTCAAATTCAACATCTGTCGTATCGCTAAAAGATCCTGGAATCTGATAAAGCACTACGGTATTATCGCTAATCTGCTGTTCCCTTGAAGGCATTAGCATTGTCATAAGACAATTATTCGGAGCGTATTTATAGCGAATCTCCTTAATCATTGGCAAACCTATAGGATGTTGGCTGTGAATAGCAACGCTCAGAAGGTTATCAGTCATTTCAACTTTGACAATAGCGCAACCATGAAGAAATGTACCAAACCGATATTCCCCGAACTCATCTTTTGTAAACGGATCGCTTTTTGCAGTTGATTCAAGTTCTTTTATAAACTCCGGGTTAAGTTTCTTCTTTTTCCAATACTGAGGAAGTTGAATATTAATCTTTTCCATAACATTACATTTTATATGGTGAAACAATATCGTAAATAGATTTACATACTTGAATGTCATACAAGGCATCATGTAGCCGGCTTTCGTCTATTTCTATACCGAGTGCCTTTGCTACAGTTCCTTGCTTGAAATTTTCCATCTGTGAGCGTTGAGAAGCCAGATAAGGAGTTGCCAAAACCATTACATCTATAGAATTACTCCAGAAGTAAGATCCGAAATATTTATCCCCATTCTGTAAAAACCATGCACGGAGAAACTGGTTATCAAATGAAGCATTATTATAACCAGCAAGGAAAAACTTATCCTGCTTATTGTACTTATCCACGTATTTGTTCAAAATAGCCGTAAATTGTCCGTACACATACCCCATTGCCGGATAAGATAGAATCTGCTCTTTGGTTACACCAGCCACATCTAAAGCCTCTTGCACTATTTCCGCTTTAGGGTTAGACTGTACCTTGAAATCAAAGGTTTCTTTTACTTCACCGTCTATAACGATCATACCGCTAATTTGGTGGATCCCATGTTTGTTTACTAACGTTCCTGTAGTTTCCAGGTCAAAAAACACTACTTTCATTTACTCAATTTTTTATATTGTTTCATTGCATTACTCAAACTCTCTGTTTTATCCAGAAGGATAGCCAGCTTATCCACATCTACCATAACACCGCCATCCAGATAAGCCCACACCTTACGGAGTGCCTGAGCTATCTCTTTGGCTTCCTTAGCCTCTTTCTGTACAGCGTTAATCTCTTTATTGGTAACAGTCCTTTTCCCTTGCTTTTCGGCTAATTCTACGGCTTTTCTCGTGGCGTTTACTTGTTCCTCTTCCGTATCGTAATTGGCTACAATGTCCTTAGCAGCAGAAGCTGATATTTGTTTGTTTATAATACGTTCCTGAATCTCTATAGGGAGATCCATTAGGGATAAACATTTACTCACAAAAGCCGGAGATTTTTTAAACTTTTCAGCTATCTCATTTTGGGTATATCCGAACTTTTCTTTAAAGCGTTTGAACATGATACCGCACTCATATTCAGAAAAACGCTTTCCCTCATTTCTCATCATCTGCTCGATTAGAAGCTCTTCCGTACTTGTGTCTTTAGGCAGCTTCAAAGCCTTAATGTAAGGAATGTTTATACCCTCTTCAATCGCAAGCATAGTAGCCCGATAGCGTCTTTCACCATCCACCAGCTTGTACCGTTCTATACCGTCCTCATCTTTGAAAGGAAGTACGGTAATAGGGTTAAGAACTCCTTTAGCCTTGATTTGCTCCTTTAATTCCTCTAAATCGAAATCTCTACGAGCATTGAAATCATCCATTACCACTATGTTACGTGGATCTATCTGGAAAATATCAGTTCTTTTTGTTGCATTAGTTTCCATTTTTATTAACTATTGGGTTGATAATGTTTACAGCTTTTCTTTCTGGCTGTTATCCGTTTACCTAACTTGTAGCAATACATTTGGGTTGTATGAGGATAACACCAATAGTATTTACATTCGCTACAGTGATTATTTCTTCATCATCGAAATAACCTTCGTTTTCATCTAAAAAGTTATCAAAAGCATCATCGCAATAAGAGCCTTCACAAAGAGAATCGAACGTATGATCTATTTCACCTTTTCGCCAGGGGCAAAACTCGCAAAGTTCATCACCAAGTTGCTCTTTTAATTCTTGTTCGCTCATATCAGTACCGAAAATCTGTAAAATGAATAACTACACCTTCAAAAACATTCTCTTTGTTGTTCCCGAAAAACCATTCTACAAAGTCCTCCACGCTCAGACCATCATTTTTCGCTACTTCATGGATTGAAACTTTCTTGTTGTCTATCCATATTTCAGGGTAAGCATCCTCAGAGCTATATGTCATGGTTACGTGTTGCAGTCCGATTTTGGGTAATTGGGCTATTTCCTTTTGCTCCGAATTATACGGTCTGCCAGTCCATTCACGTATTGAAAGATATTTTTTACCAGAAACAATATCTTTATACCGTCCATTCCATACATTTTTTGCGTTGTATCGGATTGTATGGATCTTACTTTTGTCTTTCAGCTTCTTTTCAAAGTCTGTAGCCTCGCCAGCTTTGCTATGAGTTACGGGGAAAGACTTGCATAAGGTCAATATCACTTTTTTCTTTTCCATCTTAATTGTTGAGTTTTATATATTTACCAGGTATATTAGAATATTCCAGTATTTTTGCGTTTTCCTCACCAAAGGCTATAAGAACGCTACCGCACCCTGGGCTATCTCCTTGTGTACCATCTGGTCGATAGAATTTTATTCTACCCTTCACAAACATTATTGCGCTTGCATTTGGGAAAATGAGATCTTGAAACATCTTGCTATCACAGCGATTAAAAAGCAATGCTATACCGTTGTTGTTCCTTACCATCTTTTCCACAAATCGCTCAATAAGAGGACGTGAATACGGAGGATTTAACCATACTCTTACCCCCCCCCATTCAGTTTTTAAACCATCCTCAGAAGGCGTTATATGTCTTTTGGCGGTGTTCCACAAACGGTTTTCAGGAGCGCATGGATCAAGATCAAAACTCCCTAAAGCGTCCACTATCCATTTGGGAGTGTACCACTCATCCGTTGTCTGCTTACTTCGTTCAAAACTCGTATTCATAATGTTTACTTGGTAAATTTTAATATTCCTTTCCGTGTTTATTTTCCCTACCTTCGTTGTAATACATCTTTTGCTCAATATGCCACAGTAAGTTAATTTTGAGAATTTCGGATAATCTTCGTATCTGGTGAAGAGCATAGTTAATCTGTTCTTCCTGAGAATATTTGTAGTTCACCAAATCTTTTACGATAGCATATATATTTTCTGTAAAACTTTTCTTAGGAGTAACTACGTGTTGCAAACAGAATCTATTTAAATTCAGATTATTTGCTCCAGCAATATCCAGTAATCGAATAGCAGCATCCGCTAATTCATCTTCTACTGTATCTTTCACATACTCTTCAAAGTTTTCTCTGAAATACTTGTTTTCATGGTGGAAAGTACGATCATCGAATATTGTTTCTTTTCTGTTGGCTGGTACTCTTGCAAACTTATTTCTTCTATGGGCGTTCACAGCTTCCATAAGCTCCGAAATAACCAGGCAAAGAAAGTGCTTATCGCTTGGTCTGCCTTCCCAAAATCCATGTTTTACTGCGTTGGAATGGGCTTTGTCTTTTAACTCGTTCCAATTTATCTCACTCATTTTCTATAACTCTTGTTTTGGTAATAAATACGTTCAAACATTTCTTCCATCCGATCAGCTATTCTTATACCGTAACGTTCCCCAAAATCGGAATCTTTGAGATTGGAAGTTGCGATAGTGAATAACTGTCTATCATATCTGGCATAAAGCAGTTCTACCACTGGTGAGAACTCGTTACCCCAACTTTTTACACTTGCTGGTTCAGTTCCTATATCATCAATAAAAAGCAGTTCTTGATTTTTGAGCTTATTGAAGTACATAGGATCATTAGCCACATTTTTTGCCAAATCCAAAGCTGAAACCCGGAATACACCTTTTCGCTCACTGGATATGGAGCTATTGTGTAGAATACCGATAAGGTTACAAATCGCCTTGCCTAAAGTAGATTTGCCGGATCCCACTATTCCATATAGCAGCAATCCTACTTTATAATCGCCAGTAAGCCATTTTGCAGCCTTTTCTATTTTCTCCAGTGTTTCCTTATCTTTCTGAAACGGAATACGCCTTTTGCGCACCTCATGCTGATAGCACATAAGCAGCATTTCCTGAACTGTTTCCTTAGAATATCCTTCTATTCTAAATCGTGTTTCTGTAGTCGTTTCCAGTTGCCGATCCAGGATCTTTTGAAGCTGATTCTTTATGTTTATATCCATACTTTTGTATTTCTTCGTTATATCTATTTACTACCCAGTTTAGTATGGCTCTATAGTCAGAACTATACTTTTTCCCTTTTGATCCTTTATAGTTATCAAGTATTTCAATCATCCGTTTGGCTCCTTCCTCAGAATATTCAGCGCATAACTTAGCGTATTCATCCCTTGTTAGTGTTACGAACTCAGCATACTTGTATTTTTTTGCCTTCTCAGCCTTTTTTTGCTGCTCTGGCGTTAAAGGTGGTGGGCTTTCTTGTGGAAACAGTAAAACTTCCTGTTGCGGTTGTTGGGGCTGCTCTTGTAGGATCGTTTCTGCTTCTGCTTTTGGAATGAAAACCCTTGCCTTAGTGATCTCACCCCCTTTCTTACCTGCCAGCCTTCTTTTCTCACTTATCAGGTTGTCTTTTACCATACGCCTACTATAAATAGCTCCATCTTCCCGAACTTCACACACCTTGTTTTCTATCAAAGAATCTACCCATTTAGAAGATCCTGAGCAATCCGTACCTATGATACGGGCTATATCTTCTTTCGTACAAGGCTGTCCGTTTGGCATAACCATAACACCACGTTCTACACTTTCCCACATATAGCATAACATATCCATCCACAAGCCCCTAACGTCTGGTGGAAGTACCCTTAATTCAGGACACCTCAACCAATCGCCAACATAGAAAGGCATAGGAGTTTCTTGTTTTCTTGCCATAGAGAGAATTTTTAAGGAAGCCGGGATAATTCCCAGCTTTCCTATAATCATGTTTGAACGGTTACACTTCCAGAATTGCAATATCGGGGGCAATATCCTTGATCTTATCCAACACTTCATCAATACACTTATCTCTGTAACTTTCCATCACTTCATTTGCTCCTGGCGAAACAAGTTGCAAAAACACTTCTCCATTTGTCAGATAATGATCGAACTCAATTTCGATGGGCTGTTTTGCAGTTCCCTTGAAGATAGCCATGTTTACGGTAAAGCTCTTCGGTAAATTACTTTCTACCTGGCAACGGTAAACATCAGCAACGGAGCCAGAAGGATCTCTTTGTTTCTCAATCTCTGCCTTTGCTTTTGCATTGAAGTTTTTGAGATTGGAAACAAGCACCATGCACTTTTCTTTATCTTCAAACAAACCACGATTCAGACGCAAAAATTGTCCTAATTTGGCAGGGATCCACCCCTTTTCACCATCATTAATACCGAACTTCTCAAATGTTTCAGATACTTCAACCGTACCAGTGAACGTGTTTTTATTGTAATAATCATCTTCGTTTACAGTGAGCTGAATTGTCATTTTCTCACGATCCACAACGACATTTGCACGTTTCTGATCTACAGTGTCTATTCGCTTGGAAAGCCATTCATACGGAGTGGAGATAGTGCCGGAAACACTGATCTTTTCCGGGGCTTTGGTTGCAAGCGGTTGTTGTGCTTGTGCTGCGTCACCAAGTCTATAAACTACTTCAATAGGTTTCTCTCCAGTGTAATGTTCGATGTTAATGTTCAAACCTTTGTTTTTTTCTTCCATAATGTTTTAAAAATTAAGATGTTAATAAATTAATTATCTGTGCCAGTCAAGCGCACTGCCATTTGAATTGTTTTCTGCCTTTCTTCCGGCTTCATAGGTCTTTCCTCCAGCAAATAACCGTCTGGCGTATAGTAACCTACTCTTCCTTCGTCTTGATCTATGAACTTGTAGCACTCACCTTTAATGTACTCACCGCCTTTTCTCAAATCATCAAGCATTTTTCCGATCCGTTCTTGCAGTGGCTTCATTTTCCCTTTGAAGTCAGCTTTAACTACATCAAAATTTTCTGTCAGTTCTTGCATCTGTATCTGAACTTCTACAAGGTTAGCCCGAAGCTCATTAGTTTCTTCCTGAGAGAACTTTGAGAGATAACTTTTCTCTACGACCTCATCGCAGCTATCACGTAAAATTTGCGCTCTTTGCTCCACTGGAGTATCAGCCAACATTATATCTTTCATTGCAAAATAAGTTTGATTATTAATGAATTGAAGTCTATTTGAAAGTGGTACTTATTCAAGAGAACAAACAGTAAGATTGCGATTCCTAATATGTTATCTATAATTCTCCATGTAAACCACTTCTTAGGGATAAGGCTTAAAACAATCAATGCAAGAAAACCTATCCATTGAGAGCTTATTAAACCTATGAAGCACAATATAAGGTAGATCCAGTTGCACATTCTCCAAACAGCGAAAACCGGGCTTATCTCAGTAAGATCGTTTTTGTCCTTATACTTTTCCACAGCAGCGAAAACTTTTTTGCAAGCTGCCAAATTCAGCACTTCAAAGAAAAGGCAGAAGGCTATCAGTATATAAAATATTGTTGTCATTCTTGCACCTTCTTTACATTAAACATCAAATAATCAAACCACAATTCAATGAATTGCTGCCCGAAATACTTTGCTTTCTCTCTTGATTCTTGCCAAAGCCGAGAGCCGACATACGCAGCCGTATGCGAGGGGGCGTTAGACGTATGCGCAAAACCGAAGCCCGCACGAACGTTTAGATCGTCAATAACTGGAATATACACAAGCCCTTCTGTTTCTTTGATTTCTCTCTCAGTCCACAAAGCAAACCAGGGGAAATAGAAACGGCTGCTACCGCTTGCATCCGGTTTAGGCTGGTAATTCTTACCCCACAAAGCCCGGCTGATTGTTTCAAGTTTGATTAAGGCAATAATCCCTTTTCTTACTCCAGCAGAACGCAAAGCCTTCTCATCAATAGGGGAACACTTTAAAGCAGCACACGCATCCTCATAACTTCGGATTGTCGTGTAATCATCAAGGGTAGGGGTTGGTTTCTTTTCACCTTTGCAGAACAAGGCTACCAACACGTTTTTCACTTCTTCACTTTTAGCAACGTCTAAAGCTGCCTTTACTTCAATCTCAGTAATTTCAATTACTTTCATCTTTTAAAGATTTTAATCGTTTGACAATTTTGTTAGTTAATCGTATCGCATTATCCACTCTGGTACTTCTACCTTCGTGTGGGATATTTTCTATTAGCACTGGAATAAGCCGGATAAGCTCATTTACCAAGTGATTGGGTATTTTCTTCATCGGCTTTCCTCCAGTTAGGATCGGGATCAGGTATTTCTATATTCAAGTATTCCAAAGCATACTCTCTGAGCTTCTCGCAATATGTTGAGAATGTTAACGTGTCCATTGTTGCAGTTGATCCGGGAAATTCTATAATCTCACCCGTATGTTTGTTTACTACTTTGTCTTTAGTCATTTGAGCCTTAAAAAACTCGTGTACTTGTTCCACGCTTGTAAACTCCCATCCGGCATTAAGCAACCCATCTAACAGCATTGGATAGATACACCCCCATAGCCAGCCGTTTTGATCGTTGGAACGTGGCTTCCTAACCTTTTTCACTATTACCTGGTAAATCCCATCTACCGAATGAGAAAACAAGTCGTATAACGGTCTAAGGTTGAATAGCCCACCCTTCTTTTCTATCAAAACTTTATTTGTCATATAGCTGTAGCTGTTTTTCTAAACTCTTTCTAACTGCGTGTATAGCTCCTTCTCTACCTTCAAGGCTTCTCAGGTAATCTTCCAGCTCCTTACGTGTTTCTGCGATATAGTAGCCTTCACTTGTGGCAATCAGCCCAATCACCATACCCGAAAGTCTAATATGGTTGATAATCTTTCTTATTCGTGGACTATCAATTTTACACCCATAAGACTTTAAAGCCGAACACATCGCTTTATTTGTAATCGCTTTATATTTACCTACCTTACCGTGAAGCCCTTGTACTATGAGAGGCAGAATAACTTTGTCCTCATAATCGGTTAGAGGTTTTGTTTGCTCTGAAAATCCTTGTATCATACCTAAAAATTGTTTAAGGTTATACTCAAACCTGGTTTAGCAGCATAAACCGCCTTTCCAGTAATTTTTTGCACCTCAGATACAAATAAATGCTCATCGCTGTTATTAGATGAGAGGTGTAAAAGAACTATGTTTGCAACGTTGCTCAAATCGTTTTCTTTTAGAGCTTGTTTGCAACTTTCCAGCTCCATGTGAGAAACCATTAATCTGTTTCTTTGTGTAGGAAGGACACGCCCGGCATTAATGCTTTCTATCAGTTTTGTATCAGAGTAATTACATTCAATCAGTATATGATTCAATCCAGAAAAAGTATATCCAGACTGGCAACTATCCGTTAAAAACATAATACTACCACAATCCGGGTGCTTAATGAAATAGCCAACACAAGGTACATCATGGAAAGCAGGGAAGGGGATCACCCGAAAACCACCAAGCAGATAGCCCGATCCTATTTTAATGGCTTTTACTCTGGAACCTTTCAATTCCTTGCTTTCTATCACTTCTGGAAGAGCCAATACATGAAAGCCACAATCTACCATTGCCTTAGCATATTTAGCATGATCGTTATGCTGATGAGTTATTAAGCAGCCTACGACTTTGCGAATATTGAAATCCAAAGCCTTTTTTACGTCTATGAAACGTATTCCAGCCTCGATAATCAAAGCCTCATTGCCGTTATCCAGTATGTAGCAATTACCACTGGACGAGCTGCCCAAAACTCTTAATTCCATTCCCATTAGAAACCTGGCTTATTTTCATTGGAAGCCGTTGCAGTATTGGCACTGGTATTAGAAACTTCCTCAAAGCTAACATCTGATACATCAAAACGTTGTGTTCCCATTGTGGGCATAGCGTCTGTATGCTCTTCCGCACCCTCAACATCATTTTCAAATGCTTGTTGCATTTCTATAGAGAGATAGCCGTATTTACTAAGTAAATTTCTGATAACGGTTTTGATAGCCATCCCATGAAAATTACCGAGCCATCCAACGGTTTTACTGTCTGCCGAGAAAGGCAGTTCGGCAAGTTTCATAAGGCTTTCTACGGTTGTTTCCTTCTTTAACCCTTTGGAGTAGCGTTTGGCGTGGGTAGCCATTTGTTCAACAGTCATGTACAACGTCTTAGAGAAGCCGTTAAGCAATTCAAAATAGCAGAAGTAACCTATGATCTTATCAGACTTCTTTTCTCCGTCAAAAGCGATCTCGCCAGTAAGTTTGTTCACTTTACGAACTTCACCATCAAAAACGACATCTGCGTTAATGGTACGGTATTGGTTGGATCTTTCCGCAAGCTGAATATAACCCTTGTACCCCAGTTGAAACGTTGGCTCCATAACCTTGATATACTTTTGGATAGGCTTACCGTCTGAGCCTATTTTGGGCTTACCTTTTTCGTCCAAATCATCTACTTTTTTGCTATTATTGAAGGGGATAATGAAAGCGTACCCCAAAGCCTTATTGATTGGCAACTTCAAAACAGCAGCTTTCAGACATTCCGCTACAACCGCTTTCGGCTCGCATAATTGTAAATTTGAATCCGAGTTGTATAGATCAATAATGGAAGCAACAAATGTGGAAGCATTCTTAGAAAGCGCATTTTTAAATTGTTCCATTACAGAAGGAGCGTTAAGCATAGTTTTCAGCACATCTATTTTTTTTGCCTGTGCTGGCATTTTCGTTGATTGGGTACTAACTACTTGTGTACCACTTGAATTTTCTTGTGTCATAAAATTATTATTTAAAGTTGTTTGTATTCTTCCATTGTTCCATTTCCGGCAACACGTATCATCAAAGATTTATCTTTGCTAACCACGAGGTTTATTACTTGCGACATGGTAGGTATAAGATCGTTCACACTTTCCCGATTATCAATGAAAATGGGTGCTGTGATACCTACAGATCGACATATAGCGTTTATTATATCCAGCCCAGCATTGATTTTTGAAGCATTGTTTACATCGGCAAACGGCACACCATCTACAGAGCAAAAGCAGGTTATAGCCTCATTCCCATTCAACTTTTCGCTAATAAACGAGAACTTAACCAAAGAGAACATTCCGTTAATACGTTCCATCAACTTGTTGTCTTTTTCTTTCTGGAAGTCTTGTACCAAAAACTCCAAACGTTCTTGTTCTGCCAGAGCTTCATTGTTTTTATCTCTTCTATCCTCCAGATCCTCAATAACTTTATTGGAACGTTCTATAGTATCACGTTTACCCAGCTTCTTATTCAGCTCATCTATAGCCTCAGAAAGAGTAGCCTTAGCTTCTTTCAACTCTGTTGTGTCTATAGGTTTGGCTTCTGCCTTTAACTGGTTTTCAAGATCTACGATTTCATTACTGAGAGAAAGCCAGGTAGGATCGGAAAGAATGATCTTTTGTGTATCTTGTTCTTCCGGCATATTCCCTTTACATTCATTGATATTATGCACCAATATTTCTTTCTCGTTACTCAACTGAGTTATAGCAGCTTGAATAATTGAACACTGCTTTTTAAGCTCTTCAACTTTTGCAGCTTTTTCCTTGCCTTCATTTTGCACTGCTTTCAGTCGGTTTGCCTTGTTGAGATTAAAGTTGTCCTGTAATTCTTGTTGCTTGGCTTGAATATCTTCTACCTCCAACTCTCTTTTACAAGTCGGGCAAATAAAAGCTCCTTCCGGGTACTGTAACGTTTCCGCATCTATGGCATAGAACTTACCTCTCAATACTTCCAAATCATTATTTAGAGCTTCGATAGTAGCTTTGATACGAGAATGATCCTCTTGTTTACGGGATATTTCAGCATCCTTGCTTTTAACTTGATATTCCAGCTTTGAAATATTATCCAGTACGTCATGGTAGGATTTATTGGCATTTTGTCTTATCTCATTTTCTCTTTGCGACTTGGCAAGTTTTTTGTTCCCGATTTGCTTTTGCAACTCAGATTTGGCTTTGAACTCTGCTTCTATCTGTTTGCTTTTATCGGCTAACTGGCTATCAATATCTTTAATTTTCTCTTTTTTGTCGGCTATTTCCTTCTCCAAAACCGCCCAGTCCTCACTTTCAGGCATTGCATCACGTACCGAATCAATTCTACCAGGAATACCCTTTAACTCATCTTTGATAGCTGATTTCTTAGAGGCTATTTCTTTTGCTAATTGCTCTAAGGTTCTGCCTGAAATAAGACTAATCAGCTCTTGAAACTTTGGATTGATATTGGCTACTTCCTCATTCGTAACGTTACCAGCCATTTCAAGCAACATAGCTTTCTGATCTTGCGCCTTCATGGTCGGGAAATATAACGGATTAGTAATCATTCTAAAAACATCTTCCGGCAAGATCGCTGCTACTTCCGCATCATACTCCTTTTTCGTTTTGAGTTTTACACCATTCAAATAAAACTCTGTAGCATGGTTTTGAAGGACACCAGCGTTTACACCACTTCCCCATTTTTCAACATAGTTACGTTGCAGTTCAACATCTCTACCATTGATAGACAATACACCAGTTACGCTATGTACAAGGTGTAAGATTGGTTTTCCATCTTCTCCCAACGTTTTAATGTTAAAGTTGGTATCAGCCCTATTCGTGCTGTCCTTCCCAAATAACAGCCACAAGAACGCATCTTGAAGCGTTGTCTTTCCTGTGCCATTTCCACCACAGATAAAGGTATTTTTATCTGTAAACTCTACTGTTAGATCCTGAATTTTCTTGAAATTCTTGAGGATCAATTTCTTTAAGAATACTTCTTTCATAATTTGTTTATATAAGTGTCTATTTTCTCTGTCTTTTCGATAGTTAATAATTCAGCTCTGGAGTATAGTATTTTGGAGCGTTTCTCTGCCCCATTCCTTGTAGGGTGTACAAGTTGCTGGCGTACCCACCGTTTTACACGAGCCTCACCGAATGATTTATAAGCCTCCCTTTGGGAAATGAGATCTTTTGCCGGAAATACCATTTTTGCGTAATTAGCTGCTCCAAGTTCTGCCATGTCACGACAAAGGTTTTTAAGCTCGTATAGCTCCAGTACAATACCCATTATCTACATTTCCTTTTCCGTAGTCTTTTAGCCCTCAACATTTTTCTGAAATAGTGCTGTACGCTTTCTGTATTGTACTGGTTATCTGTATAAAGTACATAGAACATCAGGAAGCACATAGCCGTAAATAGAAGTTGGTGCGAAGCTGAGAACGCAATAGCACATATCAAGCAAGTAACCCCTAAAGCACCGAATATGGAGCAACCAACCAAATTTAAAAACGTGTCCGAACTCATATCAATGTTGCATTATTGTTATTTGAATAAGTTGTTTTGCATAGCATACCGCATAAACTCAGGGAACGAGTGTACACCGACTTTTCTAAAACTGTTTTTTCGGTGATTATTAACGGTATTCAAAGAGATAAATAATTTGTCTGCTATTTCTGAATCTGATTTGCCTTCATAAAGCAGCCTCATCACTTCAAGCTGTCTATCCGATAGCTTTGAATTAAATTTGGGGGCGCAAATGATCTTATCGCTTTTACACTCGCCACGTAGAGGACACCCGACAAATTCAAAACGGAAATTCCAGTTCTCATCAATATCTATCACATTATCGTATAGACCAAAGTTGCACTTTATAAATCTCCGTACAGCCAAAAAATCACGGTAACGCTTATTTTCAGAACTCTTTGAGTAAATTTCCATTAAAGCCGTATAAGCCTCAGTATAAAATTCTCTCAGTATTTCCAAGAAAGCCTGGATAAACTCAGTATCACTTTCTCTAAGTTGCCTTTCCGCTTCACCTAAAGGACGCATAGTAACTTCGCCTTCTGGTGTGGTGTAAAATTCGATAGGTTTCATATTACGATGCTTCAGGGAATAAATACTTGGCAGGAACTTTAAACTCTTTCTCTAAAACAGATTGCGCCAACGCATCCGGCTTTTGTGTTCCAGCGATCCAACACCGCACGGTTTTTACGGACTTCTTAGTAATCTTAGCCACCTTTTCTACAAATTCAGTTTTAGGAGCTTTGATACTACTTCTTTCGGGCAAATTCTTATACATTTGCGTAAAAGTAGGATAGTCTTTTTCTGTTAATTCGCTCATTTTCATTTGAAATATTATCACTCCTATAGGTTATTTTGCCTATATTTGTGGTGTTATTACTTTTATTACGTTGCAAATATATGTAACATTGGTAATATTACCAAATAAATCTCGTAATATTTTAGTAATATTTCAAGGAATATTATCATGTTATATTTTAAAAAGTCAATAAATGATTGATTTAAAAAGACTTAGGAAAGAAAAAGAAATCACACAGAAAGAATTAGCTCAACTTCTTTCATGTGGGCAGAGCTTTATTGCCAACGTAGAGAATGGCAGAAGGGATTTACCACCCGTCAAAATTGAAATATTAGAAAAGAAATTTGGTAATATTTGCAGTTATATTACCAATAATATAGAAGAGATAAAGCCGATAGAAAATAAGCCTAAAACCATTGCGCCAAAACAACATTCACAGACTGAAAAAATGGAAGTATCTACAGATATTCTGTTTGCTGGTGCAGACGCTTTTTCCAGGCAGCTAATACAGCTAATGAACGAGAAGCTGATAGCACCCTATTCTATGATTACCGAGAAAGAAAAAGAGATAGAACGGTTAAATAGAGAAATAGGTCGCCTCGAAGCATTGTTAGAGGTAAGCAAAAAAATGAATGCCCAGCAGGAAGATGTTGCAAAATGTGCAGATGCCGTATAGTATTTGGCTTTAAACAGATTAAATATTAGAGTATGGAAGATTATAGCAAACTTGTAATAGAATTGTACAGAGAGCAATTCTTGGCTTATACAGTAGGTTTACCCGTAAACGTAGATAGCATTTTCAGTGTTCAAGATTGCCTTCTTAAAGC
Organism: Phocaeicola coprocola; assembly: GCF_041333015.1. Taxonomy (NCBI): domain Bacteria; kingdom Pseudomonadati; phylum Bacteroidota; class Bacteroidia; order Bacteroidales; family Bacteroidaceae; genus Phocaeicola; species Phocaeicola coprocola. Next base: position 539,395 of record NZ_JBGKGM010000001.1, on the reverse strand, counting down.
GATTGATAAAGCAAAGGTTAATAATGAGCCTACAGATTACCTGGTGAATTTGAAAAATGAAGTTGATTTTTTGAAGTACCAAATTCTAAGATAATGAATAATGCAGAAGCTAACAGACCTATTGCAAACCGTTTCTTTGAAGCCTTTGATGCTCTTGTGGCAATGGGTAAGATAAAAAGCGTGAGAAGCTATTGTGATCCCAACGGTGTAGATAGGCGAAATATGGAGTTACTTCGTAAAGATCCTACACGAAACTTACTACAACCATTTTGGCTGGTTCCTTTGATTACTGAATATGGTGTTAGCGCAAAATGGCTTCTTACTGGAAAAGGTAAGATGTTAGAAAAATAAAGCGATACTTTAAACAGTGTCGCTTTTTCTTTTCCCCTTAACAATCCCCTATATATACTCTATTATTAATATATAATCTTATTATTATATTATATATATACCCCCGTTTAAGTTTTGCTTAGGCAATTTGCTTAAGCAAAAGTGTTTTTTGTGCAAATCATCACAAAAGCCGTTTGCGCTATAACAAACTGATAATCAGTTATATATTAGTGGTTTGATATGCAGACATACGGACACAACAAATTTTGCTTAAGCAATTTGCTTAGGCAAATCTTCAAGCAAAAATAACATTTTGCTTACCTTTTTGCTTAGGCAAATTGCTTAACCAAATTGCTTAGGCATTTTGCTTAAGAAAAACGCAAAGCATTATACACCAACAAATTACACTTTATTGGTGTGCTGTTGTATCATCTTCATTTTGCCTAAGCAAATTGCTTAAGCAAAATAGTTTTCTTTGTACTTTTTCATTTATAGGCTCCTTAGTTTCGCTGATATTTATATTCACCAGGTTAATTACTTTCCTGTTCGCTTGATCTATAGGATCCCATGATTTTTTTATGTAGATGTCCGTTACCCTCATACTATCATCAACATGATTAAGAGAAGTATGTACGGTGTATTTATCTACTCCTGCATCATTTAAAGCTATAGTAGCCCATGAGTGCCGAGCTGCGTAAAACTCCAAATCATCTACACCAACTAACTTTCCTACTTTCTTTAACCCCTTGTTTAGAGCCGTACTGAAAGTATTTACATCTGCATACATCGTATAAAACCTGAATACCCTTTTTCCTGTAGGATCCCGATATTTATCTACAAGAGCTTGGTATTCTGGTTCTACTTTGATTGAGATTTCAGCTTTATCAATGCGCCTTTCTTTGGTTTTTATTCTTTGGTATGTAATACGTCCGTTCCTATAATCTGTACAATTATATAAGTCTATAGCATTCATGCCAATTAAACCAAAGCTCAGCAAGAACACATCTTTTGCAAAATTGAATCTATTAGTACCGGGCTGGAGTATCTTAGTATATTCCAAATTTGCAATAGCTTGTATTTGCTCAACCGTCAAAGCTCGCTTTCTCGTTGCCGGAAGTTTCGGGAAATCAATGTGAGAAAAAGGGGAATAAGGTATTCGGATAACTCCAGCATCCTCATCGTTGAACTCTTTTTTCGCTCTGTTGTATATAGCCCTCATCCTATTTAAATAGTTGTGAGTTACATACCCCCTTGTTACATTTGGCTGTTTGTTTATCCAATCAGCCCAATTTTGCAAAAACTTAGCTGTTATTTCGGATAACATAACCTTTTCCCGACCAACAAACTTAACCAATGATCTAACAGCACATATATAGGTATCTGCATTACCTCCATGTCCTGTTTCTTTCATTCGTTTTATTTCCTTCCAGGTGTAGGCTGCAATATCAAGATCAAATTTTTCATTCTCATTATCGGTAGTAATGATTCTGATAATTTGCTCCATAGTCATACTGGTTTGCCTTTCACCCCAACGATCCAAACGTTTACGATACGTCCTTATCATTTCATCAGTAAGATCTATGTAATGCTGATTTTTGATTTTAAAGGTTTTCTGGGTAATATCTTCCTTATATATAAAATAAGGTGTAGCCAGGTATCGCTTTTCTCCGTTGTGTGTTACACGTATCTTAATATTATAGGTTCCGTCCTTCTTTTTTTGATGGGCGTAAACCTCCGCTTTAAATGTTGCCATAACTTTTGTAGAATATTTGTAGAACTATTTACTGCAAAAGTACCTCACTTATGCGGATTATGCGGTAACACGATCACTACCAAAATCTGTCATTTTGTACCCCCGATGGGAATCGAACCCATATTTTCGGTTTAGGAAACCGACGTTCTATCCGTTGAACTACAAGGGCTTATGCAGATTTGCACAAATTTTCAAAGAACTATTGCCTATCATTCAAAGGATAGATTGGGCTGAAAAATCGGTTACTCTTTAGGAAACTTCTATTCTATCCGTTGAACTACAAGGGCAAGTTGATTGCAAAAATACTTCTTTTTCGGAATATCCCAATAATTTTGTTTAAAAAACTTGAGAGCTTCCTTTACAAATGAAATAACTACCTTTTTTATTTTGATTTTTAAAGGAAGTTCGCCAATTTTGCGATTAATGAATTTGTAAACTTTAAATGACATATTATGGCAGAAGAAATGATAATCAAGGAGCTGGATGATGTAGTTGTTCGCTTCTCTGGTGATTCAGGCGACGGTATGCAGCTGGCGGGAAATATGTTTTCCAATATATCAGCTGCCGAGGGAAATGATATCAGTACATTTCCAGATTATCCGGCCGATATCCGGGCTCCGCAAGGTACATTAACAGGTGTTTCTGGATTTCAGGTACATATAGGTTCTGGGAAAGTATATACTCCAGGAGATAAATGCGATGTGTTGGTTGCAATGAATCCTGCAGCATTGAAAACTCAGTATAAATTTTGTAAGCCTCAATCGGTTATTATAATTGATACAGACTCGTTTACAAAGCGTGACCTGGAAAAAGCTCAGTTTGTATTGGAAAATCCTTTTTCAGAGCTTGGTATTAAGAATGAGGTAGTGGAAGCTGCCATTACGACAATGTGTAAAGAAAGCCTGAAGGATAGTGGGTTGGACAATAAGTCTATTATGCGTACCAAAAACATGTTCGCATTAGGTTTAGTGTGCTGGCTTTTCCATCGTGATGTAAAGGTAGGTGAAAAGTTACTTCGTGAGAAATTTGCGAGAAAGCCGGAGATTGCAGAAGCTAATGTGAAGGTTTTATACGATGGTTATCATTTTGGAGAAAACACGCATGCTTCAGTTGCGATGAGCTATCTGGTTCCTAGTAAAGCTCAAAAAGAAAAAGGACGTTACATGGATATTAATGGCAATAAAGCTACGGCTTACGGGCTTATTGCTGCTGCAGAAAAGGCTGGATTGCAGCTTTACCTGGGATCATATCCTATTACTCCTGCGACAGATATCTTACATGAATTGGCAAAACATAAATCATTGGGAGTAAAAACGGTTCAGTGTGAAGATGAAATAGCAGGATGTGCTTCGGCTGTTGGTGCTGCTTTTGCCGGAGCTTTGGCTGTAACAACCACCTCCGGACCTGGAGTTTGTCTGAAGAGTGAAGCTATGAATCTGGCTGTAATTACTGAATTACCTTTAGTAATCGTTGATGTACAGCGTGGAGGACCTTCTACCGGACTACCTACTAAATCAGAACAGACGGATTTATTACAGGCTTTGTATGGAAGAAATGGTGAAAGCCCGATGCCTGTTATTGCTGCATCCTCACCTACAGATTGTTTTGATGCAGCCTATATGGCATGTAAAATAGCATTGGAACATATGACTCCTGTTGTTTTGTTGACTGATGCATATATTGCAAACGGTTCGGCAGCATGGCGTTTGCCTGACTTAGCTGAATATCCTGATATTCGTCCTCCTTATGTAACACCTGACATGGCTGGGGCCTGGACACCTTTCCAGCGTAATCCACAGACAGGCGTACGTTATTGGGCTACTCCAGGTATGGAAGGATTTATGCACCGTATCGGAGGATTGGAAAAAAGTAATGAAACGGGAGCTATCTCAACAGATCCGGAAAATCATAACCTGATGACGCGTCTGCGTGCTGAGAAAGTGGCTAAGATTGCTGATTCTATACCTGATTTGAAGGTAGAAGGAAATCAGGATGTAGATTTACTGATTGTAGGTTTTGGTGGAACATACGGTCATTTGCATTCGGCTATGGATGAGCTGAACAGACGTGGAAAGAAAGCTGCTTTAGCTCATTTTAAGTTCATCAATCCGTTGCCTAAGAATACAGAAGAAGTTCTTCGTCGATATAAAAAGATCGTTGTTGCAGAGCAGAATATGGGACAGCTGGCAGGTTATCTGAGAATGAAGATAGAAGGTATTCATTTGCATCAGTTTAATCAGGTAAAGGGACAACCTTTTGTTGTACAAGAACTGGTTGAAGCATTTACTAAATTAATGGAGGAATAGACAATGAGCGAAACAAAATATACAGCAGCAGATTATAAGGCAGGACAACCGCGCTGGTGTCCCGGATGCGGTGATCACGCATTTTTGAATTCCTTTCATAAGGCACTTGCAGAATTAGGAGTTTCTCCCCATGAAATTGCAGTTATTTCTGGTATTGGATGTTCGTCTCGTCTGCCTTATTATATGAATACATATGGTATGCATACGATTCATGGACGTGCGGCAGCTATTGCCACAGGTGCTAAAGTCGCTAATCCAAATCTTACTATCTGGCAGATTTCAGGAGATGGTGACGGACTGGCTATTGGAGGTAATCATTTTATTCATGCTATCCGTCGTAATGTAGATATTAATATTATATTACTGAATAATCGTATTTATGGACTTACCAAGGGGCAGTATTCTCCTACATCAGCTCGAGGTTTTGTCAGTAAGTCGTCACCATACGGTACAGTAGAAGATCCGTTCCGTCCAGCAGAATTATGCTTTGGCGCGCGTGGACGCTTTTTTGCCCGTTGTGTCGCTGTAGATGGAGGTCCGTCAGTAGAAGTATTGAAAGTAGCAGCTCGTCATAAGGGAACATCGGTAGTGGAGGTTCTTCAAAACTGTGTGATATTTAATGATGGTACTCATGATGCTGTCGCTAAAAAAGAAGATCGTGAACGCAATGCCATTTATCTGGAACACGGTAAACCTATGCTTTTCGGTCCGAATAAAGAGTTTGGATTAATGCAGGAAGGTTTCGGATTGAAAGTCGTTAAACTGGGTGAAAATGGAATTACGGAAAAAGATATTCTAGTACATGATGCTCATTGTGAAGATCATACACTTCAGTTGAAACTGGCTTTGATGGAAGGGCCTGATTTCCCGATTGCATTGGGAGTTATTCGTGATGTAGAAGCGCCTACATATGATGAATCTGTCGAAGCACAAATAGAAGAAGTTTCTGCGAAAAAGAAATATCATAATTTTGCTGAATTGCTTGCAACCAATGATACTTGGGAAATAAAATAAAGCGGAAGAAAAAAATAAGGAGTCAATATTATGGGGCTCCTTATTTTTTTTGTTTTTATTTATCCAAATTTTTGTATTATATCTTATAAAGTAGAATTATGATAAGAAGCATCAGTAATATGAAAATCTATCTGGCAAGTTTCTTGATAGCATGCTTTCAGGTTATGCTGGCTTCTAGTTCTTATTCTTCTTTTACAATAAACCATTTACAAGGACTCTCAAATAGCGCAGTTTTAAGCATCTTACAGGATAATCAGGGATTGATGTGGTTCGGTACCTACGATGGATTAAACTGTTATGATGGTAGAACGATAGATGTATTTCGTACTGATTTTTCCAAGGGCCTAACATTAGATAATAACATTATTTCTCGTATTCAGATTGCTTCAGATGACAAATTATGGGTGCAAAGCTATTCTGGAGTAAACTTATTTTCTACAGATTCTTTATCTGTTATCGATAATTATGTATTTCCAGATGAAGAAGTTATTGTATTTTCTAATCGGAAAGGTGACAGCTGGATTGTTGGAAAGCGGAATTTGTATTATTATAATACATATCATCGTTGCTTTGTGAAGGCCGGTGCAATGAGTTTAAATTTGGAGAACCTTCAACAAAGTGCTTATGTAGATGGACAAGGTGGACTTCATATAGTACCAGTTAATGATACTAAGATGATTCATTTTTCATTGAGTTCTTTTTCTGCTGATTCTTTGCAGACAAGTTTGGATGTTACATCTTCACCTTTACATTCCAAGGTTATAATAGTTCGTTAAAAATTCGCCAAGCCTAAGCGGCTCTGGCAGTAAATAAAATGAGTTCTTTGAAAAGTTTGTCAATAACTTGCATGTCTGGGTTAATCCCGAACACGCAAATAAATCGTTCAAGCATATAAGCATTGTGTATGAATGACTTGCAAGAGGATATGGAATAGGCTATTCCGAGCCTCTTACATGCCGCTTTGGCCAAGTTGACAGCTGCGAGCGATGCATTGAAGTGAAAATCCAACTTCCTGAAGTCGGTTGACTGGCAGTTGGTGATTCCTGCATGCTGCTTGCCATCTCTAAAGCAAAATTCCAGTTGGAACCTGGTTCTGTAATAATCCAGCACCTCACGTCCATCCATGGAATCGTCTGTAGAGAAGTAAAGCTGCCACTTGTCTGTCCTCCCGTCCATCGGATACCAGACGGCTAAGGAAACATACCTTTTGAGAGCTTTTGCATATACCCTCAATCCGTATAGCTTTCCTTTGTTCACCTCGTATTCCTTGCACCGGGTCAAATCCAGATTGGCAAAGTCAATCCTGCCGTCAAACCACTTGGGATGACCACGTTTTCCTGTTTTCTGCTCCAATGTCGGATAGTACAGGATTACGTCATTCCGAAAGCGGCTGATGACATGGAAATCGTTCTCACACATAGGTGTTATGAATGTTTCCTTGGAAAAGAATGCGTCTGCAACCACCGTTCTGGACAGGCTCTGTAGCTTGTCTTTTCTACTGATAAGATAGCTGCTGTACCAGTCAACGAGGCTCTTGTCCATATTATCCAAGGTCTTACAATCCGGCGTCTGAATGGAACCTAAAGTCATGCATTCATGATTGTCGATGTCAATGACACCGATGCCCATGATTTCCAGTCCACGCTTGTATTCTCCTGCACAACCGGACCAGAAGTAACCTATCCAAGGTGTCTTCTTGCCTGATTTGGGAATATAGGAAGGATCGATGGCGATGGCTTTTCTTTTGCCTGTGAGATGCTTGCTGATGATAGAGCCGTTGAACGCAAACCAGTCGAAAGTTTCATGCTCAAAAAGGTTACGATAAGTCTGTTCTGAGAAACAGCCATATCTGCCCAATTGGAGGAAGTTTATACGATCCGGGATGGCCATGAATAATTTCATGGTGTCCATGAACGTTTTTTCAAAAGGTTTTTGTATATTCGCTACTGATTTGAGAGCCGACAGGCACTCGGATTGGTATTGCATAAGGAGTGTTTCTTTAGTCATAATCAGAAGAGTTGAGAGACTTCTAATTTACTAAAAAACCAGCGAATTATGCAATACTTTTTTACCTTTATTATCAGCAGGTTAGCACATTTTTTCAGCACATTTCTTCATGCTTAACCATTCGTTTTAGACAACATTTCAATGACCTCTTTAGTGTTTCCGAACCGACTTTTGCCGGTTTTATTGTTTAACTTTTAATTTTTCGGTAAAAATTTACCGAAGTATTGAGGTTATAAAAAAGACTTTTATTCAAAGCGGGGTTATTTGTTTCATTGACGAAGCAGATGATTTGTATTTGTATGATGTTTCCAAGAAGTCTAAAGTATATATTCGTAATGTAGGGGAACTATATAGAAAGTATGGTAACTTCATGAACGTATTTCCTTTTTATGATGATATTCTGATAACTCTTCATACGGGTGGTATCCTTCGTCTGATGGCTTCTCAGCAATATACAGAAGATTTGATACGTGTAGATTTGCGTATATTTTCAGCTTATACAGATAATCAGCAAGGGATTTTATGGATGGGGACAGATGGAGCCGGTGTAGTGAAGTTTACTAAAAGAGATGCTCTGGTTACGAATTTAATGCTAAATCGCATGTCTTCATCTGTAAGTGGGCAGGTTAGAGGTATTATGACCGATCGTTACGGTACATTGTGGGTTGGAACTAAGGGAGACGGTCTGATACGTATACCTGATTATCAAAAAGAGATTGATCTTAAAACTCTTTCAGTTTATTCACCTAAAGGAAAATGGGCTTTGACTGATTATGTGCGCGGACCTAATTTCTATCCGGTATTTATGCTGAAGAAAAAGACTCAAGGAGATGATTTTTGGGTGGGAATGTCCGATTCGTTATTGTATTATTATTCTTATCAGTCTGATAAACTGATACGTGTGGGAGGCTCTATACGTTATCCGGCAGAAATACATGGCTTATATGAGGAAAATGATTCTGTTCTTTGGGTAGTAACGCTTGGCTCAGGTCTTATTAAGGTTGTGCTAGATAAATCACATGAAATTCCGGAGATCAAAAGATTCAGACGTTTCCGTTGTTTTGCAGAACAGAAAGAACTTGTAGAATATTCTTCTTTATGGGTACAAGGTGATTCTATTTTATGGCTGGGAAGTCGTGGACAAGGGTTAGTTCGGTTTGATATTCGAAAATATGAGTATCAGGTGTATTCCTTGCGTACGATGCTGGGAAAAGCTGTAGATGATGTCTTGTGTTTGTGTGAATATGATAACAATCACTTTTTTGTTGGTACTACAGCCGGTTTGGTTTCTGTTGCAATTAATGGCAGAAATATTGTGCCTTCATACATTGGTCGCGAACAAGGACTGGTTAATGAGATGGTACACGGCATTGTAAAAGACGATGCTGGAATATTATGGATGGGTACAAATAAAGGAATGATAAAATATGACCCTGTTAGTGGTGGATCTTATACGTATTATTATAGCAAGGGGATTGAAATAGGAGAGTTTAGTGATGATAGCTATTATCGTAGTCCCTATAATGGAGATCTTTTTTTAGGAGGAGTAGATGGACTATTGTATATGAATGATAGTCAGTCTTCTATTCCGGAATATTATCCTGAAGTAATTCTTCGTAAGCTGATTATTGATCGTGAGGAAGTTAACCTTAACAGGTTTTATTCGGCAGACAGAAAACAGATTCTGCTTTCTGAAGAACAGAATACGTTTTCTTTACAATTTGTAGCATTGGATTATCTTAATTCAGATATTGAATATGCTTATATTTTAGAGGGATATGATGAAAAATGGAGTCTTTTTTCTAAAGAAAATGAGGCTATGTTTAAAAATGTTCCCCTTGGGGAGTATTTACTTCGTATACGGTATAAGAAAGACGTATTGGATACTGTCTATAAGGAGTATTCTGTTGCTATTAAAATTGCTCCTTTCTGGTATCATACGATATGGGCATATTTGACTCTTGTCCTTTTGATAATTCTTTGTTTGGCAGGGTATATTTGTAAACTGCATAGGAAAGGATTCTTTGAACGTTTGGCGCGAGCATGGGCTGTATCGAAAGGATTGGGAGAAATTCAGCAGGAAAACTTATTGGTGAAAGCAAGTGCTTTAGGAAACTGGGTAGCATTTTTTCCTTATTGTAATCAGCCTGAACAGATTACATTTATACAAAGAATCATCGAGATAATAGAAGAGAATTTGGATAAAGAGGAGCTGGGACCAACTTTCTTGGCTGAAAGGATGCATATAAGTCCTCGTCAATTTTCTCGGAAGTTTAAAGATTTATCAGGAATTACTCCTAGTGATTTTATAAAGAAATACCGTATGGAAAAGGCTGCTCAACTTCTGTTGGAAACTGATATGTCTATTCAGGAGGTAATAGAAAGTATTGGTATTTCTAGTCGTCCGTATTTTTATAAGGAGTTTGCAGATAAATATGGGACTACTCCGAAAAATTATCGTGCACATCATAAGGCAGGAACATTGACTGAAAGTGAATCATAACTATAAAAGGAATACTTATATGGTGTTATAAGTATTCCTTTTTCTTGTGCTTGCCTGTTCTTAAATCTGTTTTCTGCTTTTTCTACTTTGTTCTCTAAATGTTTTATTGTAATTTTAATATGCTGTAAATCAGATTGTAATATTGTTCTGTATTTTGAATATGATTCTTTATTAGGACATTTTGATTTAGGGAGAAAGAATGTCTTTAAAGAGGAAAAAAATATAGTTATCTATTATTACTTTTACATATAGGATATTGGCTTAAATCTTAATTTTATATGCTTCGAAAAATACATTTTTGTTTGCTCGCCGGTTTAATCTTTACTCCGGCTTTCTCTCAACAGTTGGGATATATTCCTTTTGAAAAGAGTAGTACAGTTGTTTCCTCTACATTGGAATTTGCATATGATGACTGGACTATTTATCAGACTGCTTTAAGAGCAGGTAATGAAGAAATTGCTAAGCAGTATTATGCACGTGCATTGAATTATCGTAATGTCTTTGATAAGAAAAATGGCTTTGCCTGTCCGCGTTATACTGACGGTAGCTTCAAAAAAGATTTTGATCCTCTGCAAACACATGGAGAGGGTTTTATCGAAGGTAATTCCTGGAATTTTTCTTTCCATGTACCACATGATGTCTATGGTATCATGGATTTAATGGGAGGTGAAAAAGTTTTTCTAACTCGTTTGGATGAGCTTTTTGAAATGCATCTTCCTAAAAAATATTATGAAAAGAATGAAGATATTACGGAAGAAGGGCTGATTGGCGGATATGTGCATGGTAATGAACCAAGTCATCATATACCTTACTTATACGCTTGGACATCACAACCTTGGAAAACTCAATTTTGGACTCGTGAGATAATCGACCGTATGTATCGTAATGATATAAACGGGTTGGGAGGAAATGATGATTGTGGTCAGATGTCTGCCTGGTATATGTTTACGGTAATGGGATTTTATCCAGTATGTCCGGGAACAGATCAGTATGTATTAGGAGCTCCATATTTCCCTTATCTCAAACTGCGTTTACCTAATGGAAACATTTTGGAAATTAAAGCTGAAGGAGTGAGCGATACCCGACGTTATGTTCAGTCACTTACTATTAACGGCAAGAAATATGACAAATTATATATTACTCATGCAGATTTGTTGAAAGGAGGAGTCTGGGAGTTTAAGATGGGAACCTCACCCAACAAGAAAAGAGGACAAAAAGCAGAAAATAAGCCTTATTCATTAACAAACGGAATCAAATAGTATGAAAGCACAATTGTTATTAGCTGGTATAATATTAGGAATGAGTGGTATATCGGCTTGTACGGGGAACAAGAAAAATGTGATGACTGAAAAAGAGACAATGGAGGTCTGGAAAGATTATCCGGTTGGGCATATTGTATTTGATGATCAGGCTCCAGAGACAGAAGGATCAAAAGTTTATCATCGTATAATAACTAATCCTCAGGAGTATATTGCAGATCAGGCACGTACAGTACTTGCTACATTATATGATTCTCCGGCTGACAGTATTGTTCCGGTTGATACAATTCATTATTCTTTGCAGGATATAGAGGGTATTTCTGCAAAAGGAGGAGGTAATGGCGTTGTGAGCATTTTTTATAGTACTCGTCATATTGAAAACTCATTTGCAGCAAATGATACTGCTAAGCTGTTTTTTGAAACAAGGGGTGTTTTGTTACACGAATTGACTCATGCATATCAGCTGGAGCCTCAAGGGATAGGTAATTATGGAAGCAGTCGTGTTTTCTGGGCTTTTATAGAGGGAATGGCTGATGCAGTACGTGTTGCCAATGGAGGTTTTACTCCGGATGCTCGTCCTAAAGGTGGAAACTATATGGATGGTTATCGTACTGCCGGATACTTTTTTGTATGGTTAAGAGATAATAAAGATAAAGACTTTCTTCGTAAGTTTAATCGAAGTACACTTGAGGTTGTTCCTTGGTCATTTAACGGGGCTATAAAATATGCTTTAGGAGAGCAGTATGATATAGATGACTTGTGGTATGAATATCAAGTTGCAGTTGGCGATATTCAAGAAACAGAAAATCATTGATTATGAAAAAGATACTGAAAACAATCTTTCTATGTGTTTCTTTGCCGGTGTTTTCTCTTTCTGCAGAGAACTTAACTCAGTATGTCAATCCTATGATTGGTACAGATGGATATGGGAATGTATATCCAGGAGCGCAGATACCATTTGGAGGAATACAGATTAGTCCAGACACAGATGCAAAATTTTATGATGCAGCAGCTGGATATAAGTATAATCATACCTCTATTCTAGGATTTAGTCTGACGCATTTAAGTGGAACAGGGATTCCCGATTTGGGCGACTTCCTGTTTATTCCAGGTACAGGAGAGATGAAGCTTGATCCGGGTACACGTGAGAATCCTACAGAAGGTTACCGTTCTCGTTATTCTCATGATAGAGAATGGGCATCACCTAATTATTATGCTGTAGAATTGTCCGATTATGGTGTGAAAGCTGAAATGACAGCTGGTCTTCGGAGTGGAATGTTTCGCTTTACCTATCCCAAATCGGAGCAGGCATTTATCATGATTGATATGAACCATACCTTGTGGCAAAGTTGTGAATGGTCGAATTTACGTATGGAAAACGATTCTACATTGACAGGGTATAAGCTTGTGAAAGGTTGGGGACCGGAGCGCCATGTATATTTTACAGCCGTGTTTTCAAAGAAGCTGAAAAATTTGCGTTTTATGCAAGATAAGAAACCGGTCATTTACAACACATCTCGTTTCAGAAGCTGTTATGAAGCTTGGAGAAAGAATCTGATGGCATGTATATCTTTTGAAGCAGCAGAAGGAGAAGAAATCATAGTGAAGACGGCTGTTTCTGCTGTCAGTACAGCCGGAGCAACTTTGAATTTGCAAGAACTGAACGGAATGACTTTCGATAGTCTGCGCGAGAAAGGTGTTTCTTTGTGGGAGCAGGAACTTGCGAAATATCAGATTGAAGCAGAACCGGAATTTGTTTTGATAGTTGACTGTTTCTTAAAAAGACTTATTCTTTTTCTCCATAGCACAAATCACCGGCATCACCTAGTCCCGGTACGATGTATGAGTGTGCGTTCAATTCCGGATCTACAGCTGCACACCATACTGTTGTTTTGTCCTGAGGAAATACTTTCTGTACGTGTTCCACTGCCTGTCGGCTGGCAATAACCGATGCTATATGTATGTGTGCTGGTTCACCTTTAGTAAGCAATGCTTTGTAGGCGAGCTCCATTGAACCACCTGTAGCCAGCATCGGGTCTACCAGAATCAGCGTCTTTCCGTCCAAACGCGGAGAGGCAATGTACTCGATATGGATATCAAAATTGTCGGCATCTATGTATTTGCGATAAGCCGAAACAAAAGCATTCTCAGCGCGGTCGAAATAGTTAATGAATCCCCGGTGCAGCGGCAGTCCGGCACGCAGGATAGTAGCAATGACAGGCTGTATAGTAGGAACGTTTTCGGTTGCCATGGCTAAAGGTGTCTGTATCTCCAGCGGTTGATAAGGAAGATCACGGCTGATTTCGTATGCCATGATTTCTCCGACACGTTCGATATTGCGGCGGAAACGCAGGCTGTCACCTTGTATATTTACATCGCGAATCTCTGCCAGATACTGGTTTAGAATACTATTATTCCGGTTCAGTTCTACAATTTTCATAGATTGTTTCTCTTTTTTTGATTGTTACATGTTTATGCCGCAAATATACGGATAATTCATGAAAGATATGGAAGAATGGATATCTATCAATTTAAATACTATACTTATTATTCTAGGTGGTAATATTCGTAGTTGCAATGTCGAAATGACAGATTTGTTACACAAGTATAAATCTTTAGTTTATTACGGATTTTTTTCTGTAATAACTTCTTTAGTTTAAAAATAAACTACTACTTTTGTATCGCCAAAGACGAGGAGGACTGAACTCACTGGTCTATTGGATGGTATAAACGGAAAACTAAACATTTGATATAATAACCAAATTAATCATTTGAACAATGGCAAATTTAGATCTTACTAAGTACGGTATCACTGGAACCGTAGAAATCGTACACAATCCTTCTTACGATGTATTGTTTGCAGAAGAAACAAAAGCTGGTTTGGAAGGCTTCGAAAAAGGTCAGGTAACTGAACTGGGTGCAGTAAACGTAATGACTGGTATCTACACTGGTCGTTCTCCTAAAGATAAATTCTTGGTAAAAGACGCTACAAGTGAAAATACTGTATGGTGGACTTCTGAAGAATATAAAAACGACAACAAGCCTGTTACTACAGAAACTTGGAATGTATTGAAAGACTTGGCTGCAAAAGAATTGTCAAACAAGAAATTGTTCGTTGTTGATGGTTATTGCGGTGCTAACGAAGCTACTCGTTTGAAAGTTCGTTTTATCATGGAAGTTGCATGGCAGGCTCACTTCGTAACTAACATGTTCATCCGTCCTTCTAAAGAAGAATTGGAATCATTCGAACCTGACTTCGTTGTTTACAACGCTTCTAAGGCTAAAGTTGAAAACTACAAAGAACTGGGTCTGAACTCAGAAACTGCAGTTGTATTCAACTTGACTACTAAAGAACAGGTTATCCTGAATACTTGGTACGGTGGTGAAATGAAGAAAGGTATGTTCTCTATGATGAACTACTTCAACCCATTGCGTGGTATCGCTTCAATGCACTGCTCTGCTAACACTAACATGGACGAAACTGAATCAGCTATCTTCTTCGGTTTGTCTGGTACAGGTAAGACAACTTTGTCTACTGACCCGAAACGTAAGTTGATTGGTGATGACGAACACGGATGGGATAACGAAGGTGTATTCAACTACGAAGGCGGTTGCTACGCTAAAGTTATCAACTTGGATAAAGAATCAGAACCAGATATCTATAACGCTATCAAACGTGACGCTTTGTTGGAAAACGTTACTGTTGACGCTGAAGGTAAAATCAACTTCGCTGATAAGAGCGTAACAGAAAATACTCGTGTTTCTTATCCTATCCACCACATCGAAAATATCGTTAAACCGGTATCTAAGGGTCCTCACGCAAAACAAGTTATCTTCTTGTCTGCTGATGCATTCGGTGTATTGCCTCCAGTATCTATCCTGAACCCAGAACAGGCTCAGTACTACTTCTTGTCAGGATTTACTGCTAAGTTGGCTGGTACAGAACGTGGTATCACTGAACCGACTCCGACATTCTCTGCTTGCTTCGGTGCTGCTTTCTTGTCATTGCACCCAACTAAATATGCAGAAGAATTGGTTAAGAAGATGGAAATGACTGGTGCTAAAGCATATTTGGTTAACACTGGTTGGAATGGTACTGGTAAGCGTATCTCTATCCGCGATACTCGTGGTATTATCGATGCTATCTTGGATGGTTCTATCGAAAAAGCTCCTACTAAGACTATTCCTTACTTCGATTTCGTTGTTCCAACTGAATTGCCGGGTGTTGATCCGAAGATCTTGGATCCTCGTGACACTTACGAATGTGCTTGTCAGTGGGAAGAAAAAGCAAAAGACTTGGCTGGTCGTTTCATTAAGAACTTCTCTAAGTTCACTGGAAACGAAGCTGGTAAGGCTTTGGTTGCTGCTGGTCCGAAATTGTAATTTGAATATAAAGTTACAAAATAACCAACGTAAGAGGGTACTCGAAAGAGTATCCTCTTATTTTTTTATCTGGTGGAATGATGAAATAGAGTAGTGCTTCTGAATTTTCTAAAAGAAATATGTGTAAATAGCGGAGAAAAAATTATTTTTATGCCAGATTGAAAATAAATTTCAATTTTTTCTGTTGATTTATCGATATATTGCGTAAAATAACGCTGGAAAGAAAATTTCTAATTTAAATAAGACAGATTGCTTATGAGAAACTTAAAACAAACAGCTTTTGCTGTGTTATTATTGCCATTGATGGCATGTGGAGGAGGAGCACAGCAACAGGCTCCGGCAGAAACTCCTGTACAGGATAGCTTGAAAAATCAGGTAGTAGAAACAATCATGACACGTCGTAGTGTTCGCCAGTATAAACCTCAGGCGGTAGAGCGGGAAAAGATGCAAACGATTGTAGAATGCGGAATCAATGCTCCAAATGCAATGAATAAGCAACCTTGGGAAGTACGTGTTGTAGATAATGCTGATTATATCAATGGAGTAACAGAATTATATAAGAAAGCCAATCCGAAAGCAGCTGAAGATCCGGCATTCAAGAATATGTTCCGTAATGCTCCTACAGTGGTGTTCATCGGTCATGATACGAAATCGGAAAGTTCTCCTTTCGATTGTGGTCTGCTTGCTGAAAATATGATGATTTCAGCATGGTCTATGGGTATTGGCAGTTGCTGTTTGGGAAGTCCTGCTCGTTTTATGAAGACTCCTGAAGCTGCCGAATATTTGCAGAAATTAGGATTTAGTGAAGGATATGAATTGCTGTATTGCATAGGATTCGGTTATCCTGATGAGGCTCCAGCTGCTAAACCGCGTGAAGCTGCAAAAGTGAAATTCGTGGAATAATGAAATGATACATCGGGAAACATGTATAACTAAGAAATATGTCTGAAGTTTGGATTCTGTGAAAAGCCTATAAGTTATTCATGTTACAAATAAAAATAGCTCTGACTTCCCCTGTTTTGGAGATGGCAGAGCTATTTTTGTTTATTGTTGCAGAGATTAAATTGAGGAAACAATGTCCGTTAAACATAATGTTTATACTGCTACCTTTCTCCCAAATCATCGTAGGAGCTTTGTAGGATAGCCTTTCCACGCAAGATTCGGTTTTCATCAGGTGAAGGTATCTCCAGCATCGGGCGGTCGGCATTAATGTCTACTAATGTTACTCCTGTGCTGTCGGCAAATGCAAAACCTCCTCCAAATGTCCAATAGGCAAACGGATAAGTATATGCTGTACTCAGTATGTTTCGGCTGAAGTTAAATTCACTGTGGTCGATGCCGAGTTGAGCAAGTAAGGTCGCAGCCAGATCGCTTTGGTTCATCACTTGATTTATTACCATCGGTTGCTTGACTGCTCCTCCTAGCCAGAGCATTGGAATATGATGTATCCGTGCGTCGTGTCCGTTTCCTTCGGCTGGATAATAGAATCCATGGTCGGGCAGACAAACGATAAGCAGATTGTTCCAAACAGGAGTTTTGCGTATACGCTCTACGAACTCTCCGAGGCAATGGTCGGTAAAAGCAAAAGCATTTGGTTGCTTTTCCTTCAGCCGGTGATAGGGTACTTCAAAAGGTTCATGACTGCTCAGAGTAAGAAAAGCGGTATGCCAGGGGGAGGCTCTTCGGTCTTTTATCATCTGATAGAGATGATCGAAGGTTATATCATCGTTGACTCCCCAAGCGTTCTGGTGCTGACTCATGGGGAAATCGGTATCAGCGGTCAGGTTCTGATATCCACTTTCCAGCAGATAGCTTTTCATATTGGTAAAATTAATATCACCGCCATATAGAAAGTCTGTATGATACCCTTCTTTTGCCAGTTTCCCGGCGATAGAAGGCAATGTACGACTCTTGGCTGGTATTTTCATTACCGATAGATCTGGAAAGCTCTGATAGCCGCTAAATGTGCAAATCGTTCCTCTGTCTGTCCGGAAGCTATTGGCATAGCATTGCGTAAACCAAATTCCTTCTTTTGACAAACGGTCTATATTAGGGCTGGCGCCTTTCACGCCTCCCAGCGATTCTACCATGGTGGCACCGAAACCTTCCATCAGGATAATCAGGATATCCGGACGTTTGGTATTTAGTAATTCTACTGTGTTTTCTCCTCCGGTAGGATAAAGATTATCGAACAGTTCCTTACGGTGTGTCTCATCGAAGTAGTTGAATTGTTCTGAGTAGTTTTTTGTTTTTCCGGCTGAAGCTATCAGGCTGAAAGCTGGATTTACGGCAGAATGGTTTAAAAACTCATCGTTGCAGAAATATACCTGACCGATGTTGGAGGTTGATTCACTCACTCCTCCACGTATGATGATAAAAAGTACTCCTCCCAGCAGAATTGTGGCAAGTGTACCAGTTGTTTTTCTGTTGGCTGGAGGCAGATATCGGGGAGTAATCCGATAAAGTATCCAGGTTACAAATCCAGAAAGCAACAGGATGACAAGTATCCGTAGTATAATAAAACCGGTAGATACACTTGCCATAGCATTTTTCGGAGAGTCCAGATACAAAAAGACAGAGGCGTCAAGTTTGAAGTTCCAAAAAGGGTAGAGGCACATGTCGCCTACAAAGATCAGTGAAATCAGTAGGCAGACAATGGCGTAGTATCCTACAAGTAGTTGACGGAGAGGAAATTTCTTGAACCATATACTAATGAGTATGGTAAGCCATGGGATGGCAGTAAGATACCCTGTAGTAGCAGCGTCGAGACTCATTCCGTGAAACATTACCTGCAAGTAGCTGCTAAATGGAACCAGTCGTCCGGGCGCATCATTATAAAGCATGAAAAAGGGTTTTTGCAGTATGAAGAAAATAAATATAACTGCAAAGACCAATATCAGGTACGCGATTCTTTTTTTCATATATTGTTGAATTTGTGAGTACAAAGATACATATTTTTATAGTGTGGAGAGGCTTCTTTCATTTATATTCACTTTACATGCAGTACGAATTGTTATTTCGTCGATTTTCAGATTCCCTTAATGTATGTTTTGGGTGATTTTCCAGTTACTTGTTTAAATACTCTGTTGAAGTTGTTGGGAGTATTGAACCCTACTTTGTAAGCAACTTCCTGTACCGTATTATCTCCATCTGTCAGGAGTTCTATAGCACGTGTAATACGCAGATGGTTTACATAGCTGCTGAAGTGTATGCCTGATGTATTAAACAGCCGGCTTAAATTGCGTACTGACAAGTTATATTGTGATGCTATCTGTTCCATGTTTAAGTCTTCATGTATGTGTTCTGTTATGTAGTTCAGTATAGGATGCAGGCGTGAATCATTGGGAATAACCAGTGTTTTCAGCAGAAAGTCTGCCCCTAATGTCATTTGTGGAAGTAAATTGAAAAAGCTTAACGCAAAGTTGTATAGATCAGTTTGCTTTCCGCGTGTAATGACTTTCCCTTTTGATGCGATGAACTTCAGGTTTTCGGCTATAATACCATTGGTGCTATATATTGAGAAACGGTTTTTTCCATCATCAGGAGTGATGTTCAAATTAATATAAAAGATGATGAGTGAAACCTGCCGGCTGTTGCTCGATAACTTATGGCTGGCTTTTTCCGGAATCCATGCTATATGCTTTTCCGGAACAAAATAGTTTACTCCTCCGGTTTCTACATGCAATGTTCCGGAAAGTGTATAAATAATCTGGAATTTCTCATGCGCATGCTCCTGGAAATTGATTGCTTCCCAACCGGTTTTCTTGATAAGAATGTCGTCGTGCGTGGAACGGCTTATTAGCGATATATATTCTTGTTGTTCTGTATTCATCAGGAATAAACTTGGCTTATTTTGATAATATTGTTGCGTAATGTGCAAATTCGGAACAAAATTAAAGACTTACTTTTGCATAACAAAAAAGTAAGGTAAGTTTTTAGGACAAAAAGAATAGTGATTCTTTTATTGTACACCAGATATAGGAATGAGAATTTATTTGTCTGGTATTGATGTGCATAAAGACTAAACAAAATATATGATAAAAAAAGTATTATTAGTTAGTGTTGTTTTTTTAGGTTTATTGGGGCAAGGGTTAGCCCAGACTCGTTCATTGACACTCGATGAAATGTTTCAGTTGGCAGATCAGAATAATAACCGTATACGGTTGTACGATTTGGCAATATCTGAAGCCGAGCAAGGGGTAAAAGTAGCTTGCAATGATCGTTTACCTTCTATTCAGGCGCATGTTGAACTGAACTATATAGGCGACGGAGTGATGACCGATCGAAATTTCGCCCATGCAGTACATGCAGATATGCCTCATTTTGGTAATTCTTTTGTGCTGAAGGCAAGTCAGGTGATATATGCTGGAGGAGCTGTGGCAAAAGGAATCGAACGGAGCAAGTTACAAAAGAAGGAAGCAGAACTGGAATATGTAGAAAACCGCCAGGATATTCGTTTTCTTCTGGCTGGATATTATTTGGATCTTTTCCAGTTAAACAATCAGAAGCGTGTTTACGAAAGCAATATTTCTCAAACCCGCTTGCTGGTAAAGGATATGAAGGCGTCTTATCGTCAGGGAACGGCGCTGAAGAGTGATATAACCCGTTATGAGCTTCAGCTTCAGAGTCTGGAACTTTCGTTGACTTCTGTCAAAGATAAAATAGATGTGTTGAGCCATAAACTGGCTACAGCAGTCGGTTTAGAGCCTGACTGAAATATGATATGCTGAATGTCGTTTCGCTGAACTGGTGTGTGTTTATCGGAATACTGGCAGGTGCAGGAGTTGTATTCTACCGCCAGGTAGTCCTGCGCAAAGGCTATAAACTGCTTATTACCGTCGGCTTCATGCAGATAGTAGTTTATCAGTACTATATGTATTTCCTTATCCATCCCAACCTGAATATTGAAAGCCTTTACATCCCCAACTTTCTGAAAGGACTAGGACACGGCATACTTTATATATCGCTGACCATCTATGTAGCCAAGACTGTCCCTTTCGAACATTTCTTTCAGGGACTATGTGCATTAAGCTTTATCCGCACCAGCATTGCAACTCCTTTGGGTACAGCCATATTAAACCGCTGGCTGAAGTACATGCAGCAGGATAATATCGGTCTGATAAGCCGTAAAATGGATTTGGTAAAAGAATGGATGCCTGATGTTTCCATCCAGCAATTGTATGAAGAAGTTACCCGTCAGACGCTTCTGACCAGTCTGAAAGAACTGTTTGGTGCAGTATGTATTGTGGGAACCATATTCCTGTTGTTTTTACTTAGTCAGAAAGTTTGGCGAAAACTATTGCGATATGTCAGAAGAAATCATCCCCGATATATTCAGCTTTTGAAGCGTTCACAACCCGCACAATAAGGCAGAAAGTTATTTTCTGCCGAAATCAGCCGGTACTTCTCCCCATAAATCAGTTTCCCATTTGCGCAGTGGAGTAGTATACTGATTCTCATTCAGCCATTTCTCTGCACGTTCGATAAGTCGGAATAATTCTTCAGTTTTCGCGGTACGTTCCAGCTTTGTTTTACATTTCTTCTGTTTCACCCAGTTCAACGCATTGCGGCTATCAGAATAAATAGGCATGTTTATCCCCTTTTGTTTCATCAGCGCCAGACCATGGACAATAGCAAGGAATTCTCCGATATTATTTGTGCCATACATAGGTCCAAAATGAAAAATTTCCTGTCCGGTAAGTAAATACACTCCCCGGTACTCCATTGGTCCTGGATTACCGCTGCATGCAGCATCTACGGCCAGACAGTTTAAATCGAAATTTTCAGGGATTTTTTTCTCTTCCGGTTCGTGTGTTGCTGTCTGACTTTTCTTCAGATACACATAAGCAGGAGTAGCGAAAGCATGTTCTGCCTCTTCACGTGTAGTGAACGATTTATAAATAGCACCTTTGTAGTTCTTAATTTGTAGCTGACAGTCGGTCCACGATGTATATATTCCTGGTTCCACTCCTTTCCATACTACATAAAATTTCTGCTGCTTTGCCATAATCTGTATAATAGCGATATCAATAAACCAATTCACCACAGACTATGCAGAAGTTTCACACATATGTGTAGAAGTCTGTATAATCCGTGGTGAATAAAAGATTGTGTATGATTAATGTCTTAATTACATACGTTCAGGAACCTCAATACCGAGCAGTCCCATTGCCAGTTTGACGATCTTTCCTACATTCTGGCTCAAAGCAAGACGGAACACCTTCAATGCTTCATTTTCTTCACGTAGGATGCTGAAATCGTGATAGAACTGGTTGTATTCCTTTACCAGATCGTACGCATAGTTAGCAAGAATAGACGGATTATAGTCACTTCCGGCCTGACGTACCACGTTTGTAAAGTCAGCAAGCATCTGAATCAGTCCCTCTTCTTTTGTGCTCAGTTCCACACCTGTCGGGATAACAGCAGGAATAGTGATACCAGCTTCAGCAGCTTTACGCAAGATAGACTGGATACGAGCATATGTATATTGGATGAACGGACCTGTATTACCGTTGAAATCGATAGATTCTTTCGGGTTGAATGTCATATTCTTGCGAGCATCCACTTTCAGGATGAAATACTTCAGCGCACCCAGACCTACGATACGTGCGATATCATCAGCTTCTTCCTTAGTCAGGCCATCCAGCTTACCCAGTTCACTGCTGGTTTCTTTCGCTGTTTCTATCATTGCTTCCATCAGGTCGTCTGCATCTACTACCGTACCTTCACGGCTCTTCATCTTACCTTCCGGCAGTTCCACCATACCGTAAGAGAAGTGAACCAGATCCTTACCCCATTCAAATCCCAGCTTATCGAGCAGAATAGAAAGCACCTGGAAGTGATAATTCTGTTCGTTTCCTACTACATAAATCATTTTGTTGATCGGGAAATCCTGGAAGCGAAGCTTCGCAGTACCAATATCCTGAGTCATGTAGACAGAAGTACCGTCGGCACGCAGCAACAGCTTATGGTCAAGACCTTCTGCAGTCAGATCAGCCCATACAGAACCATCCTCTTTTCGATAGAAGAAACCTTTTTCCAGTCCTTCCAGCACTTTTTCCTTACCTTCCAGATATGTTTCAGATTCGTAGTATATCTTATCGAAGCTGACGCCCATCATCTTGTATGTTTCGTCGAATCCGGCATATACCCAGTCATTCATTTTCTTCCACAAAGCGCGGATTTCAGGATCATTTGCCTCCCATTTACGCAACATTTCACGAGCTTCCTGCATCAGTGGCGATTGAGCTTCTGCTTCTTCCTTGCTCAAGCCTTTTTCCATCAACTCAGCTACTTCAGCCTTGTAGTGTTTGTCGAAAGCCACATAATAATCACCAATCAAGTGGTCACCCTTCTTGCCTGATGATTCAGGAGTTTCTCCGTTACCATATTTCAGCCATGCAAGCATTGACTTACAGATATGGATACCACGGTCGTTTACGATATTTGTCTTTACGACTTTGTTTCCGTTGGCAGCCATTACATTGGCAAGTGCGTTCCCCAGCAAGTTATTGCGGACATGTCCCAGATGCAGCGGCTTGTTTGTATTCGGTGATGAATATTCTATCATTACCAGCGGAGCATCTTCGGTAGCTTTCTGGATACCCCATTGAGCATCAGCGTGAATGCGGTTCAGCAGTTCAATCCATACATCCGATGCGATAGTCAGGTTCAGGAATCCTTTGATGACATTATAATTTGCGATAGCCGGTTCGTTCTGTTTCAGATATTCACCGATCTCCTGTGCTGTTTGCTCTGGTCCCTTCTTCGACATTTTCAGAAAAGGGAAAACCACAAGCGTAAGATGACCTTCAAACTCCTTCTTGGTTTTCTGTAATTGTACCATTTTGGCAGGCACTTCTGCACCGTACAATTCTTTTACCCCGTTGATGACGGAGGCAGTCAGTTTATCTTCTATTTTCATGTGTATATATGGTTTTGTATTTCCCGACATTTATCAGTTTGCGCAAAGATAGTGAAACTCGCCCGATTATGAATGGATTTAAAAAGAAATATGTACTATTCCGTTACCCATTCTAATTATTTCAATCTCCTATAATTCTTTCATTTTTAGCAATTCACTGAGAATTGTATCAGTGAAGGTATGCCAAATATTCAGGTGTACAGGCTTGTATTCCTTAAAAAAATGCTTAATAAAATCAACCTCAAATATAAGTCGGTAGTCATTGTCCGGACATTCTGGATGGGCTTCTTGCTTACTTCCTACTCTCGCAACCTTAATCAAATATAAATCCTTTATTCCATTTCCTTTTATATATGGCATAAAATAGAAGAGTTTATTAAGGTGAATTGTTGAAGGAAACTTTCTTCCAGTATAATAAATTTTAGCAGACCCGTCAAGAAAGATGCTTGTATTCTCTTGTGGTATAAGACTAATCAAAACATGCTTCTCGAAATCAAGATTTGAATAATCTCGAATTATAGAATTATTTATAATATTTCGAGGATATTGTGCAGCAATTGTGTTTACTGAAACCTGTTTGATTATTCGAGATCTTATTGACTTATCATTCTCATTGTATTCCATCAAATCGGAAAAAGCTTGTTTCATTTGATTCGCAATATACCAAGCTAGACGAGGTGGTACTGCATTACCAACCATTTTATATCCGTCTTTGATATTAGAATACTTAAATACAAATTTGTCAGGGAATGTTTGAATTCTCGCACATTCTCTAACACTTAAGCGTCGATATAAATGTTCAAATCCACAAGCAAAAATACATTGATTAGCAGAAATATGGGTCATTTTAGGAGCTTGAGGATGTTGTGGAGCATTTCTCGCCTGTGCCTGTATGGTAAATGAAGTTTCGTTCCATGTTCTAACTCTATTTCTAGCCATATATCTACTATCGTATGGACCTATGTAAGTATCATGGTTAGCACGTTGACTATTTGTTTCAAGAACTGGTTCATCTTTATAATATCGAGGTTCTTCTATTATATCACCTATCGCTTGACGAAGAGTAATAGGAGTTTCATTTACTGCATCAGGAAACTGAAATTTGTTTTTCAGGTCATTCCTTATCCCGATAAAAAATACACGAAACCGATCTTGTGGAATCTTATAATCAGCTGCGTTTAAAAGCTCATAACTTATTCTGTATCCCGCCTCTTTGAGTAGCCTTATAAAGCAGTTCAAAGAATCTTTGTGCTTTCCCTCAAGAATCCCCTGAACATTCTCTATTACAAAAAATTTCGGCCGCTTGTCTTTGACAATTCGAATATAGTCAAAAAATAGTTGCCCACGAGAATCTTCTATTCCTAAACGTTTCCCTCCTTCACTCCAAGCCTGACATGGTGGTCCTCCAATAATACCATCACAATCAGGAATATCTAAACCAGAAAGTGTGCGTATATCTGATGTATTCAATGTAGTATCAGGATGATTAAGTCTATATGTTTTATGTATAGACTTATCATATTCATTAGCCCATACAACATTGAATCCTGCCTTTTCGAAACCAAGGTCAAGTCCACCACACCCTGCAAAGAGTGACACAATATTCATTTTAATCTTGATAATTTATACCATGCCTGTCAAGCGCAGCACGAATACTCATAGCAACATGATAAGCAAGATTTACGGGTACGGCATTACCAATCATCTTATATCCCATATTAACATCAGTATAGAGAAATACATAATTGTCAGGAAAAGTTTGCACTCGAGCAACCTCACGCACGGACATTCTTCTATACAGATGTTCCTGACCTGGCACAAAGATTTGTTTATTTTTTTCGATTTTTATCATTTTGGGAGCCTGAGGATGAAGCTGACATTGTCGACCACTTGCTTGAACAGTAAAACCCGGTTCATCCCAACTTCTTACTCTATTGCGAGACATGAATATTGGAGAGTAAGCACCGATGAAATACTCATGATTTGGAACTGCACACTTATCACCATTAGTCTTGTTTTTTTCTAAGGCAGGAATAGCGTTGTCTTTTAAGTCCCAAATACATTCACGAAGTGTTGGTTTATGTTCACATGGAGTTGGATACTCAAAATCACGAATATTTAAGTCTTTACGAAACCCTATGTAAAAGACACGATCGCGATCTTCTGGAACGTCAAAGTCATTGGCATTAAGCATTTTGAGATTAACATCATAACCAGCCTCGTTAAAAAGTCTCATAAAACCCTCAACAGCCTCAGAATGACGTTTAGCCAACATGCCCGACACATTCTCAGCAACAAAAAATAAAGGTTGAGTGGACTTCAATATTCTGATATATTCATAAAATAGCTGTCCACGCGCGTCTTCTATTCCTTTAAGACTACCGGCCTCACTCCATGATTGGCAAGGAGGCCCACCTATAATACCTGTAACTCTTTCAGGGAACTTGCTTTCTTTCACACTTCTAATGTCACTTTCAATGAGATGCGTATCTGGAAAATTCGCCTTAAAAGTTGGACATATTTTGGAATCAAACTCGTTTGCAACAACAGTTCGGAAGCCTGCATTGTGAAAACCTTTATCAAGCCCACCAGCTCCAGAGAATAAACTAATGAGTTTCATTTAATAATAATATGTTATAAGTTTGGAGTTTATCAAATTAGCTGGATTCTGCGGATCTTCTATTTCTTCATTAGATATAGAAACTCCATTCTCTTTACAAAATTCTTCAAACTCGTCAATATTTTCGAAGTCGTTGTATTTGTCCTCAGGAATTAATGCCACCAATTTAAATTTGTAGTTTACTATTTCATCCGTTAAATACTCAAAATGTTGAAACGGTGTCTTAATTAGCCACATACCTCGTACTCGGAGATCTGAAATTCCAAGATGGTCTACTTTGTTAATTCTCCCAAGTTCATTGGTTTCTGCAGGTTCTACTTCGTCAAGCGATTCAAGACCAGCTTTTATCACATTCTCAACGTTTTCATAAATATCATGTGAATCACAGTACAAATCACCATATACAAAAAATATATTATGCAATTCTTTTTCGTCGATCTGTCCAACTACGTAAAGCATGTCTTTCTCTTCCCATTTCTCACACGTACGACAAGCGTTGCATATTTTGGGATTGCCTGAACGAAGCTTATTTTTGGGATAGCTACTATTCAATTGGAGTTGTGATGTTCCAAGCGTTTTTATTTTTTTTATTTCAATTGCATCACTATTAATAAGCATAGCATCAGGAGGGTTCGTACTATTGCCTAGATAAGAAAATGTTCGACTATATGCCTTCTTTATAGAGCGTATGTCTTGATCTAAACAACCTGCAAATGCATTCTTCACAAAATCTTCAAAAGCAGCCCCCATTTGGTTTGCTCGATTTTGAATATCCCCCTGTGGATTCTCGACGATCTCAAGAGATGATTTTTCTACAATAGCTTGTATCGCTGTTAGTATATTGCCACCCATATATCTTTACCGCTCTTGTTATATTAAATTCCAGTCTGTTTATATTGGGGTCAAAAGTAATAAAATTCTATGAGATGAACGATTTTTATATAAAAAAGGAACGTCATCTTCTCCCTAGGGAATAGGAGAGTGACGTTCCTTACATGTTATGAAGAATTAAAGGGTTCTGTTATTCTGCTATACAGATACTTACACGGTTTTCTTCCGGTGTGCTAAATGGCTGTACGGTATCACCTTTGTAATCTACAGTGATACGCTGGCTGTCGATACCCATTTCTTTCAGTTGGGTAGCTACATTTTCAGCGCGTTTCTTAGAAAGGCGCATGTTGATATCTGCATTACCAGTCTGCTTGTCTGCATATCCACTGATAGTAATATTACATTCAGTGTGTTCTTTCATGAATTCTGCCAGTTTTTCAATCTTCATTTTTTCTTCATTGCGGATAGCGGAAGAATTAAGTGCAAAGTAGATATTTTCTGTCATACTAACCTTTTCCTGTTTTACCGGAGCAGGTTGCTGTACCGGTTTGGGCTCTTCTTTTACAACGGGTGTTGGTTGAGGAGTTGGTTCATAGTAAACAGGTTCTGTCTTGCGTGAAGTCTTTCCGAATTTGATAGTGAATCCGGCAAGCGCATTAAACTGCCAGTCTGCATTGCCAGCCTTCTTTGAATTGAATTTATCCGACAAAACATTAGCGTTTACTTCGATATTGAAGAACAGATTTGAAGTCAGTCTCAGATTTGTACCCAATCCGAATCTACCTACCGGGCTGATCTTATTATCTGTCCATAAGTAGCGCAGATCATAGCCTTTGTTAGCCAGTGTTACAGCTTCATCGTTATTGAAAGCTCCGTTTAGTCCTACACCTGCAAATAAATATGCATTGAAGAAACGGTCAGGATTATAACTACAAAACAAGTTGCTCAAATCTAGTGTAGCGTCTACATTACCCTGTAAGTAATTGTATTTATAGGCATTTTGTGGGGATACCCATCCTCCTTTAGCCTGCCAACCACTTATTCCGGCACGCAATCCCCAGAGCGGTGTAAACTGATAGCCGCCGTAGATAGCAGCTGCCGGAGAAATCAAGTCTCCGAATTTCGCTTCGCCACGTGTGTGTGCTGCACCGGCTTGTACTTGCATGAACCAATGAGGAACAAACTCTGTTTTTCCTTCAGTTGAAGATTGTACTACTTGTGATTTAGCTGTTATTGGAATTAATCCAATTGCTAATAGTGTTAATAATTTATTCCAATGCATAATGTAATTATTTAAAAAGTTAAATCATTGGTATGGTTTAATATTTTTAAGAGAGTTGCATATTATCGCTATAATATGTGGAATCATTTCATTAAACAGAGGCGCCATCCTCCTAAATAATTCATAGGTCTGAAAGTCCAACTGCTTGTTATGTTTAATGAGTCATTCATTACAAATGAACATTTTATTTCATTGTCGACTGCAGTTCGGAATTCCATATTTGTAATCTTATAGCTCAGAACTGGAAAACGTTTAAGAACGGCCTTTACGGATTCCATTTCATCATTGTCTAGAGGTACTGGCTCATTCCATATATCTGTTGTATCTGGTTTAAAAAGCATTGCAGCAGCTTCACTGTATTGCTTGTTTTGTGCATAAGTCATATATGTGTTTACTAATTTTTCAACAGATGTTGTATCTTCTTTTACCAGTCCACTTACAAAACTATTTAGTTCAGTTGTGTCTGAATCTTTTTGCTGATTTTTATCAGCTGATTGGCATGAAAAAAAACTTAATAAGCAAATTGCTATAGCAATGATATTTAATTTTTTCATTTTTTCCTACTTAGGTATAAAAAGTAAGGGGCTTTGAGCCCCTTACTTTAATTATTTCTAGAATTCTAGGCTTATGCTTAGTTAGCTTCAGTCTGAGAAATCTTACATATTACATATACTTGGATTGTACCCCAATCGTATGTTACATCAAATGGAACCTTAATCTGGAAATCGCCTACAGTCGTACCATTATTTTCATAGTTTAATGTACCGAAATAGTGATTTACGATACCATTACCATTTTGGATTTCAGATTTTGTTGGAGCTGTAAATGTGAATTTAACTTTTCCTGTTACATCACTTAACTTTCTGTCAAATACACCTGTTGTTCCATTTAAGTCAGTCATAATATCGCCATTCTGTGCGATTGATTCAACATCATAATATTTATAATAGTTCTGACCTTTAGTAACAGATGCATTATCAAAGTTATGATCACGCCAGTCTACAAATGTCAATTTCAAATCAGCTTTAGCACCACCTGTTGTAGCGTCCACAAAGTTTGTTTCATGTGGGTCACTGATAGTAATCGGACGTAAGAACTTAGCAAAGAATTCATTGTTTTCAAGTTCAAATGGAACATAACTACAGTTTTCAGCATTAATCTGAATTTGTGCTGTAAATGTTTTCTTGCCTTCATTGTTAGCCACGAATTGTGCATGATCTGCTGCATTCAAAATATCTCTAGCAAACGAATATAGAGTTTCATTATCTTTGCCTTGATATTCCAAAATAGAACCCTTGATCTTAACTACAGCCTGTTTTACAAGAGGATTGTTAACTACGTTTGCATATAATGTTGTTCCATTATCACCAACTGTAATATCGTACATAGTACCTGAATTACCTTTTACAGGAGTCATATCAGTACTTTGTGGATCAACAAATGTAAATGTTTTGGTTAAGTTAGCATCTTGGAATGCTGTATATACTGCATTGACACCTGAAACAGTTACGTTATTGCCATCGAATGTATTCAAAATATCTGATTTGAATTCATCATCAGCATTTGTTTCACCTACAGTCTCAACATTTGCATGGATATCACTGTATCCGCTACCTGGAGTTGCTGAATTATATGCATACCAATAATTCTTAATCTTATCAGAGTTTTCTAAAGTACCAGCTGGCTGTACGTTACGTGGATTAGGAGTCCAAGTTAATGTTACATATACGAACTGATATACATTAGGTTCGATTTCTTTGCTATAACGAACGATTACAGAGATTGATTTATTGTTCTTGAACAATTGATAAGCTTCATTGTTCTTCAGAGTCCAAGTGATAATCTGAGTTTCTTCAGCGCCTGTATCTGTAATGGTTTGTTTTACAATACCTTTCTTAGAAGTAGACATTGATGTAGCAAGCTTACCATCATACTGAGTTGCGTCATCGTTGCCACCATCCAACTCGAAGTTAGTGTGGAAGTCTTCTTTAGAAATTCCTTGCTTTTCAAGTTGTGCAAGAATATCTTCTTCGAAGTCATGCCATTCGATCTGCAATGGCTTTTCTGTTTCTGTACAATTTACAGTATATTCATAATTGAAACCAAATTCAGGAGTCAAGATAACTTCACTTTCTGTCGGTGTAGCTTTTTCAACAATTTTGAATTTAACGTATCCTACAGCTGCTATTTTATTGCTTACAGTATCTGTTAAGATAACACGTACCAATGGTTCACGATCTTTTTCCGCTTTATTCTGTTCTGCGGCATCCCATGTTGGCTGTTTTCCGTCTACTGGCATACAAGGTTTCAATAAAGAACCTTTCATGACAGCATGTGCACTCTCTGATGTTCTGTTATTTCCCTTGTGATAACCAACAAGTTCGAAGCTATATTTGAATCCATAGTCTTCAACAGTCTTATCTGCTGCTGTTACATCCCATGCAACATGGCTGTTTTGGCTGTCATCGTAATGTGTTTGAACTAATGTTGCAACATCTAAGCCTTCATGATTCCATACGATTTCATGACTAGCTGCATTGTTGATTGCATCTTGTGCATTTGTATATAAGTGCATAGTATGTACCGGTTGGCCTAAAGCGGCATTGGCAAGTACCATGTCTTTGTAATTTGTTGCTTTCACTGCTGCGTAGTCAGAAGTGATGATTGTATCTTTTTCACTTCCAGAGTAATTAGCTTGTAAAGCTAAAACAGTAACTTTACCATCGTTTTGGATATCTTTGATTGTACCATCTGTCAATTGAGAGTGAACAGTTAAAATACCTTCTTCACCTTCCCAATCAAAAACATTGGCTTTAACTACACCTCCAGCTCTTGTATAGTTCTTATCATCTGATATATAGCTCAGTGATTTGATGTCTTTCCAATTTGCAGAAGATGGATTCATGTGATATTTAGCAACTAATCCCGGAGTCATTGCAACACCATCAAGTTCTGTTGGTGCATCAGTTGTAAAATCATCATCAGCATTAACTTCTTTAACACCCTTTTCTGTGTAATTGAATGTTTTAGCTTCCATTGCTTCAATTCCTTGGTAATAGAATTCAGGTTGGAATACCAATGACTTCAATTCAGATGTTAATGAAATGCTTAAGATTCCATTATAACCTTTAACATTGCTTACTAACAGTTTGCCATTTTCAGAATCCCATACAGCTGTCATTGTTCCTTCTGGAGTCCAGCTGATAGTTGTTTCTGTTTCTGTTTCTTTACCGTCTGCACCTACTGTAACTTCAATCCAATATCCATTTTCTCCGGGTTTGTAGTACTTACCAGTAGCTGCTGTTCCACTATCTCCAGGTTCTCCTTGTTCACCCTTTTCACCTCTAGATGGCTTGCCTGTGTCTTTACCATTGATAAACCAGTTTCCATTCTCTCCAATTTCTACTGTAGCTGCTGCTCCTGGAGCGCCATTTAACAACTCGAATGATTCACCGTTGCTTAATGTTACCTTAACTCCATTTTCTGTTGGGTCGACACTTGTGATTACGCATCCTGCATTAATCTTTTCTTGAAGTCCCTTTACAGTTTCTTCAACTGCTGCAACACGGTCGTTCAAGCTGTTAATGTCATCATCGTAATCAGAACAAGATACCATACCCCCTGTAAGAAGTACACTTCCTAACAGAAGGGCTCCATAGAATTTTTTCTTCATACTTTTAATTAATTAATGAATGATAATTGATAATGTTCTTTGTTTTATATCTTATCGCCTTTATTTATTGTGCAAATCTAAGCGTAAATGCTACGTTCCTGCTTGTCTATTTGTATATAATTGTGTATTTTTCGACAAAAATGTAAAATATTAATCTTTTTCACTTTTGGCGCGATGTTCTTTCTTCCATACGGAAGGAGGTATTCCTTCTTTCTGTTTGAACTGCTTGCTGAAATGTGCCTGATCTGCAAAACCTACCATTTCAGCAAGGTCGCTCAAGTTTATTTCAGGAGATGATATGATCTTTTGCTTTGCTTCTTCAATGCGGAGGTCGTTTAGCCATCCGTTGAAGTTGCTCTGGTATGTTTCGTTTATGTAATTTGACAAATATGTACGGTTTATACCGATTTCACGACTTAAATCTTGTATGGTGACACCTAGTTGTAGATATCCTTTATGTTCTACCCATATTGTAATTTTTTCTTTAATTATGTCATTGCCTTGTCCGTGGCGTTTCTCCTCCTGCTTAGATGTCTCAGCTTTATTGTTTGTTCCCTCTGATGCTGTTGCTTCTTCTTTTTTTGTCGTTTCAACTGGTGCTATGATACTGTAGTTGTGATACTGTATGCCAAGGGAAATGAAAAATACCGTATAGCATAAAGTAAATATTTGCAAGTAAATTTCGTTTGGGTAAATTTCTGCTACTATGCCCATTACACCTATGATAAATGCTGCCATCCATATGCGGAATGGATATTTCTTAAAGTTGCTCGATTCAATATTTTTCTTTTTAAGCCAAATCCTCGAAATATGTATGTATATTATTGTATAAAAGGCAAATTGTATGACATAGCATGATACCAGCAGGTAGTAAAACCATTCTCCAGGCATTCCCTTTGCTACAAATAGGTAGATGATGTTTGCTGTACATAATACCGTTGTGTAAAAGACCTGATACTTAACCTACATTATTCATAGTGGATTCATTTCAGGTTATCAAAACAGATATGGGGACAATCTGAAGCCTCCAACTAATGTCTATCATCGAATGACCGCTTGATGTAGAGTTATAATCCTGTCCGAAGCCTTGATTTCGGCATGCTCAGGTCTGATTATCACGTCCATTTTTATGGAGCGGATATGACTTATAAGTCCGATTACAGAATCGGACTCAGGTTGATTTCAGATTATTCCACTTGTCAGGCAGAGAGTCTCGTCAAGGCTTGCGACAAAGCTTCAAGGTGTCGATGGTGTGGGGAAAAGCTGAACCTTATAAAAGTCTTTTTTTCGACTATGAAGACGGCACTCAGCATAATCCGCTTCATGAAGCTGTCCATCGTGAAGGCGCCGACCTCTGTATTGGAGAAAGCCTTCGACCTGAGACGGTATGCGGTCACATATGCCGCGCCATATAGAAACAGCCGGAACATATTGGCTCTGAAAGAACTGCACGACATCCTGTCGGCTCGAAAATACTTCAGGTCTTTTATCCATAGCTCCATTGTGCCGCGCTTACAGTAACGTCGATATACTGTCTCGGGCTTGTTGTTACGGTTGCTTGTGACTATGAAGCGGACGTTTACACCCTTGTCGGAGACTTCGATTTTTGCAATCACCCTCTGTCTGTATTTCCATGATTTGGCTTTGTACTCAAAGCTGTAGTAACGGCGTACATCCTCATGGTGAAGTTCGAAATCCCCCTTGGCACGGCGCAATTGCTTGTCGATTTTCTTCATAAGCGCAGGATTGCCCGACAGCCCTGTGATAAATCTCACATAAAGATGTGTCTTGACCCAGTCCATAAACTCATGGCTGCAGAAATGACTGTCCCCGCGGAGTTCTATTATTGTGTGAGGCCATTCCTTATGGATGTATTCAATGACTCTGCGCAGTATACCGAAGATGTTCAGCGACTTGTTGCGTCGTCCCGGTCTCAGTAGAGGAAGTATCAGCTTGCCGTTCATACCGTCGAAAATAACCATCGGCATGTAGCAGTATTCGTCATAGTAATCATTGAACAGCGACAGCTGCTGCGCCCCGTATGTGTTGGCATTTGTATCGTCAACGTCAAGAATAATCTTACGCGGAGCTTTGTCGAAGGATGAGATGTAGTCCTTGACAAACAGTTCTGCTATTTTCCATAAGGTCCTTTTGTCAATATGATTCTCAAGCCGTGTCATCGTCGGTTGTGAGCACAGGCCGGGATCCGATGCCTTGCGGCCCACGCTCATCTTAAGGGCACTGTCGTGGCGCAGGCGGTCGCAGTCGTTGGCATCCTCGTAGCCGCACATTATCTGTCCGACACGCTGGCAGACCATCTCTTCGTAGGAATGCTGTACGAAAAGTTGATTTCGATAATCCGGAATTAGGCGCGCTATCTTTCGCGCTATGCTGTCTTTCATTAGACCGACAAGCACCAGTCCTCCATTGGACGAGATGTCCGGGGCATTGAAATCGACCTGAATTTTCCTGTCAGGAAGCACGTCTTGAAAAGAAAAAAGATTTTTCTCTTGACTGACTCCGTTATTTGTTGTATCTTTGCACATGAGAACGCCGGTATTAAGTTTATTTTTAACACCTTAAAGTTAATGCTTTTCTTGCAAATATACAAGAAGGGCGTTCTCTTTTTTGTGGAGACTATGAATTATTCAGGTTAAGAAAGTTTTTTAGTTTGTTTTTATCGTATAATGGGTATACAAATACCCAGAAAACCAATAGGGTTTCTACCGGAAGTATTATCTGTATAAAGCTTCTTTTGTCATATGCGTCTATAACATTCCCAAAGTAGGCAAACAATAGCGCTGATATACCTAGCACTAAAGATGCTATTTTTACTACTGTGTACCCTTTTTGGTAATTCTTTTTATTGCTGCTTTTGGGTATGGCTGAGTAGTGTAAGAATATGGCTGTCAGTATACAGCATATTCCTGATGTGATTTCAAGTATTAAAACATTGTCCCCCATAATATCTTTTATATATAGATAAAATCTATTAACTCTTGTGAGGGCTAATTTATGAAATATGTATGATTGACAAAAATTTTTATTTGTCGAATTGTAATATTTGTTTGTTTTTCTAAGGTATTTTTATGAATAGACAAAAAAATTAGTGTAACATTTCATTTATATGCTAATATTGACAAATAATTCTCGGAAAACATCTCGTTTGCTATGTCTTGCAGTTGTTGTGCTGTCAATGCTTCTATACGATGAAATACTTCTTCTTTTTCTTCGTAGCGCTTGTAGTGTAAAAAGCATTTTGCCATATCAAGTGCATTATTCTCAAAGTTGTCACTTGCCACTCCGATTTGTCCGATGATTTGTTTTTTGGCAGCGTGTAGTTGTGTGGCTGTAAGCGGACGGTCGCATAACTTTTTAAGTTCTTTATGTACGAGTTCGGTACAGTAATCGGCATCCTCCTGATCACAACCAAAGTAAATGCAGAATGTTCCGGTGTCAGTGTAAGCTGTGAGGTTCGATTCTACATTGTATACAAGCCCGCGCTTTTCACGCAGTGAAACGTTCAGCCGGCTGTTCATTCCGGGTCCTCCTAGGATATTGTTAAGTAGGTAGAGGCCTGTTCGTCGTTCATCGTAGGCATTGTATCCACGTCCACCAATCATTACGTGTGCCTGATGAGTGTCTTTGTGTAGAGTGAGTTGCTTGGGCAGGTAGGCATGTGGCGCCTGACGTTGGTAATTGTCTACGTTTGAAAAAGGAATGTCTGCCGTAGCTTTTTCTATGGTGCGAACTACCCGTTTGAAATCGATATCCCCCTGAACAAAGAATACCATGTTGGCAGGCTTGTAATATCTTCCAGTAAAGTAAAGTGCATCCTGACTTCCGAACTGGCGGAGCTGTTCCGGTTTACCTAGTATGTTTCGCCCCAACGGATGGTTGGGAAATATCAGTTCTTCAAAATCATCGAATATCAGTTCAGCGGGACTGTCTTCGTAACTTTGTATTTCATCGATAATGACTTCTACCTCCTTGGCTATTTCCTGCTCGGGAAAGATACTGTTGAAAACAATGTCTGTCAGCAATTCCACGGCACGGGAAAAATGTTCTTTCAGGAAGGCACTGTATATAACTGTTTCCTCCTTATTAGTATAAGCATTCAAATCGCCTCCTACATTTTCCATGCGATTCAGGATATGCCATGCACGGCGTTTGCGGGTTCCTTTAAATATAAGGTGTTCTACAAAATGAGCCATCCCTTGTTCGTTGGTAAATTCATCACGCGTTCCGGCATCGACGGCAAATCCGCAATATGTTACATTGGTAGGGCTGGGAGCGTGGATAATACGCAGTCCGTTTGGCAAAATAAAAGTATTGTATGGCATGAGTTTTCTTCTTTGCATGGATTTTCGTTGCAAAAATACAATAATACTTATTGTCGTAACTGAAAAAATACAGATATTTGCAGGTATATTGATTTTCTTCGCTACAGACTGCACTGGCTGTTCCTGGCCGTTTGCGGTATTATATAAATTAAGGTATTATGAATAAAATTGCAATATTCTGTTCGGCTTCCGATCACATCGATCCGATTTATGCCGAAAAAGCTTCCGAACTGGGTGCATGGATTGGTAAAACCGGAAAGTGGCTCATTTATGGAGGTTCGAATACAGGACTTATGGAGGCTGTTGCCCGCTCTGCAAAAGAAAATGGAGCTATGATAATGGGAGTTGTTCCTACCAAGTTGGAAGAAAGGGGAGCTGTCAGCGATTTGCTTGATGTGACGTTTCGTGCTGTCAATCTGAGTGACCGTAAGGATATCATGCTGCAAGAAGCAGATGTGGCTGTTGCGTTGCCTGGTGGAGTGGGAACGCTCGATGAAATATTTCATGTCATGGCTGCCGCCACAATAGGTTATCACGAAAAGAAAGTGATATTTTATAATGTTAATGGTTTCTGGAACGGGATTCTTGAATTTCTTGCCGGACTGGAAACACAACACTTCGCTCATCGCCCGCTGAAAAATTATTTCACTGTGGCCAACACTTTCGATGAGCTGAAACAATTACTCGAATATTAATTTACTAAACTCATCATAATATGATTTCATCTATTCACGAACTGTTGCAGCGTGAAGCACAGGCTGTATTGAATATTCCCGTAACAGATGCATACGAGAAGGCCGTTGAGCTGATTGTAGAACAAGTACACCGCAAAAAAGGAAAGCTGGTAACCAGTGGAATGGGAAAGGCCGGACAGATTGCCATGAACATTGCTACTACTTTTTGTTCTACGGGTATTCCTGCTGTTTTTCTTCACCCCAGTGAAGCTCAACATGGCGATTTGGGAATTTTGCAGGAAAATGACTTGCTGCTTCTTATATCCAATTCGGGTAAAACGCGTGAAATCGTGGAACTGACCGATTTGGCTGGTCGTTTGAATCCGTCGTTGAAGAAGATTGTCATTACCGGAAATCCGGAAAGTCCGCTTGCTGAAGCTGCGGATATCTGTCTTGCTACCGGACATCCGGACGAGGTTTGTCCGTTGGGTATGACTCCTACTACTTCTACTACCATCATGACTGTTATCGGAGATATACTGGTGGTAGAAACTATGAAGCAGACAGGATTTACTATTGAAGAATATAGCAAGCGCCATCATGGAGGTTATCTGGGCGAGCGTTCCCGTGCGTTGAGTAAATAAACAGATTTTTGCTTATGAGAAAGGTTATCGGTATAGGTGAAACGATTCTTGATATTCTGTTCCGCGACGGACAGCCACAGGCGGCTGTCCCGGGCGGTTCTGTTTATAACGCTGTAATTTCACTGGGAAGAATGGGACAGAATGTTACTTTTATCAGTGAAACGGGAAACGACCGTGTGGGAGAGATGATTCTGGCAAACATGCGCGAAAACGGAGTTGATACGGCAAATGTGAATGTCTTCCCGGAGGGAAAGTCGCCGGTGTCGCTGGCTTTTCTGAACGAACGGAATGATGCCGAGTATATTTTCTATAAAGACTATCCTCGCCAGAGGCTGGAAGTAAATATGCCTGAAATATCGAGTGATGATATTATCATGATCGGTTCTTATTTTGCTATTACTCCTGTGTTGCGTGATAAAGTAAAAGAGTTGCTTGACCGTGCTCATGATGCAGGCGCAATCATATATTATGACGTCAACTTCCGCAGTACGCATGCTAATGAGGCTATTAAGTTGATGCCTACTATTATAGAGAACTTTGAGTATGCCGATATCTTAAGGGGTTCGACAGAAGATTTTCAGAATATGTTCCGTCAGCCGGATGCCGATAAGGTGTACAGCAATCATGTAGGATTCTACTGTCCGAACTTTATCTGTACCGATGCCGATGGTGATGTCCGTTTGCGTACGAAACATGTATGTAAGGACTATCCGGTGACTCCGCTGAAAGCGGTAAGTACCATTGGGGCTGGCGATAATTTTAATGCAGGTGTGGTATACGGGTTGCTGAAATATCGTGTCCGTCGGGCTGATCTTGCCGAACTGACGGAAGCGGATTGGGATGCAATCATCCGCTGCGGAATGGATTTCAGTGCAGACGTGTGTAAGAGTGTAAGTAATTCTGTATCAAAGGAATTTGCGGAGTCTTACCGCTAATGCTGAAGTGCCTCAAAAACTTCATGTAAAGTACTTGATTTTTTGTACAAATTTTAAAAATATGTCGAGAAGTTTTTCCTGATTTCTCGGCATATTTTTCGTGTGCCTTCACGTACTTGACAAAACATGCTTTCTTTCTTCATTTTCGGCTATCAGTTTCTTTATGCCTTGTTGGAAAGCGATAAATCCTCCACCTAATACACGGCCTTTATCATAGAAAACAGCCGACTGTCCTGGAGTGATGGCTGAAGCTTCAGCCTTGAATTTTACAAGCAGGTGTCCTTCATCCAGTAAGATAACCTGACAAGGAATAGGGCGACTACGGTAGCGGATTCGTACGGACAGGTCGGGGCATTCCAGCAATTCCTGTAAATCTATTACATTTATATCTTCTACAAGCATATACTCGGCTTTCAGCTGTTCGGCATCTCCCAGCATGACTGTGTTTTTGGCAGGGTTGATTTTTAGAACATACGCCGGACGTCCGAGTGCGATTTCCAGTCCTTTGCGCTGTCCGATAGTATAATAGGCGAAACCTTTGTGCTGACCTAACTTCAGTCCTTTGCTGTCGACAAACCATCCTGTTCCGATTCGTTCGTCGATATCCGGACAGTGTTCTCTCAAAAAGTCCCGGTAATCTTTATCGATGAAACAGACTTCCATGCTTTCTCCTCCTTTGGCTTTGGCTTCAAAGCCTTTTTCTGCGAGGTAAGCCCTTACCTCGGTTTTGGTCATTCCTCCCAATGGGAACACCATACGTTTCAATATCTCTTGTGGAAGTTTCCATAGAAAATATGACTGGTCTTTTGTCGGATCATCACCGGTTACTATATATCGGTGCTCCTTTCTGTCTTCCAGTCGGCAGTAATGTCCTGTGGCAATCTGTGCACAGCCGGTACGGTCGGCCCATTCGCATAAGATGCGTTCCTTAAACAGCGGGTTACACATGACGCAAGGATTGGGAGTACGTCCCTTCATGTATTCGTCGATAAAATATTGTACGATGACATTGCGGAATTCCTCGCGGACATCGGCAACATGATGTTCTATACCCAGACGTTCGGCTAGAGCCTTTGCTTCTAATATTTCGTTGGGTTGCTCTTGTTCCGGAGTTGAAAAGTGGGAAGGTATATCCCAGGTTCTCATAGTCACACCTACAACTTCATAACCTTGTTCTTGTAGCATAATGCAGGTAGCGGAACTGTCAATTCCTCCACTCATTCCTACTAGTATTCGTTTCTCTTTTTCCATGTTGTAAAATCTGCCGTTTGTATAAGACAAAAGTAAAGATAAAAACAGAATTCTTCTACGAATGTTTGTAGAATATGTGTTTATAAATATTGTATAACAATTCAGTTAGTGTTTTTTAACACTATGGCTTTTTGTAAATACTTTAAACTCTTAAAAGATTTAAGATGATTTTATTAAAAAAGTAAAATGATACTCTATCTTGGTATTTAACAAATTTTGTAAAGTTTTGATGTGTCGTTTTTTGCTTATGTGTTTATTTATTGTATCAAAACGGTATGATTTATCTTCTTTATGTGTGTATAATTAATAATATGTCACCTCTTATTATAATGTTTGATTGTGCAATAATATTTCGTACTTTTTTCATAATTTATTTTATTTTTCCAATCTTCTGGTTATTTTTGCATCTCGATTAACAACAATTAGTTAGTAAAAAGAAGGCTTATTGGATAAAAAATAAGGTTCTGTAGAGAGTATTTTTTGATTTATATTAATTAATTAAAATTCTTTTTTATGAAGAAATTTAAATTTTCGGTCTTTTGTTTATCGATGTTATTCCTTTTGGTATTAGGAGGATGTAGCGATGACAATAATGAGGTGACTCCGGGAGAAGGCCCAGGCTCAGAAGTAACTATTGAGATTGAGAGTGGGAAAGGAGATGAGGGTAGTGCCATTTATGCGACTTCGGCTACTATTTCCTTGAATTTGAAAGGGGTAGAAACTTATACTTATCAAGTAGAAGAAGGAAGTGTTTCCGAATCTGACTTCCCTGACGGAGAGATTATGTTTGCCAATGCTGAAAAGGAAAATGGTAACGGCATATTTACAGCTCAGGATGGTAAGAATACTGCTTACTTATATGGCCTGAATGGAAATACAAAGTATACGGCAATTTTTGCCTTTAAAGTGGGAACCGAATATCAGGTAAAAGGATTTGAATTTACAACTCCGGAATATTCAAGACGTATTACTATTATCTCGGCTACTCGTGATGAAATAAAATTCCATATTGAAATGCCTGAAGGTGTGTATTATAAATGGTCTTTTATCGATGCGTTGAACTATAATTCAATGAAAGATCAGTTTATGCAGACTGATGTGGATTTTTTGAGAAATCCGTCTGTTGGCGTTTCTTGTGGTCCTCAGGACATCACTATAACCAGTGGTGTTCAGGTTGATCCGGATGATCCGATGTGGGGAGAATGGCAGGTTACTCAGGGTACAGCTTATGTTATCCTTGTTGGTGAATCTGATGAAGAAGGTAATTTGGACTATGAAGTAGACTATGGCGGTGGCATGTTGATGAGTCAGGCGCTGGCTCCGACTGTTGGCGACTATACAGAAGAATGGTCAGATGAAGGTGTTACTTTCAATGGAATGTATGCCAAACAGATGGTCTATGCTC
This sequence comes from Phocaeicola coprocola, assembly GCF_041333015.1. Taxonomy (NCBI): domain Bacteria; kingdom Pseudomonadati; phylum Bacteroidota; class Bacteroidia; order Bacteroidales; family Bacteroidaceae; genus Phocaeicola; species Phocaeicola coprocola. The sequence goes on along the minus strand of NZ_JBGKGM010000001.1, from coordinate 498,258 downwards.
AAAGCGCTGACCGGGTAGATAAAAAGGCAACTGTAACTGTCTTGAAGAAGAACGAAACTAAACTGAAAGTAGCTATTACTCCTCCGGATGGCGCGCTGAGCTACGGAGTATACATGACTTCGGAAGATGATTATGAATTGATGAAAAAATATGTGGGTGAACAAGGTGTTCCTGCATTGGTGTTTAATGAAAGTACACGGCTTGTAGAACCGCAGGAAATAGAATATACCGGAATGAGTATCGGTAAGAAGTATCATTTGTTCATTACTTGTAACTTTGCTGATGATTACTCTAAACAGAGCTCCCAGGAAGAAGTGTATGAAATTGTTGAGTCTACTAAGCCAGATGTAGAATTGACCGTTGTTGGCAATGTAGAACCTGATCAGCCTTATAAAGTCAGCTATACAATCAAAGCTCCTAATGGTGACTGTAGAGGTATCCGTTATGTAGAAAACTCTATGGCAGAATGGAATGCGTCACTTCGCCCTGAATATGGTATGGATGAGAAATTCTATGTGACAAACTATGGTTTAGATGTTACAGATGCAGACGTGATACAGGCTATAAATAGTTCTGAAGGTTATAAGATGTATTTCAACTCATATGCGGAAGAAGAAAATATGCTGGTTGTACAGGCTTATAATGAGGACGAGGATTTGTCAGAACCTTATATGGCAAAAGCTACGGCAGTAGCGGATTTCGGAACTCCGGTTGATGCAGACGGACAGGCTATCATGGATAATTTGTGTGGAACATGGAATGCTACATTCAACCGTCAGGGTTCTAATGGAGAAACTGAAACAATTACATTCCCTGTTGAGTTCTCTAGAGAACCGGAAGAAGCTGGTGAATATGCTGACTATGATAAGCTTGTCAATACAATCATGACAATGAAGAACATGACTGAAGAAGAAGCTAAGCTTTATATTGAAGAAGAAAAAGCAAACTATATCCAGGCGCGTGAGAAGCAAATTGATTTTTATAAAATGAAGAATCGTATAGTAGGACGCTTTAAAGGTGAATTCCCGCACAAATATGCTAGCCCATGGGATTTGTTTAACAATATCAGCTATTCTGCTGTTGATGCTGATGATTTGTTCTTCGACTATGGACCTAAGATCTTCCTCGAAGTAATTCCTGTAGAAGAAAACGGACAGACTCTGTATGCTGTGATTTTGAGCGCAAATCTGTATGCCGTGCCTCCTTTGAGTGATTGGAATACACCGTTTACTTACTATATTATGGGTTATGATGGTTCTAGTGCTTATCATACAGATTTCCCTGTAAAAGTTGATGAGGATGGAAACGGACTTACCATACAGGCTTATGAATATAATGGAATGACATTGACTCCTTTCTTTGCAGGTATGTATAATAATACTATTTATAATACTTACTACGGTTCTGGTGATATTGTTTTAACACGCAATAATGCTTCTGCCATGAAAACTTTGAAGTCATCTGTAACATCTTTGAAGACGACTACGAAGAATATGCTTACAACTCCATGGGCAGCTTATCAGACTGCAACAATCAAGAATATGCCTAAGACATTCTTGCCGTCGGCAGATGTTGCACGCAAGTTGAAACGTGAGTCTGTTACAATAGATTGTTCAAAGAGTAGTTTCATTAAGAAAATACAGAAATAAGATTGTATAGCAGATAATTGCGAATGTTCGTTTTAAAATAAATGATGATTCCGTTTGGAACGGCTCTTTTCATAAGAACAGACTGTTGCCTGACTGAGCCTTTCCGAACGGAATATTTTTAGGTACTAATTCTAAAAAATAAAAGGGGAAATTTACTATGTTACGAAAACTGTTATTAGTGTTTTGCCTGGTATGCGGTTGCCTGCAAGTGGCAGCACAAGGAAAACTTTCGAATGTGAAAGTAGAAGATGCAGATGGAAAGCTTGTTGAAATATCTTCATTAGTGAATGGTAAGCCGTTTATTATGTCATTCTGGGGAATAACCTGTAAACCTTGTCTGATGGAGCTGAATGCTATAAACGATCAGTTGGAAGAATGGCAGGAAGAAGTAGATTTTGAAGTTGTTGCTGTATCGATAGATGATAGCCGTTTTTCTACTCGTGCGCGCTCTATGGCTTCGGGTTCGGGATGGGACTTTATTTGCGTATTCGATAAAAACCAGGATTTGAAGCGTGCAATGAATGTAACCTTTACTCCGCATACATTTATTGTAGACGGTCAGGGGAATATCGTATATTCACATACCGGTTACACTCCAGGTAGCGAATTGGAGTTGTTTGAGAAACTGAAAGAATTACAACAAAAATAATCCGGCACGATGAAACAGAAAATGATGATATTATGCATGGCGGCTGTTGGAGCAACAACCGTTCTTCATGCTCAGACTCGTGATAAAGGAACACTTACTGGAAGTCTGGAGTCGAACAGTATTTATTATGTAGATGATAGTGAACTGGGAGCGGCTGCAGCTAATCCTGACGATCATTTCGGTTCGAACAATTATTTGAAACTGGACTATACACGTGGCAAATTTTCTGCAGGCATTCAGTTGGAGGGTTTTTTGCCGGCATTACAAGGATATGACTACGGTACTTATGGAAATGGACGCCGTACGATTCTTGGTTCAAAATATGTTGCTTGGGAAGATGGAGATTTTGGATTTCGTGTAGGAGATATCTTTGACCAGTATGGAAGTGGACTTGTTTTCCGCAGTTATGAAGACCGTACCTTGGGATTTAATAATTCGATAGAAGGTGTATGGGGACACTACAGTTATAAAAATTACCTGTCACTGAAAGGTATGTATGGAAGACCACGTTTATATTTGGATTATGCTGAATCGGCAGTGCGTGGAGCAGACCTTACTTTATCTTTATCTGATATTGCCGGTTGGAAAAGTGCATCTTTGCAATTGGAAGGTAGCTATGTAAATCGTTATGAGAACTTGAAAGATAATGCAGATTATGTAGACAGATTGACTACAAACAATCTGGATATGTATGCTGTTGGTGGTAATTTTAACTGGAATGGTCTGGATGTCCGCGCTGAATATGTAACAAAAACGAAAGACTTACCGGAGATTTCATCTGCAACCGAAGTGGATGGTAATGCTATTCTTGCAGAAGTAGGATATGCTACAGGTAATTTCTCTGCCTTGGGTACTTTCCGTCGTCTGGAGCATATGAATACCATGCTTACCTTACAGGGACAGGGAGCGGGAAATACATTAAACTATTTGCCTGCGCTAACACGTCAGTACACGTATATGCTTGCCAATCTTGAGCCGTATCAGGTAAATGCAGAGGGTGAAACTGCCGGACAGTTTGATGTTTATTACTCTTTGCGCCCAGCTTCAAACCGTTCTCGTTATTGGAATTTCCATGCAAATTTCTCGACAGCTTATTCGGATAAAAATATTACAGGAGAATCTCGTTTGTTATGGCGTGACATCAATGCTGATGTAGAACACCGTTGGAATAAGCAGTGGAAAACTGCTGTATTGGTATCTGTTCAGGAGTGGAGCCCTACACATGGAATGGACGACAAAACTTATGCTTCGAATATTTTTGTTGTTGACAATACATACAAGTTCAACAGCAAAATGGCTTTGCGTGCAGAACTGCAATATCTTTACTCTACTGATTATGAAAAAGACTGGATGGCAGCTCTTCTGGAATTCAGCATGGCTCCACGCTGGAGTGTCAGTGTAAGCGATATGTATAATCATGGTACGACAAAGGTACATTACTATACAGCTTCTGTAAGTTATACACGTAAGAATACCCGTGTACAGTTAAGCTATGGAAGAAACCGTGCTGGTTATGTATGCTCGGGAGGAGTATGCCGTTACACACCGGCATATACCGGAGCCAATCTGGTAGTGACTTCTTCTTTCTGATTGTAGCCTGAAATTGAAAACCTATTATTTTATAAACGATTAAACAAAGATATTTATGAAACCTGCATATATTTTTAAAACCTTGGCGGTTTGTTTTTTAATGGCTGTTACTGCATGTTCGGGAAATGATGGAGGAGAAGACTCCGGAACAGTAAGTGGTGATTTGACATTGTCTATATCTAAGACTGTTATTGAAGCAAATGGTACAGATGCGGTTACCGTAGCTGTGATGAAAGGAGAAACAGACATCACTTCACAGTCTAAGGTTTATATGGAAGATCCTTCGGGTAATACTTCTTCGTTTAAAGAAACTTCTTTCAGCACTACTACTGAAGGTGACTATGTGTTTTATGCATATTATGAAGGTGTGAAAACAGAGAATATTACAGTAAGAGCATTTAAGAATATTCCTTCTTTGCCTGCCGACAGCAAGCCTGAGCAAAATACTGGTTTTGCGAAGCGTGTACTTGCCGTTCAGCATACGGGTACATGGTGTCAGAATTGTCCGTATATGAAAAGAGGCATTGATGCTTATCTGAAAGCTAATCCTGATAACTGTGCTGTTTTTGTGGCTTCGCACAATGGTGATACAATGGCAGGGGAGGCTAGTAATACTATAAACAGCTATCTGACTGTTAGCTCTTATCCTTCGTTGAGTGTTGATTTGAATACTTCAAATATGATTCAAGGAGCTCTTAGTGATGCTGATAAACAAGCAGAGCAAATTGCTTCAAGAGTAAATGAGGTTGCAGCCAGTGGATGTAAAACAGCTATTTCAGTAGCTTCAGAAAATGCAGGAAGTTCTGTAGTGGTAAATGTAAAAGTAAAATCGGCTAATGTAGAAAACTGTCGTGTAGCTGTATGGCTGCTGGAAGACGGTATCGTAGCAGCACAGACGGGAGGTAGTTCTACAGAAGTTCATAATAATGTCTTGTTGACTTCTAGCTCAACAGTTGCTTATGGTGACCGTATTCAGTTGGATGCTGATGGTGCAGGACAGAATGTATATCGTATGGATGTAAGTGGTGCTCATGATTTGTCTAACTGCCGTCTGGTTGTATTTACCACTGTGCCAAATGCTTCTGGTCGCTTCGTGGTAGATAATGTCGTAACTTGTCCGTTGGATGGTCAAACTGCATTTGAGTATGAATAAGAAATATTATTTACTCTGGATGCTTGTCGTACTGCTTCCTTTCTTGGCGGGATGTAGTGACGATGAGCAGCCGGAGGTTGCAGAACCTTATCTTCGGGTGGTAGAAACAACCTCCTGTGAGAATATTTCTTCCGCTGCTGCTACATTGACTCTGAAGGTGGAGAGTAATGTAGAATGGAAGGTTGTGTCGGAAAAGTCATGGTGCGCAGTTCCTTCTGAGAATATGTGGACAGGCAATGCTGCCGTTGAAGTACAAGTTGGCGAAAACCTGACAGGAGAGAGTCGTTCTGCCGTTTTGGAGATAGTTTCTACAGATGGTGTACTGAAAGAAGAAATACATGTTTCACAGTTGGCGGAGGTCTTTAGTGAGAATCATCATTATAAATTGCCTGTTGTATTTCAGGTACTTTATGTAAATAAGTCGGATAAAAACCAATATGTGGAAGAAGGACATTTACAGAAGTTATTAGATAAAGTCAATGAACTTTACCGCAACTGTGGAGAAGACTTAGGTTTGGAGTTTGTTATGGCTACGGAAGATCCGGAAGGCAATACCTTGGAAGAACCGGGTGTAAACCGTGTCATGTGGACTACATCTACTATTGACTGCCAGGCTTTTATGAACAGCTATAAAGAAAAACGTTATTTAGATTTAATATGGGATCCGGACCGGTATATTAATATCATGCTGTATAATTTCAGCGATGCAGGGATTTTGGGTATCTCTGAATTTCCTTATACTGTGGCTCCTGATTATTTGGAAGGATGTGAACAGTGGACGGGTGGAGTACCTACTCAAGATCAGCTGGTATCTCCGCGGTGTGTTTCTATAAATAACCGGTATATTTATGAAGATAACTGTCCGCTGACTCCTGAAACTCCGGATGGAAATGCAAATTATGTAGCTGTTACTATTGCTCATGAGCTGGGGCACTATCTGGGATTGCGTCATGTATTTTCTGAAAATGAAACAGGAACAGAGTGCATAGACAGTGATTTGTGTGAAGATACTCCTACTTATAATAAGACGGCTTATAATAACCTGGTAAACTCAATTGGGGCTGCAGGTCTTCTTGAACATCTGGATGTGCTGATCACGCGTGAAGACTGTGTGCGGGGAACAGAATATAAGTCGACAAATATTATGGATTATGCTGTGTCTTATTCGAACACTTTCACTGCGAATCAGCGGGAAAGAGTACGATATATACTGGAAAAAGGAGCATTTGTTCCCGGTCCTAAGAATCGTGAAATATCGAATTCGACTCGTACTGCCGGTTCGGGTGAATTGCCACACCATGTAATGGAATGATTGATGTGTAAAATGAATTTTGAAGAAATATAAATTTTCCCTTTCTTATTCTCTTTGGGCCGCATTTCCATAAATGAGATGTAACGCCTGCTTGACCGTGAGGTTCGGTAAGAGAAATTTATAGCGGATACCATTGTTTTTAATCTCTCTTAAAAATGGTATCCGCTTCTTTTTTATAGAAAAAGTTCAGGCTGACGTGGTGTGCTGAATTTCTCGTGTAAAATAGCTGTAAACGGAGTGTTATAGATACGGGCTCCGTTAGGACATTCTTTTACACAGGCACAACAGCGTATACAGCGGTTTACATCTGTTTCGATATGGCTGCCGTCGTCGCTGATACGAATGGCATGGGTAGGACATACCTCTATACATTCTCCACAAACAAAGCAATCTTCATTGCAGACTGGAGCTGATGGCTTGGAAGCCTGTATCAGTTTATAAGGAGAAGTACCTTTTATAAAAAAAGATCCAATCAGCATAGACAATTTATCACCCATAGCTTTTAACCGGCATCCTGCTTGCAGAGAAGGGGTCAGTGTGCTTAATGCTTCTGAATTCTGCATTGCTTTTTCCAGTTTCTTCAAACTGTCGGCTCCGAATGTGCGGGCTATTTGTAAATCAGTCGCATCGGGGCGTCCGGCTGCAACAGGCATTTCGGTTGTGCTGTAACTGTGTTCTCCGATAAATGCTCCTGCCGAGAGAGGAGTGAATCCCAATGATGCTACTGTGTCACGCAGTTCCAACAGGGCATCTTCATAGTCGCGGTTACCATATACCACTACGACGATTGCCGGGGAGTTGTTACCTTTCAGGCGCTTGATGCGTTGTAAGGCAACCGGAGCAACACGTCCGCCATATACAGGTGCAGCAATGACTGTAAGGGAGTCGTTTATTTCGATAGGTGAGTCACTTTCATCGAGTGTCAGGTCGGTTTCAATTCTTCTTCCCATACCAATTCCTTCGCCAATAGCACGTGCTATTTTAGCAGAAGTATGAGTCGGTGAGAAAAATACCAGATGATTGGTGCTAAATTCGTTCATAGGCTTTAAAGTAAAAAAGTTAGTTGTAGTTCTTGCAAAGATAAAGTTTTTTATATCGTTCTTCACACGATTTATTTGTACTTTTGCATCATTATGGAAGAACAATTCGACATACGTGATTATAAACCTACAGGAAAAGAACGGGATTTCGAGAATGCCCTCCGACCACTACAGTTTGGTGACTTCAGCGGTCAGGATAAGGTAGTCGACAATCTGCGTATCTTTGTCAAGGCAGCCAGGCTTCGTGCTGAAGCGCTTGACCATGTGTTGCTTCATGGTCCTCCCGGATTGGGAAAAACAACATTGAGCAATATTATTGCCAATGAACTGGGGGTTGGATTTAAAGTAACTTCCGGTCCTGTACTCGATAAGCCGGGTGATCTTGCCGGTGTGCTGACAAGTCTTGAACCGAATGATGTATTGTTCATTGATGAAATACATCGTTTGAGCCCGGTGGTGGAGGAGTATTTATATTCGGCAATGGAAGATTACCGGATTGATATCATGATAGACAAAGGTCCGTCGGCACGTAGCATTCAGCTGGACTTGAATCCGTTTACGCTGGTGGGAGCTACTACCCGCAGTGGATTGCTTACCGCTCCGCTCCGTGCGCGTTTCGGAATTAATCTCCATTTGGAATATTACGATGATGCGGTATTGTCGCGTATTATTTTGCGCTCGGCCAGTATCTTGGGTATTCCATGTGATGTAGATGCCGCAGGCGAGATTGCTTCGCGCAGTCGTGGTACTCCCCGTATTGCCAATGCCTTGTTACGTCGTGTACGTGATTTTGCTCAGGTGAAAGGCTCCGGACGGATTGATGTGGAAATAGCTCGATATGCACTGGAAGCGCTGAATATTGACCGTTACGGACTGGATGAGATAGACAATAAGATACTTTGTACCATTATTGATAAGTTCAAGGGAGGTCCGGTAGGACTGACAACGATTGCTACGGCACTTGGGGAGGATCCCGGAACGTTGGAAGAAGTGTACGAGCCATTCTTGATAAAGGAAGGTTTTCTGAAGCGGACTCCACGCGGACGAGAAGTTACGGAGCTGGCTTATAAGCATCTGGGACGGAGTATATATAATAATGTAAAAACACTTTTTGATGATTAATTATGGTGTGTGCCATAACAGCGGCACACACTTTTATTTTTTATAGACTATGGCTGGACTGAAATCGTTAGCAAAAGATACGGCTATTTATGGATTGAGCAGCATTGTAGGACGTTTTCTTAACTATCTGCTTGTGCCGCTTTATACAGCAGTAATACCAGCATCGACAGGTGGTTACGGTGTGGTGTCGAATGTGTATGCATATACGGCACTTATCTTGGTCTTTCTGACATTTGGTATGGAAACAGGATTCTTCCGTTTTGCCAATAAGTCGGGTGAACATCCGGAAAAGGTATATGCCAATACGTTGATTTTTGTAGGTGGGCTTTCGCTGATTTTTGTTATACTGTGTATGCTGTTCCTGCATCCCATTTCCGCATTGCTGGAGTATCCCGATCATCCCGATTATATTGCGATGATGGTACTTGTGGTTGCCCTGGATTCATTTCAGTGTATTCCGTTTGCTTATCTGCGATACAAAAAACGTCCGATAAAGTTCGCATCTATCAAGCTGTTCAATATTGTTGGTAATATTCTCCTGAATCTTTTCTTCCTCTTGTTGTGTCCGTGGCTGGATGTTCATGCCCATCAGCTGGTTTCATGGTTTTACCGTCCGGAATATCTGGTAGGATATATCTTTGTGTCGAATCTGATCATGTCGCTGGTACAGATGTTTTTCTTCATTCCGGAACTGAGAGGTTTTTCTTATCGTGTGGATAAAGTTCTGCTGAAACAGATGATTTCTTATTCATTCCCGATTTTGGTTTTCGGAGTGGTGGGCATATTGAACCAGACGATTGACAAAATGATTTATCCATTCTTGTTCGATGACCGTCAGGAAGGGTTGGTGCAGCTTGGAATATATAGTGCTACCAGTAAAGTGGCTATGATAATGGCTATGTTTACCCAGGCTTTCCGTTATGCTTACGAACCCTTTGTCTTTGGTAAAAACAAGGAAGGAGATAACCGTAAGATGTATTCGGCAGCAATGAAGTATTTCTTTATCTTCTCCTTACTGGCTTTTCTTGCTGTGATGTTTTATATGGATATACTTCGTTATATGGTAGCGCGTGATTATTGGGAAGGACTGAGTGTAGTAGCTATCGTAATGGGGGCAGAAATATTTAAGGGTATTTATTTTAACTTGTCTTTCTGGTATAAACTGACGGATGAAACACAATGGGGAGCATATTTTTCAATCATCGGATGTGCGGTAATTCTGGCATTGAATATATGGTTGGTTCCGACTTATGGATATGTCGCTTCTGCATGGGCATCAGTGGCCGGTTATGGAGTAATAACCTTGTTGTCTTATATTATCGGACAGAAAAAATATCCGGTCAGCTATCCTTTAAAGGATATGGCTGTTTATCTGATACTGGCTGCTGTTTTATTTGTTCTTTCTCAGGAGGTTATAATATCTAATGTCGGATTAAGATTAGTGTTCCGTACCTTATTATTGTTGATGTTTATCGCCTATATATTAAAAAAAGATTTACCTTTGAAAACAATCCCTTTTGTGAACCGTTTTGTTAAATAAAACACAGTTTTAGGTTATGGAAAGAGATAAAAAATTTATTATCAGGAAGTTTTTTAATGAATATCTGGACTTGAACCGTAGCAAGGAAGATGAACAGGTGACTGTTGATTCCATCCGGAATGGGGTGGAGTTTAAAGGTACAAACTTGTGGGTACTTATTTTTGCTACTTTTATTGCTTCACTTGGGTTGAATGTGAATTCTACGGCGGTAATTATCGGTGCAATGTTGATATCTCCGCTGATGGGACCGATTATGGGAGTAGGACTTGCTGTCGGGTTGAATGACTTTGAGCTGATGAAACGTTCATTGAAAAGTTATCTGGTGGCAACTTTGTTTAGTGTAACTACCGCAACGATTTATTTTTCATTTACTCCGCTTGATGAAGTTCAGTCGGAGCTGCTTGCGCGTACATCACCTACTATCTATGATGTGTTTATTGCTCTGGTAGGTGGTCTGGCTGGTATTGTAGCATTGGCTACAAAAGAAAAAGGAAACGTGATTCCGGGAGTTGCCATTGCTACGGCGTTGATGCCTCCGCTTTGTACTGCCGGATTTGGACTGGCAACAGGCAACCTGCTTTATTTCTTGGGAGCTTTTTACCTTTATTTTATTAATTCTGTTTTTATCAGTCTGGCTACTTATATAGGAGTGCGGGTAATGCATTTCCAGCGTAAGCAGTTTGTTGATAAGGTAAGAGAAAAGTTGGTCCGGAAATATATCATCGGTATTGCAATTGCTACCATGTGTCCGGCCGTTTATCTGACATATAACATTGTACGTGAAACGATTTATCATTCTTCTGCTAACAACTTTATTACTTCTGAACTCCAATTTCCGGATTCTCAGATTCTGAATCGTGAAATCTCATTTGACAAACGGGAGATTAAAGTGGTATTTATCGGAAAGGAAGTTTCAGAGGAACAAATACAGAATGCGCGGAATAAACTTGCTGATTATAAGCTGGATCAGACAAAATTGGTCGTTTTTCAGGGAGTTAATGGAGCCGGTGCGATGGATATAGGAAATATCAAGTCGATGGTAATGGAGGATTTTTATAAAAATAGTGAGAAACAGCTTATGTCACAACAGGCTGCACTTGACTCACTGAATCGTTTGTTACCAGATTTTACAGGTTCGAACTTGATGAATGAGAAGATGGGGCAGGAGATTAAGGTTCTTTTCCCATGTATAAAAACAATTTCTGTTTCAAAGAGTCTTCAGCTTCGTGTAGACAGTCTTCGTATGGATACCTTAACTTATGCTTTTGTTGATTGCGACCGGACTCTTTCCAAACAAGAGAAAGAAAAAATGTTGGAATGGCTTCAGGCACGCACAGGAACGAAAAAGCTTCGTCTGGTTGTAGAATAGTAGAAGTATAACTGATATAGAAGCCCGCCCTTGACACACAAGTCAATCGGCGGGCTTTTCAAATATTTATCGTATGAATTTTTATTTTTTGCGCTTACTTCGTTTCGCCCAGCCTTCTTCTGCAAAGTCCGGCTCTTCACCACGCAAAGGACGATTGTCATTTTGGAAGAACTGTTTCCAGTCATCTTTCTTCTTAGGACCACGTGCGGCGGTATAGCCTCGTTCTTCACGGCTAGGTTTATCTTTTTTCTTTTCTGCGGATTTGGTTTCTTTTTTCTTGGTTGTTTTTTCTTCTCTTACGCTTTCCTTACCACGCTTTTTACCACTTTTATCGCTTTTTCCCGTATTTTCTCCAGCTATTTCTACAATAACCTTACGACCTTTGTTCAGGGTTACCTTATTCAGTGCTTTCATTACCATCGATGCCTGACTTTCTACAACTTCGAAGAAAGAGAAATTCTGCATGAGATCGATTCTACCAATCTGAATATGCTCTTTTTTCAAGTTGCGGTTTATCAGCTCAATGATCTGATTGGCATAGAAGCCATCGGTCTTTCCTAAATTCAGGAACAGACGGGTATAGCCTTTTTCAGCCTTGCGTGCCACTTTTTCACGGTCGCTTCCACGATCTTTCCGTTCTTTAGCTTCATTGCTCTTTTCGTTGGCTTTAGGCTGTTCTATTTCCGGAGCATTTTTGTAGTATTCCAGGAAGCGGTTAAATTCCATGGATACCACTCGCTTAATCAGGTCTTCCTTGCTTAACCATTCCAGTTTTCGGTAGATTCCTGGTAGAAAAGCTTCTATTTCGTCTTCGTTAACCTTAACTTTTTCGATGTCATCAATTACCTTGATAAGCTGTTGTTCGCAAATCTCTTTTCCGCTAGGCAGTGTGCTTATTGTAAATTTCTTGTTGATAATGCGTTCTATCTCACGCATTTTACCTTTCTCACGCAGGTTGATGATAGCGATAGATATACCTGTCTTTCCGGCACGTCCGGTACGTCCGCTTCGATGTGTATAACTTTCTGTATCATCAGGAAGAGCATAATTAATGACATGAGTCAAGTCATTTACATCCAGTCCACGTGCAGCTACATCGGTAGCAACCAACAGTTGCAAATAGCGCTGACGGAACTTCTGCATGACCAAGTCACGTTGTGCCTGACTTAGTTCACCATGTAAAGAGTCGGCATTATAGCCGTCCTGAATCAGCTTGTCGGCAATCTCTTGAGTTTCTTTACGGGTACGGCAGAAAATAATACCGTAAATCTGTGGATAATAATCGACAACTCGCTTTAATGCCAGGTATTTATCTTTTGCATGTACGATGTAGGCGATATGATGTACGTTTTTGCTTCCTTCATTCTTTGTCCCGATTGTGATTTCTTTGGCATTATGCAAATAAGTTTTAGCAATACGGGCAATCTCCGGACTCATGGTAGCTGAAAACATCAAGGTGTTACGATCTTCTGGAACTTGCTCCAGAATAGCGTTGATGCTGTCGGTAAATCCCATGTTCAGCATTTCATCGGCTTCATCCATTACCACATCGCGGATAGTTTCCAGGCGTGCAACTTTACGCTCCATTAAGTCTATCAAACGTCCTGGAGTAGCTACGATAATGTGTACACCTTGTTTCAGACTACGTATCTGGCTTTCAATAGAAGAGCCTCCATATACGGGGAGAATTTTTAAGTCGGTGATGTATTTAGAATAATCAGTCAGATCGCCTGCTATCTGTAAGCAAAGCTCTCGTGTAGGACAAAGCACTAGTGCTTGGGGGATTCGTTTCGTTACATCGATTTTTTGTATCAGCGGCAGACCAAATGCGGCTGTTTTTCCGGTTCCGGTTTGTGCCAGAGCCACTACGTCGTTGCGGTTTCCTAACAGATACGGTATAACTTCTTCTTGTACAGGCATGGGATTTTCATAACCCATTTCCTCGATTGCCTGGCGTATTTCTGCGGAAACGCCGAGTTCTTCAAATGTCTTCATTTATTTCAAATATCTAATTCGGCTGCAAAGATACGGACAATTAATGGATTATCGGCTATAAGAATTGTTTATTCTTTACTATTTGACAGCCTTTTACCGGAAGAGCTTTACTCTTCCGGTCTGTATTCTAATATATCTCCCGGCTGGCAATTGAGTTCTTTGCAGATTGCCTCCAAAGTAGAAAATCGGACAGCTTTGGCTTTTCCTGTTTTCAGAATGGAAAGATTGGCGGGAGTAAGGTCGATTTTTTCGGCAAGTTCTCCCAGCGAAATCTTTCGTTTCGCCATCATTACATCAAGGTTTACTATAATCGGCATACTGTTTATTGGTTGTTTAGTCTTTTCCACCATTTGGTATAACGGTGGGTTAATTTATAATAGGCAAAAGCTCCGGCATAAAGCCATATTAAGCTTGCAAATATACGCAGAAACCTGTTCTCCAAAAGTGGATAGAAGGTGAGGAAGCAAATCAATTCTAATACGAAGAGTGTGGCTAGAAAACTTATAATAATGTAAATGGCCGCCATCGGGCGTGAATAATTGCTTTTCGGTTTCATAGGCGATATATGGTTATATGGTTAGATCGTTTTCTTCTTTAATCTTGACGGCTGTGGCAAAAATCTCTGTAAGTAATACGATCAGGATGACTGACTCCCATTGCAGGGGTATCGGGGTGACACCCGTTACTTGATAACCTGGCAGGGATACTTGCGCGAGAACTGCCTGCTCGATGCTCCAGTCTAATAAAAACGAGAGGGAAGTGACTGCTAACTGGCCGTAAGCTATCCAGCGAAGCCATCGGATGTTGCGGCGGGAAAAAATATCTTGTCGTGTGATACATATCAGTACACGTATCAGACAGTAGACACCATAAACAGATAATACGATGACTCCCAAAGCTGAAAATATTATAGTGATTAGCATTGTCGGAGTTTCTTTGATCAGACAGGTAACTTCTGAAACCTGATAGGGCGCTTTTACAGTTTTACCGGGTAATTGTAAATTCAGACTATCACTTGGAGTGGAGATAGGAGTAACTCTTATTTCTGCCCTAAATCCGTGTGAATCTGCTTGTGTGTCGTAAGTAGAGCTCTTTTGTCCATCTTCAAATCCTTGTTTGAAATCATTAAAATTACTGCCTATGGCAAAATAGAGATTTAGAGCTAAGGCAAAAATGGCCAATATACCTAATATGCTGAGATGTTTCATAAATTCGGGGTATTATTCGATTGTACTTGTGGGTTGTTCTTCTCTCCATGTTGCAGGTTGTGGAAGTTGTTTTTGGATGTACTTGATACATACGAAAGTAAGTATCGCTCCTGCAACAGCCATGAGTGCGGCTCCTTCGAGACCGTAGGTAGAAACCATTGTGGCATTCGGATCATCGGAAAGCCAAAAGCTGAAAACAGCAGTACTATTGTTGACGAAGTGCATCAATATGCCGGGAAGCAGACTACCTGTATGATAATAAATCCAGCCTAAGGCCAGACCTACCACGAAAGCGAAAGGAGCTTGTACCCAGTTGCCATGTACGATACCGAATATCAGTGACGATACAACGATGGCCCAAAGTGGTTTCTTCCATTTGCGCAGCAGGTGTCCTTGGATGGCTCCGCGGAATAATAGCTCTTCTACAACAGGAGCCATGATGGTGATTGCCACGACTCCCAGTGGATGTTGCATCATCATAGCGAAAATTTCCTGCATGTTATTGGGCAAGTCGGCCAGCTCGTTCAGGTAATTGCTCCACAATCCCATACCTACAATTAATAGGATAGCGGCAATCAGAACTTTACCGGAATTATAATACGCCCAAGTCTTTCGGTCGAGTGGTACATATTTTCCCACTATCAGATGGATACCTACAGCGGCTGTAGATAGAACCTGTGCCAGTAAGATGAGGGTGATGTAAGTAGAGTCGGTAGATTGAGGTAATTCTGTGGTATGATGGAAGATCATATATCCGCACAGAAAAACTCCCATGAATGCCAGTTGGTAGGCAAAGTAGTATAGCAATAATTTGATGGTGCGTCCCATAATAATTGAATTTTAGTTATTTGTTATTTTCACTTATTCCGCAGGCGGATGAACGGCTATAATAAGTCAATAAAGTGTTCGAACTGTCTACATAATAAACACTTTGTTGGCGGTTACGCTCAAAGTTACAAAAAAGTTTGTTCCATTCGGCATAATCCATGATACATATCGAGTCGTTCGATGTAATAGTGAGCAGATAGGCCGGTGTCCACATCTGTTGTTGCAAATTCCATCGATATGCTTTCTTCTCGGTCAGTCGTCCTTGTTCGTCGTACTGGTACTCGTATTTCCATTTTGGAGTAAGTGTTTTGCCGTCCTCATTCAGGGTAGAAACAATCAAACCGTTGTCTGTTTCTCCATAAATGAAAGTTCCTTTTGCGTTTGCCTTTGTGACTGTCAGTGTCATCAGGGTGAAGAGGCTTGCCATAGCTGCTTTTCTTAATAATGTCTTTTTCATAATTGCATCGTGTTTGTGGTTCTTAATTATTTTTCTGTGTTAGCTTTCGATAAATATTTATCGTTTTTCGATATGCAAATGTAGATATTATTTTTAAAGAACAAAAGAAAATCAGAAAATATTTATCGAAAAACAATAAATATTTTCTGATTTATGATGAGGATGTTTTGGATAAGCCTTTTTTGAAGGTATAAAGAAGTTTTCAAAAGTACGGTAAGTGTATATCAGCGGATAATTGTTATATTTACAAAAGTATTAATTTCGTTAATCAATAGAGATATTATGAAGAAACTTATTCTGTGTGTTATGATCTGTCTGTTTGGCGTGGGATTTTCTTTAGCCCAAACATTGACTTCACCCGACGGAAATCTGGTTATGGATTTTCATTTGTCGGCTGACAAAACTCCGGTTTATTCATTGAAGTATAAAGGAAAGGATGTAATAAAAGAAAGCAAGATGGGCTTTCAGATACGTCCATCGTTCGATTTCAGCAAAAATTTCCGTATTGTAGAAACAAAAGAGGATGCTTCCGATACGACTTGGAATCCTGTATGGGGGCAGAATAGTGTTATTCGTGATAATCATAAGGAATTGTTTGTTGCCTTGGAGCAAGAAGGTACGGGATGGTTGCTGAATATCCGTTTCCGTTTGTTCGATGATGGATTAGGGTTCCGTTATGAGTTCCCGGTACAGAAGGAATTGCGCCATTTTACTATTAATGAAGAAGTAACAGAATTCCAGTTGGCCGGTGATCATAAGGCATTCTGGATTCCGGCTGACTATGATACTAATGAGTTTCAGATAACAACTTCTAAACTGTCGGAGGTTCCGCAGTTGATAGACAAGGCACGTGATGAGGCTTTGGCCTGTAAATCGCCTTCACCTAATCTTGCTGTACAGACACCCTTGATGCTGAAGTCGGATGACGGACTTTATATCAACATTCATGAGGCTGCCTTAGTTAATTATCCAGCTATGCACCTGAATTTGGATGCACAGACTTTCCTGATGAGTTCACACCTTACTCCCGATAAAAACGGAACAAAGGGATACATTCAGACAGGTAGTACCAGTCCGTGGCGTACGATTATTGTAAGTGATGACGCTCGAAATATTCTGGCTTCGAATTTGATTGTAAACCTGAATGAGCCTTGCAAGTTGGAAGATACTTCCTGGATTAAGCCAACCAAGTATGTTGGTGTTTGGTGGGAGTATTTTACAGGTGGAGGTTCTACATGGGCTTATACTGATACGCAAGATATCGTAATCGGCAAAACTGACTATACTAAGTTGAAACCGAACGGACATCATGGTGCCAATACGGCTCATGTGAAAGAGTATATCGATTTTGCTGCGAAAAATGGTTTTGATGCAGTATTGGTAGAAGGATGGAACGAAGGCTGGGAAGACAATTACGCTTATGCCAAGGAATTTATATATAGTTTCACTAAAGCTTATCCGGATTTTGATGTGAAAGAGCTTCAGCGTTATGCTGCATCAAAAGGAGTAAAAATTATTATGCATCATGAAACAACCTCATCGGTTGCCGATTACGAACGTCAGATGCATGATGCATTCCGCTTTATGAAAGAAAATGGTTATGATGCTGTAAAGACCGGTTACGTAGGTCCTATCATTCCGCGTAGCGAACATCATGACGGACAATGGATGGTGAACCATTATAATCGAGTAGCAGAAACAGCGGCACAATATCATATTATGGTTAATTCACACGAGGCTGTACGTCCTACTGGTATGTATCGTACATATCCTAACTGGATAGCTCAAGAATCAGCACGTGGAACGGAATTTGAGTCCTTCAATGGAATCCGTCCGGATCATCAGACTATCTTGCCATTTACCCGTTTGATGGGTGGTCCGATGGATTATACTCCGGGAATCTTTGAAGGTGATCTTTCTGTTTATGGCTCAAACAAAGCTAAATTAGGTACTACATTGGTTAAACAGCTTGCACTTTACGTAACGATGTACAGTCCTCTTCAGATGGCAGCCGATTTATATCAGAATTATGAAAAATATCCAGATGCTTTTCAATTTATTAAAGATGTAGCTGTGGACTGGGATAATACATATATTTTGGAAGCTGAACCGGGTGATTATATCACTATTGCCCGTAAGGCAAAAGGTAAGAACGAATGGTATATTGGTGGAATTACTGATGAAAACAGTCGTGAAGCCGTTATTGATTTGAGTTTCCTTCCGGCTGGGAAAAAATATCAGGCAACTATTTATGCCGATGGAAAAACAGCTGACTGGCGTACAAATCCAAAGGAATATGTGATTTCTACAAAGAAAGTAACTAATAAGACAAAATTGAAACAACGTCTTGCTCCGAGTGGAGGTGTAGCTGTCAGCATTAAGGAATTGTAATTTGTTATCATAGTTTTTTGTAATCCCCGATTTCTTTAAATGAAAAGATGTCGGGGATATTTTTTGTCTTAATACCTGAATAATTCCTTAACTGTGCAGTAGCAAGCGGGATACTGTTTCACGGTCTGTATTCAGTTGGGTAATCAGTTTTTCCAGACTATCAAATTTTTGTTCTTGACGGATAAATTCGATAAACTCTATCCGCATATGATGATTATAAATATCGCCTGAAAAATTGAGTATATGAACTTCAATACTTAGGTTGGATCCATTGTCAACTGTTGGACGATGACCGATATTCAGCATGCCGGCATAACGTACTTCGTCAATATACGCATATACAGCATATACTCCTTCTTTGGGAATCAGTTTATCGGGGCAGGAGGGGAGAAGATTGGCTGTAGGAAAGCCTAACTTGCGTCCTACTTTATATCCGTCCACGACAGTTCCATCCAGGTAATAGTGATAGCCTAAATAATGATTTGCATGTTGTATATCACCGTCTTTTAAAACCTTGCGTATGACAGACGAACTGATAGACACTCCATCCTCTATCAATGCTTGTGCGCGAATTACTTCTATACCCAATTCCTTTCCATATTGGCAATAATCATCGAAACCTTCGCAGCGGTTGTGCCCGAAGCGATGGTCATAACCAATAACCAAAACACGGACATTAAAACGTTCTCGGAGTAATTGCATGAACTCACGTGCGGAAAGCAGAGACAGTTCTTTGGTAAATGGTAGCATGATGCAGTAATCCGCTTCCGTTTGCTGGATGAGAGCTGTCTTTTGAGGCAGACAAGTAAGCCATTGAGGACGGTAACTACTTTGCATAACCTGACGTGGATGTATCGGAAAGGTTATGAGAGCACTGTGGAAGTTTCTTTGCCGGGCTTCTTTGCAAACCTGTTTGATGAGGAAACGATGGCCGCGGTGTAGTCCGTCGAAACAACCTATAGTTGCTACGCAAGGTAAAAGTGTCTGCTTAATCTCGTCTGTTATGATTTTCATGTAGGATTTTATTTAAATAAATCGCCAAGATCAGTTCCTGGTGTGTAGTGGGCTACCTGTATACCTGTTGAGGCAGCTGCCTGACAATTGATTTCCGCATCATCAATAAACAGAGTTTCTTCCGGCTGAAGCTCTGCTTCTTGTAAGGCAACTTGGAATATCGCGGGGGCAGGTTTCGACAGATGCATACGATATGAGAGGAAAATACGTTCAAAATATGTTTTATAGTCCTTTCCGTTATGGCAGAAAGCTTGTCTGGAACCATATTCCCAATGAAGTTCATTTGTATTGCTCAATAAGAATAGCCGGTAGCTTTTGCTTAATTCAGCAAGCAGATGGAGCTTCTCTTCAGGAATTGTAAGCAGTTCCATATTCCACATCCGATCAATTTCCTCATCGGTAAGCGGTTGGCTGATGTACTTACGTATGGCTGCACGAAATTCAGGGGTACTTATATTTCCACATTCGTAATCGCGGAAAAAGCCCAGTTCATTAGTCCCTGTCAGCAGATTGCGTACATTGACTGCTCCCGCCTGTTCGAAGGCGCTGATACACCCTTCTAGATTCAGGTCTATCAATACGCCTCCCCAGTCGAAGATGATATTTTTTATTGGCTTATTCATTTTATAACCAATGTTTGTGACATCGATTTATTTGTTCCCCAGGCGTTTGATTCCTCTCCATATTTCCCCTATCCATAAAACAAATGATGTACCTCCGATGATATACAGCCATTCGTTTAAAGGAAGAGGCTCAGTACGGAATACTTTGCCGCCAAAGCTGACGATGAGTATCTGGCCTACAAGAATAATGATAGCGACACTTAGCATTCCTAAAGCATGGCTGGCATCCTTGAAGATTGAATGGTTAGTGCCGAATACACTTGCATTGAACAGGTTCCAGAACTGCAACATCACAAATATGGTGAAAAAGACTGTCAGATGATGTGTGTCCATTCCACCTGGGAGATTTTTGAAGTAGACCAGTAATCCCATCAGAATAGCAAGGAAGCCTAAGCCTACACCAAAGATATTATTACGCATAGCAGGGGTGATGATGAAATCTGTGCGATGGCGAGGCTTTTCGTTCATTACATCCATACTTGGTGAGATGGAAGCAAGAGCCATAGCTGCGAATGTATCCATAATCAGGTTTACCCAAAGCATTTGCGTTACGGTAAGTGGCAAGGCTGTTCCGAAGAATGCACCCAGCAATACACTTAACAATGCAACAACATTGATTGTAAGCTGGAATACGATAAAGCGCTGGATATTTTTATACAGTGAACGTCCCCACATTACAGCAGTTGCAATGCTGTGGAATGAATCATCCAGCAATGTGATGTCACTGGCTTCTTTTGCTACAGATGTTCCTGTACCCATTGACAATCCTACTTGTGCGTGATTTAATGCAGGAGCATCGTTGGTTCCATCTCCTGTTACTGCTACGACAGCTCCTTTTTGTTGTAACAACTGTACTAAACGCTGCTTATCCATAGGACGTGCGCGACTCATTACTTTCAGATCGAGTACGCGTTCAAGGGCTTCTTCATCGCTTAATGCAGCAAATTCAACTCCGGTAATACGGTTACGCTCTGTATCTTCAGGTTGCCAAAGACCAATTTGGCGTGCAATTTCTGTAGCTGTTCCCGGAGTATCTCCTGTTACAATCTTTACTCCAATACCAGCTGACTGGCATTTTTTTACAGCATCGGGTACGTCTGGGCGAATCGGGTCGCTGATTGCAAAGATTCCCAAGAAAGTCATACCGCCTTCGCCGACTAGTTCTGCACAGTCGTCAGAAGCGTTTTCCGGAATAACTTTATAAGCTATACCAAGTGTACGCATAGCTTTATTCTGGTAAGCCAGCAACTGTTCGTTATACTTATCAATCTGAGCTTTATCCAGGTTACATTTGCCCATTACAATCTCTGGGGCACCTTTGATGTAGAGTATCCGTTTTTTCTGAATCGGCGAATCTACTAATGTAGCCATGTATTTGCGTTCCGTAGAAAAGGTCAATTGGTTAATGACTTTAGCCTCTTCACGCAGTTTCATGTAGTTCTGTCCTTTACCATTTAACCAGAGTAAGAGAGCTATTTCGGTAGGGTTTCCTACGCCCGAAGGTTTTTCTCCTTCCACCTTTTCTTCAAGGAATGCAGTAGAGTTGGCAGCTATTCCTTCCGCTATCAGTTCAGGCTGGCTTTCATCGACCTGTGCCTCGTATACTTGCATCAGATTTTGTGTAAGAGTTCCTGTCTTATCTGTGCAGATAACAGTGATAGCACCCATTGTTTCACAAGCATGCATTTTTCGTACTAAGTTGTTCGTTTTCAGCATACGTCGCAT
Organism: Phocaeicola coprocola; assembly: GCF_041333015.1. Lineage (NCBI taxonomy): Bacteria > Pseudomonadati > Bacteroidota > Bacteroidia > Bacteroidales > Bacteroidaceae > Phocaeicola > Phocaeicola coprocola. Next base: position 476,593 of record NZ_JBGKGM010000001.1, on the reverse strand, counting down.
GTTGAGGGCAAGGCTGAGCGTCACACTCATCGGCAATCCTTCTGGGACAGCTACAACAATCAAAGTGACAGCCATCATGAAATATTTCAGGACAATACGTGCTATTTCTAGCCATTGATGCCAGTCAGTAACTTCTGTTACCGTGAGATACTGGTATAAATCTTTGCTGGTGAATATGATAAAGGTCAGTGCTGCGATTGTAAACCCTGCTTTACCTATAAGGTTTGCTAATTTGGTAAGCTGAATATTCAGTGGTGTTTGTTCCTGACTTTGTTCTGTAGACTGACGGGCTACTTTACCGATTTCTGTAGCATCTCCAACACGTTCTACGCGCATGATACCATGTCCGTCTGTAATGGTCGTACCACGCATCACAGAATTCGAGGGGTATGTTGCTTCTTCGTCAAAGTGGGCTTCATCGGTTGTTTTATTTACCATTAACTCTCCGGTCAGTGTCGATTCGTTGACTTGCAAAGAAACAGCTTCCACCAGCATTCCATCGGCAGGAACTTCTTCTCCGGTATTTAGGATGACGATATCTCCTACAACAATATCTTTACGCGGTATTTCCTTTATCTTTCCATTACGAATTACTGTTACGGGAGTTTCTTCGCCCACGGCATTCAGCAAATCAAATTTTTTATTGGCATCGTATTCAAAATAGAATCCAATTCCAGTTGCCAGAAAAATAGCAAAAAATATACCAATTGTTTCAGCATATTCATTCTCAATAATTGAAATGATAAGTGAAAAAACTGCTGCAACTAATAATACTCGGATAACAGGATCCTGAAATTTCTCCAAATAAAGTTTCCATATGGAGGGACGTTTGGGAGGAGTTAATAGGTTTACTCCATTTTTTTCACGGCTCGCAATGACTTCCTGGTCGGTAAGTCCGGTCAAATGAGATTCATTTGTGTTTTGTGACATAATGCCTAGTTATTAATTGATTAAGTAGCACAAAAATACAATATATATTGATATGCCTATATATATTTGTTTTTTTTATAAAAAAATCCTCTTAAATGTTGCAAGTTTCAAGCTAATCTATTACTTTTGCACTCGGATTTAAGGGATTACCTTAATATCGGACTTGTAGCTCAGTTGGTTAGAGCAACAGACTCATAATCTGGAGGTCCCAGGTTCAAGCCCTGGCTGGTCCACAAAGAATATCAGGCAGTTACGAATTTCGTAACTGCTTTTTTTATGTCCTTGCGTAAGCAGAGAGGCAACATGGATCAACGTAAAAAAGAACCGCCTGTATGCGCAAACTCTGCGGATACAGGCGGATTTTACACAAACTTGCAAATATATTTAGCAAATCTGTTAAAAAAGCAGGCATTTTTCTTCATTCCTTTACTCCTTTATCCTTAAGTAAAGGATATGAAGAATTGTAATTTTTTATTTTATAGCTATTGGAGTTTCCAGGTCAATAATATTTAATGCACTTCCTCCTCCGTTTGCCAGACCATCCATACCATTAGGTGATGCATCTTTTACATAACATGTTCCTCCTGATTCAAACTGATCAGTTCCATTGAGCTTATAGTAAGCTGCCAGACCGTCTGAATTTGGATCAACGTTCAGCATGTTTTGTTTAATTTGGTTTTCTGTGCGTGCAACATTCCAAAGTCTTACTTCACTCATGTAACCATAGAATGGACGTTCTCCCCACATAAACCCGGCAACCTTACCGATGAAGAATCCTCCTGATCCTTCTGAAGCTAAGTCGAAACTTGGGGTATCCCATGTAGATTCAGCAGCTTTACTACCATTGATGTAAAGAACTGTTTTACCAGAAGGCTGATCATAAGTGAATGCTACGTGGTACCATTTACCTGTTTCAAATGCTTGAGTAGAATGATACTGTTTGGTTCCTGCAATCTGAATCCAATCATTATGACCATCTGGTAAAGCTGTGTCACCAATACGAAGAATCAAAATTCCTTCATTACCCATAATGGTATTATTGCTCAGCAGTTGATTAATATAGATAAGTGCTTCATAAGTTACAGACTTATATATTGTTCCACTAGCCAAAGGAATCTTAATGTGATTACTTTGGAACTGAGCAGCTTTCTTAATCTGTACTGGCTTGGTTATGACAAAGTAAAGAATGTCAGTTCCCGCAATAGCAGGGATGGATGAAGATTGAATACATACAGGGAGCAGATAAGATTTACCTTCTTCTATATTTCCTAGATTTGAAAATTCTATAGGTACTTTTTCTGAGTAAATTGTTCCACTAGGTATGCTTGTTGTATTACTTCCTAATTTCACATTAGACGCATTAAGCATTTCATAGTTAGTCCCGTATTTCTTATTATATTCGTTTACTACATTCTGTCCTGCAATACTATAACATACTTCAACAGGAGAGGAGCATGCAGAAGAAACTCTGGATTGTAATTCATAAATGATAGGTTTATCATCTAGAACTTCAATGGTATGTTCTTTGCTTTCGAAGTAAACTTTTGCTTCCAGCAGGTCGCTTTCACTGTCATTGCAACTGTTCAGCAATACAGCTATGGTGCAAAACGCCAAATATTTTAATAGTTGTTTCATATCTTTAGAATTTCATGATTCGTATTATTTTTTCCCTTGATTGGCTTTCCATTCGTTGAATACCTGTTGATTGATTTGAATTGCCTGACGCATCCATTTATAATCGGGGGTATTGTCATAGTCATTGTCAAAACGATAGGCACCAACTCCTCCTTTATACCCTTCGGCTGGCATCCAAGCTGCTTGTTGAAGTAATTTTCCACCTGAAGTAGCGAAAGATTCAAAGTTTTCTGTGATAATTAGTTTTTCCGGGATGTTACCGGGACTTGTATAATCTGGTGTTCCATGACCATACGATTGAGTAATCCAGTAATCTACATATTCTTCCATTTCTTCAGAAAAATAGTTGATATAACCATCGATACATAATAACTTGTGTCCTTTGCCTTCTTGGGCACTTTTCGGACCAATATATTTGCCCATTTCTTTAACCAGTACCTGGATTGTTGTGTTATTCAGCGTTCCGTCTGAATCACTAAAACCAGCTCCCGGTTCCCAGTCGATATCAAAGCCGTCCCATTCACTGACAAAAAGTGAATCACAAAGTGCTTTAGCGTATTTGGCCAAGGCTTGATTCAATTCTTCCGTATTGTCGAAATTGTGCGATTTGAATCCCCAGAAATCCCAGCGTGCGTATTTTTTTGCTGCTGCAAGTTCTGAGTCAGACCATCCTTCTTCGGCTGCCTGTTTTTCAATCTCATCGTAGATATATTCAGGAGTTCTGCCTTTTCCCAGGTGAGAAAGTAAGCTAACTTCCAGCAGTTTGATTCCTTTTACTTTCTGTGCAAATTCTTTGTCTGCCTTCTGTGCTTCAGTGATTTCATATCTTCCCGGAGCACCACTCCACATGGAGATAATATCCATACTGTCGGGTACTGAAGATAAGTAACCTTTTCTCATTACACCTGAAGGAGCCCAATTTGAGAACCAGCCGAAAGCAACCGGACGTCCGTAGTTCTTAGCTGTTTCCTTATAGGCACGTAAGTTAGCGTAATATTCACTGTCTCCTAAAGTGTTATATCCGCCGATGTGTTCTACTTCTATGTTTTCTACATCGGTACAAGAGGTTATCATTGCTCCCAATAAAGGTATGATGTATAATAATTTTTTTAGTGTTTTCATGTCTTTACTGTATTAATTATTCGGTTATTATTTGCAGTCCCACCACAAGTGTGTACTAGGTAAGTCCTGTCCGTTGCTTAGCATTTTAACGGCTTCGTTATAAATCTTCTGTCCGTCAGCTGTTTGGTAGAAACTGATAGGATAAATCATTCGGCGAATACCTCCTTCTGTTGTAACTCCTTGGCTGCTACCTCTGTTTGCCATAACAGGATTCAGTTTAGGATATCCGGTTCTTCTCCATTCTGTCCAGGCTTCTTGTCCGTTAGGGAAAAGAGCAATCCATTTCTGGATCATGATTTTTTCGAGTTTCTGTTCCGTATTACCTTCAAATTTTACGGTTGTGGCGCAAGGAGCAGCAAAACTACAAGAATAACTTCCACCAACTTCATGCTTGATCGGGGTTTTACCAGAATTCATGTAAGCATCTACGGCTGAGCTGATTCCGTTTTCCTGGAAAGACATTTCAATACCTTGCTTATACAAGTCTTCTGCATTTCCAAATTCACCGCCCCATATTAAAGCAGCTTCAGCTCGCAGGAAGTAGACTTCGGAAGCACGTAACCAGTAAGTTGGTGTAGCTGCTTGTATGTTAGGTTTAGAAAACATCTTATATTCATCATTCTTTCCATATAGATGTCCTGCAGGAACTGCCTGATACTGTTTCCCATCGAACGCTTCTTTTCCTTGTGTGCTTTTAGAGTCTACTGGCAAGAAGTAAGCACTTAATCGAGGGTCTTCATATCCCATTAAGTAAGAGAACATAGACGAACCCATGCGAGATTCATCATATTGTTCAGACAACCAATAGATGTTGTTTCGGAATGTGTATCCGGCTCCTGTACTCATCTGTGCTTCATCGTCTTTGGCAGTCATGACACCAATGGAATGGTTCAATGCCTGTGAAACATATTGTTTCGATAAGGCTTCATCGGCGTAGCGGACACGCATAGCAAGACGGAGTAGCAGAGAATTTGCATATTTTACCCATTTGGTTGAGTTACCAGCATATACAACATCATATTCACTCATAACCTCTACACCATTTTCTGCCTTTTCTGTCAGGATCTCAATGGCTTCTGTCAGATCTTTAAATATAGCTGTATAAATATCTTTCTCGGAATCGAATGGGATATTCATGGTAGCATCGGCTGCATGTGAATAAGGCATCGGACCGAAACATTCCAATGCTTTGTGCCAAGCTGAAATTTTCAGGATTTGTGCTAAGGCAAATACTTCAGGAGTATTGTTTTTCTCGGCTGCAGCTTTCAGCTTTTTCCATGGGTCAAGTGTGTTGGTATATGCACGTTTATAAGTTCCGGAAATCCAGCTGTCATTCAAGAAATAGGTAACGTTACTGTTTCCGCCTCCCCATGTATTATTCTGTCCGAAGAAACCACTCCAGCAGTCAGCCGATAAGTGATAGTCTGTTTGATACTGATTGATAATGTCAGTATCATCTGCCTGTGTTCCTACTGGAAATACTGTACGTTCGATAGTAGTGATTAAACCACCTACAGCAACTCCGTCCATGACTCCTTCTTCATCGGTCAGCTCAAATGGATTGGTGTTGATTTCTTCGTAATTGCATGATGCCAATAGTGACACTGCAAATACGCCTGCTATAAATTTATATTGGTTTATCTTTTTCATAATCAAAGGGTTTGTTTTTTATAGTTTAAATTTAATGCCAAAACCGAAACTGCGTACGCTGGGTTGCATGAAATAATCATTACCTTGTCCGTAAGTGCTTGTTGACGGTGTTAGCTCAGGGTCAAAGGGAGCTTTGCAATATAACATCCATGGATTGTTAGCAATGAAAGAAACGGTAACATCTTTCAGTACATTGGCAAACCATTTGTCTGGCATTGTATAACTGAATGTCATTTCTTGCAAGCGAATATTTGTTGCGCTGTACAGGTAGTATCCGGAAGTTTCATAACCTCCTGTACCAATCATTTGGTAGTATGTCTTTGCATCTACCCGACCTTGTCCTGGGAACAGAGCACCTCCGGCGTCACGAGCTTCTGCAGAACGTTTGGATACACCGAAACGGTCGAGGATAGCTTCGGTAGAAGAAGTAACCACTCCACCAAATCGTCCGTTGATTAAGAAACTGAATCCAAATCCTTTATATGACAGGGCATTGTTCCATCCCATGTTAAAGTCTGGAGATGTCTTTCCTAAGTATACAGGTTCACCTCTTTCCAGACCGAAGGTTCCGTCACTTTTTACTTCAACATATCCCTGACTATCTTTCTTGAAGAAAGTGTTTGCATAAATATCGTGAATACTTCCACCTTCTTTCAGAATAACGCGACCATTGTCTTTCAGTACTTCCGGGATGTTAATCGGAGCTTCCATCAAATCGGTATGATAGTCTTTCACCATCTCCTTAATCTCATTTATATTCTTTGAGAATGTAAATGTAGAAGAAACAGCCAGACCGTTTTTAAACTTATCATTATAGCCGAAAGAAGCTTCCCAACCTCTATTTTCTACGTTACCTGCTTGCAGGTAAATCTTCTGATAACCGGTGAATTCCGGTAAATCTCCCAGGAATGTCTGATTGTATGTATTCGATTTATAGTAAGTAACTTCTGCACTGAATTTGTTCCACAGGCGTAAGCTAACTCCCACTTCGTAAGATTTGGTGCGTTCAGCTTTAAAGTCAGTGAATGGATAAATATATGTCGGCGACGGAATACCCCCGACGATTGGAGTTGTTACTGTACCAGGAGTTAATCCAGAACGAGAAACTGGAGCACCAACTTCTGTATAAGAACCACGTACTTTCAAATAAGAAATAAATTCAGGAAGCTGTACCATTTCCGAAATAATACCAGACAAACCGATAGAAGGATAGAAGAATGATTCTTCGTTGGTATTTACCAGACGAGAGTTCCAGTCGTTACGTCCGGTCAAGGTTAAGTAAAGCATACTCTTCCATCCCAGTTCGACGTTGCCGAAAATAGCATGGTTACGGATACGGCTGTCACCGCCTTTTTCTGAAGTACGGCCGTTTGACGGGTCGATATTGGAAACAGCAAATTTGTTAGGAACTTTCAGTAAGGTTCCTTTATATCCTCTTTCCAATGCCCAATAATTGGAATAACTCCATCCAAGGTTGGCAGAAATATTAAAGTCTTTGATCTGCTTATTAATATTTACCATGAAGTCAGCATATTCCTGACGGTCATTGTAATTGCTATATTCGTAATGTCCTTTAGTACCTTCTGCAAAAACCTGGTCGGAAGATGCATAAATCTTACGTTCGAATTTTACATAAGTATCGTCCATTCTGTAACGTGCAGCCAGATTAATCCAGTCGGTTATCTTGTAAGTTAATCCTACATTGAACATGTAGCGGCTCTTATTGTTGGTTGAAACGTTACGGAATGCGGTCCAGTATGGATTCTGCGAAGCATAAGTTGATTCTGCTATCGGTCCGTACTGAACGGGAATTTTACGGCTGTCGTCAAAGCGTTCGAAAGTTTTGATTTCTTCAAAATTTTCTCCTCGTGGAAAGAGGTAGGCTGCCATAACCGGATTCCAGTATTGACCCTGCGAAACCATGTTCTTGTCATCTTGCTTGATATACGATGCTCCTAAATCAAGTTGTAACTTGTCATTCAGGAAAGTTGAAGTATTACGGATCGTAAAGTTCAAGCGGTTGTATGAGTTGTTGGGAACGATACCGTCAGAGTTGGTAGACGAGATAGAAGCAAATGTCTGGTTCTGTTTAGTACCGGTTGTTAAGGTCAATGAGTTGATAAAGTTAGTTCCTGTGTTGAAAAAATCTTTTTTAGGGTCATAATCAGAAGGAGTGGCGAGTTTTTCACCCCAGCTTTCATACATATCCTTTTTATTACCGTAAGTATTTTGGAATTCAGGAGTCATGTATGCTTTGCTGAATTCGGTAGAAGAAGAAAATGAAAGTTGCAATTTACCTTCTTTACCTTTTTTAGTGGTGATAAGGATCACACCGTTTGCTGCACTACTACCATACAATGCTGCTGCCGACGGACCGCTCAATACAGAGATACTTTCGATATCTTCAGGGTTGAAGTCGGCAATACCTTCAGTTCCGGCCTTTCCTTCACCCATGATACCACTGTCTGTATTTCCCATGTTTGTATTGAACAATGGAATACCGTCTACTACATAGAGTGCATTGTTATCACCTTCTATAGATTTTGCACCACGCATTACTACACGTGTAGCACCACCGACACCACTGGCACTCTTGTTGATGCTTACACCGGCAATTTTACCATTCAGTGAGTTTACGAAGTTAGCGTCTTTTACTCTTACAAGCTCTTCTGATTTTACTTGCTGAACATTGTATGACAACGCTTTTTCTGCACGTTTGATACCCAATGCTGTAACAACCACTTCGTCCAAGCGTTCTGTATCTTCTCGCATAGTAACATTGATTACACCTTTATCGGCCATAAATTCTTCAGATTTGTAACCGACATAAGAGAATTGCAGAATTGCATCAGGGCTTGAAACTGTGAGTGAATAATTACCGTCAAAATCTGTTATAGCGCCATTACTGGTACCTTCTTCCTTTATCGTAGCACCGATAATTGGTTCACCGTTTGCATCGACAACCTTTCCAGATATATTCGTTGGCTGTTTTTTATCGGATTTTTTCTTGATAGGGGTAATAACAATCTTATTACCTGAAACTTTATAAGATAAGTTCTGTTTTGCCAGTTCACTTGTAAGTAGGTCTTTCAGTTCTTCATCTTTAACAGACAGAGAGATGCCTGTTTTACCGTTTACTTCTACATCTCTGTATGAGAAGCGGTAGGGAGTTTGTTTTTCAATAGCAGTAAAAAGTTCTTTTACCGATGCGTTATTCAGGTTGAGGCTGACTTTTCCGGTTTGTGCATAACCACCGGTAAATGTAAACATACACAAAGATGCACATAAAAGGCAAATCTTACTACGCTTTTTACTATCTTTGTGCAAATCAGTAAATTGATGTTTGATTTTCATAAGTACGTAATAAATTTAGGTTTAAAGTTCGGTTTTACTATGCGCCAACATAGTTTTACTTATGGACTGAGCCATTTCCCCGGATGATTGCCGATTGTCCGGGGATGTTTTTTTCATGTTTTCATCTGTCTTTTCATAGTTTTAAGGTTAATATTTAAATTAGTTGTTATTCTATGGTTATGGTTTCTTCATCCATTGTGTATTCAAATCCGTAATGTATTTTCAACACATTCAGAACACTTCTTATATTTTCATCATTAAAAGAACCTGTATACACATCCTGTAATATATTTTTGTTCTTTATGTTGAAAGTTACTCCGAATTTACGTTCCAGACATTGGAATACATCTTTCATCTTCTCATGTCGGAAAGTAAGCTCTTTGGTCAGCCATGCTGTTTCCATTTTATTTGAAGTTTCTTCAAGACTCAATAACCCTGTTCGTTTATCGTATATCACTTTCTGGTTCGGCTTTACATTCAATGTATTATGAGCGGGATCTTTTGTTGTAACATTGACACTTCCTTCTACAAGAGCCATTTCAACAAAATTTTTGTGCTCATACGCATATACATTAAATGTTGTTCCTGTTACTGTAATATCCATTACTTCAGTGCCTACAATGAACTGTTTCTCTGTATTCTTTTTAACTTCAAAATATCCTTCACCCGACAATTCTACCTTACGGTTATCACGTCCGAAATCTTGTTTGTAGGACAGTGATGATTTTGCATTCAGATGTACAAGAGTTCCATCGGGCAATGTTACCAATGAAGTTCCATGTTCACCTGAGTTTATGGTTATATTTTGCTGAGCAAGATATTCAATATCTTTATGCTGAGTGTAGTATAAAACACTAATGCCACATGATAGTATCAAAAGAATGGATGCTGCTATTTGTAACCAATATTTTTGCACCTTCATGAATGGCGTTATGTGTCTTTGCTTGTTCAGTTTCCTATACAGAGAGTTTATTTTATCTTGTGATAAAGGCTCATAGCTGTTGAATTTATCCCATTCGTCAGAAAACAGAAACTCTAAATCAGCTTCAGATGACTGGTTTATCTTTGCCGATAACTCTTTAAATTCCTCAGAAGATATAGCTCCCGAACGGAATTTATCTAATAAATCTTTTACCTTGTTCTGTATGTTTGTGTCCATAAAACTATTACCTTGTTTATTGGTAATATCCACAAACACGTAAAATATAACATGTATATTTCTATGTTAGAAAACATAAAAATTAGAAATGGCTTAAAAAAAGGAGTAATATGAAAGAATATTGCTGAAGTTCGGTTCGTATTATTTTTAAGGCCGTTGATAATTGGTTACGTACTACTTGCTCTTTTATGCATAGTTGCTCTGCAATTTCTGCAACAGATAAATTTTGTTCCTTGTTTAGTTCAAAAATCTCACGTTGGCGTGGAGTAAGTTTTTCTTTAGCTTGTTTTAGTGCTTTGCAGAACTGATCGAAGTCTATTTGTTTTTCAGCTTCATCTCCTGAAGTTCGTATGTTGTCATTATATTCTATAAACTCCTCCATTGAGGTGTTATTTAACTGTCGGCGTAACTCCTTAAGTAATAAATGATAAGCAATTGTAAACAGATAAGCTTTGAATGATGACTCGGCATCTAGTTTTTCTCGGTTAATCCATATGCGATAGAATGTTTCCTGTACGACATCATCTGTTGTTTCTTCCGATTTTACATATTGATATACAAATTGATATAACCTTGATACCCACATTTCATACAAGGTCCGGTAGGCTTTTTCGGAACCAGATTTAACAGATAATATTAATTTCCTTTCATCTATCATATAGCTATATCAAGTTAAGATCCGCTTATTTTTTTGCTATAAATATGCAAATTTAATATTTTTCTTTTATATTGGACATATTGGTTAGCCATAGTTGAAAGATGTGTAATTTTTATAAGTATATTTTTGTTTGAATTAATGGATTTTGATAACTTGCATTATTATTAAAGTTAACCTCTGTATTATGAAAAAATATGGTCTGTTCCTTTTATTGGGGAAATTCTTGACACTCTCAATGGGAAGCTTATGGGCTGAGAATATTCAGAAGATTGACACGGTAGCTACAATTGTAGATTCAAAAGTTCTGTCAGATCCGTATTTGCCGCAACATTTGGGAGGAGAAATCTTTGTCAAAGCTAAAGATGCTAATTTCCTGAATTCATTAGTTGGTAGAATTGCCGGAATAACTGTTCAGCCCAGCTCTATGGGAACTGGAGGGGGAGTAAAAATTGAGATGAGAGGCGTAAGAAGTTTCCAAGGAAATAATAATGTTCTTTTTGTGATTGATGGAGTGCCATTTCCTCAACTTTCTGCGGAAGAGTTTTATTCCATCTATAAGGGTTATGGATTATCATCGGATGGTATCGCTTCATTTAATGCAGAAGATATAGAAGGTATTTCAGTCTTGTCGGGTGCAGTTGCTTCTGTGCTGTATGGAAGTGATGCTGCCAATGGAGTTATTCTTATTACGACCAAGCGAGGAAATAAAGAGTATAAACCTTCCATTACGGTATCGAATACGACAACTTTTGCCAAGCCTTTTGTTATGCCGGAATTTCAGCATGTTTATGAGGGTTGGGCATCGGATGTGAAAACTCCATTTGCCTGGAATCCTTCCGACTTTTATCGTACGGGACATACGGTGAATAATGCTGTTACTGTATCTGCCGGTACTGAAATGAATCAAAGCTATTTTTCTGCCATGACTCAGAATGCGGTTGGACTACTTGATAATAATAGTAGTAACCATTATAATCTGACATTCCGTAATACGACGGCTTTACTAGATAGTAAATTGAAGATTGATGTCAGTTTGATGTATATTCGTACCAAGGAGCGTAACATGCTGGCACAAGGTGACTATTTTAATCCGATTGTACCGGTTTATCTGTTGCCGGACTTTTTACGAAAGAATGATGAATATAGTCGTTTTGAACGTTATGATCCAGATGAAGGATATGCTACTCAGTATTGGCATTATGCCGACTGGCAAAATCCGTATTGGATAGAGAAACGTAATTTATTTGTGAATACTAAAGACCGTATACGGGCAGGGTTGGGATTCCGGTACTCATTAACCGATTGGCTGGATTTTATTGCATATGTAAATTATGATAAAGATAAGCAGATGCAGACACAGGAGTTATATGCTTCTACTCGTTATTTATTGAAAGATTCTTCTTTGGGAGGGTATGGGAAGATAAATGCAGATTTAAATCAGACCTACGCTGATTTAGCTTTTCATCTTCAGAAATCTGCTGGTAATTTTTCTTTTAATGCATTATTAGGAACAGTGTTTCGCGATAGAAAATACGAGTATAACTTACATGGCGGCGGTTTGGTGCAGCCGAATGTTTTTTCTCTTGACAATCTGGATAGTGTGAAAAGAAAAGACTGGGATGTCGATTTGTACGACCGCAGCAATGCGTTGTTTGCTTCTTTGCAAGTCGGTTACAAAGATTTCCTTTATATAAATGCCGGAGCACGTAAGGAATGGCAGTATTTGTGGAGTGGAGGAACAAGAGAAAGTTATGATGATGTTTTTTATCCATCGGCAGGTCTTTCGTTTATTCCAACCTCTATAATGTCACATTCGAATGTATTGTCTTTTTTGAAATTTCGTCTGGCTTATGCTGAGAGTGGTGCTTCTCATCAATATTATTTGCCTAATGGTTTATGGTCGTACGACAGAGATGCGTCATCTTTCATTCAGGGAAGGATTGCTTGTGAAAAGACTAAATCGTATGAAGTAGGTTTCGATCTGGGTATGTTTAATAATAAGTTGAATTTTTCTTTTACCATGTATTCAACATCTACGGATAGTGACATACCTCTAGCAACTTATCTGGGGAAAGCTGAGATACAAAATAAGGGCCTGGAAGTGTCGTTAGGACTGAATCAGCCTTTAGGTCCTGTTTCATGGAGTTCTAACCTTACTTATACGCTCAACAAGAATAAGATTAAGGATTTTCATGAGGTTGTAAATTCTGTAACGGGGGAATTTACAGTTAATTACTTAAAGCTCGCTTCATATGGTCAGCTTGCTGAGGAGAGACTGGTTCCCGGAGGTTCAATTGGAGATATATATGTCAGTACCTTCCGGAAAGATGCAGCCGGCAATGTTCTTTTCAATACACAGACCGGTTTGCCGGAACGAAGTAATGACTATGTATATGCTGGTAATACTTCTCCGGATTATATGATAGGATGGTCAAATGATTTCAGTTGGAAAGGTTTGGAACTTGGCTTGGTTCTTCAAGGCTGTTTTGGGGGAGAAGCCTTGTCTATGACACAAGCTATGCTTGATCGTTATGGAGTTTCACTGATTACAGCGGATGCACGTGACCAGGGAGGAGTATGGATCAGCGGGAAGAAAATTCCAGTTTTCCAGTATTATTCTGTGACATCGGGAATGTCGGGTATTGGAGAACTTTATGTATACGATGCAACCAATGTTCGTTTGGCAGAATTGACTTTGGGATACAATGTTCCGATGTCTCGTTGGGTAAACTGGATGCAGAATATAAAAGTATCTTTTGTCGGACGGAATTTACTGATGTTTTATAAAAAAGCTCCTTTCGATCCGATGAGCACGGCCAGTATGGGAAATGATATGCGGGGCATAGACTATTTCCGTTTGCCCAGTCTGCGTAATATGGGATTTTCTCTGCGGCTTACGTTCTGATGGTCTGTTACAGATTGCTTGTCTGGCAATTGAGGAAGAGGTTCAGTAATTCCTGATTGGCGGTATTATCTAACTGCGTTCCTTTTTCTGCTTCGAATATATTGAGTGTAGATGAACATTCTCCACAAATGTCTATGCCTATTATTTTTTCATGTTTCAGGATAATGGATAACAAATGCTCCAGTTCATTTAATGTAAGGGAGCCTTGATCCCAATTGGTAACGGCAGACTGTGGGTTAAGTACATCCTTATCTACAGAAATATATACCGGAGTATCGATTGTTTCGTTAGAAAACTGTTTCCACGAAGCTTCGTGTTGCAGACTTTGTTCGCTATAAAATTCCACTGTTTGCCGGTATTTAGGAGAAACATGCTTGATTAGGTTTTCGGATGCTCCTATGATAACTACTTTGCGTAAATAAGGGTTCGATTCTATTGTATCTTCTACCCAGCTTCCGCACGAAATCATTTCTTCGAAAAGAGGGGGCTGCATGTCTGGATGGTGATCGAATACTATTAACGAAAAAGGTTGCTGTATTTTATCCGTCCAAAACTTAGTCAGATAATGATAGTTGCCAGAGTCGATGAAATGAATCCCATCTGCTGGATAGTTTGCTATAACTCTTTTCAGTGCATGTGCGCCCTCTTTGTCACAGTAGCATTCTACACCTTGCAAGTGTGTACAGTCTAGCCATGTAAATTTTTTATTGTGGGAGAAGGGTTCGTAATCATATACTCCCGTAAAGTTCATAATAACAACTGGCTTGTTCATAGTAGAAATAAAAAAATCCCTGTCCCGGATTTCTCTGGAACAGGGATTTGGTGGTTAGAATCGTTTATTTAATTTCAATCACTCTATTGGCTTCTTTCTTTTCTTCCTGTGTCATCTTTGGCAATTCAATGTTAAGGACACCGTTATCGACAGAGGCGCTGATTTTTTCTTTTTCAACATCTTCAGGCAGAATCATGCACTGTTCGAATTTAGAATAAGAAAACTCGCGGCGTAAATATTTCTTTTTTTCGTCTTTTGTTTCGTTCTTTTTCTCCATTGATATTACCAACTGATTATCTTCGGTAAGATGAATGTTGAAGTCTTCTTTTGTCATACCCGGAGCTGCAACTTCTATTTTATAGCTGTTGTCGTTTTCAACTACGTTAATAGCTGGAGCCGTTGCATTGGCTTTTTCCATCCAATCGTTATCAAAGAAATCATTGAAAATACTTGGTAACCAGTTCTGATTGTAATTTCTTCTAATCGGCATCATAATTGTAATCTCCTATTATTTAAGTTCTTTTATTAATCTTGTTTCTTAGAATCGCTCCTCCTTTCGCTTTCGCGATTCACCCGATATTGTGCAAACTGTATGCCCGTCTGGTATGCCTGACATTATGATAGAATATTTTAACCTTCGTTGAAAGAAAGCCAGTTGAATTAAACTTTGATAAACATAGCATAGTGTCAATCGGTCATAAAAGTGGACAGGATGTCATTCTATATTTGGTGCCTGATTTGTATTCTTATCATTTATTCCTTATTTTTGCGCTTGTAACATTTAATATTTTATATTTATGAAGAAGATTTTATCGGCCTTAATGATTGTAGCTTGCTTGTTTATGGCAATGCCGGCACAGGCTCAGTTTCAGTTTGGTCTAAAAGGGGGACTGAACATTTCGAAATTGACTTTTTCGGAAGACATTGTAAAAGGAGATAATCGTACCGGATTCTTTATTGGTCCGATGGCTGAGTTTACAATTCCTATTGTAGGTTTGGGAGTTGATGTCGCTGCCTTGTATAATCAGTCGGGTGCAAAGGCTCAAAGTGGCAATGAGGAAGTCAGCCAGACTTTTAAAAGCATTGAGGTTCCTGTTAACCTGAAGTGGACGTTAGGATTAGGAAGTACACTGGGTGCTTATATTGCTGCAGGACCTCAGTTCGGATTTAATGTAGGAAGCGGACATTTTACTGAAAGTTTCGACATGAAGTCGTGCAATACTTCATTCAATGTAGGAGCTGGTGTAAAATTACTCGGTCATTTGCAAGCTGGAGTTAATTATAACTTTGGACTGAGCAAAATGGCTAGATCGGTAGATGATCAGATGACTATTGAGATGAAACGAAATACCTGGCAGATATCATTGGCTTACATGTTTTGATATACCAGGATCTGTATAAATAAAGGTGGAGAAAGTTTCTGTATGAACAGAATTTCTCCACCTTTATTTATGTGTTTATAAACTACTGCTTGTCAGTCGCATGGATATATTACTCCCCATTCTTTTCTGAGGTTGTCCATTTGTTTCATGATGCGTAATGTTTCGGTGTGAGGCATGTACGGCGATTCCAGCCATCCCTTTTCAATAGCTTCGATGGAGGCATATACCTGATACTCGTAGCCGCTGATCTGTTCCGGTGCATGATATACCGCTATGGTTTTATAGTTTTCATCGACAACCCGTACCGATTCAGGGCAGTTGATATTTTCTACAATCAGATGCCCTTTGTCGCCCGAAATAACTCCCATTCTGTCACTTTTTGCATAGATACTCGATTGCAGGGTTGCCATTCTGCCATCTTTATAAAAGAGTGTTATACTTTCTTGCGCGTCGACTCCCGTTTGTGTCTTCTGGCAGACAGAATGAGTTTCAGCAATATCACTTCCGAAAGCCATTGCAGCAAAGTTTAGTGTATAGACACCAATATCGAGCAGAGCTCCTCCTGCAAGTTCCGGACGGATAATTCTTTCTTTGTTGCTTATCGGATAGCTGAGGTTAGCCGACAAGGTATACGGTGTTCCGATTACTCCTTCTTTCAGCAGTTCTTGTATTTTAAGTGAAAGGGGCATATACCGAGTCCATATAGCTTCGGTAATGAATACTCCTTTTTCTTTGGCGAAAGCAAGGAGATCTTCAGCCTGACGGGCGTTGGCGGTAAAAGCTTTTTCGCATAATACGGGTTTACCTTTCTCAATACACATATGTGCATTGTCGTAGTGCATGGCATGTGGAGTTGCGATATAGATTAAGTCGACTTCAGGATCGTTTGCCAGTTCTTCGTAGGAACCATATGCCTTAGTGAATCCCCATTTATTCGCAAATGCTTCTGCTTTCTCCTGATTGCGCGATGCTACGGCATATCGTTCTACTCCTTTCATCTTTTCCAGTGTGGCCGCCATCTTTTGGGCGATACCTCCACAGCCTATAATACCTATCTTATATATCTTCATTTTGGTTGATTTAAGAGTTTCTTTACAAAGCTATAAAAGTTTGCCTGACGTACCAAATGGGATAGAACTGTTTTTTGTAACTTTGCAGCCATGAAGAAGTACGTGGATGTCATAGTGCCTTTGCCCATAGCCGGACAATATACTTATTCCGTTCCCGATGAGTTGACGGATAAGATAAAGGCAGGCTGTCGGATCGTCGTTCCGTTCGGGAGCAAGAAGTATTATACGGCTATTGTAACCAAAGTACACCAAACGGCGCCTGAGGCCTATGAAACAAAAGACATTATGGAGGTACTCGATGAATCTCCTGTTTTGTTGAGGCGGCAGTATGATTTCTGGCAATGGCTGGCAGATTATTATCTCTGTACGTTGGGAGATGTATACAAGGCTGCCTTACCTTCTGGAATGAAGCTGGAAAGCGAAACATTAGTTGTCTTAAATCCGGAGTTTGAGGCACTGCAACCTCTTTCCGAGAAGGAACAGCGTATTCTTGATCTGTTGGGTAACGATTCGGAGCAATGTATTACACAACTGGAAAAGTCCAGTGGAATAAAGAATTTGTTGCCGGTAATCAAAGCATTATTGGAAAAAGAGGCGATTCTGGTAAAAGAAGAGCTGAAACGCAGCTATAAACCGCGTGTAGAGACTAGAGTGCGATTGTCTGCTGCTATGCAGACAGAAGAGGCTGTCCATCGTCAGTTTGATGCATTGGCACGTGCTCCCAAGCAACTGGCTCTACTCATGAAATACATAGAGCTGTCCGGCTGGACTGGAGAAAAGAAAGAACTTAAGGAAGTTTCCCGTAAGACTTTGTTAGATTCGGCTGGTGTCACTAATGCAGTGCTTAATGGATTAATTGGAAAAGGAGTTTTCGAAATTTACTCGTTCGAAATCGGACGTTTGTCTGCCGAGCAAGTAAGTGTATCACCTTTGAACCCTTTAAGCAGTGCCCAGCAGCAGGCGTATAACGAGATCCTGACGCACTTTCATCAGAAAAATGTCTGCTTGCTTCATGGTGTTACTGCAAGCGGAAAGACTGAAATCTATATTCATCTTATTCAGCAGGCAATTCAGGCAGGAAAGCAGGTGTTGTATTTGTTGCCGGAGATAGCACTGACTACACAAATCACCGAACGTTTGAAAAGGGTATTTGGTAACCGGCTGGGAATTTATCACTCCAAGTTTCCGGATGCTGAACGTGTAGAGATATGGCGTAAACAACTTACTGATGACGATTATGATGTAATACTTGGAGTACGTTCTTCGGTTTTTCTGCCTTTCCGGCGTTTGGGACTGGTCATTGTGGATGAAGAACATGAAAATACCTATAAACAGCAGGATCCGGCTCCACGTTATCATGCGCGCAATGCAGCTATCGTACTGGCATCGATGTTCGGAGCAAAGACACTGTTGGGTACGGCTACACCTTGTATCGAAACCTATTATAATGCTGTTCATGGAAAATATGGCTGGGTACAGCTTACCGAACGACATCAGAATGTTTTGCTTCCTCATATCGAGGTGGTAGATATCAAGGAACTTGCCCGAAAGAAGCGGATGACAGCTCAGTTTTCTCCACTCTTGCTTCAGAAAATCCGTGAGGCACTTGAACAGAAGGAGCAGGTTATACTTTTCCAGAACCGCAGAGGATTTGCTCCGATGATAGAATGCCGTACGTGTGGATGGATACCGAAGTGTAAGAATTGTGATGTCAGTCTGACGTATCATAAAGGATTGAATCAGCTGACCTGTCATTACTGTGGTTATACTTATGAAGTTCCAAAGTCTTGTCCGGCATGTGGAGGGGTAGAACTGATAAACCGAGGATTTGGAACCGAGAAGATAGAAGATGATATTAAACTGATATTTCCGGATGCCCGTGTGGCTCGTATGGACTTGGATACCACGCGTACCCGTACCGCATATGAAAGGATCATTGCCGATTTTGAGGATGGCAAGACGGATATTCTGATTGGTACACAGATGGTTTCAAAAGGACTTGACTTCGACCGTGTGAGTGTTGTTGGTATTTTGAATGCGGATTCGATGATGAACTATCCGGATTTCCGTTCGTATGAACGGGCTTTTCAGTTGATGGCGCAGGTTGCCGGGCGTGCTGGAAGAAAGAACAAACAAGGGTTGGTAGTGCTACAAACCAAATCTCCCGATCTTCCTTTGATCGCTCAGGTAGTAAGCAATGACTATGGAGGGTTGTTTCAATCACAAATTGAAGAACGTAATTTGTTTAAGTATCCGCCTTTTTACCGGTTGATTTATGTGTATTTGAAACATCGTAAAGAGGAAGTACTCGATCAGGCTGCCGACTTGATGGCCGGGTACTTAAGAAACGGACTTGGTAGTCGTGTGCTGGGACCCGACCGTCCTCCAGTGTCGCGTATACAGACTTTATTTATTAAAAAGATAGTAGTGAAAATTGAACAACAGGCTTCGATGTCGAAAGTGCGTGAATATCTTCATCAAGTGCAACGTGCCATTGTTGAGGATGAACGTTTCCGTTCGCTGTTGGTTTATTACGATGTCGATCCGATGTAAAAAATATTCGTATGAAAATAGAACTGGATGTACATACGCATACCGTAGCAAGCGGTCATGCTTTTAGTTCCTTGCAGGAAATGGCACAGGCTGCTGCTGGTAAGGGATTGAAATTATTAGGGATTACAGAACATTCACCGGGTATACCGGGTACATGCGATCCGATTTATTTCCGTAACCTGCATGTGGTTCCGCGCCAGATGTATGGAATAGAACTTTTGTTGGGAGCAGAAATTAATATTCTCGACAGCGAAGGCAATCTCGATCTGGATGAGTTTTATTTGAAGATTCTTGACTTGCGTATTGCCGGTATTCATTCACTTTGTTATAAGTGGGGGACACCCGAAGAGAATACACATGGTATGGTTCAGGTTGTGTCTAATCCATATATTCATATCATTAGTCATCCGGGTGACGGGACTGCAAAGTTGAACTTCGAGCCTATTGTACTTGCGGCAAAGGAGCATCATACGTTGCTTGAGATAAATAATTCATCACTGAAACCTTGTCGGGGCAAAGTTGACGCCCGGAGCAATAATCTGGAAATACTGAAGTTATGCCGTCGCTATGATGTTCCGGTGATTTTGGGTAGTGATGCACATATCTCGTTTGATATTGCCACCTACGATTATGCATTGGAGCTGGTAAATGAAACTGAGTTCCCGGAAGCGTTGATTATGAATACTAGCGTAAGCAAGTTTAAAAAATATTTAGGTATCGGAGTATGAAAAGAATCTTGTTTGTTTGTCTTGGGAATATATGCCGTTCATCGTCGGCAGAAGAAATTATGCGTACGTATATCAAACGTGCAGGACTGGAAAAGGAGATAGAAGTAGATTCAGCGGGAATCAGCAGTTATCATCAAGGAGAACTTGCCGACGACCGGATGCGTGCACATGCTATTCGCCGGGGGTATAACATTACTCACCGTTCACGTCCTGTCCGTACTGATGATTTTTATGAGTTCGATTTGATTTTGGGTATGGATGACCGCAATATTGATGCCTTGAAGGAGAAAGCTCCTGATGTGGAAACGGAACGGAAAATAGGCCGGATGACCGACTATTGTCGGGTGAAGGTAGTCGACTACGTTCCTGATCCTTATTATGGCGGGGCTCAAGGATTTGAAAATGTACTTGACATACTGGAAGATGCTTGCGGAGGTTTGCTCGATAGCTTGACTCAAGAACTCTGATTGATGATTGTAAGATCTCCAGTTTATATTTTTCTTTACGCCGATATACTGCTTCTTGTAAATAATTGATAACCAATGTATATCGGCGTATAAGAAAAACATCAGCATATTTTGTCGGAAATATCAGCATATTTTCCTGAACTTTTCTCGATGTTTTTTGAAAATTTGTACAAAAAATAATAGAGTTAGGAGAGGAGCTGATTAGACCTGCTTTTTACCTGCACTTAAAGAACTGGTTGTATGTGTAAATTACATATATTTTTCTTTCCAGTGCTGATATTCTTCATTGAGTGATTCGGGAGCCTGGTTGTACCAGCTGTAACCATTTCGACGCTCATATCCAAGTTCGGAAAATGATTTACGGGGAACTCCATCACGGTCGCAGAATAGCGGTTCTTCGTTTTCCAGGTCGTAAAAACGTGCCCATACAGGTCCGCCCTTTTCGTCTTTCACTACGTGTGTGTCACGCTTGCCTTCAGGGGTCATGAACCGCTCAACACGTATGCCATATAATTTATGTAAATCAAGCCACTCCATTGCGCCATTGACTGCTGCCTTTACCCGTTCGTCCGGATCGGGGAGTTCCATTAGCAGGTGAACCAGTGAGCAGCTTTCTGCTGTGCAGAAGGAAGGCAATTCGAATGTTCGGGCCGGAGCTGGTTTTAAGGTTATGTTGTCGTGTTGCTGACACCATATGGTCGGTTTACCATTTACTCTGATTTGAGTATTCAGAATACATTCTATCCCTTTATCGAAAGCGGCGGACAGACGTGCTTTCATTTCATCGTTTACCAGTATATCGAAGGGAGCTTTTCCGTCACGAAGGTTTCGGATGATTTCCATTGTTTGTACCATGGCATCATCGTTGTATGTAATATATACTTGATATCCCCTATGTTCAGGCCAGAACTGTGGCCATCCTCCGTTGTCATACTGTCCGCTTAGGATAAACTCCACTCCTTTAAGAAAGGCTTCCTTATAACGTTCTTCGGGAGATTGTTGATAAAGTCTTGCCAGATAAGTCAATTCCAGAATGGTGGCGTCATTGTCGGTTGTGGAGTCATTGCGCCTGTCTTTATCTCCTAATACGATAGGAAGTTCTCCACCCAGCGGGCGGTGAATAGGAATATTCTTAGGCCATCCTCCTGTTGTACGTTGAAAAGCCAGCACATTATCGGCAATCCGCTTTGCTTCATCGGTTGTGAAAAAACTGTCCGGACTGTTTCTTACAATTCGTTTCCATTCTCTGGTTGTATATTCATAATCCTTGAGGGAAAGTGCTTGTTGGGAAGATGCCGGCATTGCCATTAGTGCACAAATAGCACACGTCAGAAGATTTCTGCCGCTTGCTTTGAAGAAAGTATTTTTCATATCTGTATGTGTTTAGGTTTTACATCTCAAAATTATCAAAGAAGTGCCTATACAGATAATAAAAATTGTTCTTTCCTTGGTCTTTTTTGTGCAATGCCTTTTATTTCTTCAGTTCCGGATAGCTGATACGGGTATGGTACATGGTTTTCAGCTTTTCTTTAAAGACACTTTTTACTGTAGCAATATCTTTAAATGTTATCGGACATTCCTTGAAGTATCCTTCTTGTACCTGGCTGTCTATGATCTTGTCGACAAGTCCGGAAATACTTTCTTCAGTATATTCCTTCAAGCTTCTTGAAGCTGCTTCTACCGAGTCGGCCATCATCAGGATAGCCTGTTCTTTGGTAAACGGATTGGGCCCCGGATATCTGAATGCTTCTTTATCCACTTCTTCATCGGGATGCTCATTCTGATAGGATATATAGAAATACTTTGTAAGTCCTTGACCATGATGGGTGCGGATAAAGTCTTTGATTACTTGAGGCAGGTCATTTTTTTCAGCCAGCTTCATACCGTCTGTTACATGGTTTATGACGATTTGTGCGCTTTGTTTATAGTTTAACTGGTCATGTGGATTTACTCCAGTCTGGTTCTCGGTAAAGAAAGCGGGGTTCAGCATCTTTCCGATGTCATGATACATGGCACCGGTACGCACCAGCTGGCTGTTGGCGCCAATGCGGTTGGCTGCGGCGGCAGTCAGGTTGGCAAGTTGCAGAGAATGCTGGAATGTTCCGGGAGCAACTTCCGACATCTCACGCATCAGCTTGTTGTTGATGTTGGAAAGTTCCACCAGGGTTACATTTGAAGTAAATCCGAAAGTCTTTTCCAAAATAAACAATAACGGATAAGTAAATAGCAGCAAAATACCGTTTATGATAAAGTTGACATACATATATGTGTTAAGCTGCGCAATATCGTTCACGTGTATCAGGTCGAGTGCAAAATAGAGTATGGTATATGTTATTACGACAATCAGGGCGCTGCGTAATAATTGTGAGCGTTGAGACAGTTCGCGAAGGCTGTAGATGCTGGCCATACCGGTTATTGTCTGCAATAAGATAAACTCATGTGGGGTTCGCAGGCAGATGGAGCAAAGCAGGATTGATACAATATGTGCCATGAAAGCCGTACGTGAATCAAGGAAGATCCGTATGATCATGGGAAGCATGGTGAATGGCACTATATATACACTCATGAAAGCATGAGCTACCATGATAGCTGATATGACAGGGAAGAATATAATAAGAAAGAACAATAACCCCAGACTACCTTTCTTTTGGTAATAATCTCGGCGGAACAGTGCCAGATAGGTCATGAAGCATCCTATAAGAATAGATACAAACAGAATCTGTCCGAATAAAGTCAGACGTTTTTCTGTAATAGTTTCGCCTCGTTTGTCCCATTCTTTTTGGAGTGATCTCAAGATATCGAATGTACGTTGGTCGATGATCTCGCCGCGGTCGATTATTTTCTGTCCGTTCATAACAAATCCTTTGGCCCAGGATACTCCGGAGAGGATATCTTTTTTTGCAGCTTCCGATTTTTCCGAATCATACATGAGATTAGGAGTTAGGTAATTATTCAGATTACAGCGTTGCAATAGTGCCTTGTTGTAATGTAACGTATCAGAATAAATCAGTTCCTCGTAGGCCCTCTTAGTGGTATACAGTTCGCTTACACTTTGTAGGATAGAAGTGTTTTTATTGATGATATGAATACTGCGCATGCTGTCTTTGTGCAAGTTCCCCAGCTGTTCTACTGGAATAATTCCTTTCTCGTATACGTTTTTCAGTATTCGTTCGATATGATGCGAATATGTAGGGTCAGGAATTATCTTGCGTAAGCTCCGGTTGTAATCACTTTTAAACTGGCTGATTGCTTTTTCACCTGTATTTTCCGACAGAAGGAAGTAGGGGTGATAATTGGTCATGATGCTGTCTTGTTCCCGGCGGACCTCTTCATCTCCCTTGTATATAGGAAAATCGAATGATGCCTGTAACAAACCGTATTTCCATGGCTTGTTAATATCAAATTGATAGTTGAATGTACCTTCCTTTGGTAAGAAATAGACAATGACGGCAACTGCTGCCAGGAAAATGGCGCATTGATACAGTAATTTCTTGTATGAAAACTGTCTTTCTGCTTGGAAACTTTTCATGTGTTAGGATATTTTGCGTGCAAAATAAGAAAAAAACGGGAAATTTAGCTTAATTTTGCAGCGTATTTTTAGATAAAGACCACTATGGCAGAAAGAAAAGTTAGAGTTCGTTTTGCACCGAGTCCGACTGGTGCATTGCATATCGGTGGTGTGCGCACTGCCTTGTATAATTATCTCTTTGCACGCCAGCACGGCGGAGATTTGATTTTCCGTATTGAGGATACAGACTCAAACCGTTTTGTTCCGGGGGCAGAAGAATATATTATCGAATCTTTTAAATGGTTAGGCATTAAGTTCGATGAGGGTGTAAGCTTTGGCGGAAATTACGGTCCGTACCGTCAGTCTGAACGTCGTGATATTTATAAGAAATATGTAAACGTATTGCTTGATAATGGTAAAGCTTATATTGCTTTCGATACACCGGAAGAACTGGAGACCAAGCGTAAGGAAGTTCCGAATTTCCAGTACGATGCTTCTACACGTAATTCTATGCGTAACTCGCTTACGATGCCGAAGGAAGAAGTTGATAAGCTGATTGCTGAAGGAACACAGTATGTAGTACGTTTCAAAATAGAACCGAATGAAGATGTGCATGTACACGATATCATTCGTGGAGAAGTTGTAATCAACTCTTCTATATTGGATGATAAAGTACTGTATAAGTCAGCCGACGAATTGCCTACTTACCATTTGGCAAACATTGTTGATGACCATTTGATGGAAGTATCTCATGTAATTCGTGGTGAAGAATGGTTGCCTTCTGCTCCGTTGCATGTCTTGTTGTATCGTGCATTCGGTTGGGAAGATACAATGCCTGAATTTGCTCACTTGCCATTGTTGTTGAAACCGGATGGAAACGGAAAATTGAGTAAGCGTGACGGTGACCGTCTGGGATTCCCTGTATTCCCGTTGGAATGGCATGATCCGAAGACTGGTGAGGTTTCTTCTGGATACCGTGAGTCTGGATATTTGCCTGAAGCTGTGATTAACTTCCTGGCTTTGCTGGGATGGAATCCGGGAAATGATCAGGAAATCATGTCACTGGACGAACTGGTTAAGTTGTTCGATTTGCATCGTTGTAGCAAAGCAGGAGCTAAGTTCGATTATGAAAAGGGTAAATGGTTCAATCATGAATATATCCTGATGAAGAGTGATGAGGAAATTGCAGGCTTGTTTATGCCTATCTTGAAAGAACATGGCATCGAAGCTCCTATGGAAACAGTTGTAACCGTAGTAGGTCTGATGAAAGGTCGTGTCAGCTTTATCAAGGAATTGTGGGATACTTGCAAGTTCTTCTTCGTAGCTCCTACAGAATATGATGAAAAGACTGTAAAGAAACGCTGGAAAGAAGACTCTGCTGTTCGTATGACAGAACTTGCAGACTTGCTTGAATCACT
Source organism: Phocaeicola coprocola (assembly GCF_041333015.1). Classification (NCBI taxonomy): domain Bacteria; kingdom Pseudomonadati; phylum Bacteroidota; class Bacteroidia; order Bacteroidales; family Bacteroidaceae; genus Phocaeicola; species Phocaeicola coprocola. Next base: position 451,282 of record NZ_JBGKGM010000001.1, on the reverse strand, counting down.
CGACGATTTTTCACTGGCTCATCAGGAAGAAGTGGTTATGAAATGGATAGAAGACCACGGCTACCATATGGGAAATATCATGAATGCTTTCCGCCTTACGCTTGTGGGCGAAGGAAAAGGTCCTCACATGTTTGATATCTCGGCTGTATTAGGTAAAGAAGAAACTGTCAGACGTATGCGTCGTGCAGTAGAGGTACTCAAATAAGAACCGGCATGATTTATAATTTTGTTATAGCTTTATATATAAGTGCAGTCCATCTGGCTGCACTTTTTAATAAGAAAGTATCCAAGATGGTGAAAGGCGAGAAGGAAGCTTTCGCTGTCTTGAAGAAACAGATTGATCCACAAGCCAAATATTTGTGGTTTCATGCAGCTTCACTGGGTGAATTTGAGCAAGGACGTCCTCTGATAGAACAGATTCGTAAGCAATATCCGCAATATAAGATTTTGCAAACGTTTTTCTCGCCTTCGGGATATGAGGTACGTAAAGATTATAAGGGGGCGGATGTAGTATGTTATCTGCCTCTTGATTCTCCACGTAATGTGAAGAAATTTATAAATCTGGCTCATCCTTATATGGCTTTTTTCATCAAGTATGAGTTCTGGTGCAATTATCTGAGTGAACTGAAGCGTCGTAATATTCCGGTATATAGTGTTTCTTCTATCTTTCGTCCTCAGCAGATTTTCTTCCGCTGGTATGGAGGAAGTTATAAGAATGTCTTGAAATGTTTCGACCATCTTTTTGTACAGAATGAAGAATCTGTCCGCTTGTTGGAAAGTATTGGGGTGACTCGTACGACAGTAGTAGGAGATACTCGTTTCGACCGGGTACTGGAAATTTGCAGTCAGGCGAAAGAATTACCGTTGGTAGAAAGCTTCAAGGGAAATAATCGCAAGACTTTTGTTGCAGGAAGTTCATGGGCTCCGGATGAAGATATCTTTATCCCTTATTTTAATGAGCATCCGGAAATGAAACTGATTATTGCTCCTCACGTAATAGACGAGAGTCATTTGCAGGAAATTATCGGAAAGTTGAAACGTCCGGTAGTACGCTATACACAAGCTACGGAAGAAAATGTCAAACAGGCTGACTGTCTGATTATAGATTGTTTCGGGCTGTTGTCGTCAATATACCGCTATGGAGAAATTTCGTATGTAGGAGGCGGCTTTGGAGTCAGCATTCATAATACACTTGAGGCAGCTGTATATGGTATTCCTGTCATTTTCGGCCCGAATAATTATAAGTTCCTCGAGGCGCAAGGGCTGAAAGCTTGTCAGGGAGGTTTCGAAATTCAGGGTAAAGAAGACTTCGACCGTTTGATGAACAAGTTCCTTTCGGATGAGGCCTGTCTGCATGAAGCAGGAAAGAATGCCGGTGATTATGTACGTAATAATGCCGGTGCATTGGAAAAGATAATGAATACAGTTTCTTTATAGTAATAGTAAATAAAAGAAAAACAGGCATACAAGTGAAGTTCTCACGAGTATGCCTGTTTTTCTTTTATCCTTTTAGATAATTTTTTTCTTAATTGTTATTGCAGTGTTTGCCTGTAACTTGGAAAGATTAAGGGGACTTTCTCTGTTCGTCAGATAGATTTTTTTAGTGTTTGAAACGAGAAAGATCTACGTCCTTTACTTCCTTTTTCTTGAATCCTCCAAATTTGTAGCTGAAAGATACGGTGACGTTACGCATATAATTGTTCAGATACATATCTAGATACTGATTTCCATTGCGGACTTTCGTTGTCAGGTGGTTGCTTCCATTGAATAAATCATTCCCTTTGATCTGGATCATAGCTTTATCTCCTGCAAAGGTATAGCGAATGGCTGTATGGATGAATGCGGCAGGCGCTATGGTATAACTTCCTTGTATGGATTTGGATGTACCGGTCGCACTAATTTCCATTTTGATGTTGGGGCGCTTACTGAGTGTAAACGTATTGGTCCAGTTTCCTGCTATATTCCATATTCTACGGTCGAAAGGAGCATCATAATAGTTGCTTGCCTGTTGATGAAGTGAAGACAAACATATCATCAGCTGACTGTCCCACCATTCTCCTGTCTTGAACGGGATAACAGAAGTAAAGGCAAACTCTTTTGAATAGTCCCAGTTCTGATAATTGTATACAGCTTTCAGACGGCTGGAGTCTAGGTATATCATTTGCATGAAGTAATCTTTGATATAATCATAGCTGAACTGGAAAATATATTTGCTTTTCAGAATGTATGTCAAAGCTGCGGAGTAGTCAGTATAAGGTTTGAGTGATGAATTTCCTGCCGATTCCTGATAATTGTTAAGGTAACTGGTCGATCCGCTTAACGTCCAATAATCGGGATAAGTCTTGTTCGAACTGAGTTCAAATTGAAGGATGTGTGAAGGGGAAAGAACATAACTTAAGTTCAAAGTAGGGTAGATTGCCCATTTTTTATAGCTCATCATTTGATAATATTCAATGGAAGCAGATGCATTCAGACTCCATTGGCTACCAAAGTTCTTTTCGAAACCGGTATAAAGATTATAAGTATATTCATCAACTCGGCTTTCTTTGTTCATTCCACTCATCGCTGCAAGATTATATCTTTGCGAATTATGGTTGTTTACATATGCAAAGGATGTTCCGTAATTCAATACCCACGCATTGGAAAGTGTATGGTTTTGGTCGACATATACTTTCCATCGGTTTATATATTGAGTCGTGTTGCTAAGAAAAGTCGTTTCCTGTCCGTTGTTTTCTATGCTGCGGAAAGATTGTTCCTCTTTATTCCTGAAATACGTATAGTCGATACCCCCTGTCAGACCGAAGCCGGAAGTATAGTTTAAAGCCACGTTATGCATCTGTTCTTCGGCAGGGGCATGGTTGAAGGTAGTCGAATGATTATCCGAAGAGGTAACCGATTGTTGTTTATCGGGATTAAGACTGGAAGTATAACTCAGCCCCAATTGGCTCTGTTCATTAAACTTATAGTTTCCTCCAAACCGGAATGTATGTACCAGTTGCCGATTTTCTCCGTTAGTAGACTGGCTGATGTTATGTATTTCGTCATTCAACGTGTGACGGGTAATCAGTTTATAACCTTGACGATTGTAGTGATTGTTGAGATTGTACATAAAGTCTATATCCAGTTTGGGAGATAAATAGGCAAATGTCACGCCGCCTTCTTCTCCTGCTTTATTTGCCTGTACATAATTGCCGTTTATCTCTCCCTGTAATCCTCCTTCTCCCGGTTTATAACCTTTTAGTATTACATTGATTGCTGCACCGCGCACATGATATTGCGGGGGAGTATTATACATCACTTCCGCCCGTTCTACACGTGATGCTGGCATACCCTTTAATAATGTAACAAGCTGTTCGTAGTTCATAGATGTAGGCTTTCCGTTCAAAATAATATTGATACTTCCAGCTCCGGCTAGCGTCAACACTCCATTTTGTTCCATTACGCCCGGTAGTTGTTTTAATGCATCATACACATGCGTCACCAGCTTATTGGCAGTGAGTTGAGGCATATCGTAGGTCAAACGGCTGCCTTCTACTTTGACCAGCGGTCGTTCCCCTCGTACAATAACCTCATCCAGCGCATAGTCTTTAGCCTGTAGTACCGTGATACCTGCATCTTTTTCTTTGCCTTTTTTCTCTATTGTATGATATAATAGATGCTGAAAGATGAGTCGATAAGCTTCCGGCTGATGATTGAATACAAAGTTTCCGTCGGCATTCGAGATTGTTGCATCCACGAAAGTTGAGTCCGAAGTCTGGAGAATGATAGTTGCACCGTCTATCGGTTGCTGTTCTGTATTGACAACCTTACCCGAAACGGTTTGTGCTGTCAGGCTGCCTGAGCCTCCTGCCAGCAAGAAGATACTCATTAAAAAATAGATTTTCATATCAAATTGCATTGGGTTTTTTTTATATCTTTGACAGTGCGAAAGTAAAGGGTCCGACCGATTTTCTGGGTTAAGGGCAGGTTAATGTTACGTTAATACACGACTTATGGAGATAAAACATATCCGTTGGATTGCTGTGGTGGGACTTATTGCTATTGTTGAGCTGCAATACGTATGGCTTGTCAACACATATAAGCTGACCAAGGAAAGTATTCGGATGAAAGGGGAGGAACTGTTTCCCGAAGCAGCTTTACAGGAGGTTTTCCTGCGCGTGTCTAAGACAAAGAAAGACTCCACGGTTACAATGAACGTTAATTTTGATGCTGAGAAGGATATGGAAACCATGTCTAACCCTGGTCAATGGCTGATGAGTTATATGCATGTTTCGTTTCAGGAAATTGCTCTGAAAGATTTTAATCGTGATGTTTCGTTTGTGGATTTGGATTCGATTTATGCGCACATGCTCGATTCGATTGGCTTCCCTGCTGTTGTTGCGTCGTGTATTGTCGATTCAACCGGTCGTGTAATGAGGTCTTCCAGTCAACTGGATATACATGGCAAAGGTGTATTACGAACTTCTCCTTTGCCGATTAGTCATGACGGAACTCGCTTTTTGCAAGGAGTTATTACCAATCCGTATCGGGTGATTTTCCAGCGGATGACATTACTTTTGCTTGCTACTGTGCTGATTATGGTCTTGGTTATAGTTTGTATCATTTATCAGATACGCATTATCGTTCGTCAAGATAAGATTGCCAAGTTACGTGAGGATTTTTCTTATGCTATGATTCATGATATGAAGACGCCTTTGAGTTCTATATTGATGGGTACTCAGATACTGGAAACTGGAAAACTGGATACCCAACCGGAGAAAAAGGCACGTTATTTCCGCATTTTGAAAGAAGAGGGAGAACACCTGCTTTCGCTGACAAACAAGGTATTGACACTTTCTAAACTGGAAAATCATCAGTTGAAGTTGGAAAAAGATACGTGCTGTGTTCGTTCGATGCTGGAAGACCTTGCCGAGAAGTATAAGGCAAAAGCAGTGAAGCATATTGTCTATAAATGGAATTTGCAGGCAGATACTGTTTATGCGGATGAGGAGTTTTTGAAAGAAGCACTCAGCAATCTGATTGACAATGCCGTGAAATATTCGGGTGATGAGGTTGAAATTACATTTTCGTCGGGAAAGCTTTCGAACGAATATTATATAAAGGTACACGATACGGGTTTCGGTATTCCGCTGAAAGACCAGAGTAAGATATTCGAAAAATACGAACGTGCTTCGGCTGCGGATAGAAGTCGATATGGAGGTTCTGCCGGTTTCGGTTTAGGATTAAATTATGTTTTACGTGTAGCTGAAGTTCATGGCGGCAGAGTAACGTTGGAAAGCATTGAAGGAGAGTACAGCGAGTTTACGATATATCTTCCGAATAGAGAAGATGCTATTGATAAAACTTGTTTGAATACAAATAAATGAATTATAATTGAACAATGATACGACTATTGCTGGTAGAAGATGATGCCAATCTGTGCTACATCATACGTGGTGGACTAGAGGATATGATAGGCGGTTACGAGATAATGACAGCCGATAACGGTGAAGCTGGTTTGAGAATATGGAAGGAAACACATCCCGATGTAATTGTTGCCGATATTGAGATGCCGGTAATGGATGGATATGAAATGGTGAGACGAATTCGTGAAACGGATGATGTAACACCTATTCTGTTTACTTCCGGGCGTGTTTCTCCAAAGGATGTAGTGAAAGGTTATGAGCTAGGTGTAAATAATTATATTAAGAAACCCTTTCTTGCTGAGGAGTTGAATGCACATATCCTTGCTTTGTTGAAGCTGACAAAAGGAATAAGATCAGTAAATGAAGAAGAAATATTCCATCTCGGAACTTCTTTTATATTTGAAGCCGGCCATGCCTTGTTGAAACAGACAGAGGGAAAGGAGCAGACACTTACCGAACGAGAAGCTGCTTTGTTGTGTATTTTATGCGAGAATAAAAATAAGGTTGTCAAGCGTGAAGCTATCTTGGAACGTTTATGGAATACAGATGACGACTATTTTGCATCACGCAGTCTGGATGTATTCGTTTCACGTTTGCGAAAGTTGCTTGCATCCGATAATACTGTGCAATTGAAAACGATAAAAGGCGTAGGACTTATGTTGGAAAGCCCTGCGCCTGGAGGATAATATGAAACTCCTGCTTTGTGTTTTACAAAGTAGGATTCTTTTTATTCAGCATTTTTCTTAAGCCATTCCATTCTTCGCTGGTCAGGAAGATGGGTTACTTTGAAGTGTTCGAATTTTACGTTAAATCCTTCACCGTCAGGACAAGCTCCCATCAGACCAACTTTGACAGGTGTATTGTCTTGCAGCCAGGCATTCCGCATCATAACATAAGTTTTGTCATCGAATGAGTAGAACACTTCTACGGCATCTAGTCGTCTGACTGCCTTTATCCAAATATAGGGTACAGGCTTATCGAGCGTAATAACACTCCAGTCGCTTGTATGGTGGGTAACAACTGTACTTAGGTTGAATTTTCCGTCAACAAACTCAATACCGGTCTTGATATAGTTTTCCTTGTCGATACGCAGCATCAGACCTGCTTGGTCGAAGCGGACTTTGTAGTCGCCTGTGATTTTTACTTTTACTTCAAACTCGCCGCCATACGTATTGTAATAAAAAGGAGCGTCATCGACAGTAAATCCGTAATGTGAAATGCGCCAATAGTCACTATGTGGAGTGACATACATACTTAATGCATTATCTGCTATTTCCCACTGCTCTGGTTCATTGAACCATTGCATTTTTTCCAGAGTCTGTGCCATAGCCTGCGTACTTATAAAGGTTAGCATTGCCAAAAAGAGCTTTTTCATAAATGTGTAAAGTTAGAATGTGGAATATTTTCTTTTATTTTGCAAAGGTAGTTGCCTGTACTGAGAGCACCAATACTGATAAATAACCATTTTTATTCTCTCTCCCGTTATGAATGTAAAGACTGCATTGAACAACGAACTGCTTGCACAAGATTTTGCAGGGGAAGTAAACCTGAACCGGTATCTTACACATTATAAACAGGTTGCTTCGATGTATGCTGAGGTAGAAAATTCGATAGCAGTTCTGAGTGATATGGGTTCTAACCGAAGTTATATTTATTATGGTAAGGTAGGAGAGTTTTTAGGCATAGCTTTGCATGGGGAATGTCATCTTATTGAATCTATCTGGGAAGAAGAAATATTCAGTCGGATTCATCCCGATGATTTGGTGAAGAAACATACTCGTGAATTACGCTTTTTGCATTTCCTTAAAAATGCTTTAGAGAAGCAGCGCAGTGATTATTATCTGGAAGAGTATCTTCGGATGTGTGACAGTGTGGGAAAATACCATCAGGTTTTACACCGTATGTTTTATGTCATAGCACAGGATACAGGGAATATTTGTCTGGCCTTGTGTTTATATAATCTGACTGAAGTTTCTTCCATAGGAAGCATGATTGTAAATTCAGCTGATGGAAGTCGTATAGATATTGATACGTACGACTGTTCCGACTTGCTTTCAAGACGTGAAAAAGAAATTCTGATATTAATAGGAAGGGGAAAGTCGAGTAAAGAAATAGCTGAAGAGCTTTCTCTCAGCATACATACCGTTAGCCGTCATAGGCAAAATATCCTGCAAAAACTACAAGTAAGCAACTCTGCTCAGGCTTTTGGCATCGCACGTGAATTACATTTGCTATAGTTGTTTTTATTTTGCATCATAGATTGTAAAAGCCTTTTGGTACTTTGTTGCTTTTTTAACAAGGAATATTCGTTGCTGTCAGCTAAAATGCTTAACTTTAACAACTTAATTGTAGGGGCTTATGAAGAAGTTGTTCTGTATATGTTATTTGTTCCTTGTTTTGTGTGGAACGTTTCCGTGGATAACTTCCTGTTCGGGAGACGATGTTGAAGAAGTTGTATCTGTGCAAGATGTTCCTTCCGATATCTCGTTGTTTGTGTCTGCTTGGTTTCCTGGAGCAATGATTGAACAGATTTCACGGATTAATGAGGAAGAGAGAGGGTATCATGCTCTCTTGTCGAATAATGTAGAAGTAGATTTTACTAACGAAGGAAGTTGGACAAAGGTTTGTTTCCCTAATGCAGGAATGCAGATTTTCGCGCGTAAGTTTCTGGGAGAGATGTACGACTTTATGGAAGCCAAATTTGGTGAGATATCAGTTTCCGCCATTTATGCAATCAAGGAGGGATTGACAGCAGAGTTGAGTGACGGAAGAAAACTGGCTTTCCAGCATTATGAGAATCGTTGTCTGGGATATGAATATCCTGTTGAAGTTGGCGAAGAATATTTGTCTGAGAAGATAAAGAATTATATTTTACAAGCATTTCCGGGTAGAGAGATTACACGAATTATTATTGGTTCGGAGCAGTTGAATCCTTCTATGCCTGCTTATCGGGTATGGATAGATGATACTTATCTGCTTCTTTTTGATAAAGAAGGAGAATGGACTTTGGTTAGTGGGGAATTCGATCGGACAGTTGTAGAAGAAAACGGAGAATTGTTGTTTCCGGAGTTACCGCAAACTGTGATTGATTTACTGCCTCAGAAGGTGATGGAACAGATTTGGGATTCTGAACCCAATGCACGTATTACCTCTGTTTCCCGTGACCAGAAAGATTATTATACCTTACAGGTGCATCCTGCTAAGGCGATTTCTACCTATGGAGGTGAAAAAACTTTTGTGATTCAAATCAGCCAGATTCAGGAATTTCTGAAAAACTATTTTACAGAAGTTTATCAGATGAAAATTTCATGGAATTATGATTGTAATAATCCACTTGTATCTGTTGCTTTACCAAATGGATTCAGTTTCTTGTTTGATGGTGATTATGAATGGTTACGCATAAATGGGGGAGGGCAGATATGGCCGGATTCGATGTTACCATTGTTGCCTTCAGGTATTATTTCGTATTGGAAAAATACAGCAGCAGATGTCGGAATTACAGATGTAGACAGAAAGGAAGGAAATTATCATGTTTTGTTGATAGATGGAACCCGCTGGTTGTTTAATTCATATGGGGCATTTATAAAAGACGAAAATGCTGGTTAAGTAAAAAGCGGAGAACAGCAACTGTGTACAAATTGGTCTGTTCTCCGCTTTTTGTATTATTCCTTAAACCAGGAAGCATACATCAAATATCCGTTTGCTATCTTTTGGTTCAGCTCTTTACTTTGTTCAGGGTCTACTTTCTTTATAAACTTAGCAGGAACTCCACCCCAAAGGGTATGAGGCTCTATAACAGTATTTGCTAAAACCAGTGCACCTGCAGCTACTATAGCTCCTTCTCCTACTACAGCATGGTCGAGGAGAGTGGAACCCATGCCGATGAGGGCATTATCGTGTACGCAGGCTCCATGGAGGGTGACATTGTGTCCGATAGAAACATCATTTCCTATTTCGACAGTAGATTTTTCATAAAGAGTATGTAATACGGTACCGTCCTGAATATTTACTCTGTCACCGATACGGATAGAGTTGACATCACCTCGTAAGACTGCATTAAACCATATACTGCAATCTCGTCCCATAACGACGTCACCTATGATGGTAGCATTGTCGGCAAGGTAGCAGTTTTCACCTATTTGAGGAGTGAATCCTCTGACTGATTTTATTAGTGCCATTATTATCTTTATTTCGTTTGAATTTATAAGCGTGCGGTAGCTTCTTTCAACCAGTTTTGTTCGTCGGATGTAAGCATTGGAGAAAGCATATCGTATACTCTCTGGTGATAGCTGTTCAACCACTCAATCTCTTCGTCAGTCAATAAATCTATGCGAATAGCTTCTTTGTCGATCGGACATAATGTAAGTGGTTCGAATTTATAGAAAACTCCAAATTCGGTTTCACGTGCGGGTACTACAAGCATTGTATTTTCTGTACGGATGCCATACCGTCCGGATTTGTAGATGCCTGGCTCGTTCGTTATTGTCATGCCTGGTTGTAAAGGAGTGGGGATATGGTTCATACGTATTTGATGAGGCCCTTCGTGTACATTTAGGAAATGCCCTACGCCATGTCCTGTGCCATGTCCGTAGTTGATGCCTGCTTTCCACATAAACTGGCGTGCAAGTACATCTAACTGTGTACCACATGTTCCTTGTGGAAACTCTGCTTGCGATAAAGCGATGAATCCTTTTAAAACGAGTGTGTAATCCGTTTTTTGTTCATCAGAAACTTCTCCTAGTACAATTGTTCGGGTTATATCTGTTGTTCCATCCAGGTATTGTGCTCCGCTGTCGAGTAATAGCAGTCCTTTTGCTTGCAAGGTGGAAGATGTTTCAGGCGTTGCTTCATAATGGACAATGGCTCCATGTTCCTGATAGCCGGCAATGGTGTCGAAGCTGATGCCCTGAAAGAGGCATTGTTCTGATCGTAGTTCGTACAGCTTGCGGTCAACTGAAAGTTCTGTTTCCATACCACTTTGCACGTTCTCCTTCAACCATATCAGGAAGCGTACCATTGCTACTCCGTCGCGCACCATTGCCTGATGGAACCCTTTGATTTCGGTTTCATTTTTTACGGCTTTCAGTAAACGTATTGGTGAGGGCTGTTTAATGATACTGGCTGATGTTGATGCAGCTTGATAGAGAGTGTAGTTGGTTTCTGGAGAAAGCTGAATACTATTTCCCTTGTATTGAAGCAGGTTATTTTCTATCTCTGTATAGTCTTTTGTCTGAATTTGATTCTGTGTGAGATATGCCTTGACTTCTGCTGTAAGCTTTTCTGGTAAAATGTATAAGGTTGCATCTGTTTGAGTAATAAATAGATAGCTGATAAAAACAGGGTTGCAGTGTACATCACTTCCTCTCAAATTTAATGTCCACGCTATTTCATCGAGGGCGGAAATTAAAATGCCATCCGCTTGATTACGACAGAGACTTTCTCTTACTAGAGTCAACTTATCGGAACAAGACATGCCACTGTATTCCAGAGGTAAAATAAACGGTGAGCTTTGAGGTAAAGGGGGACGATCTTCCCATAAAAGATTGAAAGGATCGTCAACAGATACCAATTGAAGCTCTTTAGAGGCAAGTGAAATACGGAGACTTTCTACTTCTGCTACGGTATTAACCCAGCCGTCTATACCAACTTTATCACCTGAGTGCAGGACTTCTCCCAACCATTCAGCAATGGTGGGGGTGTCTGGAAGCCGGTCTTTGAACAGGGTGATACCTGTATCTTGTAATTGTTCTGATGCTTGTAAAAAATATCTTGAGTCAGTCCATAATCCTCCTTTGTCTTTAGTAATGACAACAGTTCCTGCAGAACCGGTAAATCCGGAAATCCATTTGCGTGATTCCCAATGCTCTGGTACATATTCACCTGAATGAGGATCTGTGCTTGGTATAATGAAAGCAGCAATTCCTTGTCGTTTCATGAAAGTGCGTAAAGAGATTATTCTTTTTTTTATTTCTTCCTTCATAGTAAAAATATATTTATCAAAGTCTTTCTATTAAAAGCAAAGGTACGATTTCTGTGCTATTTTCGATAAAATATACTGGAAAGTTTTGTAAATAAAGAAAGTATGTGTAATTTTGCGCCGCAATTCGACTATCGAATAATTTAATAACAACATACTTTAATTTTAAAAACATGATTGTAGTACCAGTAAAAGAAGGCGAAAACATTGAAAAAGCGCTGAAGAAGTTCAAAAGAAAATTTGAAAAAACAGGTGTTGTAAAAGAATTGAGAAGCAGACAGCAGTATGACAAACCGTCTGTTTTGAAAAGACTGAAAATGGAACGTGCTGTTTACGTTCAGAAAATGCACCAAGTAGAAGAATAATAATTCCGTAAAAACTTTGAATTATTGAATTCTTTTTCATAAATTCGTTGCTGAATAATAAAGGCGATGCTTTTTATGCTGAAAGATTCTTTTTTGAAATATCTTCAATTTGAGAAGAACTATTCCGATAAAACGATTGTTAGTTATGGTATAGATCTTGAAAAGTTTGAAGAGTATTTTAAAACGGTGGATGAATGCTTGGATTTTACTGTTGTAGATGCTGATCTGATTCGTGGATGGGTTCTCTCATTGATGGAAGAAGGGTATACGGCTACTTCGGTAAATCGAAAGTTAAGTTCACTTCGTTCTTTTTATCGCTACTTATTGCGTCAAGGTGTTGTTTCTGTGGATCCGCTTCAAAAAGTGGTGGGGCCTAAAAAGAAAAAACCTTTGCCTGTTTTTGTGAAAGAGGCTGATATGTCTCGTTTGCTTGATGAAACTGATTTTGGAACAAGTTTTGAGGGTGTTCGGGATAAAGTTATTTTAGAGGTTTTTTATGAAACAGGAGTTCGACTTTCTGAACTCGTTGGTTTGACGGATGCTGATGTGGATTTATCTCTAAAGCAAATAAAAGTAACGGGGAAAAGAAATAAACAGCGTTTTATTCCTTTTGGTGATAAATTGAAAAGTGACTTAAACGCTTATCTTTCAGTAAGAGAAGAACGCTTTCCAGGTGGTGGAGAAGCTTTTTTTCTTCGTGGAAATGGGAAGCCGATATATCCTGGCCTGGTTTATCTTTTAGTGAAGCGTAATCTTTCGAAGGTTGTTTCGTTGAAAAAGAAAAGCCCTCATGTGTTGCGCCACTCTTTTGCAACCTCGATGCTGAATAATCATGCAGAATTGGGTGCGGTAAAAGAATTGCTTGGGCATGAAAGCTTGACTACGACGGAAGTTTATACTCATACAACTTTCGAAGAACTGAAAAAAGTTTATGAACAAGCTCACCCTAGAGCGTAAAGAAAAAGGAGGTTTTTATGGAAGTAAGAATTCAATCAATTCATTTCGATGCATCTGAAAAACTTGAAGCTTTTATTCAGAAAAAAGCAGAGAAGCTCGAGAAGTTTTGCGATAATATAAAGAAAGTAGAGGTGTCTTTAAAAGTAGTAAAACCTGAAACAGCTATGAATAAAGAAGCTGGCGTACGTGTCTTGGCACTGAATACAGAGTTTTACGCTGAGAAGGTAAGTGATACATTTGAAGAATCTATAGATGTGTGCATGGATGCACTCTCTAAACAACTGCTGAAAGCGAAAGAAAAACAGCAGGGTAAGTAAAAAAATCACGGGAAATATTTTGTGATTAGAAAATAATATCTAACTTTGCAGCCGCTAAGTCGCGGAGATTGTGTGGCTGCAAAGTTAATTTGCCTCTTTAGCTCAGTTGGCCAGAGCACGTGATTTGTAATCTCGGGGTCGTTGGTTCGAATCCGACAAGAGGCTCGAAAGAAGAAAAACACAGGATTATAACTGGTGTTCTTTGAAAGAAGTTGGGCAAATACCAGAGTGGCCAAATGGGGCAGACTGTAAATCTGCTGGCTTACGCCTTCGGTGGTTCGAATCCATCTTTGCCCACTAAAATTGCGGAAGTAGCTCAGTCGATAGAGCATTAGCCTTCCAAGCTGAGGGTCGCGGGTTTGAGTCCCGTCTTCCGCTCTTCTTTTTTCTTCTTTGCTGTTATAGCTCAGCGGTAGAGCACTTCCTTGGTAAGGAAGAGGTCCCGGGTTCAAGTCCCGGTAACAGCTCGTGAATTTGTAAAGCTGATTATTAATCAAAATAAATAGTAAAGCTATGGCTAAAGAGAAATTTGAACGTTCGAAACCGCACGTTAACATTGGTACTATCGGTCACGTTGACCACGGTAAAACCACTTTGACTGCTGCTATTACAACAGTATTGGCAAAGAAAGGTCTGTCAGAATTGCGTTCTTTCGATTCTATCGATAACGCTCCTGAAGAAAAGGAAAGAGGTATCACTATCAACACTTCTCACGTAGAGTATCAGACTGCTAACCGTCACTATGCTCACGTAGACTGTCCGGGACACGCCGACTACGTAAAGAACATGGTTACTGGTGCTGCTCAGATGGATGGTGCTATCATCGTAGTTGCTGCAACTGATGGTCCTATGCCTCAGACTCGCGAACACATCTTGTTGGCTCGTCAGGTAAACGTTCCTCGTCTGGTTGTATTCTTGAACAAATGCGACATGGTTGATGACGAAGAAATGTTGGAATTGGTTGAAATGGAAATGCGTGAATTGTTGTCATTCTATGACTTCGATGGCGATAATACTCCTATCATCCGTGGTTCTGCTTTGGGTGCATTGAACGGTGTTCCTCAGTGGGAAGAAAAAGTTATGGAATTGATGGATGCAGTTGATAACTGGATTCCTCTGCCTCCGCGTGATGTAGATAAACCATTCTTGATGCCGGTTGAAGACGTATTCTCAATCACTGGTCGTGGTACTGTTGCTACTGGTCGTATCGAAGCTGGTGTTATCAAGGTAGGTGATGAAGTTGAAATCTTGGGTCTTGGTGAAGACAAGAAATCAGTTGTTACTGGTGTTGAAATGTTCCGTAAATTGTTGGATCAGGGTGAAGCTGGTGATAACGTTGGTTTGTTGCTTCGTGGTATCGACAAGAACGAAATCAAACGTGGTATGATTTTGTGTCACCCGGGTCAGGTTAAAGCTCACTCTAAGTTCAAAGCTGAGGTTTATATCCTGAAGAAAGAAGAAGGTGGTCGTCACACTCCATTCCACAACAAATATCGTCCTCAGTTCTACTTGCGTACTATGGACTGTACAGGTGAAATCACTTTGCCAGAAGGTACAGATATGGTAATGCCGGGTGATAACGTTACTATCAACGTTGAATTGATCTATCCGGTTGCATTGAACGTAGGTTTGCGTTTCGCTATCCGTGAAGGTGGACGTACAGTAGGTGCTGGTCAGATTACAGAACTTCTTGACTAATATCGATTCATCGAAATAAATTATAGTTCCCGGATTTGGTTTCGGGAACTATTTTTACGGGAATAGCTCAGTTGGTAGAGCATCGGTCTCCAAAACCGAGTGTCGGGAGTTCGAGCCTCTCTTCCCGTGCTAAATTGATAAGAATATGTTTAAAAAGATAACGAATTATTGTAAAGAATCTTACGACGAACTAGTCCATAAAGTATCATGGCCTACTCGTTCAGAGCTTTCTAGTAGTGCAGTGGTTGTTTTATATGCTTCCCTACTCATTGCACTCGTTGTTTTTCTTATGGATTCTGCCTTCCAGTTTATCATGGAAGACGTTATCTATCCGCACTAATAAACAGTTAGAGAAATGTCTGAGATTGAAAAAAAATGGTACGTACTTCGTGCCGTGAGTGGTAAAGAATCTAAGGTTAAAGAATATCTTGAAGCTGAAATGAGAAACAGCGACCTTGGAGAGTATGTATCTCAGGTATTGATTCCTACCGAAAAGGTTTATCAGGTTCGCAATGGAAAGAAAATTGTGAAAGAGAGAAGTTATCTCCCTGGTTATGTCTTGGTAGAAGCTGCATTGGTTGGTGAAGTTGCTCATCACTTGAGAAACATTACAAACGTAATTGGCTTTTTAGGAGGTCAGGAACATCCTGTGCCTTTAAGACAATCGGAAGTGAATCGAATACTGGGTACGGTAGATGAACTGCAGGAAGTAAGTGAGGATACTAATATCCCTTATACCGTAGGAGAAACAGTGAAAGTAAGTGTTGGACCGTTTAGCGGATTCAGTGGAATCATTGAGGAAGTAAGCGCGGAAAAACGCAAACTGAAAGTTATGGTCAAAATATTTGGGCGCAAAACTCCGCTCGAATTAGGCTTTACGGATGTGGAAAAGGAATAACGCATTTTGTTACGTGTTGTTTATTCTATTCGTTAATCATTTATATTAAATTTTGTAAAAATGGCTAAAGAAGTTGCTGGACTAATCAAATTACAGATTAAAGGAGGCGCTGCAAATCCATCACCTCCCGTTGGACCTGCTTTGGGTTCTAAGGGTATTAATATCATGGAATTTTGCAAGCAATTCAACGCCAGAACCCAGGACAAGGCAGGTAAAGTATTGCCTGTAATCATTACCTACTACACAGACAAGTCGTTCGATTTCGTAATCAAGACTCCTCCTGTTGCAATTCAATTGCTCGAGGCTGCTAAGATTAAGAGTGGATCAGCTGAACCTAACCGTAAGAAAGTTGCAGAACTGACTTGGGATCAGATTCGTGCTATCGCTCAAGACAAATTGGTTGACTTGAACTGCTTTACTATCGAAGCTGCTATGACAATGGTAGCAGGAACAGCTAGAAGTATGGGTATCGCTGTAAAAGGTGACTTCCCGGGTAATAACTAATTAACTTCAATTGATAATGGGTAAACTGACAAAAAATCAAAAGTTGGCTGCAGAAAAAATTGAAGCAGGGAAAGCATACTCACTGAAAGAAGCTGCTCAGCTTGTAAAAGAAATTACTTTTACTAAGTTTGATGCTTCATTAGATATTGACGTACGTTTAGGTGTAGACCCTCGTAAGGCTAACCAGATGGTAAGAGGCGTTGTTTCTCTTCCTCATGGTACAGGTAAGCAAGTTCGTGTGCTTGTTTTGTGTACACCGGATGCTGAAGCTGCTGCAAAAGAAGCAGGTGCTGACTATGTTGGTCTTGATGAATATATTGAAAAGATCAAAGGTGGATGGACTGATATTGACGTAATCATTACAATGCCGTCCATCATGGGTAAGATCGGTGCTTTGGGTCGTGTGCTTGGTCCTCGTGGATTGATGCCTAACCCTAAGAGTGGTACTGTAACTATGGATGTAGCTAAAGCTGTTAAGGAAGTTAAGCAGGGTAAGATTGACTTTAAGGTTGACAAGAGTGGTATTGTTCACACTTCAATCGGTAAAGTTTCTTTCACTGTTGACCAGATCCGTGAAAATGCGAAAGAATTTATCGCTACTATCATTAAACTGAAACCGACCACAGCTAAAGGTACTTATATTAAGAGTATTTATCTTTCAAGTACTATGAGTAAGGGTATTAAGATTGACCCTAAATCTGTAGAAGAAATCTAAAATTAAGGAGGAATCATGAGAAAGGAAGATAAAGGCGTAATTATCGGTCAGTTGGCTGATACCGTAAAGCAATATGGACATTTCTACTTGGTTGATACAACTGCTATGGATGCAGCATCTACTAGCGAACTGCGTAGAAAATGTTTCAAGGCTGGTATCAAACTGGTAGTTGTGAAGAACTCTTTGCTTCACAAGGCTTTAATGAGCTTGGATGTTGATTATTCACCATTGTTTGATTCTTTGAAAGGTACAACTTCAGTAATGTTCTGCGAAACAGCAAACGCTCCTGCTAAGTTGTTGAAAGAATACAAAGAAGGTGTTCCTGCATTGAAAGCTGCTTATGCAGAAGAAGGATTCTATGTAGGTGCTGATCAGCTCGAAGCTTTGGCAACAATCAAGAGCAAGAACGAAGTTATTGCGGATATCGTGGCATTGCTGCAATCTCCTGCGAAGAACGTTATTTCTGCTCTTCAGTCTGGTGGTAACACCATTCACGGAGTTCTTAAGACTTTGGGTGAACGTGCAGAATAATCGTTTGCTGATCTTAAGACTAAACTAAACAACTTTAATTATCAATTAGTAACAAACAATTAAATTCATACAAAAATGGCAGATTTGAAAGCTTTTGCAGAACAATTAGTTAACTTGACAGTAAAAGAAGTTAATGAACTTGCAACTATCCTTAAAGAAGAATATGGTATTGAACCTGCTGCTGCAGCTGTAGCTGTTGCTGCTGGTCCTGCTGCTGCTGGTGCAGCTGCTGCTGAAGAAAAAACTTCATTCGATGTAGTTTTGAAGAGCGCAGGTGCTGCTAAATTGCAGGTTGTTAAGGCAGTTAAAGAAGCTTGTGGTCTTGGCTTGAAAGAAGCAAAAGACATGGTTGACGGTGCTCCTAGCGTAGTTAAAGAAGGTTTGGCTAAAGACGAAGCTGAATCTTTGAAGAAAGTTTTGGAAGAAGCTGGAGCTGAAGTTGAACTTAAATAAGATTATCCTGTAAATCAGGTAGTTCGGTTAAGAGTCCTCTGTCAAGAGGATTCTTAACCTTTTTGCGTCTATATTAAGTTACACAGGTTCTCTTACCTGAATTTAAACATTTTAACTCCATACAGATGTCTTCAAATACTAATAATCAACGAATTAATTTTGCTTCTATTAAGAATCCGATGAAGTATCCGGATTTCCTGGAAGTGCAATTGAAGTCATTTCAAGACTTTTTACAGTTAGATACTCCGCCTGAAAAACGAAAGAACGATGGCTTGTATAAGGTGTTTGCAGAAAACTTCCCTATTGCAGATACACGTAACAACTTCGTGCTCGAGTTCCTCGACTACTATATTGACCCGCCTCACTATACAATCGATGACTGTTTAGAACGTGGCTTGACTTATAGTGTTCCCTTGAAAGCTAAGCTGAAGCTTTATTGTACAGACCCCGATCACGAAGACTTTGATACCGTTATTCAGGATGTATATCTGGGTCCTATCCCTTACATGACTCCAAAAGCTACTTTTGTTATCAATGGAGCAGAACGTGTAGTTGTTTCTCAGTTACACCGTTCTCCGGGTGTATTCTTTGGACAAAGTATCCATGCTAATGGAACAAAACTGTACTCGGCTCGTATCATTCCGTTTAAAGGTTCTTGGATTGAATTTGCAACGGATATTAACAACGTAATGTATGCTTACATTGACCGTAAGAAGAAGTTGCCTGTTACTACACTGCTGCGTGCTGTTGGTTTTGAAAATGATAAAGACATCCTGGAAATCTTTAATTTGGCTGAAGATGTAAAAGTTAATAAAGCCAACTTGAAAAAGATTATTGGTCGTAAGCTGGCAGCTCGTGTGCTGAAAACTTGGACTGAGGATTTCGTTGATGAAGATACTGGTGAAGTTGTTTCTATTGAACGTAACGAGGTTGTAATCGACCGTGAAACTGTAATCGAACCGGAACATATCGATTTGATTTTGGAATCTGGTATCCAGAATATCCTCGTTCACAATGAAGAAGCTAATTCTTCTGACTATTCAATTATTTTCAATACTTTACAGAAAGACCCAAGTAACTCAGAGAAGGAAGCTGTATTGTACATCTACCGCCAGTTGCGTAATGCAGATCCTGCTGATGATGCTAGTGCTCGTGAAGTTATCAATAACTTGTTCTTCTCTGAAAAGCGTTATGATCTGGGTGAAGTAGGACGTTACCGTATCAACAAGAAGTTGAATCTGGATACGGATATGGATGTCAAAGTATTGACAAAACAAGATATTATTGAAATCATCAAATATCTGATTGAGCTTATTAACTCAAAAGCAGATGTAGATGATATTGACCATTTGAGCAACCGTCGTGTACGTACAGTAGGAGAACAGTTGTCTAATCAGTTCGCTATTGGTTTGGCTCGTATGTCACGTACTATCCGTGAACGTATGAATGTACGCGATAACGAGGTATTTACTCCGATTGACTTGATTAATGCGAAGACTATTTCTTCTGTTATTAATTCATTCTTTGGAACAAATGCTTTGTCACAGTTCATGGACCAGACAAATCCGCTGGCTGAAATCACTCACAAACGTCGTTTGTCTGCATTAGGTCCTGGTGGTTTGTCGCGTGATCGTGCCGGATTTGAGGTGCGAGACGTACACTACACTCACTATGGTCGTTTGTGTCCGATTGAAACTCCTGAAGGTCCGAATATCGGTTTGATTTCTTCTTTGTGTGTATATGCAAAGATTAATGATCTTGGATTTATCGTAACTCCTTACCGTAAAGTAAAAGATGGAGTTGTTGATTTATCACCGGAAGGTATAGAATATTTGTCAGCAGAGGAAGAAGAAGACAAGATTATAGCTCAGGGTAATGCACCGTTGAATGATGACGGAACATTTATCCGCGAGAAAGTAAAAGCTCGTCGTGATGCTGATTATCCGGTAGTAACTCCCGATCAGGTAGAGTTGATGGACGTTGCTCCACAGCAGATCGCTTCTATTGCTGCCTCATTGATTCCGTTCTTGGAGCATGATGACGCTAACCGTGCATTGATGGGATCAAACATGATGCGCCAGGCAGTTCCTTTGTTGAAGACAGAAGCTCCTATTGTTGGTACTGGTATCGAAAAACAATTATGTGAAGATTCACGTACTCAGATTACAGCTGAAGGTGACGGTGTAATTGATTTTGTAGATGCAACAACAATTCGAATTTTGTATGACCGTACAGATGATGAAGAATTTGTAAGCTTTGAACCGGCATTAAAGGAATATCGTATCCCTAAATTCCGCAAAACGAACCAGAGTATGACTATCGACTTGCGTCCGATTTGTACTAAAGGTCAGCGTGTAAAGAAGGGAGATATCTTAACAGAAGGATATTCTACAGCTAACGGAGAATTGGCACTGGGTAAGAACTTGTTGGTTGCCTATATGCCATGGAAAGGATATAACTACGAGGATGCTATTGTGTTGAATGAACGTGTTGTTCGTGAAGATATTCTGACTTCTGTACACGTTGACGAATACATCCTTGAAGTACGTGAAACTAAGCGCGGTATGGAAGAGTTGACTTCTGATATTCCTAATGTGAGTGAAGAAGCAACAAAAGATTTGGATGAAAATGGTATTGTCCGTATTGGTGCACGTATCGAGCCGGGAGATATCTTGATTGGTAAGATTACTCCGAAGGGTGAATCAGATCCTTCTCCAGAAGAAAAATTGCTGCGTGCAATCTTTGGTGATAAAGCTGGTGATGTAAAAGATGCTTCATTAAAAGCTTCTCCATCATTGCGAGGTGTGGTTATCGATAAGAAATTATATTCACGTGTTATAAAGACTCGTAGTGAGAAAAATGCAGATAAGGCTATTCTGCCGAAACTGAATGAAGAATTTGAAGAAAAGGCAGCAGCACTGAAAGAAATCTTAGTTGAAAAACTGTTAGTTTTGACTAATGATAAGGTTTCTCAAGGCGTTAAGGATTATTTGGGAACTGAAGTGATTGCTAAGGGTGCCAAGTTTACAAAACGTGACTTGGAATCATTGGATTATACAATCATTCAGTTGAGCAAATGGACTTCTGATGCTCATAAGAATGACATGATTCGTGATTTGATCATGAATTACCTGAAGAAATATAAAGAACTCGATGCTGAGTTGAAGCGTAAGAAATTCGCTTTGACCATCGGAGATGAGTTGCCTTCAGGAATCATTCAGATGGCTAAAGTTTATATTGCTAAGAAACGTAAGATTGGTGTAGGTGATAAGATGGCAGGTC
Organism: Phocaeicola coprocola; assembly: GCF_041333015.1. Classification (NCBI taxonomy): domain Bacteria; kingdom Pseudomonadati; phylum Bacteroidota; class Bacteroidia; order Bacteroidales; family Bacteroidaceae; genus Phocaeicola; species Phocaeicola coprocola. Next base: position 430,180 of record NZ_JBGKGM010000001.1, on the reverse strand, counting down.
GTCACGGTAACAAGGGTATTGTATCACGTGTCGTACGTCAGGAAGATATGCCGTTCTTGGCAGATGGAACTCCTGTAGATATCGTATTGAATCCGTTGGGTGTGCCTTCTCGTATGAACATCGGTCAGATTTTCGAAGCTGTACTTGGACGTGCCGGAAAAGAACTGGGTGTGAAATTTGCTACTCCGATCTTTGATGGTGCTACTCTGGATGATTTGGATAAATGGACAGATAAAGCTGGTTTGCCTCGTTATTGTAAGACTTACTTATATGATGGAGGTACAGGTGAGCAGTTTGACCAGCCGGCAACCGTTGGTGTGACTTACATGTTGAAACTTGGTCACATGGTTGAAGACAAGATGCATGCTCGTTCTATCGGTCCGTACTCTCTGATTACTCAGCAGCCACTTGGTGGTAAGGCTCAGTTTGGTGGTCAGCGTTTTGGAGAAATGGAGGTTTGGGCAATCGAAGCATTTGGTGCAGCCCATATTCTTCAGGAAATTCTGACAATCAAGTCTGATGATGTAGTTGGACGTTCGAAGGCCTATGAAGCAATTGTCAAGGGTGAACCAATGCCTACTCCGGGTATCCCTGAATCTTTGAATGTATTGCTGCATGAATTGAGAGGTCTTTGCCTGAGCATTACACTGGAATAATATATTAATGAAGGATGGAGACGGATAGCCTCCACCTTCATCTTTAAATTCTTCATTTTATAAAATATAAAGTATGGCTTTTAGAAAAGATACTAAGATAAAGAGTAATTTCTCAAAGATTACGATCGGACTGGCTTCTCCTGAAGAGATTTTGGAAAACTCTTTCGGTGAAGTATTGAAACCGGAAACTATCAACTACCGTACTTATAAACCGGAACGTGATGGTTTGTTCTGTGAACGAATCTTCGGTCCGGTAAAGGACTACGAATGTCATTGTGGTAAATACAAGCGCATTCGTTATAAAGGAATTGTGTGCGACCGATGTGGTGTAGAAGTAACAGAAAAGAAAGTTCGTCGTGAACGTAGCGGTCACATTCAGCTGGTTGTACCTGTTGCACATATCTGGTATTTCCGTTCTTTGCCTAATAAAATCGGCTATTTGTTAGGATTGCCTACAAAAAAGCTTGATGCTATTATTTACTATGAACGTTATGTAGTTATTCAGCCGGGTATAAAAGCAGAAGACGGTATCAGCCAATATGATTTGCTGTCTGAAGAAGAATATCTTGATATTATGGATAGTCTTCCAAAAGAAAACCAATATCTGGAAGACAGTGATCCAAATAAGTTCATTGCGAAGATGGGTGCTGAAGCAATTTATGACTTACTCGTTCGTCTGGACTTAGATGCTCTTTCTTATGAATTACGTCATAAAGCTAATAATGATTCTTCTCAGCAGCGTAAGAATGAAGCTTTGAAGCGCTTGCAGGTTGTAGAATCTTTCCGTGCTTCACGTGGCCGTAATAAACCTGAATGGATGATTGTACGTATTGTTCCGGTTATTCCACCAGAATTACGTCCGTTGGTTCCATTGGATGGAGGTCGTTTTGCAACTTCTGACTTGAATGATTTGTATCGTCGTGTTATTATTCGTAATAACCGTTTGAAACGTCTGATTGAAATCAAGGCTCCGGAAGTGATCTTACGTAATGAAAAGCGTATGTTGCAGGAAGCTGTTGACGCACTGTTTGACAACTCTCGTAAGTCAAGCGCAGTGAAGACTGATGCCAACCGTCCTTTGAAGTCACTTTCAGATAGCTTAAAAGGTAAGCAAGGACGTTTCCGCCAGAATTTGCTGGGTAAACGTGTTGACTATTCTGCACGTTCAGTAATTGTCGTAGGTCCGGAACTGAAGATGGGTGAATGTGGTATTCCTAAATTGATGGCTGCCGAACTTTACAAACCATTTATCATTCGCAAATTGATAGAACGTGGTATTGTTAAGACTGTCAAGTCTGCAAAGAAAATTGTAGATCGTAAGGAGCCAGTTATTTGGGATATCTTGGAGCATGTAATGAAAGGACATCCTGTATTGCTGAACCGTGCGCCGACTTTGCACCGCTTGGGTATTCAGGCATTCCAGCCTAAGATGATTGAAGGTAAGGCTATTCAGTTGCACCCGTTGGCATGTACTGCGTTCAATGCCGACTTTGATGGTGACCAGATGGCGGTACATTTGCCTTTGAGTAATGAAGCTGTTCTTGAAGCTCAGATGTTGATGCTTCAATCACATAATATATTGAACCCTGCCAATGGTGCTCCTATCACAGTGCCGGCACAGGATATGGTTCTTGGTTTGTATTACATTACCAAGTTGCGTAAAGGTGCTAAGGGTGAGGGATTGATTTTCTACGGACCAGAAGAAGCATTGATTGCTTACAATGAAGGAAAAGTAGATATTCACGCTATCATCAGTGTTGTAACTAACGACCTTGATGAAAATGGTAATATTGTCAAGAAGATGATTAAAGAAACTTCTGTAGGACGTATTATCGTTAATGAGTTGGTTCCAGATGAATGCGGTTACTTGAATACTATTATTTCTAAGAAATCATTGCGTGATATCATCAGCGATGTTATTAAGACAGTCGGTGTTGCCCGTGCTTGTGAATTCTTGGATGGTATTAAGAACTTAGGTTATAAGAAAGCTTTCGAAGGTGGTTTGTCATTCAACTTGGGTGATATCATTATCCCGAAAGAAAAGGAAGAGCTGGTTAAACGTGGTAACGAAGAGGTTGAGCAAATTATGATGAACTATAACATGGGTTTCATCACTGACAACGAACGTTACAATCAGGTTATTGATACTTGGACACACGTTAACAGCGACTTGTCTGATATCTTGTATAAGACTATTAAGAATGACGATCAAGGATTCAACTCTGTATTTATGATGTTGGATTCTGGAGCCCGTGGTTCTAAGGAACAGATCCGTCAGTTGTCTGGTATGCGTGGTTTGATGGCTAAACCTCAGAAAGCAGGTGCTGAAGGTGCTCAGATTATTGAAAACCCGATTCTTTCTAACTTTAAGGAAGGTTTGTCAGTGTTGGAGTACTTTATTTCTACTCACGGTGCTCGTAAGGGTCTTGCCGATACTGCATTGAAAACTGCCGATGCCGGATATTTGACTCGTCGTTTGGTTGACGTTTCTCACGACGTGATCATTAATGAAGAAGACTGTGGAACATTGCGTGGTCTGGTTTGTACAGCATTGAAGAATAACGATGAAGTTATTGCAACATTGTATGAACGTATTTTGGGACGTGTTTCTGTACACGATGTAATACATCCTACAACTGGTAAGCTGATAGTAGCTGCTGGTGAAGAAATTACAGAATCAATTGCACAGGAAATCGAAGATTCTCCGATTGAAAGCGTTGAAATCCGTTCTGTATTGACTTGTGAGTCGAAGAAGGGTGTATGTGCTAAGTGTTATGGACGTAACCTTGCTACCAGCCGTATGGTTCAGAAAGGTGAGGCTGTTGGTGTTATCGCTGCTCAGTCAATCGGTGAACCGGGTACTCAGTTGACATTGCGTACGTTCCACGCCGGAGGTATCGCCGGTAACATGGCTGCAAATGCAAGTATTGTTGCGAAGAACGATGCACGTCTTGAGTTTGAAGAATTGCGTACAGTAGACGCTGTTGAAGAAACAGGTGAAGCAGTTAAAATCGTTGTTGGTCGTTTGGCTGAAGTTCGTTTCGTGGATGTTAATACAGGTATTATCCTGTCAACACATAACGTTCCTTATGGTTCTAAACTGTATGCATCAGATGGTGAAGTCGTTGAGAAAGGTAAGCTGATTGCTAAGTGGGACCCGTTCAATGCCGTTATTGTTACAGAAGCTGCAGGTAAGATTGATTTTGAATCTGTAATTGAGAATGTAACATATAAGGTAGAATCGGATGAAGCTACAGGTTTGCGTGAAATCATCATTACAGAATCTAAAGATAAGACAAAGATCCCGTCATTGCATATTTTGGATGAAAATGGTGGTATCATTCGTACATATAACTTGCCGGTAGGTGGTCACGTCGTTGTTGAAGACAAGCAGGTGGTTAAGGCCGGTGATATTTTGGTTAAGATTCCACGTGCGGTTGGTAAGGCAGGTGATATCACCGGTGGTCTTCCACGTGTAACCGAATTGTTCGAAGCACGTAATCCGTCTAATCCTGCTGTTGTTTCAGAAATCGATGGAGAGGTTACGATGGGTAAGATTAAACGTGGTAACCGTGAAATTATCGTTACATCTAAGACTGGCGATGTGAAGAAGTACCTTGTGGCTCTGTCAAAGCAAATTCTTGTTCAGGAAAACGACTATGTACGTGCCGGAACTCCGTTGTCAGATGGTGCTATCACTCCTGCTGACATCTTGGCTATTAAAGGTCCTACAGCAGTACAGGAGTACATCGTGAACGAAATTCAGGATGTATACCGTCTGCAGGGTGTTAAGATTAACGATAAGCACTTTGAAATTATCGTTCGCCAGATGATGCGTAAAGTTCAGATTGATGAGCCGGGAGATACTCGCTTCTTGGAACAGCAGGTTGTAGACCGTTTGGAATTTAACGAGGAAAACGACCGTATCTGGGGTAAGAAAGTTGTTGTTGATGCTGGTGATTCTCAGAACTTGCAGCCGGGACAGATTGTTACAGCTCGTAAGTTGCGTGATGAAAACAGTATGCTGAAGCGCCGTGACTTAAAACCAGTAGAAGTACGCGATGCTGTTCCTGCTACATCAACTCAGATTTTGCAAGGTATTACACGTGCTGCATTGCAAACATCAAGCTTTATGTCGGCTGCATCATTCCAGGAAACTACTAAAGTTTTGAACGAAGCAGCAATTAACGGTAAAGTTGATAAACTGGAAGGTATGAAGGAAAACGTTATCTGCGGTCACCTGATACCTGCCGGAACTGGTCAGCGTGAATACGAAAAGATTATTGTTGGCTCAAAAGAAGAGTATGACAGAATTTTGGCAAATCGTAAGAACGTGCTTGATTATAGTGAAGTAGAATAATACTTTAATCTTATACATATAAGGAGCTGTGTCATGAAGAATGGCACAGCTCCTTTTGTATTTATATCAATCATAAATCAAAAATCTCAACTTATATTTTCCCTTTAATAGCTTCGTTGAATTTGCCAAAAAGTGAAATTGGCTATTGAAATTTTTACTTAACTGTTCGGATGATTCAACTTTTTCCCTACATTTGTGGCGTTAATATAAAAATTGAAATGTAAAAACTAAGTTATTATGGAAAACGAAAACAAAAATAACCAGCTTCAGATAGAGCTGAAAGAAGAAGTAGCTCAAGGAACTTATGCTAATCTTGCTATAATTACTCATTCTACTTCTGAGTTTATTGTAGATTTTGTTCGTATTATGCCGGGCTTGCCAAAGGCTGGAGTACAATCGCGTATTGTGATGACTCCTGAACATGCAAAACGATTGATGTATGCATTGCAGGATAATGTTGCAAAGTACGAGCATAATTTTGGTCCAATACGTATGCCGGAAGAACAGGGAAACGGTAGTAAAACCTTTGTTCCTCCATTGAGTGATTTTAAGGGAGAAGCTTAAAAAAATATAAAAACATAGCTTTATAGCCCATTTCCCGACTTTTTTCGGGAAATGGGCTTTTTTTATTTTAAAACAGTTTGTCTATTAAAAAGTTATTTGTAATTTTGCAGCCCGAAATGTATAGTTTCGACTAGGATTGGAAAAACAATAAACAATATATATAATAATTAAAATCAAAACAAAATGCCTACTATTCAACAGTTAGTAAGAAAAGGAAGAACGGTTTTGGTTGAGAAGAGTAAATCACCTGCATTGGACTCATGCCCTCAGAGACGTGGTGTTTGTGTACGTGTTTATACTACAACTCCGAAAAAGCCGAACTCAGCAATGCGTAAAGTTGCTCGTGTGCGTTTGACAAACTCTAAGGAAGTGAACTCTTACATTCCGGGAGAAGGACATAACTTGCAGGAACACTCAATCGTATTGGTTCGTGGTGGTCGTGTGAAAGACCTTCCAGGTGTACGTTATCATATTGTTCGTGGAACATTGGATACAGCAGGTGTTGCTGGTCGTACACAGAGACGTTCTAAATATGGTGCTAAGCGCCCGAAACCAGGACAGGCTCCAGCAGGAAAGGGTAAGAAATAATTCGTAGCTGAGTACAATCCTTAGTAAAAAACTTTATTAATTCGTTTTGGTTTGTTGGAAAAGCTTTAAGGTTGAGTAAATGCTTCAGAGGAGGCGTTGAAGAAAACAGAGATGCAGCCCCAAACTAAACATTATTATCAAACAAAATGAGAAAAGCAAAACCAAAAAAACGTGTGATCCTTCCGGATCCAGTATTTAATGATCAGAAGGTTTCTAAATTCGTAAACCATCTGATGTATGATGGAAAGAAGAATACTTCTTACGAAATCTTCTACAATGCATTGAAGACAGTTGAGACAAAACTCCCAGGTGAAGAAACTTCAGCTTTGGAAGTTTGGAAAAAAGCTCTAGATAATGTAACTCCGCAGCTGGAAGTTAAGTCTCGCCGTATTGGTGGTGCAACTTTCCAGGTTCCTACAGAAATTCGTCCTGACCGTAAAGAGTCAATCTCTATGAAGAATTTGATTGCTTTTGCCCGTAAACGTGGTGGCAAATCAATGGCTGATAAATTGGCAGCTGAAATTCTTGATGCATATAACGAGCAGGGTGGTGCTTTCAAACGTAAAGAAGATATGCACCGTATGGCTGAAGCTAACCGTGCTTTTGCTCACTTCAGATTCTAAATCAAGTATTAATTTTAACTAGGAAATAAAATGGCTAAACATGATTTGCATTTGACCCGTAACATCGGTATCATGGCGCACATCGATGCTGGTAAGACAACTACTTCTGAACGTATCTTGTTTTACACTGGTCTGACTCACAAAATTGGTGAGGTGCACGATGGTGCTGCTACTATGGACTGGATGGAGCAGGAGCAGGAACGTGGTATCACTATTACTTCAGCTGCTACCACTACTTACTGGAACTATGCAGGTAATAAGTATAAAATTAACTTGATTGACACTCCGGGACACGTAGACTTTACTGCTGAGGTTGAACGTTCATTGCGTGTATTGGATGGCGCTGTTGCTGCATATTGTGCAGTTGGTGGTGTTGAACCGCAGTCTGAAACTGTATGGCGTCAGGCTGATAAGTATAATGTTCCTCGTATCGGTTACGTTAATAAAATGGACCGTTCTGGTGCAGACTTCTTTGAAGTTGTACGTCAGATGAAGGATGTTTTAGGTGCTAATCCATGTCCGGTAGTTATCCCTATTGGTTCTGAAGAAAACTTTAAGGGTGTAGTTGACTTGGTTAAGATGAAAGCTATCTTGTGGCACGATGAAACAATGGGTGCTGATTATGATGTAGAAGAAATTCCTGCAAACTTGGTTGATGAAGCACAGGAATGGAGAGACAAGATGCTTGAAAAGGTTGCTGAGTTCGACGAAGCTTTGATGGAAAAGTATTTTGATGATCCTTCTACTATTACAGAGGAAGAAATCATGCGTGCATTGCGTGCCGGAACATTGAAGATGGAAATCGTTCCAATGCTGTGTGGCTCTTCATTCAAGAATAAGGGTGTACAGACTTTGCTGGATTATGTATGTGCTTTCTTGCCTTCTCCATTGGATACTCCAAATATTATTGGTACTAACCCATCTACTGGAGCTGAAGAAGATCGTAAGCCAGATGAAGATGAAAAGACTTCTGCTTTGGCGTTCAAGATTGCTACTGACCCATATGTAGGTCGTCTGACTTTCTTCCGTGTATATTCTGGTAAGGTTGAAGCAGGTTCTTATATCTTCAACTCTCGTTCAGGAAAGAAAGAACGCGTTTCACGTTTGTTCCAGATGCACTCAAATAAACAGAATCCTGTTGAAGTAATTAGTGCTGGTGATATTGGTGCTGGTGTAGGTTTCAAGGATATTCGTACTGGTGATACATTGTGTGATGAAACAGCTCCGATCGTTCTTGAATCTATGGACTTCCCAGAACCTGTAATCGGTATCGCAGTAGAGCCTAAGACTCAGAAAGACTTGGATAAATTGTCTAACGGTTTGGCTAAGTTGGCTGAAGAAGACCCGACATTTACAGTAAAAACTGATGAACAGACAGGTCAGACAGTTATCTCTGGTATGGGTGAGCTTCACTTGGATATCATTATCGATCGTTTGAAACGTGAATTCAAAGTAGAATGTAACCAGGGTCGTCCTCAGGTTAACTACAAGGAAGCTATTACTAAGACTGTTGAATTGCGTGAAGTTTATAAGAAGCAGTCTGGTGGTCGTGGTAAGTTTGCTGATATCATTGTGACAATCGGTCCGGTTGATGAAGACTTCAAACAAGGTGGATTGCAATTTATCGATGAAGTTAAAGGTGGTAATGTGCCTAAGGAATTTATCCCTTCTGTACAGAAAGGTTTCCAGACTGCTATGAAGAATGGTGTGTTGGCAGGATTCCCTCTTGACTCATTGAAGGTTGTATTGAAAGATGGTTCATTCCACCCGGTTGACTCTGACCAGTTGTCTTTCGAAATCTGTGCTATTCAGGCTTATAAGAATGCTTGCGCTAAGGCAGGTCCTGTATTAATGGAACCTATCATGAAGTTGGAAGTTGTTACTCCTGAAGAAAACATGGGTGACGTTATCGGTGACTTGAATAAGCGTCGTGGTCAGGTTGAAGGAATGGAAACTAGCCGTTCTGGTGCTCGTATCGTGAAGGCTATGGTTCCGCTGGCAGAAATGTTTGGTTACGTAACAGCTTTGCGTACTATCACTTCTGGTCGTGCAACTTCTTCAATGACTTATGATCACCATGCTCAGGTATCAAGCTCTATCGCTAAGACTGTATTGGAAGAAGTTAAAGGTCGCGTAGATTTGGTATAATCAGAAATAACTTGAAGCTGATGAGGGCTAGCGAATGACTCTTAGCCCTCATGCTTCACCTTAAAAATAATAATTAATTAACTATTACTAATGAGTCAGAAAATTAGAATTAAACTGAAATCTTACGATCACAATTTGGTAGACAAGTCTGCTGAGAAGATTGTGAGAACTGTGAAGGCTACAGGCGCTATTGTTAGCGGTCCTATTCCATTGCCAACTCACAAACGTGTGTTTACTGTAAACCGTTCAACTTTTGTTAATAAAAAGTCTCGTGAACAGTTTGAATTGTCTTCTTATAAAAGACTGATCGACATCTATAGCTCAACTGCTAAGACAGTAGATGCTTTGATGAAATTGGAATTACCAAGTGGAGTAGAAGTAGAAATTAAAGTTTAATAAATTTAAAAATTAACTGAAATGCCAGGATTATTAGGAAAGAAAATCGGAATGACATCCGTTTTCAGTGCTGATGGTAAAAATGTACCATGCACTGTTATCGAAGCTGGTCCTTGTGTAGTTACTCAGATTAAGAGTGTAGAAAAAGATGGCTATGCAGCTGTTCAGGTAGGTTTCCAAGACAAGAAGGAAAAGCATACTACAAAACCGTTGATGGGTCACTTTAAGAAAGCTGGAGTAACTCCAAAGAGACACTTGGCCGAGTTCAAAGATTTCTCAGAAGAATTGAATTTAGGTGATACTATCACTGTAGAATTGTTTAACGATGCTAGCTATGTAGACGTAATCGGTACTTCTAAAGGTAAAGGTTTCCAGGGTGTTGTTAAACGTCACGGATTTGGTGGTGTAGGTCAGACTACTCACGGTCAGCACAACCGTGCTCGTAAGCCGGGTTCTATCGGTGCTTGTTCTTACCCTGCAAAAGTATTCAAAGGAATGCGCATGGGTGGTCAAATGGGTGGTGACAGAGTAACTACTCACAACTTACAGGTATTAAAGGTAATTCCTGAACACAACTTGCTTTTGATCAAAGGTTCTGTTCCGGGTTGCAAAGGTTCAATCGTAATAATTGAGAAATAATGGAAGTTAACGTATTAAATATTAAGGGTGAAGATACCGGAAGAAAGGTTGCTTTGAATGAAGCTATCTTCGGAATCACTCCGAATGATCACGCTATCTATCTGGACGTAAAACAGTACATGGCTAATCAGCGCCAGGGAACTCATAAGTCTAAAGAAAGAAGCGAAATCAGTGGTTCTACTCGTAAATTAGGTCGTCAGAAAGGTGGAGGTGGTGCACGTCGTGGTGATATCAACTCTCCATTGTTGGTTGGTGGTGCTCGTGTATTTGGTCCAAAGCCACGTGATTATTGGTTCAAATTGAACAAGAAAGTAAAGACTTTGGCTCGTAAGTCTGCTTTGGCATATAAGGCTCAGGCTAACAATATCGTAGTAGTAGAAGACTTCACTTTTGAAGCTCCTAAGACTAAAGAATTCGTAAATGTTGTGAATAATCTTAAAGTAGCTGGTAAAAAGCTGCTTATGGTTTTGCCGGAAGCAAATAAAAACGTATATTTGTCTGCTCGTAACTTAGAGCGTACAAATCTTGCAATTGCTTCTGCGCTGAATACTTACTCAGTATTGAACGCAGAAACTCTTGTTGTTACAGAGAGCGCATTGAAAGCTATCGAGGAAACCTTAGTTAAATAATTAAAGGAGGCTGAAGTAATATGGGAATGATTATTAAACCGTTGGTTACAGAAAAAATGACGGCAATATCTGAAAAGTTCAACCGCTTTGGATTTATTGTTCGTCCTGAAGCTAACAAATTAGAAATTAAGAGCGAAATCGAGGCTTTGTATAACGTAACTGTTGTTGATGTGAATACTATCCGTTACGCAGGAAAGAACAAGAGCCGTTATACTAAATCAGGTCTTATCAATGGACGTACTAATGCTTATAAAAAAGCTATCGTTACATTGAAAGAAGGTGATACTATTGATTTTTATAGCAATATTTAAATAAAAGATGGCAGTACGTAAATTTAAGCCCACAACACCGGGGCAGAGACACAAAATTATTGGTACTTTTGAAGAAATTACTGCATCGGTACCAGAAAAATCTCTTGTATATGGAAAGCGTTCTACTGGTGGTCGTAACCATGTAGGTAAAATGACAATGCGCTATATCGGTGGCGGTCATAAGAGAAAATTCCGTATTATTGATTTCAAGAGAAATAAAGACGGTGTTCCAGCAGTTGTTAAAACAATTGAATACGATCCGAACCGTTCAGCTCGTATCGCGTTGTTGTTTTATGCTGATGGTGAAAAAAGATATATTATTGCTCCTAATGGATTGCAAGTTGGTAGCACTTTGATGTCTGGAGCGAATGCGGCGCCTGAGATTGGTAACGCACTTCCTCTTGAAAACATCCCTGTCGGTACTGTAATTCATAACATTGAGTTGCGTCCGGGTCAAGGTGCTGCATTGGTAAGATCGGCTGGTAATTTTGCTCAGTTGACTTCTCGTGAAGGTAAATACTGTGTAATCAAGTTGCCTTCAGGTGAAGTAAGACAAATCTTAAGTGCTTGTAAAGCTACAGTTGGTAGTGTTGGTAATTCAGACCATGCTTTGGAAGCTTCAGGTAAGGCTGGACGTTCTCGTTGGTTGGGTCGTCGTCCTCACAACCGTGGTGTTGTTATGAACCCAGTTGATCACCCGATGGGTGGTGGTGAAGGACGTCAGTCAGGAGGTCACCCAAGATCACGTACAGGCTTGTATGCTAAGGGCTTGAAGACAAGAGCACCTAAGAAACAGTCTTCTAAGTATATTATTGAAAGAAGAAAATAATAACAACTGATTAATTGAGTATTTATGAGTCGTTCATTAAAAAAAGGTCCATATATTAATGTAAAACTGGAAAACAAAGTGCTCGCTATGAATGAAAGCGGCAAGAAGTCAGTTGTTAAAACATGGGCTAGAGCTTCAATGATTTCGCCTGATTTTGTAGGGCATACAATTGCAGTTCATAACGGAAACAAATTTATTCCTGTTTACGTTACTGAAAACATGGTTGGTCATAAGTTGGGAGAGTTTGCTCCAACTCGTACTTTCCGTGGTCATGCAGGTAACAAGAAAAAATAACAGGACACACTTATTGAAATAATAAAGTAATAAATAATGGGAGCAAGAAAAAAAATATCGGCTGAAAAAAGAAAAGAAGCCCTTAAGACCATGTATTTTGCAAAATTGCAAAATGTGCCTACTTCTCCGCGTAAAATGCGTCTCGTTGCTGATATGATTCGCGGTATGGAGGTTAATAGAGCACTTGGTGTATTGAAGTTTTCTTCTAAGGAAGCTTCTGCAAGAGTGGAAAAACTGTTGCGCTCTGCTATTGCTAACTGGGAACAGAAAAACGAACGCAAAGCTGAAGATGGTGAACTTTTTGTAACTAAGATTTTTGTTGACGGAGGAGCTACTCTGAAAAGAATGAGACCGGCTCCACAGGGTAGAGGTTACAGAATTCGTAAACGTTCAAACCATGTAACTTTGTTCGTTGATTCTAAAAATACTAATGATAAAAATTAAGAGTAGATGGGACAGAAAGTTAATCCGATAAGTAACCGTTTAGGAATTATCAGAGGATGGGATTCTAATTGGTACGGTGGCAAGAATTATGGTGATGCTTTATTGGAAGATAGCAAAATTCGTAAATATCTGAATGCCAGACTTGCAAAAGCCAGCGTTTCAAGAATCGTAATTGAACGTACTCTGAAGTTGGTGACAATTACTGTATGTACTGCTCGCCCAGGTATTATCATTGGTAAAGGTGGTCAGGAAGTTGATAAGTTGAAAGAAGAGTTGAAGAAGATCACCGATAAGGATATCCAGATTAATATCTTCGAAGTGAAGAAACCCGAACTCGACGCTGTGATTGTTGCTAATAATATCGCTCGCCAGGTTGAAGGTAAGATTGCTTACCGCCGCGCTATTAAAATGGCTATTGCCAATACAATGCGTATGGGAGCTGAAGGTATCAAGGTACTGATTTCAGGTCGTTTGAATGGTGCTGAAATGGCACGTTCTGAAATGTATAAGGAAGGTCGTACTCCGTTGCATACTTTCCGTGCAGATATTGACTATTGTCATGCTGAAGCTTTGACAAAAGTTGGTTTGCTGGGTATCAAAGTATGGATTTGCCGTGGTGAAGTTTATGGTAAACGTGAGTTAGCTCCTAACTTCACTCAGAGCAAGGAAAACAACCGTGGTGGAAACGGTAATAATGGAGGAAAGAACTTCCGTAGAAAGAAAAACAACAATCGCTAACGAATTTGAATTTTAGGAATTATGTTACAACCGAAAAAGACAAAATTCAGAAGACAGCAGAAAGGTAGCGCTAAAGGTAATGCCCAGAGAGGACACCAGTTGGCTTTCGGTACATTTGGTATCAAGTCATTACAGACTAAGTGGATTACTGGACGTCAGATTGAAGCAGCTCGTATTGCTGTAACAAGATATATGCAGCGTCAGGGTCAGATTTGGATCCGTATTTTCCCGGACAAACCTATTACTCGTAAACCTGCTGATGTACGTATGGGTAAAGGTAAAGGTTCTCCCGAAGGATTTGTAGCTCCTGTAACTCCGGGTCGTATTTTGATCGAAGTAGAAGGAGTTTCTTTTGATGTAGCTAAAGAAGCTTTGCGCCTTGCAGCACAGAAACTTCCTGTTACAACTAAGTTTATTGTTAGACGTGATTACGACGCAAGTCAAAATGCTTAATTGATATGAAGATTGCAGAAATTAGAGAAATAGCTACCAACGAATTGGCAGAAAGAATTCAGACTGAAGTTGCCAATTACAATCAAATGGTTTTAAATCATTCGATCTCTCCGCTGGAAAATCCTGCACAGATTAAGAAATTACGCAGAACAATTGCGCGTATGAAAGCAGAATTGCGTCAGAGAGAACTTAACAAATAATAATGGTCCTCATGGAAGCTAGAAATTTAAGAAAAGAAAGAACTGGTGTTGTAGTTAGCAATAAAATGGATAAGACCATTACTGTTGCTGCTAAGTTTAAGGAAAAACACCCTATTTATGGTAAATTCGTTTCTAAAACGAAGAAATTCCATGCTCATGACGAAAAGAATGAATGCCAAATCGGAGATACTGTTCGTATTATGGAAACTCGTCCTTTGAGCAAAACTAAGAGATGGAGATTGATTGAAATTATCGAAAGAGCTAAGTAATTATGATACAAGCAGAATCCAGACTTACAGTATGTGACAACAGTGGTGCTAAAGAAGCTCTTTGTATCCGCGTATTAGGCGGTACAAAGAGACGTTATGCCTCTGTTGGGGATGTTATTGTAGTTTCAATAAAGAGTGTTATCCCCTCAAGTGATATTAAAAAAGGTGCAGTATCTAAGGCCTTGATCGTACGTACAAAGAAAGAAATTCGTCGTGCTGACGGTTCTTATATTCGTTTTGATGACAATGCTTGCGTATTGCTGAATAACGCAGGTGAAATTAGAGGAAGTCGTATTTTTGGCCCGGTTGCGAGAGAATTGCGTAATGCAAATATGAAAGTTGTTTCACTTGCACCTGAAGTACTTTAATTTTGTAAAAGATTTAAGTAATGAGTAAATTACATATTAAAAAAGGCGATACAGTTTACGTAAACTCTGGTGAAGACAAGGGTAAAACTGGCCGCGTGTTGAAAGTTCTTGTTAAAGAAGGACGTGCACTGGTTGAAGGTATCAACATGGTATCAAAGAGCACTAAACCTAATGCAAAGAATCCTCAGGGTGGTATTGTGAAGCAGGAAGCACCTATTCACATCTCTAACCTGAATCCGGTTGATCCTAAGACAGGTAAACCGACACGTGTTGGTAGAAGAGAAAGTTCTGATGGAAGAACATTTGTTCGTTATGCTAAAAAATCAGGAGAGGAGATTAAATAATGAGTAATACTGCTAGCCTTAAGAAAGAATATGCAGAGCGCATTGCTCCTGCGTTGAAGAATCAGTTCCAGTATACTTCATCTATGCAGATTCCTAAGCTGAAGAAGATTGTTATCAGTCAGGGTTTGGGTATGGCTGTAGCTGATAAGAAAATTATCGATGTTGCTATCAATGAACTGACAGCAATTACCGGTCAGAAAGCTGTTGCAACTGTTTCTCGTAAAGATATCGCAAACTTTAAGTTGCGTAAAAAAATGCCTATCGGTGTAATGGTAACTTTACGTCGTGAAAGAATGTATGAATTCCTTGAAAAGCTTGTTCGTGTAGCTTTGCCACGTATCCGTGACTTCAAAGGTATCGAAAGCAAGTTGGACGGAAGAGGTAATTATACTTTGGGTATTCAGGAACAAATCATTTTCCCTGAAATAAATATCGATAGTATTACTAAAATTCTCGGAATGAATATTACCTTTGTAACCTCTGCTCAAACAGACGAAGAAGGTTATGCTTTGTTGAAGGAATTCGGTTTACCGTTTAAAAACGCTAAAAAAGATTGATAAGATATGGCAAAAGAATCAATGAAGGCTCGTGAAGTAAGAAGAGCCAAACTGGTAGCCAAATATGCTGAGAAACGTGCTGCGTTGAAGAAGATTGTTAATACTGGTGATCCTGCTGAAGCTTTTGAAGCTGCACAGAAATTGCAGGCACTGCCTAAGAATTCCAATCCTATTCGCTTGCACAACCGTTGTAAACTGACTGGTCGTCCTAAAGGATATATGCGTCAGTTCGGTATTTCACGTATTCAGTTCCGTGAAATGGCATCAAACGGTTTAATCCCGGGCGTTAAGAAAGCAAGCTGGTAAATTTTTTTATTATTAAATATTGTCAGGGTAGTCCTGATTAATTTAACAATTTATTTTTATGACAGATCCAATCGCAGATTATCTCACAAGATTGAGAAATGCAATTAGTGCTAAGCACAGAGTTGTAGAAGTACCTGCTTCAAACTTGAAAAAAGAAATTACTAAGATTCTGTTTGACAAAGGTTACATTCTGAACTACAAATTTGTAAAAGATGGTCCTCAAGGAACTATCAAGGTTGCTTTGAAGTATGATGCTGTTAACAAAGTTAACGCTATCAAAAAACTTGAAAGAGTATCTACTCCGGGTATGCGTAAGTATACCGGCTACAAAGACATGCCGAGAGTTATTAATGGATTAGGTATTGCTATTATATCTACTTCCAAAGGTGTGATGACAGACAAGGAAGCTGCTGCATTGAAAATCGGTGGTGAAGTTCTTTGTTATGTATATTAATGTAGGAGGATATAAACTATGTCAAGAATAGGTAAATTGCCCGTTAGTATTCCTGCTGGAGTAACAGTTACTCTGAAGGATAACGTAGTAAACGTTAAAGGTCCGAAAGGTGAGTTGAGTCAGTTTGTAAATCCTGCTATTGAAGTAGAAATTGCAGACGGTCACGTGGTGTTGAAAGAAAATGAAAACGCTATGCTTGATAACCTCAAACAGCGTCATGCGTTCCATGGTTTGTATCGTGCTTTGATACATAACATGGTTGTTGGTGTTTCTGAAGGTTATAAGAAGGAGTTGGAACTTGTCGGTGTTGGTTACCGTGCATCAAACAATGGTAATATCATTGATTTCGCTTTAGGTTATACTCATAACATCTTTATGCAGTTGCCTCCTGAAATCAAGGTTGAAACTAAATCTGAAAGAAATAAGAACCCTCTTATTATATTGGAATCTTGTGACAAACAGTTGCTCGGTCAGGTTTGTTCAAAAATACGCTCTTTCCGTAAGCCTGAACCTTATAAAGGAAAAGGTATTAAGTTTGTTGGTGAAGAAATTCGTAGAAAGTCTGGTAAGTCAGCTGGTGCTAAGTAATTCACATAAAATCGTACAATTATGACAACAAAAATAGAAAGACGAATCAAGATCAAATATAGAGTACGCAACAAGATTTCAGGTACAGCTGAACGTCCGCGTATGAGTGTGTTTAGAAGTAACAAGCAGATATATGTCCAAGTTATCGACGATTTGAGCGGTAGAACATTGGCTGCTGCTTCTTCTTTGGGTATGGAACCAATGCCAAAGAAAGAACAAGCTGCTAAAGTTGGTGAACTGATCGCTAAGAAAGCTCAAGAAGCTGGTATTACGACTGTCGTATTCGACCGTAATGGTTACTTGTATCATGGGAGAGTAAAAGAAGTAGCTGATGCTGCTCGTAACGGTGGACTTAAATTTTAATGAATTATGGCAGTTAATAATAGAGTTAAGATCACTAACGATATAGAATTAAAAGATAGACTGGTTGCAATCAACCGCGTTACTAAAGTTACAAAAGGTGGTAGAACTTTCAGCTTCTCTGCTATTGTTGTAGTTGGTAATGAAGATGGAATTATCGGTTGGGGCCTTGGAAAAGCTGGTGAAGTTACAGCAGCAATTGCAAAAGGTGTAGAAGCCGCAAAGAAAAATCTGACTCGTGTTCCTGTATTAAAAGGAACTGTTCCTCACGAACAGTCTGCTAAATTTGGCGGTGCAGAAGTTTTTATTAAGCCTGCATCAACCGGTACAGGAGTTGTAGCTGGTGGCGCAATGCGTGCTGTTTTGGAAAGTGTTGGTGTAACAGACGTTTTGGCTAAATCAAAAGGTTCTTCTAACCCACACAACCTAGTTAAAGCTACAATCTTGGCTTTGAGCGAAATGAGAGATGCTCGCATGGTAGCCCAAAACAGAGGTGTAAGTATGGAAAAAGTATTTAGAGGATAAGGAGGATAAACATGTCAACTATTAAGATTAAACAAATAAAGAGTAGAATTGGTGCTCCTGCAGATCAGAAAAAAACATTGGATGCACTGGGACTTCGTAAATTGAATCGTGTGGTTGAACACGAAGAAACTCCTTCAATTCTGGGTATGATTGAAAAGGTAAAACACCTGGTTGCAATCGTTAAGTAATATATTGTTAATAATAAAGGATTTTACAATATGAATTTAAATAATTTACGTCCAGCAGAAGGTTCTGTCAAAACTAGAAAGAGAATTGGTCGTGGTGCTGGTTCTGGTTTGGGAGGTACTTCAACAAGAGGACATAAAGGAGCAAAATCAAGATCTGGTTATTCTAAGAAGATCGGTTTTGAAGGTGGTCAGATGCCTCTTCAGCGTCGTGTTCCGAAATTTGGTTTTAAGAATATTAACCGTGTAGAATATAAAGCTATTAACCTTGATACTATTCAGAAATTGGCTGAAGCTAAGAACCTGTCTAAAGTTAGTGTTAATGACTTGATTGAAGCTGGTTTTATTTCTTCTAATCAGTTAGTGAAAGTTCTTGGTAACGGTAGTTTAACTACTAAACTCGATGTAGAAGCAAATGCTTTCTCTAAGAGTGCAGTAGCTGCAATCGAAGCCGTTGGTGGTAATGCAGTAAAACTCTGATTCAATGAGAAAATCTATTGAAACATTAAAGAACATATGGAATATTGAGGATCTGAGACAGCGGATCCTCATTACTATATTGTTTGTTGCAATCTACAGATTCGGTTCGTATGTGGTTCTTCCAGGTATCAACCCTGATATGCTGTCAAAGTTGCATGAACAAACGAGTGAAGGTCTTCTTGCTTTGTTGAACATGTTCTCTGGTGGAGCTTTCTCCAATGCTTCAATTTTTGCATTGGGAATCATGCCGTATATCTCTGCATCCATCGTGATTCAGTTGTTGGCGATTGCAGTTCCTTACTTCCAGAAATTACAGCGCGAGGGTGAAAGTGGACGTCGTAAAATCAATCAGTATACTCGTATCCTGACTATTTTTATTTTGATATTCCAAGCACCTTCTTATTTGATCAACTTGAAAATGCAGGCAGGTCCGGCTCTTAATGCTTCATTAGATTGGACTTTCTTTATTATTACTTCTACCATCATTTTGGCTGCTGGAAGTATGTTTATCTTGTGGCTTGGAGAAAGAATTACAGACAAGGGTATTGGTAATGGTATTTCTTTGATCATTATGATTGGTATCATTGCTCGTCTTCCTCAAGCTTTTTCAGGTGAATTTGTTTCCCGTCTTGCTTCACCGGGTGCTGGTGGTATCATCATGTTCCTGTTGGAAATTGTTATGTTGATATTAGTTATAGCTGCTGCTATACTTTTGGTACAAGGTGTTCGCAAAGTGCCCGTACAATATGCTAAACGTATTGTAGGAAATAAACAATATGGTGGTGCTAGACAGTATATTCCTTTGAAGGTAAATGCTGCAAATGTAATGCCGATCATCTTTGCTCAGGCAATCATGTTTATCCCTATTACAATTGTTGGATTCTCAAATGTAGCTTCTGCAAGTGGTATTGCTCGTGCTTTTGTAGACCATACTAGTTTCTGGTATAATTTGGTATTTGCAATTTTGATTATTGTATTTACCTGGTTCTATACTGCAATTACGATTAATCCGACTCAGATGGCTGAGGATATGAAGAGAAATAACGGCTTTATTCCAGGTATCAAACCGGGAAAGAGTACTGCAGATTATATTGACACCATAATGTCTCGTATTACATTGCCTGGATCTCTTTTCTTAGCTATCGTTGCTATATTGCCAGCTTTTGCAGGGGTATTTGGAGTTCAAGCTGAATTTGCACAGTTCTTTGGTGGAACTTCTTTGTTGATTCTTGTGGGTGTTGTTCTTGACACTCTTCAGCAGGTAGAAAGTCATTTGTTAATGCGTCATTACGATGGCTTGCTTAGCTCAGGAAGAATTAAAGGACGTTCTGGAAATGTTGCTGCTTATTAAATAAAGTCAGAATGATATTTCTTAAGACAGATGATGAGATAGAGTTGCTTCGTCAGAGTAATCTCCTTGTGGGGAGGACTCTGGCTGAAGTGGCAAAATTGATAAAGCCTGGAGTGACAACAAAACAACTTGATAAAGTTGCGGAAGAATTTATTAGAGATCATGGGGCAATTCCCACTTTTAAAGGTTTCCCTAATCCATATGGACCTCCATTTCCTGGTACATTATGTACTTCCGTTAATGAACAAGTTGTGCATGGTATTCCTAATGATATTCCTTTAAAAGAAGGTGATATTGTTTCTGTCGACTGTGGAACTTATATGAACGGCTATTGTGGAGATTCTGCTTATACTTTTTGTGTAGGAGAAGTTGATTCCGAAATTGTAGCCCTTTTGAAAACTACAAAAGAGGCTTTGTATAAGGGGATTGAAAATGCTGTTCATGGAAAGCGTTTAGGTGATATTGGATATGCAATTCAGCAACATTGTGAAGCCCAATCGTATGAAGTAGTTCGTGAGTTCGTAGGTCATGGGATAGGTAAGGAGATGCATGAACAACCTCAAGTTCCTAATTATGGCAAAAGAGGCACAGGAACCTTGTTAAAAAAAGGAATGTGTATTGCTATTGAGCCCATGATAACTCAGGGAAGTCGTCAGATTGTAATGGAAAGTGATCGTTGGACTATCAGAACAAGAGATCGTAAATGTGCTGCTCATTTTGAGCACACTGTTGCGATAGGCTTGGATAAAGCAGATATTTTATCATCGTTTGAATTTATAGAGCAAGTTTTAGGAGATAAAGCAATTTAATATGGCAAAGCAATCCGCAATTGAACAAGATGGAGTGATCGTTGAAGCATTGTCAAATGCAATGTTTCGTGTTGAGCTGGAAAACGGACATGAGATTACTGCTCATATTTCCGGCAAAATGAGAATGCATTACATTAAAATATTACCGGGGGATAAGGTAAGGGTAGAGATGTCACCCTATGATTTGTCCAAAGGAAGAATCGTTTTTAGATATAAATAAAAGAAAATAAGATATGAAAGTAAGAGCATCATTAAAGAAACGTACGCCGGAATGTAAGATCGTAAGACGTAATGGCCGTTTGTATGTTATTAACAAGAAAAATCCTAAGTATAAACAACGTCAAGGATAATTTATTATTTTTGCAAAAAAAATAATTTAGTATATGGCTATAAGAATAGTTGGTGTAGATTTGCCTCAGAATAAGAGAGGTGAGATTGCGTTGACATACGTATATGGTATC
This sequence comes from Phocaeicola coprocola, assembly GCF_041333015.1. NCBI lineage: Bacteria > Pseudomonadati > Bacteroidota > Bacteroidia > Bacteroidales > Bacteroidaceae > Phocaeicola > Phocaeicola coprocola. The sequence goes on along the minus strand of NZ_JBGKGM010000001.1, from coordinate 409,251 downwards.
GGACGCAGTAGTTCAGCAAAGATTTTGGACAAGGCAGGTGTTGATCGTGACCTGAAGGTTAAGGATTGGACTGATGATCAGGCTGCTAAGATTCGTGAAATTATCGGTGCTGAATATAAAGTAGAAGGTGATCTTCGTTCAGAAATCCAGTTGAACATTAAGCGATTAATGGATATTGGTTGCTATCGTGGTGTTCGTCACCGTTTAGGTCTGCCCGTAAGAGGTCAGAGCACAAAGAATAATGCTCGTACACGTAAGGGAAGAAAGAAAACTGTTGCAAATAAGAAAAAAGCTACTAAATAATAATTGTTAATATGGCAAAAAAAACAGTCGCAGCTAAAAAAAGAAATGTGAAAGTTGATGCTAATGGACAGTTGCATGTACATTCATCATTCAACAACATTATCGTTTCTTTGGCAAACAGCGAAGGTCAGATTATTTCTTGGTCTTCTGCAGGTAAGATGGGATTTAGAGGTTCTAAGAAGAATACTCCTTATGCAGCACAGATGGCTGCTCAAGATTGCGCTAAAGTAGCGTACGATCTTGGCCTGAGAAAGGTAAAAGCTTACGTTAAGGGTCCTGGAAACGGACGTGAGTCTGCTATCAGAACTGTACATGGAGCTGGAATTGAAGTTACTGAAATTATCGACGTAACTCCATTGCCTCACAACGGTTGTCGTCCTCCTAAGAGAAGAAGAGTATAATAAAGATAACCTATTTAGATGTAACTTGATTTTGTTAAATAATGGATTGCAATTCCTTTCTGTAATCGCGGCTGCAACAAATTAAGTTCATTAATAACAATTAAATTTAAAAGTAAGAAAATGGCTAGATATACTGGACCAAAAACTAGAATTGCACGTAAATTCGGTGAAGCAATCTTTGGAGCAGATAAAGTTTTATCTAAGAAAAACTATCCTCCCGGACAGCATGGTAATACTCGCCGTAGAAAAACATCAGAATATGGTGTCATGCTGGCTGAAAAACAGAAAGCAAAATATACTTACGGAGTTTTGGAAAAACAGTTCCGTAACATGTTTGAAAAGGCTGCAAGTATGAACGGTATTACCGGTGAAATCTTGTTGCAGAGCCTTGAATGTCGTCTTGATAACGTAGTGTTCCGTTTGGGTATTGCTCCTACACGTGCTGCAGCTCGTCAGTTGGTTGGTCACAAACACATTACAGTAGATGGTCAGGTTGTAAACATTCCTTCATACTCTGTAAAACCTGGACAGCTGGTAGGTGTTCGTGAAAAATCTAAGTCTTTGGAAGTTGTTGCTAACTCATTGGCTGGATTCAATCACAGCAAATATCCTTGGTTGGAATGGGATGAAAACTCTAAGACTGGTAAGTTGTTGCACAAGCCTGAAAGAGCAGACATTCCTGAAAACATAAAAGAACACTTAATCGTTGAATTGTACTCTAAATAATAATTAATTTCATGGCGATATTAGCATTTCAAAAACCTGATAAAGTATTAATGTTGGAAGCGGATTCTAAATTCGGAAAATTCGAATTCCGTCCGCTTGAACCCGGTTTCGGTATTACCGTAGGTAATGCTTTACGCCGTATTCTTCTCTCTTCATTGGAAGGTTATGCTATCAACACTATCCATATCGAAGGTGTTGAGCACGAATTTGCAACTGTTCCGGGAGTAAAGGAAGATGTCACTAACATTATCTTGAATCTGAAGCAAGTTCGATTCAAGCAAATAGTTGAGGAATTCGAAAATGAAAAGGTAAGCATTACCGTTGAGAATTCTACTGAATTTAAGGCAGGTGATATTGGTAAGTATTTGACCGGATTTGAAGTGTTAAATCCTGAATTAGTTATTTGCCATTTAGATTCAAAAGCAACTATGCAGATAGATCTTACAATCAACAAAGGTCGTGGTTATGTTCCGGCTGACGAAAACCGTGAATACTGCACCGATGTGAATGTAATTCCTATTGATTCTATTTACACTCCGATTCGTAATGTGAAATATGCGGTAGAAAACTACCGTGTAGAACAGAAAACTGACTATGAAAAGTTGGTTCTGGAAATTACTACGGATGGTTCCATTCACCCGAAGGAAGCACTGAAAGAAGCTGCTAAAATATTGATTTATCACTTCATGTTGTTCTCTGATGAAAAGATTACTCTTGAAACTTCAGATGCAGATGGTAATGAAGAATTCGATGAAGAAGTATTGCACATGCGTCAGTTGCTGAAGACCAAATTGGTTGATATGGACTTGTCAGTTCGTGCCTTGAACTGTTTGAAGGCTGCCGATGTAGAAACACTTGGTGACTTGGTTCAGTTCAATAAGACAGATCTGTTGAAGTTCCGTAACTTCGGTAAGAAATCGCTCACTGAGCTTGATGATTTGCTCGAGAGTCTGAATCTGTCGTTTGGAACAGATATTTCTAAGTATAAATTAGATAAAGAATAAAAAATGAGACATAATAAGAAATTCAACCATTTAGGTCGTACTGCTTCTCATAGAAATGCAATGTTGTCAAATATGGCATGTTCTTTGATCAAGCACAAAAGAATCACTACGACTGTTGCGAAGGCTAAAGCTTTGAAAAAGTTCGTTGAGCCTCTGATTACAAAGTCTAAAGAAGACACAACAAATTCTCGTCGTGTTGTATTTAGCAACTTGCAAGATAAGTTCGCTGTTACTGAACTGTTCAAAGAAATCTCTGTAAAGGTTGCAGATCGTCCGGGTGGTTACACTCGTATTATCAAGACTGGTCACCGTTTGGGTGATAACGCAGAAATGTGTTTCATCGAATTGGTAGACTACAATGAGAACATGGCTAAGACAGCTGCTAAGAAAGCTACTCGTACTCGTCGTTCTAAAAAATCTGCTGCAACTGAAGCACCTGCTGCTGAAGCAACTGCAGAAGCTACTACAGAGGAAGCCCCTAAAGCTGAATAATTCTGTAAACGCTATATATAATAAAAGCCGGAGTTCATTTGAACTTCGGCTTTTTTCGTCGGCATGAGTATTAGCTAATGGGTGCAAGTCCCCAATGAGCCCTAATAGCGGGAATCATACAGCCAAAAGCAAGGGTGTCCATCGCGAGTTGGAATCTGAAAGAAGCTGGCGGCAAACATCTGGTCTGACGAACAGAAACTTCATATAAGGCATATGACCGTGGGTAAGGTTGCGAAACAAACTAAAGCCCTATAGCTATTCGGGACGGTTAGTGTAAATGGAGCAGACATAAGATTGAAAGTTAATACCCTTATCCGAGGATGTCTCACGGACATATGGTGAGGATGAATGATTCGAAGTACCATGATGGAGTAAAGCTTGCCGTGAGAAGTCAGCAGAGGTCGTAGTACCCAAGGCATGTATGCCTATAGGGAAGGACCAAACTTTATTTAAACGGCATAACTGAAAACTACCGTTTGTTGGAACGAATGCATAAAACCAAAACAGAAGTATTGGGCTACCTTTAAAGAGATAGGACGGAATCCGAAGGGTATAAAGGAGCGCAGACCTACAAATGGATGGTTGAAGAAGATGTCGTGGAAGTGTCTTTCGAAGAATACGAAAGGCATCCATAGTAAAGAACCGCCGTATGCCGAACGGCACGTACGGTGGTGTGAGAGGTCGGAAAACGAAAGTAGGAAGAAAACTACTTCGTTTTCCTCCTACTCGATTTTGTGTATATCATGCTATATTTTTCTAAAACCTTTTATGGGAGGATATGAGAATCAGTCATGTTATTGAAAATATATTGAGTTTTTTCTCTTATTGCTATTAGTATCTAGTAATCATATTCGATAGACTGGTTTTCAGTATTTTTTCATCACTGTCCGATGAAACTTATTGAGTCATCAAGAACTTATTGATATACATGGAATTAAATGCCAGCTTTAATAAGTGGTAACCATTCTATTTTCCGCCACGACAATTTTATCGGCTGTTTTTCAGCCGATAAAATAAAAATGTCCGCAAGAAAATAGTTTAGTTTTAACATTCCGATTTATAAAAACATGGCAGAAGGACCTTCTTGTCGCAGTCCTTACCATGAAGAATACATTCAAACAAGTGCTTCAGGTAATCCTGAGGGGCTATATCATTAAGCTTGCAGCTTTCTATCAGAGAAAAGATGAATGCCGAGTTTCCTGCTGCATCCTCACTGCCTATGTTCATACAGTTCTTGAGCAGCAGCTTTACAGGTTTCATCCTTTGCTCACAGAGGTTGTTCGATATTTCCGCAGAACCGTCCTTGAGGATATTTTTCAGGGATTTCCACTGGTTTATCGTATAGTTCACAGCCTTTCTCATCAGTTCGTTTGCCATGAGTTTGGTATCCTGCATCATCATGACCACCTTATGATGGATACGTTCAAGAATAGGTCTCGTAAGCTTAAGTCTTTTTTCCTTAATCTGCTCACCGCTGAGTTTCATTGTGCGGAACAAGTCTTCATTTCTGAACATATCACCGATAGGGTCTATTATATCCATCGCAGTTCTGTCTGATGGCAAGGCATCGACCCACAGCCTCCTGCAGTGTGTCCAGCATCCTATATGAAGCACCTTTGAGTCTTCTCCGTCGAACATCCTGTAAACCGTATATCCGTCTGTAGATACAGATCCCATAAAATGTTCAAGGAAGGTCTTTGCTACATCAGAGGCTCTGCTGCCGTTATTGTAATGATAGTAAACCAACTTGACATGCTTTGCAAAAAAAGCCCATAAATACTTTCTCCTGTAAGCCTTGCCTTCCGGTGTTTCAACTCCGACAAGCTCGGTCGTCTCGTCAACCATAAGGTATTTTGCCTGTTGTACAAACTCCTTGAAGACATCTTCCATAAACTCCCTAAGCCTGGAGATTCCGTTATGGATATAGCCGTTCAGCGTGGTATTGCTTATGTGGATGCCTTCTCTTGCAAGCAGTCTTATCTGTCTGTTCTCAGGCATACTGAAGTCATATTTCAGACAAAGCAGACGGGCAAGCAAATCAGGGGAAAAGATTCCTCCAAGGTTTTTCAAGGGATGCTCCATCGTGTTAGTGAAAGTGCCGTCTGCAAGCTTTACCCTTGCCACCTTGTACACATGCTCCACGTTATGAGCACGCACATGTTCTATAAACCTGTATTCCCACACATCAGCCATTCCGTTACGCTTCATAAGCCTTGCACCATCCGGGAGTTGGTAATAGTCTTCTATTTCATGAACAATTACCTTATCCACCTTCAGCCTGGTCTTTGCTGCACGGGGAGCAGTTTCCTTTTTCCTTGAAGGCCTGCAGTTCTGTGCAGGTACGTTACCGGAAGAGGTATTGCTGCCGGTACCGTTACCATCGGTCTTATTATCATCATCACCTTTCTTGCCAGAACCGTCGTACTCGGACTTCTCCATTGCAGACTTGTCAATGTTACGGTTGTTCAGCAGCCTTCTTTGCTCTGAGGTACGGCCGAAACGGTGTTTCCTGCTGTCCTCAAGTTGAAGCCTGAGATTGGATATCTCATTTGCAAGCATCATGTTCACCTCGTCTTTTGCCTCAAGCTGCTTTCTCATAAGTTCCATTTCCTTTCGATTATTCTCGACTGTTGTGGACAACTCATTGATTGTATCAACCAGAGCCTTGGAGTTCTCTTTGTTTGATTCTTCAATAGCCTTAAGCCTCGCAATCAGTTCGTTTACCTGTTTGCGAAGCCCCGCCTTTTCCTCATTCGCCAGACCCAGTTGGCAGCAAAGTAACTCGTATGCCCTTTCATCAATCATGATATAAAGGTACGAAAAATCAGGCAGTTACGCAAACTTTTTATCGTTTATTCTTATATTATTTTTATTGATAATCAATGTATTAATATTAATCTTTCGGACTGACGTACATCTTGTCAACTACTATACTTTCCGTAAGATAGGCCATGTCCGACCATTGTATCCGGTAGCATTTGGAGACTTCATCAAACACAGGTTTCTTGAATCTCCCCATGACAGGACGTTTCTCGTAAAGCACATAAAATCCGCGTTCATAATGAAGTATTTTCACAACTTTTCGGTTCCTGGACATGAACATATATACATTGGATGCATCGCTCGGGTCAAGTGACATCTCTTCCCTTATACTCTCACACAGGCGGAAGATTCCTTTCCGCAAATCCACATTACCGTTGAACAGGTAATAGTTCAGGTTAGCGCTAAGTCCAAGCATATCATCCTATCATTTTATTAAGCAACAGACTCAAATCAAGAACTGTGGTATTTCTTAGGAACAATGTGGCACCTGATGTCAATTGCAGTTTTACCCACTTAATCGGAGATTCACCTTCAGGTTGTTTCACCTCCAACTTTACGGTTGGACTGTTGCAAGGCTTGCCGGTTATCCGGACTTTGGCAACCTTGGGCTGCTCAACCTGGACTGTCTTGCCTAACTTTTCGCTCCATAGCTGATGACGCTGCCAGTTCATGAACTTGTCGTAATTTACTCCATAATCCGCACAGAACTCACGAAGATCCTTGGTCTCACTGCATAACTGATAGAGGTCATATACCTCCTGGTAGTTTACTTTTTCTTTTGCCATAATCATTGTTGTTTAAGGGTTACGGCGCAAAGGTAGGTTTAGGGAACATGCGTGTCAAGGCGGAAAATAGAATGGTTACTAATAAGTGAGATAATCCGTAAAAATGACACTGATAATTAATCTATTTAATATGTTTATCGGATACTAATAATTGTTTTTATACCTCTCTCTTCTTATGGAAATGATTGCATACCATATTGATATTACTAGTTATTTTTAGCTTGAATGGCTGGTTGGACAGTAATATTTGATTTTATATTTGTACAAGCTCTAATTTGCTGTTTTTTTCGCTTTGATTGCATTTTTACTGCGTTAAAGCTCTTTTGTATATCTTCATGGTATGATGAGCGTATAGACTTTTACAATCATTCTTATTGTGGCATATATCTTTTTCTTGACTTATATTTTCAAGCGTATTATCTATTGTAACTGTGTCGTGAACGAAGGAATGTCTTTTTATTTGAGAAAAAGATAGCCAATTTTCCTTTTCACATCTTTCATACTCATTATTCGTCTTGTATCGTGATACCCATTTTCTTCATGAGGAAACATGCGTTCATATTTTGTGCCACACCTTCCCGTAATTTGTAAGAGAAGCTGAGCTCATTGTCTTTTATATCTGCTTCGAAACAGTAATTGCGTATTTTTTCTGGGAACTGATCTGCCAGTGTGCCTAGTAAAAGATCGTGTGTAGCTATGATACCATTTGCCTGTAGATGCATGAACTGACGGATCAGATCGAGTGAACCTTTTTGTTTGTCCGCAGAGTTTGTCCCTTTTAGGATCTCATCTAAAATAATGAACAATTCTTTTCCTTCATTCAGTAAGTCGATGATACGTTTCAATCGCTTGAGCTCGGCAAAGAAATACGATTCATTATCAGTAAGGGAATCGGATGTACGCAAGCTGGTAATGAGTTGTGCAGGATACAAGGTCAATTGCTTACAGCAAACAGGACAGCCGATACATGCCAGCAGATAGTTGACGCCAATCGTACGCAGGTATGTACTTTTTCCTGCCATGTTAGCTCCTGTTATAATTAAAAAGAACGGTCTGGATGGGATGATGGCATCATTTTTCACACATTGGTCCGCAGGCATCAGTGGATGTCCCATAGCCGTTGCCACAAACTGGAAAGGTTTGTCTGAAATAGAAGGATAAGTGTATTCCGGATGATTGTATGCAAAAGTACCCAGTGAACAAAGAGCATCCAGTTCGCCTACAGTTTCCAGCCATTTCATCAGATGGCGTCCGTAGCGTTCCTTCCATCGCTCGATACGGACAACCTGTCGTAGCTGAAAGAAAATACTTCCTTCCAATATCACATAAAGTAATTGATTATTGCGAAGATCCAGCCTGTCCAGTTCTTTGGAGAGTTGCATCAGAGCTTCAGCTGGTGAATGTCCGTCGATATTAAGTCGGTCTATTAATTGTTGTAGTTCGGTTGCTTTCCATGTTTCCTGACGGGCTAATGTAATCAGTTTGGCATAACTGTTTAGTGTTTTCAGTTTTTCGCCGTATGCTTGCTGAACTAACGTTGCTCTTTTGATAATAGCGAAGCTGATAATGACAAACAGCATAAATACCAGTCCGAACCAGCTCATTGAGCACATTCCTGTCAGTCCTCCTGCAAGCAATACGATGTTAATAAGAGGTACACCCCATAATGCCAATTTTACCCATGTCGCTTGCAATAAATCTGAGGGACTTTCACTCCATCGGCGTATTTCTTCTTCGTCGGATATCTTTCCATGGTTTACTGTTCCCATTATCCGAAACTGTTCACGGAACTCATGCCTTTCGCTCATATCCCTTACAGCCTGTTGGCGGCGTTCTATTAATGCTTTTTCTGTTAAGTGCTTTTGCATCCAGCAGGCGATTGTTTCTTTTCCAATATGCGTACATGTACGGTTGATTGCTTGAAACAGCGAGCGGCGTCCGAATAAGTCGAGATCGAACGAATACGGGTGTTCCGGATTGGCAAATTCTTTTCCTTCATCAAAATCCGAAAAGTCACCTTCCAGTCCTTTCACCTCCTCCTGGTTGATTTGTAATTGAGTTTCCAACCACTCTTTCCGTGCGAATAACCGGTTATGCAGTTTTATCAAAATCAGAAAAGGCAGAAACGTGCAACATGCTGCGCCGATCAGAACCCAGGTCCCGGCGTGAAAGAAGATAATGATAGCCGCTATTCCTGCCAGAAAAAATGCGATACGCAGCAGACTGATATGCAGAATATGTTTTTTTACTCGGATTAATTCTTTTGTCGTTTCGGTAATTCTTGAATTATACCAATCTTTGGGAGTTGTCATAAATAAAAAATGATGATTTGCGGACAAATGTAATGAAAGAGAGACTATTCTACAACCTTCAGATATTAAATACTCGAAAAATGCGGTCTAGATGCAATCATACACCGTGAGGTGCTTTAGATGTTGTAATAGCTTGCAGAAAACTAAAATATCATTTACTATGAAGGGCTGAGATGACAGAAGCAGAAACCAAGAAAGACAGAAAGCTAGGATATCGCTTACTATGAAGCCTGTAAGAGGTGAAATAACTATTATGCAGCAAACTCTGGATATTTGCTTAATTTGTTGTACAAAACCTTCTGTAGTTTGTACGAATTTTAAAAAAACTTCATGATGTTTTCGGGAAAACTTCAGCTTGTTTTCTGACAATATTGGGCAAGAATCTCCATCACCTGTTTCTGGTGTGGAATAAACAAGGTTGAGAGAATTTATATATAAAAAATAGCAAGGATATTGAATGCTTACAAAAAAGTCGCTCCAGTAGACTTGGTGAGAATACTGAAGCGACCTCTTGGATTATTCATGTGGCTATCTGCCGAAAATCAAATACATTGCATAGCCTGTTCCAGATCGGCAATGATATCATCTACGTTTTCGATACCCACTGACAAACGAATCAGATCTGGAGCTACTCCAGCTTCTATCAGCTGTTCGTCAGTCAGCTGGCGGTGAGTATGACTTGCCGGATGAAGCACGCAGGTACGTGCGTCAGCAACGTGTGTCACGATACATGCCAGTTTCAGTTCATCCATGAACTTGATAGCATCTTCACGGCTGCCTTTCAATCCGAATGCAATAACACCGCATGAACCGTTTGGCATATATTTCTGAGCCAGTTCATAGTATTTGCTGCTCTTCAGTCCGCAGTAATTTACCCATTTTACCTTTGGATTAGCTTCCAGCCATTCGGCAACCTTCTGTGCATTTTCACAATGACGAGGTACGCGCAAATGCAGCGTTTCCAGTCCCAGATTCAGCAGGAAGGCATTTTCTGGTGATTGTATAGAACCGAGGTCACGCATCAGCTGTGCTGTTGCTTTAGTAATGTAAGCCATTTTGCCGAAAGCTTTGGTATAGGTCAGTCCGTGATAAGATTCATCCGGCTGAGTCAGTCCGGGGAATTTATCAGCATGTGCTTCCCAGTCGAAATTACCGCTGTCTACTACAGCTCCGCCTACACACGTTGCGTGTCCGTCCATGTATTTGGTAGTAGAGTGTGTTACGATATCGGCTCCCCATTCGAACGGACGGCAGTTGATAGGTGTGGCAAACGTATTGTCAACAATCAAAGGAACTCCGTGCTTGTGAGCGATACGTGCAAATTTTTCGATATCCAGAACATTAATGCTCGGATTTGAGATTGTTTCGCCAAACAAACATTTGGTGTTCGGGCGGAAAGCTTTTTCGATTTCTTCTTCCGGTGCATCGGCATCAACAAATGTACACTCTATGCCAAGTTTTTTCATTGTCACGGCGAAGAGGTTGAACGTACCTCCGTAGATCGTTGACGAGCAGACAAAATGGTCGCCTGCTTCACAGATATTGAATACTGCATAAAAATTGGCAGCCTGTCCTGACGAAGTAAGCATAGCAGCTACACCACCTTCCAGTGCAGCAATTTTAGCAGCAACGGCATCATTAGTCGGATTTTGCAGACGAGTATAGAAGTATCCGCTTTCTTCCAGGTCAAACAGTTTTGCCATCTGTTCGCTGGTGTCGTATTTAAATGTTGTACTTTGATAAATAGGCAGTACGCGGGGCTCTCCCTTTTTCGGAGTCCATCCTGCCTGTACACACAGGGTTTCCTTTTTGAATTTCTGTTCCATATTGTAAAGTTTAAATTTTCTTTTTAATTTCTACGACGGGCAAAAGTAAGAAATAATCTTCCTTTATTGTGCGTTTTCAGGAAAAAAGATTTATATTTGAGATTATATAAAAACAAATGATATGGAAGATGATATGAAATTCAGGCATACATTGCCGGTGCAGATTCGTTTCAGTGATGTCGATCAGTATGGTCATATGAATAACTCTTCGTACTTCTCTCTGTACGATTTGGCGAAGACCTCGTATATGCGTGATGTGTTCGGAGATAAAGACTGGAAACACATAGGTATTGTGGTTGCCAATATCAATGCCGATTTTCTGGCTCCGGTTTTTTTCTCGGATGATTTGGTTATCCATACTTCGGTGATACATTTGGGACACAAGAGCTTTACATTGCTTCAGCGTGCGGTCAATAAAGCGAGTGGTGTCTTGAAATGCCAGTGCCGTACCATTATGGTAGGATATGATGTAGCCAGTAAGGAACCGGTAGAATTGCCGGCCGATTTTAAACGTGCTATTTGCGATTATGAAGGCAAAACACTCGAAGAGTTGTCACAACCGTTGAAATAATCTGTTTATTATTAATCAAGAAGAATCAGATAACAAGATATGAAAGTAGCGATTATCGGAGCCGGCAATATGGGCGGAGCTATTGCACGCGGGCTGGCACAGGGCCATTATGTAAAAGCTAGTGACATTATAGTAACCAATCCCAGCACACCCAAACTGGAAAAACTGAAGGCTGAGTTTCCTGAAATCCATACTTCTTCCAATAACAGGGATGCCGCTGATGCAGATGTAGTGATTGTTGCTGTCAAGCCGTGGAAAGTAGAAGAGGTGTTAAAACCTTTGCGTCTTCGTCAGCCACAGATACTGGTTTCGGTAGCGGCTGGACTGACATTCGAGGATCTGGCACATTTTGTTGATCCGGAAATGCCTATATTCCGCGTTATTCCGAATACAGCCATTGCCGAACGTGCCAGTATGACCTTGATTGCATGTCGCAATGCTACAGAGGAGCAGACTGAAGCCATGCTGGGAGACTTTAATGAAATGGGACTTGCCATGCTGATAGAAGAAAAGCAGTTTGCCGCTGCTACATCGCTCGCTTCGTGTGGTATAGCGTATGTCATGAAGTATGTACAAGCTGCCATGCAGGCTGGTGTGGAAGCAGGATTGCGTCCGGCTGAAGCCAAGAAAATGGTGGCTCAGACATTGGATGGTGCTGCACGTCTGCTTCTGCGCGATGAACATACACATCCGGCGATTGAGATAGAAAAAGTGACAACACCGGGTGGAATAACTATCAAGGGAGTCAATTCACTGGAGCACGACGGATTTACTTCGGCTGTTATCAAAGCTTTTAAGGCAAGCATGTAATATCTCCATTCTCAATACTCAATATTATGAAAAATAACATTCTGATAACGATGGCTATCCTGATTCTTGTCGGTCTTGCTGTACAGGGAATTTTTGGAGTGGCAGCGGGGATATTGGTATCCTCCATCATCGGTATCATTTATGGTACTGTAAAAAAGAACAGGCAGTTTGTAAAGTGGTCGGTGACAGCTCTCGTCATCGACCTGATTTGCATCGTGCTGTTCTATGTAGGATTGGCAGGAGGAATGTAATATTTATTTTACGAATCCTTTCTTAGCCCATTTCAGACTGTTCCAGCGTCTGACGAAAAGAATGGCACGTATGTTTTCGTCGAGCAGGAAGGCACACCACATGCCGGCAAGGCCCCATCCCCAGTGGATGCCCAACAGGTAACTGAAGCCGACAGAAACAGTCCATTGTACGGTAAATCCCATGTAGAAGGGGTAGTTTACGTCACCTGCCGAACGTAGCGCATTGGTGGCGTAGATGTTTACGGCGCGTCCTATTTCTACTACTACATCGATAATCATGACTGTCACCCCCAGACGGATAATTTCTTCATTGTCTGTCAGGAGGCTGAATATGAAATGTCCTCCTGCTGCCCAGATACATGAAAGAACGAGCGAAACCAGTATGGAAAGCCGCATTACATATTTCCCCAGTAAATAGGCTGCACGTATTTTCTTTTGTCCTACCAGATGCCCGATGCTGATTGCTCCTCCCTGAGCCATTGCAATGGCAAACAGATAAACGAACATAATAATGTTTACACTGTAAGTGCGGGTTGCCAGTGCATTATTCCCCAGCATGTTAATCAGATAAGTAATTACTACCTGAGAGAAGCTGTAGGAGAGGTTTTCGCCGGCTGATGGCAAACCTACTTTCAGCAGGTTCTTCAGTTCAATCCACGGGAAAGGACGGAAATATGCAAGCGGGAAACTTGGTATATGTTTACGGAACAGGATAATGAATAGTACAATCATACTTACTCCCCGGGCTACGGAGGTAGATATTGCAGCTCCTTCAGCGCCAAGTGCCGGCATACCGAACTTTCCGAATATCAGGGAGTAGTTTCCCACTATATTCATGATATTTACCAGCACGGTGACCAGCATGGGATATATGGCTTTATTGGCACTGCGTAGCGATGCAGAGATCGTGAGTGATATTGCCTGAAAGAAAGCGAATGCACCCACAATTTCCATGTAGCCGATACCATATTTCAGCAATTCTGGCCGAAGCCCCATCCATCCTAATAGCGTGGTGGCACCGAAATGGAGGATGATACTTATTAAAACCCCTACGACAAGATTCAGGAGCAATGAAACTCCTACTACTTGTATCATGTTCTTCTGCATTTTTGCTCCCAGATATTGAGAACATAATACAGACGTACCGATATTGATAACTTCGAATACCAGGAAAGCAAACATAACTATCTGGTTTACTACTCCTACGGCAGCTACACTCTCGTCTGAATACTGGCTGAGCATGATTGTGTCTACTGCTCCCAGCATCATTATCAATAACGTTTCAATGAAAATCGGGATAACCAGTTTGGTAAGTCCTTTACGAATATTTGTCTGTTGAATTGCCTGTTCCACTAGATAATAAAAAAATCCGCGTGCAAAGTTACGACTTTTTTACACGCGGAGGCTTGACCTAAATCATTTTCTATTTATGGAGGAATGTATATTTTATCTGCCTATCAAATTCATAAATTCTTCCCGAGTTTTAGCCTGATTGAATGCTCCGGTAAAATCGGAAGTTGTAGTTACAGAGTTTTGTTTTTCTACTCCTCTCATTTGCATACACATGTGTTTGGCTTCTACCACAACCATTACTCCTAATGGGTTGAGTGTTTCCTGTATGCACTCCTTTATTTGTAAAGTCATGCGTTCTTGCACTTGAAGCCGGTGTGAGAATATATCTACCACTCGTGCTATTTTGCTTAACCCGGTAATATATCCATTAGGTATATAAGCTACATGGACCTTGCCATAGAAAGGCAACATGTGGTGCTCGCACATGGAGAAGAAGTCGATATCTTTTACGATGACCATCTGACTGTATTCTTCTTTGAATTTTGCAGCCCTCAGCACCTCTTTAGGGTCAACTTCATAACCACGAGTTAAAGTCAGCATAGCTTTTGCTACGCGTTCTGGAGTTTTAAGCAAACCTTCACGTTCAGGATCTTCCCCCAATAAAGAAAGTATTTCCTTATAGTGCGACATGAGTTTCTGCACTTTCTCTTCGGGGAATTTCATCAGATTCGTATCAATCATTATTCAATGGGTATATTAATTTGTTCGCGTACGATTGCTACTTCTTTAAACTCACCGCTTGCTTTTAATTTACGCATGGCTACGTGTGCTTCTTCTATACTTTTGAAGTCACCGATGCGGCATAACCAGCGGGGAGGTTGAAAATAAGTATATACCGGCATATCGGGAAATTCTTTTTTGACTTTATTGGCCATGGCATTTGCCTCATTCCGTGCTACTCGTGAATTGTTTCCTGCATATACCTGTACGCGGAAGCCTCTTGCCTTTAAGGTTTTGGGAGCTCCGGAGCTTGCTGCATTACCTGCATAGCGCAATCCTATCAGAGAAGTGATGTAGCTGTCCTGATGTACACTGACTACCCCTTCTCCCGGCTGGCGGGTTTGCAGACTTTCTATGATGTTTCGCTGTGCGTTTGCGACGCTTGCTGTAAACAGGAACACAAAGGCTAATAAATATTTTATCATACCGGAATATTCTATGAATGTGAATAAGAGTATATCACGGAAGAGACAGATTACGCCCTTCCGTGATAAATAGTTATAATTCGCTTAATTATTTAAAAGCATCGATGATACCTTTGAAGTCAGCAGCTTTCAATGCAGCTCCACCGATCAAACCACCATCAACGTCTGGGTTAGCGAACAATTCTTTTGCGTTTGACGGCTTGCAGCTACCACCGTAAAGGATAGAAGTGTTTTCAGCAACTTCCTGACCATATTTAGCAGCAACCAAAGAACGGATATGAGCGTGGATTTCCTGAGCCTGTTCAGGAGTAGCAGTCTTACCTGTACCGATAGCCCATACTGGTTCGTAAGCCAAAATAACTTTACCAAAGTCTTCTGCTGACAGAGAGAATACAGAAGCCAGCTGAGCTTCTACTACTTCATTCTGCTTGTTAGCTTCGCGTTCTTCCAGAACTTCACCGATACAGAAGATTGGTTTCAGGTTGTTTGCCAAAGCCAATTTAACTTTTTCTTCCAGGATTTCAACTGTTTCGTGGTAGTAAGCACGACGTTCAGAGTGTCCCAAAATAACGTACTGAGCTCCAGTAGAAGCAACCATTTCTGCAGAAACTTCACCAGTGTAAGCTCCTGATACTTTGTCTGCACAGTTTTCTGCACCTACGCCGATAATGTTTTTGTCAACGATAGGAGTTACAGAAGCCAAGTGGATGAACGGAGTACAGATGATAACATCGCAGTTTGGTTTATCTGCTGTTAATACTTCGTTCAGTTCTTTTGCCAAAGCAATACCTTCTTGCAGGTTCTTGTTCATTTTCCAGTTACCTGCTACAATGTTTTTTCTCATTTTGTTTAAATTTTAAAGGGTTTATATAATTAGTTTTCTTTATTGGCATTTTCTTTCTTGGTTTTCCGCTTGTGCCATCTCAGCCAGGCAAGATCGCATAAGGTAAGGAAAATCAATGGGCCTGCAAACCATCCCAATACCTCAATAAGTTTATGACTGGCAGTCTTGGGATTCAGTTCTCCTATGGGTAGCTGGTTTAATGGCTTGTTCAATATATATTCGTCAGGTAGTTGGTTATTGCTCCATTTGTTGATAACCACTCCTTTTTTCAACAATACCAGTCCCGGGTTGGAACGGATGATGGTTTTTAGTGTAATTTCATCAGTCAGGGCAAACGGATACTCGGCTCCTGTATTGTCTTGCCACATGGCAATGTCTTCGTCGGATGAAGCAGTAAGACAAAGGAATCTATATCCATGTTCCAGGCTGTAGTCGTATACTTCATTTATTAGATCGATATCGCTGTCGTCTGCATTTCTCAGGTGAGGAGCTACGAGCAGGAATGTATAGCTTTCATCATCCAGAATCATATCAGTCAGATCGGTTCCGTCTTCTTGCGACATAATCGAGAAGTCGTGGATAGGAGGTTCGTAGCCTTTTTCCTTGATGCGAGTTTTCGAATCAATGAATGTCCAGGTTGTATCCGATGGGAAATTGTCTATGGTAAATTCTTTTTCTACTCCGTCTTTGGCATAGATGAAAGTTGTTTCATAGGTTGTAGGCTTTTCACCTTCAGGTATTTCCATTCCTTTACGTATGTCAGCTCCGATATGGTAAGGACGAAAGTCAAATACCGGGAGTTCACGTATGCAATATAGGGTATATATGATAATAAATACAACTCCGTAGAGGGCAACCAGCCAGTCCACTTTCTCGCTGACAAGCTTTACGATTCCTGTTTTTCTCCATTTGAACACAGAAATGGCGGCAATAAGCAATACGATATTTTTCCAGAATGTTTCCCAGTTTGTCAGTTTTACGGCATCGCCAAAACAACCGCAATCTGAAATCGGATTAGCAATAGCAAGCCATAAAGTAAGTGGAGTCATAAAAGACATTACAGCCAACATGAGAGTAGGGGTTATTC
The DNA here is from genome assembly GCF_041333015.1 of Phocaeicola coprocola. Classification (NCBI taxonomy): domain Bacteria; kingdom Pseudomonadati; phylum Bacteroidota; class Bacteroidia; order Bacteroidales; family Bacteroidaceae; genus Phocaeicola; species Phocaeicola coprocola. The sequence goes on along the minus strand of NZ_JBGKGM010000001.1, from coordinate 392,518 downwards.
TGCGGTGTATTCCGAACAGCATGTAAAATCCCAAGGCAAATTCGAACACACCCATAGCCATTGCTCCCAGATAAGGGAATGCGTCAGGTATCAGGTGTTGGAATCCCCATGCTTCCAGATAATCCTGTATTTTGTAAGCTGTTCCGTAAGGATCATTGGCTTTTATGAATCCGGAAAAGATGAAAACACCTGCCAGTAAAAAGCGGCAAATGTTTACCCATACAAAAATGGCTCTATGTAAATGTTTATTCTCCAAATTCCAGTTTTATTAATGCGAATACTGAGTAATTTATCATATCCATATAGTTGGCATCTATTCCTTCGGATACCAGCGTATTACCACTCAAGGCTTCTATTTGCTTAGTGCGATAGATTTTCATCAGAATCAGGTCAGTGTACGATGTAATCCGCATGCTTCTCCATGCTTCATCATAATCATGGTTTTTGGCAAGCATCAGTTCTAATGCTGCTTTAGCATGCTTATCGTACTGCTCAAGTGCCTGTTGCTCGGTCATATCATCAGTTTCAGCATATCCTTGTTCCAGCTGAATTAACCCAATGATGCCATAGTTTACAATAGCAATGAACTCCGGACGTATACCTTCGTTTACCAGTGTGACACCTTTGATTTCGATACTCCGAATACGGTTGGCTTTGATGAATATCTGATCGGTTACAGATGAAGGACGCATTATACGCCATGCAGCGCCATAATCGTGTAACTTCTTCGCGAACAAATCCCGACAGATTGCAATCACATGTTCAAATTGCTGTTTTGTATCTTTCATACACTATAATCCAAATATATGTCGCAAAGTTACGATTTTTCAGAAAAACCGCGCAATAAAAATGCAACATTTGTCGTTTGGGTGGATTGGAGTTGTAGAAAAAAGGATGAAAACTTAATAAACTCTAATTGCTTGAACAAAAGATTTTTGTATGATGTTGTCTGTATTATTTTTTATGTAACTAAACCTAACCTGAAAAATTAAGATTTTATGAAAACTTTAAAAATCACATTTGTAATGCTGATGACAGCATTGTTCTTGGTTCTCCCTTCATGCAGCAAGAATGATGTAAATGTAACTCTTACTCCATCTGAAGAGGTTGTAAATGCTTTTCAACAAAAATATCCGGATGTGAAAAATTTCAAATGGGAAATATTGGTCGGTGCTTATGAAGCTGAATTTATATATAGTGGAACGTATTCAGAAAACGGGCAGCATATTATACTTGATAAAGTAGAAGCGCAGGCATATATCACTCAGGAAGGAAAATGGGTACGTTCTGAGTTTGATGTGACGAAGGATTATCAGGATTCTTCTTCTTTGGTTGTTCCTCGTGCTGTTAGAGAAACTATTGCAGCAAAAGGGAAAAAGGTGGATGATGTGAAACTTTTTGACTGGTCGGACCGTAATGATTATTTTTATGTGGAATTTGATGAGCCTGACTCTGAACTCTTGATTAACTTCGATGGGACTCTTTATTAAGTTCCTGTTTTTCATTTGTATAGACTGATAGACTGATGCTTATCTAAGTCCTTGTTTTATAACGATATACATAAGATAAACGTAGTAAAAAGTAGGTTGGATAACAAGGGAAACGTATTCTTGTAGTAGTTGCCGATGAGTGGTAGTCGTAAAAATGTATCTACTTTTGGCGAAACGAAATTTATATAGCTATGAAACTGAATACACTTTTGTTATCCATGTCTTGTGCGGCTTTGACTTTGCCGCTTTTTGCTCAGAATACCCGTATGGAAACTTTTTGTAATCCGCTGAATGTAGATTATACGTATATGATTTACAATTCGGATAAGGATATTTCATATCGTTCGGGAGCCGATCCTGCCGTTGTGGAATTTCGTGGTGAGTATTATATGTTTGTCACTCGTTCACATGGCTACTGGCATTCTACAGATTTGCAAAACTGGAATTTTATTCCGGCTCCTGCCAACTGGTATCCGCAGGGATGTAACGCTCCTGCTGCACATAATTATAAAGATTCATTGCTATATGTATGCGGCGATCCCTCTGGGTCAATGAGTGTGCTTTATACAGATGATCCAAAGAAAGGTAACTGGAAAGGAGTTCCTGCTATTTTGCACGATTTGCAGGATCCGGATTTATTTATAGATGATGATGGTAAGGCTTATATGTTCTGGGGATCATCGAATGTTTTCCCTATTCGAGGAATAGAATTGGATCGTAACCATCGTTTCTTGCCAAAAGGAGAAAAGAAAGAGCTTTTTGGACTTGATTTGGCAAATCACGGTTGGGAACGATTTGGAGAAAATCATGTAAGCGACTCTGATCTGGGAGGTTTTATAGAAGGCCCCTGGATGACTAAACACAATGGAAAGTATTATTTGCAATATGGTTCTCCCGGAACCGAATTTAATGTATACGGTGACGGAGTTTATGTAGCCGATCATCCAATGGGCCCTTATACGTATCAGAAACATAATCCGGTATCGTATAAACCTGGTGGCTTTATGAATGGAGCAGGTCATGGAAGCAGTGTACTTGGTCCTGACAGTACATACTGGCATTTTGCATCTATGTCTTTGTCTATCAATGTAAATTGGGAGCGTCGTCTTTGTATGTTCCCTATGGGTTTTGATAATGACGGTATTATGTTCTGTGATACTCGTTTTGGAGATTATCCTCATTATGCTCCAGCCGTACCAGGGAAAAAAGGAGAGTTCCGCGGTTGGATGTTGCTTTCATACAAGAAGCCTGTCACAGCTTCTTCTTATGTAAAAGAATACACTCCTGCTGCCTTGACCGATGAAAAGACAAAATCTTTTTGGCTTGCTGAAGCTAATAATGATAATCAGTGGGTGGTGATTGATTTGCAGAAAGAAGCTGAAGTATGTGCTGTACAGATTAATTATCATGATTATCAGAGCAATATGTATGGACGTTATGAAGGATTATATCATCGTTATTATGTAGAAGGCTCATCCGACGGTAAAAATTGGAAGATTCTGGTAGATCGTCGTAGAAGCTACAAAGATACTCCGAATGACTATGTCGAACTGGCACATCCTGCAAAAGTCAGATATGTACGTTACCGTAATCTTCATGTACCTACCCCTCATCTGGCCATATCAGAATTGCGTATTTTTGGTAAAGGAACAGGAAAGGCTCCTAAAAAAGTTGACGGATTAAAACTGGTTCGTCAGGCGGACCGCAGAGATGTAGCTATCAGTTGGAAACCTGTTCCAGGTGCACAAGGATATAATGTATTATGGGGAATTGCTCCAGATAAGTTGTATAGCTCGTGGATGGTATACGATGAAAATGAATTATTTATGCGTTCGCTTACAACAACACAGGATTATTATTTCTGCGTGGAGGCATTCAATGAGAATGGAGTAGCCGAACGTTCTGAAATATTACATTGTAAATAAGAGAAAGAGAATATAGAACGGGAATTTGTAAAAGTCATTCGTGGCACAGTAAGCTATGAATGACTTTTGTTTTATCTGCAAAATCTGTATATGGATATGATTGAATTTTAATAAATCGTGTATCTTTGTACTTAAATGTTATAAAAAATTCCTATGAAGTCAGTACTATTGAAGATACTTCTAATACTTTCGTTTCTTCCCTTTTCTCAGGTCTGGGGAGCTGATTTTATTCCTGCCATTACAAACTATACGGTAAAAGATTATGAGGGAGGTCATCAGAACTGGGCGTGTGCGCAAGGTGACGATGGAGTAATGTATTTTGGTAATAATAATGGCTTGCTGGTCTACGATGGTTTTTCCTGGGAACTTCACCGGGTTCCCGGTGGATATATTGTCCGTTCTGTTTTTGTTGATGGCGATAGAGTATATATTGGTTCTTTCGAAGAGTTCGGTTACTTTATTCGGAAGACGGATGGACAAATGCAATATCATTCTTTGAGTGCTGGGATTAAAGATAAAATAAGTTCTAACGATGAAATCTGGCACATCATACGCCTGGGAGAAAAAATCTATTTCCAGTCGTTTACCGGCTGGTATTCGTACGACGGAAAAGCTGTCAGCTACATGGACAGAAAAAGTGGATTCCGCCCTTTGTATTTTTATACTTGTCATGATAAAGTTTATGCTCAGATGATTAATGAAGGTTTCTATGAGTTTGACGGGCAACGTTTTCATCTTCTTTTGGAGCGCACAGCTGTAGGTAATGACAATGTAGTAGCAATATTGCCTTATGGAAATAGCGGAATGGTTTTGCTTACTGTCGACAGTGGATTGTTTGTGTATGAACATGGTACTGTTTCTGCACTTCGTACGGATATAGACGCTCAGTTGAGATGGGCAAAAGGCAACCGGGCTGTAATGGTTGGAGATTCTATATTGGCTATTGGTACGATTCTGGATGGTATTTATGGAGTAGATAAGAAAGGACATCTGCTTTGGCATCTTAACAGGGATAATCAATTGAACAATAATTCTGTAATGGGACTGTTCGGAGATAGGGAAAATAATCTTTGGGCAGCACTGGATGATGGTATTTCTTTTGTTCATACCAATACTTCTATAACACTGCTCACTCCTTCTGTCAGAGATTTGAGTATCGGTATGGTTTATGGAGTGGAAAGGGTAGGAGAAAAAATTTATTTGGCTACCAATCAGGGAGCTTATGAATATAACAGGCGTACAAGTGAAATTCATCTTCTTCCGCATACGTCTGGTCAGAATTGGTATGTAAAACAAATTGATTCTCAGATATTTATTGGAAATGATATGTCTACGATGCTTGTGGAACAGAATGGAAGTATTCAGTCTGTTCCCGGAGCGTTAAATAGTACATGTATTGTTGAAGTGTCTATTAACGGACAAGAAGTGCTGGTAGAGGCCTCTTATGCGGAGTTGCGTATCTGGAAGAAACAAGCGGGGATATGGAAACTATCGCATAATGTACAGGATTTTTATGCGCCGATTAAGTCGCTGGAAGTTGATGGTACTGGAACAATCTGGGCTTCACACATGTACAATGGACTTTATCGTATCAAACTGGATGATGATTTGCATCGCATAAAAGATTTGGAGCATATTCATACGTTGGGAGGCAAGCAGAAGTCCGGCAAAATTCATGTAATGAAGATTAGAGGGCGTATCGTCTTTTCCAATACAGAAGGATATTTCATGTACGATGATATCGAACGGAAAATCAAGCCTTATGATTTGTTGAATACTTCTGTTCCGTTTTTGACAGATGCCCATACAGCCGTAGATGTGCATAATAATGAAATGCTGTGGCTGATAAATTCACATGAATATGTTCTTCTGGCTTATCAGGAAGGAAAATTTGTAATTAAGCGTCGTATTCCGGTAGAAATGTTCAATTCTCCTTGTATTGAAGGGAATAATAAAATATATGTAGATGGAAACGATTGTTATTTGAATCTGAATAATAGTATAGCTTGTTTGCATTTCAACGAGCAATATATAGGTCAGAAGGCCTTGTCTGGTTTAAAAATCCGGCAAATATTGGCTTCTTCTTCATCCGGTAAAGAACTGGCATTGGATTTATCGCAGAAAACGACAATTTCCAGTGATTATCGTGACATATCTGTTCTTTTATCTTATCCGTGTTATGATCAGCCGGCTATTCGTTTTAAATTTAAGCTGTATGCCAATAATCAGCTTTTGGTAGAAGATTCTTCCTTCCCGTCCGTTCACTTTGGTAGTCTGGAGTTTGATACATACACTTTGTGGGCTGGGGTATATAGTGATGATGGCCGTTTATTGGATGAAACGGAGTATGTTTTTGTTATCAATAAACCTATGTGGATGTCTTATCCGATGTTGTTTTTATATCTTTTGCTGTTGGGAGGATTGGTTTACGGTGTGGCCCGATGGCGGGGAAAGGTTGTTGCTGAAAAGAAGAGAAAGGAATATGAAGCACATAAAATAGAGCAGAATATTAAATTGAGTGAGCAGCAAAGACTGATAGCTGAACAGCAGAAAAAATTGCTGGAGGCAGAATTGTCGCTCAAGGGAAAAGAGCTTGCCAGTATGGCATTAGGAACATTTGCCAAGCAGGAAATGCTGGAGAAACTTCGTCTGGTTGTGCAGGAGCAGTTGGCGAAATCGCAGTGCGGGCGTAAAAACATGGAACTGGTACTGAAGCAAATTAATGAAAATATAGTAGAAGAGGATTCGTGGGAAGTTTTCCAACAGAATTTTGACTTGATTCATCAGCGCTTTTTCCGTACGTTGCGTGAACGCTATCCGAGCTTGACGGCAACCGATTTACGGTTCTGTGCCTTTTTGCGCCTGAACCTTTCCACTAAAGATATTGCTCAAATGACAAATCTGACAATACGAGGTGTAGAGGCAGCTCGTTATCGTATCAGAAAGCGTATGGAAGTACCCGATGGCATGAGTTTGGTTGACTTTTTGATAGAACTGAAGTGATACTTTAATTACCTGATTATTAATGTTGATTAGCTGAAAAAAGTAGTAAAAAAGTAGTGTGAAAAGGCCTCGAAGTAGTAACGTCGTATTACTTTTTTTGTGAATCGTTAAGTTTATGTTCACCTTTGCCATCGTTTTGAATCATAACTTTAATCAATTCATGAAAAAAAATTAGTATTCATTCTGATGTCATTATTGTTCGTTGTTGGCGCTTATGCACAGCGAATGGTAACGGTTCAAGGTGTTGTTACAGATGCAACATTCAAGGAACCTGTAATTGGTGCTAATATTGTAGTGAAAGGCACAACGCTCGGAACCATCTGTGATGTAGATGGTAAGTATGTTCTTGAAAACGTTCCAGCAGACGGAACGTTGGTTTTCAGTTTTATTGGTATGAAAACCGTCGAAGTAAAAGTCGATGGTAAGACTACAGTTAATGTTGAGCTTTCTGATGATGTTCAAAAGTTGGAAGATGTAGTCGTTATTGGTTATGGAACCAGTAAAGCTAAAGATTTGACTGCTCCTATTTCGGTTGTAAAAAGTGATCAGATTGCTTCTCAGGCTACAACTTCACCGATGTCGGCTTTGCAAGGTAAAGTTCCTGGCATGAATGTCGTTTCATCGGGTGCTCCAGGTAGTGGTCCGAAAGTAACTATCCGTGGTTTGGGGTCATTTGGTGACACTTCTCCTCTTTATGTTGTAGACGGTATGTTCTACGATAACATTAACTTCTTGAACAATTCTGATATTCAGGAAATTTCTGTATTGAAAGATGCTTCGGCTGCAGCTATCTATGGTGTACGTGCTGCCAATGGAGTTGTGATTATTACAACAAAGAAAGGTAAGCGTAATACAAAAGCGCGGATTACGTATAACGGTTATGTAGGTGTACAGACTGCTACCAATGTGCTTGATATGGCTAATTCGCATGAATATGCTACGTTAGTGCTTGAAGCTAACCGTCAGGCATATGAACCGCTGGTTAAAGCTTCTATCGAAAAATTCGGCGGTAATTATGATTCGTTGACTTTTGGAGCTGATACTGACTGGTATGATGAGTTGCTGCGTCCTGCATTGATGACTAATCATGGAGTAGATATTGCCGGAGGTAGTGAGAAGGCAACATATGCAGTGGGTGTAAATTATCTGTATCAGAATGGTATCATGGATACCCGAAACAGTTATAACCGTCTGAATTTCCGTGCAAATTTTGATTTTGAAGCAACAGACTGGTTGAAAGTAGGAAGCAACATTGTTATCAGTAATTCAGAACAGTACAATGCAGAAAATTCAGCTTGGCTGGCTGCATACAATATGCCTTCTTTAATTCCGGTATACGATTATAGCCGTTCGGATGATGAGGCTTTCCCTGAAAAATTTGCTTCTCCTCAGCAGATTGGTCTTACTAATAACTTCTCGAATCCGGTAGCTATTGCAAAATACAATAACAATAGTCTGAATGAGAACTTCCAGGTTATGGCAAATTTCTTTGCAGAATTGAATTTAATTCCTAATAAACTGAAATTCAAGACAAGTTACAGCCAGGACTTCTCATTGATAAGAGGACGTGTATATGTTCAGCCTTATCTGGTAAGTTCGTTGCAACAGAATTCAGAATCAAGATTGACCAAGACAGACACAAATTATTATAATTATATATGGGATAATACATTGACTTATACAGATTCTTGGGGTAGTCATAATCTGAATGTCTTGTTAGGACAGTCTGCTCGTCAGGAACAGATGCGCAAGCTGGAAGGAAAAGCAACCAATGTTCCCGGTGACTATGATGAATATTTATATCTTACTCAAGGTAATGCAACAGGACGTGAGGTAAGTGATGACGGTTCTTGCTATCGTGGATTGTCTTATTTTGCTCGTGCTAGTTATGATTATGCAGGAAAATATTTATTGTCTTTGACAATGCGTGCAGATGGTAGTTCCAAATATCAGAACAAATGGGGATATTTCCCTTCTGTGGGTGCTGCATGGGTAATGAGTGATGAAGATTTCTTTAAGAAGCAAGAAGTAATTGACTACATGAAGGTACGTGCCAGCTGGGGACAGCTCGGTAATGACCATGTTTCTGCCAGTGATGGATTTGCTTCAATTGTAACTGGCACATCTGCTTCAGGTGTATTTGGAAATACTACATTGCCTGGTTTCCAGAATACAAGCTACTTTAGCTGGTTAGGTTGGGAAAAAGTAGAAGAATTCAATGTTGGTGTAAACTTCGCTGTACTTGATAGCCGCCTGAATGTTGATGTAGATTATTATAATCGTATGACAAAGAATGCTGTTATCAGTACAACCTTGCCTTTCAGTACTCAAACTTTAGCTGGAAACAATGGTGAAATTGAAAACAGTGGTGTTGATATTCAATTAAACTGGAGTGATAAAATTGGCAAAGATTTCAGCTATTATGCTGGAGTAAACTTGTCTACTCTCCGTAACCGTGTAAAGAGTTTGAATGGTGCTCCTTATATTTATGGCGGTAGCGCTGAGAGCCGTACCATAAATCTGGTAGGAGAAGAAATGCAGTCGTATTATGGATATAAGGTATTGGGTGTATATCAGAATCAAGCTCAGATTGATGCAGACCCGATAGCTAATGCGAATGGACTGGAACCAGGTGACTTTATTTACGAAGACATAAATAATGACCAGGTTATAGATGATAAGGACCGTCAGATTTTAGGATCGAATATTCCGAGATTGACTTATAGTTTCAATTTAGGTTTCCAATATAAGAATCTGGAATTCTCTCTGTCAACATTCGGACAGGCTGGAAATGAAATTTATAACCGTAAACGTGCTGTACGTTACACTCAGGCAAACTTCAACTTCGATAAAGACTTTTATGATAACCGTTGGACAGGTGAAGGTTCTACCAATACTTATCCGTCAGCAAAAGGTATGCTGAAAGCATGGAACAATAGCCATACAAATTCTTTCTTTGTTGAAAAAGGAAACTTCTTCCGCATACAGAATATTATGTTGGCATATAATTTCCGTAATATCCGTATGGGAGGCTATACATTGCCAGGAGTTAAACTTAGCTTGACTGCTGATCGTCCGTTTACTTACTTTACATCTAACGGATTTACTCCGGAAATTAGTCAAAACTTTGGTTGGGATGAGGGAGTTTATCCTTTGGCAGCCACTTATACTTTTGGCTTGACTATTGATTTCTAATAAATTGCTAAACACGTTAAGTTATGAAAAGTCTTAAGATAAAAAATATATTATTGTGTGCATTTGCTGCCACAACATTATTGTCTTCCTGCTCCGATTTTTTGGATAAATTGCCGGAAAATAAGGTAGACGAAGAGAAAGTTGACTATACGAACCTGAATAATATGTACCAGCCGGTGTCTGGTGTTTATGCCAAATTGCGTCAGAGAGGTTCTCACTGGATTGTATGGGGAGCTACAGTAGTACGTGATGATGATGTTTCTACCGGACGAATTGATGATCAGGCTGATTTGGTGGCTATTGATCAGAGTTATAATTATAATGCAGGTTTTTGGGGAACCAATGAAGCATGGATGGTTTACTATGATATCATCAAAGTTGCAAATGCAGCACTGGAAGCCCTTGATAATTATGCCGTAAATATTGTTTCGGAGGCAGATGGAAAACGTTATGAAGAATATACAGGTGAAGTAAAATTTATTCGTGCATACTGCTATTATCGTCTGACAGAGTTATTTGGCCCGGTTACTATCTTGCGTGACAATAAGCAGACAGATATGACTCGCTCTACAGTCAATGCTGTTTATCGTTATATGCTGAGTGATCTGGAATACTCTATGACATATTTGCCACGTATCCGCCCTAATGAATATACAGACCGTATCGGAGCTGTTTCTGCTTTTACAGCTGAAATGCTGGCTGCTAAAGTTTATATGGAGCAGGGAAACTGGTCGGAAGTTGAAAGACTGACAGATGATATTATTGGTAGTAAGAAATTCTCTTTGTACAGTGATTTCAACAATCTGTTCAAGATTCCAGGTAAGCTTTGCGATGAATCTTTGTTCGAAATGCAGTTTACTGACTTTGGAAATGGTTCGGGAGAAGTTGTTGTTTCGGATAGCTGGTTCACATTCCAGGGACCTTTGAATGATGGTAATATATCTGGATGGGGCTTTATCAGTCCGACCAAAGCTTTCCGTCAGTGGGCTGCAGAACGTGGTGAGACTATTCGTGCTACTACTACTTTCTTAATGGCAGGTGAAACTACTCAGGAAGGTGATTTCATTAAAGCACCAGCTAGTGATGTTGCTCCAGATTGCTTCAATGGCAAGGCATATACTCCGTCTAACCAGATGACTGAAGGGCGCACAGAGTATGGAACAAATAATAATATTCGTGTATTCCGCTATGCAGAAGTCCTTTTGATGAATGCGGAAGCTAAAGTTCGTCAGAATAAAGATGGTGATATTTCATTCAATTTGGTTCGTAAGCGTGCAGGAATGCCTGAACTGGAAGATGTGACACTTGACCAGATTATGGACGAACGTCGTATGGAACTTGCTTTAGAATGGGGTGAACGATATAACGATTTGCGTCGTACCGGGAAATTGAGTGAGGTATTAGGTCCGTTGGGATGGACTTCTGGAAAGGAATATTATCCGGTTCCTACAGCTCAGATAGACATCTCTTCTACTTTGGAAAATGAGCCAAAGGATGAATAAAGGTAGATAGTTTTTTTGAAGGTAGCTTTCAGGAGTTTATCACGTATGTGCAGGTGATGCTCCTGAAAGTATTATAAACCGATAATCTGTAAATTCTTATGTGGAAATATTTTTGTGGTCTGTGTGCATTGTTTTTGCTTTCATGTACATCTACGTCCAAAGAAAAAACTTTAAGTATAACCGAACAGACAGCATCTCGTCCGGATTCTTTTGCTTCGGACAGCGTGATGTTAGATTATATACAAAAGGTGCATTTTAACTATATGTGGGATGGAGCAGAAAAGGCATCTGGTCTGGCTCCTGAACGTATTCATCTGGATGGAAACTATCCTCAGAATGATTCTTCAGTAGTTACTACGGGAGGAAGTGGATTTGGTATCGCAGGTATTCTGGTTGCTATTGATAGAAAATTTATTTCTCGGGAAGAAGGAGTAGCACGTTTACATAAAATCGTAGACTATCTTACACGTGCCGATCGTTTTCACGGAGTATGGCCCCACTGGCTTGATGGACCGACAGGGAAAGTTAAACCTTTTGGAACGAAAGATGATGGAGGCGATCTGGTGGAAAGCTGTTTCGTTATGCAAAGCTTACTTTGTGTCCGCCAGTATTTCGAAAATGGAAATCAGGAAGAACAGCAGTTGTGTACAAAGATTAATAAATTGTGGCATGAAATGGAGTTCGATTGGTATCAGAACGGCAAGGATGTCATCTATTGGCATTGGTCGCCCAATTATGGCTGGGAAATGAACTTTCCTCTCGAAGGCTATAATGAAGCTTTGATTGTCTATGTATTAGCTGCATCTTCACCTACTCATCCTGTTCCTGCTTCTGCATATCATAATGGATGGGCGCGAGGAGGAGATATCAAAACTTCAGCTGTACCATATGGACTGCCTCTGGAATTGAAGCATAATGGTGCGGAAGAATTGGGAGGACCGTTATTCTGGGCTCACTATTCGTATATAGGACTTGATCCTCGTAAGATTAAAGATAGATATGCTGATTACTGGAATGTAGTACGGAATCATGCTTTATCCGACTATAGATATTGTGTAGAGAATCCTAAGAAATTTAAAGGTTATGGTGAAAACTGCTGGGGACTTACAGCCAGTTATTCTGTGAAAGGATATGCTGCACATTGTCCGGGTGAAAATGATTTGGGAGTAATTACTCCTACTGCAGCTTTATCTAGTTTCCCTTATACTCCTGAAGAATCAATGCGTGCCTTGAAATATTTCTATTCAAAAGGTGACAGCATATGGGGAACTTATGGCTTTTATGATGCATTTTCAGAAACGGATAACTGGACTGTACCGCATTATCTGGCCATTGATCAGTGTACAATTGCGCCAATGATAGAAAACTATCGTAGCGGATTATTGTGGAACTTATTTATGAGTTGTCCTGAAATTCAGGCAGGACTGAAGAATTTGGGTTTTGAAGTTAAGAAGTGATTTATTTTAATTAGAAAGAAATAATGAAATACCCATGAGATAAAAAATCACGCCCAAGAGAATGTAAATAGTCAAGCTGAAGTTACCTTTGTATAGTGTAACCCTAAAATGTATCAGTTATGGCAGAAGTGACATTCCCTCAGTTGATACAGCGCGCTTGCGGTATCGACGTCCACCTGAAGGTTGTGGTGGCGACAATTGACGGAGCAGGCATCCAACGCGAGACCCGCTCATTCAAAACCTTCACGAGTTCTTTGAATGAATTGAAAGAATGGCTATTGTCCAATGGTGTAACGCATGTGGGAATGGAGAGTACCGGTGTTTACTGGAAGCCGGTTTATAAGGTTCTTGAAGATTCCATTCCCAATGTCTGGATAGTCAATGCCCGTCACATTAAGAATGTTCCGGGTCACAAGACAGACAAGATGGACAGCGAATGGATCTGCAAGCTTCTTCTGGCAGGTCTTCTCAAACCGAGCTATATTCCTCCCAAGGAGCAGCGTCAGCTTCGTGACCTGACGCGTTACCGGAACAAGCTTATTCAGCAGATAGCTTCAGAGAAGAACCGTATGATGCGTATTCTTGAAGACTGCAACATCAAGCTTTCAAGTGTAGTAAGTAATACAAGCGGTACGACAGCTACTTCTCTTATTGATATGCTTTGTGAAGGCAAAGTCCTTACTCTTGATGATATAAATTCAGTTTATCACGGTAAACTGTCAGCCAGTCCTGAAGAATTGCTTGAGGCGTGTACCGGTTTTGTTGAAGAGCATCACATTTATCTTCTTCAGATGATCCGAAAGGATATAGACCAGACTCAGACTTTGGTTGATGATTTGTCCGAACGTATAAAGAGACTGTTGTCCAAGTACGAGAATGTCCTTGAACTTCTCAGGGAGATTCCCGGTTTTAGCACCAAGGTTGTAGAGGATCTGGTTTCTGAGATAGGTCTTGACATGTCCCACTTCCCTTCTGAAAAGCATCTTTCGTCCTGGGCCGGTCTTTCTCCGGGCAACAACGAGAGTGCGGGTAAAAAAAAAGCGCACGAATCACTCACGGAAACAAACAGGTAAAGGCGGTAATCACAGAAGCCGCATGGGCTGCGACCCGTACAAAGAATACGTTTTTTAGTGAGAGATACCATCGTATAGCTGCCCGCAGAGGAAAGAAACGTGCCTTGATTGCAGTGGGACATTCTCAGTTGATATCCGTTTATCTGATACTGAGTACAGGGTCCCGTTACCATGAACTTGGAGCACAATATATGCAATCCAAGATAGAGCAGAAACGCAAGGTATATTTGTCTTCTGAACTTAAAAAGCTTGGATACAATGTCTCACTTACTAAAGTTCCACAAGCTGTAACACTGAACTAATAATATAGACCAAAGGCCGACTTTTACTGGAATTACCATAGCCCGACAATGAAATTGGTCTCAACAGCTAAGCGCCAAAGATTGTGACTTATGTACACGTGTATGAAACTTTTAAATTCTTAGCTGTTGCTATTTATTATTGTACAATAGCCGCACTTGTGTTCTCATAAGTGCTAATCTTTCTTTTATCCAAAACCTCGGATTTATATCAATTTTAGTATAAACCTGTCCTACTTTGTGTGTAGGACGCTTAATATTTACGTATGAAAAAGACAACATTCTTTTTAGTGACTTCTTTGTGTATGTCGGCTGCTATGTTTGCCGGGAACAAGAAATCACTGTTGCCTAAAGATGAGGGTAATATGGATAAGTTCGTGACCGAACTGATGAGCAAGATGACTCTTCAGGAAAAATTAGGTCAGTTGAACTTGCCTGTAACAGGTAATATAACAACGGGACAGGCTAAAAGTAGTGATGTAGCCGGAAAAATCAGCCGCGGAGAAGTAGGAGGCTTATTTAATCTGAAAGGAGTAAAGGCAATCCGTGAAATGCAGGAACTGGCTGTTGAGAAAAGCCGTCTGGGCATTCCCTTGCTCTTTGGTATGGATGTAATTCATGGATATGAAACAGTTTTCCCTATTCCTTTGGGACTTTCTTGTACCTGGGATATGGAAGCAATAGAAAAATCTGCTCGTATTGCCGCTGTTGAGGCGAGTGCCGATGGTATTTGCTGGACTTTTAGCCCGATGGTAGATATCTGTCGCGATGCACGTTGGGGCCGTGTTTCAGAAGGTAATGGAGAAGATCCCTATCTGGGCTCTGAGATTGCAAAAGCTATGGTCAGAGGCTATCAGGGAGAGAAGATGGAGAGAAATGACGAAGTTATGGCTTGTGTAAAGCATTTTGCATTATATGGTGCTATCGAAGCTGGTCGTGATTACAATACTGTAGACATGAGCCGTAACAGAATGTTTAATGAATATTTTCCTCCTTATAAAGCAGCAGCAGAAGCTGGTGCTGGTAGCTTTATGAGCTCATTTAATGAGGTCGACGGAATACCTGCAACCGCTAATCGCTGGTTGATGACGGATGTTCTGCGTAATCAGTGGGGATTTGACGGTTTTGTAGTTACTGACTATACGGCAATTGCTGAGATGGTTGATCACGGTATCGGTGATTTACAAGAAGTATCTGCACGTGCACTAAAGGCTGGTACGGATATGGATATGGTAGCTGATGGTTTCATCGGAACACTCGAAAAGTCGCTGAAGGAAGGAAAAGTCAGCATGCAGGATATCGATACAGCTTGTCGTCGTATGCTGGAAGCTAAATATAAGTTAGGTCTGTTTGAAGATCCGTATAAATATTGTGATTTAAAACGTCCGGCTAAAGACTTATACAATGCAGAACACCGTGCTGAAGCTCGTAGAATAGCCGCAGAATCATTTGTTTTATTGAAGAATCAGAACAATCTCTTGCCTTTACAGAAAAAAGGAAATATTGCATTGATTGGTCCTTTGGCTAACACTCGTACCAATATGCCTGGTACATGGAGTGTAGCTGCTACTCCTCAGCGCTATAGCACACTTCTGGAAGGACTTCAAAGAGCTGTTGGTAATCAGGCTAATGTTCTTTATGCACAAGGAAGTAATTTGATGTACGATGCCGACTATCAGACTCGTGCTACAATGTTTGGGCGTGAAATACCTCGTGGAGATGATAAGAAGCTATTAGAAGAAGCCTTGAATGTTGCAGCACAAGCTGATGTCATCGTTGCTGCATTAGGAGAATCTTCTGAAATGAGTGGTGAATGTAGTAGTCGTACAGAGTTGGAAATGCCTGATGCGCAGAGAGATTTATTGGATGCTTTGTTGAAAACAGGTAAGCCTGTTGTGTTAGTTCATTTTTCAGGACGTCCTACAGTAATGACATGGGAACAACAACATGTTCCGTCAATCTTGAATGTCTGGTTTGGAGGAAGTGAATCGGCTGATGCTATATGTGATGTCTTGTTTGGTGACGTTTGTCCAAGTGGAAAGCTTACAGCAACCTTCCCACAGAATGTCGGACAATTGCCAATGAACTACAATCATAAAAATACGGGTCGACCTCTTGCAGAAGGAAGATGGTTTGAGAAGTTCCGTAGCAATTATATTGATGTCTCGAATGATCCTTTATATCCTTTTGGATATGGATTGAGCTATACAACATTTGCTTATTCAGATATGCAGTTGAGTGCGGATTCTATGAATAAACAAAATGGTGAGCTGACAGCTTCTATTACAGTTACGAATACAGGAAATTACGATGCAGACGAAATTGTTCAGTTGTATATCCGTGATATTGTTGGCAGCATTACCCGTCCTGTAAAAGAGTTGAAAGGTTTCCAGCGTATACACTTGAAGAAAGGAGAGAGTAAGAAAGTTTCCTTTAAGATTACTCCTGAACTTCTTAAATTTTATGATTACGACCTGAATTATGTCTGTGAGCCGGGAGATTTTAATGTAATGATAGGCTCAAATAGTCAGGATGTGTTTGTCTTGAAATTTACTGTTACAGAATAAAGAGAAATAAAAAATCTCTAAAAGAACAGATTATAAATTATATAAAAAGTCATAGCAAGATTTATTTCTGAGATCATGCTATGGCTTTTTCTTTTTTTATCTTCTCCCTATTCTGAAAAGTATTATGCTATGCCGTATGAGATGCTGAATAACATAATTGACATATATAAATACATTTATGTCATGGATGTATACAATAGGGAGGCCTTTAGCAATTTACATATTTCTTGTGCGTTACATGATTGTCAGTTTTGGATATAAAAAAAACGTATTGTTAAATTATCTTTGCTGCAACTTAAATGAGTGAAAGGCGTTTAATTAGATTATTAAAGATATGAAAAACCAAATCTTAATCCTGTTTATAGGGTGTTTATTCATATTTAGTGGGTGTCACAAAGTAAAACATGAATCTGATTTTGCAAGCTATGCCATGACGTTAATGGATAGTACTTTGATGTATTATAAAGTACCTGGTCAGGTCCTGTTTTATGAAACATATCCTAAACGTGATGCGGATCTGGTTACCTATTTAGCAGGAGCTGACACCATACGTAAGAATAGAGTTGCTTATTTATGGCCGACTTCAGGTATGTTTTCAGCTTTGAATGCTTTGCAGAAAACTACAGGCGATAAGAAATATGAGAACATGATTGAATCTGTAATCTTACCGGGCCTGGAATGTTACTTTGATTCATTGCGTGTACCGGGTTGTTATCAATCTTATCTTACAGAAAGTGGAAAGTCGGATCGTTTTTATGATGATAATCTTTGGTTAGGATTAGACTTCTTGGATCTGTATGAACAAACAGGAAATGATGCTTATTTAGCTTCAGCACGCAATATTTGGAGTTTTATAGAAAGTGGTTGCGATTCAATTCTAGGAGGTGGAGTTTACTGGTGTGAGCAAAAAAAAGAATCTAAGAATACATGTTCGAATGCTCCGGCAGCAGTGCTGGCTTTACGGTTGTATTCATTGACTAAAGAGAAACACTTTTTTAGAATGGGGCAGGATCTATATTATTGGACGAAGAAGAATTTACAAGACCCTGCTGATTTTCTTTATTTTGATAATATTACTTTGGATGGTAGTGTAAATAGAACCAAGTTTCAATATAATGCAGGACAGATGTTGCAAGCTTCAGTGCTATTGTATAATCTGACAAAAGAGA
Organism: Phocaeicola coprocola; assembly: GCF_041333015.1. NCBI lineage: Bacteria > Pseudomonadati > Bacteroidota > Bacteroidia > Bacteroidales > Bacteroidaceae > Phocaeicola > Phocaeicola coprocola. Next base: position 374,838 of record NZ_JBGKGM010000001.1, on the reverse strand, counting down.
ATTTATATTTAGAAGAAGCGCAACGTTTGGCGTCGGCATGTGGTCAATATTTTTTTGAAGACTTTGTAGCTGAAGATGGCGAATCATTTAAGGCAATAAAAAATGGAAATGTTTGGTTTGTTGCCATTATGCTGAGGGGATTTGAGGAGCTGTATAAAGTAGATCGTAATCCTGTTTATTTGAATAGTTTTAAGAAAACATTGCAATATATGTGGGAACATAACCCCAATCAGAATATGCTGTTTGACGATGATTGCTTTGTAGAAAAAAGAAATGAAAGTAAAAATACGAAGTGGTTACTTACTCAAGCAGCGATGATAGAAATGTATGCAAGATTAGCAAAAATAAAGTAAAATATAATAGTTATGAAAAACTCAGTTAGTTTAAAAAGTGTATTGTTGTGTACACTTATTGGAGCCAGCTTTATGTCAGAAAACGGTTATGCTTCTTCGTTAGTAGAGCCATTTCCTGTTGCAGTTCGTGAGAGTACACAAGATTATGTGTCACAACGTCCGGAAGTTTCAAAACGTTTATTTCATTCGAAAGCTGTTGAGGCTAAGATACAAGAGGTAAAGAAGCTGTTGACTAATCCTTATTTAAGATGGATGTTCGAAAATTGTTTCCCGAATACCCTTGATACTACCGTGCATTATCGTACTCAGGATGGTGATGATGATACATTTGTGTATACGGGTGATATTCATGCCATGTGGTTACGTGATTCTGGCGCACAAGTATGGCCATATGTAGATCTGGCTAATGAAGATCCGGCTTTGAAAAAAATGCTTAGAGGAGTGATTCTTCGTCAGTGGAAATGTATCAATATTGATCCTTATGCAAATGGGTTTAATGATGGTCCGGTTGGTGGAGAATGGATGAGTGATAAAACAGATATGAAACCAGAACTTCATGAGCGTAAGTGGGAGATTGATTCTTTGTGTTATCCTTTACGTTTGGCTTATCACTATTGGAAAATTACAGGTGATGCATCTGTCTTTGGAGATTTATGGCTTGAAGCTATTCAAAATATATTGACTACTTTTAAGGATCAGCAACGTAAAGACGGACGTGGCTCATATTCTTTCCAAAGAAAAACAGAACGTGCTTTGGATACGATGACGAATGAGGGATGGGGAAATCCGGTGAAGCCTGTAGGTTTGATAGCTTCTTCTTTCCGTCCTTCTGATGATGCTTCTACATTCCAGTTTCTGATTCCTTCTAATTTCTTTGCTGTTACTTCTTTGAGAAAAGCGGCAGAAATTTTAAAGCAGGTTAATAAAAAACCAGAATTAGCTAAGCAGTGTACTGATTTGGCTGATGAAGTTGAGAAAGCTTTACGGAAGTATGCGATTTACAACCATCCTAAATATGGTAAGATCTACGCTTATGAAGTAGATGGATTTGGAAATTATCTGTTAATGGATGATGCAAATGTTCCTAGTTTGCTGGCAATGCCTTATTTGGGAGATGTTGATGTAAACGACCCTATTTATCAGAATACACGTCGTTTTGTCTGGAGTGAAGATAATCCTTATTTCTTTAAAGGAAAAGTAGGCGAAGGAATAGGTGGACCTCATATTGGTTATGATATGGTATGGCCTATGAGTATTATGATGAAAGCTTTTACCAGTCAGGATGATAAAGAAATTCAGTCTTGTATAAAAATGCTGATGACTACGGATGCGGGAACTGGTTTTATGCATGAATCTTTCCATAAGGATAATGCAGAGAAGTTTACTCGTCCTTGGTTCGCATGGCAGAATACATTATTTGGTGAGCTGATACTGAAATTGATTGCAGATGGCAAACTGGAACTGCTGAATGGAATAAAGTAATAAGATGATAATTTGTATTCTATCTTATTTTTCGAAGCTTTGTATAGAAGATGTATAACTTAAATCAATAAAAATGAATACTAATTTAAAAATGTTAGCTGCTCTGGCGGCCATTACATTAACCTCACCTGTTGCTACTCTTTATGCAACTGTAGGCGGTCAGGAAGTATCGCAAGCTGTGATGACAATCCGGGGAAATGTAAAGGATGTAAATGGAGAGCCGTTGATAGGAGTCAGCATTTCAGTGAAAGGTAGGTCGGGACAGGGAACTGTTACCGATATAGATGGTAACTTCACCCTTCAGTGTGAAAAGGGAAATGTGTTGTCTTTTTCTTATATCGGATATAAGACAACAGAAGTGAAGGTCGGAAATAAGTCTGATCTGATGATTACATTGCAGGAAGATACGGAACAACTGGAAGAAGTTATCGTTGTAGGATATGGTACTACTACGCGTAAAAGTGCAGTAGGTTCTGTCAGTCAGGTAAAATCTGAAGCAATCACTAAGCGTCCTGTAGCTAATGTTACACAAGCCTTACAGGGTGCAGCACCGGGAGTAATTGTCCAACAGACAAGCTATAACCCTAACGATAATAAAACTAACTTTAATATTCGAGGTATCAGTACGCTGAATGATAATAGTCCGTTGATTGTAATTGATGGAATTGTGTCTGATGGAGGAAGTTTCAATAAGTTGAACCCGAATGATATTGAGAATATATCTGTATTGAAGGATGCTGGTACAGCCGCTATTTACGGATCACGTTCGGCAAATGGTGTAATCGTGGTAACTACTAAATCTGGTAAAAAGAATGAAAAACCAACAGTACGTTTAAATGGTTCTGTGGGTTGGCAAAATCCTGATATTTTATTCTCTCCGGTAGCTGGGTATCAGAATGCAACCTTAACAAACTTGGCTAATACAAATGTTGGAAATGATCCGAAATTTACTCCAGAGCAGATTCGTGATTTAGCTGCACATCAGAGTGAAGAAAGTTGGTTCTACGATCAGATTATGCGTACAGCTTTACAGCAGAATTATAATCTGAGTGTTTCAGGAGGATCTGCTAATACGACCTATATGGTTTCTATGGGATATTTTGATCAGGAAAGTAATTATGTAGGTAACAAGAATTTCGGAGTGGAACGTTATAACTTCCGTACAAATATAAATACAGAGGTTGGTCGTTTCAAATTGAATGCAATTCTGGCATATACGCGTAATAATAGTATTAGTACTACTGGTAGTAGTCTGGAAATTGATGCAGAACGTGTTCCGACTTACTATTATTATAAAATGAAATCGGCAGACGGACGCTATTTATTGAATGATATTTTATCTGAGTTTAACCCTTTAGGAGCGTTGGAAGCAGGCGGATTCAATAAATATCGTAATAATTACTTAAATGCGAATGTTTCTGCTGAGATGAAGATTATTGATGGGCTTTCTTTAAAAGGAGTTTTGGGAGCAGATGTAATCAATGATACTCGTTTTACCAGAAATAATGCTGTAGAATATTATGCAAGTGAAGACGCTACTACTCCAAGACCTGTTAATTTAGCGAATAATAAAACCAGTAACTGGAATAGTGATGCGTATCTGATAAATACTCAGCTTTTATTGAACTACAATAAAACTTTTGGTAAACATACTGTAAATGGACTGTTTGGTGTTACAAATGAATCGTATACCTATACTGCCAATGAAATTGAAAAGAAATATGTTGATCCAGATTTAGGAATCGGTACAGATACTACTACGGGAGAAGCTGGTAATATAACAGGAAAGACTTCTGTAGACGATACTAATCGTACTAGTCTTACTTCCTTGTTGGGTCGTGTCGGATATTCTTATGCTGATAAGTACTATGGAGAGTTCAGTTTCCGTTATGATGGATCTTCGAAATTCCATAAAGATTACAGATGGGGATTCTTCCCTTCAGTATCTTTGGGATGGCGTTTATCAGAAGAAAACTTTATGAGTTTCTATAAAGAGAAGGTAGGCGATTTGAAGTTACGTACTTCATTTGGTATACTGGGAAGTCAAGCTATCGGTACTTACGACCGTTTTACAACTTATACAGTATATGATAATAATTATGCTTATGGTAATTCGGTTGTTTCAGGAGCTGGCTTTGCTTTAGGATTGAATGATTTGACTTGGGAAAAAACAAAAACATTTAATATAGGTGTAGATGCTTCTTTTTTCAATAATCAATTGAATCTTACATTTGATTATTTTTACAAACGTACAACTGATATTTTGATGAAGCCTATAGTTCCTACTGTTTTTGGAACAGATATGCCAATGGATAATATCGGTGAAATGCAAAATCAAGGATGGGAAATAGGTATTAACTACAATATACGTACAGGTCAGGTTCAGCACGGCTTTAGCCTTAACTTGAGTGACTCTTATAATAAGGTTTTAAAATTCCCTGGTCATGAGCAAATTAAAAAGGCTGATGAACTGGAACGTATCATTCGTGAAGGTGTACCTTTGAACTCTTATTATGGTTATAAGACTGACGGATATTTCCAGAGTTATGAGGAGATCGAAGCTTCTGCTATTCCTGTTGGAGGTAAAGTGCAACCTGGTGATGTGAAATTTGTTGATAGAAATAACGATGGAGTTATTGATTCAAAAGACCGCTTTATCTTAGGAAACGCATTCCCTCGATATACATTTGGATTTACTTATAATCTTTCTTGGAAAGGACTTGATTTCAGTATGTTCTGGCAGGGAGTCGGAAAACGTGATATGATGTTGCGTGGTGAATTGATTGAACCGTTACATAGTAATTATTCATATAATATATTCAAACATCAGCTTGATTTCTGGACTCCAACAAATACGGATGCAACTTGGCCTCGTCTAGCAGCTCCAGGTTCTGACTCGAATAAAAATAACTATGGAACTGGTTCTGACATGCAGATTCTTGATGGTAAATACATGCGTTTGAAGAATTTGGTGATAGGATATACACTTCCTAAATCTTGGTCGAAGAAAGTGGGAATGGAAAAACTTAGAGTATACGTGAGCGGAGAAAACTTATTGACTTTCAGTAATAATAGTTTTATTGATCCTGAATCAACTGAGTTTGACTCTAAGATGTCTGCAGGTGGAGCTAATAGTGGACGTTCTTATCCGACATTGCGTTATTATGGTTTTGGTATTGATGTGGAATTTTAATAATGTGACTTTATGAAATTAAAAACATATATGTTGTATGTTGTAAGTGCAATGATGTTATTGGCTGCTTGCAATGACATGGAAAATGTACCTACAAATAAATTTACTGATAATAGTTATTGGACATCGGAGGCAAAGGCACAGAATGTGGTGAACATGGCCTATAGCCAGATGTATGATGCAGGGAAAATGTGGTCGGATGAAAGTTTGAGCGATAATGTAATTGACGGCCGTACTGTAACTGATCAACGTGCTATCCGTAAAGGGCAGGCAACACCTTCTATAGGTGTTTTTGATAGTGAGTGGAAAAATTTGTATGGTGGAATTAAAACTTGCCATGTATTTTTGGAAAAGGTAGATTTGGTTCCTAATATGAATCCTGCTGCAAAGGCTCGTATGATAGCTGAGATTCGTTTTATCCGTGCTGCTATTTATTTCCGTCTTGTAAATTTCTATGGTGATGTACCATTCTTTACAAAAGACATAACACTGGATGAAGCAAATTCAATAAGTCGTACATCTGCTGCTACTGTTCTTCAGTTTATCCATGATGAATTGGAAGATATTAAAGATGATCTGCCAATTAATACTGCTTTATCGGCAGACGAACAGGGTAAAATTACGAAAGGTGCAGTAAGCATGTTGCAGGCACGTGTATACTTGATGGAAGGAAACTGGGATAAAGTAATTACCTATACAGATAATCTTATCAACAATCAAGGTGAATATGGTACCTATGACTTGTACCCTTCTTACAGAGGATTGTTTGAGGAAGAAAATGAGTATAATCAGGAAGTAATAATGGACCGTTCATATGTAAAGAAACTCTTGACTTGGGGAGATATGGTAGATATGGCTCCATTGAGTGTTGGAGGTAGAGCTATAAATCGTGTTCCTCAACAGTCGTTGGTTGATAGTTATATCATGCTGAATGGAAAGAGAATCGATGAACAGGGAAGTAATTACAATAAAGATTATCCATATGCCAATAGAGATCCTCGTATGACTGCTACTATTATATATGATGGATATGATTGGAGCGGTAATGTAAATGATGGAAGCCAGGGTACTGTTATACATATTGATCCCAATACTTCGACAACTGTTGATAAATACGTTTATGGTAGTAATAATACCGCTACAGGTTACTATGTACGTAAATATTATAGTCCACAAGATGCCGGTGATTTGAATTCTGGCTTGAATATCATTACAATGCGTTATGCCGATGTGCTGTTAATGTATGCTGAAGCTAAATTCGAAAAAGGTGAATTTACTGAAGACATTTGGAATATGACTATCAAACGTATCAGAGAAAGAGCTGGATTTACTGATTCAGGTGCATTGGAATATCCTTCTCTGTCTTCAGATGATATGCGAAAACTGATTCGTAACGAACGCCGTTGTGAACTGGCTATGGAAGGATTAAGATGGTTTGATATTAAGCGCTGGAAAGCAGGTTCAGAATATTTGACAGGCAATGTTGAAGGTGCTACTTTTGATGGAGTTGGTACAATTCGTGTAGACTCTTATAACTTTAATGAACAAAGAGATTATTTATGGGCTGTGCCTCAAAGCCAGATTGACTTGAATCATAATTTGGCTCCTAATAATCCTGGATATGCAAACTGATTAACTTTAAATATTTAAATACTTATAATGATGAAACTAAGATTTTTTTATGTATTTGCAATGTGCATGACTGTATTGTTTTCTACATCATGTACTAAAGATATGGAATATAAGGATGTACAAGTTAGTCCTGTAACTCAGTTGTATGAACCGACAGATGGTCAGAGTGTAACACTGGTTGCTTCGTCTACAGCTTCACTTTTCTTTGAATGGGCTGCAGCAAAAGCTGAAGATAGTGGCTCGCCTTTGTATGAGGTTGTTTTTGATAAAGAAGATGGTAATTTTACAAATCCGATTTATCGTGTTGTTGCTGATAATAACGGGGTTCGTAATTATGCAACAATAACTCATAAAGTGTTGGATAAGATTGGTAAAGCAGCTGGTATTAATGGTGGAGAAACCGGAACTGTAAAATGGACAGTTGTTGCTTCCAGAGGTTTAAATTCAGCGATGGCTACTGAAGCAAGAACTTTGACCATTACTTGTTTGAAAGGATTTACTGAATTACCTAATCAGGTTTATTTGACAGGTGAAGCTACAGAAGGAGGAACAGATATTGCACAAGCAGTTCCTTGTTCGATGCCTAATGAATTAGGTGTGTTTGAAGTGTTCACTAAATTGGAGGAGGGTAAGTCTTATCGACTGGTTGATAATAACTCTGCTGATGCCAAGTCTTATTATATCAATGAAAGTGGTGTTATCATTGAAGGTCAGGGTGAAACTACTGTAAATAAAGGTGGTGTTTACCGTATTGTATTAGACTTTACAACGGCTTCTGTCAAGATGACTGAAATCCAGAGTATGGGATTCTTCTTCTGTCCTAGCAATGAGGTTACTTTTGAGCTTCCTTATAAAGGTAATGGTGTATTTGAAGGAGAAGATCTGATTGAATTTAAACAGGAAAGCTGGGGTAGAGACCAACGTTATAAGTTCTTGATGACATATGCTGATGGTACAACACAAATGTGGGGAACTAAGAATACAACAGATAGTGCTCCAGGAGAAGCTACAGCTGATGATCCTTATTTCTATATAGCTGACACTCCTAATAACCAATGGGATCAGAAATGGAAACTGAATAATGAATTCGATGGAGCTGCTGATGGAGCTAATCCGGGAGCTGTTACTCGTATTTCTGTTATTTTCTCTGGAGATAATTATACACATCATGTAGAACTTGTTAAGTGATAGAACTATGAAATATAAGTTATTATTCTTTTTTATTACAGGAATGCTTTTAGCTTCCTGTAGTAAGATTGAAGATGAATATGTATATGATACTGGTTATGCTATAGACTGGAGTGCGGCAGCAGATAGTGCCAGCTCTACTTTGCCGGAACGTTTTTGGAATGAAGAAGGGTATTTTAATTATGAAAACGATGGAAATGGCACTGGTTTCCAGTATTGGCCACAGGCACAGGCAATGGATGTAATTATCGATGCTTACTTGCGTAGTGGAAATACTAAATACTCCGATCTTTTTACTCCATGGTATGAAGGTATTAAAGTAAAGAATGGCAATTCATATTGGAATAATTTTTATGATGATATGGAATGGATAGCTCTTACGATGGTACGTTTGTATGAAACCACTCAAGATGAAAAGTACCTGAATACGGCTAAAGAGTTATGGGGATATATTGAAGGTGGTTGGAATGAAGAGTATGGCGGTGGCGGTATCGCATGGAAATCTGATCAGCGTTGGAGTAAAAATGCTTGTTCAAATGGCCCTGCTGCTTTATTAGCAATGCGTCTTTATTCAGTAACTCAAGATGAAGTATATAAAAATTGGGGAATCAAAATTTATGCATGGCTGCGTGAGAATCTGTTTAACAAGGCTACTGGAGCTGTTTATGATAATTTAAATGGCGAAACAGGTGAAATTGGTAGTTTCTCATTGAGTTACAATCAGGGTACTTTCTTGGGTGCAGCACACGAATTATATAAGGTTACAGGTGAAGCAAATTATTTAAAGGATGCACGTAAAGCTGCTTACTTCTGTATTAGTGATGCTGGTATGATTGATAGTGGTAATAATGTGCTACGTGATGAAGGTTCTGGTGATGGTGGCTTTTTCAAAGGTATTTTTATGCGTTATTTCGTCAAATTAATCATGGAGCCGGATTTAGATGAGCTTTATCGTAAAAAATTTGAGACATTCTTTAATAATAATGCAGAAGTTTTATGGCGTAAGGGTGTAAATAAGTTAGATATTTTATTTAGTACTAACTGGACTACACCTGCTTCTGGTAGCACTCAGCTTGGTGCACAGACTAGTGGATGTGCACTTATAGAAGCGAGATCCTTGTGGGGTAAATAACTAGGAACACTTGGTCTTAAAAATGTAAAAATACAGAAGTCTTAAGATCTGATTGAAAATCTTTTTTGAAACTTTTTTCTGTTTCTATGGATTATTATCATGAAATAGAAAAAAGTTTCGAAAAGGATTTGAGAAACAATTAAAATCAATAATTGAAAAACACTTTATTTCATCGTGTAAATTTTTTAGTTTACCTCTAACATAAGTAATAATCTTAGATTTTGCTAAAGCTCTGATTGTAATAAATATAACGGCTATAAAGTTGAAAGATAGTTCCATTCAAAATCTTATATTTATTAGTCTTAGACATTTTAAGAACATTGATTTGGGCGATGTATCTTTCTCTTTTTGTAAACGTTATATCATACTTTTTAAAATCAGACAAAGGATATTTGTTTCTTGAATTTTTTTGTTGATTGGGGATTCGGGTATATAAGTAAACGGCGAAAAGGTTGGGATAATGTTTTTAATGGGAAATGATAGGTAAAATCAGGAAAGAGATTATGTTAATATAAATTGAGATAGTAATGTCATTGGGTTATAGCTCAATATCTTATAAACCAATGGAAACAAGGAAGTATATCTAATTAATGAAGCGTTTAGGAGTAGTGTACAGAAATTTTGTTTATTGATAACTTTATTTGGATGATAAGAATGCTATGAGAAAAGGAATGTTATTGTTCGGATTTTTGGGAATATTTTGCTGTTGTTCTAATGTACAGGGAAGATCTCTTGATGTCCAATCTCCTGATGGAAAACTTAAGGTTGTAGTCGATTTGAAAGAGAAAATATATTATTCTGTGATTTCTCAAAATGATACAATTCTTAAAGATTGTACATTGTCTATGACTTTATCAGATGATGTTTTAGGGGCAAAACCAAGTCTTCAAAATATAAAGAGGGGAAAGATTGACAAAGAAGTACTGCGTCCTATCCCATTAAAAAATGCATTAGTCCGGAATTATTGTAATACTCTTCGTATGAATATGAAGGGCAATTATTCTGTTGAGTTTAGAGCTTATGATAATGGAATTGCTTATCGTTTTGTAACTGATAGAAAAAATGAGCTTGAGGTATTAGACGAAGAATTTACTATCCATTTCCCGACTAATTATTGGGCTCATTTGTCTAAGACTTCAGGATTTAAGACTTCATATGAAAATCCATATTCTCATTTGAATACAATGGATTATAAGTCGTCGGATGAAATGAGTTATTTCCCGGTTTTATTAGAGAGTCCGCAGGGATATAATATATTGATTTCGGAGGCTGATTTAGATGATTATCCTTGTATGTTTGTGAAGGGGACAGATAAGAATGGATTGACTGCTGTTTTTCCGAAATGCCCTTTGGAGTTTGGAGATGACGGAGATCGTAGCGTAAAGATTCTTAAAGAAGCTAATTACATCGCTAAGACAGAAGGAAAGCGAACTTTTCCGTGGCGTTTCTTTATGATTTCTTCCGATGATAAAGATATTTTGAGTAATGAAATGGTTTATAACTTGTCTTCTCCTTGTGAATTGGAAGATTATAGTTGGGTAAAACCAGGACAAGTAAGTTGGGAATGGTGGAATGGAGCTACTCCTTATGGTCCTGATGTAAATTTTGTATCCGGTTTTAATATGGATACCTATAAATACTTTATTGATTTCGCAGCTAAGTATCATATCCCTTATATATTGATGGATGAAGGATGGGCTTTGAGTACACGTGATCCTTATACTCCTAATCCTCAAGTTAATGTACATGAAATAATCCGTTATGGAAAAGAAAAAGGAGTTGGAGTCTTGTTGTGGCTTACTTGGCTTACTGTTGAGAACCATTTTGATGTGTTTAAAACTTTTTCTGATTGGGGAGTAGCAGGTATTAAGATTGATTTTATGGATCGTAGTGATCAGTGGATGGTCAATTATTATGAACGGGTAGCAAAAGAAGCCGCAAAATATCATTTGTTGATTGATTTCCATGGTTCATTCAAACCAGCAGGATTGGAGTATCGTTATCCTAATATTTTGTCTTATGAAGGTGTTCGCGGAATGGAACAAATGGGGGGATGTTATCCAGATAATAGTTTGTACTTACCTTTCATGCGAAATGCTGTAGGTCCAATGGATTATACACCTGGAGCCATGATCAGTATGCAACCTGAAGTCTATAGAGCAGACCGCCCGAATGCAGCTAGTATCGGAACTCGTGCTTATCAACTTGCTCTTTATGTCGTATTCGAAAGTGGGGTTCAAATGCTGGCTGATAATCCAACTCTATACTATCGCAATCCTGATTGTACAGATTTTATAACAAAAGTACCTGTTACATGGGATGAAACGAAAATATTAGATGCTAAGATTGGTGAATATGTAGTACTAGCCAGACGAAAGGGTGATAAATGGTTTATTGGTGCAATCTGTAACGGAAAGGAAGCTTCACGTAGATTTACTTTATCTTTTGACTTTTTGGATAAAGCTAGAACTTACCGTATGACTTCATTTGAGGATGGTATTAATGCTGATAGACAAGCAATGGATTATCGCAAAAAAGAACATCAGGTTAATTCTTCTGATAAATTAAATATTAAATTGGTACGTAATGGGGGATGGGCAGCTGTTGTAGAGTAAATTTTATATAATAAAGTGTTATGAGAACAAAACTATTGGTAAAATATTTGGGTATAGGAATTGTTTCCTTTAGTTTAACGTGTACGCATATAAATGCACAGGGTCGAGATTTTGGTGGCTTAAATCGTTATGCTCAAGAGAATAAAGATATAACTATTTCTCACAAAACTGTAAAAGTTGTTTTTATGGGGAATTCTATAACAGAGGGTTGGGTGAATACCCACCCTGCTTTCTTTACAGATAATGGATATGTGGGACGTGGTATTAGTGGGCAGACCTCATATCAGTTCTTGTTGCGTTTTCGTGAAGATGTTATAAAGCTATCTCCGTCATTGGTCGTTATTAATGCGGGTACTAATGATGTTGCAGAGAACACATGTGCTTATAATGAAGAGTATACTTTTGGAAATATAATATCTATGGTAGAACTGGCTGAGGCGCATAAAATAAAGGTTATACTAACTTCGACGTTGCCGGCTGCTGCTTTTGGCTGGAATCCAGCGATTAAAGATGCGCAAAAGAAAATAGCTTCTCTTAATGCACGAATCAAAAAATATGCCTATCAACATAAGATACCTTATGTAGATTATTACGGAAAAATGGTTTATGGAGAAAATGGAGCTCTTAATCCTAAATATACAAAAGATGGTGTTCACCCTACTGCCGAAGGATATATAGTTATGGAAACATTAATAAAAGAAGCCATTGATAAAGTTTTATAATTAATGGTGATTTTGAAAACTGTCATGTTGATAAAGTATGGCAGAAGGAGTTTTCAGTGGGGTTGATAATATAATTGAATGTATTCACTTACATTGCATTGGCATTAGGTGGTTAATAGAATATTTAGATGTACAATCTTCAATAGGTATGAAAAAATAGAAAATAAAATGAAAAATGAACTTTTAATATCAATCATATCTCTCATTCTTTTTACAAGCTGTGAGAGTCAGAATAAACTGACAGAGTATGTTAATCCTTTATTGGGAAGTGCTACATTATGGGAAAAGGAAGATTTGGGCTATGTACGTAAGAAAGCAACGAGAACTTGGGGAGCAGAAACATTTCCTGGAGCAACGCTACCTAATGCAATGGTGCAGTTGAGTCCTGTAACTCAATATCGGAGTGGTGCTGGTTATCAGTATGAAGATAGTGTTATTTATGGATTTTCTCATACTAATAAAGGACATTGGAACTTATTGCACGTTCCAATGATGCCTGTTGTTGGAGAAATTAGTCCAAGTAATTACTGTTCACATTTTAGCCATCAGAAAGAGACTGCACGTCCCGGGTATTATCAGGTTTATTTGGATAGATACAATGTAAATGTTGAACTTACAAGTACGTTGCGTTGTGCTTATCATAAGTATACTTTTCGTAAAGAAGATGCAAAGTCTGTATTAGTGGATATTCGTCGTTCAAATAACACTGTTACAGAATGGCATATCGAAAAATCAGGGGATAAGGTTTTTACAGGATATCAGGCTGGAGAAGGTAAAATCTTTTTTTATGCGACGACCAATTATGTAATCGATGACGTCGTAATGAAGAAAGACGGGCATCATGAAGTCGCTTTGGTCAATTTTGTCAATAGCAAAGATAGCAAACCATTGGAAATGAAAATCGGATTTTCATTTGTTAGTGTTGAGAATGCAAAAATGAATTTTGAGCATGAAATGCTTCATAAAGACTTCGCGCAAGTTGCTTGTGAAGCAGATGAAGTTTGGGAAAAGCTTTTGTCTAAAATACAAGTGTCAGGGGGAACGGAACGTGAAAAAAGCTTATTTTATTCTTGCTTGTATCATGCTTTTAAATGGCCGGCTTTACGAAGTGATGTAAATTTTGAATATACTGATATTAAAGGGAATGTGGTAAATAATGGATTTCATTATTATACTAATCCATCATTTTGGGATGACTATCGTAATAAGTTGACTTTGTTGGGAATGTTATCACCTGAGGTGACAATTGATGTCATTAAGTCAATTATCGATAAAGGAGAAAAGAGTAACGGATATATGCCAACATTTTTTCATGGAGATCATGCCTCTACTTTTATTGCGGGAAGCTGGTTACGTGGATTACGTGACTTTGATTTACAAAGGGCATATAACCTGATTTTGAAAAATGCTACGGTTCCAGGTAAAGGAGGACGACCTTATTTGGATGAATATATAAAACGTGGATGGATTGCAGAAAAAGATACGGTAAATGTTCCTACGCAAGATGAATATAAAGGTGCTGTAACAAAGACTGTAGAGTATGCTTATGATGATTATGCTGTAGCTTTGGTTGCTAAAGAATTAGGTGATAAGGAGAATTATGATGTGTTGATGAAACGTGCTAATAATTATAAAACTCTTTTCGATCCGGGTACAGGTTTCTGGCGTGGTAAAATTGAAGATGGAAGTTGGATTGCAGATTTTGATCCATATTATCCTTATTATCAGTACATGTACCGTGAAGCGAATGCCTGGAATGCGCTTTTCTTTGCTCCCCATGATCCTGAAGGAATGATTAAGCTCTATCCTAATAATAAGGCCGTTGAGAATAAATTGGATTCTCTTTTTACAGAGCCTTGGCATGGGTATGAAGTTGATAATATGACTGGATTTATTGGAAACTATTGTCATGGAAATCAGCCAGGACATAGTATTCCTTACACTTATTATTTTATCGGGAAGCAGGAAAAATCACAAGCGGTACTTGATTCTCTGATGGGGCACTATTATGATATGGGTAAGGATAAATTGGCATATGCTGGTATGGATGATGCTGGTGAAATGTCGTCATGGTATGTATTTAATGCCATTGGGCTTTATACATACTCTCCTGCAGATCCAGAATATATCGTTACAGTTCCATTATTTGATAAGGTTACGTTTTATTTAAAGGATAAACCTTTTACTATTGTGAAGCAAGGACATGGAAGAAAAATCCGTCAGATAACTTATGATAATGAGGTCGTTGATGGATATTTTGTATCTCACGGACAGTTGCAAAAGGGAAAGAAACTTGTCATTACAGTTGATTAAAATTTATAAGGAAGCTAGTTATGAAAAAAACTTTAACGATTCTGTTTATGTTATGTTGTGTCTTTGGAGTATTTGCTCAGAAAGATATAACTTATTGGAATAAAATGGCTAATGGTACTTCAGAAGCACTTATCAAACATTTTTGGGGAGCTAGTTTTGAGGGCTACGAAAAACGCTATTATTTTAATTATGGTAGCGATTTTTCTGATATGTCAACAAATAACTATTGGCCACAGGCACATGCAATGGATGTTCTGGTGGACGCGTATATGCGTACTGGTAAATCGTATTATAAAGAACTTTTTCCTTTGTGGTGGGAAGGTATGCCCAAATATAATTTTGCAGGAAAAATGAATCCCAAAGATCCTTGGTGGAATGTTTTTGTTGATGATATGGAATGGATCGTATTAGCACAAATAAGAATGTTTGAAAGTACAGGGGAGAAAAAATATATAGAGAAAGCGAGACAAGTATATGATGATTGGATTTGGTCTACATGGGGACCGGAAGATGAAGCTCCCTGGTTTGGTGGAATTACTTGGAAGACGGATGTCGCAAAATCAAAGAATGCTTGCTCTAATGGACCGGCTGCATTAATTGCTGCTCGTCTTTACTCTTTTTACGATCAGGCTCAATTTAGCGATGGCAAGATTAAAAATGCCTACTTAAATGAAGCTATCAAAATTTATATTTGGGAGAAAAACTACTTATTTGATCGTAAAACAGGAGCTGTTTATGATAATATTAATGGAAAGGGTGAAATTCAGAGAAACTGGATATTTACTTATAACATTGGAACCTTTTTAGGAGCTGCCCATGAGCTTTATAAAATAACAGGTGATAAGCAGTATTTAGATGACGCAGTAAAGGCTGCCAATTTTGTTGTAGAACAATTATCACAAAATGAAGGTTTGTTGCCTGATGCTGTAAGTGGCGATGGAGGATTGTTTCATGGAATCTTTTTCCGTTATTTTGTTAAGCTGATCAATGATCACTCTGTAGATTATTCAGATAGAAAGAAGTTTCATGAGTATATCACTCGCTGTGCCACTGTAATGGCTACTCAAGGAATTAATCCCAACACCATGTTATATGGAGGACGTTGGAGAAAGGCTCCTGCAGATAATGAAAAAGTAGGGCTAACTCCTCATTTAACAGGATGTATGTTGATGGAAGCGATGTGTGTCCTACAACCTTTATGATTTTCTTTAAAGTGGAATGTTTAGGCAGTATAGTTCATATTGCCTAAATGTTTGTTATACGAATACCTATAATTAGATGAAATCATGATATTTAATTTATCATTTAAATGAGTATTCATAATGATGTAAGCAATAGTAATATGGTAAATTTAAAGATAGTTGGAGTTTTAGGAATGTTATGTTTTACGGGATGGTTATCTGCCCATAACGTGAAAATGGAAAAGGAAGTAATAGTCGGTGATGGTATTGCTAAATTTGTTCCAAAAGGTTTCAATCTGAGTCAAATGCCTTCTTTTGCCTTAAAAGCAGAGCCTCAGGAAAAAGGTATGTTACCTTCAAATTGGCAGCTTTATCCTATAATGGAAAAGAAAAAAGGACATGCTAGTGCCTATTTGGACGTACCTCAAGGTACTAGTCTTTATGGTGGCGGTGAGGTTACAGGGCCGTTGTTGCGAAACGGACAAAGTATCAAATTGTGGAATACAGATTCAGGTGCATATAGTGTTGATAATGGAAAACGCTTGTATCAGTCACATCCTTGGGTAATGGGAGTTCGTCCGGATGGAACTTCTTTTGGAATTTTATTTGATACACCTTATAAAGCGAAACTGACAACTACCGATGAACGTATTAATTTCGAAACAGAAGGTGAACTATTTCGTATATTTGTAATAGACAGAGAGTCTCCGCAGGCGGTTATAAAAGGCTTGGCCGAACTTATCGGTACTATGCCTATGGTTCCACGGTGGGCTTTAGGATATCAGCAGTGCCGATTCTCTTATACACCAGCCAGTCGTGTAATTGAGGTTGCAGATACTTTCCGTATTAAGCGTATTCCTTGTGATGTGATATGGATGGATATTGATTATATGGATGGTTATCGTATTTTTACATTTAATCCTCAGACATTTCCAGATCCAGCGGCTTTGAATAGAGATCTTCATATACGTGGATTTCATTCAGCATGGATGATAGACCCGGGGGCTAAAGTTGATTCTACTTATTTTGTCTATAAGTCGGGAACAGCAAATGATGTATGGGTTAAAACAGCACAAGGAAAGGAATTCCATGGAGATGCTTGGCCAGGTGCATGTGCTTTTCCTGATTTTACTCAGCCTAAAACAGTGCGTTGGTGGGCTGATTTA
Organism: Phocaeicola coprocola; assembly: GCF_041333015.1. Taxonomy (NCBI): domain Bacteria; kingdom Pseudomonadati; phylum Bacteroidota; class Bacteroidia; order Bacteroidales; family Bacteroidaceae; genus Phocaeicola; species Phocaeicola coprocola. The sequence goes on along the minus strand of NZ_JBGKGM010000001.1, from coordinate 357,861 downwards.
TATAAGGACTTTTTGGATAAGGGAGTTGATGGAGTTTGGAATGATGTGAATGAACCTCAGATAAGTAATACTCCTACAGGAACTATGCCTGAAGATAACAAACATTTAGGAGGTGACAAGATTCCGGCTGGACCTCATTTGAAATATCATAATGTGTACGGTTATCTTATGGTTAAGGCATCTCGGGAGGGGATTATGAAAGCGCGTCCGCAAAATCGTCCTTTTATTTTAACGCGTTCAAATTTTTTGGGTGGACAACGATTTGCTGCTACTTGGACGGGAGATAATGCTTCCTGGGAAAGTCATATGACTATGTCTGTTCCCATGATTCTTACTTTAGGATTATCTGGTCAGCCATTTAGTGGGGCAGATGTTGGTGGTTTCTTGTTTAATCCTGATGCAAACTTGTTTGGTCGTTGGATGGCTTTAGGAGCTTTTTATCCTTTTTCTCGAGGGCATGCTTGTGCTGGTACTATTAATAAAGAGCCTTGGGCATTCGGACAAAAAGTAGAGGATGTATCACGTATGGCGTTAGAACGTCGTTATGTTTTGTTGCCTTATTATTATACGTTGCTTCATGAGGCCTCAGAAACTGGAATGCCTATTATGCGTCCTGTTTTTTTTGCAGATCCTAAGGATACTTTACTTCGTGCAGAAGAACAGGCATTTCTTATTGGAGAAAATTTACTGGTTGTCCCAGAATGGGCTCAGAATCCAGCTTTACCTAAAGGTATTTGGAGAAACCTGTCTTTGATTCCAGGTGATGATAAGGATTCATATCAGGCTAAATTAAAAATTCGTGGTGGCGCTATTATTCCGACAGGAAAAATTATACAGAATACGAATGAAAAATCGCTTGATCCATTGACTTTATTAGTTTGCTTGGATGAAAAAGGTGAAGCCCATGGTACTCTTTATTGGGATGAAGGGGATAATTGGTCGTTTAAAGATGGCAATTATAGCTTTCAGCATTTTACCGCTATTCGTACTGCTGATAATAAAGTGCAAGTTAAAATAACCCAAAAGAAAGGTAAGTATATCACAGAAAACAATGATATGGCTATTGTGAAGATTATTACAGATAAAGGCATATATCAAGCTAGTGGTAATTTAGTTGAAGGAATAGAAGTACAATTGTAATAACAAATAAAACAATTCTTATGAAAACTAGATTTTATTGCATACTTGTATTATTAGCATGTTCCATTACTCTTTATGCACAAGGTTATCAATGGGAAAAAGCTATTTCTTACCGTGAAGGGAAGCAAAATGCATATATGAAGCAAAAATGTTTGCTTGATGTATATTATCCGACTGATAAGAAGGATTTTCCCACCGTTGTTTGGTTTCATGGTGGAGGATTGACCGGCGGAGACCGTGAAATTCCACGTGAATTGCGTGAGCAAGGAATTGCTGTTGTGGGTGTGAGTTATCGCTTATGTGCCGGGAATAAAGATCCTAAGGCAATTAATGCTGATGTAACAACTGATGATGCGGTAGATGATGCAGCTGCAGCCACTGCATGGGTAGTAAAGAATATAGCCCGTTATGGAGGAAATCCTTCGAAAATATATTTAGCAGGACATTCTGCGGGAGGTTATTTAGTCAGTATGATTGGACTGGATAAAAGTCGGTTGGCTAAATATGGAGTAGATGCTGATAGCTTTGCTGCTCTTATTCCTTTTAGCGGACAAGCTATTACTCATTTCCAGAATAGACGTGATAGGGGAATTTCTGATTATCAGCCTTTAATTGATGAGCATGCTCCGTTATACTATGTACGTAAAGATTGTCCCCCTATCTTGCTGATATGTGGTGACCGTGAACGGGAGATGCTGGGACGTTATGAAGAAAATGCTTATATGTGGCGTATGCTTAAGATTATAGGTCATCCAGCTGCATATCTTTATGAACTACAGGGGTTTGACCATGGAACGATGTCACACCCTGCTCATTCTATATTATTAGAGTATATTCGTAACAGAGAAAAGGAAGTAGATAAATAGATTGGTAGGTATGGAGTGTCTCAATAGTTACATTACTCCATACCTATTGTATTATGTATTCTATAGAAGAATAAGGGAAAGATCAAAATAGTTTGATTCACTAATCTTTTTCACATGATAAATTGCAGATAAATGATTACTGAAAGATAAAAAACTGAAGTGGATGATCTGAATTAATTTTATTTGATATGAATGCAAATATTATATATCTCTTTCAATGCAATTTGTTATTTTCTATACCTTTGTACCTGAATATTGATTAAAAAATATACTATGATAAATGCTGTTATGAAATTTATAGGAGGATTGTTTTTTTTTCTGGTATGTGTAATAAATTCATTATCAGCTTATAATTTAAGGCAGGTTACTAATTCAGATGGTCTTACCAGTAGTGCTGTACTTTCTTTACTGCAAGATAGTAATGGCTTTTTATGGATGGGGACTTGTGATGGAGTGAATATATATGATGGCACAAAAGCATATAGTTGGAATGGTTGGGGGCAATTGAACTTATCTGGGTACATCATAGAAGAAATATTAGAAACTCATGATGGAGTAATTTGGGTACAGACAAACTATGGTTTGAGTAAAGTTGATAAAGAAAAACGCCTTGTTGTTGATTATCCCCAGTTTAAGGGTAGTTATATGATGGTCAAGAATGAACTAGGGAATCTGTTCTTCTTCTCAAGTAGTAATTTGTTATACGCTTTTAATGAAAAAAAACAAGAGTTTTATAGACTTCCTATAGGAACTTTGGATAGGGAAGATATTGTTAATCTTTATGTGAATGAACATTATCTAATTATTTTCCTAAAAAACGAGATTATATATTATCAAATGAAACATTCTCCGGAAGGAGAATATACCCTCTCTACAATAAACACTAGTGAAAAAACAGAGGTACGTTATGGCTTTGGAGATAAAAATCAGGTTTATTGGTTAGATAAAGATTATAATTTATTTGGATATAGTTTGGATAAGCCTGTAAAAAAGCTTATTTGTAACTGGAAAGAGGCATTGGATGGAAGAGGAACCATTGTAGATATACTTCGTGATGGAACATCTTTTTTTGTTGCATTTCAAACAAATGGTTTATTGAAGATTTCTTTGCAGGCAAATGATAAGTATACGGTAGATGATTTAGGCATAAAGTCTGGAGTATTTCGGATCTTAAAAGATCGTTTTCAAGATATTGTGTGGATTGCGACAGACGGTCAAGGCGTATATATTTATTCTGAGGGGAAGTATTCAATTTCATCGGTAACCTATCAAGATCTAAATCAAAGTATAGGTAAGCCGGTTCGGTCTATTTTTTGGGATAATGAAGGTACATTATGGTTAGGTACTAAAGGGGAGGGAATTCTTAAAATTTATGATTTTTCTCCTCTGAAGCATAATATGAACTATAGGACAGAACTGATAAATTCTCAAGAAGGTGGATTAATAAATAATTCTGTATATGCATTTGCAAAAAGTTGCAGACCTATGTTTTGGATAGGACATGATGCTGGTCTCAGTTATTATTCATATCGCGATAGAAAAATCAGGAGTGTTTATTCGCCAGAAAAGATCAATTACGTGCATGCCATATATGAAGAGAATGATTCGATTCTTTGGATAGCTACCGTTGGGACAGGAGTTATTCGTGCACGTATTGAAGACAGATCTGGCGTTCCATATATTCATTCTTTAAAACGCTATACCATTGATAGTGGAAATTTTTCTTCAAATTATTTCTTTACTCTATTTGCTGATAGTAGTCATGATAATATTTGGTTTGGTAATCGAGGATATGGACTCTTTCATATAGAAGGCGCTAGTTTAGCTGCCATGCCTTTAAAAAATGAATATTCAAGTAGAGTTGTGAATGATATCTTTTCGATAATTCGTGACGAAGATATTTTCTGGCTTGGTACAGGAGCAGGACTGATTAAAAAGTTACATGATGAAGAAATGTATTTTAATCAGCAGGATGGATTTATTAATAGTACAATTCATTCAATGCTTCTAGACGAAAATAAAAGATTATGGATTGCAACCAATGGAGGACTTATCAGCTTTAATGTGCTGAATAATAAATTTCAGAATTATGGAAAAGGTAGTGGGCTGGAAATACTAGAATTTAGTGACGGAGCTTCATTCTGTCAAGACAATACCTTATTTTTTGGAGGTATTAATGGTTTTATTACTATAACTAATAACGAAATGTATGTTTCTGATAAGGCAGCTGTAAAACCTCCATTACGCTTTACAAACATTGATATTTTAGGTGAACAGGGTATGTGTGTTGATGTACAGAGCTGGGGAGATAAACCTTCTCTGTCATTAGAGTCTGATCAGAACAATTTTGCGATATCTTTTCTTGCGTTAGATTATGTAAATCCAACTAACTATAGTTATCAGTATCGTTTGAATGAGAAAACGGAATGGATAGATAATGGAACGAATAACAGTATCTCTTTTACTCAGATGAATTATGGAGATTATCTTCTTGAAGTTCGTTATAAGAATCAGACAACAGGGGAGTTTAGTCCTGTTTATTCTGTGCATATAACTATTGCTTCCCCCTGGTATTTAAGTACGTTAGCTGTTGTTATTTATGTTCTATTGCTTTTGTTGGCTGTGTTGTTGTGTATTCGCTGGTTTTTATTAAAGCAACAGCGTAAAAAGCTATTAGTGCTGGAAAAAATGGAGCAACAACATAAAGAAGATTTATATGAGGAAAAGCTACGTTTCTTTACTAATATAACTCATGAGTTTTCTACTCCGCTTACACTTATATATGGCCCTTGTGAGCGCTTGTTGAAATATGACCATTCGGAGTATGTACATAAATATGTCTCATTGATAAAAGCAAATGCAGAGAGGTTAAATGCTTTGATTCAGGAGATTATTGATTTTAGAAGACTGGAAACAGGGCATCAGATTCAATGTATCCAACAGATAGATGTTTCAGCTTTATGTAATGATATTATTCATTCGTTTTCGGAGTTGGCAGAGCAAAACATGATTCAATTTGAAAATGTAGTGTCAGAAAATATTTTTTGGAATACCGACAGTAAAAGTTTGACGAAAATTTTGAATAATTTAATCTCGAATGCTTTTAAATATACCTCTGTAGGGGGACGTATTCGTGTAACGGTAGATGTAGTTGATAACCAAAGTTTGCGTATTAAGGTGTATAATACGGGAAAAGGTATTCGTCAGGAGGATATTCCTTTGATTTTTAACAGATATAAAGTGCTGGATGGTGTGGAAGCTTCTACTATAAAGGGAATGACTTCTCGAAATGGTTTAGGACTCGCTATTTGTCATAGCATGGTTGAGTTGCTAAAAGGAGAAATACAAATTCAGAGTGAATATGGCAGTTATGCTGAATTTATCGTTCTGCTTCCAATGTTGGAACTGACATCAGAAAAGGTAGATGTTAATGATAATGCTATGCTCAACATTAATAACGTTTTGCCAATAATGAAATCTGATCAGCTAGAACAAATTTCTGAAAACTCTACAGATCTGGCTTCATCAAAACATAAGATTCTAATAGTTGATGATAATACTGAAATGTTAATGTTGTTACAAGAAGCATTTTCTGACAAATTTAGGGTTGTTGTTGCACATGATGCTGAGCAAGCATTGAAGGAAGTAAAGAATGATATACCTATGTTGATTGTTACAGATGCTATGATGCCGGGTATAGACGGTTTTGAACTGACGAGAAGATTGAAGCAGAATAAGCATACTATGTCTGTACCTGTAGTTATATTATCAGCAAAAAATTCTAGTCAGGAAAAGATTGCAGGGCTGGATGCTGGAGCGGATGCTTATATAGGAAAACCTTTTAATATAGACTATCTGAAGGCTGTGGTTGAACGTTTAATAGAGAATCGTAGTAAGATGAAAGATTTTTATAATACTTCTGCTTGTGCGTATGATTTTTCTCATGGACATCTGGTTAAGGCTGAAGATAAGGAATTTCTATCGAAAATAACAGAATATATAGAGAAATATGTGGACTCAGAAAACCTTTCTTTGGAAGAGGTGGCTGAGTATATGCAAGTGAGTGTGCGAACTTTGTATCGTCGTTTTAAAGAAATGGATTTAGAATCTCCTAAAGATTACATAAAGGAATATCGAATAAATCTAGCTGCAAAACTATTACGGACAACTTCTCTGACTGTTCAAGAAATTATGTATAAAACGGGATTTGCTAATCGCTCTCATTTCTATAAAGAATTCTCTAAACATTTTCAGGTAACTCCTAAAGATTATCGGAATAAGTATAATAAGAAGGAAACTGAAGCTATATAATGTGTATATAACAAAAACAGTCCGAGATTTCAAATGAGATCTCGGACTGTTTTTGTTATAAAGAATGTTTATTATTTCTGTTCTTTATTTTGTTGAGGCTTACGTTCGCGTTTTGCGTGGTTACCTTCTCCCATTCCTTCTGGTTTAGGTAATAAGACCTTATGTGACAGTTTGAATTTTCCAGTTTTAGAATCAATATCCAGTAACTTAACTTCAATATCATCACCTTCTTTTAAGCCTGCTTCTTCGATAGTTTCCAGACGCTTCCAATCGATTTCTGAAATATGGAGTAATCCGTCTTTACCAGGAAGGAATTCTACAAATGCACCGTAAGGCATGATTGAACGAACTTTTCCTTGATATACTTCACCAATTTCAGGAACAGCAACGATACCTTTTATCAGACGCATTGCATCATCAATCATCTTTTTATTGTTTCCTGCAATTTCGATACGGCCAACACCATTAATTTCTTCAATTGTAATAGTTGCACCTGTCTCTTCCTGCATACCCTGGATAATCTTTCCACCCGGACCGATTACAGCTCCAATGAATTCTTTAGGGATAATCATTGTTTCGATACGTGGAGCATTGGGTTTCAAGTCTTGTCTAGGCTCACCGATACATTCTGTCAATTTGTTCAGGATGTATTCACGACCTTCTTTAGCTTGTAACAATGCTTTTTCAAGAATATCGTATGTCAGTCCGTCACACTTAATATCCATTTGAGTTGCAGTAATACCATTTTTAGTACCTGTAACTTTGAAGTCCATATCTCCCAAGTGATCTTCATCACCTAAGATATCAGACAGAACGGCATATTTTTCTTCTCCGGCATTTTTGATCAATCCCATTGCAATACCTGATACCGGATTCTTAATAGGTACACCTGCGTCCATCAGTGCTAAAGTACCGGCACATACAGTTGCCATTGAAGAAGAACCGTTAGATTCCAGAATATCCGAAACAACACGTACGCAATATGGATAATCTGCTGGAATCTGACCTTTCAGAGCACGCCATGCCAAGTGACCGTGACCAATCTCACGACGTCCTACTCCACGTTGTGCTTTTGCTTCACCTGTAGAGAATGGAGGGAAATTATAATGCAATAAGAAACGTTCTTTATGCTGATCAAGTACATCATCCACAATCTTTTCATCAAGTTTGGTTCCCAATGTAACGGTACTCAAAGACTGTGTTTCTCCACGGGTAAAGATAGAAGAACCATGTGGATAAGGCAATGGGCCTACTTCGCACCAGATAGGACGAATTTCTGTTGTCTTACGACCGTCCAGACGTTTTCCTTCATCAAGGATGCAGCGACGCATAGCTTCTTTTTCTACGTCATGGTAGTAACGGTCTATCATTCCTGCTTTTTCTTCAAGCTCTTCTTCTGTAAACTGAGCTTTGAATTCTTCACAGATTGCATCAAATGCATCCTGACGTTCGTGTTTATTGCGGTTTCCTGATGCAGCTATTGCATAAGCTTTTTCATAACAAGCGTCATGAACGGCTTTGCGTAAGTCTTCATCATTTTCTTCGTGGCAATATTCACGTTTAACAGTAGAACCAACTTCTTCCATCAGTTCCATCTGTGCCTTACAGTGTATCTTGATTGCTTCGTGAGCAGCTTTTAGAGCTTCTAACAAATCTTGTTCGCTCACTTCGTTCATTTCACCTTCTACCATCATGATGTTTTCATAAGTGGCAGCTACCATCAGATCCATATCGGCTTTTTCAAGCTGTTCGAATGTAGGATTGATAACGAATTGACCGTCAATGCGTGCTACACGTACTTCTGAAATCGGACCGCCGAAAGGAATGTCGGATACGGTCAGTGCTGCAGAAGCAGCCAAACCTGCCAAAGCATCAGGCATATCTACACCGTCTGCTGAATACAAAATGATGTTTACGTAAACTTCTGCGTGGAAATTGTCGGGGAACAATGGACGCAAAGCGCGGTCTACCAAGCGGCAAGTCAGAATTTCATAATCAGAAGCTTTGCCTTCGCGTTTGGTAAAGCCACCCGGGAAACGTCCGAATGCTGAATATTTTTCTTTATACTCTACCTGGAGCGGCATAAAATCTGTACCGGGAACTGCATCTTTTGCTGCACAAACAGTAGCCAGCAACATGGTATTACCCATGCGTAGCATAACAGCACCATCTGCCTGTTTTGCCAGCTTTCCCGTTTCGAGTGTAATGGTTCTTCCATCACCTAGCTCGATCGTCTTAACAATAGGATTGATCATAAAAAATGTTTTAATATAAAAGTCTTCTTAAAGTTCGCGCAAAGATACAAATATTATTATACTAATCGGGTGTAAATGAGATAAAAGTTTAGTCTGTACGTATTTTTATATAATTCTTATTCCATTTTACATTTGAGGTTTATAATATCGGCACTTGGATCAGGCTAAAAAAAATATGTCATTTTATAAGAACTTGGATAAAAACTTTGTGAACTCATAAAAAGCCGTATCTTTGCATCCCGAAATGAATAATAATCGCTAATGAAAAGAAATGCTTATATCGCTGCAGCTCTGTTGTTCGCAGGTTTTACGGCCTGCAACAACGAGCCTGCTTTTAAGGTGCAGGGAGAAGTGACCGATGCTGCCGATAAAATGTTATATCTGGAGCAGACAGGATTAGATGGTATTGTTGCGCTGGATTCAGTGGAATTAGGAAGTGATGGAGCTTTCAGCTTTGCTGCCGCTCGTCCCGAAGCGCCTGATTTTTACCGATTGCGTATTGATAATAAAGTGATAAACTTCTCGGTTGATTCTACTGAAACTGTTGAAGTAAAGGCTGATTATAAAAATTTTGCAACGGAGTACAATATTCAAGGCTCTGAAAATAATCAGAAAATCAAAGAACTGGTTTTATTGCAGACTGATTTGCAGGAACGTGTGAATCGTATGGCTCAGTCGGGAATACCTGTTGGTATTGCTCAAGACAGTCTGACACGTATGGTAGATGCATATAAGGATGAAGTGAAGCGGAATTATATATTCGTTGCTCCCAATAAACCTTATGCGTATTTTGCTTTATTCCAGGTCTTAAATGGATATATGATTTTCGATCCGTTGAATAATAAGGAAGATGTGAAATGTTTTGCTGCTGTGGCTACAAGTATGAACAATTTGTATCCACATGCTGACCGTTCACGTAATCTGTATAATATGGTTATCAAGGGTATGAAAAATACCCGTGCTCCGCAGGTGAAACCTTTGGATATTCCAGCAGATAAAATACAGGAAGCTTCTATTATTGATATTCCATTGATGGATATAAAAGGTACAGTCCGTCATCTTACAGATTTAAAAGGTAAGGTAGTGCTGATAGACTTTACCGCATATGGAAGTGCAGAATCAGGAGCACGTAATTTGCTGTTGCGTGAAATATATGATAAGTATGCTTCACAGGGATTGGAAATCTATCAGGTTTCATTAGATACCGATGAGCATTTCTGGAAAACCGCAGCTGATAATCTGCCTTGGATTTGCGTTCGCGATCCTCAAGGACCATATTCTACTTATGTCAGATTGTATGGTGTGACTCAGTTGCCGACAGCATTTTTGGTAGGCCGGAACAATGAACTGAATATGAGAATTGGTCCGAAAACAGATTTGGAAGAAGCGATTAAGAAATTATTATAACATGTTGAAAAGCATGTGAAAATAGTGCGCTTTGGTACTTGACTGGTATCAATAAAAGGCGTATCTTTGCCAAAGTCATAACAGAGAAGGGTTCCGATACATGTTTGTGTATCGGGATTCTTTTTTGTTTTATAAGCAAGAACAATTTAATTAATAACGAATATAATAAGGAGGAAAAAACTATGGCTTATATGTCAGAAGAAGGCTATCAGAAATTGGTAGCAGAATTAAAGCATCTGGAATCTGTAGAGCGTCCGAAGATTGTAGCTGCTATTGCTGAAGCTCGCGACAAGGGTGACTTGTCTGAGAATGCAGAATATGATGCAGCTAAGGAAGCTCAAGGCATGCTGGAAATGAAAATAAATCAGTTGAAAGCAACAATTGGTGATGCGAAGATTATAGATACATCTAAATTGAAAGCTGATACAGTTCAGATTCTTACTCGTGTAGAACTGAAGAATGTAAAGACTGGCATGAAGATGGCATATACTATCGTGTCGGAAACTGAAGCTAACCTGAAACTGGGTAAGATTTCTGTAAATACACCGATTGCTCAGGGTTTGTTGGGTAAGAAAGTGGGTGATATTGCAGAAATTACTATTCCACAGGGTAAAATCAGTCTGGAAGTAACAGGAATATCGTTTTAACTATAAGGCGGGTCTGCTTTGTTGCGGACTTGCCTTTTTTTATATATCATATTATGGCAACAATATTCAGTAAAATCGTTGCGGGGGAAATTCCCAGTTATAAGGTTGCAGAGGACGATAAGTTCTATGCTTTTTTGGATATAAATCCGTTGGTAAAGGGACATACACTGGTTGTCCCTAAAAAAGAAGTCGATTATATCTACGATCTGAGCGATGAAGAATTGGCTGCTATGCATGTATTTGCAAAACATGTGGCGCTGGCTATTCAGAAAGCTTTCCCTTGCCGCAAGGTTGGAGAAGCAGTAATTGGTCTTGAAGTACCTCATGCTCATATTCATCTGATCCCTATTCAGAATGAATCGGATATGCTGTTTTCTAATCCGAAACTGAAGCTGAGCGATGAAGAGTTTAAGTCCATCGCAGAACGTATTCATAACGCCTGGGAAGGCAAAGCTTGATACCTCCTTTCTACCACAATATTACAAGAATGAAAGCCATCCTTCATCTCGCAGGATGGCTTTTTTGATTTATACAGTGATTTAAAGTATTTATTATGATGAAGAAAGTGATATTCTTGTCGATGTTGCTGGCCTTTTGTATGCTGGCTTATGGACAAACATACCGCATAGAAGGAACTGTAATAGATAAAACAAGTCGTAAACCACTGGAATTTGTCAATGTACTGGTTGTTGGCTTAGGAATAGGCTCTTCTACAGATGCCGAAGGGCATTTTAGCGTCGAACAGGTTCCGCCGGGAATCTACCGTTTGCAGGCTTCCATGTTGGGGTACAAAACGGTCTTTACATCCGAGTATCGTGTAAATCACCGTACTCCTCATATTCAGATTGAAATGGAAGAGGAGGGAACACAATTGGAAGGAGTAACTGTTACGGCTTCTCCTTTTCAAAAAGTAGCAGAAAGTCCGGTCAGCCTTCGTGTAATTGGTTTGCAGGAGATAGAAAAAGCACCCGGTGCCAATCGTGACATATCCCGTGTGGTACAAAACTATCCGGGAGTTGCTTTTTCTCCCATCGGCTACCGGAATGATTTGATTGTACGTGGTGGTGGACCATCGGAAAACCGTTTTTACCTTGATGGGGTAGAAATACCGAATATCAATCATTTCAGTACGCAGGGGGCTTCAGGAGGTCCGGTAGGACTGATTGATGCCGATCTGATACGTAATGTGAAGTTTTATAGCGGTGCTTTTCCTGCCAATAGGGGAAATGCCTTGAGTTCAGTGCTCGATTTTAGTTTGCGCGACGGAGATATGGAGCATAACTCACTGAAAGCTACGTTAGGAGCGTCGGAAGTAGCGCTTACCTCTAACGGACACCTGGGAGATAAGACTTCTTATCTGGTATCAGTACGACAATCTTATTTGCAAATGTTGTTTAAAGTTTTGGGATTACCTTTGCTTCCTGCTTATACGGATGCTTCGTTTAAACTGAAAACGCGTTTTGATGCACGTAATGAACTGACGTTGCTTGGATTGGGCGGTATTGACCGGATGAAGCTGAACTTTGATATAGAAGGAGAGGATGCTGAATATATATTAGGTTATTTGCCTAAGATAAATCAGGAAACTTTTACTTTGGGAGGTGTATATCGGCATTATGCCGGTCCGCATGTTCAGTCGGTGACGTTAAGCCATAGCTATTTAAATAACCGTAACCTGAAATATCACGACAATGATGAAAGCTCGGAGGATAATCTGACGTTGCGTCTTCGGTCAGTAGAGCAAGAAACGAAATTGCGGATGGAAAACACTTCTACCTGGAACCTTTGGAAGCTGAATGCTGGTGTGGAATTGAATTATTCCCAATATTCCAATACAACTTACCAGAGAGTTTTTACAGATGAAGTACAAATTTTCGATTACCGTACAAATCTGGATATATTCCGTTGGGGACTTTTTGCTTCAATGGATTATTCAGCTCCAGACGAGCGTTTTACTGCATCACTTGGAGTTCGTACAGATGGGAATAATTATAACGACAAGATGAAAGAGCTGTGGAGGCAGCTTTCTCCTCGTCTGTCTGTATCGTACAGATTGATTGACCGTCTGTTCTTAAGTGGTCACATGGGACTGTATTATCAGCTTCCACCTTATACAGCGCTCGGTTTTAAAGGAAATGATGGCAGTTACCTGAACCGTAATCTGGATTATATTTCCGTATCTCAGGAAAGTGTTGGGCTTTCTTGGCAGCCTAATGGGAATATGGAAATATCGGCTGAGGGATTTTATAAATTCTATCGCGATATGCCTTTGTCCGTGTCTGACGGCATACCTTTGGCTTGTAAGGGAAATGACTACGGGGTAATAGGTAACGAACAGCTGATATCTACAGCTGAGGGACGTTCATACGGAATAGAAATGATGTTTAAGTGGCTGTTAGTTCAACGGTTGAACTTATCATCCTCATTAACAATTTTCAAAAGTGAATTCCGTGATGGGAAAGAAGGTGATTATGTGCCCTCTGCATGGGATAATCGCTTTATATTCAATGTAAGTGGAACTTATAACTTTCCCAAAAACTGGAGTGTGGGTATGAAAATAAGCTGCATCGGAGGTTCGCCTTATACACCGTATGATGTAGAAAAGTCATCCTTGGTAGAAGCATGGAATGCACAGGGTAAAGCATATTATGATTACGATCGGTATAATACAGAGCGTCTGCCGGCTTTTGGACAGCTGGATATCCGTGTTGATAAAATGTTTTATTGGAAGAAATGTATGTTTGGTGTTTATCTTGATATCCAGGATATTACGGCTAGTAAACTTCGTCAGCCTGATGTGCTGATGAGTACCGGGCAGATTGAAAATCCAACGGCTCCTCTTTCGGAACGACGTTACGTAATGAAGTCTATAAAACAGGAAAGTGGAACCTTGCTGCCTACTCTTGGCATCACTTTTGAATATTAAAGTGTCAAGAAACCAATCATAATTGCTATCGAAAAAAACATGCCCATATTTTGGAAAAAATATGGGCATGTTTTTATAAAAATATCGAGAAGTTTTTTTCTTTTTTGTACGAAAAAATCGAGGGATTTTATCGCCTCTATGTTACAGATACATGCAGAAGGAATTAAAGTAGTGGGGAAGCTCCTTCTCTATCGTGTATAATATCTGTAAATCTTTGTTTTTCTTGATTTTATATATAATAAGATCAGGAGTATTTTTCTCCGAACTTCATTTCTACATCATTTACAAACTTGCGGATTGCATCGTGGTCATCTTTTTTACAGATAAGGAGTACGTTGTCACGTGATGCAACCAGATAGCCGTCTAAATCTTGAACTACGGCAAGTTGTCCTTCCGGTACTAATATGATACTGTCTTTGCAATTGTAAAGTACAGTATTACTGTTAATTATTACGTTGTGGTTCGTGTCTTTGGGCGAAGCATCATAAAGTGCATCCCAAGTACCCAGATCGGCCCAGCCGAAATCGCATAACTGCACGTATACATTGTCGGCTTTTTCCATAATACTGTAATCTATCGAAATGTTCGGACACGAAGTGAAGTCGGGTACATCACATTCTACTCGTGGGCAGATTTCTGACATCATTTCGTGAAAAGCTTTCAGTATAGTATTGACATGCCATACAAAAATGCCAGAGTTCCAATAAAATTCATTGCTTTGCACGAATATTTCTGCAAATTCACGAGCCGGCTTTTCTATGAAAGTTTTTACTTTATAAAAATCTCCTTTTTTTTCTTCGTCTATCTGAATGTATCCATATCCTGTTTCTGGGCGTTTAGGCTTTATTCCCAATGTAACCAGCTTGTCATTTTTCGATGCAAATTCCAGTCCTTTCAAAATAGCTTCTTTAAATTCTTCCACTTTCAGTATCAGATGGTCGGACGGGGCTACGACGATGGTTGCGTCTGGATTTATTTTCTGAATAATGTGCGATGCGTAAGCGATGGAAGGGGCTGTATTACGTCTTTCTTCTTCAATAATCAGCTGTTCTTCAGTTATTTCTGGTAGCAGATCAAGAACGATTTGTTTATAATCTTTATGAGTTGTAATGTAAATGTTGTTTGTTGGAATTATTTTTTTGTATCTGTCGAAAGTTTGTTGTAATAAAGTCTGTCCTGTTCCAAAGAAATCAAGAAACTGTTTAGGCAATGCTTTGCGACTGTAAGGCCAGAAACGGCGTCCCATTCCTCCAGCCATGATGATACAATAGTAGTTGTTATTCATGATATCGGCGTAGCTTTAAAAGTTTATGCTAAGATAGCCTTTATTTTTCGAACAATGTCCGGAAAGAGTTCTAAATAGTGTTAGATGAAAATTATTTTCACTTTTTTGCGTGAAATGCTTGTGGTTTCAAAATATTTGACTACCTTTGCACCGCAATTAAGGAAATACATATTCCCTGATTTAGTTGCCCAGATGGCGGAATCGGTAGACGCGCTGGTCTCAAACACCAGTGGAGTAACATCCATCCCGGTTCGACCCCGGGTCTGGGTACTGAATGAAAGGCTAAGCGATTAACAATTAATCGCTTAGCCTTTTTGTTTGCCTGATTTTTCCCCACATTTTCCCCACAGGCGCAAAAATATAGTAGTAAGTCATTATTTTCTTTGGCTACGCAATACAAATACACTACCTTTGAAAAGAGATAAATCCAATTAAATAAAAGTCAATGGAACAAGGTGTTTGGCAAGAGATTGAACGGTTATACCAAAAGTTTCAGCAACTTGGTATTAGTGAAGCGGTGGACTATGAAAAGTACTACCTCTATTCTCTTATTACCCATTCTACAGCAATTGAGGGTTCTACACTCACCGAAGCGGAGGCACAAATGCTTTTCGATGAGGGATTGACAGCTAAAGGGAAACCTTTGGTGTATCATTTGATGAATGAGGACTTAAAGAAGGCATATGAGCTTGCCAAAGAGGAAGCCAAAAGTAAGAAACCAATTAATTCAGCATTCTTGCAAAAGTTGAATTCGACATTGATGCGTACGACAGGCAGTATTTATAACGTTATGGGTGGCTCTTTTGATTCTTCCAAAGGTGAATTTCGCTTGTGTGGCGTGACGGCTGGTATTGATGGACGTTCTTATATGAGTTATCAGAAAGTCCCTGCCAAAGTAGAGGAACTTTGCGCTTTATTACAGGAAAAACAGAAGGCAGTGGGAACATTTCGGGAACAATACGAACTAAGTTTCAATGCCCATCTTAACTTAGTGACCATTCATCCGTGGGTCGATGGCAACGGAAGAACCGCCCGCCTACTGATGAATTATATTCAGTTCTGCTACAACCTTTTTCCGACTAAGATATTTAAGGAAGATAGGGAAGAGTATATTTCTGCCTTACGTCAATCACAGGAAGAAGAAACAAATCTGCCTTTTCTGGGCTTTATGGCTGTTCAATTAAAGAAATCGCTCTCTTTGGAAATTGAACGATTTAAGACTTCTCAAAAGAAAATTTTTAGTTTTATGTTTTAGTTGTGATCGTGTTGTTAGTTAATATAGAAAGAGGCTGTCTCATATAACTTGCGGTGAAGTCGTACGAAATCATCCATTTCGCACTTAGTAGTTGCTTTTTTTATACAGATCTTAGCCATAATGAAGGCGAATTAAAAAGTGATGTTCTTGCGATATTGTCCAGGAGACATGCCCATTTGCTTTTTGAAGAAAGTTCCAAAAAAAGAGGCATTAGGAAAATTGAACATATCTGCAATTTCTTGTATGTTTTTCTGTGTATTTTTTAAAAGAGAAATACTCTTCCGTATAATGGACTTAGACACCAAATCCTTTACTGTATATCCGCATATTGATTTGCATATGACAGAAAGGTATTTAGGTGAGAGACATAATTTATCGGCATAAAACTCCACTCCACGTTCCTGCATATAATACTGTTCAATCAGCGAAATAAGCTTTAAGAACACCTCATTACGATGTCCCATCGCATTCTGATTGTTCATCAACTTACGATTATAGAGCGAACAGAGCCGATGGGTCAGTGCCAGCAGCAACAGTTTCTGCTCATACTGACGGAAAGTATCATTTTGAAGAAGGGTAGCATCAAGCTGCATCATATAACGGAGTAACTCATCCTCTTCGCCAGTCTGCCAAACATAACAAGGTTTGGGCACTAACTGAGAATAAAGGTACATAGATACGACCTGATTCCCTAAAATATCACGGATAGGTTCAACCTGATACAGCAGGAAATGCACATCCAAATCAGAAGACTCTTCCATAACCCGAAACTCCGCTCCATCAGGAATAAACAAGGTTTCTCCGGCAGATGCTCGCATCACACAACGATTCAGGGCAAAAGTAAAAAACCCTTGCATACAAATCACTATTCCCACCCCACTGACCAAAAATGGGGTGTGAAAGAGAATTGGGAAGGAGGAAATACTTCCTTCCGAACTGCATATGTCATCTCGCCTAAACAAAGCCTTTCCTAATAATGTAATACGTTCTTGAACTGTCTTCATACATGCTTGTCCGTGTGCATTAGGCACTTTCAAGCGACTAAGATACTAATTTTCTCTTAGAATAAGGCACAACCAGCACAAATATTGCACATGCCAGACAGGCATAGAGTGTCCAGCCTGCCATTTCCTTGACTGCAACCAAAGTGGCCTGTACCTGAACACGTCCCTTGACGGACATGGCTGCCATGTTCACTGCTTCAGCCTTACTTTTTCCCTGATAACTCATGCCACGTACGGTACTCATAAAAGAAGCGGAAGCGTCAGGATGTAGCAAATCAATATCTTGTGCATAACGGGTAACATAGTTCTGCTGACGCTCCTGCAGGGCATTGGTATATACTGCCGCGCCCAAACTGGGAGCAATGACCATACGGATGGTAATCATGGTACAAATCCATGATGACAGAAATTTATAAGGCATCCGCTGAGTGGCATAAGTGGGAATGAGCGAATAGAGCATCATCATGCCTGTGGAACGGATAATAACCGGATATTTCATCCGTTCATACAGACCATCCGTCTGCACCTCAAAATACATAAAAAGAGCAGCCAAGCCCAACATGACAAATCCGCCTGCAAAGATATATTTGAAATGCACCTTCTTCATGCTGAGAAAGATGGTAATCATCCCCCCGATGAAATAGCCCAACATGGTCCAGTTGCCCAGCGAAGCATTCTGCCAGTTATCCAGTTTCATGCCAATGCCGGCAAACACATTGACAAACATGGCGCTGGAATTGAGAAACATTAGCAAAAAATAGAACAATACTCCCATACGAATGGTGCGCAACTTCAGCACGCCCACCTGATAATACGGACTGCGGTGTGTGGATTCCATATAAAAGAATAAAGCACCCGTAAGAACTGCAGTAATCGCGGCCATGCGGATAGTAGGATCATCCCACCAGTCCAGCACCTTTCCATACACCATGACATATGTAAAACACACCAGCGGAATGCAGAACAAGGTAGCATTGCCAAACTGACGGAAATTAATGGGGAAACGCTTGTTCTGGAAGCGATGGTATGGCATGGTTACGAAAATAACCAGGATACATACCAACAGCATCCCCATCATATAGTAATACACATACTGCCATTCATATTCATAAGCCAGCCAGGCAGTCAGCGATGTTCCCAGCTGTCCTAATATCATAAAGAACAGATAAATGCCAGGCTGCGCTATGCTTCGTTCAATATCAAGCTTATCCCAGCCCTCACCGTCTACCGGCTCCAGCCCCGGCTTAATTTTCAAATAGGCCTCAATGCGCCCTGCATAAAGGATTAAGGTGAACAGGTTGACCATCATCAGTACCATGCGAAGGAAGCCCATCAACACACTACAGAGAGCCAACAAAAAGATACTGTCGGTTTCGGCACAAATATAGCTGAGCACATACATCATGGAAAAACCGGCCAGACACATCATTTTTTCTCTTCGAATCACCACCAGCCGGTATAAAAACGGACAAAAAGCAGCCATCCCGATGGAGGTGGCAAAATTGGTAAAAGTGATATGTTCTGAGATGATACCCAGCCCGCTCATCATCTCAGTACTGTTCACAGAATACACACCACCCACAGTAAGAATGGGGATGAACATCAACACCAATATCAGAATGCCCAACCACTTGGGCACCCAATTGTAGAACGGATAATTTCTTGGATAAGAGGGCATAACATCAGAGTTTAGCTTTCACAACCACCATCATACCTGCAGCCAGGCGATCATTGTCTTCTTCAGAAAGATTGATAAAATCAATGCGAACCGGAATACGCTGTTGAATTTTTACAAAATTACCGGCAGAATTATCAGTAGGAACTAAAGAATACTTGGCTCCAGTTGCACCGGAAATAGCAGTAATCTTACCCGTAAACTCTTTATTACTTACTGCATCCACCTTTATCCTTACTTCCTGACCGATAGCCAGATTTTCCACTTGAGTCTCTTTGTAATTGGCAATCACCCACTTCTGAGTATCCGGCAAGATATATGTAATGGTCTGCCCGGCAGTAATGTATTGACCTTCCTCTAAAGCCCGACGTCCCAGCTTACCGTCACACGGAGCCACGACTACAGTATAAGACAGATTCAATTTGGCCATCTCCAACGCCGCTGTGGCACGCTGAATACCGGCTTCCACATTTTCACGACGATGCGAAACTTCATTCACACCGGACAAGGCTGCACTGCGCTGACGTTTCGTAGCTTCCAGTTTGCGTTGTAGAGCAGAATATTCAGTTTCAATCTGCTCCAGCTGTATGGGCGTAGCAGCATTACGTTTCACCAGATTTTCATAACGCTGACGGTCTTTTTCCAATTTTGCCAGACGAATTTCAATTTCAGAAATAGAAGCATCATACACCGAAGCTGTGGTTTGTGTCGTCTGAAGTGTGGCGCCAATTACAGTAGCTCCGGCCAATGCATCCTTCAAGGCAGCCTCAGTTTCCATCACACGGATCTTGTATTCACGGTCATCCAGCACCAACAGCGTATCACCTTTGTGCACTTCCTGATGTTCGGTGAAATAGATTTTCTTGATATAACCTGAAGCACGCAGATTAACCGGCGAGATATATTGCTCTATTTGAGCATCATTACTGGATTCTGTATTTTTATAATCCAGAAACAAGAAAGTAACCTGAATAATCCCCCAAACTAAAATAGCTATACCAATCAGGCTTACCACACGCTGGCGGGTGCGCAATTTTCTCAATTTCTTAGCCTGTTCGTGATGTGTGCTCATTGCAGCACTGTTTTTATCTGTTGTTTCCATATGTTTAAAATTGATAGCTGATCATTGACTATGAATAAAATAATTGAGAACTTACTTCAGCAGACTTTCTACACGTCCAGTCAACTTCAGCAAAGAAAGGTGAGTTACACGATAGTTATAATGCGCACTGATATAGTTGTTCTGCGCTTCACTCATACGCATTTCATCCTGTAAAACCTCTGTCATGGAGGCAATACCCTCCCGATAGCGGTCAGATGTTACCTCATAGACATCCTCCGCCAAAAGATAATTATCCTTTTGTTTCTTGAAATTGCGTTGGTTATTCATCAAATCGTTCGTAGCGTTGATATATTGTGTCTCCAGATTCTTCCGCGTATTCTCTTGCGCCAAACGAATATTCTCCAGATCAATTTTCGCCTTGCGAATTTTATACCTCTTATCTAATCCATCAAAAATAGGGACACGCAGTGCCAAGCCTAAACCATAAGAACGATACCAATGATTGGAGGGGCCGGAATGAAACCAATGATGAAGCTTATCCGTATAAGCCGTATACATCCAGTTGCCCGTCAATGTAAGTGAAGGAATGTATCCATGGGAAATCATCTTTTTCTGCCGTTCTGCCAAGTCGCTCTTCGACTGAAGCAACTGAAGCTCATACAGATTTTCTGACAAGCCGGTCAATTCAATCGGAGCAATAGTTTCAGCATTCACCGGTTCCAGCGTTATATCTTTCTCTGCCGGATAATCCATCACATATTTCAGCATATTCAGCTGTTGAGCCAGCATGGCCTGTGCATTGTCATACTGTACCTGCAAGTTTTCCAGGTTTATATTGACACGCTTCACATCCACCTCCATAGCCATGCCATTGTCATAGAAAGCCACCGTAATGTCACGCAATTCCTCCAGACGCGCAATATTGGCTTTAACCAGCGTTATCTGCTCGGCCGTGGCCTGTCCCAGATAGTACATCTTAGCAATCTGCATCATCAAGTCCTCGCGCGCTTTTTCATAAGACAGACGGCTGATTTCATCCAATACCTTCGAAATGGAAAGAGCGGTATAAACCGTCTGATTATAGAGTGGCATTTGAAGCTGCAATCCGGCTGCGGCATTATACTGCAGCGTCTGGGTTACATTATAAGGTTTGTCATAAGCAGAACCGTCTGTTACGGACACTGGAGGATCGAAGTTGTCGTTAAAATTAGCCACTCCATTAATTTGCGGTAATAACTTGGCACGGTTTTCAGAAATAGCATATTTGCTTTTTTGAATCTCATTGCGCTGTCCCCGGAGAGAAAGGTTATTTTCAATACCCCAACGAAGACAATCATCCAAAGTAAGCACCTCTTGCGCACGGCTGCCTGCTACAGCACCCCATGCAACGGTAAAAATGAATATTAGTTGTTTCATATCAATACTTTCATAATCAACTGCAAAGATAGAGGGGTTTCCAAATAGGGCAATATTCACTTTTAAGAAGATAATATTCATTTTTGCCTTTTTTCTAGAGATGAGTCTTAGGCTCAAAATCATTTTCCATGCCGCTGTCATCGCTACAAGATGAGAGTGAAAATGCAATTGTGGCAAATAAATAGATGCATTGCTTGATGTTCATATGAACTTTGTTTATTGGTTAATTGGTATGGCGGTTGATGCGCTCAATCCTATCTGTCAAATTCTTCCTTGAAGATGTTTTTTTATTTGCCGTATGTTATTGGAAATGTTAATAATCACCATACATACAGCCCAAGTAATGATTACAGAAACTACTCCACCGAAGAAACAGCCCCAGCCTAATGCTTCATTGTCATCACCTACAACAATGCCAATAATGATAGAACCTATAAGTCCTAAAACTAATACTGCATAGGAGAAGAATGTGAGAATTGATTCTGCCGAATTATCGCCCAAGGATGATGATGTATTGGGTTGTGTTGAATGGGCATTAGATATTTCATTTTTGGGGGAATTCTCATTGAGTCCCAGTGCGTTTTTACTTCGTCCATTATCTGAGTCTTTTTTTAAAATTAAAAATGAATAATATAAGTCCTATAGGAGCAATCCAATCAATTAATTGGAAAATATAGAATGATAGGGGTTGGTAACTTAACCAGCCTTTTTGAAATCCATCATAGATAGAAATGCTTTCTTCAAAGAGAGCCGAGAGATTCTTGTTTTAGTATATATGTTAATTGGTTTGAGCCAGATGCATTTTATTTAAAAGAGTCTGTATTATTTTTTATATTAAAAATGTAATAATAGCAAATATGTATTATCTTTGTGTTTATTTCACCAACCAAAGATGAATGAACTTAACGACTAGCCTATTATTTTCATTGCTGTTTCTGCTATCGGTAGTATTACAGTGCATATTTGGAAATTTTTCATTTGAGTTTTTTGCTTTTCCATTGAATGCTGTAATAGCATTATTATGGATAGTTCTGATATGGTATGGCTATAAAGAATTGCGCAATTGGGTTATAGTCCGTATTTTACTTTCTTCCTCTGCTACACGATGGACATTAGGTTGGTTTTTGGCCGGATGTCTGGTGATTGGTTTATTTCCACAGTTGTCGCCTGAAGATGCTACCAGAAAACAAGGGCCATTTGCAATGTTGGGGTGTTATAATTTTATGTCATCCTGGATATTTGTAGCCGGACTTTTTAGTTTGCTTACCCATTTGGGAATGATTACCGTTCGTCGTTATCTGCTGTCTGGAAAAAAACATTGGCGTTTTATTCTGAATCATGCTGGATTATGGCTGGCTTTGTTTGCCGGTTTTGTGGGAAGTGCCAGTGAACAAACATTGCGTCTTCCTGTTTTTCGTGATAAGCCCAATAATGAAGCATTTACTTCTCAGGGAAGAACCGTTTTTTTAGATAAACCGTTTCAACTGAAAGGGTTTGCAGTCGAACATTATGCTAATGGCACTCCACGGCATTTTTTTGCAGATATTATTGTTGATGAACAAGTAATTCGTTTGGAGGTAAACCATCCATATAGTGCAGGTTGGGGAGAGGATTATTACCTTACATCGTATGATATGCATTCGCCTGAACCAGCATATTGCGTAGTACAAATAGTGCGTGAACCGCTAAAATATGTCATGTTGGCCGGAATTATAATGATGCTGGTGGGAGGATTTCTTTTGTTTCTGGAAGGACCGAAGAGAAGTGATGCATCTTCTGCTGAAAAGCAAAATTAGTTGTCTGTTTATTTAAGTTAACCGATTTTGGAAATGATAACCTGGGATAATTTCTATTTGTTTGCTATCGTTGCTGTGGCTTTATGGATATTGGGAGCTGGATTTGCTTTGTTTTCCAACGTAAAAAGTCGTATGGCAGTCATATTGAGTGTGTTGGGCACAATAACTTTGAGCGTTTTTATAGCTGGCTTCTGGATTAGTTTACAGCGCCCTCCGCTACGTACCATGGGAGAAACACGGCTTTGGTATTCTTTTTTTATGGGAGTGTCTGGACTGCTTACTTATCTTCGGTGGAAGTACCGTTGGATTTTGGCTTTTTCTACAATAGTAGGAACTGTGTTTGTTTTACTTAATATTTTGAAGCCTGAAATTCATGACCAGTCGTTGATGCCTGCTTTGCAAAGCTTTTGGTTTGTACCCCATGTCACAGTCTATATGTTTTCTTATTCCGTATTGGGATGTGCTTTTATTCTTTCTTGTATGGGGCTTTACCGTCATCGGGAAAATTATCTGGAGGCTGCTGATAACCTGGTGTATACCGGGGTTGCTTTTTTTACTATCGGTATGCTTACCGGAGCTATTTGGGCAAAAGCTGCGTGGGGGCATTACTGGAGTTGGGATCCCAAAGAAACTTGGGCTGCTTTTACCTGGGCGGGATATTTGTTGTATATACATTTGCGGCTATTCCGACGTTCGTCTCCACGTACATTGTATTGGGTCCTGATTGTTTCTTTTCTTTCTCTTCAAATGTGCTGGTATGGTGTGAATTATCTTCCTTCTGCCCAGCAAAGCATACATTTATATAACCGTTCCTGAATATTAAAATAGTGATAAATAGACCAAGTTGTTTAACTCTAACTAACAAATTATGAAGAAAAGTTCTAAGATTATTCTGTCAGTGTTGGTGGTGGCTGTAGTACTTTTCGGTACATACCGGATTGTGAATAAGGCTCCTTCAACCAGTTTGGACAGTAATGCTCAGATGGCGGAAATCATTGAGAGCAGTGGGTGTATGGCATGTCATACAGCAAATCCTCAACTCCCGTTTTATGCGAACTTCCCTTTTGCCGGTAAATTGGTAAAGGAAGATATTCGGTTGGCGTATCGTTCTTTTGACATGGATCCAATGATGGAAGCGCTGAAGAAAGGGAAAAAATCAGTGAAGTAGATTTGGCAAAGGTGGAAAAAGTAATTCTTGATGGGTCTATGCCTATGGTCAAATATTATTTGATACATTGGGGAGCTTCACTGAGTGATACTGAAAAGCAGATGGCATTAAATTGGGCGAAAGAACAGCGTGCTGCTTTTTATCCGAATTTACTTGCTGATGCGAAATGGAATAATGAAACCATTCGCCCGATTCAGAATTCAGTGGCTGTCGACGTTCGTAAGGTTATATTAGGAAATTTGCTTTTCCATGATGTACGTTTGTCTTCAGACAATACGGTTTCTTGTTCTTCTTGTCATGGTCTGAATACCGGAGGAGTGGATAATAAGCAATATTCTGAAGGAGTTGGTGGACAATTTGGTGGTGTAAATGCTCCTTCGGTATATAATGCACATTATAATTTTGTGCAGTTTTGGGATGGACGTGCAGCAACTTTGGCTGATCAGGCGGCTGGTCCTCCTTTGAATCCTGTGGAAATGGCAAGTACTTCGTTTGATGAGATTTGTGAAAAATTGAATGCAGATGCTGACTTCTCGAAAGCTTTTAAGGAAGTATATCCTGACGGCTTTAATCAGGCGAATATTACCGATGCTATTCAGGAATTTGAAAGAACATTGCTTACTCCTAACTCTCGTTTCGATAAATACCTGAAAGGAGATGAAACAGCTATGACTGCAGATGAACTGGCTGGCTACGATTTGTTCAAGAAATATAACTGTGCCACTTGTCATGTTGGAGAAAATATGGGAGGACAATCGTATGAATTGTTGGGTATTAAGCATGACTATTTCGCAGACAGAGGTACTGAGTTGACCATTGAGGATAATGGACGTTTTAAGGAAACAAAAAATGAAAGAGACAGACATCGTTTCAAAGTACCTGGCTTGCGTAATGTAGCTCTGACTGCTCCTTATTTCCATGATGGAACACAGGCTACTCTTGATGAAACCGTCAAGGCAATGGCTAAATATGAAATAGGTGTCGATTTGAATGATCAGGAAGTTAAGCAGCTTGTTGCATTCCTGCATACATTAACCGGTGAATATCAAGGTAAGTTGCTGGTTAATGACAATGACGTGCACTAAGACTATTTGTATCTTGAAATATCCTGTCATTTGATGATGGGATATTTCTTCTCTGTTTGTCTTTCTCTGCCGTGCCTTTTTGTCAAACCTCTGTTATCTTTGTTTCAGATTGAACTGTGACAACTTGGCAGAATTGTTCAAAGATAACCTTGGTGACTTAATATTTCATAAAAACTTACTGTAGAGAAAGATTGTTGGCATTTCATTTGTTTATAAAGTAGTGTAAGATTACTACTTTTAAAATTAAAGATATTATGATCTCAGAAAAATTACAAAAAGCAATCAACGATCAGATTACAGCTGAAATGTGGTCGTCTAATCTTTATTTGTCTATGTCTTTCTATTTGAAGAAAGAAGGTTTTGATGGCTTTGCACATTGGATGAAGCTACAGTCTCAGGAAGAGCTGCAACACGCTTATGATCTTGCTGATTACGTAGCAAAACGTGGTGGAGTTGCGTTGGTTGATAAAATCGATGTTGTTCCACAAGGATGGGGTAGCGTACTCGAAGTGTTCGAACATGTTTACAAACATGAATGCCACGTTTCTGAATTGATTGACAATTTGGTAAATGTAGCTTCTGAGGTTAAAGATAAGGCTTCTCAAGATTTCTTGTGGGGATATGTTCGTGAACAGGTAGAAGAAGAAGCTACAGCTCAGGGTATCGTTGAAAAGCTGAAGAAATGCGGTGACCATGCAGGTATTTTGTATCTGGATGATAAACTGGGCTCACGCAAGTAAAAAAGATGTAGATTGTTTTTTTTAGTCTATTGATATATTGCCATCCGATAATTTTCGGATGGCAATATTTTTTCTATCTTTGTTCACCGTACTAAAGAAGATAATTTATGCCGAACCTGTTTTTACGTGGATGGAATTGGTGCTGTCGTTTCCGCCATCGGTGTGGATATGGAGTACATTCTCCTTCCGATTTTTTTCTGATAACTTTTGTCGTTTATGAGCGTTTGGCATTTTATGCCTATAATTTGTTGCATGCCAAAAGAAAACAAGTTGAAAACTTGCCTCATTATCGTGAAAAAACGGATCGGTTGTTATTTCGTTTGGTGAATCATTTGCAGCCTCGGAATATGCTTGAAGTAGGAACCGGTAGTGGTTTATCGGCTAGGTATATGAGTGAAGCGAAGCATGTGCCTTTGTATACATTTGATGAAGGGAAAGAACACGAAGAAGTTATATCTTTGCTGAAAGATGCTCCTGAGGTAGATTATCGTTGCGGAAATGTCCTCTCTCTGTTGAGAAGTCGTGTAGAGGGACAGTCTTGTCCGGATATCGTGCATATTGCTTTTACTCCTTATTATAAGGAAGCATTTGACATGCTTCTTCCTTATGTTACTTCAAGGACTTGTTTTTTTATAGGCTCGCCTTATGCGACTAAAGAAAAACGTCAATGGTGGAAGCAGGTTGTAGCTGATTCAAGAACTGGAGTGACGTTCGACTTGTATGATGTGGGCTTGGTCTTTTTTGATAAAAAAAGGATAAAAGAACATTGCATTGTGAATTTCCTTTAATAACATATTTGTACTATGAAAAAGAGTGTAATTTATACCCGGACGGGAGATGGTGGAACAACTTCGCTGGTTGGAGGAATGAGAGTTCCTAAAACACATATACGTTTGGAAGCATATGGTACAGTGGATGAGCTGAATGCTAATATTGGTGTTTTAGCAACCTGTGTAGAGGATGTTGCGATTTGTGACTTTCTTTTATATATCCAGCACAAGCTTTTTTCACTCGGGGCCTATTTGGCAACAGACCAGTCTGTGACTGAACTGCATGTAGAAAGTCAGATTTCTGCTGAAGCAATAAAGCGTTTGGAGACTGCTATTGACGAACTGGATAACTCTTTGCCCCCATTGAAGGCATTTGTTCTTCCGGGAGGAGCATTCTCTGCATCGTTGTGTCATGTTTGCCGTACGGTATGTCGCCGTGCTGAGCGTAGAATATTGGCACTGGAAGAACATGAAAATTGTATAATTGATCCTGAAATAAAGCAATTTGTGAACAGATTGTCTGATTATTTGTTTATTCTTTCCAGAAAGTTAAATCAATTAACACAGCATGATGAAATTTATTGGGATAAGAGTTGCAAATGAAAGAATTTGTTATACTTTTGTGGCTCAATAATAGAATGTAAAACTTTTTAAAACTAAGATACTATGTATTGGACATTGGAATTGGCCTCAAAGCTGGAAGATGCACCATGGCCTGCTACAAAAGATGAGTTAATCGACTACGCTATGCGTTCAGGAGCACCGCTGGAAGTTATTGAAAACTTGCAGGAGATGGAAGATGAAGACGAAATTTATGAAAGCATAGAAGATATTTGGCCGGATTATCCGAGTAAAGAAGATTTTTTCTTCAACGAGGAAGAATATTAAGGAAGTGTATACTTCCGTTCCTGTTTTATATATCCCGCTAAAAAATATTTTTAGTGGGATATTTTTTTATTTGTTACTTTTATTGGAAAAGTGAAGTTGTTTTATTTCTCTGAAAACATAAAATCAAATGAAAGAAATATCTCCTGAAACATCCTGTTTTATTTGTAAAAATCGTCATGAAGATGTACGGCAACTTGCTTTACAAGCCTCAAAGTATCCAGATGTAAATATGGCTGAGGCTGTTGTACAGATAGCGGGATGGCAGATTGCTGAAAAGAAGATTCCTCTATGGGCGCAGACCGAAGGGATACGTTATCCGCAGCATTTGTCAATGGAACAATGTTCATCGGAAGTTACTGCACGATATAAGGCTTCATTAGTAAAAGGAGATAGCTTTGCAGATTTAACAGCTGGTTTAGGAGTAGATTTTTCGTTTATAGCTCGTAACTTTAATCAGGCAGACTATGTAGAACGACAGGAAGTATTGTGTGAGCTGGCACAGCATAATTTTCCGTTGTTAGGTCTGAACCATGTGAGGATACATCAAGCAGATGGAACTGAGTTTCTGAAAACAATGAAACCAGTAGATTGTTTGTTTCTTGATCCAGCTCGTCGCGACAGTAATGGTGGTAAGACTGTTTTGATTGCTGATTGTGAACCGGATGTATGTGCACTCGAGGATTTGTTGGTTGAACGAGCGCATACGGTAATGATAAAGCTTTCCCCAATGCTTGATATGGCTTCGGCATTAAACGAACTGAAGTATGTGAGTGAAATACATATTGTAGCTGTTAATAACGAGTGTAAAGAGTTGATAATTATTCTTGATAAGGAAAAAATTGAGGGTAAATGTATTGATAATGAAATTGTTATAAGTTGTGAACAGATTGTTAATAACTTTGTTCATCAACACCTCGATTTTACGATTTCGGAGGAGAAGAAAGCTGTATGTACGTTGGCTGAAAAGGTAGAGAGCTATCTTTATGAACCGGGAGCCGCTTTATTGAAAGCAGGAGCTTACCGTATTTTGTCAGAGAGGTATGGTGTGAAAAAACTTCACGCTAATAGTCATTTGTATACTTCGGATGTGGAAGTAGATTTTCCCGGTCGTTGTTTCCGGGTATTGGCTGTATCGGGATTTGGGAAAAAGGAATTGAAAAGTTTTTTGCAAGGTGTAGAGAAGGCAAATCTGACAGTACGTAATTTCCCTTCTACGGTGGCCGAGCTCCGTAAGAAGCTGAAGCTAAAAGAGGGTGGGGATGTTTATCTATTTGCCACAACTCTTGCCAATGGAGATAAAGTATTGATTAAATGTGAGAAACTTAACTCTGAAAAGAATATTAGCTAACAATAAAAATGCCGCTTTTCTATCTAAAATGAAAAGCGGCATTTTTATTGTCTTGAAGGTTGATTATATTTATTCAGCTTGTTTTGCTTTGAAGGCCAGAGCATACATACGCATTTGTTTTACCATAGCCAGTAAGCCATTGCTACGAGTTGGTGACAAATGTTCTTTTAACCCGATCTTTTCAATAAAATAGAGATCGGAATTTAAAATTTCATCGGGGGTATGTCCTGATACAACTTTGATTAATAAAGCAATGATACCTTTTACTATCAAGGCGTCGCTTTCTGCCTGAAAGACTACATTTCCATCTTCCATATCAGCCTGAAGCCATACACGGCTTTGACAGCCATCTATCAGATTTTGCTCTGTTTTATATTTTTCATCGAGTGGTTCTTGTTCATTTCCCAAGTCGATAAGTAACTGGTATTTATCCATCCAGTCGTCGAAGTCACTGAATTCTTCGATTACCTCGTCTTGAAGTTCGTTGATTGTTTTCATACTTTATTCTTGTTATTATTTTTCGTTATATATTACTGTCATGACAGTCTGACCAACAGCTTGTAAAGTTGCTTTGTCAATATTATCCATGTTGTCGTTTATGGTGTGCCAGGTAGGATTAAAACCTTCTCCATTATTAGGATTGAAGTCAATGATATCTACGCATGGTATCTGTCTGAAACGATTTACATATACATGGTCATCGGTTACTTCTCCACCGTCATTTTTAATGAAATGTTTGGAGTATCCTAGGTTGTGGGCTATATCCCAAATCTTTTGCATAGGCTGGCTGGCTGTACGTTTGGAATATCCTTCGTAATAGAATGTCGCATTTTTCCCTCCTACCATGTCAAGCAATATACCGAAGCGTGCCTTATAGTCGGGAGTATGTGGAATGCGTCCCCAATATTGGGATCCCAGACACCATGTATCTGCTTTATAAGGACCGTCATAGAAATCTGGAGTGCCGTAATCTTCCGAATCAAAAAATATGATATCGATTCCGATGGCTGGAGCCTGCTGTTGTAAGTGGCGTGCTATTTCCAGTAAAACACCAACACCGCTGGCTCCATCGTTTGCTCCATCGATAGGAGTATGGTGATGTTTCTCTTCGCCAGCATCTGCATACGGGCGAGTGTCCCAGTGTGCAAATAACAGAACACGCTTTTTAGTATCAGGATTATACACTCCAATAATATTACGTGATTTCAATATTGTGCCGTTGTAGGCCATAAGGTCGGCGTATTGGTTGTAAACCTTAGCTCCGAAACTCTCCAATTGTTTAGCCAAATAATCACCGCAGGCACGATGGGCTTCCGTGTTTGGAACACGGGGACCAAAATCTACTTGTTTTTTTACATAGATGTAGGCACTGTCAGCATTGAAGTCAGGAGCTTTGACTAAGGGCGTACTGTTGTTTTCGTTTTCTTGGCTATTCTTATTGTTACTGCTGCCACAAGCTGTAAGAAGGAGTATTCCTGCCAACAACAGATAAAACAAATTGAATATCTTTCGGAGTAATTGCATAGTTTTCTTTTTAAATGAGTGGTTTATAATTTTAGTCCGTCCAATATTGAAATATAGTTGCCGATAGCTTCTTCTATTTCGGCTACCATGATATATTCATCAGCAGTGTGCGAACGTGAAGATTTACCCGGACCTATTTTTACCGAAGGGAAAGGCATGAGTGCCTGATCGGAAAGAGTAGGAGATCCGAAAGGCGTCTTTCCGAGTTCAACAGCCCGTTGTACAAATGGATGATTAATGTCTATACGTGAGGAGTTGAGACGGAATGAACGTGCTTTTGCCTCGCAGCTGATATGAGAAGTGATTTCTTTGAATAGTTCCTCATTAGAATAGAATTCATTACTTCGGATATCAACAACGAAAGTACATATGTCTGGCACAACGTTATGTTGTGTACCTGCATTAATCTGTGTAACACTCATTTTGACAGGTCCCAGTAAAGAAGATTCTTTAGGGAAGCGGAACGTGCGAAACCATTCTATATCGCTCAGTACTTTATATATTGCATTATCGCCTTCTTCGCGTGCTGCATGACCGGCTTTTCCACGTGCAGTAACATCAAGTACCATCAATCCCTTTTCTGCAATAGCAGGATTCATTTCTGTCGGCTCACCAACGACTCCCAATGTAATAGGAGGTAATTGCGGTAAAACACTTTCTATTCCGTTTTTGCCGGAAACCTCTTCTTCGCATGAAGCAAGGAAGATGAGGTTGTAATTTTGCTCAGTCGCACACAAGTACCGGTATGCTTGAAATAAAGATACCAGACTGGCACCTGCATCGTTGCTTCCCAGACCGTAGAGCTTACCGTTTTCCATTTTAGGAGTAAAAGGTTGTTTGCGCCAGCCGTTAACTGGTTTTACGGTATCTATATGCGAGTTAAGCAATATAGTTGGGCGTTGAGTATTGAACATCGGGCTGATACACCAGATATTATTTCCTGATCTGCCGGTCATGATACCGGTTTCTTCTATATAGTTTTGTAAAAAATCGGCAGCAGCTTCTTCTTCCCTGCTGATAGAAGGGATACCGATTAGAGCTTGAAGTAATGTTAATGCTTCAGATGTGTAGTAACCAATGTCTAACATAAAAAAAGATTCTGTTTTGTGCAGCAAAGATACTTCATTTATTCCAAATTAAACTCTATCTTTGCATTCAGCGATAATAAAATAACTAAATTTTAAATGAGTAATTCTTATTTATCTACTTTGATTTGCCGGCAGGCAAAAAAATATGGTGATCGTATAGCCTTAAAATATCGTGACTATGAAACTGAAAGCTGGATATCTGTTTCATGGAATCAGTTTGCTGAAAAGGTAAATTGGGTTTCGAATGCTTTGATTGCATTGGGGGCAGAAGTTCAGGAAAATATCGGCGTTTTTTCTCAGAATATGCCGGAATGCTTGTATACGGATTTTGGTGCGTTCGGAAGTCGGATTGTTACCATTCCATTATACGCTACGAGTTCGGAAGCACAGGTACACTATATATTGCAGGATGCTGGAATCCGTTTTTTATTTGTGGGAGAACAATACCAGTATGACGTAGCTTGTCGTGTACAGAATTTATGTAAAACACTGAAACAGATTATTATATTCGATCCGAAGGTAAAGCGCTCTGCTTCTGATACAAATTCTATATATTATTCGGATTTCCTGAAGTTAGGAATGGAGAGAAAGTTCCAGGCAGAAGTAGACAAACGCACCTCTGAATCGGGAAACGGAGATTTGGCCAATATCCTTTATACTTCTGGAACAACAGGAGAGTCGAAGGGAGTCATGTTGCATCATTCGTGTTATGAAGCTGCTTTTGCGGCACATGATGGTCGGTTGACGACCTTAGGAGAATCGGATGTCGTTATGAATTTTCTTCCTTTTACTCATATTTTCGAACGTGCTTGGAGTTATTATTGTATAAATAAGGGATGTTTACTTTGTATTAATCTACGTCCGCAGGATATACAGAAAACTATTAAGGAGATTCGTCCTACTGCAATGTGCAGTGTTCCTCGTTTTTGGGAGAAAGTATATGCAGGAGTTCAGGAAAAAATAAATGAGACAACAGGTTTGAAGAAGAGTTTAATGCTTGATGCCTTAAAGGTGGGAAAAGAGCATAATATAACTTATCTGATGAATGGTAAGACTCCTCCTCCATTGTTGCATATGAAATATAAGTTCTATGAAAAAACAATTTATAGCTTACTGAAAAAGACAATTGGTATTGAGAATGGAAATTTCTTCCCGACTGCAGGAGCTGCCATTCCGCGTGCGGTGGAAGAATTCGTTCATTCAGTAGGCATAAATATGATTGCAGGTTATGGACTTACAGAAACTACGGCTACAGTATCTTGTTGTTGGTTTGATAGTTTCCGTATTGGTTCTGTAGGTCGTGTCATGCCAAATCTGGAAATAAAGATAGGGGAAAACAATGAGATTCTTCTTCGGGGTGAGACAATAACAAAAGGTTATTATCGGAAAGAAGCAATGACACGTCAGGTGTTGACTGAAGATGGATGGTTTCATACAGGAGATGCCGGTTATATAGAAGACAGCTTCTTATTTTTGACAGAACGTATTAAAGATTTGTTTAAAACCTCTAACGGAAAGTATATTGCCCCCCAGGCCATCGAAACAAAATTGGTCGTAGATCGTTATATAGATCAGATATCTATTATAGCCGACCAGCGTAAATTTGTTTCGGCTTTGATTGTACCTGAATATGGGCAAGTAAAGAAGTATGCGGAAGAACATCATATTGCGTATACTGATATGAAAGATTTGTTGCAGAAGCAGGAAATACTGGATTTGTTCCGTTTGCGTATTGATACATTGCAACAGGAGTTCGCCCACTACGAGCAGATAAAACGTTTCACTCTGCTGCCAGAACCTTTTAGTATGGAAAAGGGTGAACTTACTAATACGCTGAAAATAAAGCGTCCGGTATTGATGAAAAATTATGCTAAGGAAATAGAAAAAATGTACGAAGAGTAAAGGATATAAGGCTGCAATAAAACCGGTTTGTTTTTAGAGCTGCCAAAATCTTTATCTTCTGTTTTTACTTAACAGACGAAATATGTAATTTTGCAATTCGAATAAAAGACAAGAGATTCAATATGATAACAATAGAACAGCTAAAAGATGTAAAGACACGTACTGAAGCCCTTTATCGTTATTTGGATATAGAAAATAAAAAGGTACAGGTAGAAGAAGAACAACTTCGTACGCAAGCTCCAGGATTTTGGGATGATGCTAAGAAAGCAGAAGCACAGATGAAAAAGGTGAAGAGCTTGCAGGGATGGATTGAAGGCTATAATGCAGTAAAGACATTGACAGATGAACTGGAACTGGCTTTCGATTTTTATAAAGATGAATTAGTGACTGAAGAGGAAGTTGATGAGGCTTATGCTAAATCTTTACAGGCTCTTGAAGAATTGGAATTGAAAAATATGCTTCGTTCTGAGGCCGATCAGATGGATTGTGTATTGAAAATCAATTCAGGAGCTGGCGGTACAGAAAGTCAGGACTGGTCGTCTATGCTGATGCGTATGTATATGCGTTGGGCTGAAAGTAACGGCTACAAGCTTTCGGTAGCAAACTTACAGGAAGGTGATGAAGCTGGAATTAAGACTGTTACCATGAATATAGAAGGTGCATATGCTTATGGCTATCTGAAAGGAGAGAATGGTGTGCATCGTTTGGTTCGTGTTTCACCTTATAATGCTCAGGGTAAGCGAATGACTTCTTTTGCATCGGTATTTGTTACTCCATTGGTAGATGACTCCATTGAAGTAGTTGTAGAACCTGCTCGTTTGTCATGGGATACTTTCCGAAGTGGAGGTGCCGGTGGACAGAACGTCAATAAGGTAGAATCAGGAGTACGTTTGCGTTATCAGTATAAAGATCCTTATACTGGTGAGGAAGAAGAAATTTTGATTGAAAATACCGAAACTCGCGACCAGCCTAAGAATAAAGAAAATGCAATGCGTCAGTTGCGTTCTATTTTGTACGATAAAGAATTGCAGCATCGTATGGAAGAACAGGCAAAGGTTGAGGCCGGAAAGAAAAAGATCGAATGGGGATCACAGATTCGCAGTTATGTATTTGACGACCGTCGTGTAAAAGATCATCGTACTAATTACCAGACATCCGATGTGAATGGAGTTATGGATGGTAAAATTGATGGTTTCATCAAGGCATATCTGATGGAATTCTCCGATAGCGAGGCATAAGAAGAATAGATTCTTTTTGATACAATATGTCGCACATTCAATTTTAAAGTTTAATCTAAATATACTAGCTATGGGAAATAAAAAACATAACAAGAAGCAAGATTACAGCAAGCGTGAAGAAGAAAAAGCAAATCGTTTGATAAAGTATTTGTGTGTAGCTTTAATTATTTTGGCTGTCTTGATTATGACCCTTTATTCATTGTCTTAAAAAACGATAACCACGATGGCACAGGAAATAGAACGTAAGTTTTTGGTGAAGGATGATTCCTATCGTCAGCTGGCTGACAGCAAAAGCCGGATAAAGCAAGGTTATATTTGTAGTGCTCGTGGGAGAACTGTGAGAGTACGTATCCGCGATAAGGAAGGTTTTCTTACAATAAAAGGGCCCTCGGATGAGTCGGGGTTAAGTCGCTATGAGTGGGAACGTCAGATTCCGCTTCATGAAGCAGAAGAATTGATGAAACTTTGCGAGCCTGGACTCATCGATAAGACACGTTATTTGGTAAACTTTGATAATCATACTTTCGAGGTAGATGAGTTTTATGGCGAAAATGATGGACTCGTTGTTGCCGAAGTAGAACTCTCTACCGCGGAAGAAACATTCTCATCTCCTGCTTTTCTTGGAGAAGAAGTAACAGGGCAGGTGAGATATTACAATTCTTTTCTGATGAAAGAACCATACTCTACATGGAAAAAATAACAGTTTGTTTTTTCTGAAACCTTCAAAAACCACCTGTAAACTGTTACAGAAGGGGGTAAAAACTGTTATATGATAGATATTCCCCTGTGTATTATCTGATTTTATGAAATTGGTTGTCCGTTTATGAGCTAATATTGCAGTACCAAACGAAACAAGAATATTAATCTCAAACACCAATTATAAAATTATGAGAACTGCTAATTTTGCTCAGGATCTGTTGAGCGTTCAGACAGAACTATTGAATTTTGCTTATAAGTTGACAGCAGATCGCGAAGAAGCAAATGACCTCCTTCAGGAAACTTCATTGAAGGCTTTAGACAATGAAGATAAATATACAGCTGAAACAAATTTCAAGGGATGGATCTATACCATCATGCGTAATATCTTTATTAATAATTATCGTAAGGCTTTACGCGATCAGACTTATGTAGACCAGACCGATAATCAATTTTATTTGAATCAGAATATAGACATTGAAGGTGATTCAACTGAAGGTTCTTATGATTTGAAGGAAATGCGTCGCATAGTTAATGCTTTGCCTAAGGAATATCGCATTCCATTTTCTATGTACGTATCAGGGTTCAAGTATCGTGAGATAGCAGATAAGCTGGGGCTTCCACTTGGTACTGTAAAGAGCCGTATTTATTTTACCCGGCAAAAGTTGCAGGAAGAACTGAAGGACTTCCGTTGAAATTGTGAAAAAACTCTCTATCTTTAAAAATAATTAATAACGTTTTTCATTGACTCCGGGGGCTGTGAAGTTCCCGGAGTTTCTCATTTTTGCAGGAATCTTTTTATTATAGGGCGGAGTATATAATAGTTGACAGGCAATGCTAATCCTACTCCCAGGCTATTGGCTAGAAAATCTAGCCAGTCACCACTTCGGTTGTCTGTGCATGAAGCTTGTAACAGTTCAATACATCCACTCATGAAGATTGGCAATATAATACCTCCTGTGATTAGTTTTTTCCATACGATGAACTTATGCAGTCTTAGGTATTCGAACCAAATGACCATGGTCAGGCCTCCATACATACAAATATGCACTATTTTATCAATAAACGGAACGTTGTTTAATTCTGTTTGAGGAGGAGTAAAGAAAGATAAATAACAGATTACGATGATTGTTATTATAGATAGAGGATAAGTCCTTATGTAATACATAATATGCTAATTTTTTATATTTAGCGCGAAAATACGATATTTTTTGTATTTTTGCGCCTTATAATTGTACAAACTATAACAAAAAGTCTTATGCATCATAATGATCGAGTAAGTTTTGGCAGTAGGTTAGGAGCTATTTTAGCAGCTGCTGGTTCGGCAGTTGGGTTAGGTAATATATGGCGCTTCCCATATGAAACAGGAAACCATGGGGGAGCTGTCTTTATTTTGATATACTTAGGATGCATTTTTATTTTAGGTCTTCCGATTATGATTGCCGAGTTTACTATTGGACGGCATTCGAAGGCTAGTACCGGAGAGGCTTTTAAGGTTTTGGCGCCAAAAGGTTATTGGAAGTGGGTCGGATATTTAGGTGTACTGACAGGCTTTCTGATATTAGGATATTATTCTGTTGTAGCAGGATGGACGTTGGAATATGTTTTTGAAGCTGCGACCGGACAGTTTGCCGGTAAATCCTCATCTGAATTTGTTTCGATGTTTCAGCAGTTTTCTCAGAATCCTATACGCCCTTTGATATGGCTGACAGTTTTTATGCTGCTTACTCATTTTGTGATTGTAAAAGGGGTACAGAAAGGAATTGAACGTTCCTCTAAAGTATTGATGCCTTTACTCTTTATTCTGGTTGTTGTACTGGCAGTTTGTTCGGTTATGCTTCCTGGTGCAGAAAAAGGTATAGAGTTCTTGCTGACTCCAGATTTTAGTAAAATAACACCTGATGTTTTTCTTGGTGCCATGGGACAGGCCTTCTTTTCTTTAAGTCTAGGCATGGGATGTCTGTCTACATATGCGTCCTATTTTGGGAAAGAAACCCGTTTGGGACATACAGCAATGAGTGTCGGACTCATTGATACATTTGTGGCTGTACTGGCTGGACTGATAATCTTTCCGGCTGCTTTTTCCGTAGGTATAGAGCCCGATGCAGGTCCTTCACTTATCTTTATTACATTGCCGAATGTCTTTCAACAGGCATTTAGTGGAGTTCCGTTGCTAGCGTATGTTTGTTCCATTCTGTTTTATGTATTGTTGGCATTAGCAGCTTTGACTTCTACAATTTCACTGCATGAGGTTTCTACAGCATTTTTGCATGAGAAATTTCATTTTACTCGTAGTAAAGCTGCAACTATCATCACTGTATCCAGTCTGCTGATTGGAATTGTTTCTTCATTGGCATTGGGCGATTGGAGTAGTTATACGATAGCTGGAATGAATTTATTTGATGCATTGGATTTCCTGACAGCAAAAATTATGCTTCCTTTGGGTGGTATGTTTGCTGCTATATTTGTCGGTTGGGTTATCGATCGCCGTATAGTACGTGATGAAGTGACTAATTATGGAACATTGAAAGCTACATTTTACCCTGTTTATATTTTTATTTTAAAGTTTATAGCTCCTATTGGTATTGCTTTAATTTTTATGAATGAACTCGGACTGTTAGGATAAACCGATGTGGAAAGATTTCTTTTATTATACTAAATCGGAACGACGGGTAATTCTTCTCTTGTTGGCTATAGCTTTATTATTGTTGGGAATATGGGCTGTTATGGAATACTTACGTCCGGTGGAGGTACCTGTTACGTTGTCCGAAAGTGAGGAAATCGATTCATTTCTTGCCAATTTGGAAGAACAGGAAAAAATACGTAAGAGTCACACTCCAAAGAATGAAATATCTGTCGTATTGCAACCCTTCGATCCGAATACCGCAGATTCTGTATTATTACGTCAGTTAGGACTTCCGGTTTATATTGTTCGTAATATACTGAAGTATCGAGCGAAAGGAGGAGTTTTCCGTTCACCGGAGTCTTTTTCCCGTATATATGGCTTAAAGGAAGAAGTGTATCAGAAGCTGAAGCCTTATATTACGATTGCCCCACTTGTATCAGTCAGTCATGTTCGTACAGATACTTTTAGACAATTAAAAGATACAATACCTTACATACCTAAATATGAGGAGGGAACAATAGTCGATTTGAACAAAGCAGATACTTCCATTCTGAAGCGTATTCCCGGCATTGGGAGTACATTGGCACGTATGATTGTAGTTTACCGACAGCGCCTTGGAGGTTTCTATGATGTGTCACAACTACAGGAAGTACCTCATGTTGGAGTTGAACTGAATAAGTGGTTTGTCGTTACACCTGCTGGTTTACATAAGATTCAGGTAAATAGTGCCTCTTTGGATAAATTGAGATCACATCCTTATATGGACTTTTATAAGGCTAAAGCCATTATGGAGTATCGCCGTAAACGAGGTAAAATAAAAGGTCTTTCTCAGCTCTCCATGTTTGAGGAGTTTACCGAGAAAGACCTGAAAAGATTATCTCCCTATCTAACTTTCGAGTGATTGGGTTATTCAGCTGTATATCCGGCTGCCTTAGCTATCTTTATAGGTATTTCTGTATTGTCAATTCTTCCTTGGAAGAGGTCTGCTCCGGCACCGATTGCAAATACAGGTACATATCCGGCTGAATGTCCTCCGCTGGTCCAGCCAACCAAAGCGATTTCATCGATAATACGTTTAGCTTCTGCTGCCAAAGGCTCGTCTTGTGCATATTCGCTCTTTTCTAATTTGGCTTCTTTACCCTTGAACGTGTCGTTGTATTTAGCCAACAGACGTTCTTCCTGCTTTTCGTTAAGTTTTACTTTGTCCCAGAAACCGAAATTTTCTTTCAGAGCTTGTTGTACTTTTTCCCAGGAAACATTGTTGTTGTACTTTTTGCGCAATTCGTTCAGAATACGGGTAAAACCGCTTTCACTCACTTTTTGGTTCTTAAGAACTTGCAAATTTAGTTTATAAGCTCCCGTACCCAACACAAATCCTCCTGTCTCATGGTCGGCAGTAACTACGATAAGTGTTTCATCCGGATGCTGAGAATAAAACTCATAAGCGACCTTTACCGCTTCATCCATGTCGGCTACTTCATGGAAGGCAGTAGCTGCATCATTGCTATGGCATGCCCAGTCTATTTTTCCCCCTTCTACCATCAGGAAAAATCCTTTAGACAAATCTTTCGACAGGAAATTTATTGCCGAACGGGTTATGTCTGCAAGAGTCAAGTCGTCTTTAGTACGGTCTATTGCATATGGAATGGCTGTACGGTCTTTTTCTGAAGCTTTTTCCGACTGGAACAGAATCATTTTGTCTGCCTTCTTGCATTTTTTCAGATAGTCTTTATATCCTCTTGCAATTGTATAACCATTTTTTTCGGCCATAGTGTACAGGTTTTCAGAATTGCCATCCTTGTTGTCTTTATTGTTCGGATCGATAAAGTCTGAACCTGCATAAAAGTCAAATCCGGCTTTATATAAATCTGTACCTATTTTATAATAACTTCCACGGCTGGGATCGTGAGCATAGAAAGCTGCTGGAGTTGCGTGGTCTACACTTACACTAGTTGTCACACCTACCCGGCAACCTTTATTTTTTGCCCATACAGCGACACTGCTGACTTCGGTCTGCAAATCTTGCTTCATCCCTATCGTACCGTTTTGAGTCTTGTTTCCTGTTGCAAGAGCTGTACCGGCTGCGGCAGAGTCAGTAACTCCGTTAGTTGCCGAAAAAGTAGTGGCGGTAGTTGCGTAAGGAAACTGTGTGAACCAGATAGGTGTAATACCTATTTTGCCTTCCAGTTCACCACGGTATAATTCTGTACCTTGAACTTGGTTTACTCCCATTCCATCACCGATGAAATAAAATACATATTTCGCTTGTTGTGCATAGCCCGACAAGACGAGGAGAAGAAAAGATAATAATAATGAAAGTTTCTTCATGTTTTTAGCTATTATTGATTTGTACAAACTTACGATATAATTCTGTAAAGTCGAAATTATTTATTCTTATTTGTGTAAACCGAAACTTAAATGTTCTTCCTGTTTCAATTGTTGCTACAATGTTTTTTCATTTCTATAACAAAATACATTTTGATTACTTTTTCGTTTCTGGCTTCATGAAAGTAAATATTGTACAAAAATGGTATAAAAAGAAAATGGTATGCGTTAATGGATTAATGATTTTATAAATTAATATTTATCATTATGAAGAAGACATTGGTAAAATGGTCGTGTCTGGCCATTGGGGTACTGGCATCATGTCAGCAGAGAGATTTATCAGAGGGTATTTCATCAGATTCTTTGGCTTTGAACTTACAAGCTTCTGTTGCGGGAGAAATTATATCAAGAACGACTACTCAACAAGACGGACATACAACGTTCGTGCAAGGTGATAAGATAGGATTTTTCATGCCCGAAGGAGATGATGCTATTTTGTGGACATTGGGTGAAAGTGTCTGGCAGCCGGATACTCCTTTGTTTTGGCCGGACCAGAAGAATAATTATGATTTTTGTGCCTTTTATCCATATGCAGAAGGAGCTCAGCGTGCTAATGTGCCTATGCCGGATTTGAGCGAGCAGGATGGAACGTTGGAGAATATCGGAAAATGGGATTTTCTGGTAGCCAATAAAACATGCAACTATCAGACCAATTCTGGTAAGGTTTCTTTTACTGATGAATCTGCGTTTAAACATACTTGCAGTCTGGTACTGGTCACTCTCGTAAAGAATGAAAAAGATGCTGAAACAACATTGAAGACTGCTGGTTTTGAAGGAAAAGGAATTGTTTCGAAATATATCTATAATTTTACGGAAGGAAAGATGCAGCCAGTGGCCGAAAGTCCGGAAGGCAATAAACTCTTGTTGGATATGGAGCCGGAAGGAGTAGCTATTACAGAAGGAGGCTATGAGATAGCCGTTTTGCTGAATCCGACATCAGAAGATGGTACA
The DNA here is from genome assembly GCF_041333015.1 of Phocaeicola coprocola. Lineage (NCBI taxonomy): Bacteria > Pseudomonadati > Bacteroidota > Bacteroidia > Bacteroidales > Bacteroidaceae > Phocaeicola > Phocaeicola coprocola. Next base: position 316,406 of record NZ_JBGKGM010000001.1, on the reverse strand, counting down.
TTGAAGTTTTCTATTTCATATGAACGTGATGGATTTGCGTACGAAGCTTATACTGAAGCAATGAAAGGACATCTGGTAGGAGGAAAATGTTATAAGTATAAAGTGAAAATAGAAAAGGAAAGCCTGATCATTGAAGGCAGTGATATTTCAGACTGGCAAACAGATGGTGAAACAGAAGATATAACAGTGAACGACGTACCTAAAGTTGAATAATTTTTAGTTTTGCATAATATCTCTCCCTCAAGCATTGCCGGAAATAAGATAAAAACGTGTAAATTTGCAAAATATTTAAAATATAAAACAATTAAAGCTCTTTTTGGTATATGAAGGCACTCAAGGAACGTATCTTGCGCGATGGTAAATGTTTTGAGGGAGGAATATTAAAAGTAGATAATTTTATTAATCATCAGATGGACCCGATTCTGATGAAATCTATGGCGGTAGAGTTTGTACGCCGTTTTGCTAGTACAAAAATCAATAAAATACTGACTATCGAGGCCAGTGGTATTGCTCCGGCTATAATGGTAGGATATTTGCTCGAGCTTCCTGTTGTCTTTGCAAAGAAAAAGAAACCCAGTACAATGGAAAACATGCTTACTACTACGGTGTATTCGTTTACAAAAGACCGTTCGTATGAGGTATGTGTCAGCAGTGACTATTTGTGTCCGGGAGATAAGGTATTGTTTATCGATGATTTCCTTGCAAATGGTAATGCGGCAAAAGGAATCATAGACCTGGTACAAAAGGCAGGAGCAGAACTTGTGGGTATGGGATTTTTGATAGAGAAGTCATTCCAGCATGGTGGTGACTACTTGCGTGCACAAGGTATTCATGTAGAATCATTGGCTATTATCGAAAGCTTGGATCATTGCGAAATTAAAATAAAAGAGTAATTTTTCGTGGAGGAACTGTATTTCTGAGTCTGGAATACAGTTCCTTCATTTTTTTATTTTTCATATTTTAAAAAGTTAGTATTAGTTTTAATGGAAAAAGAACAGACACAAGCTCCGGGGGCGGGGCTGATTTACGGACTGAATGACCGTCCGCCTGTGAAAGAAACAATTTTTGCTGCTTTGCAACATCTGTTGGCTATCTTTGTTGCTATTATTACTCCTCCGTTGATTATTGCCGGTGCGTTAAAACTTGATTTGGAAACAACTGGTTTTCTCGTTTCTATGGCTTTGTTTGCATCTGGTGTTTCTACATTTATTCAGTGCCGTCGGGTAGGACCGATCGGCTGTGGATTACTTTGTATTCAGGGAACCAGTTTCTCGTTTATCGGACCTATCATTTCAGCCGGACTGACAGGAGGTCTTTCTGCTATTTTTGGAGCATGTATCGTTGCTTCTTCGGTAGAGATGCTTATTAGCCGTGTATTGAAATATACTCGCCGTGTTATTACTCCGCTGGTTTCGGGTATTGTTGTGACGCTTATCGGTATGAGTCTGATAAAAGTAGGTATTTCTGCATGTGGCGGAGGTGCTGTTGCGCAGGCGAATGGAACATTTGGAGCGATAGAACATGTTGGTCTTGCTGCTCTTGTTCTGATATTGATTATCATATTTAACCGAAGTTCAAACCGCTATCTGCGTATGAGCTCCATTGTTATTGGTCTGGTTATCGGCTATATCACAGCATGGGCATTGGGAATGGTAGATTTCTCGGCTGTACAGAGTTATGGTGGTTTCAATATACCTGTACCTTTCCGCTATGGTATTTCGTTCGATATTTCTTCTATCATTGCATTGGCATTGGTTTATCTGATTACTGCAATAGAGGCTTATGGTGATATTACTGCCAATTCTCTGATTTCGGGTGAACCGGTAGAAGGGGAAACTTTTGTGAAACGCGCTTCTGGAGGTATTCTGGCAGACGGATTCAACTCTATGTTGGCTGGTTTCTTCAATTCCTTCCCCAATTCAATTTTTGCACAGAACAACGGTATGATACAGCTTACAGGAGTGGCCAGCCGCTATGTAGGTTATTACATTGCCGGCTTCCTGATTGTTCTCGGCTTGTTCCCAGCTGTAGGACTTGTATTTTCGCTGATGCCCGAGCCTGTGCTTGGTGGAGCTACTTTGTTGATGTTCGGTACAGTAGCTGCAGCTGGTATCCGTATCATTGCTGCACAGAAGATTGACCGTAAAGCTACACTGGTTATGGCTCTGAGTTTCTCTTTTGGTCTGAGTGTAGAACTTGTACCCGATATACTTTGTCAGTTGCCGGAAACATTGCGTAATATTTTTGCGTCAGGTATTACAACCGGTGGACTGACTGCTATTCTTGCCAACTTGCTGATTCGTATCAAAGAATAATCGTACAGAATAGTTCTAAAGATTTACAGATTCTAATAAGCAATATAAAAGGCTCTATCAAATTCCGTTTGGGAAAAGTGATAGAGCCTTTTTAATTGGTATTGAGTATTCGGTGTATCAGATATAAATTTTCTTATTCTGCATCTTCAGTTTGTTCCGAAACACTTCTTCCGCTCTCTTCAATCATCGAGCGTATGTATTCATTAAATTCATCCTGTTTCATCAGCTCTTCCAGCGTGATATGCATACGCCAGCGCCAGTAATGACGCGGATCGGCAGGAACATTGATTCGTTCGATGTTGATATCCGGATTACGAAGTGCACCGTCCATCGAAGTCCAGTCTTGCCATGTCAGTATACAGAGCATAGACGGACTCTCCAAATGCTGGCGTATAACTTCCTCGCACAGCCACTCTGGTGCGTGTTCAGGAACATTGCCCCAATGTCCCAGTTCCTGATGGTAGAAGCGTTCGGTCAGTTCTTTATCCTCTTCCCACCAGCCTCTGAAAGTAGACATATCATGTGTACCTATCGTACATACAGACTGGAAAGGATATTCGTGTACCTGTCCGAATTCGTGTGCCGGGCTCTTGGGCATTCGCTGGATCTCAAGTGACAGAATTTGCAGCTGGTTCATAACCCATGGTACACAGTCGGGAACCATTCCGAGATCTTCTCCACATACCAGCATCGATGTAGCCTGTGTCAGAACAGGAAGTTTTTTCATTGCTTCGTGATACCAGAACTCATTATGTCGCTGGTAATAGTAATGATTGTACAGATGATTGAATGCTTCCTGATCCTGTTCTCTTAGCTGCTTGAAGATATAATCATTCTGAACGGCGATTCGTGGATGATACATTTCTGGGTTGTCACGGTCGGGAATGAAAAGTACATCACTGATCAGTGCGTAAAGCTTTTCTTTTATGTCCTGACTTTCAGCATCAGGTTTGTCGGCAAAGTAAGCTTCCACCTTCCGTTGTGTATCAAATTCAGGTCGCATGACGTAAATATCATGATGCAACCGTTTTACGAAAGTTTCTTTTACTTCCTCACTATGTTCGCCGAATACCGTATTCAGTATATAATCATTGATAAACGGACGTGTCATTGTTTCCTTGCTGAAAGCCAGTCCGAAACTCTGAATTTCTTCCTTACTCATCGGGAGGGAAGGTACAAACTGTCCCAGCAAACCGTGTACTGAATGATAGGGGATTTCCCAAATGCGGAAAAATCCCAGTATATGGTCGATACGGTAAGCGGTAAAGTATTCTGCCATTTTCCGGAAACGTTTTTGCCACCAGCTGTAGTTATCTTTTGCCATTACATCCCAGTTGTAAGTCGGCATACCCCAGTTCTGTCCGTTGGTAGAGAATGCGTCTGGTGGTGCTCCAGCCTGTCCGTTCATGTTGAAGTAATACGGTTCTACCCATGCTTCTACACTTGTACGGCTGATACCGATAGGAATATCTCCTTTGATAATGACTCCTTTGCTTCGTGCATAGTCGGAAGTGGCAAGCAACTGCACATGCAATTCATATTGCAGGAAGTAGTAGAATGCTATTTTACTGTATGCAGTACTGTCCGGATTACATAACTCCTGGATTTGTTCTTTGTCGTATCTGCTATATTCGCCCCAGTTGTTGAAGTCGGAAGTGTGATTCAGATCACGCAGGTAGCTGTATGCTGCATATGGAATAAGCCATTCTTTGTTGTCGCGGAAAAAGGCTTCAAAGCTTTCAGATGTTAGAATATTTTCTGACTCTTGTTCGAAAAGCATTCTCAGATAACTTCTTTTCTGTTTGTTCACCTCTTCATAGTCTACTTGCGGAAGACTGTTCAGGCGGATACGCTGCTCTTCGAACATTTGGCTGGCTTCTTCGTTCTGCAATGCAGGAAGCTGGCGCAGGTCAATATACATCGGGTGGAAAGCATAAATGGATATACTGTTGTATGGATATGAATCCATCCATGTATCTGTCATTGTCGTATCGTTGATCGGAAGTATCTGTACGACTTTCTGTTTTGTAGCCGATGCCCATGTAATGAATGTCTTCAGGTCGCCAAAGTCGCCTACACCGAAACTCCCTTCCGAGCGAAGCGAAAATACCGGTATGGCACATCCGGCTACACGCAAGCTGCGAGTGTTGAAAAAAACTTCTGTTTCAGGTGGAAAATATGTTTCTCCCCGCTGTAAGGGTTGTGTATGGAATATCCGGTTGTTTCGTGTTTCCCATGCCACTACGGCTCCGGTCTTGTTGCTGACTGCTACGAATTTATATTCGAAAGGAAATTTCAGCGATGAGGCGTCTACCGTCAGTTGCCATACGTTAGGGCGGACTTCACGCATACGTATGGGACGGCAGTATTCCCAGTTGCCCAAGGCATTGCAACTGCCTATCAGACCGAGCGATTGTTCTTTGCTGCTCAGTCCCGGACATAAGGCACGGAATGTTATGCAACTTCCTACATTGTCGTTCAGCCTGACAGGACTGACCGGAGTATATTTCCCGTTGAACGCAGAGCTGTACCGGTAATTGTTTTCTGGTAAGTCACGCCAGCAGTCGTCTATAATATAACAACTCTGCTGGGCATTGCCCGGATAGATGATGTGGGCGATGGCTCCCAGTTCTTTACGTGTACATGAATTATCTCTATATATAGCGTACCGGTAGGTGAGAGGTGCGTCGCATGGTGACAACTGGTAGTCGCAACTGCCTTGCCATTCGACGCCGTCGCGGGTAGACAGGGCTACTGACTGATTCTCATCTTCATCGAAGATGATGCGTACTTCTTCTCCCCATAGCGTACGATACTGGATTCGGAATATCAGTTTCATCTTGTTTCGAAGTATTAGTTTAATTGTCTTTTCAAAAATAAACAATAAAACCGAAAAAACGCTTTTATCCCCTGTGTAATTTTTATTCGGAGAGGGATTGGATTTTCCTTTTTACAGGTTTCAAATAGTTATGAATGGAGAGAGGAATACCGGTTTGTGAGATTCTGAGGCAAGCCCTGAAAATAAAAAAGCTCCGGAAATTGTTTCCGGAGCTTTCCTCATTGTAAGATGTGAGGATGGATTTAAAAATTTGGTTTATAAAAAATGCACTACGCATCAATGTTAGCGTAGGTAGCATGTTTTTCAATAAATTCACGGCGCGGAGCAACATCGTCCCCCATCAACATGGAGAATATATAGTCGGCTTCAGCCGCATTTTCAATGCTTACCTGTTTCAGTATACGTGTTTCCGGATTCATGGTTGTTTCCCACAACTGTTCCGGATTCATTTCACCCAAACCTTTGTAGCGCTGTGTGTGAATACCGGTTTCTGTTCCGTCACCATATTTCTGCATAAATGCCTGACGTTCTTCATCAGTGTAACAATATTCGCTGATTTTACCTTTCGAGCATTTGTACAGAGGCGGGTTGGCGATGTAAAGGTGTCCGCCCTGAATTACTTCAGGCATATAGCGGTAGAACAATGTCATGATAAGGGTGTCGATGTGAGAACCATCGACATCGGCATCGGTCATGATGATCACCTTGTGATAACGGAGCTTGTCGATGTTCGCTTTCTTGCTATCTTCAGTTCCGTCTACACCGAAACGTACCCCCAGTGCCTGAATGATATTGTTTACCTCATCGCTTTCGAATGCTTTATGCCACATGGCTTTCTCTACATTCAGGATCTTACCACGCAATGGAAGAATGGCCTGGAACTGGCGGCTGCGTCCTTGTTTTGCAGAACCACCTGCTGAGTCACCCTCGACAAGGAACAATTCACATTCTTCTGCCGTACGGCTTGAACAGTCGGCAAGCTTTCCTGGCAGACCGCCTCCACCCATCGGGCTCTTGCGCTGTACCGATTCACGTGCCTTACGGGCAGCGATACGTGCTGTTGCCGCAAGAACAACTTTGTCGACAATCGTTTTTGCTTCCTTCGGATGTTCTTCCAGATAGTAAGTAAGAGCTTCACCTACAGCCTGATTTACAGCACCGCTTACCTCGTTGTTACCCAGTTTGGTCTTGGTCTGTCCTTCGAACTGTGGCTCTGCTACTTTTACTGAAATAACGGCAATCAGTCCTTCGCGGAAGTCTTCACCAGATATTTCTACTTTTGCTTTTTCCAGTGCTTTGCTTTCTTCAGCATATTTTTTCAGTACACGAGTCAAAGCTGTACGGAAGCCCGCTTCGTGTGTACCACCTTCTATAGTGTTGATGTTATTCACATACGAGTGCAGGTTTTCGCGGAAGCCTGTATTGTACATGATAGCACATTCGATAGGGATACCCTGTTTCTCTGTATTCAGGTAAATCACATCGTCGATAAGCGGAGTGTTTGTCGAGTTCAGGAAACGGACAAACTCTTTTACACCTTCTTCTGAGTGGAAAATTTCTTGTTTGAACGATCCGTCTTCTTCTTTCTCGCGCTTGTCGGTTAGCGTAATGGTGATACCTTTATTCAGGTATGCCAGTTCACGCATACGTGCCTGTAGGATATTATATTTATATTCGGTGGTAGTGAAAATGCTTCCATCGGGCCAGAAAGTCTGTCGGGTTCCGGTGATATCGGTAGTACCCACTTCCTTTACGGCATAGAGCGGCTTTCCGCATGCATATTCCTGCTGGTAGATTTTTCCGTTTCGGAATACGTTTGTTGTCATGTGTGTAGAAAGAGCATTTACACACGATACACCTACACCGTGCAAACCTCCGGATACCTTGTATGAACCTTTGTCGAATTTACCTCCGGCATGCAGCACAGTCATAACTACTTCCAATGCCGATTTTTTCTCTTTTTCATGGAAATCGACAGGAATACCACGACCGTTATCCTGTACGGTGATTGAATTGTCTTCGTTGATTGTTACTTCTATATGGGTACAATAACCGGCCAGGGCTTCATCGATAGAGTTGTCTACTACCTCGTACACCAGATGGTGCAATCCCTTTTCACTAATATCGCCGATATACATGGCGGGACGTTTACGTACGGCTTCTAGTCCTTCCAACACCTGGATGCTGCTTGCCGAGTAATTGTTTCCGCTGCTTGGTATCAGTTCTTCACTCATCTCTTTTTACTTCTAGTTTTTTAAGTGTTCAAAATTACTAAAAAAGCGTGATATAACCGAACTTATGATTCTAAAAAACTTGAAATTCGGATAGGAAATGGTGAACTTCTATGCTTATTCTTTGTGTGAATACAATACGGACTGTCGTCGTTTTCAGTCCGGCGGCAGTCCGTGGCAGATGAAATGTTTTATAGGGGTAAGATGTGTCCCGTAAAGTTATAATTACTTCCTAAAAAACTTTTGCTCAGCCGGACGAAGCATCGGTTGGTGTCCTTATAAAGAATTATCAGCATGGTGGAAACTCTGGTTGCCTCTCCATTGGTCTTTAATTCGTAATGAATGTCTCCGTTCTTTTGCTTTTCTCCTTTGGACAGTGTGGCTGTAAGTCCACATTCATGTCGGGGAGATCTTTTAGTCCGGCTGCCTATATCTTCGGGTGAGATGTAGTAAGAAACCTCATTGCCTTGCATGCTGAAGTAGCAGTCGGATGCGAATCGTTGCTTCGGACGTCTTCTGGAAGTGCTTTTGTCGTAGATTTCTTCTATTACAATTTTGAAACTGTGTTGTTCCAGGGCTTGTATTGCCTGTTCATGGCTTACTTTTTCGGTTGCAAGGTTTGTGGTTTTGCATCCGCTTCCCAACAAAAGAATGGTAACAAACAAAAAGAGAGAAACTGTGGTTTTCATAATCATAGGTTTTTAATAGGTGAAGCAAAAAAAACAGGTTGTCGATAACTTTTAGAGTTTTGCGTTTTCAGAGGCTCTTTTCAGAAACTGATTGCAACTGAAAAGACTATTCCTTTTCAGTTGCAATATAGTGCTTTTTTTTTAAGAAAAAAGTGATTATATGTTTTTATAGACTGTCCTTCTGTATGAGTTGAGAGGAGTTTAGGATGCTCTGAAGTGTAGGTCTGATATAGGAATCGGAGGTGAAATGAACTTGCGAATATCTCCGGGCAGAAGAAAAGGGGTATTGTGAGGTATAAACGACAAAAGGCCGAATCATTTCGATTCAGCCTTAATATCCTTAAAGTGAGCAATTACTTAAGCCAATTTGCTGATGTGAGCAGCCAATTTTGACTTCAAGTTAGCAGCTTTGTTCTTGTGGATAATGTTACGTTTAGCCAATTTATCCAACATTTTCTGTACGTTAGGGAACAGAGCTACAGCTTCTGCTTTGTCAGTAGTTGCACGAAGTTTCTTCACTGCGTTACGCATAGTCTTAGCATAATATCTGTTGTGAAGTCTTCTCTTTTCTTCTTGTCTGATTCTTTTGATAGATGATTTGTGATTTGCCATCTCGACTAATCTTTAATATTGTTCGTGATTTTGTTTATTATGTAGCCCGTGGGGGAATCGAACCCCCCTTTCAAGAATGAAAATCTTGCGTCCTAACCGATAGACGAACGGGCCATCCTTAGATTCAGGATTATTCCTGACTTGCTTTCCGAGGACATATATCTCTCGATTGCGGATGCAAAGGTATGAAGAATTTTCATTCCTGCAAAACTTTCTGTGATTTTTTTTATTAAATCATTTGCAGTTTGTCGGGGTACGTGAAATTTTGGTTCGGATAGGTGCGATTTTTACTCGTTTGGTCATGGAAAACAACCGTTTATTCCTTTTGTATAGCTGAGCTGGTTTAGTTTGATTATTGAAAGCTTGTATATTTGCAATATATCAGAGTGTCCGGTTTCTTCGGGGAAAGAATAGGAGAGACTCTGAAAATCTGAAGTCGCTCTCTCTCTTATTAAAGTTTTTATAAAATGGTTGCCCTGCATGATAAATAATTACTGTTATTTACATGCAGGGATTTTTGCATTATGTGTATCTTTGCCTCCGTTATGTTGCAAAAATACGTTGGCATAGTTCTTCATACGGTAAAGTATAACGACAAGGCAAATATCGTGCATGTCTATACCGAGCAGTCGGGCAGAATGTCTTTTCTGATTCCGGCACAGCGTTCTCGTAAATCAGCTGTAAAGCAAGTGCTTTTCCAGCCTTTGTCTGTCGTGGAATTTGAGGCGGATATGCGTCCTCGTTCCGGTATTCATCCCATCAAGGAGGCAAAAGCCTGGTACGTCTTTACGTCATTGCCTTATGATCCTTACAAATCGGCAATAGCCATGTTTCTGGCAGAATTCCTTTATCGTGCATTGAAGGAGGAAACTACCAATATTCCTTTATTTGCCTATCTGGTTCACTCTGTACAGTGGCTGGATGTTTGTGAAACCAGTTTTGCCAATTTTCATCTGGTCTTTTTAATGCGACTTTCCCGTTTTCTCGGGCTTTATCCCAACGTTGAAGAGTATTCTTCCAGCGACTATTTTGATTTGCTGAATGCTTGCTTTGTTTCTTCTCAGCCTTATCATGGCATGTTTGTTCGTCCGGAAGAGGCTTCTCATATACGTACTCTGATGCGTATGAATTATGAAACAATGCATCTGTTTGCTATGAACCGGATGGAGCGGAATCGTTGTCTGGATATCATCAATGAATATTATCGTTTACATTTACCTGACTTTCCGGAGTTGAAATCGCTTCCTGTTTTGCAAGAATTGTTTTAGATGTATAGCCTCTGAAAGTAACTCGGATAAAATAACAGGAAGTTTTAGAAAAACATCGTGAATTTTTCGGAAATTCATCGAGATCTTTTTTGAAAAATTGTACAAAAAAAGAACATTTTTTTATGACCTTTTCGTTGACTTATTTGCTTTCGCTATATAAGACATAACACCTTGTTTTCTAAGCAATAAAAAAAGATACGGAACTCTCATGGAAAGTTCCGTATCTTGTATAAGGTTTAGTCTAACTTTTCTGGATGGAGGAGAATTACTGCAACAATTCTTTTACTTTTGCAGAAATAGCACGTCCTTCGGCAAGTCCGGCCAGTTCTTTGCTGGCAACACCCATAACTTTTCCCATATCCTTTCCGCTAGTTGCACCAACACGTGCAATGATTTCTTTCAATTTAGCTTCCAGTTCTTCAGCTGAAAGTTGTTTGGGAAGGTATGCTTCGATGACACGTACCTGAGCCATTTCTTCTTCTGCGAGATCTGCACGGCCTTGTCCTTCGTAAACGGCAGCAGAATCTTTTCCTTGTTTTACCAGCTTCTGCATAATTTTCAGTGCAGCTTCATCGGTCAGTGTATCATTTGCTCCCGGAGCTGTTTTAGCTTCCAGGAAACACTTTTTGACATTGCGCAAGGTTTCCAGTCTGACCTTGTCTTTGGCTTTCATTGCCTCTTTGATATCGTTGCTGATTTGTTCGAATAAATCCATAGTAATATAGTTATAAAATTGTAGTTCGTTTCTTGTTTAGAAAGTAATGGTCATAGAGCCATTCTCGCTATTGTCCAGCTTAGGGGTTGAGCTTTCTTCGGCAACGGCTCTCGACTGGATACTTTCGAGTACAGCTTTTGAACGCTTGTAGGTAGGAGTTGTTTCTACCATGCTGATGATATCATCATTGTCCAGATCTTCTTGTGTGAAGATATAGATTTTGTAGTTTCCTTTCTTCCGGTTGTTTTTATAACTTCCCGGATAGAAATCATCACGGCGTTCGGCCTTCTTTTGTTCTTCTTCCTCTAATTCTTCCTGACGTTTTTGTTCTTCTGCAGAAAGTTTGTTGTTCATTCCCGGCACATCTTTGATGCCAAATCCGGTTGCAAGGATGGTAAACTTCACCTTATCTTCCAGATTGTCGTCGATGTACAATCCCCATTTCGTTTCTACATCTTTGCCGAAGCGGCTCATGAATTCGTGTACCTCATTCATTTCTTCCATCATCAGGTCGCTGTTGCTGCTATATGAGATGTTGAAAAGAACTTTCTTAGAGTTGAAGATATCGTTGTTGTTCAGTAATGGTGAGTGCAGAGCATCAGTAATGGCTTGGGTAACTCTTCCTTCTCCATATCCGTATCCAGTACTCATAATAGCCACACCTCCATCTTTCAATACTGTTTTCACATCATTGAAGTCGAGGTTGATTTTACCACGTATTGTAATGATTTCTGCAATACTTTTGGCTGCAACAGAAAGGGTATCATCTGCTTTTCCGAAGGCATTCATTACGCTCAGGTCGGAATACACATCGCGCAGGCGTTCGTTATTGATAACGAGCAACGCATCGACGTGCTTACTCATTTCTTCTACACCGTCGAGTGCCTGGTCTATCTTTTTATTTCCTTCAAAAAGGAATGGAATGGTAACAATGCCGACAGTAAGGATTCCCATATCCTTGGCAGTCTTAGCAATAATTGGAGCAGCACCCGTTCCGGTTCCTCCTCCCATACCTGCTGTAATAAAAGCCATCTTACAGCCATCATTCAGCATGTTTTTTACGTCTTCCAAACTTTCGTTGGCTGCATCGCGTGCTCGCTCAGGTCGGTTTCCCGCTCCAAGGCCTTCACGTCCCAATTGAAGTTTTATAGGTACAGGCGACTCGTCGAGTGCCTGATTATCTGTATTGCAAACCACGAATGTGACATCGTGGATTCCTTCTCTATACATGTGGTTGACTGCGTTACCGCCACCACCGCCTACACCGATTACTTTAATGATACTCGGTGATCCACTTTGGAAATCGAATGGCATAATTGTTTCGTCAGACATAATTCTTCCTTTTCTTTATGCGGTGAATATTTAATCTTTCATCATCTCGTCTGCTCCGTTTTTTAAAGCGTTTAGCAGTCGCTTAAACGGATTATCCTCTTTAAGTTTTTCTATTTCAGCTATCATGGATGTTATTTCTTCATCCTTTTCCTGCACGTTCAGGCTGCGGGCCTGTTCCAACTTGGCAAGTGCGTCTTTGTATTTCTTGCGATTCATCTGACGGTGTGCTTCAGTAATCAGCGTTTCGCAATCGTGCAGACGTTTCTGAGCCCGTTCTAACTCCTGACGTATCTTAGCTTCTTCCAATTGGCGGATACGTTCTGCCTCGGCTTCTTTGGCTGCTTTTTCTTCAGCTGCTTTACGCTCTGCTTCAGCTTTCAGGCGAGCTTCTTCTTCTTTCTTTTGCAAGTCGTCGATAAAGTCTAACTGATGTCCCTTGCGTGGATCTATCTTACAGCAGTTGTCTTTTCCTGCAGCCAGAAGTCCAATCAATGTATTACAGCTTCCATCTTGCGGAATATTAATGTCCCCTCTCAGTTCGATAGCTCCATTTTGCGCAATTCGTATCTTCTCAATCTTTGTGATATTGAAGAAAGCTTTGTCCAGATTAGGTAACGTGGAGGCTCCTCCTGTCAGTATGACACCGGCCAGCAATTTATCGCTATATTCTGATAGGATAATCTGATTCCATACATTTTCCAGTATTTCCTTGACACGTGCTTCGACGATGTCTTCGAGTTTATGAGCACGGATGCTGCATTTTCCGTCGATGCTGTATTCTTTGCCTAACTCATCTTCATTTTCACTAGGTTCTGTGTAGGCACAAGCATAATGAAGCTTAAGTTGCTCTGCATCTTCTTCTTCTATTTGCAGGCTACAGATATCTTTTGTTATATTGCTGCTTCCCAAAGGTATGACAGCCAGATGGCGAAGCAAGTTGTTTTTATAAACCGATACAGTAGTTGTATCTGCACCAAAATCTACGAGGGCACAGCCAGAACGTTTCTCACTTCCGGTGAGTACAGCGTTGGCCGTTGCCAATGGAGAAAGTAAATATTCGGCAACTTCATATCCGGTTTGGCGGAAACATTGACGTATGTTGCTCTTTAGTGAGTTACGTGCAATAATATTCAGAAAGTTTCCTTCGATGCGGTCTGTCTGAATACCCACCGGTTCTGTAGTAAGCTGGTTGTTTCCCAGTTTATATTCTTGAGGTTCGACAGCTAAAATTTCCTGATCCATCAATGTTATTTCACGGTTGCTTTCCATAATAGCATCGATGAGAGCCTGAGATATTTTAGTTTCTTCTGTCAGTTGCTTTGTTTCTGTATGTCGAATGCTTCTTACCGACTGTCCTCCGATACCCACATACACTTTTTTTATAGATGCATGTAAAGTCTCTTCCAATTGACAGATTACTGCACTGAGGCATTGCGTCGTTTTGTCCAGATTGTATATTGCTCCTTTCTTGATACAATCGGATGAGCGTTCGCTGGCATATGCAAGAACCTGGATGCTTCCGTCAGCATTCTTCTTTCCCGCAATACCTGTTATTTTTGCCGATCCCAGCTCTATTGCTGCTATAAAGTCTGTTGCTGCCATATCTTATTTCTCCTTTTTGGTACAAATAATCTGATTGTTAAATTCAATGCTGATCCGTTCGTATTTGTTCCATCCTACCCGGTTCAGCGCACTTTGGTAGAATGTTCGCAATTTACTGAATTTTTCTTTATAATTTCCAGGTTTCCCTAAAAAGAGTATATGTTCACCTACTCGGGGAACCAATTCCAGTTCTTGTTTGGGAGTTACATTGATTTGCTCAATTTGTGATTCCCAGAATTTGTCCGATTGTAGGAATTTTCCCAACGGGTATAATTCTGTTTGGGCAAACTTGCGGTCTATGAATCCGGTTGCAACAACTACATGAATCGATTTCCCGGCTGCGGTCATTATTTTTCCTGCATTATCTAAATAGTAATTGTTTCCGTTGCTGCTCATGACTCGCATGACAGGAACTCTTTGATAAATGTCAATAGCCACCTTGCCTCCTGATGTAAGATAGCACTCTGCATTTTCGATAAAGGGATGGTTGGAAAGAAATTCCTCCAGCTGGCGCACATTTATGCTTGAGAGTTGCTTGCCCTCAGGGTATATCTTTCCTTTTTTCAGAATCTCTTTGACTTCTTTATCCGTAACAAAGCCGTAATCAATACTATCTTTGACAGTCAATTCCATACCCTTGCAAACCTGATCGGCAGGCTTGCTATTAAATGTGGTAACGGCTAATATTAAATAAGCTGTTGCCAGTAATAATGTGCAGAGTATGAAAATTCGTTTTATCATTTGTCTTTTAATAATTCGTATATCTGTGGTACATAGTTTTCTATATCTCCGGCTCCTAATGTTATAAGAACATCAGTCTTTTTGTGTTTTATGACTTCCAGTAAATTTTCTTTAGAACACATACTTTTTTCGATATCAGGGCGTAGGTTATCATAAATTAATTTGCTGGTTATACCTTCTATCGGTAATTCGCGTGCCGGATAAATATCAAGCAGGATAACTTCGTCGAGAAGTGACAAACTGTCTGCAAAATCTTTATAGAAATCGCGAGTACGTGTATATAGATGAGGCTGGAAAACAGCTGTTATCTTTTTATCAGGATAAAGCATTCGTACAGAAGATATGCTTTGCTTGATTTCTGCCGGATGATGGGCATAGTCACTGATAAACACGATTCGGTCATTTTTCAGCTTGAAGTCAAATCGGCGGTCTACTCCCCGGAAACCAGGCATCGCCTGTTTGATCTCCTCGTTTGTAGCTCCTCCTATTTGTGCTAAGGCCATTGCAGCTATTCCATTTTCGATATTGACGTAGACAGGAACTCCTAATTGTATTCCTTTTATATTACCCAATGGAGAAATGAAGTCGAAATAAATTTCTCCGTTTTCGATCCGGATGTTTTCTGCATGGAAATCCCCCTCTTCTGTGGAATAGGTATATACCGTCACTCCTGGTTGTACAGCTGGGTTGAGATCGATCCCTTTTTTTATGATAAGGTAACCTTCCGGCTGAATTAGAGAGGTATATTTCTGAAAACTTTCTACATATGCTTCGTGAGTACCGTATATATCCAAATGATCTGAGTCTGTTGCAGTGATAACAGTCGCATATGGAGTCAGCCAATGGAATGAACGGTCGAATTCATCGGCTTCGATAACAACAAAGTCGCTTTTATCGGACAGCAACAGATTTGTGTGATAATTCTTTGATATTCCTCCCAGAAAGGCATTACATCCTACATGAGAATGATCCAGCAGATAGGCGGTCATTGTGGAAGTTGTTGTCTTTCCATGGGTACCCGCTACACAGAGTCCTTTTTCTGTACGTGTAAGCATACCCAATACTTGAGCACGTTTTTGTATTTCAAATCCATGCTCACGAAAATAGTTAAGCTCTTTGTGGTCAGCAGGAATTGCAGGAGTATATACAATCAAAGTCGTTTCCGGATTCAGAAAATCATCTGGAATGAGTGAAACGTTTTCTTCATAATGAATAGCTGCTCCTTCTTTAATTAATGTTTCGGTCAGTTCACTTGGTGTACGGTCGTAGCCGCCTACCTTTTTACCTTTTGATAAAAAGTAGCGAACCAGAGCACTCATACCTATACCTCCTGCTCCGATGAAATAAACAGCTTTCAGTGTATTAACGTTCATGTTCTTTTTTATATTTTACAGCTAGCTTATAGACTTCGTTTGCAATGACATTTGCAGAATCCTTAAACGCCAGCTTGGCTATGTTCATACTTAAATTTTTTAATGTGTCCGGCTGCGATACAGTTGCTATTGCCAGGTCGAGGAGCTTTTGTGTAGCTTCTGAGTCTTTAACATATAGAGCTGCCCCTTTGTTGACTAAAGCAAGTGCATTTTTAGTCTGGTGGTCTTCGGCTACATTCGGCGAGGGAACGAGTATGACTGGTTTTTGCAGTAGGCAAAACTCAGAAATCGATCCTGCTCCGGCACGGCTGATAACCAAATCGGCTGCGGTGTATGCTGCTGCCATGTCTGATATGAAATCAGTAGTGTGCAACATCGGAATTTCTCCAGCTTTCGCTACTGTAGCTTTAGCTTCGTTGATGTAAAACTTACCGGTTTGCCAGATAAACTGAACTCCGGAGTTTTTAATCTTTTCCAACCCTTGCATAACACAATTGTTTATTGTGCGTGCACCCAGACTACCTCCGACAATTAATATTGTTTTCTTCTGCGGATCTAATCCAAACGATTGAATTGCTTTTTCACGATCGATGGAACTGTTTAATAACCCTTGCCGTACCGGATTACCGGTAAGGATGATTTTTTCTTTATCAAAAAAACGTTCCATACCTTCATAAGCAACACAAATCTTGCATGCTTTCTTTGCAAGCAGTTTGTTGGTTACTCCTGCATAAGAATTTTGTTCTTGAATCAGCGTCGGGATACCCATCATGCCTGCCATTTTAAGGGTGGGACCACTGGCATATCCGCCAACTCCCACTGCGGCATCTGGTTTGAACTCTTTGATAATTTGACGTGCTTTCAACTGACTGCGAAACAGTTTTATGAGAACACTAAAGTTCTTCAATAAGTTTTTTCTGTCGAATCCGGCAACAGGTAAGCCTATTATTTTATATCCTGCGGCTGGCACACGTTGCATTTCCATACGCCCTTCTGCACCAACAAACAGAATTTCCGTATCGGGATGCTGTTCCTTGATTGCATTGGCTATGGATACTGCTGGAAAGATGTGACCTCCCGTACCTCCTCCGCTGATTATAATCCTCAAATTATCTTTCATAATTTTATATTTTCCTGCAAAGTTAGGAATAAACTTGTAAAAATAATTATTCTGTTTCTATTTTATTTAGCTGCAAAATTACAGGGATAAGAAGCTCTATTCTTTTTTAGATTTCTCCATTTTGCTCTTTATTCTGCGATTCATTTAATGTTTGTTCTTTTGCAAGATTAGCTGCATTTTGCAGCAATGTAACTGCAGCTTCTTGTATTTGTTTTTGCTTTTCTGCTTCTTCCTGCTCTTGTTGTTTCTTCAATTCATTTACGTGACGGCTGATGCTTAATATGATGCCGATGTATGCACAGTTGACCAGCGTGGAAGTACCTCCTTTACTGATTAAAGGGAGAGGTTGTCCGGTTACCGGCATGATGCCGACAGCCACCAGCATGTTAAACATTGCCTGTGTTACAAGAAGTAAACCGATGCCCATGACTAAAAAGGAGTAGTACGACTTGTCGCAGTTTCTCGCAATTTTTCCTATCCTCATTAAAAGCCATATGTACAGAAAGGCAACGATGCCTCCGCCTATCAGTCCCAATTCTTCTATGATGATGGCATAAATGAAATCTGAAAAAGCTTGTGAAAGGAAATCGCGCTGTACACTATTGCCTGGGCCTTTTCCTAGAATGTTACTTGTTGCTATGGCTATATTGGCATGGGCAATCTGTCCGTCCCCGTCGATATCGAATTTCTCAGGAGGAACCGTCGATGTGTCAAAATGGTTATCCAAACGGCTTTGCCAGGTTACCATACGATGTAAACCTATTTTATCCCATGTTTCAGAAGGAACATATTTAATTGTGCATAAAGCAAAGATTAGAGCTCCACCGCATATGCCTACAAGCATAGCCATTTGCCGGAGAGGAACTCGTCCGACATACATCATGAGAAATACGCTTCCACATAACAATACGGCTGTGGAAAGATTCTCGGTAATGATAAGTATGCAGGTTATACCCGTAACCCATAGTATGTATTTAAAAGCTTTTGGATTTGCTTGTTTTTCCTCTTGCATTTTCGACAAGATGAATGCAACAGTTATGATTGTTGCCATTTTTGCTACTTCAGAAGGCTGGAATTGAATAAATCCCAAATCTATCCAGCGTTTTGCTCCATTAGTCAAAGCTCCTATTATAAACACGGCAATCAGTAATAGCCATGATATCGGCAATAGTATAATGAATGTTTTAAACCAGCGGCAAGGAATATTGTGGACGATAAGTACTACAATAGCTCCTACCGCCATTAATATCATGTGCATGGTAATAGGTCTCCAGTGATCACCGCTTTTGTAAGTCAGTGTACTAGAGGCGCTGAATACTTCAATGATAGAAACAAGGCAAAGTAATAGGAAAATAATCCATATTACTTTGTCGCCTTTGAATAAGTTTTTTAGCAAATCCATTTTGTCAGGATAATTTTATTATAAATTTCTCACACATTCTTTAAACTGGTCGCCACGGTCTTCATAACTTTTGAATAAGTCGAAGCTAGCGCAGCATGGACTCAGAAGTACGGTTTCTCCTTTTTTCGCCATACGGTATGCGGCATCTACTGCATCTTTCATGCTTTGTACATCGGCGATAGGCAATCCAAATCCATCAAAGAAGTCATGTAGTTTCTCGTTGTGGAGTCCAAGGAATATTAATCCGGAGCATTTTTCTTTCACCAGATCAGCTATTTCGTTATAGTCATTTCCTTTGTCTTTGCCTCCTAAGATAAGCACTGTCTTAGTTTTCATACTGTTGAGTGCATACCAGCACGAGTTGACATTAGTCGCTTTCGAGTCGTTGATATAATCTACTCCACGTACGCGTGTTACTTTTTCCAGACGGTGTTCAACCCCTTTAAAATCACTCAGTGCTTCGCGGATACATTCTTTTCGGATGCCAGCAATATTGGCTGAAATACCGGCAGCCATTGAGTTGAACAAGTTGTGAGTACCTGTCAGGGCAAGTTCCTCTTGTTCCATGTTAAATTCAATTGGCTTGGTAAAGTAGACTTTATTTTGTTCTACGAAAGCAGCCAGTCCTTCTTCTTTCTTTTCGGCAAACGGATAGTAGTGTCCGTGTATTCCATATTTATGCAATTCTTTTTGGATGACTGGGTCGTCGTTCCAGAAAATGAATGCATCATTGTCTGTCTGGTTCTGGATAATACGGAACTTGGCATCCACATAGTTCTGCATTTTATAATCGTAACGGTCCAGATGGTCGGGGGTGATATTCATCAGGACAGCAATATTAGCATGGAACTTATACATATTGTCCAGTTGGAAACTGCTTAGTTCGATAACATAATAGTCATAATTACATTCTGCAACTTGATAAGCCAGACTTTGTCCGATATTTCCTGCCAGTCCAACGTTTAATCCTGCTTTCTTAAAAATGTGATAAATAAGAGAAGTAGTAGTAGTTTTTCCGTTGCTTCCTGTGATACAAATCATCTTAGCATTGGTGTATCGTCCGGCAAATTCGATTTCTGAAATAATCGGAGTGCCTTGTTCCTTCAGTTTCAAGATCATCGGTGCGTCGTTAGGTATTCCCGGACTCTTGATGACTTCGTCTGCATTCAGGATCAGCTCTTCTGTATGACGCCCTTCCTCCCACTGAATGCCTCGTTCGTTTAACATATTCTTATATTTGTCTTTTATTAAAGACATGTCAGAAACAAATGTATCGAAACCTTGTTTCTGTGCCAGCACGGCTGCTCCCGCACCGCTTTCGCCAGCTCCTAAAATGACAATTCTTTTTGCCATGATCTCTTATCTTATCTTTAAAGTTATAATTGTTATTGCTGCTAATACAATAGTGACAATCCAGAACCGAACAGTAATTTTCGATTCGTGAAAGACACTACTTGGAGATGTTATCAGATACGTACAGTTCGGATCAAGTTGTGATAGTGTAGTACGGAAGTGATCGTGTATAGGAGTACGCTTGAAGATTCGGCGTTTAAGTCCTTTCTTCTTGCCACTCTTGAAATATCTTACTTGAAGAATAACCGATAAGTTTTCTACAAGGAAGATACCGCATAATATAGGAATCAGCAGTTCCTTATGAATGATAATAGCAAATACTGCTATGATACCTCCAATAGTCAAGCTGCCTGTATCGCCCATGAATACTTGTGCCGGGAAAGCATTGTACCAGAGAAAACCTATCAGAGCTCCGATGAAAGCACATATGAAGATAACCAGCTCTTCGCTTCCCGGAATGTACATGATGTTCAGGTAGCTGGCATACTCTATGTGACTGGACACGTAAGCCAGTATTCCCAGCGTAACTCCGATGATAGCTGAGTTTCCTGCGGCCATGCCATCCATACCGTCGTTCAAGTTTGCTCCGTTGGACACAGCGGTTACTACAAAAATAGTAACTAGTACAAAAACAATCCACCCAGCCGACTGTGCACTTTCTCCCATAAAACCTACAAAGTCTGCATAATCCAGGTTGTTGTTCTTAAAGAAAGGGATTGTAGTTTTTGTCGATTTTTCGTCTTGACTTTTGTGTACCACATCAACTACATGTCCGTCTTTCTGGATTTCGACGTTTTCGCGGATTACTACATTAGGACTGAGGTAAAGCGTCAGACCGACAATCAGACCAAGTCCTACCTGTCCGATGATCTTAAACTTTCCGTGAAGTCCTTCTTTGTCTTTGCGGAAGACCTTGATATAGTCGTCGGCAAATCCTAGACTGCCTAGCCATATTGTAGTTATCAGCATCAATATCATGTATATATTGTGCAGCTTACCCAGCAAGAGGCAAGGAATAAGAATGGCGACGATAATGATAATTCCTCCCATTGTAGGAACTCCGATTTTATTTACATTAAACGGGTCAATCGAAGCATCACGCTGCGTTTCCGTAATTTGTTTCCGCTTGAGTAACTTGATAAAATATTCTCCGAATATCGCTGATATCAGCAAAGACAGAATGATAGCCATAAGCGAACGGAACGATACGTATCCGAACATACGTGCTCCGGGAAAATTAAGCTGCTCCAGATAATTAAATAAGTAATATAACATGTTGTACTTGTATCAATACTTCGGTAAATTTTTACCGAAAAATTAAAAGTTAAACAATAAAACCGGCAAAAGTCGGTTCGGAAACACTAAAGAGGTCATTGAAATGTTGTCTAAAACGAATGGTTAAGCATGAAGAAATGTGCTGAAAAAAATGTGCTAACCTGCTGATAATAAAGGTGAAAAAGTATTGCATAATTCGCTGGTTTTTTAGTAAATTAGAAGTCTCTCAACTCTTCTGATTATGACTAAAGAAACACTCCTTATGCAATACCAATCCGAGTGCCTGTCGGCTCTCAAATCAGTAGCGAATATACAAAAACCTTTTGAAAAAACGTTCATGGACACCATGAAATTATTCATGGCCATCCCGGATCGTATAAACTTCCTCCAATTGGGCAGATATGGCTGTTTCTCAGAACAGACTTATCGTAACCTTTTTGAGCATGAAACTTTCGACTGGTTTGCGTTCAACGGCTCTATCATCAGCAAGCATCTCACAGGCAAAAGAAAAGCCATCGCCATCGATCCTTCCTATATTCCCAAATCAGGCAAGAAGACACCTTGGATAGGTTACTTCTGGTCCGGTTGTGCAGGAGAATACAAGCGTGGACTGGAAATCATGGGCACCGGTGTCATTGACATCGACAATCATGAATGCATGACTTTAGGTTCCATTCAGACGCCGGATTGTAAGACCTTGGATAATATGGACAAGAGCCTCGTTGACTGGTACAGCAGCTATCTTATCAGTAGAAAAGACAAGCTACAGAGCCTGTCCAGAACGGTGGTTGCAGACGCATTCTTTTCCAAGGAAACATTCATAACACCTATGTGTGAGAACGATTTCCATGTCATCAGCCGCTTTCGGAATGACGTAATCCTGTACTATCCGACATTGGAGCAGAAAACAGGAAAACGTGGTCATCCCAAGTGGTTTGACGGCAGGATTGACTTTGCCAATCTGGATTTGACCCGGTGCAAGGAATACGAGGTGAACAAAGGAAAGCTATACGGATTGAGGGTATATGCAAAAGCTCTCAAAAGGTATGTTTCCTTAGCCGTCTGGTATCCGATGGACGGGAGGACAGACAAGTGGCAGCTTTACTTCTCTACAGACGATTCCATGGATGGACGTGAGGTGCTGGATTATTACAGAACCAGGTTCCAACTGGAATTTTGCTTTAGAGATGGCAAGCAGCATGCAGGAATCACCAACTGCCAGTCAACCGACTTCAGGAAGTTGGATTTTCACTTCAATGCATCGCTCGCAGCTGTCAACTTGGCCAAAGCGGCATGTAAGAGGCTCGGAATAGCCTATTCCATATCCTCTTGCAAGTCATTCATACACAATGCTTATATGCTTGAACGATTTATTTGCGTGTTCGGGATTAACCCAGACATGCAAGTTATTGACAAACTTTTCAAAGAACTCATTTTATTTACTGCCAGAGCCGCTTAGGCTTGGCGAATTTTTAACGAACTATTACTTGTATTATTCGTTGTCAAAAATCTCTGCTAACACTTCTTTGTCATCAAAATGATGCTTTACTCCTTTGATTTCCTGATAATTTTCGTGTCCTTTTCCTGCTACGAGAATTACGTCACCAGCTTGTGCCAGCATGCAGGCTGTGCGTATAGCTTCTTTACGGTCAGCTATGGAAAGAACTTTGTCCATATCTTCTTTTGTCAGTCCGGCTAGCATATCGTTGATGATATCCTGAGGCTCTTCGAAGCGAGGGTTATCAGATGTGATGATTACACGATCGCTTTGTTTAGCTGCCTCTTGTGCCATGATGGGGCGTTTACCCTTATCCCGGTTACCTCCTGCACCTACTACTGTTATCACTCGTCCTCTTCCTTTCAGAACTTCATGTATGGCGTTCAGTACATTTACCAATGCGTCTGGAGTATGTGCATAATCGACTATTGCTGTATAGCCTTTTTTCGAGCGCAAAGCGTCGAAACGTCCCGCTACTGGACGCAGTGTGCTCAGTATCAGCAGGACATCTTCAGGCTGTTTGCCTAATAAACATGCCGCTCCATATACAGCAAGCAAGTTCGATGCATTGAAACGACCGATGAACTGTACGTTGACTTCACGATTGTTTATATCCATCAGCATACCTTCGAAGCCATCTTCCAGAACCTTTCCCTTGAATTCGCAAAGCGTACGCAAAGAGTAAGTCGCAATTTTCGCTTTTGTATTCTGTACCATTACACTGCCATTCTTGTCGTCAGCATTGGTTAGAGCAAATGCAGTCTTGGGAAGATTGTCGAAAAATGCCTTTTTAGCTTTCAGGTAATTTTCGAATGTCTTGTGATAGTCCAGATGATCGCGTGTGATGTTGGTAAAAATACCTCCAGCAAACTTCAGTCCTCCGATACGCTTCTGTGCGACAGAGTGTGAGCTTACTTCCATGAATGCATATTTACATCCTTCATCAGCCATACGTCCCAGCAGACGGTTTAATGTGATAGGGTCGGGAGTCGTATGGTCGGTCGGGATTGCTTCACCGTCGATATAATTGCAAACGGTAGACAATAATCCTACCTTATATCCGAATTTGCGGAACATATTATATAATAAGGTGGCGATTGTAGTTTTTCCGTTTGTTCCGGTTACTCCTACCAGATCGAGTTTGGAAGTTGGATCTCCATAAAAAGTGGTAGCCAGTTTGCCTACTGCATCTTCGGTATCAGCTACTCTTATGTACGTTACATGTTCATTCAGTGTGTCAGGAAGTGTTTCGCAGACAATTGCAGAGGCTCCTTTTTCAATAGCCTTTTCAATATAAGCGTGTCCGTCTGTCTGAGTTCCTTTAACGGCAACAAACAAATGTCCGGCTTCAACCAAACGTGAGTCCATTTGGATACCTGCTATTTCTTTGTCAACATTACCTTTTATTTCGCAGACGTTGACGGATTCAATGATATTTTCCAGTTTCATGTTTTTATGTTATTTCTGTTACCTTAATGTTAATGTAATTGTTTGTCCTCTATGAATAGTAGATCCGGCAGCTATACTTTGAGCTCTTACTTTGCCTATACCTGTGATACGTACTTTCAGTCCGTAACTTTCCAGCAGATAAACAGCATCTTTTGCGCCCATATTCAGTACATTGGGAACTAGCTTTTTATTCATTTTGGTAGTCTTTAAATCTGCATAGCTGTCTGTGCACGAAGCTTTTCCCCAAAGTGGCTGGGCAGAATAGGGGATGGAACTGCTGTTTCCTGGTACGTTCAGTGCACGCAGTACATATGCCGATTCATTTATATCTCCATTTTTTACGCCCGGAATAAGGACTGCCGTTGAATCTTTGGCATGAGCCAGATCGCGGAACAGGTGTTTGGCATAAATACGTTCGGCAATACGGCTGAACACACTTCCTGCCTGCAATCCTCCGGAAGCTGGTCCGTGAGGAATTTGTATTGAAACAATGCAGCTATATTTGGGAGCTTCTGAGGGGAAATAGCCACAGAAACTAACCAAATAACTTACACCTCCGGATTTATAACCTGCCTTACCTTGAGAGATTTGGGCTGTTCCTGTCTTTCCAGATACGCTGAATTGCTTGCTTCCTGCCGGCTTGGCAAGCCCTTCCGAAACCACTTTCCGCAAAATGGTGCGAATCATGGTAAGTGTCGTATCCGAACAAATTTTAGGATTAACAGTCTCTGTCGGAATTTCTTCTAGTATATCTCCGTCTTTGGCTATCGCTTTTACGAATTTAGGTTTCACCATTACACCATCATTGGCTATAGCATTATAGAAATTCAGGATGTAGATGGGAGGAATCATTGTTTCATAACCGATACTCATCCACGGAAGAGTCGTTTTTGCAAAATAACGCTCTTTCGGTCCGAGTATGCGGGGACTAGCTTCTCCCACGAATCCCAGATTTAGCGGTGTATCGATGCTCATACGTTTCAGGCCGTCGACAAACTTTTGAGGATTATTTTTATAGAACTTGTCTATGATGGTAGATACTCCTACATTCGATGAAACCTCCAAAATTTTCGTTACATCTATTTTACCGTATCCGCCTTTATACCAGTTCCAGTCCTTCATCCAGCTGCCATACATGTTAACTTGTCCGTTTCCGGTATCTACTTCATAATCTGGAGTGATATATTTATCCTCCATCGCCACCATGATAGATGCCGTTTTGAAAGTAGATCCTGGTTCCATCAAGTTGCTGACTGCTGCATTTCGCATTTCATAATAATTCCCATCGTTTCCTCTGGTCATGTTTACGTTGGCCTTTACCTCACCGGTTTTTACCTCCATCAGAACTGCTACACCTGATATGGCTTCAAGGTTCTTCAATTGGTCTACCAATGCTTTCTCTGCGATATCTTGCATATCGACATCGATGGTTGTGATAATATCACATCCGTCAACGGCGGGTTTATCGATAATGTTCAGGTATTTGTTCATGACTTTCTGTCGATGAGTAATACCGTTTTGTCCTTTCAGAATAGAGTCGTATGTCAGTTCCAGTCCGTTCTTAGCTCCTTGTGCTATGTCGGGATACATATCCCCCAATGTACGCATGGCGAGTGAACCGAACGGTTTTTTACGTTGGTTGAACTTTTCTACATGCAGTCCACCTTTGTTCGGGCTTAACTCGAATACAGGCAGTCTTTTCACTTCTTTATATTCGATATAGGAAATACGTTTCGGATAAACCAGGAAGTGACGGCTTTTCGAACGGCGTCCTTTCAGCAAATGTTTGCGAAATTCCTGTGCGCTCTTGTCCGGAAAAATTTCGTGCAGTCCTTGGCTGATTTCTGCCAGATGGTTCATCAGCATAGTGTCTTTTTCCGTTCCGCCAGCGCGAAAGTCCATGTAGATGCGGTATTCAGGCAGACTGCTTGCCATCAGTTTGCCATCAGAAGAAATAATATTTCCTCGTGTTGGAGGAACTATTACGTTTTCTTTTACAAAACGGTCGGCTACATCCTTCCAGTATTGCCGTTCGGCAAACATGATGAATCCCGCCTTGACTATAATCAATATAGCCAACACAAGCATAATCACTACAATAAACGTGTAGCGCAGCATGATATTTTTCAGTCCGGGTATCATTGTATCAATCCTCTTTTTTAATCAGATATGGAGGTGTTGCCGCTGTTTGCAGCGGAGTTCCCTCGGTTGCAATATATTCTTCGATGCGTGACTGACGGCTTCGTTCTGTAAGTTCAGAAGAAATAGTCAGCGCATCATACTTGATGTCTGTCAGTTCCTTTTTCAGCCGGTCGATTTCAATCAGCTCCTGCTGGCTTGAATAGCGGTTGTCGATATACAGGATGGTAAGGAGAACAATCAGAATGAGCAAATTCGCCTGTCGCTTCAGAAAACTGTGGGCCAGAATATCTCCTCCCAGAATACTCTTCAGTGTGATGTGT
The DNA here is from genome assembly GCF_041333015.1 of Phocaeicola coprocola. Classification (NCBI taxonomy): domain Bacteria; kingdom Pseudomonadati; phylum Bacteroidota; class Bacteroidia; order Bacteroidales; family Bacteroidaceae; genus Phocaeicola; species Phocaeicola coprocola. The sequence goes on along the minus strand of NZ_JBGKGM010000001.1, from coordinate 290,130 downwards.
GAATCGCTTTCTTGTTGTGATGTTGTATTTTGCTGTTCCATGATTTTTACTATTTCTTTTCTGCTATTCGTAATTTTGCACTTCGTGAGCGAGGGTTACGTGCTATTTCTTCATCGCTAGGGACAATAACTTTATTGTTTACTGCCCGGAAAGGTGTTTGCACATTACCGAAAAAATCTTGTTCCACCTTACCCTCTACATTGCCTGTCTTGATCAGGTTCTTTACGATGCGGTCTTCCAGCGAATGGTAGGTAATGATAACAAGTCGGCCTCCCGGTTTTAAAGCTTCAGTTGCGGCATAAAGCATTTCTTTCAAAGCCTCCATTTCTTGGTTCACCTCTATGCGCAGGGCTTGAAATACTTTTGCCAGTTCTTTCTTTTCCCGTTCCTTGCCAAACAACGGTTTTATAATTTCCAGAAAGTCGCCTATAGTTACGATTTGCTTTTGTGCACGTGCCTTTACTAGTACCGAAGCCAGCTTACGGCTGTTTTTCAGTTCTCCGTACAGGTAGAACACATTCGCCAGTCGTTCCTCCTCATAGTTGTTTACGATGTCTGCCGCAGTCATTCCAGCGCGTTTGTTCATTCGCATGTCCAGTTTGCCGTCGAAGCGGAACGAAAAGCCGCGTTCAGAATCATCAAAATGGTGTGATGATACTCCCAGATCGGCAAGAATGGCATCTGCTTCCTCTACACCATAATAGCGCAAGAAGTTGTGTAAGTATCGGAAATTGCTTCGCACAAACGTAAATCGGGAGTCATCGACAATATTTTTTTCGGCATCTTCATCCTGGTCGAAACTATACAGGTGGCTGTTTTTATCCATTCTGCGCAGAATCTCTTTCGAGTGTCCTCCGCCTCCGAAAGTCATGTCTGCATATATTCCGGCAGGGTGTAAATTCATGCCGTCGATACTTTCATTCAGCAGTACCGGTATATGATATGTTTGTTCTGATTCGTTCATTATCATGCTGTCACTTTAATAGGTTTTACACCTTATATATATTGAGGGGGTAAAATTACATATTTCTCAACAATTAGCAGGTATAGTTTTGTGAAAATATTTGAGGAAGTTATCAACAGGTCTGAGAGGTGTTGTGAGAATGTCATCATGTTTTAGAAAAACATCAGCATCTTTTAGGAAAAACTTGCTGAATTTTTTATGAAAAATCGTACAAATAAAGTTGAAATATGTACAATTTTTCACGAAGACGCTAAGGTGTTGTTCTTATGCTATTTACTGCTTCTGTCAGATCTATCTTTATAAGATAGTCTTAAAATATGCACATGAGAATGTGGCTTTGTGCAATTCTGTTACATTTTAATTCATTATACTCTTTTTTTCTTCTTTCAATGTTACATTTTTCCAGTATAGATGAGCAACTTTTCAAAAGATAGATTACTTTTGCAGAGAAATGTGTAAATGAAGAATGGCTAGTGATTCGATTTTTTTAATAGATATTGATAAAATATTAAGGGATAAGGCAGGAAGAAAAGCCAAACGGATTCCTCGTTTTTTCGTATCTTATCTGAAGCATATCGTACATCAGGAAGAGATAAATACATTTCTGAAAAGTGTGACAGACAAGAGCGGAGTTGATTTTCTGGCTGCATGTATGGATTTTCTGGATGCGAAACTGGATGTACATGGCCTGGAAAATTTGCCTGAAGATGGATTGTGTACCTTTGTATCAAATCATCCGCTGGGAGGACAGGATGGAGTTGCATTAGGATATTTGCTGGGAACGCATTATAACGGATGTATCAAATATCTGGTGAATGATTTGCTTATGAATCTGCATGGACTGGCTCCTCTCTGTATTCCGATAAATAAAACCGGTTCGCAGTCGCGCGACTTTCCGAAAATGGTAGAGGAAGGATTTCGTTCGGACAGCCATATAATCATGTTTCCTGCGGGAATATGTTCCCGGCGTCAGCATGGAGTGATAAAGGATCTGGCATGGAAGAAAACATTTATAACTAAAAGCATTGAAACACGTCGTTACGTGGTTCCTATACATTTTGAAGGCCGAAATTCCAATTTCTTTTATAATCTGGCCAATGCTTGTAAGTTTTTTGGAATAAAATTCAATATAGCCATGCTTTATCTGGCAGATGAAATGTTTAAGAACCGTCATAAAACATTCCGTGTAACAATAGGAAAGCCTATACCATGGCATACGTTTGATAAATCTAAATCTCCGGCCGAATGGGCAGAGTATGTCAGAGAGTTGGTATATAAGCTGTAATTTAGGAAGATTTTAACTACATATATGGAAGATATTATTGCACCGATTGACAGAGAGTTATTAAAGTCGGAACTTACCGCCGAAAGACGTTTGAGATCGACAAATAAAAGCCATAACGAAATTTATATCGTGAACTGGAAAAATGCTCCCAATGTACTGAAGGAGATTGGCCGTTTGCGTGAAATAGCTTTTCGTGCTGCCGGAGGAGGAACTGGACAGCCGCTGGATTTGGATGAATATGACTTGATGGAAAATCCATATCAGCAGTTGGTAGTCTGGAATCCGGATGCGGAAGAAATTCTTGGAGGTTATCGTTATATATTGGGCGATGAGGTGGAATTTGACAAACATGGCAAGCCTGTCCTGGCAACAGCACATATGTTCAATTTCTCGGAAAAGTTCTTGAAGGAATATCTTCCTACTACCGTGGAGCTAGGACGTTCGTTTGTAACTTTGGAGTATCAGTCCACTCGTGCCGGCTCAAAGGGTTTGTTTGCGCTTGATAATCTTTGGGATGGTTTGGGTGCGTTGACCGTCATAAAATCGAATGTAAAATATTTCTTCGGTAAAATGACTATGTATCCAAGTTATAATCGTTTCGGCCGCGATATGATTCTCTTCTTCCTGAAGAAGCATTTTTCGGATAAGGATGGCTTGATAACCCCAATGGTACCGTTGGAGATAGAAACCGACCCAGCTATTCTGGAAAAGCTGTTCTGTTATGATACATTTAAGGAGGATTATAAAGTCTTGAATACAGAAGTCCGTAAGTTAGGTTATAATATACCTCCTTTGGTTAATGCGTATATGAGTCTGTCACCTACGATGCGTATGTTTGGTACAGCTATTAACGATGGTTTTGGAGATGTAGAAGAAACCGGTATTCTGATAGCTGTAGATGAAATTCTGGAAGAAAAACGTATACGTCATATTGAATCGTATATTAAGGAGCACCCTGAGACTCTTCAGCTTACTTCTGGAGCTAATCCGATATTGTCAAAAAACTGATAATTCTGAATGCTAAATAAATAAAGCCAGTGATATCTGCTTGTCCCTTCTGGTCGGGAGCAGTTGTCACTGGCTTTGTTTTTCTGCTTCTGATTTGTGTGAAATTAAACAGCCGGTAAACTGTTTCCGTTGATTTTTCTGTAAAGATCGAGGGCATATACATCGGTCATTCCAGAAATGTAATCAAGTACTGCCTGGATTTTTCCATATAATGTAGGAGCATGTACTTCATATTGCTTGGATACACGGTTGATGAGTAGCTTCGAATAAGCTTTGTCTGGGTAGCGTACTGCTTCTATCATCAGGTCTATCAGGGTTGTGATAACCTGATAACCTGCCAGCTCAATGTCCAGTACATCTTTTGAGCAATAGATTTTGGCAAAAGCTGTTTTTGAACAATTCTCATATGCTTGTCTTATGGGTTTGTCCATATGCTTGATGAGGGGTCCCTCGAATGTACCATTCAGTATATCTTCTTCATTGTCTACAAAGACCTGTGTGCATGCCTTTATCAGTACTCCGATGGCAGATGTACGCAAGTAGGCTATTTGTTCGTTTGTGTCGGCCACCAGTTTGCATATCTCATTGATTCGTTTCAATCTGGATTCTGTGAAAAACTGCAGGTATAGTTCTTTTGTTTCCTGAGTAGTCAGAATCTTTAGCTTATGCGCATCTTCAATATCCATCATCTGATAACAAATATCGTCTGCTGCTTCTACCAGATAAACAAGCGGATGGCGTGCATAGCGTATGGGCTCACCATCTTTACTTAATTTGATGATACCTAACTCTTCGGCAATGCGCTTGTAGTCTTCTTCTTCGCTCAGGAAGAAGCCAAATTTTTGCTTTTTGCCGGCAAGTCGTGATGAAAACGGATATTTTACAATAGAAGCAAGAGTAGAATATGTCATGACAAAACCTCCCGGACGCCTTCCTTCGAATTGATGAGTTAGCAGACGGAATGCATTTGCATTGCCTTCGAAATGGGTGAGATCCTCCCACTCAGCCTCCGAAAGCAGGGGTTTGAGGGCAAGTCCTTTCCCTTCTGAAAAATATGTGCCGATAGCTTTTTCACCCGAATGACCGAAAGGTGGGTTTCCTAAGTCGTGTGCAAGGCAGGCTGCCGAAACGATTGCTCCTATTTCTGATAAGTGAGAATCGGATAATTCCGGATGCTTTTGTAATAAGCTGGCTGCTATATCGTTTCCAAGCGATCTCCCTACACAAGAAACCTCCAGACTGTGTGTCAGACGATTGTGTACAAAGATACTCCCTGGAAGGGGAAATACCTGAGTCTTGTTTTGCAGTCGTCGGAAAGGAGCAGAGAAGATAAGGCGATCGTAATCTCGCTGAAATTCGGTTCTATCTTCTTTTCTTATTTCGTGCAGTGCCTCCAGTCCAAAGCGTTTGTTTGATATGAGTTGTTTCCAGTTCATAACCGATTGTGATAGTTTTTGCAAACTTAAAGAAAAAATAAATACAAACAGATGCGTAAGTTTTTTTGTTTTTAGCTTTGAAATGGTTTTGTGTAAATCTCTTGCTTTTTTACAGGCTTTATAGTTATTTGTTTCCTGCTATTCTGAAATATAATAAAAAATGATAAACATAAACTGTAAGTCCTCTGAAATGTTTAACTTCGCAAAATTAAATGATAAAACAATGAAAGTACAGATTATAAATAAATCAAAGCATTCGTTACCTCAGTATGCAACAAGTAGTTCGGCCGGAATGGATTTGCGTGCCAATTTGGATAATCCTATTGTATTGAAACCTTTGCAACGTTGTCTTGTCCCTACTGGACTGTATATCGCTCTTCCTGAAGGTTTTGAAGCACAAATACGTCCGAGGAGCGGACTTGCCTTGAAAAAAGGTATTACTTTACTGAATACTCCGGGTACGATTGATGCTGATTATCGTGGAGAAATAGGTGTAATCGTGATCAATCTTTCTGCTGAAGACTTTATAATAGAAGACGGGGAGCGCATTGCACAGATGGTAATTGCCCGCTATGAACAGGCTGAATGGCAGGAAGTGGAAGTGCTGGAAGATACAGAACGTGGTGCTGGAGGATTTGGGCATACAGGAGTCAAATAGAATGATGTGCGATTCCTTTATTTTTAATAGTCATTGATATGCGAAAAATTATATATATCATATCACTCTGTATGGCGGTAGGATTAGCCGCTTGTGGTACTTCGGGCAAGCAGGCAAAAACAAAAAGCCAGCAGGCCGAATTTGTAAAAGATCCGCTTACTCCTGAACAGCGCAGAAAATTTGATTATTATTTTCTGGAAGCTGTACGCATGAAGCAAAAAGGAGAATACGGTGCGGCTTATGAACTTTATCAGCACTGCCTTTATATTTATCCGACTTCGGGGGCTGCTCTGTATGAAATAGCCCAATTTTATATGTATTTGGGGCAAGAAGAAAAAGGTGAACAGGCTTTGAAGCAGGCTGCCAGTTCGGATGAGTCCAATTTTTGGTATAAGCAGACGCTAGCTTCTTATTACGAACGGAAGCGTAACGTACCTAGAGCGATAACAGTTTATGAAAATATGGCAGACCAGTTCCCTTCTCGCCTGGAACCGCTGATGTCTTTGATTGATTTGTATAATCAGACTAAAAGCTATCAGCAGGTCATTAACACACTGAATCGTTTGGAGGAACTGGATGGAAAGTCAGAACAAATCAGTATGGAAAAATTCCGTATGTATCTGCTGTTGGGTGATCAGGAAAAAGCATTTACGGAAATAGAAAGCTTGTCGAAAGAATATCCTTATGATATGCGCTATCAAACTATTTTGGGGGATGTGTATTTGAATAATGACAAGCCTCAGGAAGCTTTGGGTATTTATCAACGTATATTGAAAGAAGAACCAGGGTATGCTCCTGCTTTGGTATCGATGGCTTCTTATTATCAGAAGACCGGACAGGATAGTTTGTATCGGATGCAGCTTGATACAATTCTGTTGAATGATAATGTGCTGTCGGATACGAAAATGGAAATTATGCGTCAGCTGATTCTTCAGTCGGAACAAGGAACGAAGGACAGTACGCAGATTGTTTCTTTGTTTCAGAATATACTGAGGCGGCCGCAGCAAAATGCCGATCTGGCAATGTTGTGTGCACAGTATTTGCTGACAAAAAAGATGGAGAAAGAGGCCGTTCCGGTATTGCACCAAATATTAAAACTTGATCCGGAAAATAAACCTGCACGTCTTCAGTTGCTGAGTTATGCTATACGTGATAACAATCTGGATGAAGTGATACAGATAGCAAAGCCAGCATTGGAGTATAATCCGGAGTCGCTTGAGTTCTATTATTATCTGGGTATTGCCCATCATCAGAAAGGAGAGGATGATGAGGCTCTGGATGTCTTTACACGAGGGGTGAAACAGATAAACGAAAAGAGCGATAAAGGTATTGCGTCCGATTTCTACGCCATATTGGGTGATTTGTATCATTCCAAGGAAATGCATGCGGAAGCTTATGCAGCCTATGATTCTTCTTTGGTGTACAATCCGGATAATATTGCGACACTGAACAATTATGCTTATTTCCTTTCTGTTGAACGTAAGAATTTGGATAAAGCAGAAGAAATGAGTTATCGCACGGTAAAGGCTGAACCGAATAATGAAACTTATCTTGATACTTATGCGTGGATTCTGTTCGAAAAAGGAAGATATACTGAAGCGCGTATTTATATTGAACAAGCTTTACGTAATAAAGGAGATAAGAGCCGCACGATAGTAGAGCATGCCGGTGATATTTATTATATGTCGGGAGAGAAAGGCAAAGCGTTGGAGTATTGGAAAAAAGCAGACGCAATGGATGAAACTCCTGAAGATGGGTCTACTCCTCCAACGGAAAAGGAAAAGAAACGTTTGAAGCAAAAAATAGCTCAAAAGAAATATATTGCAGAATGATAAAATTGGTTGTAAGATATTTATATGTACTGGTTGCCCTTGTGCTGGTAGCTTCGTGTTCGTCTACCCGAAAGCTGGAAAAGACTCCCATGATTGGAGGACTGACCGGTGAGGCATATATGGAAAAAGTGATTGAACTTTCGCCTTCGTGGAAGACTGTTAGTGGAAAGGTTGCACTGACTTTGAATATGGAGGGGCAGAAAGATGCAAAGGTAAGTGCTACGCTTCGTCTGAAACGCGGAGAGTCTATACAATTGCTTGTAGCTCCGTTATTGGGTATTGAAGTTGCACGTCTGGAAATTACTCCTGGTGGATTGCTGGCTGTCGACCGGTTGAATAAACGGTATGTTAACGTTTCGTTCGAAGCACTTAGTCGCCTGGCGAATACGGACTTGAGTTTTAATATTCTGCAATCGCTGTTCTTGAATGAGTTATTTTTACCGGGAAAAGTGCAGCTGGATGTTTCTGACGCGAAATCTTTCCGTATTTCGTTGGAAAATGGCTATGCCCTGCTGGAAGCGAAACCTTCCAAAGGGCTGTCTTATCGTTTCCGTACTTCTGCCGATCGCGGATTACTGGAGGAGAGTCGCATAGGAGTGTCGAATACGCCTTATGCATTGAATTGGAAATATGATGATTTTACAACGTTGGACAATCGTTTGTTTCCTAATCATATGTTGCTTGCTGTAGAAGGAACAGGAAAAACTCTTTCACTTGATATGAAATTTTCACGCTTGTCGGTTGGTGGAGACTGGGAAGGAAAGACTGAACTTTCATCCCGTTATCAACAAATTGAATTGCAGGAACTGCTAAAGACTTTGTTTAAGCAATGAAACGATTACTTGTGTTGTTGATGGTCTGCCTGCTCTGTGTACAAGGATTTACACAAAGCACGCGTAAGATCCGAGAATTGGAAAAACAGCATGCGGAGTTGCAGAAACAGATTTCTGCATCGGAAACCCTATTGCAGTCGACTAAGAAGGATGTAAAAAGTCAGTTGGATAATTTAGCTTTATTGTCGGGGCAGATTAATGAACGCAAGAAATATATTGAAACAATCGAGCAGGATGTAAAGATTATACAGACAGAAGTCAGTCGTTTACAGGTGGAACTGAAAGCTTTGCAGCGAGAGCTGGCTGATAAGAAGAAAAAGTATGAACAGTCAGTGAAGTATATGTATCAGAATAAGTCGATACAAGAGAAGCTGATGTTTATTTTTTCTGCTGATAATTTAAGCCAGATGTACCGTCGGTTGAGGTATGTTCGTGAATATGCTGATTATCAGCGTTTGCAAGGACTGCAAGTGGAAAGGAAGCAGAAACAGGTTTCAGAAAAACAACAAACGCTGTTGGCTAGCAGAAAGGCGAAGGAAGAGATGCTGAAACAGGGAGAAGCTGAAAGGTTGAAGCTGGAAGAACAGGAAAAGGAACGTAAAACGTTGCTTACTTCTCTGCAAAAGAAACAGCGGAGCATTCAGTCTGAAATTTCGAAGAAGCGTCGTTCTGCAGATCGGTTGAATGCACAGATTGATCGCCTGATTGAAATAGAAATAGAAAACGCGCGTAAAAGAGCTGAAGAAGAAGCACGACGTAAGGCTGAGAAGAAAGCTGGAACGGTCAAGGAAAAGGCTGTGGCTACCGGAGAAAGTAAAGAAGGTGCTAAGTCTAAAACTACTCCGTCGAAAATGGGAGAGTATAAAGTGGATTCAGAAGATCGTCGCATGTCGGGTGTCTTTACGCAAAATAAAGGTCGGCTTCCGATTCCTATTACCGGACCTTATGTGATAGTAGGGCATTTTGGACAGTATCAGGTCAAAGGCCTGCGAAACGTACGTCTGGACAATAAAGGTATTGATATAAAAGGCAAAGATGGCGCACAGGCTCGTGCTATATTCGATGGAGAAGTTTCGGCTGTATTCCAATATAACGGATTGTCGAATGTACTCGTCCGTCATGGTAGCTATATCTCAGTATATTGTAACTTGTCGTCGGTACTGGTGAAAAAAGGCAGTGTATTGAAGGCACGCGATATTATTGGTCAGGTAAATACCGATAAAGACGGCAATACGGTTCTTCATTTCCAGCTTCGCAAAGAAACTGAAAAATTAAATCCGGAACTTTGGTTACATCGTTGATGTGTAGCCAATCGGAAGTTTATAAAAGTCTATTTGGATGTTACCCTGCGTGGCTTAGGTAGTTTCTTTTGTAAAGGGAGATTAGCTCTCGGACTAATGAAGATATATCATGACAGTTAAAGCATGTGGTATTGCTTGAACGAATAAAAACAAAAATTCTGGTGATTGTTCAAAATGAATGATCACCAGAATTTGTTTTGTTCAGGATTGTATTCAAATCCTACAGCTTTTAGCTTGTTTACGATTTCTTCTTTGCTGACCTGCATGTCTTGGCAAAGCGCATCCAGAGAAGGATAGAAATCCCGAAGTTTCATGTTGATGAAGCTAAATAGCATCATCGGGTCTTTAGGTAATTCCATAATGTTTGTTGTTTATTTTATTTGCGGGTGCAAAATTACATGATTTTGCCTTTCATTGTTCCGGTAATTAGCAAGATATAACATACTTCGGTTACTTTTGTGTGGATGCGGGCTCTTAAAACGGAAATAATTGTAAAATAAATACTAAAGTTTTCAATGTTACTCCCTTCAACTCGGGAAAAAACATTACCTTTGCACTCTCAATAATGATCATTATATAGACTCAAAAAGTATTTGTGAAACATGATGGAGCTTGATTTACTCACAGCTATATCACCTATTGACGGTCGATACAGAAGCAAAGCCGGTGCTTTGGCTGCTTATTTTTCAGAGTTTGCACTGATAAAATATCGTGTGCAGGTTGAAATCGAATATTTTATAACTTTGTGTGAATTGCCGTTGCCGCAGCTGAAAAGTTTCGATTCAGCACGTTTCGAATCATTGCGTGATATTTATCGTAACTTCTCAGAAGCAGACGCTCAGCGCATTAAAGAGATTGAAAGTGTTACAAACCATGATGTAAAGGCTGTTGAGTATTTCATCAAGGAACAGTTTGATAAATTGGGAGGTCTGGAATCTTATAAGGAATTTATTCATTTCGGTCTGACTTCTCAGGATATTAATAATACTTCTGTGCCTTTGTCTATCAAAGATGCATTGAATGATGTTTATTATCCGCAGATTCAGAAGCTGATTGATCAGCTGACAGCGTATGCGGAAGAATGGAAAGATATTCCGATGTTGGCTAAAACACACGGTCAACCGGCATCTCCAACTCGTCTGGGTAAAGAAATTATGGTATTTGCTTACCGTTTGAACCGTCAGTTGGCTGTTCTGAAAGCATGTCCTATTACTGCTAAGTTTGGTGGTGCAACTGGTAATTATAATGCTCATCATGTAGCATATCCGGAGTTTGACTGGAAAGCGTTCGGAAATAAGTTCGTTGCAGAAAAGCTCGGTCTGGAGCGTGAAGAATATACTACTCAGATTTCTAATTACGATAATCTTGGTGCCATATTTGATGCTATGAAACGTATCAATACGATTATGATTGATATGAATCGTGATTTCTGGCAGTATATTTCTATGGAATACTTTAAACAGAAAATCAAAGCGGGAGAAGTTGGTTCAAGTGCGATGCCTCATAAAGTAAATCCTATCGATTTTGAAAATGCAGAGGGTAACTTGGGTATGGCAAATGCTGTATTGGAACATTTGTCGTCTAAACTCCCTGTATCACGTTTGCAGCGTGACTTGACAGACTCTACGGTTTTGCGTAACATCGGTGTTCCGTTCGGACATACAGTAATTGCTATCCAGAGCTCATTGAAAGGACTCGGTAAATTGCTGTTGAACGTGCATAAGATTTATGAGGACTTGGATAACTGTTGGAGTGTAGTGGCAGAAGCTATTCAGACTATTCTCCGCCGTGAGGCATATCCACATCCTTATGAAGCATTGAAAGCGCTGACTCGTACAAATCAGGCTATCAACGAAGCTTCTATTAAAGACTTTATTGAAACACTGAATGTCAGTGAAGATATTAAGAAAGAATTGCGTGCGATAACTCCGCACAATTATACAGGAATGTAATATAAAAAAGTCTAGCCCGAGAAGGGTGCATTTATTAATTTATAAACAGAAAACAACAATTATGGCAGAAAGAGAAAACAGACAAGATGGTGAAAACACTCAGTCTGGCCGCGATGGTTACAAGTCTTACAACAGAGAAGGTTATAACAGATACAACCGCAACGAGGGAGGTAATAATTATGGACGTCGTCCGCGCTTTGCTTCGAATAATGAAGGAGGTGAGCGTCCTCAGCGTTCTTACAACTCTCGTTACAATAATAATGGTGACGGTGGAGAACAGCGTCCGTATCGTCCGCGTTTTAACGGTGGTCAGCAGGGTGAAGGTGGTTATCGCCAGCAACGCTCATATGGCAATCGTCCGTCGTACGATAATAATAACGGTGAGCGTTCTTCATACAATCCGAACTTTAATAATAATGCTCGTCCGCATCGTCCGTATAATTCTCGTTATAATAGCAACAATAATGGAGAAGGTGGAGAGCAACGTTCATATCGCCCTCGTTTCAATAATGCACAGCAGGGTGAAGGTGGATATCGTCCGCAGCGTCCTCGTTTCAATAACGGTGGCGGACAGCAAGGAGGATACAATCGCCAGCAGGGTGGAGGATATCGTCCTCGTACAGCCGACTATAATCCGAATGCTAAGTATAGCATGAAGAAGCAAATAGAATACAAGGATGTATTGACTGATCCGGATGAACCAATTCGTTTGAATAAATTCTTGGCAAATGCTGGAATCTGTTCTCGTCGTGAGGCTGATGAATTTATTACTGCCGGAGTTGTTTCGGTAAATGGAGTAGTGGTTACTGAACTTGGTACAAAGGTAAAACGTACAGATGAAATTAAGTTCCACGATCAGCCGGTTAATATCGAACGTAAAGTATACGTTTTGTTGAACAAGCCGAAGGACTGTGTTACTACTTCTGATGACCCTCAGGAGCGTAAGACTGTTATGGATTTTGTAAAAGGTGCTTGTAAGGAACGTATTTATCCGGTAGGACGTCTGGACCGTAATACAACTGGTGTATTGCTGCTGACCAATGACGGTGATTTGGCTTCGAAACTGACTCATCCAAAATATCTGAAGAAGAAAATCTATCACGTTTATTGTGATAAGAATGTGACTAAGGCTGATTTGGATCAGATCGTATCTGGTATTACTCTGGATGACGGTGAAATTCATGCTGACGCAGTTAGCTATGCTTCAGAAACAGATAAGTCGCAGGTTGGTATCGAAATACACTCAGGAAAGAATCGTATCGTACGTCGTATTTTCGAAGCTTTGGGCTATCGTGTAATTAAGCTGGACCGTGTATATTTTGCAGGACTGACTAAGAAGGGCTTGCGTCGCGGTGACTGGCGTTACCTGACTGAGCAGGAAGTAAACATGCTCCGTATGGGATCTTTTGAATAATTAGTTAATGAAATAATAACATGGAAACAATTCGTAGAACAAAAATTGTTGACCTTTTGAAATGCCGTGATTTCGGGACAATGGTCAATGTGAAAGGGTGGGTTCGTACTCGCCGTGGTAGCAAACAGGTAAACTTCATTGCCTTGAATGACGGTTCTACTATAAATAATGTACAGGTCGTTGTCGATTTGGCAAACTTTGATGAAGAGTTACTGAAACAAATTACTACTGGTGCATGTATCAGCGTAAATGGCGAACTGGTAGAATCGGTAGGGTCAGGACAAGCTGCAGAAATTCAGGCTCGTGAAATAGAAGTGTTGGGTACTTGTGACAATACTTATCCTCTTCAGAAGAAAGGACACTCTATGGAATTTTTGCGTGAGATCGCTCATTTGCGTCCACGTACTAATACTTTTGGAGCTGTGTTCCGTATTCGTCATAATATGGCTATAGCTATTCATAAGTTCTTCCATGAACGTGGATTCTTCTATTTCCATACACCTCTTATTACAGCTTCCGATTGTGAAGGTGCCGGTCAGATGTTCCAGGTAACAACAATGAATCTGTACGATCTGAAAAAGGATGAGAATGGATCTATCATTTATGATAATGACTTTTTCGGCAAACAGGCTAGCTTGACTGTTTCAGGTCAGCTGGAAGGTGAATTGGCTGCTACTGCATTGGGCGCTATTTATACATTTGGTCCGACATTCCGTGCTGAAAATTCAAACACTCCACGTCACTTGGCTGAGTTCTGGATGATTGAGCCGGAAGTTGCTTTCAATGATATCAATGACAATATGGACTTGGCAGAAGAGTTCATTAAGTATTGTGTTCAGTGGGCGCTTGATAACTGCTACGATGATGTGAAATTCCTGAATGATATGTTCGATAAAGGATTGATCGAACGTCTGCAGGGTGTGTTGAAGGAAGAATTTGTACGTTTGCCTTATACAGAAGGTGTCAAGATCCTGGAAGATGCTGTTGCTAAAGGTCACAAGTTTGAATTCCCTGTATATTGGGGTGTAGACTTGGCTTCTGAACATGAACGTTATCTGGTGGAAGAACACTTCAAACGTCCTGTTATCTTGACAGATTACCCGAAGGAAATCAAGGCATTCTATATGAAACAGAATGAAGATGGTAAGACTGTTCGTGCAATGGATGTGCTCTTCCCGAAAATTGGTGAAATTATCGGTGGATCTGAACGTGAGGCTGATTATGACAAGCTGTTGACTCGTATTCAGGAACTGAATATTCCGATGAAAGATATGTGGTGGTATCTTGATACACGTAAGTACGGTTCATGTCCTCACTCTGGCTTTGGATTGGGATTCGAACGTTTGCTGCTGTTCGTTACAGGTATGGCAAATATTCGTGATGTAATTCCTTTCCCGCGTACTCCGCGTAATGCTGAATTCTAAAAAAGCTTTTATTCATAATACAACAAGAGACGGATTTCTGAATACAGAATTCTGTCTCTTGTTTTTTCTTGTCATGTGAAAATCCGTTTTTTCAGGATGAAGTAAAGTAGTAAGGAATAGTGAAATAAAAACGTGAAATTATAACTTTTAATGCGATATATTTTATATATTTGTATATCAACTCATTTCTCGTTTAACCTCTTAAATTTATTTGTTATGAAAACACGTTCTTTATTCCTTTGGGTAGTATCCCTCTTTTTGGGCGTTACAAATTTGTTGGCTCAGGATGTTCAGGAAAAAATTCCTTCTACATTGAATGGTGTATGGCAAATGTGTTTTTACCGCTCTAGTTCTCCTAATGTTGTAGGTGAGTTGAAGACAGGTAATTCTCTTAAGATTCTTTCAGATGATGGGCGTTTTATTAATTTGGTAATGATGCAGACCGGCGCTATCATTATCGGCTATGGTACATATAAGCAGGAGTCCGAGAATTCATATACAGAATACGTAGAGAAGAATCTGCATTTGCCACAGCTGAATGGAGGAAAAAATGTAATGCAGTTTGAATTAGAGGAAAATGGTAACCTGATGCTTGTGAAGTATTATCTGAAAACTGACCGTAATGGAAATAAAATAGACTCTTGGTGTCATGAAATATGGAAAAGGGTAGAGATGCCTTCTGCTTATCCTGAAAATATCATTCGCTAATTACCCCTAAGTCAGAGGCTTGTGTGTAGAAAAAAAAACTTAAAATCTTTGTCAGTTCAGATAAAAGCAGTAATTTTGCAAGCCGATTATTATCAAATAGTGATAAAAGTTTAATTCTGAAGGCTTTATATCTTCTTTGTCCGGGAAGAGTAAGTTGTAGGAATTTGTTTTTTAGTAGTTAACATTTTAAAAAAGATTTAAGAGTGGATACTTTAAGTTACAAGACCATTTCTGCAAACAAAGAAACTGCGACTAAAGAATGGGTCGTAGTGGATGCTACCGATCAGGTGGTAGGTCGCCTCGGTGCAAAAGTTGCAAAGTTGTTGAGAGGTAAGTATAAACCAAACTTCACCCCTCATGTAGACTGCGGTGATAACGTTATTATCATCAATGCAGACAAAGTGAAATTTACAGGAAACAAGTGGAATGATAAAATCTACTTGAGCTACACCGGTTATCCAGGTGGTCAGCGCGAAATTACTCCGGCTCGCTTGATGGCTAAACCGAACGGCGCTGAAAAATTGATGAAGAGAGTAGTAAAAGGTATGCTTCCGAAAAATCGTCTGGGAGCTAAGTTGCTGGGCAACCTTTATGTATACGAAGGTGCTGAACATAAGCATGAAGCTCAGACTCCGAAAGTAATTGATATTAACACACTTAAATAATAAAGAATGGAAGTAGTAAATGCATTAGGCAGACGTAAAAGCGCAGTTGCTCGCGTTTTCGTAAGCGAAGGTACAGGAAAGATTACTATTAACAAGAGAGACCTTGCACAGTACTTTCCATCAACTATTCTGCAGTATGTAGTAAAACAGCCTTTGAATAAGCTGGAAGTAGCTGAAAAATATGATATTAAAGTTAACTTGTGCGGTGGTGGATTTACTGGTCAGTCACAGGCTTTGCGTCTGGCTATCGCTCGTGCACTGGTTAAAATTAACCCTGAAGACAAGAAGACTCTTCGTGCAGAAGGCTTCATGACTCGTGATCCTCGTTCTGTTGAACGTAAAAAACCGGGTCGTCCAAAAGCACGTCGCAGATTCCAGTTCAGTAAACGTTAAGAGTTGGTGGAATGTTGGAACGGACAAGTTGCTTAATTTTTTTCAACTTTCACTTTTCAACTCTCAACTAAGAAAGCGTTTAGTATCTAAACCGTCGGGATTTTCCCTACAAGTGTTTGCGGAGAAACTACCCGGCAGTTGGTTCAATTAACAAAAAAGAAAGTAAACGATTTAAAGATTAAAACAATGTCAAGAGTAAATTTTGATACATTATTGGAGGCTGGTTGCCACTTCGGACACCTTAAGAGAAAGTGGAACCCTGCAATGGCTCCTTATATTTTCATGGAACGCAACGGAATCCATATCATCGACCTGAACAAAACCGTTGCTAAAGTTGATGAAGCTGCTGAAGCTTTGAAGCAGATTGCAAAATCAGGAAAGAAAGTCCTGTTTGTTGCTACTAAAAAACAAGCAAAACAGGTAGTAGCTGAGAAAGCTGCTTCTGTAAACATGCCTTATGTAATCGAGCGTTGGCCGGGTGGTATGTTGACTAACTTCCCGACTATCCGTAAGGCTGTGAAGAAAATGGCTACTATCGATAAATTGACTAACGATGGTACTTATTCAAACTTGTCAAAGAGAGAAGTTCTTCAGATTTCTCGTCAGCGTGCTAAATTGGAAAAGAACTTAGGTTCTATCGCTGATTTGACTCGTCTGCCGTCTGCATTGTTCGTTATCGACGTATTGAAAGAAAATATCGCAGTTCGCGAAGCTAACCGTTTGGGTATTCCTGTATTCGCTATCGTTGATACAAACTCAGATCCTTCAAACGTAGATTTTGTAATTCCTGCAAATGATGACGCTACTAAGTCTGTAGAAGTTATCTTGGATGCTTGCTGCGCTGCTATGGCAGAAGGTTTGGAAGAAAGAAAAGCTGAAAAAGTAGATATGGAAGCTGCTGGTGAAAATGCACCAAAAGCAGCTAAGAAGAAAACTACTAAAGCACGCATGGATAAGGCTGAAGAAGACGCAATCAATGCTGCTAAAGCTGCCGCTTTCATCGGTAAAGACGAAGAAGCTTAATATACTTTAAGTTGAGAGTTGAGAGTTGAAAGTTGAGAGTTACTATATAAAAGCAATTCTCAACTCTCTGTTCTCAGCTCTCATTTGCTTTATAATAGATTTATTTATTAACTCAATAAAAAGAAATTACTATGGCTGTAAGTATGGCTGATATCACCAAGCTTCGTAAAATGACTGGAGCTGGTATGATGGACTGTAAAAACGCTTTGACTGAATCAGAAGGCGATTTCGACAAAGCAGTGGAAATTATCCGTAAGAAAGGACAGGCTGTTGCTGCAAAACGTTCTGACCGTGAAACTTCAGAAGGTTGTGTATTGGCAAAATCAACAGGTGACTATGCTGCTATGATTGCTTTGAAGTGTGAAACTGACTTCGTTGCTAAAAATGCAGATTTCGTTGCTTTGACTCAAGCTATCCTTGACGCTGCTATCGCTAACAAGTGTCAGACTTTGGATGATGTAAAAGCTCTTCCGATGGGTAGCGGTACTATCGCTGATGCTATCGTTGAACGTAGCGGTATCACTGGTGAAAAGACTGAATTGGATGGCTATTTCTTCGTTTCTGGTGCTTGCACTGCTGTTTACAACCACATGAACAAGAATCAGCTTTGTACAATTGTATCTTTCAATAAAGTTTGCGATGAAAAAGTTGCTCACGAAATCTGTATGCAGATTGCAGCTATGAACCCGATCGCTATCGACGAAGCAGGCGTTCCTGAATCAGTAAAACAAGAGGAAATCAACGTTGCTATCGAAAAAACTAAAGCTGAACAGGTACAGAAGGCTGTAGAAGCTGCTTTGAAGAAAGCTGGCATCAATCCTGCTCATGTAGACAGCGAAGAACACATGGAAAGCAACATGGCTAAGGGATGGATCACTGCTGAAGACGTAGCTAAAGCAAAAGAAATTAAGGAAACTGTAGCTGCTGAAAAGGCTGCTAACCTGCCTCAGGCTATGATCGAAAATATCGCTAAAGGTCGTTTGGGCAAATTCTTGAAAGAAGTTTGTCTGTTGAACCAAGAAAGCATTATGGATCCGAAGAAGAATGTAGCAGAAGTATTGAAAGCTGCAGATCCTGAATTGGCTATCACAGAATTCAAACGTTTCACTTTGCGTGCTGAATAATAACTTCTTCTCTGAGAAGTATTAAAATATAAAGTCATCTATTCCCTTTTGTAGAGAAATAGATGACTTTTTTAATTTTATTTTTTTACAAAGAATATATATTGTGTTGAGCAAACTTTGTTGCATGAAATTTCTATACAATCCTATCTTTGAAAAAAGATCCTTTTATGTCCTTCAGTTCTTCATTCATAATGTCGTAAAAAGGATTTTGAAAACATGCTGAAGTTTTCCCTAAAACTTGCTGATGTTTTGCAAAAAAATGTACAAATACTCTGAACATTTGTACAAAGAATTTGGGTATTTTATCGGTCTTTATTAGGCGTATTGCCTGATGTCTTTTTAGATAATATCAGATCACTTAGTTTGTGTATAGCCCTCTGCTTTTAATAAATCGATAATGCGCTGGCGAAACTCTCCTTGTATCAAGATTTCACCGTCTTTCACAGAACCTCCTACACCACATTTGGTCTTCAGTAGCTTGCCCAGATCTTTCAGATTATCTTCACTGCCGATGAAGCCGGTTATTACAGTAACGGTCTTTCCGCCGCGTCCTTTTTTCTCTATCGAAACGCGAAGCTTTTGCTGTTTTTTATCTAGTGTTTCCACTTCTTCCTCTTCTCCGTTATCGTATTTAAAGTCCGGATTAGTAGAATATACAATGTTCAGTCGGTCTTTCCAATCGTTATTTTTCATGTGAATTAATTTTAATCCGACTCAAAGATAGGTACATTTTTCTATATTCTGTGTGCGTTTCCGAATAAATAGCTTAATTTTGCACAAAGACAGAACCATTATAGAAGCAAAAAATGGCAATACATACTCGTAAAAATACGGAAAAAATACCGGAGCCTACTCTGCGTAGACTGCCGTGGTATCTTTCGAATGCAAAGCTGATGAGAGAGAAAGGAGAGAAGTATGTTTCCTCTACTCAGATTTCAAAGCAAATCAATATTGATGCTTCGCAGATAGCAAAAGATCTTTCGTATGTGGATATTGCCGGACGTACCCGTGTAGGGTATGACATTGATTTGCTGATTCAGGTATTGGAGGATTTTTTGGGATTTACCAATATGCATAAAGCGTATCTTTTCGGAGTAGGAAGCTTGGGAGGAGCATTGTTGCGTGACTCAGGTCTGTCTCATTTTGGCCTTCAGATAGTAGGGGCTTTCGATGTCAATCCCGACTTGGTGGGAACAAAGATAAATGGTATTCCTATTTATCACTCTGATGATTTTGAGAAACGTATGAAACTGGATGGAGTAAATATTGGTGTACTGACTGTTCCTATTGCCATTGCTCAGGAGATTTCAGATAAGATGATTGCAGGAGGTATCAAGGCTATCTGGAATTTTACTCCTTTCCGTATTCGGGTTCCCGAAAATATTGTAGTGCAGAATACATCACTATATGCTCATCTGGCTGTGATGTTCAACCGTTTGAATGAAACAATAAAGAAATAACTTTCCATGAAAATTATAGCTATAGGCATGAACTACCCGTTGCATTGTAAGGAATTGCATGCAGACGAGCCATTGCCACAAGAACCGGTTATCTTTATGAAACCGGACTCTGCCTTGCTGAAGGACAGCAAGCCGTTTTTTATTCCTGATTTCTGCCAGCAGGTAGATTATGAAACCGAACTGGTAGTACGTATAAACCGTTTGGGAAAGAATATATCCGAGCGTTTTGCACATCGCTATTATGATGCTGTAACGGTGGGTATTGACTTTACTGCACGTGATTTGCAACGTAAGTTCCGTGCCGAAGGTAAGCCGTGGGAACTATGTAAGGGATTTGATAATTCGGCTGCTATAGGAGATTGGGTACCGGTAGAGAAGTTTGCCGATATACAGCATATCAATTTCCATTTGGATATTGATGGTAAGACTGTACAGCAGGGGAATACGCAGGACATGCTTTTCAAAGTAGACCAGATTATTGCATACGTCAGTCAGTTCTGTACATTGAAAATTGGAGATATGCTGTTTACAGGAACACCGGTAGGAGTGGGTTCGGTACAGATAGACAATCACTTGGAAGGCTATTTGGAAAACGAAAAAGTTCTTGATTTTTACGTGCGATGAAAATACGTGTAGGATTTGGTTTCGACGTCCATCGTTTAATTGAAGGACGTGAGCTTTGGCTGGGAGGTATCAAGCTGGAGCACGAATTAGGATTGTTGGGACATTCTGATGCTGATGTGCTGATTCACGCCATTTGCGATGCATTGTTGGGAGCGGCAAATATGCGTGATATCGGTTATCATTTTCCTGACAATGCAGGTGAGTTTAAGAATATCGACAGCAAGATTCTGCTGGCAAAAACTATAGATTTGATAGCAACAAAAGGTTATCGAGTTGGCAATATTGATGCAACAGTCTGTGCCGAACGTCCGAAGCTGAAAGCACATATTCCAGAAATGCAGGAAGTGCTGGCTCATGTCATGAACATTGAACCGGAAGACGTATCCATAAAGGCTACTACAACCGAAAAGTTAGGATTTACCGGTCGTGAGGAAGGTATCTCGGCATATGCTACCGTACTGATCGAGCGTGACTAGTCGGCAGAAGAATAGGGAGGAAGCATTTGCTTCTTTCCTAAAAAATAAGGCGAGATATGTAATCGGTCGAATATGTAAGTTACGCCGAAACATCCGCAGATAACAAAAACTACCGAAACTATCGTAAAACAAATGCCTGTCGCATCGAAAGCAAAGAGCGGCAGGTAGAGTTTTGACAAAATAGTAAACACAGGTGAAAAGAGCAGAATAACCAGTGTATTACTGCCAATATAAAGAAGAATCCTTTTTATTTGTTCCGTTAGATAAGTGTAGGTTGCCAGCAGCAAGCTGATTACCAGATATGTAATAGTTACTCCTGCCAGTGTTCCTCGATTCAGATTTTCGGGGAAGTAACAGAGTATAATCAGTGGGAACAAGGCCAAGAGGCTGGGTTGGAAAATACGGATGATATTGTTTCCGCTTTGTCGGATAGCTACTCCTGCCAGAAAATAAATGGCATTGGCAAATGTCAATAACTTCAACTCAGAAAGTCCATATAATAATATTCCTAAAAGGATGAAGCGAGTAATTCCTTTCCATTTATTTGTCATCCTGTACATCAGGTAATAGCTGGCATTACAGAGCATCAGGGTATGGAGATACCAATAAGGTCCCATGGGAGCAATGATGGCTTTATGCAATAAAAGTCCGGCTGACAATTCGGTAACCTTTTCCCTTACGGGGAGAATGGCTGACATGATGACGTATCCGGTTTCCATACAAACATAAGGAATGAATATCCAAAGCAGACTCTGTCCGAAGACTTTGATTTCCTTGTTTACATTATTCAGATATCCGGAAATGACAAGAAAAGCCGACATGTGGAAGGTATAGACTACTTGCTTGGCATACGGATACGAGTCGCCGATGTATACCAGATGGAAAATAATCATCAGGATGATGAATATACACTTTAGAAAATCAAGTTCTTTTACTCTGCTGTTCATGGAAATAACAAATTAACAGTTGTGTCAAGCTGGAATCAATAATCCTGCGGTGAGTAGTATCCCGAATAACAGCATGTTTCGTGACGTTTCTCCCAAAATGGCGTTCAGTTCTTTTCCCCTGTTAATTCGTGCCATTTTCATTGTGGTGAGAATATGAAATAAAAGATAAATCTGAGGTAAGATAGCAGCCCACAGTCTGCCTTCGGTGACAAAATAGAAACAGCTCCAGCATGCAGCCAGTCCCAGTAGAAAATATAGAATAAGTCCGGCACGTGCACCTAACCGTACGACGATGGTTTTCTTTCCGCTTATGGCATCCTGTTCTCTGTCGCGGAAGTTATTTACCATAAGTAATGTATCGATTACGAATCCACAGGCGAGTGAGGCCATTGTTACCGAGGTATTCCAGTCATGTGCCATGACATAGAAAGTACATCCTACAGGTACAAATCCGAAGAATACCAGAACCAGTATATCGCCCCAGCCATGATAGGCAAGCGGATAAGGTCCGGTAGTATATAGGAAAGCAAAAATAATACAAGCAATACCTACTGGAATCATTTCCCAACCACCATATCCAAGCAGGAAAAGCCCTGTTACTGCAGCTAGTGCAGTAGTTACAAGAATCCCTTTTTTCATTCCGGAAGGAGAAATCCAGCCTTGGGCACAGGCACGTTCCGGACCGAGTCTGTCTTCACGGTCGCTTCCTTTCAGGTAATCGTATAAATCGTTTATAAAATTAGCATCTATCTGCATCAGGAAAGCAAAGAGAAAACATAGTATGGCAGGAATTAATTGGAAGTGTCCGTACATGAAAGCAAGTGCACAGCCTAGCATGACAGGAATAGAAGCTGCTGTCAAAGTCTTCGGACGGCTGGCAAGTAACCAGGCTTTTGTAGAGTTTTGTTTTACCATAAATTTGATTTGTTTTTAACAGTACAAAGTTATGAAATTCTGTTGAGACTTTGCCTGGGCAATGGGAAAGTGTTATTTTCGTTTGAAAATTCCAGTAATATAGCCATGAAAAAATTAGTTTGGTTTTCATTTCTTGTATCAGCTGTTTTATTCTCGTCGTGTGCCACAGCTTCTTTATCGAAATATCATGGGATAGGGCGTATAAAAAAATATGATATATATAGCGAACAACTGCCCGATTCGTTTGATGGATTTCGCATTGCGTTTGCATCCGATTTTCATTATGAAAGTCGTTTCGGGAAAAAAAGACTTCCTGGTTTACTGAAAGCCCTGCAAGCAGCTGACGCTGACCTGTTATTATTGGGAGGAGATTATCGGGGACGGAATGGTGGAAACTTGTCGGAGCTTTTTGACGTGCTTTATCAGGTTTGTGTACCTTATGGTACTTATGGAGTAATGGGCAATCATGAGAACAATGCCAATTATGAGATAGTCAGACAGGAAATGGAACGAACCGGTATCCGGTTGCTCGAACATCAGGTAGATACGTTATGGAAAGGAAACCAGTATATTTTACTTTGTGGAATCCGCAATCCGTTCGATTTGACAAAAAACGGTATTTCACCTACACTGTCGCTTCAGGCAGAAGATTATGTCATCATGCTGACTCATACGCCCGATTATGTAGAAGATGTGGATGTCAGCAATACGGATCTGGCTTTGGCTGGACATACTCATGGTGGACAGATCAGCTTTTTCGGACGATATACTCCAGCTCATTTCTCAAAATATGGATCTCGCTTTTTGAGTGGGCTGAAATATAACTCTGCTGGTATACCGGTTATTATAACAAATGGAATAGGTACTTCCCGTAAGGATATCCGTTTGTTTACACCGAGTGAAATCGTTTTGGTTATTCTGCATAAATATTGACAAACTGTTAAAAACCAATTTTTACCACCAAAAAAACAATTTCTCTCCATCGCAGTTCATTAAAAAATTCTAATTTTGGAGTGTATATGATTAAATGTGAACACTTAACTTTATTTATTATCTAAACTAAAAAACACGTATGAATCGACTACTGCTTTTAAGAAGAGTATACTCTACGTTCTTACTGAGTATGTTCTGTGTGCTAGCATTTGCACAAGGTAAACAGATTACAGGTGTCATTAAAGATGGTACAGGTGAACCTATGATCGGTGTAAATGTATTAGTCAAAGGTACAACAAATGGTACTATTACTGATTTTGATGGAAAGTTTGCAATCTCAGATGTGAAAAATTCCGACGTGCTTACTATTACTTATGTAGGTTATGTTCAGCAGTCTATTCCTGTAGGAAATCAAACTTCGTTTAACATTATCTTAAAAGAAGATACTGAAACATTGGACGAAGTTGTGGTTATCGGTTATGGAACTGTTAAGAAACGTGACTTGACAGGTTCTGTTGCATCAGTAAGTAATGAAACTTTAACTGCTAATCCTGTATCAGATGTGTCTCAGGCTTTACAAGGAAAATTGGCCGGTGTATCAGTTACTTCACAAGACGGTCGTCCGGGTGCGGAAGTTTCTATCCGCGTTCGTGGTGGAGGTTCTATTACACAGAGTAATGACCCGTTGTTCATTGTAGATGGATTTCCGGTAAGTTCTATTTCTGATATACCGGCAGATCAGATTGAAACAATCGATGTATTGAAAGATGCTTCATCTACAGCTATTTATGGTGCTCGTGGTGCAAATGGTGTAATTTTGGTTACTACAAAGGGAGCGAAGACTGATAAGCTGTCTGTTACTTATAATGGATACGTGCAGACAAAGGCTGCAGCTAAAACCTTGGATCCGCTTAGTGCACAAGATTACGTGAAGTATCAGTGGGCATATGCTGATGCTTTATCTGGAAATGGTGATGGAGTCGCTAAATATTTTGGATTGGGTGCTGCCTATGGTAATCATTTTGCTGACTATGCGAATGTGGACGTACACGACTGGACTGATGATATGTTGCGTAATGCTATTGCACATACTCATAACCTTTCAATTTCAGGAGGTAGTGAAAAAACAAAATTTGTATTAAATGTCAACTATCTGAATGATGAGGGTATCAAGATTAATTCAGGTTATAACCGTTTCAATACATCATTGAAGTTGAATCAGGAACTGTTGAAAAACCTGAAATTAGATGTTGATATACGTTATTCTGAAGACCAGACAACCGGAAAGGAATCTTCAACAAACGGTAAAGGTTCTTTATTATCTGGTGCATACCGTTGGCGTCCTATTGATAATCCTTTGGGTGATCCTAATGCGTTGAGTGGCTTTGCTATGGGGGCAGATAATATAGATGCTGCTTATGGTAGCCCGGTTGACTGGACTAACGACGTTCAGAACATTGCAAGAAAACAGCGAGTAAGAAGTATAGCTGCTTTATCATGGGATATTATTGAAGGTCTGACTTTACGTGCTGAAGTTGGTGCAGGCCGTAACTGGGGTGAAACTAAATATTATGAAAACGGTTTGACTCAAGGTCATAAGGTAGCAAAACTTACTCGTAGTGAAGGTTATAATTTGCGTAATGTAAATACGCTGAATTATCAGGTTCAGGGCTTGAGTGATAAACATAGCTTGTCATTCTTGTTAGGTCAGGAAACTATTGTTTCTAAATCAAATTCAACTGAAATTGAAGGTCACGGATATCCAGCAGGTTTCGATTTTGATCAAGCTTTTGGTATGATTGATCAGACAGACAAGAGTCTGGCAAAAGATAAGTTTAGCAACTCAATCGGTACTCCAGACAAGACTGTTTCTTTCTTTGCACGTGCTAACTATTCATTGTTGGATCGCTACTTGTTGACTGTTACATTCCGTGCCGATGGTTCTTCTAAGTTTGCTCCAAATCACCGTTGGGGATACTTCCCTGCAGGTGCATTAGCTTGGCGTCTTTCTGATGAATCATTTATGGAAGGTACTCGTAGCTGGTTGGATAATTTGAAACTTCGTTTGTCTTATGGTATGGCAGGAGCTGATAATATTGATGCCAGCCTTTGGAGAGAAACATGGGAGTCTACAACTGTAACTTTCAATGGTCAGACTTATTCAGGATATAAACCTAGCGGTATGCTTTCTAATCCTGATTTGAAATGGGAAACTACTATTTCAAGAAATATCGGTCTTGACTTCGGTTTCTTTAATAATCGCCTTTCTGGTACCATTGATGCTTATTGGAATACGACAAAAGACTTGTTGATGTGTATCCCTATTGATGAAACCACAGGTTATTCATATCAGTATCAAAATATTGGTCAGACCTCAAATAAAGGTATTGAAATTGCTTTAAACTATGATATTCTTCGTACTAAAGACTTTACATTAGGAGTTTCTGCAACTTATAACTACAACCATAATAATATTGATGAGCTGGCTGATAATATCATTGCACAGTACGGTTCTCAGTGGGCTTCTAATTCAACAACTCCGACTTATGATTATGAATTCCGTGAAGGAAAGTCTGTGGGATTGATTCGTGGCTATATTTGTGACGGCTATTATACAACTGCTGACTTTAATTACGATCCGGCAACTCAAATGTACACATTGAAGCCTGGAGTTGCTGATTTGGGTACTCAGGTTGGTAACTATCCTAATCATTATAATCTGCCGGAGGGGCAGGTTGCGTTCCCGGGTGCTATTAAATTGCGTGACTTGGATGGTAATGGTGTCGCTGGTACAGAAGATGTTGCTGATTTGGGTGAAATCACTCATCCTCATACCGGTGGTTTCAATTTAAACATGACATGGAAGGATATTGATTTCAGTGCCGGATTTGCATGGGCAGCTGGAGGTCATGTGTACAATGTCAACTCTTTGATCAATATGTATGGTCAAAAAGATATTGCTCTTGGTGCTAATAAGTTGGAATTCATCAGTGACTGTTATCAGATTTATGATATCCAAAATGGTGAGTTAGTTCGAGTAGTAGAACCGGATGCATTGGATGCATTAAATACTGGTGCTAAATATGGTGTTCCTTATATGGAAAACGGTACAGTTTTATCTACATTTGTTGAAGATGCTTCATTCTTACGTTTGAATACATTGACTATTGGTTATACATTCCCGAAGGCATGGACCAAAAAAATTGGTATGCAGCGTGCACGTGTTTATGCAACTGCTGGTAATTTGTTCACAATTACAGGTTATTCAGGTATTGATCCGGAAGTTAATGCCGATCCGAATAAGAGTACAACAGCTGCCAATACTGGAAACTATCCGTTGTTAGGTATGGACTATGGTACATATCCTCGTGCAAGAACATTTACATTTGGTGTAAACATTACATTCTAATTAAATAATCTGTTAACTAATCAATAAAACGCAATGAAAAAATTATTATATACATATCTAGGTGTTGGGCTATTAATGCTCAATATGACTTCGTGTGAAGATTTTCTGGATTCATCTTCACCTTCTGAAGCTACTCCGGACTTTGTATTCAGTGATGCTTCTACAGCTCGTGGTGCTTTGATGGAAGCTTATGAAAAATGGCGTGCAAAAGCTTATGTGCATGCGAATGGTTTGTTTTATGACTTGGTGGTTTGTGGTTCTGACTCTGAACGCCATCCTGAAAGTTATAATGCACAGGCACGCCATATCCCTGAAAACTTATATTACGGCGGGACTTCTAATTATGATATTAATTCGGGAGGAAATAACGGTGTGAATGCATGGCCGGCTTTGTATAGCATTATCGCTACATGTAATACACTTTGTAATGCTATTGAAGGAACAGATACTTATAAGGATATAGAAGCAGGAACAGGATCGGTAACTGAAATGACCGACCTTTATGGACAGGCTGTGGCTTTACGTGCAACAGCTTATAATGAATTACTTCGTTTTTGGGGTGATGTTCCTCATAACTTGGTTCCGGGTGTAGCTGCTGAAGGCTTGACTCCGCGTGATCAGATTTATGAATATCATATCAATAAACTGATGCAGGTTGAACCTTATATGTATTATTTGGGTGAAAATGTTGGTGCTGATGCCAGTATGATGACTCGTAATTATGTAGATGCATTGATTGGTCGTATGTGTTTATATGCAGGTGGCTATTCTACTCGTCGTACAGATTTAGGTGCTGATTTTTATAAGGATTTGGATGGAAACGTTTTGAGCTTCGACAAGTTAAATACTGTAGATGCTAACAATGCTTTCTATGGTCGCCGTACTGATTATGAAAAGTTCTATGAAATAGCCGAAAGATATTTGCAGAATTGTGTGGATAATCCAGGAACAGCTGCATTATGTACTGTAGACCCTCGTGCTGCAGGTTCTAATGGTCAGACATTTGGAAATCCATATCAGTATGTATTTCAACAAAACAATAATTTAGCTCTTTCTTCTGAAAGTATTTATGAAATACCTGAAACAAGGGGGGTACAGTCAGAACGTCCCTATGCATTCGGACGTCCTAGCTCAGCAAGTAGTTCAAACTGTTATCCATGTAAAAACTATGGTCAGAGCCGTTTCCATCCCACTTATTATTATGGAGATTTCGATCCGAACGATATGCGTCGGGATGTAACTTGTACTGTTACCGGTACAGATGGAAAAAATGGTGTGGAAAAACTGTTGCCATTTGTACCAGGTTCACAAGCTAATGGTGGTGGTATCGCTAATAATAAATGGGACGAAAACCGTCAGCCTGAACCACGTTGGGAAAAACAGCGTCAGTCTGGTATCAATAATCCGTTTGTACGTATGTCAGATGTTATCCTGATGTTAGCAGAAGTAAAGGCTGAACTGGGTGATGAAGTTACTGCTAAACAGTATTTGTCAGAGGTTCATAATCGTGCATTTGCAACTCCGGAACTTGCTAACCTTGATGGATTTATATCTAAATGGGGAGGTATTAAAGAAGCTATTCAGCAAGAACGTAAGCTTGAATTTGGTGGTGAAGGTCTTCGTCGTTATGACTTAATTCGTACAGGAAAACTTCCTGAAGCAATTAAGAAATTGAAAGCAGATTTAGCCGCTATGGTGAATGGCTTGAAAACTAAAGGTTATTATACATTCGAAAATGGAAATACTATTTCATTATATGTATGGACTAAGAGTGTAGATGCAAAGGCTCAGTATGGCTACCGTTTGACTACCCAGTGCACAGATGAAACTGATCCAGTGATGTATCCGGGATGGCGTGGTGTATTTGACGACTGGGAAGGATATACTGGCAATTCAATCTATTCAGCAAATCCTGGTACAAACTTGGCTATTCAAGGTTTGTTTAAGCATATTGAACCGGGTAGCGCTGAGGCTAAAGCACTGGAAGCTGATGGTTATACAATGGTTAACTGGGGTAAGGATATTCTTGATTATGAATCAGACTACTCGGATTATGTATTCCGTGGCTTTGTAGACGGTGAAGCTCCTATTTACTTTGTACCGTTCCATAGCTCTATCTTGGAAACTTCATTAGGTAAGATTACCAATGGTTATGGATTCAAAAATAATTAATCAGTTACTGATTGAATGATTTTTTGATTTACAATTAAATCGCATGAAGAGGATGTGCCGGAAGTTGTTCTGGCACATCTTTTTTATATCCTTCACTCACAAAAACTGTTGAATGTAACAAATGGACTACTAAATGGTAACATACTGTCTTTTGTAATGGAAGGTTTTCTTTTATTTTTGCTGTTGGGTAAAGGTTGAAAAGCAGACTGTGGAAGAATGTTTTTCTGCCAGATTCAACAATTAAAATAAAAACTAAGGACATATGAAAAACACTATTTTAAGGTTGGCATTTTGTGCAGCATTACCGGTTTTAGCACAACAGAAAGCGACAGTTATTGTTCATCCGGATCAGGGAAAACAGGTTATCAACAAAGAAATTTACGGACAGTTTGCCGAACATTTGGGAACTTGTATCTATGGTGGTTTATGGGTAGGAGAAAATTCTTCCATTCCCAATGTGAAAGGATATCGCACAGATGTACTTGAAGCCTTGAAAAAGTTGAAGGCCCCGTGTTGCGCTGGCCGGGTGGTTGCTTTGCTGACGAATATCATTGGATGGACGGTATCGGACCGCGTGAGAATAGACCGAAGATGGTGAATAACAATTGGGGTGGAACGGTAGAGGATAATAGTTTCGGTACGCACGAGTTTTTGAATCTTTGTGAGATATTGGGCTGTGAACCTTATATAAGGGCAATGTAGGTAGTGGCACTGTAGAAGAACTTGCTAAATGGGTAGAATATATGACTGTTGAACAAGGTAGCCCGATGGCGCAGTTGCGCAAAGAAAACGGTAGGGAGAAGCCTTGGAAAGTAAAATATATCGGAGTAGGAAATGAAAGTTGGGGATGTGGAGGTAATATGTATCCGGAATATTATTCCGACCTCTATCGCCGTTATCAGACTTATTGCCGTAACTACGGAGGCAACCGTTTATATAAAATCGCTAGTGGAGCAAGTGATTACGATTATCGCTGGACAGAGGTACTGATGCAGAGGGCTGCACAACAAATGGATGGACTTTCCTTGCATTATTATACTGTAACAGGATGGTCGGGCAGTAAGGGATCTGCAACAGATTTTTCAACAGATGATTATTACTGGACATTGGGAAAATGTCGTGAGATTGAAGATGTGATAAAACGTCATATTGCTATTATGGATAAATATGATCCGCAGAAACGTGTAGGATTGATTGTCGATGAATGGGGAACCTGGTGGGATGAGGAGCCAGGTACTATATCCGGACATCTGTTTCAGCAAAATACATTGCGCGATGCTCTTGTTGCTTCGCTGACATTGGATATTTTCCATAAATATACAGACCGGATCAAGATGACCAATATAGCTCAGATTGCCAATGTGCTCCAGTCTATGATTCTGACAAAGAAAGATAAAATGGTACTGACTCCTACTTATCATGTGTTCGAAATGTATAATGTACATCAGGATGCTACTTTTTTACCTCTCGATTTGCAGTGTGAGCGTAAGATAGTGCGTGGCGACCGGATTGTCCCGATGGTCAGTGCGACAGCTTCACGTAATAAGGAAGGCGTTGTTCATATCTCGTTGTCGAATGTTGATTTGACCGAATCTCAGGATATTACTTTATCTTTGGGAGATATGTCGATTAAATCGGTTACAGGACGTATTCTGACTTCAGAAAGTATTGACGACTATAATTCATTTGAACATTCGGATGTGGTTGTTCCTAAAGATTTTAAGGGAGCCAAAATTCAGAAAAATGGATTACAAGTCAAACTTCCGGCTAAATCAATTGTAGTGCTGGAAGTAAAATAAGTGGCTTTTTAATACAAAAATAAGAACCATATTCTCACATTTCACGTATGCGAAGAATATGGTTCTTGTTAGATAGCTACATTGTGTTCAGTATTACACTGTAAGAATGTCTTTACTTGTTGCTCAATGCATTATCAATCAGTGTGATTAAATTTTGATAATGACCTTTGGCTGTGCCGCTTGTCATACTGGCTGCACTGGTGGCCAGACGTTTCAATTCTGTGAGTTGTCCGTGTGCGATGGCCGGAGCTTCTGAGTAGGCCGGACGCTTTCCTGATGCATTCTTATCAGCATTTCCTTTCTTATCCAGCAGATTGATCAGATTTTCTACATATGCTTTCTGCATGTTTCGTTTGTATATATCCGATTGTCCCAGATTGCTCCAGATAACTTTCTTCAGGTCGTTAAACATCTGAGCAGATGTATATGCTTTTTTGCCATTCAGAATTTCGTTTTCACTCATCTTGTCGAGTGTGTTCTTGTTGATGAGTCGTGCCAGGACACCCGACTGAAGTGAACAGATTACGTTCACTGGGAGTATTTTAGCTTTTTCCATCAACTGACGATCAATAAGCCATTCAGGAGTTGTGAACAATTGTTCATTCAGAAAAGCAATAGCCCGTTTCTGGATATTGGCAGGAACAAATTCACGTGCTATTTCATCTGTCTGTTCTACAGTGATAGAATTGCTGTAAATTCCTGCTACGTTTTTAGTTACGTGGCCTAAATAACGGTTGAATTGAGAAACTACTCCGCTATATATTTCTCCAGCTCCCGCATATGATTTGTTAGGTTCGTACGACCATGTTAGAATTTGAGGTACGATTCGCTTCAGATTTTTGATTCCATATAGGCTGGCCAGCATAGAGTCGTCACCGAGGTCTTCACTCTGATTGCGTGGATCATTAGGGTCAGATTCCGTACCGAAGGTGTAACGCACGTCTGTTTTCAGCTTTTCGATAATAGACTGGTTAGAAAATGCAACTTCATCTTCCGGTGTCTGGAATTGTGGCAACCATCGGTAGCCCCATTCTATCGACCATTTGTCGTATATACCGATGCGAGGGAAGATTCCGGCACGTGTAATACCGTCTTCAGGTTGTGCTACATAGTTAAAGCGGGCGTAATCCATGATGGATGGTGTGTGACCATTGGCTTCTACCCATGCTTTGTCACGTAGTTTTTCAACTGGTACGGTGTGTGAAGATCCGAAGTTGTGTCGGAGTCCTAATGTATGTCCTACTTCATGAGAAGATACAAACCGGATAAGTTGTCCCATCAGTTCATCGTCGAGTTGCATTTTGCGTGCTGCTTCATCGATTGTACCTGCCTGAATCATATACCAGTCGCGCAATAGGCTCATGACGTTATGATACCAGTTGATATGAGTTTCCAGAATTTCTCCTGTACGAGGGTCGTTGATGTGCGGACCACTTGCATTAGGGATATCTGAAGGCTTGTAGACGATGGCTGAGTGACGTGCATCTTCCAGGCTCCATGAAGGATCATCAGTAGGAGCTTCCAGTGCATAAATGGCATTCTTGAATCCAGCCTTTTCGAAGGCAACCTGCCAGTCGTTTACTCCTTGTATCAGATACGGAACCCATTTCTTGGGAGTTGCCGGATCGATGTAAATGGTAATTGGCTTTTTAGGTTCTACAAGCTCTCCACGCAGATAGGCTGCTTCGTTCTTAGGCTCCAGACGCCATCGCGTAATAAGTTTCTTGTATTCGATACCTTGTGGGTTGCTGTCGAAATCGGTATAACCAACGGTGAAGTAGCCTACACGCGGATCGAACAGTCTGGCTTTCATCGGTACTTCGGGAAGCAGAACCATTGAACTGTTCAGTTCGTAAGTCAGTGGTATACGCGGACTTCCGGTTTCCGGAAATCCTACATTGCTCATACCTTTTTTACTTTGGTAAGTGACCGTAGTAGAAATCTCAATATTCTTTGGAAATGCTTTCAGAGTATCGATGTAAGTTCCTTCACCTACCATGTTCAATAATCCGATATATTCCTTGCTGTCAGCATCGAAAGAGAATAAAGGATTTTCTTTTTGCAGGAAAACACTTACATTGATTACATAATTTCTGGTAAGTGAATCTTTCTTTATTGTTTCTATTCCGAAGTTGGCTACGATAGGCTGTGTATTTGAATTGCGTACAGACTGGAACATTCCGTCCTTGTTTTCCGAGCGTTCACGATAAGAATATTCACGTACAAGGATGCGCTTGTTGTCTTTGTTCTCGAAACGGATTACTTTGCTTCCCAGAATATCTCCCGGATAACCTACGCGAGATTTCTGGCGAGAAGTAGGAGCCTTGCTGATTCGGTTTACAATCAGGATATCACGATTCAGCATAGAATCTGGTATCTCAAAGAAGTAATTATTGTCAACCTTGTGTACTGTCAGAAAACCGAATGAACTTTTGGCTTTTGGTGTAATGACTTGCGCGTAAGGCTTTAGTCCGTTTATATTTTGCTTGACAGGAGCTGCTTTAACTTCTGTTTGTGCTTTCTTTTTCTTCCTCTCAAAGATTTTAGCTTCTACATGGGTTGTTGCTCCCAGCAGCAGAAGAGTTGCAAGAGAAAGAATGTGAAATTTGTATGATTTCATGTCTATTGCTGGTTATAAAGTTTTTTTTCTGCAATGATGCGATAAACTTCCGGATGCAGGAAATATCGTATATCTCTACCTTCGCTGATTGCTTGCCGGATAAAAGTTGAACTGATCTCCAGCTGGGGAGTATCCACAACTTTTACATGAGGTGGAAGCGGGCCTGTCTGTATCTTGTAGCCTGGACGTGGATATACAATAATACTATGTTTGCGGATAATCTCTTCGGGTGACTTCCATCGGTCGAATGCTGCCCAGTTGTCCGCTCCGATAATAAGTGTAAACTCTCTGTCCGGATAGGCTTCTGCCAGCCGGTTCAGTGTATCAACTGTATAGGAAGGGCGGGGAAGGGTGAATTCAAAGTCGGAAGCACAAAAACGAGGATAGCCGGAAACGGCAGCTTTTACCATTTCCAGCCGTATCTTATCGTCGAGTAACTCCACATTTTGTTTAAATGGATTTTGAGGAGATACCAGAAACCATATTTCATCCAGCCCACCATACTCACACAGATAGTTTGCCAGAGCTAGATGACCGATGTGAATCGGATTGAATGTTCCTCCGAATATTCCTGTCTTTACAGGCATTTTTTCCATTTTAGATAGTTTACGACCTGCCAGCCGGCAACGATAAGCATTGCTGCTGCAATAATATACTCTTTCATGGCAACTGCAACTACGGCTACTGCCAGTGCAACGAGTCCGATGATGATACTGACTATCATCATGCTTCTTAATAGTTTCTTAGGATCTTTGGCCATAAATGGATAAGTTATTTTTTCAAGAAATCACTGATGACTTTCAAGGCATCGGCTTTTGCTGTATCCAAGTCATCGTTTATTATTACTACATCGAATTTGTCGGCGTAACTTAATTCGAATTCAGCTTTGGCTATTCGGCTTTCAATCACTTCGGGAGCATCTGTTCCTCGTCCGTTCAGACGCTTGCGCAACTCTTCTACCGAAGGTGGCTGGATGAATACCGACAGCGCGCGTTCGCCGTAGAATTTCTTGATATTGCATCCACCTACAACATCTACATCGAATATAACATTCTGACCGGCCTCCAGTTGTTTTTCTACCTGTGCTTTCAGTGTGCCGTAGAAACGGTCGGTATATACTTCTTCGTATTCTAAAAACTCGTTGTTGGCTATGCGTTGTTTGAATTCTTCAGGCGTAAGAAAAAAATATTCCACTCCGTTTTGTTCTGTTCCGCGGGGTGGGCGACTGGTAGCTGAAATAGAAAAAGCCAGATTCAGGTTTTGTGTAAGCAGGTAGTTGATGATAGTTGATTTACCTGAACCTGATGGCGCAGAAAAAATAATCAGTTTTCCCATAACTTTGAGTAAAAACACGAAGAGCGAAACAAGAAGAAACCTCTTGATGAGTGATTTCCTCTTCTTTCGCCCTTCAGCTTGTTAATATTACATTACATTTAAAACTTGTTCTTTGATTTGTTCCAGTTCATCTTTCATCTGGACTACGATGTTTTGCATTTCGGCATGATTTGACTTGCTGCCTGTTGTATTGATTTCACGACCCATTTCCTGAGCGATGAATCCCAGCTTCTTACCTTGCCCGTGTCCACCAGCCATTGTTTCGCGGAAATATTTCAAGTGGTTGGCAAGACGTTGCTTTTCTTCGTTGATATCCAGTTTTTCGATATAGTATATCAGTTCCTGTTCCAGACGGTTTTTGTCATAGTCTACACTGATGGTCTTTTCCAAGGCATCGGTGATACGCTCGCGTATTTTTGCCACACGCTCTTTTTCGAAAGGTTCGATTGATTTGAGCAGGCGTTCTATATTGTCTACCTTTTCGGTAAATTTCTTTTCCAGTGCAGCTCCTTCCTGTTTCCGGAAATCAACCAAATGCTGCAATGCTTCTTCTATAGCTTTGCTTGCAACTTCCCATTCTTCGTCTGACAGCTCTTGAATATCTACGCGAGTCAGTACGTCCGGCATGCGGAGCAAAGTTGCAAACCAGTCTTCGGGAACAGGAATGTGACAGTTGTCCGAGATTGTCTTTATCTGATTATAGTAATTCTCTACCAGTGCAGCATTGATGGGAGTAGCCGTTTCGGCCGCATCTTTCTCAATCCATATGCTGAAGTCCACTTTTCCTCGTTCCAACGTTTTGGTAATAAGGTTGCGGATTTCCATTTCTTTTTCACGATACAGTGGGGCAATGCGTGTAGACAAGTCCATTGCCTTACTGTTCAATGATTTTATTTCTACGTTGATTTTTTTATCTCCGAATGTGGCAGTTGCTTTGCCGTATCCGGTCATTGATTGTATCATAATATTCTGTTTTTTTATCGTGCAAAGGTAGGAAAAAGCTGTGAATCCGGAAAGTAGAGAGAAGCTTTTTCTCTGACAGACTGAAGACTTCGCAGAGCTGCGTAAAAAAGATGCTGATATTTTGTCTAAAAACATGCTGATGTTTTTAAAAAATATGCTGATGTTTTGCTGCATACTGAATTTAGCTGTCAGCTTCTGATTTACCCCCTGATTACGTTGGCAGGTTAAATATAAAACTGAAGTTTCCCACCCCCTCATATCAGCTATTTGAGTAATAGCTCCCTTCGGTGGGTGGTCTAAAAACCAAATGTTTTCCGAACGATTTAACGCACGCCTAAAAAATGTTTAGTCCAAATCGGGCATGGCATAATCGTCCGAATCGCACAGAAAATGTGCCCAGACCTTTGTGGAGAAGTCTGCCATTTGCCGTGCGGCTACAGTTGATAGGCATGTCAACAGATCCACTCCTGCTTCACGCGACAAAACTTCCAACAGATGCCTGACTTCTTCCAAAGTTCTGCTCCACAGGGTGAGCACTTGCAGCCGGTCACGCTCCGAGCGGAATAGTGCTCCCAGGGTTTCGTATTCTGAAAAGCGTTTGGCCAAGGAGAGCATCTGATACATCATGAAACACAAGGTGGTTTCTGCAATCTGAGCGTTGTAGCTCCGACTCTGACATTTTCCCAGTCCAAGATAACCGCGGCATTCCTTGAATATGACCTCTATGCCCCAGCGTCTTTCGTAAAGTTCAAAGGCTCTGACGAAGTTCATGGAAGTATCTGTAGTAAGCAACACTTTCCAATGGGTGCTTCGCCCGTATTTGATGATGAAGATGCGTATGGGCTGTTCGCCCGGTTTTGCATGAAGCTGAATGTATTTTCACTTGTACTTTCGGCAATAGCATGAAGTTGTACGTTCATACCTTACAATCTGTTCATGGATGTTTTGGGGACGTTTGGACTTGCTTGTCTGATAACGCAACTTGGGGTTCATCTTGGCCAAACCAATATAGTGCACTGAACCACCGCATAGCTCGCGGACTGCCTGTATGAGCGATTCGCATGTAAACCAACTGTCAGCAAGCACATACTTGAAGTTGATACCATGCCCCACGGCATGACAGAGCATGCGTCTGACCATTTCGAGCCTGCTCTCATCACATTCCGCCTTGCGTGCATAGTCCGGATTTTTTGCGTTCCGCTTTTCCTTGAACTGCTCCTTCCGCTGTTTTAAGGTCAAGCCGTAATCCTTCTTCTTTCCTTTTTCACGATGAAGGGAGAAGTCTATGGGATAGCAGCTTTTCCCGTCAGAGAGAGCCGGTGTCAGGCATTTCATTCCATAAATGAAATTGTGGGTGACATGGTCGAACACCTTGCTGACTCCTTCGATTCGAATGCCGCTCTTCTGAAAGGTTGTATCATCAAGGATGGCACAAGTGTCATGCTCGTCGGTATCCACCTGATGCTCCCGGAGAATGGCATGGAAGCGAAGGGTAATTTTGGTAAGAAGCATTCGCCAGTCGATGCGGGCGTTCAAAAGTGCGCGATACAGCGTGTTCTTTGACACGGCGCAAAGTCCATGAAAATGATTGGAAGTGGCACTTGCAATCGTCTTTCCCCACAGGCGCATGATGAGGAGCGAGATGAAGAGGGAGGCCAAGGTATAGCCTTGAGCCTTCTCGAATTTGAGATTCCGAACGATTTTACCGATTCCCAATGCCTTCATGACGGCTAAAAGTTGCTCTTGGGCTTGTTCTTTAACGGATAAAACCTTGGTAAGTTCGTTCAAATTACCTATTTTTGCATCTATAACAGTATTCTTGTTTTCCATTGTAAATCAGTCGATTGAGCACCTCTAATTTACGAAGAAAATTTGAATTATTGTTACTTCCCACCCTCTTTATTGGGGGTGGGAAACTTTAGTAAATGTTGTAGAACTTGCATAAAATGTGCTG
This sequence comes from Phocaeicola coprocola, assembly GCF_041333015.1. Classification (NCBI taxonomy): domain Bacteria; kingdom Pseudomonadati; phylum Bacteroidota; class Bacteroidia; order Bacteroidales; family Bacteroidaceae; genus Phocaeicola; species Phocaeicola coprocola. Next base: position 252,503 of record NZ_JBGKGM010000001.1, on the reverse strand, counting down.
GTGAAAATTTGAGAATAGGGCGTTTTGCTAACAGGTCCTAAAAAACACTGGTTTAATGAGAAGTGAGTGCAAATAAAAGTGTATATTTGCACTCTATATAATAAGGAATTAATTTATGTCGTGCATTTTACATATTGAAACTTCAACGGAGGTATGTTCTGTTTCTGTAAGTCAGGATGGAACTTCTATCTTTTCGAAAGAGGACTTTAAGGGTCCGTCACATGCTGTCGTATTAGGTGTTTTTGTGGATGAGGCTTTATCTTTTATAGACAATCATGCCATACCATTGGATGCTGTAGCCGTAAGTTGTGGTCCGGGTTCGTATACAGGGCTTCGTATTGGTGTGTCTATGGCAAAAGGAATTTGTTACGGACGTAATATTCCGCTGATTGGAATTCCTACTCCGGAAGTAATGGCTGTTCCTGTTCTATTGTTCGAAGATTTGCCGGAAGATGCATTGTTGTGTCCGATGATAGATGCCCGCCGTATGGAAGTATATGCAGCTATATACGATCGTGCTTTGAATGTAAAGCGTGAAATTGGAGCTGATATTATTGATGAAAATTCCTATGCCGGGTTTTTGGCAGAACATCCGGTTTATTTCTTTGGAAACGGAGCTGCCAAGTGTCGTGAAAAAATAACTCATCCTAATGCACATTTTATCGAAAATATTCATCCGCTGGCTAAATGGATGTTCCCTCTTGCCGAAAAAGCAATGGCAAAGGAAGACTTCAAGGATGTGGCTTATTTTGAACCTTTCTATTTGAAAGAGTTTGTCGCTTCTACTCCGAAGAAACTTTTGTAAGAATCTAAAAACGAAGAATTTGCGATAATATATATGGAATATAATACCCAGCAACGAAAATTACCACTTCCTGAGTATGGAAGAAGTGTGCAAAACATGGTAGACCATGCCCTGACAATTGAAAATCGTGAAGAGCGGCAGCGATGTGCCAATACCATTGTTAATATAATGGGAGGTATGTTTCCGCATTTGCGTGATGTAGAAGATTTCAAGCATAAGCTTTGGGATCATCTGGCCATTATGGCTGATTTCAAGTTGGATATTGATTATCCGGTGGATATTGTAAAAAAAGAAAGTCTGGAAGTAAAACCTGAACAGATTCCTTATTCTCAGAATAATATCCGTTATCGTCATTATGGACGCTTTGTTCAGGATATGATTAAAATTGCGATTGATTACGAGGAAGGCGAGGAAAAGAAGCAGCTGTTGAAACTGATTGCTAATCATATGAAAAAAGATTACCAGAATTGGAATAAGGATGGTGTGGAAGATCAGAAAATTCTGGATGACTTGTGTGAACTGTCAGGAGGCAAGATTAAGTTGTCGGCAGAAGATTTTCATTTGACAGAACAGCGTACGTTTACCCCTCGTCGTCGTCAGGTAAACAATAATCAGCAAAAAAGAAAATATTAATCTTAAATAACCGGTACTATGGCATCATTTGTAATAGAAGGCGGACACAAACTGCATGGGGAAATTGCTCCTCAGGGTGCAAAAAATGAAGTGTTGCAGGTGGTTTGTGCCACATTATTGACAGACGAAGAAGTAACAATCAGTAATATTCCGAATATTCTGGATGTGAATAATTTGATTCAGTTGCTTCGTGACATGGGAGTAAAGGTTTCTAAAAAGAGTGTAGATACATATTCGTTTAAGGCGGATGATGTAAATCTTGCTTATTTGGAAAGTGAAGAGTTCCTTACTCGTTGCTCGCGTTTGCGTGGCTCTGTCATGCTGGTAGGTCCTTTGGTTGCTCGTTTTGGACAAGCTATGATTGCCAAGCCGGGAGGAGATAAAATAGGTCGCCGCCGTTTGGATACTCACTTTCTGGGAATTCAGAAACTGGGAGCTTCGTTCAACTACGATGCAGTGAATGGCGTTTTTAAAATAACTGCCAGCCACTTGAAAGGAACGTATATGTTGCTTGATGAGGCTTCTGTAACAGGTACGGCAAATATTATTATGGCGGCTGTACTGGCTGAAGGAAAAACTACGATTTATAATGCTGCATGCGAACCTTATTTGCAGCAGTTATGTAAGATGCTGAATAGCATGGGAGCCAAGATTACAGGTATTGCTTCCAATTTGCTGACTATCGAAGGTGTGAAAAGTCTCAAAGGATGTACGCACCATGTATTGCCAGATATGATTGAAGTGGGAAGCTTTATCGGAATGGCAGCCATGACATCCAGTGAGGTCACTATCAAAAATGTATCTTACGAAAATCTGGGAATCATTCCTGATAGCTTCCGCCGCTTGGGTATCCGTCTGGAACAGCGAGGTGATGATATATTTGTACCTCAACAGGATCATTATGAGATTGAATCCTTTATCGACGGATCGATTATGACAATAGCTGATGCTCCCTGGCCGGGACTGACTCCCGACTTGTTGAGTGTGATGCTCGTGGTAGCTACTCAGGCTAAAGGAAGCGTATTGATTCATCAGAAAATGTTTGAAAGCCGTCTGTTCTTTGTCGATAAGTTGATTGACATGGGTGCACAGATCATTCTTTGTGATCCTCATCGTGCAGTTGTCATCGGACATGATCATAACTTCCGTTTAAGAGGAGGCAATATGACTTCGCCTGACATACGTGCAGGAATCGCATTGTTAATAGCTGCGCTGAGTGCAGAAGGCATCAGCCGTATTCATAATATAGAGCAGATAGACAGAGGCTATCAAAATATAGAACAGCGTTTGACAGCTTTAGGTGCTCGTATTACCCGAATAGAGTAAGTTTATGATTAAGAAAGAAGAAGTATATAAAATCGGGGTGATAAACAAACCTCACGGTATTAAAGGAGAAGTTTCTTTTACATTCAACGATGATATTTTCGATCGTGTAGAGTGCGATTATCTGGTATTGTTGCTGGATGGCATCTTGGTTCCGTTTTTTATAGAAGAATATCGTTTCCGTTCGGATGATGTAGCTTTGGTAAAATTTGAAGGAATTGAAACTGCCGAACGCGCACGGATGCTGACTAATGTGGAGGTTTATTTCCCTAAAAAATACATGGATGAGCAAGATGAAATTACTTCTTGGAATTTCTTTACGGGATTCCAGGTTGAGGATATTCATCATGGCTGTTTGGGGGAAATTGTTGCCGTTGATGACTCTACGATGAATGTTTTGTTTGTCATAGAAAAAGACGGTGACGAACTTTTGCTTCCTGCCCACGAGGAATTTATTATCGATTTGGATAGAGAGAACAGAGTTCTGAAAGTAGATATACCGGACGGATTGTTGGAATAAACATAAGATAATGAGAAAGACAAGAAAAGGTCGTAAAGCTTTTTGGCATAATATTAAGTTTAAATATAAACTGACTATTATCAATGAAAATACCTTGGAAGAGGTAGTGGGCATTCATGTGTCTAAGTTGAACGGCTTGTCTGTGCTGTTGTCAGTATGTACAGTAATTTTTCTGATAGCAGCTGCCATTATTGCTTTTACTCCGCTGCGAAACTATCTTCCCGGATATATGAACAGTGAAGTCCGTTCTCAGATCGTTGCCAATGCCTTACGGGCAGATTCACTACAGGCTGCTCTTGAACGCCAGAGCCGTTATGTGATGAATATTCAGGATATCTTGAGTGGACAAGTTAAGGCAGATACGGTTCAGTCTATTGATTCGCTGACCGATCTTCGTGCTGAAAAACTGATGGAGCGCTCTAAAGAAGAAGAGGAGTTCCGTAAGCAGTATGAAGAAAAAGAAAGATATAATCTGACAGCTGTAACTGATGTGCGCGATGCTGCGGGATTGATATTTTACCGCCCGTTGCGTGGTGTGATGTCTGCGGGATTTAGTCCGGAGAAGCGTCATTTCGGGATTGATTTGACAGCAAGTCCTAATGAAAGTATTCTTGCTACCCTCGATGGTACTGTTATCATGTCTGCTTATACGGCAGAGTGGGGGTATGTAATACAGATACAGCATCCGCAGAATTTTATTTCTGTATATAAACATTGTGGTTCACTGATGAAACACGAGGGTGAAAAAGTCAAAGGTGGAGAGGTGATTGCTTTAATAGGACAGTCGGAAACAGAAGATAATCAGCCTCATCTGCATTTTGAATTATGGCATAAGGGAAATCCTATTAATCCAGAAAAGTACGTGGTATTTTAATTATGAAGAAACAAATAGCAATATTAGGTTCTACTGGTTCTATCGGGACGCAGGCTTTACAAGTGATAGAGGAACATCCCGATTTATATGAAGCTTATGTGTTGACTGCTAATAATAAAGTCGATTTGCTTATCGAACAGGCACGGAAGTTTCGTCCTGAAGCTGTTGTTATTGCTAACGAAGACAAATATTTGCAGCTGAAGGAAGCATTGTCTGATTTGCCTATAAAAGTCTATGCCGGAGCAGATGCTATTTGCCAGGTTGTAGAGTCACAGCCGATAGATATTGTGTTGACGGCTATGATTGGATATGCCGGATTGCGTCCGACGATGAGCGCGATTCGTGCCGGAAAGATTATCGCACTTGCAAATAAGGAAACAATGGTTGTTGCTGGTGAGCTGATCAATGCTTTGGCAAACGAGTATCATACTCCTATATTACCTGTCGATTCAGAGCATTCGGCGATATTCCAATGTCTGGAAATGAATAATCCGTTGGAAAAGATTATTCTCACCGCTTCAGGAGGTCCGTTCCGTACGTTTACGATGGAGCAGTTGCAGACGGTCACAAAGGAACAGGCATTAAAGCATCCCAACTGGAGCATGGGAGCGAAAATCACAATCGACTCTGCTTCGATGATGAATAAGGGGTTTGAAGTAATAGAGGCAAAATGGTTGTTTGGTGTACGCCCAGAACAGATAGAAGTCGTTGTTCATCCTCAATCTGTGATACATTCGATGGTTGAGTTTGAAGATGGTGCAGTGAAAGCTCAATTGGGAGTTCCTGATATGCGCCTGCCTATACAATATGCATTTTCATATCCTCAGCGCATACGTTCGTCTTTCGACCGTTTGGACTTTATGAAATGTAACAGCTTGACTTTTGAGGCTCCGGATACCAAACGCTTCCGCAATTTAGCTTTAGCTTATGAAGCTTTGCATCAGGGTGGTAATATGCCTTGCATTGTCAATGCTGCAAATGAAGTTGTTGTTGCATCGTTCTTGAAAGACCAAATATCATTCTTAGGTATGAGTGATGTAATAGAAAAAACGATGCAGCGTGTTCCTTTCATTGCTGCACCTACTTACGAAGATTATGTTTCGACTGATGCAGAAACACGTCGTATTGCAGCTGAGATGGTAATAAATGGAATGAAGTAACAGAATATATTAACATTACAAAATAGAAAAGTAGACTTTAGATGGAAACATTTTTGATTCGTGCCCTTCAGCTTATTCTCAGCTTGTCGTTGCTGGTGATTATACATGAAGGAGGACACTTTTTCTTTGCGCGTCTTTTTAAAATACGAGTAGAGAAGTTTTATATCTTTTTTGATCCTTGGTTTTCACTGTTTAAGTTTAAGCCAAAGAACAGTGATACGGAATATGGAGTAGGATGGTTGCCGCTAGGGGGATATTGTAAGATCTCGGGTATGATTGATGAATCAATGGATACCGAGCAAATGAAACAGCCTGCTCAGCCTTGGGAGTTCCGCTCCAAACCGGCATGGCAGCGATTGCTGGTGATGGTGGGAGGTGTATTGATGAACTTCCTGCTGGCCTTGTTTATCTATTCGATGATTCTTTATACATGGGGAGATTCTTACATCGCCTTGAAAGACATGACCTATGGTATGAAGTTCAATGAAACAGCTCAGCAGATTGGATTCCGTGATGGAGATATTCTGAAGAGTGCAGACGATAAGGAACTGGTTCGCTTTGATATGGATATGCTTCGTGACATTGTAGAAGCTCGTGAGGTTACAGTACTTCGCAATGGTGAAGAGAAAAAAATTCTGATGCCTGAGTTGAGCTTGCTTGATGTTGCAAAAGAAGATCCGATGTTTGTGGCAACTTTCCGTCCGAATATAGTCGACTCTGTATTGGCTGGTGGAAGATTTGCTAAAGCGGGCATTCAGAAAGGTGATTCACTGCTTGCTTTTAATGGTACTCCATTGAATTCTTGGAATGAATTTATGGATGAAATGGGCAAGCTTCGTTCTAAGGCTGAATTAGAAAAGAAGACCTCTGCATCCTTCTCACTAGTCTATTCGCGTCAAGGTGTGAGAGATACGGTAACCGTTCAGACCAATGAACAGTTTATGGTAGATGCAGTAGGTGGACTGGTAAGCTATAAGGAAACCAATTTAAGTTACGGATTCTTCGAGTCATTCCCTGCCGGAGTAACTTTAGGAATAAACACCTTGAAAGGCTATGTAAACGATATGAAGTATGTCTTTACTAAAGAAGGTGCCAAGAGTGTAGGAGGATTCGGAACCATTGGAAGTATCTTCCCTAAGGTTTGGGATTGGCAGCGTTTTTGGGAAATGACAGCTTTCCTTTCTATTATTTTGGCGTTTATGAATATCCTGCCGATTCCGGCACTCGATGGCGGTCATGTATTGTTCTTGCTATACGAAATTATCGCTCGTCGTAAGCCAAGCGACAAATTTCTGGAGTATGCTCAGATGGTGGGAATGTTCTTGCTCTTTGCTTTACTGATTTGGGCAAACTTCAATGATGTACTGAGATTTTTATTCTGATTTATAAATAGGTAAAGGCACTGTTTATTCCGCTTTTTATCAAGAAAAACGGATATAATCAGTGCCTGAATTGTATATTGAAAGTTATGAGGAAATCAATTTTTAGTGTTTTGTTTTGGGGCGGTATGTGCCTATGTGCTACGGCGTTGTCCGCACAGGAAAGATTGCCTGAATATTTGCAGGCAGAGAAGTTTACCCAAAGTAAACTGAATACAATGCTTTTCTCGACTACGGTTGATCCGCATTGGTTTCAGCAGGGAAATAGTTTTTGGTTCGAATATAAAACCAGTGAAGGTACATTCTGGTTTGTTGTAGACCCGAATTCAAGAACAAAAAAGCAATTGTTCGATCGTGACGAACTAGCTTCTCAGTTGACAGAAATTGTACACGATCCGTTCGAGGCTCGTCATTTGCCGATTCGTAATCTGAAAGCGAAAGAAGACGGACGGACATTTACTTTCGAGGTTAAGTCTTCTCAAGAGGTAAAGCCAGCAAAAGGCGAAAAGAAGAAACTGGAGAAAAAAGTCTTTTATTTTTCGTATGACTATCCGACACGTAAACTCACTCAGCTGACAGAAGAGGCAAAAGAACCGAAAAAGCTTTCGTGGGCTTCTGTTTCTCCCGATGGAAAGACTGTTGTCTATGCTAAAGACTGCAATTTATTCCGTATGAGCATGGAAGATTACCGGAAGGCGCAGAAAGATGAAAAAGACAGCACAATTGTAGAAATTCAGTTGACAAAAGATGGAACAGAACATTTTGGCTACGGCATTCCGTACAGTATATTGAATACGGATACACTTTGTAACGGTAAACCTCGAGGTGTATGGGGATATTGGTCGCCCGATTCAAAGCATTTTGTAACTATTGTATCTGATGACCGTAAAGTCAAAGATCTTTGGGTTATCAATTCTGTTGCTCAGCCTCGTCCTACACTCGAAACTTATCGCTATCAGATGCCTGGAGAGATGGAAGCTCCCGAAGAGCATTTGTATGTATTTGATATGGTGAACAATACTCGTCAGGAAATAAAGGTGTCAGCCTGGAAAAACCAGAGCTTAGGCTTGGAAGCACGTCCGTATGAGCAAAAGCAGCGTGATGCAGAGTTTATTTCTCCTGTATGGCAGGGAGATAATACTCGTTTCTTCCTGACGCGGAGTAGCCGTGACTTGCATCGTATTGATGTCTGTACGTATACCATCGGACAGGATTCTATTGTTCCAGTTGTAAAGGAACGTATGAATACTTATCAGGAAACTCGTCCGATTTATGTATTGAATGGTGGAAAGGAGTTTGTACAGTGGAGTGAACGCGACGGATGGGCTCATCTTTATTTATATGATGATCGGGGCAATTTGAAAAATCGTATAACGAAAGGTCCCTGGCATGTAGAGCGCGTTGTGAAGATAGATGAGGCTACCCGTACTATTTATTTTGTTGCTAACGGACGTGAAAACGGAGAAAATCCATATTACGAACATTTATATAAGGTGAATGCTGATGGAAGTAGCTTGAAACAACTGACCAAAGGTGATTTCTTCCATCAGGTAGAGGTTGATGATGATGCTCGCTTCATTGTTGATAATTATTCACGGGTCAATACTGTTCCATGCGCTGATTTGATAGACCGGAATGGAAATAAGGTAATGACAATTCAGGAAAGCGATTTCTCTCAATTGAAGGCAGCTGGTTATCAGTTCCCGGAACTCTTTACAGTGAAGGCTGCCGATGGTGTGACCGACTTGTATGGAGTAATGTATAAACCTTATGATTTTGATTCGACGAAAGTATATCCTATTATCGATTATGTTTATCCGGGACCTCAGGTAGAAGCTGTTTATTATCCGTTTACTCGTATGAGTGTACGTACTGACCGTCTGGCACAGGCTGGGTTTATTGTCATTTCCGTAGGACAGAGAGGTGGACATCCCAGTCGTTCGAAATGGTATCATAACTATGGATATGGAAATATGCGTGACTATCCACTAGCTGATCATAAGGCTGCTGTGGAACAACTTGCGGCACGCTATAAGTTTATTGACATTGACCGAGTAGGTATTCATGGACATTCAGGAGGAGGCTTCATGTCGACAGCGGCTATTTGTCAGTATCCCGACTTTTATAAGGCTGCTGTTTCGTGTGCGGGAAACCATGATAACCGTATTTATAACCGTTGGTGGAGTGAAACGCATCATGGGGTGAAAGAGGAAATTTCAGAAAAGGGTGATACTACATTTGCATATAAGATTGCTACTAATCCGGAAATCGTGAAGCAATTGAAGGGACATCTTATGTTGGTACACGGAGATATTGATAATAATGTTCATCCGGCAAATACGATTCGTGTCGTTGATGCTTTGATTCGTGCTAACAAACGTTTTGATATGCTCTTGCTTCCCGGACAGCGTCACGGATTTGGAGATATGAATGAATATTTTTATTGGCGTTTGGTAGACTTTTTCTCAGAACATTTAAAAGGAAAAAGTGAAACCTCAGTTGATATTCCGCAACGGTAGACTGAATATAAAATTTAAACGATAAACATGAATGTCAAAATAGAAGAAAGTTGGCGTAAGCGTTTGCAAGAAGAATTTGATAAGCCTTATTTTCGGCAGCTGACTGATTTTGTAAGGAGCGAGTATGCACATGAGCATGTATTGCCTCACGGTTCGCAGATTTTTCATATGTTCAATGTTTGTCCGTTTGAAAAAGTAAAAGTTGTAATCTTAGGGCAGGATCCTTATCCAACCCCTGGACAATATTATGGAGTTTGTTTTTCTGTACCGGAAGGGACGGCTATTCCAGCATCGCTAATGAATATCTTTAAAGAAATTCATCAGGATTTAGGAAAGCCGATACCTGAATCCGGAAATTTAGACAGGTGGGTAGAGCAGGGAGTTTTCTCTATGAATTCTGTACTTACTGTCAGAGCGCATCACACAGGCTCTCACCGGAATAGAGGATGGGAAATCTTTACGGACGCAGTTATTAAAAAGTTAAGTGACGAACGTGAAAATTTGGTATTTATGTTGTGGGGAAGTTATGCAAAATCGAAAGCTTCTCTGATTGATGCTTCCAAGCATTGCATTTTGATGACAGTTCATCCATCTCCCCGGTCTGCTGATTATGGCTTCTTTGGCTGTAAACATTTTAGCAAGGCTAATGAATATTTGAAGAGTAAAGGGCTGAAAGAGATTGAATGGTGATGTTGCATTTTCTATCATTAAAGCTGAGTTGACTTCCCTGAAAAGTTACTAACTACGGAGATTATAATGAAAGAGCCATATCAAAAACTCCATTGCGGAGGAATGATATGGCTCTTTTTATGATAGAAAAGTAATTTTCTTGCAGTTAGATATTCATTCTCACAAAGTAGAATTTATTTCTGCTTTTTATATGAGGACTGTTAACCTTTACTCGTCTTTTATTACCCAGCGAGGATCGTGCGGGATGATAATACGCGGATTATAATGCATACCTTCTTTGTCTGGTATACGAATGTAATATACATTTTTTCCATGTACCGGAAGTGAACTGCTACGTATCCATGGATTCATATTCCTCAAAAGTGAATAAGTAATGCCTCTGCCTTTAGCAAACCGAGGTAAGTCATCTATACTTTCTTCTACTTTAATCTCGTGATATGGGATGATGGGATATAAATCACACGCACGCAGCCGGAAGCCGAATTTCTGCGGGTTGGAAAACATAATTTTTGCAGCAAGAATACGATAAACATAACGCGCTGTTTCTTCTACGAGCTGAAGATCGAGTGCATCTTCCTCATATTGGCGTTCCAGTTCGCGTGAGATACGCCCCTGTCCGGCATTATATGATGCAGCTACACTAACCCAATTGCCAAAGCGAGCGTAAGCCTGTTTCAGATATTTACATGCGGCACGCGTTGATTTCTCTACATGATAACGTTCGTCTACACTATGTCCTACTTCCAGACCAAATTCACGACCGGTTCCCGGCATAAACTGCCATAACCCTGCGGCTCCGGCTCCGGAACGTGCCAATGGATTATTGTTACTTTCTATAGACATCAAGTATTTAAAGTCATCTGGAATACCATTTTCTTGAAGGATAGATTCTACAATCGGGAAGTAGCGATTGGCTCTTTTAATCATCTGTATAGAAGTGCTGTGCATATACGTAAAAGCCAAAAGCTCGCGATCAATTCGTTCTCGTCTGTCAAATCGGGTCAGATCAATATTTTCTCCACAAAACATGATGCTTTGGGGTATATCCTGACAACTATATGTCAAGGCTGTGGTCGAAAAGAATCCTTGGGCAGCAATTGGCGTGATACCTATAGGTAAACAAGTTGCCAAAAGCATAATAATTATTGAGAAACGAACAGGAGTGTGTGTTGATATGGTTAGATTCATCATGTTATATAATTTCTTATGTTGCCCCAATAGACATCTTATTCTTCAAGGGAAAAGCTTTTCAAAATATTCTCAGGTGTATTATCTTGTTTGTCTGTATAGGTTATGGATACATAGAATCCGCTACTTCCGTCTTTTGTGAGCAGATACGAATATATACATTGTTCGGTTTCACAATTGCCTTTTAATTGTGCACCGTAAAATTGAGGTAATTCAAAAGTGGTTACAGGAGTCTGGTTTGTGACTTCATCGTCGGAAGCAATGTTTTTCAATTCCTGAGATAGTTCCGAACGTTTTATGCCTTCTCCTTCCAGTAATTGCACTGTAATGTAATAAGTAGGGGTACTGATGATATATCCCTCTTCTGAATCATCCTCTACATTAAAGCCTGCGGGAGCTTTAAAACTGATCCCGTAGGCCTTCCATGTTGTCGATTGTAATGTTTGCGCATTCATTCCGAATGCAGAAAAAGCTAGAACAGCCATAGCTGTGAAGATCCTTCTTTTCATACTTTTCTTTCTGATACTACTTTTTTAGCATAAACTTCTTCCTCCTTATTAACCATTACCAGTACCTGCCCTCCTGTTCCTGAATAAGGAGAAGTAACAGCTGATAATGTTTCATCCTTCAGCATAGCTGACACTCCGGCTGATTCTAACAAACCTTTTACTAATTCTGCTTCCCAGAGGCTGCCTCTGAAAACTTCAATTAATGATCCGTACGTTTTAGTTTCCATAGCTTGTTGTTTTGGTGGTTAATAAAAAGGATTGATACTCTCTGTATGTTTATCCAAAGATAAGAAAGTTTTCGTAATATCTTCATATAAAAAACAGAAAAAGAGTACAAGTCATAGAAATAATGATATTTTTGCATGAAATCATAATGTTGTATAGTCAAATAGTCATATGAATATAGAAGCTGTTTTACACGATGTACGTAAGGCCTCATCTCGGCTGGCTTTGTTGGATGAGAAGCAAATAAATGAAATACTGCTTGCTGTAGCAGATGCAGCAATGGAGCATTGTGAAGATATCTTAAAAGCGAATGTGGAAGATTTAGGTCGTATGGATGTTGCGAATCCGAAATATGACCGTCTGAAACTGACAAAAGAACGCCTGGAGACTATTGCTGCCGATATGCGAAATGTTGCAGCTTTACCATCTCCTTTGGGACGGATCTTGGAAGAAAGTGTTCGTCCTAATGGATTACACTTAAAAAAGATAAGTGTTCCTTTCGGAGTTATCGGTATCATCTATGAAGCACGTCCTAACGTTAGCTTTGATGTATTTTCGCTTTGCTTTAAAAGTGGAAATGCTTGTGTGTTGAAAGGAGGAAGTGATGCCGATTGTTCGAATAGGGCGATTGTTAAGGTGATACATGAAGTGCTTGAACGGTTTGGTGTTGACACTCATATCGTCGAACTGCTTCCTGCTGGTCGTGAGGCTACAACCGAATTGCTTCATGCCGAAGGATTGGTCGATTTGATTATTCCTCGAGGAAGCAGTGGGCTTATTGAGTATGTACGTCGTGAGGCAACTGTTCCTGTAATAGAAACTGGAGCTGGAGTTTGTCATACTTATTTCGATGCTTCAGGTGATATAGTAAAAGGTACAGCAATTATTAATAATGCGAAAACCCGTCGGGTGAGTGTATGCAATGCACTCGACTGCTTGTTAATTCATGCTTCCCGCTTATCCGATTTGCCGGCTCTTTGTGCACCCCTGCAAAATAGCCATGTAATAATTTATGCAGATGAATTGGCTTATGAAGCTTTGTGTGGAAATTACCCTGCTGAACTGCTTTGCCGTGCTACCCCCGAAAGTTTTGGAAAAGAATTCTTGGATTATAAAATGGCTGTCCGTACAGTCGCTGATATAGATGAGGCCCTCTCGCATATTTATACATACAGTTCAAAGCATAGTGAATGTATTGTTGCAGAAGATCAGCAGGCTGCTTCTTATTTTGCCTGCATGGTAGATGCGGCCTGTGTATATACCAATGCACCAACCTCATTTACAGATGGTGCGCAGTTTGGATTAGGAGCAGAAATCGGTATAAGTACGCAAAAATTACATGCAAGAGGACCGATGGGATTGAGAGAAATAACTACCTATAAGTGGTTGATTGAAGGTAATGGACAGATACGTAAATAGAATATTTTTGCAATATTTCTGGCTGAAATACTATTTTGTTGTATTTTTATAGTATATTTGCCATGCTATTATTAATTTATATACAGTAAGTCGTATGAGAACTTATACTAATGTATTCGATCTGGGCGATTTGAAGACTGCCCTTTCTGAAGCTTTCGAAATAAAGAAAGACCGTTATAAATATGAATCACTGGGTAAACATCGTACTTGTTTGCTGATTTTCTTTAACAACAGTTTGCGTACTCGCCTTAGTACTCAAAAAGCAGCACGTAATTTAGGTATGGATGTAATTGTACTCGATGTGAACCAGGGAGCCTGGAAGCTTGAAACGGAACGTGGGGTAATAATGGATGGCGACAAGAGTGAACATCTGCTTGAAGCTATTCCTGTAATGGCATCTTATTGTGATATTATCGGTGTACGTTCATTTGCACGTTTCGAAAGCAGAGAAGACGATTATACTGAAAAAATATTGAATCAGTTTATCCAATATTCCGGTAAGCCGGTATTTTCGATGGAAGCCGCAACTGGACACCCGCTTCAGGCTTTTGCTGATTTGATAACTATTGAAGAATATAAAAAGAAGGAGCGTCCGAAAGTTGTTCTTACCTGGGCTCCTCATCCTCGTGCACTGCCTCAGGCCGTTCCTAATTCATTTGCCGATTTTATGAATGAAGCTGATGTGGATTTTGTAATTACCCATCCCGAAGGATATGAGCTTGACCCGAAGTTTGTGCGTGGAGCACATGTGGAATATGATCAGATGAAAGCATTCGAAGGAGCTGACTTTATTTATGCCAAGAACTGGGCATGTCCGGGAGTAACTAATCCTGCTGATTATGGTAAGATTTTGAGTAAGGATATGAGTTGGACAGTAGATACGGCTCATATGGCTGCTACAAATAATGCTTTCTTCATGCATTGCTTGCCTGTACGTCGTAATATGATCGTGACAGATGATGTGATAGAAGCTCCTACTTCATTGGTGATTCCAGAAGCTGCTAACCGTGAAATCTCAGCAACAGTTGTATTGAAGCGTATGCTTCAAGAACTGAAATAAGGTTGCATTTATAAAATGTTGTTCCGAAACTCGAGTTTTGTAAGGGTAAATTTCGGATAGCAAGAGACTATAAAATAAGCCTGTCATTCCACAAACGGATATGGCAGGCTTATTTCATTATGGATGAAGCTTCATGTATGGATTATACATTCATCTTCATGAGAAATAGAATATTCTCCTTGATTTATTATAATTCGATATCTTTACCAGATTCTTTCCAGTTATCAAACCCTTTATCCAGGTTGTAAACTTTAAATCCTTTTTGAGTCAGTAGACGTGCTGCATTGCGGCTTCTTCTTCCACTTTTACAATATACGGCAACCGGACGCTCTTTGTCGAGAAGTTCATCTGCTTCTGCCGAAAATTTATCATCCAATACATTAATGTTCAGACTTCCGGGAATATGCCCCTGACTGTATTCGGCTACGGTACGTACGTCTACTCTCTGTATGTTTTCATCTTGTATAAGTTTTTCGAAATCATCAGAAGACAGATTCTTGAATTTGTCTTGCGCCTTTGCACTGCATGCAAATAATCCGAACAGGCAGGCACATACAAAAAACATAAAGTAAATACTCTTTATCATAGTGCTTATTGTTTGTTCTTATTGATAATCAAATTCTCGATAAGTTTCTCCTTCTTTGTATGTATTGAGGTTGAAACGGATTTTATCTCCTTTCCGTAGTAACTGGAGATAATTTTTTAGTGGAACTGACAGATATACTTGTTTGGTAAAAGCTTCGTAATCATTGTTTCTATCGTGAAATAGACGTAGATTCAGTGTTTGTGTTCCACTTTGGTCCGAGGTAATTCCTTCATCAACGAAATGGTATAAATGACTCAGCTCCTTATATTGTACAAGCAGTATCATATTCAGATATTCTCCTGATAGCCATATGCTTTGTATATCTACAGAATCTGTTTTTATATTACCTTTAAAATCGGATGCTGGAAGTGGATTTACCGACAGTACAAGTTGGCATGAATATAATTGGGCAACATTTCCCTTGCCATTTTCTTGTGTGATAGGTTCGTAAATAGATATAGTACGGTAAAGCGTATCGGCAACTAACCCTCCAAGGTCGTCGCGTTGCAATACTGAGTATATAGTCCCGTCGTCGGCTACTAGTTGTGAAATTGTTCCATCATTGTTTGTCTGTGCACCGATAAATTCAGTTACCACACTGGGATATACATAGTCTTCTTCCTTGCATCCTTCACAAAGAAAGATGCAAAAAAGAAGAGCCATTACTATCACTTGTTTCATACTTTCAGAGCTTTCTGATGGTTGAGTGCCGGGTTGGCATACATAGTCAGCATGCAACGGCGCAGGAAGGCTTCATCCTTGTCAGGTAACTGAATCATATCCAATTTTTTCTGCAAGTAAGTTTCGAAGCGGACCTTATCCTCTTCCGTATATTGACCGGCAAAAGTATTTTTTCCTTCCAGCAAATCACAGGCCACATAATTTCCCGGGTATATCCGGTAATTACGGTGAATATGCAGGTCGATTAGTTCAGATATTTTTGAGAAGACTTCTGTTTTAGGCAATCCGCGTAAAGCTTCCAGCTCATCGTTGATACAAGGACCTGTCTGGAAGTGTACTTTACCTTTATAGCCGAATATACCGGTCTGCATATTGTTCAAGTCGTCTTGCTGACTTTTCTTGAAGCCTTCAATGTCTCGTTTCTGCTGCATTTCCTGGGCTTTCAGATAGTCACACGGATCGTATTCATAAGATAGACTGGTAGGAACGATATTCAGTTCTTTCAGTCTGTCTATGATATTTCCCTCACCTGCCATGGCAAGCATTTTCAGTACGCTGTCTTGTGTGCGGTCGTTGGAATCTTTAGCTCTTCCTTCCCGCTGTGCAATCCATACGTTCTCCTTTTTTTCAGTCACAGCAAAATGAATATAGCGTGACATTCGGGCCGATGATTCCAGCATCTGACGCATCGATAAGGCACGTTGCACAATGAATGACTTATTTACGCGCACCAGCTTCTTGATCCATGGATAAATCAGCAGGTTGTCTCCGATAGCAATTTCCACTGTTGTAGGGAAATTATTATCTATTAGCCCGACAGACAAGAAACCAGGATCGAGTACGATATCACGATGGTTTGAAATGAACGTATAATTTCTGTGCTTGTCATCCAATGATGATGTATCCATGTCAAATCCGTCGCTGTGCTTATCTATGATTCCGTGAAGCAAGCTGTAGAAAAATGTCTTCTGTACATCCAGGTTAGTCTTGCACCGGTGCAGCTGTGCGGCAAGCATCTCGATAGGAATACCGGGAATGACATTGGTGAGCACTGCCTGGAACGAGGGGTCGGCTAGCAATTCCTCGAATACTTGTGGAAGTTCTTCGGGTGAATAGGGACGAATGTCGTCAAATTCGGCAGGTATGTTCATGTTTTCTTATTTTTTCAGTCACAATTCAAATATACGTAATTTCTCGTTATTTCTGAAACGAATCTTCGATAATATCTGTCATAACCTCTTTGATATCGATACCTGCTGCACGAACCTGCTGAGGGATGAAGCTGGTTGCTGTCATTCCAGGAGTTGTATTGATTTCCAGCATGTTGATTTTTTCTCCTTCCGTGATAATGTAATCCACGCGTACGATACCTTTGCAACCCAGAATATCGTAGACTGCCGAAGTCAGTTTTTGTACACGGTCAGTCAGTTCAGGACTAAGACGTGCCGGAGTTATTTCTGTAACTTCACCGTTGTATTTGGCATTGTAATCGAAAAACTCATTTTTGCTTACCACTTCAGTAATAGGGAATACTACCGATTTATCTTTTGTCTTATAACATCCGTTGGCAAGTTCGATACCGTCCATGAAAGCCTCTATCATGACGTCGTCCGATTCGGCAAAAGCCTTTTCCAAAGCAGGCTGTATCTGTTCGGCTGTTTTTACTTTGGTCACTCCAAAGCTGGAGCCACTTGCGTTAGGTTTGATGAAGCAAGGCAAACCAATTTTTTCGATAACATCTTCATTACTTATTCCATGATGTTTATTTACCAGCATAGATTCAGCTACGCGTACACCAAATCCTTTCAGATACTGATTGAGGGTAAATTTACTGAATGTCATGGCCGATACCAGTACGTCGCACGTAGAGTAGGGGATGCCTAGCAGTTCGAAATAACCTTGGAGGATACCGTTCTCTCCCGGAGTACCGTGGATAGTAATGTATGCAAAGTCAGGTTTTACCTTCTGACCGTCGTGACTGAAGCTGAAATCATTCCTGTCAATCTGTGCACGGCTTCCGTCGGGCAACAGTGCTTCCCATTTCTCTTTGGTAAGTTCTACTATATATAAGGTGTACTTATCTTTGTCGATAAAAGAGTATATGCCTTCTGCACTGCGCATGGAGACATCATGTTCCGAAGAGTCACCTCCGGCTACAATAGCGATAATGCGTTTCATAATTTGCTTGTTATTCTTCTCTGTTACTTATATAAGTTCTCCATTTATCCAGCAGACGAGTCATGTCTTCAGGAAGTTCGGAGGTGAAAAACATCTCTTTGCCTGTGCGTGGGTGAACAAATCCCAGTGTCTTGGCATGAAGTGCCTGACGAGGACAAATGTCGAAGCAGTTGTTTACGAATTGTTTGTATTTGCTGAAATGAGTGCCTTTCAGAATCTCATGGCCACCGTAACGTTCGTCGTTGAACAATACATGTCCGATGTGCTTCATGTGTACACGGATCTGGTGGGTACGTCCGGTTTCGAGTACACATTTCACAAGTGTGACATATCCCAGACGTTCCAGTACCTGATAGTGCGTAACTGCATGTTTTCCCTGAGTCGGATCGCTCATGACAGCCATTTGCATACGGTCTTTGGGGTTACGTCCGATGTTTCCGGTAATTGTACCTTCATCTTCTTCTACGATTCCCCATACCAGGGCATTATATTCACGTTTGGTCGTTTTATTGTAGAACTGCATGCCCAGACTGGTTTTGGCATCCGGAGTCTTGGCTACTACCAGAAGGCCCGAAGTATCTTTGTCGATACGGTGAACCAGTCCTACCTGCGGGTCGTTGGGGTCATAAGAGGGGACATCACGCAAATGCCAGGCAATGGCATTAACCAATGTACCGTGATAGTTTCCACACCCCGGATGAACAACCAGACCGGCAGGTTTATTGATAACCATCAGGTCATTGTCTTCGTATACAATGTCCAGCGGGATATCTTCCGGGATAATGTCGTTCTCGTAGCGCGGACGATCCATCATGACAGTCAGCACATCAAGCGGTTTTACCTTATAGCTGCTTTTTACCGGTTTTCCGTTTGCCATCACAAAGCCTGCATCTGCAGCTGTCTGAATGCGGTTGCGGGATGCATTGACAATGCGTTCGAACAAATATTTGTCGATACGTACCGGTGTCTGTCCTTTATCTACTACAACTCGGAAATGTTCGTATAATTCGGAGGTACGTTCTACCGGCTCTATATCGTCCAGTGAGTCGTCCAGTTCGTTTATATAGTCTTCTGCCATTTATTTCTTGAGCTTTTAAATCTTTACTTAGAACCAAGAATCATCTACGGTAGGAGCTTCGTCTTCAGAAGAGTTCATTTCTATCTGCATGTTCAGCGAATCCATACTTAATGAATCACGCATCTGAGTACTTCCGATACATAGTGTAAGCAGAGCTTCACTTGGCACTTTGTCGCCAGCTTTCAAGGCTCTTCCTCTATACTTGATACCATACACCCAGTCCTGCTCACCGGCAACCATTTCTGGTTCGGTCAGCTTGAAACCCATTGCTTTCAGCTTGGCAGCTGCCTGGCGCATGGAGCTGTTGTCTATTACGTCTGGTATCTTAATTTTGGGAACTTCGTTTGTGTTAGTTGTCAGATAGATGGTTCTTCCTTTCTTGACTCTCAGGCCACCGGCCGGAGCTTGGTCGAGTACAATTCCGGCAGGCAGTTCTTTTACATAATTGGAGTCGATAACGATTCCCTGCATGAACTGTTGGTTCAACAACAGCTGTGCCTGATCTAAATTCTTATTCTTTACATTAGGCACTACATACGATTCTCCGTGGTGTGTATAAAGATCAAGTCCCCAGAGAGTTCCAAATACGGCAACTACAATGACGATAATCATTGCAATGATATTGAGCCAGAAAAAACGGTTATTTTTGAATGAAAAGAAGTTTTTCAGTGTTACCATAACTTTTTATCTATATAATTTCTGCAAAGATACAATTTTTTCTTTTCCTAGTTGCGTTGAGAAAAGAAAAGCCGCAAAACGCTATCTCAGCATTTTGCGGCCTTCTTAATTCTTTCTGTCTAACGTACTTATGCTTTAACGCCGTTGTATTCGTCTGATACAGTCAATTTTTTACGACCTTTAGCACGACGTGCAGCCAATACTCGGCGACCGTTTGCAGTAGCCATTCTTTCGCGGAAACCGTGTTTGTTTCTTCTCTTTCTGTTAGAGGGTTGGTAAGTTCTTTTCATTTTCGTATATACTATTTATGTTATTATTCTATGCGTTCGGGCTGCAAAATTAGTGACTTTTTTTAAATAAACCAATAGCTAAGTCATTTTTAGACAAATCTTTTTGTGTTTTTTCATGATTTAGATTAATTTTGTGGCGGATTTATTACGCAACAATCAATAATAACATATAATAAAAGGATTTAGTTATGATTAATGCTCAAGACATTAAGATCGGAACAGCTATCCGTATGGATGGAAAGTTGTATTTCTGTATCGACTTTTTGCATGTAAAACCGGGTAAAGGAAACACTTTCATGCGTACAAAACTGAAAGATGTTGTAGACGGTTATGTATTGGAACGCCGTTTCAACATTGGTGAAAAACTGGAAGATGTACGTGTAGAACGTCGTCCGTACCAGTTCTTGTATAAAGAAGGTGAAGATTATATCTTCATGAATCAGGAAACTTACGAACAAGTGCCTATCGCTCACGATTTGATTGAAGGTGTTGACTTCTTGAAAGAAGAAATGGTTGTAGACGTTGTTTCTGATGCTTCTACTGAAACTATCTTGTTCGCTGAGTTGCCGGTTAAGGTTCAGTTGAAGGTTACTTATACAGAACCGGGACTGAAAGGTGATACTGCTACAAATGCTACTAAACCTGCAACTGTTGAAACTGGTGCTACTGTACGTGTGCCTTTGTTCATCAATCAGGACGAAATCATCGAAGTTGATACTCGCGATGGTTCTTACGTAGGTCGTGTAAAAGCATAATCTATCGGAGTTATATATAATAAGGTATATAAACTCAAAAGCCATTCCTGCATGTTGCGGGAATGGCTTTTCGTTTGTCATTAGTTGTCAGAACAGAACAAGCCCTACAGATAGTGCTGTAAACTCGGGACCGTATGCCGTATCGAGTACCTTGCACGGGCTGTATTTTACATAGAATCCTACACTCTTGTAGCCGATAGAGGCTTGAAGATCAACGGTCACCGGAGTCTGGTGGATATTGTTGTCTGTCAGTTTGTATTCTTGGCCGTCCAGTTTGTACCGTGTCTTCAGACTGGCATGCGTATTGAAATTAACGATTGCGCCCAGGCTGAAACTGAACTTGTTTCTTGTTTCATGAGTAAACATGACTGGTACTGCCCAGCTGAATACCTTAATACGTGAAAACTGAATATCAGCTCCCTCGGGATAGCTGTCGATATACATATCTGTTCCAGCATCTTTTACGAAGCGATGTTTGCCGGTCATCCGGTAATTGCGCCAGCTGCATGCCAGTCCGATGGAAAGAGAGGTTTCCGTATTCCAGGGATAATAAGCCCAGCCGAATGTTGGAGTTGTAATTTCCCACGATGAGCCCATGCTTACATCCATGTTGTCGGGGGCTCCTTGCACGGTAGAAAGTCCTATTTTGAAGTCTTTGACTACAAATTCGTTTCTTTTATGTCTTTGTTCCGGTGTCCGTTTCCTGAATGGAATATTAAAATCCCAGTTGCCACTACGTTCTTTGGTGACCGAAACATCCGAAGGCGATATTTCTACTTCGCGGACATAACGGAAACTTGGATTGTCTTTCTTTCCGTCGATTTCTACCATAAGACGGTTGTCCGATTCTGTAATTGTTACCCGTTCTGGATTTTCTACACTCATTACATTCTCAACCTTTAATGAATCTTTACTTTCGGCGTATCCGCTTGCTGCAACCAGCAGTGTCGCTACAAGCAAAATCATTTTTTTCATATCTTTATAGTGTTTTGTTTTTATCTTATTTGAACATCTGTTTCAACTCTTCCAGTGTTACCTGTCCTTCCATATATACAACAGTTACTTCCGGCTTCTTGTTGCTGTTAGGAACTACCGAAGTGTTCCGGTAAAACAAGTAGCGGTAACTTTCGTTTTTGGGTGGAAAGCAGAAAAAACCGTAATATAGCCGTGTGCCAACTTTCCCTACCTCCTTATCGACAGCTGTTTCTGCATCCTGACTGACGAGTGCCTCTATTTCTTTGGATAGTGTCGGAGCGTCGGTTACTGTCAGGCTGCGGAAAAGGGTCAGATGATATTTTTTCAGTTCCTTCCCTTTGATAAGAACTTCTACCGCCCGCTTATCCTGCTTGAAACGGCTGTCGAACAAGGCTTCCACATGCATGCCTTTCTGTGCCCATAGAGGTAGCACAGCCAGCATGGTTATTCCTAGTATAATCCATCGTCTTATCATATATTTCATTCTTTTTGATTGTCAACTGATACGGATTCGCCTGCCTCGAGTGTCTGGAATATATCAGACAGTTGCTCTTGTACTGTTTCCTGCGGTGAAGCATGCTTTACTTTTTCTATTGATTTCATTGCTTCCGAAAGAACGATTTCCTTGTTTGTGCAACGTTCGCCATTGATATAAGCTACACATACGTTCGTTCTTTCCGACAGTTGCCAGGCAGCTGTCAGTGCGATAATGCCGGTTATTGCTGCGGCTGCTGCATAATACCTCAGTCGCACGCTATGTGTACGATGCTTGTGGTATATGGCACGTCCGGTAGCGGTGTATCCCATTACGGCACGAAGTTCGTCGAACTCCTTGCCTTGTGCGGCAGGAGTGGCCAGAAAGCGTGCCAGCGCTTCTTCTTCGGTCTCGGTAGTTTCTGCTTCGAAGTAGCGTTCTGCCAACTCTTTCCACTGTTGAAAAGTCCGTTCGTATTCTTTCATCGTTCCATTTGTTTTAGGTAACATTCTCTGATTTCTTTTCTTGCTCTCGAAAGTTGCATGCGTACTGCCGGTTCCTGCATGCCCAGTATATCGGCTATCTCATTGTATTTTTTCCCTTCGTATTCTTTCATGTGCAGAATCTGTTGCTGGAGTGGAGTCAGTCTGAGTTCGATAATGCGTTCCACTATACGGAAACGCTCTTCTTTCTCCATACTCTCAGCCGTAGAATCGGAAATAGATTCATCCCGGTTCTCGTCCAGCTCTACGGTAGGCAGGTGATTCCGTCTGCGTAATGTGTCGATACACAGGTTTTTTACCGTTACTACCGTAAGCGCTTCAGCTTCTTCTCGTGAACCGATCTGGTCAGCATGTTTCCACAGGCGGAAGAAAGCCTCCTGAAGAGCATCGTCAGCATCTTCCTTATTCGGCAGGAAGCGCATGGCTAGCCTGAGAAAACCTTTTCTCAGTTCAGTGAAAGTCGATGTCAGTGTTTCTTTACTCATGCTTTTATATCGGGTCGTACGAATTGTTTTCAAAAAGTTAAACGTAAAGCTATATCTTTTGTAACAGAAAGAATGAAAAAAAATCTTTTTTTGTGTATCCGAGTTAGGAAAATCCTTGTCGTAAAGCGAGATATTTGTTACAAAAAAACTCATGACGAGGCTTTGTCAATTATTTGCTGAATTTATCGGGAAAATATCTCGATGTTTTTTATTTTTTGTACAAAAGATAAATGAAATATGCTGATGTTTTTTGGGGATGTTCTTGTAATGAATGGGAAATGTTGAATAAACTTCTATAAATTAAAATATACTTTAAAGAAAGACGTATATTTGTAACAGAAACCGAAAATACAGATTATGAGATATTCTTTTATCGTTCCCGTTTACAACCGTCCGGATGAGGTGGATGAATTGCTGCAAAGTCTTACGAAGCAAACCCTTGGTGATTTTGAAGTATTGGTTATAGAAGATGGTTCGTCTGTACCCTGTGAAGATGTGGTAGAGAAATACCGTACACTGCTGGATGTACATTATTATAATAAGCCGAATTCAGGACCGGGGCAGACGCGTAACTTTGGAGCAGAACGCAGTCGGGGAGAATATCTGTTGATCTTGGATTCGGATTGTGTATTACCTCCGGGGTATCTTGCTGCTGTCGATGAAGAGTTGAAACGTGAGCCTGCCGACGCTTTTGGAGGACCAGACCGTGCACACGATTCTTTCTCGGCTACACAGAAAGCGATAAATTATGCCATGACCTCTTTCTTTACTACAGGAGGTATTCGTGGCGGGAAAAAGAAAATGGATAAGTTTTATCCCAGAAGTTTCAATATGGGAGTACGTGCCGATGTATATCGCAAGTTGGGAGGTTTTTCGAAAATGCGTTTCGGCGAAGACATCGATTTCAGTATCCGGATATTCAAGGCCGGATGTCGTTGCCGCCTGTTTCCTGAAGCATGGGTGTGGCATAAACGCCGTACTGATCTGAAGAAGTTCTTCAAGCAGGTACATAATTCGGGTATCGCACGTATCAATTTATATAAAAAATATCCAGAATCGCTGAAACTGGTGCACATGCTTCCTGCTGCATTTACGGTAGGGGTAGTGCTGGTGCTGCTTGCTTCGCTGATATGTCCGTGGGCACTCTTGTTGCTTGCACTGTTCGCTCTGATTATATTTGTTGATTCTTCCATACAAAATAAAAGTTTGTATATCGGTATATTATCTGTCGTTGCTGCGTTTATACAGTTGACAGGTTATGGAACCGGTTTCTTGTCGGCATGGTGGAAACGCTGTGTGCGGGGTAAAGGAGCCTTTTCCGCCTTCGAGAAGAACTTTTATGAGTAAATGGGTAATAATAAACTGACAATCAACCAATGGGCGGAGGAGGACCGCCCGCGTGAAAAAATGATGCAGCACGGCGCTGCTGCTTTGTCGAATGCCGAACTGCTGGCTATTCTGATAGGTTCAGGAAATACGGAAGATTCTGCGGTGGAGCTGATGCGAAAGGTGCTCGGCGACTATCGTAACAGTCTGAGTGAACTGGGGAAGACAACTATCGATGAACTTTGCCGCTATAAGGGAATAGGTCCGGCAAAGGCGATTACTATTCTGGCAGCTTCGGAAATAGGCAGACGGCGGCTGGAGGAGGAGCCGTTGGAAAGAAAACAAATCAGATGCTCCAAAGATATATATGAGGTGTTTTATCCGTTGATGTGCGACCTTCCGGTGGAGGAGTGCTGGGTGCTGTTGCTCAATCAGTCATCGAAAATCATAGACCGTATTTGTATCAGTCGTGGCGGACTTGCTTCCACACAGGTGGATGTCCGTTGTATTTTGCGTGAGGCTCTGCTCAAACGGGCGGTATCCATGGTACTTTGCCATAATCACCCTTCTGGAAACACATCGCCCAGCCGCGATGACGACCGTCTGACAGAAGCGTTGAGGCGGGCAGCCGAGGTGATGAATATCCGCTTGCTCGATCATCTGGTAATAACCGATGGCGGCTATTATAGCTATTGCGATGAGGGAAGGATATGAGTGTATTTTCGTTATTCCATTTTTTTATTACATTTGCACATGTAACTAAAAGCGTGCTTTATGGATAACGAAACTAAACTGAAAGTAGAAGAAAGTATTGTAGAAATGCTGAAAACCGTATACGATCCGGAGATTCCAGTCAACGTATACGATTTGGGACTGATATATAAAATAGACTTGCAGGATGATGGTGAGGTTGTGATTGACATGACACTGACTGCTCCCAACTGTCCGGCTGCCGACTTTATTATGGAGGATATCCGCCAGAAAATAGAATCGGTAGAAGGTGTGAAAGCTGCTCAAATTAATCTGGTGTTCGAACCTGAATGGGATAAGGACATGATGACCGAGGAGGCAAAACTGGAACTGGGTTTTCTTTGATAAACATAAACTGAGTCTATGAATACGAAACGTATGCTTCTGATTGCGGGAACGGCCGGGTTGTTTGCCGGAAGTTTGTCTGCTCAGGTAGCAACAGTCGAGGGCAGGCTGTCGGGAATAGACAGTGATACATTGCTTGTAGATTATTTTCCCATATCCGATTTGAAGCGTGAGAACCTGAAAACGGATGCAGTAGCCATACGACAGGGACACTTTACGTATAAAGTGGAGACAGGTAATATGCCTGCTGAAATGTATTTTTACGCCAAGCCTAAAAGTGGTGAGGCTTCTTCGTTGCGCAAAACAGTCAGCGTAGTCGCTTTTCCGGGTGAAACCGTTCAGCTGACAGGTTCCATAGACGATTATCAGGCAGAAGGGAATGTATTCCATAAGAATTATGCCGAAGCTGCAGAAGGGTGGAAGTCTGCTCAACAGCGGATGGAAGCTACGACAGAAGTTATCATGAAGATGCAGCAGGAAGGACAGTTGAATCCTCAGCGTATTGACTCGCTGCGTCAGATTTATCAACCGATAGCCGATGAAATAAGCAATTGTAAGGAACAGTACATCCGTAAGTATCCCGATAGTGATGTTTCCGTGTATCTGCTTGCTGGTCTGAGGGGTGCTCGCGCCAAGGTTTTGCTGCCTCTTGTGGGCGAAAAGGCAAAGACGGGGCCGATGTCTTCGCTTTATCTTGCCATGCAGGATGCTTTGAAGGAGGCAGAAGCACGTAAGGCTGCTTCTCAAAATATCAAAGAAGGAAAAGAAGCTCCCGAGTTTGTGCTGAAAGATATCAATGGGAAGGATTTTGCTCTTTCGTCGCTGCGAGGCAAATATGTGGTGCTGGACTTTTGGGGAAGCTGGTGCGGCTGGTGCATTAAGGGGCTGCCTGATATGAAGAAGGCTTACGAAAAGTATAAAGACCGGATGGAGATTGTAGGCATAGACTGCGGTGATACGGAAAAGAAATGGAAGGCTGCTGTTGCCGAGCATGAAATTCCCTGGCTGCATGTACGCAATGCGGGACAGGAAGATTTGACCGTAGTGTACGCCGTTAAAGGATTTCCTACAAAAATTGTGATAGATCCTCAGGGTAAAATAGCCCGGGTTGTGGTAGGTGAAGATCCTGCTTTCTATACGTATCTGGATTCATTGTTCAAACTCTAAATATAGCAAAATGAAGAATGTGTATTTCCTTTCCGATGCCCATCTGGGCTCACGTGCGATAGCGCATAGTCGTACGCAGGAACGTCGGCTGGTTAGCTTTCTCGACAGTATCAAGAACCGGGCGGCTGCTGTTTATCTGCTGGGCGACATGTTTGACTTCTGGTACGAATTCAAGCTTGTTGTTCCGAAAGGATATACCCGTTTTCTGGGAAAAATATCCGAGTTGACCGATATGGGAGTAGAGGTGCATTTCTTTATCGGTAATCATGATATCTGGTGTGGTGACTATCTGGAAAAGGAGTGTGGCGTTACGATTCATCGTGAACCGCTGACTTGCGAGATTTATGGCAAGGAATTTTTCCTGGCTCATGGCGACGGTCTGGGTGATGGTGACCGTAAGTTTAAACTACTTCGTACAATGTTTCATAGTAAAACGTTGCAACGTATGTTTTCAATGCTGCATCCTCGCTGGAGTATTGAGTTTGGTCTGGAGTGGGCAAAACATAGTCGCCTGAAACGAAAAGATGGAAAAGAACCGGAATATATGGGTGAAGATAAAGAACCTTTGGTGTTATTTACCAAGGAGTATCTGAAGACACATCCGGATATTAATTACTTTATCTACGGACATCGTCATATCGTACTCGACCTGATGCTGAGCCGTTCATCACGAATGATGATTCTGGGTGACTGGATTAATGAATTTTCGTATGCAGTATTCGATGGCGAGTCAATGTTCTTGGAACAGTATATCGAGGGAGAAACTTCTGTACGATAAGAGTGTATTTATACATAACAAAAGCCTGCCGGACATTGTCCGGCAGGCTTCTATTTTTATATAGGGTAAGGTTGCTTTATCGAGCTACCTCTCCACTTTCATGTTTAGCCAGCAAGCCTTCTACTTCAGATACTTTTACGATGTTATAGTCGCCGGCAATTGTATTTTTCAGAACAGAAGCTGCGGTTGAGAAGTCTACACGTTTCTGTTCATCCTCGTAAGCATGTTGTGCATACAGCATAGCACCGCAGAATGCATCACCCACACCAACGCAGTCGATAACGTTGTCGATATCGAATACTCGTGTATATTTCATGCTGCCATTAGAGTAAAGCACTCCGGCAAAGGTATGATGTTCCGAGCTCATCACGTTACGCAGGGCAATATATATGTATTTGCAATTTGGAATTTGCTGACTGATTGCCTTACAAAACTCTTCGTAAGCTTTTACATCGTATGTTTCGCCACTTTTTGTTGCCTTAAATCCTGGGGCAGGAATTCCAGTCAGCAAAGCATATTCTCCTTCACTACCAAACATGATATCACTGCTCACCATCAGTGGACGAAGCACTTCTTGTGCACTCTTACCATAATTCCAAAGGTTCTTTCGGTAGTTTATGTCGTATGAAATGGTCAGTCCCATTTCCTTGGCAACGGTAATAGCTTCTTTGCATACCTCTGCAAGTCCCGGAGTCAGTGCTGCATCTATGCCCGACCAGTGGAAAATTGCAGCGCCGGCAAATGCTGCATGCCAGTCTATCATTCCAGATTTCAGTTCGGAGAAAGCAGAACCCTCACGGTCGTAAATGACTTTTGAGTTACGCATGGCAGCGGCTTTTTCCATGTAATAAGTTCCCAGACGGTGTCCGCCGATCAGGATATGTCGTGTTCCGATATTGTGTGAACGCAATTCGGCCAGACATGTTTCTCCTAGAGCGTTATCTGGAAGGCGGGTAATATATTCTACATCTCCTCCAAAGTTGGCGATGGAGATGGCTACATTGGCTTCGCTACCGCCGTAGTTGACCAGGAGCTCACGGCTTTGTTGCATACGTAAGTTATCCGGGGTAGTAAGGCGAAGCATGATTTCACCAAAGGTTACGATTTTCTTTTTCATAATAGAGGCGTGTTTCTTGTTGTTTTGATGGCATAAAAAAAGAAGACATTCCATATAAGTCTTTCTTTTTTGCTCGCTGCAAAGATAAGAAAACTTATGAGGAATATCCTCTTTTTTAAGCTATTTAAGGTATGCTGTTCCTTATTTGTTCATGCTGTTCAGTATGTCCATTGTGTCTGTTGCAATCATCAGCTCTTCGTCTGTCGGGATAACTACAACTTTTACTTTAGAATCGTCGGTAGAAATGATCGCTTCTTTGCTGCGAACTTTGTTCTTTTCCGGATCGATCTTGACGCCCAGGTAGCCCAGTGTCTTACAAACGCCGGCACGAGCTGTAGCCTGATTTTCACCAACACCACCAGTAAACAAGATTACATCTACACCGTCCATTGCAGCTGCGTATGCACCGATGTATTTAGTGATGCGGTAGAAATACATGTTTTCTGTAAGGATGGCACGTTCTTCTCCTCTGGCTACTGCATCTTCCAGTTCACGCATATCACTTGATTTTTCGAACATTCCCAATACACCGCTCTTCTTGTTCAGCAGAGTAGACATTTCATCAGGTGTAAGGCCTTCTTTTTTCATGATATAAGTGATAGCACCACCGTCGATATCACCGCAACGTGTACCCATCATCAGACCTTCCAGCGGAGTCAGTCCCATAGTAGTATCGATACATTTACCGTCTTTTACCGCAGCGATAGAACCACCGTTTCCGATGTGGCAAGTGATGATCTTGGAACCTTCTTGTGGAATACCCAGATATTCGCATACACGTTTTGATACATAGCGATGAGATGTTCCGTGGAAACCATAACGGCGGATACCATATTTTTCGAAATATTTGTAAGGTATCGGATACAGATATGCATAGTCGGGCATAGTCTGGTGGAAAGCAGTATCGAATACAGCTACCTGTGGTACTTCAGGCAACAGTTTCTGTACAGCATAGATACCTTTCAGGTTTGCTGGGTTGTGCAACGGGCCCAAGTCGCAGCATTCTTCTACAGCTGCAATAACAGCGTCGTCAATCAATACAGAACCGCTGAATTTTGTTCCTCCGTGCAATACACGATGACCTACTGCTTTGATTTCGTGCAAGTTATTTACTGCGCCGTATTCTGCGTTAGTCAGTGTGTCGAAAATAAACTGTACACCTGTAGTATGTTCAGGTACGTCCTTTTCAAGGATTTTCTTTTCTCCGTTAGGCAAAGTCAACTTCAGGAAAGAGCCTGGCAGACCGATTTTTTCGATACCTCCTTGTGCGAGGACTTCTTTGGTAGTCATTTCGAACAATTTGTACTTGATTGATGAACTACCGCAGTTGAGTACTAATACTTTCATATATGAATTTTATTGTTTTATTAATGTGAAATAAAAACAGTTGTCATTCAGAACGAGATTGCATTGAATGACGTCTGAATGACAATGCTGTATAAATTAAGTTCCTAATTATTGAGCTTTTGCTGCAATAGCCTGGTTGGCTGTGATAGCGATCATCTTGTAAACGTCGTCGATAGAGCATCCGCGTGACAAATCGTTTACAGGGCGTGCGATACCTTGCAGGATAGGTCCTACAGCAGTAGCGTGTCCTAAACGTTCAACCAGTTTATAAGAAATGTTACCTACTTCCAGACATGGAACAACCAATACGTTAGCTTTTCCTGCGATTTCAGAACCTGGAGCTTTGCTTGCACCTACTCTTGGAACCAGGGCAGCATCTGCTTGCAGTTCACCGTCGATCTTCAATGCTGGATCCATTTCTTTAGCAATCTTCAATGCTTCTACTACTTTGTCTACAACTTCATGTTTAGCAGAACCTTTAGTTGAGAAGCTCAGCATAGCTACACGTGGATCAAGTCCGGCAACTGCTTTAGCTGTCTGTGCTGTACAGATTGCGATTTGAGCCAATTGGTTTGCATCTGGAACAGGAGTTACGGCTACGTCACCCATTACCAATACACCATTGTCACCACATTCTGGAGCATGAGTCAAAAGCAGCATGGCACCAGATACGCAAGTAATGCCCGGAGCTGTTTTGATAATTTGCAATGCAGGGCGCAGAACGTCGCCGGTAGTATTGCGTGCACCAGCCAACTGACCGTCAGCATCGCCCGCTTTGATAATCAAACAGCCCAAGTATAATGGATTGAGAACCAGTTTACGGGCTTCTTCGATAGTCATTCCTTTTTTCTTGCGAAGTTCGCATAACAAATGTGCGTATTCTTCTTGTTTCGGATGGTTTTCCGGATCGATGATTGTTGCTTTATGGATATTTCCTAAGCCCCATTCTTTTGCCAGACCCATGATTTCATCGGGATTTCCCAACAGAATCAGCTCAGCTACACCATCTGTCAATATCTGATTGGCAGCTTTTAAAGTACGTTCTTCAGTTCCTTCCGGAAGCACAATGCGCTGTTTGTTTGCTTTAGCGCGTTCAACGATTTGACTAATTAAATCCATGACTTAATGAATATATTTATTATATGTGATTCTTTTATCGTGCGCGATAACAAGAAGTATATATCGCACTGCAAAAATACGCATTTTTGTAATATCTAGTTTGCAAAAGCGAGTTTTTTTTCTCCTAAAGTATGCAAAAAACTTATGTTTAATAGCAGAAGAAATAAAAAAGGCCACTTTCGATACAGCGTTTTCTCCTATTGTGTAACTTTACGTCCGTTTTTCAAGATAATATTAATAGGTATGATTCGTCAATGTTCTATCCTTTTTGGATGTTTGGCGTTAGGTGAACTGATAGTTTATCTGACGGGAATTAAGCTGCCGTCGAGTATTATTGGCATGCTTTTACTTACGTTATTTTTACAGTTAGGTTGGATAAAACTGCACTGGGTGCAGGGATTGTCCGATTTCTTAGTAGCTAATCTGGGCTTTTTCTTCGTTCCTTCGGGGGTGGCGCTGATGTTATATTTTGACATTATTGCTGCCGAGTTCTGGCCTATTGTCATTGCTACTTTAGTAAGTACGGTATTAGTGTTAGTTGTTACAGGTTGGGTTCATCAATTGGTTCGTAAGTATGGAATATTTAGAAAGTAAATTCTTTTTGCTCGCCATTACGTTTGGATTCTTTTTTCTTTCCAAACAGTTGCAGAAAAAAACAGGTTTGATTATTCTTAATCCGATATTGATAGCGATTGCCTTGCTGATTTGTTTTCTGAAACTGACAAATGTTTCGTATGAAAAATATTATGAAGCAGGTTCCTTGATTGAGTTCTGGTTGAAGCCGGCAGTTGTAGCACTGGGGGTTCCCTTGTATCTACAATTACGCATGATAAAAAAACAATTAATGCCGATAATTGTTTCTCAATTAGCAGGCTGTCTTGTCGGACTAGTATCGGTTACTATTATAGCAAAACTGCTGGGAGCTTCTCCAGAGGTTATCATGTCGTTAGCTCCAAAGTCGGTGACGACTCCGATTGCGATGGAAGTTTCGGATGCAGTAGGCGGAATACCTTCTCTTACTGCAGCGGTAGTGATTGTTGTAGGACTATTTGGTGCTATTTGTGGTTTTAAGGTACTTCAGGTAGGACATGTTGGAAGTCCTATAGCGCAAGGGCTTTCGATGGGAACAGCTTCGCATGCGGTAGGAACATCGCGTGCTATGGAGGTCAGTGGAAAGTATGGAGCTTATGCCAGTCTGGGATTGACTCTGAACGGTATTTTGACTGCTTTGCTTACTCCGACTATCCTTCATCTGCTGGGGCTCTATTAAATTATAAAATCCAATGCGAGCATGTTTCGTGGAAGCGTGCCGATGTTTTTTAATATCGGTGCGTTTCTTTTTAAGCATGGTTACGCCTGAAAAATAAAAGAAATATAATATGATACCATTTAGACCCATAGAACTGGAAGATAAGGAAACTGTGCAGCGTTATACTTTAACAAGCAAGCGCCGTAACTGCGATTTGTCGTTTTCTAATCTGTATAGCTGGAGGTTTTTGTACCAGACGGAAATTGCTGAAATGGACGGCTTTCTGTTGTTCCGTTTTTATGCAGATAATGAACTGGCATATATGATGCCGGTGGGTGAAGGCGATGTACATCGAATTGTTGACGTGCTGATAGAGGATGCGCGCAGCAAAGGTGTTCCTTTCCGTTTGTTGGGTGTATGTAGCTATATGCGTGCAGAACTGGAAGCTGCTTTTCCGGGGCGTTTTACGTTTACAGCCGATCGTGATTATTTTGATTATGTATATCTTCGTTCTGATCTGGCAACGCTTCGTGGAAAAAAGTACCAGCCTAAACGGAATCATATCAATCGGTTTAAAGCAGCTTATCCTAATTATGAATATAAGGAGTTGACAGCCGAACTCGTCCCTGAGTGTCTGCGTCTGGAAAGCATGTGGTGTAAAGCAAACGACTGTGCAGAGAATGAAGCTCTGATAGCAGAACGGCGTTCGATGACTGATGCGTTGAAGCATATTAACGAACTGGATTTGCGAGGAGGAGTATTGCATGTTAACGGAGAGATTGTAGCATTTACTTTCGGAGCTCCTATAAACAATGAAACTTTCGATACTTGTGTAGAGAAAGCAAATACAGATATAGAAGGAGCCTATGCTATGATTAACAATGAGTTTGCTAATCGTATTCCGGAACAGTACATTTATATCAACCGTGAGGAAGACCTGGGGCTGGAAGGACTGCGTAAGGCTAAATTGTCTTATTATCCAGAAACTCTTCTTGAAAAATATATCGTGGAATTACAATGAGCGTAAAAGAACAAGTCAGGCAACTTTGGGAAACTTGCTTCAATGATGATGAAGCATTTGTAGACCTTTATTTCCGTTTACGTTATACCGACCAGATTAATAAAGCGATAATAGAAGATGGTAAGGTGATTTCTGCGCTTCAGATGATATCTTATCCGATGACATTTTGTGGCCGGACGGTAGCTGCTTCATATATATCGGGTGCTTGTACTCATCCTGATTATCGGGCAAGAGGGGCTATGCGTCGCCTGCTTGAGGAAACACATCGTTCCATGTTCGATGAGGGAATCGTGTTTTCAACACTAATTCCTGCCGAAGATTGGTTGAAAGGATATTATGCTCGCTCAGGCTACGCGACTTGTTTCCGTTATGGTGTGCTGAAAAAAGTTATCAACAGTTATGAACAACCTGTTAATAACTCTGTATCATATCTGAAAATGAGTAAGATAGATCTGTTGAAAAACCCTGAAGAAACAATTTATCCATACTTTAATGAACAAATGAACAGGCGGTCGTGCTGCATACAGCACACCTTTGATGATTTCCATGTTGTACTGTCTGATCTGGCTTTGAGCAAAGGTGATGTATGGACAATTTATAAAGGTGATGTCTTGTCCGGACTTATCTTTTGCCTGATGCAGGAAAAGACACTTTCTGTCAAAGAAATACTTCTGTCTGACGAGGCGGACCTGACAGTTGCATTACATCAACTCGCTGCTTTTTATCAAGCTGAAACCATGACATGCATACTTCCTTTTGCTGACGAGATGCATGAATTAGGCATGGCACGCTTAATAAATGTTCCTGCTTGCCTTGAGTTGTATGCTGCTGTTTATCAAGGGGAGGAACTCTGTATTCATCTGCAAGGAGACGAGGTTATCGGAGAAAACAATGGATATTACACGGTTTCTCCGGGGAAGATGATACAAGGTTATCAGATGGGAAAAGAGTATGTTTGTGTCACAATAAGCGAGCTGACTGCTCTTGTACTGAAAGACCTTCATCCCTATATGAGCCTGATGTTGGATTAATCCTTAAAGCTCATCTTCACTCGTAAGCATTCTTTCCAGTTCCTCAGCCGTCAGTTTTAGGTAGAACTCACCCTGATAGGCTATGGAAATACCTCCGGTTTCCTCGGAAACGATAATTGCCATGGCATCTGTTTCCTGAGAAACTCCCAGTGCGGCACGGTGTCTTAGCCCCAACTCTTTCGGAATGTTCAGGTTATGTGATACCGGAAGAATACATCCGGCAGCCTTTATACGTTTGTTGCTGATAATCATAGCTCCATCGTGTAGCGGACTGTTTTTGAAAAAAATATTTTCTATCAGTCGCTGATTGATGTTCGCATCGATGATATCTCCTGTACGTGCGATGTCATCCAGTGGAAAATTCTTTTCGATGACAATCAGTGCGCCCACTTTTCCTTTACTCATGTTGAGGCAAGCCATGACAATAGGCATGATGGCCTCTTTGCTGTTGTCGTTCTTCTGACTTCCCTTAAAAAAGCGAAGCAGACTGCTTGTGCGGTGGCGTGAACCAAGCGAGAGCAGGAAGTGACGTATTTCATCCTGAAAGATTACAATCAGTGCAATGACTCCCACGCTTACCAGCTTATCGAATATCGAACCGAGCAGACGCATTTGCAGCACTTGCGATACGATAACCCAAATGACGATAAACACGAGAATTCCCGTAAATACATTGATTGATCCCGACGATTTCATCAGCTTGTAGGTTTTGTATAACAGAAACGCTACCAGCAGAATGTCGATAATATCTTTGACGCTAAGTATGGAAATATCGAAAGGCATAATTTTATATTTACAAACTTACAGGAGTTAACTTTTTCATGGCGGCAACTATTTTGACTGCTTCGGATGCGGCACGCACATCGTGTACACGCAGGATGTCGGCTCCTTTCATCAGGGCTATTGTGTTGACGACGCTTGTTCCGTTCAAGGCATCTTCCGGTTCTCCTCCCAGCAGGCGGTAAATCATCGACTTGCGTGAAACTCCTACCAGTACAGGCAGTTCGAATATCTGGAATTCTTCCATTTTGTCCAGTAGCTCGTAGTTGTGTTCCAGCGTCTTTCCGAATCCGAATCCCGGATCGATGATGATATCCTTGGCTCCCAGGTCACGCAGCTTCTGTACCTTTTCAGAAAAGTAATATAATACTTCTTTCAATACATTGTCATAGTGTGGAGCCTGCTGCATGT
Organism: Phocaeicola coprocola; assembly: GCF_041333015.1. Classification (NCBI taxonomy): domain Bacteria; kingdom Pseudomonadati; phylum Bacteroidota; class Bacteroidia; order Bacteroidales; family Bacteroidaceae; genus Phocaeicola; species Phocaeicola coprocola. Next base: position 217,074 of record NZ_JBGKGM010000001.1, on the reverse strand, counting down.
TTTGCGGAGTTCCCTGCATGTGCATCATGATGTAGGGGACACCGAGCCGGGCTACGGTTGCAAACATGTTTTCATCCATATTGCCCGCTGCTATATCGTTGATGATAGCTGCGCCGTACTCTTCTACACACATACGTGCAACATCTGCCCGGAACGTATCTACCGAAACAATGGCATCGGGACATTCGCGGAATACAATCTCCAGTCCGTGACGCAGACGAGACATTTCCTCCTCCGCACTGATATGTTCTGCATTGGAGCGTGATGAATAAGCTCCTACATCGATAATGCTTCCCCCTTCCGACACGATTTGAAGTGTACGTTCTGCAATTTCCGTTTCTGTCTGTTTCCGGCTTCCGGCATAAAAAGAATCGGGAGTAACATTCAGGATACCCATTACCTGCGGGTAGGATAAGTCCATTAACTGTCCCTTTACATTGATAAGTTTCGTGATACTGTTTTCCATGTCCGATGAATACGTCTTTAAGCGCTGCAAATGTACACACAATAATTTGTTTTTTCGCAGTCGCGGGAAATTAAATTACGTTATCTTTGTGCCGGAATATTTTGTTACAGAAAATATGGAAATAGCAGAATTATATAAATGTTTTATGGAATGCGGTAAGGTGACCACCGATAGCCGCAACTGTCCTGAGGGTTCTATGTTCATCGCCCTGAAAGGAGAAACTTTTAATGGCAATGCTTTTGCCGCACAGGCTTTGAAGCAGGGTTGCCGCTATGCTGTAATCGACGAATCTGAATATGCGGGTGAGGGTACAATTCTCGTAGACAACTGTTTGCAGGCTTTGCAACAACTGGCTAATTATCACCGCCGGCAGCTGAAAACGCCGGTTATCGGCATTACAGGTACGAATGGAAAGACCACAACCAAAGAACTCATTTCTACGGTGCTGAGCCGGAAGTTCAATACATTATATACAGAAGGTAATTTCAATAATCACATCGGAGTACCGCTCACGTTGCTTCGTCTGACAAAAGAACACGAAATGGCGGTTGTCGAAATGGGTGCGAACCATCCGGGAGAAATAAAGACACTGGTACATATTGCCGAACCGGATTATGGAATTATAACAAATGTAGGCAAGGCTCACCTGCAAGGTTTCGGATCTTTCGAGGGAGTTATCCGCACGAAAGGAGAGTTGTACGATTTTCTGCGGGCTAAAGGTGGGGCTACTATCTTTATCCAGAATGAAAATCCTTACCTGAATGGCATTGCCGAAGGGTTGACTTGTGTGCGTTACGGGCAGACTGCCGGTTTGTATGTCAGTGGAGAACTGATAAGCTGTTCACCTTTCCTGTCTTTCCGATGGACAGCAGAAGGAGTATCGCACGAGGTGAATACACATCTTATCGGCTCGTATAATTTGGATAATATGCTGGCAGCAGCAGCTATCGGACGTTACTTTGGAGTGTCTGATGATGATATCAGCAGTGCGCTGGCGTCGTATCTGCCTCACAATAACCGGTCGCAACTGAAAGAAACAGCCGATAATAAACTGATTGTGGATGCATATAATGCCAACCCGACCAGTATGATGGCTGCCTTGAAGAATTTCCGTCAGATAGAAGCTCCGCATAAGATGGTGATTCTTGGCGATATGAAGGAATTGGGTGAAGCAAGTCGGGAAGAACATCAGAAGGTGGTAGATTATCTGAAGGAATGTGGTTTTGACCGTGTTGTTCTGGTTGGTCCCGAATTTGCAGCAGCCACTCATTCCTATCAGACTTTTCAGCATGTAGATGAAGTGCTGGCTGATATCCGGATACATAAGCCTCAGGGATATTATATCCTGATAAAAGGTTCAAACAGCATGAAGTTGAGTCAGCTGCCTGAGTATTTGTAATGCACTGTTAATCAATTGATAAATTCTTCTTTTCGATAAAAGAATGATATTCTCGTAAGAAACGTATTATATTCTTGCTGACGTTTTAAAAAAATATCCTGATGTTTTCGGAAAAACATCAGGATATTTTTTTAAAATCTGTACAAACTTCGACAATCTTTGTACGAAAAAATAGGGCATTTTCGCTAGTTTGTGAAGCCTTTTTCTGAAGCTTTCAGTATGTATTCCTGAACTATAAACGGCTGTCTGCTCCCCACATCATTTTTTCCCGAAGCGTATTGAAGAAAGAGTGATGACAGCGTTTTACGATGCGTACGAAATAATCGGCACGGCGTACCGTCAGGCGGATTCCTTCGCGGCATGTTTCACTGCGTCCGTCTACGGCTACCAGAAAGTTGTGGCTTCGGCTTTCTACGTCGAGTGTGATTTCCCAGTCGTCGCGAATGACAATCGGGCGTACGTTCAGGCTGTGTGGAGCCACGGGAGTCAGACTGATAGTTCCGCTTTGCGGCACAAGAATCGGACCTCCTACACTGAGTGAATAACCTGTCGAGCCGGTGGGGGTTGCGATAATCAGGCCGTCTGCCTGATACGAACAGAGTGGCTCACTGTTTATGTAAGCCCGTATGGTAATCATCGACGAGCTGTCACGTTTCAGAATAGCTATTTCGTTCAGTCCGTAGGGATAGCCTTTCAGCACGTATCCTTCGGATGTCAGATGCAATACCCTGCGAGGTTCGGCAAGGTATTTCCCTTCGTAGATTTCATCGAAAGCCTCCTCCATCTGGTCGGGTGATATATCGGCAAGGAATCCCAGACGTCCGGTATTGATGCCCAGGATAGGAATTTCTTTCTTTCCTACACGGCTTGCTGCACGCAGAAAGGTTCCGTCGCCACCGATACTGAGTGCCATGTCTGCATTAAAGTCGTAACCTTTGAATATCTCCAGTCCGTCGAGGTTTGCTTTTGTATGCTGTTTTAAAAAGTCGTAAAACTCGTTGCTGATACAGATTTCGGCTCCTTTGCCACGCAATATCTCCAGCAAATGGGTGACATGTGCCGACTTATGTTCCTGATAAGTATTTCCAAAAAGGGCGAATCTGAGGTTGCGTTGCATATCTTGTAGCTTTTTTTATCAATCTTTTGTCACGTAAAGTTAACAGGTTTCTCGCAAAACCTGTTAACTTTGCAGGTTGTAGACGCAAAGATATAAAATAAATTCAATATGACTAAGCTAAGTGTGAATATAAACAAGGTAGCAACCTTGCGTAATGCTCGCGGGGGAAATAACCCGGATGTAGAAAAAGTGGCGTTGGATTGCGAGGCTTTCGGGGCCGAAGGGATTACGGTTCATCCTCGTCCCGATGAACGGCATATCCGCTATGCGGACGTGTTGGCTCTTCGTCCCATACTTCGTACAGAGTTTAATATCGAAGGATATCCTTCGAAAGAATTTATTGACCTGGTATTGAAGGTAAAACCGCATCAGGTAACGCTTGTTCCCGACGCTCCCGACCAGATTACTTCTAACTCGGGGTGGGATACTAAAAATAATCTTTCCTTCCTGACCGAACTGATGGATACTTTCGGAGAAGCAGGTATACGTACTTCTATTTTCGTAGGAACTGATACGGAAATGATAGAGTATGCGGCAAAAGCCGGAGCCGACCGTGTGGAACTTTATACAGAGCCTTATGCATCACAGTATGGAAAGAATCGCGAAGCTGCCATTGCTCCTTTCGTTGAGGCTGCAAAGGTAACCCGCAAGTTGGGAATGGGACTGAATGCCGGTCATGATCTCAGCCTTGAGAATCTTGCTTACTTTCATGAAAATATTCCATGGGTGGACGAAGTTTCCATCGGTCACGCATTGATTTGTGACGCACTCTATCTAGGACTTAAGAAAACTATTGAAGAATATAAAAATTGCCTTCGTTAAATTATGATTACAATGACACTGCTGGCAGCTGCACAGACCGTTGCCGACACCATGACGGGAAATAATCCCGTATTGACTCCTGTTGCATCGGGAGAATCGGAAATGAACCTTTGGGACATGGCTTGCAAAGGTGGTTGGATTATGATTGTACTGGCTCTGATGTCTGTCATAGCCTTTTATATCTTTTTTGAACGTGCGGTAGCTATCCGCAAGGCGGGTAAAGAAGACCCGTTGTTTATGGATCGTATCCGCGACTATATCAAGACTGGAGAAATCAAATCGGCAATCAATTACTGCCGTATAACCAATACTCCTTCTTCGCGTATGATTGAAAAAGGTATCATGCGTATGGGACGTCCGGTTGCCGATGTACAGGCTGCTATCGAGAATACCGGAAACATTGAAGTTGCAAAACTGGAAAACGGACTTTCTATTATGGCTACTATTTCCAGCGGTGCGCCGATGCTTGGTTTCCTGGGTACGGTAACTGGTATGGTTCGTGCTTTCTGGAATATGGCTAATGCCGGAAACAATATTGATATTACTCTGCTTTCGAGCGGTATCTATGAAGCGATGATTACTACTGTAGGCGGTCTGGTTGTGGGTATTGCTACCATGTTTGCTTACAATCATCTGGTATATCGCGTAGACAAGGTTGTAAGTCAGATGGAAGCTCGTACCATTGCTTTCATGGACTTGATGAACGAACCAAACGAAAAATAAGAAGCCTATGTCACTGAAAAGAAGACAGAAAATATCTCCGGCCTTCAGTATGTCGTCGATGACCGACCTCATCTTTTTGCTGCTGATATTTTTTATGATTACCTCTACGATGGTATCGCCGAATGCAATCAAGGTCTTGCTTCCGCAGGGTTCTGAGCAGACTTCGGCCAAGCCTATGGCGCGGGTAATTATCGATAAGGATTTGAATTATTACGGGGCGTTTGGTAATGAGGATGAAATGCCGCTTGCACTCGACGAAGTTCCTTCGTTCTTGCAAGAGTGTGCTGCGAAGGAACCGGAAATGTATGTGGCGCTTTACGCTGACGAGTCGATTCCGTATCGCGAAATTGTCCGTATCCTGAATATTGCCAACGAAAATCATTTTAGAATGGTTCTGGCTACTCGCCGCCCTGACAAACAGAATTAAAAAAGAATACAGTGAAGAAAAGTAAAGTAACCGGAATAATAGGAACGGTAGTGCTGCATATCTTTGTGGTACTATTGCTGCTCTTTTGCTCACTTACTCGTCCTGAGATACAAGAAGAAGGAGGTGTGCCGGTTATGCTTGGTAATACACAAATGGCTCAGGGAGATGCCGATCCGTATACAATGACGGAGGTTGATGTATTGCCGCAGCCGGAAACTTCTGTACCCGAACCGGAAGTAACTCCGGAACCGGAGGTGAAACAGCCTATGATTACGCAGGATGATGAACCTTCTATTCAGGTAAAAAAGGAAAAGCCGAAAGAAGAAAAACCTAAAAAAGAAGTTACTCCTAAAAAGAAGCAGGAAACAAAACCTGTTGTAACCAAACCCAAGGAAAAAACTGAAGCCGAAAAGCGTGCTGAAGAAGAACGTGCTGCTGCTCAGGCTGCTGCCAACAAGATTGCCGGGGCATTTGGTAAAGGATCTAAAATGGGTAGTAAAGGTTCGGCTACTTCCGGACAAGGCATAGAAGGTAGTCCGGATGGAAATGGAAATACGGGAAAGACTTCAGGAGTAGGAGGATATGGAACATTCGACTTGAACGGACGTTCTTTGGGACCTGGAGGGTTGCCTGTTCCTGTATACAATGTACAAGATGAAGGAAGAGTTGTGGTTACTATCACAGTAAATCCTGCCGGAAGAGTCATCAGCACGAGTATAAACAAACGGACCAATACGGTAAATCCCGCTTTGCGTCGTGCAGCAGAAGAGGCAGCTCGTCGAGCTCGGTTCAATTCGGTAGACGGTGTAAACAATCAGAGTGGTACGATAACCTATTACTTTAAGTTGAAATAAGACTATAAGCATATTTAAATTCATCATATTATGAAAACTATTTGTATCTTTTTGGCAGAAGGTTTCGAAGAAATGGAAGCCATGTTTCCACTCGATGTAATGCGTCGTGGGGGACTGAATGTAAAAACTGTGTCGGTAACAGGTGAAAAGACCGTTGTCAGCTCACATCAGGTTCCTATCGTTGCGGATATGCTGTTCGAGGATTTGAAGGAAGAAGATGTGGAAATGGTTGTTCTTCCGGGTGGACTTCCGGGAGCGACAAATCTGGATGCTCATGCAGGACTCGACAAGCTGATTATGAGTTTTGCTGCGGCAGGTAAACCTCTTGCTGCTATTTGTGCAGCTCCTATGGTATATGGCAAGCGTGGTTTGCTGAAAGGCAAGAAGGCTACTTGCTATCCGGGCTTCGACAAATATCTGGAAGGTGCAGAATATACAGGCAATATGGTTGAAGTTGTCGATAACTTTATCTTGGGTAAAGGTCCGGGTGCTGCTCCGGCTTTTGCTTTTGCTATTCTGGAAAAATATGCAGGAGCAGAAAAAGCTTTGGAAGTTAAAAAAGGAATGTTGCTTGCCTGATGAAGAAATATATCATTGTCGTAGCAGGAGGTAAAGGTTTACGCATGGGGGGAGATATACCCAAGCAGTTTATCCCGGTAAAGGGAAAGCCTGTACTGATGCGTACGCTGGAGGCTTTTTATGCTTACGATAAATGTATAAATATCATATTGGTACTTCCGGTAGACCAGCAGGACTACTGGAAGCACCTTTGTGCGGAATATGGATTTACGCTTCCCCATCGTATCGCCAACGGCGGAGAAACTCGTTTTCATTCTGTAAAGAACGGACTGGCCTTGGTGGATGATAGGAATAGTGTAGTAGGAGTGCACGATGGTGTACGTCCTTTTGTTTCTCAGGAAGTGATAGCCGCCTGTTATGCTGCTGCTGAAGAAAACCAAGCTGTAATTCCGGTTATTGATGTAGTGGAAACAGTCCGTCGGATAGAGGCAGACGAAAAGAGTGTGACTGTACCACGCGACTGTTATAAACTGGTGCAGACTCCTCAGGTTTTTACTGCATCGTTACTGAAACAGGCTTACGGACAAACATATACTTCCGCTTTTACAGATGATGCTTCGGTAGTGGAGGCTTTGGGACATCCTGTCTTCTTAATACCGGGAAATCGTGAAAATATAAAGCTTACTACTCCATTCGACTTGAAAGTTGCAGAAGTTCTGGTTTAAATAAATGTTCGATTTATCTACGCGTGACATAAAATATTTGCAAGGGGTGGGCCCGCAGCGTGCGGCCATACTGAACAAGGAACTGAATATCTATTCCTTTCGGGACTTGTTGTGTTATTTCCCTTATAAGTATGTCGACCGTAGTCGTCTGTATTATATCCATGAAATAGATGGAAATATGCCTTACATACAGTTAAAAGGTAAGGTACTCAGCTTTGAAACAATGGGTGAAGGTCGCCAGCGGCGTCTGGTCGGACATTTTTCCGACGGAACGGGTATTGTCGATCTGGTATGGTTTCAGGGACTGAAATTCATCATGGGGAAATATAAGGCAAATGAAGAATATATTGTCTTTGGCAAGCCGACCGTATTCAATGGACGAATAAATATAGCTCATCCGGATATTGATCCGGCACAGGAGCTTACTCTTTCTACAATGGGGCTTCAGCCTTATTATAATACGACCGAAAAGATGAAGCGCAGCAATCTCAATTCGCATGCGCTGGAAAAACTGATGAAAAATCTTTTCGGGGCGCTTCAGAAGGAGATTATTGAAGAAACCTTGAGTCCGCAACTAGTGGATCATTATCGGCTGATGCCGCTTACTGATGCGCTGTATAACATTCATTTCCCTCAGAACCCTGATTTGCTCCGCAGAGCACAATACCGTTTGAAGTTCGAGGAACTGTTTTATGTCCAGCTTAATATTCTTCGTTATACCAAAGAACGGAGAAATAAGTTCCGCGGACTGGTATTTGGCAAAGTAGGAGAGATATTCAATACTTTCTATTCGCAGAATCTTCCTTTCCAGCTTACCGGAGCACAGAAGCGGGTGATAAAGGAGATGCGCCGTGATATGGGAAGTGGAAGACAAATGAACCGCTTGCTGCAAGGAGATGTGGGCAGCGGAAAAACACTTGTTGCCCTGATGACTATGCTGATTGCGCTGGACAACGGCTATCAGGCTTGCATGATGGCTCCTACAGAAATTCTGGCTACTCAGCATTATGAAACGATATGTCGTTTTCTGGCGGGTATGAATGTACGGGTGGAGCTGCTTACCGGAACAGTAAAAGGAAAGCGCCGGGAAACAATTCTGAAAGATCTGGTGACGGGAGATGTACATATCCTTATCGGTACTCATGCGGTAATAGAAGATACTGTCAACTTTTCGTCTTTGGGATTGGTGGTGATAGACGAACAACATCGTTTCGGAGTAGCCCAGCGTGCCAAGCTGTGGGCAAAAAATACCTGTCCGCCTCATGTCTTGGTTATGACGGCAACTCCTATCCCGCGTACACTTGCCATGACATTGTATGGCGATCTTGATGTTTCGGTTATCGACGAACTTCCTCCGGGGCGAAAACCCATTCAGACTGTTCATCAGTTTGACAATCGTCGTGCTTCGATGTATGCTTTCATACGGAAGCAGATACAGGAAGGCCGGCAGGCATATATTGTTTATCCGCTGATTCAGGAAAGCGAGAAGATGGATATCAAGAACCTGGAAGACGGGTATATGCATATCTGTGAAGAGTTTCCGGAGTATAAGGTGAGCAAGGTACATGGTAAAATGAAACCTACAGAGAAAGATGAGGAGATGCAGCGTTTCTTGGCCAATGAAACTCAGATAATGGTAGCTACTACGGTGATTGAGGTGGGGGTGAACGTGCCCAATGCCTCGGTTATGGTGATAGAGAATGCGGAGCGTTTCGGCTTGTCGCAGTTGCATCAGTTGCGCGGACGTGTAGGACGAGGAGCGGACCAGTCATATTGTATTCTGGTTACCGGATATAAGCTGACGGAAGAAACGCGTAAACGTATCGAAATCATGGTGCAAACGAATGATGGATTTGAGATTGCAGAGGCCGATTTGAAGTTGCGCGGTCCGGGTGATTTGGAAGGAACGCAACAGAGTGGTGTAGCCTTCGATTTGAAAATTGCCGATATTGCCCGCGACGGACAGCTCTTACAGTTTGTACGTGAAATAGCCGAGCATCTGCTTGATGCCGATCCGAATGGAGAACGTCCGGAAAATGCGATTATATGGCAGCAGTTGAAGGAGCTTCGGAAAAAGAATGTGAACTGGTCGGTTATTTCGTAATCCTGTAAAAAAGGAAAATGTAAAGTACATGGTCCTTTAATTTTTTGTAAGTTTGTTATCGTCTGATAATCAGATTTAGGATAACTCAAAGAAATCTAAGATCATGGTACTGGAAGAAGAGAAAGAACGCAAGGTGGAGTGCTGGTTGAAACGCAAGCACGTTAATGTGGAAGAGATTGCAGGTTTCACGTTTATGCAATACTATAAGCCTCGTTCTAGCAAGTGCAAACCTTATTGGCGTTGTCTGGATGGATTGGGTGTGTTTATCTTTACTTTGAAGTCGGGTTTTGTACGTGGAGCACAATTGCAAGGTATGTGGTTGAATAGGGGATCTCGCCTGAACCCGGCCTGGATTGTGCAATATCTGTTGGCACGGCAAATTCCTTTTACCAATTATGAAACTTCCCTCAAGCAGGTGGATAGCTTGGCCGTAGTTCATGTTTATAATGAGTTTCCGAAGTGTATGCGTTCGCGTCGTAGGTGGGGAGTTTTTGAGTTGTTGTTTGGGGCGTTTGTTTTCTTCTGGTCATGTTTGGTGATTTTTGGAACTCCTCATGTGTGGCTGGCGGGACTTTTAGTGTTATTGATTGGAATAGGGCATGTAGGACTTTCATTATTTACACTTTATCAGGGTATTTCTTGTCAGTATGCATTGACGCTGGAACCGCGAGAAATGGTCTTGCAGCGGCCTGATGAAGATGAAACTGTAAAATTTGCTTATTCGGACCTTCGGAAGGTGAATTTCACGTCAGCACCTTTTGTGAGTCATGAATTTATCTCCTTCATAGAGTTTCTAGATACCGATTTTGCTTATCACTGCTATCCGATAGAAAGGGTTCCAGTGGAAAAGTTCGATGAGATCGTTTCTATATTGAGACAACTGGGAATTGATGCGACCAACTCTTTTAAGTGATTCCGGCAGACGGCAGAGAGGATTATAATTTCAGCACCACCCGGTCGCCGGCACGCTGAGCCATGATACTTTGTGTTTCGTGCAGCTCCTTATAACGCTGCATGATTTCCATATAGCGTTGCGGATCATTGGCTATTTCCGGATTGGCAAGTGCTTGAAGCGTATGTTTCATTTCCTCGTCTACAATGGATAGCTTAAAATCGAGCAGCAAACGTGGAACCAGTTCATGCAAGCGCTCTTCATCGCTGATGATTTTTTGTCCTTTTGAGTGATACTTGCTCAGTTGATAGCGGTCGCTGGCAAGATCGACAGCTACTTTACTTATTTCTGGAACCGGATGTGCGATAAAGTAACGTTCTGCGGTAAAGTTCTCGTCATGAATGTGCATTTCCGCTTCTTTCAACATTTGGCGGTGAAGTGCGACATGAAATTGCAATTCATCTTCTTTCAGCCCTTCGGATATATATTCGGTCACGGTGAGAGGCAGTTGTTCTCCATTTTCATTTTCCATGTAACACATTACTTTCTCTCCGTACCGTACAATCATACGCATTAAGTCTTCCTCCTTGGCATAGAACACCTTCTGCTCATTGCCTTCTGTCGGAATGTATGACGTATATGTATCAACTGGAATTTCATTCCCCAGCGATGTAGGTACGACAGCCCCTTCTCCTGTTTCAACAGGAGGAAAATCGGGGATGATTCCATTATTTCCGGAATCTTCGACGGGAGGAGGGGGGAGTGGAATATCATTCGATGCTGTGAATGGTATATCATTACCAGCTGTTGCATTGCCTTCAGAAACAGCAGGAGTGGAAGAAGCCGGTGTACCAGTATTCGGAGTAGTGGCAGCCAACTGACGTTCCCGGTATTGTCTGCGTTGTTCTTCCTTAAATTTATTTTCTCTGGCCTGCTCTATCAGTTTGGCAGTAGCTTCTACCAGTATCTTTTCTTCCATTTGCAGTAACTGACTGCATTCACGAATGTACACCGATCGTACAATGGCGTCGGGAATAACCGAAATACTTTTTACGATACTGGAAATCAGTGAAGCACGCTTGATGGGATCTTTACCCGCTTCTTCCATAAGGAGGTTGGTCTTAAAGCGGATAAAATCAACTTCATGGTCATTGATATATGCCTGATAGTCGGTGGCATTATGCTTGCGGGCAAAACTATCCGGATCATCACCGTCGGGCAGGAGGCAGACCTTGATGTTCATTCCTTCTTCCAACAGCATGTCGATACCGCGGATACTAGCCTTAATACCCGCTCCGTCACCGTCGTAAAGTACGGTGATGTTATTTGTAAAACGATGAATAAGCCGGATTTGCTCAGAGGTTAATGCTGTTCCCGATGAGGCTACTACGTTTTCTATACCACTTTGGTGCATAGAAATCACATCGGTATATCCCTCTACCAGAAAACAACGGTCTTGCCGCACAATAGCTTGTTTGGCAAAGTAAATACCATACAGCTCACGGCTCTTGTGATAGATTTCCGATTCGGGAGAATTGACGTACTTCATCTGTACGTTTTTGGTGGCGGAGCTTAATACACGTCCGCCGAAAGCTACAACTTTTCCCGACAAGGTATGAACAGGAAAAATGACACGTCCCCAGAACCGGTCGTGCAAAGAACCGTTGTCTTTACGGTAACAGAGTCCCGTTTTTACCAGAAATTCTTCCTTATATCCTTTCTGGATGGCAGCCTTTGCCAATGCATCGGGGCTGTCGGTGCTATATCCTAACTGAAACTTCTTGATAATATCGTCACGGAATCCGCGTCCGCGCAAATAGGTCATACCGATACGCTGTCCGTCGATGTGATTATAAAGAACATCCTGGAAATATTCCGAAGCAAACTGGTTGACAACAAACAGACTTTCGCGCAAGCTTTGTGCCTGCTTTTCTTCATTAGTCAGTTCGCGTTCCTTGACTTCGATGTTGTATTTTCGGGCAAGCCACTTCAGTGCTTCGTAATAAGAAAGCTGTTCGTGTTCCATAATGAAATGAACAACATTTCCTCCTTTCCCACAGCTGAAGCATTTGCAGAGTCCCTTACTGGGAGAAACACTGAAAGATGGAGTCTTTTCGTTGTGGAAAGGGCACAGTCCGATATAGTTTACCCCCCTGCGTCGGAGAGTAACAAATTCGGATACTACGTCTACAATCTGTGCAGCATCGAGGATACGGTCTATGGTGGCTTGGTCTATCATTTCGAGAGGCGAAAATAATAAAAATAAGTAGAATGTGCAACGACTTTCTTTCTGCTGCTTTTCAGGATGCACGGCTCTTTCATTTAAAACAACCTCTATAATCCTTGTTATTCTCCGAAAAACCATTATTTTTGCGCACAGCGATGCAGGAAGCACCGCTTCCGGTGTTTCTTTTTATCGTTCATATAAAATTATTTTTGTAGGCGGAAATCAAATGCGACAGAGGTCGTTTTTTGATTTCCGCCTTAATTTTCGCTATGCGAAAATAAGATTTATTTTGCTGATATGCAACATTTTGCATGTCTAATATATAAAAAAGAAACATGCATTCTGCCGTCGTGGCAGCATAATGAAACATCTGAAAGAATTTGTGAAATCAGTGCCGGATTACCGCAGGACAGACAAGGGAAACTACAAATACAAGCTGGAAGATATTCTTCTCCTTGTAATACTCGGACGGCTGGGCAAGTGTATGACAAGACCGGATATAATCAGATTCGGCGAGCGTAATCTGAAACGCTTCCGCTCTTTAGGAATTTTGTTGGACGGTGTGCCTTCTGAACCTACGCTCTGCCGTATATTCAAACATATTGATGATGAAGCCATGTCTGAGCGGATGTCTGAATTTACCTCCACCTTCCATGATGAGCTTGTCGGTTGTGCCGGAGACATCCTCTGTATTGACGGCAAGGCAATGAGAGGGACGGTACTTGAAAACGGACGCACCCCCGACATCGTATCCGCCTATTCCCTTGAAGGAGGTTTCACCCTTGCCACGGACATGTGTGAAGAAAAAAGCAACGAGATAACTTCCGTACCCAAACTGTTGGACAAGGTGGATGTGTCAGGATCATAGTTACGGCAGACGCCATGTCCTTCCAGAAAGCCATCATAGATAAAATCCGGGAAAAAGGCGGTGATTTCCTTATCGAGCTGAAGGCAAACCAGAGAACTCTGCGATATGGGGTTGAGGACAATGTCGAACTTGCAGAGCCTGTGGATGTATATTCGGAAGGCCCTTTTCTTGAACATGGCAGAATAGAGACCAGAGTATGCCGTATCTTTCGTGGAAATGACCTGATTACGGACAGGAAAAAGTGGAATGGAAATCTGACGGTTGTCGAAATACGGACTGCAACGGAGAGAAAATCTGATGGTCAGAAATCTTCCGAGAGGAGGTTCTATGTCTCCAGTTTTCACGGAAGTGCCAGGCGGCTGAGTACAATAGCCAGAATGCATTGGACAATAGAAAGCATGCACTGGGACCTTGACCGCAACCTGAGGCAGGACTTCATCAGGCGGAATAGTGCAAGGTCCGCCAGAAACCTTGACACGATACAGAGGATAGTACTGGCAATACTTTCTATATGGAAAGGTAAAAGGAAAAAGCTCTCCGACAAGGCTAAGGGAACGGCCGAACTTATTAGAGAACTTTCTTTGGACTTTACCGCAATGATACATATGCTGGATCAAAAATGAGATAATTTGTAATTTCAGAGGATTCGTAACGTTTTGGGTATCAATCATAACAAAATCCCTACTTCCCATAAGAAGTGGGTGGGGGAATTATGTGCCTTTATCTAAGCTTAAATGAAAGAGCCGTGTTCAGGATGGAAGTTACATCAGAACATAAATGCAATGGAAGCACCGAATGTCAGGTTATGCATGGGCATTCCGATTGCCTTCTTCGTTTGTCCAGGAGTTCTTTAAATCGTATGTCAGACGGGGAGAGGCAAAGTCGTAGTCACAATATAGACGGAGAGCTGCATCTTCCTTGTAGCGGTAGGTAAACGAAACTCCCGTACCGACTTTATATGTAGCACTCTTACGTATGTTCAGAAAATCGTCATCTACAAAAGAACTGTTCAGCAATTCATCGCGGCTGATTCCATCTTGATTCATGTAATAGTCGATGTCTTCTTTATAAAATTGGTTGTAAACTTCTTCACTAACAATCCCACGGTCGAATATTTGTGGATTGATGCGACAGATTGAATTCAACTTGAAATTAGCATTTATTCTGCGTCCTACCAGCAGCTTGCTTCCTATCTGAAAATGCCGGCTGAAAGGATATGAAAAATAAAGTCCCAGGTCGACATCGAACATACCCAGATGATCCGATTCCAGACCATCGAGCAGAAATAGATTGACTGGAGCGTCTTCTTTTAAATCGCTGTCCATATCGAAGTTTCTCATATTCTCTGCCGGGATATCAGCAATGACAGGTAGAGTTGCCACCTTCAAACGTCCTCCTGCTCCGATAAAAGCATTGAAAAAATAAGCTCCCTCTACGCTGACAACTGTTGCTGTTCCAACCTTTAAGCGCATACCTAGCGGGGAGCCACCTTCAGAATCATATATTTCTGCTGTTCGTAAAGCTGAAGGACCGGATGCTATTCCCATGTTAAAGCTTAAGAACGAAGGCGTGTCATACCGGTCGTAAGCAGTATTTGTTTTCCGTGTATCTGCATTATCGCGTCTGAAAATCAGATTAGAGAAAAAATATCCCAAGTCTGTAGAAATCATGCCTATTCCGGCTCCTACAAGCACATCGCCGATCCAGTGCCGGTTATTGAGCTGACGTGTAACTCCCGTAATTCCGGCCAGTGTATATCCTCCGATGCTGTACCAGGGACTTTTCATGCCATATTCCTTGTGAAGAATGGTGGCACACATGAAGGCAGTGGCCGTATGTCCTGAAGAAAATGAGTTGTTGGATGTATTGTCCGGACGGGTTTCTCGGGTGGTGTATTTTAAAGACTTGACAAATCCTGCCATCAATGCAGCCGAAAAGACATTGCTCACTGCCAGTTCTTTCCATGAACTGCGACTTTGAACACCAGCCAGTTTCATTCCCCAAGTAGCAGCCAGAGGAACATATTGTGTATAGTCGTCATATCGATGATGAAAAGCTGGCTTAAACCGGTTGCGGAGCGTCCGGAAATCAGTATTGCGTTCTTTTACGATCAGCCCGGCTGTGATAAAGGGGATTCCCATATATGAAAAGTTCCTTTTAAAACTTTCTTTGGCGGTCGGATGCTTTGTTTCTTGCGAACCGGTTATTTGTGAAATAGAGTCAGGGAAATTATAAAAAGCTTCTTCACAGAAGTTATGGGCATGCAACGGTATATAACAGAACGATAGACTGAAAAAGATCAAGACGTTTTTGAATTTCATAGTTTAGCTTCCGGTTATAAGCTGTTAAAAACTGTATAACGGAGTGATTGTAAGGCTGGTTCATCGGATTTTGTTAAAAAAGATTTTTAATAAACAAGTTTTCATGGGTTTGGTTACTATAAAAAACAAAGAAGGAAACTGGTATACAGTCTCCTTCTTCTTAAATCAGGTATATATCTGATTATTTAATGTTCGGGTTCAGTTTGTTCCATTCAGAAACAGGAGGAAGAACGCCCATTGCGATTACTTCGTCACGCAGTGCGCACAAGTGTTCGTAGCTCTTATCCAAAGCAGCTTGTTCTTCTGCAGTACCGTTCAAAGCAGCGCAGTGGCAACCGTCAGCAGTGATAGAAGTTTCCCATGCCATCATGATGTGATCGTACTTATCGTTTGATACGTAAGTACCAGCCGGCCAACGGAATGCTTTACCACCCATAGCAGCACCAATCATTTCGATAGAAACGTATGATGGGCTCTGGAATGAAGAACGGCCACGCAAGTTGATGATGTTTGCACCACCTTTAGTAACTTTCTGCTGGATTTCAGCCCATTGTTCTTTAGTCAGAGCGTCTGTACCGATGATGTCAGTCAGAGCTTTGCCGTTAACTTTTGCTGTAGAAGCAAATACAGCCATCTGTTCTCCGTGACCACCATAAGTACGGCAGTTTTCAACAGCATCCATAGCTACTCCGAAGTGTTTAGCCAATTCGCTGCGCAGACGAGTAGAGTCAAGAGCTGCCAAAGTAGTAACCTGACTTGGTTTCAAACCAGAGTACAGCAATGTAATCAAACCTGTGATATCAGCAGGGTTGAAGATAACAACGATGTGTTTTACATCCGGGCAGTACTGTTTTACGTTCTTACCGAATTCTTCTGCGATAGCAGCGTTACCTTTCAACAGGTCTTCACGAGTCATACCTGCTTTACGAGCAGCACCACCTGAGTTTACGATATATTTTGCACCAGTCAGCGCTTCTTTGATATCAGAAGTGAAAGTTACGTTTACGCCTTCGAAACCGCAGTGGTACAATTCTTCAGCTACGCCTTCCAATCCCGGAGCATACGGGTCATACAAACAGATGTTCGGAGTCAGACCCATCATGATAGCAGTCTGAGCCATGTTAGAACCGATCATACCGGCAGCACCAACAATGGTAAGTTTTTCGTTAGTTACAAATTCCATAATTCTTATTATTTAAGTTATGTTATAAAAGTGTATTTCTTCTTTCTTGCGCTACAAAGATAAAAAAGTTCTTTGGTATAAACGAATCTTTCTTGGCGTAAAAGTGGGCAAATCTGCGGGCTTTCGAATTAATTACGGAAAAATTTCACTATTTTTAAATCTGGATATGGCGTTTTGCTATCAGGAGTTATCAATTGCCCGATTATGCTTGTCGGATATGTTTTTATTTGCTTCTCGATTTCTTTATTTCAGAAATAAGATTTATATTTGTAAATATGAAAGTGGATAATATATATACATAATGTATATGTGTGGAATGTATTTGGAGGTAGATTGAACATTATCGGCTTTGGCTGTAAACTTTATTGGTTGTCAGTCGTTTTTATTATATAGATTAACCTAAATACTACAATTATGACACATGTAATGCCTCAATTAGCTTACGGGTTGGATGCACTTTCCCCGTACATGAGTAAAGAAACACTCGAATTTCATTATGGAAAACATCTGCAAACTTATGTAGATAATCTGAACAAGCTGATTCCCGGAACTCCTTACGAAGATATGCCTTTGGAAGAAATCTTGAAAAAAGCCGAAGGTGGAATATTCAACAATGCTGCGCAAGCGTGGAACCATACTTTTTTCTTTCAGAGTTTAACTCCCGGACAATCTGATATGCCAGCCAAACTGGTTGAGGCTCTTACAGAAAGTTTCGGTTCGGTTGACACGTTCAAGGAGCTGTTTACCAAGGCAGCTTTAGGATTGTTTGGCTCCGGTTGGGTATGGCTTGTAATGGATAAGGAACATAAACTTTCTATTGTTCAGGAGTCCAACGCAGGAAATCCTTTGACAGAAGGACTGACTCCTGTGATGGTAATAGATGTATGGGAACATGCCTATTACATTGATTACCGAAACCGTCGTGCCGCATATATTGAAGCTTTCTGGAAAGTTGTGGACTGGAATGTAGTAGCTGAACGTATTTAAAAGTACAGAAGTTATTGTTTAGATGATATACACCTGTTTCCTTTTATCGGGAACAGGTGTTTTTTTATGTCAGTTATTTCTGATTTGCACAAATTAAAAACTATCTGTACCTTTGTTTGGTTCGAAATACGTTTTAGTTTTATCAATCTAAATTTAAGCATATGAATACCACATTGTTATTTATGGGAATCGGTACCCAGGAACTGCTGTTTATAGCCTTGATTATACTTTTATTATTTGGGGGTAAAAAGATTCCTGAACTGATGAAGGGACTCGGAAAAGGCGTGAAAAATTTTAAAGACGGTATGAACGGGGTGGAAGAAAACTTGAAGGATTCTGCTGATAAACCAGAAAATAAGGAAAAATAAGATCGTGAAGGAGAAGAATGAATCGGAACTGACCTTTTGGGATCATTTGGATGAACTGCGGGCAACTCTCATGCGGATTGCATGTGTGGTTGTGGTGCTTATGCTGCTCTCTTTCTTTTTTAAAGATGAGCTTTTCCATATTATCCTTATGCCTAAAAATAGTGATTTTTATATTTATCGTTTTTTTGAATGGATAGGAACATCCTTGCATATACCCGGACTTGAAGCAAATGACTTTCATGTTCGTCTGATTAATACGAAACTGTCCGGTCAGTTTTTGATGCATATGAATGTTTCATTTTATGCAGGGATTATTCTGGCTTCTCCTTATATTCTTTACCAGCTTTTCAGATTTGTTTCCCCCGCATTGTATGAGAATGAAAAACGCTATTCTACGAGAGTTATCATATGGGGATATGTGCTGTTCCTTTTGGGAGTATTATTCAGCTATTTTCTGATATTTCCTTTTACTTTCCGTTTCCTTGCTCTTTATCAGGTCAGTCCTGAAGTCGAAAATACGATTATGCTAAGTTCCTATATTGATACGCTGACTATGCTAAGCTTGATGATGGGGATTACTTTCGAAATACCGATACTGGCATGGTTGTTCGCAAAACTAGGTTTTCTTACCGCCGACTTTATGACTAAGTATAGGAAACATGCTTTAGTCATTTCATTAGTCATAGCCGCTATCATTACTCCGACCTCTGATGTCGTAACTTTACTGATGGTTACTTTCCCGATGTTTGTATTGTATGAGGTCAGTATCTTTATCGTACGGCGTACTGGTAGAAAATGTAAATCGGAAATTATCTGATAGATAGTGCTTTATGAGGACTTGGCCTGATAGCCTTCCTGACATGCGGAAAGCTCAATGAAATTTGTACGAATTTTAAAAAAACATCGAGAAGAATTACTTGAAAGATGCTGATATTTTAGAAAAAACATCAGCATCTTTTTTGTTTCTGCTTTTCACGTCCCTCACATTTCTTATTGAAATACTTTTTTGAGCGTGTTGGCCAGAGTTGTATTTCCTTTGCCAAATTCGAACTTATTCTTGTTTAGCTTCTCCTTCTTCTATTTTTCGGGCAACAAACTGGATCTTTAAGTTTGCTTCTTTCTGTTCCTTACGTATTTCTTCCATTCCTGCAAGAATTCGTGCCAGATTGCTTACCTCTGTGATTGCTTTTATGTCATTGGCATACATCGTTGTTTTGTAGTTACGGTCGCCTATGAATTCCAGTTTGAGACTTTTCTTATCCTTATTGGCTGCGATGTAAGCTGCTACACCTCCGTCATTGCCTACTTTATAATCAGCCTTTTCTATGGCACGCCCTAAGTCTGTTGTTTCGTAGCTGTCTGTCGAAGCTGGAGTTTCGGCAAATGTATCATCGTTTGCACTTACTTTCACTGCAGTGTGGTGTATGTTGCCTCCTGCACAGTAAATAGATGTAAGCGACATTTCGCCCAGTTCGTTTACCTGTGCACGCAAGAAAGAGCGTCCGATGTTTTTTTCTACTACCTGCGACGGGTAGAAATAGTTTCCGATTTCCTGATAGGCAGTATCTTTCTCTAAAACGAAATTTCCCTTTATCGAGTCAAGTTCAGCTTGCTTGACGGTCATCATACTGTCCAGATAAGCCAGCGTCTTATGCTGTTCCTGCAAATCTATCTGTTGCATCAAATGGATTCCTGCCTTACGTACATCTACTGCCTTAGGATAATAGGTACGTATGCTGTCTATTTGTAGCCGGGCGAGGTTATAGTCGCCTGCTGCGAAAGCTAGTTCCGCACGTTGGAAAAGTTTTCCGGCATTTTTACTGTCGCTATTGCATCCGGATAGTAGGAATGCTAAAGTTGCAGCTGCTAAGATTATCTTTTTCATATAATTAAGCGATTTATTGTGGAACAAAAATACAATTAAATCGCTTATTCTCTACGAGGCTTTTCATTTTTTTGTAATTTTGCACGCTAATTTTGTAATAGACATGGAATTGAAAGAACACTTTACAGGCAAAATATTCAATTTGATATCTGATACTGCTGATGAGTTAGGATTGGAATGCTATGTCGTGGGAGGTTATGTCCGCGATATTTTCCTGAACCGTCCTTCGAAAGATATTGATGTGGTAGTAGTAGGCAGCGGAATCGAAATAGCCGAAGCGTTCGGAAGAAAATTAGGACGTGGCGCTCATGTTTCTGTATTCAAGAATTTTGGTACGGCACAGGTGAAATATCATGACCTGGAAGTCGAATTTGTTGGAGCCAGAAAAGAGTCGTATAGTCACGACAGCCGTAAGCCGGTAGTAGAAAACGGAACGTTGGAAGATGATCAGAACCGCCGAGACTTTACCATCAATGCGCTGGCTGTATGCCTAAACAAATCACGCTATGGAGAATTGGTCGATCCCTTTGGGGGACTGGACGACTTGAAAGAGCGTACCATACGTACTCCGCTTGATCCGGACATAACGTTCAGTGATGATCCTTTACGTATGATGCGCTGCATCCGTTTTGCTACTCAGCTGAATTTTTTCATTGAGGACGAAACGTTTGATGCGTTGGAACGTAACCGGGAACGTATTAAGATTATTTCTCGGGAGCGGATAGCTGATGAATTAAATAAGATCTTGCTTTCTCCTGTTCCTTCTAAAGGCTTTGTAGACTTAGACCGTTGCGGATTGTTGGAACTGATTTTCCCGGAATTTGTGGCCTTGCAAGGTGTAGAGGTAAAAAACGGAAGAGGGCATAAGGATAATTTCTATCATACATTGGAGGTGGTAGACAATATAGCAAAGGTTACTGATAATTTGTGGTTGCGTTGGGCTACTTTGCTTCACGATATAGGAAAACCTCGTACCAAACGTTGGGATTCCCGTATCGGATGGACATTCCATAATCATAATTTCGTCGGAGAGAAGATGATTCCTGATATATTCAGAAAGATGAAGCTGCCGATGAACGAAAAGATGAAATATGTTCAAAAGCTTGTAGGCTTACATATGCGCCCTATCGTAATTGCTGATGAGGAAGTGACTGATTCTGCCGTAAGACGCTTGCTTTTCGAAGCCGGTGACGATATTGATGACTTGATGCTGCTGTGCGAAGCAGATATTACATCGAAGAATGAAGTCCGTAAGCAACGCTTCCTTGATAACTTCAAGCTGGTTCGTCAGAAACTGAAAGATCTGGAGGAAAAAGACCGTATCCGAAATTTCCAGCCTCCTGTAGATGGTGCTGAAATTATGAAAGTTTTCAATTTGCAGCCCTGCCGCGAAATCGGTAGTTTGAAAAGTTCTATAAAGGATGCTATCCTGGATGGAGTGATTCCAAATGAACATGATGCTGCTTTTGAATATATGCTGAAGAAGGCAAAACAGATGGGACTGGAGCCTGTCAATTTATAACTTGTTATGCTCCCTGCTTTTACTCTTTTAACGCAGGGAGCGTAGCCGGTAAAAAGGAAAAAATATTCTTCTCTAAAGGCAATAAGAAATTAATTTAATTATCCAAATAGAAAAGTTAGTATAAATAATAGTTTGCCATTTATATGTCCTGTAGGTGCTTCTGGGTTATTTTTCTTTCTTAAAAGTTGTCCAATTTAGAAAATTATCAAGATTCTGATTTTTGTTTATTTCTTTAAAGCCATATCTTTGTATGGCTTTTTGCTAGGTAACAAAAGTGTTTCAAAAGGGAATGCCGTGAAAATCGGCAACAGTACCCGCTGCTGTGATTCTTAATGAACCGAAGGCAATGCATAAGCAAACCACTATTGTTTTTTTACAATGGGAAGGTGGCTGTCGGGGAGAGATCAGTCAGAAGACCTGCCGCAAAGAGCAAAGCCAACTTTTATATTAACTTATTCGTTACAAGCCAGTATGAATTTAACTGAAATCTGTATTATCAAGCGTGACGGGAAGCGGGAAAACTTTTCGCCTTCAAAGATTACAAATGCTATCAGTAAAGCGTTCAACGCAACGGGGATTGCTCATCAGGAAGAACTGATTGACGAGATTACACAGCGTGTTATCAATCATTTTGAGAATCCTACTATCGGAGTCGAAGAAATTCAGGACCTCGTAGAAACGGAATTGATGAAGGTACAGCCTGAAGTGGCTAAAAAATATATCATTTATCGCCAGTGGAGAAATACGGAACGCGATCGGAAAACTCAGATAAAGCATATCATGGATGGTATTGTTGCCATAGATAAAAATGATGTGAATCTGAGTAACGCCAATATGTCGAGCCATACTCCGGCCGGACAGATGATGACCTTTGCTTCGGAAATAACAAAGGATTATACCTATAAATATTTGTTGCCGAAACAATATGCTGAGGCACATCAGTTGGGAGATATACATATTCATGATCTGGACTATTATCCTACCAAGACTACGACGTGTATTCAGTACGATCTTGACGATCTGTTTGAACGCGGTTTTCATACTAAGAACGGAAGTATCCGTACACCTCAGTCTATTCAAAGCTACGCAACACTAGCTACAATTATATTCCAGACCAACCAGAATGAGCAGCACGGAGGACAGGCTATTCCGGCTTTCGATTTCTTCATGGCAAAAGGCGTATTGAAAAGTTTCCAGAAAGTCGTTGTTTCTTCTATTTCTTTTTATTTCGATATGAAAGGCATGGAAGTAGATGAGGCGAAGTTGCAGGCGTTGGTAAAACAGCATGTTGCTTCAATAGCTCCTTCTGAAGATGAAAAAAAGATTCTTCTTGCAGCATTTGCTGACCAGCAGATCAATCTTACAGCCGATGAACTGGAACATATTTTGAAAAAGGCTTATAGTCAGGTACGTAAAGATACTCATCAGGCAATGGAAGGGTTTATTCATAACCTGAATACGATGCATTCACGCGGAGGAAATCAGGTTGTGTTCAGTTCTATCAATTATGGAACAGATACTTCTGCCGAAGGACGAATGGTGATAGAAGAACTGCTGAAAGCTACTATTGAAGGTTTGGGTACGCGGGGAGAAGTACCTGTATTCCCCATTCAGATATTCAAGATAAAGGATGGTGTGTCTTATTCGGAAGCCGACTACAAACGGGCAATGGAAGACTTTGATGCGGCAATGGAAGGTAAGGTAGAGTTTGAAGCTCCTAATTTCGACTTGTTCCTGAAAGCTTGCCGTACTACGGCAAAAGCTTTATTCCCGAATTTTATGTTCCTTGATACTCCTTTCAACCAGCATGAAAAATGGGATGCCAGCGATCCAAAACGTTATCGCTATGAACTGGCAACAATGGGATGCCGTACGCGTGTCTTCGAAAACTTGAATGGAGAAAAGACTTCCTTGGGACGTGGTAACCTTTCGTTTACTACGATGAATCTTCCCCGACTGGCTATCGAAGCCCGCATCAAAGCAGAAAGCATGTCAGATTGCCAGAGTCAGGATGCAATAGAACGTCTGGCAAAAGAAATATTTATCAGTTCTGTGCATGATATGGCAGTCTTTATTGCAGAACAGCTGTATACTCGCTATCAATATCAGCGTACGGCACTGGCACGTCAGTTCCCTTTCATGATGAGTAACAATGTATGGAAGGGAGGAGGTAACCTGAATCCGAACGATGAAGTAGGTGATGTACTGAATCAGGGTACATTAGGTATCGGGTTTATAGGTGGCCACAATGCAATGGTTGCTTTATATGGTCAAGGACATGGTCATTGTCAGAAAGCCTGGGATACGCTTTACGAAGCAGTAGAAGAGATGAATCACGTTGCAGATGAATTTAAGCAGAAGTATCATTTAAATTATTCTGTACTGGCAACCCCGGCAGAAGGACTTTCGGGACGTTTTACACGCATGGACCGTCGTAAATATGGAGTAATACCAGGAGTGACCGACCGTGATTACTATGTAAACTCTTTCCATGTAGACGTAAAAGAACCTATCACTATAGTAGAAAAAATAAAATGTGAAGCTCCTTTTCATGCTCTGACCCGTGGAGGCCATATTACTTATGTGGAGCTTGACGGAGAAGCACAGAAAAACGTCAAGGCAATTGCCAAGATTGTAAAAGTGATGCATGATGAAGGCATTGGTTATGGTTCTATCAATCACCCTGTTGATACATGTCATAATTGTGGCTATAAAGGAGTGATTTATGATAAATGTCCTATCTGTAACAGTGAGAATATTCTCCGGATGCGTCGTATAACCGGATATTTGACTGGTGATTTGAACAGTTGGAATTCTGCGAAACGTGCAGAGGAGCGTGACAGAGTAAAACACTGTTGATTAATTCGTTTGTTATTAAGGATAGAAGGCTTTTTAGATGCGGATTATCTGCCTGTAAGCAGGTTGTAGGTATATAAAAAGCCTTCTTTTTATTTCACTGGCAATTGGGAATAACTTATTCTTTATGCTACATTATTTATATACATATCCTGAAACAATTGTTGATGGTGATGGTATACGCTTTTCTATTTATCTATCGGGATGCAGACACCATTGCCGGGGATGTCATAACCCTGAATCCTGGAATCCTGCGTCAGGTCATCCTTTGACTCGTGAGAAGATAGAAGAATTTATTGAGGCTATTAATTCCAATCCTTTATTAGATGGAATTACCTTTTCGGGAGGGGATCCGTTTTATTCGCCGGAAGACTTTCTTCCTCTTATCAAGGAATTCAGTGAGCGTACCGGACAAAATATCTGGTGCTATACCGGATATACTTATGAAGAACTTTTGGAAGATCCTGTACGCAGACCTATATTGTCTTATATAAATGTATTGGTAGACGGCCGTTTTGAGCAATCCCTCTATTCTCCGAAGCTGGAATTCAGGGGAAGCAGTAACCAGAGAATCCTTAAATTGAAGTAAAAAAATGTTGCATATTGTCTAATTTCGTTATCGCACACAAAAGAAAACTGTCGTTCCCATGATATAAATCAAGAAAACAAATACTTTGTGAAGAAAATAATTATATCTTATTGCTAATTAAACAGAAACATCTACCTTTGCGATGTGGTTGTGAAACCAGAATTAATTAAGATATAAAAGAAGGTATTAGAATAGATTTTTTAAGGTATTAGAAGTTAAGGTAAAAAAGCAATTTTAAGAAAAGGTATTAGAGATTTAAGGTATTAAGTTTTAGGTTTTTATTTTAAGGTATTAGGATAAAAGGTAATTGTTTTCAGGTATAGTTGAAATAGGATTAGGAAAATTGCTTTAAGGTAAAAAAGAAGAGAAAAGGATAACGTACACAACAACAACTAGATGAGTAAAAGATGCAAGAACCCTTAAATGGGGGTTCTTTAGGAAATCGGCGGTGTTCAAAATGTGAACAATCGCTTTTTTTATTGTTAAACGGTATAAATTTCGTACAATTGCTCTTACAATACTGTTTCTCCTTCCAAGAGCAATATTCATTTTCTGAAAAACTTAGTGCATGTTGATAAGAGGTATCTGTGTTTTTTAAAGTATTTTATTTTAAATAACCGATAACTTCGTGTATCTTTGCGTCCAGATGAAAGTAAAAGCGCGCTATATACGCATTGGGGCAGTAGCTCTTTTAACCTTGTTTGTTGCTTATTATGCCATTTCGACATTATATGCGCACGTACATGAGGTGAACGGGACTTTTATTGTCCACTCGCATCCTTTTACTGAACATCATTCTCACTCAAGCGGGCAGGCACTGACACTGCATTTCTTATCAACATTTACTTCTGTAGGTTCAGACTCTATTGAATCGGCGTGTCCTGACTTGCCTTTACTCTGTTTATTAACTGGCAGCTTGTCTGCATTTCATGCCCTGTCTTCATTTGGAGATGAGATTTATCTACGTGCACCTCCCGTATATCTTTTCATTTGATTAAGCGAGAAACAGGAAACCAATTAAAATGCCTGTTCAAATAAATGCTGTCTGGCTTCTGTTGGACAGTTATCTTTCGTCTGCTTCTATAAACTAGATGTGGAAAGGGGAAGATATGGAAAAATCTGAATCAGTCAGACCTGATTCTGTGGTATTTATCTTGAATATTTAGAACGGGCTTTATTAAGTTAACGAACGAAAAGATTATACATGAAATATATTTTATTCATAATGGGATTGCTATGCTCTTATGTAAGCATGGCAATAGAGCCGGTTAAGGAAGGAAATGTTATAGCCGGACACGTGATAGAAAAAGGCTCGGAAAATAGTTTGCCTTATGCCACTGTGTTAATCGTAGAAACGGGA
The DNA here is from genome assembly GCF_041333015.1 of Phocaeicola coprocola. Classification (NCBI taxonomy): domain Bacteria; kingdom Pseudomonadati; phylum Bacteroidota; class Bacteroidia; order Bacteroidales; family Bacteroidaceae; genus Phocaeicola; species Phocaeicola coprocola. The sequence goes on along the minus strand of NZ_JBGKGM010000001.1, from coordinate 190,860 downwards.
AAGGGTACAGTGACCGATGCGGAAGGATATTTCCGCTTTAAGGAAATTCCCGCCGGAGAATATACGCTGAAAGTACAGAGCATGGGGTATAATACTCAGACTAAAAAAATAACAGTCAGTAAGGATTTCACGGTAGATGTACATTTTGTAATGGAAGAAGAAACTATTATGACAGATGAAGTCGTAGTTTCGGCAAACAGAAATGAAACAAGCCGTAAAGTAGCTCCGGTGGTCGTGAATGTAATGAGTAACAAGTTGTTTGAGGCTGTAAATTCTACAGATTTAGCAAAGTCATTGAATTATCAGTCAGGACTTCGTGTAGAAAATAACTGTCAGAACTGCGGATTCCCACAAGTGCGTATTAATGGACTGGAAGGTCCGTATTCCCAAATTCTGATAAATAGTCGTCCTGTAATGAGTGCTCTCTCGGGTGTATATGGCTTAGAACAGATCCCCACTAACATGATTGAGCGTGTGGAAGTGGTTCGCGGAGGTGGGTCTGCTTTATTTGGAGCCAATGCGGTAGGAGGAACAATTAATATTATAACAAAAGATCCGGTTAGTAATTCTTTTCAGGTTTCTTCTACAATGTCGAATCTGAACGGGAAAGTATGGGAACAATATGTAGGCGCTAATGCCTCTTTGGTTTCATCGGACAATTCATATGGAATAGCCCTTTATCAGTCTTACCGTAACCGTAATCCTTATGATGCCGATAATGATGGTTTCTCGGAGCTTGGAAAACTGAATATGAATACGTTTGGTTTACGTTCGTATTATCGTCCTACTCAGTTTAGCCGTATCAGTCTGGAGTATCATACCACGAATGAATTTCGTCGTGGGGGAAATAAGTTTGACCTTCAGCCTCATGAAACAGATATAACAGAGCAGACTAAGCATATTATTAACAGCGGGGGACTGACGTATGATGTGTTTTTCAATGAATATCGCCATAAACTATCCGTTTATGGTTCTGCACAACATACAGATCGTAATAGTTATTATGGAGCAGATAAAAATGCCAATGCTTATGGAAAGACAAAAGACTTGACAGCTGTGGGAGGAGCAATGTATGTAGGGAATATGGATGATTGTCTTTTTTCGCCTGCCACGTTTACTGGAGGAGTTGAATACAGTTATAATTCGCTGCATGATGTAATGACCGGATATAACCGTGACTTGCGTCAATATGTAAGAATATTCAGCGGATTTGCTCAGAATGAGTGGAAGATGACGTATTTTACACTTCTCGCAGGATTTCGTCTGGATAAGCATAATCTGATAGACAACATCATTTTCAGTCCACGCGTAAATTTGTTGTGGAAACCAACAGACAAGATACAGGGACGTTTAACCTGGTCTACTGGCTTCCGTGCACCCCAGGCTTATGATGAAGATTTACACGTAGCAGCCGTTGGCGGCGAAGCCATGATAATTCGTCTGGCAGATGGATTAAAGCCAGAACGTTCCAACAGTTTCAGTGGCTCTGTAGACTGGGGATTTAATTTTGGACATTTCCAGTCGAACTTGCTGGTCGAAGGGTTTTACACATCCTTGGATAATGTCTTTTATCTGACAAAGGTTGGAGCGGATGCTGATACGGGTGCCGAAATACAGGAAAGACGAAATGGATATGGTGCACGCGTGTATGGTGCAAATATTGATTATAAAATAGCTCACGGACGTGAAGCTCAGTTACAATTAGGATTTACAGTACAGCGCAGCCGATATACAGAAGCTGTAAGCTGGAGTGAAGATCAGGATGTAGATCCTATAAAACGTATGCCTCGTACTCCAGATTACTATGGCTATTTTACGTTTACTTCTGCTCCGTTGAAGAATTTTGATTTTTCTCTTTCTGGTGTGTACACGGGAAAGATGGTGGTTCCTCATTTTGCTGGTTATATTGAAAAAGACCGTCTGGAGCATACACCCAATTTCATGGAACTGAACCTGAAGCTGAATTATACGTTTGTACTGAATGATCACTTGAAGCTTCAGCTGAATGGGGGAGTGCAGAATATGTTCAACGCATTCCAAAAAGATTTGGATAGAGGAGCCTTACGAGATTCAAAGTATTTCTATGGACCTACTCAACCGAGAACTTACTTTATTGGAGTTAAGTTTTTTAATTGATCCATTGCTAAACTGTTGTTTTTTGACATGGCATTAAACAAATAAATGAGACTCCAAATAAAAAACAGAGATAAGTTTACTTACAATCTATAAGTCACAACATAAAAATCTCCTGCTTTTAGTCCTATAATTGTAATAAATAAGGGCTAAAGCAGGAGTTTTTTATTACGAAGTTTCAATCTATAAGATTTTTACTTTTGCATTTCTATTTTGAGACAGCTTCATTTTGATTATTGATAAAAATATAGATTTTGAATTTTTATTTTACTACAATCTGTAATGAACCTTGATTCGTAAATGTTACATTATCTTTTTGTTCTTGAGTTACATATAAAGTTTGTAACTTCTGACGATCTACGTTACATGTCTTTAAATGAGGACAACCAGTGACATCTAAAGTTGTTAATTGGTCATAATAACCCATCCAAGAAGATAAACTAGCATTGATATCTGTGATATTATTACCTGATATTATCAAAGATGTTGCTTCTATATAATCTTGTAATCTTAATGAGGTTACAGGATTATCACCTATGATAACCGAAGTCAATGGATAGATTGATTCAATATTTAATTCTTTTACATGTTTAAGTTTAGATATATCTATTGTTGTTAGCTTATTATATGCTAACCTTAAAACTTCAATTTGAGGAAATTGTTCTATTCCTTCAATTGATTCAATACCGTAGTTGCTCCAGCTGGTACCATCTAAATCAAGAATTGTTTCTTTTAGTCCTTTTTCTAATATTTCACATTGACTATTATCTTCTTCTCCTAATACAATCCAACCTTCAGCAGATAAGGCTTCTCTGAAATTTTTATCAGGAATTGTAGCCATAATAGGATTTGGATTTTGTTGTTTTATTGTAAGGGTTAGGTCTATTTTTGAGTCTTTTAAGAAATAAATATCACTTCTTCTTGAAGCCATTGCTTCTGATACATGGAAAGTAAGGGTCTGTTTTTGTAAACCATCAACAGTTTCTCCCTTAGTAGTTTCTTTCAATTGAATCCATTCCGGTAACTCTCCCAGCTGATATTCTATGTTCGTTTTAATATTAAATTGTATGTCGCATTCTGATAAATCAGTTTCTTTGTATTCTTCTCCATCCGACAATATTCCGTCTAATTGAGCTTGTTGTATATTAATAGAAACAGATCTATTTTCACTTGTAATTTTTAAAGTAGAACTGCGTGATATATAAGTATCATTCGCATTAGCTTCTAGTACAAGAGTTCCTTTTCCAAAAGCTGATTCAAAACTTGAAACTTTTAGCCATTGATTCCCGTTATCGGAAAATTCATAGGATAAATTAGTTATATTGGTAGATAAGGAAATATTGATTGTATTCTTATCTGAATTTATAGATACATTATCTTCTGATAAAAGCTCTAACTTCATTGTTGGATTAGAAATAACAACAAGTTTCTTTACATTAGAGCCAGCAAATATTTTATAAGTATTTTCTAATTCTTTATCTGTTTCATTTGCTTCCACCTTAAAAGTTAAGGTTTGGCCGCTTTGACCTTTATTGGTAGAAGGAGTAGCCCATTCTACTTTAGGACCTACTAAAGTCCAATCTTCAGAACTTTCTATAGTTACTTCTAAATCCCCTCCCTGAGGTCCGGCCGATAAGGTATCAGCAGATAGGACGACAAAGTCTTCATTAAGATTTAGATTTTCATTGGAGTCATCATTAGAGCAACTGTATAATAGTCCAATAGTTGCTAATATTATGAGTATTTTTTTCATATGCAATTAAATTAAATAATTACCTAGAATATTTGGTTGTATCATTTTTCTTGTAGTAAAAAGTTGGATATTTTACTTCTTGGTTATAAAGTCCCCTCGATACATTTTGTATACGGTATACTTGAATTGGATATAATGAAGGATCTAATGCAAACCACATATAGAAACCGTAGCCGTCTTCTTTCACACTACGTGCATAATCTTCACTTGTATCCCCATATCCTCGTCTTAATTCGACAGACATTCCTGCACATTGTTTTTGGGTCATACCTGTCATTGGGCGTGTTGATTGAGCATAGTCTGCAACTACGATATCTACAAAATTATTAGGGGTAATTCCATATACCGATGGACAATTTGATTCAAGACTTCCCAAATAGTAAACTGTTACATATTTATCAGGCATTGCTTTTTTGGTTTCGTATAATAATTTTGCACCTGCTTCTGATGATTTATAGGTTAACCAAGGATTATCTAAGTTTGGATAATTAGAATATTCATCATCAAAATTAACTCCATCTAAATTATATGCATTACAGATTGCTGCAAGTTCACGTGCAAACTCTTTACAGCCCATATCAGATAGCTGACATACTCCTGCTTCATCATGATTTCCAAGAACTCCAAGTAACACTTTTATACCGCGTTTTCTTAATGGTTGTAGATATTGCTCATTATTGTCTAATAGAAATTGAACATTCGGGTTGTTGTATACATATACTCTGCCCGTTTCTGCATTCCAGTTAATATTTGCTGCAAAAAGCACAACATAGTCAAAGAATAATTTTCCATCTTCTCGAATGAATTCAAGTGCATTTAATGGATTTGTATCATTCACTTCGAAATATAGAAAATTTTTCACAGCATCAGCTCCTTTGTCACAATCTGCTTCATTATGATAGTTTTTGATTAAGTAAATACAATGACTTGTAGAGGATAAGGAGATACCTTCTGTTGTAGTTGTTATCTTTAAGGGTAGCACATAGGTTGTTCCTTCCTCTAAATCTGTACTTGCTGGTTGAATTGTTAAATTAACAGCTAATGATTGTTTTTCATCAGGTGCCATTAGAATATTAGCTTCAGAAGCGCCATCTAAAGAAATCAGATTTTGAGGGAATAGCTTAAAATTGGTTCCGTGTTGTGTATTGTATTCATTTAAGTATTCTGCATCATAAGAAATGGCAAAATCAACTCCTTTCATTGGAGCTTTTGTCAGGTTTACACAAACAGAGGTTATGCATTCTTTCGTTCTAAGTTCTATAATGTTATCGGAAAGTCCACTATTTTTATCTTTTAGTGAAGCTTCAAGTTTTCCTATATTATTATATGAACTTTGATTTACGCTACCGACTACTAAATCATCTTCGCATGAAGTGAAAAGCAGCGATCCACATATTAAGACTAATGAAAATATTATTTTGTTCATAATTTTAAGATAAGGGGTTATTATTTTTCAGGCAAAGAAACTTTAGTCCATGTCAAATCATTTTCAGCAGTAATATTATTACCATTGGCTGTATAATCTTTTACTTGTTTTCCTGTGCCTTCATTAAATTTCCAATAAGCGACTAATCCTTCTGTTGATGGATCTACGTCATACATACTTGAAGCAATTTGTTCAGGAGTTCTTTGTATACTCCAAACTCGAAGTTCTGAAATTTCTCCATCAAGCCAACGGTCATCATTCCATGCTTTACCAACATAACAATCTCCATTGGTTAAGTTAACTGTACCCGATGCTTTTGAGTCTCGAGCCACTTCTTGTCCATTTGTATACATAATTCTATCACCCGTGGTTGCATCCCATACTGCAGCAACATGTACCCATTGGTCTACAGGTAGTCCTAATTCAGAATTTCCAGCAGGAAAATTGCCATTGGAATTTACCATTTGTACCTGATTTTGCGGAAATCCTGCATCACCAATACGAATGAGGAATTTTCCTTCAATACCGAAAATTGTACTCATTGCTTCTCCTTTTAAGTCATTAGATGTCCCAAAATCTCGTACTCTGATTAAAGCTTCTACTGTGATAGTTTTCATGGAACGTACCAAGTCTGGAGTATTCCAGTTGACTGGTAAATTGTTCTGGGCTATATCAGCTACTACATTAATTAAAGAAGCACCTTTGAAAATGAAATATGTCTTTGTTTTTGATGATAACACATCTATACCTTGTACATCAACCAACTCTATAGGCATTACATAAATGAGGTCACGATCTAGTCTTTCTAATCCTGTAAAAGTAACTGTTACAGGAGCAGATGTTGTACCTCCAACTTTTATTTTAGCTTCAGGATTCTCAATAATGCACATGTCTGATGGCAAAGGTTGAGCTTCTGCATTATAAATCATATTGTAGGTACTTGTTAAGGCTGGATTTGCTATAAATTTTCCTGTAATAGTTTCTGTTGCTTGTAAGGCTGTTGCAACAGTCAGTTCTCGTGTTTCTGTTACATTTTCAGAACCTGATTTAAAAACAAGTTCTTCTACGGGAGTTTCTACATTGATAAACAGTTTATTGTCAAAGTGATGCTCCTCTACGTCATTTGTATTACAGCTGATTAAAACGGCTGCCATACAAAAAGTGATAATATTTAATTTAAAGAGTTTCATAAATTGTCTATTAATTTAAGGGTGACGGATTCATTATAGAAATAGCTTCTTTAATGTTTTTATAATTGCTTTTTACACCAAAATAATAATCATTTTGAGAGCGAGAAATACATAGTCCAGTTTGAACGAAATTATTATTATTATTACTGATAACGGCTAATGCAGCACCTTTTACTGCGTACATTGGACTCCCATTTTCTTGGGCTTCAAAATAACCTGTTTGGTCTTTGCTATCTGTAAGTGAAGGAATGGTGACTCCATATATTATACGGCCAGTTGGAACACCTTCAACTAATGCCATATTTGTGGTGAACAATATGTCTTCACGATTTACTGCATCAACAACAGGGATGATTATAAAATTTGTTTTTTGTAATAAACTCTTGTCGTAAAGAAGATTTTGAGGTTTCCCTTCAAATATAAAAGTTGCATTAACATTTGTATTCTTCCATGCTTCAATTTTTCCAAAGAATATTTGCTGGCGTGCTTCTAACTGACTCTTTTCAGTTTCAGAAAGCGCTAATGGATCTATACCTGAATAGATTACGTTTATTCCATCATATTTATATTTAGAGAATAATCCTAAATAGTATTCCATTCGTTGTTCGCAAAACTCTAGGAAACGATCGGTTGTCATTTCTTCTTCTCCAGTATTCTCGTCTTGGACTTTTGTGTCTTCTTCTGGCGTTTCTTCATTTTCAAGCATAGCTTCATACTCTTTTTCTATGATAGAATAATCTATAGAATAAAGGGTATGCGTTCCTTTTAGACGTATTTTTTGCATATCATCAATGGTAACAGCATTAAGATTGTCTGCATTATTTAATATAACAAAATCAATACTATCTGGTAAGGCTGTAATACGCTCTCCTTGACCTGCAGGATCTGTTTCTTTATTGTCAAATTTTACAATGGTTACTTTATGTTCACTCTTTTTATATTCATTTAAGGAGCTGATATAGGCTTCATAAAGTGCCGGATTTTCTTCTTCTAAAGTTGGTGTTTTAATATTTAAACTTTCTGTTTCTGTCCAGTCTGAGCAAGAAAACAAAGCCATTGTAGCAATTACTGCAACTATAGATCTTTTTAACGGATTGTATTCTTTAATTTTCATAGAATTCATAATTAATAAGTTCTCTAAAATTAATTGTTTCTTGGTTTACAAGCCCACCAAACGTCTACGCTCATGTTGTCAATTCCTTTTAAATATTGGTTGACTGCATTTTGTACGTTTTCAGTATTGCTTGTATATTCTTCTAGTGGATATGGCATACGACGGACACCACGATTGCTGTTGACTATACCTCCACTAAGATTACCTTCCGTTGTTGCAGGTATTAATTTAGGATATCCTGTACGGCGATAATCGGCCCATGCTTCGTTTCCAAGCATCCAGTTGGCAATCCATTTCTGAGTAATAATTCTTTCTTGTTTTTTTTCTAAGTCAGCATTTTCGTCCCATTTTATGGTTATATCTGATATGGTTGATTCATGTGAATTAAGACCTGCTGGGTCTGTATAGTTTTCTGGAACGCTTGTTCCGTCTTCTATATATTGTTCATATCCGCTAACCCCTAATTGCTCAAAAGAAAGTCTGATTCCCTCATTATAGAAGTCCTTAGCTTCACCTCCCATATTAAAACCGAAGATAGCTTTCCCTTCTGCACGTAAGAACGCTATTTCTGCTGCATTCATCCACATAACGGGTGCTGAAGCTGAAATGTTAACTCTTGAGTATTTTGAAAAGTAACTATCGGCTTTTTTCATATTAATGCCCCTGCGTAGGCCTACATATTCTTTTCCACTCCATCCTGAAGGTTCGAAATATGAAGCACGACGGGGATCGTTATATCCATTCATGTAACAAACGATATCAGCTGCAACATGTGTATCACCTCCTGTTTGTTCTTCATTGTATCTTACCGCTGTGTAAAGAGGGTTACTGATTGTACTAAAATAATTCCAAGCAGCATTATCTTCATTTTTGGTAATAACACCGAATTCCTGTGTGATTGCACTTTCTGCCATTTCTCTAGCTTTGTTTATATCTGCATAAGCAATGCGAATGGCTAGACGTAGTTTTAAGGAATTGGCGAATTTGATCCATTTTTGAACATCTCCACTATAGACGTAGTCAGCTGTTGGAACAAGTTTAGCATCACTATTAGCTGTCAATGTTTCAATGGCACCGTTCAGCTCTTCAAAGAATTTATTATAGACATCTGCTTGAGAATCATATGGGGTTGTGATCTTACCGTCTTCTCCGATTTGGGAATAAGGTATTGCTCCATAAGTATCGGTGACACGACTCATTGCTGCAACTTTTATAATTTGAGCAATTGCATATGGCACTGGGTTCTCCGTAGATTCTGAAACAATTTTTACAGCGTTGAGATTGGTATATAAGGTTGGTATAATGCGGTCGCTCATCATAAATACACGGGTCCAGTCATTCTTTGCATTATAATTAGAGATTGTGTTAGACCATCCTGAATTAGAATCGGCAAAGTATCCTCCCATCGGACCTCCCAATAAACAATCTGTGAATTGGGCTGTATTTACATCAGATGAAATAACGGTACTGGCAAGGTTACTCATTGCTGAACCTAAGGCATAATCATCTGGATTTAAATCTCCTGGTTGATATGGGTTGGAATTTATATCAAAATATTTATCTGTGCATGAAGTGACAGTGAAAAGTAAAGCTCCAACTACAAACTTGTTGATTATATATTTTTTCATACCTATTAATTGTTAAAATTTAAAGTTCAGGTTAAATCCAATATTACGTAATGCAGGCATCATGAAATAATCGATTCCCTGATAAAAATTGTCTGTAGAGGCAATACTTTCTGGATCGAATGGAGCTTTATTATAGATCATCCAAAGATTACGACCTACCAAAGATACTCTGATGTCACATATGTCACGCAGCCATTTTCTTGGGAATGTGTATCCTATAGATACCTCCTGTAAGCGTACGTTTGTAGCGGAATAAGTGTAATATTGTGGAACGGATGTGCCACCACCAATTACATTATACCAGGTTTCTGGATTTATATGATCATTATCATTTATTATGACATATCCTTGGTCGCGGGCTGTTGCTGTAGCTTCGGAAACGCCAAAATAATCAAGCATAGCTTGAGTACGAGAGAATACAATGCCACCTAAGCGTGCTGTAACTAAGAAGCCGACGTTGAAATTCTTCCAATTAAAGTTATTTCTCCATGATAGATTACCTTTAGGTAATACACTTCCTAATTTTATGTAGTTATTAGGATTACTGATTGTTTCTGTTGCTATCTGACCATTAGCATCTACATATATTTTCCCATTGGCATCACGTTGCAAATCAATCAGAGAGTATAAATCTCCCATGGTTCCACCTTCTCTCAATAAGAATTTAGCTTCACCTAATCCACCCATATCTAATGTAGAAATAGATATTGGTTCACCTGTTGCTGGATTTATAGCGTTATCAGCTAATTCCAAAATTTTATTTCTATTCATAGAGTAGGTGAGACCTGTTTCCCATGTGAAGTTGTTCCAAGTATTTTTATATCCTAACGAAAGTTCAAGACCTTGATTTCTGACAGCACCAGTCTGAAGATAAATGGCTGAATATCCATTTACTGGTAGTTCTGGATTAAATGTCTGATTCATTGTCTTGGCATTATAATATGTTATGTCAAGATCAAAACTTTTCAAGAATTTCATTGTCAAACCTACTTCGAAAGAGTTTGTTCTTTCTGGTTTTAGGTTATATGCTGGATATTGGGTGGTGTTACTCCACTGTCCTGATCCTCCTACGGGATTCCACTCATAACGTGGATTAGCCAAATATCTAGCAAATGGGTTACCTACAGATGCCCACGAACCACGGATCTTCATGTATGATAAGTAATCCTTGTTTAAGTTAGGCATGACCTCTGATAAAACTACAGAAGCACCGATTGACGGATAGAAGAATGATTTGCTTACTGATTTGGGACCAGCTAATTGTGAGGGCCAATCATTACGTCCTGTTACAGTTAAATAATAGGTACTCTTATAACCGATTTCGGCAGATGCAAAAATTGATTGTGTTTGTTCACGCCATCCTTCATTTAAGCGTTCGGTATTTTTTGCACTTAGGTTTTGGATAACGAACCAGTTTGTTAATCCGACAGGCTCTCCTGTAAATGAGTCGGAACCGTCTGCAATAGGCCCGCGTACTTTCATCAAATCATAACGTAAGTCTGAGAAAGAGGCTCCTAAGTTAGCTTGCAAGCTCCAATCTTCACCGAATGTTTTATTAATATTGATTAGAAAATCTGCATATAGTTGCTTATCTTCTGATTTTGATTGTCCATACAAGCCACGACTTGACTTTTCTGTCAACTGAGTATTGGTTGTTGCATAAAATTTTTCGGTATAATTGGTTGATGTATTATCTAAGCGGACACGACCAGCTATGTTTAACCAGTCAAAAATTTGATAACTTAAACCAGCGTTTAGCATGTAACGGTCTTTCTTGTTTTCGCGTAAGTTTCGATAGTTAATCCAATAAGGGTTCTGCATCGCAATAGCAGCATCCCCAACAGGCCAATATTGGGTATAAATTTTGCGAGCAGGGTCGTAGCGTTCGTACATTTTGATATCTTCCCAATCATAGCCTCTCGGTATTAAATATGCTCCAACAAGAGGATTGTTATAGGTACCTTGATTTGTCATGTTTCGGTCGTTCTGAAGAATATAACTTGCACTGACATCAAGTTTCATTTTGTCATTGAGGAATGATGTTGTATTACGGACTGTAAAGTTGTAACGATTATATTTATTATTAGGAACAATGCCTTTGGAGTTTACAGCAGCAGCAGAGGCATAAGTTTGATTTTTTTCTGTTCCCGTTGAGAAAGAAATGCTTTCTGTTCCAGTAATTCCTGTCTGGAAATAATCGTCTTTGGGAGAATAATTGAAGGCATTAGCTTCAGTTAGTTTACCTCCCCAACTTAAGATACCAGAGTCGCTTAATACGCCTCCAATTCCAGTACCATAGCGATTTTGAAATTCGGGCATGACGAATGGTGAAGAAAATTCAGTATTGCTGTTTACAGTAATGCTCATTTTCCCTTCCTTTCCTTTTTTGGTTGTGATAACAATAGCACCGTTTGCTGCATCAGAACCATAAAGTGCTGCAGCAGCTGCACCGGTCAGTACAGACATTGATTCGATATCTTCTGGATTGATATCTGCAATGGGTTCGGTTGCTCCTTGTGAGTTAAACTCTGTTCCTCCTTTATTACTTCTGCCAGAAAAGATAGGGACACCGTCAATTACATAAAGAGCATTTGATGATTGCATAATGGATTTAGTACCACGCATTACAACTTTCGATACACCACCAATACCTGAAGAGGAAGCATTAATATTAACACCCGCAACTTTTCCACTTAAAGAATTAACGAAGTTTACATCTTTATTAGTTGTAATGTCTTCAGCGTTTACTTGCTGTACATTATATGACAAGGCTTTTTCTGAACGTTTGATACCTAATGCTGTAACAACAACTTCTTCCAGCACTTCAGTATCTTCTTTCATTGTAATGTCAATTACATTTTTACCTGCTACTGACATTTCTACAGTTTGGTACCCTACATAAGAATACTGCAGCACTGCAGCATCGGGTACTGACAATGAGTAGTTACCGTCAAAGTCAGTGATAGCACCGTTAGTTGTGCCTTTTTCAATTACTGTTACACCGATTAATGGTTCTCCTTTCGCATCTATGATTCGTCCGGTTACTGTTTTAGTCTGCTGTTGTGCAGCTTTTAATGATGTTGACGAAGCGGAAGGAGAAGTAGAAGCTTTTGATAAATATACAACATTCTCATCAACTCTGTAGCTAATGCCTTTACCAGCCAATGCGGTATTTAAGACTTCTTCTACGGAAGCGTCTTTTACATTAACTGATGAGATTGGAGTATCTGCCAAATCATCATCATAAAAGAATTGATACTGAGATTGTGATTGAATTTGCTTAATCATTGTCCCCAGTTGGGCATTGGATAAAGCAATATTCAACTGCGCTGACGCAAACTGTGAAGGCACAGCAAATAGCGTCGACAGCAATAACGCCCGAAGTAATTTTTTCGAGCACTTGCAAGAGTTTTTGCTTCTCATACCTGCTTTTTTAAGGTTATACATTAAGTTATTTAATTTATTTCGTTTTTATATATTCAATAGTTCGTTAAAAATTCGCCAAGCCTAAGCGGCTCTGGCAGTAAATAAAATGAGTTCTTTGAAAAGTTTGTCAATAACTTGCGGGTCTGGGCTAATCCCAAACACGCAAATAAATCGTTCAAGCATATAAGCATTGTGTATGAATGACTTGCAGGAGGATATGGAATAGGCTATTCCGAGCCTCTTACATGCCGCTTTGGCCAAGTTGACAGCAGCAAGCGATGCATTGAAGTGAAAATCCAATTTCCTGAAGTCGGTAGACTGGCAGCTGGTGATTCCTGCATGCTGCTTGCCATCTCTAAAGCAAAATTCCAGTTGGAACCTGGTTCTGTAATAATCCAGCACCTCACGTCCATCCATGGAATCGTCTGTAGAGAAATAAAGTTGCCACTTGTCTGTTCTTCCGTCCATCGGATACCAGATGGCTAAGGAAACATACCTTTTGAAAGCTTTAGCATAAACCCTCAATCCGTATAGCTTTCCTTTGTTCACCTCGTATTCCTTGCACCGGGTCAAATCCAGATTGGCAAAGTCAATCCTGCCGTCAAACCACTTGGGATGACCACGTTTTCCTGTTTTCTTTTCCAATGTCGGATAGTACAGGACAACATCATTCCTAAAGCGGCTGATGACATGGAAACCGTTCTCACACATAGGCGTTACGAAAGTTTTCTTGGAAAAGAATGCGTCTGCAACCACCGTTTTGGATATGCTTTGCAGCTTGTCTTTTCTGCTGATAAGATAGCAGCTGTACCAGTCAACAAGGTTCTTGTCCATATTATCCAAGGTCTTACAATCCGGTGTCTGAATGGAACCTAAAGTCATGCATTCATGGTTGTCGATGTCAATGATACCGATGCCCATGATTTCCAATCCTCGCTTGTACTCTCCTGCACAACCGGACCGGAAGTAACCTATCCAAGGTGTCTTCTTGCCTGATTTGGGAATATAGGAAGGGTCGATGGCAATGGCTTTTCTTTTGCCTGTGAGATGCTTGCTGATGATAGAGCCGTTGAATGCAAACCAGTCGAAAGTTTCATGCTCAAAAAGGTTACGATAAGTCTGTTCTGAGAAACAACCATATCTGCCCAATTGGAGGAAGTTTATACGATCCGGGATGGCCATGAATAATTTCATGGTGTCCATGAATGCTTTTTCAAAAGGTTTGTGTATATTCGCTACTGATTTGAGAGCCGACAGGCACTCGGATTGGTATTGCATAAGGAGCGTTTCTTTAGTCATAATCAGAAGAGTTCAGAGACTTCTAATTTACTAAGAAATAACGAATTATGCAATACTTTCCTCCTTTATTATCAGCAGGTTAGCTCTCTTTTTTTTCAGCACATTTCTTCATGCTTAACCATTCGTTTTTGACAACATTTCAATGACCTCTTTAGTGTTTCCGAACCAGCTTTTGCCGGTTCTATTGTTTAACTTTTAATTTTTCGGTAAAAATTTACCGAAGTATTGATATTCTTGAACGAATAAAATTCGACTATATAACAAGTATACCTATGAAAAACACTTACTCTTACAAAGATATTTTTGAGAATTTTTCTACTTTTTTCTTATTCTTATGTGGCTTTTTCTGACTTTTTTGCCCTTTACGTCCTTATCCAAAGCCAAAAATGTATCTAATTGTTGTTAAATAAGTAGATTTATCTTTAATTGATTATGTGTTATGAAAGGTAAAAACTACGGTTAAAATCTTTTGGAGGAATGCTTTTGTCCCTCCTTTATAAGATTTATCTAGATGTTTTCTGAAAGGTTATATAAAAGACCCCGGATTGGGTACAAAAAATTAAACTTTTGTACCTAATCCGGGATATATAAGGATTAATAGACATCTAATGATATTTTTTGAGGACTTTCTTTGGGGCTTTCAGGAATATTTTTTCCATTAACTGAAGATTGGGTAAAGTTTATACATTCAGTATTCATCAAATAATAAGGATATTGTGCCTCTTTTACATGGAAGTTATCAATGTTTATGTTGCGGATTTTATATTCTTCATTGCCGTCCATAAAAATTGCATAGTTATCAGCTGTGCCGGCGCTTACATTACTTATATGAAAATCTTCATAAAGTGCCTGATGATTTCCACCACGGAAGCCGAAATAATTTGTTTCGAAACGTAGAATGGCTCCTTTTGCTCGTTCTACCGTAATGCTGTCAACGACAACATTGCGTATATATCCTCCTCGGTCCCGATTTGATTTGAAGTAAATAGCATTTTTTACGGTTCCAATTTCTATATTGTTCATATATACATCAGATGCTCCTCCAGACATTTCACTACCAATACAAAGTCCATTACATTCCGAGTGAAAAATACAGTTACGGATTACAATATTACGTGAAGGACGTCCTATATATCGTCCGTCGGTATCTCGTCCGGATTTGATGGCGATAGCGTCGTCTCCCGTACGGAAGGTACAGTTTTCAATCAGGACGTTAGTTGTCGATTCCGGATCACATCCGTCATTATTCGGAAAGTGACTGTCTATGGTGACTCCGCGTACTATCACATTGTCACAATATACAGGATGGATTGTCCAAAAAGGAGAATCTTTAACAGTAATTCCCTCTATCAGGACACGTGAGCATCCATAAGGCTGTATGCAAGAGGGGCGTAGAACGGTACCTTCTCCAAAAATACGTTCGTGTACAGGTACTAGTTTATCTCCCATTTCACGGAGCCGGTCACAATCGTTGGCTTCTATTTTACTCCATGCAGCAAATTCAAGTCCTCCTTGTGCATCGATTGTTCCTTTTCCTGTGATAGCAATATTATTAGCATGATAAGCATAAATCATAGGTGAATGTCCATAAAGTTCTGTTCCTTCCCAACGAGTGAGGACAACGGGAAGAAAATCGGAAGATTTACCACTGAATTGCAGGTATGCTCCCTCTGCTAAATTCAGATTGACATCACTTTTCAGATGTAACGGACCATTAAGGAAATAATGTCCTTCTGAAATCTTTACTGTTCCGCCTCCTGCAACCGAACAAGAATCAATTACTGCTTGAAGTAAAGTCCGTGCACAGCTTGTATCTTGAGGTACATTTATCATAAATGTTCTGTCAGGAAATGAAGTGAGTGCGATATTGTTGATGATTTCCTCTTGAGGAGTAGGGGAAGCAATGGGTTGTTGTGGAGAACCGCATGCTGCGAAGATGCCACTACCCAGTACAAAAAGATATTTTACTAGTTTCATAATTGTTTATTATTTAATGTTTGTTTTGTATAGAAGGTCCGTCGTGTTCATATTGGAACCAGTCGAAAGCAACTTTTCCGTCAGCAGACTGGGTGTTATAACAATAGAGTCCAATCCTTACACCTTTCCAGTTGCCGAACTTCATATTGAAAGAAGTGCCTATTTCTTTGTATGATTTTCCATCTTGACTAGCTAGAAATTGATAGTTATTTTCCTTTGCGTCAGCTTCCAGACGTAAATAAATGTCTTCTCCAGAAATAGTTTCTTTTTGTTTTATGATACCGTCTTTTTCAAAATACAAAAATGTTTTGCCGTTCTGTTTTGCGATACCAATAAGATAATTTTCCTTACCTATGCAAGCCAGTCCGCAATACTGTCCTTCAGCTAGTTCTGTATAAATCATTTTTGTAGTTGCTGTTCCTTTGTATCCCATCATTTTCTGTGTCAGTGTATTACGGGCTTGTTTAAAGCTACTGGCTCTTAATGCATGAAAGGTAAGCATTCCTTTTTGCTCGGTAAGCGACCATGCTTTATTTTCAGGATTATGGTTGAACTGCCATTGCAAGGATAGCTTTTCCGAAGAAAAGTCATCATCAGTTTGTGGGACTGTTATAATGCTCTGTTTACCAGTACGTGGTTTAGTCCAAACGGTTACAGGTTCACCGATTCCATTCATATCCATATCTACACCGATAACTGGCCAGCCATTTTTCCAGTGCATAGGTTGCAAATGTACCACTCTGCCCAATGGATTGTATTGTTGAAAATGAAAAAAGAACTATTCTCCATACGGAGTATCTACCATTGCTCCCTGATGAGGCCCATTGATATTTGTACTACCTTGTTCTAAAACAACTTTTTTTTCATATGGACCATATATGTTTTTCGAGCGTAAAATAGTTTGCCATCCTTCGGAAACTCCTCCCTCTGGTATACTTAAATAATAATAACCATTGATTTTATGTATTTTAGTTCCTTCTGCTACAGGTCCTGTGTATACAGTTCTTCCTTCATCGAGCAATTTGGTCCCGTCTGGACTCATCTTATGAATAATGATAGGTCCTGCACCATGAATACTTCTTCCAAGATATGCTTGCCCATCATCATCCCAAAAAGGACAAGGGTCTTCCCACTTTTCTACATGACAGACATTTACTAACGGACTCCATGGACCAGCAGGGTTTGTAGCATTCGACATAAATAATCCTTCGTCTGGGGTACAAAAGAAAACCCAGCACCTTCCATCATGATGACGGATTGAAGGAGCCCATGATCCTCCGGCATAGTGTTCGTTTGTATCCCATCCAGGAAAGTCGAAGCGTGAATATACTTGTGACAATAGTTTCCAGTTGACCATATCTTCTGATTCAAGGACTTGCATCCTTAAAAAATGGAAGTCGGATGCTACCATATAGTATTTATTTCCGACGCGGGTAACATCCGGATCTGAGTAATCGGCATTCAGTATCGGATTTATATATGTTCCGTTGCCTTGATCTCCCCAGGTGTTAAGTGAAGTAGGAGAGGGAAGATAGGACTGTGCAAATGATACAATTGCACCTCCTATCCCCAATAGAAATAAAATAGTGTTTTTCATGTGTATTGTGTGTCTTATGATTAATATATATTCTCTAGTGACTGTATTATTTACTCCTTATATTATATATACTGATATTATAGTAAAATAAATTATAGCAGTCATTTATAACCTTTTCAGTGCTAGCTTAATTACTTTTTCTACAGCTGCTTCAGGCTCTTCTTTTAATATTGCTGCCACTACCTTTTGTGATGGCGCTTGTGCAAATCCTAACATCGTCAATGCAGCTATTGCTTCTTCATAAATTTCATTGTTGGCGGTGATGCTAATAGGAGCTGATGTTGTTGATGTACCGATGTCTGTAGTTGAAATTTTGTCTTTTAAATCAACAATGATACGTTGTGCGGTTTTTAATCCGATTCCTTTGACGGTCTTTAGTAATTTATCGTTTCCGCTGCTTATTACATTACAAAGTTCAGAAGGTGTGAGAGCCGAAAGTATCATGCGGGCAGTATTTCCTCCTATGCCTGATACGCTTATTAGTAATAGAAATAGTTCTCTTTCCTGCTTGGTTGCAAATCCATATAATATATATGCATCTTCTCTGATTGATTCATAAATGTAAAGTTTGACTTCTTTTTTCCCTTGGATGGCAGAATAGGTGTTCAAGGACACATTAATACTATATCCTAAGCCGTTACATTCAATGACAGCCATTGCTGGCGTGATTTCGGTAAGTTCTCCTTTGATATATTCAATCATATTTTTCTGATAATTTATTATTTTAATACAAAAATAGGCATAAGAAAGTTATAAATTGTAAGTTTGTGCAGATTTATTTCAAAATCGCTGCCACAGTG
Source organism: Phocaeicola coprocola (assembly GCF_041333015.1). NCBI lineage: Bacteria > Pseudomonadati > Bacteroidota > Bacteroidia > Bacteroidales > Bacteroidaceae > Phocaeicola > Phocaeicola coprocola. The sequence continues at coordinate 172,517 of NZ_JBGKGM010000001.1, read as the reverse complement.
TTTGTTTAGAATTGTTCTAATTTTGTATTTTTGCGGTGTTAAAATATAGAATTAATTCAAACATCAAAAATAATATGGGAAAAATTAGAGCAGCCGTAGTAGGTTACGGAAATATTGGAAAGTTTACATTGGAAGCACTCGAAGCTGCTTCTGATTTCGAAGTTGCAGGTATTGTACGTCGTAATGGAGCTGAAAACAAGCCGGCAGAGTTGGCTAACTATCCGGTAGTAAAGGATATAAAAGAATTGGAGAATGTTGATGTTGCTATTCTTGCTACTCCAACCCGTAGCGTAGAAAAGTATGCAAAAGAAATATTGGCTTTGGGTATTAATACTGTAGATAGCTTTGATATCCATACACAAATAACAGATTTACGTCGTTCTTTGGGAGAAACAGCAAAAGCTCATAACGCTGTATCTATCATCTCTGCGGGATGGGATCCGGGAAGTGATTCTGTAGTTCGCGCTTTGTTGCAGGCTATTGCTCCTAAAGGTATTACTTATACAAACTTTGGTCCGGGACGTAGTATGGGACACTCTGTAGCTGTACGTGCTATTGCTGGCGTGAAAGATGCACTGTCTATGACAATTCCAGTTGGAACAGGTATTCATCGCCGTATGGTTTATGTGGAACTGGAAGAAGGTGCAGACTTCAAGACTGTAGAAGCTGCTATCAAAGCTGATCCTTATTTTGTAAATGACGAGACTCATGTAATTCAGGTTCCTTGTGTAGACGATTTGAATGATGTTGGTCATGGCGTTAACTTGGTACGTAAGGGTGTATCTGGAAAGACACATAATCAGTTGTTCGAATTCGATATGAAGATCAACAATCCGGCTCTTACAGCTCAAGTATTGGTATGTGTTGCCCGTGCTTCTATGAAACAGCAGCCGGGATGCTATACAATGATTGAAGTTCCGGTTATCGATTTGTTGGAAGGTGACCGTGAAGAACTGATTGCTCATTTGGTATAATTAATTTTCAGATAACTTTGAAATCTCTTTCCTGTATCGTTTCGGGAAAGAGATTTTTTTTGTTCCTTTGTGGCCATATCAAAGAAATATAAATTATGACGTTAGCAAGTATTGTTTGGGATGTAGATCCTGTTCTGGTACATTTAGGCTCCCTTGAAATTCGTTGGTATGGATTGATGTGGGGACTCGGATTCATTTTCGCTTATGAAATAGTATCGCGTTTATTTAAAAAAGAAGGATATCCTGACTATTGGGCAGATAAATTGTTTGTATATTGTATAGTAAGTAGTGTAATAGGAGCCCGATTAGGACATTGCTTATTTTATGAGTGGGATTATTATGGAGCACATCCGTTGGAGATTTTGAAAATCTGGAAAGGAGGACTTGCCAGTCATGGAGGAGTATTTGCCTTGATTTTGGCTTTGGTTTGGTACTCAAAGAAAGTTACGAAAAAAAATGTGTGGTGGCTTTTTGATCGTATGATTCCAGCGGTAGCTGTGGTCTGCATGTGTATCCGTTTCGGAAATCTGATGAATTCGGAAATATTTGGTTTTCCGACTACATTACCTTGGGGATTTGAGTTTGTACGTTCTCGTGAATGGCAAGCTTTGTATAATCAGAATGGAGAATCTCAAGCGTGTCATCCTACACAGATATACGAAATGCTCTATTGCTTGATAGCATTAGTGACCTCATGGCTGATGTATTACAAATTTCACCTTCAAAAGCGGATAGGTCTGATAACTGGAGTTTCTCTCTTGATTTTCTTTGGTGCACGATTTGGACTGGAATTTATGAAAAATCCGCAAGTTGCAGAAGAAGTGAATATGACTTTGAATATCGGACAACTGCTGAGTCTGCCTCTTATTTTGTTAGGTATATATCTGATAGCTACAAGTAAGAAACGTAAGGAGGCTTTCTAAAATAAAAAACAATAGAACGAAATTCCGTTCTTTGAGTAAGAATGTTTCATCCTCGATTAAAAATGTTGCATGTATCATTTTTAATCGAGGATGAAACATTTATTATATTCCTTTTATTAAGCTCTACATACATTTGCAATACCGTTTTGAACGGCAGTGTGAGATTTGTAATAAGTTAAACTTAATCTATTTGTAAATGGAAAGCATAAAAAGAACATTTCTTTTAGCACTCCTTTTCATGGTGTGTATGGTTGTGCAAGCACAAAGTTTGCAAGTGTCTGGAACAGTAGTTTCAAAATCTGATGGAGAGCCTGTTATCGGGGCAACTATTCTTGAACAGGGTACGACTAACGGTACGATTACTGATTTTGATGGTAAGTTTTCTTTAACTGTAAAGCAAGGTGCGGAAATTTCAATTTCTTATATCGGCTTCAAAAGTCAGGTCGTAAAAGCGCAAACTGTATTGAATATTGTTTTAGCAGAAGATACAGAAGTGCTGGATGAAGTTGTAGTAACTGGTTATATGACTGAAAAGAAAGCAAGTTTAACAGGTTCTGTTGCAGTTGTAAAAATGAAGGATGTAGCTGATGTTCCTACAGGAAATGTTATGTCCGCCTTGCAAGGACGTGTAGCAGGTATGAATGTTACGACGGATGGTACTCCGGGAGGAATGAATACTGGAGCTTTGGTTCGTGGTACAACTACAATCAATAACAGTGCTCCGTTGTATGTAATTGATGGTGTACAGACTCGTGATAACATTGCTTCTATCCTTTCTTCTAATGATGTAGAATCAATTCAGGTCCTAAAAGATGCTGCTTCTGCCGCTATATATGGTGCTCAGGCTGCTAATGGTGTAATTATTATAACAACCAAGCGTGCTAAAGAAGGTGATGTAAAAGTAAATTTTGATATGACTCTTACGGCACAGACATTTTCTACAGGATTTGATATGTTGGATGCTCAGCAGTGGGGAGATGTGTATTGGCAAGCATATAAGAATTCATATGGTACACATCCTAATAGTGCTGTTTATGGAAATGGAGAGAAACCGGTTTTACAGGAGTATTATTATGACCAAAATGGTGTAAAAATCCGTACAGGAAATACCGATTGGGCTAAAGAAATCTATAGCACAGCTTTAATGCAGAATTATAACTTGTCATTGTCTAAAGGATTCAAGGATGGAAATGTTGCGTTGACAATGAACTATATGGATCAAGATGGTTTGTGTCGTAATACTGATTTTCAGCGTTTCAATACTCGTTTGACTTCTGATTTCCGCTTTATTAATAACAAGGTAAGAATTGGAGAAAGTGTTTCTGTAAACTACTGGACTCGTCATCTGAACCCTTCAGGAATCGAAGAAAATGTAATAGCCCAGCATCCGGCTATACCGGTATACGATGAAAATGGAAATTATGCCGGAGGTTATGTGGATATATTGGGTGATAAACCTAATCTAATTCGTTTGACAGATAATGAAGCAAACAATCGTCATAAATATTGGCGTATATTTGGAAATGCTTACATTGAAATCGAACCGGTGAAAAAGTTAATCTTCAAATCTAATTTTGGTTTGAATTACTATAATGAGTTTAACTCGACTTTTGTTCCGGCATGGCAGGAAGCAAGTCGTGTAGTTGATACAAATGAGTTGAATGTTACTCACAACTATAGCCTACAATGGATTTGGTCGAATACATTAAATTATTCATTTGAAATTAATAAACATTCACTCAATATTTTGGCTGGTATGGAAGCGAAAAAGGAATTTGGTGAGTCTTTGAGTGGATATGGTAAGGGATTGGTTATTGAGGATTTAGACTACCGTTATCTGGATGCAGTAACTTCTGGTCAGGTTGTTGGTAATAATGCTAGTGAATATGCTTTGGTATCTTATTTTGCAAAGGCAAATTATGATTATGCTAATAAATATCTGGTTTCTGCAACGTTACGTCGTGATGCTTCTTCACGTTTTGGAATGAATCATAATTCTGCTATATTCCCTTCTGCCTCTGTAGGTTGGAGACTTTCAAGTGAGAACTTTATGGAAAGAACTCAAAACTGGTTAAGTGACTTGAAAATTCGTGCATCTTGGGGTATAAATGGTAATGATATGATTGATAATACAGCTACTTATGATAAATATATTATGAGTCTAAAAGGAGCCTCTTATAATATTGTAGGTGATGGTAAATTGCTAGCTCCAGGAGTTTTTAAAACAGCTTCAGCTAATAATGATTTAAAGTGGGAACAAACAGAACAGTGGAATGTAGGTATAGATGCATCTTTCTTGAATAACCGTTTGGGACTTACTTTAGATTATTTTGATAAAAATACAACTGATATGTTAATCCAACGTCCTTATATTGGAGTTATCGGTGAAGGTGGATATTATTGGTATAATGGAATATCAATGAAGAATAAAGGATTCGAAGCAACTGTAACTTGGAGAGATCAAATTAAGGATTTTAACTATGATGTATCATTAAATCTATCTTATTATAAAAATGAGATAACAGATCTTCCTTCTGATATTTATTATACTTATGGTGGTGGTAATGGAGTTGATCAGAGTATTGTAGGACAGCCGTTTGGCTCGTGGATGGGATATAAAACTGATGGCTTATTCCGTACAGAGGAAGAGGTTCGTGATTATCTTGCAAAATACGATGTGCAAATTGGTAAACCAGGGGTAGGACGTATTCGTTATGTTGATGTGAATAATGATGGCATTATTAGTACTGCTGATCAAACGTGGTTAGGATCTGATCAACCTAAAGTTATTGCTGGGTTGAACTTGGGAGCTTCTTGGAAAGGATTTGATTTGAGTATGTTCTTTAATGGCATGGTCCGTGACGTTTGGAATAATTCGAAATTTTATACAGATTTATTCCCTTTATGGAATGGAAACCATTCAACCCGTTTGTTGGATGCTATGGATGCTTGGACTGTATATGAACAAACTGGAGTTTATAATGGTGATATTCCTGCTTTGTCTGCGGTTGATACTAATAATGAAGCTCGTAGTTCTGAGTTTTTTATTGAAGATGGATCTTATATCAAGCTGAAAACTCTGACCTTAGGGTATACTCTACCTAAGAAAGTTATTGATAAGTTATTCTTAAATAATGTACGTGTGTATTTCCAGGCACAGAATCTGTTTACATTAACGAATTATACAGGTGCAGATCCTGAAGGGTTAGGATATACTTACCCACAGCCACGTTCATATACATTCGGATTATCAGTTGGATTTTAATGATTAAAATAAAGAATTTATGAAACTAAAATATATTACCTTATCGTTTGTTTTTGCTACTGCTGTTTTAGCAAGTTGCAATGAAAGCCGTTTTCTTGATATCAAGCCTCAGGGAACATTGAATAACGGAAACCTTAATTCGGCTGAAGGAGTTGAATTATTAATTAGTGCAGCATATGCTGGTCTTACAGGTCCAGATGGACAGACTGGTAGTGTATGGCTTCATCCTATGACGAACTGGAGTTATGGTGAAGTTCGCGCTGATAATGCATATAAAGGAGGTGGAGGAGTCGGTGATGTTTCTGATATTCATAAGCTGGAAACGTTTGACGTGGATGCTACTTTGGGTGATGTAGATAGTAAATGGTTTCAATTGTATAGCTGTGTTCAACGCTGTAATTCAGCTCTGAAAGTATTGAATATTTGTTCGGAAGATGATGTTCCTGAGCTAAAATCTAGAAAGGCAGAAATGCGTGTGTTAAGGGCACATTTTTATTTTGAGTTAAGTCGTTTATTTAATAAAATTCCATATTTTGATGAGAATGTAGACATAAATGATTATCCAAAGATTTCTAATGATGAGTATACTCGTGATGAAATTTTAGGAATGATAGCTGATGAGATGATGAACTCAGCAACAGACTTGCCTGAAGAACAAGCTGATAAAGGACGAGTAAATCGTTATGTAGCTTGGGCGTATGCAGCTAAAGTTAAATTATATAAAGCTTATGAGCAGGATGAAAAAACACATGAAGTAATTCGTATAAATAAGGATTTGTTGCGTGAAGTTGTAGAACTTTGTAATAAATTGGAAGGTAGATACGATTTGCTGGATGATTTTCAACAGTTGGATTTATTAGAATATGAAAATGGTAAGGAATCTATATTTGCTGTTCAATATTCTATGAATGATGGTTCTCCTGATGCAGGACGTATTAATTGGAGTAACTTGTTGAATGCTCCTCAAGGACCTTATAGTGGTGATGGTTTTTTCTTGCCAAGTCAAAATTTGATAAATGCTTATCAAACAGACGAAAATGGTTTACCGATGTTCAATACATTTAATGATCATGATTATGATGTTATTGTTTTTGATGGAGATAAACCTGTGAATACTCAGATTGATGGAACAGTAGATCCGAGATTAGATTTTATTATAGGACGTCCGAATATTACATGGAAAACTTATTCAGAATCGCCTTGTATGAATAATTGGGTACGAGATCAAGGTACTTATGGTTATCATTGTTGTAAACGTTTCTTTGTATCGCCGGAGAGTCCAGATATGTTTAAAGGATGGCCTTGGGGAGCTTCTGGATTAAATTGGCAGATTATTCGTTATGCAGATGTTTTATTGTGGAAAGCTGAAGCTTTGATTGAAATTGGTGATGGAACAAGTTTGGAAGAAGCAAGAGAATGTATTAATCGCATTAGGCGTCGTGCTATGCATAGTACCTATGTGAAGAGTTTTAATGATCCGTCGAAGGATGCAGCCAATTACTTGATAAACGAATATCCAGCTACAGGATGGACTCAAGAGTATGCTCGTGAAGCTTTACGCTTCGAAACCCGTTTAGAAAAAGCGATGGAAGGTGAGCGTTTTTTTGACTTAGTACGCTGGGGAATTGCAGCTGAAACAATGAATTCATATATTTTGAAGGAAAAGGAGAATAGAGTATATTATTCTACAGCTAAGTTTACTTTAGGACGTGATGAATATTTACCTATATCTAAACCTCAATATAATTTCTCTCAAGGAAATTATGTGCAAAATCCAGGCTATGGAGATTTTTAATAGATTGAGTTTTCAGTTTTGAACTTCAGGTGACAGATATCATAAATTTCTGTCACCTGTTTTTATAAAGTCGTAATTAGTTATGAAATACTTTATACAGACTATTTTGTTTTTAGTGGTAAGTCTTGGAGATATAGGGAGTCGTATTTATGCAAATAGTCCAACTCTATATGAACGAACTGATAGCGTTTGGGGGATGGAATGGCATTCTGTAAAAGAACAACCTGAGTGGGGAAATGGATGTAGGGGAAAGGTAATACGTACAGATGGTTATTCAACTTATTTAAATGCTGAATTGGAATCTGGAGTGAAAGCGATAGATACTTGGTTCGCTTTGGAGTCATATCCTACTGATACAGCTTCGTGTATTGCCCTATTGGATAAATATAATCAACTTTCTTTTTCATTGTGTGTGACTCGCTTTGGAGATTTAGTTGCTATAACTCGAAATTTAGATAAAGGAACTTCGAAGACATTTTCTTTACAAAAAAGAATAAATTGTTTTGAATGGTTTAATATTGCTCTTTCAATGGAAAAAGATTATTTTTCATGTTTTTTAAATGGAAAACAATTGACAAATATTCCTTTGAAAAAAGAAAAAAATGTGACTGATAAATGGCTATTGCGTTTCGGTAAAGATTTTTTTGAAAAGAAGGTCGGGATGTATGATGTGACATGCATTAATGGATTGATAGATCGTCCTTGTTTTCATTCTTTATTTAAGATTGAACAACTTGAAGAAGAAGCTTTAATAGTTAGAAATTCTACACCCGTACTGGCTCCTGTTTCTCGTTTTAAAGATGATTTCAATCGTCCTACTTATCATTTACTGCCCGCAGCCAATTGGACGAATGAAACTCATGGTTTGTTTTATTATAAAGATAAGTATCATATATTTAATCAAAAGAATGCTTCATCTATATTCTTAGGACAGATAAATTGGGGACATTTTACTAGTCCTGATTTGATACATTGGACGGAAGAGAAGCCTGCATTAACTCCTGATATGGATTATGATAAGAAAGGTATATGGTCAGGATGTGCGATTCTTAATGATAAAGGAACTCCTCAGTTGTTTTATACCTCAGGTGGAGATAAAAATGGGATAGGAATTGCTTTTCCAGCCGATAACAATCTTGTAGCTTGGGATAAATATGAGAAGAATCCTGTGATCTATGGTCAGCCAAAAGGCTTTACACGTACCGATATGCGTGATCCGTTTGTATGGAAAGAGGGGAATGTTTGGTACATGATTATTGGTTATGGTATAGAGGATCCGGTTTCTCCGCATGGAGCATTACTTTTGTATAAGTCGACTGATGCAAAAAAATGGGACTATGTACACTTAATGTTCGAAGGAAATCCAGAAATAGATGAGAGTGGAGTATTTTGGGAAATGCCTTTCTTTAAAAAGTTTGGTGAAAAATATGTACTGCTGGTAAATAGAGTTCCTCATAATCGTATTCCTGCACGCTCTCAGTATTGGATTGGCAAGTTTGAAAATGAAAAGTTTATACCAGATAATCCAGTACCTCAAAATTTGGAAGTGATTAATAGATTATTATCTCCTTCTATATGGCAATTGAGTGATACTTCGACTGTTGCCATTGCTATTATTCCGGATGAGATATCAGAAAGCGCTAATTATAAACAGGGGTGGGCACACTTGTATAGCATACCTAGAATGCTGTCTTTGAAGGATGGGAAAAAACTAGTACAACGTCCTTATTCAGGATTGAAGAGCTTAAGAGGTAAACATGTGGGTATAGAAAAAAGACGGTTAACTGGAACTTCTGTTAATTCTATATCCAATACGGAGCACCAAGTGGAGTTGTGTATAGACTTTTATCCAAAAGATGCAACAAAGTTTGGAGTGATTATCGGGAAAAATCCAGCAGGAACGGAGCAGACCTCAATCTATTTCGACTTGAATATGCAGGAGTTGGTAATCGACCAGACTCGTTCTTCGCTACGGGAAGGAATTCCTCAACGCATTCGTAAAGATAAATATAGCGTAAAGAAAGATGAGGAAAAAATTAATCTTCATCTTTTTATAGATGGATCTGTGGTGGAAGGATTTATCAACAATGAAGATGCGTTTACTACAAGAGTTTTTCCATTGTATGAAAACAGTACGCAGATAGAAATCTTTTCTGATGGGAAAAATAGTGAGGTAAAAGCAGACATCTGGCAACTGGAGGATGCTAAAGTAAAAACGAATTTTTAATTAAGAGGATAATCGTATGAAGATAAATATAATAGATTGGATTAAGGTTGGATTTGTGCTTGGCTTATTTCAAGGGTATAGCATAATGGGCAATGCGCAGAACACTGAACTGTATAAAGAAAAATATCGGCCACAATACCATTTCAGTCCAAGAAAAGGTTGGATTAGTGACCCTAGTGGATTTATCTATTATCAGAATAAGTACCATATGTATTGGTGGGGAAAGGCAGAATCGGAAGATTTAGTTCATTATAAACAGGTTATCCCCAATAATGATTCAGTGTTTTCTTGTATGAGAGGGGCCCCTGAGAATATCGCTTATTTTACCGGTTCCATACTTATTGATAAGAATAATACCGCAGGATTTGGTAAGAATGCTTATGTAGCAGCTTATACGGCATTCGAAAAAGATACAAAGAAACAGGCTCAGGGAATTTCTTATAGTGGCGATGGCTTGACATTTGACTATTATCAGGGAAATCCAGTACTAGATATTGAGAGTACTGAGTTTCGCGATCCTACTGTCTTCTATTATGAGCCTACTAAGAAATGGATAATGGTAGTGGCTAAAGCGCTTGAAAAGAAAGTAAAGTTCTATTCTTCTTCCGATTTGAAGAAATGGGAATGGATGAGCGATTTTGGTCCTGCTGGTAATGAGGAAAGAGCTTGGGAATGTCCGGATTTGTTTCAGTTGTCGGTAGATGATAATCCTTTAAATAAAAAATGGGTATTAGTAGTTTCCATAAACTGGAATAAAGAACAGTATTTTATAGGTAATTTTGATGGAAAGGAGTTTAAACTTATCGAAAACCATCCTAAAGAAGCATTGTATGTAGACAAAGGTCTGGACTATTATGCCTCACGCACCTTTAGAGATTACGATAACACACTAAAAACAGTCAGTACAATGGGATGGGTTTCTACATGGGATTATGCTCCTCATGTGCCCAGTACTTATGGTAAGGGATTCTGGTCGTTACCGAGAGATTTAGCTTTGAAAACTTTCCCCGAAGGATTGAGAATGATACAGACTCCAGTAAAGCAACTGGAGCAATTGAGGTATGATGAAATATCTTTTCAGCATACATTGGAAATGGGCGTACATCGGTTACCTCAATTCTCACCAGAGGAGAATTGTTATGAAATGGATGTTTGCTTTGATGTAAGTAGTAAAAATGTGTTTGGATTTAATCTTTGTGTAGGTGAAGGACGGAAAGTGGTGATTAGTTATGATACAGAATCCAATTCTTTGCTGATAGATCGTATGAATTGCACAGATGCATCTATTCCTGGATTTGGCCGTGTGGCATTTGCTAAGGTTACCCCTGAGAATAATCAATTAAAAATGCACATTTTTGTTGATAAATCAAGTATCGAACTATTTGTGAATGAAGGAAAGGATGTTTTTACATTGCTAACTTATCCTTCTGAAGGTCAAACTGGGATTGAAGTGTTTGCTTTACAGAAGGGGACTTCCATGAAATTTAAAGGTTGGAAATTAAAACCTTCTTCACCTTATTGATATTAGCTTTTCTCTGTTGTATGAGATATGTGGGAGTGAATAGAAAGGAATCATGCTTTCGTTTCATTACCTTGCAAAAATGTTACGTGTAACATTTTTGCAAGGTAATGAAACGAATTTGAATGCACCATAAGTATTAAACCTCTATTTTTGCAAAGAAATCATTTTAAATTTAATATAAATGAAAAACATTAATACAATTATGAGGTCGATAGGCCTATCTCTTGTATTGGGATCTTTTCCTTTAATGGATGTGATGGGAGAATCTGTTACTATATCCCATCTGGTAAACGAACAGAATATCGTTTTGATTAAAGATTCTGAAAGCAAATACTTACTTCTTCCCGTTCAAGAAAATGCTCCGGAAGGTAAGGTTAACATTGTTGTTAATAATGAATTGCAGTTGGGACAAAACATAAATGTTCGTCTGGCTCGTGAAAAAGTTGATTATTATGTGCCATTAGATTTATCTGCTTACCAGGGAAAAACAATCTCAATTGATGTTACGGGTATGCCTTCTTCATCATTGTGCTGGAAGGAGATAAAGCTTTCCGATACGTTCGATTCTTCAAATCGTGAAACTTACCGTCCTGTTTATCATCATACTCCAATGTATGGATGGATGAACGATCCGAATGGAATGTTTTATAAAGATGGAGTGTATCATTTGTATTTCCAATATAATCCTTATGGTTCGATGTGGGGAAATATGACTTGGGGACATTCTACAAGTACAGATTTGACTCATTGGACGTATGAAGGCACAGCTATTGTTCCTGACGCATGGGGAGCTATTTTCAGTGGTTCTTGTGTTGTCGATAAAGATAATACTGCTGGTTTTGGAAAAGGAGCTGTTGTCGCTTTTTATACATCTGCAAAATCTACTCCGTGGGGAGATATCCAGTCACAAAGTATGGCGTATAGTTTAGATAACGGTAAGACTTTTATTAAATATGAACATAATCCGATACTGACTTCGACTGAGCGTGATTTCCGTGATCCGAAGGTTTTCTGGTATGCTCCGGGAAAACATTGGGTGATGATGTTGGCTGTAGGACAGGAAATGCAGATATATTCATCTGGCAATTTGAAAGTATGGAAGAAGGAAAGTAGTTTTGGGGCAATGCAAGGCGCGCATGGTGGTGTATGGGAATGTCCAGATCTGGTAGAACTTCCGATTGAAGGAACAAAAGAGAAAAAATGGGTATTGATTTGTAATCTGAATCCTGGAGGACCTTTTGGAGGCAGTGCTGCTCAGTATTTTGTTGGTTCGTTCGATGGTAAGAAATTTGTGAATGAATCACCAACTCAGACCAAATGGCTTGATTGGGGAAAAGATAATTATGCAACTGTTACGTGGAGTAATGCTCCTGCTGGTCGTTGTATAGCATTGGGTTGGATGAGTAACTGGCAGTATGCAAATAATGTTCCTACTACACAATATCGTAGTGCGAATACAATTGCGCGTGACCTGACACTTTATAGAGTAGGAAATGAACTGTATCTGAAAAGTAAACCTTCACCTGAAATAGAGAAAGCAAGAGTCGAAAAGGTGGATAAGTCTTCTTTCAAGGTTGCCGGAAAATACGAAATTGAAAGCTTGCTGAGAGATAATGACGGTGCTTATGAAATTGAGATGACGATTGAGAATGCCGGGGCTTCGAAAATGGCTTTCTGCTTGATGAATGCAAAGGGAGAAAAGGTTTCTATGTATTATGATGTGTTGCGTAAGCAGTTTGCTATGGACCGTAGTCAGAGTGGAGCTGTAGATTTTAGTCGCGATTTTCCGGCTCTAACAGTAGCACCTGTTGATAATGCGGAAAAAATTCATTTACGTCTGTTTGTTGACCGCTGTAGTGTTGAGGCTTTTGGTGAAAACGGAAGGTATGCCATGACGAATCTGGTTTTTCCATCTGATACATATAATAAGATGACCTTTGAGTCGGATAAGAAGAGTTTTATAGTAAAATCATTAAAAATTTATAGATTAAAATAAGTAGCTATGACTAGTCATCAACTGAAGTACGCGAAATTAGTTCCCATTATGCTCTGCTTCTTTGCCATGGGCTTTGTTGATTTGGTGGGAATTGCATCAAACTATGTAAAGGCTGATTTGAATCTGACAGATTCGGAGGCTAATATCTTTCCTTCACTGGTATTTTTCTGGTTTCTGATATTTTCTGTACCTACGGGTATTCTGATGAATAAAATCGGACGAAAGAAAACGGTAATGCTTAGTCTGGTGGTGACTTTTGTGTCGCTTCTGATACCTGTTTTTGGAGATAACTACGGTGTTATGCTCTGTTCTTTCTCACTGTTGGGTATAGGAAATGCCTTGATGCAGACTTCGCTCAATCCGCTGTTGAGCAATATTATTTCGGGCGATAAACTTGCCAGCTCACTTACATTCGGGCAGTTTGTCAAAGCAATTGCTTCTTTCCTTGCTCCTTATATTGCGATGTGGGGAGCTACTCAGGCAATGCCGACATTCGGATTAGGATGGCGTGTGCTGTTCCCTGTATACATGGTAATAGCTGTAATAGCTGTTCTTTGGTTGGGAGCAACTCCTATTGAAGAAGAAAAACCGGATAAGGCTTCAGGTTTTGTAAGTTGTCTGAAACTTTTGGGAAGTCCGTTTATTTTGCTTTGCTTCCTGGGTATCATGTGCCATGTAGGTATCGATGTAGGAACCAATACTACTGCTCCTAAAATTTTGATGGAACGTCTGGGCATGACACTCGATGAGGCAGGTTTTGCTACCAGTCTGTATTTTATATTCCGTACGCTGGGATGTTTCTCAGGAGCTATCATCTTGCAGAAGGTTTCTGCACGCTCGTTCTTCGTTGTTAGTGTAATCTGTATGCTGCTTGCGATGGCAGGATTATTTGTATCGGATGCCGAAGCTGTTATTTACACAGCCATAGCACTGATCGGATTTGGTAACTCTAATATTTTCTCTATTATCTTCTCACAGGCGTTGCTTGCTGTACCCGAAAAGAAAAATGAAATTTCCGGATTGATGATCATGGGATTGTTCGGAGGGACAGTATTCCCGCTGTTTATGGGATTTGCCAGTGATGCTATGGGACAGGATGGAGCTGTAGCCGTAATGACGGTCGGTGTTATTTATTTGCTGTTCTACACCTTGAAAATTAAAAAGTAATGTCTAACTTTGATAACAGAAACTAGAATATGGAAAATACAATTGTAGTAGGAATGGGAGAAGCACTGTGGGATGTGCTTCCAGAAGGAAAGAAAATAGGTGGTGCTCCTGCAAACTTTGCTTATCATGTATCACAGTTCGGATTGAACAGCCGTGTTGTAAGTGCAGTAGGCGATGACAAACTCGGCATGGAGATTTTAGATAATTTCCGTGAAAAGAAATTGAATGCTATGGTAGAGATAGTGCCTTATCCTACCGGTACAGTACAGGTAGAGCTGGATGCAGAAGGAGTTCCTTGTTATGATATAAAGGAAGGGGTAGCCTGGGATAACATTCCTTATACACCGGCCTTGGAAGATCTGGCAAAACATACTAAGGCTGTTTGCTTTGGTTCATTGGCTCAGCGTAGCGTTGTATCACGTGATACGATCAATCGCTTTATTGATGCTATGCCTGCCGAAGATACACTGAAGATCTTTGATATTAATCTTCGTCAGGGATTTTATACCAAAGAGATTCTTTGTAATTCATTTAGCAAATGTAATATCTTGAAGATAAACGATGAAGAACTGGTTACTGTAAGCCGTATGTTCGGTTATCCGGGTATTGACCTTCAGGATAAATGCTGGATCTTACTTGCCAAGTATAACTTGAAGATGCTTATTCTTACTTGTGGAGTAAACGGAAGTTATGTCTTCACTCCGGGTAATGTTTCTTTTGTTGAAACACCTAGAGTTGAAGTGGCCGATACAGTTGGAGCAGGCGATTCGTTTACGGCAGCATTCGTTTCTTCTATATTGAGTGGCTTGTCTATCGGCGAAGCTCATAAGCTGGCTGTAGAAACATCTGCTTATGTTTGTACTCAGAACGGAGCAATGCCTGTATTGCCGCAATCGTTGAAAGATCGCGTCATAAAATAATTTTTTGTATCTTTACCTGTCCTTCACATGTGCAGTACTGTTTGATGGTTGAACTGTACATGTGAAGGAATCTTATCATAATACCTTTGAATGCTATGAAACATGTTTTGTTTGTTCTTGTTGCGTTGTTCTGTTTGCTGATGGCAGGGTGTGCTCCCCGTGAGGTACGCTATGTCGTTGGTGTATCTCAGTGTAGTGACGATGAATGGCGTGAACAGATGAACAAAGAGATTCGTCGTGAAGCTTTGTTCTATCCGGGTGTTAAGATTGATATCCGTACAGCGAAAGATAATAATGCTCAGCAAATAGCCGATATAGAAAGTCTTATTGGTGAAGGAGTTGATCTGTTGATTGTTTCTCCCAATGAAGCTGATGCCATTACACCGGTTATAGAGAAAGCTTATAACAAAGGTATTCCTGTTGTTTTGGTCGACAGAAAAATACGTTCAGACAAATATACCGCATATGTAGGAGCCGACAATTATGAAATCGGGCGTCAGGTAGGGAGCTATATTGCTGAACGCTTGCAGGGGAAAGGAAATCTGGTAGAAGTTGCTGGTCTGAAAGCTTCTACTTCTGCACTCGAACGCCATCGAGGTCTGATGGATGCATTACGGGAAACTCCTGACATAAAACTCATTGCTTCGGCTGATGCCGCATGGCTCAGAGTACCGGCCGAGAAAGCTTTTGGTGACATTCTTTCAAAATTCCCGGATATTGACATGGTTTTTGCTCATAATGACCGAATGGCAGCCGGAGCATACGATGCGGCCGTCAAACAACATCGTGAGCATGATATGCTGTTTGTAGGGATCGATGCGTTGGCCGGTGAAGGTTATGGTGTAGAACAGGTAGCAAACAGGCAGTTGGATGCGACTTTTATTTATCCTACCGGAGGTGATAAGGTGATGGAAGTTGCCATGAATATTTTGCAAGGCCGGGATTACACGCGTGAAACAGTGCTGTCGACAGCACTTGTCAATAAGGCGAATGCACGCATTATGCAAATGCAGACTGCACATATCGGTCAGCTCGATAATAAAATAGAAGTTCTCGATAAGCAGCTTGATACGTATCTGATGCGTTACTCTTCGCAAAGGATGTTATTGTATGCCTGTATTGTAATTTTGGTTCTGGTTGCAATGTTGCTTTTCTTCGTTGTACGTGCTTTCTGGACAAAGAACAGACTGAATGCGGAATTGTCTGACCAGAAGAAACGCTTGGAGGAACAGCGTGACCAGTTGATAAGTCTTTCCAAACAGCTGGAAGAGGCTACGCATGCCAAGCTGGCTTTCTTTACAAATGTTTCTCATGATTTCCGTACACCGCTGACTTTGATTGCAGCTCCGGTCAATCAGCTGGCAGAAAGTAATAAGTTAGGAGAAAATGAACGTTTCCTGTTGAATATCATACAGAAAAATGTGACGGTGTTGCTCCGGTTGATTAATCAGATTCTTGATTTCCGTAAGTTCGAAAATGGTAAATTGAGTATGACGCTGTCACGTTTCGATATCTCGGAAAATATCAAAGACTGGACTGACGCTTTCCGTACACTTTCTTATCGCAAGCACATTCATTTTACTGTATCGGTAGAACCTTCGGAAGAAGGTTACGTAATGATTGCCGATGCCGAAAAGATGGAACGCATAACTTATAATTTGCTTTCGAATGCGTTTAAGTTCACTCC
The DNA here is from genome assembly GCF_041333015.1 of Phocaeicola coprocola. NCBI lineage: Bacteria > Pseudomonadati > Bacteroidota > Bacteroidia > Bacteroidales > Bacteroidaceae > Phocaeicola > Phocaeicola coprocola. The sequence continues at coordinate 156,041 of NZ_JBGKGM010000001.1, read as the reverse complement.
TGAAAATGGTACTATCGAAATAAAGCTTTCTCAGTTTACCAAAGAAGGTGAACGCTGGTTGCGCTATCAAGTTTCAGATACTGGTATCGGAATGCCGGCAGAACATGTCAAGCATATTTTCGAAAGTTTTTATCAGATAGATGTACATCATGCAGGTTCGGGTATCGGACTGGCATTGGTAAAGGCGTTTGTAGAGATGCATGGAGGTACAATCGCTGTAGACAGCGGTGAGGGCAGGGGAACGGTGTTTACCCTCGAAATGCCTGTCCAGCAGAACGGAGTGCCGGAAGAAAATGTAGAGAAAAATATTGTACTTACGAACTTAAAAGAAGGGGCAGTACTTTCTGCCGATCAGGAAACAATCCAGACTGCTCCCGAAGTAGTTGAACGGGATGACAAAGAAACTGTATTGATTATTGACGATAATCAGGACGTACGCGACTATGTAAAGTCACTTCTGCATGATAAGTATACAGTAATAGAAGCCTCCAACGGACAGAAAGGTTTGCAGCAGGCAATGAAATATGTGCCCGATGCCGTGATTTGTGATGTGATGATGCCGGTGATGGACGGTATGGAATGCTGCCGCCGGTTGAAATCGGAAGTACAGACGTCACATATTCCGGTGATGATGCTTACTGCCTATACCATGGATGAACAGAAAGTGAAGGGGTATGAATGTGGAGCCGACTCGTATATTCTGAAGCCGTTCAGTGCACGTTTGTTGCAGGTACGTTTGCGTAACTTGATAGACAACCGTCTCCGGTTGCAAAGTTTCTTTGCCGATAAGACTTCCTTGCGCAAGGAGCCGATAGCGGATTTGGATAAAGGATTTGTCGAGAAACTTCGAGCGCTTATAGATGAACAGTTGGGCAATTCCGAACTGAGCGTGGAAGACTTAGGTGACAAGATTGGCATGAGCCGCGTGCAGCTATACCGGAAATCGAAAGCTCTTACTGGATATTCTCCCAATGAACTGTTGCGTATAGCACGTTTGAAAAAAGCTGCTTCACTGCTTGCATCTACCGAAAAGACCATTGCAGAGATTACTTATGAAGTGGGATTCAGTTCACCGTCTTATTTTACGAAATGTTATAAAGATTATTTTGGTGAAAGTCCTACTGATTTCCTGAAGCGGAAGGGATAAATTTTTTTTGCTGATAAATGAAAGAAAACATCAGCATGTTTTAGAGTAAATATGCTGATGTTTTTTTTAAATTTGTACGAAAATAAAAGCCATTTCTAGTTGCTTGTTATATAGATACTTATCTGGTGCGAAATATATCGCTCTTCTAAAATGATATTTAACTTTCATTATGGGTCATTGTCACCTATGTGACAGATTTTGTCCGGATACCGGGATATCTTTGCAGTCGTAATCAAATAGAACTAGTGGAAATATGAAAACAGCAGACTGGAAAGATACAAGTGTTGGCAAGATTGTAGCCGAAAATTTTGCTGCGGCTAAAGTATTCAAAAAATATGGGATTGATTTTTGTTGTCATGGAGAAACTCAGCTGCATGAAGCTTGTGCAGCTTTGAAGCTGGATGTGGAAGAAGTTATACAGGCATTGCAGCATCAGGACTCGGACGGAAAGGGAGCTATTCCCTTTGCATCGTGGCCGCTCGATTTGCTGATGGATTATATTTTGAAAATACATCATCGCGGTATTCGTTCGCGGGGACCGGAACTGATGGAATTGCTGGAGAAGGTAGAACGGGTACATGGAGAAGCTCATCCCGAGCTGCGTGAACTGAAAACATTGGTCAGTGAATCGCTCCAGGATTTGGAGATGCACTTGCAAAAAGAGGAAAACGTATTGTTCCCTTATTTGTATGAATTGTATGCAGCACAGCAGCAAGGGCAACGCATGGAACCGATGCATTGCGGGACCATTGCCAATCCGATTCGGGTAATGAAAATGGAGCATGAAGGGGAAGGAAACCGTTACTTGCATATTATTGAACTGACCCGTCATTTCTCGGTTCCTCAGGATGGATGTGCCAGCTACCGGTTGCTGATGCAGGAACTGGAAGCTTTCGTCGATGCCCTGTTTGAACATATTCACTTGGAGAATAATTTGCTTTTCCCCCGTTTTGAGGAGATTGAACGTAAGATTGTATTCTAATTAGCTTACAGAACAGCTTATGCTGTTGTAGATGTTGATAATTTGGGAGCCACCTTGTACAGGGTGGCTTTTGTTTATAGATATGTTTTTATACTGCATTAAAAAGCGGGCTGTTTTTTTCAATATATTCTATTTAAGTGCTACTTTTGCAGGCAATGAGTGCTTTTTTAGCATCGCTGAATGATATAATAAAAACAGAATATTTCATGAGAAAAATATTGATTATAGCCGGAATACTGTTGTGCTGTCTGAATATGCAGGCACAGGATATGAAATCGTTGTTTGTTGCTTTGCCCGATTCTCTTTCGCCGTTGCTGACAGAGGTCAACAGAGCCGATTTCGGCGATTTCCTTGCCAGCAATATGAAGGCTCAGGTGAAAAACCGTTTTGGAAACACGTCGGAAATGTTGAAGCTGACAGATGATTATCTGTTGCTGAAAGTAAGCGCAGTCAGTACGGCAGAAATGAAGTTGCTTCCTCTTAACGATTCTGTAAAAGTGATTTGTGTCGTACAGACTTATCAGGGACCGGTGAGTGACAGTCGTGTTTCGTTTTATGATACCTCATGGAAATCTCTTCCGGCAGAGAATTTTCTTACCCTGCCTGCCGAGGATGCTTTCTATAAAACCCCTGTGACGGAAACACAAACTGATTCGTTGAAAAACCTGCGTACACGTGCTGATATGTTTTTGTTGAAAGCTGTATTGTCGGAAAAAGATACTTCACTTTCGTTCGTTTATACTACTCCCGATTATCTGGATAAAGAAACCTTGAAGGAAATAAAACCTTATCTTGTTGCTGTACCGCTGAAGTATGTCTGGCAGAATGGGCGTTTCGTACGTCTTTAATGTTTGTTGGGGCATCACATCTTCCTGGTTGTTTGATTTACAGACTGATGTAAACTGTTTGTAATAGCTGTATGTTATGAAACATATTATCGGCTAAGGTTAATGATTTTGGTATGAAAATACATAAAAAATCGTTAACTGGGCTCTGTCTTTTGCCGGAAAAATGCTATATTTGAAACGATTTTTTGGAATCTTAGTGTCTGAAAAAGACTTTTTTAATTAGAATTGTTTAGAACCGGCAGTTATACCAACGCAAGAAGCAGATAGAGAGTTCGGAGATCCACTTGCAGGTATAGGCTGAAAAATAGTATAGCGATAATGATTTTAAAATGTATTAGAACAGTTGCAATAGCAGCCTTGGCGTTTGTCAGTGTAAATGTATCAGGACAAGATTTGTTGGCTCGCCAGGCTCCTATCGACAGAAAACTTAAAGCAGTAGATTCTTTGGCATTGATTCGCCAGATTAAAGCAGAACAAGCAGTTTATCCTGCTTACAGTCTTTATCCCAATTGGAATAACCAGCGTGTTCACGCTTATGGCAATACCGTACAGATTCCTGATAGCTTCCGTATCGACCTGACGGGTTTCTGCATGCCTACCACTCATACAAAAATTACTTCAAAATGCGGCCCGCGCTGGCGTCGTATGCACAACGGACTTGATATCAAGGTATATATCGGTGATACTATTCGTGCGGCTTTCGACGGAAAAGTACGTATGGTAAAATATGAGCGCCGTGGCTATGGTAAGTATGTAGTAATACGTCATGATAATGGTCTGGAAACTATTTACGGACACCTTTCAAAGCAGATTGTAAAAGAAGATGAATATGTAAAGGCTGGTGATCCTATCGGATTGGGTGGTAATACCGGACGTTCTACTGGTTCACACTTGCATTTCGAAACTCGTTTCCTGGGTGAGGTTATCAATCCGGAATTTATGTTCGATTTCCCGAAACAGGATATTGTAGCCGACAGTTATTTGTTCATTCGCGGAGCGAATCGTTACGAATATCAGCGTACACGTGCTTTAGCTGCTGTAAAGAGCGGCAAATCGGGTGCTGAAGAAGCAGAGAAATCAGCAATCCGTTATCATAAGATCCGCCAGGGTGATACATTAGGACGTATCTCACGCTTGTATCATGTTTCTATCGATCGCCTGTGCCAGATAAATGGTATTAAACGTACTACTACTTTACGTATCGGTCAGGTACTGAGATGTTCTTAATCAGAGGCTTGAAAATAAAATATTCTAATAAAAGAAATAGCCGGAATTCTCATTGAGAGTTCCGGCTATTTTCTTTGTATGTTTTAGCTTGTGGATTGCTATTTTAGAACTGCATGCAAGCGGCTCAGGAATTCATCAGCTTCTGCCATGCTCAGACAGAGAGGAGGAAGCAGACGTATAACATTGGTTCCGCTTACACCGGTAAAGACTTTCTGTTCGAACAAGAGCTGTTGGCGGATTTCTTTTATCGGTTCGATGAATTCCATTCCAATCATCAGACCGCGTCCGCGTACTTCTTTGATTTGAGGGAATTTCTTCAATTCTTCAATCAGGTGTGTTCCTACCAGAGCGGCATTTTCTACCAGATTTTCTTCCTTCATTACATCGAGTACGGCTATAGCGGCTGCACAGGCAAGATGATTTCCTCCGAATGTAGTACCCAACTGTCCGTATACTGGAGTGAATTTAGGACTGATGAGTACACCTCCCATCGGGAAGCCGTTTCCGATACCTTTGGCAACTGTGATAATATCAGGACGTATACCTGTGTACTGATGGGCGAAGAATTTACCGCTTCGTCCGTATCCAGACTGGATTTCGTCGAGTATCAGTACTGTATTGTGCTCATCGCATGCCTGACGTAATGCCTGCATGAATTCGCTTGTAGGCAACTGGATACCGCCTACTCCCTGAATACCTTCTATAATGACTGCACACACATCGCCTTTAGCGAGTTCTGCTTTCATGGCTTCTGTGTCATTCAGCGGCAGATAAGTCACATGTCCGTTATCGTTTATAGGAGCGATGATTTTAGGATTGTTTGTTACTTCTACTGCCAGTGAAGTACGTCCATGGAAAGCCTTTGCAAATGATATAACACGAGTGCGTCCGTTATAAAACGAAGCGAGTTTTAAGGCATTCTCATTTGCTTCAGCTCCGGAGTTGATCAGGAAAAGTTGGTAATCGTCGTATCCGCACATGGCTCCGAGGCGATCGGCTACTTCCTGTTGCAACTTATTGATGACTGAGTTTGAGTAGAATCCCAGTTTGGCTACCTGTTTGCTGATTGTTTCCACATAGTGAGGGTGTGCATGTCCGATAGAAATAACGGCATGTCCTCCGTAAAGGTCAAGGTATTCCTGACCTTTGTCATCCCATACGTGACAACCTTTTCCTTGTACGATATTTACATCGAACAAAGGATATACATCGAATAGTTTCATATCTTGATATAATATTTAAATCTGACTTAGAATGCGCTGGGCTTCAACATTAAGCCGACAGTTTCTTCTAAGTTGAACATCAAGTTCATGTTATGTACAGCCTGTCCACTTGCTCCTTTCAACAGATTGTCAATGCAGGAAACGATGAGCAGTTTGTCACCGTGTTTTTCCAGGTGGATAAGGCATTTGTTGGTGTTGACTACTTGCTTCAGGTCGATATTTTTTTCTACGATGTGTGTGAACGAGTCTTCTGCATAGTAGTCCTTATACATTTTTACGATTTCGTCCAGCTCTACTTTGGTTTTGACAACGATTGTTGCAAAAATACCTCTGGCAAAATCTCCTCGGTAAGGTATAAAATCTATCTCCGAATTGAAACTGTTTTGCAGTTGTTTGATAGATTGCTTGATTTCGGGCACGTGCTGATGAGTAAACGGTTTGTAGATACTCATGTTATTGTTACGCCAGCTGAAGTGTGTAGTTGCTCCGGGTTTTACTCCAGCTCCTGTGCTGCCGGTTATAGCATTTACCATAACATCATCGTTCAGCATCAGGTGTTTGGCCAGCGGAAGCAGACCAAGCTGAATACATGTAGCAAAGCATCCCGGGTTGGCTACGTGTTTACTCTGGCAGATGGTACGGCGATTCAGTTCCGGAAGTCCGTAAACGAAATCATGGCTTTCATCCTTAATGCGGTAGTCCATCGAAAGGTCAATGATTTTCACATCTTCAGGGATGTCGTGGCTTTCTATGAACTTTTTGGTATCACCGTGTGCTGTACAGAAGAATATTACGTCTACAGTATCAAGAGGCAATTCGTCTGTAAAGACCAGATCGGTTTCACCGTACAATCCTTCGTGTACGTCAGTGATTTTGTTGCCTGCATTGCTGGAGCTGTTTATGAACTTTATTTCTACATCGGGGTGGTTGATAAGCAGGCGAATCAGTTCGCCTGCCGTATATCCAGCCCCTCCTATAATTCCTGCTTTAATCATGAAAATAATGGTTTGGTTCTTGTGGAATGATAATCCACATTAATAGATAAATAGGTATACCTGCAAATGCGGTAAAAAAAGTCAGTATCACGTATACGATGCGGATAATAGATACGTCAAGACCAAAGAAGTTTGCCAGTCCTGCACATACTCCGCTTATCATTCTTCCGGTACGTGGACGTCTGAGTTTCTGGTTGCCAGACATAATCAGATATTCTCCTCGTCTTTGTGGTTAGCATAATAAGCGCGAAGTGGAGTAGAAAGCACTTTGATGAAGCCTTTGGCATCTTCTGCTGTCCATCCTTTCTGCATTTCACCGTATTCACCGAACTTGTTCTTTACTAAGTCGTCTTTTGAGTCAACTCCTACAGTAGAGAAGCAGTACGGACGAAGTTCAAGAATTGCGGTTCCGTTTACATTTCGCTGTGATTCCTGAAGCATGGCTTCGATGTCACGCATTACAGGTTCCAGATACTGGCTTTCGTGAAGGAACATGCCATACCAGTTGGCTACCTGATCCTTCCAGTACTGCTGCCATTTGCTTAATGTATATTTTTCGAGGAATTTGTGTGCACCGATAATCAGCATAGGGGCAGCTGCTTCGAAGCCTACACGTCCCTTGATACCGATGATTGTATCACCTACGTGCATGTCACGTCCGATACCGTAAGCTGCTCCGATTTCTTCTACTTTCTGAATAGCTTTAATCTTGTCGTCGAACACTTCACCGTTTACGGCATACAGTTCTCCTTTTTTGAATTCCAGTTTCAGCTGTTCGCTTCCAGTCTTGGTTACTTGTTTCAGATAAGCGCTTTCGGGTAATCCCTGAGCAGAGTCCAGAATTTCGCCTCCACAGATTGATGTTCCCCATATACCTACATTATATGAATATTTCAGTTTGGTAAAGTCTGCTTCAAAGCCATGTTCTTTCAGGTAGTTGATTTCGTAATCACGGCTCAGTGCCATATCGCGGGTAAGTGTAATGATTTCTACTCCCGGAGCCATAACCAGGAAAGTCATATCGAAACGAACCTGGTCGTTTCCTGCACCTGTAGAACCGTGAGCTATTGCATGTGCGCCGATTTCGTTGGCGTAACGAGCAATGGCAAGTGCCTGGAAGATACGTTCAGAACTTACAGAAATAGGATAAGTACCGTTACGCAATACGTTACCGAATATCATATACTTCAAGCTCTTAGCATAGTATTCCTGAGTAACGTCGAGTGTAACATATTTAACAGCTCCCAGTTTGTAAGCGTTTTCTTCGTTCTGTTTTAGTTGTTCAGGGCTGAAGCCACCTGTGTTGGCACATGCAGCATATACTTCATAACCTTTTTCTTTAGCCAGATACATGACTGTAAACGAAGTATCCAATCCGCCACTGAAGGCAACTACTACTTTTTTCTTTTCTTCCATAAGGCATTTATTTTATGAAAAACGATGGCTGAAAAATGAAGCCTCTTTTTCTGTATTAATATTCTTTATTTAATGTGTATGTTTAAAAGTTGGTTACTTTGTCGTCTGTGTGCAAAGCCGGATCGTAAAGCATGGCAGTACAGATACAGAATTTACGCTTTTTAGCGACAAGAATTTCGTGGTTGATGCAGCCTTCACATCCTTTCCAGAACGACTCATCGTCGGTAAGCTCATTGAAAGTAACAGGAACATATCCCAGTTCTGTATTCATTTTCATGACAGCTGCTCCGGATGTCAGACTGAAAATTTTAGCTTTCGGCCATCGCAGACGTGCCAGAGTAAATGATGCATGTTTGATACGTTTGGCAAGTCCGCATCCACGATATTTGGGATGTACGATAAGTCCCGACGTAGCTACATATTGTTTGTTTCCCCACGATTCAATGTAAGTAAATCCTGCAAAGTCGTTGCCGCACAAAGCGATGATAGCTTTTCCTTCCTTCATTTTTGTAGCTACATATTCGTGCGTACGTTCTGCGATACCTGTTCCGCGCACTTTGGCTGCTTCACGAATTGTATCTAGTATTGTGTCAACGTATACCTCATGTGAGGCGTCGGCTACCATAACATCTATTTGTTTAGTATCCATTTTGTTTTTTGTTTCTTTATTTTATAAGGTTTATATTCGGTATTACATGTGCCAGTGCTTGTTTTACGCTGGTGCGGGTACAGCCTTCGCGGACAATAAGCATAATGGTATCGTCACCTGCAATTGTTCCTATGATTTCGTGAAAATGATTGTTGTCGATATCGTAAGCAAGGCTGCTGGCATATCCCGGGCGTGTTTTGATGACCGCAATATTGTCAGAGAACTCAATAGATACGAATCCGGGCTGGCGGAGCATCTCGGAAGCGGAATGTGGTTCAGTCATACGCTTGTACATGGTATTGTTGGGCAATACATATACATAATTTCCATTCATGCTGGCTGCTTTGGCTACTTTCAGTTGCTTCAAGTCGCGTGAAAGAGTTGCTTGCGTCAGTTGGAAACCTTCCTTTGCCAGCTCTTGGAGAAGCTCTTCCTGGCTTCCTATCTCTTTGCTTGAGATAATCATTTTAATGGAATCAAGTCGGCTGTTCTTACTTTTCATTGTGTATAATTATTCTTTAATTGGGTGCAAATATACAGATTATATTGAAATAATATACAGTTTTTGTGGATTATTTTGTTTTATTCTTAAATTATGTAAACAGAATGAATAAATAGTCATCTTTGCATGATATGATACTCTTTTTGTATCTTTGTAGGGATATATATAAAAAATGAATGATCTGAAATTATGGACTTGAATTTATTATCCGAAGGAAAAGATCCGATGGGAGCTGCCATCTACGATTATCTCAAGTATGGCAAGGCGGGACGTCTGAGAGTGTTTTCTTCTCAGTTTGATGAAGATGAAATTCCCGTAGCCGGTTTGTTTCGTACATACGAATCGATGCCGGAACTGGAACAGATTGCCTTGCAGCAGGCAACGGGTAAAATTCTGGATGTAGGAGCCGGAAGCGGCTGCCATTCGCTGGCTCTTAAGGAAATGGGTAAGGAGAGTCTTGCCATTGATATATCTCCTCTATCGGTGAAGGCCATGCAGGAACGCGGGTTGAATGCTCTTCATGTCAATCTGTTTGATAAACATTTTACCGGACAGTTTGATACGATTCTGATGCTCATGAACGGTTCCGGAATTATTGGAAAGTTAAAGAATATTCCTGCTTTCTGTGCAAGAATGAAGCAGTTACTGGCTCCTGGTGGATGTATCTTGCTAGATTCCAGTGATTTGAAATATCTGTATGAAGACGAAGACGGCAGTTATGTGCTCGATCTTGCAGCCGATTATTATGGTGAGATAGATTTTCAAATGCAGTATAAACAAGTGAAAGGCGATTCGTTCGACTGGCTGTATGTGGATTTCGATACCCTTTCTGCTTATGTCTCACAATATGGCTTCCATGCTCAGATTATAAAGGAAGGCAGTCATTACGACTATCTGGCGAAACTTTGGTTGTAAGGATCCACTTTGAAAAAACAGCGGCATGTGTTTTATGTTCTCATGCCGCTGTTTTTTTATAATACTCCGAAATGTTTCAGTGCATTCATAATGCCGTCTTCATCAACTGAAGTCGTTACATAGTCTGCGGCGGCTTTTACCTCATCAGAAGCATTGCCCATTGCTACGCCAATACCGGCATGTCCGAGCATCGGAATATCATTTCCTCCATCTCCAAAAGCCATTGTATCTTTCAGGTCGATACCATAATATTCCAGCACGTGATCTATCCCCTTACTCTTACTGTTGCCACGTGCTATGATGTCGGCAAAAAGCGGATACCAGCGCATTGGCTCGCAATGAGTCAGGACATTGCGGAATACTTCCAGATCCTGATCTTCCTTGAAATACCCCATGATTTGTAAGATTTCCTTATTACGTGCCTCTTCTATCGGGCGTATGGGAGGAAGACTGATTTCAATTAGCTTGGCTACATCTTTTACAGCTTCATTGACATTCGTAATAAACCATTCATCATCGTGTACAAAGACGAACGGAGTTTCCGGATGTTGTTGGTGATAATTGATGAGGCGTTCGATATCTTCTTCGGGTACTCTTCCTTTATAAATATCCTGATGATCGGAAGTAAAACAATGCGCTCCGTTCAGAGTAATGAATCCGTCGAAGGGCAAATGACCTACCGCATCCATCATCAGAACTTTAGGACGTCCTGTGGCTATGAATACTTTGATGCCTTTTTCCCGCAATTGTTTTAATGCGTTTTGGGTGGACTCTGGGATGGAATGAGTATTGAACGATACTAATGTTCCGTCTATGTCGAAGAAGATAGCTTTGACCATATTAAATAATGTGTTAATTTTTTGTCACGCAAAGGTACTGATTTTCTCTTTATTTTGGCTTGATATGTGTCAATAAGTAACAAATTTATATTTTATTCAGGCTATTCGCTTGCATTACGAAGTAAAAAGTTATATTTGCCGGACGAAAAGAAACGGAAGTTTATTATGGCATTTCAGTTTACAAAGATAGCAGTAAAAGTGGGAAGCAATGTGCTTACCCGCCGCGACGGAACACTGGATGTAACTCGTGTGTCGGCGCTGGTGGACCAGATAGCTGAGCTCCGTAAAGCGGGAGTAGAGGTAGTGCTTATCTCTTCAGGTGCAGTCGCTTCGGGAAGAAGTGAGATTAAAGTATCACGAAAACTCGACAGTGTGCAGCAGCGTCAGCTGTATTCTGCTGTGGGGCAAGCCAAATTAATTAATCGCTACTATGAATTGTTCCGTGAGCACGGCATTGCCGTTGGACAGGTGTTGACCACAAAAGAGAGCTTCTCTACTCGTCGCCACTATTTGAATCAGCGGAATTGTATGCGTGTGATGTTGGAAAGTGGAGTGATACCTATTGTAAACGAAAATGATACCATCTCTGTAACCGAACTGATGTTTACGGATAATGATGAGCTTTCGGGCATGATTGCTTCTATGCTGGATGTCCAGGCGCTGATAATTCTGAGTAATATCGACGGTATCTACAATGGCTCGCCCTCGCAGCCGGGTACTTCGGTGATACGTGAAGTGGAGCAAGGGAAAGATTTGTCCGACTACATTCAGACAGAAAAGTCGGGCTTTGGCCGAGGAGGCATGCTTACCAAAACAACTATTGCCCGCAAGGTAGCCGATGAAGGGATTACTGTCATTATCGCCAACGGAAAGAAAGACAACATTCTGCTGGATTTGCTGCAGCATCCAGACGAAACCGTGTGTACTCGTTTTGTGCCTTCTTCTGAAGCTGTTTCGAGCGTAAAGAAATGGATCGCTCATAGTGAAGGATTTGCCAAAGGCGAACTGCATCTGAACGAACAGGCTGTTAAGGCTGTGAAGGGAAAGAAGGCTGTAAGTATACTTCCGGTTGGAGTCGTTTCTATTGAAGGAGAGTTTGAAAAGGATGATATTGTAAAGATAATGGATGCGCGCGGACGTCAGATAGGAGTAGGACGTATCGGGGTGGATTCTGCCGAAGCACGCGAAATGCTAGGCATGCACGGACAGCGATCGCTGGTGCATTACGATTATTTATATTTGGATTAAAACAGCAATCAATTTAAAAAAGCATATAAGATATGGATGAACAAATTAAGCAGATAGCCGAACGCTTGAAAGGTTTGCGCGACGCTTTGGATTTGAGTGTAGAGGAAGTTGCAGCCGACTGTAACTTTACGGTAGAGGAGTACCAGGCTATTGAGTCGGGTGAGTGCGACTTCTCTGTAAGTGTTTTGCAGCGGATAGCACGAAAATACGGTATTACACTAGACGAACTGATGTTTGGTGAAGAACCTAAGATGAAATCTTATTTTCTTACCCGTCGTGGAACAGGTGTATCCGTAGAACGTACTAAGGCATATAAATATCAGTCGCTTGCTTCTGGTTTTAAGGGACGTAAGGCTGATCCGTTTATTGTAACGGTAGAACCGAAGCCGGAAAATACACCGGTATATTTCAATACCCACGAAGGACAGGAGTTCAACCTGGTGATAGAGGGACGTATGCTGTTGAATATCAATGGTAAGGAGTTGATATTGAATCCGGGAGACAGTCTGTATTTTGATTCAAGCAAGCCTCACGGAATGTTGGCTCTGGATGGAAAAACTGTAAAATTCCTGGCTGTAGTAATGCAATAACAATACAAACAACTAGTAAAAACAAGCAAAAGATATATGTTAGAACGATTTATAGATCAAACTAGCTTTACCTCACAAGAGGATTTTATAAAGCACTTCAAAATAAAAGTGCCCGAAAACTTTAACTTCGGTTATGATGTAGTAGATGCATGGGCTGCCGAGCGTCCGGATAAAAACGCTCTTCTCTGGACAAACGATAAAGGAGAACATATTCAGTTTACTTATGCCGATTTGAAAAAATATACCGATATGACGGCTTCTTACTTCCAGAGTCTGGGTATCGGACATGGCGACAAGGTGATGTTGATTCTGAAACGCCGTTATGAATTCTGGTTCTCTATCATTGCCCTTCACAAGATAGGGGCAGTAGTGATTCCGGCTACCCACCTGCTGACTAAGAAAGATATCGTTTACCGCTGCAAGGCCGCTACTATCAAAATGATTGTTGCTGCGGGAGAAGAAGTCATTACCAAACATATTCTGGATGCAATGCCTGAATGTCCAAGCGTAGAGAAGCTCGTCAGTGTAGGTCCTGAATATCCGGAAGGATTTGAAGACTTCCATAAAGGAATGGAAAGTGCAGCTCCTTTTGTACGTCCTGAACATGCAAATACCAACGATGATATTATGCTGATGTATTTTACTTCAGGAACTACCGGAGAACCTAAGATGGTGGCACACGATTTTACTTATCCGTTGGGACACATTGCTACCGGAAGTTTCTGGCATAATCTTCATGAAAACAGTCTGCATCTTACTATTGCCGACACCGGATGGGGAAAAGCTGTATGGGGTAAGCTGTATGGACAGATGATTGCCGGAGCAAATATCTTTGTGTACGACCATGAGAAATTTACTCCTGCCGATATCTTGCAGAAGATACACGATTATCATATTACTTCATTGTGCGCACCTCCTACTATCTACCGCTTCCTGATTCGTGAGGATCTGAGCAAATTCGATTTGTCTTCACTGGAATATTGTACTACGGCGGGAGAAGCATTGAACTACTCTGTTTACGAAACTTTCAAGAAGATTACAGGTATTCGTCTGATGGAAGGTTTCGGACAGACAGAAACAGCTCTTACACTTGCTACTTTCCCATGGATGGATCCGAAACCAGGCAGTATGGGTGTTCCTAATCCGCAGTACGATATCGACCTGCTTACACCCGACGGACGTTCGGCCGAAGATGGTGAACAGGGACAAATCGTTGTACGTACCGATAAGGGAAAACCGCTGGGATTGTTTAAAGAGTATTATCGTGATGCAGAACTGACTCGCGAAGCATGGCACGACGGAGTTTATTATACCGGTGACGTCGCATGGCGTGACGAAGATGGTTATTACTGGTTCGTAGGCCGTGCGGATGATGTAATCAAGAGTTCCGGTTATCGTATCGGCCCGTTCGAAGTAGAAAGTGCCTTGATGACCCATCCGGCAGTAGTAGAGTGTGCCATAACAGGTGTACCCGATGAAATTCGCGGTCAGGTAGTAAAAGCTACGATTGTATTGGCAAAGGATTACAAGCAGAAAGCCGGTCCGGAGCTGATAAAGGAATTGCAGGATCATGTAAAACGTGTGACAGCTCCTTACAAATATCCACGTGTTATCGAGTTTGTAGATGAACTTCCGAAGACAATCAGCGGTAAGATTCGTCGTGTAGAAATACGTGCAAAGGATACTAAGTAATATTTGCTGTAAATCTTATATTTTCATGTTCGGGTATTGTTGAGGCCGTTCGTTCGGATGGTTTCGGCAATACCTGATTTGTTTTTCAGGGGTATGGATAGAGAGGATAATCTCTAAGAATTTAGTGGCTTTCTTTAAGGCTTGCTGGTAAAGCTGGGAGGTATTGAAAAAACGTCAGCAAGTTTTGTGGAATATTTGTACGAATTTTACAGAAAACTTCAGCATGTTTTTCTCAAAATATGCTGAAGTTTTTGATATGATATGCTGATAAGTTGTGTGACGGTAAAAATAAAATCGGGCGTTCCTCACGTGAAAGAAACGCCCGATTTTATATTTCTGCAAGTAATGATTACTTCTTGATGCGGTTGTAGCGGCTCATGAACTTATCAACACGTCCTGCAGTGTCTACCAATTTAGACTTACCTGTGTAGAACGGGTGAGAGCTGCTAGAGATTTCCAACTTAACACAAGGATAAGTTTCGCCTTCGAATTCTACTGTGTCTTTTGTTGCACAAGTTGAACGTGACAAGAACATGTCACCGTTTGACATGTCTTTAAATACTACCGGACGGTAGTTTTCAGGATGAATGCCTTTTTTCATTTCAGTATATACTTTTATTGTTATTATTTGCTATATGTGGTAACACTGCAAAATATATAGTGTGTAATGGTCTGTTTCGGGTTGCAAAGATACTGCTTTTCTTTGAAATAGAAAATGATTTGCATAATTTTTTATTTAACTTGCTGTAGTTTTGAAAGATGACCACTGACTGCATTGTACTGTTATTATATAATATAAGGTGTAAGAAGCTGGCGGATGGCCGAAAAAACGGATGTTGATTTTCCGGAAGAGAAAGCAGAATGAGTCTGTAAAATTTGTAATATACACTTTACATCCAATGCTTTTTGAGTGAAATGGCCGATGATTTAGGTCAAAATGTTCATGAGTGGAGCACTTTTTTCATGCAATGAAAGGAAGATTTGTTACAATTCTTTGTAACTTTGCCTATGGAATTTAATCACTAACAATTATAAAATTTACAACAATGGTTAATTACAAAGAATTAGGCTTGGTAAACACTAGAGATATGTTTGCCAGAGCAATCAAAGGTGGATACGCTATCCCTGCATTCAACTTCAATAATATGGAACAGTTGCAGGCTATCATCAAAGCAGCTGTTGAAACAAAATCTCCGGTTATTCTTCAGGTATCTAAAGGTGCTCGTAACTATGCAAACCAGACTTTGTTGCGTTACATGGCAGAAGGTGCTGTAGCTTACGCTAAAGAATTAGGCTGCGAACATCCTGAAATCGTTCTTCACCTTGACCACGGAGATTCATTCGAATTGTGCAAATCTTGCATCGACTTAGGTTTCTCTTCAGTTATGATCGACGGTTCTCACTTGCCATACGAAGAAAACGTAGCTTTGACTAAGAAAGTTGTTGAATACGCTCATCAGTTCGATGTAACAGTAGAAGGCGAACTTGGTGTATTGGCTGGTGTAGAAGATGAAGTTTGCGCTGAACACCACACTTATACTAACCCTGAAGAAGTTATCGACTTCGCTACTCGTACAGGTTGCGATTCTTTGGCTATCTCAATCGGTACTTCTCACGGTGCTTACAAGTTCAAACCAGAACAGTGCCACGTTGATCCAGCTACAGGTCGTTTGGTTCCTCCTCCTTTGGCATTCGAAGTATTGGATGCAGTTATGGAAAAACTTCCTGGATTCCCTATCGTTCTTCACGGATCTTCTTCAGTTCCTCAGGAAGAAGTTGATACTATCAACAAGTTCGGTGGTAAATTGGATGCTGCAATCGGTATTCCTGAAGAAGAATTGCGTAAAGCTGCTAAATCAGCTGTTTGCAAGATCAACATCGACTCTGACTCTCGTTTGGCAATGACTGCTGCTATCCGTCAGGTATTTGCTGAAAAACCAGCAGAATTCGACCCACGTAAATATCTTGGTCCTGCTCGTGATAACATGGAAAAGATGTACAAGCATAAAATCTTGAACGTATTGGGTTCAGACGGTAAATTGGCTCAGTGCTAATGACAAGCAGATAATAAAGACTTTATACACCTAAATTATAATAACGAAGCAGCTTCTCCGTGGTGGAGAGGCTGCTTTTATTTTTTTGTATGAGATATTGATAGGTCTGGACAGGGTATGTTTTGGCTGGTTGGCTTCATATCTGTTGCCTGAAGTCTGTTGGGCATAAAAAATAACGCAGAACTTATCTTTATGACAGTTCTGCGTTTTTGTTATGATTTTGTTTCTTTTGGAAGTTATCTTGCTGCAAAGAATAATGAATTGTTTTGAGCTGCTCTCGCAACTGACATACCCATCATGTCAGGAGTAACGGTCATCGGAGTGCCGTCTTTCTGCTTAAATGTAATAGTGCCGTCTTCATTCATGGTTATCAGTTCGAATGTCTGTCCGTCGGCAACGGCGTTCCATGTACGTTTTTCTTTGTTGTAAACCAAATCTAAAGGTTTGTCTTCTTCACCTTTCTTGATGATGGTATAGCCATCGGCATTTGTACGTACCAGGTATTCTCCGTTTTCTCCTTGTACTGTCTTTTCAGTGCCTACCTGTGCTATAGGGTTAGAACCTGACCAGAATTCAATAGAGTTCAAAACCAGTACATCGGCAAAATAAGCAACTTCGTACACCGGAACGATGTGGAAAGCCAAAAATACGATTTCGTTTACAAATTTATTGCCAAGTCCTTGATTCCAATCTTTCAATTTGCTCCACAGTCCGAAAGAACCGATGCAGGAAGAAAATAATAGGCTTCCGCTCATTATGGCGCAGAGAACCGTAAGTTTTGTTTTTTTCATGGTTGATTTTATTAGTTGGTAAATTAAAATTGTAATGAACCTTGCACGCGTTTTACTTATATAATGTGTGTTACGTTCTGTTACAAAGTTAGAATATATTTTGAAAAATGAAATAGAAACGATGAAAAAAAACGTATCTTTGTCGCATTTTTAAGAAATATATAAAAAATAGATAAAAAATAGATGAAAGAACAGAATCTTAAAAAACTGAATGATTCCCGGGCTATTCGCTGGGGAGCGCTGGCAATTGTTGCCTTCACGATGATGGCGGCATATTATGTGAACGATGTGGTTGCACCGCTGAAGACGATGCTTGAAACCGATTTGAAGTGGGATAGTAGTGAGTTCGGACTTTTTACCGGAGCTTATAGCTTCCTGAATGTTTTCTTTTTGATGCTGATATGGGGTGGGCTGATTCTTGACCGTTTTGGTATTCGGTTTACCGGAAAGCTGGCTACTATTCTGATGGTATTGGGTACAGGACTGGAGTATTATGCTATGACGGGTATGGCAGATGCTACAGGCACAATTTTGGGATATAAAGTAAGCGTGTTTGTTGCATCGGCTGGTTATTCTGTCTTTGGTGTAGGAGCTGAAGTAGCAGGTATCACAGTAACGAAGATGATTGCCAAATGGTTCCGCGGAAAAGAAATGGCAACAGCCATGGGAGTACAGGTTGCGCTGGCACGTGTAGGTTCGCAGGCCGCTTATGCAGTTGCTATTCCGATGGCACGTGCGTACGAGATTACAACTCCGGTGCTGGTGGGTCTGATCTGTCTGATCGGTGGATTGATAGCTTTCTTTGCTTTCTCTGTTCTTGATAAGAAACTGGATCGCCAGATTGAAGCTGAAGTTGATAATTCTCCGGAAGAAAAATTCTCATTCAAGGATGTTGCCAAGATTCTTTCTAATCCGGGATTCTGGCTGATAGCCTTGCTTTGCGTATTGTTTTACTCATGCGTATTCCCGTTCCAGAAATTTGCTTCCGAGCTGATGATCAGTAAATATGGTATTGATGAAAGTGTTGCCGGATTCTTTGCCGGACTTCCTGCTTTAGGAGCTTTGTTCCTTACTCCGGTGTTTGGTGGTATGGTAGACAAGCGAGGAAAAGCTGCTTCTATCATGATGCTTGGTGCAGCTATGCTGATTGCTGTACACTGTATATATGCGTTGCCTTTCATTACAAGCTCTTGGATTGCTATCGTATTGATGATTGTGCTGGGTATTGCCTTCTCGCTGGTACCTTCTGCTATGTGGCCTTCGGTTGCTAAAATATTCCCTGCTCACCAGTTGGGTACTGCGTACGCGTTGATATTCTTTATTCAGAATATCGGATTGTGGGGAATACCGACATTGATTGGTATCGTATTGGATAAGTATTGTGTGGTAGGAAAGGCAAATGGAGCTAATCTGTACGACTATACATTACCGATGTGTATATTTACAGGTATCGCAGTATTGTCGCTGATTATTGCTTTCGCTTTGAAGGTAGCCGACAAGAAATTTGGATATAAGCTGGAAGAAGCTAATATCAAGTAACTATCAGGGTAGTTAACTGACTGAAATAAATAAAACCGGCAGGATTTCTGAATGAACAGAATCCTGCCGGTTTTATTTATTTCAGGATAACGACTGCTAGTTAGTCTTTATCTATTTTCAGAATTGCTCCGGTTTCGGGGTTAAACACTACTCGTGTGTTTATTTTCTTGTTGAAAAGCTCATTTACCAAAACCTCTGTAGAACCAAACTGAGTAATAGGAAGGTCTTTTTCGAAATATTTTTTCCCTTGGTAGCTTACAGAAACATTTCCTTTGCCCGGAATGTTATAGATAGCTCCCTCTGGTTTCTTTTTCTTCTTGCTGTCATCGGTCGGAGCTGGTATAGGAGCTGTACTGCTCATGCTGATATATATAGGATCACCAGCCAGATTGTCGGTAGACAAGGCTCCTAACAGGCGTGAGAAACGCAATACGATTTTATCTTTTGTATTGTCTTCCGGAGTAACAAGTACGGTAAATACCTTGTCTTCGCGATCGGTTGTTCCGGCGAACATTTGTGTAAGTGCCTTTTCCTGTTTGTCAAGATTGTCCATTATCAGCTTGAGTGAAGCTCCGTCTTTAGGCATGGTGTCAGCTTGTCCTCGCAAGATCAAATTCTTGCTTTCGCGGATATTGTAAATTTCCTTAGCTGTCAGTTCTGCCATTTTCGCTGTCGAACCTGCCATCAGGATCTCTTCTGTCATGTACTTGCGTGTACTTTCATGTGGAAGAGGTTTCTCCAGTTCGTATCCTTGCTGCTGTTCGTATTCTTTAGGAAAAGTGGTATTTATAGCCTTGGCTATCCCGCTTTCTGTCAGCTCAATATTTGATAAGGTGCTTTTATCTTTCAGCTTGATGATATATGCTTTGGTAGAATCGGGAACTCCGATAGAGCGAACGTCAATCTGTTTGATTTCCCAGTATGTTTCCGGTTGAGGATTTACATTGTTCATGCGCAGGTAACGATTGGCATACTGGCATAGCTCTCCCGGCTGATAGCTTATGCGTGTGGCTATAATATTTACTTCCAGAGCTGTTTTAGGCAGAAAGTATACAATGCCTTCGTCTGTGCCCGGTGTGTATATATTTACATCCTGTGCTGCAATGTGTGTTGAGCATGCCAACAATCCCAATGCAATAATCGTTCTGTTCATAATGGTTTGTTATTTAGTTTCTGTAATGTTTTTCCATGCTTCGGGTAGGGCTTCAATGATATCGCCTGCTGTCAGGCTGATTTCTCCTACACGGTTGCGGGCAATATCACCTGCCAGACCATGTACGTATACGGCTATACGGCAAGCGTTTTCCTGTGAATATCCTTGCGACAGCAGGGCGAGGATGATACCGGTCAGTACGTCACCGCTTCCTCCTGTTGCCATACCCGGATTACCTGTCTGATTGAAGTAGCAGTTGCCTTCGGGGGTAATAACTACAGTGTAAGCTCCTTTCAGTACAATGTAACATTGCAGATAGGCAGAAAGCTCTTTGGCTTTGGTCAGACGTTCGAAACTGTTGTTGCATCTTCCGATAATACGTTCCAGTTCTCCGATATGCGGTGTCAGGATTGTCCGTTTCGGAATCCGGTTCAGGTAATTACGGTGTGTACTGAATACGTTCAGTGCGTCAGCGTCGAGAACCAGAGGAATGAAACATTCTTTCAGCTGGTCGAATGTAGCGAGTGCGGTTTCTTCTTCCTGACCGATTCCCGGACCGATAGCCAGTGCCTGGAAGTTATCCAAGTCTACGGGTTCGGCAAAATAGAGTTCGTGTACATCGTTTTGTACCATTGCTTCGGGTACACTGGTCTGTACAATGTCATGGTTGCGGACAGGAGTATGAACTGTCAGTAAGCCTATACCCGAACGCATGCATGCACGGGCAGCTAATATGGAAGCTCCTGCCATACCGTATGAGCCGGCAATCAGCAGGCCATGTCCGAAATTGCCTTTATGTGCGAAACGGCTGCGAGGCTTGATCAGCTGGCGTATTTCATTTGCTTCGGTGATGAAGTACGGAGTAGAGGCTTCTTCTATGAAGTTTTTGCTGATGCCTATATCCAGTACTTTCCATTCGCCTACGATGTCTTCATTTTCGGCAAACAGGAAAGACAGTTTCGGCAACTGGATACTTAATGTCAGGTCAGCCCGTATGATGTTCTGGCGGATATTGTTTGAGTTGTCTTCTCCCATCAATCCGGAAGGCAGGTCGATGGATACAACCGTAGCTTGTGAAGCATTGATGTATTTCACTACCGATGCGAATCCACCACTTAACGGTTTGTTCAGTCCTGAACCGAAAAGTCCGTCTATCACGATGTCATCTTTTGTCAGCTGAGGTGGGTCGAAGCTGTTACTGATTTCGTGATAGTTAGGGAATCCGCATTCTTGCAGGCGCTGTACATTCTTCATGCAATCGTCCGACAAGACTCCGGTGATATTGAACAGATATACTTCTACTGTATAATTTTTCAGGAACAGCATGCGTGCTACGGCAACGGCATCTCCTCCGTTGTTTCCAGAGCCTGCAAATATGATTATTCGGTGAGATTTATCCCAACGACGGCAAATTTCATCAGTTAGCAGCGAGGCTGCTTTTTCCATCAGATTGATGGAAAGTATGTTTTCTTGGGCGATTGTATATGCGTCCGCCTGTTTTTGCTGAGTGCAACTAAGTATTTTCATCTTTTTTCTAAATAGCTATTTGTCGGTAAAAGTACGAAAAAAGTATAGAAGTTTGAGGGATAATTCGTATTTTTGTCCCAATTTTATAAACTTATATATTATGAGTGTAATTCAGATCAAAGATAAACGCTTTAAGACTTTTATTCCTGAGGAGCAAATAATGAAGGAAGTGGCTCGTGTAGCAGATGAAATCAATCGTGATTTGTCGGGAACCAATCCGCTTTTCATAAGTGTGTTGAATGGTTCGTTCATGTTTACGGCTGATCTGATGAAGCACTTGACTATGCCTTGTGAGGTTTCTTTCGTAAAACTGGCTTCGTATGAAGGTACTTCTTCTACCGGTAAAGTGAAAGAACTGGTTGGCTTGGGTGATGATATCACGGGACGTACAGTGGTGATTGTAGAAGATATTGTCGATACGGGACTGACTATGAAGCAGCTGGTAGAAACATTGCGTGCCCGCGGTCCGAAAGACATTAAAATTGCTACATTGCTGGTTAAGCCGGATAAGCTGAAGGTTGAGCTTGACATTAACTATGTGGCAATGAACATTCCTAATGACTTTATCGTAGGATATGGACTTGACTACGACGGACTGGGACGAAACTATCGTGATATTTATACTGTGATAGAATAATTATTCATAATTAAAATAAAAGGTAATAAAGATGTTGAACATTGTAATTTTCGGCGCACCGGGTTCAGGTAAAGGAACTCAGAGTGCTCGTATCGTAGAGAAATATGGTTTGAACCACATCTCTACTGGTGACGTTTTGCGTGCAGAAATCAAGAATGGTACAGAACTGGGTAAAACTGCCAAAGGATATATCGACAACGGTCAGTTGATTCCAGACGCTTTGATGATAGATATCCTGGCTAGCGTATTCGATAGCTTCAAGGATAGCAAAGGTGTTATTTTCGATGGTTTTCCACGTACAATCGCTCAGGCAGAAGCTTTGAAAGAAATGTTGAAAGTACGCGGTCAGGAAGTTTCTATCATGCTTGACCTGGAAGTTCCGGAAGATGAACTGATGACTCGTCTGATCAAACGTGGACAGGAATCTGGTCGTGCTGACGATAATGAAGAAACTATCAAGAAACGTTTGGTAGTTTATCATTCTCAGACTGCTCCTCTGATTGACTGGTACAAGAATGATGGCAAATATTGCCACATCAATGGCTTGGGTTCTATGGATGGTATCTTTGCAGATATTTGCTCTGCTATCGATAAACTCTAATTGAAGATATGAAAAACGGAGAATGAGAAAACTTCCGTTTGGAGGTTTCTCGTTCTCTTTTTTGTAACAGACAGTGCAATCTCGATTGCATTAAGTAAAACCGTCAGACAGGCGGTTGACTCATTTAATTTTTCAAAGAAATATTATGGCTGAATCGAATTTTGTTGATTATGTAAAAATCTACTGCCGCTCCGGTAAGGGAGGGCGCGGATCGGTACACATGCGCCGTGAAAAGTATATGCCCAACGGAGGTCCTGACGGTGGCGACGGTGGTAGAGGAGGTCATGTTATCTTGCGGGGAAACCGCAATTACTGGACTTTGCTACACCTGAAGTACGAGCGTCACGTGTTTGCTGAACATGGTGGTAATGGCTCGAAGAACAAAAGTTTCGGTAAAGATGGTGCAGACAAGGTTATTGAAGTGCCGTGCGGTACTGTCGTTTACAATGCAGAAACAGGCGAATATGTATGCGATATTACTGACGACGGACAAGAAGTCATTCTGCTGAAAGGTGGTCGTGGAGGCTTAGGAAACTGGCATTTCCGTACGGCAACCCGTCAGGCTCCACGCTTTGCACAGCCTGGTGAGCCGATGCAGGAAATGACTGTTATTTTGGAATTGAAACTATTGGCAGATGTTGGTCTGGTCGGTTTTCCGAATGCCGGAAAATCCACTCTTCTATCTACAGTTTCGGCTGCGCGTCCGAAAATAGCCAATTATCCGTTTACTACACTGGAACCGAACCTGGGTATCGTTTCTTATCGTGAAGGCAAGTCTTTTGTGATGGCAGATATACCGGGTATTATAGAAGGTGCAAGTGAAGGTAAGGGGCTCGGACTTCGTTTCCTGCGGCATATTGAACGTAACTCGTTGTTGCTCTTTATGGTTCCCGGTGATGCTGATGATATTCGCCGTGAATATGATATCTTGCTGAACGAGCTGGCTAAGTTCAATCCGGAGATGCTTGACAAGCAGCGGGTACTTGCTATCACTAAATGTGATATGCTGGATGAAGAGCTGATAGAAATGCTGACACCTACATTGCCTGAAAATATACCTTATGTATTTATTTCTTCTGTTGCCAATATCGGAATTCAGCAGTTGAAAGATATATTGTGGGAGGAATTGAATAAAGACAGTAACCGCCTGGAAGGACTTCGTCAGGCGTCTATTGTGCATCGTGCAAAAGATGTTACTAAGCTTCAGCAGGAATTGAAGGATATGGGTGAAGATGAAGACTTCGATTTCGAATATGAAGATGCTGACGACGATGAAGATTTCGACTACGAATACGAGGAAATAGATTGGGACGACGAACCACAGAAGTAATGATTCACTATTCAGAAGATAAAAGAATGTTGGAGTATGGTTTAATGAAATCGTACCCCGGCATTTTTTGTTTCTCTACAACTCGCCACGGAGGATATAGTACAGGAGAATATGCTTCGTTTAATTGCAACAACTATTGCGGCGATGTTATGGAGAACATATTGAAAAACAGAAGTCTGCTGTGCTCTTTATTACCTGGTACAGAGAAAGAACTGGTTATTCCACATCAGGTACATCGTGCAGAGGTTCGGGTTGTTGATAGAGAATTCTGTAAACAGCCGGAGAGTTTGCGGGCTTCTTTGCTGGAAGGTGTGGATGCGTTGGTTACTGACGTTCCTGGCAAGTGTATCTGTGTGTCGACTGCCGATTGTGTTCCGGTAATGTGTTTCGATACAAAGCAGGGTGTGGTTGCTGCCATACATGCAGGATGGAGAGGTACGGTAGCACGTATCATAACCGAAACGTTGCAGGTAATGAACCGTACGTATGGAACACAGGGGAAGGATGTTGTAGCCTGTATAGGTCCTAGCATATCACTGGAAGCTTTTGAGGTAGGTGATGAGGTCTATACTTGCTTCGAACAGCAGGGATTCGATATGCAGCGTATAGCATCGCGTCAGGAAAAGTGGCATATTGATTTGTGGGAAGCAAACCGTATGCAGCTGCTTGATTTTGGTGTACTCCCATCAAATATAGAGCTAAGTGGTATTTGTACGTGGAAAGAAAATGCCGATTTTTTCTCGGCACGCAGGCAAGGTATAGCTTCGGGACGTATTTTGTCAGGCATTATGTTGAAATCGGTTTAATCCTGACTTATATTTGTCTGGAGGCTTTTGTTTTTAGAAATAATAAATCAGTATACAATGAAGAATTTAGTGATAGAAGTATCTGAAGAGCTGAAACAGGCTTGGCCGCAGTTTCGGGGAGCAGCTGTTTTTGCAACTGTAAAAAATACTGCCTATAATGAGGAATTGTGGAAACGTATTGACGAGTTTACTGTGTTATACCGTTCTAAATATACCACCGACTCCATCAAAGAAATGCCGGCCATTCAGGCAACCCGGCAGGCTTATAAAAAATGTGGAAAAGACCCCAGTCGCTATCGTCCTTCTTCAGAAGCCTTGTGTCGCCGTATATTGAGGAGGGGTATTCCTTTGTATCAGATAGATACCCTGGTCGATTTGATTAATCTGGCTTCCATATACAGTGGACATTCCATTGGCGGATTTGATCTGGATAAAATACAAGGTGACCGTCTGGTATTAGGTATAGGAAAAGCGGGAGAACCTTACGAAGGAATAGGCCGAGGAGAACTGAATATCGAAGGCATGCCTGTATATCGTGATGCTGTAGGTGGTGTAGGTACTCCTACCAGCGATAACGAACGGACCAAAATAAGCGAAGGTACTACACACCTGCTTGCTATAATGAATGGATATAGTGGAAGCGAAGGACTGGAAGAAAATGTAACTTATATGGTCGATTTACTAAAAGAATTTGCTGAGGCTCAGGAAGTGAAAATAGTATATTTCGAATGATGAAACTAAGAATACACGTCGTTTTATTGCTTTTAGGATGGATAGGGTGTATGTCATTGATGTATGCGTCCGATCCGATTGTACGATCTTTTTCGGTAATGGAGCGTAATCACATTCGTGTAAAGACTCCGGAGCTTTTTGCAAACGGAAATAGTTTTGAGATTCATCTGGAAAACTTGTCCGATTCGATGTGGTGTTTCCCTCTTCCGAAAGGAAAGGTTATATCGGCATACGGTGCTCGTGGAGGACATAGTGGTTCGGATATTAAAACCTGTGCCAACGATACTATCCGTTGTGTCTTCGATGGTGTTGTGCGTATGGCTAAACATTATGGTGGATATGGCAAAGTGATAGTTGTACGTCATGACAATGGAATCGAAACCATTTATAGTCATAATTCAAAGAATATGGTGGCAGCGGGAGATACTGTAAAGGCTGGCCAACCTATTGCTCTAACGGGACGTACAGGACGAGCTACAACCGAACATTTGCATTTTGAGATCAGAATAAATGGACAGCACCTTAATCCGGGACTTCTTTTTGATATGAAAACCGGTAACTTGCTGAAGCGCACACTGGTCTGTACAAAGACTGGAAATCATGTGAAATTAGTTCCTAAAAAATAAATTAAGAATCATTTTAGAAAATCATTGTATGGATATAGAAAAGATATTGACCGAAGGAATTGTCTTTAAAGGCAGCAAGCCTTCTACCGCTAAAAAAGAAGATAAGGTAAAGACAAAGGCAAAGAAGAAAACGTATATCACCGGATTGCATGGCTCAGGCTCTGCAA
The DNA here is from genome assembly GCF_041333015.1 of Phocaeicola coprocola. Taxonomy (NCBI): domain Bacteria; kingdom Pseudomonadati; phylum Bacteroidota; class Bacteroidia; order Bacteroidales; family Bacteroidaceae; genus Phocaeicola; species Phocaeicola coprocola. Next base: position 129,805 of record NZ_JBGKGM010000001.1, on the reverse strand, counting down.
AGATGAAAGCTGAATACCGTCGTCGACGTGCTAACCGTCATAAGAATGGATAAAACTAAGAAAACGGATACTAGACATATTATTTAATAACTAACTAATTTATGTAATTATGAAAAAGATTTTAATGATTGTAGTTGTAATGATGGCCGCTTTGTCATCATATGCACAGGAGATGTATTTGGGTGGTGGTATCAGCCTTTGGAGAGACTGTGATGCCGATGTAACCTCATTCTCTATCTCACCCGATTTTGGTTATAACTTCAATGAGCGTTGGGCTGTAGGTGGCGAAGTTGTTTTTTCTCATGAAGGAACACATTATGATGTGGGAGATGAAAAGGTTTCGTCTCATATTAACAGTTTTGCCATAGCTCCATATGCTCGTTATTCTTTCTATGAAAATAAGATAGTACGTTTGTTTATAGATATGGGAATGGGCTTCTCTACATCAAAACCTAAGCATGGAGATTCTGTAAATGGATTTGAAATAGGTTTGAAACCAGGGCTCGCTATTAAGTTGAATGATAGCTTCAGCTTCATTACCAAAGTAGGTTTTGCCGGTTATCGTGATGATTATTTCAGAGGAGCTGATGGCTTTGGTGTTACTTTGGATGGAGAAAATATCTCAATCGGTATCGATTATGAGTTTTAATCAGAACGGTTGAATAAAATTCTATGAATATACTGAAAGCCTCTCGCATGAACTAGCATGCGGGAGGCTTTTTTATTGTATTATAAAAACAGACAGATGTAAAAATGTCGGATATTTTAGCCATTATCGTTGTTTTTCAATTCTTTTTCCCTTCTTTTGATTGCAATATTTAGTTATATTCCTATATTTGTTTTTAGGAGTTTGCACTGAATCCTTTATTGGGATGCGCTGCTGGCAGAATAGATGTGATTTCTTAACAAAAAAGTCTGAAATATGAAAAAACTGTATCTTTTAGTCTTGTGTATGATATCGGCTATGCTTGTTAATGCTCAAGCACCGGTATGGAACGTGAAAGTTGGTTTGGGTGCCTCTTCATGGATGGGAGATGGATTCGGATCTGCAAAAGCTTTGTTTAATCAGCGGATAGGTGTAGGTGTAGATATCCCTCTTACAGGTTGGGTGTCTTTTCAGACTGGTCTTAACTGGACTTCCAAAGGTGCAAAATATTCATTGGTAAACGATACCAAACAAACCGTTAATCAGAATTATTTTGAAATGCCGTTATTGGCAGCTTTCCATATCGGAACCCCAAAGAATTTTGATGTGATTATTTCTGGAGGTGGATATATTGGTTGTGGAATAGTGGGTAAAACCGAACAGAAAGCAGATGATGTTACTTCATCGTGGGGTACGTTTAATGATGCGTGTGTGGGAGATATCAAAATCTGGGACGGTCTCCGTCGTTTCGATGCAGGTATACAGGCTGGTATAAATTTGGATTTCCGTCATTATATTGTAGGTGTAGAAGGTGAATTCGGATTGGCCCGTATGTGGGAAAAAGGACCTCGCAACTTGGGAATCTTTGCAACTTTTGGATATAAATTTTAGGTACTTATAAAAATAAAAGGAGCGGACAGCTATAGGGGGGAATGAAGACCTTATGCTGTCCGCTTATTGTTTTTAATATTCTATGGACTGTGCAATTAATGATGGAAGAGACGGATACCTGTAAATGCCATAGCTATGCCATATTTATCGCATGTAGCTATTACATGGTCATCACGCACTGAACCACCGGCTTGTGCAATGTATTCTACTCCGCTCTTGTGGGCACGTTCTATGTTATCACCGAAGGGGAAGAAAGCATCCGATCCCAAAGCCACACCTTTCAGTGTATCCAGCCATGCACGTTTTTCTTCGCGAGTCAGCACTTCCGGCTTTTCTGTAAAGAACTGCTGCCATACACCGTCGGCAAGTACGTCATCGTGTTCATCGCTGATATAGACATCGATTGTATTATCACGGTCGGCACGGCGTATTTTTTCAACCCAAGGCAGATTCAATACTTTCGGGTGCTGGCGTAGATACCAGATATCAGCTTTATTTCCTGCAAGACGAGTACAGTGAATACGGCTCTGCTGTCCGGCTCCGATACCGATAGCTTGTCCGTCTTTTACATAACATACAGAGTTCGACTGTGTATATTTTAATGTAATCAGTGCAATCATCAAGTCGCGGCGTGCTGATTCCGGGAAATTCTTGTTTTGAGTAGGAATGTTTGCGAATAAATCGTCGCCGTTCAGTTTGATTTCATTACGTCCTTGTTCGAAAGTGATTCCGAATACATCTTTACGTTCTATCGGAGCAGGGCGATATTCCGGATCTATCTTGATAACATTATATGTTCCTTTACGTTTATTCTTCAGAATTTCCAGTGCTTCGTCTGTATATCCCGGAGCAATGACTCCGTCAGAAACTTCGCGGTTGATAAAACGTGCTGTAGCTTCGTCGCATACATCACTCAGCGCAATGAAGTCGCCGTAAGACGACATACGGTCAGCACCACGCGCACGAATATACGCATTTGCCAAAGGAGAAAGAGGAAGGTTGTCTACGAAATAAATTTTCTTCATTGTATCATCCAGCTCCAGACCGATAGCTGCTCCTGCAGGGCTGACATGCTTGAATGATGTTGCAGCCGGCAGGCCGGTAGCTTCTTTCAGTTCTTTTACTAACTGCCATCCATTCAGGGCATCCAGAAAATTGATATATCCGGGACGTCCGTTCAATACCTCAATTGGTAGCTCTCCTTCTTGCATAAAGATACGTGCCGGTTTCTGGTTAGGATTACAGCCGTACTTCAATTCGAGTTCTTTTGCCATAATTTATATGTTTATAGTTGCTTGTCTACAAAAATACAGAATATTTTCGGCTTATTGAAAAAACTTTTTACCTTTGTGGCGCATTGGTTCAAGAGATTATCTGTTTTTAGAAGATAATCTGGTGATTAAAAGGGAATCAGGTGAGAGTCCTGAACAGTCCCGCTGCTGTAAATTCCATATTATATAAATGTCGCAAACAGTCGTTCAGACCACTGGAGAAATGTTTGTTTCCGGGAAGGTAGTTTGCGACTAGGAATAAGTCAGAAGACCTGCCATGCATATTTCTTCACAGCTTTCGAGGAAAAAGCGTGGGATGACTTTTCGGTGCATATTCTATCTGTTCACCCCATTGCTTTATTTTTCGCAGGCAATGCAAAGGCTGTTCCTTTGCTGTTACATTAAGTATTGAGAAAATATGAAGTATATTGTATGTAGTTGGATGATGCTGATTGGATGTGCCGTTCAATGTTATGGCAGTCAGGAAATAGATACAACGAAAGTCTATTCCATACCGGAGGTTGTGGTTTCCGACCGCTACCAGACGCGTGAAGTTCGTTCGGCTGTTCCTCTTCAGATCTTTTCTCACGAAGAGCTGAAAAACCTGAATGTGATGCAGGTATCCGATGCTGTCAAACACTTCTCTGGTGTGACAGTGAAAGATTATGGAGGAATAGGAGGACTGAAAACAGTTTCTATACGCAGTCTGGGAGCACAGCATACAGTAGTGGGATACGATGGAATAGCTGTTACCGACTGTCAGACCGGACAGGTGGATATCGGTCGCTTTTCATTGGAAAATGTAGACCGTCTGATGTTAAGCAACGGGCAAAGTGACCAGATTTTTCAGCCTGCACGTTTTTTCGCTTCAGCTGGAATTTTGAATATCCAGACACTTACTCCTGTTTTTCAGAATAACAAGTCTGTTAATCTGAACGCATCTGTGAAATCGGGTTCATGGGGACTGGTGAATCCTTCAGTTTTGTATGAACAGAAACTGGGTGAAAAATGGGCATTGACAGCAGATGCGGAATGGATGTCATCCGATGGGCATTATCCTTATACATTATATTACGGCGAGGAAGGTGATCAGTCGAGTCGTGAAAAACGCAAGAATACGGAAGTGCAGACATTCCGTGCCGAGGCAGGTCTGTTCGGTAATTTTTCTGATACGGAACAATGGAAGCTGAAAGCTTATTATTGTCAGTCGTTACGCGGGCTTCCCAATGCAACAACTTTGTACTACGATTATTCCTCACAACATTTGTGGGATAAAAATATTTTCATCCAGAGCCAGTATAAAAAAGAGTTCAGCCGTAAATGGGTGTTTCAGGCTTCGGGCAAATGGAACTGGACCTACCAGCATTATCTGGACCCAGATTATAAAGGAACTACCGGACAAAGTGAGAACAGTTATTTTCAGCAGGAATATTATCTTTCTACGGCAGTGTTGTTCCGGGCGCTGGACTGTCTTTCTTTTTCTCTTTCAACCGACGGAATCGTTAACCGTATGAACTGCGACTTGAAAGATTTTGCCAAGCCAGTGCGTTACTCATGGCTTACTGCGCTGGCTGGGAAATATGTCAACGACTGGATGACGCTTTCAGCTTCTGTTTTGTCTACAGTTATTTATGAAGATGTAGCAAAAGGCAACAGTGCCGGGGGACACCGGAAACTTTCTCCGTATGCCAGTGTATCATTTAAGCCATTTGCTTCAGAGGAGTTTCGTATCCGTTTCTTTTATAAAGATATTTTCCGCTTGCCGAGTTTTAATGATTTGTATTACGGACAGACCGGTAATATTCGTCTGAAGCCGGAAAATGCCAGCCAGCTGAATGTCGGACTGACATATAGTAAACGCATTTCTGACTGGCTTCCTTATGTATCGGCAACAGTGGATGCTTATTCCAACCGGATAACCGACAAGATAGTAGCGATACCGACCAAGAACCTGTTTATCTGGAGTATGGTAAATCTGGGCAAAGTCGATATAAAAGGAATAGACTTTACAGCAAGTGTTAGTGTACAGCCGGCAGAAAAATATGTGTTGAGCCTATCGGGTAATTACACTTATCAGCGTGCGCTGGATGTTACGAACTCAGATCCTTCTACTCTTGAAGGAAAAACGTATAAGCATCAGATAGCCTATACACCGCGTGTGTCAGGTTCCGGACAGGCAGTACTCGAAACACCGTGGGTAGACTTGTCGTATTCCATGCTGTTTTCCGGCAAACGCTATGCGTTGGGACAGAATATAGCCAAGAACAGGCTGGACGGATATACTGATCATAGCGTTTCTGTACGTCGGGGGTTCCGTTGGAAAAAGACAAACCTCTCGCTGGCACTTGAGATGCTGAATCTGGCAGATAAAAATTATGAAATAGTGAAAAACTTTCCGATGCCCGGACGGTCTTTCCGGATAACAGTCGGAGTGAAATATTGATGAATATGAGGAAACTGGTAGTTATTATATATTCGTTGGTTTTGCTGTTTGCCGGTTGCGATGATTTGGAAGACAAGCCTTATACACCCGGTGAAGCAAATGGGGTAGTCGAAGACTATGGAACGGCAGAAATGTATATCTTGAATGAAGGGTTGTTTAATTTGAACAACAGTACACTGGCAAGATATTCCTTCCTGACGAATAGCTGTTCGTATGATTATTTCCGTGCGCTGAATCATCGCGGATTGGGAGATACCGCTAACGACATGGATATTTACGGTAGTAAATTATATGTTGTGGTAAATGTTTCCAGTACAGTAGAGGTAATAGACCTTCAGTCTGGGCTTTCCGTAAAGCAGATTCCGATGCTGACCGATAATGGCAGTTCCCGTCAGCCTCGTGCCATTACTTTTGATTCGGGAAAAGCTTATGTCTGTTCGTATGATGGAACCGTAGCTCGTATCGATACTGCTTCTCTGGAGATAGACGGAGTTGCGGAAGTCGGACGTAATCCGGAAGATCTTTGTGCGCAGGATGGAAAACTTTATGTGTCCAATTCAGGTGGATTAGACTGGGCTGGAGTGGGAGTTGACCGTACGGTATCTGTTGTCGACCTGTCAACTTTTGCAGAAACGAAAAAAATTGAAGTCGGTCCTAATCCGGGAAAGATACTTGCCGGTCCCGATCATAGTGTATGGGTAGCTACACAAGGAGAACAGATAGAGCAGGGTGACTATAAACTGGTAAAAATAAACTCACAGTCGGATGTTGTAGAAAAAGTTTATGACGAACCGGTAATGGATTTTGCTTTCGATTATAATATCGCCTACCTTTATAATTACGATTATTCGACCGGACAGGCTGCATTCAAGGTGTTCGATCTTACTTCAGGTACGGTGTTACGGAGTCAGTTTATTACCGATGGAACAAATATAGAACGCCCGTTCTCCATTCAGGTAAATCCTTATAGCAGCAATGTGTATATAACCGAAGCGTACAATTATCAGGTAGATGGTGATTTGTTATGCTTTACTCCTGAAGGTACACTTATGTTTCGCCTGAGTGGAATCGGGTTAAATCCGAATACCGTGCTGTTCCGTGATGAGGCTGCCGGTGTAGATACTCCGGATAATCCCGATGAATCGGATGAAATGGCTGCTTATGCCGATAAAGTGTTCGATTATGTTCCGGCTCCTACACAATATATGAATACGGTTACGACTGCTTATGCTGAGGGCTTTACAACCAAGCAACAGGTACTGGACTATGCTGCCGAACGACTTCGGAAAAAATCATTGTTGTCGTTAGGGGCATACGGGGGCTATATTGTGTTAGGCTTTTCTCAACCCGTGCCAAATGTTCCGGGAGAATACGATTTTAAAATTTACGGTAATGCCAACTATAATCCGAACGCTTGGCAGGACCGTCCTGGTGGTAGTGCAGAACCGGGTATTGTACTAGTTTCGAAAGATGAAAACAGTAATGGGCTGCCCGATGATGAATGGTACGAACTGGCCGGCAGTGAGTATGAAACAGATACCGAAATACGTGATTATGAGATTACTTATTATCGCCCTGTACCTGAAAATGCTGATGTGCGTTGGACAGATAATCAGGGAAATGAAGGGTATGTGTATCGGAATACTTTTCATCAGCAGTCATCGTATTATCCGCTTTGGGAAGAGAGTGATTGCCTGATTTTCCGTGGAACACGCCTGAAAGATAATGCGGTTCAAGAAAACGGAGTGTGGGTAGGTTATGCTTACGACTGGGGATATGCCGATAATCATCCCAACAGTACGGAGATGTCGAAGTTTAAGATAGATTGGGCTGTAGATGCTCAAGGTAATAAAGTCGCTCTCGATCAGATTGATTTCGTGAAGATATATACGGCTGTCAATCAGTATTGTACTCAGATAGGAGAACTTTCGACAGAGATTACCGGAGTGGAGAATTTACATTATGAGAAATAATCAGTAAACTATATTTTAATCATTTAATTAATTAACGACAGATGAAAAAGTTATTTTTTGTTTTGTACGCATGTTTATGCGTGGGATTGTGGAGTTGTAGTAACGATGATGAACCGACAGTACCTGCAAAGCAGGAAGTGGCAGTTAGCTTCGAAGACAAATTAACGGAACCTAATACATCATTTGCCCCTACTGAAGGTGAAGATTACGGGGACTGGGGATATAAGCTTACATCATTTACTGATAGCAAATCGCTGATAGAATGTAACAGCTACTTTAGTGATTGGGGCTTTGGTGGCGGATTTACCTATACCAATACTACCGATGTAACTACTCCGGGATATTCTAATCTCAGCGCGATAACCGGAAAGGGTAAGGATGGCAGTGTATATCTTACTGTAGCTTTGTCGAATCCTACTAAATTGACTAACTTGCAGGCTGGTACATATCAGTTCAAGGGAGCTTATATAACTAATACTACTTATGCTTATTTAGCTGTGAAGGATGGTAATGATGGAGGCGGATATGTAAAAGGTCCTTTCGAAGATGGTGATTATTTTACTGTAACTGCAATCGGTCATGCAGCTTCTGGCGAAGAAGTTGGAAGAAGCACTTTCTATCTGGCCGACTATCGTGATGGAAAGAGTTCTGTTGTGAATACTTGGGAATGGTTCGACTGGACTCCGCTGGCTAATGCTGCATATGTGACTTTCGAAATGGAATCTACCGATACAGGTGATTATGGTATGAATACTCCGAACTATTTCTGTCTGGATGGCATTACATTAGTTGAAAAATAAGGTTTTATTTTTCTTAATCATAATGAGGAGGGTAATATTATAAGTGTATTAAGACTCATTTTGAGAAAAGATGTTTTTGTGTTTAATACGCAGGCGACTTATAACACCCAAAGAAAGGATAAGTCAGAATAAAATAATCCTCCGGGAAATTATGGTTTATAACTACAGGGCCTGAAAGGGACGGTTAAGTAACAATCGTATAGATTGAAACTTAAAAGTAAAAAATCTCCTGCTTTTAGTCATATAAATAAATGAAGACTAAAGCAGGAGATTTGTCTGTTGTAACTTATAGGTTATAAGTACGTTTATCTAATTTCTCTATTTTGAATCTTTTTTGCCTTTAAGGGTGTACCATTCTTTGTTCGGTTGGTAGAACAACTGACTTTTAATCAGATTTTCTTTGGCTTTTAAGCTTCAGGTCAAGTTTATTCATGCTAGAATGAAGTCTTGACATCGTTTCTTTTCCGTTTGATTATTGTCATTTGTTGTTTTCAGGCAAATCATCTTCTGGAAAGCGGTTCTGCATAAATATAAGCTATAGGCCAACTGTCATCAATCCGAAGCTGTACGATGCGTGTCTGGTCGGTTTCCCAAATAGCCAGAGGAGTCGCATGGTCATGATGATAATCAAAATCGGCAGTATATGCTTCTGCCAGATCAGGAGAGTTTTTGTCGATGGACGGAGCACCGTATATTCCTGTTATGTAGCGGTAAAGTACATCGGATGATTTTTCGTAGAATACCTGCTCGTCTTCTCCGGCAGAATTAAATATATAGAGGTTCCACCCAGGGACACCATTGTCGGACAGATGGTTATAATATGTCAATTCAAAGTCGCTGTTGAACAGGTTTACGGTACCCGTTCTCTTCTGGTCTGGCTCATCAGGAAATTCGTTCCATTTCCAGCCTAAAAAGTCTTTTGTAACAACTTGCAGATTGATAGTTTCACTTCTGAAAGTTTCTTCTTTGTCTTTATATCCTGACAGGTATGTCTTATACTCGCCGGGATAATAAAAGCAGTGACTCCATAAAAAGGTTTTTTCCTGCTGTTCCATGATACGGAATGAGTGAAGATTTTTATCCTTGTCTTCTACTATCCATACTATTGAATCAAACTGATTGGAGATGTCCCACATGGAAACGGTACGATTGAACGAAATAGAGAAAGTAGTCAAATCCAGTAAGTTGCAGGTTGTCTTATCTGCATTCAACTGAAAGGTCAGGCTTCCGTTTTCCGGCGTTTCTGTTTCAGGATTTCCGGTAATTTCGGATAATTCAGTGCTCTTTTCACATCCACATAAGGCGATGAGGCACAGCATAGGTAGTAATATTGCTTTCTTCATACTCATAATGTTGTTACAAATTCATATCTTGTATATTCTGTAAATGAGTTGTCTTTGCTTAGTTCCAGATAAACCTTTTCAGAATCTTTTGAATAATAAAAACGAAAATAGAGGAACAGAGGATCACTGCCATCGGCTGGATTTATTAATAAAGCTCTGTTGGGAAGCAAGATAGACATCGGACCTTGGAAGCTGGCGTATTTGTTATCTTTCTCATAGTAGACAAAGTAATCATCATCGGTTCTTTGGTAAAGTTCGATGGTGGAAAAATTCTCATCTTTTTCGTCGATGATGCCGTCCTGTGAATAGACAGACTTCCATTTGCCATAGAACGGACTGGTATGACTGAATTCTCCGTCGCCTTGTATCGTCAATTTTTCTGCATCCGCCTCACAGATGAGGTTTTTGGTAGCCATATTAGATAGCAGTTGGATACCGTCTTGAGTCCTGAGCCAGGAGTATTTTTGACTTTCCCAAATGCCGGAAGTATTGAAGGTGAAACACTCGGCATTGCCATCAGCGGCAAAAGTATAATAGAAGGTGGAGCCGGTAAAATGGTTGTGTGCGTTGGTTGCAAGCCAGGAACCGATAAAAGGACAATCGAGGATATATGACAGTTGAGGACTCTTCAACTGAAGAGTTGCCCCATAAAACAGATAGTCACAATCTTTGATGGATTTGCCGTTGTCGAAATCAATGTACAAATGATTGTTGGAACAGTACCATTCCAGCGTACCGTCGTCATAAGAGCCTTTACCGTCTTTCTCGAAAACAAGTGTTCGGGAGAAATCATTGCCATTATTCGATGCATATTCCCACTTACCTTCCAGTTGCCAATCGTAACTTTTGATCACTTCTTCTACTTCCTCTCCGTCAGGAGTGTTGGCGGGAGTTTCATTGTCGTTGCAGCTTGGCAGACAAAATAGACTGAAACATAGTAGAATACTGCTTAATGCATATTTCATGTTCATACTGTGTGCTTATTAAATTTAGAAATAGGTTAAAGCTAGTTGTGTGATGTTTCTTTTGATTTTTATGGGTTTTACGTGAATATTCTTTTCGGTACTACTTCGTTCTTGAATTAGTAAAGAATATTTCGTGATTAAATTGCTTCAATAACAAAGTTAGCGAAAAATGTTCTTTCAAAGAAATTATTTATGGTGTTTGTTGCAGAATCATTTGAAAGGAAATACAGAGAATAATTTATGAATTATATTGGCTGTTTCTATTTTTTATTCAGGTCGTTTACGAAGAATAAATAAAACTGTAATTTTGCACTCCTTAAAAAAATATAGGTTTGAAATAATGATTTTATAGTGACAGAAAAATGAAAAAGAGTCTGATAGCTTTGGCTTTTGGTACACTAGGGCTGGGTATTGCCGAGTTTACCATGATGGGTATTTTACCTTATGTAGCCCAAGATTTGGGTATTAGTATTCCAGTGGCTGGTCATCTTATTTCTGCGTATGCATTGGGTGTCTGCTGTGGTGCTCCGATGCTGATTCTGGCACGCAAACGACCGTTGAAGCAAACATTGCTGGCCTTGGTGCTGCTTATGATTATCGGAAATCTCTGTGCTTCTGCTGCTCCCAATTATTGGGTGTTAATGGCTGGTCGTTTTATATCCGGTCTTCCGCACGGCGCTTATTTCGGTGTGGCATCCATTGTAGCTGGTAAGCTGGCAGATGAAGGAAAAGGGTCGGAGGCTGTGTCTATCATGATAGCAGGCATGACAGTTGCCAATTTGTTTGGTGTTCCTTTGGGTACTTCCTTGAGTCATACGATTTCGTGGCGTGTTGCTTTCTTGCTTGTGGTATTCTGGGGACTGATTACCTTATATTATATATATCGTTGGGTTCCACAGGTAGAAAATTTGAAGGATAACGGGTTTAAGGGGCAGTTCCGTTTCCTCAAGTCGCCTGCGCCCTGGCTGATTCTCGGAGCAACCGCATTGGGTAACGGAGGCGTGTTCTGCTGGTACAGTTATGTCAATCCGATGCTTACTGAGATATCCGGTTTCCAGACCAGTAGTATGACGGCTCTTATGGTACTGGCGGGCTTTGGTATGGTAGTAGGTAATCTGGTCGGTGGGCGTATGTCAGATCGTTATACGCCCGGAAAGGTTGGAACAGTAGTTCAGGGTATGATTGGTGTGGTTTTGTTACTGCTGTTTTTCTTTTCGCCTAATCCATGGTGTGCAGCTATACTCATGACGTTGTGTACTGCCGGCTTGTTTGCCGTTTCCAGTCCGGAACAAGTACTGATTATTCGTGTAGCTCCTGGAGGAGAGATGTTAGGAGGTGCATGCGTACAGATTGCCTTCAATTTAGGTAATGCGGTTGGTGCTTATGCTGGTGGACTGGCTGTCAGCGAAGGATATCGCTACCCTGCATTATGTGGAGTTCCATTTGCGTTTATAGGATTACTACTTTTCCTGATTTTTTATAAAAAATATCAGCATAAGTTTTAAGGAACTATGTGTGGCAATTGGTATATGAATGATTCCTCTTACCGGTAATTTATGAGGGATCATCATATACATTTGATGTTTTTTATGTTGATTCAATGCACCCCTCAGCTTGTTCAGACTAGCTAAAATTTATGCTTAACCAACAGATCCCTCAGATTATTACGTTGATCCTATTTTATTTTTATTCTTGTAGGCAAAGATAATATTTATTGAATTAACCCCTCAGATTATTACGTTGATCCTTTATGGTCGGGCAGTTTTTTCATCGGAATATATAAAAAGAAAAACCACCGATAATTTAGTTATCGATGGTTTCCTTTTGGTGATCCGCCTGGGGCTCGAACCCAGGACCCCAACATTAAAAGTGTTGTGCTCTACCTGCTGAGCTAGCGAATCAAACCTGTGTTGCATTCATTTCCTGATTGCGAGTGCAAAGGTAGGTGTTTATTTTTAATCTGCCAAATATTTTAGAAGAAAATGTGAAAATAATCTTTTGCTTAATTTTTAATCCATTGATTATCTGTGTGTTAGTCAGAGGGATTTTTTTAAAAGAATATTTAAGAACATACTTAATAATCGTCAAAAGCCTGGAAAGGTTTGTAAGATTCTTGTTTTTTTACTTACTTTTGGCAAAGTATTTGTATGATTTTAAATTGAATAGAAACACATAAAGTATAATTATATGTATTGGATTTTATTTATTGGCATTGCACTCATCAGTTATTTAGTACAGTCGAATTTGCAGAGTAAGTTTGATAAATACTCTCGCATGGCATTGAGCAACGGTATGACGGGTAGGGAGATTGCAGAAAAAATGTTGCGTGATAACGGTATTTACGATGTGAAAGTAACCAGCACTCCCGGAATGTTGACAGACCATTATAATCCGACAAACAAAACTGTCAATCTGAGTGAAGGAGTTTATAATACATGTAGCGTGGCTGCTGCGGCAGTTGCTGCGCACGAATGTGGACATGCTGTTCAGCACGCCAGAGCATATGCTCCCTTGCAGATGCGTTCGGCTTTAGTTCCGGTTGTTCAGTTCTCCTCTTCTATCGTACAGTGGGTACTGCTGGCCGGTATGTTTATGATTAATACTTTTCCGCAGTTGCTGCTGATTGGTATCTGTCTGTTTGCTATGACTACCTTATTTAGTTTTATTACGTTACCGGTAGAAATAGACGCCAGCCGTCGTGCTTTGGTATGGTTAAGCAGTGCAGGGGTAACAAATATGTCGAACCACCGTCAGGCACAGGATGCGTTGAAGTCGGCTGCATATACATATGTTGTTGCTGCATTGAGTTCACTGGCTACCTTGGTTTATTACATTATGATATTTACCAACCGCCGCGACTGATAACAGCAGTTTAATAATATAAAGCAGGCGCAGAAGTATGTAGGCCTACTACGGCTGACATGCTTTTGCGCTTTTTTATTGTCTGTATCAGGAAATATCTTCTTCTGTATCAGCTTTCAAATTCAAATATTTCATGTATTTTTGCAACGAAATAAATAAACTTTGATTCATTATGGCAACAAAACCAGGTATACCAAAAGGAACAAGAGATTTTTCGCCTGTTGAAATGGCGAAACGTAACTATATATTCAATACCATTCGCGAAGTATTCTATTTGTATGGATTTCAGCAGATAGAAACTCCTTCTATGGAAAACCTGTCTACCCTGATGGGAAAGTATGGTGAGGAAGGAGATAAATTGTTGTTCAAGATACAGAATTCCGGAGATTATTTTTCAGGACTTACTGATGAAGAGTTGTTAAGCCGTAATGCAGCCAAGCTGGCAAGTAAGTTCTGTGAAAAAGGTTTGCGCTATGACTTGACAGTACCTTTTGCCCGTTATGTGGTGATGCACCGTGATGAAATAAGCTTTCCTTTCAAGCGTTTTCAGATACAGCCCGTATGGCGTGCCGACCGTCCTCAGAAAGGCCGTTATCGTGAATTTTATCAGTGCGATGCCGATGTCGTAGGCAGCAATTCGTTGCTTAATGAAGTAGAGCTGGTACAGATGATTGACGCAGTATTCAGCAAGTTCGGTATCCGGGTGTCTATTAAGATTAATAATCGTAAGATCCTGACAGGTATTGCAGAAATCATCGGTGAAGCTGATAAGATTGTCGATATCACCGTAGCTATTGATAAGCTTGATAAGATTGGTCTGGAAAATGTCAATGCCGAACTGGCTTCGAAAGGCATTCCGCAGGAAGCTATCGACAAGTTGCAGCCAATAATCTTGTTAAGCGGTTCGAACGAAGAGAAGCTTGAAACACTGAAATCTGTACTTGCTGCCAGCGAAACAGGCTTGAAGGGAGTAGAAGAAAGTGAATTCATTTTGAAAACAATCTCTACACTTGGAATCAAGTCGGAAGTTGAACTGGATTTGACTTTGGCACGTGGACTGAACTATTATACTGGAGCTATTTTCGAAGTTAAGGCGCTCGATGTGCAGATTGGTAGTATCAGTGGCGGTGGACGATATGACAACTTGACAGGTGTATTCGGTATGGATGGAATGTCGGGAGTGGGTATCTCTTTCGGTGCCGACCGTATATACGATGTGTTGAATCAGCTTGATTTGTATCCGGAAGATGCATCATTCGGTACTCAGCTTTTGTTTGTCAACTTTGGAGAGGCGGAAGCGGCCTATGTACTTCCGGTATTGGCTAAAGTACGTGCGGCCGGTATTCGTGCCGAAATCTATCCTGACAGTGCGAAAATGAAGAAGCAGATGAGTTATGCAAATGCGAAAGCTATTCCGTTTGTTGCTATAGTGGGAGAGAATGAAATGAACGAAGGCAAGGTCATGCTGAAAAACATGGCTACTGGCGAACAGAACTTGCTGGCTCCCGAAGAATTGATCGCTGCTATACGCTGATAGAAAGAAAATTTTTATTTGTTATTTCTCACCCCCTTCACATGCTTAATGCAATGTGAAGGGGGTGAATTGTATATATAGATCGAGTATTCAAGCAAACCAAATCATAGGCTGAATTTATCTGGAAAAGTGATTTCTATATGTGCATTAAATAATCAGCTTGTTTGCCGGAATTTATCCTGATGTTTTTTTTTATTTTGTACAAAAAAATAAAAAATATCATCATGTTTTTACTAAAAGAAGCTGATAAATTTTGAAGGGTAAATGAATATTCTTGATTAGATCTTATTTTAAACTATAAATTGGAATTTTCCTCCAGTAAGATATTTCAGTAATACAAACGTAATTGGCTTGTAAGTAAATCATCAAAAGGATGCAATCGGCACGAAATATCACCGCTCTATTTTTGCATCAGAAAAAATTAGTAGCGAAGGATGATTAAAACTAACAAGATGTTTCTTACAGCTTCGGCGATGATTTTAAGTGTCAGTGCCCAGGCTTTTACTTTAAAAGGTGTGGTTGTTGATAACTCAACGAAAGAGCCGCTTATCGGAGCAACTGTTCAAGTAGGTGGAACCACGACAGGAGTTATTACTGATATCGACGGACGGTTCGAAATTAAAGATATAAAAGGCAAAACATGTACGCTGATTGTACAGTATGTTTCGTATAAGACACAGGAAATTATCGTAGAAAAAGGGCAGAAGGATGAGTTGGTTATAGCACTTGCTCCCGATAATCAGCAGCTTGATGAGGTTACGGTGGTAGCCAGGAAGAATCTGGAGAATGAACGTTCGTTGATGATGGAGCGTCAGAGGTCGAGTGTAGCTATCGAAAATATCGGGGCGAAGGAAATGAGTACAAAGGGAATTTCCAATGTAGAAGAAGGCGTGAAGAAGATTACCGGTGTGTCGGTTGCTTCGGCTGGACAAATCATTGTACGCGGACTGGGTGACCGTTACAGCACGACGACATTGAACGGGTTGCCTATTGCTTCTCCCAATCCTGACCATAAGTTGATACCGCTTGACTTGTTCCCGTCTTCTACCGTGAAGAATATTACCGTAAGTAAAGTCTATGAGGCCAATTCGTTTGCCGATTATTCAGGTGCACATATCGACATAGGTACAAAAGAGCAGACTGGTGAAGATTTTTTCAGCCTTTCGTTTAATACCGGGGGCAAGTTCAATACTTTAGGAAAAGATACTTATCAGATGGATCGTGATGGAACTTTGTTTAAAACTCCGTCACTCGACAATAAGTTACGTGATATGTCGCTAGTGGATTTTGAGGAATATGCCGGAAAAAATCAGTTGTTCAATACCAGTTTTGATGTATCTCGCAGTAAGTCTTTACCTGAATTTGGTGGAAACGTAGGGTTCGGAAAGAATT
Organism: Phocaeicola coprocola; assembly: GCF_041333015.1. Lineage (NCBI taxonomy): Bacteria > Pseudomonadati > Bacteroidota > Bacteroidia > Bacteroidales > Bacteroidaceae > Phocaeicola > Phocaeicola coprocola. The sequence continues at coordinate 113,685 of NZ_JBGKGM010000001.1, read as the reverse complement.
TTGATATAAACGGGAATACTCTTAGCTTGCTGGCTTCAATGGGGGTAAGCAATGAACAGCAAACGATGCTTGATGCCAGTGTACGTACGCTGGAGGCTACCGGAACCACATTGAATGATTTCAGTTATGACAGTTATTCCAGTGAACTGAAGATTGCCGGATTAGGTAGTCTGGGATATAGTTTCCGTAAGCAAGACCAGTTGAATTATACTTTTTTCTATGCCCGCAATGCGATAGACAATTACATGCTTCGTGAAGGATATGATTATGAAGATCATAACTTGATTGGAAGCAATAACGTAACGCATGTCTATACACTGCAAAACCATCAGTTGGGTGGAAAACACTTTTTCGGTGACAAATGGAGTATGAACTGGAGTGGTTCGTATAGCAAGACTTCGAGTGATGAACCCGATCGCCGGCAGATTATGTTTATCAGAGAAGGTAATGAAATCAATTTGTTTAAGTTGAACCGTCAGGAAACCATGCGTTATTTTGGTGTACTTGATGAAAAAGAATGGGTAGGCAATCTGTCGGGTGACTATAAATTTGGAAACCAGAACAAGTTGCAGGCTGGATTTACTTACAAGGACAAGACACGCGACTATAGCTCAACTCGCTTTTACTATAATTTGAATAAGTTGAATCCGGTGATTGGAGGTGAAGAGGATATTTATACACCTTCCGGTTTCCTGAATCAGGAAGCTATAGAAAGTGGACTTGTTTCCATCTCACGCTCTCAGCAGCCCAAAGACAGTTATACAGCTGGAAATAAAATTTATGCAGGATATATTTTAGCTGATATTTATCCGGTAGAAGCTCTATTGGTGAATGTGGGAGTACGCTATGAAAGCAGTAAGCTGTGGGTGAATTATGCAGAAGACGGAGGAAAGTTGCAGCGCCGTGACTTAAACAGTAACGATTTGTTTCCTGCCATGAACTTACGTTATCAGCTGGATAAAAGAAACAGTTTCCGTTTTTCATTCTCGCGTACAGTGACGCGTCCTTCATTTATCGAAATGGCTCCTTTCCTTTATCAGGAATCGTATGGTTCGGCACAGATCCGAGGTAATGCAGATTTGAAGAACGGTTATAACTATAACCTTGATTTGCGTTATGAGTTCTTTGGAGAAAATGGTGACATGTTCTCGGCAACAGCTTATTATAAACATTTGGAAGACCCTATTGAGCAGATCCAGCAATTGTCGGGAGGAGCTACTATCCATTCGTTCCAGAATGCCAATAATGGTATGGCTGCCGGTCTGGAGGTTGAATTCCGTAAAGAACTGATACGTGATTTACGTTTGGGAGCCAACGCTTCGTTTATGTATACTGACGTAAAGCTTCCCGAAGGAGGAGCATATACCAATACTCAGCGTGCTTTGCAAGGAGCATCTCCTTATCTGGTGAATGCTGATATCACTTATACTCCGCGTCTGGACGATGTGAAACAGTTGAGTGCAGCTTTGGTCTATAACCTGCAAGGTCCTCGTATTCAGTCGGTCGGTATTTCCGGACTGGGAGATGTCAAGCAGCAGCCGGTACATACTATGAATTTTGTAAGTAGCTTTAAATTCAATGAAAAAGTTTCATTGAAACTACAGATAAACGACTTGCTTAATCAGCCTGTTGTCTTCAAACAGGAAGTTCCCTCTACAGGAGAAAAGGTAGAAGTTGAGCGCTTCAAACGTGGAAGCAGTTTTGAAATCGGTGTGACATATAACTTATAATCAAAATAAATTCTAAACAACTAACTTAAACAAAACATTTTGAGTATGAAAAAGAATTGGAAGTTTGCAACAATGGCATTGATAGCTGGCGTATCTCTTTTTGCAACCTCTTGCAGCAGTGATGAAGATCCTGTCAATAATCCGGGTGATGGAGGAGAAGATACCTATGTTCTTAACAGTGACATTACCGAAAATGTAACGTTGGAAACTGGAAAAACCTATACACTTAGCGGAGGTGTTCATGTTAAATCGGGAGCAACTCTTACTATCAAGCCGGGAGTTACTATCGTAGCACAGCACGATGAAACAGTAGATTATATTCTTATCGAACAGGGTGCTAAGATTGATGCGCAGGGTACAGCTGCACAGCCTATTGTTATGACTTCTGAAAAGAAAGAAGCAGGAGCTTGGGGAGGTTTGCATATCTGCGGTTATGCTCATACAAATAATGGATCGGGAAAATCAGAAATAGGTAATGCACCTTATGGAGGAAACAATGATGCTGACAACTCTGGTACATTGAAATATATCCGTTTGGAATATACCGGATATGCTTTTGATGAAGAACATGAAGCAAACGGAGTTTCTTTCTATGGTGTTGGTAATGGAACTACTGTAGAACATTTGCAGGCTTATCAGGGATCGGACGATGGATTTGAATTCTTTGGAGGTTCTGTCAATGTAAAATATATGGTTGTGACAAGCTGTAGTGACGACTCTTTCGACTGGACTGAAGGATGGAACGGGAAAGCACAGTTCCTGGTTGCTTATCAGGAAGGTGAATCTTCACTGGGATATGCTTGCGACTGCCTGATGGAATGTGACAATAATGGTACTAACAATGCGGCAACTCCGGTTGCACATCCGACAATTGCCAATGCTACTTTGATTGGAAACGGTGGAGATGCTCAGGGAGTACGCTTGCGTGCCGGAACTCAGGTAGAACTTTACAATACAATCATAACAGGCAAAGGCAAACCGCTGACTGTAGAAACAAATGAAACAGAGAATGCTTTAAAAGATGGTACTTCAAAACTGGAGTATGTTGCTATCAGTGGTGAATTGTCATCTAAGCAGGGAATCTATACAAATGCAGACTTTGCTCAGGCTACTGGCAATCTGACAAATCAGGAATTCTCATGGACAGGCAAATATGTAGGTACTCTTGACGGAGGAAAAGATTTGTCTGCAGACAGCTTCTTTACTAAAACCGACTATAAAGGTGCTGTAAAGAGCGGTGACGACTGGACTTCTGGTTGGACACTATAATATCAAGTCTTGCCAAGAGGCATACGAACTTCTGCTTTTTATCCGGAACCGGTTGCTGATGACCGGTTTCGGATTAATTTCCCCCTGACTCCGGCTTGTCCGAACTCTCCAGCCTCGAGGAAGCTGTCGCCAACTTTTCTTCCGAATGTGTGCGCAAGCTCCGTATGCAGCATAGCTGTTGCACGGAAATAACAGTCTTTGCCTATACCAGTCGTTTCCGTCTGGATCTTCCGTAGCACTGCATCAACCGCACCATCCACTTGCAGGTACCGACCAACGACCTCCAGGAGCTTGTAAGCACCGCAGTCCGGGCACTCCGTATGGATTTCCGTAAAGAGGGGGGATATTTATATAAAAAGCCGGTGTCATTGTCTGGAACATAGTTCCTGACTCTGCCGTCCAGACCAACCTTTTTGATACCATAGACCGTGAGAAGCAGTCACGTCTGGCCGCTGCCATAGATGCCATCAACCGCAAGAACGGCCACAATACCATTAAGGTAGCTGTCCAGGGCACTACGGACAAGTCGTGGCATCTCAAATGCGAACACATCAGCAAGCAGTACACCACCAATCTGGATGATATTATAATGATTTATTGTAATGGTGATAAAAGAGAAAAGGAGGCAAAATAACCTCTTTTCCTTTTAAAAGGTAGGACTATAATACAAGTACTGTCAGCCTTCAAAACTTGTTTCATAATTTCTCCTTATCTATTTCGTTCCTACTTCAGACAAGTTATAATACATGCTATATAGCATGTAAAATACCTTTTTTGCAGATGTTCTCAATCTTTATGTTTTGTTAATGTTCTTTATGTCAGTAAAATACCAGTTACTAACTAATAAAAGGGACCGTTTAAATGTAAGCATACCAGTCTTTTCAGCGACATTTTGACAGACAGTCATGTGTTTTTAGGCAGATATAAGAAAATTCTTTCTGCGTTAAACCTAGCATCCGATTTTTCCATCTTAAAATATTTATCTACATTACGACCAAATCTAATACTATTAAATTATGAAACTGAAAGTACTCATTTTATTATTTGTACCTTTCATGCTTGCAGCATGCAGGGACGACGATAACCCACGTAGTAGGCCAAACTTTGTAGAGACCTCATTTACCGATATCAGCGGAGAGTTGACAAATGATTATGGAGAAGAAGTTCTGACAGACAGAAACACACTCTACGGAATATCTGTACGGCTGGATAATCTTCATACATACTCTTATGGATTATTTGACGACTTAAGCAAGGCAGTAGTACGCCGAGATGCAAATCAAGAATATTGGTTTAAACTGACAGTAGTACCTAACGGAAAAACATTATGCACACAAGATGAACAAGGAAACTATGGAGACCTGTTTACAATATATGATGACGGTAAACTGCAAAACTGCCCACTCAGTAACACCTTTATCTACTGTGATACTACTATTGCGCGTAACGGATTCCAGGAAGATATTCAACCACGAAAAAGTTATCCATACGACATTTACGTAGACATGGATAGAGTTTTCAATACTGCCACAGAACAAAGATTTGTCTGCTACAAATACAATGGCCACATCCGCTTCTTTGCCTATAATCTTTCACAAGGCAGATTTGAAATACACATGAACGAGATGGACAAACAGTTCTTCCTTACCCCAGAGAAACAAGAGTGCATCCTTCCCTTTACCCTACTAAACAGATTCCCATTTCCTACAGCGATGTGCAGAGATTATGCCAGTGAAGCTACATTCCAAGTGAGATACATAGATGAAGAACGACAAATCGACCGATGGATGAATAAATCCGTAATTGTACACAGAGACGAACAGAATATCTTTTTGTTGGATGTAAATGAATTTACAAACTGATTGTTTAATCATAATTTATACGACTATGAAAATAACAGGTAATTTTAATCCCAAAACCGGAACAGAAGAAGAGTATACCGTTGATTTCGAACAAGAACTAACACAAGATACAATTTTTAATTGTAATATTTGGGATGAAGTAAAAGGAGAAGCAGGATTCTTTTCTGCTACCATAGATAAAAAACTACCTTCTAACTTTTACCAAGTATCTTATAGAAAAGGGACTAAATCTTTTAAATTTAAAATTTTTTGGGTTGAAGAATGTAAAGACGCCCAAATTTCTATTAATGGAATAAAAGGTACAATACTCAATTATGTAACTAAGTTGTTTGCTGTCACAACCCCTACCTTGACCTTACAAACAATTCCCCCGGAAATTAAATTAGGTATGAATATATCTTGTGAAACCTTATTGGGAAAAGACTATAGCGATGAAAAACAATATCAAATTGAGCAAATATGGGATATACCCAATCAACTTTTTAAAAAAATTGGAACCCCAGGAGTTAATCGCAACCATCTTTATCAAACCTTGCAAGCCATAGAATTAGGACAAGGACTCATCAATTTATCTGTCAAAGTCCAATATTTAAACAAAAACATGATAAAAGCTACTGTAGGCAAAGGATGCCTGAATGTAGAAGTAAAGAATCCCTATACATTAACAGCCAACAAATCTTCGACCTGCATTGGTAGCTATGTAACATATACTATCAATGGCTTACAAGGTGGAGAAAAGATTGTATGGAAAGCTGTACAACATGCGAAACTTTACAGTGGGCAAGGAACAGGTACTGCTGTATTTCAAGCAACAGAACAAGGTTATTTAAATGTGAATGTTACTATTCAATATGAACAAGCAAGTATTCCATTAAACTCGAATGAAGTCTGGTCGGGAAAACCAACTATCAATACCAGCCTTGAAACATCCCACGTAATGACAGAACGAACCCCGGTTATCATAGACGCAAGCAATGAGTTCTTCCATTACAAAGGAGGCATATCCTATGCCATAGAGAGCGAAGATGCAGAATACGTTACCGTTACAGAAACGGATAAGAAGTTTAAAGTAGAAACCACCATCCCCGGAACCCAACGAGGAGAAATCAAACTGCGCCTGAAGGTATCGAACGACTGCGGAGAAGTATCGAATCTGCATACCATCGCGTATGATACATTGCCCGGCTTGGAACCTGCCAAAGCCATTGATTTATTTTCGGCCAAGGAGCATGAATTTTCATGTGTCAGAACATATGATATGGTGAAATATGTAGGGAATCTGCAAACTTTCCAAATGTTCTTTTCTTTTACATTGGAGCGTAAAGCTACGATTAAGTATATACGCCCATTCTGCACAGAAGAAAAATATTTAGGATTCCGCATATTCGACAGAAAGGATGAAGACCTTGAAATACCATTATATACGCACGAAGCATCGGATACCTACATGACCATAGATAATATGCCATCAGGAGAATACATGATGGCATTGGATGTAGTACGTAATCATTCCGACAAGCTTGAAATTCTATTCAGTGGCTTTATTGGCGGCAGTAGCCCAACTCATCCTTATGTAATAAAACCGAATGAAAACGGTTTTAATTTCAGCGACTGTAGAAGCACAGAAACGTATGATGCCAATTTCTACTATAAGAATGAGCAAGGAGAATCTGTAGGTTCGGTAGCCGGAACACATAATACTTACTACATTCTTACATTGGAAAAGCCCATGAAGCTGATAATCCATACAGCCGATTCGAAGGTTAGCACAGAATTTCACATCATGCAAGGAGAACCTTATGACTGGAAAGTGCTGTATCACGAAACTGGAGGAAATTATCGTATGGAAGAAATACAAGCCGATCCGGAAGTATCGGAGGAATTGAAATCCATGCTATTGAACTCCCTTTCGGCTGGACAGACTTATGTAAAACGGCTTTTCCCCGCTGGTGAATACCGCTTTGTATTGAATGGGATCAAGAAATCGAACGGAGGACTATACAACGGATCCCTTAATTTTAATGTCATAGGATTACCTATCACCGGAAAATCTTTTGATACAGCTTTTGATTTGGGAACTTTTAAAGAACATGAATTCCATTTTAGCCAGATTTTCAGTGATGTACAAGCACACAAAGAATTGGGTATACAAAAACTGTATTACCAGTTCCACATGGAAAAGAATGTCAATTTTATGTTGAATGCCAAAAGTAAATCCTCTTTTCTGCCCATTGTTCTTTATAACTCAAATAAGGAGCCAATGTCAACTTCTGAAACAGAAGAGGGAATCTGCATTAATGATATGCTGGGAGGCAGATTCTATTTTACTATAGATATTGCTTCTGTGGCAGAAGATGAACTGGAAATAGTAGGAAAAGGTATGTTCCGGGGACGAGATCCTTACTTCTCCTATAATTTAGGTACACATGATAAAGATTTCACTATTTCGGACACAATCAACACAGCTGTTGGAGCATTTTATGAAACATTCATTTATACAGATGAAAGCGGAAATCTGGTCTATCCAAATGAACCAGAAGCGCGTCATGTGTATTATAAAATCACACTACAAAAAGAAATGCAGCTTATTATACATACGACATATTCTGAAATCCCTCTCACCGAGTTGCATATTATGATAGGGGAACCCATTGGATGGAATGTTTTGTATTACAAGGATTATGGTTGTGAAGGTATTGAGAATGACCCGGATATTCCGGAAGAAATAAAACAGAACATTACATTCGGACAGATTTGTGTAAAAATCAACCTACCTGCAGGAGAATATAAATTAGTAGTAAATGGAACCAAACGGACAAACGCAGGCTCCAGAAATGGAGTACTGGTTACAAATATAATAGGTAAGGTTATCTAAAAAGTGGAAAGCTTTCGAAAAAGTTTGTGAGAGGGTTTCTGTTTTCGTCTGGATAAGGTAGTCTTTAAGTAATCCTTCACATATTACGTGAGTTTGAAATAGAATTATAATACCCGCCATTGACAAAATATACATCAATGGCGGGCTTCTTCTCAGAGAAACGGTATTCAGAGATAGCTGACAATGAATTGGCAATGAAATAGCGTGAAAAAGATAACGCGAGTGTTATTATCTGTGTGCTACCAATTTGGATGATATTATAATGATTTGTTGTAATGGTGACATGACAAATCAGGAATTCTCATGGACAGGCAAATATGTAGGTACTCTTGACGGAGGAAAAGATTTGTCTGCCGACAGCTTCTTTACTAAAACCGACTATAAAGGTGCGGTGAAGAGCGGTGACGACTGGACTTCTGGTTGGACACTATAATATCAAGTCTTGCCAAGAGGCATACGAACTTCTGCTTTTTATCCGGAACCGGTTGCTGATGACCGGTTTCGGATTATTTTTGCCGGTTATTCGCTTTCGTCCTTGTCTTCATCCTGACTGATCAGGCGTGAAGATAGTTTCTTTTTAGGGGTAATTCCCAGTTCTTTCAGCATTTCTGCCTGACGGATCACATTGCCTTTTCCTGCCGATAATTGTCCGAGTGCAGTATCGTAAGCTGCTGAGGCAGTCTTTAATGTTTCACCTATACGTTCGAATGTTTCGGTAAAGCTTACCAGTTTTTCGTATAAGGCAGTACCCCTTTTTACTATTTCCTGGGTGTTTTTTTCCTGATATTCTCGTTTCCACAGATCGAGTGCCAGCCTGAGTGCCGCGATCAGGTTGGTAGGACTCATCAGCACGACCTTTTTCTTGTAGGCATAGTTCCAGAGATTCGGATCTGTTTGCAGGGCCAGTACATAGGCTGGCTCGTTAGGAATGAACATCATTACGAAATCGAGCGAGGAGATATTATATCGGGAGTAGTCTTTCTGACTTAGTTCGTCGATATGAGCTTTTACGGAAGATAAATGAGCTCTCAGGTATTGCTCCTGTTCACTACGTTCAGAGCTGTTTACATAATTGGCATAGGCTGTGAGTGAAACCTTTGAGTCGATGATTACCTGACGGTTGTCGGGATACTTTACCAGAACATCTGGTTGCAGGCGTTGGCCGTTTTCGTTACGTAAAGGTTCTCCATGTTCATCTTTTAAAAATTCCTGACGGAAATACTCTTCTCCTTCCCGCAGTCCGGAGTTTTCGAGAATCGATTCCAGAATCATTTCTCCCCAGTTTCCTTGTGTCTTGGAATCACCTTTCAGCGCACGGGTCAAGTTATTGGCTTCGTCACTTATCTGCTTGTTCAGTTGTACCAGTTCCTTAATCTTGTCTTCCAGTGAAAAACGCTGCTTCGATTCTTTGTCGTACACCTCGGCTACCTGATGCTTGAATTCGTTCAGATTTTCTCTGAAAGGATTTAATAAGTTGCTGAGGCTTTCGGCACTTAGTTTATTGAATGATTCTGCCTTCTGTTGGAATATTTTGTTGGCGATGTTTTCAAATTCCAGGTTGAACTGTTTATGCAGATTTACGATTTCTTGTTTTTGATGGTCGAGTTTTTCTTCGAGTGCACGCTTTTCCGCCTGTAGGGCAGCTACCTGCCGGTTTGCTTCTACGACCAGTTTTATGTTATTTTCTGCCTGATTTTGTATGCGCAGATTCTCTTCTCTGTATCTTTCTGTTTCGGTTGCATGTTGCTTTTTTTCTGCTTCCAGCAAGTCTTCATGATGCTTTGTTTGTAAATATAGCTGAGTCTTTAATGAATTTAACTGGCGTGAAGCTATGAAATATCCGATAAGTCCTCCGATAAGGAGCGTAATGATAAGGTAAAGTATTTCCATTTTCTGTAGATGTTGTTATGTTTGGAATGTAAAGATACAGTTAAAGTTTTAATCGAAGCTAGTCTTGATTTGATATTTTAGAGGAACGCTGAGATTCTGTTTGGCAAGTATGTCAGTAGAAAAAGTGGATTTTGTCAGAAAAACCATGTCAGAATGTCATGAAAGAAGTCTGGCACGTTTTTCGTAACAAGTCAAATGTCCGTTTCAAGGATATAAATAAAATGTATATATAAATAAGTAAAAATATAAAGACTATGAACATTAAACCATTAGCAGACAGAGTCCTGATTCTTCCGGCTCCTGCAGAAGAAAAAACGATTGGTGGTATTATCATTCCTGATACAGCAAAAGAAAAACCATTGCAGGGTGAAGTTGTGGCAGTAGGAAATGGCACAAAGGATGAAGAAATGATATTGAAAGTTGGCGATACAGTATTGTATGGAAAATATTCAGGTACTGAAATCGAACACGACGGAGTAAAATATCTGATGATGCGTCAGAGTGACGTTCTCGCAGTTTTGGGATAATTCATAAGTTGAACTTTTAAAACATTAAGATTATTATGGCAAAAGATATTCTCTTCAACATTGATGCTCGCGATCAGTTGAAAAAAGGTGTAGACGAATTGGCTAACGCTGTTAAAGTAACTCTCGGTCCGAAAGGTCGTAATGTTATCATCGAAAAGAAATTCGGTGCTCCTCATATTACAAAAGACGGTGTAACAGTTGCTAAGGAAGTAGAATTGAGCGATCCGTTCCAGAATACAGGTGCACAGTTGGTTAAGTCTGTAGCTTCGAAGACTGGTGATGATGCTGGTGACGGTACTACAACTGCTACTGTATTGGCTCAGTCTATCGTGGGTGTAGGCTTGAAGAACGTTACTGCCGGTGCAAATCCGATGGATTTGAAACGTGGTATCGACAAGGCTGTTGCTAAAGTTGTAGAATCAATCAAGGCACAGGCTGAAACAGTTGGTGATAACTACGATAAGATTGAACAGGTTGCAACTATTTCTGCAAACAATGATCCGGTTATCGGTAAACTGATTGCTGATGCAATGCGTAAGGTTTCTAAAGATGGTGTAATCACTATCGAAGAAGCAAAAGGTACTGATACTACTATCGGTGTAGTAGAAGGTATGCAGTTCGACCGTGGTTATTTGTCAGCTTACTTCGTAACTGATACAGAAAAGATGGAATGTGTGATGGAACACCCATACATCTTGATTTACGATAAGAAGATTTCTAACCTGAAAGATTTCTTGCCTATCCTTGAACCGGCAGTTCAGAGCGGACGTCCTTTGTTGGTTATTGCCGAAGATGTTGACAGTGAAGCATTGACAACATTGGTTGTAAACCGTCTGCGTGGCCAGTTGAAGATTTGTGCAGTGAAGGCTCCGGGCTTCGGCGACCGTCGTAAAGCTATGCTGGAAGATATCGCAGTATTGACTGGTGGTGTAGTTATCAGCGAAGAAAAAGGTTTGAAACTGGAACAGGCTACTATTGAAATGTTGGGTACTTGCGATAAGGTAACTGTTTCTAAGGAAAATACTACTATCGTAAACGGTGCTGGTCAGAAAGAGTTGATTCAGGAACGTATCAACCAGATTAAGGCTGAAATGAAGAATTCTACTTCTGATTATGATAAAGAAAAACTTCAGGAACGTCTGGCTAAATTGTCAGGTGGTGTAGCTGTTCTTTATGTAGGTGCTGCCAGCGAAGTAGAAATGAAAGAAAAGAAAGACCGTGTAGACGATGCGTTGTGTGCTACTCGTGCTGCTATCGAAGAAGGTATTGTACCGGGCGGTGGCGTAACTTACATCCGTGCTATTGACGCATTGGAAGGCATGAAGGGTGACAATGCAGATGAAACAACTGGTATCGAAATAATCAAGCGTGCTATTGAAGAGCCGCTTCGTCAGATTGTAGCCAATGCCGGAAAGGAAGGAGCAGTGGTTGTACAGAAAGTACGTGAAGGTAAAGGTGATTTCGGATACAATGCACGTACAGATGTTTACGAACACTTGCATGCAGCCGGTGTTGTAGATCCTGCTAAAGTAACTCGTGTTGCACTTGAAAACGCAGCTTCTATTGCAGGAATGTTCTTGACTACAGAGTGTGTCATCGTAGAAAAGAAAGAAGAAAAACCTGAAATGCCGATGGCTGCTCCGGGTATGGGCGGTATGGGTGGCATGATGTAATCTTCCCCCCTTTTCTATAATAAAAAACGGAAACCTCTCGTTCTGGGAAATCTAGACGGGAGGTTTTCTTGTTTTTGGAGATATTGTTTTTTAATTGATAATGCTTTTTTCTGACTCTGACTCTATTTTGTGCCTTCGGAAGTAAAAAGGTTTATGTGGAAAGAGATTAATTGGCTTTCAGTTTCTATTTTCTGATTTTTTTTGTATCTTTCCAAATAGAGATAAAATGTTAGGAGGAATTGATATGACAAAAGAAGAACTGATGCGTAAAGCCATAGAACTTTCAGTACAAAATGTAGCTGAGGGAGGAGGACCGTTTGGCGCAGTTATTGCTAAAAATGGTGAGATTATTGCGATGGGAGTAAATCGTGTAACTCCAGATTGTGACCCTACGGCACATGCTGAAGTTAGTGCTATCCGTACGGCTGCAAAGATATTAGGGACTTTCGATTTGAGCGGGTGTGAGATTTACACTTCCTGTGAACCCTGTCCGATGTGTCTGGGAGCTATTTACTGGGCACATTTAGATAGAATGTATTATGGAAATAGTAAGAAGGATGCTGCTGATATAGGTTTTGATGACGCCTTTATATATGAAGAACTTGATTTGAAACCGGCAGACCGTAAGCTGAAGTCTGAAGTGTTATTGCCTGAGGAGGCTATTAAAGCTTTCCGTGATTGGGAAAATAAAACTGATAAAGTAGAATATTGATATCGTTTAAAATTAGAAAGCACCACGGATTACGCTGATCTCGGAAATCTGTTATCGGTTTTTGAACAGTGTAATCTGTGGTGCTTTTTTTGACACACAGCTTAATTTCTTATTTGCTTGTAATTTACATTTTCATTGCTTTTTTCAGACATGCTGATTAATCAGTGCTGTTATCGTGTCATCGTTTCCCAAATCTTCACATGGTTTTCTTCCATGATGAGGAAACTTTTTACGAATAGTTTTTTAAGCTTCTCAATCATCTAGAGTAGTCTTGTTTTATGTTTTGCAACACAAAATTACATCTTTTGAGTATATGTTGTTATGTTGTATAGCATATTTTGACCTCTCTTTGTATAATTCTTGATGTAAATCAATTTTACAAGCGAAAAATGAATAATAATTGGGTACTGTCAAATAATGATTGCTTAGAACTTTAATCTTGCAAATTCACTTTCGAAGTTGGGGGTAAATACTCCCTTTCCTAAATTGTTTTTTATTTCTTCTATTGACCAGAAACGCCCTCCGTCAAGTTCGTTGCTGGGAGAGATTTCTCCGTTATAAATAGTACGATGGCAGAATACCAGTTCTTTTTCTCTGTCCGACTCAAAAACATAATGTGTAAGCAGTTCGAAAGTAAAGTCGGAAATGCCAAGTTCTTCTTGAGCCTCTCTTTTTAAGGCCATTTCCACACTCTCACCTAAGTCAATATGTCCTCCAACCGAAGTGTCCCATTTATTGGGCTGAATATCTTTCCATGCAGGACGTTTTTGTAAATATAGCTCACCCTTATCGTTGAAAACATGCAGATGAACTACCGGATGGAGTAATTTACTACCACTATGACATTCTTTTCGTGTAGCAGCTCCTGTGATATTTCCTTCCTCATCTACTATCGGAAACATTTCTTCATTGTTGTCGAACATAATTATTGTCTGTTAAATGTTAGTGCTTTATTTATTGTTGCAAAGATACTAATTTTAGTGAGACAAGATTGGATAAGGCAAGAAGGAAAGGTATATAGAAGAGGCTGAATTCTATCGGGGATACGGATCAGAATTCAGCCTCAGGCTAGTGATTTCTTAATCAGAAATTTGTATTGTTATTCTATTGAAAACTTTTTAACTTAATTATTTACCTATTGTCAATTATTGTCTATTGGATATTCTGAAAAAATCTTTTTACTTTAAGTTGGTATGTGAAGAAGGAATCAGTTCGAAAATACTTTTGATTCGTTTCATGTCAAATTTAGGAGTACGGTCATAATAATAAATACCGTTTTTCTCTTGCTCAACATCTGTCAGCTGAGTGTAACAGAATCCCATTACATGCTTAGCTCCTTTCAGTGCTTCTACCTGTCCTTGCAAACGTGTATAAAACTCTTCTTCTGTCTGTGGAAGATTACCATATCCCCATGAGTTTTTACGTTCTTCGGGAGCCATCCATCCTATACCTCCAAATTCATCAACCATATAAGGTTGTCCTTCATATACGGCCAAATATTTTTTATCGCGGCTGTTGCGATAAGGTTCTTCTCCTTCCTTAAATATTAACTGTTCTGATAAACGCGTACCATCTTGTTCATAATTGTGGACACTCCAAATATCAGTCAATACATGATCATCTCCACTTGCATCGTTGATAGGACGAGTAGAATCCATAGCTTTTGTCATGTGGTAGATGTCACGGATTAAGCGCGGATAAGAACCGTCACGGCTTCCCCATGTTTCATTGAAAGGAGTCCAGGTTACTAATGATGGGTGGTTACGGTCGCGTACCACAATTTCACTCCATTCACTGATAAAGTTACGTGCCGCAATTTCATCGTTCACATCCATTACCCAGCTTGCACTTTCTCCCCAGGTAATGTATCCCAGTTTGTCTGCCCAATAATAATAACGTTCTTCGAATACCTTCTGATGTAAACGTGCGCCATTGAATCCTGCATTTTTACCTAAAATAATATCATTTTTAAGCGCTTCGTCTGATGGAGCAGTCCATATTCCGTCGGGGTAATATCCCTGATCTAATACCAGTCTTTGGAAATAAGGCTGGTTGTTCAGGTAGAATATTCCATCAGAAATATGTATCTTACGCATGCCGGTATATGATTCGACTTTATCAAGCACTTTTCCTGATTTGTCTTTAACCAGATAAGTCAGTTCATACAAGAATGGTGATTCCGGCGACCATAATTTCATGTTCTTGACCGGAAGTACAATGCATGTGTTGTTAGAGCATGTTGCCTGCTTTTTACTGATAACCTTATCACCGTCTTTCAGTATGATTTCTAATATGTTATCCGATTCCTTGTAAAAGCTGGGGGTAGCTACTAATTGTTTCTGGTCGATATCTGTGCGTATAACCATATCTTTTAAACCTTCTGAAGCAACGGCTTCCATCCAGACAGTTTGCCAGATACCTGTGACACGGGTATAAGAACAACCTCCTGAGAAAAAGTTTGTACATTGTTTTCCACCGGTTTGTTTTCCTCCTCTTAAATCATCTTTTACTTGAATAACCAGGTTATGAGTGTTTCCTGCCTGTACAAATCGTGTAATATCTATTGCAAAAGATGAGCTTCCTCCCCAGTGTTGCTGAATTTTCTTTCCGTCAATGTATATTTCGCACCAGTAGTCTACGGCACCGAAATTCAGGAATATTTTCTTTCCGTTCCAGTTAGCTGGTATGGAAATTTTTCTTTGATACCACATACAGTTTATAAAGTCTGTATGTTTCACTCCAGACAATTCACTTTCCGGACAAAATGGAACTATAATGTTCTTGCTGAATTTTTCCGAATTCTGAAGCTGACGGTCAACACCGGACTGTCCGAAATCAAAATCGAAGGTCCATGTACCATTCAGGTTAATCCAGTCTTCCCGTTCAAATTGCGGACGTGGATATTCTTTGCGAGGCAAATCATTAGCTTTAACATTAAATGCTAATGCCAGAAAAAGCGCAGCTGTTGTAATTAGTTTTTTCATCGTTTATTTAGTTTGGGTTAATTATTCGTAAGTATTGGGAAAAGCACTGATACGCAAACGTGCTGCTCCCATAGGTATAAGAGTTATGTTTTCTTTTTCTCCTTTAGGCGCATTCGTTTCTGGTAGTTCATGACAAAGTCCATACTGATCTACCTTCCATGAAGGTACTTTACGGCCTATTGCTTTGATTTCTATTGGACAACTTTCCTGAGTAAATGGGAAGTTGTTATCAGGCCAGTTTTTCCGAATAACTTCAAAATTCTTTAAAGCATTTTCTTTATCCAGAACAAGAGAATAATTCCAGGCTGATGCAGGGAATATCTCAAATGAAGGCCAGTTTTCTGCATCTGCATCGTTTTGCCATTGTGAATCTCCGATAGCAGTCTGACGGCTGTCACGCTTAATGTATTTTTCTTGTATCTTTAGCGAGAAGGTCAGGGGGCCGTAATCGATACTCACACTGTTTTTATTGACTTGCCATGTGCGTAAGTTTAGATGCATCGGCACATTCAGCTCTATGACATCATCGTTGCTCCATGTTCGTTGGATACGGACATATTGTCCTGCTATTAATGAAGTCTTTACCTTTTTACCATTAATTTTGATGGAAGCGTCTGGACTCCATGATGGAATTCGCAGATAAAGAGGGAAATCTACATTTTTTTCTGTCTGGACTAATAGTTGTATAGACTCTTCGAAAGGATAATTGGTCTTTTCTATAAGTTTTATTTTCTGATTATTCCCAACTGTAATATCCGCCTGGCAGGATGCATATAGGGCGAGTGCTGCTCCGTTGTCGGGAGTTGCCAATACAAGGTGTTTGGCATAATAAGGCCATCCTTGGGTATGATTATGCTGACAACAACGACAACTGAAAGGATTCATTGCTAAAAATGGTCCAGAGTTGTCAATTCCGGGGTGGTGGTTTTGCGCATCGCTGGTAACCTGGTTAGGACTAGTTATATAACGCAGTGCTTTAAAGTCGGGCATTGTTGCAGCCGGATAGGTATTGAATGCAACATCTTCACAGTTTTCAGCCCAAAAAGGATCACCTGTAATTTTTAGCATGATTTCATCAGAGGCCATTTGTTCTACCATACCACAGGTTTCAACTCCTTGTCGTGGATCAATATATCCCATGCGAGCATTTTCGTCAGCTCCAAACATGCCTCCCGGAACTTGTCCAAAGGTACGTCTGATCAGATGATGTACATTATAACTAGCTGCCAGCATAGCAGAATCTTTACTTAGTAAGTAATAGGTAGCTGGCTCTCTGAAGCATTGAGCTATATTTACGTTATGCCAGTTGGGCAATGATGAAGGTTTTGTCCAGTCGGCTGTATTACGGTGTATTTTCTCAGCAAGTTCAAGGAGAAAAGCTTCACCTGTATGATTATATAACCAATATACACTCAGCAGATTATCTCCTCCGCGGCTGTTTTCCCAGTAATCTTCCAGAAATTTTTCATCAGCCAGATTAAGCTGCCATTTAAAATAGTTGGTCATTAAGTCAAGTACCCGGGAATCATTGGAATATTCGTAATATGACTGCAAGCACCAGAGCATAATCATCTGTGCCCAAAGTTCAGGCTTGTCACCTCTCATATTAATAGGACCGAATGAACCATCAGGACGCTGACTTTTTAAGGTTGCTTCAATCCAGATTTTAGCTTCATCAATCATTTTTTTGTCTTTTAGGATATACGCAAGATTGCCATATCCTTTGAGCCAGTAAGGAACCTCTTCCCATCCGTGATCTCCTTGTGTGGTAAGCCATGCATTATTATTTTTTTCCAACCATGCACTGATTTCATTCAGGTGGCCGGTTAATCCGTCTCTCTGACGTATCAGATACTCTTTCAACCAACCTTCGGGTTGAATACTTCCGACGGGTAGTTTTATGAAGTGTTGGGGCAATAACGGCAAACGATTATTGACATAATTAGAGGTGGAATTACCAAGAACTGGTTTTTCTACCATTGTAATGCTTTCATCCTGATGGGGCGCTTTTATCTGTCCACAAGAAGATAGCAGTATGATTACCGTGGAATAAATAGCTGTTTTGATATTCATATTTCTCATAGCTAATCGATTTTTTTCTCTGTTGCAAAAATTGTGTTTTTAAGAAAGAATCAACAAAAAAAATAAGTACATTAATGAAAAAAACTGACCATTTTTGTTTTACTGACAATAAAATTTGAATCTTTGGAGTGAAAAAGATAAATTTTACGTACTTTTGACAAAAAAGTAGGCATTTATTTTCTAATGTTCTGTATTATTTTTGTTTCTCTAGATATTTTTAGTTTATGAAATTGAATATAATTTTCTTTTTAGGGATAGTTGTCTTGGGGGGATTATCATGTACGGATTCGGGGAAAAATCAGTTAAAAGTAGAGGATGACTATTTTATTAATCCTATTTTTTCTTCTGGAAGTAATCCTAATGCTTTATTTTATGGAGGAAAGTATTATTATACTCATGAAACAAATGATATGATTCTACTTTGGGAAACTAATGATATAACAGATATGGGTAGTGCTGTTTGTAAAGAAGTTTGGCGACCTACTGATCCCAAGAGTATGCATAACTTGTGGGCTCCGGAGATACATCGGATTAATGATAAATGGTATATTTATTATGCTGCTGATGACGGAAATACGGACAATCATCAAATATATGTATTAGAAAATGATGCACGAACTCCGATGGAGGGAGCTTTTAAACAGAAAGGTCCCATTATGACTAATCAGGAATGGAACTGGGGAATACATGCATCTACTTTTGTGCATAAAGGTGTGCAGTATCTTATTTGGTCAGGATGGCCTAAGCGACGCATTATGGAAGAAACCCAATGTATTTACATTGCAAAAATGAAAAATCCATGGACTTTAGACGGAGAACGTATTATGTTATCTTCGCCGGAATATAACTGGGAACGGCAGTGGGTTAATCCTGATGGAAGTCGTACTGCCTATCCGATTTATGTAAACGAAGCTCCTACATTTTTATATTCTAAGGATAAGAAAAATTTGATTATATATTATTCAGCTAGTGGATGCTGGTCTCCTTATTATTGTATCGGAATGTTAAGCTGTAGTGCTGATGCTGATTTATTGGATCCGAAGTCTTGGAAAAAAACAACAGATCCGGTATTTTATCAATCTCCGCAAGACAGTGTGTGGGGACCAGGCAGTCCGTCATTTATCCCTTCTCCAGATAGTACAGAATGGTATATGCTTTATAATGCAAGAAATATACCTAATGGAATTACCGGAGAAAGTGAGAGTAGAACACCACGCTTACAGAAGATTTCATGGGATGAGAATAATATGCCGATATTAGGTAAGCCTGTCCGTTTAGGAAAGCCATTACCTAAGCCTTCGGGTATCGTTAAAAAGTGATTTAGAGATATAAAAAGACAACCTAGAAACTTTTAAGGTTGTCTTTTTTGTGTAAATATGATAGTAGTCTGTTCGTAATTTTGTTGATTTGTTTAAATATTTTGCCTAAACCATAATCATCTGAATATTGCTAGTTTGAAGTATTCTTTAATTCTGGTACAGTTTGATACTGCTTTCTGAATGTACTTTTTGGGAGAGTTGCATGGTGTATCTCTTTGCCGTATATGGACTCTTGTCAGCCGTAAGTGAAGTTGGCATGTGTTATTATTAGATGTGATATTTGTTTTTGAGGATTATATTTTGTTTATTCAAATTACTATTTCTATGTGTATTCGAATCTCCTGTTTGTTTAGATGTCAGGAGGTATTCTTGATAAAGAAGGCAAAAATATAATAATTTTAATTCATTTTCTGTGCAAAAAAATTTTCTTTCCTCTCTTTAACTTACAAAGAATCTTATGTGGCAATAGCGGGAAGACCGATTTGCGGCTTTCTGTTATGAACCTGCCTAAATATATGGAATTCAGAACGGAACCGGAGGTTATCAAACCCGGATAGGAAGCAGATATCGTGATAAGCGTCGGCGCTTCGAAACTTGTCGGAAAGCCTGAAAAGTTTCATGCTCCGCTGATTCTGGATGGAGTAACAGGACGTCCAAGCGACAGGACACTCAGTATTGAGATTAATTTAATCGATAAATGAAATAGTAAAAATATAATTGATAAGATATTATGAAAAGTAAAATAGTTAAGATTTTGATGTTGCTTGTCATTTCGCTGACAACCTTCTCATGTAGCGAAGACGAAGTATTGGAGCCTTCTCTTGAAGTAACACCTATTACACTTCAGGGCACATGGAAGCTGGCAGAACTGAATGGCGAACAGTTGCCCGAAGATTTCTATATCTATATAGAGTTCGACCGCAAAGGAAACTTTGAAATGTATCAGAAGCATGACAGCATGTATCCACGTTATATCACAGGTACTTATTCGGTTGAGAAAGATGGCCATTATGGATACGTTCTCAGCGGAAAGTATGATTATGAAAACGGCGACTGGAACAACGAATATATCGTAACAGATTTGATGCAGTCAGGCTCAATGGTATGGACAGTAAAAGAAGGTACTGAAGTATCTAAATACGTACGCGTAGACAAAGTTCCTGATGAAATAGTAGAAGAAGCAAAGGTTGATGCTGACGAAGAATAATAAAGCTGCACAACGATAAAGCATAAAAAAAAGAGAGAACGTCAAATCGGCGTTCTCTCTTTTTTTGTCATGTCAAGATATAATAAATTTTATTCTTGTTTCATTTTCCGCGATCTGTCATCCGGTCCTTTCGGGTGGATGACTTTTTCTAAACGAAGGTCGAATATCAGCGTAGAATATGCAGGAATAACATCACGCTCTACCGATCCATATCCCATACCATTAGGGATATACAGTTCGACATGCTGTCCTTCTTTCATCTTCAACAGAGCAGTTGTCCAGCCTGTAATTACACCTGAAGCCGCAAATGATCTGGGTTCGTTTACCATTCCATTCCATTCTCCAGAGAAACTTTCATCGAAGACCGTTCCGTTTATTAATTTTCCGCGATAGTGGACACTTACCATATCAGTCGACATAGGAGAAATTCCCAGAGGTTCGATATTATCTTCCGGAAAGAGCTTCATATACACATAATCGTTTTTCCCCGGAGTGTAGTCCTGATAGCCCAGATCCTCTGAAGCATCGCTCTGTAACTTATAGTTCAATACTTTTTCCCAATGTTCTCCGGCAGGAGGATTCGCGCAAACGGAGGCGATAGAGTCGATATAGGCATCGTTGCGCACTGCCCAGTCACTATACGGATCGGCCGTTTGTGTATCTTCACTGCAAGAAGTAAAGCCTGCACTCAGTGAAACAAGGATGCCTAACAACCATAATATATTTTTATTCATGCACATTCAAAATTTTTATTGCAAAGTCTTCAACAGACTAGTGATACTAACCTTATCGGCAATAATACTATTCAGATCGGCAATAGCCACGCGTTCTTGTTCCATTGTATCACGGTTACGCAGAGTTACGCAGTTGTCTTCCAGTGTCTGGTGGTCGATAGTGATACAATACGGAGTACCGATGGCATCCTGACGGCGGTAACGCTTACCGATACTGTCTTTTTCATCATACTGGCAGTGGAAGTGGAACTTCAGATCGTCCATGATTTCACGAGCCTTTTCAGGCAGACCGTCTTTCTTTACCAGCGGCATGATAGCCAGTTTTACTGGAGCCAGTGCAGCAGGCAATTTCAGTACGACACGAGTCTCTCCGTTTTCCAGCGTTTCTTCGTGGTAAGCAGCGCTCATGATACTCAGGAACATACGGTCTACACCGATAGATGTTTCGATAACGTACGGAGTATATGATTCGTTGATTTCCGGATCGAAGTACTTGATGCTCTTGCCAGAATATTTTTCATGCTGGCTCAAGTCGAAGTTAGTACGGCTGTGAATACCTTCTACTTCCTTGAATCCGAATGGCATCAGGAATTCGATATCGGTAGCGGCATTAGCGTAGTGAGCCAGTTTTTCGTGGTCGTGGTAACGGTAGTGGTCGTCGCCGAATCCCAGTGCCTTGTGCCATTTCAAACGAGTTTCTTTCCATTTCTGGAACCATTCAAGTTCAGTTCCCGGTTTTACAAAGAACTGCATTTCCATCTGTTCGAACTCACGCATACGGAAGATGAACTGACGTGCAACGATTTCGTTACGGAAAGCCTTACCAATCTGAGCGATACCGAAAGGAACTTTCATACGTCCTGTTTTCTGAACATTCAGGTAGTTTACGAAAATACCCTGAGCAGTTTCCGGACGCAGATATACTTTCATAGCACCGTCGGCAGTAGATCCCATTTCGGTAGAGAACATCAGGTTGAACTGACGTACTTCAGTCCAGTTTTTAGTTCCTGAAATCGGGCAAACGATTTCTTCGTCCAGGATGATCTGACGCAATTCGTTCAAGTCTGGTCCTGCATTCATTGCCTTTGAGTAGCGTTCGTGCAAAGCATCACGTTTAGCCTGATGTTCCAGTACACGTGCGTTAGTGCTGCGGAACTGAGCTTCATCGAATGCGTCACCGAATTTCTTTGCAGCTTTTGCAACTTCCTTATTGATCTTTTCGTCGTATTTAGCAATCTGGTCTTCAATCAGCACATCGGCACGATAACGTTTCTTCGAGTCGCGGTTATCGATCAAAGGATCGTTGAACGCATCCACGTGTCCCGAAGCCTTCCAGATAGTAGGATGCATGAAGATAGCCGAATCAATACCTACGATATTTTCATGCAGCAATACCATGCTCTGCCACCAGTACTGTTTGATGTTGTTTTTCAGTTCCACACCCATTTGTCCGTAGTCATATACGGCTCCCAGTCCATCGTAAATTTCACTTGAAGGAAATACGAAACCATATTCTTTACAGTGTGAAACAAGTTTCTTGAAAACGTCTTCTTGTGCCATTTTTCTTTCTTATTTTTTTGATGTATGTTATTTTCATTACATAGTAGACCACAAAGATAGGTATTTATAAGCAAAAAAGAAGAATAGCTGTCTTAATTTATCTTATGAATAGAGGGAATCTGTAAGGAAAGGTGGTTATTTTTTTCTACTTTTGCAGAAACATCCGTGAAAAAACAATGAGTACGAAAGATAAATATACACTTATGACCACAGCTCCGATTCCCCGTCTTATCGGTTCACTGGCTGTGCCTACCGTCATCAGCATGCTGGTTACTTCTTTTTATGTCATGGCTGATACTTATTTTGTGGGGCAGATTAACACACAGTCGACGGCTGCGGTTGGAATTTCGTTCTCTGTTATGGCTATCATTCAGGCTTTTGGATTTTTTTTCGGACATGGATCGGGTAATTATATTTCTCGTAAGTTGGGAGCCAAAGATTACGAAAGTGCAGAAAAAATGGCATCTACAGGCTTTTTCTATGCTTTCATGTCGGGAGCCATCATAGCCTTGTTCGGGCATTTGTATCTTTCTCAAATATGTGTTGCTCTGGGATCTACGCCTACTATCCTCCCTTATGCAGAGGAGTATTTGGGGACTATTTTGCTGGGTGCACCTTTTATGGCTTCTTCGCTGGTGCTGAATAACCAGATGCGTTTTCAGGGGAATGCGGTATACGCCATGGTGGGTATCATTGTAGGAGCGGTTCTGAATATCGGGCTCGATCCGCTGTTGATCTTTGTATTCGATATGGGTATTTCGGGAGCTGCGTGGGCTACCTTGCTGAGCCAGATATGCAGTTTTCTGGTGTTGCTCGTAATGGACAGCCGAGGTACAAATATCCGCATCCGTTTCAAAAATTTTACCTTGAAACCGGCATATTTGAAAGAAATCGTATTCGGTGGAAGCCCTTCGCTTTGTCGTCAGGGACTTGCCAGCCTTTCTACCATTCTGCTGAACGTGGCAGCCGGAGCTTATGGAGATGCAGCCATTGCCGGAATGTCTATCGTTACCCGTATCTGTATGTTTATCAACTCTTTTGTGATTGGTTTCGGACAAGGTTTCCAGCCGGTATGCGGATTCAATTACGGAGCAGGCATTTACCGTCGTGTACGCGAAGGCTTCTGGTTCTGTGTCAAGACAGGAGTTGTGTTTCTGGCTGTCTGTTCGGTTATCGGTTACATTTTCTCTCCCGAGATCGTATCGTGGTTCCGCGATGATCCGCATGTTATCGAAACCGGAACACGTGCCTTACGCTGGCAGCTCATTACTTTACCTTTAGGAGCATGGGTCATTTTGTGTAACATGATGTTGCAGACTATCCGCAAGCCTGTACGTGCCGTCACCTTGTCTTCTGCGCGGCAGGGACTGTTTTTCATCCCTTTCATCCTGATTCTCCCTCATTTCTTCGGTTTGCAGGGGGTGGAAATGTGTCAGGCGGTGTCCGATCTTTGTTCGTTCCTGCTTGCTATTCCGCTTACCATTCCTGTTTTGAATGAGATGAAAAAATAAAATTCTCATTGCCGGATGGTGCAGGGAAGCCTTTGCGGCCCACTGTCCGTACACTGATTTTCTGTACAAATTTTCCTGAAAATATGCTGATGTTTTTAGGAAAAGAAGCTGATATTTTCTTGAAAACAATAGCATCCGTATGAAAGATTCGTTCGACTAAATACAGGTTTATTTTCAGCAATATATATAATAGGAATATTTTTTTTCGTATTTTTGTCTGTTGTTTTTCCACTAAATCACTTATATGAGCGAAGATATTTTCGATAAAAACGATATCCAATCAAGCGATAAAGAAGCACATTCTGACTATAAGCCTGTCGACCAGGGCGACGAAACTGTAAAACACCAATTGAGCGGTATGTACCAGAACTGGTTTCTGGACTATGCTTCGTATGTTATTCTGGAACGTGCGGTTCCTCATATCAACGATGGACTGAAGCCTGTTCAGCGACGTATCCTGCACTCTATGAAGCGCCTGGACGACGGACGCTACAACAAGGTGGCAAATATCGTAGGACATACCATGCAGTTCCATCCTCATGGTGATGCGTCCATCGGCGATGCACTGGTACAGCTGGGACAGAAAGATCTGCTTATCGACTGTCAGGGAAACTGGGGAAATATTCTTACCGGTGATGATGCCGCTGCTCCCCGATACATTGAAGCACGTCTTTCGAAGTTTGCGCTCGATGTGGTGTTCAATCCGAAGACAACCGAATGGCAGGCTTCTTACGACGGACGAAACCGTGAACCGGTGACGCTTCCTGTCAAGTTTCCGCTGCTGCTGGCTCAGGGAGTGGAAGGTATTGCCGTAGGTCTTTCATCGAAAATATTGCCGCACAACTTCAATGAGCTGTGTGATGCGGCCATTGCTTACCTGCACGGAGAGGAGTTTCATCTGTATCCCGATTTCCAGACAGGAGGTTCCATCGATGTGTCGCGCTATAACGACGGTGAGCGTGGGGGAGTAGTGCGTGTACGTGCCAAAATCTCCAAGATAGATAATAAAACTCTTTGCATCAGTGAAATACCGTACGGAAAAACAACTTCTTCACTGATTGATTCTATCCTGAAAGCTATCGAAAAGGGTAAGATCAAGGTACGGAAGGTGGACGACAATACCGCCGACAAGGTGGAGATTCTGGTACATCTGGCTCCGGGCGTTTCGTCGGACAAGACACTCGACGCCCTGTATGCCTTTACCGACTGTGAGGTGAATATTTCGCCCAACTGTTGTGTCATCGACAACAAGAAGCCGCATTTCCTTTCTGCCAGTGCGGTACTCCGTAAGTCGGTAGACAATACACTTTCGCTGCTTCGTCAGGAACTGAACATCCAGCGCAACGAAACGCTGGAAACCTTGCATTTCGCTTCGCTGGAGAAAATCTTCATCGAAGAGCGTATCTACAAGGACAAGCAGTTCGAACAGGCTGAGAATATGGATGCCGCATGCGAACATATCGACGAACGGCTGACACCTTTCTATCCGCAGTTTGTACGCGAAGTGACTAAGGAGGATATCCTCAAGCTTATGGAGATAAAGATGGCGCGTATCCTGAAGTTCAACAAGGATAAGGCGGACGAGTTTATTACCAAGTTGAAAGCGGATATCGAAGAAATAGACAATCATCTGGCTCATATTACTGAATATACCATCGACTGGTATACACGCATCAAGGAGAAATACGGAAAGAATTTCCCGCGGCGTACGGAGATACGAAACTTCGATACGATTGTGGCAACCAAGGTGGCCGAGGCCAACGAGAAACTGTATATCAACCGCGAGGAAGGATTTATCGGTACGGGACTGAAGAAAGACGAGTATATCTGCAACTGTTCCGATATCGACGACGTGATTATCTTCTATAAAGATGGAAAATATAAAATCGTGCGTGTTTCGGACAAGCTGTTCGTGGGTAAGAACATTCTCTACGTGAATATCTTCAAGAAGAACGACAAGCGTACGATCTATAACGTGATTTATCGTGACGGGAAAGAAGGATTCCACTATATCAAGCGTTTCAATGTAACGTCGATGATACGCGACCGTGAATACGATGTGACACAGGGAACTCCCGGATCGAAAATTGTATATTTCACAGCCAATCCGAACGGGGAAGCTGAGGTTATCAAGGTGACACTCCGCCCGAATCCGCGTATCAAGAAGCTGATATTCGAAAAAGACTTCAGTACCATTAACATCAAGGGACGACAGTCGATGGGTAATCTGCTGACCAAATATGAAGTGCATAAAATCAGTCTGAAACAGCGTGGAGGCTCTACACTGGGAGGCAGAAAGGTATGGTTCGACCATGATGTGCTTCGTCTGAATTACGACGGTCGCGGACAGTATCTCGGAGAATTCCAGAGTGGGGAAAGCATTCTGGTTGTGCATAAGAACGGTGAATTCTATACAACCGATTTCGACTTGAATAACCACTACGACGCCGATATACAGTTTATTGAGAAATTTGATGCTGAGAAGGTCTGGACAGCAGTGCTCTATGATGCCGACCAGCAGAATTATCCATATCTGAAACGCTTTACGTTCGAGCAGACAGCCAAACGGTTGAACTATCTGGGTGAAAACAAACACAACCAGTTGATTCTGCTTTCGGGTGAAGTTTATCCCCGTTTGCAGGTTGTATTCGGCGGACACGACAGCTTCAGGGAAGCGTTGATTATAGAGGCAAGCGACTTTGTAGGTGTCAAGAGCTTCAAGGCAAAAGGCAAGCGTCTGACTACATTTACGGTAGACCGCATCGAGGAGCTGGAGCCTACCCGTCGTCCGGAACCACAGGAAGATATGGAAGATGCAGATACACCAGAAACGGAAAATGATAATGTTGCGGAAGAAGACAATGAACAAATGACATTATTTTAAAACCGGAACAATGAAACGAAAGCTTATTACGCTGTTCATCGCACTCGGGGCCGTTTTTTCTTTGTATGCGCAGGAAGACAGCTTGCGGGCCACGCGTTACGTAATGCGCTCTACAATGGCAGGAGTGGGACACAGCAACGTATTCGAAACATATCTTTCTCCGCTGGAATATAGCGGAACGGAAGTCAGGTTTATGCACGAAAGCATGCGTATGACACGTATGCTGGGAGGAAACGTATCCGGGCAAAGTCTGTTTCAGATCAATGCCTCGTATAACAAGAATATTTCTCAGACTGCTGAGATGTATGCCGGACTGGTAAACTGGAGCTATGCCCTGCATTATCAGTTCCGCATGAACGATGATAAGCTGAAGATCCTTGTAGGACCGATGCTCGACCTGAACGGCGGTGTGGTTTATAACCGGCGTAATTCCAACAATCCGGCTCAGGCTAAGGCATACGGAGGGTTGGGAGCATCGGGTATGGTTATCTACAAATTTCACATCGCACGCTATCCGCTGACGGTGCGTTATCAGGCAAATCTTCCGCTGCTGGGCGTTATGTTCTCGCCCGAATACGGTGAGTCGTATTATGAAATCTTTTCGTTAGGCAATGGAGGACGGAATGTGCTGTTTACTTCGCTGCACAATAATCCTTCACTGCGACAGATGGTTACGCTGGACTTTCCGATACGCAATGTCGTGATGCGTGTAGGATATGTGTGCGACATTCAGCAGGCAAAGGTCAACAACCTGAAAAGCCATACCTATTCACACGATTTTATGATAGGCTTCGTGCGCAACCTGTATTTGCTTCGCGGGAAGAAACATATCAGCATGCCACTTAAAGTAACTCCCTTTTAGCTTATGAAACGATTTGCGTGTATTGTATATATTGCTTTGTCCGGACTTCTGATTTTTAATTCCTGTATACGGGAAGATATTTCCGGCAATACGCCTGAAGATAACTTTGAGGCACTGTGGAAGATTATAGATGAACAGTATTGCTTTCTCGGCTATAAGAACCAGGAGTATGGACTCGACTGGAATGAAGTGCACGAACGGTATGCCCGTCGTATCACGTCGGATATGACTTGGGAAAACCTGTTCGAGGTCTTGTCGGATATGGTAAACGAGTTACGCGACGGCCATGTGAATCTTTCCAGTTCACTTGCTACGTCACAATATCGGGAATGGTTCGACAGTTATCCGCGCAATTTCAGCGACAGTATTCAGAGTATTTACCTGGGAAAAGACTATACGAATTCTTCCGGACTGACTTACGGCATTCTGGAGAACAACATCGGGTATATTTATTGCTCCAGTTTCTCCAATGGGATAGGCGATGGTAATCTGGACCAGACTCTGAACAAGCTTGCTATTTGCGACGGGCTGATTATTGATGTGAGGAATAACGGAGGAGGTAACCTGACGACAGCACAGAAGTTGGCTGCACGGTTTACAAACGAGAAAATGCTTGTGGGATACATGTGTCACAAGACAGGTCCCGGACACAGTGACCTTTCCGAACCAAAGCCTGTTTACATAGAACCGTCCGACGGTATACGCTGGCAGAAAAAGGTAGTAGTGCTCACCAACCGGCGCTCTTATAGTGCGACAAACGATTTTGTCAACAGCATGAACCAGTTTCCGAATGTCACAATCGTAGGCGATAAGACCGGAGGAGGCTCAGGGTTGCCGTTCAGTTCTGAAATACCTAACGGCTGGTCTATCCGCTTTTCTGCCAGTCCGATGTTCGATCCGGAAATGAATCAGCTGGAGTTTGGTATCGATCCGGACGTGAAAGTAGACATGACAAGCGAAGATGTGCAGCGAGGAAAAGATACTATTATAGAAACAGCATGTAAAATATTAAAGAATTAGCTCTAATATTTTGCAAATTCAAAAATATAGTCTATCTTTGCAACCGCAAAAAGGAAATATATACTGATTTAAGTTATATTTTACTTCGCGCCTGTGGCGTAATTGGTAGCCGCGCCAGACTTAGGATCTGGTGCCGTGAGGCGTGTAGGTTCGAGTCCTATCAGGCGCACGAAAAATGGATTTAATAGATTTCTCTAAGCAGAATTTATTAAATCCATTTTTTTGTGCATTGGGGAATTGATTCTGCAAGATTGAATTAAATTCTTTCTATTCAGATCAGCAATTTATATTTAGCCAGCGAATTACTCAGGTTTTATGTGGAGTTATCAAATACGGTTGACGTTGTGGTTTACGCGAAGAGTTAATCATAGTGTCAAATAGTTCTAATTTGTTTGGGTCAGTAGAAATTTAGTGGGGATACGCATATAGCTTCGCAATGCGGAATAAAAAGAACTTCTTATCAGCTACTCCTCTTAGATTTGCTCTGAACAGTTTAATTTTTGCATTGAACGATTCTGCCATCGCATTTGAAGAACGATGGTTGTAGAAATTCAGTATTTCATCATAGTGCTCATAGAAAGTAGCAGCAATGACATTAAAAGAATGCATCCCTGCTTCTTCTACTTTATTATACCATCGTGCCATAGCCAGACGTGCAGCGTCCTTTATGGTGTTCTTAGAGAAAATCATCCGCAGGGAATGGCACAAACCGTATGCCTTTTTGATGTCAGGGTATTCCTCAAATAGGATTGCTGCCCTTTGCTTCTGTTTTTCTGTCCATTTATCAGCTGACTTGAAAAGCAGATACCGGGAGCGTATAAGTAATTCCCTACGGGTATCGCCATTGGAATATCGGTATGGGACATAATCTTCGTTCTTCCGCTTAGCTTCTTCCATTTCCTCATTGGCCTGCTGTATGGCATCCCAACGGTGTTTGATGCGTAATTCCTGCACAGCATCACAAGCTAATCTCTGAATGTGAAAACGGTCTATCACACGGCTGGCTTCAGGAAATGCAGTCCGTACAATCTTGCGCATGGAGTCTGAAAGGTCAAGTGTCACTTCTTTAACGGCATAACGGATTTCTTCGTCAATTCGTTGCAGTACAGCTATTACATCCTCTGATTTAGTTCCTGCCACGACAGCTACCAGGGAGCACTCTCTCGTACAGGCATCACGGTTGGTTACAAAGGTGTAAAGTTCACCGTTGGAGAGTGAGGTCTCGTCAATCGCCAGATACGGTCCCATATTTTCCGGAAACAGCATCCATTCACCGGCATGGGATAACTGTTCCCAATTACGATATCCGCTGAGAACCTCCTTGTACTGTTTTTCAAATGTATGACCATCTATATGATAGAATTCCTCAAGCGTACGGCAGGTCACTGGGGATGTCTCCATACGTTTCTTTTAAAAAAGCCCCAAATTCTTTGGAGTATCTGGTTCCCTTGGCTACAACATCGAGGTCGATGGGAATACTGAAACTTTTACCTGTGCGCAAGTCCGTCCAACGACGACGTCTGATCTTGAGGATTACCTTATGGTCCCGTATGGGAAAGTCTGTCACATTAACAGCTTCCATAAAACCTTTGGATTCAAAATGTTCGTCATTGCTTAACTTGGAATTCATCTTTTCATCCAGACTAATATGAATCTCTTGAGAGGTTTGTTCAACTCCAGAGATAAGAAAGTAATCTAATATCTGAGCCGGCAACACGAGGCTGGCTAGCATATTCAAATAATCGTTTTTCATAATGCGAAGTAAGCAATACTTTACGAGTATAAAAAATAATCCCCACGAAATTTCTACTGACCCATTTGTTTTACTAAGCGACACTTTCAAAAAAACAAAAAAAGCATCGACAATCATCAGATTATCAATGCTTTTTCCCAGTCGGGGTGACTGGATTCGAACCAGCGACCACACGCCCCCCAGACGCGTACTCTAACCGGGCTGAGCTACACCCCGAATTGCGGATGCAAAGGTAAGGCTTTATTTTAAATTAGCAAATTATTTCATATGCTTTTTCTGCTTTTTTAGAATAAGCTGTCGCTGTAATATCTTTAATAATGCCTTTTAGCCCATTGTTTCGCAATAGAAGTCGAACATATCATATACCTCATCTTGAGTGGCACTTTGGTTGATATGGATATCACCTATTTCACCGAGTAGGGTGAAGTTGACATTGCCCAGTGAGGAATTTTTCTTATCATGTTTCATAAACTCGTACAGACGGTCATAATCCTTACAGCTGAATGCCAGTTTCCCGTAATGCTCCTTGATGAACTGTATGGTAGGGCGTAACTTGTCTTTTGGGAAACCTACCTTGAGATGTGAATAATATAGTTCGCACACCATTCCCCATGCTACGGCATATCCATGCAATACAGGATGGCCTGTTTCCAGAGCAAAACTTTCGAATGCATGACCTACGGTATGTCCGAAGTTTAAGGCCTTGCGGATATTTTTCTCAAAAGGATCCTGTTCTACCACTTTTTCTTTTACCTCGATGGAAGCTGCTACAAGTTGTTGCAGATGCTTGTAGTCTACATGCTCTATATCGAATTTGATAAGCTCGCTCCAGTGCTCCGTGTTGCTGATAAGTCCGTGCTTCAGCATTTCCGCATATCCCGACAAGATATTGGGATAATCGAGTGATTTAAGAAATTCACAGTCTATCAGAACATAATTGGCTGGTGCGAAGACTCCAATCTCATTTTTCAACCCATTGAAGTTGATGCCTGTCTTTCCTCCTACAGAAGCATCTACCATGGCCAGTAATGTAGTAGGAATGTTAACCATGTCGATACCTCGTTTGAAAGTAGCAGCAGCAAAACCACCCAGGTCGGTTATCATACCTCCGCCCAGATTGATCATCAGTGAGTGGCGTGTACCTCCCTTGTTGCTAAGCTGGCTCCATACGTAGGCAAGAGTTTCCAGATTCTTATGAATATCTTCCACTCCGATGCAAATATGTTCTGCCTGTGCAAGAAACGGATATTTTTCGATAATCGGAAGGCAATACGTGCGCGTATGCTCGTCGGTCAGAATAAATAATTTATCGTATGTTTTGCTGGTGACTGCCTTTTGCAGGTTTTCTTCCAGGTTATGGCAGATTACAACTTCTTGTTTACTCATAAATCTATTGTTTTTCCTGCAAAAATAGAAAAAAAGTAAAAAGTACATGTGTGTACGTTGACAATTAATTATTTTTGTGCTGAATTTACCAATAAATTGATTTATGAAAGGAATATTACCGGTTGCCTGTAGAATAGCAGGATACGCATTACTTATTTTATCTGTTTTTGTGCCTTTGTTGATGTATATGTTTGGTCAGGTACACGACGGGAATCTGATTTATGTAAAATTGGGGATTAAGTTGGTTGTCTGGCTGTCGCTGTTCATGATTTTTCTCTCTAAAGTAAAGGATGAGGCCGAAGAGACGGCATGTCTGCGCAGTAAAGCTATGAAATATGCCTTATATATCTGGGGAGTGTATTACATCGTGATGCTGATAAAGGGAGCAGTAAACCAAGATTTGCAGGTGGCCGACAATTCTGTCGGAATAGTTTATCTGATTATCTGTGTGATTTGTTGGGAGTTTTTGTATCAGAAGCATCGTATAGAAAAAACGTTCAGAAAAAAATAAGTTTTAAAAAAGGTTGCAATATTAAACCTTTAAAATGTTTTGATGTCAAACCAGCGTTAAAACATTTGATTAGATCGGAATAATGAAAAACTGGGTTATGGGGCTGCTACTGTTATCTTGTGGGATATACGCTTTTGGACAAAGCAGAGGTAGCAAAGGTTTAGTTTCGGGTACAGTTGTCGATGGAGATGATAACTCCCCGGTGATGCAGGCTACGGTACAGATTCTTGCGTTGAAAGATAGTTCGATGGTAGCTGGTAATGTGACTGATTTGGACGGACGCTTTTCGTTGTCAGCTCGTCCGGGTAAATACCTGTTGAAGGTTTCCTTTGTCGGATATTCGCCGTCTTTTCAGCCTATTACATTAACGAGTTCTAAACCACGTCTTAATCTGGGAACAATCTCCCTGCACTCGGATGCAGTTATGCTTGAAGGAGCTGTCATTGTAGCTCAGGCACCAGAGGTTACTGCTGCCGAAGATACATTGGTATACAATAGCTCTGCATATCGTGTTCCGGAGGGTTCTGCACTGGAAGAACTGGTTAAGAAATTGCCGGGAGCAGAAATTGACGATGACGGTAAAATTACGATCAACGGAAAGAAAATAAAGAAAATTATGATCGACGGCAAGGAGTTTTTTGCCGATGATCCTAATATCGCCATGAAGAACCTGCCGGTTAATATCATCGATAAGATACGTGCCTATGAAAAACAGTCGGATATGGCACGAATGACTGGTGTGGACGATGGAGAAGAGGAAACCGTGCTCGACCTGAGTGTGAAGCCCGGAATGAATCAGGGATGGATTGGTAATACCGATCTGGCTGCCGGTACGAAAGACCGTTATAGCGGAAAGGTGATGATCAATCATTTCCGCAACAAGAACCAGCTGACTGCCATCGGTTCGGTCAATAACGTAAATGACAATGCTTTTCCCGGTGGAGGTGGAGGATTCCGTAAGGGAGGAAACGGTCTGACTGCTGTGAAAATGGCAGGTGTGAACTTTGCCACTGAAACAGAAAAGTTGAAGACTGAAGGAAGTGTCAACTTTAATTATAAGGATGCTGATATCGTCAGTAAACAGGCATCCGAAACTTTTGTATCATCGGAAAGAAGTTCTTTTAAAAACGCGCTAGACCATTCTCGCAATAAAAATACCAAGCTGGTGGCAGATGCCTTTATCGAGTGGAAACCGGATACCATGACTACTTTTGTATTCCGTCCTCGTTTCAGCTATGGTAAGACCGACAATACCAACGGACAGAACTCTTATACATTCAGTCAGGATCCTGGATATACAACTGATGAACTTTTCGGTACGGACGACTTGACTTCGCTGGTTTCCGAAGAAGATATTATCAATACGGTGCTGAAGAATACACTGAAAAAAGGTGATGACCTGACTGTAGGAGGTTCGGTGCTCGTGAACCGGAGATTAGGCAAGCTTGGCCGGAATATTACATTCCGTGGAAAATATAATTACACCAATAGCAGCAGTGAACAGTTTTCTACATCGGAAACAGAGTATTTCCAGAAAACTCCGGAAGAACGTATGGAAATATTGAACCGCTATATTACAACTCCTACAAAGAGCTACGATTATAGTGCGCGTCTGACGTACAGTGAGCCGATTTTTACCGGGGGATTTTTGCAGTTCAGCTACAATTTCCAGTATAAACACTCTACCACAGATAATTCTACATTCGATATGGGTGACAACTGGACGACTGGTGACGGAGTGAATGAAAGTAATCCGGGAGTGCTCAACAACGACTTGAGCAAGAGTGCAGCCTATAATTATTATAATCACCAGATGGATGTTACTTTCCGCTGGATACGTGAGAAGATGCGCTTGAATGCGGGAGTCAGCTTCCAGCCTCAGAAGTCGGATCTTTCTTATAAGAAAGGTGATCTGGATACAACGACTGTCAGAAATGTATTTAATTTTACTCCGACATTCGATTTCCGCTATAAATTCTCAAAAACCAGTCAGTTGCGCTTGCGTTATCGCGGACAGGCTTCTCAGCCGAACATGGTAGATTTGCTGCCTATCTCCGATAATACAGACCCGCTTAATATTCAGAACGGTAATCCAGGACTGAAGCCGACATTTACAAATGAATTGCGTGCCGAATATAATTTCTTTAATACGGAAAAACAACGGGGAATGTTTTCATTTTTCCGTTACCAGAATATCATGAACAATATAAGCGACCGCAAAGTCTACGATTCGGAAACCGGTGGATATGTTACTACTCCTGAAAATATTAACGGAAACTGGAACCTGATCGGAATGGTGGGAACCAACATTGCCTTGAGAAACAAGAAATATACCATCAATACGTTTACCAGAGCAAATTACCAGAATATGGTGAGCTATATAAGCGAGAAGGATCTTGTTTCTGATACAGACAAGAATATTACCAAACGCTTGTCGCTGGGTGAACGTTTAAGAGGTACGTACCGTAATGACTGGTGGGAGTTCTCTCTGAATGGCTCACTCGATTATACCCATTCGAGAAACAGTTATCAGGAAAGCAACAATCTGGATACTTACCAGTTTGCTTATGGAGCCAGCACCAATGTGCGTTTGCCGTGGAATATGTCCATTTCTACAGATTTGTCGCAGAACTCCCGCAGAGGATATGCCGAGTCGAGTATGAATACCGATGAACTAATTTGGAACGCTCAGATTTCTCAGGACTTTTTGAAGGGAAATGCTGCTACCGTAAGTATTCAGTTCTATGATATATTGAGAAACCAGAGCAATATCAGTCGTGTAATTACGGCTGCTATGCGTCAGGATACTGAGTATAATGCTATTTATAGCTATTGCATGGTACACTTCATCTATCGTCTGAACCTGTTCGGCGGTAAGGGAGCTGGTAAGGGAGGTCCCGGCTTTGCGCCTCCCGGACCTGGCGGACGTCATGGAGGATTTGGTGGTCCTCCCCATCGCCGGTTTTAAATAATATTCGAAAACGGAGATTCGCATAATGGCGGATACTCCGTTTTTTGTTCGTATGCTCGGCATGAGTATTAGCTAACGGGTGCAAGTCCCCAATGAGCCCTAATAGCGGGAATCATACAGCCAAAAGCAAGGGTGTCCATCGCGAGTTGGAATCTGAAAGAAGCTGGCGGCAAACATCTGGTCTGACGAACAGAAACTTCATATAAGGCATATGACCGTGGGTAAGGTTGCGAAACAAACTAAAGCCCTATAGCTATTCGGGACGGTTAGTGTAAATGGAGCAGACATAAGATTGAAAGTTAATACCCTTATCCGAGGAGGTCTCACGGACATATGGTGAGGATGAATGATTCGAAGTACCATGATGGAGTAAAGCTTGCCGTGAGAAGTCAGCAGAGGTCGTAGTACCCAAGGCATGCATGCCTATAGGGAAGGACCAAACTTTATTTAAACGGCATAACTGAAAACTACCGTTTGTTGGAACGAATGCATAAAACCAAAACAGAAGTATTGGGCTACCTTTAAAGAGATAGGACGGAATCCGAAGGGTATAAAGGAGCGCAGACCTACAAATGGATGGTTGAAGAAGATGTCGTGGAAGTGTCTTTCGAAGAATACGAAAGGCATCCATAGTAAAGAACCGCCGTATGCCGAACGGCACGTACGGTGGTGTGAGAGGTCGGAAAACGAAAGTAGGAAGAAAACTACTTCGTTTTCCTCCTACTCGATGTATCGGTTGAGTTGCTAGTGAATCTCTGTAAGGGAAATATTTTAAACAATTTTAGATTCCCTCCGATTTTCATGTTTGCGGAATCATTTAATTTTTCCTATTTTTGTCCGAATAGCAGAAATTTAGTATGAGAAAATTTTTTTATATCCTTTTGCTTTTGTTCGTCAGTGCTTTAGCTCAGGCACAAATGAACTGTACGTTTACTCATTATTCTCAGGAGAATGGTCTGTCCGAGAATTCGGTAATGGATATGGTACAGGATCACGACGGTATGATATGGTTTGCAACGTGGGATGGAATCAATCGCTTCAATGGCTACGACTTTAAGGTTTATAAGGCCCGTAAGGAAAACGATATGCGATGGAGTTCCAATCGTGTAGACCATTTGCAGGTCGACAAGTATGGAGATGTATGGTGCATTACTTACGATGGGAAGGCATTCCGTTTCGATAAGCGGATGGAAGCGTTTACCGAAGTTACGGCAAATGGGGCTGAAAAAGACTTGGTTATAACTTCTATCTTGCCGTTGGATAATGGAACTGTATGGCTGCTTACTGATAAAAACGGAGGTATCAGAGTGGTGCCTGACAGGAAAACCGGAACACTTGCTTCGAAAGTTTATTTGTCTACTGCTTCAAAAGAAAAAGGTACTGCTATCAAGACTGTTTTTTTAGATAAGAAAAACAGAGAGTGGCTGCTTACAAAAGATGGATTGCTTTGCATCGAAGGTAATAATGGAAAGCAGACTCCTTTTTTTGTAAATACGCATCCTGAATCCGGACGGCCTAACCAGTCTTTTTTTTCGGCTGCATTCGTTAACGGACACGTATATTTTACCTCTAATAAAGGACGGGTATGGAAATACTCGCTGAAGGATGAAACATTCGAGTTGAAAGGCTTGGACTTGCAGGACGATGTGATAAGCATACGGGAATTGTCCGGAGGAAAGGTCATTATGGCTACCCGCCGGTCGGGCTTCGTTGTGGGAGATGCAGCGCTCGAATCACTGAAGTATTACGGTCTGAAAAATGAATTTGATTTTTCTCAGCATCCGATACGGTCAATATATGTCGACAGTCATAATGAGGTCTGGTTCGAAGTAAACAAGATTGGTACGGTCTGTCATTTTAATCCGTCGACGGAGGTGTTCAAGGTGGAACAGGTTCCGGTTGAAAAAGAACCGGGTGATGCTCCAAAGTTTGCTGTCTGCGAAGATAAGCAAGGCAATCTGTGGGTACATCCGGTAGGAGGAGGACTGTCTTGGTTCGACAGAGAAAATAATGAGCTGAAGCCTTTCTATAATGAAGTGGGAACAGATGCATGGCGCTTCTCAAACAAACTTCATGCTATGATGCTCGACCATCAGGGCAATTTATGGCTGGGCACTCACTCCAAAGGACTGGATAAGGTTACATTCTTCAAGAACGAATTCCAGTTGATTAAGCCGCAGAACTGTAAGTACGATACCAATGCCAATCAGGTACGTTCGCTTTGTCAGGATTCCCGTAAGCAGTTGTGGATAGGTACACGTAATAGTAAAGTTTCTGTGTATTCTCTTGACTTCCAGTTGCAGGGTTATCTTACAGTCGACGGACGCATATCACTTACTGGTACTCCTTTCAGAGGATCTGCCTATAAGATAATAGAGGATTCGAAAAAAAATATCTGGATTGCTACGAAAGGAAACGGAATCGTTCAGCTGATACCGCAGGGAAGCGGATATAAGATGCTTCATTATACTTACGATGCCAACGATATCTATAGTCTGAGCCATAACAATGTGTACGACTTGTGTGAAGACAGTTACGGTCGTATCTGGGTTGTTACTTTCGGTGGAGGTATCGATTACATCGAAAAGGAGAGTGATGGAAGTGTCCGTTTTATAAACTCGCGCAATAATCTGAAATCGTATCCAATGGAACGTTGCTATAAGGCACGTCGTATGTTGCTCGACAAAAAAGGTATGCTGTGGGTAGCTACTTCCAATGGACTGCTGGCTTTCAGTGAAAAGTTCGAACGTCCCGATACGATTGATTTTCATTTGTTCGTGTGCATGCCTAATAAGCGTGAAGTGTTGAGCTGCAACGATATATACGATATCTTGCTTACACACGACGGACGTCTGTTTTTTGCTACTTTCGGTGGAGGACTGAATGAGCTTAAGAGCCTTGATAAGAATGGTAACGGCCTGTTTACTTCGTATTCGGCAAAAGACGGACTTCCTACCGATGTACTTTCTTCACTTGCCGAAGATACGAAAGGAGATATATGGATTGGTTCGGAAAGCGGTCTGAGCAAGATGGATATTGTCAACCATCATTTCGATAATTATCTGAAGCAGGAGATAGGAGAGGAGCTTTCGTTTGAAGAAAGTACGGCAATACGTGCCGAAGACGGACGCTTGCTGTTCGGAACAAACAGAGGACTTTTGTGCTTTACTCCCGAACTGATACGGAAAAACTCCTATGTGCCTGGCATTGTATTGTCGGGCTTGAAGATAGCCAATAAAGATGTTGTTCCCAGACCGGAATCCGTATTGCCTGAGTCTTTGAACAGTTTGTCGCATTTGTATTTGTCGCATAAGGAAAACACCGTAACGCTTTCTTTTGCTGCTCTGGATATGAGTTTCCCGGAAAATGTAAAGTATGCCTATATGCTCGACGGGTTCGATAAGGAGTGGAATTATGTGGGTAAACAGCGTACGGCTACTTATACAAACCTGCCGAAAGGTAATTATGTCTTTCGTGTGAAGTCGACCAACGGAGCCGGTATCTGGGTGGAGAACGAACGTGCCTTGCGGATAACCGTCAAGCCTTCGTTTTGGGAGACTCCTTATGCCTATGTGATTTACACATTAGGCTTTATGCTGATTCTGCTGGTTGGAGCCTATACACTTTTCGTTATTTACCGGTTGAAACATGAGGTGTCTGTCGAACAGCAGGTAACGGACATGAAGCTCCGCTTCTTTACCAATATCTCTCATGAACTCCGTACACCGCTTACCTTGATAGAGGGGCCGCTGGAATATATCTTGAAACGTTCGGATTTAAGTAAGGACGTACGCGAACAGTTGCAGGTGGTAGAACGTAATACACATCGGATGCTGAGACTTGTCAATCAGATTCTGGATTTCCGTAAGATACAGAATCACAAGATGAAACTATGCATCGAACAGATTGATATCGTCGCGTTTGTACATAAGATTATGGAGAATTTTGAATCCATAGCCGAATCGAACAAGATTGATTTTATTTTCGAAACCGAACAGCCTAAGCTCAAGTTGTGGGTAGACGCTGACAAGGTAGAGAAAATAGTCTTCAATTTGCTGTCGAATGCATTCAAGTATACGCAGCCCGGAAAAAACATTACCGTATTTATCCTTGAAAATGAAGATACGGTTACCGTAGGAGTGCAGGATCAGGGTAGAGGTATTTCTGAAAATAAGAAGGCTTCACTGTTTGTACGTTTTGAAACCCTGCTCGATAAGAACCTGTTCAATCCGAACAGTTCTGGCATCGGACTTTCGCTTGTGAAAGAACTGGTGGAAATGCACCATGCCAGCATACATGTAGACAGTAAGGAAGGAGAAGGCAGTTGCTTTAGCGTAGACTTCCTGAAGGGAAAAGACCATTACGGTGAGAATGCCGAATTTGTCTTGTCGGATAACGTGGAAATAATCGGTGAAGCATCCAAGCATTCCTTGCCTGTGGATGTCGAAACTCCTGCCGTTGCTGTACCGGAGGATAAGCCGGAAGCTGTTCCTGCTGCTGATGAGGCAGACAAGGCATCGGTTTCTGAAACAAAGACAATGCTGCTCATAGAAGACAATCTGGAGTTGCGCTTCTTCTTGCGGAGTATTTTCAGCCAGCGTTTCCGCATTATAGAAGCTGCCAACGGAGTGGAAGGACTGGAGAAAGCCATTAAGTATGTGCCCGATATCATAATCAGTGATATTATGATGCCCGAGAAGGACGGAATAACTCTGGTGAAGGAGCTGAGGGAGGAACTGACTACCAGCCATATTCCAATCGTATTGCTTACTGCAAAGACCGATATGGACACCAAGTTGCAGAGTCTGGAACTGGGGGCCGACAGTTATATCACCAAACCGTTCAGTGCCACTTACCTCGAAGCACGTGTTGATAATTTGCTGGCACGCCGTCAGAAGTTGCGTCAGCTCTATTGCGACCACCTGATGGATATCAATCCTCCGAAAGTGGAAAATGAGGAAGAAGAGGTAGATGTCATGTCGCAGCAGGACCGTCGTTTCCTGGAGCAGCTGACAAACTTTATGGAACGGAATATCGACAATGGAGAACTTGTTGTAGACGATCTGGTGCATGAAATGGCTGTGAGCCGTTCAGTCTTCTTCAAGAAGCTGAAATCATTGACCGGACTTGCTCCGATAGAATTTATCAAGGAAATGCGTGTGAAACGTGCTGCCCAGCTTATCGAGACTGGAGAGTTTAACATGACACAGATTTCGTATATGGTGGGAATCAACGATCCGCGTTACTTCAGCAAGTGCTTCAAGCAACGCTTTGGCATGACTCCTACCGAATACCGTGAAAAGCAGAAAAACAAATAATTGAGATTTTTTTATCGGGGAACCTTTCCGGAAATTTGTACAAAAGCAAAAGGATATTGTACAAATTTCCGGATTTTTTGTTGATAAGTTTTGGCTATTTAGCCTGTTTTTACTTATTGATTTTAGCATATTTTCATTAGAGAAAGATTAGTTTAATTCACGGCTCTTTCATTTAAGCTTAGATAAAGGCACATAATTCCCCCACCCACTTCTTATGGGAAGTAGGGATTTTGTTATGATTGATACCCAAAACGTTACGAATCCTCTGAAATTACAAATTATCTCATTTTTGATCCAGCATATGTATCATTGCGGTAAAGTCCAAAGAAAGTTCTCTAATAAGTTCGGCCGTTCCCTTAGCCTTGTCGGAGAGCTTTTTCCTTTTACCTTTCCATATAGAAAGTATTGCCAGTACTATCCTCTGTATCGTGTCAAGGTTTCTGGCGGACCTTGCACTATTCCGCCTGATGAAGTCCTGCCTCAGGTTGCGGTCAAGGTCCCAGTGCATGCTTTCTATTGCCCAATGCATTCTGGCTATTGTACTCAGCCGCCTGGCACTTCCGTGAAAACTGGAGACATAGAACCTCCTCTCGGAAGATTTCTGACCATCAGATTTTCTCTCCGTTGCAGTCCGTATTTCGACAACCGTCAGATTTCCATTCCACTTTTTCCTGTCCGTAATCAGGTCATTTCCACGAAAGATACGGCATACTCTGGTCTCTATTCTGCCATGTTCAAGAAAAGGGCCTTCCGAATATACATCCACAGGCTCTGCAAGTTCGACATTGTCCTCAACCCCATATCGCAGAGTTCTCTGGTTTGCCTTCAGCTCGATAAGGAAATCACCGCCTTTTTCCCGGATTTTATCTATGATGGCTTTCTGGAAGGACATGGCGTCTGCCGTAACTATGCATCCTGACACATCCACCTTGTCCAACAGTTTGGGTACGGAAGTTATCTCGTTGCTTTTTTCTTCACACATGTCCGTGGCAAGGGTGAAACCTCCTTCAAGGGAATAGGCGGATACGATGTCGGGGGTGCGTCCGTTTTCAAGTACCGTCCCTCTCATTGCCTTGCCGTCAATACAGAGGATGTCTCCGGCACAACCGACAAGCTCATCATGGAAGGTGGAGGTAAATTCAGACATCCGCTCAGACATGGCTTCATCATCAATATGTTTGAATATACGGCAGAGCGTAGGTTCAGAAGGCACACCGTCCAACAAAATTCCTAAAGAGCGGAAGCGTTTCAGATTACGCTCGCCGAATCTGATTATATCCGGTCTTGTCATACACTTGCCCAGCCGTCCGAGTATTACAAGGAGAAGAATATCTTCCAGCTTGTATTTGTAGTTTCCCTTGTCTGTCCTGCGGTCATCCGGCACTGATTTCACAAATTCTTTCAGATGTTTCATTATGCTGCCACGACGGCAGAATGCATGTTTCTTTTTTATATATTAGACATGCAAAATGTTGCATATCAGCAAAATAAATCTTATTTTCGCATAGCGAAAATTAAGGCGGAAATCAAAAAACGACCTCTGTCGCATTTGATTTCCGCCTACAAAAATAATTTTATATGAACGATAAAAAGAAACACCGGAAGCGGTGCTTCCTGCATCGCTGTGCGCAAAAATAATGGTTTTTCGGAGAATAACAAGGATTATAGAGGTTGTTTTAAATGAAAGAGCCGTGAGTTTAATTAGGAAAAAAACTTTTTTTTTGTGTTTTTTATATAGAGAATAATTATATTTGTTGTGCTTTTATAAATGGATATGTAAAGTTCTTAACAAGTCAAAGAAGCTTTTTGAGGAGTAAGTATTAACCTAATTAGTGAAAAGGCATGACACTCTTGTATAAAAATGAACATATTTCGTGTACTAATTATGCGGAAGAATTCAATAAAGTTTTTACGTTGATGGAGATTCCCGAAGGGCATACTGTGGAACGTCGGTTTCTTAATACAACTTTTTTGGTTATTTTGTTACAAGGAGATATTGAGATAAGATATGAAATAGATAAATATTTTACTCCTCAATTGGGGTATATGTTTTTACTTCCAAAAAATAAACAAATAACGACCTTTGCTCGGAAAGCTACGACCTTATTATTATGTTCGTTTACAAACGATTTGAAGTTGTGCTCGCGTTTTTCCATTCAACAGTTGTCGCATTTTATATCTGAAAGCGCTTGTCAAAATCCATATTGCTTGAAACTAGATATACGCTTGCAAAGTTTCTTTTCTTTACTAGTAGATTGTTTAAAAGAGGGATTGGGGTGCATACACTATCATCAGATAAAGCGTGATGAACTTTTCTTGTATTTGCGTGCCGGATATACAAAAGAAGAACTGGCTTTGTTTTTCTATCCCGTTTTGGCCCAAAATTTAGAATTTAAGGATTTTGTATTAATGAATAGCCGCAAGATATTTGATGTCAAGGATTTTGCTTTACAGGCAAATATGAGTCAGAGTACGTTTAATCGGCGCTTTAAGGAAACTTTCAATGAAACAGCTAAAAACTGGCTCTTATTACGTAAACAGGAGTTTGTGAAGCGCGATATTGCTTTGAGCAATTTGTCATTTAGTGAGATTGCCGAAAAATATAAGTTCTCTTCAACCTCGTATCTGGATACATTCTGTAAAAAATATTTTGGAAAGACTCCTAAAGAAATACGAAAAGAAGCAATTGGAAAAAACTGTATAGGTTGACTAGAATTATAGGGTGATTGTAAATTGTAATTATTTGACGTGAATTTGTAATTTTTGTATTTCCGTTGCTGTTTACCTTTGCAAAAAAATAAAATGATAGTGTAGATGATACGGAAATATAGAAAATTACTCTTTCTATGTGCCTTTCTGTGTTTCGGAGGAAACGGAAATGCTCAAAACGTAGCTTTGAAGACAAATGCTCTTTATTGGGGAGCTACTACCCCCAATGCCAGCGTTGAAATTGGTTTGAGCCGAAAGTTTACTACCGACTGGCAGCTGGCATACAATCCTTGGACGTTTAGGGATGACAGAAAGATGCGTTTCTGGCTTGTGCAACCAGAATTGAGATACTGGTTCTGCGAGAGTTTTGAAGGTCATTTTGTAGGAGCTCACTTGCATGGAGCACAATATTATGGAGGTTTCAGTGATAAGCGATACGACGGTTACTTGGCCGGAGGGGGAGTAACCTATGGCTACAACTGGATATTGTCGTCGCACTGGAATCTGGAAGCGCTGATTGGTGCCGGATACGCTCGCCTGTGGTATAAGGAGAGTCCCCGCATTCCTTGCAGTAAGTGCCATGAAGACAAGACCAAAGATTATTGGGGGCTTACAAAATTGGCTGTATCGGTTTCTTATATCTTTTAAACGTTTGCAATATGAAATTCAGATATACATATTTAATCTGGGCTGGATGCTTGTGGCTTGGAGTAGTCGGCTGTGCATCATCGGGTATGAGTAAGAAAGTTGTGGTAACACCGGTGCGTACACTGATCCCCGACAGCATGTCTACTGTGGGTGTGGATGTGAATATTCACATTCCGGCAAAGGCCTTTACAGGTCGCACCCGCCTCATTGTTGTTCCGCAGTTGCTGCAGAAAGACTCTATGCTGGCAGAATACACTCCTATGGTGTTCGATGCTCCTATCTATAGTAAGAAAATGAACCGCCGTGTACTTCTCGACGGCTATGTTGATACACTGGCAAATGTCGCACGCAAGGTAAACAACCGCAAGGAGTACGATGTAACCTATTCCGAACGGGTAGCCGTGCCTGCCGATATTGACGGCGGACGCATTGTGGCCGTACTTTCTACCGACGGATGTGGTGAGTGTGGTATTGCCGATACCGTAGATATTGCTTACATCAACAATATCCCTACGCTGATAGAACCCAAGAAATCGCTTCAACTGAACTGGATTGAGCCAGAGTTTGTTATCCGTCCCAAGGTTATGGAAGGCAGAGGAGAAGCTTTGTTGCAGTTCGTGATAAACCGTTACGACATCAACCTCTCGCTGGGTGATAACCGCAACGAGATGAACCGTATGCTTGCTACGCTGCAGAAAATCGTGACAGACTCGCTTGCCACACTGAACAGGGTAAGCATTTACGGTATGGCATCGGCTGACGGTTCGTATGCTTTCAATACTACCTTGTCGCGCAACCGTGCCAATTCTGCCAAAAACTGGCTGGTAGACCAGCTTCATATCAGTGCGTCGCAAGCTTCACGTTTCAGTGTCGGTTCCCGTCCCGAAGGCTGGATGCCGGTGCTGCAGGCAATGATTGCCGACGGACACCCCGACTCGCTGAAGGTAAGAGAGATATTAGATAAGTA
Source organism: Phocaeicola coprocola (assembly GCF_041333015.1). Classification (NCBI taxonomy): domain Bacteria; kingdom Pseudomonadati; phylum Bacteroidota; class Bacteroidia; order Bacteroidales; family Bacteroidaceae; genus Phocaeicola; species Phocaeicola coprocola. The sequence continues at coordinate 68,721 of NZ_JBGKGM010000001.1, read as the reverse complement.
TAATGCCGAGAACGACGATGTGGCAGAACGCTATATCCGCCGTCTGTCTTGCTGGAACGACATCAAAAACAATTACTTGCAGAAAGACCGCAAGGTAGAATACGTATATACATATACACTGAAGAGTTTCACTACCGATGCCGAACTGCTCGACATGTACGGCAAGCGTCCCGATGCCTTCAATGAAGAAGAGCTGTTGCGCGTATCGACCCTGAAGAAGACTCCCGAAGAGAAGAAGGAGGTATACCGTACCATTTTGCACTACTTCCCGCAATCGCAGGTGGCAGCCAATAATCTGGCGGTACTTCTGCTGCGTGAAGACAAGGCAGATGAGGCCGAGGCAGTGCTCAACGGGTTGAAAGAATATTCACCCGAGGTGCTGAATACCAAGGCAGCCGTATATGTATATAAGGAAAACAACGAAAAAGCTATTGAGCTGCTGCAAACCAATACCGAATTGCCTCAGGCGCGCTACAACCTGGCATTGCTCAAGGCACAGGAAAGAAAGCTGCAAGAGGCGTACACGCTGATGCGGGGGTACGAAGACGTGAATGCGGCGGTTGTATCGCTCAGTGTTGGCGATACACAGCATGCGGCTTCCATTATGGATCGCTGCGAAGACCACACTCCGCTGGCAGAATACGTACGTGCGCTGGTGGCTGCACGTATGCAGAAAGAGGCAGACGAGGTAGCAGCCCGTCTGGAACATGCGCTGCCCGACAGCCGATTGAAGGAACGAATGCAAACAGAGCCGGATTTCCTTCCTTACCTTACGACACCGGCATTTCAAGCATTGACAGAAGGAAAAGACTATGAGTAGAGGTATAAAGATATTGTATGTATTGCCGGTGGCTGTGTGTCTTCTGTGGAGCAGTTGCATACGCGACTCCATTCCTCCCTGTCCGCCGCTGCAGGTTACGCTTACAGTAAAAGATAAGAATTACTTCAACATCGACGATGCCGTGAAGCTGGGACTGATGGAGCGCAAGGCAGAAAACCTGCCGTTTCGCGATTACGTGAGCACGCTATATTACATTGTACACGATGCCGAAGGAAAGGTAGTGGCAGAGCAGAAAAATACGCTGGTAGACAACGATAATCAGACTCAGCTTATCACTCTTCCCGAGTCGTTGCCGTATGGAAAATATACTCTTACCGTATGGGGAAACATGAAGAGCGATGAACCGCTGGGAGAAGATGCTACTACGGCAGAAATGGAAGCTGTGGGTGCGGCGGCAAACGACATCTATCTGGCAAGTGCTACGTTCGACTATCGTTACGGCAACGAAGAACATTCGCTTGCCATGGAGCGTACCAAGGGCAACTTGCTTATCAAGGCGGAGGGAATCCCCGATAACATCGACTTCTCCACCAAGGATATACAGGATATTTACAATTTTGTAGACAATGGTTTCCAGTATTCCACCCTGACCGATATACATACCGAGCTCGACTGGCAGGAGATACGCAGTGAAATAAAGAGCGAAACGCTGATGTGTCCGTCGCCGTCGTACGAAGGTTCTACGCTGAGTGTGATGTTTATCGACAAGTCGGCAGCCGGAACCCAAGGCAGGGCAACCTACCATCCTACGCTAGAACCACAGGACGTAAACATCACCATGGGGCGTAACGAGATTACCATCCTGAAGTATGTGTATGTAGACGAAGGCGGAAGCGGTGAGGGCGACTTCGAGATTTACCTTCGGGTAAATGATAACTGGGAGTTACTACACGGTATGGAACTGGATTGATTGACCGATTATTGATAATGTTATTATTTATAGTTTAATTTTTTAAGTATGAAGAAAAACTATTTATTGGGAATGGCTTTGATAGCGTCATTGTCATTCTATTCTTGCGACAAGGAAGTTGTCTATGTGCAAGACGGAAATGGTGTAGAGAGTGTAGCTGACGGTGCTCAGATTATCACACTTCAGGTGGAAAATGGTGGCGACGGACTGGCTACCCGTGCCGGACGCCCGCTGTTTAGTGCCGAGGCTAAACAGACTATTGAAAATGTGAAGCTGTGGATTTGTGATAATACTGGTAAGAAGGTAGTATATGTAAAAGAAATCTCTAATTGGAATACTGATGGTTCAACTGTATATACTACTGGTGGTCACGGTCGTCAGACTACTATTGAACTGAAGGATGCAGATAAACTTGCTGCCGGTACTTATCAGATTTATGCGGTAGGTTATAGTGCTACTAGTGATTATGATTTAACTAAGGTTACTGAAGTTAAAAAGACAGAAGAAGGTGAAGGTAAATATACTTTCAGCGAAAACATGGTGTTGCCAATTAAAGGGGACGCTACGAATAAGATTGGTGAAGAAATCTTTGCCGGACAGATGGAATTGACTGTTGAACAAGGAAAAGGTTTCAAGAAACCGATAGTACTGAACCGTCAGGTAGCAGGTGCTTTTGCCTATGTTAAGGATATTCCTTATATGGAAGGTGCTAAGTATCTGAAACTGGTTGCAAGTGCTCAGAATCAGTCATTGGTTCTTGGTAATTTCAATAGCTTTGATCTTACTGGAAATGGTTCTGGTAATGGCAAGAATGTAAAATATGTAGTAAACGGTACCAATGGCAAATCTGGAAGTGATACTTGTGTGATTAGCACTATTGATTTGAATAAATGGTTTACTGCTATTAAGGATGAGGACGGTGATAATTTGATTGATGCGGGTAAAAACTGGAAAAATCCACATAGACCTAGTGGCAGCCCTGCAGCTGGTACATATCCTACTTTCCAGAAAGGTTCTGCTTTTGGTGGTGAATTTGTTATCCCGTTTGCACATGTAGATGGAAAACAGACTTTGACTTTGCAATTGACAAATGCAGGTGGAAAGGTACTTAGAAGCTGGAAAGTGAATCTGGGTTCAACTGATGTTCAGTTGAATCAGACAATTACATACTGGAATAGTAATTGGGATAGTACTATTACAGATACATCTGCAAACACCTACAGCCTTGTACGTAACCACTTGTATGGTATTGGTACCAGAATGAATGATGATCCGGGAAAAGGTACAGATCCAGATCCGGATCCAGATCCAGAACCTACAGATCCAGATCAACCAGAATCATTGAACAACAAGCAGGAACTTGTATTGAAAGTAAACGATAACTGGGAAGTGATTCACGGAATGGAATTGGATTAATTTTCAGACCGATATATCGAATAGTATTGCCTGACATTCGGGCAATACTATTTTACCCTGTTTTTTGAATTTCCGAAGTCAAGTAACAAAAAGCTCTTCTGCAAGACGCCGGCAACAGTGAGATTTCTCATGAACGATACGAATCGGAGCCGGAAGACTGCCTGTCTTTCATGATTATTCCGAAGGCAAGAGCCAGGCAGCTTTCCGTCATTATTCAGAGAAAGAATCGCGTAAAACCGCAGGCAGGTAGTACCGTTTTATGCACGACGGGGAAGTGAAGAAATATTGTAAAAACTATAAAATTTAAAGATAATGAGCGTATTTTTCCAGACATCCAGACAAAGGAGTTTTCTTTCCGCCTGTCGAATAGCCGGAAAGAAATGGTCTGCATCGGTGCCGCTGTTTCTGGCTGCACTGCTGACAGTTGTATTTTATTCATGCCGCGATGAGGATTTACTTCCCTCGGTGCAATCTTTCGAACAAGGCGGAACACGTGCTGAGGCTGCAAGTACCTCGGGACTTGATGTGGTACAGGGTGCTACCTACGGTGCTACATACAAGCCCAATTGTCGTGTCCCTTTGGTGGGTGAAGGAAGAGTAATCAACCAGATAACCAAGAATTTGGTAGGCGTTTTAAGTAACTCGGATAATAAGTTGGAATATTTGGTAGACAAGAACTTAGATAACTCTGTTAGTCTGAAGGGATTGGCAGAGGTAAATGCAGGGCTTCCAATTTTGTCTGTAAAAGATGTCAATCGTGTTTACTACGATTCTTCTAATGGCATTAAGGTCGGATTCTTGTATAAAGCCCCAGGAGGTTTACTAAGCTTAAATGTATTGCAAGGCTTTTGGGTAAAGACTTATTTAAAAGGCGAAGAACAAGACGGTTCCTCTACATCAGGAAGTGGTGATAATTTTAAGTTACTAAACTTAAATCTCTTGAATGTATCCGGAGGATTAAGTGAAATTTCATTTACTACTACTAAACCTTTTGATGAGGTACGCATCGGTTGTGCTTCCATCGATGTCGAAGTACTTAGTGGACTGGAGTTCTACTATGCGTTTGTGGGGGAGAATCCTAAAAAGATAGCAGCAGAAACATATGCGTATCCTACAGCTAAGCAAGAAAAACCAGCACATTGGGGGACAGGAGATTTAGTAAACAAGAATCTAAATGATGGACCGGTATGTGAACTTGTAAGCGGACTATTGGGTGGTGGACTCACATGTCGTGTAGATTTTGGAGCGACGATACCCGTTGGTTCAGAAGTAGGATATTATACAACTGGGGGTGGATTAGCTTCTATTTCTTTAGGAGCTACTAAATTAAATGCCTATGACACAGGTGATAATAATCCTCAAAGCATTAATACGGAAAGTGGTATCGGAGTATCTGCTTTAGTAGGAGGCGCAAGAGAGTTTAGCATGATATTAACAAAAAAGGATACCCGAAGATTGGAACTTGATTTACCTTCTGGTATTAATTTGTTATCAGCAGTGAAAGTTCATTACGCCTACTCCCGCGACCCGGTAGAGATAGACGTATCCTCTTATTTTACCATTGGCAATGATACCATTTCTACCGATTATTACAACCTCCCGACACCATCGGAAGGTACTGTAATCTATTCACTTATTAGTTGGCCCAGCGGAGCTACATCTCCTTCTATATCGGGCAACCACATGACCGGCATGACAGTAAATGGTGACTATGTAGTAAAGGCTGTATATACCCGAGAAGAAAAAGAAATTTCATGGTCGTATGCGGTGATTCATCGCAATAAAAAAGAAGCTGAGGCGGGTTGTAATACGATGATGATTAATACTTCTGCGAACCAAGGACAGTATACGGTGGTTGAATCTAGTGGATCGCAGGGAGGTATTTCTTTGTTCAATAAGATAAACAACCGCCAGAATCTGGTTGATGGTGATTATACTAATTATGCAGAAGCTACCAATGTATTGAGCTTGATTCAGTTTGGCAGTCTGGCTGGTGTACATTCTTCTCAAGACATTGCTCCGCAAGGAGGAAAGACCCGCGTGGGATTTGTGATGCAGACAAATAATCAGCTGCTGGGTGCCGATGTCTTGAAGTTTTTCTTTATCAGACTGTATAAAGATGGTGAAGAAGTGTTTTCCGGACTGACGGCAGAAAATGACGCGGTAGGAGTGGGACTGGTAGGAAACGACGGAAGCAAGTTACGTTTTTATGTGGAAACAGATAAGACATTCGATCAGGTGGAGCTTTGGACTGCAGGCTTGCTGAATGTCAATTTGAATACCTTCCGTTTGTATTATGCTTTCTACGAACCCACTACTTGCGAAGAGTATGCAGGGACATCGGAGGCTTGCATGGAAATAATCACGGCGCAGAAGCATGGGGCGACTATCAACTATGCAGAAACAAAATCTTCGTCGGTTGCAAGTGTAGGGACTACCATGAACAATCTGTCGTACGTAATCGACAACAGTCAGCAGACAGCGGCTTCTATTGTAGCTGGAGTCAGCCTGATAAGCCGTTCTACCGTGGCTGTAAAATTTAATTCCATCAGAGGCGGACAGCCGCTGGGTGCCATACTCCGTACGCCGGGATATGTGCTGAATGCGTCTGTTCTTCAGAATGTGACAATAGCTGCATACAATGGTGGACAGGCGGTAGCAAGTGAGTCTACTTCCGGCGGATTGGCTTCCATCGAGGTGATAAGCGATGCCGGACTGGCTTATATGGAGGTTACTCCTTTACAGGGTTACGATGAAGTACGTATTTCGTTCCCTTCATTGGCAGATGCGCTCGAAACAGTCTGGCTGTCGGGTTTCTATATCCGTCCGGATGCCAACGGAAATGGTATTCCCGACTGTGCGGAAGAACCGGATGATCAAGGAGAAACCGACATTGCATATAAGAGTATAACCGAACATGTTTGTGTGGATGAAACAACCTATTTGGGCAATGTACGTATCTTTGTCGATGCTCAGGATGATAAAGTTGGTACTAAACTTACATTTACCTGCTATCCGTATAACGGCAACGGACAGAAGATAGAACAGGAGGCTGAATTGCGGCAGGATGATAAGGGCTATTTCTTTGAATTGTCATTGCCGGTAGGCGATTATTCTATTTCGGGATTGTCTACTTACAACGGGCTGCGTGCTCAGGTACATCCGCTGAAGACTACCTGGAAGAGAAATGCGTCAGATACCGACTGGAACAACTGGAGCAACTGGACGGACGGTTCTCCTTGGGGATGTACTAATGTGGTGATTCCTGCAGGAGCCACACGTTATCCTGACTTGAATGCTTGGGGTAGTGTAGATAAATTCTATGGCGGTAACTATTGTGCGAATATTCATTTCGAACCGGGAGCTGCTGTACTCAATACACAATATCTGGAGTATGACTGTGCATACGTGGAAATGGAAGTACAAAGCGGTATGTATCATATGATTTCTACTCCGCTTCACGGCATGGTTACGGGCGATATGTTTGTTTCGCCTGAGATGCCGGCATACTTTACTCCGCTGAATGGGGCTACTTATCGTGAAGTGCGACACAATCCGATAGTACGTCAGAAAATGTACAGTCGTGCGGTTACAACTGCAACTTCTGGTACTAACGGTACTGTAGTTGCTACTGCCGACTGGAGTCGTACATTCAATGCCGTGGCTCAGCCGTACGAGCAGGCACAGGGCATCAAGATGATGGTTGGAAATGATTGGGGGACTTCTTATCGTCTTCGTTTCCCGAAAGCATATACCGAGTACAATTATTATACGCTTTCCGGCGGATGGGTTAAAAAAGAAACTTTGCCGGAAGGGGCAAGAAATATGAATGGAAAATTTGCTTATGAAGAGAGTGGGTTTAAGCCGGAGAATGCAGGTCGTTCATTTACTTTTGAATTGCGGAATGAAGAACAGGGAGCTACCTATTTTGTGGCAGGTAACCCGTTTATGAGTTATTTGGATATAAAGACATTCCTGACAGAAAATAAACAGTCTGTTCAAGCTATCCGTATCATAGATTCTGAAAGTGTTTTCGGAGAAGAAGAGGGATTGGTCAGAATTTCCTTAGGTAAAAACGGAGATTTAAGCTTTGATGTAGCTGGAGAACAGAGCAACACCATTGCACCGTTGCAGGCATTTTATGTAGAGGCGTTAGAAGGTTATACTTCAGACAATGTTAATATAACTTATACCTCGGATATGTTTGTACAGCCTTCTGCAAGTACCGCAACCAGAAGTTCCCGCAGTGCTTCTGTTCCGACAGCAGGCGAAATGAAAATCTCGGCTGTATCGGGTAACTCTGTAAGTTCTTGTTCGCTGATTCGCAGTGCCGGAGCATCAGATGCATACAATGCGAAGGAGGATATTGTTTCACTGATTGACGAGGACTTTATGCCGAAGGTAAAGGTGTATACCGTAGCCGACAAGCGTGCGCTCGATATTCAGAAAATGAGTAATGCAACTCGTGTGGATTTAGGATTCATGGTAAAGGACGGTTCGCAACAGACAGAATTCACTTTGGATTATGGCAGCAACTGGAAGGGATGGACACTGGTTGACAAGCAGACAGGAAAGCGCTACCTGCTGGATGGTACTTCGCTTACAGTAAATGCAGGTGCGATGAAGAGTAATGACGGACGTTTCTATCTCGTAAAAGAATGAAAGGAAAGTAGGTTATGAAAATGAAACAATTCATACATGCTGTATCTTGTGCCCTGACTGTGTGTGGCTTCCTCCTGCTGGGAGCCTCATGTAGCAAGGAGAATGAACCGGTACAGACTGTTGAGGGAGTAACGGTTACCATTGCGGCTCAGAGTGACTTGCAGACCCGTACTTCCTTGCCGGTTTATGATGGAGATTATGGAAATAATATTCGTGGTGTGCAGCACGTTACGGATGTATATCTCTATATTTACGAAATGGACGAAGCTGGGACCGATGGTGAGTGTAAAGCCCGCTTTAATGTGGGGTGGAGAGAATACTTTGGAGCTAATAATCTTCCGAATGAAACGGCAGTAATGCGGTATACGTTTGCCTATACATTTACAGTCGGAAAAACTTACCGGCTGGTAGCGGTAGGTGTAGATGGAGCGACAGGGCAAGATAATATGCCAGACTATGACGGGATGAACTCGAAAGAAACCTATGGCTTGCCTGAGTCTATTCAGACAGGCAGTAAGCTGATTGATCCGATTACACTTCAAGAAGGTAAAACTCCGACTGATATGGCACATTCGGAATTCTTTACGGGGTACGTAGATTTCAAGCCAGCATCGGAGAGTGACAAGAATATTGGTGAGATTAATTTGTGGCGCAGAGTCGCAGGTCTGCAGGTTTGCCTGAATCTGATTCCGAAGGAAGTAGAGCGCGTGAGAATATTGCTTTATAATTCACAGAATACACAAGTGAAACTATTGCCCAGTGCTCCAGCAGCAAGTGGAATTACAGATTATATTACCAGCCCTTACGGGAATGATTCTTTCAACGAAGAGGGCAGGGTACTGATGGATAAGACCTTTACAAAGGATGATTTATATCTTCCAGAACCTGGCTCAGGAGTCATTCCTGATTATGTTTACAGATGCTACATGACGGCATTTATGCTGCCTGTCAATATTCCAGACAGGGAGCTGTACGACTATACGCTTGTAGCGGAGTTTGTTACTACCTCCATGACCGGTATTGTAGGTTCCAGCAAAAAGGTACGGTTGATAAAGCCTTGGCAAAATAGCGACGGGCTTGATTTCGAAGACGAAACTGATATAGGCACAGGTATTATCGACGACCTCGACAAGTATCTTTTCCCGATTGAGGCAAATCATTTTTATTGTCTGGGGATTCCGTCAAAACCTATAGACTGTTCTGGCGTGTTGCAATAACAATTGGCACTGTGTAAGGTAGTTACAAGGGTATGAAGTTTCTTAATTGGATGATTAACTTATGAAATATACTAGATTGATTTATATGTCAGGCATCGTCCTGATGCTTCTTTCTGCCTGCAGCGATTCGTCGTCGCTTGATGCAGAAGGACAGAATGGGAAGCCACTGCAGCAGACGTTTACTGTAGCGGTAGAAAGTGTGGGCGAGCTTTTTGAAGGTGGAGAAGGGGTGAATCCGGCTACTGTCACATCACGCCGTCCTATTTCGAGCGTTACACCTACGCAGACGTTCGACAAGCTCAGTACTGATTGTGGAGTATCAGAGCCCGGCAAAGGTGGTATATAAAAAGACGATTGAAAACTGGAGTAATCCGGATAACAAAGCAAGCTATCCCTGGAGTACGGAAGACGGACAGGGACGATATGTCACAATTACACTTACCGGCAGTGAGTGTCTGGAGGAAGGAAAGAATTACATGGCATATGTAATTGGTTACCAAAGCGGAACTTACGGAGGCTATGAGCCGTTTAAAGGTGTAGAAGTAGGGGATTATTACAATCAGACTGAAACCGTAACTGTCCCTAATGGAGGGTATGCTGAAGAAGTTTTTGCAGGTGCAGAAATTTTTTTGGTGGAAAATGGAGTGATTCTTTCCAAACTGAGTGCTGAAGCAGAGGCACAGCATGGACTGATGGTAGCTCGCCGGCAGGTAGCGGGTACGTTCGGCTATTTTACCCGTGTGCCGGTGCAGGTAAACGGCAGTAGTGTGGCTAAGCTGCGGCTAGTTGCGACCAAACGTAATCAGACTATTATCTTCGGAGGATTCAGAAGTGTGGACGATGCTTTCGATTTTCATAAGGATAATGTGATAAACGGCATGAATCCGCGTATGGATTATGACTGTGCACTGGCAGGATCGGCAGTGAACAATGCGTTTTCTGTATATGAGGTTGATTTGTGCAAGTGGTTTCCAGGTAATACAGAGAATGTGCAGTTGCCGCTGGATATGAATGGTGATGGTTATCTGGATAGTGCCGATACGAACTGGCGGACTGATGAGGAAGCCTATCCTAAGGGGACGATTTCATTACCGAGGGGTACGGTGTTCGGTGATAGCTTTTGGGTTTCGGTTGTTATGACGCAGCGAGATGTGGAAGAAGGAATACCTACTTTCCAAATGCAGATGCTTGATGCGGAAGGAAGAGTGATAAAGTATTGGGATATTATTTTACGTAATTACGAAACTGCAGGTGAAGACCGTACATTGGTATCGTTGCCTGATGGGGAGAACGGACGTACTGTGATTACCGAACTCGATAATATTGATACAGAAACTTGTTTTAGTATTGTACGTAATCGTTTGTATACGATGGGGGAAAAGAGGCAATCGCAGAATTATGGTGAAGATGAGCCTATCGATTTAAGTTCAGCCGGAGTGCTTGTGCTTGATGCTCGTCATGAATGGCAGATTATGAATTCTATTATCTTTAATTAGGTATTTATATTACATTTTGTTAATAAAAGAACAATATCCCCAACTTATTTAGCAAGTTGGGGATATTGTTTCAGAATTCAGTGGGTTTTCCTGTATTCTGCATATAGTTTGTTCTAATTTTAGAACGGATAACCGATTGCGAAGTGGATACCCATTCCGTCCTTGAAGTTCGGTATGTTGTAGTATTTGGAGATTCCTGTTTCGTAAGGTACGTGCAGGGCTACTCCCCAGTCGAGGCGAAGTACAAGGAAAGACAAGTCGTATCGGATACCCAGACCTGTTCCCAGTGCAATATTGTCGAAGAACTTGTTGAACGTAAATTGCGCATCGGGACGTGCTTCGTCTTTCCGCATCAGCCATACGTTTCCGGCATCGAGAAACAATGCTCCGTTCAGATTGCCTCCGAAAAGGTTGGAGAAAATGCGGAAGCGATACTCCAGGTTGGCTTCCAGCTTGATATCTCCCGTTTCGTCTACGTACGAATAGGCTGCGTTTTCGGCCGGATGAAAGCGTCCGGGACCGATAGAACGTACCGTGAAAGCACGTATGCTGTTGGCTCCTCCTACGTAGAACTGTTCGTTATAGGGAGCAATGGTCTTGTTACCGTATGCCCAGATTACTCCGGCCATCAGTCGTCCGGCAATCTGCTGCTTGTCGTTGATGTAGTAAAGCGGTCGTATCTCGCTCGAGAACTTCAGGAACTGTGCAAATGGAGTTCCGAGGAATTTCTTTTCTCTTTCTTTCAGACTCTTGCCGAAGGCTGCATAAATAAGTGAGGTGACATTACCTGCCGAGCTGAAAGAGTTTTCCCACCATATTCGCATCCGGCGGTGACGCCATGAATCATCGTAGGTAAAGGTATAGGTGACCGAAGGGATGAACTGGTCGTCCAGACTGTGAAACAGCATGGGGTTGGTCTGTGCAATCGAGTCGAATGTAGCCGTACGGTGCTGCAAATGGTTGAACGCCAGATGGAGTGGTGTTACGGTATGTTTCATGCTTCTTGACGGGCGGAAACTGTACGAAACGGTTCCTCCGAAAGACAGCATCTTGAAGTATCGTGCACGGTTTACCTGTTCGGCATAAATCTTGAAGTTCGTTTGCGACGGGAAGCGGAACGGGTCAATGCGGTCGCGTACCCATGGAAGTACAAGGCGAGGGAACTCCAGTGACAGGGCTGCTCCCAGTTCGTAAGAGTTCATGACAGACTTGTCGCCGTCGACGGTTGAGCTGGTCTGCCATTCGTATGAACCTTTCAGCTCCAGATTGAGTGAGGCTCCCATGCGGCGGAAGTTTTTACGCGACAGGTTGAATATGGCTCCGGGACCGGTCTGCTTGGTACTCTTGGTAGTGACGTTAAGCTCCAGCTCACTGTTGTAGGGCAAGTCGAACATGGCATTCACGCGTACGTCGAGTGTATCTTTTTCTGCTCCTGTACGGGGAGTATATTGAAACTCGTTGAACTTGAACACACCCAGTCGTGCCAGAGCTTCCTGGGTATAGTTCTGTCTGGTCTGCGAATAGACTTCTCCCTTACGGTACAGGAAACGCTTGCGCAGTACGCCGTAGCGGATGCCCGGCTTCTTTCCGGAGTAATAGATGGTAAAGTTGCGCATCTTCAGTGAGTCGTCAGGCTGTTCACCGTTATATCCCGTCAGGTACACAGAAGTATGTCCGATATGATACGTGCGGAGGGCTTCTTCGGGAATACTTTGCCGGGGTACAATCTTTAACTTGACGTACCCTTTGCGCATGATTGTATCGGCAAGGAAAGTGATGAATTCATTTCTTGCGTAGTAGTATCCGTTGTCGCGGAAGAGGTCTATCAGACGCTGCCGTTCCTGATTCAGGACCGTCACGTCGAAATTATCTCCGCTGTGTATCAGCCGTTCGTCGAAATGTGCATGAATCAGACTGTCGGTTTGTGGTCTGAATCCTTCGTATGTCACGGTATCTATGTAGTACGGATTTCCCATATCGATGTCGTAACTCAGTTTTACAGCCCGCGGGTTACGGGTACTGTCTACCCGGTAAGTTACTTTTCCGCCGAAATACCCGTAGTCGTGCAGCAGATTGGACGCTACTTTTATTCGGGTTTCTGGATTTACGGTAGAAACATATACCGGTTTGGCAGCCAGTTTTTTGAATATCCACTTTCCGAAGCCTTTTTCATACCTTTCAAAGCGATTGTATATCCATAGTCCGAAAGGTATCGGAAAACGGATATTGGGCTTTACCACGATGGCGTTGTTCGGAGCAATGCTGATAGCTCCTTCCGCTTCGGCAAGTGCCTTTTGTCCTGCCTTGCTCTTGTCTTCGTTGTTGATGGTTACTTTCTTCAATCCCAGATACAAGGTTTCCCCTTCCGGCAAGTGCTTTGTTGTAGAGCATGATACAGCCATCATGGCTGCAAGCAGAAGCGTCAGGATATGATATGTTTTATATTTCTTCATGGATATGTAATTATGCTTCAATCAGTTTTCTGTTGTTTGTTCGGGCTGTTTCTTTTTGCGGGAGCGGAAGATGAACAGTTCGCTTAGTTTGCTCACTTTCTTTCTCAGTACGATACCGGCTCCTGTTTCTATCACTTCACCGTCGAGTATGCTTTCGTAATTCTTGTCGTGGAAAATCTTGATGTAGCGTGTACCGCTGTTGTCCAGACGGTATTCCAGCGAAATGTTGTCGATAAACGACTCGTCTTGCTGCTGTACATCGTTTCCGGTAGATATTTTTCCTCCGATGATAACCTGGAAGCGGTTGTTCCAGAATCGTTTGGCAAACTGGAAGTTATAATCCGTACGGGTATTTCCGGTTGCGCCTTCATCGGTCGTTTCCATACCGAAGTTTATATCTATTGTTTTCAGTGCATTTCCTGCTATCTTGTTTATCTCACTTTGCAGGAACGAGTTCAGCATACTGTTGGTGTCGAATCCTTTGCCTCCGGTATTGCTTTCTGACATATATATACCCGTAACCAGCATGGTGACAGCCAGCTTGTTTTTCTCTTCGGCCGATCTGGCAGCGAGTTCGTTCTGCATGGCACCGTCGTCGGGAGCTTCGAGTGTGAAGGTAAAGCCCAGATCTTCCAGGCGGTTTGTCAGATTCACTCCCACGTTGAAGTTTACCATACGCGTACTTTCTCCATCGGAAGAAACCGACGCACGCACCCGTTCCGAAGCCTTTATGTTCAGATTCGGGTTCATAACGTTTCCGGTCCATTCGATATAGCTTCCATCCTGAATGTAGAAAGTCTTCAGCGGGATGATAGGCATTTCGTATTTCATTTCTCCGCTTATCAGCGAATAACGGCCGTTGAGCAGCATGTTTCCGTCGGGCTGATACTGGAATGACAAGTCGCCTCCACCTTCCAGCAGCATGTAGTTGCTTCCGCTTTCATTTAAGTTGACACGTGCCTGCACAGCCTCGTCGATGTGAAGTGTCATCAAAATATCCATACCTCCCAGCGACATGGCAGGAATGTGAGGCTTGGCTATGTGAGTCGTATCGCTGAAGTCCACAAACGTGACAGTTTCGTTCAGGCGGTCTTCTACGGTCAGCGGAGAGTCTTTCAGTACATAAGTGAAATCACTGCTTCCTAAAATATTCATGTTGCCTCTCATGGTAAGGGCATCCGACCGTCCTTTCAGCATGGCATTTACATCGACATAAATCTTACCGTGTACCAGCGACTCTTTGGTCTGTTTGGCATTGATCAGCTCAAAGTTATGCGCTTCCATTTTCAGGTTTATATCCATGGCAGCCATGTCGGTCATGTCTACGTAACCGTCTATGCTGAACGGTGTCTTTCCCTTGGTAAAGATGTTGAAGCGTTCGAATTTTAGTCGGCTGTTCTCAATCTTCAGCGGTCGGTTGTCGAGTTGCAGGTTCAGTGAAGCCTGTGGAATATTGATTATTACACTGTCAAGTCCTAGTTCTCCGTTCAAGACGGGCTGTGACGTGGAACCCTCTATGGAAATCGAACCGTCCAGGTCGCCTTTCAGCCTGGCTATATCATCGGAAATGAATGCGTTGGCTACCTTCAGCGGCAGATGATGCAGGTTCACATCTGCCGTCAGATTATCTTTATCATTTTTCCCCGTGGCAGAAAGGTACGTTCCGTTCAGGCTCATTATTTCTTCATCGTTCAGCATCAGGAAGCCGTCTATGCTGTGTTCTCCTGTTTCTTTAGGCAGATATACGGCACTCATTTCCCAGTTGCCCAGCTGTTGCTTGTTGTAGGCAAGGTTGTTGATTTCTATGTCGGTTGCAACTTGCATGCTCGACTCGCTTTGTATATAGTGTGCCTCGGCGTTGATAAAGCCGGCTATGTCGGGCATATATGGGATGATGCGCCGGAACTCAGCTATGTCTATCTGGTTGAGAGCTACGGTAAGATCCTGCTGTACGAGAGAATCCGGAGTAGAATATAAGGATAATCCGGAATGATTCTCATCGTATATCTTGACGTCGGCATGGATACGTCCCTCGTCGCTCAGATAGATATAGTTGCCGTGGTTCACCTTAAACGGACGATATACCAGAGTAGGATTGTCCGGAGTGATGTGCATGCTGATGCCGTTGGGGCGTAGCTGTGCCTTCAGGCCGAGATCAACTCCGGTTTCTCTTTTACCGTTCAGGTAACCTATTGCCAGTTGTGCATCGGTAGATCCGATATATCCGTTCAGTGAAATGTCGAAGGCTTCCTGACGTTTGTTGGCAAGAGCCTTTACACCACTGTAGAATTTCACCTGCACAGAGTCTTGCAACGTCTTGAAGTAAATCGTATCCAGTTGAAGACTGTCGGTCCGCAAGCCGTACAAGTCGATGGAACCGTTTAATCCGTCTTCCGGCGAAGTGCTGAAGCTGGCCCGCAGACGATTGTAGTTTACATGCTGTGAAGCCAGGAAGTTGGCCACCGGATTGTCTGATCCGGAGAATACTTTCAACTGTGCCGAAGGCAGCATTTCTCTGATCAGGCGCTGATTTATGTGTTTTTTCTTCCACTGCTCTCCAAACTCCTTGGCTACCAGGTCGCTCTTGCTCATAAACTTGTCGAGGCTGTTGGCCGATTTGAACAGGAAAGTCAAATCGCCTGCATTGACATATCCCCTTACCGAATCGGTAGCCATATCGAAACCGGCATGCAGGTCTTTGGTCCTGAAGTTTCTTTCGGCTGTTACGAGCTGTATACCGCTGACGGTAGCACGTGCTTTGTGGCGTTGCTTCATATCCGTCTGTGCATGTACCTCGATGTTCATCGACGAACTGAAAGGCGTGCTCATAAGTGACAACGCCTGCCAGTCTAACAGCCGTACATGAGTGTTCAGGTCGGCTTTTATCATATTCGGCTGAAGCAATGCCTGCAAATTGGCCGATACGTCTATTGCCCGGTTGTTGACATTCAGCATCATTGAAGCCTGAGAGTGTTTCAGACCGGCATCGAGTGTGACTCCGGAAAACAGAAGCGAGCCATACCGGAAGTGTGAAACCTCACCCTTCAGCAGAGCGGATGTTTTCGGAGAGAAAAAGTCGAATCCGTTTCCTTCGGCATGCAGTGAGGTCGAAAGTCCGAATATCGAATCATGCGGCATAAACTCGTGTATGTTGAGGCTGTCGATATTCAGGTCGACCAGATAGCCTTCTTTTTGCAAATCATAGTCAGCTTTTAAAATAACATTGGCTTTTTTGCCCGGAAAGAACTGCATGTTTGCTCCGAGCAGACTGCCGTTGACCGAAGCTTCTCCTTCCAGTTTCATGCCATGTGGCAGTACGACACCGCTGAGCATACTTTCTACAAAGTTCAAGTTGCCCGTTTCTACCGATAAGTTGATGTTACCGTTTCTCTGGAGACTGTCCATAGGCAACGTAATACTTCCCGTAGCCTGTGCACGGAAAGCATCCTGAATGCTTGCCGAGAGCGTGGTAAGACGAATCTCCTTCAAGTTTCCGTCTATGCCGGCACGTATCTGCAATGGGGCAGACGGATATTTTTTTATGAAATCTTCCGGCATTCCGGTGATAACCTTCAGTAAATCATTCTTGCCGATGTCAGCCATCAGACGAGCATTGATCATACCGTCTTTTTCAGCATCAGTCGCCTCCCAGTCCATAGATGCGCTGAATTCGAGATACGAATCGGGGGTTGTTATCTGCAACGACGGAACTTTCAGTGTCTTGGCATCCGATACCAGTTTTCCTTTTGTTGAAACAATTTCCAGTCCGGAGCGTTCCTTTAAGTTGAAGTCGCGGATATTGGCATAGATATCATTTCCGGCATAGTAGGCAGAATCTACATCCAGCTTGATGTTGGTAATGCCGATATGCGATGCATCGAATCCTTCGGCAGCAGGAAGTGTATTGGTATCAAGATAAGCACTACCGTTTGTCAGTTTAAGTGAACCTGCCGAGTATGCCGACTTATGTAAGTCAACCAGTCCGTTCCGTAGAGAAAGCTTTTCGAGCGATGTTGACATGCTGAATGTACCCAGCGGCATTTGCATGGCAAACGAAACGTTTTCGAAATCAACATTTTTCAGTTGTATTTTCCAGAAAACCGGTTGCGAGCTGGTCGTATCTGAGGCTGTAGTATCGGCCATGCAGATGGATAAATGAGTATCCTTTAAAGAAAGAGTGTTGACAATGGCAGTTTCCGGATCGAGCTCTACGCCATGTGAGGATACGAATAGCTCTCCCAGATTTCCTTTCAGCGTCATACCTTCGATGAGGTTTGCCGTATTTACAGATGCCTTGCTCAACTCCAGACCGTCAAGTTCGATTTTCTTTCTCAGCAGGGGAGTTAACTGGATCTTCGCTGTTAATTTCTTGGCATTCAGTATGGTATCCTGCTTGTCGATAATTACGGTATTGTTTACTACCAAATCTAACGGAAATGAAAGAGAGATTCTTCCTATCGAGATTTGCATACCTGTGGCTTCGGAAGCGTAGCGTGTAGCCGTGTTTACCAGAAAATTCTGAATAGGAGGTATGTATATCAGAATACATAGCAATATAAATAATATGAACGGAGATGCTATGGCGATCCCTGTCCATCGCAGATATTTTTTCATAGGCCAAGTCAAGCTGTATTGTTTGTGCGAATTTATATAAAATAACCGAATTAGTATTCATTTTGTTCTGGAACTATTTAGTTGTATTTATATAAATTCTTTACCTTTGTGCTATAACTTAATTTTAAAAGATATATTATGAAACCAACTTTGTTTGTTCTGGCTGCCGGAATGGGAAGTCGTTATGGAGGTTTGAAACAGCTTGACGGTCTGGGTCCCAATGGTGAAACAATTATGGATTATTCCATTTTTGATGCTATCCGTGGCGGATTTGGAAAGATTGTATTCGTAATCAGAAAAGATTTTGAAGAAGATTTCCGTAAGAAAATCATCAGCAAGTACGAAAACCATATTCCAGTAGAAGTAGTATTTCAAAGCATCGACAAGCTTCCTGAAGGATTTACTTGTCCGGCTGAACGTGTAAAACCATGGGGTACAAACCATGCAGTGTTGATGGGTAAGGAAGTGATCCGTGAACCTTTTGCCGTAATCAATGCTGACGACTTCTACGGACGTGACAGTTTTGCTGTAATCGGTAAATTCTTGTCTGAACTTCCTGAAGGAGCTAAGAATACATATTGTATGGTAGGATTCCGTGTTGGAAATACCCTGAGTGAAAGTGGTACAGTAGCTCGCGGTATCTGTTCTACCGACGAAAACAGACATCTGACAACAGTAGTAGAACGTACTGAAATTATGCGTATTAACGGTGTCGTTTCTTATAAAGATGAAAATGGCGAATGGGTAGGCATCGAAGATAATACTCCGGTTTCAATGAATATGTGGGGCTTCACTCCTGACTATTTCAACTACTCTGAAGAATATTTCATCGACTTCCTGAAAGAAAACATCGATAAGCCTAAAGCTGAATACTACATTCCGCTCATGGTCAATAAGCTGATCAACGATGGTACTGCTACTGTAGAAGTTCTTGATACTACTTCTCGCTGGTTTGGAGTAACATATGCAGCCGACCGTCAGGGTGTAGTTGATAAATTGCAGGCTCTTGCCGACTCTGGAGAATATCCTAGCAAGCTGTTCTGATAATTGAACATATACTATACAGGGAAATTTCCTTTATGCGTAAGCTTTGTGTTTGTCATGAAGTAAGCGTGTAAAGGAAATTTTTTTGTTGAAGTTATGCCTGACCGTTAAATATTGCGAAATGGATTTTAATCTTTTTTTCTGAATTTTGGTTAACTTTGCACTAATATAAAAGATATTATGAGGAAGCACATTTTATTTTGGCTGCTAGTTAACTGGATTGGATGGATTTATGCGGAATCGGTGGAAAAAGAGATTCCGCAGCTTCTTGCTACACTCGATTCTATATTAGTACAAACTGGAGAGTTGGCATCGCAGAAAGAGCTTAAAATAGCGCAATTGAAGAAAAAGTTATCGAATGCTGCAAATCTTGAAGAGGAATTCTGGATAAATAAAATGCTATATGACGAATCTTTCGTATTCAATGCTGATTCTGCAATGAAATACGTTGACCGTAATATACAGATTGCTACCGAACTTAAAAAGAAGGACTGGCAGGATGAATGGCTGATAAACCGTTCGTTTATGTTTGCTGCAACAGGATTGTTAAAAGAAGCAGGTGAAGTGCTGGAAAAAGTTGATTCTACCAGTTTGTCTGACGGACTGAAACTCTCGTATTACTATCAGCGTTCTTACCTGTATTCGCATTTAGGGCAATATATGGGCGACCAGAAGCAGGTTAATAATAAGTATTATAATGAGTTCGAGAATGCCAATAAGCACATGCTGGCCTTAGTCCGTCCGAAAGATCCCCTTTATTGGTGGTGTGTAGCGTCATGTAATGAACTCTCTCCTGAAGATAGCTTGTTTTCGGCCTTAGAGAACGTTGTATTGTCTTCTCATCATAATACACGGCTGGATGCAATGAACGCTTATGGCCTTTCGAATATGTATAAGCGGCTAGGAGATAAAGAAAAAACCATGATTTATCTGATTTATTCGGCAATGGCTGATTTGAGAGTCTGCAATCGCGATATTGCTTCGTTGCAGGAACTTTCATCGTTATTGTATGATGCAGGAGATATTGACCGCGCGTATGCTTACATGAATTATTGCTTGAAGGCTGCTTTGCTTTATCCCAACCGGGTGCGTATCATTAATATATCTACAGAATTAGATAAGATATATGCTAATTATCAGCAACGTGATATAAGATGGCGTAATTCATTGCAAAATTATTTGTATGTAGTTACTTTTTTCTCGATAATCCTGGTACTGGCCTTGATTGGTCTTTATCGTCAGACGAAAAAGTTGAGAAAGTCGCGTACAGAACTGGATTCTGCAAATCACTCTCTTAATCAACATGTTGTTGAACTTTCACAGATGCATAAACAGCTGGCCTTAGCCAATCAGGAGCTTCAGAACTTGAATGAACTGCTTAGAAGTGCTAACCAGAAGCTTCAAGAGTCGAATGATGTAAAAGAAGAATATATCGGATATGTGTTCTCTATTTGCTCGAACTATATCAGTAAGTTGGATGAGTATCGGAAAAACATTAACCGTAAACTAAAGACTGGTCAGTTTGAAGAGGCAAGACAATTGACTGATAACTCTTCATTGACTCAAAACGAACTTAAAGACTTTTATGCCAATTTTGATGCTATCTTTTTGCGGGTTTATCCTGATTTTGTAGCGGATTTAAATTCTTTGCTTCGTCCTGAAGAGCAGATTTTATTGAAAGATGCAAGCGAACTGAACACGGAAGTTCGTATTTATGCATTGGTCAGATTGGGTATAAATGATAGTGTCAAGATTGCTGACTTTTTGCATTGTTCTCCTCAAACAGTGTACAATCATAGGTTGCGCATGCGAAATAAAGCAATTATACCTAAAGATAAATTTGCCGAAGCTGTTCGCTTGTTGGGAAGAGGAGGCAAGTAATAGGAAATTCAAAATAGACTTTTTTAGCGGAGAGAACTTCTTGATTTAAGTTTTTCTTCCGGTTGAGAACAGGTCATAGTACACGCTATTTTGTAGTGTGCTATGGCTTGTTTTCTTGTATTGTTCATGTTTTAGAAAAGCTTGTTCTTTCCTGTTGTAATGGGAAGAAGAGGTAAATCTCATTCCCGAAAGCTGCTTTTCAGACTTGTAAAGGCGTATAAGTCACTCTATATGTCAATCGTATAGTTTACCTGTTAGTTTTATATATGCATTGATAATAAGTATGTTATCTTTTTGTAATCTTACTTGCTGACTTTACTTTAGAATAGATTAACGTCCTTTAGTATCTAATTTTGCTTCCAGAATTTTTAATCAAATATTCTATTATGTTAACTAAAAAAATTACTAGTATGAAGAACAATTTTCAACCGGTACAGATTACTCGGTTTGTATTGTCTCTATGTTGTTTATTGTGTTTTTCTGTTCATTTGTTTGCACAACAAATAACAGTAAGTGGAAACGTCAAAGATTCATCGGGCGAGCCGGTAATTGGAGCCAGCGTTTTGGTGAAGGGAACTACCAATGGTGTGATAACCGATTTTGACGGTAATTTTAGTATTGCCAATGTAGAAGATGGTTCTCAAATTGAAGTATCGTACATTGGTTATGTAACGCAAATGAAAAAGGCAACAGGTACACAACCTTTGAATTTTATTTTAAAAGAAGACACCGAAACTTTGGATGAAGTCATTGTAGTAGGTTATGGAATTCAAAAGAAAAGTGTTGTGACAGCATCTATCAGCCGGGTTAGCTCTGACGATTTGAAAAATGTAACTCCTACCCGTGTAGATAATATGTTGAAGGGACAGACTTCAGGAGTAACGGTTACTTCTGCATCCGGACAGCCTGGTGATGCTGCAAAGGTACGTATTCGTGGTATTGGTACCATAAACAATTCTGACCCTCTTTACATCGTTGACGGTATGCCGGTTGATGGTGGTATCGATTATTTGAATCCTTCTGATATAGAATCTATCGAGGTCTTGAAGGATGCAGCTTCTGCTGCTGTGTATGGTGCTCGTGCTGCCAATGGTGTAGTATTGGTTACTACAAAAGGAGGAAGCAAAGGAAAAGCTGTTATTAGCTATGACTTCTCATACGGTTGGCAAAATCCTTGGAGAAAGAGAGATGTTCTTAATGCAGTTGAGTACGAAACGTTGATGAATGAAATGGCTGTTAACTCAGGCAAAGATGCTCCTTATGCCAATCCGGAAGCAGCAGGAGAGGGAACAGACTGGCAAGATGCTTTGTTCAACTCTAATGCACCGATAATGAATCACCAGATAAGTGTCAGTGGAGGTTCTGATAAAGGTTCATACTTTTTGTCAACAGGATATTTCAAGCAAGACGGTATTGTTGGAGGTAATTTCGATCGTTCAAATTACGAACGTTTCACTTTACGTATGAATTCTAATTATACATTGTTCGATCAGACTAAAAACCGTAACTGGCTTTCATCATTTAAAATTGGAACCAATATCGGTTATACTCGTATTAAATCAGTAGGAGTTGATACAAACAATGAAAAAGGTGGTCCGTTGGGTAGTGCGCTGATGATTGCTCCTACACTCCCTGTGTATGCTGAAGATCCTGAAGCTGTATTGAAAGAATATCCTACAGCAATAAAAGATAAAAATGGAAATGTTTATACCATTGTTGGTGATGCGTATAACGAAATAACCAATCCGCTGGCTCAATTGGAGCTGCCGGGAGATGTAAACAACTCTGATAAATTCGTCGCTTCTTTCTGGGGTGAACTTCAACTGTGGGACAATCTTAAGTTTAAAACAACTTATGGTGCTGATTTGGCATTCTGGGGAAATGATGGCTGGATATATCCTTACTATCTGGGAAAGAGCAACAGTCAGACTCAGTCTTCTGCATGGTCGGGCATGAACAGAGGATATACATGGCAGCTGGAAAATGTATTGTCGTATGACAAGACCTTTGGACAGCACTCAGTATCTGTTATATTAGGACAGTCTGCAAAGAAATATCAGGGACGTACCTTGTGGGGAAAGAACTACAATTTGCAATCTCTGGATCCTGATAAAGCCAACATCAACTTCGGACAAGGAACAAAAGCCGATCAGGAAGCTACAGGACAAGCTCAGCCTTTTTCAACACTGGCATCTATGTTTGCTCGTGTCAGCTACAACTATGCTGAACGCTACATGTTCCAGGCAACAATACGTCGGGATGGTTCATCTAACTTTGGCCCGAATAACAAATATGCTGTATTCCCTTCATTATCTTTAGGATGGAATATCACAAATGAAAAATTCATGGAAAAACGTCCTGAATGGCTTACTTCTATGAAATTACGTGCAAGCTGGGGTAAGAATGGTAATGAACGTATTGATGCCTTCCGCTATACAGCCATTATGAACAGTGGTAACAATTATATTTTTGGTGCTAACGGCAATGAAGCTATTGTGGTAGGAGCTAAACCTAATGGATTGCCTAACCCTGATTTGAAATGGGAAGAAACCAGCCAGACTGATTTGGGATTGGATTTCGGATTTTTGGGTAATGCACTTACTTTTACAGTAGACTGGTATAAGAAGAAAACAGATGGTATGCTGATGCAGATGCCGTTGCCTGCTTATGTTGGTGATACTCCTCCGATGGGTAATGTGGGTAAGATGGAAAACTCTGGTATTGAAATGGATTTGTCTTATAGATTCCAGGTTTCTGATTTGAATGTTAAATTCGGAGCCAATGCTTCTTACCTGAAAAATAAACTGATCGAACTGGGTAATGCCGAAGGTTGGGCTAACTATGATGCTATCCAGAATATCGGAACAATTACACGTGCCGAAAACGGAGAACCTTTCCCGTTCTTCTATGGAAAGAAAACTGCTGGTATCTTCCAGAATTGGGATGAAGTCAATTCATATGTAAATTCAAAGGGAGAGAAAATCCAGCCTAATGCACAGCCAGGAGATGTACGTTTTGTTGATGCGAATGGAGATGGAAAGATTGATGACGCAGACCGTGTGAAGATCGGTAAAGGTATGCCAGACTGGACTGTAGGATTCTCTATCGCTTTAGACTGGAGAGGATTCGACCTGAATGCTTTCTTCCAGGGTACTATCGGTAATGATGTCTTTGATGGTTCTCGCCGTATTGACTTGAAGAGCATTAACCTGCCTTCTTATATGTTAGACCGCTGGCACGGAGAAGGTACTTCCAACAAATATCCTCGTTTGAGTGAAAATGATGAAAATGGAAACTGGTTGTCTTCTGATTTGTATATAAAAGACGGTTCATACTTACGTCTGAAGAATATTCAGTTAGGATATACTTTGCCTAAGGCTGTAACAACAAAATTCTTTGTGCAGAATTTGCGTGTATACGTTGGAGCTGAAAACCTGTTTACAATTACAGGCTACGATGGTTTCGATCCGGAAATTTCTTCAGGTGGTACTTCTTTAGGTGTTGATAAAGGAGTTTATCCTCAGGCCAAGACATTTACAGTTGGCGCAAATATTACTTTCTAACTTTTAAACTGAGAAAAAATGAAAAAATATTTTATATGTGGTGCTTTAGCACTAATGAGTTTGGCTTCTTGCAGTGATTCTTTTCTGGAAGTATATCCTACCGTGAATATAAGCGAGGATGAGTATTATAACTCGGAAGAACGTATTTATAGTGCACTGGTTGCTGCTTACGATCCTTTGCAGTGGCCTGACTGGGGACTGGGACAGTATAATCCTTTGAATCTGGTTGCAGATGTTATGTCGGACGATATTTATGCCGGAGGTTCAACAGAGCAAGATAATGAGCACTGGCATCGCATGCATAAGTTTACAGCTACTCCCGAAATCGTTTGCAGTAGTTTATGGAGTGTATTTTATTCAGGAATCAACCGTGCCAATATTGTTATGGCAAAAATGGATGGTATTCCTGGTATATCTCAGGAAAATAAGGAACGTTATTTGGCTGAAGCACATTTTCTGAGAGCTTATTATTATACATGGCTGTGGAAATTGTGGGGAAACATACCTTATTATACCGTGAATCCTTCTACTTCTCCTTATTTGGTAGAGCAGATTTCAGCAGATGAAGTGTATCCGAAAATTATAGAAGATCTGGATTATGCATTGGGAGAAAATCGCTTGCCCGAATCTGTTGATATTACAATGAAAGGAAGAGTTACCAAAGCTGTCGCACAAATGCTGAAAGCAGAAGTTGTGATGTATCAGAACGATGAAAGCCGTTATGCTGAAGTCTTGTCGGATATGCGCTCTATTATATCTTCTCAGTTGTATAGTCTGCATGATGATTTTGCTGGAATGTGGGAAGATGCAGGCGAATGGTGTGAAGAATCCATTTGGGAAATAAACTATCACGATCTGAATGCTCAGCGTAGCTGGGGAAATCCGATCGCTGCCGGTGGTACAGTTCTTCCTACTCTGATCGGAATAAACGAATGTAAAGATGAAAAGTTTGCAGGCGGATGGGGATTTGGTACCGTGAATCCGGACTTGTATAATTCTTACGACGATGATGACCAGCGTAAGGACGGCGGTATTTTGAATTTTGCAAAATATCAAGAAACTCATCCGAATGCTTCGTATACACCGCGCTATGAAGATACTGGTTATTTCTTGTTGAAATATTTACCTCGCCAGGGTGGAAATAGTCAGTGTACGGGTGACAAGGACTTGAATTATAGAAATAACTTACGTGTATACCGTTATGCTGAAACATTATTGAATGCAGCCGAACTGATATTGCGTACTGGAGGCGATACTGCCGGGGCACAAAATTATCTGGATCAGGTAAGAGCCAGAGCTTATCGTACTACTGTAGAAAATTTGGGAGCTCATAAGGTTGTTGCCAATATTGATAATGTTTTGGAAGAAAGACATCTTGAATTGTATGGTGAAGGTAAGCGTTTCTGGGATCTGGTACGTTCAGGAAAAGCTAATGAGGTTTTAGGAAGTCGTGGTTATAAAGATAACAAAAAGTATTTACCTATACCGTCTAGTGAAATCGATAAGTCTGCTGGAACTTTGACACAGAATCCATATTAATCACAATGAGGAAAGGCTTTTCAGTGATTTATATCATTGGAATGCCTTTCCTGAAATGTAAATAATTTGTTTATGAAAAATAAAATATACTTACTGTCGGCTTCTCTTATGGTGGCGACATTTTCTTTTTTTTCTTGTGTTTCATCCGGAGAAAAGGAAACAGGAAAAGATGAGATAGAGAAAAAGGTCGAGAGTCTGTTAGGGAAGATGACACTTCAGGAGAAAATCGGCCAAATGAACCAGCTGAGTCCGTATGGTAGTGAGGAAGAAATGTATGCTTTGGTCAAAGAAGGAAAAGTTGGTTCGTTTCTGAATATTGTAGATGCGGAAGTCGCAAATAAGATACAGAAGACAGCCGTAGAGCAGTCACGGCTGGGTATTCCCGTACTGATGGCACGTGATGTTATTCATGGATATAAAACAATTTTTCCGATTTGTTTAGGACAGGCTGCTTCTTTTAACCCGGATCTGGTTCGTGAGTCTGCCAGAGTTGCCGCTATTGAGGCTTCTGCCGATGGTATACGATGGACGTTTGCTCCGATGATTGATGTATCCCGTGATCCACGTTGGGGAAGAATTGCCGAAAGCTGTGGTGAAGACCCTTATCTTACAGCTGTATTGGGAAAAGCTATGATTGAAGGTTTCCAGGGAGATTCACTGAATGATCCGACTTCTATTGCTGCATGTGCAAAACATTTTGTAGGATATGGAGCTGCGGAAAGTGGAAGAGATTATAATTCAACCTTCTTGCCGGAACGCTTGTTGCGTAACGTATATCTTCCGCCTTTTGAAGCAGCAGCAAAAGCTGGAGCTGCAACTTTTATGACATCTTTTAATGACAATGATGGAGTGCCTTCTACCGGTAATAAGTTTATTTTAAAGAATGTCTTGCGGGAAGAATGGAAGTACGATGGAATGGTTGTTACCGATTGGGCTTCTGCTACCGAAATGATTACTCATGGCTTTTGTAAAGACGCTGCCGATGCTGCAAAAAAATCACTTGATGCAGGAGTCGATATGGATATGGTTAGTGGAGCTTTTTCTGGCAACTTGGAAAATCTGGTGAAAGAGAATAAAATATCCGAAAAACAGATAGATGAGGCGGTTCGTAACATCTTGCGCTTAAAATTCCGATTGGGCTTGTTTGAAAATCCTTATGTTTCTACTCCACAATCAGTAAAATATTCACCAGAACATTTGGCTAAGGCAAAACAGGCTGTAGAACAGTCGGTTATTCTTTTGAAAAATACAAATCAGACATTGCCTTTAAATGCTGACGAAGTACATACTGTAGCTGTCGTTGGTCCTTTGGCTGATGCTCCTCATGATCAGATGGGAACTTGGGTGTTTGATGGAGAAAAAGCACATACGCAGACTCCTTTGGCTGCATTGCGTGCTGTATATGGCGATAAGGTGCGTATTATTTATGAACCGGCACTGGCATATAGCCGCGACAAACAGACAACAGGATTGGCAAAAGCTGTCAATGCAGCTAAGCAAGCTGATGTCGTATTGGCTTTTGTAGGTGAAGAATCCATTTTATCAGGTGAGGCTCATTCTCTGGCCGATTTGAACTTGCAAGGTCTGCAATCGGAACTGATAGAAAAATTGTCACAGACAGGAAAACCTCTTGTTACTGTTGTTATGGCAGGCCGACCACTGACAATAGCTAAAGAAGTAGAAGAATCGGATGCTGTACTTTATGCTTTCCATCCGGGTACAATGGGAGGACCTGCTTTGGCTGATATCTTGTTCGGAAAGGTGAATCCAAGCGGAAAAACACCTGTTACATTTCCTAAGATGGTAGGTCAGCTTCCAATGTATTATGCTCACAATAATACCGGACGACCGGCATTGGAGAAAGAAATGTTGCTTGATGAAATTCCGATGGAAGCAGGACAGACTTCAGTGGGATGCCGTTCTTTCTTCCTTGATGCAGGTTCTACACCATTATTCCCATTTGGATATGGTTTGTCATATACGACATTCAGTTATGGTAATCTGAAGATTGTTTCGAGCAAATTGACGGTCAGTGATACATTGAAAGTTTCTGTTGAATTGAAAAATACCGGACGTTATGAAGGTACAGAGGTTGTACAGTTATATGTGCAAGATAAAGTTGGCTCTGTAACCAGACCGGTGAAAGAGTTGAAGCGCTTCCAGCGTGTCAATTTACAGCCTGGTGAATCTAAGCAGGTTATGTTTGATTTGCCGGTATCAGAATTGGCTTTTTGGAATATAGATATGAAGAAGGTAGTTGAACCGGGCGACTTTAAATTGTGGGTAGCTTCCGATAGTCAGGGAGGCTTGACAACTGAGTTTAATGTCGCAGAATAAATATAGGAGCTTTTTTTATGATAAAACAGATTATAGCACTCACTTTGGCCGGATGTTTATTTTCTTGCCAGCAATCTCAAAAGGAAGTTGGAAATCAACTGGATGAGAATAAATTTGTACATGTTGAAGGTGCCTGTCTGATAGAACCGGATGGAGATACCTTACACATAAAAGGTACTAATTTGGGAAACTGGTTAAATCCTGAAGGATATATGTTTGGTTTCACCAATACCAATTCTGCCAGAATGATTAACCAGATGTTTTGTGAACTGGTAGGACCTGATTTTACGGCCGATTTTTGGAAACAGTTTAAAGACAATTATATAACTCGTCGTGATATAGAGTTTATTGCCGGTTTGGGAGCAAATACAATCCGCCTTCCGTTCCATTATAAGCTATTTACTGATGAAGATTATATGGGACTGACAGCGGAACAAGATGGATTTGCACGTGTTGACAGTGTTGTTAACTGGTGTAGAGATAATAAATTGTATTTGATCTTGGATATGCACGATGCTCCGGGCGGACAGACTGGCGACAATATTGACGATAGTTATGGTTATCCCTGGTTATTCGAAAGCGAACGTAGCCAGCAGTTATTCTGTGATATCTGGAGAAACATTGCTGAAAGGTATAAAAATGAACCTGTAATATTAGGTTATGAACTGATAAATGAGCCGATTGCTCCGTATTTCGATAACATGGAGGAGTTGAATGGTAAATTGGAAGCTTTGCATAAGCGTGCTGTCAAGGCAATACGTGAAGTCGATACCAACCATATCATATTATTGGGAGGTTCTCAATGGAATGGCAACTTTAAGCCGTTTAAGGATGCCAAATATGATGATAAACTGATGTATACCTGTCATCGTTATGGCGGAGCTCCTACGAAAGAAGCAATTCAGGAATTCATAGCTTTTCGTGATAGTGTAAATTTACCTATGTATATGGGAGAGATAGGACATAATACTTCAGAATGGCAGTCATCTTTTTGCAAAGTCATGGAAGAAAATAATATAGGATGGACATTCTGGCCTTATAAGAAAAAGGATGACTCGTGTATAATGGGAATCCAGATGCCTGATAACTGGAATCATATTGTTGCCTTTTCTGAATCTCCCAGAGGCAGCTATGCCGAAATTCGTAAGGCACGTCCTGATCAGCAGATGGTACGGAAAGCGATGAATGATTTCATTCAGAATTGTAAGAAAGAAAATTGCATACCTCAAAAGGAATATATTCACTCGTTAGGTTTTAGTTTTCAATAGTTGAAATAGTTCTTGAAATATCATAAAACATTTAATATCATGAAAAAACAAATATTGTTAGGTGCGTTGGCGTTTGTTCTGTTTGCCTCTGTTTCGGCGCAGTCTGTCGACACACCTGTTTATTTAGATGATACAAAGCCTGTTGAGTTACGTGTTGAAGATGCCTTGTCCAGAATGACACTGGAAGAGAAAATTGCTATGATTCATGCTCAGTCTAAGTTCTGTTCTCCCGGTGTTTCCCGCTTGGGTATTCCTGAGATCTGGTGTACTGACGGACCTCATGGTATTCGTCCGGAGGTTTTGTGGGACGAATGGGATCAGGCCGGATGGACAAACGATTCATGTGTTGCATTTCCGGCATTAACATGTCTGGCTGCGACCTGGAATCCTGACATGGCTTTGTTGTATGGCAAGAGTATCGGTGAAGAGGCTCGCTATCGAAATAAAACTATTTTATTAGGACCGGGCGTAAATATTTATCGTACACCCTTGAATGGACGTAACTTTGAATATATGGGAGAAGATCCTTATCTTAGCAGCAAGATGGTGGTTCCTTATGTACAAGGGGTTCAAAGTAATGGCGTTGCCGCCTGTGTAAAGCATTATGCTCTGAATAATCATGAAGTCAATCGCCATACAACCAATGTGATTGTCGATGACAGAGCTTTGTATGAGGTTTATCTGCCTGCCTTTAAAGCTGCGGTACAAGAAGGTCATGCATGGAGTATCATGGGAGCGTATAATCTTTATAAAGACCAGCATTGCTGCCATAATCAATATCTTCTGAATGATATATTGAAAGGTGAATGGGGATTTGACGGAGTTGTTGTCAGCGACTGGGGTGGTACTCACGATACTGACGAGGCCATTACTAACGGTTTGGACTTAGAGTTCGGAAGTTGGACCAACGGACTGTCGAACGGAGCAAGTAATGCTTATGACAATTATTATCTGGCTAAAGCTTATCTGGATAAAATTAAATCGGGTAAATATACAACCAAAGAGCTGGACGAGAAAGTTCGTCGCATCCTTCGTCTTTCATTCCGTACGACAATGAACCGCAATCGTCCTTTCGGATCTATGGGAAGTCCTGAACATTTTGATGCGGCCCGTACCATTGCAGAAGAAGGTATCGTGTTGCTTCAGAATAAAGGAAATGTGCTTCCGATTGATTTGAATAAAGCTGCAAAAATAGCAGTAATTGGCGAGAATGCATTGAAGATGATGACCGTTGGCGGAGGTAGCTCTTCTTTGAAGGTAAAACATGAAATTTCACCGCTCGATGGCTTGAAAAAGAGAGTTGCCGGCAAGGCAGAAGTTCTTTTTGCAAGAGGATATGTCGGAGATGCCAGTGGCGAATACAACGGAGTTGTTACAGGACAGGATTTGTCAGATAACCGTTCGTCGGAAGAACTGATTGCTGAGGCTGTCAGCCTGGCAAAAGAATGCGATTATGTAATCTTCTTTGGTGGTTTAAATAAAAGTGCAGGTCAGGATTGTGAAGATGCAGACCGTGCACAGCTGGGATTGCCCTACGGACAAGATCAGCTGATAGAAGCTTTGTCAAAAGTGAACAAAAACTTGATTGTCGTAAACATATCGGGTAATGCCGTTGCTATGCCTTGGGTGAAATCTGTGCCGTCTATTGTTCAGGCATGGTTTTTAGGCAGTGAAGCCGGAAGCGCCATAGCATCTGTCCTTTGGGGAGATGTCAATCCTTCAGGTAAACTTCCTTTTACCTTCCCTGTTTGTCTGGAAGATGTTGGAGCTCATAAATTGGGTGAATATCCTGGTGTAAAGAGAGAGAACGAGAATATCTGGGATACGAAATACAATGAAGGTATTTTTGTGGGTTACCGTTGGCTCGATAAGGAAAATATTAAGCCTTTGTTTGCCTTTGGACATGGATTAAGTTATACTCAGTTTGAATACGGCAAGGTTACGCTGGATTCTAAAGAAATGACTCAGAATGGAAAAATTGTGCTGACAGTCCCTGTTACCAATGTAGGCAAGAGAGAAGGAGCAGAAATCGTTCAGCTTTATATTTGTGATAAAAAGAGCTCACTTTCTCGTCCGGAAAAAGAATTAAAAGGTTTCTGTAAAGTCAAACTGGCTGCTGGAGAAACTAAAACAGTTTCTTTTACAATAGACAAATTGTCTTTGAGCTTTTTTGATGACAAGCAGCATAAATGGATTGCAGAACCTGGAAAATTTGAGGCTGTTATAGCTGCTTCTGCGGAAGATATAAAGTCGAAAACCGTATTTGAATTGAAATAAGTTTTTAGTTAATCTTTGCAGATAAATATGTTCTTCCCTCTTTCGGCTTTGTGATACGAAGCTGGAAGGGGGAAGTTTTTTAAGGGAAGGGTTTGGTCTGCTCAAAATAGAAGTTTATTTTCTTTGTAACAGGATTAAAGCTAGAAGAGATGACTTTTAAAATTAGGTGCTAAAAAATACGCAGTAAATTTTCAGCGATAAAAAGTTGTATATTGATTCGTGATATAGTTGTAGTATAGGGTATAACGGGTGGGCTGGAGGTAGAATTAAGTGTTGTTACGCAGAATTTTTATTTATTAAAAAAGATATTTTTTGAATTGAATCCGTTTCTGTTATTCATAGAAGCGGATTTTCTTTTTATGTACTTGTTTCTTGTTTATAATGATGAATATTAGTGATTTATAAAATGTGAAATACTATTCTGGATAGTTTCTTTCTTTTTTTGAATAGATATTTTTCCTTGTATTATATACCTCAAATTACTTTTGCGTTGATTGATTTTTACAATCTTAAATTTAATTTATGATTTAAACTTTTTATTTAATGTTTTATGAAAAACTTGATGCATGTAAAACATGGTGGTATCTATTGGATACTGAGTTTTATTCTGGGGCTATCGGCATGTAAAGATAGCATATCAGAAGAAGGGAATATCCCTTATGATCCAAGTCTTCCTGTTGCGATTACAGGTTTTACTCCAGATTCGGGAGCGGTAAAGACACAGATGGTTATTGAAGGTGAGAACTTTGGAACGGATACATCCTTGGTTAAGGTTTTCATTGGCGGCAAAAAGGCTGTATTGATAAGTGCGAAAAGTAACTTTATCTACTGTATGGTTCCTGCAAAAAGTTATGAAGGAACTGTATCCGTTACGGTTGGTGATCAAACAGCTACAGCTTCTGAGAAATTTCACTATAATAGAGAAATGATGGTCAGTACGCTGTATGGAAAAGTGCGTGATGATGGTAAATATGATGTGGTAGATGGAGCTTTTGATGAATCATTTATAAATTATTATGGTGTACAAGAACCTACATGGTTCTCGTTTAATCCGAATGATTCAACAGAACTTTATATGTCGCAGGATAACGGAAAACCAATTCGTATTTTTGATTTAGACGAGAAGGTTGTTCGTACAGGTTTGACGACCGGTGAAGCTGGTACTCGTCGTATGAGAACCCTTTCGTGGACTGCGGATGGTGATACATTGATAGTAGCCAGTGATGATGGCGGCGGAGGCGATAATGACAAGGATCGTAAGAGTGCGATTTATGTTACAAAAAATGGAAACGGAGAATTTAGAAATGCTGGGGTGTTAGCTGCCGGAAGACAGTGTAACGGAGTAGCAATTCATCCGGTTAACCATGAAATGTATTATAATAATTTCTCGAAAGGTGTACTTTATCGTTTCGACTATCATAAATGGGGAGTAGGACCTGAAAACTGTATGGCACATCGCGAATATATTACTACTATTCAAGATAATGAATGGGAATTTAATATTGTGATTCATCCTAGTGGGGACTATGCTTATCTTGTTGTAATCAATCGTCATTATATCATGCGTATGAATTATGACAAAGCGAAAAAAACATTCGGTGTTCCTTACCTTATAGCTGGTGGAGTAGGTCAGAGTGCATGGGTAGATGGTGTAGGAGCTAACGCTCGTTTGAACTCTCCTTATCAAGGTGTCTTTGTTAAAAATCCGGAGTATGTAAAAGCTAATAAGAGTGACGTATATGATTTCTATTTTACAGATTCAGGTAACCATTGTGTTCGTGTGTTAACTCCGGAAGGTGTTGTTACAACGTATGCAGGTCGTGGTAGTGCAAACCTTAATAATGAAGCTAGGGGATATGTAGATGGAACACTACGTGGTGAGGCCCGTTTCAATAATCCTCGTGGATTGGCATACGATGAGCAAAATAATGTGTTTTATGTGGGGGATATGGATAATCATATTATCCGTAAAATTGCTATGGAGGATGAAGATAGTGCACATGAGTCGGATGAAGAGGAGATTAGTGCAGAGAATACAGTAAGTAATAAATGAAAAACACGGATAAAATGAAAAATATTATCACATTTCTTTTGGTGTTCTTCACCGCTACAACTGTTTGGGCTGAAAAAGTTATCGTATCGGGAACAGTTGTTGATTCAAATAAAGAGCCGCTGATAGGTGTAAACGTAACAGTAAAAGATGCTCCCGGACTGGGTACAATTACCGATATTGATGGTCGTTATCGGATTGAAATAGATGCATATAGCACTTTGTTGTTTTCATATATTGGATTTGATACTTATAAGGTATTGATCAAGGAAAACATGAAAGTGGTAAATGTCCAGATGAAGGAATCTTCGAATAATGTTATCGATGAAGTCGTTATTACAGGTACTGGTGCACAGAAAAAAATCAGTGTTACCGGTGCTATTACAACTGTCGGAGTAAAGGAACTTCAAACAGCTCCGGGTGGAAACTTGTCAAACGCCTTGGCAGGTAATGTTCCTGGTATTATGGCTATGCAGACTTCTGGTCAGCCGGGACAAAATACTTCTGAGTTCTGGATACGTGGTATCTCTACATTTGGTGCAAATACGTCTGCTTTGGTGTTGGTTGATGGATTTGAGCGTGATTTGGATGATGTAAATATTGAAGATATTGAATCTTTTTCTGTATTGAAGGATGCTTCTGCAACAGCTATTTATGGTTCACGAGGTGCAAATGGTGTTGTATTGATTACGACTAAACATGGTGGTGCTGGTAAAATCAATATTGATGCGAAGGTGGAAACTTCTTATAATACCCGTACTATTACACCTGAATTTGTAGATGGAATTACCTATGCAAATATGATGAATGAAGCACGTATTACTCGTAACCAGGAACCTATTTACTCTCCTGGAGAATTGGAAATTTTACGCAGAGGACTGGACCCGGATCTTTATCCGAATGTTGACTGGATGGGTATGCTGCTGCGTGACGGAGCTATGCAATATCGTGCGAACTTGAATCTGAACGGTGGTGGATCTACTGCTAGATATTTCGTGTCTGTCAGCTATTTGCAGGAAAATGGTATGTATAATACGGATGAAGCTCTCCGGAAGGACTATAACACTAATACAAATGCAGGAACATGGAATTATCGATTGAACACTGATATTGATATTACTAAGACAACATTGTTGAAAGTTGGTGTATCTGGATCATTAAGAAAATGGAATGAGCCGGGACTGTCAAATGATATCTGGAAATCTTTGATGTATCAGAATCCTATCAGTATTCCTGTTATGTATTCAAACGGTTATGTACCGGCTTATGGAACGGGAGAACAGACTAACCCATGGGTGCTGGCTACTCAGACTGGTTATAAAGAACATTGGGAAAATACAGTTCAGACTAATATCACGCTGGAGCAGAAGTTGGATTTTATCACTAAAGGATTGAGATTCGTTGGACGTTTTGGTTTTGATACATGGAATAAAACGAATATTGACCGTATTAAATGGCCTAAACAGTGGAAGGCACAGCGTCAGCGTGATGAGTATGGAAATTTAGTCTTTACTCAGGTTTCGGATGAACAGCTGATGACACAGAGAAGTTCTTCTGAGGGTAACCGTAAAGAAGTATTCGAAGCTGAGTTACATTACGATCGTGCCTTTAATGAGCATCACATTGGTGGATTGGTTAAGTTTAATTATGATACTCAGGTAGCTACAGTAAATATTGGTGATGATATTAAGAATGGTATAGCCAGACGTCATATGGGATTGGCTGGACGTTTCAGTTATAACTGGAAGTTCCGTTATTTTGCTGATTTCAATTTTGGATACAATGGATCTGAAAACTTTGCCGATGGTCATAGATTCGGTTTCTTCCCAGCTTTTTCTGTAGCTTGGAATGTGGCAGAAGAACCATGGATTAAAAAAATAGCTCCTTGGTGTAATATGTTTAAGTTACGTTACTCTTGGGGTAAAGTAGGTAATGATAATTTAAATATTGGAGGTACTCAATATCGCTTCCCGTATCTTTACACAATTGGTGATGGAGGAAGTTATCAATGGGGAGATTACTCCTACGATCGTAATTATGTCGGATTGAAATATACAGATGTAGCTTCTGTAGGAGCTACTTGGGAAGTTGCTACCAAACATGATGTGGGTGTAGACCTTTCACTCTTCAATGATAAGTTTACTGCAACAGTCGATTATTTCCATGAACAGCGAGATGGAATCTGGATGGAACGTAAATATCTGCCTGCTATTATTGGTCTTTCGGGTATCACTCCAAGAGCAAATGTTGGTAGCGTATTGTCTGAAGGTTTTGATGGTAATTTTGCATATCGCCAGAAAATAGGAAAGGTTGATATAACTGTACGAGGTAATATCACATATAGCAAGAATACTGTTCTGGAAAAAGATGAAGAAAACAATGTATATCCATACCAGATGGAAGAAGGTTATCGAGTAGATCAGGCTAAAGGATTGATAGCTTTGGGACTTTTCAAGGATTATGATGATATTCGTAATAGCCCGAAACAGGAATTTGGAACCGTACAGCCGGGAGATATTAAATATAAGGATGTAAATGGTGATGGTGTAGTAAATGATGGCGACCGTGTAGCTATTGGAACTACTACCAGACCGAATATGATTTATGGTTTTGGTATTTCTGGTACATGGAAAGGATTTGACTTGAACGTTCACTTCCAGGGTGCAGGAAAGAGTTCATTCTTTATTGATGGTCCTACTGTCTATGCATTCAGTTCAGGTGAATGGGGTAATGTGCTGAAGGATGTGGCCGAATCTGACCGCTGGATTTCTGCTGACATATCAGGTAATCCTGCAACAGAAAACCCGAATGCAGAATATCCTCGTTTGTCATTTGGAGGAAACAGTAATAACTACCGTGCTTCTACATTCTGGTTGCGTGACGGTTCATATTTGCGTTTGAAGACATTGGAGTTTGGTTATACACTTCCCAAGCAGATTGTAAATAAAATCATGTTCAATAATATACGTGTATTCTTCCGTGGAAGCAATATTCTGACATTCTCTAAGTTTAAACTTTGGGATCCGGAATTGCATAGCTCAACAGGTACAGAATATCCATTGTCTAGAAGCTTAACATTTGGTTTAACTGTTAATATTTAATCTTGTCTTATGAAAAATAAATATCTATTATATTCTGCACTTTTTTTGCTCTCAATGTCTTCTTGCGAAGATAAACTGGATGCAGACCGGTACTTTGGAGATCGTATGACTATTGAAAAAGTGTTTGCCGACCGTGATTATTCGGAAAGATGGTTATCTGATGCTTACTCACATCTTATAGGTGTCAATGCGGATGTATCAAGTAAGGGTTTTACGATGTATTGCTTTGCAGACGATATGTATTTTGGTGACCGTGATGATA
The DNA here is from genome assembly GCF_041333015.1 of Phocaeicola coprocola. Classification (NCBI taxonomy): domain Bacteria; kingdom Pseudomonadati; phylum Bacteroidota; class Bacteroidia; order Bacteroidales; family Bacteroidaceae; genus Phocaeicola; species Phocaeicola coprocola. The sequence goes on along the minus strand of NZ_JBGKGM010000001.1, from coordinate 31,790 downwards.
AATATAAAAAATGGAAGAATGGTGAGTATGATGAAGGATGGGAACAAGGTCCATGGGGAGAATGCTATACCGGTATCTACCAAGCTTCAGTTTTTATACATAATATAGATCGTAATACAAAATTTACAGAAGAAGAACGTGCTGACTATAAGGCACAGGCTCGTTTTGTACGTGCCTATTATTATTGGCTGTTGTTGCGTAAATATGGACCTATACCTATTATGCCTGATGAGGGTATGGATTTTACACAAGAGTATGAAGATTTGGCTGTAGCACGCTCCAGCTATGATGAAGTGGCTAATTTTATTGCATCAGAAATGCAAATTGCAGCAAAAGACTTACCATTGGAGAGAGGTCCTTTAGCAATCGCTCGTCCTACTCGAGGAGCAGCTCTGGCTGCACGTGCTAAAGTATTGCTGTATGCTGCGAGCCCTATTAATAATCCTCATCCGAGTGATACTGAAAAATTCAGTGATATGGTAAATTTCGATGGAAAACATCTGATTGCACAGGAGTATGATGAAACTAAATGGGCAAGAGCTGCAGCTGCTGCTCTTGATGTGATGGAATTGCCTGGAAATCAGGCTAACGGGAGAAGATATGACCTTTATCACTTGGGAAGACGTACTTCTGGTTCTGTTGGATATCCTGTGACGATTGAACCGTATAAGGACGGAGATTTTTCTGAGCATACTTGGCCTGATGGATGGCAGGATATTGATCCGTTTGAATCTTATCGCTCATTGTTTGACGGAGAAGTAAGTGCTTCTGATAATTATGAGTTGATTTTTACACGTGGTCAGAACCAGTCTTCAGAAGGAGTTGATATAATGGTAGTACACCAATTGCCAACTAGTGCGACTGGTTGGAATACGCATGGTTTGACTCAAAAAATGTGTGATGCTTATTACATGAATGACGGTTCGGATTGTCCTGGAAAAGACCTTGAAATAGGAGGTGCTAATGGTACTGTACGTGAAACGGGATTTGTTGATGAAACAAATCAGGAAAACTATCCGGAATTGGGTGAACATCGTATTGGCGTTTCTTTACAATATGTGCAGCGTGAACCACGATTCTATGCTTCAGTCGCTTATAATGGATCAACCTGGTTCTTGCTGAACGAATCGAATGATGCAAACAGAAATCAGCAGGTATTTTATTATCGTGGTATGGGTAATGGATATAACAATAATAATGCTTTCTGGTTGCGTACCGGTATTGGCGTTAAAAAGTTTGTACACCCTTATGACACTCATGAAAATAGAGATATGGGTAGAATACGTCGAAAAGCAGAACCTGCTATTCGCTATGCTGAAATATTATTGATTTATGCTGAGGCTTTAAGTGAGCTTGATGGGTCACATAATATAGAGTCATGGGATGGAAGCAAGACTTATACCATAAAGCGTGATATAAATGAAATGAAAAAAGGTATTCGTCCTATCCGTTGCCGTGCTGGTATTCCGGACTATACAGCTGCCGAATATGCAAGTAAAGATTTGTTCCGGGAAAAAATTAAACGGGAACGTATGATTGAGCTGATGGGAGAAGGACATAGATATTATGATTTGCGCCGATGGAAAGATGCAGAAAAAGAAGAATCTCAACCTATTTATGGCTGCAATACGTTGATGACAGAGCAGTATAAAGATTTGTTCCATATTCCGGTAGTGGTACCTTCGTTGCCTACTAACTTTTCACGGAAAATGTATTTCTGGCCTATTAGTCATAGTGAATTAAAACGTAACCGTTTATTGACTCAGAATCCAGGATGGACATATAATGATTAATTAACTATAAACAGAAAAATAATGAAAAAGATATATTCTTATATTATTCTATTGCTTGTTTCATTTTGTTGGGTTTCCTGCAATAATGAATGGGAAGATGAACAGTACGAGCAGTATGTATCGTTTAAGGCCCCCATTGGTTCTAATGGCGTAACTGATATTTATATTCGCTATAAGAAAGATGGAAAGGTTACCTATCAGCTTCCGGTTATCATAAGTGGTTCAACCTTTAATGAGAAAGATTTGAATGTGAAGGTCGAAGTAGATAATGATACGTTGGGAATCTTGAATAATGAACGTTTTGGTCGTGAAGATTTATATTTCTTACAGCTTACACCTGAGCATTATAATTTCCCTGGTACAGTAAATGTACCGCAGGGAGTTGCTGTTATCACATTGCCTGTTGATTTTGACCTTACGGGAATTAATATGGTTAGAAGCTGGGTCTTGCCTCTGACCGTTGTAGATGAGCCGGGAACATATCTTGGTCATCCTCGTAAGAATTATGCCAAGGCTTTGTTGAACATTAAGCCGTTTAACGATTATTCTGGTACATATAGTACAACTACTTTGCAAACATTTATTTCGAATGAAGATGGTAGTTACGATCAAGCCAATCCGATTGTGAGAAATACCCGAACAGGACAGGTGGTAGATGAAAATACTATTTTCTTTTATGCCGGTGCCATGGAAGAGGACTTGATAAATCGTGAAGATTATAAGGTAAACTTTTACTTTAATCCTGAAACAAAAATGGTTGAACTGTCTACTAAAAATGAAAACCTGAAATTAGAGCAGTTAAAGAAAGACCAGGCAGCATATACCATTGCAGAGATTATGGATGAAGAACTTCCTTATTTGAAACACAGATATGTAATATTTAATATTGAATATACATTTGTCGATTATACATCTGTTGAGGGTAGAGAAATCCCATATCATGTAAAAGGAACAATGACTCTTGAACGTAAGATTAATACTCAGATTCCTGATGAGGATCAAGCTATTGAATGGTAAAGTTTTCATTATCATCATATAAATAATTTTTTTAATAGCGGATTTAATTGTTTTGAACTGTAAATTCTATTTTTTGAACAATTATTTCCGCTATTTTTTATCATTACGGCATACTTTTGCATCATAGGATTGAAAGATTTACAAAATGACTTTGAATCGGTTGTGGATTCAATCGGTTGTTTTTTTAGAAACAAGAACATTAATTAATTTAATACCAAAATAAGTAAAAACAATGAAGAAACTTACAGCTACAACCTTGTTCGCTATGGGGCTGTTTGCCCAGCTTCAGGCAACAGATTTATTTACTCCTGTACAAAAAACAGATTTAAGACTTCCTTCTGTGCCTTTAATAACTTCTGATCCTTATCTTTCTATTTGGTCGCCTTATGATAAGTTAAATGAAGGTACAACCAGACATTGGACTAATGATGAAAAATCACTTATTGGTGCTGTGCGTGTAGATGGAAAAGTGTATCGTTTCATGGGAAAACAGGCACTTGAATCTTTATTGCCTATGGCCGGAAGTGAAGAATGGGAAGGTAATTATACTTTTGATGCACCTCAAGGTGAATGGACAGCTGTGAATTATAATGCCGAAGGCTGGAAAAAAGGAAAGGGAGCTTTCGGTACAAATGACATGCCTGTTGTACGAACGAGCTGGAATACGAAAGATATTTGGGTACGTCGTGAGTTTAATTTGAATGATGTTCCGGCAGATACTCCTATTTATCTTAAATACTCACACGATGATGTCTTTGAATTGTATCTCAATGGAGAAAAACTGGTTGCTACCGATTATTCATGGAAGAATAATGTTGTTTTGGAATTATCAGACAAGGTACGTGCTAAAATGCGCGAAGGAAAGAATGTCATCGCTGCACATTGCCATAATACAACCGGAGGAGCGTATGTCGATTTTGGATTATATACAACTAATAAAGAAACAGCCGGATTTGAAAATATCGCTATACAAAAGTCGGTAGACGTATTGCCAACTCAGACTTATTATACTTTTACATGTGGACCGGTAGAGCTGGATGTTGTATTTACTGCTCCTATGTTGATTGATGATCTTGATTTGATTTCTACTCCTATCAACTATATCTCTTATCAAGCCACATCTACTGATAAGAAAAATCATGATGTTCAAGTTTATATTGAGACAACTCCACAGCTTACTATTAATGAGATGACTCAGCCAACCAGAGCACAAGTTATTAAGAAAAACGGAATCAGTTATGTGCAGGCTGGTAGTATCGATCAGCCTATTACAGGTCGTAAAGGCGATTTGATTTGCATAGACTGGGGATATGCTTATTTGGCAGGTAATAATGGTGCCAATACTTCTGTGAGTTTGGGCGACTATGTCGACATGAAGGCTGTTTTTGCAAGTAAAGGTGAATTGATGCCTGGACAAAATGAGGTAGTTACGCGTAATGCCGATGAAATGCCGGCTATGGCTTATTCTGAAGATCTGGGAAATGTTTCATCTACAGGAAAGAGTGGCTTCATGATGATCGGATACGATGACGTATATTCAATCGAATACATGTATGAACGTCGTATGGCATATTGGAAACATGATGGCAAGGTTTCTATTTTTGATGCGTTTGAACGTGCAAAACAAAATTATCAGAATGTAATGGAACGTTGCCGTGATTTTGATGCTATGATCATGAAAGATGCAGAGAAAGCTGGAGGTAAAAAATATGCTGAAATTTGTGCTGCTTCATATCGTCAGGTAATGGCTGCTCATAAATTGTTTACCGACAAAGAAGGTAATTTAATGTTCTTCTCTAAAGAAAACAACAGTAATGGATGTATTAATACTGTAGATTTAACATATCCTTCTGCTCCTTTGTTCCTTGCTTATAATCCTGATTTGCAAAAAGCAATGATGACAAGTATTTTCGAATATAGTGCAACTGGCAGATGGAATAAACCTTTCCCTGCTCATGATTTAGGAACTTATCCTATTGCTAATGGTCAGGTTTACGGAGGTGATATGCCGATAGAAGAAGGTGGTAATATGGTTATTCTGGCTGCTGCTATAGCTAAAGCTGAAGGTAACGCAAATTATGCTAAAAAGTACTGGGATTTACTTACTATCTGGACTGATTATTTGGTTGAATATGGTCAGGATCCGGAAAACCAGCTTTGTACAGATGACTTTGCAGGACATTGGGCACATAATGCCAATCTTTCTGTAAAAGCTATTATGGGAGTTGCCGGATATAGTGAAATGGCTAAGATGCTGGGCCTGAACAATGTGGCAGACGAGTATGCAGAAAAAGCAAAGAAGATGGCTCAGAAATGGATGGAAATGGCAGGAGAAAACGATCATTACCGTTTAGCTTTCGACCGTGCTAATACTTGGAGTCAGAAATATAATATGGTTTGGGATAAAATGTGGGGATTGAATATTTTCCCAGGTGTTATCGATAAGGAAATCAACTATTATCTGACAAAACAAAATGCTTTTGGTCTGCCTTTGGATAGCCGTAAGGAATATACTAAGTCCGACTGGATTATGTGGACTGCTGCAATGGCTTCTGATATGGAAACTTTCCAGAAGTTTGTAGATCCTTTGTATAAATATATCAATGAAACTCCTTCTCGTGTTCCTATCAGTGACTGGCATCATACAGATAGCGGAGAATGGGTAGGATTCCGTGCTCGTTCTGTAATAGGTGGATACTGGATGAAAGTCCTGATGGATAAAATGTTGGTAAAATAATCTCATCTGTTATTCTTAAAAAAGTCTGTATAAATTCTGTTTTGATAACTTATCATGGAGTTTATACAGACTTTATTGTTTGAAAAATACTTTTTTCATTATAATATATTGTTAATCTTGATATTCGATAATATTTATGAAGAAGAAATTTCAAATACTGTTTTTATTCTTGTTTGTGGGCTGTTCTTTATGTATGGCCAAAAAGATATCGGTGGTATACCCTCGAGTTGAAATGCAGGAGAATCCTTTAGGAATAGATCTTAAAAATCCTCATTTTTCATGGCAGCTGGCATCTGATGTAAAAGATGTAAAACAAATAGGGTACGAAATTCAGTTAGCTGCTGATTTGCGTGACCTTAAACGTGGTGATAATCTTATTTGGAAATCAGGTTTGGTTCAATCGGATAAAATGCAGATTGAGTATGAAGGATTGCCAATGCAGTCATGCGAAGAATATTATTGGAGAGTTCGTGTGCAGACAAATCATGGAATGAGTAGTTGGAGTGCGATTCAACGATTTTCTACTGGAATGTTGCATGCCGAAGACTGGCATGCTGAATGGATTGGTGAAAATGCAATGTCAAATTCAGGAGAGTCACAGACGGAACTTCATACACGGTTGGCTGCCAGATATTTGCGAAAAGACTTTCAGGCTTCGTCTCATATCGATCGTGCAACGCTTTATATTAGTGGATTAGGATATTATCAGGCTTTTCTGAATGGGAAAAGTGTGAGTGAAGATTTACTTACTCCTTCCATTACATTTTATTCTGAAACAGTATATTATAATACGTATGATGTTACTGATTTATTGCAGGAAGGGGATAATGCCTTAGGAGTTATCCTCGGTAATGGACGATATTTTTGGGTGAGAGGAAGTGGAATGGAAGGATTTGGTCTGCCTCGCTTATTGGCGCAACTAGAAATAGAATACACTGATGGTAGCAAGAAAATCATAGCTTCGGATGAAACCTGGAAAGTTACATCGAAAGGACCTATTGTCGCAAATAATGAGTTCGATGGAGAAGAGTATGATATGAAGAAAGAATTGCCCGGGTGGAACTTGAGCGGATATGATGATTCTACATGGAAGAACGTGGATATAATGTCCGTTCCATGCAAACGATTGTTAGCCCAGCCATCTCCGTCAGTTGCCATTATGGAACGCATTCATCCGTCATCGGTTACCCGACTGGCATCAGGAAAAGTCTTGATAGATATGGGACAGAATATGGTAGGCAGACTGAAAGCATCTTTTAAAGGAAAAGCAGGGCAAAAAGTTGTTATGCGTTTTGCTGAAATCATTAATCCTGATAGTACATTGTATGTAGCTAATTTACGTTCGGCGAAAGCTACCGATATTTTTACTCCTTCTGTTGATGGCTATTTTTCTTGGGCACCAGTTTTTGTTTATCATGGTTTCCGCTATGTTGAAATCGATGGTGTGGAAGGAGATCCTGATATCAAAGATTTTGTTGGTGAGGTTATGTATGACAGAATGCAGCAGACAGGACATTTCGAAACTTCAGATTTTATTATCAATCAGATTTTCAAAAATGCTTATTGGGGCATTAGAGGAAACTATCATAATATGCCGACAGACTGTCCTCAACGGGATGAACGCCATGGATGGCTTGGTGATCGTGCAACCGGCTGCTGGGGGGAAAGTTTTGTATTTGATAATGCGTTGTTATACCGCAAATGGTTGCAGGATATAGAAGAATCCCAACGTGAGGATGGTGTAATTTCAGCCGTATCTCCTCGTTTTTGGACTATTTATGCAGGAGATGTGACATGGCCGTCTGTTTATATCTTAGCAGCCGAAATGCTGTATCGTCATTATGGAGATGCTACTGCTATCGTAAAACATTATGATTCAATGAAACGCTGGGTAGAGTATATTTACAAGAACTCAATGAAAGACGGACTTGTGGTTCGTGATGAGTGGGGCGACTGGTGTATGCCTCCAGAAGCTCCGGAATTGATTCACTCTCAAGATCCGATGAGAAAAACTGATGGGGCGATTTTAGGTAGTACTACATTTTATGGATTGTTGTATAAAATGATTGATTTTGCTCGGATATCAGGCCATTCGGAAGATATTGACAATTATAAGACACATGCTGAGGCCTTGAAGAAAGCATATAATAAACGCTTTTTCAATTATGAAACTGCCCAGTATGGAAATAATTCAGTTACGGGAAATTTGTTGTCTCTTCGTTATGGGTTAGTACCGGATGGTTACGAAAAACGTGTTTTTAATAATGTCGTCGAAAAGACTGAAAAAGATTGTAAAGGGCATGTCAGCACAGGAGTTGTAGGAATACAGCATTTAATGAGGGGACTGACAGAACATGGTCGAGAAGATCTTGCTTATAAAATTGTGACTAATACAGACTATCCTAGCTGGGGATATATGATTGAAAAAGGAGCTACTACAATTTGGGAATTATGGAATGGAGACACAGCAGCACCTGATATGAACTCGGCTAATCATGTTATGCTTCTAGGTGACTTGCTGATATGGTATTATGAAAACCTTGCAGGCATAAAAAATTCAAAAGAATCTGTTGGATTCCGTCATATTGAGATGAAGCCATGTTTCCCGGACGGACTGGACTATGTCAATGCTTCTTATCAGTCTGTATCTGGTAAAATTGTTAGTAACTGGACTCGAACTGAAGGACGTTTTTCGTGGAATGTTACTATTCCTGCTAACTGTTCTGCAACATTGTATATTCCTTTATCTCTACATCCCGAAAAACCAGAAATGGCAAAAGCTCATAGTATACAGTGTGAAGGGGATAATTGGATAATTGAATTAGGCTCTGGAAACTATTGCTTTAAAAGTGACATGTAATAAAATTTTCAATGAAAGGTTAGATTTTTTTCTTTTCTGAATAATTTTTGCGTGTCAGGCTCGTTTCTTTTCCTCATCTTTGTAAAAGAGTTGTTAATACAACAGCATAAAAGGAGTGTAAATATCTCTTTTTATGCTGTTGATCCTTATTTTATAATTTTATTATTATGAAAACAAAAATATGGGCATCTATTGTTTTGTCTTTTGTGGCATATGGGGGAGTGGCACAAAATAGATATCACAATCCGATAATAGATGAAAGTTTGCCTGATCCTACCGTAATTCGTGCCTCTGATGGAACTTTCTGGCTTTATGCTACGGAGAATATCCGTAATCTGCCGATTTATCGTTCTACAAACTTAGTCGACTGGAGTTTTCAGGGAACTGCCTTCACTGATAATACACGTCCGCATTTTGTACCAAATGGAAGCCTTTGGGCACCCGATATCAATCTGATTGATGGAAAATATGTCTTGTATTACTCAATGTCTACATGGGGTGGCGAGTGGACTTGTGGAATTGGAGTTGCTACTTCTGATTCTCCTCAAGGACCGTTCGAAGATCATGGGATGCTTTTTCGAAGTAATGAAATAGGAGTCAGAAATAGTATCGATCCTTTTTACATAGAAGATGGAGGCAAAAAATACTTGTTTTTTGGAAGTTTTCATGGAATTTATGCTGTAGAGTTATCGGATGATGGATTGTCTTTGAAAGAAAATACCCGCCCGTTACGAGTTGCAGGTGATGCGTACGAAGGTACTTATATCCATAAAAGGGGAAAATATTATTATTTGTTTGCTTCAATCGGTCGTTGTTGCGAGGGGTTGAAAAGTACTTATACGACGGTAGTTGGAAGGTCTGAGTCTTTGATGGGACCCTATTGGAATAAAGAAGGCCGGTCAATGCTTGACAATCAGCACGAAATATTAATCAAGGGTAGTACTAATTTTGTTGGAACGGGGCACAATTCAGAGGTTATAACTGATAAAAAAGGACAGGACTGGCTGTTTTATCATGCTGTAAAAGTTGCCGATCCTGAAGGTCGGGTATTGATGCTCGATCCGTTACAATGGAAAGATGGTTGGCCTGAGGTAGAAAATAGTATTCCTTCAGATAGTCATGATAGTCCTGTTTTTTAATCAGGCATGTATAATTTATAAAGTATGATTGGATAATCTATGATTTTAAAACGATTTTTTTACGCTGCTGTACTGTTTTTATGTTTGCCAGGTATAGTATCATCACAAAATAAGGGAGATAAGAAAAACGGAAATCCGATATTTGCTGGCTGGTATGCCGATCCGGAAGGTATTATATATGGAGATACATTCTGGGTATATCCTACTCTTTCTTTACTATATGGTGAAGATGTTGAAAAATACGGTCAGGATTTAAAACGAGAGACAGATGTAATCAATCAGGAGTATAATCTTCAGACGCATTTTGATGCTTTTTCTTCCAAGGATCTGGTTCATTGGGTTAAGCATCCGGAAGTCTTGTCGATAAAAAATGTAAAATGGGCAAAATATGCTCTCTGGGCTCCATCGGTAATTCAGGCTAACGGGAAATATTATTTGTTTTTTGGTGCAAATGATATACAGAACGAGAAGCAAAAAGGAGGTATAGGTGTAGCTGTTTCGGATTCTCCGGCCGGACCGTATAAAGATGCTTTAGGAAAGCCACTGATTGATAAAATCATAAATGGTGCTCAGCCTATTGACCAGTTTGTTTTTCGTGATGATGATGGTAGTTATTACATGTATTATGGCGGCTGGAAACATTGTAATGTCGTGAAGCTTCGCTCTGATTTATTAGGTCTGGAGCCTTTTCAGGATGGAACAATGTATCGTGAAGTTACGCCTGAACAATATGTGGAAGGACCGTTTATGTTGAAAAGAAATGGCAAATATTATTTTATGTGGTCAGAAGGAGGATGGGGAGGTCCTGATTACAGTGTTGCTTATGCTATTGCCGATTCTCCAATGGGACCATTTAAAAGAATTGGAAAAATCCTTCAGCAAGATCCACAAGTAGCTACCGGAGCCGGACACCATTCTGTCATACAAATCCCGGGTAAGGATGAATATTATATCGTATATCATCGTCGTCCTTTGGACTGTAACCGTATTAATGAACGTCAAGTTTGCATTGATAAGATGGAGTTCGATGAGAATGGTTACATTAAACCTGTGAAGATTACTTTTGAAGGAGTTGCTCCTGTTAAATTGACAAAGTAAATATTTTGATTATAAGATAAGCCATGAAAAAACTGTCATTACTTATTTTTCTGGCAGGCTTTTTGAGCTTTGCCAAAGCAACCAACTATGCAGATTATGTAAACCCGCTGGTCGGCACTCAGTCTACATTCGAGCTGTCAACGGGTAACACGTATCCGGCCATCGCGCGTCCGTGGGGTATGAACTTCTGGAGCCCGCAGACAGGTAAGATGGGCGACGGCTGGATGTATCAGTACACAGCTACGAAGATCCGCGGATTCAAGCAGACTCACCAGCCCAGTCCGTGGATAAACGACTACGGACAGTTCTCCATCATGCCGATGGTAAACAAACCGGAATTCAATGAAGACAAACGTGCCAGCTGGTTTGCTCACAAGAGCGAAACTGCAAAGGCATATTATTATAAAGTGTATCTGGCAGAATACGACATTGTAACCGAGCTGACTCCGACAGAACGTGCTGCCATGTTCCGCTTTACTTTCCCCGAAAATGAACACTCGTATGTAGTGGTAGATGCTTTCGACAAGGGTTCGTATGTAAAGATTGATGCGGCAAACAACCGTATCATCGGTTATTCTACCAAGAACAGTGGCGGTGTTCCGGCTAACTTCAAGAATTATTTCGTTATCGAATTCGACAAGCCGTTCACTTATCAGGCTACCGTTGCCGACAGTATCGTAAAGGAGAACGGTACGGAACAGCAGGCAGACCATGCAGGAGCTATCATCGGATTTGCTACGAAAAAGGGAGAAACCGTACATGCACGCGTGGCTTCTTCATTCATCAGTCCTGAACAAGCTTTGCTGAACCTGAAGGAACTGGGTAACGATGATTTCAATACGCTGGTAGAAAAGGGCAAGGCTGCATGGAACGATGTATTAAGCAAGATTGAAGTGGAAGGCGGCAATCTCGACCAGTACCGTACTTTCTACTCTTGCCTGTACCGCTCACTGCTCTTCCCGCGCAAGTTCTACGAAGTGGATGCACAGGGACAGATCGTACACTACAGTCCTTACAACGGTGAGGTAGTTCCGGGATATATGTATACCGATACAGGCTTCTGGGATACATTCCGCTGCCTGTTCCCGTTGTTGAACCTGATTTATCCGTCTGTCAACAAGGAAATTCAGGAAGGTCTTATCAATACATATAAGGAAAGCGGTTTCTTCCCCGAATGGGCAAGCCCGGGACACCGTGGCTGCATGATCGGAAACAACTCGGCTTCCATCCTGGTGGATGCTTACTTCAAGGGTGTGAAGGTGGACGATCTGGAAACTCTTTACAAAGGTCTGATCCACGGAACGGAAAACGTACATCCGGAAGTTTCTTCAACCGGACGTCTGGGATATGAATATTACAACAAGCTGGGCTATGTACCTTACGATGTGAAGATCAACGAGAATGCTGCCCGTACACTGGAATATGCTTATAACGACTGGTGTATCTATAAACTGGCAAAGGACCTGAAGCGTCCGAAGAAGGAAGTGAACCTGTTTGCCAAACGTGCCATGAATTACAGAAACCTGTTCGACAAGGAAACCCTGCTGATGCGTGGCAAGAATAAGGATGGCAAGTTCATGGCTCCGTTCTCACCGCTGAAATGGGGTGATGCATTCACCGAAGGTAATAGCTGGCATTATTCATGGTCTGTATTCCACGATCCTCAGGGACTGATTGACCTGATGGGCGGTGATGACATGTTTGTGACAATGATGGATTCTGTATTCTCTGTACCTCCTGTATTCGACGACAGCTATTACGGTTTCCCGATTCACGAAATCCGTGAGATGACAGTGATGAACATGGGTAACTATGCACACGGCAACCAGCCTATCCAGCACATGATTTACCTGTACAACTATGCCAAGCAGCCATGGAAGGCTCAGTACTGGCTTCGTCAGGTAATGGACCGCATGTATACTCCGACTCCCGACGGTTATTGCGGTGACGAGGATAACGGACAGACTTCTGCATGGTATGTGTTCTCAGCACTGGGATTCTATCCGGTATGTCCGGGAACCGACCAGTATGTACTTGGTGCTCCGCTGTTCCAGAAAGCAACCATCCATTTTGAAAATGGCAAGAACATTGTAATCAATGCTCCTCAAAACAGTGAGACCAACTATTACATTCAGGACATGAAGGTAAACGGTCAGGAATATACCAAGAATTACATTACTTATTCTACTCTGCAAAACGGCGGTACGATTGACTATGTAATGGGTGACAAACCGAACAAGAACAGAGGTATCGCACCTGAAGATGCTCCTTATTCATTCAGTCGTGAGTAAAAGATATCTTGCTTATATCTTATTTTGAAAATTGCTTATTTATGAAGACAATATTTAATATCGTGCTTGGGCTGGCGTGTGTTGCAGAAACACTAAATGCTCAGGATGCCAAGGCCATATTTCAGACAGCAGAACCTTGGAAGCAGGAAACAGATATTCGTGCCGATGCCGTAATGGTATATGGCACGGTAGATAAACCGAATATGACCTTTGAACAGCGTATAGAATCATGGCGTAAAAGAGGATATGGCATTCAGTTTATGACGGGAGTAGCCTGGGGAGATTATCAGGACTATTTTTTAGGAAAATGGGATGGAGTGACCGATCATTTGCGCGAAGGACAGCGGGAAAAAAATGGTGCAGACATCTCGCATCTTATGTTGTTCCAACCGAAAGCTTTATCAGATACATGAAAGAAAAGCAGATAAAGCGGGTGATAGATGCAGGCATTACAGATATCTATCTGGAAGAACCTGAGTTTTGGATGAGAGGAGGCTATAGTAATGCATTTAAGGAAGAATGGATGAATTATTATGGAACGCCATGGCAGGATCAGCAAGGCTCACCGGATGTGACTTATCTGTCGAATAAACTGAAATATTGGCTGTATTATCGCGCCTTGGATGAGATATTTTCTTATGCTAAAGAGTATGGTAAGAGCAAGGGATTGGAAGTAAAATGTTATGTCCCTACCCATTCTCTGATAAATTATACTTCATGGCAGATTGTGAGTCCGGAAGCTAGTTTAGCTTCGCTTGATTGTGTTGACGGCTATATCGCTCAAGTATGGACTGGTACATCCCGCGAACCGAATTATTTTAAAGGGGTGCGTAAGGAGAGAGTCTTTGAAAATGCTTTTCTCGAATATGGCTGTATGAAATCGATGACAGCTCCTTTGGGACGGAAGATGTATTTTCTGACTGATCCTATTGAAGACCGTGCGAAAGACTGGACCGATTATAAAATAAATTATCAGGCTACTTTTGCAGCTCAGTTGATGTATTCGGATGTAGATACGTATGAAGTAATGCCATGGCCCGACCGTATATATCAGGGATTGTATGATATAGCAGGAACTGACAAAAAGCAGCGTATTCCCCGCGATTATTCTACACAGATGCAGATCATGATAAATACGCTGAACGACATCAAAGTGTCAGATTGTGCTGTTAGTGGAACTCACGGCATTGGCGTATTGATGGCAAACTCGATGATGTTCCAGCGTTTTCCTAATCATGACGGTTATGATGATCCTTCTTTCTCCAGTTTTTACGGACAGACCTTACCATTGATGAAAGACGGTATTCCGGTAGAAATTGTACATATGGAAAACTTGCCGTTTAAGCAAACATTGGCCGATGTAAAGGTTTTGATTATGTCTTATTCCAATATGAAGCCAATGGAAGAACGTTATCACCAGATGTTGGTCGATTGGGTAAAAAACGGTGGTGCACTGATTTACTGTGGAGAGGATATTGATCCGTATCAGCAGGTTCCTGAATGGTGGAATAAATCTCCTTATGCATATCATTCGCCTTCAGAACATTTGTTTGAATTAGCAGGACTGGACAGAAAACCGGCTGCCGGAAAATATACGGTGGGTAAAGGAAAAATACAGGTTATACGCCGCGATCCGAAATACTTTGCATTGGAACCGGATGGTAACAAAGTGTTTAAAGAGTGTGTATATTCTTTTTATAAGGAGGTGAGTGGTGAAAAAGTTGAACTGAAGAATAATTTTGTTGTCCAGCGTGGTGCATATGTCATTGCGGCCGTCCTGGATGAAAGTATTTCCTCTAAACCTGTACAAATTAAAGGGTTGTATATTGATTTGTTCGATAAAGACCTGCCTGTTATTTCTCAGAAAAAGATTAATCCGGGAGAGCAGGCCTATTTGTATGATTTGCGGAAAATAACAGAGAAGAGTAAAGCGCATGTTTTGTGTGGGGCATCAAGAATCAGTGATGAAAGACTGGGTGAGAAGGAATACTCTTTTATTGCTAAAAGTCCGTTGAACACGACGAATGTTTCCCGAGTTTATTTGCCTTCCGTTCCTAAAGAAGTAATGATAAATGGTGAACATTTTGACTGGAAGAGTAACTGGGACAAGAAATCTTCTACTTTGCTAGTTCGGTTTGAAAATAACCCCGATGGAGTAGAAGTAAACGTTAAGTGGTAAATATTGATATGATAACTCAATAGATTTTTTATAAAGAATGAAACGTATTGTTTTTTTAGATTATGTACGTATTTTCGCATGCTTTCTGGTAATGGTTGTGCATGCTAGCGAGAATTTTTATGGTGCTGCCGGATCTACTGATATGGTAGGTCCACAGTCATACCTTGCATCAGAGACAGACAGGTTGTGGGTATCTGTATACGACGGATTTTCACGTATGTCGGTTCCACTTTTTATGATTGTGTCTGCTTTTCTTCTTGTTCCGATGAAGGAAGGACAGAACATGTGGCAGTTTTATCGTCATCGCTTTATGCGCATATTGCCTCCGTTCTTGATCTTTATGGTTTTATATAGCACGTTGCCGATGTTATGGGGACAAATTGACTCAGCTACCTCGGTGAAAGATTTGTCACGTATATGGCTGAATTTTCCGACTTTGGCAGGACATCTCTGGTTTATGTATCCTTTGATAAGCCTTTATTTGTTTATCCCGATCGTTTCACCGTGGATCAGTAAAGCTAGTGCGAAAGAGGAACGTTTCTTTATTGTGCTTTTTCTGGTGTCGACATGTATGCCTTATCTGAATCGTGTAGCGGGTGAAGTATGGGGACAGTGTTTCTGGAATGAGTACCATATGTTATGGTATTTCTCAGGTTATTTAGGTTATCTTGTGCTGGCACATTATATACGTGTACATCTTACCTGGAGTCGCTCTAAACGTCTTTGGGGCGGTGGACTCCTGATGGTAATAGGTGCATTGTGGACCATTTATTCTTTTTATTGTCAGGCCGTTCCAGGTGAAATACTCTCAACTCCTGTAATCGAAATCGGATGGGCTTTCTGCACCATAAACTGTGTACTTCTTACTGCCGGAACATTCCTGATATTCAGCACCATTAAGGCTCCTTCTGCTCCACGGTGGGTAACTGAAATGTCAAAGTTGAGTTATGGTATGTACCTGATGCATATATTCTGGTTAGGATTGTGGGCTGCCTTGTTTAAGCACAATTTGGCATTGCCTACTGTTATGGCTATTCCTTGTATTGCTGTCTGTACATTCATTTCGAGCCTTATTGCAACGAAGATCATATCGCTTATTCCTGGAAGTAAATGGGTTATAGGATAAAACCATTGGATAATGATTTGTCATGAGATAAGATTGTAAGTTTTATCTTAGGTTGTTTATCATTTGTTGGGCAGTAATGTTAGTAGCAATAGTTGGTCTACTGACGTTACTGCCTTAAAACATAGAAACATATCTGTTACAGATAAGGTAAAACTTCAATTATAGAAAACCGTTAGGACAATTAAAGTATATACGTATATTTAAAGAACTACTTATATTTAATATGAAGACAAACACTGTAATTTGTACATTATTTATTTTACTTCCTTTTATATCGTATGTTTCGATAAAGAAGACGAAAAGTAGTGATGTGCTTCAGCCCGTTTCTTTTAATGAAGTAATTCTCGAAGATAATTTTTGGTTGCCACGTTTACAGATTTAAAAAGAAGTACTTGCTCCCTTTGCTTTGGAAAAAGTACGCCCTGCCATGGACAATTTGCGTAAAACCGGAAATTATTTAAATGGAGTGAAAGATGAGCTTCCATTCCCGCATCGTTTTGTAGCTTCAGACCTTTATAAAGTGATGGAGGGAGCTGCATATCTGTTGACTTTGGAAAAAGATTTAGCATTAGAGCATACGATGGATAGCATTATAGATCTCATCGGAAATGCACAAGAAGAGGATGGATATTTATATGAGGCTCATACAACTGGAGTTTCGGCTTCACATGAACATTGGGGAGGAGCTGGAATGGGAGATAAGCCGTACTCATGGGTAGTCCATAGCCATGAATTATACAATATGGGACATATGTACGAAGGGGCAGTTGCTTATTATCTGGCAACGGGTAAAGATAAATGGCTGAAAATTGCTGAAAAAAATGCACGTCATATAAACCATGTCTTTTTTGAAGGAGATCCTAAACATAATAATGGTAATCCTGTAAATCAGGCTCCTGGTCATCAGGAAATAGAACTTGCATTGGTTAAGCTATATCGTACAACAGGAGATTCACTTTATCTGAAGATGGCTCAAAAGTTTATTGATATTCGTGGTGTCACTTACCAGCCCGAAGGAGAAGGTGTAATGGCACCTAGTTATGCACAGCAGCATTTGCCTGTTCGTGAGCAGACTAAAGCGGTTGGACATGCTGTTCGTGCCACTTATCTTTATGCTGGTATGGCTGATGTATTGGCACAAACAGGTGATAAGAGCTTGCAGCCTGCTCTTGATAGCATTTGGAATAATATTGTAGATATGCGGATGCATATTACAGGGGGATTGGGAGCTATTCATGGTATTGAAGGCTTTGGTCCAGAGTATGTACTACCTAATAAAGATGCTTATAATGAAACTTGTGCCGCCGTAGGAAATGTAATGTTTAACTATCGGATGTTCTTGACAAAAAAAGACGCCAGGTATGTCGATGTGGCTGAGGTAGCATTATATAACAATGTGTTAGCTGGGGTGAATTTGGATGGGAATAAGTTCTTTTATGTAAATCCGTTGGAAGCTGATGCACGTAATGCATTTAATCAAGGCCTGAAAGGACGCTCTCCTTGGTTTGGTACGGCTTGTTGTCCTTCCAATATCGCCCGGTTGATACCTCAGATACCGGGAATGATGTATGCTCATACCGATAATGATATTTATTGTACTTTTTATGCCGGTACTTCTACAGTAGTTCCTTTGTCTGATGGGAAAGTAACGATTAAACAGACAACAAACTATCCTTTTGATGAATCTGTACGTTTTGAAATAAAACCAGAGCAGTCAAAGCAAAAGTTTGCCATGCATTTCCGGATTCCAACGTGGGCAGGCAAACAATTTGTTCCTGGAAAGTTATATCATTATTTAAATGATAAACCGGCTGAGTGGAAAGTTTTATTGAACGGGAAAGAGGTATCTGTGAAACCGCATAAAGGATTTGTTACCATAGAACGTGCCTGGAAAAGTGGAGATCTGGTAGAACTACAGCTTCCTATGCTAGTCCGTTACAATAAGGCTATTTCTCAGGTAGAAGCGGATATAGATCGTGTATGTATTACTCGTGGCCCGTTAGTATATTGTGCAGAGTCTGTAGATAATGTTGCCATGCCGGCAAGTTATGTTGTGAATCCATCTGAGGATATAAGTATTACTAAGGGAGCAGGTGCATTGAAATATATAGATTTTATAACAGTGCCTGCGCACTCTGTTCAAGACAAGGATGTACATTCTCTTACTTTACTTCCTTATTATGCTTGGGATAATCGAGGCGATGACGCTATGATTGTATGGTTGTCAGAAAATGATTCTTTGGCAAATGCATCTATACCTAAAATTTCTGAGTATATTTCGGATATAAAAGCTACACATACATTTGATAGGGATGATGTATATGCAATGTTGACCAATGGGTATCCAGCCAATTCTTTTGACACCTCTATTCCACGTTGGACAAGTTGGCCGCAAAAAGGTGAGGAGCAAATTGTTGAATTTATCCTGAAGCGTCCGATTGCACTGCAAAGTTTTTCTGTATACTGGTATGATGATGGTGGAGGTGTACAGGTTCCGAAATCATGGTCATTGGAGTATAAACAGAATGGAGAATGGAAAACTTTTCCAATTTATGTGACAGATGAATATCGGATGCTGAAAGACCAATACAATATGGTTCATCCGGGTAAAGATATCACCACTGAAGGGCTGCGTCTGAGAATTGTACCTTTGCCTCATGCAGCAGTTGGTATTTTGAGTGTACAAATTGAAGAAGTAAAATAAAAAACTTCCATTTACAGTTCAAGAGAGTAAAGAATCAGCCTTTCGCTTGTTCTGGCTAATTGGAAATTTTATTGCTGTCTGATAAAAACTGCGTAAAAGCAAAAGATTTTTATCAGACAGCAATTATTTTAATTGGAGATATAGTCTTTGGGAAGTACTCCAAATTTGGCTTTAAAGCATTTGGCAAAGTAAGAAGACGATCCGAATCCTGTACGTTCGAATACTTCTGTAACTCTGTAGCCTTCTTTTAGTAACTGTGCAGCTTTATTGAGACGGCAGTTTTTTAAATAGTCGTTAGGTGGCATTCCAGAAAGAGCTTTTAGCTTCCGGTAGAAATTAGAACGGCTCATGTTCATTTCTGAGGCAAGTGTGTCGATTGAGAAACCTTCATCTGCCAGTTGCTGCTCTATAATTTCTTGCATCTTTTTGATGAACTCCTGATCTTGAGGAGTTAACTGAATACCTGTTTCCTCTTCTTCCTTTTCTTCTGGTTTGGCATCAGGAAGGAACGAAGTCATATGTTGCTGGAATGTTGTGCGCAGTTTCAGCAAATTGCGTATTTGCATATGTAGTTGCAAAATCGTAAACGGTTTTTCTACATAGGCGTCTGCACCATACGAAAAGCCTTCAACCTTTGCTTCTGGCAAAACCTTCGCTGTTAGCAAGATGACAGGTATGTGTGAGTATTCGATATTGTTCTTGATTTTGGCACACAGTTCGAGACCGTTCATGAGTGGCATCATGACATCGCTGACTACAATATCTATATCATTGTCTTCGATGACTTGTAAAGCCTCAATACCATTTTTAGCTTTCAGTACATGGTAATATTTTTCCAGACCGGAGTACTCCATTTCCAAAAGATCAGTGTTGTCTTCCACCAGCAGTACACTATATTGAGGAGCATCAGGCGAATCATTGCTGTTATCGTTTGCGGCTGTATATTGTGAGTCTGGTATGATGCCTACTTCTTCTTTTTGTTCATTTTTGCTGTAGATAGGAAGAGTCAGAACGAATGCTGCCCCGCCCAGATGACTGTCTTTTACGCAGAGTGTTCCGTGATGGGTTTCGGCCAGTGCAAGTGAATAAGCAAGTCCGATACCGCTTCCCTGAACAGATTTTTCGTCAGCTATCTGGTAAAAGGTCTGGAATATTTTTTCTTTCTCGTTGTCTGATATGCCAGGACCGTCATCTTCTACCCAGATAGAAAAATCTGTGTCATTCTTTTCGATACCTATTGAAATTGCCTTATTGGCATATTTCATTGCATTACTTAATAGGTTGACCAGTATTCTGTTGATCTTTTCACCGTCTATCAGTGCTTCAAGCTGAAAATTCTCAGGTATATGGATTGACAGGCTGATATTTCTTAAATCGGTAGATCCGATAAACTGTTGATAAATATCATTAATCAAGTGGCATATATCATGCTGCTGAAGGTGAAGTTTGATTTCTCCTGATTCTATTTTCTGAAAATCAAGCAGTTCATTGGTTATTCCTAGCAGGTAATCCACATTCTTGTTGATAACATTTAAGTACCGTTCCTCCATTTTTCTGTCTATGTTCACATGCATGATGCTTTCCAGAGGAAGTTTAATTAATGTAAGAGGTGTTCTGATTTCGTGAATCAGGTTTATGAAGAAGTTTACTTTACTTTTGTATACTTCTCTGTCTTTTTCAATCTGATATTCTTCTACTCTTTTCCGATATTTTCTTTTTAAATGTTGTTCTCTTTTATGTAATGTATAGACTATACTGCCGATTATGCATAGTGTATAGACAATATATGCCCAGATAGAACGGTACCAGGGAGGAGTGATGATAATCCATAACCGGGCTGTCTCCTCATTCCATTGCTGGTCGTTGTTCGAGCCTTTTACCAGTAAGCAGTATTTTCCTGGCGGAAGGTTGTTGTAAGACGCAAAATTACCCTCTACATTATTGTACCATTCTGTATCGAATCCTTCCAGTTTGAATGAAAAATGATTCTTTTTAGGATTCTGATAGCTTAAAGATGAGAAATAGACTGTAAAGCTATTGTAATGGAAAGGTATTTTTATCTCTTGGGTTAAATAAATGGGTTGCTCAATGTTCAGTAATTTCCGTATATCCAAAGTTGTATCTGTGTGTGTCAGCACAAAATCGGTAATATATACAGGAGGTATGAACGTATTCTTCTGAACCAGCGACGGCTTGAATGAACTGAATCCGTTGACTCCTCCAAATAACAGAATTCCTTCTGATGTCTTGTAAGAAGCACGTTCGCAGAACAGGTTTTCCTGTAGTCCGTCAGATGTAGTGAAGTGCTGGTACTCTTCTTCTTTTTGAGGATTTATTTGGGTCAGACCGATGTTACTGGTAACCCATAGATAACCTGAAAAATCCTGCTCTATAGAGTATACTACAAGTGTAGACAACTGTTTATTGTTGCTGTTGAAAGTAGTGAATGTTTCTGTTTGCGGATTAAATTGGCAAAGACCGTTTCCATTGGTTCCCAGCCATATCTTCTGTTTGGAGTCTTCAAATAAAGTTACGATGGAGTTACTGCTTAGAGATGTGTTTACTCCTTGTTTATGTTCATAGTGTTTCCAGTAATTGTCTTTTCTGTTATTGTAAAATATTCCGTTGTTGGCAGTTGCTATCCAGAGATTGTTGTGCGAGTCTTCGTAAATGTCTGTAATGGAAATCATGGCTCCGACCGATGTTTCTACTCTGAAGTTATCTTCTTCCGAATTATAATAACACAGTCCCCAGTTGGTTCCTATATAAATGGTTCCGTTGTTGCACTTATATATTTTTTGGATGTTGTCACTACATACTGTATTGGGGGTATTATACGAGTGGTGATAACTTTTTATTTTTCCGTCGCTCAGGTTAAGCACTTTCAGACCGTTCGAGAACGTTCCGATCCAGAGTTCGTTTCCGTTCAGGCAAAGAGTTCGTATATCGAAGATTTGTTTTTCTTTTTCTGCCAGGTTATATTCCTGAATTTCTTTACTGTCTATATTGTATTTGAAGAGTCCTTTTTGGGTACCTATCCAGATAATACGGTGAAGATTATCCTCGTAAAACGTGTTTACGATTGGATTATTAGGTATAATATGCTGGTTGAATATCTTATTTTTGGGTATGATATGAACTGCTCCGGCCTGATTGGTTAAAGCCCATATTCCACCTTCCTTATCTTTCATGAAAGAATTAATATTCTGATTTACAACGGCATTGTTGATGTTGTAGGTTTCTGTTAACTCCGATAATACCTGTGTCTTATAGTTGTATAGAAAAACACCGTTGTCTGTACCGATCAGGAATGTTTCCGGATTGAAACTGATCAGACATTGTATAATCTGAAATTTGCTGGATTCTAGTCTGTGATATGTTGTCTGGCCTGACGAAGGATCAATCTCGAATAAATATTTGCTGTCAGTACCTATCCATAGCCGGTTATTTGCCGCTAATATAGAATTAGCTTTCAATGAAGTTGTGTTTGTCTTTTCTGCTTTTGTATGCAGGGGATATGAGTGAAGCAGTTCTTGATTCTTGTTAAAACATAATATCCCCTCTTGCAAAGACGAAACATACAACTTTTCGTTTTTGGCATCCACATACATATCCCATATAAATGATTGACACTGGTTGTTTTGTTCCAGAACCTTGGTCTTCAGGTTATAGAAAAATACTCCCTGCCCTAAAGTGGCTATTGCGATTTGATCATCAGAAAACTGGACTATCTTTCTTACTTCACTGCTGATCGATACTCCGAATTTAGTTGTCTGTGTAAATGCCTTAAAACTGTTTTTTCTGTCGTAAATGTATATACCGCAGTCGGTTCCTATCCATATTTGACGCTGCTTGTCTTCAAATAGGGAAAAGATAAAATTACTGCCCAGCGATTGTGCCTTTTCTTGTGAAGAAGTTCGGTATATTGTATTTTTTTGTCCGTCAAAACAATTTAAACCATTATTGGTTCCTAGCCAGATAAAACCGTAACTGTCTTGCAGAGCACACCATATTGTATTGTGTGACAATCCGTCTTTTACTGTATAAGAGTCGATTACGAATAACGAAGAGGCTTTTATCTGATGATTGAATAAAAGAGCGAATAGTATTAAGAAGTATTTAATTAAGTGGCTTTTCGATAGCATACGTCAGTCTTATATAATGGTTTTTCATGTTTAGGTACAAAGTTATAATATTTATCTGTTTGAAGGGAATAAATCAGATTTATTTGCGCATGAATAGTCGGATTAGATTGAGTCTTGCTTGCATTGATATGTATCTTTATATAATTAGAAAAACAGAATTCTGATTTTCACAGAATTCTGTTTTGGAGTAGTATGCTCGGCATGAGTATTAGCTAACGGGTGCAAGTCCCCAATGAGCCCTAATAGCGGGAATCATACAGCCAATAGCAAGGGTGTCCATCGTGAGGTGGAATCTGAAAGAAGCTGGCGGCAAACATCTGGTCTGACGAACAGAAACTTCATATAAGGCATAAAAACCGTGGGTAAGGTTGCTACCCAAACCAAAGCCCTATAGCTATTCGGAACGGTTAATGTAGATGAAGCAGACATAAGATTGAAAGTTAATACCCTTATCCGAGGAGGTCTCACGGACGCATGAAAATAGAAAAAAAAATCGAAATCAGCGGAGTAAAGCTTGCCGTGAGAAGTCAGCAGAAGTCATAGTAGCAAACGAGCCGATAGGTTTGCGAAGGACTGAACCTAATAATTAAACGATAGTAATTGAAACATACCTAATGAAAGAACGAATGCAGAAAACATTATCCGAAGTTAATGACTGCCCTCAAAGAGATAGGTCGGAAACCGAATGGTATGAGGGAGTGCAGACTTTCATGTGGATATGTGAAGACAACATCGTGGAAGTACCATTCGACAAGGAACACCTTTTCGAGCAAATCCTGAGTCCTGCGAACCTAAACCGAGCCTATAAGGCAGTGATTGGAAACAAGGGCTGTGGCGGTATCGACAATATGTCATGTGAACAATTGTTTTTATGGCTATTAGCCAACAAAGATGCGCTCATCCGTTCCTTGATGGACGGTTCTTACCGTCCGAACCCCGTCAAAAGGGTAGAAATCCCCAAGGACAATGGCAAGATGCGTCTATTAGGAATCCCCACTGTGGTAGACCGTTTGGTGCAACAAGCCATTAACCAAGTTCTGAGTCCTATATATGAGAAACAATTCTCCAGGAGAAGTTATGGCTTCCGTCCGAGAAGAGGTTGTCATGACGCGGTGAGAGGAGCCCAAGAGATAATCAATACAGGCTACACGTACGTTGTAGACCTTGACCTTGAACGCTTCTTCGATACCGTGAACCATAGCAAACTCATAGAAATTCTCAGCCGTACTATTAAAGACGGCAGAGTTGTCAGTCTGATACACAAATATCTCCGAAGCGGTGTAATGAACAAAGGTCTGTTCGAAGTGAGCGAGGAAGGAACTCCCCAAGGAGGACCACTAAGTCCATTGTTAAGTAATATTATGCTCAACGAGCTGGACAAGGAACTCGAACGCAGAGGACTTCCTTTTGTGCGGTATGCCGATGACTCGATGATATTCTGTAAGTCCAAAAGGGCAGCAAGAAGAGTCAAAGAATCCATAACCCGATTTATAGAGGGAACTCTATATCTTAAAGTCAACAAGGAAAAGACTGTAGTATCGTATGTTCGAGGAGTGAAGTATCTCGGTTATTCCTTTTATGTAATGAAAGGCAAATATCGCCTTACAGTACACCCTAAATCCAAAGCAAAGATGAAATTGAGCCTCAAAGAGCTGACTAATCGTAGCAATGGATGGGGATACGTCAAGAGGAAACAGAAGCTGAAAGATTACATACGTGGGTGGATTGGATACTATCACCTTGCCGATATGAAACGCTTTCTTCTTGACACAGATGAGTGGTTAAGACGTAGAATACGTATGTGTATATGGAAAGCTTGGAAGAAACCCAAGACCAAGGTGGGGAACCTCATTAAATGCGGTATAGAAAAATATAAGGCATGTGAATGGGGTAACACTCGCAAAGGTTATTGGCGTATCGCTGACAGTCCTATATTGAAAGTGGCGATAAATAATGATAGCCTGCGAAAAGCAGGATATCCTACCTTAATGGGCTCGTATCTCGAATGGTATCCAAAATAGGAACCGCCGTATGCCGAACGGCACGTACGGTGGTGTGAGAGGTCGGTGAACATGAAAATAGGAGATAAACACCTATGATTAATGTTTACCTCCTACTCGATTTTGAACGTATAGTCTTAATTTTTTTTTCAGTGAATGGATTGCAGGAACCAGCGGATATCATTTTCGTTTAGTCTCTGCTTTTTCAGCAATTCGGGGAGGCTGTCGTAATTTTTACGGAACTCATTGATGCGGTCGGCAAACGAACTGTTATCATAAGTTACGGCTCGTCCGGTTGTTTCCATATCACCTAGTTCCTCGATATAATCGATGCTGGCGTTTCGGTATCTCATTTCAACAAAACTCTTTTTCATTCGTTTGAATTTGCCATACAATCCGTCGTTTATTTCCGGTTGGTTGCTGTCATAGGTTACCTTAACCGTATATGCACGTTTGCAGTTACTGTCGGGCAGTGAAATGCTGAGCTTCAATTCAGTACCATCGTAGCTGTATGCCGCTTCCTTACCGTTGACGGTAACCCGGACTGCTGGAGCAGAACCTAAAATATCGATACTGTAATTGCGCTTTTTAGGCATGCCTTGATAATTACCTTTGCGTTCACCAATATTTACGGTCAGCGTATTTTCGTCTCGAACAGATGAAACTTGAGTACGTGCATACTGCTTCTGGTAAGTCTGGTCATTACCGTTGTCTTCATAGAACGAGAAAGAACCGTTTCCTCCGGGGAATAATGTAAATCTGACAGTCTCGTCATTTCCGTGCAGATTCTTTACGTCACCGTAGAAAGGAAGTATGGCTCCGGCTTTTACATACACAGGATATTCGTCGAGGGTAAAGACACGTTCTACAGTCTGTCCGCCCTTTAGCAGTGTACCGGTATGCCATTCGTACCAGTCGTTTCCGGCAGGCAGCCACACCTTTGTTGTAGCGAAGCCATTGACCATAGGCGATGTAACGGGGGCTATGATCATTTCATCTCCAAACATATACTGGTTTTTAAACTGATAAGCTTCTTTGTCTTCCGGATAGTCGTAATACATCGGACGGCAGAGTGAGATACCTTCGTCATATGTCTTGCGTGCCATGGTATAAGTATAAGGAGCTATCTGATAGCGCTGGCGTATCGTGTTGCGCAGTACACCGAGATATTCCTGATTGAATACCCAGGGCTCTTTGTTCATAGCCGAGCTTTTCATGGAGTGTGTACGCATAATCGGACTGAATGCTCCGAACTGCATCCAGCGCACAAATAGTTCTTTGTCCAGCTCCGATACGCCTTTGGCAAACTGGTGACCTCCCAGATCGTGACTCCAATAACCGTAAAGCACATTAGATGCGGTAGAGTTGAAGTAGGGGAGAAACTCCAGCGTTTTCCATGTACTGTAGGAATCACCGGAGAAACCTATCTGATAACGGTGATTTCCCAGGCCTCCCCAGCGGTGATACAGCAACGGACGGGTTGTACGGTTGCGCTCCATGTCGCTGAACAGTACATAATTAAGCCACCATGTATTGTTCAGTGTCTTTATATGTCTGTCGAACATATCCTGCTGCCAGTCCAGCCACCAGAAATCTACTCCTTCTTTTTCCATCGGGCGCAGAATGGTATTCAGCCATCCGCTCATGAACCGTTTGTCTGAACCGCAATAATCTATCCGCTGCTTGCTGCTGGGATCCATTCCCATCCAGTTAGCCATATCTTTGTATCTCTCTTCGTATGGCTCAATGCCGCCGGCAGGGTGCAGGTTGAGTGTAACCTGCAGTTTTTTACCTTTCAGATACTGAAGGAATTGTGCCGGATTTGGAAAAAGAGATCTGTTCCATGTATAACCGGTCCATCCGCCTCTTCCCGGGTTTACGTAATGCCAGTCCATGTCGATGACTAACACATCCAGCGGTATGTCGTATGCATCAAATTTGGCAGTCAGATCCCGAAGTTCGTCATCAGAATAACTCCAGTATCTGGACCACCAGTATCCGAAAGCATATCGTGGAGGTAAAGGTACTTTTCCGGCAAAAGTGGTAAAGTCTTTGAGAGCCTTCTTGTAATTATGTCCGTAGGCCATAAAGTACCAGTCCTGTCCCTCACCGGAAGGGCGTTCGGTTACCCATGCCCATTCCGAATCATCGAACAGCAGTCCTTTAGAGTCGTCTATCAAGGTCCATCCGTCGGTCGACAATATTCCGTCTTCTATCGGCATAGGCTTATGGTCACCATTGTCATTCCCGTTTCCAACGAAAATGTCGCCGTCGTATCCGTCTAACGTGCGGAATGTACCTTTCAGATTTCCGGCATTGGTATCACCCGGTTTCCAGTGGAAGGATGGAGTGATATTTTTTGAATCAATAGCCAGGTTGCTTGCAGTAAACTTTCCGCTGTCTTTCTTGTATTTCAGAGTGAATTTGCTGGTTGTAATTTCAATCCACCCATCCGAGTCGTGTACTTGAAATTCTGCCGGTGCATAATTCCTTTCGACGGCTACGAAAGACGGAGAGTTGACAAACTTCCCGTCTTTCTGCCATTCCATACGAATCGTTCCGTCACTGATTATCGTAAAGCGAGTATGTTCGTCCTGATATGCGACATTAGAGGTATTATTGTCTTGTGCCGGCATTTTTATGCCGGAGCAGATGCATAGCAGTAAAATCCAGATTGTTCTCATTGTTTCTACTAAATGAAATTAATTAGCCGGGAAAAGCAGCATTAGTGCCGGTATTCCCGATGCGGAATAACTGTCGATAACTTCATTTCCCGATAACTTCTTTGTGTATTCTCCTCCACAGATGTTGCGGGTTTTGTCACGGTTGCTCCATCCGGTAGCGATTGTTTTTTTCAGGAAGGGGACATATTGCTGCTGTCCGCAGTCATATACCAGCATTGCAATATACTGTGAGAAAATTGCTGTATAAATCCCTTGCTCTATACCGCTCTCGAATGGTAACACTCCATGTTCTGCCGACATGTCTTTCACCGTATAGTCTGTTGCCAGAATAGCATTGTCCAGGTATTTTTTATCTCCGGTAGCTTTGTACAAGAGTACAGAAGCACCGATGAAAGTTGCCTGATTGTACACATGGGTTTTCCAGGCCGGTTCGTGCTGTCCGTGTCTGCTGTCGGCTATTCTTCCTGTTTGCTTGTCGAACAGATTCTCTACACCCCAGTCGTAAATTTCTTTTGCTTTGGCCAGATACTGTTCGCGTGTCTGATACAGAGGAATTTTGTCTGCTGATGGCTTTCTGTTTTTAGGTACACTGTTGTAAAGTGTCATCGCAGCTACGACTGTCGGGAAATTGATACATGCCATTTTTCCGTCACGGTCACTGTCGTTTGGCTTTGGATGCTGTATCGGCTGCCATTGCCAGAACATCCCGCCTTTCTTCGGGTCGTATGAACCGGTATCTCCGACTTTTTCTGAGCCATACCATACACGGCTGAAGCTGGCTTCCGAGAGTTTCAGATATTCATCGTCGCCGAACAACTGGTAAGCACGTGCCAGTGTGATGGTCCACCACTGGATATCGTCGTAAATAAACCAGCCGGTATTTTCATTGTTGTCATGAAAGTTGAATCCGGCATATTGTGCTTTATTTCCTTCAAATATTTTACGGCTTAATTCCTTGAATTCCTTTTTACGCTTTTTATCTCCCTGTTTGCAAGCCAGGCGATAAGCGTTCATCGACATGTCCCAGTACATCGGCTGGCACCAGATTGCAGCAGCTCCTTTCCAGCGGTCTACTGCTTCTGGAAAGGAAGTATCGGTCTTGTAAATGTATTTTTTACTGTCAAGAAAAGTCTTGTTGAAGCCCTCATAAGCACTCCATACGTCCTGATTGGTATATCCGTCATTTACGGCAGATGCGGACAATACCGTACAGCAACCTATTACTGAAATATATTTTCTAAGATTCATGATGGCTTATTATTCTACAACAAATTTAAAGATTGTATGGCTTGTATATTTTTCTCCCGGACGTAATACGCATGAAGGCCATTCAGGCTTGTTGGGCGTATCCGGATATTTCTGAGTCTCCAGACATACAGAAGCGCGGAAGTTGTATTTGGTATTTTTCTTTCCGGTTTGTGTGCCATCCAGGAAGTTTCCGGTGTAAATCTGGATTCCCGGTTCGTCTGTATAAACTTCCAGTTTGATACCGCTCTGTTCCGATTTCAGAGAAGCACATACTTCGTTGATGTTCCCTTTGGTATCGAGTACCCAGTTGTGGTCAATACCGTGACCGTTTTTCAGTTGTTCTGTTTCTTCATTCAGACGTTCTCCAAGTACGGCGGGCTGGCGGAAATCCATCGGAGTTCCTTCTACCGGAAGAATTTCACCAGTTGTCATGAATGTACTGTCTACCGGTGTGAAGTGGCTGGCATTTACCATTAATAAATAATCAGCATTTCCTTTGGCTGGATCTCCGTCCAGATTGAAATAAGAATGGTTGGTCATGTTGATGATAGTCGGTTTGTCTGTTTCCGCTTCGTACTTCAGATCGATGGCATTGTCGTCTGTCAGTCGCATGGTAACCGTACAGTTCACGTTTCCAGGGAAACCTTGTTCCATATCTTTGGCGTAGTAAGACAGTTTCACCTCACTGCTGTCTGTCTGGGTAGCGTCATATACTACATACTGGAATCCCTTAGGACCACCGTGCAGACAATGCCCGTAATTGTTCTGTGGCAATTGATAAGCTGTACCGTCCAGTGTAAAACGTCCGTTTGCAATTCTGTTTGCATACCGGCCGATACTTGCTCCGTAGTCGGAAGGATATTTTATATAATCCTGAATAGAGTCGAATCCTAATACCACATCGCGCATTACTCCGTTACGGTCTGGAGCCATCACCGAAACGATTCGTCCGCCGAAGTTGGTAACACACACTTCCATGTTGTTTTTGTTCTTCAAAACAAATAGACCAGTCTTTTTTCCGTTTATGTCAGTAACGAAGTTCTGAGGGTTCAGACCGGAGTCTGTGAGAACAGCAGAATTATCTTGTTTGTTCCCTACGCATGCAGTTAAGAATAATGTTGATAAGATAGATGCAATTAATGTTTTTTTCATAAGCTTATTAGTTTGTTTATACAAAAGATACCTGTCCCTTAGAACAGACTAAGCAAAGAAAGGCTTTTTACATTAATTTAAACAAAAATCTTTATTCAATGAATAATAATATCTGCTCAAATTACCGTTCATCCCCGTTCCTACCCTTTCTGAGACCTTTTCTCAATGTTTTTTCTCATTGTCAGGAGTATTTTCATACGTCCGCACAGATGCCAGATTGCCAGTATGCCGAACAGGATACCTGCCTGATAATGCAGTATTCCTAAATGAGTGCCGGCATTTTCCCGATGCAATATCAGGATGAGGCCTGTCGCACTTGTCAGTAAATAAACGGCCGACAGACAAACCGTAACCTTGCTGCGTTGCCTGAATCTTTCGGGCAAGCTTTTATACCATCCCCGGTGAGCCCTTATGTGTCCAGTGGGCAGGATGAGAAACAATACTCCCCATACGATATGTGTAACTCTCCAGATTTTTACATTTGACTGTACGATACCATGACCTGCCGCATGGATAATCAGACCGGTAATAAGAGTGAGCAGACATATAGCTGCCAGAACGAGGTCGATGTAGAATGTTCTTTGTTTCTTCATGATTATTATTTGTTAGGGTTAGCCGGTACAGTTCGGGGTATGTCCGGCATACATACTTCGTGTTGTTCCGGATGCAAAGTTAGCCCGATGAAGAAACGGAGGCAATGGATAAGATAGGGGAGTACTTGGACTATTTATGGTTTTTGCGGAAGTCTGTTGGAGATATTCCTGCTGTTTTCGAAAAGAGCCGGGTAAAGTAAGCGTAATCTTCAAATCCGAGTTCCTGAGCTATTTCCTTTACGCTTTTACTGGTATATATCAGGCTCCGTTTGGCTCTTGTCACAATTTCATATTGTATGTTCTGGCTGACACTGAACCCCGTCGTCCCTTTAACCGCTTCGTTGAGATACATGAGCGAGATATTCATCATGCGTGCATAGTAACTGGGACTGTGGCTGTGCTCTACATGCTGTTTGAGCAGGTTTCTGAAGGTGATGGTATGCTCCACATAACGTTGGGGCAGGCTATGAGCCGTTTGCTTGGAGGTGATAGCTTCTCCGATGATGTCGATGATGGCAAGCGACAGGTGCAGTGCCAGTGTCTGTGGATGTTTGCTGGTCTGTGCCAGTTTGCCGGCCAGGATGGTAAACAGCGATGTAAGTTCAGTCTGCTGTTCCGGTGACAGTTCTACCGTCTGTGTGCCAAGTGTATATTGTTCGAAGGATCTTTTGGAATTTTCTTCAATGAATGCGCTGTCAATCATCAGTATATACGCATTCAGTCCGGTAGCCTGTACAAAGCTGTGTACCTGTCCGGGTAATACCAGAGCGGCACAATGCGCCGTCAGCCTGTAGCTGTTGAAGTCTATATGGATGTCACATTCACCCGATTCGACGAAGCCGAACATATAGTAGTCATCCTGATGCGCATAGTCGACAGGGGTATGTTGTATGCCGTCTGCTGAAAATACACGAAGGTGTATGCCAGTATCGGAGATATCGGAAGCTCTGTGTTTGGGCAGTTTTTTCATCGGGATATATAAAAAAGAAAAACCACCGATAATTTAGTTATCGATGGTTTTCTT